>CBDEVS010000001.1:0-31994 GCA_965243795.1 Phototrophicaceae bacterium | reverse complement strand
CCATCGCTGGAAATGTTAAAGCTGTCAACAGTATATTGAAAATCGCGCACGCGAGCAATATCCCAGGCTGGCCAGACCAGAGGCGCGCACCCAGACCGCATCCGAACTCGGTATAATCACATTGCGCGGCGCCACAGCAGGGCCTGTCAACAGAGTAAATTCAAAAGCATCGCCCGCCGTCTGCACTGTAATTGTTTCAGCCCAGTCATTTGTGTTTTGATAAGCATAGCGGTCGGAAGTGTCCCCGGCCGCATTCCGCTCCATCGGAATTCCACCTTGCGACTGCGACAAACGGAAGCTGCCGCTTTCGAATGATATGTAAAGATTCGACGGCGGGTCACTTCCCAGCACGGCTTTTTCGAGATAAGCCTGGGCGGCCACAGCGCCCGGCTGCCATTGAAATGTATCATCGCCAACATAACCGCCGCTCTGCACCGCGATTGTCCCGCGGTAAGCAGGATTGTAGCGCAAAGCCAGCATAACCGGATCATAATGTATCCGATACAAAGCCCTGGCCCTGAAGCACGCGTCCAAGCGTCTGACTGGTAAAGGTATTGAACAGCGGCGAAATAATCGCCTCACCCCAAACCGGGCGCGTCTGATAGTTGACATCATTTAGACGGATGGGCGTTGCGATGACCTTATCAAAAGAATATCGCTTCGGGATAGCATCAGCGCCAAAATCCTCGGTGAGTCCCAGTCGAATCAGCGTATCAAATGCCATTCATAAACTCCCCGCCACTCGCGGCGCCCCTTGCTGACCGGCGTCTCATGCACTTTTATATGACAATCGACGCAAAGCGTCAAGCAATTCTTTGGCGCTGGTGAACCGCCGCGCGACAATGGCTTGATATGATGCACTTCCAAATCGCCGCGCTTGCCACACTGACGGCACTTATAACCATCCCGCTCAAGAACAATCGGCCTGTACCGGTCGACCAGCCAACGATTTTTGCGGCTCACATGATGACGGCTCATTTTCCATCCACACAACGCTTTAACCGCTCACAGTTGAGGTCAAAAACGCAGGTCTGATGGTATGCACAGTCCTCCGTCATTTTCAAACGCGGTCGACCTCGCTTGTGAACAGGTCTGAAAAATTTACCAGACTTCTCCAGTTTCTTTATAATTCTTTTGGGCCTATCCTTATCATACATCATATCACTCCGTGATAAATCACACTGCGCCTGTCATTTTGACGGCTCCCCAGCCCAAGCGCAAGCACAGCGGCCTGCAAAGCGTCAATCCTTTGTCGCTGTTTGCTTTTGTCCAGCTTAGGATTTCCCGCAGCATCGCGGACAATCGAACTGCTGGCAATGGCATGTTCAAGCATCAGCGACCGCTCCGATTGAACCTGGCCACTTAAACACATTTTTTGAAATGCCCGCACATCGGCAGAACCATCGGCCGTATGACTATGGCCCATCCGCGCCAGATGACCGGCCACTGAATGCCAGCGCGATCCATCGCTGACATCGCCTCTGCTTTGCGGTAACGATCCAAAGCCAAGACAACCTGCTCCCCGGCCAACCGACTGGCAATATCATCAAAGAAACTGGTCAAGTCCGTCACCCGGCCAGGATAAGTTGCCAACTCGCCGCGCTCTTTCATTCGAACATAAAGACCGCCAACCCCATCGACTTCGCCGCGCGTCCGCAAATCAGGATGACCAGGGAAGGCGCCCCAGACTTCCAGACGCTTGCTGTCCGGCCAATAGCGACTGCCGCCGTCATTGACGAACTGCCGCCCAGGTCAACGCCCAAACAGCACCGACCTTCCCGCACTGGCAAAACCATCGTGATACAGCTTTGCCAATCCGACACCGACAAAATCAGTTCACGCGACGGCTCTTGCGGTAGGTTGAGGTCGTAGGCCGCAAAGCTCGCGCGGTTGGCAGGGCTGGCAAGCGCGCGGCGCGCCATATCCCGCATATAGCGGATGGACTTAATCCCCGACTGCAAACCTGGATTGGCAGCATGCCAGTTGGCTTCGTCATCAAGCGCGGCTCGCTGGTCACCGGCATATTCCATCCAATAAACAGCGTCGTCTTGAGCGCGGGCCGCCATTTCATTGAACATCGGGGCGGTGCCGCGAATGCTTATGCAAATCAGTCGACCATCCCGACCGCTGACGCTGGACAAAATCGCATTCCACAAGTCGCGTTTTGCTCTGGCATTAAACCAGCTTCGTCAATGATGGCCACATCCGCGCCCAGCGCATGACCTGTCGCTCTGTCCGCGGCCAGAAAATCAATCCGCAAGTCGGGATGGGCAATAACAATTCCCGGTTGCGGCGTCTTTTTGAATTGCAGACCGCCCAGCTTGCTCGCGTTGGCGATGCCCTGCATGCATGCCATAACTCTTGCGCCAGCCGCCCAGTCAAACTGCAAACGATGCCGCGGAAGCCGCGCCGCCGCAGCGGCCCGGCCAGATAAGCCAGCAGAATGATGGCCACTAGCGCGCTCTTGCCATTTTTGCGGGCCACAGACAAACCAGCCTCGCGGATTGGCGGCGCAAGCGCATGATGCAGTGGTCTCCATCGTCATTATAAAACATCGCTTGCCATCTTTGCCATATAACTTCGCGATTTTATCCCCGGACGTTTTTCGTCACTTTTTTTTTAATCCTATAAAACTATATGGCAAAGATGGCAAAGATGGCAAGTCATAGGGCCCACAAGCGTTTCTGCTTGCCATCTACAACACGTCTTGCCGGCTTATAGCCTGCATTCCGCAACGCGCTGCCCAGACGTCTTTGCATTCCTATCGACAAAGGCCTGTCCAGGTCAAGCATAATTGCAATATCATCCAGCGTCTTGCCATCTTTGCCATATAAATCCAAGCCTCTAATGGCAAGCTCAAGCTCATCACGGAAACGAAATTGTTCTGCCGCCGCCGCCGCCTCATCCAGCAGAGACCGGTCAAGGTTGGCGCGCGCCCCCAGCCTGTACATCGACAAAGCCTCTGCCCACAACTGCTCGCGCACTTCGTGCAGATGCGCCTCAACATTGGCACCGCGCTCAAACTTAATCGGGACAAACCGACGATTGCCAGATGGATCATCAGGCAATGCGTTTTCATCATTGGTCGTCGCGACGATAATACATCGCCTTGGCATGAACGTCGGATAATGGGCATAAGCCAAGCGCATCTGTCCGTCATCAACTTGCGTGATGAATGCCTTGACCTGTTCAATCTTTGAACCGCGCAGGCCAGACAATTCAGACCATTCGACCGCCACGCGCCGCAGCAGGGCCTCAATCCATCGCTTCTTATCAGGGCCCAAGTCCAATGAATTGCCATACCAATAACGGAAGTCGCGCGGGAAGAGATATTCGATAAACCTTGACTTGCCAATGCCCTGGTCACCGACAAACACTGGCACCTCATCGAGACGGCATCCCGGCTGGTAAGCGCGCTGAATTGAACCAAGGAATAGAAACTGCGATGCCCAACTCACAAGCATTGACGGCTCTGCGCCAAATAGATCATAAAGCAGACTGGCAATGCGCTGTGTCTTATCCCAGTCAGGCAGACCTTCAAGCCAGATGATAAACGCGTCATGCCTTTGCAGGTGAACCAGCGCATTCAGATAGTCCTCAAACTTCGTCTTGGGAAAACGCAATGGCTCAACATAAGCCAGCTTGGCGCGGACAATCTCTACGCCGCACCGCTCATAAATCCCGCGGCGAATGGCCGCCGCCCACTTATCATCAAGGTCATGCCACTCGCCGCGCACCTTCACCTGGATTAAAGCTGACCGCACTTCAAAACGAACTTCAATGTCCAGCGCGTCCAATGCTTGGCGCAAGCCGCGTTCGTCTTTGCCCGATACGATGATGCGCTCACTGCCGGCCGGCGTCGGGATGGATTGGCGCCGCGTCTTTGCAGTCCGCTCTGCGCTGGAAACTGTCGCGCTGATTTCTTTGTCGGATAACCCAGCCGCCTTTACCTTGCGGACGGCATCCTCAACAGCAGGAATATCCCCGCGCTTGTACGCGTCGACTGCCGTCTTGAATAGCCAGTTATTCCGATTGCCTTCCTTGGGCCCACCTGCCCTGCCCTGCTTGGCCGCCGCCGGCGTTCCCGCCAGCAGTTGATGGATAAACCAAGCTGGCAGTGGAGTAGGGTCATCAAAAGCAAGCTCGGAAAATTTGTCCGCGTCCCAGATGACGCAATAGCAATTCCGATAACGAATTTCACCTTTGACATCATAAAACTGGTAAGGCTTGTAGGTGATATCGACTTCCAAATTATCTGGTGCCGCGCCCCAGATATGATGGCCGCGCCGCGTCGGAATGATGGTGTGACTGACCTCAAGCTGAAAGGTCAAATGCTGATGATCCCCTTCGTCAACATCGACGCAGATTAAACCAAGGCTGGCCGGGATTATTCCGACCAGACCGCCGCCTTCTGCATGGCGCATAACATCCGCAGCAGACGGCGCATTTTCTGGCCTCTGCCAGCCTTCGACAAACGCGGCCTTGGTTTTGTCACACAAAACAAAATGGGCGCCGCGCTGAATCAGTTCGAAAACCTCTTGCTTATCAAACATTGTCAATCGGCCTTTCTGCACTATAATAGTGCAAGACTTCGTATTCCTCGTGCGAGTCGGTTACCAGTGGGCGGTTATCGGGCCGCCCATCGGTTTTTCTCCCAAATTCAAAAATATCGAATGCACACAATCCGCTCTAAGCGATTTTACGCGGGCAAAGGCTCTACAGCACCTTGCCCTTACGCTCAAAAACCACTATCCGTCTGAATTTTCGCTTGCGCCCCCTGTGTGTTCGATAACCTCTTCGATGCTGACGCAGGTATCATCAATGAACTGCGCCAACGGCGGCGCGGCGATTGACAATGCGGCCACGACCGCAACTAAGGTACGGATAAACTCTTTACCATGCTGCTGGATAAATTCATTCATCATCATCCTCCTTGACAATGTTTATCTTGCCGTCCTCAATGGTAACGGTGTAACCGCGACCTCGCAACTCATTCATAATAAGCTCAATTTCCCGCGCCAAGTCATAATCACTCCGATAATCATAATCGCTGAATGGATCCATCAGAACGTCCTGTCCAAATAAGCCAAAGCTCGCGAAACAAAGCCCAGTAAGTCTAACACACTGAATCGACTGCCAAAAGACGGGTCTGCTGAAGACGCATCATCCCAAGAGGTCAATAAATTTATCGGAACCCGCGGCCGCAACCGTTCAAAAGCCTGCTCAATGAATGGTCGGTCAAGTCCTTCATGCAATGCCCGACCATAGCTGACCATATACACAATCAATCGATTGCCAGACACGCGATAATCCAGTGACGAAACCAGCGTCCCGCTCTTTGAATACGGCGGCTCGCCTTTCCTGCTGGTAATGCCGCGAAACGGCAAAAGTTGCGCGCAAATTACAAGCAGGTCATCCCCCATCTGCCGCATAAAAATGCGTTCCATCGCCGGGGGCAGACCGCGCGTAAAGGTGATTGAAAACTGCCTGGAATATCGACTGCCCCCAAAGAATGCCATTAGTCATCCTCGTCGGTTATCAGACCAGTTAGTTGGGCAGCTTCCTCAATATCCATCCCGCCCTGCACCAGCGATCCAAACGCGCGGGCGCGGCCGGCAATGTCGGACGCCATCAGGTTTTCAAAAGAAAAATCAACAATCAAATCGACTTCCGCCGCCTGCGCCTGTATCAGCTTGGCCAATGGCTGGAGTGTCGAATGCAGAAAACGGCGCCAAGCCTCGCGGTTGCTTGTCCCTTCCGTCCGCTCATCAATCAACTCGGTCGGCACGCCGCAAGCTGTCAAAACCATTCTGTTTATCTCTTTGTATAGCTCAATGTTCGATTGCGGAACATCGGGGCCCAGCCGGCGCGCCTCGTACTCTCGCCGCGGCGCATTGGCGCGGCCCGCATCCCAGCCCCCCGCCGCTGTCTCGACCAAAGCAATTTTGCCGTCAAGCTGCGCCAAGTCCTCTTTCAGTTGCGCGACTGACATATCCTGTCCATCCGTCGGGATGGGCAATATGTAACCGACTAGGCTCCCCGCCTCTTTTGCCAATGAATTTTCAATCGTATTTGCCAGATTGACCATCGCTGACGCGCGCCCAAGCGGCCCGATGCCGCGGCCAGAATGTACATCGGTGCTGTAGCGCAAATGCAAAGTTTTGCCTGGATGCTCAATATCCAGCGAAGGCACATGCCCCAAAGTATTTTCACCGATAAGCCAGACGCTTTCGCCACACTCAATCAAGTCGCGGCCAATCTCGCCCATCACGGTCGCGGTAAAATATCTGGCAGCAGGGCCAGAGGCAGTGGCGCTGGCGAACGAACGACTCACAGTTCCGGCCGCAATTTCCAATGCGCCGCTGTAAATGCTGTCCGACCCGGTGGCGCGCGCTAAGATCGCCTGCGTCAATAAATCAGTGTAAGCTCTTTTTTCTGGCTTGCCGTTCAGCCATGAGGCGATGCGCTGTCTCATTGTCATACGATAATTATAAGCCATGAAGGAAACTCGCAAACGCGATAAATACTCTTACACAAAATAATGCCGCGGCGATTGCAATTATCAACAAAATAATATTTATGACATCCTCTCTCATACTCTCGCCTCATTTATTCTCATGATGGTGTTGGCCGGGAATGGATGAAGGTTAGCCAAAGATACGCCGCTCTGAAAACTAATCGATAACCGAATTTCAAGAACTGGGTCATCTTGGACGTGGAGCCAAAATCGAGTATCAGATTTCCCAAACATGAAGGGAACAAATGTATCTGATACTTTTACATTATTGACAAAAACCGAAAACCAATAACCAATACATCGATTGTTGGGCGGCAGACTAGGTGCTTTCAAAACATTATTATTCAATGTGAATGGCGAACCAGAATATATTGTCCATGTCTGTGGGTCAAAACTGCTTTGGGCCCATAGCGCTCCTCGTATGTCTTGGGTCGGTGACGCCGCCGCTGCATCCCCTGGCGTGAACGTCCCTCGCAAAATAGCCGTGATTGTGGCCCCGGTCGTGCCAGCTTCCGCATCCCAATACACATACCATCCGACTTGATTGTCGCCGTCGCGCGTGATGACCAGATTGTAATAACCGACGATGGTCTGATTGGAATAAACTGTTTGACGGAATGCGCTGACCCCATTGGGCGTTATCCCCGCGCCAGTCGCTTGCACCGCGTCCTGCCCAGCAATGTCGCTGGCAAAAATAATCGAAGTCAAAGCTCTGCGGCGGTCATCCGCAGTTTGATTAACTTTTTGCTCGAATCCCATGTTGACATCGGATACCGGCGCGATTGTCAATTCGAGTGACAAATGCAGTTCGCCACTCGAATAAGTATCCAGGTCAAGCGTCGGGTCAAACAGCGTGGCGCCTGTTGGAAAACTATTTTGATTTGTGGCGGCAAGCGTTCGACCTGGCGCGGCATCGGCAAAAGTGATCCCAACGCTTTGATGCAAGTCCGCTTGGTAAGCCACATCAGTTGGCAATTTTGATTTTGGCCAGCGGTCGGTGTTGCCCGCCGCCGCGACTTGATTGACCTGTACCTCATTGCGGTCGTCGCGTTCCCATCGGTTTGTAGAATGAAAAGCCAAGGTGGTCGTCAAATTCGTATCGGAAAAGAACTCCAGCTTAAACGCAATGCCAACAGGAATGCCCGCGTTTATGTCTTCCCCATCGCTCGGTTTATGATAAGCGTAAGTATCGGGATGCGCGGTGTCGGTGTCGTCGCGGTCATCGCTTGGGGCGCGGTCAAATTCAAAATTGATATTAAGTCCGCTCGGAAATACCCCCGTCACCGGCGGCGTCGTCATTCGCAAATAAATGGTCGACGGCTGACTTGTCTCAAAACCGGGCGCCGTCTTAGGTACATAGAGACGGCGGTTCATGGGATTATTATCCTGCCATTCCAAGACGGCATCGCCTTTGAAGCCGCCGTCCACAGCAGAATTGGTAGTGCTGTCGCCAACGGTGCCGCGATAAACATTCGCGTCCTCTGCCGCGGCGACAAGCTCATAGATGACGCCCGACAAATTTATCAGATCGCCGACATCAAATCCCGTCGCCGTTGGCAGTGTTGACCGCGTATTGAATTCATCAGTCGACCCGCTTCCCGCTGGCCCGGCCGGCCCTTGCGGCCCAGCTGGCCCGGCCGGGCCGGCTGGAACAGGGTCAATGACAAGCGCAGTGCCGTCATTATTGACGGTCACAACTTGGCCAGCATCGCCAATGGCAAACGGCGGCACCCGCTGGGCTTGCGGAATGGCCGCGTCAAGAATGACGTCAATGCGCCCATCAACCGCGTCTTGATCCAATCCATCAGCGCCGGCCGGCCCCTGCGGCCCTTCCGGGCCTTGAATGCCCGGCTGACCTTGCGGCCCAGGCGGCCCTTGCGCGCCTTGCGGCCCGCGTACGCCAGCCGCAGCATGTTGCTGAATAAGCTCAATGATTTGCTCTTCTGTGAGTCCCGCGGAAATGCCGCCGCTGATGGCCGCCACTGACTGAATAATGCCAGCCCGCCTCGTTTTCCATCGATTGAGGATGCTGGCCGCGCCAGACTGCACAAGCGGGTCGCCGGCTGGGCGCCGCGTCCCAGTTACATCAACTTCCCAAAACCATCCAAACAACCGCTCAAGCGCAAGATTTTTTTGATCGTCGGGGGCATTCGGGGCATAAACGTTAATAAGACCAACCGCGCCCAAGTAAATCGTATTGGCCGCCGCTGTCGTTTCAGCAGGGATATTTTCTGTGTCGGCAACAACCCGCGTCGCTTGAAGCGTCTCCGCCAGCGTTAGTATAGCCATCGCCGCCTCAATGGTTTTTCTGCCAGACCTTTGCGCGCCGTCAAATTGATTTCACAAAGCATTCCTTTTTTCACGCGCTCGACTGTGAACCCATCCTTGTCCTGTGTTTCAGTCGATTCCTCAATGGCGATGCCTGGCACAACACCTGTGATAAGTCCGCCGCGGATGCGCCGCCGCGTCTCGCGAAGCGCAAGTGTTTGTAAAAGCCGCCGCGTTTCGAACTCAACACCGCGCGGCGTGAACTTCACATTCAAACTACCGGCCGCAGTCGACGCCAAGCTGTCGTTATAATCAAAACCCGGCAGCAGATAAACGCTGTCCGCCAAAGTGAGGGCGCCGCGCTCAATCAGCATCTTGCGCTTTCGAATCATCGAGACCAGACCAGCAATTTCATACAGGATAAGTCCCGTTATCAAGCCCGCCCGCATGCGAATGCCACCGGCAAAATACGCGGAACGCTTATCAAGAGTTGACGCTGGATACGCTGGGCGGTCGACCAAAGCCACACCGACAAGCTCGGCCTTTTGGATCACGCGGACGCCGCCATCCATCCGCTCGCGGTTGGCCACGAACTCGGCGCTAAGGCCGCGAATGATTTTGGCGTCCACAAGTTCCTTTGCCCTCCGACCAAAAACAGTGTCCGGGATTGTCGCGCGCAAAGCCAAACTTTCCTGGCTGTCCCGCAATTCCAATCCCGCCCCTGTCCTCGCGACCGGTTGCTGTCGGTCATGCAGCAAGTTCAAAACCACATCATCAAACTGGACGCTCCCCGGCATAAATCGCTCATGGAACGTCCGGCCAATATGCGCCACATCGCCATAGCGGAGGACTGTCCCAGCGATGACATCCGGGCCCTCTGAACGAAGCTCAATGTATCGGTTTATCATCCCCATATCCTTCGAGGTTTCCTAGGCTTCGACCTGAAAACGGATTTGCTTCCAGCCGTCTTTGCGCTTGAGTGCAAAACCAAAAAGCATGTGCGCCGTCAAGCTGACCTGCGCCTTGGCCGCATTGGTGTAGGGGTCTCTTATCATGGTGACGCCCTGCCAAATCGGCGCCACGGCCGCGCCCGGCTCAAAAGTCAAAAGCGCATCCTGCCGTTTGCTGGCAATGGCGGGGATGCGCGCAGAGTTTTGAACAGAGGCGCCAAGCCGCGTCATCGCTTCAATCGCGTCAAGCTGTTTGTCATCATTCAGTTTGGCGCGGGCATGCTTCCAAGTCGACAAGCCCAACAGAATTCTTATGTCGCTTTCCGTCTTGGCCATCATGCCGTCAAGCTGTTCTGTCGCGGTGATGCGGTAGTCGTCAAATTCCGCTTCCGCCGCTGGATTGGTCGGGTCTGTCAATTCGTTAAACAGACCGCTGACATTTGGCGAAGTGCCATTGCCATTGATAAGTTGCTCGTCAAATTGATCGCCCATCACCATCCGCAAGTCCGACCGCAAAGCTGTCTCCAACATCCCGCCCATCGAAGCGATGCCTTCCATATTCCACAGATACCGCGCGCTCAACCTGGTCGGTGTCACATTGACAACGCTGAACGTCGCGACATCAGCTTCAATTTCAGCATTCGCCGCGCGCATGCTGGCAGTCGTCCCGCCAGTCATAACAGGATAAGTCGTCGTCCCCGACGCGACGCCCGGCGTCGAAATGCCCAGAAATCCAGCATCCGTCTTTTCAAAAATCCGCGGCAGCAGGGCATTGATGGTCTTGCCCCAATCCCCGATGGTAATGGCCGTCGGGTCATCGGTGCGATCCTCTGCCCGCGCTTCCGGCGCCAAGGCTTCCCACGGGACTTGTGTATCCAAATCCAAGCCAAGGCCTTCGTTAAGCTCTTTTTCCGCGCCAGTGACCGACTTGCCCTGTGAGTAAGCCTCCATATAACTGCGAAGCTCAATCCGCTCAAGCAAATTCTGCTTGGGCGCCGGCGGCTCCTCCGCCTGCTTTTTCAGCGCGGCGATAAGCGCGTTGTCTTTTTCGATCATGGCCTTGAAGCCATCGGCATCATCCGCGCGCATACCAGCAACGCGAACTTCCAGATGGTCGATAAATGCCTGGCGCAATTCCCTATTCATTCAAACTTCTCCCGTCCATCAAATCAATCTGAATGTACCTTCCATCGCTGGAAATGTTAAAGCTGTCAACAGTATATTGAAAATCGCGCACGCGAGCAATATCCCAGCTGGCCAGACCAGAGGCGCGCACCCAGACCGCATCCGAACTCGGTATAATCACATTGCGCGGCGCCACAGCAGGGCCTGTCAACAGAGTAAATTCAAAAGCATCGCCCGCCGTCTGCACTGTAATTGTTTCAGCCCAGTCATTTGTGTTTTGATAAGCATAGCGGTCGGAAGTGTCCCCGGCCGCATTCCGCTCCATCGGAATTCCACCTTGCGACTGCGACAAACGGAAGCTGCCGCTTTCGAATGATATGTAAAGATTCGACGGCGGGTCACTTCCCAGCACGGCTTTTTCGAGATAAGCCTGGGCGGCCACAGCGCCCGGCTGCCATTGAAATGTATCATCGCCAACATAACCGCCGCTCTGCACCGCGATTGTCCCGCGGTAAGCAGGATTGTAGCGCAAAGCCAGCATAACCGGATCATAATGTATCCGATACAAAGCCTGGCCCTGAAGCACGCGTCCAAGCGTCTGACTGGTAAAGGTATTGAACAGCGGCGAAATAATCGCCTCACCCCAAACCGGGCGCGTCTGATAGTTGACATCATTTAGACGGATGGGCGTTGCGATGACCTTATCAAAAGAATATCGCTTCGGGATAGCATCAGCGCCAAAATCCTCGGTGAGTCCCAGTCGAATCAGCGTATCAAATGCCATTCATAAACTCCCGCCACTCGCGGCGCCCCTTGCTGACCGGCGTCTCATGCACTTTTATATGACAATCGACGCAAAGCGTCAAGCAATTCTTTGGCGCTGGTGAACCGCCGCGCGACAATGGCTTGATATGATGCACTTCCAAATCGCCGCGCTTGCCACACTGACGGCACTTATAACCATCCCGCTCAAGAACAATCGGCCTGTACCGGTCGACCAGCCAACGATTTTTGCGGCTCACATGATGACGGCTCATTTTCCATCCACACAACGCTTTAACCGCTCACAGTTGAGGTCAAAAACGCAGGTCTGATGGTATGCACAGTCCTCCGTCATTTTCAAACGCGGTCGACCTCGCTTGTGAACAGGTCTGAAAAATTTACCAGACTTCTCCAGTTTCTTTATAATTCTTTTGGGCCTATCCTTATCATACATCATATCACTCCGTGATAAATCACACTGCGCCTGTCATTTTGACGGCTCCCCAGCCCAAGCGCAAGCACAGCGGCCTGCAAAGCGTCAATCCTTTGTCGCTGTTTGCTTTTGTCCAGCTTAGGATTTCCCGCAGCATCGCGGACAATCGAACTGCTGGCAATGGCATGTTCAAGCATCAGCGACCGCTCCGATTGAACCTGGCCACTTAAACACATTTTTTGAAATGCCCGCACATCGGCAGAACCATCGGCCGTATGACTATGGCCCATCCCGCGCCAGATGACCGGCCACTGAATGCCAGCGCGATCCATCGCTGACATCGCCTCTGCTTTGCGGTAACGATCCAAAGCCAAGACAACCTGCTCCCCGGCCAACCGACTGGCAATATCATCAAAGAAACTGGTCAAGTCCGTCACCCGGCCAGGATAAGTTGCCAACTCGCCGCGCTCTTTCATTCGAACATAAAGACCGCCAACCCCATCGACTTCGCCGCGCGTCCGCAAATCAGGATGACCAGGGAAGGCGCCCCAGACTTCCAGACGCTTGCTGTCCGGCCAATAAGCGACTGCCGCCGTCATTGACGAACTGCCGCCCAGGTCAACGCCCAAACAGCACCGACCTTCCCGCACTGGCAAAACCATCGTGATACAGCTTTGCCAATCCGACACCGACAAAATCAGTTCACGCGACGGCTCTTGCGGTAGGTTGAGGTCGTAGGCCGCAAAGCTCGCGCGGTTGGCAGGGCTGGCAAGCGCGCGGCGCGCCATATCCCGCATATAGCGGATGGACTTAATCCCCGACTGCAAACCTGGATTGGCAGCATGCCAGTTGGCTTCGTCATCAAGCGCGGCTCGCTGGTCACCGGCATATTCCATCCAATAAACAGCGTCGTCTTGAGCGCGGGCCGCCATTTCATTGAACATCGGGGCGGTGCCGCGAATGCTTATGCAAATCAGTCGACCATCCCGACCGCTGACGCTGGACAAAATCGCATTCCACAAGTCGCGGTTTTGCTCTGGCATTAAACCAGCTTCGTCAATGATGGCCACATCCGCGCCCAGCGCATGACCTGTCGCTCTGTCCGCGGCCAGAAAATCAATCCGCAAGTCGGGATGGGCAATAACAATTCCCGGTTGCGGCGTCTTTTTGAATTGCAGACCGCCCAGCTTGCTCGCGTTGGCGATGCCCTGCATGGCATGCCATAACTCTTGCGCCAGCCGCCCAGTCAAACTGCAAACGATGCCGCGGAAGCCGCGCCGCCGCAGCGGCCCGGCCAGATAAGCCAGCAGAATGATGGCCACTAGCGCGCTCTTGCCATTTTTGCGGGCCACAGACAAACCAGCCTCGCGGATTGGCGGCGCAAGGGCGCCGCGCAGAAAATCCTGTTGCCACTGGTCAAGGTGCATCGGTTTTCCCGACAAGGGCCCCGATGGTACGACCAGCGTCTTGCTCCAGTCATAAATCGCTTTCCATTCCTGTCCAGGCGACGGCAGGGCAGGAAGCGGCGTCGGTTTGCCGGCGATCTGCAATTCTAAGATTTTCTTGCGCTCCCGATGACGTCGGACGCGCTCGGTGCTGGTGCTGGCCATCAGATATACTCACAATCCTTTTTTTTGTCCGCCTTGCCAGCGCAACAGAACCGACACAGCTTGCAGGCGCGGCAAAAGGCGGAATTGATTTTTGAGAAATAAGTATTACCGCATTCTTTGCAATGCCGGCCCATCCGATATTCCGCGTCCAAAATGCTCAAATCCACATGGCCTTGGTCGTTTTCGTTACCGTTGCCCACAAGCGTTTCTGCTTGCCATCTACAACACGTCTTGCCGGCTTATAGCCTGCATTCCGCAACGCGCTGCCCAGACGTCTTTGCATTCCTATCGACAAAGGCCTGTCCAGGTCAAGCATAATTGCAATATCATCCAGCGTCTTGCCATCTTTGCCATATAAATCCAAGCCTCTAATGGCAAGCTCAAGCTCATCACGGAAACGAAATTGTTCTGCCGCCGCCGCCGCCTCATCCAGCAGAGACCGGTCAAGGTTGGCGCGCGCCCCCAGCCTGTACATCGACAAAGCCTCTGCCCACAACTGCTCGCGCACTTCGTGCAGATGCGCCTCAACATTGGCACCGCGCTCAAACTTAATCGGGACAAACCGACGATTGCCAGATGGATCATCAGGCAATGCGTTTTCATCATTGGTCGTCGCGACGATAATACATCGCCTTGGCATGAACGTCGGATAATGGGCATAAGCCAAGCGCATCTGTCCGTCATCAACTTGCGTGATGAATGCCTTGACCTGTTCAATCTTTGAACCGCGCAGGCCAGACAATTCAGACCATTCGACCGCCACGCGCCGCAGCAGGGCCTCAATCCATCGCTTCTTATCAGGGCCCAAGTCCAATGAATTGCCATACCAATAACGGAAGTCGCGCGGGAAGAGATATTCGATAAACCTTGACTTGCCAATGCCCTGGTCACCGACAAACACTGGCACCTCATCGAGACGGCATCCCGGCTGGTAAGCGCGCTGAATTGAACCAAGGAATAGAAACTGCGATGCCCAACTCACAAGCATTGACGGCTCTGCGCCAAATAGATCATAAAGCAGACTGGCAATGCGCTGTGTCTTATCCCAGTCAGGCAGACCTTCAAGCCAGATGATAAACGCGTCATGCCTTTGCAGGTGAACCAGCGCATTCAGATAGTCCTCAAACTTCGTCTTGGGAAAACGCAATGGCTCAACATAAGCCAGCTTGGCGCGGACAATCTCTACGCCGCACCGCTCATAAATCCCGCGGCGAATGGCCGCCGCCCACTTATCATCAAGGTCATGCCACTCGCCGCGCACCTTCACCTGGATTAAAGCTGACCGCACTTCAAAACGAACTTCAATGTCCAGCGCGTCCAATGCTTGGCGCAAGCCGCGTTCGTCTTTGCCCGATACGATGATGCGCTCACTGCCGGCCGGCGTCGGGATGGATTGGCGCCGCGTCTTTGCAGTCCGCTCTGCGCTGGAAACTGTCGCGCTGATTTCTTTGTCGGATAACCCAGCCGCCTTTACCTTGCGGACGGCATCCTCAACAGCAGGAATATCCCCGCGCTTGTACGCGTCGACTGCCGTCTTGAATAGCCAGTTATTCCGATTGCCTTCCTTGGGCCCACCTGCCCTGCCCTGCTTGGCCGCCGCCGGCGTTCCCGCCAGCAGTTGATGGATAAACCAAGCTGGCAGTGGAGTAGGGTCATCAAAAGCAAGCTCGGAAAATTTGTCCGCGTCCCAGATGACGCAATAGCAATTCCGATAACGAATTTCACCTTTGACATCATAAAACTGGTAAGGCTTGTAGGTGATATCGACTTCCAAATTATCTGGTGCCGCGCCCCAGATATGATGGCCGCGCCGCGTCGGAATGATGGTGTGACTGACCTCAAGCTGAAAGGTCAAATGCTGATGATCCCCTTCGTCAACATCGACGCAGATTAAACCAAGGCTGGCCGGGATTATTCCGACCAGACCGCCGCCTTCTGCATGGCGCATAACATCCGCAGCAGACGGCGCATTTTCTGGCCTCTGCCAGCCTTCGACAAACGCGGCCTTGGTTTTGTCACACAAAACAAAATGGGCGCCGCGCTGAATCAGTTCGAAAACCTCTTGCTTATCAAACATTGTCAATCGGCCTTTCTGCACTATAATAGTGCAAGACTTCGTATTCCTCGTGCGAGTCGGTTACCAGTGGGCGGTTATCGGGCCGCCCATCGGTTTTTCTCCCAAATTCAAAAATATCGAATGCACACAATCCGCTCTAAGCGATTTTACGCGGGCAAAGGCTCTACAGCACCTTGCCCTTACGCTCAAAAACCACTATCCGTCTGAATTTTCGCTTGCGCCCCCTGTGTGTTCGATAACCTCTTCGATGCTGACGCAGGTATCATCAATGAACTGCGCCAACGGCGGCGCGGCGATTGACAATGCGGCCACGACCGCAACTAAGGTACGGATAAACTCTTTACCATGCTGCTGGATAAATTCATTCATCATCATCCTCCTTGACAATGTTTATCTTGCCGTCCTCAATGGTAACGGTGTAACCGCGACCTCGCAACTCATTCATAATAAGCTCAATTTCCCGCGCCAAGTCATAATCACTCCGATAATCATAATCGCTGAATGGATCCATCAGAACGTCCTGTCCAAATAAGCCAAAGCTCGCGAAACAAAGCCCAGTAAGTCTAACACACTGAATCGACTGCCAAAAGACGGGTCTGCTGAAGACGCATCATCCCAAGAGGTCAATAAATTTATCGGAACCCGCGGCCGCAACCGTTCAAAAGCCTGCTCAATGAATGGTCGGTCAAGTCCTTCATGCAATGCCCGACCATAGCTGACCATATACACAATCAATCGATTGCCAGACACGCGATAATCCAGTGACGAAACCAGCGTCCCGCTCTTTGAATACGGCGGCTCGCCTTTCCTGCTGGTAATGCCGCGAAACGGCAAAAGTTGCGCGCAAATTACAAGCAGGTCATCCCCCATCTGCCGCATAAAAATGCGTTCCATCGCCGGGGGCAGACCGCGCGTAAAGGTGATTGAAAACTGCCTGGAATATCGACTGCCCCCAAAGAATGCCATTAGTCATCCTCGTCGGTTATCAGACCAGTTAGTTGGGCAGCTTCCTCAATATCCATCCCGCCCTGCACCAGCGATCCAAACGCGCGGGCGCGGCCGGCAATGTCGGACGCCATCAGGTTTTCAAAAGAAAAATCAACAATCAAATCGACTTCCGCCGCCTGCGCCTGTATCAGCTTGGCCAATGGCTGGAGTGTCGAATGCAGAAAACGGCGCCAAGCCTCGCGGTTGCTTGTCCCTTCCGTCCGCTCATCAATCAACTCGGTCGGCACGCCGCAAGCTGTCAAAACCATTCTGTTTATCTCTTTGTATAGCTCAATGTTCGATTGCGGAACATCGGGGCCCAGCCGGCGCGCCTCGTACTCTCGCCGCGGCGCATTGGCGCGGCCCGCATCCCAGCCCCCCGCCGCTGTCTCGACCAAAGCAATTTTGCCGTCAAGCTGCGCCAAGTCCTCTTTCAGTTGCGCGACTGACATATCCTGTCCATCCGTCGGGATGGGCAATATGTAACCGACTAGGCTCCCCGCCTCTTTTGCCAATGAATTTTCAATCGTATTTGCCAGATTGACCATCGCTGACGCGCGCCCAAGCGGCCCGATGCCGCGGCCAGAATGTACATCGGTGCTGTAGCGCAAATGCAAAGTTTTGCCTGGATGCTCAATATCCAGCGAAGGCACATGCCCCAAAGTATTTTCACCGATAAGCCAGACGCTTTCGCCACACTCAATCAAGTCGCGGCCAATCTCGCCCATCACGGTCGCGGTAAAATATCTGGCAGCAGGGCCAGAGGCAGTGGCGCTGGCGAACGAACGACTCACAGTTCCGGCCGCAATTTCCAATGCGCCGCTGTAAATGCTGTCCGACCCGGTGGCGCGCGCTAAGATCGCCTGCGTCAATAAATCAGTGTAAGCTCTTTTTTCTGGCTTGCCGTTCAGCCATGAGGCGATGCGCTGTCTCATTGTCATACGATAATTATAAGCCATGAAGGAAACTCGCAAACGCGATAAATACTCTTACACAAAATAATGCCGCGGCGATTGCAATTATCAACAAAATAATATTTATGACATCCTCTCTCATACTCTCGCCTCATTTATTCTCATGATGGTGTTGGCCGGGAATGGATGAAGGTTAGCCAAAGATACGCCGCTCTGAAAACTAATCGATAACCGAATTTCAAGAACTGGGTCATCTTGGACGTGGAGCCAAAATCGAGTATCAGATTTCCCAAACATGAAGGGAACAAATGTATCTGATACTTTTACATTATTGACAAAAACCGAAAACCAATAACCAATACATCGATTGTTGGGCGGCAGACTAGGTGCTTTCAAAACATTATTATTCAATGTGAATGGCGAACCAGAATATATTGTCCATGTCTGTGGGTCAAAACTGCTTTGGGCCCATAGCGCTCCTCGTATGTCTTGGGTCGGTGACGCCGCCGCTGCATCCCCTGGCGTGAACGTCCCTCGCAAAATAGCCGTGATTGTGGCCCCGGTCGTGCCAGCTTCCGCATCCCAATACACATACCATCCGACTTGATTGTCGCCGTCGCGCGTGATGACCAGATTGTAATAACCGACGATGGTCTGATTGGAATAAACTGTTTGACGGAATGCGCTGACCCCATTGGGCGTTATCCCCGCGCCAGTCGCTTGCACCGCGTCCTGCCCAGCAATGTCGCTGGCAAAAATAATCGAAGTCAAAGCTCTGCGGCGGTCATCCGCAGTTTGATTAACTTTTTGCTCGAATCCCATGTTGACATCGGATACCGGCGCGATTGTCAATTCGAGTGACAAATGCAGTTCGCCACTCGAATAAGTATCCAGGTCAAGCGTCGGGTCAAACAGCGTGGCGCCTGTTGGAAAACTATTTTGATTTGTGGCGGCAAGCGTTCGACCTGGCGCGGCATCGGCAAAAGTGATCCCAACGCTTTGATGCAAGTCCGCTTGGTAAGCCACATCAGTTGGCAATTTTGATTTTGGCCAGCGGTCGGTGTTGCCCGCCGCCGCGACTTGATTGACCTGTACCTCATTGCGGTCGTCGCGTTCCCATCGGTTTGTAGAATGAAAAGCCAAGGTGGTCGTCAAATTCGTATCGGAAAAGAACTCCAGCTTAAACGCAATGCCAACAGGAATGCCCGCGTTTATGTCTTCCCCATCGCTCGGTTTATGATAAGCGTAAGTATCGGGATGCGCGGTGTCGGTGTCGTCGCGGTCATCGCTTGGGGCGCGGTCAAATTCAAAATTGATATTAAGTCCGCTCGGAAATACCCCCGTCACCGGCGGCGTCGTCATTCGCAAATAAATGGTCGACGGCTGACTTGTCTCAAAACCGGGCGCCGTCTTAGGTACATAGAGACGGCGGTTCATGGGATTATTATCCTGCCATTCCAAGACGGCATCGCCTTTGAAGCCGCCGTCCACAGCAGAATTGGTAGTGCTGTCGCCAACGGTGCCGCGATAAACATTCGCGTCCTCTGCCGCGGCGACAAGCTCATAGATGACGCCCGACAAATTTATCAGATCGCCGACATCAAATCCCGTCGCCGTTGGCAGTGTTGACCGCGTATTGAATTCATCAGTCGACCCGCTTCCCGCTGGCCCGGCCGGCCCTTGCGGCCCAGCTGGCCCGGCCGGGCCGGCTGGAACAGGGTCAATGACAAGCGCAGTGCCGTCATTATTGACGGTCACAACTTGGCCAGCATCGCCAATGGCAAACGGCGGCACCCGCTGGGCTTGCGGAATGGCCGCGTCAAGAATGACGTCAATGCGCCCATCAACCGCGTCTTGATCCAATCCATCAGCGCCGGCCGGCCCCTGCGGCCCTTCCGGGCCTTGAATGCCCGGCTGACCTTGCGGCCCAGGCGGCCCTTGCGCGCCTTGCGGCCCGCGTACGCCAGCCGCAGCATGTTGCTGAATAAGCTCAATGATTTGCTCTTCTGTGAGTCCCGCGGAAATGCCGCCGCTGATGGCCGCCACTGACTGAATAATGCCAGCCCGCCTCGTTTTCCATCGATTGAGGATGCTGGCCGCGCCAGACTGCACAAGCGGGTCGCCGGCTGGGCGCCGCGTCCCAGTTACATCAACTTCCCAAAACCATCCAAACAACCGCTCAAGCGCAAGATTTTTTTGATCGTCGGGGGCATTCGGGGCATAAACGTTAATAAGACCAACCGCGCCCAAGTAAATCGTATTGGCCGCCGCTGTCGTTTCAGCAGGGATATTTTCTGTGTCGGCAACAACCCGCGTCGCTTGAAGCGTCTCCGCCAGCGTTAGTATAGCCATCGCCGCCTCAATGGTTTTTCTGCCAGACCTTTGCGCGCCGTCAAATTGATTTCACAAAGCATTCCTTTTTTCACGCGCTCGACTGTGAACCCATCCTTGTCCTGTGTTTCAGTCGATTCCTCAATGGCGATGCCTGGCACAACACCTGTGATAAGTCCGCCGCGGATGCGCCGCCGCGTCTCGCGAAGCGCAAGTGTTTGTAAAAGCCGCCGCGTTTCGAACTCAACACCGCGCGGCGTGAACTTCACATTCAAACTACCGGCCGCAGTCGACGCCAAGCTGTCGTTATAATCAAAACCCGGCAGCAGATAAACGCTGTCCGCCAAAGTGAGGGCGCCGCGCTCAATCAGCATCTTGCGCTTTCGAATCATCGAGACCAGACCAGCAATTTCATACAGGATAAGTCCCGTTATCAAGCCCGCCCGCATGCGAATGCCACCGGCAAAATACGCGGAACGCTTATCAAGAGTTGACGCTGGATACGCTGGGCGGTCGACCAAAGCCACACCGACAAGCTCGGCCTTTTGGATCACGCGGACGCCGCCATCCATCCGCTCGCGGTTGGCCACGAACTCGGCGCTAAGGCCGCGAATGATTTTGGCGTCCACAAGTTCCTTTGCCCTCCGACCAAAAACAGTGTCCGGGATTGTCGCGCGCAAAGCCAAACTTTCCTGGCTGTCCCGCAATTCCAATCCCGCCCCTGTCCTCGCGACCGGTTGCTGTCGGTCATGCAGCAAGTTCAAAACCACATCATCAAACTGGACGCTCCCCGGCATAAATCGCTCATGGAACGTCCGGCCAATATGCGCCACATCGCCATAGCGGAGGACTGTCCCAGCGATGACATCCGGGCCCTCTGAACGAAGCTCAATGTATCGGTTTATCATCCCCATATCCTTCGAGGTTTCCTAGGCTTCGACCTGAAAACGGATTTGCTTCCAGCCGTCTTTGCGCTTGAGTGCAAAACCAAAAAGCATGTGCGCCGTCAAGCTGACCTGCGCCTTGGCCGCATTGGTGTAGGGGTCTCTTATCATGGTGACGCCCTGCCAAATCGGCGCCACGGCCGCGCCCGGCTCAAAAGTCAAAAGCGCATCCTGCCGTTTGCTGGCAATGGCGGGGATGCGCGCAGAGTTTTGAACAGAGGCGCCAAGCCGCGTCATCGCTTCAATCGCGTCAAGCTGTTTGTCATCATTCAGTTTGGCGCGGGCATGCTTCCAAGTCGACAAGCCCAACAGAATTCTTATGTCGCTTTCCGTCTTGGCCATCATGCCGTCAAGCTGTTCTGTCGCGGTGATGCGGTAGTCGTCAAATTCCGCTTCCGCCGCTGGATTGGTCGGGTCTGTCAATTCGTTAAACAGACCGCTGACATTTGGCGAAGTGCCATTGCCATTGATAAGTTGCTCGTCAAATTGATCGCCCATCACCATCCGCAAGTCCGACCGCAAAGCTGTCTCCAACATCCCGCCCATCGAAGCGATGCCTTCCATATTCCACAGATACCGCGCGCTCAACCTGGTCGGTGTCACATTGACAACGCTGAACGTCGCGACATCAGCTTCAATTTCAGCATTCGCCGCGCGCATGCTGGCAGTCGTCCCGCCAGTCATAACAGGATAAGTCGTCGTCCCCGACGCGACGCCCGGCGTCGAAATGCCCAGAAATCCAGCATCCGTCTTTTCAAAAATCCGCGGCAGCAGGGCATTGATGGTCTTGCCCCAATCCCCGATGGTAATGGCCGTCGGGTCATCGGTGCGATCCTCTGCCCGCGCTTCCGGCGCCAAGGCTTCCCACGGGACTTGTGTATCCAAATCCAAGCCAAGGCCTTCGTTAAGCTCTTTTTCCGCGCCAGTGACCGACTTGCCCTGTGAGTAAGCCTCCATATAACTGCGAAGCTCAATCCGCTCAAGCAAATTCTGCTTGGGCGCCGGCGGCTCCTCCGCCTGCTTTTTCAGCGCGGCGATAAGCGCGTTGTCTTTTTCGATCATGGCCTTGAAGCCATCGGCATCATCCGCGCGCATACCAGCAACGCGAACTTCCAGATGGTCGATAAATGCCTGGCGCAATTCCCTATTCATTCAAACTTCTCCCGTCCATCAAATCAATCTGAATGTACCTTCCATCGCTGGAAATGTTAAAGCTGTCAACAGTATATTGAAAATCGCGCACGCGAGCAATATCCCAGCTGGCCAGACCAGAGGCGCGCACCCAGACCGCATCCGAACTCGGTATAATCACATTGCGCGGCGCCACAGCAGGGCCTGTCAACAGAGTAAATTCAAAAGCATCGCCCGCCGTCTGCACTGTAATTGTTTCAGCCCAGTCATTTGTGTTTTGATAAGCATAGCGGTCGGAAGTGTCCCCGGCCGCATTCCGCTCCATCGGAATTCCACCTTGCGACTGCGACAAACGGAAGCTGCCGCTTTCGAATGATATGTAAAGATTCGACGGCGGGTCACTTCCCAGCACGGCTTTTTCGAGATAAGCCTGGGCGGCCACAGCGCCCGGCTGCCATTGAAATGTATCATCGCCAACATAACCGCCGCTCTGCACCGCGATTGTCCCGCGGTAAGCAGGATTGTAGCGCAAAGCCAGCATAACCGGATCATAATGTATCCGATACAAAGCCTGGCCCTGAAGCACGCGTCCAAGCGTCTGACTGGTAAAGGTATTGAACAGCGGCGAAATAATCGCCTCACCCCAAACCGGGCGCGTCTGATAGTTGACATCATTTAGACGGATGGGCGTTGCGATGACCTTATCAAAAGAATATCGCTTCGGGATAGCATCAGCGCCAAAATCCTCGGTGAGTCCCAGTCGAATCAGCGTATCAAATGCCATTCATAAACTCCCGCCACTCGCGGCGCCCCTTGCTGACCGGCGTCTCATGCACTTTTATATGACAATCGACGCAAAGCGTCAAGCAATTCTTTGGCGCTGGTGAACCGCCGCGCGACAATGGCTTGATATGATGCACTTCCAAATCGCCGCGCTTGCCACACTGACGGCACTTATAACCATCCCGCTCAAGAACAATCGGCCTGTACCGGTCGACCAGCCAACGATTTTTGCGGCTCACATGATGACGGCTCATTTTCCATCCACACAACGCTTTAACCGCTCACAGTTGAGGTCAAAAACGCAGGTCTGATGGTATGCACAGTCCTCCGTCATTTTCAAACGCGGTCGACCTCGCTTGTGAACAGGTCTGAAAAATTTACCAGACTTCTCCAGTTTCTTTATAATTCTTTTGGGCCTATCCTTATCATACATCATATCACTCCGTGATAAATCACACTGCGCCTGTCATTTTGACGGCTCCCCAGCCCAAGCGCAAGCACAGCGGCCTGCAAAGCGTCAATCCTTTGTCGCTGTTTGCTTTTGTCCAGCTTAGGATTTCCCGCAGCATCGCGGACAATCGAACTGCTGGCAATGGCATGTTCAAGCATCAGCGACCGCTCCGATTGAACCTGGCCACTTAAACACATTTTTTGAAATGCCCGCACATCGGCAGAACCATCGGCCGTATGACTATGGCCCATCCCGCGCCAGATGACCGGCCACTGAATGCCAGCGCGATCCATCGCTGACATCGCCTCTGCTTTGCGGTAACGATCCAAAGCCAAGACAACCTGCTCCCCGGCCAACCGACTGGCAATATCATCAAAGAAACTGGTCAAGTCCGTCACCCGGCCAGGATAAGTTGCCAACTCGCCGCGCTCTTTCATTCGAACATAAAGACCGCCAACCCCATCGACTTCGCCGCGCGTCCGCAAATCAGGATGACCAGGGAAGGCGCCCCAGACTTCCAGACGCTTGCTGTCCGGCCAATAAGCGACTGCCGCCGTCATTGACGAACTGCCGCCCAGGTCAACGCCCAAACAGCACCGACCTTCCCGCACTGGCAAAACCATCGTGATACAGCTTTGCCAATCCGACACCGACAAAATCAGTTCACGCGACGGCTCTTGCGGTAGGTTGAGGTCGTAGGCCGCAAAGCTCGCGCGGTTGGCAGGGCTGGCAAGCGCGCGGCGCGCCATATCCCGCATATAGCGGATGGACTTAATCCCCGACTGCAAACCTGGATTGGCAGCATGCCAGTTGGCTTCGTCATCAAGCGCGGCTCGCTGGTCACCGGCATATTCCATCCAATAAACAGCGTCGTCTTGAGCGCGGGCCGCCATTTCATTGAACATCGGGGCGGTGCCGCGAATGCTTATGCAAATCAGTCGACCATCCCGACCGCTGACGCTGGACAAAATCGCATTCCACAAGTCGCGGTTTTGCTCTGGCATTAAACCAGCTTCGTCAATGATGGCCACATCCGCGCCCAGCGCATGACCTGTCGCTCTGTCCGCGGCCAGAAAATCAATCCGCAAGTCGGGATGGGCAATAACAATTCCCGGTTGCGGCGTCTTTTTGAATTGCAGACCGCCCAGCTTGCTCGCGTTGGCGATGCCCTGCATGGCATGCCATAACTCTTGCGCCAGCCGCCCAGTCAAACTGCAAACGATGCCGCGGAAGCCGCGCCGCCGCAGCGGCCCGGCCAGATAAGCCAGCAGAATGATGGCCACTAGCGCGCTCTTGCCATTTTTGCGGGCCACAGACAAACCAGCCTCGCGGATTGGCGGCGCAAGGGCGCCGCGCAGAAAATCCTGTTGCCACTGGTCAAGGTGCATCGGTTTTCCCGACAAGGGCCCCGATGGTACGACCAGCGTCTTGCTCCAGTCATAAATCGCTTTCCATTCCTGTCCAGGCGACGGCAGGGCAGGAAGCGGCGTCGGTTTGCCGGCGATCTGCAATTCTAAGATTTTCTTGCGCTCCCGATGACGTCGGACGCGCTCGGTGCTGGTGCTGGCCATCAGATATACTCACAATCCTTTTTTTTGTCCGCCTTGCCAGCGCAACAGAACCGACACAGCTTGCAGGCGCGGCAAAAGGCGGAATTGATTTTTGAGAAATAAGTATTACCGCATTCTTTGCAATGCCGGCCCATCCGATATTCCGCGTCCAAAATGCTCAAATCCACATGGCCTTGGTCGTTTTCGTTACCGTTTCAAGCATAATTGCAATATCATCCAGCGTCTTGCCATCTTTGCCATATAAATCCAAGCCTCTAATGGCAAGCTCAAGCTCATCACGGAAACGAAATTGTTCTGCCGCCGCCGCCGCCTCATCCAGCAGAGACCGGTCAAGGTTGGCGCGCGCCCCCAGCCTGTACATCGACAAAGCCTCTGCCCACAACTGCTCGCGCACTTCGTGCAGATGCGCCTCAACATTGGCACCGCGCTCAAACTTAATCGGGACAAACCGACGATTGCCAGATGGATCATCAGGCAATGCGTTTTCATCATTGGTCGTCGCGACGATAATACATCGCCTTGGCATGAACGTCGGATAATGGGCATAAGCCAAGCGCATCTGTCCGTCATCAACTTGCGTGATGAATGCCTTGACCTGTTCAATCTTTGAACCGCGCAGGCCAGACAATTCAGACCATTCGACCGCCACGCGCCGCAGCAGGGCCTCAATCCATCGCTTCTTATCAGGGCCCAAGTCCAATGAATTGCCATACCAATAACGGAAGTCGCGCGGGAAGAGATATTCGATAAACCTTGACTTGCCAATGCCCTGGTCACCGACAAACACTGGCACCTCATCGAGACGGCATCCCGGCTGGTAAGCGCGCTGAATTGAACCAAGGAATAGAAACTGCGATGCCCAACTCACAAGCATTGACGGCTCTGCGCCAAATAGATCATAAAGCAGACTGGCAATGCGCTGTGTCTTATCCCAGTCAGGCAGACCTTCAAGCCAGATGATAAACGCGTCATGCCTTTGCAGGTGAACCAGCGCATTCAGATAGTCCTCAAACTTCGTCTTGGGAAAACGCAATGGCTCAACATAAGCCAGCTTGGCGCGGACAATCTCTACGCCGCACCGCTCATAAATCCCGCGGCGAATGGCCGCCGCCCACTTATCATCAAGGTCATGCCACTCGCCGCGCACCTTCACCTGGATTAAAGCTGACCGCACTTCAAAACGAACTTCAATGTCCAGCGCGTCCAATGCTTGGCGCAAGCCGCGTTCGTCTTTGCCCGATACGATGATGCGCTCACTGCCGGCCGGCGTCGGGATGGATTGGCGCCGCGTCTTTGCAGTCCGCTCTGCGCTGGAAACTGTCGCGCTGATTTCTTTGTCGGATAACCCAGCCGCCTTTACCTTGCGGACGGCATCCTCAACAGCAGGAATATCCCCGCGCTTGTACGCGTCGACTGCCGTCTTGAATAGCCAGTTATTCCGATTGCCTTCCTTGGGCCCACCTGCCCTGCCCTGCTTGGCCGCCGCCGGCGTTCCCGCCAGCAGTTGATGGATAAACCAAGCTGGCAGTGGAGTAGGGTCATCAAAAGCAAGCTCGGAAAATTTGTCCGCGTCCCAGATGACGCAATAGCAATTCCGATAACGAATTTCACCTTTGACATCATAAAACTGGTAAGGCTTGTAGGTGATATCGACTTCCAAATTATCTGGTGCCGCGCCCCAGATATGATGGCCGCGCCGCGTCGGAATGATGGTGTGACTGACCTCAAGCTGAAAGGTCAAATGCTGATGATCCCCTTCGTCAACATCGACGCAGATTAAACCAAGGCTGGCCGGGATTATTCCGACCAGACCGCCGCCTTCTGCATGGCGCATAACATCCGCAGCAGACGGCGCATTTTCTGGCCTCTGCCAGCCTTCGACAAACGCGGCCTTGGTTTTGTCACACAAAACAAAATGGGCGCCGCGCTGAATCAGTTCGAAAACCTCTTGCTTATCAAACATTGTCAATCGGCCTTTCTGCACTATAATAGTGCAAGACTTCGTATTCCTCGTGCGAGTCGGTTACCAGTGGGCGGTTATCGGGCCGCCCATCGGTTTTTCTCCCAAATTCAAAAATATCGAATGCACACAATCCGCTCTAAGCGATTTTACGCGGGCAAAGGCTCTACAGCACCTTGCCCTTACGCTCAAAAACCACTATCCGTCTGAATTTTCGCTTGCGCCCCCTGTGTGTTCGATAACCTCTTCGATGCTGACGCAGGTATCATCAATGAACTGCGCCAACGGCGGCGCGGCGATTGACAATGCGGCCACGACCGCAACTAAGGTACGGATAAACTCTTTACCATGCTGCTGGATAAATTCATTCATCATCATCCTCCTTGACAATGTTTATCTTGCCGTCCTCAATGGTAACGGTGTAACCGCGACCTCGCAACTCATTCATAATAAGCTCAATTTCCCGCGCCAAGTCATAATCACTCCGATAATCATAATCGCTGAATGGATCCATCAGAACGTCCTGTCCAAATAAGCCAAAGCTCGCGAAACAAAGCCCAGTAAGTCTAACACACTGAATCGACTGCCAAAAGACGGGTCTGCTGAAGACGCATCATCCCAAGAGGTCAATAAATTTATCGGAACCCGCGGCCGCAACCGTTCAAAAGCCTGCTCAATGAATGGTCGGTCAAGTCCTTCATGCAATGCCCGACCATAGCTGACCATATACACAATCAATCGATTGCCAGACACGCGATAATCCAGTGACGAAACCAGCGTCCCGCTCTTTGAATACGGCGGCTCGCCTTTCCTGCTGGTAATGCCGCGAAACGGCAAAAGTTGCGCGCAAATTACAAGCAGGTCATCCCCCATCTGCCGCATAAAAATGCGTTCCATCGCCGGGGGCAGACCGCGCGTAAAGGTGATTGAAAACTGCCTGGAATATCGACTGCCCCCAAAGAATGCCATTAGTCATCCTCGTCGGTTATCAGACCAGTTAGTTGGGCAGCTTCCTCAATATCCATCCCGCCCTGCACCAGCGATCCAAACGCGCGGGCGCGGCCGGCAATGTCGGACGCCATCAGGTTTTCAAAAGAAAAATCAACAATCAAATCGACTTCCGCCGCCTGCGCCTGTATCAGCTTGGCCAATGGCTGGAGTGTCGAATGCAGAAAACGGCGCCAAGCCTCGCGGTTGCTTGTCCCTTCCGTCCGCTCATCAATCAACTCGGTCGGCACGCCGCAAGCTGTCAAAACCATTCTGTTTATCTCTTTGTATAGCTCAATGTTCGATTGCGGAACATCGGGGCCCAGCCGGCGCGCCTCGTACTCTCGCCGCGGCGCATTGGCGCGGCCCGCATCCCAGCCCCCCGCCGCTGTCTCGACCAAAGCAATTTTGCCGTCAAGCTGCGCCAAGTCCTCTTTCAGTTGCGCGACTGACATATCCTGTCCATCCGTCGGGATGGGCAATATGTAACCGACTAGGCTCCCCGCCTCTTTTGCCAATGAATTTTCAATCGTATTTGCCAGATTGACCATCGCTGACGCGCGCCCAAGCGGCCCGATGCCGCGGCCAGAATGTACATCGGTGCTGTAGCGCAAATGCAAAGTTTTGCCTGGATGCTCAATATCCAGCGAAGGCACATGCCCCAAAGTATTTTCACCGATAAGCCAGACGCTTTCGCCACACTCAATCAAGTCGCGGCCAATCTCGCCCATCACGGTCGCGGTAAAATATCTGGCAGCAGGGCCAGAGGCAGTGGCGCTGGCGAACGAACGACTCACAGTTCCGGCCGCAATTTCCAATGCGCCGCTGTAAATGCTGTCCGACCCGGTGGCGCGCGCTAAGATCGCCTGCGTCAATAAATCAGTGTAAGCTCTTTTTTCTGGCTTGCCGTTCAGCCATGAGGCGATGCGCTGTCTCATTGTCATACGATAATTATAAGCCATGAAGGAAACTCGCAAACGCGATAAATACTCTTACACAAAATAATGCCGCGGCGATTGCAATTATCAACAAAATAATATTTATGACATCCTCTCTCATACTCTCGCCTCATTTATTCTCATGATGGTGTTGGCCGGGAATGGATGAAGGTTAGCCAAAGATACGCCGCTCTGAAAACTAATCGATAACCGAATTTCAAGAACTGGGTCATCTTGGACGTGGAGCCAAAATCGAGTATCAGATTTCCCAAACATGAAGGGAACAAATGTATCTGATACTTTTACATTATTGACAAAAACCGAAAACCAATAACCAATACATCGATTGTTGGGCGGCAGACTAGGTGCTTTCAAAACATTATTATTCAATGTGAATGGCGAACCAGAATATATTGTCCATGTCTGTGGGTCAAAACTGCTTTGGGCCCATAGCGCTCCTCGTATGTCTTGGGTCGGTGACGCCGCCGCTGCATCCCCTGGCGTGAACGTCCCTCGCAAAATAGCCGTGATTGTGGCCCCGGTCGTGCCAGCTTCCGCATCCCAATACACATACCATCCGACTTGATTGTCGCCGTCGCGCGTGATGACCAGATTGTAATAACCGACGATGGTCTGATTGGAATAAACTGTTTGACGGAATGCGCTGACCCCATTGGGCGTTATCCCCGCGCCAGTCGCTTGCACCGCGTCCTGCCCAGCAATGTCGCTGGCAAAAATAATCGAAGTCAAAGCTCTGCGGCGGTCATCCGCAGTTTGATTAACTTTTTGCTCGAATCCCATGTTGACATCGGATACCGGCGCGATTGTCAATTCGAGTGACAAATGCAGTTCGCCACTCGAATAAGTATCCAGGTCAAGCGTCGGGTCAAACAGCGTGGCGCCTGTTGGAAAACTATTTTGATTTGTGGCGGCAAGCGTTCGACCTGGCGCGGCATCGGCAAAAGTGATCCCAACGCTTTGATGCAAGTCCGCTTGGTAAGCCACATCAGTTGGCAATTTTGATTTTGGCCAGCGGTCGGTGTTGCCCGCCGCCGCGACTTGATTGACCTGTACCTCATTGCGGTCGTCGCGTTCCCATCGGTTTGTAGAATGAAAAGCCAAGGTGGTCGTCAAATTCGTATCGGAAAAGAACTCCAGCTTAAACGCAATGCCAACAGGAATGCCCGCGTTTATGTCTTCCCCATCGCTCGGTTTATGATAAGCGTAAGTATCGGGATGCGCGGTGTCGGTGTCGTCGCGGTCATCGCTTGGGGCGCGGTCAAATTCAAAATTGATATTAAGTCCGCTCGGAAATACCCCCGTCACCGGCGGCGTCGTCATTCGCAAATAAATGGTCGACGGCTGACTTGTCTCAAAACCGGGCGCCGTCTTAGGTACATAGAGACGGCGGTTCATGGGATTATTATCCTGCCATTCCAAGACGGCATCGCCTTTGAAGCCGCCGTCCACAGCAGAATTGGTAGTGCTGTCGCCAACGGTGCCGCGATAAACATTCGCGTCCTCTGCCGCGGCGACAAGCTCATAGATGACGCCCGACAAATTTATCAGATCGCCGACATCAAATCCCGTCGCCGTTGGCAGTGTTGACCGCGTATTGAATTCATCAGTCGACCCGCTTCCCGCTGGCCCGGCCGGCCCTTGCGGCCCAGCTGGCCCGGCCGGGCCGGCTGGAACAGGGTCAATGACAAGCGCAGTGCCGTCATTATTGACGGTCACAACTTGGCCAGCATCGCCAATGGCAAACGGCGGCACCCGCTGGGCTTGCGGAATGGCCGCGTCAAGAATGACGTCAATGCGCCCATCAACCGCGTCTTGATCCAATCCATCAGCGCCGGCCGGCCCCTGCGGCCCTTCCGGGCCTTGAATGCCCGGCTGACCTTGCGGCCCAGGCGGCCCTTGCGCGCCTTGCGGCCCGCGTACGCCAGCCGCAGCATGTTGCTGAATAAGCTCAATGATTTGCTCTTCTGTGAGTCCCGCGGAAATGCCGCCGCTGATGGCCGCCACTGACTGAATAATGCCAGCCCGCCTCGTTTTCCATCGATTGAGGATGCTGGCCGCGCCAGACTGCACAAGCGGGTCGCCGGCTGGGCGCCGCGTCCCAGTTACATCAACTTCCCAAAACCATCCAAACAACCGCTCAAGCGCAAGATTTTTTTGATCGTCGGGGGCATTCGGGGCATAAACGTTAATAAGACCAACCGCGCCCAAGTAAATCGTATTGGCCGCCGCTGTCGTTTCAGCAGGGATATTTTCTGTGTCGGCAACAACCCGCGTCGCTTGAAGCGTCTCCGCCAGCGTTAGTATAGCCATCGCCGCCTCAATGGTTTTTCTGCCAGACCTTTGCGCGCCGTCAAATTGATTTCACAAAGCATTCCTTTTTTCACGCGCTCGACTGTGAACCCATCCTTGTCCTGTGTTTCAGTCGATTCCTCAATGGCGATGCCTGGCACAACACCTGTGATAAGTCCGCCGCGGATGCGCCGCCGCGTCTCGCGAAGCGCAAGTGTTTGTAAAAGCCGCCGCGTTTCGAACTCAACACCGCGCGGCGTGAACTTCACATTCAAACTACCGGCCGCAGTCGACGCCAAGCTGTCGTTATAATCAAAACCCGGCAGCAGATAAACGCTGTCCGCCAAAGTGAGGGCGCCGCGCTCAATCAGCATCTTGCGCTTTCGAATCATCGAGACCAGACCAGCAATTTCATACAGGATAAGTCCCGTTATCAAGCCCGCCCGCATGCGAATGCCACCGGCAAAATACGCGGAACGCTTATCAAGAGTTGACGCTGGATACGCTGGGCGGTCGACCAAAGCCACACCGACAAGCTCGGCCTTTTGGATCACGCGGACGCCGCCATCCATCCGCTCGCGGTTGGCCACGAACTCGGCGCTAAGGCCGCGAATGATTTTGGCGTCCACAAGTTCCTTTGCCCTCCGACCAAAAACAGTGTCCGGGATTGTCGCGCGCAAAGCCAAACTTTCCTGGCTGTCCCGCAATTCCAATCCCGCCCCTGTCCTCGCGACCGGTTGCTGTCGGTCATGCAGCAAGTTCAAAACCACATCATCAAACTGGACGCTCCCCGGCATAAATCGCTCATGGAACGTCCGGCCAATATGCGCCACATCGCCATAGCGGAGGACTGTCCCAGCGATGACATCCGGGCCCTCTGAACGAAGCTCAATGTATCGGTTTATCATCCCCATATCCTTCGAGGTTTCCTAGGCTTCGACCTGA
>OZ251576.1:0-3351395 GCA_965243795.1 Phototrophicaceae bacterium | reverse complement strand
TATTCATCGTAAAATTGATGAGGTATCCAGAGCCTTCTTAGGTGTGTTAGATTTTTGACTAGCTCCTCGCTCTCGTTCAAAGCAAATTCATATACATGAAGCAATATATTTGCATCAACAACGAATATTGCTTTGTGCCACAAGAAAAAAGCATTCATAATAAACTCCTTGTCTGCTAATCCAAACACTACCCACCATTATATCAAACATTTGTTCTTTGTCCAGTACCTTTTTATGGTGAAAAATCACCCCTCGACAATCGCGATCTCATCATCCGTCAGGCCATACAAACGATACACCAACGCGTCAATCTCGCGGTCTGCCGTCTCAATCTGCGCCTCGACCATCTCGCGCTGGATGCCCGACAAGCCCGGCAGCTGCTTGTGCAGATTGAGCATAGTCTCGACGAGAGTGACCATATTGTCATGCATGGCGACATCGGCTGGATTGTCAAAATTGATTTCGCGGATGGGGATGACTTCGAGATACTGATAGATGAATCGCAGGTATCCGCCCCTGTATTGAGGGGAGATATTTTCATAGAAAAAAGTAATCAATTTTGAGTTTAGAATGCCGAGCAGATATTTGTCGGCGCTTCCAATAATGTACGCTGTATTTACACAATACTTTTCGCCCGTTTCATCTAAGATAAAGTTTCCTCTTAAAGAAATATCGGGCAACATCAATTTGGGCTTTTCAAATTCATCATAGTAATCAACTGTGGCTTGAAGTTCATACCAAGCATAATTTCCGGGCGCGCGACCTTGCCAAGCGCCTTTCCAATCACTAGGCTTTGGTTCTAACATATTTCGGTACTGTTCCAAGTATGACTTAATCGCTGGATATTTTTCGATGTCGATACCCCGTCTAGTAAAAATTACATAACGTTCTACATCAGGCGTAATGTATCTCTTTATGTCGCGCCCTTTGAGGAATGGTTTAATAATCTTTGCGCTGCTATCGTGTTCTTCAATAAGCCGCTCTTTTGTTTCTGCATCAATTACAAATGCTTTATTTAGTCCAGTTTTGATACCATAATATATTTTGCCATTTACATATTTCGCTAACGACAGGCCGCAGTCCATGATTTTCAAATGCAATTCTTGTGTCTTTTTGTCGGCAAGTGACCATCCATTGTCATCTAGCGCATCCTGCATCACTTCATATTCAAATTGATTAACATACGTTTTCAGATTTGAGAAATCGAGATCGTCAACTCGAACAGAATTAAATATATCAGTTGAGTTGCCTTGACCGATAAGCAAGATACAAGGATAAGTCGTTGCATCTTGAAACACCCGTAAATCGCCAAAATCAATAATTTCTCTGATATCGCGCTGTTTTAACCATATTCTCAAGGGCTTACCGTATCGCGCTCTCATCCATTTATTGGCGACAATAATCCCAAACAGCCCATTCTCGTTCAGCAGTTTTACTCCCTTTTCGATAAAATAAGTGTACAAATCAGCCGTTCCAGCGTAGGTCTCATACGTCTGCTTGGCATAATCCTTGAAGGCCTTGCCCAAAATCTCTTGGCGCACATAAGGCGGATTCCCAATCACGACATCAAAGCCGCCCTGCGCCATAATCTCGCCAAAGCCGCGCGCCCCGCTTGCCCAATCAAAAGCCTTGACGCGGTACATCGCCTCATCATCAAATATCCCCATCTGCTTGCCGCGGTAAAAATCACTGCCAATCAGCGAATTGCCCCATTTGATGTTGCCGCTCAAGTCAGGCAGGATGCGGCCGCCAGCGCTGAACATGACCGTCTGCCGCCCAGTCGCCTCTGATTCGTTCTCCAGCATCTTCAATAACAGCGCCAGTTTGCTGACTTCGACCGCGTTCTGGTCGAGGTCGACGCCGTAAATGCTGTTAAGCAGAATGCGCCGCTTTTCGGCCGTCGTCAGGACGAATCCCTGCGCGGTTTGACGCCGCCGATTGCGGAACTGCTGGGGATGACGGCGATAATAATCCAGATGCCAGTCGAGCAGATATTGATAGGCGCCAGTCAAAAAGGAGCCGCTGCCACAGGCGGGATCAAGGACGCGCAGCTTGGCGGCCTGGGCTGGCGTTTTGCCTTTCAGCAGCGCGCCGACCGTGCTGTCGACGATGTAATCGACAATATAGGTAGGCGTATAATAGACGCCGCCGGCTTTGCGGACTTCAGGCTTGTCAGCCACCCGCGCCTGCCCGCCAGGACTAAGCTCGATGACCTTGCCCAAAAAGCGCTCATAGACCTGCCCAAGAATATCGGCTGGCAGCACCGAAAATTCATAGGGACTGGCTGGATAATACAGGCTGCTGATGATCTGGCGCAGCGGCTCGTCGCTTAGGCGGATCTTCAGCGAGAGTTGATCGCCGCCCGGCGCGAAATGAAACAGACCCGAATTGTATTTGTCATCGGCTTCCCGAAAGAGGATTTTCAGTTCATTATAAACCTGCTTGCCGGGGCTGGCGGCGCGCTGCAAACGGCCATAAAGTTCAATGCCGCGGTCTTCGGCTATGCGGAAAAAGACGATGCGGTCAATCGTGCGCTGCACCAGCAGATTAAGCTGACGCCGATTCAAATCGCGGTTGTGGAGGGCCATGTCCTTGGCCAAAATCTCGCGCCAGCTTTCCATCTCGCGCAAAAATGCCTCATCGACGGGCAGGGCGCCGCGCGTCTTTTCATCATCGATCCAGTTCCGCAATGCGCCATTCTGCACCGCCGCGCGGCTGAACAGCGACTCGAATTCGTCCCATTTGTCGATGTATTCGGGATAGCGGTAATAACGCAGACGTCCCTTGCTGGCCGGATCGTTTTTATGCGGCTGAATGCGGCAGTCGTAGATGATGAACTCCTCAAAATCGCTAAGGATGCTCACCGGCAGATTGCCCGACCAGCCATAGCGCCGCAGCTGATAGGCCGGGCTGGGATCATCTTTGAGGTTGAGCGCTGGCTTCTTGGTCTCCAGATAAAAATGGGTCGTCCGCCCGATGCGAAAGCCATAATCGGGATGTTTCGGCTTGCCGCCGACCAGCACGCGCGTTTCATGGCTGACCTGACGGCTGTCGCGCACGTCCCATCCCAGCGCTTCAAAGAGCGGATTGACGAACTCGACTCGCAGCTGCGTTTCATTGTAATCGCGGTGTTTATAAGCGTCGCTGCCTTTGTCAAATTTCTCGACCAGTTGATGCACGGCCTCGGGCGCGGTCATATCAGTCCCTTTCCATATCGATGACGATTTTAACCGCGCCTTCGTCTTGCAGGCGATGCAGTTCATAGGCCGCCAACACATCGGCAAAGGCGAAAGTGTGCGTGATCATCGGCTTGACGTCGACCTTGCCGGCGCTGATCCACTCCAACGCGCGGCGCGTCGATTCATGGTTGGCTTCGCGGCTGGTGTGAACCATCGCCTTGGCGGTGATCGTCTTGATAAAATACTGCCAGATGGGGAAAGTCATCGTCTCGCGGCGCGGCACGCCAAAATACAGGATAAAACCATTCTCGCGCGCAATCTCGACTGCCAGCGCAATCGAATCAGCTTCGCCGGCCGCTTCAATCACGACATCGGGTAGCTGGCCGCCGTTGATGGCCTTGAGCGCCGCCGTCGGAGAATCGCTGGCATTATGAATCGAATGGGTCGCGCCATACCGCTGGCTAAGTCGCAGGCGATAGGCCTTGAGGTCAAGCGCGATGATTTTGTCGGCGCCGCGCGTTTGCAGGACGGTATTGAACCACAGCCCGGCCGAACCCTGTCCAATCACGGCGACAGTCTTGCCGCGCACATCAGGCAAGGCTTTGGCGGCATGCAGGACGGTGCCGAACTGCTGCGCCTGCACCAGATGTTCGGACGGAATATCATCGGCCAAAGGCAGCAGACGGTCAATCGGCGCCAGATAGTATTCGGCCATAGCGCGGTGATCAGGCGCCAAGGCCAGCACGCGCTCGCCGACGGCAAAGCCAGCCTCCGCGGGATCAATCGCTTCAATGCGGCCGACCATTTCGTGGCCAGTTTCGCCCGGCGCGGTGGGATAGCGATGGTCGGGCAGATGATGAATATGGCGAATATCGCTGCCGCACAGGGACAGCCGCAGGGTCTTGATCAGCGCATGGCCGGCTTTCAGGCGCGGCTTGGCGACTTCGACAAAAATCGGCTGGCCGCGGGCGATGATTTGAACAGCTTTCATAACGTATTCTCCAAGTCATTCAGATGGGGATGAGTATAGCAGTTTTGCCATGCTGGGTCATGGGATGAGGTGGATTCCCATTTTGCGTTTTTCCTTATTTTCTGCCGTCGTTTCAATTCCAGCGCTTGACAATCGCTTCAAAACAGGGTAATGATTCCCCCAAGAAACTGCTTTGAAAGGAGACCTGCGATGACCAACTCTTTGCAGCGGCAATACAATGAAAACGGCTATGCGATTGTGCGGAATGCCGTCGATGCCGAACTCGCCCGCGAAACGGCCGAACACGTCCATTGGCTGGCCAAAAAACATCCCGACACCCGCCCCGAACGGCTTCATCATAACATGCTGGTCAATGACCCTTTTATGCACCGTCTGGTGAGCGATGACCGTCTGCTGGATGTCATTGAGCAGTTCATCGGCCCCAACATCGCCCTTTTCGCCGCCCATTACATCGCCAAGCCGCCGCGCCACGGCCAAAAAGTGCTGTGGCATCAGGACGGCACATATTGGCCGCTGGAGCCGATGGAGGTCATTACCATTTGGCTGGCCGCCACTGAATCCAACCGCGAAAATGGCTGTCTGCGCGTCCTGCCCGGCACCCAAAACAATCGCCTGCTTTCCCGCGCCGAATTGCAGGACGTCGACGACGGCGAAAATGTCCTGGCCTCTGGCATCCATCCCTCGCAAATCGACGATTCCCATGTGGTCGACCTTGAACTGAAGGCCGGCGACATTTCCATCCACAATCCCAAAATCATCCATAGCTCCAAATCCAACACATCCGACAAATGGCGCATCGGCCTCACCCTGCGCTACATCCCCACGTCAACCTGGGTCAAGTATGAAGACCACGCCAATATCCTCGTGCGCGGCGAAAAAGACGCCAGCGTCAATAACCTTTATGCCGAACGTCCGACCTTCAATCCAGCCGAACACATGCCCTTCCGCGGACAGGAAGAATGGTAAAAACATTGGAGATATACAGACATGGATTGGATGCAGGTTGGCGTATTTCTTGTCATTGTGCTGGGACTCGGTTTGGCTGGAATGGTGTACCTTGCCCGCCTGTTAAACCGCTTGTCCGACTGTATAGGCGTTCTGGAACAGCAGCAGACGCGCATCGAAAAGCGTTTGGATCGCATTGAAGAGAGTTTGGATCGGCTGCAAGTCAAGATAGAGAACATAGCTGAAGACTTGCAGAATGTCGAAAAAGAACAGGCGCGGATGCTGGGTTTCCTGGAGGGCAGAGGCATCATGGGCCGAGCGCCGGCTGATATCGAAACCGTACCCTAGGCCGCCCGGCCAGCAAAAAAGCCACCCGCATTTGGATGGCTTTTCCAAGTCAGACCGATTGACCGACTAGATGCTGAAGTAAAGCTCGAATTCGTAGGGATGCGGACGCATGGCCACGGCGTCATGGTCGTTGACCTGCTTGTACTCAATATAGCTTTCAATGTACCGCTCGTTGAACACGCCGCCTTCAAGCAGAAAACCATAGTCAGCTTCCAGCGCGGCGAGGGCATCGTGCAGGTTGCCAGCCACGACCGGGGTTTTGACATGGCCTTCATACAGATCTTCTTCGGACGATTCGCCGGGGTCGATCTGGTTTATGATGCCGTCAATGCCCGCCATCAGCAGCGCCGGCATGGCTTGATAAGGATTGGCGGCCGGGTCGGGGAAGCGGACTTCAACGCGCTTGGCCTTGGGATTGTCGCTGTACATCGGGATGCGGATGGCCGCCGAGCGGTTCCGCGCCGAATAAATCAGATTCACCGGCGCCTCATAGCCCGGCACCAAGCGGCGATAGCTGTTGGTGATCGGATTGGTGAAGGCCAGAATCGCCGCGGCGTGTTTCAAGACGCCGCCGATGTACCACAGCGCCATTTGGCTTAGGCCAGCGTATTTGTCGCCAGCGAAGAGCGGCACGCCGTCTTTCCACAGCGATTGATGCACGTGCATGCCAGAGCCATTCTCCTCAAAGAGCGGCTTGGGCATAAAGGTAGCGTGCAGGCCGTTTTTGGCGGCGACGTTTTTGACGATGTATTTGTAGGTGACCATGTTGTCGGCCATCTTCAGCAGCGAATCGTACTTGAGGTCGATTTCGGCTTGGCCGGCGCCGCCCACCTCGTGATGATGCACCTCGGCTTCCAGCCCGACGTCGGTCATGGTTTTGACCATTTCGGCGCGGATGTCATGGGTTTTGTCCTGCGGCGGCAGCGGGAAGTAACCCATCTTGATGCGGTTCATGTGGCCCTGCGCCGGGTCAGCCGAGCCGCTGTTCCAATCGCCTTCAAAGGAATCGACGCGGTAAAAGCTGCTGTTTTCGGACGTGCTGTACTGCACGTTGTCAAACATAAAGAATTCAGCTTCCGGCCCAAAGTAGGCGGTGTCTGCCAGGTCGGATACTCCGGCCAGATAGGCTTCGGCGCGTTTGGTGATGCCGCGCGGATCGAGCGCATAGGGGGCGCGGCTGATCGGGTCAAAGATGTCACAATACATGGTGAGCGTCTTGTACCGAAAGAAGGGGTCAATGTAGGCGGTGCTTAGGTCGGCCAGCAGAATCATGTCCGATTCGTTGATGGCCTGAAAGCCCTGAATGCTGGAGCCGTCAAAGCCAAAGCCTTCCTCGAATTTGCCTTCGTCGACGACTCCAATCGGCATGCTGAAATGCTGTGGCACGCCGCGAATGTCGACGAAACGCATATCCAATTCTACAACTTCATTTTCGTGCGCCCACGCCAGTATAGCGGCGGGGGATTCCTTGGCGGAATCGGGGAGGGTGAACTTTGCCATATCTGTTTAATCCTTTTGATAGAATCACTAAATCGCATGACAGCGTACAGTATAATGATAGCAGAGATTTTTGCAATAGTCATCACAGAAAATCATAGAAATTGGTCAGTTTTTTCTGTTCACTTTAGCCAAAGCCCTAGGTTTTACTAAACGAAAGGCTAGTGGACAGCCTGCCCTTGCGCCTGATAACATAGGCGAAATCAACTTGCGCGAGGTTCGCTGATGTTCAAATGCCTAGCCACTGTCGCTGTTCTGCTGCTGATTATTCCCTTGTCGGCGCAGTCGCCCGAAGTCCCGCGGCTCATTCCTGAAGTCATTCGCGTTTTCCCGCATGACAGCCAGGCATTTACCCAGGGCCTGCTCTGGGACGGCGGCTTCCTGTATGAATCGACCGGGTTGCGGGGGCAGTCATCGCTGCGCCGAGTCGATATCGAATCAGGCCAGCCTTTGGAGATGGTCGCGCTGGATGAGACGTATTTTGCCGAAGGGCTGGAACGCGTTGGCGACCGGCTGATTCAGCTGACCTGGCAGGCCGAACGCGCCTTCGTCTATGACTTCGCCACCTTGACGCCCCTGAACGCGATTGAATATGAGGGCGAGGGCTGGGGGCTTTGCTATGACGGACGCTATCTGTTTATGAGCGACGGCAGTTCCTATCTCTCTGTGCGCGATGCCGAGACCTTTGCGCTCATCTTCCGCGGCGCGGTCACCTTGAACGGACAGATCATCCCGCCGCAGCTACTCAACGAATTGGAATGCGTCGGCGATTTCGTTTATGCCAACGCCTGGAATACGGATTACATCTTCCGCATCGATAAATTCACCGGCGCCATTACCGCGATGATTGACGCCTCATCGCTCCTGACGGCGGCCGAAAGATCAGCATTAGACGCCGGCAGCGTGCTGAATGGCATCGCGTACAATCCCGATTCGCAGACGTTTTTCATCACCGGCAAGAACTGGCCCAAGCTCTTTGAAGTGCGGTTCATCGAGACCTAGCCGCCGTTTGCCAACCATCATCAAGCCCAAACAGGAGAACAGGTCTATGTCGATTGACCATGCCATCGCAGCAGAGAATGTTTATAAATCGTTTGGCGAGATTAAAGCGCTGGACGGGGTATCCATTGCCGTCAAAACCGGCCAAGTGCTGGGACTGCTGGGCCCCAATGGCGCCGGCAAAACGACCCTGGTGCGGATTCTGACGACCCTGCTCAAGCCTGACCGCGGCGCTGTCACAGTCGGCGGCGTCGATGTGCTTGGCCAGCCACAGCGCGTCCGCGAAAACATCGGTCTGGCCGGGCAGTATGCCGCGGTCGACGAAATCCTGACCGGCCGCGAAAATCTCATCATGGTCGGCCGTCTATATCACATGAGCCGGCCGCAGGCCAAACAGCGCGCCAGTGAGCTTCTGAATCAGTTTTCGCTGACCGAGGCCGCCGACCGTCCAGTCAAGACTTATTCGGGCGGGATGCGGCGGCGGCTGGATTTGGCGGCGAGCATTGTCGCCCGGCCGAACATCCTCTTTCTCGATGAACCCACCACCGGGCTTGACCCGCGCACGCGCATTGTCATGTGGAATACTATCCGCACTCTGGTTTCCGATGGCACGACTCTGCTGCTGACCACTCAATATCTGGAAGAAGCCGATGAATTGGCTGACCAAATTGCCGTGATCGATCATGGCCGCGTCATTGCCGAGGGAACATCCGATGCGCTCAAAGCCAACCTGGCCAATGATTTTATCGATCTCAAGGTCGCCAATCCGCATCATACCCTCCAGGCGGCTGACCTGCTGCTGCCGATGTCGATGGAGGCGCCGCAGACCGATGATGTCCGCGGCAGCGTCACCATTGCCGTCGAAAACGGCGCCAAAAGCATTGCCGAAGTGGTTCGTCTGCTGGATGGCGGCGACATCGCCATTGTCGAACTCAACCTGCGCCGCCCGTCGCTCAATGACGTCTTCTTGAGCATCACCGGCGAAGCGATTGCAGACGAAGAAGCCAAGCCCAAAAAGCGCCGTTTCGGCCGTCGCCGCAGCGCTTGATTGAGAACACCGCTCGCCAAATCAACCATACGAGGACACCCAAACTATGACTGTGCAGCCAACCCTGAAACCGGCGGCTTTCGCGCCAACCTCCAGCGATGCCAGCGCTTTCCAGCGTTTCAAGTGGAACTTTGTCGATACCTTTGTTGTGATGCGCCGCAATCTGATGTATTTTGTGCGCCAGCCGCAGCTGCTCATTTTCGCCACCATCCAGCCGGTCATGTTCCTGCTGCTGTTCACCTATGTATTCGGCGGCGCCATCCGATTTTCGACCGGCGGCGATTACATCAACTATTTGATGCCGGGCATCATCATTCAGACCATCGTCTTTGCTGCCACCAATACCACCATCGGGCTTTCGATGGATCTTTCGCGGGGGATGATTGACCGCTTTCGCTCGCTGCCGATGTCGCGGGCGGCGGTTCTCGCTGGGCGCACCACAGCCGATACGGTTCGCGGCGCCTTTACCATTCTCATCATGCTCATCGCCGGGATGCTGATTGGCTTTCGCTTTGAGGATTGGGGCAGCGGCATCGCCGGCCTGGCGCTGGCCATCGCTTTCGGCCATTCCTTCACCTGGATTTCAGCGACGATTGGCCTGTTTGTCAAAGACCCCGAAGCGGCGCAGGTCGCTGGATTTATCTGGGTGTTCCCCTTGACCTTCGCCAGTTCAATTTTTGTGCCGACCCAAACCATGCCCGACTGGCTGCGCGTCTTTGCCGAAAATCAGCCGGTCAGCGTGATTGCCACTGCGGTGCGCGACCTGATGACAGGCACGGTGAACCCGGATGAGATTACGACTGCGCTTATCTGGATCGTCGGGATTTTCCTGGTGGCGATGCCGCTGGCGGTGCGTCAGTATGCCAAGGTGGCTTCGCGTTGATTGACTTGCAATGACATCGCGAAAACGCCCCAACTTGAGGATTCAGGAAGGGGCGTATCGGTGTAAAAACTTCTACTCCTCTTATTCGTATCGTTTCTGTTTCTGTTGAGGATCCAGCGGATGTCCAGATGTCTCTGAATGGATGATTCCTCCCTTGTCGTCGTCCGCCGGACGATCATCTTTTCGCAGCCCTTGTATCACAGCGCTCACCACAGCGAAAACGATAATCGCCAGTAGAAAATCGCCCAACCCTTCTGCTGGCCCTGAATAATAAAAGAACATCTCGCCCCCTAGATTCCTGTATTATTTGTGCTAAACATCACTCGGCGGTGACAGGCAGCTGGTCATGCAATAGCTGATTCATCTTTCACCCCTCCGATAAGCCAAAAACGCCGCCAATAAAAACGATGCCAAGATAAGAATTGTGACAACAGCATATACAGAACTGCGAAACGGCAGCTGCGATTGATATTCTGCCCACATCACATCTTGCCCATCCTTGCTTATCCCCGTAACAAAACCACAGCTTGCCACTGGTACAGCATGGCATTGCTGAAAGCCAGGGCCTGTCATAAGACTAACCTCTTCATCATCATTCATAAGCGCCCACATCCAGTGCCGTCAGAATCAACGTTTCATGGAACAAGCATTTCAGGCAGCTTCCAAATGGGATATACTCAAACCGAAAACCTTCGCGGTTTTCACAGTTTTTTCAGGTTTCCTGTGGCAGCTTTTGGCGTAGGAACCGACTGCCACAGGAAACTCCCAAATAAAGCCATGAAAGGCTTATATTCAAGAGTATCACATTGTTATCTTCCGTGCAAGCGCAAAATGCCTCGATTTTCTCTGTGTTTCTCGGCGCCCTCTGTGGTAAAATCACCCTTCACTACACTTGAAGCAGAAAGCGAATCCAAATGAACACAGCGCGGGTTTATATCGCCAATTCGGGGGACGATGACTATGGCATCACGGTTGCCGAGCTTGACTATGCCGCCGGCCGCCTGCACATCACCCAGCAGGTAACAGAGATCAGCGAATGCCATTATCTGGCGCTTCATCCCAACCGCCAATATCTCTACGGGACGACGATGGACGGCGAGGTTGAAGCGGTCGCCTTTGCGGTTGACCAAGCCAGCGGCCAACTAAGCAGACTCAACAGCCAGCCAGCGGCCGGCACATCACCCTGTTACATCCTGGTCGAAGCCAGCCAAAAGAATGTCCTGATGGTCAATTACACCGTCGCCGGCCAGCGCGGCAATATCCGCGTCTATCCGATTGGCGCCGACGGACATCTGCAAGGCCACAGCGAAATGATCGAACACGATGGCCGAAGCGTCAATCCCGACCGCCAAGCCGAATCGCACCCGCACATGATCCTGACGACTCCTGACAATCGCTTCGCGCTAGTACCGGATCTAGGCACTGACAAAATCTATATCTATGCCCTGGACGCGGGGCAGGGCAAACTCCGCCTGCATGCGACTCTCGATCTTCCCGCCGGCGCCGGGCCGCGCCATCTGGCTTTCCATCCTGATATGCCGATTATGTATGTCATCAACGAACTGGATTCGACGATGATGGCCTGGGCCTATGATGACCAATATAACTGGACTCATCGCCAGACCGTCTCGACCCTGCCAGCGGACGCCTCCTTGCATAACCAGTGCGCCGATGTCCATGTTCATCCCAATGGCAAATTCCTCTACGGCTCGAACCGCGGCCATGATTCGATTGTCATCTATGCCCTGGATGAAGCTGGAATGCCGTCGCTCATCGGCCACGAATCGACGCGGGGCCATTGGCCGCGCGCCTTTGTGATTGACCCGCGCGGCGAATACTTGATAGTCGGCAACCGCCACAGCGACAATGCGGCCGTCTTTGCCATCGACCCGGCGACAGGCTTGCTGAATCATCGCTCCACGTTGGATTTGGACGCGCCGATTGCCTTCAAAATGTTCGGTTAGCCCATTATGCGCGTCTTAATCACCGGCGGCGCGGGTCTGGTTGGTCGCCCCATCACCGAAAAATTGAGCCGCTGCGGCTGGGATGTGCGCGTCATCGGCATTGAGCCGACATGCGAGATAGAGGGTATTCGCTATGCCCAATGCGATATTCTCGATTTTGAATCCCTGGCCAAACAAGTTAAAGGCTGTGATGCCATCGTTCATCTGGCCGCTATCCCAAGCGTCGTTCACCATCCCAATTCTGCCGTGTTCAAGGTCAATGTCGCTGGCGCATACAACGTCTTTGAAGCCGCCGCCAAAGCTGGCGTGAAGCGCATCGCGCAAGCCAGTTCCATCAATGCGCTGGGCGGCTATTGGGGCTGTGATGACCGCCAATTCGAGTATTTCCCGCTGGATGAAAATCATCCCCCGCATACGACCGATGCTTATTCATTTTCCAAGCAGATGGTTGAGGACATTGCCGATTATTACTGGCGCCGCGCCGCGATTTCCAGCGTGTCCTTTCGCCTGCCGGCCGTCTGGTCAGACGCGGTGATTGAGCGGCGGCGACTGCGCGGGCATCTGGCGGCCAAACGCGAAAAACTAGCGGCCTTCCTAAAACGGCCGCGGCATGAACAGCGCGAACGGCTGACTGAAGTTCGGACGCATATTCTGCGGCTGCGGGCGCGGCATATTCTGGAATATGAGGCGCGGCAGTCAGGCGCATTTGAAGACGAAGCGCGCCAGGACGATTGGCTGTGGTCGTCCTATTTCTTTGACCGCTACAATTACTGGACTTTTATCCATACTGATGATTCGACGCAGGCCTTTGAACGGGCGCTTACGGCCGATTTCAGCGGCGCCCATCCTCTGTTTGTCAACAGCGACAAGAATTATCTCGGCGTCGAATCCGAAACCTTGCTGGCGGTCTTTTATCCCGAAGTCGGCCGGCGCGTCAAAAAGCTGGCCGGCGCGGCCGCGTTGGTGAGCAATGACCGCGCCGCCGACCTGATTGGCTATGAAGCTGCTGTGCATCGCATTTAGCCGTCATCGGCATACTGCTGTGAGCTAAAGACATAGACATTATTCACAATCTCGCCCTCTTCATCGGCCTCGGCCCGCGCCGTCCATTCATAAATCCAGCGGGCGTCGCTAAGGCTCAAATTGATGCAGCCATGACTGCGCCGATAGCCAAAATCATCGTGCCAATACGTCCCATGCAGGCTGATGTCGCCGTCAAAGTACATCGTCCACGGCACATCCTGCAAAGCGTAGGCATCGGGAGCCCCGGTGGCGCCGCTCATCGAATCGCGGTCCAGCCGCGCCCAAATGGAAAAAACGCCTTCATTGGTCGGCCACTTAGGCAGACCGCTGGAAATCAACGCGGCGAATACGGGAATGTCATCCTCATAGGCGATAAGCGTCTGCTCAAACAGGTCAACCGCCATCCAGCGTCCGCTGACGTCTTCTGGCCGCTTGACTGGAGCGAACTTGGCGACATATTCCTGGCGCAGCCATTGCCGCGGCCCAATCAAATACCAGCGATGACCCTGCTCATCATGCGCTTCGGCAAAGATATTCACCAAGTCATAACGTCGAGTCACATAACCGCTTTCGGCGCTGCCCTTTTCGCCAGGCCGCAAAGAAGTGTAAATGCCCGTCCGATCCAAAATAACCGCAAAGGGATGCTGCCAATCAGACGGCAGGATCATGCCGGTAAAGCGCGAGGCCTGGGCATACTGGGCATTTTCCCGCGGCAGCCATTCGCCGCCGACGCGCTGAATCCAATCGGGGACGCTGGTGTCTATGGCATTGACGAAGTTGAAGCCGGCCGGCATCTGCCCAATCACCTGGCCGCCGGGCGCATCGTACAGACTGACGGCCTGCGGCCCGACCTGCCAAAAGCTGTAGTAATTCAGAGTGAATGAATCTTGAGGGATTTTTTCCAACGTCGGCCGAGGAAAAACCTGCATCATGGCCTGACAGGCCGGGCTGTGTTCATCTCCCGACCAGCAGACCGCCGGATCATACTCGGCCATCGTCCCCTGCGCCATTGCCGCGGCGAGATGCGCGGTGAGATAAATGAAGCCGAAAGCCAAAAGGATGAACGCTTGTTTTGCTGTCATGCTGTCAAGGTCTGATGCGGTCTTTCAATGATAAAATCATAACATAATCGGCGCGTCGATGGTGTAAAATGTCGAAAACATAATCCATAAGAAAACCTTAACGCTAATTTAACTTTGACAGGATGCTTTTTGGATATAATAAAATTGTTGAACTGTGGACATCATTGTCCGTAAGTTGCTGGAAGGCGGTCTTTCATGCGCTTGCGCCACACCATCTACACTCACGAAAAATTCACCGAGCAAGACCTGCATTGGTGTCCCCAATCGGAAGAGTACGCCGCCGGCAGTCATCTGATCACCGCCCTCCGCTCTGGCTGGAATCTGGCCGAGCCGCGCGTTGAAGCCAGGCAGGTTTGGCGAAACGGCAGACGTCCCTTGACGATTTATCACTTCGCGCTGACCCGCAATCATCAGACCATGCTAATGCCGGTGCTGGGCAACCCTTATGTGGAGCGTTATATCATCCAGCATCGGATCGCCGTCGTTTTTGAGCGCGCATCCGACAGTTTCGCTGTGCCGCAGTGAGAATCTGCCGCAAGCCCTTGCCAGCGCCACAGGAGCGGCCATCAGAATGATGAATCAAAATCGCGGCGAATCACCCGTCCAGTATCAGGACATCACCACCCAGCACTGGAGCTTCTCGTCGGAAAAATTTGCCGGCGGCGACAACCTGCTGACGGCCCTGGCGCGCGGCTGGAAAATCGAAAATCGGGTGATCCGCAGACGTCACTGGTTTGCCGGCGCCCGCTGCATCGAAATTTTTCACTTCACCATCAAGCGCGATGCGACCGTCGCTGAAATGGCCGTCATCGGCAATCCCTACGTCCAGCGTTTCCTCGCCAGCCGCCCGCTTGAGCTTGTCGAAGAAGATGCCGAAGCCTGAAAATCCCTCCTCCTCTCCTTTTTCCGCCATAATAAGCTATACTGTCGGGCAGATGCTTTGACCATAATGAGAAACTGCCCATGTCCGAGCAATCAAAGGACAGCTTGCCCGGCGCTGAACCAGAGCGGAAAGACGACTCGCCCGCCGCGAAGCAGTCCGACCAGCCGCCGCTGACCCCCGAGGAGATGCTGCCGTCCATTTTGGATCTCCCGACCGAATCAGAGACGCTGCTGCCGCCCGAAGATTTCCTGGCCGATCCATCACAGCCGGAAGACCCGGCCCTGGCCCGTCCCGAAGATTTTCAGTTCAATGCGCCGGCCCCGCATCTCCTTGAGGCCGCCCAGCCGTTTATCACTATGCAGAATCAAGCGGCGGCCTGGACCGACCGACTCAACAGCCGCGAAATCAGCTTTGATGAATACCGCCGTCTGCTTTATGAATCGATGGTGCAGGACGCGGATGGCGCGTGGTGGATGATCGATGCCGAAAATGAGCAGTGGTATCGGCACGACTCGGACAGCGGCCAATGGCAAGAAGCGGTGCCAGCGGTCTTGCGTGAACTTGGGCGCGAAGCGGCCTCTTTTACCCAGGCCGAAACAGCTTATGACCAGGCCGGCGACCCGACTGCGGATCCGCGCGGCGTGAAAATAGGCGCGGCCGTGCCGACCACCGACCAGAATTACACCTATCCCAGCACAGCCGCCTTTTCCGATGAACTGCCCGACCAAAAAGCGGCCGCCCAACAGTCCCATGAGCCGCCCGACTCAACCCGGCCGGCCTATGAATTAGAGGACTCGCCCATTGTGCGGGAGGTTTTGGATTCGCGGCGCACTCGGGCCCGTCGCCGCGTCGTTTCGCTGCTGGCGGCCGCGCTGATGCTGCTTTTGATAGCGGCCATCGCTGCGGGGGGCGGTATCATGCTGTGGTACAGCGATGCCGTCGGCCCCTTTCAGGAAGACATCGCCCAGCTGGCCAGCTACAGCCCCGAATTCCAGACGGCGCGGATATTTGACGCCAATGGCCATCTCATCGCCGCGCTCAACAGCCAGCAGACCGGCGCCCGAACGACCATCCCGCTCAACGACATGAGTCCCTACATCATTCACGCCATCATCTCGCAGGAAAATGAACGCTACTTTGCCGACCCTGGCTTTGACCCGATTGCCATTGTCCGCGCCTTCATCCAAAACATCAGTCAAGGCGGCATCGAATCCGGTGCCAGCACGATCACCCAGCAGATAGCCCGCAACCTTGTCCTGCGCGATACCGAAGTCTCATTGGCGCGCAAAATCAACGAAATTCTGGTTGCCCTGGAGATCTCCCGCCAGTATGACAAAAACTTCATCCTTGAACTGTATCTGAACGAAGTCTTCTTTGCCAATCAAAACTATGGCGTGGAGGCCGCGTCGCAGTTCTATTTTGGGCATAGCGCGGCCGACCTCAATTTTGCCGAGGCCGCCTTGCTGGCCAGCATTGTGCCGTCGCCGGCGCTGAATGACCCAGTGGTCAACCGGCCGACGGCCCTCCAGGGGATGCGGGCGATCATGCGTAAGATGATGGACATCGGCTGTCTGCAATTCCAGCACGGCGATTGGCCGCGGCGCGGCCCCTTCTGCATTCAAGAAGGCCAAGAGATTGTGCATCAAGACCAGCCCCAGGTGCTTGTCCGTCGGAACAGCGACGGTCAGATTGCCGGCGGGCTGGCGATTGTGCAGATTGCCGAAATTGAAGCCACCGAATTTGCGCCGCTGAATGTCCGACTGCGCTATCCGCATTTTGTCAATTATGTTCAGGCCCAAGTCGAGTCCGAATTCGGCGCCAATGCCCTCTTCCAGCGCGGCTTTCACATCTACACCACCCTCGATTCGGCCGTGCAGGAAGCCGCGCAGGCAGCCCTAAGCCAGCAGGTGCGGCAGCTGGTGTCTTCTGGTGTCAACACTGGCGCGGTCATGGTGACCGATCCGCAAAGCGGCGCCATTCGGGCTATGGTCGGCAGCCATGACTTCAATGACGACCTGGCCGGGCAAGTCAACAACGCCCTCACCTTCCAGCAGCCAGGCTCGGCCATCAAGCCGATTGTCTATACGGCGGCCCTTAGCGGCCAGCAAGGCGGCTACCTGACGCCGGCCAGTATTCTGTGGGATGTGCCGGTGACTTATGACCTCGGCGCCGGCCAGACCTATTCGCCAGTGAATTTCGACCGCCGCTTCCACGGCCCAGTGGCCTTGCGGATCGCCCTGCAAAACAGCTACAACGTCGCCGCAGTCAAGGCGCATCTGTTTTCGGGGACGGAGCGTTTTGCCGAAATGGCCCAGGCCTTTGGCTTGCGGTTTCCCGATGGATTCGCGCCGACGATCTCCAGCGCCTTGGGGGCCAACGAAGTCCGCCTGTACGACATGATGCAGATGTATGGCGTCTTTGCCAGTGGCGGCCGCCGCGTGCCGCTGCATGCCATCGCGCGCATCACCGAAACGATTGAAGGCGAAGAGGTCGAGGTTGAGCGGGAAGCCGGCCCAGCCGCCGAACAGGTGATTTCGCCGGCCGTCGCCTATCTCATGCAGAATATCCTTAGCGACGATGACGCCCGCCGCCCGACTTACCCTCCAGCTTCCGCGCTGACTTTGGAAAATATCGGCATCCCAAGCCAAAATACCGTCGCCGCCAAAACCGGCACCTCCAACGAGTCCCGCGACCTGTGGACGATGGGCTTCACCAGCGAGGCGGTAGTCGGCGTCTGGCTGGGGACCTACAACAATGCGCCCACCTTCGGCACGAACGGCTTTAACAGCGCCGCGCCGGTGTGGAATGCGGTTATGACGGCCGCGCAGGCCGGCCGCGCGCCAGCCCCATTTGAAAATCCCGGCGGTGTGGTCGCCCGCGAAATTTGCCGCGCGACCGGCGCCCTGAATGACCCCGACTGCTCCGAACCGACAACCGGCCTGTTCATCCAAGATCAGTTCCCGCCCGACCAGGGCTTTATCCAAAAGGCCCTTATCGACAGCTGGACAGGCTTGCTGGCCAACGACTTTTGCCAGACCTACGCGGTAGAGCAGGCCTTTGTCGCCACCGACGACCTTTCGGCGATTGACTGGCTGAACACCGCGCCAGAAGGACGCGCCTACGCCGAATCGATGGGCTTGTCACTGCCGGCCTCGCCGCCGCCGACCGGCTCCTGCGCCCAGGGACAAGGCCTGCCGGTGGTCAGTGTAAGCGCGCCGAATGCGGGAGCGGTGCTGCGCGGCCTAGTCGAAATTCGCGGCCAAGCGCAGGCTCCCGATTTCTCCCATTACGAACTGCTGTTTGCCCGCGCCGACCAGCCCGAATCCTTCCAGCCGATTAGCGCCTCGCTGGTGCAAATCCCGCAGCATGGCGGCCTGCTGGGGACTTGGGACACCGCGTCGATACCGACCGGCAGTTACACCCTGCGCCTGCTGGTGACATCAACAGAGGGCGGCTCCATCGAGCGCAGCCTGAACGTCCTGATCGACAATCCGTTGCCGCTGGCGACTCCCATCGCTGAACCGACCCCCTCTGGCGGCTAGCGCGGCTTCAATTTTGCCCGGCCTGCTTTGCCGATATTTTCTGTTACAATAAGCCATTAACGCAGAATCGGGAGGAGTTTCGCATGGCGCGGCATCGGCTGGCCGAGGGCATGAATCCACAGCAGGCGGCGGCCATCACCACCGGCCCCGGCCCCGTATTGGTGCTGGCCGGCCCCGGCAGCGGCAAAACCAGAGTCTTGACTCATCGCATCGCCTATCTGGTTCAAGAGCAGAACGCGCCGCATCATCGCATCATGGCCGTCACCTTCACCAACAAAGCGGCCGGCGGGATGCGCTCGCGGATCGAAAACCTGCTGGACATCCCCCTGCGCGGCCTGCAAGTCGGCACCTTCCACGCCACCTGCGCCCGTTTCCTGCGGATGGAAGCCGAAAGCATCGACTATAAACCGGATTATGTCATCTACGACAGCGATGACCAGCAAGCTCTGATTAAGCAAGTGATGAACGCGCTCGGCATCGACTCCAAAACTCACAATCCGCGGGCGATTTCGGCCAGAATTTCCAGCGCCAAAAACGAGATGATTCTGCCGCCCCAATTCCAGTCGAATGATTATTTCAGCGAGATCGTCAAGCAGGTCTATGGCCGGTATCAGACGGCCCTCCATGCGGCCAACGCCATGGATTTTGATGACCTGCTGCTCAACATGGCCTTGCTGCTGCGCGGCAATGAAACCGTGCGAAAGCGGTATCAGCAGCGCTTTGAGTATGTGCTGGTCGATGAATTTCAGGATACCAACAAAGTCCAGTATGAACTGGTGCGCTGTTTCGCCGCCCCGCAAAACAACGTCTTCGTCGTCGGCGATGAAGACCAGGCGATTTATGCCTTTCGCGGCGCCGATTATCGCAACGTCTCCCGCTATCGCCGCGATTATCCCGAATCGACCGTTATCCTGCTGGAGCAGAATTATCGCAGCACCCAGAACATCCTCGACGCCGCCCGCGCCGTCATCGACCGCAACCGCCGCCGCACCCCCAAAGCCCTCCACACCGACAAAGGCCCAGGCAAACTGGTCCACGTCCACGAGGCTTATGACGAGCGTTATGAAGCCCATCATGTCCTGGAGCAGATTATGCAGCTGCGTTTGCAAGAAGGCCTTGATTACCGCGATTTTGCCGTCATGTACCGCACCAATGCCCAATCCCGAGCCCTGGAGCAGGCCTTTGTCAATGAGGGCCTGCCTTATGCCCTGGTCGGCGGCGTCGGCTTCTACAAACGGCGCGAAGTCAAAGACCTGCTGGCTTATCTGCGCCTGATACACAACCCCGATGACCGAGTGAGCTTCGAGCGGATTATCAACGTCCCCAAACGCGGCATCGGCAAAAAATCACTGCGCGCCTTCACCGATTGGGCCAACGGCGCCAATATGAGCATCAGCGCTGCCCTGAATCACCTGTTTTATGACGACCCGACCCCGCTTTCGGCGGTCGTCAAGAAAAAATTCGCCGCCTTCGCCGCCTGGCTTTTGGACTGGCAGGAAATGGCGAAAATTGGCGACCTGCTGACGATGTTTGACAGCGTCACCGCCAAAATCGGCTACTTCGCCCATCTCGAGGCCATCAGCAAACTCCCCGAAGAAGCCGCCGACCGCGCCGACAATGTGCGCGAACTGCGCGGACTGCTGCAATACGCTGTGGAAGACGACCAGCCCTTGCATGAATTCCTGGCCGAACAGTCCTTGGTGGCCGATGTCGACAGCCTCAAAGACGATGCCGACGCCGTGACGCTGATGACCCTGCACGCCGCCAAAGGCATGGAATATCCTGTCGTGTTCATCACTGGCCTAGAGGCCGGAATTCTGCCGCACTTCCGCTCCTTTGAGGAAAAAGACGGCATCGAGGAAGAGCGCCGTTTGTTTTATGTCGGCGTGACCCGCGCCCAGCACGCACTATACTTGAGCTATGCCTTTCGGCGGGCCTTTTATGGCGGCGGCGGCGCGTTGGCCGAGCCGTCGGAATTTTTGTCTGATTTACCGCGGCGCCTGCTGGATGGATCGCCAGTCACCCTGGCCGGCCTGCGTCGTAGCAGCCCAAGGCCGCCAGTCACCCTGCTTGGAAGCGCAAACACAGCCCCCAAACCCGAAAATCCCCTGCGGAAAAAAATCGCGCCCTTCCCCGGCCACAGCCGCCCGCCAAATGAGGCCGCCTTCAAAATCGGCCAGCGCGTGCTTCATCCCCAGTTCGGCCCCGGCCAGGTCATGGGTACAGAAAACAGCGGCGCTGTGATCCATGTCCTGTTTGACGGCCACGGCCTCAAAAAAGTTTTTGCCAATGCCGACGGCCTCAAACGGCTTGACGAATAACGCGGCGAGTCCATCTGGAACTTCCCTGTCCGCGCGCTACAATAGACGTCAGGACAGCAGAAGGGGATATTGAAGGGGATTATTGATGGAGAATCAAGCGGATATTGGGCTTGTCGGCCTGGCGGTGATGGGCCAAAACCTGGCGCTCAACATCAACGACCATGGCTTTCGGGTGGCCGTCTTTAACCGAACGACCGCCAAAATCGAGCGTTTTCTCGCCAATGAAGCGCAAAATACCACCATTGTCGGTGCCTATTCAGTTGAAGAATTTGTCAAAGCCCTCAAGCGGCCGCGCAAAGTCATTTTGATGATCCAGGCCGGCGCGGCCGTCGATAAACTCATCGACCAGCTGATGCCCTGGCTTGATGAAGGCGACATCATCATCGACGGCGGCAACTCCAACTTCCATGACACCATCCGCCGCGCGCGAACGGTTGAAGCGCAGGGCAAGCTCTATGTTGGCGCCGGCATCAGCGGCGGCGAAGAGGGCGCGCGCTATGGGCCCTCGATTATGCCCGGCGGATCAGTGGCGGCCTGGCCAGCCCTCAAGCCGATTTTGCAGGCAGTCGCCGCCAAAGTCGACGATGGCGCGCCTTGCTGTGACTGGGTGGGCGAAGACGGCGCTGGGCATTTTGTCAAGATGGTGCATAACGGAATTGAATATGGCGATATGCAGCTGATATGCGAGGCCTATCATCTCATGTCGCAGGTCCTGGCGATGAACGAAGGCGAAATCAGCGCCGTCTTTCAAAAATGGAACCGCGGGCTCCTCGAATCCTTTCTGATTGAAATCACCGGCAATATCCTGGCCTTTGTCGATGCCGATGGCCGGCCGCTGCTGCCCAAGATTCTCGACGCCGCCAGCCAAAAAGGCACCGGCAAATGGACGGCCGTGACAGCCCTGGAAGAAGGCACGCCGCTGACCTTGATTGGTGAAGCCGTGTTCGCCCGTTTTCTGTCATCTCTCAAAGAAGAGCGCGTCGCCGCATCCAAAATTTTGTCAGGGCCGCAGACGCAGTTCAAAGGCGACCGCCAGCAGTTCATCAATGACCTGGAACAGGCCGTCTATGCCGCCAAAATCATCAGCTACACCCAAGGCTATATGCTGATGCGAGATGCCGCCCAAAGCTATAACTGGAATCTGAATTATGGCGGCGTCGCCTTGATGTGGCGCGAAGGCTGCATCATCCGCTCGGTCTTCCTCGACAAAATCCAGCAGGCCTACGCCAAAAATCCCGACTTGCCGAATTTATTGCTGGACGACTATTTCCGCGCGGCCCTTATCCAAGCCCAGGCCCCTTGGCGGCGGACGGTCGCCACGGGCATTGTCCACGGCATCCCCCTGCCGATTATGAGCGGCGCCCTGGCCTTTTATGACGGCTATCGCGCCGAAACTCTGCCGGCCAACCTGCTTCAGGCCCAGCGCGATTATTTCGGCGCGCATACCTATGAACGAATTGACCGCGCCCGCGGCGAGTATTTTCACACCAACTGGACAGGCAGCGGCGGCGATGTGACGGCCGGCAGCTATCAGGCCTAACGCTCTTCCCTGGCCGGCAGTTCAGGCGCGAATTGATAATCAGGCTGACCTCTTTGACGCCGAATAATCGGGATAATCTGCGCCCAGGTCTGCCATAAACCCTTGGGGCAGGCCGGCAGATCCGCTTTAATCAGATCATGCAGTTCGGCCAGATGATAGCAGGGAACAGCCGCGTACATGTGATGTTCAATGTGATAATTCATGTGCCAGTACAAAAAGCGCAGAAAAGGATTCAGAAGTATCGTGCGCGTGTTAAGCCGATAGTCACTCACCTCGTCCGACAGGCCAATATGCTGCGCCTCATTGAGCAGGTATTGGAATCCGCCCCCATAAAAAGGCGCCAGCGTCACCAGAATCGGAATCATCCACAGCCCCAAAGCCAGCGACGCCATCACAATCAGCCCATGCCCGACCAGCAGCAGCCGCGCCCAGTTGAACAGTTCCCGCCGTTTGTCCCGCGCTTCAGGTGGAAAGAGCGTCCTGTCCCATTCGCCGTCGATCTGGCCGAAACTCAAGCGAACGACCAGCTTCAGACGGCTGTACAGGCCGCGCGGATTGACAAAGGCGAACCCCAGATACGATCTCACCGTCAGCTTGACCGGCAGCACAACCTCAAGATCATCGGGCGGATGCAGCGTGTACTTGTGATGTTCCTGATGGCTGGCCCAAAAGGCCGTCGGATTGTACCAGCCCAAAAAAGCGTAAATATCGCGGAAAATGAGATTGAGAGCCGGCGTCTTGAAGACGGTTTTATGGCAGAGTTCATGGAATCCGTTGACCAAAAAGGCGTAAAATGTGCCATGCAGAAACACCAAAGCCAGCGCAATCGGCCAAGGCGCCCTCTCGACGGCCTGCCAGGCCAAGCCGCCACTCAAAATCAGCAGCCCCAGAAAACCAAGACTTTGCGCCCAGCCGCGTCGGTCACTTCGCTGATTGAGACGCGCCAGATCAGCGGCCGCCACCGGCGAGCGATACCATTGAATGCGCTGTTTCATCATCCCTTCCCATTTAGACGGCTTGCCGCGCTAGTCAAACGTCAGCATAGCTTTGATGACGCCCTCGGCCGGGTCAAGCCAGGTGGGAAAATCGGCGGTGATGCTGTTGAGCGATGTCTGATGAGTGATCCACGAGGTCGCATCAATGAGGCCCGATTCCAAAGCGTCAATAACCTGACGAAAATCAGCGGCCGTGGCGTTGCGGCTGGCCAACAGCGTCATCTCGCGCTCATGAAAATGCGGATCCCTGAACTTGAGCGCCCCTTGGATATGCCCGACCAGCACCATCGAGCCGCTGTGCGCCACATAATCAAAAGCGGCGTGCATCGAAAGCGCGCTCCCAGTGCAGTCAAAGACCAAAGTCGGCAGTTCGCCGCCCAGCAGTCGCTCGACCTGGCCCAGCGGATCTTGACGGGCATCTATCAGTTGATCAATACCGAGCGCGTCGCCGCAGAAGGCCAGCCGACCTTCATTGACTTCCATGACCGTGACGTCGGCCCCGGCGATTTTGGCGAATAGCGCCGTCGCCAGGCCAATCGGCCCCGCCCCAATCACCAGCGCGTTTTCGCCAGGGCTGATCTCGGTCCGCCGCGCGGCATGGGCGCCAATGCCCAGCATCTCAACCAAGGCCAGCTGCTCCACAGTGAGTCCCTCCGCTTTCAGGAGTTTGTCGGCCGGCAGGATAAACTGTTCGCGCATGCCGCCGTCGATATGAACACCCAGCACTTGCATTGCCACACAGCAGTTGGTTTTGCCGCGTCGACAGGCGATGCACTCGCCGCAGTGCAGATAAGGGACAACGCAGCACAGATCGCCAATGCCATAGCCCAACTCCTCGTCGGTTTTGCCGATGTCAAAGACTTCCACAGCCAATTCGTGGCCCATAATGCGCGGATAGCTGAAGAAATTCTGATGACCCTCAAAGGCATGAAGATCAGTGCCGCAGATGCCGACCCGCCGCACACGCACCCGCGCCTCGCCGCGCCTCACCGGGCCCAGCCGCTCCATTTCCTTGAGTTTGAGTTGGCCGGGCTCTTCCAATACAATGGACTTCACAGGTCTTCTCCTCAATCCCATGTTCACCTATTATACCGAAATTCAGCGGCAAAAAGGCAAATTCCCCCCATTTTCGATAAAATAGCTCAAAATTGCCCTAAAATTTCCTTGACAAACGCAAAACAAGGGGATATAGTCATAATGGCAATTGGTTTTAAGGTATCGATTTAATGAGGAGTGAATGGAATGAACATCAAGAAAATGATTAGGCTCAAGTCGGTTTTGCTGCTGTGCTTGGTCTGGGTATGCGTCTTCGCGGCGCCCGTCCAAAGCCAGACGCCCCCAACCTCGCTTCAATGCGTTGCCACCACGCTTGCTGATGCGACTGACTACGTACTGCTTGCTGATTGCAGCGCGGCCGCTACTGCCATAACGGTGGCGGCGGGCGTCGTGGCGACCGTCGACGGCCGCGACTTCACCATCAGCGGCGCAACCGGCACGGTCATCACCGTCACTGGCGCCGGGGCTTCGCTCACTGTAAGCGACCTCACCATCGACGGGACAACCGGCGCGCCGGCCATCGCCATCACCGCCGGGGGTTCGCTCACGCTGAACGATGTCACCATCACCGGAGTAGCACAAAACCCAGTCATCAACGCCGATGGCGCCGGGGTTTCGCTCACGCTGAACGATGTCACCATCACCAGCAGCGGCACGGCCGGCGACCGAGTTGTCCAGATCCACGCTGGCGCGTCTCTTGACGGCCGCAACGTGGTCTTCAGAGACAATGCGGGCAAGCCAATAGCTGTGAACGGCGCCGATTCGACTGCTGACCTGACAAACGCGCAGTTCCTGAACAACGGGCCCGTGACCGATGGCAGCGAAGCGGCTTCTGCTCTGACTATATGGGGCAACGCCACATCGACGATAGTGACCATCAATGGCGCTACCTTCACCGGGAACAGCGGTGCGCCGCAGGTGATCAGGGTCAATGTCGGTATACTCAATCTCCAAGGCTGCGTCAGAGTGAGCGGCAATACCAACGCCGACGGCGACCCGGCAGAGTTTGCAACCATGCGAAACACCGGTGAAGTCAACGGCGGCCCGGGCGGATGCCCCAGGAAGAAAAAGAAAGAAGAAACGCCAGTCCCAACGGCAACCGAACGGCCGCCAACAGCCGCTACCTGCATGGGCCTGCGCGAATCCACCGGCATCGCTGTCAACGCCACCTTTGGCTTGGCCAGCGGCGTCCAGTGCCAGCAGCTTGACGGCGGCGGCATCGGCATCCAGGCTTTGGCCGACAACTACATCGCGGCCGTCGATATCTGGGGCTACGTCGACCAAGGCGTCGAAGTCTGCTTCCCACAGGCGACCGGACGTATCTTCTTCCTCGATGCGCGCATGATCCCGCGCTCGGTCGTGCCGATGCAGTCCTATGTCGCTGATAACATGCTCTGCGCCTCAACCGAGACGCCGGGTTCGATTGTGCTGCTGCCTCCCGAATAAACGCGGGCGATTTTAGGGACGGGCCCCCAGTGGCCTGTCCCTTGATTTTTGGCAAACGCATCAAGACGTTCAACACATTCACTTCAAACAGGGACACCGAGAAATCCCGACCTTATCTTCTCGGTGTTCTTCGTGTTGCGGTGGATTTTCCCTTTCAGGCGTATCCGTCTGATTTTTACGTGCTGAAAACAATCGCAGGGAATGGTAAAAAGGATGATTATGGGATTTTCTAAATCCTTAACGTCAAAACGCCGCGGCGCATTTCCTGACCGCTTTTCTCTCTGTCCTCTGTGCCTCTGTGGTAAAAAGTCTTTATGGCGGAAAATGGCGGATTTTGTCGCGGTGAATGTCATCGATACTCCGCAGAGATGGGGAATGGTAAAAAGGATGATTATGGGATTTTCTAAATTCTTAACGTCAAAACGCCGCGGCGCATTTCCTGACCGCTTTTCTCTCTGTCCTCTGTGCCCTCTGTGGTAAAAAATCTTCAGTGTTTGACCCTAAGTGTTTGAAATGAAGCAGGTTGTCGTCACAGGCAAAGCGCAGGCCGCCGTCGCCATCGGCCCTATCCCCAAGGCCAAAGAGGATTGGGTCGTCCTCAAGGTTCATGCCGCGCCGATGTGTACTGAATACAAAGCCTTCGCCGCTGGGGTCAATCACAGGCATTTTGGCCATGAGGCCGCCGGCGAAGTGATCGAAACAGCGCAGTCCAGCCGCGTCAAGGTCGGGGATCGGGTGGTCGCCATGCCCGGCAATTCCTGCGGCCAGTGTGCCTATTGCTTGTCAGGCGAGTACATTCACTGCCAGGACGAGATCCCTTTCAGCGATTTTCATGGAACTGACCATGGCCAGGCGACAATGGCGCAGTATTTGCTCAAGCAGGACTGGCTGCTGCTGCCCATCCCGGCCGAGATGTCCTATGACCATGCGGCGATGGCCTGCTGTGGCTTGGGGCCGACCTTTGGCGCCTTTCAGACGATGGCCGTAGATGCCTATGATACAGTCCTGATTACCGGCCTGGGGCCGGTCGGATTGGGCGGCGTCATCAATGCCCGTTACCGCGGCGCCCGCGTGATCGGCGTCGATTCCAACCCCTATCGCCGTCAAAAAGCCAAGCAGCTGGGCGCGGCGGCCGTCATCAACCCCCTCGACGAAGAGGCCTTGCAACAGACCCTCGACCTGACCAAAGACGGCCGCGGCGTCGATAAAGCGGTCGATTGCGCTGGTGTTGCGGCCGCCCATCGATTCTGCATAGACGCGGCGCGGCGCAAAGGCCAGGTGGCTTTCGTCGGTGAATGCCATGACGAGACCGTCTTGCGGATAAGCCCCGATATGATTCGCAAAGGCCTAACCCTGATTGGCGCCTGGCATTACAGCCTGGCCGATTCGCGGCGGATGATGGACATGATTGCCGACATAGCCCCCCAACTGGACAAGCTCATCAGCCACCGCTTCTCGATTGATGATATTCAGCAGGCCTGGGAAACCCAGCTGGCCGGCCAATGCGCCAAAGTGATTTTGCGGCCTTGGGGCAAAAGCGATCTCTAAATCAGCCCTTATAAATCCCCGATATTTCCCTCTGCGTCCCTCTGTGTCCTCTGTGGTAAAAAATTTGTCGAGAAATATCCCCTCTATTTGCCACTCCCGCGCAATTCGCAGCTTGATGTAAAATAAGGACGTAATCGACTTGGGCGATGGTGCGCGATGGCATTTGAACTGGAAGCCTTGGTGGGGCATCTCTATATTTTCGGCGGCCGCGCCATCAGCGTCAATCCACCCGGCGCGCTGGTCGAAGTGGCTCCGCCGTCAGCCGCCCGCGCCCGCGAAAGCGATACCTTTTTCACCCTGATTGCCCCCTCTGGCTACATCGCGCCGACCACATTCTACGAGCAGATGGCCAAACTGGCCGCCGAACGCTATTTCAATGCCGGCGGCAGTGTCACCATCGCCCTCCGCACGATGTTTCAGGCCCTCAATCGCAATCTATATGACCACAACCGCGCCGGACAGCAGCCCTATGAAGCCAGCATGGCCGTCGCCGTCCTGCATGGCGGGGATATGTATGTCGGGCGGGTGGGGCCGATGGCCTCGGCCCTGCATACCAACGGCCTGACCCTGACTTTCCCCGAAGACCTTTCTGATGATGATCCGCTGTTCAGCGCGCCTTTGGGCGTATTGCCAGAGCCAGAGGTCAGCATGGTGCGCTATGCCGTCGATGCCGGCGCCCGACTGCTGCTGGCCGATGCCAACATTGCCGATATTCCCCGCGCCGAACTGGACAGCATCCTGGGCGAAAGCGATATCGAAAACGCGCTCGACAGCCTGCGCCGCGTCATTAAAATGCAGGGCCAGCTGATACTGGTCGAATTGGTGCCGCCCGAATATGAAAGTCCGCTTGCCGTCGCGCCCGGCGAATCATCCACCGAGATAAGCGCGCGGCTGGCTGAAGCGCGGGCCCAAATCGCAGAAGAGCAGCAGGATCAGCGTCAGGCCGCCCGCGGCGAATTGGCCAGACGGACGCGCGCCAGAGCGGCCAGACGGGCCGCCAACAGCCTGCGATTCTTGAGTCGACTGCTTGACCGCGTTCTGCCGATGTCCGAATCAGGCGCGCGGCGCGGCGCGGCCGCCAGCACGATTACCCTGGCCGTACTCATTATTCCGATTGTCATTGTTATCGTCGTCGTTGTCTCCTGGGTGTCCAATCTGGGCGAGACAGATTTTGAACAATGCCTGACTCGTCTCGACGAAACGGCCAGCCTGGCGCGCTCAATTAACAGCAGCGACCGCCGCGGCGTGCTGGCCGCCTGGAACGCGACTCTGCTGGTTGTCGAAGGCTGTGAAGGCCTGCGCCCGGCCGACCCCACCGTTCATAACGTGCGCGAGGAAGCGCAGAACGTCATCGATTTGCTCAACAGCATCCAGCGGCGCCAAGCAGTTGCCCTGACCGCCTTCCCCAATGCCAGCATCAAACGGCTGCGCTTGCAGGGCTTGGATATGTACGCCCTGGACACCAACAACGACTTGGTCTATCGCATCAAACTCAATGACGAGGGCGACGGTGTGATTCGCCAAGAGCCAGTGCCGAATATGCGGCTGGGCGCGGCCGTCGACGGCTGGAGCATCGGCCAAATCGTCGACATCGCCTTCGATGACCTTTCGGGCGAAATTGCCCTCATCGACCAAAACGGCACCCTAGTGCGCTGTTCGCCGCAGTTCATCATCGAATGCAATGCCCAGCGCGTGCTGGGGGTCGAGCAGTGGCAGAAACCAATTGCGCTGATGATATGGCGCCGGCGGCTGTATATTCTCGATAGCGATGGCGGGCAGATCTGGCGTTATGACCCGTCGGGAAGCGCCTATGTCAGCGCCCCGCGCGAATACTTTGCCGGCGAATCGCGGCCCAACCTCCGCAACGTCATCGACTTTACCATCAGCCAGCGCGGCATCGTCTATATGCTGTATAACGACGGCGTGATGAAAAGCTATATCGGCGGCCTGGATGAACCCTTTGCCTTCAGCGGCTTCAACGCCGGCAGCGAACCCAGCGTAGTGACGACGCAGGGCTTTGTCCTCAACGACAACCCCTTTCAGCCAGCCTTCTTCATCATCAGCCGCCCAGCCCGCACCATCTTTGAAACCACGCTGGCCGGCACCTTCGTCGAAAGCTATCAGGTTTTCGAGCAGGACAAACTGGCCCTGCTTTCATCCATTGTCGCCTACCCGACGCAAAATATCCTTTACGTCGCCTCTGGCAATTCCATCTTCATCATTCGGAAAGATGAACAGTAAAATCCCCCCTCATTTTGGGGGCCGCCGCTGTATTCTCGGCCCATTCGCGGGTATAGTTAGCCAAAGTCAATGATCAATGAGGAAAGCCATGAGCCAAAAAGCGCTAATCGTTTATGGGGGCTGGCAGGGCCACGACCCCAAGGAAACCTCGCATTTATTCGCAGATCTGCTGCGGGCGGCGGGGCTGGAAGTCACCTTGTCCGAATCACTGGACAGCTTCTTGGACGCTGATTTGATGAACTCGGTCGATTTGGTGATCCCGGTCTACACGATGAGCAGCATCAGCCGCGAGCAGGAAACGGCCCTGCTGGATGCCGTCCGCGAGGGCAGAGTGAGCGTCGGCGGCTGGCACGGCGGCATGGCCGATGCCTTTCGCAATAATACCGAATATCAATTTATGGTCGGCGGGCAATGGGTGGCGCATCCCGGCAACATCATCGATTACCGCGTCAATATCACCGACCGCCGTCATCCGATTACGGCCGGCCTCGACGACTTTGATATGCGCTCCGAGCAGTATTATATGCACATCGACCCCTCCAATCAGGTTTTGGCGACCACGACCTTTAATGGCGACCACGCCTTTTGGATTGATGGAACGGTGATGCCAGTCGTCTGGACGCGCTCCTATGGCAAGGGGAAAGTCTTCTATAGCTCGCTGGGCCATGTCATCGGTGATTTTGATGTGCCGCAAGCCCGCGAAATAGTGCGGCGCGGCCTGCTCTGGACGCTCGACCGCCTCTAATCTGACCTTAGCTGTCATGGCGGCGATGACGGAATTTGATCTGCCAGACGCGCATCGCCGCTTCCAAAGCAATGGATATCGACATCTTGGACGTCCCGCGCAGCCTGTCCGGGAAGTGTATCGGGATCTCTTTGATATCACAGCCAAGCCGATGCGCGATGAAGATCATCTCGACCTGAAACACATAGCCGTTGGCTTTGACTTGGTTAAAATTCATCCTCATCAGGCTTTCCCGATGAAAGAGCCGAAAGCCGCCCGTGGAATCCTTGATCGGGAGGTTGAGGATGCTGGGCGTGTAGACGCGGTTGGCCCACCAGCTAAGCCACTTCCGCAAAATCCCCCATCCTTCATCCACGCTGCCGCCTGGCACATAGCGCGAGCCAAGCACAATGTCATGCCGCCGCGCCGCCTCCAGCATGTGCGGGATGTATTGAGGCTGATGGGAAAAATCGGCGTCCATTTGGATCAAAATATCCGCGCCCAGCGACAAAGCCCGCCTGAATCCGTCTCGATACGCCGGCCCCAAGCCCTGTTTCTCCGCGCGGTGCAGCACAAAAACTTTTCCCTGAAATCGATCCTGCCGCGCCAGGTCTTCAGCGATGTCGCCAGTGCCATCGGGCGAATTGTCATCCACAATCAGCATATGAAAATTGGGGATGCCCAAAGCAAAAAGCGCGGCGACAATTTCGCGGATGTTTTCGCTTTCGTTATAGGTTGGCAGGACGACCATCACTTTGAGGGACACAAAGACCTCGCGGCGTCTAATCGTCCAGCAGGGCGTTGATGGCTTCGGCCACATGGCCGGGAGTCAGCCCGCAGGCCTCATAGATTTTGGCATAGGGCGCGCTGGCGCCAAATCGATCCACACCCAGCGCAAGTCCCTCGCCGCCGACATATTTTGTCCAGCCCAGCGTCACGCCGGCCTCAACGCTGACCCGCTTCGTCACGCTTGCCGGCAGGACACTCTCCCGATATGCGTCATCCTGATCTTCAAAACATTCCCAGCAGGGCATAGAGACCACCCGCGCCCGAATATCCGCTTCTTCCAGCAGGCCGGCGGCATCCAGCGCGATGGAGACCTCACTGCCGCTGGCGATGATGATAACGTCGATGTCCCCCGATTCATGCTCGGACAGCACATAGGCGCCGCGCGATACGCCCTCGTGGATGCCCTCGTCGTTGCCGATCAATACGGGCAAATTCTGACGGCTAAGGACGATAGCGGCGGGATGATTGAGTTCGGCAATCGCTGCCCAGGCCCCGGCGGTTTCGGTGGCGTCAGCCGGCCGGAAGACGTGCAGATTAGGCATAGCGCGCAAGGCCATCAGATGCTCGACTGGCTGGTGGGTGGGGCCGTCTTCGCCCAGTCCGATGCTGTCATGGGTGAAGACATAGACGGTCGGGATGTCCATTAGCGCGCCCAGTCGGATCGCCGGCCGCATATAATCGCTGAAGGTGAAGAAGGTCGCGCTGTAGGGTTTGACGATGCCGCCGTGCAAGGCCAGGCCATTGACAATCGCGCCCATGCCATGCTCGCGGACGCCAAAGCGCAGGTTGCGTTCAGTCGCCAGCTTGCGGCCGGTGTTTTTGGCGCCTTTGATGAGAGTTTTGGTGCTGCCGGCCAGATCAGCGTCGCCGCCAATCATGGTCGGAGCGAACCGCGCCAGGGCATTCAGCGCGTCGCCGCCGGCGTTGCGAGTCGCGATACTCTGCTCCTGTTCCCAGCGCGGCAGACTTTCGCGCCAGCCCGGGGCAAATTCCCCAGCCATCGCCCGGTCCCATTCGGCGGCCAGTTCAGGCCAGGCATCGCGCCACGCCTCATACACCGTCTGCCACTGGGCTTCGGCCGCGGCGCCCTTGTCAACCGCGCTGCGAAAATGCTCCAGCGCATCGCCAGGGATAAAGAAACGCTCTTCGCTTGGCCAGCCCAAATTCTCTTTCGCCAGGCGGACTTCATCTTCACCGAGCGGACTGCCATGCGCTTGACTGGTGCCTTGTTTGTTGGGACTGCCATAGCCAATAATGGTGCGTACGGCAATCAGACTGGGCTGGTCTTTCACGGCCTGCGCCGCTTCAATCGCTTGACTAATGGCCTTGACGTCATGGCCGTCGGCCAGACTAATGACCTGCCAGTCCATGGCTCGATAGCGCTGTGGAATATCTTCGGTGAAGGTCATATCGGCCGCGCCGTCCAGCGTGACCTGATTGTCATCATAAAGAAAAATCAGCTTGCCCAGCCCCCAATGCCCGGCCAGCGCCGAGGCCTCCAGGCAGACGCCTTCCATCAAATCGCCGTCGCTGACCAGCGCATACGTATAATGATCGACGACATCATAGCCGCCGCGGTTGAAATAACGCGCCAGCCAGGCCTCGGCCAGCGCCAGGCCAACCGCCGTTGCCGCGCCTTGGCCAAGCGGGCCGGTGGTCGTTTCGACGCCAGGCGTTTCGCCATATTCAGGATGCCCAGGCGTCTTGCTGCCCCATTGACGAAAGTTCTTGAGATCATCCAGCGAGACATCAAAGCCAGTCAGATGCAGCAGAGCGTACAGCAGCATCGAGCCGTGGCCGGCGCTAAGGACAAAGCGGTCGCGGTTGGCCCACTTGGGATTTTTGGGGTTATAACGCAAATGGTTCATCCACAGCGCATAGGCCATCGGCGCCGCGCCCATCGGCAGACCTGGATGACCGCTGTTGGCTTTCTGCACCGCATCCATCGACAAGGCGCGGATAGTGTTAATGGCAAGATTCGACAATTCAGACACCGCTTGACTCCCATCTTTTGAACAGCACAGCGCATTATAACACTGGATAGTCGCATCTCGTCCAGCCACTTTCGGCGGCAGACAAAAGAGGCCGCTTCTATCCATGCCGACTGTTCAAGGAAGCCTTATTGCGGCCGAGGCTCAACCCGAAAGCGAACCGCCGTCCTCTCCTGCCCATCGATATCGACTTCCGTGAAGTAGGGTACGGTCACGATGTCGATCTCGTCGCGCTCAAGATAGACGCGGGCAATCGCCAAGGCCTTGACCGCCTGATTGACGGCGCCGGCGCCAATAGCCTGCACTTCGGCCAGCTGATGCTGACGCATTACCCCGGCGATGGCCCCAGCCACAGCCGTTGATCGCGACCGCGCCGAAACCTTAATAATGTCAGGTTTGTCTTCTTCGTATGTACCAACGTCTTCTGCTATAGAATCAGTCAGGGGTACATGATTTTCGTATTCGGACATTCCCCCTCCCCATGCCACACTCAAAATAAATGCAATTTATTCAAACATTTTACCCTGAATCGGAAATACGTCCAAATAAATGGGCCAAATTTGCCTTTTCCCGCCCCTCGCGAACGCTGAATGAGCCGAAAACAGGCCAAAAATCCACCCTTTCAAGTTTTTAGCGGAAGTAAAAAGCGCATCACTTATCCCAAATTTCCCCTCAAATCGGCATCATTTTGGAACAATGACCGCCGTTTTTAGCTGTGAATGTTTTCACCATCTCGACTTTGACTTTGGCTTCCTGGCGCCGATCTTTGGGATATTTGGATAAAATCAGTCATTTTCGGCTGCTTCATCCGCTTATTTCCCAAATGATTTTGCCTTAACAAAAGGCCGCCGCCGCCCGCTTGATCAGGCCGATTATCCCAAAAAAACAGACAGAATATCCCAACCTTAAAATTTCGCATTTGAGGTCTTGTTTGCTTGAGTCTGGGCAGGCAATCGGCTATACTGTGGTCATCTGCATAAGACAGATTCACTCCCTTGCAGGTTGGTTTGTCAAAGCTGGCTCGTCATGCGAATCTCGACTGCCAAGTGACAGACATGTACCCGGTTCAATCTAGTTTGCGTCAGCCGCCGCGGCGGGATTTCAGTCCCGAAGGATTCATGCGCCTGTTTGTCGGCGCCGCCAGTTAAGCGTTCATGGAGATTGCAGCTATGGTTTCTAATGCTCGGAAAGTCTGGAAATCAGCGTCAGATTTGCTCGAACTGCGGTGGGACCGCGCCAGATTTGAAACTTGGATGCGCCCGACCGAGTTCTTGCGCTTCGAGGCGAACAGCTTCATCATCGGCGTCCCCAACGGCTATATTTGCGATATGCTGCGCCACCGCCTGTACGACGACATCAAGGCCGTCCTGTGCGAGACGATGGGAAGCAAGGTTGAAATCGACTTTCAGGTGCATGGCTCCCAGCCCAGCCTCGACGACATCAACGAGGAGATGCCGCTGTTTCAGCTTTTGCCGCGCCAGGACGAAGATGAAAACGACAGCCAGCCGGCCGACCCCGCCACATCTGTCCAAGAGGCCTTGCGCCCGCCGCCGCCGCCCAGTTTGCCAAAAGGCAGCGCGATCAACCCCAATATGATTTTTGAACGCTTTGTTGTCAACGATTCCAACCATATCGCCGCCAAAGCCGCCCAAACCATCGCCGAACACCCGGCCTCCATCTATAACCCCTTTCTGGTCTATGGCAGCGTAGGTATCGGCAAGACCCACCTGTTGCAGTCCATCGCCAACTCCTGCCAGCAGCGCGGCCTCCGCGTTCTGTATGTGCCTTCCGAGGACTTCACCAACGATCTGGTCAAGGCTATCCGCGACCGCGCCACCGCCCTTTTCCGACAAAAATACCGCTCGGTGGATGTTCTGCTGGTCGATGATATTCAGTTTATCCGCGGCAAAGACAGCACCCAAGAAGAATTCTTCCACACCTTCAACAGCCTGGTCAATTTCAACAAGCAGATCGTGCTGGCCTCTGACCGCCACCCGCGCGAACTGGAGACCCTGGAAGACCGGCTGCGCTCGCGTTTTCAGGGCGGCCTAGTGACCGATATCGCCCCGCCCGAACTGGAAACGCGCATGGCCATTATGGAACTGTGGGCGCGGGAACGGCATCTGGACGTCCCCAAGAATATGCTGCATATGGTTGCCGAACGCTCTTCGGGCTGCATCCGCGAATTGAATGGCCTGTTTAATCAGATCGCCGCGCGGCTGCGGCTGAACGGCGGCAAAAACCTGACCATGCGCCGCGCCGAAGCCACCCTCAACCGCTATGAGAGACCGCGCGAGCATATTACGATTGCCTATATTATTGAGGTGATCGCCGCCGCCTTTAATCTGGAAATCGACACCATCAAGGGCAAAAAGCGCATGGCCCGCGTCAACCACGCCCGCCAGCTGTCGATGTTCCTGGCGCGGGAAATGACCGAAGCGTCCCTGCCGCAGATTGGCGACGTCTTTGGGCGCAGTCATACGACAGTCCTGCATGGCTGCAACAAAATCCAGGAAGAAATCGAAATGGATACCGTCCTGGCCTTGCGCGTGCAGCGTCTCCGCAACCAAATCTCGCGGGTCTGACTGCCGCGTCATCGCCGCCCTGGCCATCAAATAGAGGCAGAACCGCCGTTTCATGTAACAGCATATTGGAATGCTTTCTGTTTGGCTAATGGGTCTGTCAGCGCAGGCATCTTGTCGGCTACAATCAGAACAGCGGGCCTCATCGGCTGACAGCGGACGTCACTGTCGACAAGTCTAATCTGGATGCGATATGCAGCTTGCCACCCCATTTGCTGGACTGCTGCTCTTCATTTTTTTGCCGCTCGTCTGGTATATCGGCTTTCCGCGTCAGGCCTTTCGCCGCCGCCGCGACACCATCAGCCTGCTTCTGCGGACGATTATCGTCGTGCTGCTGGCGCTGGCCTTGGCCGGCTTGCAGAATGTGCAGTCGGTTGATCGGCTGGCCGTCGTTTTTCTGGTCGATGTCTCCGACAGCATGGGCGCCGCCGCGCAAGACCAGCAGTTAGCCTATATTCGCGCGGCCCTGGCCGGCAAAGCCCCCGAAGATGAATGGGCGCTGGTTTTATTTGGCGACAATGCCGTCCCCGAAAGTGATTTCAGCATCGTCCAGGAAGTTGAGGCTTTTGGCGCCATACCGATAACCGCGCACACTGATATTGCCAATGCCATCCAGACAGCCTTGTCGATGTTCCCGCCCGATGCTTCGCGGCGCATTGTGATTTTGAGCGACGGCCAAGCGACGCAGGGAGATGCCATCGCCCGCGCCCAACGCGCCTCGGCCTCGGACGTCGAAATCAGCTATGTTCCCTTCTTCCGCGAAGCCGCGCCGGATGTTCGCATTACCGCCCTGGATGCGCCCAGCCGCGTCGCCGAACAGCAGAGCTTTGACATTTCAGTCAGCATCCATGCCGAAGCGGCCACGCCGGCCACCCTGCTAATTTTTTCAGGCGGCAGTCTCGTCCATGAAGAGACGCTCGATTTGCAGCGCGGCGATACCCGCTATACCCTGACGCAGACCAGCCAGTTCAGCGGCTTCCTCGATTTTTCGGCCCAGATCATCGTCCCCAGCGAAAATGACAGCTTCAGCGAGAACAATCAGCTGGCCGCCTTTAGTCAGGTCGTCGGCCCAGCGCGAATTTTACTGGTGACTGTGGATGAATCGGAAACGCAGTTTTTGCTGCCGGCTTTGCGACAGGCCGGCATTCTGGTCGATGTCGCCGCGCCGGCCAACCTGCCGGTGACGATGGCCGGCTTGGCCAATTACAAAAGCGTCATTTTGGCGAATATCCCCGCCACCGAACTTAGCCAGGCGCAGATGACGCTCCTGGATCAATTTGTCAGCGATATCGGCGGCGGCCTAGTGGTGATTGGCGGGCCGCAGGCTTATGCGCCGGGCGGCTATTTTCAGACGCCGCTGGAACGCACCCTGCCAGTCGATATGCAGATCAAAGACCAGCAGCGTTTGCCACAGCTGACCATCGCCTATCTCATTGACCGTTCAGGCAGCATGGGGCAGATTGGCCGCAGCGGCGTGCCGAATCTGGAACTGGCGAAACGAGCGATTGTGCTTTCGCTGGAACTGCTTCAGCCGACCGACCGCGTCGCCATCGGCACATTTGACACCGGCGGCGCCTGGGTGGCCCCCTTCCAGCAGGTCAACGATTCACAGGCGCTTATCGCCATGACCAACACCATTCGATCTGGCGGCGGCACAGACATTCTGGCTGGCCTGCGTTTGGTCGAGCGCGATATTATTCAAGAGCCCTCGGCCGTCAAGCATCTGATTCTGCTGACCGACGGCGGCGCCAATCCGACCGGCCTAGTCGAATTAACCGAACATCTCCATGACACCTTTGATGTCAGCTTGTCGACAATTGCCATTGGCCGCAACCCGGCCAAGTTTCTGGAGCGGATGGCCGAAGCTGGCGGCGGCAATTATTACCGCGTTGGCGAAGTCGAGCAGATTCCGCTGATCTTTGCCCAGGAAACCGTGCTGGCCTCGCGGTCTTATATCGTCGAAGAGTCCTTTACGGCCCGCGTTACTGGCAGCAGCGCCATTATGGACGGCATCGGCAGTCTGCCACCATTGCGCGGCTATGTCGCCACCACGCCCAAAATCGCCGCCCAGCGCATTCTTAGCGGCCCCGAACCTTTTTCTGATCCGATTTTGGCCTCATGGCAGTATGGGCTGGGACGGGTCATCGCCTGGACATCAGATGCCAGCGCGCGCTGGGCCAATGAATGGGTGGCTTGGGATGATTTCTCGCGCTTTTGGGGACAGGCCGTCACCTGGAGCATCAACGCCGGCGCCAGCGGCAATTTGGAAACGCGCGTCATCATGGAAAACGAACAGGCGCGAATTGTAGTGGATGCCCGCGATACCGAAGGCGAGTTCCTCAATGGCCTCCTGCTGAACAGCGCCATCTTGCATCCAGACGGTGACGGCCGCCGCCTGCCACTCCAGCAAACCGCTCCCGGCCGCTATGAAGCTGCCTTTCAGCCGCAAAACGAAGGCGCCTATTTCCTGACTGTTCACGGCAGCGCTGAACTTGAGGGCCGCGAAACGGCGCTGACCGACCTCAATGGCTGGGTCATGTCCTATTCCCCCGAATACATCCCACGGCGGCAGGATGATGCGCTGCTGGCGCAGATGGCGGACATCACCGGCGGCGGCAATTTTGGCGGCCGGCCGGCCGATGTCTTCCTGCATAACCTGGGTGAGCGTCAAGCCAGAACGCCCATCTGGGAAAGTTTGGTATGGCTGGCGCTGATTTTGCTGCCTTTGGATATTGCCGTGCGGCGGCTGATTGTCACACGCAGTGACCTGAATCGCCTGCGAGCGTGGCTGTCCGGCCGGCCATCGGAAGCGGAAACGCGGTCACAACGGCTGGAAACCCTGCTCAATGCCCGTCAGCGCAGCCGCGATTCGACCAGCTATGGCGAGACTGGATTCATTGATGCAATGGGACGGCCGCGCCAGCGTCAATCTTTTCCCTTGACGGATGAAGCGGGCGAGGATGACAAGCCGCCAAGGCCAGCCGCCAGTCCACCGACCGCGCAAAGCAACCTGGGCGCGCGGCTGCTGCAAAGACGTCGCCGCCGACAAGGCGAAGGTGAGGACGAGGAATAGACTCAAGCCCAGTGTGAATCATCAGCCCGTCATTGACGCTCCCACAGAAACAGAGTGAAATCCATGTCGCCTGGCGATTGGCCAAAATCGGTCAGTATAGCCGCGCATTCGCTCCGATGCTGGGTGCCATGATTGACGACATGCGCCAGACAATGCCACAAAACGCGCTGACGCCGCTCGCCCTCGGCCTCATAGCTGACCATGCCCGATACATCCTCATCGCTCAAGCTGTTGAGATAATCCCACAAGGCTTGATTTTCCTGCTGCCAGCGCGCCTTAAACGCCGCCAAATCGGAAAAGTCTTCTGGCCTAAGCCTCTTGACAAAGCGCCGCTCTTTCAGCAAAACCCGCCAGGCGTACTCGGCATCCATCAGATGAACCAGCCCTCCAAACAGACTGCCCCAGCCAAGAGCGCTCGGCATCCTTAACTGATCTTCCGAGACCTGTTCGGCCTTCGCCAAAATCCGCTTGTTTGCCCAGTCATTGTAGGCAAATAAAAGTTGAATGTCTTGAATATCCATGTCCACTCCTTCATGACACCATTTCCATGCCCTGTTATCTTAGCGCATATGATAGAATAATGGCTATGGCCAGCAATGCCGACCGAGGAGTGGGGTAAGCGCATGCTTGATGTGATGACGAGTCTGGCGGTAATTATCGCGGCGGTCTATTTGCTGGCGGTGGTCACTGACCGCTTTTTTATTGTCAGCCTGGATCAAATATCGCAGCGTCTCAAGCTGTCGGATGAGGTGGCCGGCGCGTCTTTGATGGCCGTCGGCTCATCGGCCCCGGAACTGGCGATTGCGCTGATGGCCCTCTTCACCAACGGCGGCGCGCACAGCGACGTCGGCATTGGCACGATTGTTGGCTCGGCCGTCTTCAATATCCTGGTGATTACGGGAGTTTCAGCCTTGGTCGCCGGCGGTCTGCATATCCATATCTTCGCGGTTCGGCGCGACACCTTTTATTATCTGGCGTCGATTGCCTATCTGGCATTCATCTTTCAGGACGGCCAAATTGTGCTGGAAGAGGCGATAGTGGGATTGGCCGCCTATGCCGTCTATGTGCTGCTGCTGATTTTTTTCAAGGCGCCGCCCACAGTCAAAGACGAATCGGCCAGCGAAACCAGCCCGCCGCCAAGGCCATCGCGCAAGGGTTGGCTGCATCGACTGGAATCGATCATCGCGCGGCTCATCAGACTCATCACCGGCGCGCCCGAGACAAACTACCTCTGGGCCTTCCTGGTGGCGATTGCGCTGATTGTCGTCCTAAGCTACGTCCTGATTCAAGCGACAATCGTCTTTGCCGCCGGCCTGGGCATTTCACCGGTGATTGTGGCTTTGACGCTCCTGGCGGCCGGGACATCGGCCCCCGATTTGATTGCCTCGATTGACGTGGCCCGCGCCGGCCGCGGCGGTATGGCCGTCGCCAACGCCATCGGCTCCGATATTTTTGATGTTTTCATCGGCCTAGGGCTGCCCTGGTTTATCGCCATCGTCTTCCAGGGCGCGGGTTCTATCCACGTCGGCACAGACGGGCTGTGGATTTCCATCGGTATTCTGGTGGCGACAACCCTGATCCTGTACGTCTTCCTGGAAACCAAGCGCCGACTAAGCCCGCTGGAAGGCTTGATTCTGCTGTTTTTGTACGGGGCATTCATCATCTATACCGTGCTTTCGGGAACGGCGGCCTAGCCATGTCAGCGCAGTCTGCCCATCGTCCAAATCAGCCGCCCGAATATCATCATTATCCCGGCGGCCGCGACATCCTCAAGCTGCCGCTGATCGGCCGACTCTTGCGGCATCGTCACGGCCGTCTCGCCTTGCAGCTGCCGCTGACCCTCGCCGCCATCGCCTTGATCATTGACGGCTTTACTGGCCCACAGTCGGCCGCGCGCAATCTGGCCACGGTCGTCCCTTGGGTGCATTATCGCGGCCTTGTGGTGGTCGCGCTGCTGCTGGCCGGCAACCTGTTCTGCATGGGCTGTCCCTTTACCCTGCCGCGCAGCCTGGCCAAACGGCTCTCATTGACCGGGCGCCGCTTCCCCAAAGCGCTGCGAAATAAATGGCTGGCGATCTTCAGCCTGTTTGTCCTCTTCTTCCTCTATGAATATCTCGATTTATGGGCGAGTCCCTGGCTGATGGCCTGGGTGATTCTGTTTTATTTCACGGCCTCCTTCGCGCTGGAAGCGGTCTTCGTCGAATCGGCGTTTTGCAAATACGTCTGTCCGCTCGGCTCATTCAACTTTGTCTATTCGGCCCTGTCGCCAGCCCAAATCGCCGTCAAATCGCCCGATGTCTGCGCCGCCTGCGTCGGCAAGGAATGCGTCAATGGCAGCTATGCCCGTCAGCCGATCATTCGCGTCGATGAGATGCCGATTATTGGCCAGTCAGATGTCAAGCAGTCCGTTGAGGTCAAACGCGGGCCACAAGGCGCGCTGGGCTGCGGCACCCTGCTCTTCGCCCCGCAAATCCAAAGCAATATGGACTGCACGATGTGCCTGGATTGCGTCCGCGCCTGCCCGCACGACAACGCCAGCCTCTTCACCCGCCGCCCCGGCCGCGAACTCGACCAGGCCGACAGCCAGCCGCGTCGCTGGGACCGCGCTTTTCTGTTCATTGCCCTGGCTTTTATGGGCCTGTCAAACGCTTTTGGCATGGTGCCGCCTTATTATGAATTGCAGGCCTGGCTGGCGCTGAACCTGGGCATCACTAGCGAATTCCTGGCGCTGCTGCTCATTTTTGGGCTGGGCAATCTGCTTTTGCCGATGCTCGCCGCCGTGACGGCCGCCGGGCTGGGCCGACATCTAACCGGCAAACGCAAGCGCGATTCGCTGCGAGATACCTTGGCCGCCTTTGCGCCGGCCTTTGTCCCGCTCGGCTTTGGCATCTGGTTTGCCCATTACAGCTTTCATTTCTTGGTGAGTCCCGGCCTGATTGCGCCGATCATCCAGGAGTTTCTGGGCGCGGCGGCCGGCGACTGGCAAAGCTGGAGCTTCGCGCTGGACGAAAACCTCATCGGCCTCGCGCAGCTGATGGCGCTGCTGGGCGGCTTCCTGTGGAGTCTGCATCTGGCGCAAAAGACAGCGCGGCGCCTTTATCATCGACAGGCCTTGGCCGGGCTGCTGCCCTGGGCTTTGACGCTGCTGACGATGACGCTGCTGGCTTGGCAAATTTTCGCCATGCCTATGGAAATGCGCGGCGCATTGACGCTGTTTGGCTGAAATCCAGGCAGGCAATGTCATACCATCAAAACGGGGATGCGATGTCCAAGAAAAATCTCGAACAGCTGCGCCAGGCGGCCGAAACGCGCGACCCAGAACAGCGTCAATTTCTGCTGAAAGCCCTGTTTATGGAAATGGAATTCTTTCTGGCTGTGGCCGTGGTCATTGAACGGGCGCGGCCCTTCCTGGAAATCTTTGAACATGCTTATCCGAATGCCCAATTCGCCCGGCAAATCCTCATGCAGATGGTCAATACCGGCACCGCGCCGCCGCGGCTGCCACCCGAAGCCCAGCGCGCCTTTGACCTGCCCGGCGCCGCCAATTATATGAAGGCCCTGGCTGATTTGGCGCATGCCCTGCAAAAAGGCCCGCTGCCGCCGCGCATCGGCCATCTGGTCAGCGCAGCCGTGAACGCCATCATGGCCGAACTGGTCGAGCATTATTATAGCCGGCGCCTCGACGACTGGAGCCTCCTGCGCCAGAATCCCGCCGACCCAAAATCGCGGCAAATCGCCTATGCCTTCTGGACGGACGCCGATGTCGCCTTGCTCGATACCGACCATTGGCATCAGATTGCCGACAGCATCGAAAAGTATCTGAAGCGAGGCGAAACATGACCCTCCTGTTATTTATCAGTTGCAATGTTTTGCTGATGTGCGCCTTTTTTGTGGTCGGCATGTATCAATTTATGCAGGTTGATGACAAACGCAAACGCCGCCCCGCTGACCGACTGCGCCCGCCGCTCGCCCTTGCCGATTCGGAGTTTGACCTTGCCGAACTGCGCGAGCTTGTCAGCGCCGAACGCGATGACGAGGCCCGACAACGGCTGATGCAGGCCGCCGATGTAGACCGCTTTACGGCCGAATCAGCCATCAAAGGCCTCAAAAAGCAGAGATGAAATCGCGGCGCATTGTCCAGTCTGTAATATATTGACAGGCCATAATCTGAATGCCGCCGCGTCCAAAAATCAAAATTGCGATCTTTGAGTCGCCCTTCCGACCCGCAAACGCGGTATAAAGAATTGACGCAGCATGGAATGAAAATCGCTTATGATCGAAAAGCGCTTTATGACCGAAAAAGTTTTTCTTGCGAACATAAAACCAGTTCCGCTTCAGATGTTGCCTGCCAGGCTGTGGCGGATTATGGCGGAAAATGTCGGGATTATGGCGGACTATGGCGGGACTATGGCGGAAAATGGCGGGAATATGGCGGATTATGACGCGGCATGGTGTGGCGGAAAATGGCGGTTTTTGTCGGGATTATGGCGGACTATGGCGGATTTTGTCGGAGAGTGGTAAAAAAATAAGGACATGCAAAAACCAAAACTGCGGCCTTTGAGTCACCTCTCCAACCCGCAAACACGGTATAAAGAATTGACATAGCATAGAATGAAAATCGCTTATGATCGAAAAGTGCTTTATGACCGAAAAGGTTTTCCTTGCGGACATAAAACCCGTTCCGCTTCAGATGTTGCCTGCCAGGCTGTGGCGGATTATGGCGGATTTTGTCGGACTATGGCGGATTTTGTCGTAGGATGTGGCGGAAAATGGCGGATTATGTCGGGAATATGGCGGGAAAATGGCGGATTATGACGCGGCATGGTGTGGCGGAAAATGGCGGATTATGTCGGGAATGTGGCGGATTATGTCGCAAGATGTGGCGGACTATGGCGGATTTTGGGAATGGTAAAAAGGATGGTTATGGGACTTTCTAAATCCTCAATGGCAAAACGCCGCGGCGCACTTCCCGATGGCTTTTCTCTCTGTCCTCTGTGCCCTCTGTGGTAAATAAAAAGTTTTATAGCGGAGAATGGCGGTTTTTGTCGGGAATGTGGCGGATTATGACGTAGTAAAAATGGTGAATGTCCCCTAATTCGCCGCTCCCATATAAGCTGAAATACATTTCTCACCCATTCTGTACTATACTGTAAGCGCTTGTTTATATTTTCCATTCAAGTAGGAGAAGCGGATTATGAAAAAGCTGATGGAAAAACCCTCGCTGTGGCTGGGCGCGGCGGTCGGCGCTTTGCTCACCCCAGCGCTGATGGCGATCATGTTTCTGGCTGACCAAGCCGCCGGCCTGCCCTTCATCCCCTTTGACGTCTTTGACTTTACATCGCGCAATCTGCCTGGGCCGCTGCTGACCTTCGGCATCGATATCATGGTGGACATGATTATTGCCTTCAACCTGGGCGAAATATCCACCGCCGCCAAGACTGCCGAACAGCTGATGGGGCTGGCGGCCTTCTGGATTTTGGGCGCCGCCGCGATAGCGCTGCTCTATGCCCTGTTGAACCGCGGCCAAGCCAAAGTCGGCAATGTCGTTCCTGGCGCCGCGCTGGGATTGGTTTTCGGCGTCGTGATGATGCTGATTTCGGGGCAGGTCAATCTGACGGCGACCGCGCCGCCCGTCTTGCAGCTGGTCTGGATTTTGCTGATCTTCATTGGCTGGGGCCTGGCCGCGAACTGGATTTACAGCAAGCTGATTCACGACCAGGAAACGACTGAAACAGACGGAAAAATCGGCCAAACCGTGACCGCGGCCGCGCTCAATCGCCGCCAATTCATGGTGCGCGTCGGTGGCGCCAGCGCGACTCTGACTGTAATCGGCGCCGGGCTGGGCGCATTTCTTGGCCGTGGGCCCGCCGAAGAGCAGCCAGCTGTCGAAGCTCCTGCTGAACCGCCCGCCGAGACCTTGCCCAACATAGACGACAGCTTGCAGCCAGCGCCCGGCACGCGTCCCGAATACACCCCGCTTGACGACCATTACCGCATCGACATTAGCTCGCGTCCGCCGGTGATTAACGCCAGCGAATGGCGGCTGGAAGTGACCGGTTTGGTCGATAACCCAGTCAGCCTGTCCCTGCAAGATCTCTACGACCGATTTGAACGGGTTGACCGCTTTGTAACCCTGTCCTGCATCAGCAACCGCATCGGCGGCTCGCTCATCAGCACCACCAAATGGTCGGGTTTCCGCATGAGCGATTTTCTGGACTTGGTGCAGCCGCAGTCCAGTGCCGTCGCCCTCAAGATCACTGGCGCCGACAACTTTGATGAATATGTAATGATGGATGTCATCGCCGCCGATGAACGCATCATGTTCGCCTATGAATGGGATGACCAGCCGCTCAAGCAAAAGCACGGCTTCCCCCTGCGTATCTATATTCCCGACCGCTATGGCATGAAGCAGCCCAAGTGGATTGAGAGCATCGAATTTGTCGATGCTTGGCAAGAGGGCTATTGGGTGCGCCGCGGCTGGAGCGTGGAAGCGATGGTCAATACCGTCTCCGTGGTCGATGCCGTCGCCACCGAAGCTATTGTGAAGGATGACGATGAGTATATCGTGCCGATTGGCGGCATTGCCTATTCTGGCGCCAAGCAAATCTCCCGCGTCGAAATCAGCGTCAATGACGGCGATTGGCGAGAAGCCCAGCTGCGCCGGCCCTTGTCCGAATTGACCTGGGTCATCTGGCGCTATGACTGGCGCTTTGCCGAAGGCGATTACCGATTTGCTGTCCGCGCCTATGATGCCGCCGGCAATCTGCAAAGCCTGGAAACCCGCGGCACTCGCCCCGACGGCGCTACTGGCGTGCATTCAGAGCGAGCGTCCATGCCGTCGCTGGCTGAACTTGAAACGACAGATACCGAGACTTGACCGCTGCCGAACTGACGATGCCATTTGGCAGGGCGCGTTTATCATGTTATACTGACGCAAACATAATTGGAGGTGCCGGAGTAAATATGGAAAGCATAGGCTGGCTGCAATTTGGCGCGTTTTTTGTGACTGTGCTGGGCTTGGGTTTGGCCGGGATGGCTTATCTTACCCGCCAGTTTAACCGTCTGGGTGACCGCATGACGCGCCTTGAGGAGCGTATGACGCGTCTTGAGGAGCGCATGACGCGCCTTGAAGGTCGTATTGACCGCCTTGAGGAGCGCATGACGCGCCTTGAAGGTCGTATTGACCGCCTTGAGGAACGCATGACGCGCCTTGAGGAGCGTATGACGCGTCTTGAGGAACGCATGACGCGCCTTGAAGGTCGTATTGACCGCCTTGAGGAACGCGTTGACCGTCTTGAAGAGCGTATGACGCGTCTTGAGGAGCGCCTGATTCGCTTGGAAGAACGTTTTGACCGCGTGGATGAGAGCTTGGGTCAGTTGCGGGACGAGGTAAAAAGCCTGGACGAAGGCCTGCAAAATGTTGAGAAAGAGCAGGCGCGGATGCTTGGCTTCTTGGAAGGGCGCGGAGTTATGGGCAAAGCGCCAGTCGATGTGGAAGCGGTATCCTAAGCGGTATCCAGGCTTCGATTGAGCTATTCCCGCCGCAGAGCGAGTTCGCGCCAAAAATCGGCAATCCGATCCATTAAGACGGCTTCGGTGATGTACGTCGCGTCAAACTCGACCACGCTGTCAACTTCGCGGATTTTCCATTCGCGCTGCAATTCGCCAATGGCCAGTGAACGTTCCACTGGATCATGGTAGCGGGCGCCAAGCGTGAGGTGGATTCTACGCAAAATCGAATCCAGTGTGGCGACCAGACAAATCACTGCGCCGCTGCGCTGCAAAGTTTCAAGATGGCCGCTGTTCAGCAGGGCATTGCCGGAGATGCGAATAAGCGCGCGGCGATGCAAAACCACTTCGTCCATAATCTGGGATTCGACCGCTTTCAAACGGCGCTCGCCATAGCGCGAACGGATATTTTGCATGGAATCGCCAAAGCGGTCTTCAACCCGGCGCTCAACATCAATCATCTCCAAGTCGAGTCGTTTGGCAAGCTGACGGGAGAGGCGCGGGCGATTCGGCTCAATATAACCCGTCACAATCAGATTAAGATCGCCAAGAATCGGCAGATCAGTTCTCATAACTGCGCCAATTTGGATGCCATTCGTCCAACAGCGGCGGCAGTTCATCAAAGGAATGAATGCTGGCGTCCGGCGCGGTCAGCCCGCGATGGCTGCTGTGGACGCTCGGTCTGGTGCGAAGGATGGCGCGCATGCCTGACGATTGCGCCCCGCCAATATCGGCAATCGGGTTGTCGCCAATGAACACCGTCTCATCAGGCGCGGTTCCCATCCGCTTGAGGGCCGCCTTAAAGATGCGCGGGTGCGGCTTGAGATAGCCGACATCAGCGGCCGACAGACGGCAATCTGGGAAATAATCCATCAGCCGATGCGCTTTCAGTTCGGCGTCGCGCATGCACATTGGCTGCGAGGCGTTGGTCACAATGCCGGTTTTGATGCCGGCGGCAACCAGCCTTTCCAGCATAGGCGGCACATCCGCGAAAACAGCCGTCCCCGGTACTGCCCCCCAGTCATAAACGCTGATGATTTCTTCCAGGATGAGTTTGTCGCTCGCAGCACCCAGTTCCATCAATGTCGCCAGCAGCAGCTTGGGCATATTGGGCGCGCGGAGGGTATGCCGCGCCTGCTCCCATGCCGAACGGGTGCGCTTCATATAGAGGTCGACCATCTCATCAATCGTTGCGTTGAGATGCTGTCGGTCCCGATTGATATAGGCGTGAACCTTGCCCAGACGCTCAGTTTCGATGTCGCGCCAGCTTAACGTCACCCCGCTCCAGTCAATCAGAGTGTCGTCAAAGTCGAACAGGATGCCCTTGAGTTGGCTGGCCATAGATGCTTATCCCCCGGCGGCGCGTTTGGCGGCCCGCTTGGCCTTGCGTTCCAGCGCGCGGCGGCGCCGTTCTTCGCGTTTGGCCTCATCTTCATTCCAAGGTGTCGGCCCATCAGAGGACGGCGGCGCGCTGGCCTTTGATGGAACTGCTTTTTCCACGACCTCGGCCGGCGGTTTTTCTTCTGTTATCGGCGCTGGCAATACCCGCTCATGCTTGAAATCTGCAATGGCTGCGGCCGCCTTGTCTTCATAAACATTGTAGAAATCGGCTGGATCGCTGGCTTCCCGCATACGCCAAACCAGGGTGGTCGCCTCTAGACCTTGCGCGACATCGGCATAACGCGCCTGCCAGCCATATTTTCCTTTGATTTTGCCGCTGTCGATGACGATCTCGCGTTTGAGCAGCTTATCGCGCCGACTTTCGCTACGCAGTCGGGCCATCAGTCCGGGCTTGGCCAAGCTAGGCGCATCCAGACCGAGCGCGTGGCTTAGGCCGCTGGCAAAATCGTTCGGGCTTTGCGGTTTGTCGGCGGCGACATTGATGATTTCGGCCCTGGCTTGGCCATCGTCAGCTTCAATGAGCGCGGCAATCGCTGTTGCCAGGTCATCCTCGTGAATCCATGAGGCCGGGCGCGGCCCATCTTGCAACGGCCGCGACTGTTTGATGCGCTGGGCCAGGGCGTCAGTCGCCATACTGCGGCCGCCATAGATATAGCCGGCGCGGATGACAGAGACGTTCAGACCGCTGTCAAGCCAGGCGGCTTCGGCGGCGAGCATCGGTTCGTAATCGCTGCCATGCACATCGGGACTGCCTTCTGCGGCCGCCTCGCCATGATCCGCTTGGTATAGATAAGCAAAGCTGATGACGATCACCTGGCGCAGGCCATGCTCCTTGGCCGCGCGCAGAACGGTTTGGCTGCTTTGAACCAGACAGGCGGCATCCGCGAAATCGGCTTGTGGAGGGCCGCCAAAAATCTGCGGCGCGGCATGCACCAGCGCCTCGGCATTGGCCATCCGCAGGCTGCTTAATACTTCGCCTTCGCGCGTCAAATCAGGATAAACCGGCAGCGCGCCCGTCTGACGAATCGCCAAAGCGCCCTCGGCATCGTCTGTCGCCGCCGCCACTTGATGTCCGCGGCCCAGCAGTGCTTTGACCGTTGCCAGCCCAGCGCTTTCCGAACCCCCAGTCACGAATATATTGAAGGTTGTTTTCGATTCAGCCATCACGCACTCTCTCTTGGCGAAAATAATCCGATATGATTATGCCATAGAATCGCCGTCATGGGCATATCGCTTTCCGCCAGTTTCAGGACAGCCTTCTAAAGCAAGAATGCCTGACGCTCTTGAATGGATGGGAGCATTTTGGTATAATAAAGAGGTGGCAAACTTTTGACCTTGTTATTGAACCGACATTGGGAAATGCTGTTGATGACCCTCAAGCGAAGCTCCATTTTCCTATGGCTTATGGTCGCGCTGGCGTTGGCGCCGGCCATGCTCTTTGCTTATCTTGGGCAATTCAGCCGCGCGATGCACGATGATTTTTGCCAGTTTTATCTTGGTCTGGAACACGGTCCCTGGGGCTTTGTGATGTATGAGTTCTACAAATGGACAGGGAGCTATTCCAACTGGTTTCTCAAGGGCATGACGGCGCAGCTGTTCACCGTGGCGCCCAGGATAGCGCCGGGGCTGATTGTCATTTCGTGGCTGGTCTGTCTGTCGTGGTTGATCTTTCAGGGATTGACGCGTTTGAGGATGAACGATTCGCGCTGGCCGCTGGCTGTCGCGCTGGCTGCTTTGGCTGTCGCCGCTGCCATCAATGCTTTCTATTCGCCGCAGTCGTTTTACTGGTATGCGGCCAGCACGCGTTACACCTTGCCGCTGGCTTTGCTGGCGATATACCTGGCGCTGGTATTTTGGACGGGGCAGCGAACCCGAAGCCGCCGTTCATTGCTGCTGAGTCTCATCGCTGGCGGGCTGCTTTGCTTCATCATGGCTGGCGCTTCCGAGATGTTTGCTGTCTTCCAATTGGCCTTTCTCACGTTTTGCCTGCTGGCGGTCTTTGCCTTTTCGCAGCCTTCGGCGCGCTATTGTTATGCGCGGATCTTTGGGGCCGGCTGGCTGGTGACGCTGGCCGGTTTTCTCATCCAGTTGAGCGCGCCCGGCACGGCCGCGCGCGCGGCCGCGATTGAGGAGCGTCTTGGCCAGCTGAACCGGACGCTGCTGGCATTGATGCCCAAAACATTCAGCCTAACCTTTGATCATCTGGAACACCCGCCAGTCTTTGCTGGCTTTGCCCTGCTGCTGGGCGCTGGTTTGCTGGTCATGCTTTTCAAATATCAGCCGCCAGCCCTGTCAAAAACGTCAAGAGCGGTCGGGCCTGTCTGGCCGGCGCTGTGGCTTAGCTTGGCTTTTCAGCTGCTTTGGCTGCCCGTACTGTGGGGACACACGAGTGAATATCCGCAGTTTTTTGGACGCTTTAGCGCGCGCTATATGGCTGTCATCAGTCTTAATATGGCTTTTATTTTGGCTTTTCTAGCCTTGCTTTGGCAGCGCAAACGCATCCAGGCGCATTTGCAAAAACAAGAACGCAGCACGCTGGTCGTCTACAGCATCATCGCATTTGCCTCGGTTTTCATCTCATTGTTCTTATTAACGCAAATCAACAGGAGCATTGAGCGCATCTCGATAAGTTACCTGCTTACCAGCCTGCTGGCGCTGTCGGCTCTATTGACATGGCAGCTGCTCCCGTGCGCTGTGACGCGAAAATTTGGTCTGCTGGCGCTGTGTTCATCAGCTATGGGCCTGGGCTGCCTGGCCCTTATGATTGGCGCGTCATCGTATAGCGTTGGGTACATCGTGCCGCGGAGCTTGGCGCCCATTGCCTGGCTTCTGACGTTTTCGGGCTTGGTCTGGGGCTTCTTTTTTGGCTTTTTGCTCAAACATTATCCGCCTGGTCAAATTTGGGTCAGGCTGTTAAAACTAATCAGCTTGGGGATGGCGCTCATCATCGGGATCAATATGGCGCTGGGCCAGGCGGCGCTCATCCCCGATTTTCGACGCTTTGCCCGAGAATGGGATGAGCTTCATCTCGACATTATCGCTCGCCGCGACAGTGGACAGAAGACCATCGAAATCGCGCCCTTGAGCTATGATTTGGCGGATTATATTGATGTTGAGACTTTGGGAAATATCGCATCGGACTGCGAACGTTATTATGGCGTCGATTTAATTGCAGTGGACGGTTAAGGTCGGGCATTCGCTCGACAAAACCGCCAAAATCCGCCATATTCCGCCACATCCTGGCAGGCAACATCTGAAGCGGAACGGGTTTTATGCGCGTCTTATGCGCGAATGACAAACTTTTTCGCGCATAAACCATTTCGCCTCTATGTGTTTTTTTACCACAGAGGCACAGAGGGCAACACCTGTTTTGTGTCCGTTTTATGTCCAAAAGAAAAACTTTTTCGGTCATAAAGCTATTTCCCCGCGCGGCTTCTGGCAGTCAGATGGCGCTCGGCAGTTTGACAGCGCATTTGATTCATGGCCACAGCCTAGCGCATAAGCGGCTTCAAAGGGCGACTCAATGTTCGCCGTTTTGGTTTTTGGGCGCGGCTGTGCTCATGGTTTTCACATGTCCTTATTTTTTTACCACTCCCGACGCTCTTGAATGGATGGGAGCATTTTGGTACAGTGAAGAGGTGGCAAACTTTTGACCTTGTTTATTCGCCTAGCGGGAAGACGCCGCTGATGATCTTGAGACGAGGCTCCATTTGGCTTATGGCGGCGCTGGCTTTGCTGCCCGTCCTGCTTTTTGTCTATTTGGGACAATTCACCCGCCCGATGGATTGGGATGACTTTTGCCTCCTCAAGGTCGGTCAGGAGCAAGGCCTCTTGGGTGGAACGCTCCACTGGCTTCGTAACTTTACGGGGAGCTATGCCAGTTTCTTCATCATCAACGGCCTGGCGCCGCTGGACACCTTGGCGCCGCCGATCAAAATCACGCTGGTAATTGTTTTGTGGCTGTTTGGGTCCTTCTGGCTGATCTTCGAGGGGCTTGCCCGCTTGGGGATAAATCGCCGCTGGCCCTTGGCCGCCGCGGCTGCCGCCTTGGCCGTCGCTGCTGTCCGCAACAGTTTTCCATTCGCCGCAGTCGCTGTACTGGTGCGCCGATGACTATATCCTTCTGCTGCCCTTGCTGCTAATGCACCTAGCGCTTTGGCTGCGTTCCCCCCAGTCGACCTGGCGTCTCATCGCTGGCGCGGCGCTGTGCTTCATCGCGGCTGGCGCCAGTGAAATAGCTGTTGGCGTCCAACTGGCCTTTCTCACCTTTTGCCTGCTGATGAGCTTCGCTTTGCTGCCAAGTTCTGCACGGCGTCCTCATGTGCTGTTCTTTGGAGCGGGCTGGCTGGCGACGTTGGTCGGTTTCATCATCCAGTTGAGCACGGCCGGCGCCGCCAACCGCGCGGCCTCCATTGTGGATACCGTCGGCATGCCAGATCAGCAGCTTTCGGACTTGATGTCTGACGCATTCAGCCGGACCTTTGGCTATCTTGGACATCCGCCCCTTTTTGGCGGCTTTGCCATGCTGCTGGGGGTTGGCATGCTGATCATGCTTTTCGGCTATCGGCCGCCGGCCCTGCCAAAACCGTCAAAAGCAATCAGCCTTGTCTTGCCGGCCTTGTGGCTTGGCTTGATTTTTCAGCTGCTTTGGCTGCCCGCGCTGTTCGAACAGGCGAGCAGGGATCCGCTAGTCTTTCGGGGCCTCTTCGGTCTCAATATGGCCTTGATTTTGGCCTTTCTGTCTCTGATTTGGCAGCGAAGGCGCATTCAGGCGCATCTGCAAAAACAGGCGCGCGGCCCGCTGATTGCCTGGCACATGACGGCCTGCGCGGTTCTTTTCGCATTGCTGTTTTTAATACCGCAATCGGGAAACATGGAAAGCGGCGGCGGCTATCTGCTCACAACGGCGCTTGCGCTCTTGGGCCTGCTTTTCTGGCAGATGTCATCGCTTCTGCCAGGCGGAGCGGGATTCGGCTGGCTGGCGCCAGGCTTGCTCGGCCTAGGCCTGGCCGCCCTAACCGCCAGCGCTGCTGTGATGCCGCTCATAACACCACACGAAACACTGCGGTTCCTGGCGCCCAGCGCGTGCCTGCTTGTGCTTTCGGGATTGGTCTGGGGACTCTTTTTTGGCTGGCTGGTCAAACAGTATCCGCCGGGCCGCGCCTGGGAAAGGCTGCTCAAGCTGGCCAGCCTGACCATGATCCTCGTCATCGGAATCAGCATCATGCTGACCCAAGCGGCTCTCATCCCCAAATTTCAGCTTTATGCACAAGAATGGGATGAACGGCATCTCGACATTATCGCCCAACGCGGCAACGGGCAGAGGGTTGTTGAAGTCCCCCGGTTCACCTGGGATCTGCATGTGCTTTTGTTTGACAGTCCCGCTTCGTCCACGGCCAGCTGCCCCAGATCTTATTATGACATCGATGCGATTGTTTTCACCGATGGCTAACCCTCAAAATTGCCGCAAACGCCTGTTGACAGCTTTCGCGCTTGACATTACAATAGTATCTCCAGTGCGGGCCTATAGCTCAGTTGGGAGAGCGCTACAATGGCATTGTAGAGGTCAAGGGTTCGAGTCCCTTTAGGTCCATCAAGCGGCTGCTGCATCAGAAAACGTCTCTAAAGACAGCGCGAAAGGGCGGCATCGTGGCGAAACACAAACGGAATGTCTGGGATGAACTGCTTGAGGTGGGGCGGCGGATGCTCAAGGAACTGGACAAATTTCTGGATCCCAAAGCGCGGCCGGCCCGCAAACCGGCGCGCGTGCCGATCCCCGCTCGCAATTATCCCCGCAAGCCCGACGAGCGGAACTAAGCGGACAGCCAAGCGCAGGGCCGTCCCTGGTTTATCCCATTCATTAAAGCAAGGATAGGCTGCTATGCCCGATTTTCCGATTTTTGACGGCCACAATGATACTTTACTGCGCTTTGCCCAAAACGAGTCGCTGACCTATAAAGACTTTTTTACCGAGATGGAAAGCGGTCATATTGATCTGCCGCGGGCGCGCCAGGGGGGATTCGCCGGCGGATTCTTTGCAGTGTTCGCGCCTAATCCCGAAATGGAAATCACGCCCGATTTTGTGCCAGATCCGCAGCTGCCATCGCCGCTGGAATGGTCTTATGCCCAGCGGTTCGCCTTGGGCATGATGTCAGACCTGTTCAAGCTGGAAGCCGAATCGGCCGGGCAGGTCAAGGTCGTCCGCAGCGCCGCCGAACTGCAAGCCTGCATTGAATCTGGCATTTTTGCCGCCATTCTCCACTTTGAAGGCGCCGAAGCGATTGATGAAGATCTGAACGCGCTGGAGGTCTTTTATCAGGCTGGATTGCGTTCGCTGGGGATTGTCTGGAGCCGACCGACGATTTTTGCCCAGGGCGTTCCCTTTCGCTTTCCCTCATCGCCCGACACCGGCCCTGGACTCACTGATGCCGGCAAGCGGCTGGTCAAACGCTGCAATGAATTGGGGATTATGCTGGATTTGTCGCATCTCAATGAGCGAGGCTTTTGGGATGTGGCCGCCTTGAGCGATGCGCCGCTGGTCGCCACGCATTCCAATGTGCATGCCCTTTGTCCGACGCCGCGCAACCTGACCGACCGCCAGCTGGACGCGATTAAGGCATCGGATGGCATGGTCGGCTTGAACTTCGCCACTGGCTTTTTGAATCGCGACGGCAGCTGGGATACGGATACGCCGCTGGATGTCATGGTCAGGCATCTGGATTATCTGGTCGAGCGGCTGGGCGAAACGCGGGTCGGCTTCGGCTCGGATTATGACGGCGCGCGGGTGCCGAATGGGGTCAGCGATGTCTCGAAACTGCCGAATCTGACTGCCGCGCTGAAAGAGGCCGGCTATGATGACCGCCTGATTGAGATGATTACGCACAAAAACTGGATTCGCGTCCTTCGCAAAACCTGGAAAGACTGAACGCTATAGATTGAGCAGCGCGCCTTTTCGCTTGCGTTCGTATGTTGGCAGGTCGAGCGGCGTATTCGCCAGCAGATTCTCGACGCTGTAGCCCTGGATGACGGGATAGCTGCCAAAAAAGTCTTGAAAGGTATCGCGGCTGCGCTGATTGTCGACCGTCCGCATATACTGCCCGAAACACACCATCACCCCAGCCGTCACGCCCAAACGGTCAACTGTTTCGCGCAGGGCCCGCACCGCATCCGGGCTGACGCGGCCGCCCTTGACCTGGACAATCGCGTATTCGGCTTTGGAGACTTTTTGGGGGACGGCGGGATAGAATTTGAGCAGGCCGTCGACGCCGCCATCAGCGCCGCGCGCGCCGGGTTCGCGGAACATGCCCTCGGCGCCGATAAAGCCGCAGACCCATCTTTCGAACTCGAATTTGTCGCGTTGGGCCAGGGCGCGGGCGTCCTCAATCGTTTGGGGGATGCCGCGGATGGCGATGTCGTCTTTTTTCAGCAGAGGAATATGATCGACCAGTCGTTCACGGATGAGGCCGGCGGCAAAGGGCGAGATGTCGATGCCGATCCATTGGCGGCCCAAAATCTCGGCGGCGTGAACGGTTGTGCCGCAGCCGCAGAAAGGATCGAGGACGATGTCGCCAGGGTTGGATGAGGCTTTGATGATTCGCTCTAAGAGGGCAAGTGGCTTTTGGGTTGGGTAGCCGAGTCGTTCGTGAGAAGATGTGTTGAGTTGCAGGCCGTCTTCAACCCATAGTGAACCTATCATTGAACCGGGCTGATCATCCAGATAAATGCGCCGTTGTTCTCCTGTCAGTTGGTAATTTCTACCCCAAGCGAGTCTATATTTTCGACCCCGCTCGTCTACAAACCTGTATTTCTTTTCGATTTCTTTCTCCGAGATTGGTTCATATAACGGGTTAAATGTCGCTTGGTGAGATGCCACATATAAGAATATGGAATCGCTCTGTGTGCTAAACTTGTATTTTGCATTATTCTTTCTACCTCCGTATTTTCTCCAAACAATCTCATTACGAAAGTTCTTGCGGCCAAATATCGCATCCATCAACAGTTTCAAATAATGCCCGGCGGTCTGGTCACAGTGCAGATAGATGCTTCCCGTCGGCTTCAATACGCGGCGCATGGCACGCAGACGAAGCGCCATATTGATGAGATAGGCGGCCAAACTTGACGTTGCCCGGCCTCTTGTGCGAACGCCCTCGACTTCCTGCGCGAACTTGACAATCGCCGCCAATGCGCGCGTGCGCGGGTCGCGTTCCATCTCTTCCAGCCGCGCATTGTCATCCGCCGTCCATTCCCAAGTGTCGGTGAATGCCTCGACTGGCTTGAGGCTTTTGTCGCGGCCCTTGAACGGCAGATTGTAATTGCTGTTGGAATTGAAGGGCGGGTCGAGATAAATCAGGTCAATCGATTCAGACGGCAGTTCATCGGCGTCGTTGAGGATGCCCAGACAGTCGGCGGCGTACAGGATTCGGTTCATAGCCAGCCCCGCAGAAAACAGGAAACACATCAGCATTCCACGACGCGCCGAAAAGGGATATACTTCACCATGAAAGCCTTCGGGTTTTCATGGTTTTTGGGTATTTCGATGGCGGACCAAGATTAGCGCTCCGATCCGCCATCGGAATCCTTAATCGCAGGTCGTGAAAGACCATATCAGTAGGCTAACACAAAAATAGAATGCGCGCAACTGTTTTCGGTTGGATTTTTCCGCTTGCTTTATTTTGAGAAGGCTGTTATCATTATAATAGTATGAAATCCAAACGACGAGGCGGGTCGATGGCCTTGCTGGAAGGACGGAGCGCATAATGGATATGATAGATGACACGCGGGATATTCGGATCACTCGGCTTGAAGGTCGAGTTAAAACGCTTGAGGATGTGCAAGGCGCGATGCTGGACAAGATGGACATCTTTATCGCCAATCAAAACGAAATGAGAGCCGATCTGGCCAGATTGGAAGCTAATCAGGTCAGAATTATTGAGCTTATTCAAGCACTTGCGCTGGAGATCGCTGACCTCAAAGACCGGGTTATCGCGCCTAGGGATGATGACAGTTAATGAAAGCAGGCTGAAAATGAAAGTCAAGATATCGCCGGGTTTTGGGGTGGCCCGCTCTTTCCTTACGCAGTCATAATCGGCTGTTTTTGCCGCGCAGCCCCGCTTTTTCCCATTTCACTTCGATTCTAAAGCATTCCGTCATCTCATCAATGACGGCTCTTCGCTTGCAAACCTAAGGGGAGACTAGATAAACCGCATGAACGAAACCTATCAGCCACAAAAAATTGAAAGCAAATGGCAGCGAAAATGGGACGAGAGCCAGCTGTATCGTTCCCAAGTGGATTGGGACCGGCCCAAGCATTATGCCCTGACCATGCTGCCTTATCCATCGGGCGACCTGCACATCGGCCACTGGTTCGCCATGGCGCCGTCTGATGCGCGGGCGCGGTGGATGCGGATGAAGGGCTATAATGTCCTGTTTCCAATGGGCTTTGACGCCTTTGGTCTGCCGGCCGAAAACGCCGCTATTGCGCGCAATATCCATCCCTGGAAGTGGACGTACAGCAATATCGAGCGCATGCGCGGGCAGCTGCGGAGTATGGGGGCTATGTTCGATTGGGAACGCGAAGCCATCTCCTGCACGCCAGCGTATTATAAATGGTCGCAGTGGTTCTTCAAGAAATTTTATGAGAACGAACTGGCCTACCGAGGCTCGGCGCTAGTCAACTGGTCTGAATCGATGCAGACGGTGCTGGCCAATGAGCAGGTCATCGACGGCAAGGATGAGCGCACCGGCCAGCCAGTCGTGCAGAAATTGATGGAACAATGGTTCTTCGCCATTACCCGCTATGCCGATGAACTGCTGGCTTTCGACAAGCTGGATTGGCCCGAATCCATCAAAATTATGCAGACGAACTGGATTGGCCGCAGCGAAGGCGCGCATGCGACCTTTTATACAGTCGAAGGCCGTCATCCGATTGAAATTTTTACCACGCGCCCGGATACGTTGTGGGGGACGACCTTCATGGTGCTGGCGCCGGAGCATCCTCTGGTCGAGCAAATCACCAGTCCGGCGCAAAGTGCGGCAGTGGCGGCTTATGTTCAGGCGACGGCGGCGGCGACCGAGATTGAGCGTCTGTCCGATGACCGCGAAAAGACCGGCGTCTTCACCGGCGCCTATGCCATCAATCCAGTCAATGACCAGCAGATTCCGATTTGGATCGCCGATTATGTCATGATTAGTTATGGCACTGGGGCGATTATGGCGGTGCCGGCGCATGACCAGCGCGACTTTGAATTTGCGCGGCAGCATGGCTTGAATATCCAGGTGGTGATCCAGCCGACCGACGGCGAACTCCTGCGAGCCAATGAGATGGACGCGGCTTATGATGGGCCGGGCGCGATGGTCAATTCCGACGCTATGAACGGCAGCGTCAGCAGTCAGGACAAGGGCCGCAAGAACCCGGCGATTGCCAAGGTCATCGACTGGCTGGAGGCGGAAGGCAAGGGGCGAGAAGCGGTCAATTATCGTCTGCGCGACTGGCTGATCAGCCGCCAGCGTTATTGGGGCGGCCCGATTCCGATTGAGTACGAAAATGGGGATGTTCAGGCGGTCGCCGATGAGGATTTGCCGGTCGTCTTGCCCGAAGATGTCGATTTTGTGCCGACCGGCCGCAGTCCATTAACCTATCACGAACCTTTTTTCAAGGCGAGCGAGACGGCCCGGCGCGAAACGGACACTTTGGATACCTTTATGTGTTCGTCCTGGTATCAGCTGCGCTATCTTTCGCCAAACGATGATGCCGCGCCCTTTGACGCCGAAGAGGCGGCGTATTGGCTGCCGGTCGATGTCTATACCGGCGGCGCCGAGCATGCGGTCATGCACCTGCTGTACACGCGTTTTTTCACCAAGGCGCTGCGCGATACTGGCGTCTTTGATGATGCCGCGGCGGTCATGCGCGCCAAGGGCCGCGACCCGGCGGCGGCTTTTGACGAGCCGATGCTTCTGCTGCGAAATCAAGGGCAAGTGCTGGGCGGCGAACGACAAGGCGACTTTGTGCTGTGCAACGGCAAAATGCGCGGCGGCAAGATGCTGGCCAACCGCGTCGAGGTGGCTGATTATAACCAGGTGCCGGCCGGCTTTGAGGGCGTCTTTGGCGAGATTATGCGCCGCACCGAAAACATCATCCACATCAACATGGCCGGGGTGGCGCAGCTGGTCGAGATTTTGCCGGAGGCCGAGATCGTCATTCCCAGCATCGAAGGCAAAAACAGCGTCAATCAACTCAATCATCATCTGGAAATCCAGCGCATGTCCAAGAGCAAGGGCAATGTCGTCAATCCCGATGAACTGGTGGCGAAATATGGCGCTGATGCCGTGCGCTGCTATCTGATGTTCAATTTTGACTGGCAGAAGGGCGGCCCCTGGAACGAGAGCAACATCAAGGGGCCGCAGGGCTGGCTGCATGACATCTGGGAGATTGCCTTGCAAGGCGCGCCGACGGTCCCAGGCGATGCGGCCGCTGAACGTGATATCGAGCGCAAGCTGCACCAGGCCATCGCGGTTATCGACCGCGGCCTGCGCGAGTTCAGCTTTAATACAGCGATAGCGGCGCAGATGAAGTTCAAGAATGCTTTCAGGGCCGCTCTGCGCGAAGGCCAAATCAGCGCCGAGATGTGGCATAAGACGATGAGCCAAGTCTTGCGCTTGATGGCGCCTTTTGCCCCGCACATGGCCGAAGAACTGTGGGCGCGGCTGGGGCAGGAATACAGCGTGCATACGCAATCATGGCCCGAATATGACGCTGACTTGGCGCGCGAGGAGATGGTCGATCTGGTGATTATGGTCGACGGCAGGCCGCGCGAGACCTTAACGGTGGCGGTCGATATCGAAGCAGCGCAGGCGCGGGAAATGGCGCTGGAGAGTGAGGCGGCGCGGCGGTTTTTGCGGGGTCAATCGCCAAAGCGGCTGGTCTTCATCCCTGGTCGGAACGGCGCTGACCCCAAGGTTAATATCGTGATGTGACGGCTTATTCATCCGTGACAATTAGTTTGGTTGAACCCAAACGATAATACCCCTTCTGGCATGTGCCGGCAGGATACTGGGGATTACTATACGGCACGCGCGAAATTTCAATGGTGTCTTTGCCCGCCTGCACGCCGTCCAGGATTTTTTGGTGGTTGTCATCCCACACCTGGGCGTAGTTCTGATGATCGGGAATGGCCGCTATTTGCCAAAGGGCGATTCTCGCAGCCAATATCAGCGCGATAACCAGGCTGCCCAGCTTGAGAAACCTGACCGCTGCTGGCCGTGACCGCAGGCAATGCTTGGTTAAGCATCCCATACAGCCGCCCCAGATCAGGCCCGAAAACACCAGCGTATACGCGCCGGCCACCAGCACGCGGTTATGCACATAGGCGCCTGTATTCAACCAGATAAAGGGAATCGCCAAAATAAAAGCCCATCCCAGGGCGTATAAGCCAAGCGCCAGCAGTCCGATTTTTCGTTTCTTTGGACTTGCCGGCAGCGATGCCAGCAGGCCCAGAAACGCAAGCGCGCTTGTCGACAGATAGAGCGATGTATGGAAGTAGAGTTCGTTTGGCTGTGTCAAGGCGAACAGCAGAACAAGAATACAGACGACGGCCGCCAGCCACCCTAGAAACAATAGGCCTGGCTCATGCTTTTGCAAAAAGCCATTGATGCGCTTTCGTCCCCAAAGCATGGCCAGAAAGCTGAATATGAGCAGGATATTGAGGATGATCATCCCCCCGTCATCTGATGCTGGCCTATCGAAAGCATAGGGGTTGCTGGTATGTCCCCACAGCAGGGGCAGGCAGATCAGATGAAAAATCAGGCAGAGCCACAAAGCAGGCGAAGTCAATTCGAAGGTTTTTGATGCTTTGGACAGCGCTTTCGGTTGATATTTGACCAGCGCTATCAGCAAGCCGAGGCCCATCAGCATGACAAACCCCATGAAGACCTCTGGATCCATAATATGTTTAAGCCCAAGGTACAGAGCTCTAGGCACGACGGTGGATGGGTCGATTGAGTAGTGGCTCAACTCTGCTGCCCGTCGCACGGCGACTCCTGGGCCAATCAACTGTATAATCAAGCTGACAAGGGATGCCAGCCCACTTATCCCGAATACGACGACATAACGCTTGCGAAGTGGGTTACGCAGAAGCGCGAAACTCGCCAGCAGGGCAAACGCGAGGAGAAACAGTTGAAACACCACATGGGCTTCGGCAAAACCGGCGACTATGAAACAGATCAGTCCGCTGACGGCGAGTCCCAGCGCCCATCGAAGATTTTTTCTCAAGCGCGGCGCCATCCAAATCATCAGCGCTACGTAGACTGTGAACAGGATAATCGGCACAACATTAGTGACGAACACGGCATTGTGGTGAAATGTTTCGAATGAGTAATGAAAAAAGGCATTGATCGCGGCCGCGACAGTCAAGGCGGCAATCGCCAGGGAAAGCGCCGGCCGCGAATGGTCTATCTTCAAAAAGCCCAGGCCTTGAAAGGCCAGCCAATAGCATCCGCCCAGCCATACGATAATCGATGCTGTGAGTGTAATGCGAGTAAGATGGGTATCAAGCGGCGCAAGGATTAACGGGAGCAGGAACGGGCTATATCGCCCCCCGCTTATGGCGTAATTTCTCAGATGGCGTTCCCAGATGTCCGCATCGCGAGCTGCGGCTACTTCACAGTTATCGACGCTCATCAAACGGGTGAACTGGCCCAAATAGGCATAGAGAACGATTGGCGCGAGCGCCAGAGCAACCATGAGCCATTGGATTCGGTTTATTTTCATCCGCTACTTTTTCAAACTAAAAAATCATGAAAGACTTGCCACTGTCAAAAGATATTATATTTTCATCTTTTTTACGATATCGAATACGCAAAAAACGAATTTGCATTTTACGCTCGGATAGGTTATGCTTATAAGCATCGCGAATATAGTTAAGGAGAGGCAGTCATGCAGCAGGGATTGATGGACATCAAGATTGAATACTGCGCGACTTGAAACCACACACCCATTGCCGTCAGTTTGACGGACGACATTCTCAAGGAGCGCGAAATTGAAGTTTTTGTCAAAAGCTGGCACATGATCCCCAGCACCGGCGGCGTCTTTGACGTCTGGGTCAATGATGAGTTGATCTTTTCCAAGAAGCAGGTCGACCGCCATGCCGAACCGGGCGAAATCCGCGCTGGCATTCTCAAAGCGCTGGAGACGCTGCGCCTGGCCGATGCTGCGCTGGCTGGAGATTAAGCTCATGACGCAGGGGGCCTCCACCCCCTGCATCTCATCTTCATTTCGGCATTCAGAGCAATCCATTAGATTTTCATTAGATGGATGTTTTTATGCTGTTTATTCTTGCCAAGCGCAAAAATCTGTTATAAACTGGCAAGTTATGCAGGCGCGGACACGGCCGCTGGCTGTGGGGCGTTGCATATTCAACTGTCAAACCTATCTATTAAAGGAGTACATGCAATGAAACGGCTGTTTTTTATCTCACTGCTTTTGGTAACGGCGCTGTCGCTTGGCGTTGGCCTGGCGGCCGCCCAGGATGACGGCAGTATCCTGGCGCGCATTCAGGAGCGCGGCGAATTGATCTGCGGTGTGAATGCCACGCTGCCCGGTTTCGGCACGCAGAACGATGCCGGTGATTTTATTGGCTTCGACGTTGACATCTGCCGCGCGGTGGCCGCTGCCGTGCTTGGCGATGCCGATGCGGTTGCCTTCCGTCCTCTGACCGCTGCCGAACGTCCGACGGCTCTGGCTGGCGGCGAAGTCGACATGATCAGCCGCAACACCACCTGGACGCTTAGCCGCGACACCGAATGGGGCGCAACCTTTGGCCCGACCGTCTTTTATGATGGTCAAGGCGTTATGGTCAAGGTCGATTTTGGTGTTTCGACCATTGAGGAACTTGGCGAAGAAAGCATCACCATCTGCACCAACGCCGGCACCACAACCGAACTGAACATCACCGACAAGGCTGATGAATTGGGCGCCGATTGGGAACTGAACACCTTCCAGGACTTTGATGCGGTCATGGACGCTTATGAGGCTGACGCCTGCGATGCGGTCACCACTGATATGAGCGGTCTGCTGTCGCGTAAAGCCACGTCGGCTGACCCGGCTTCGCATTCGATCCTGCCTGGCACCATCAGCAAGGAGCCTCTTGGGCCTTTGAGTCCGCAAAGCGACGCGCAGTTCGCTGATGTCATCCGCTGGACGGTCTGGGGCTTGATGACGTCTGAAGAATTTGGCATCGATAGCATGAACATTGGCGATTTCATGGACAGCGAAGATGCCGGCATCGCCCGTCTGCTCGGCCTTGGCGACAGCATCTCTGGCGAATACCTGGGCATCAACGACGAATTTATGGTCGATGTGATTACACAGGTCGGCAACTATGCCGAAGTCTTCGACCGCAACCTCGGCCCGGACACCATTTTTGGGCTGTCGCGCGGCTTCAATGCCCTGTGGACGGACGGCGGCCTGCTTTATTCACCGCCATTCCGTTAAATCGCAAGTCAACCTGACTTGACAGCTTCAGCGCGGGCTGCTTCATCATCAACTGGTGTGGCAGCCCGTTTGTATTTGGGCAGAATTTGCAGCGCTGTCGGATTTTGTCTACAATATGGCTAAACTTAGGCTGTTGGCCGGCGGATAGATAAAGAGAAGCCTATGAGAATGCAAGCGAAAATACCACGCGAGAGCCTGTCCTTGGCTGTTTTTCGGGACGGTCGCATTTTGCAGGGACTTGCCCAGCTTGCTTTCGTGTGCATTGTGGTTTTGGTTTTGAATGATTTGGGCGGCCGGATCAATTCGGCGCTGGAAGCGACCAATCAGACGCCGAACCTGGAATTTTTGGAGAATCGGGCCGGTTTCGCTTTGGCTGATTCTGGCGCTTATTCTTCGGACGACCGCTATATGGACGCCTTTCGGGTGGGTTTTGTCAACACCTTGCGGGTTGTCTTGCTGGGACTGGCGGCGACGACCCTGCTCGGCATCTTGGTTGGCGTCTTTCTTTTGAGCCGCAATTTTCTGGCGCGGACTTTGGCGCGGTCCTATGTCGAGATTTTGCGGAATACGCCCATTCTGCTGCAAATTTATGCCTGGTTTTTCATCGTTATTTTTGCCTTGCCGCCGCAGCAGGAATCGTTCGCCTTTCCGCAAGAGGGCATACGGAGTCTGCCGCTGACTCAATATGCGCTGTCACTGCTTTTTATTGGCTTTGTCTGGCAATACTGCGAGAGCATCCGCAATCGGGTTTGGCGCACGCGGATTCGCGAGGGCGCGGCGGTTATCGTTGTGCTGGTCAACTTGCTGGGTATTGTCGTGGTCGGGCAGGGCAGTCCCATTGAATTTCGGCCGGGCATGTACATCAGCATCAAGGGGGTGGCCATCTTCGAGTTGATCCCCTCGTCGCTGTTTGGCATGTGGATGATCTTTGTGGTGGTGGGCATCGTGGTCGCGGCTGTCTTGTGGCGCTACTTCGGTTTTATCACCGATTCCACTGGACGGCCCATCCCGCGTCTGCGCTATGCCATCTTGTCGATCATTGGCTTTACGTTCTTGGGCTGGCTGGTTATGGGAATGCGCCCGACGCCGACAAACATTCCCGTATTTGACGAAGAAGCCGACGCCATCGTCGATATGCCCTATGAAGAAGCCTTTCAATCCGGCTGGATGACCATTGAACAGGAACTAGAATTTACCCGTCAGCCGCTCATCTTTCGGCCGCCAACTCTTGATCGGCGCGGCCGCAGCGTCGAGACCGGCATCGAAATTTCACCCTCGTATCTGGCCGTCTTTTGGGGCTTGGTGATTTATACTTCGGCTTTTATTGCCGAGATTGTCCGCGCGGGCATTCAGGCCGTCCCCAAAGGCCAGCTGGAAGCGTCGCGGGCGCTGGGCCTTTCGCGCAATGAGATGCTCCAGCTGATTATTCTGCCGCAGGCTTTGCGCGTGATTATCCCGCCGCTGGGCAATCAGTATCTCAATTTTGCCAAGAACTCCAGCCTGGCGATTGCCGTCTCCTACACCGATATTTTTCAGGTGACGAATACCATTATCAATCAATCGGGACAGTCGGTCACCGGCATCGTGATGGTGATGCTCTCCTATCTGCTCATCAGTCTGGTCATATCCCTGCTGATGAATTTGATCAATCAGCGCTTTCAATTGGTGACAAGGTAGGTGCCAAGTGTCAGAGAACAAACCTGTTGACGTCACGGCAACGGTCATCTATCACGAAGACGAGCCGGCCCTGCCGCCGCCCACGCTGGAGGTCGGGCTGCCGGCCTGGCTGCGCCAAAATCTGTTCGGCTCGCCGGCCGATATTGTCATCACCATTCTGGCTTCGCTTTTGATTGCTTTCGCGGTGATTGGTTTTTTCGATTGGGCGATTCGTTCGGCCAATTGGTTCACCATCATCAACAATCAGCGCTTGTTTATGATGGAGTCCTTTGAACGGGCTTTTGAATGGCGAATTGCGATAACTGTTTTGCTTTCGGCGCTGCTTACTGGGGTGAGTTTCGCGGCTTGGGTGCAACGGCGTTCGCTGCGGATTTTGACGATAATCGCGCTGGTCATCCTGGCGGTTATGGCCGCGCTGCCGCCGCTGATTCGGGCCGCTGTCCCGCAGCCACCCTCGTATTTGACGGCTGGCAATACCGATATCATCGACCGCGCCTCAACTTTGCGGCCGCAAAAGGAACTGGCCTTCATCGCCCAGGCCGGCGAAAAGGTCTCGCTGCGTTTGGCGACTGATGAGATGGCCGACATTGAAACGTTAAGCGAACTGGCCGGCTTTTCTGACCGCGCCGCCAATGCCCTGGCCAACGCCGCCCGCAACCGCCTCGATCAGCAGGAAACCACCGGTGATGTCTTTGACCGCATGGTCAGCCGCGAATTGACCGAAACGCTGGAAGAGCGAACCCGCCTGCAAATCCGCACCTTTATTCGCACCAATGACCTGTTGGCCTCGACGACCGATTTTGTCCGTTATGCCGCTGAATGGCTGACGGAAAACGGCTCGCTGGCTGAACTAAGAATTTGGCGCAGTCGCCTTGAGGATGCTGTCAAAGCATTAGACACTGCCGACGAATCGATCACCCTGGCGCTGGAAGCCGTCGAAGACGCTGCGGCCGGAATGCCGCCCGAAGAGGGCCTGAACGCCGACGTCCGCCAGGCGATGGATGACCTGACGCTGACCCTCCTCGCTAGCGAACAAATTGAAGATTTGGGCGAACTGCTGGTGACGCAGCTGACCGAAGATCTTATCGGCGCGGCCGGGGAAAGCGACGATGAGGAAGAGCTTATCCAGCCGACGCCGGCCGAAGCCGCTTTCCTGCGCGAGATGTTCGTTCGTCTGCTGACGCCGCAATCGGTCATTGACCTCTATCAGCCCGGGCAAACGCCTATGAATGTGGCGATTTATGATGCTCAAATGCAGACGGCGCTGGCTGAAGGCGTCGTTAGCGCGGCCGGCGAGATGGTCGAATTTGAAATCCCAAGCGATGGCTGGTATGTGCTGACGAAAGACGCGGTGGAAGGCGAAGAGGGGACGGCGATTCTGGCGGTGGAGGGCATTTTCCCTATTGTGCAGCGCACTTTAAGCGCCACTGAATCGATCTATGTGCGCCTGACTGACAACGACCTGGAAGTCACCGACAGCCGTCCGCAAATTGATGATGAAAACGTTCCCATTGCCGTTCTGATTGACAATCAATTCCGCGGCCGGCGCGGCCTGTCGGCCTTTCTTGTTCATTTTGTGCCGCTCTTTTTTGAGCAGGTTGAGGTTTTGCTGCTGCCCTTTTTCATCACCTTGGCTTGGGGTTTTATTCTGGGGCGGGCGCTGGCTCACCTGCTCGGTGAAAACACGGTCTTTAACAGTCCGTCCAGCCGCGCGATGGTCTTGGCTTGGTCGCTTTCGCCTTTCCTTATTCTGTTGGCCTATTTCGCTCTGCTGGACGGCGAGGGCGCGATTGGCGGCGTGGCGGCTCTCATCCTCAAGCTGGCGGCGGCCTTGGGGGCAATCGCGCTGGTCAGCCGCATCGACGACTGGCTTAACCGCGCCAACCGCGGCGAAGATGCCGAAGTTCCCATTACGCGTCTGCTCATGTATGGCTGGGGCATCTATCCGCTTGTGATGTATGTTTTGACTTCTGGCGTCGGCGGCCTGTCAGGCGCGGCGGCGGGCAGCCTGGCCGGCGGCCTGGTCTGGCTGCTGCTGATGTACTTCGTCGGGCTTCATTTCAAGGGCTGGCTGGGATATGGACTGCTTATTGGCGGCTTCTTTTTGCAAATCATCCAGGCCTTTGTCCTTGATATCGTCTGGGACAGCTGGACGGATGAAGCAGCCGGCTCCATTTTTATCTGGCTGATATTGGCCGCCGCTGGCATGGGACTGGGTCTGCTGGGAACATCGCTCAAGGGCAGGATGGATGCCCTTAGCAAACGTCTGGGCTATTTGCTGTGCTGCGGCGCATTTGTCTTTGTTCTTATCGATACCAATCTGCCGCGCCAGCCCAATGATCCGACCGTCATGACGCTGGCCGGAATCGCCTTTCTGCTGTGGCTGGGCTGGATGTTTTTTACTGGAGCGCATCGCTGGTCGTCCAATCGCATTATGCTCGGCCTGCTGCTGCTGACCTTTTTGTGGCTGCAAACCTGGACGGCTCTTGACCGCTGGTCGATTGTCTATTTCACGCTGTGGCTGGTCGCTGGCGCCGTTGCCTTTCGCCGTGGTGAAAACGCCCAAGATGATGATCAGCGCAAGCCCGCGGCCGATAAAAGTCTGCCGCTCTTCCAGCGCTTTGCCCGGCCGGGCCTGGCTTTGGCCGCTTTGGGATGGCTGCTGGTCCTGTTTGTCATTCCTGGCTTGGTGCGCGGCCTGGAGTCTTGGGGGATACTGCAAACGTCCGCCGATGATCTGCTGCCGCTGTCGGACAAGCGGCTGTGGGGCGGCTTGATGCTGACCATGCAGCTGACCATTCTCGGCATTGTGGCTTCTTTTCCAATCGGTCTGTCGTTGGCGTTGGGGCGGCGCAGTCGGCTGCCGGTGGTCAAATACGCCTGCATTCTGTATATCGAAACGGTGCGCGGCGTGCCGCTGATAACGGTGCTGTTTATGGCGACGCTGCTGGTGCCGCTGATTGATCCGACGCTGGCCACTATCGAAAACGCGGTGCGGGCCTGGGTCGGCATTACCCTGTTCAGCGCCGCCTATTTGGCCGAAAATGTGCGCGGCGGCCTGCAATCCATCGCTGTCGGCCAAACCGAAGCGGCGCAGGCGATTGGCCTGTCAGCCTGGCAGACAACTCTGTACATCCTGCTGCCACAGGCGCTCCGCGCAGTGATCCCAGCGCTGGTTGGGCAGTTCATCTCGCTCTTCAAGGATACATCGCTGGTCTTCATCGTCGGCCTGGCGGAGATCACCGGCATTGCCGTGCGCGTGGTCGCCCAGCCAGAGTTTCTGCAAAGACGGCAGGAGACCTTTTTGTATGTCGCTATTCTCTACTTTGTATTCAGCTATATCATGTCGTACATCAGCCGCCGCGTTGAAGCGACGGGTTCGGGAGCGGCCCGCGCCCAGCGAATTTAAGCCGCGTCATCACAAAAGACGGGTTTATGGAGGTCAATAAATATGGAAGACAACAGCAAGCAAATGATGGCAGACGACGAGCCGGTCATCATCTGTCGCAACATGAACAAGTGGTTCGGCGATTTCCATGTTTTGCGGAATGTGTCGCTTGAGGTCATGCCGCAGGAGGTGCTGGTGATTATCGGGCCTTCGGGTTCGGGCAAGTCCACTTTTATTCGCTGCATCAATCGGCTTGAGGAGCATCAGGAAGGGCAGATTATCGTTCAGGGCATTGAACTTAGCCACGATGTCAAAAACATTGCCGAGATTCGCCGCGAGACCGGCATGGTCTTCCAGCAGTTTAACCTGTTCCCGCATCTGACAGTGATGGACAACATCTCCTTGGCGCCAATGAAAGTGCGCCATTGGGCCCGCGACAAGGCTGAACAGCGGGCGATGGAACTGCTGGATCGGGTGGGCATCCCCGAGCAGGCTTACAAATATCCTGGTCAGCTTTCCGGCGGCCAGCAGCAGCGGGTGGCGATTGCCCGCGCCTTGGCGATGGAACCCAAAATCATGCTCTTTGACGAGCCGACGTCGGCTTTGGATCCAGAGATGATTAAAGAGGTGCTGGATGTTATGCAGGAATTGGCGCGGAGCGGCATGACCATGCTGGTTGTCACCCACGAAATGGGATTCGCCCGCGAGGTTGCCGACCGCGTTATTTTCTTTGATATGGGGCGCATTGTCGAGCAGGGCCCGCCAGAAAACTTCTTCAGTCCTGATATCGAGCATCACCCGCGGACGCAGGAATTTCTTGATCAGATTTTGTAAGCGGCGCCTGACTACAGCCCATAGACTTCGGTTTCGGGATGAAAAGCGGCCCAGGCGAACCAGAAATGCGGAAAGGCATGAATCCAGGTCAATTCCTGTCCGACAAGCTCGCCGGCGGTCGCTTCTCCAAAGGCGTTCCAGGTCGAATTCGTCTGCACATCGCTAAAGCTGCCGTCGTCATTGGCGCGAAAGTTTAGGACTTGGCCATTGAGGGTCGCCTGATACATGCCGGCGGTGCCGAGGTCGGCGGCATTGTCAATGACCGAGTCGCCGAGCGCGCTGGCCACGCCAGTTTGAAAGAAGATGACAATCGGCGTGTCGCTGAATGTATCGTTGATGACCCGTTCCTCGCGCAAAAAGGCGAAGGGGTAGGCTTTGGCGGTATCGTCGATTTTGGCGGCCAGGACATGGGCCACGGCCGAGTCCAGGCGCGGGTCAACTTGGCCGCGGAACAGGAAAGGCTGTCCAGGCGCGCTGTCGTAGTTGGTGTAGGGATTGATGCCATAGCGGCGATGATAGCCAGTCTCGCGCGACATGACCAAGCCCTGCGGATGCCGTTCGGCAAAGCTGCCGAAGCTGATGACCTGCGAGGGAACGAAGTCCAGCAGGGCGCCGGCGTAATCCCCCACCAGTCCCTCGCCGGTAAGCTGCTGCCACCATGATTCCGTCTGGCGGTCAAACATGACCAAATCGCTGTTCCGCAGCAGACCACTGACTCCAAAGTCAAGCGTTTCGCCATTGACGCGGCGGTCGTATGTGATTGAACTGTTGCACAGCGGGCAGAAGGTGACGGCAATCGGCTGGCCGGCGATCTCGTCATTGGCGATTTCGTGCCACATCAAAACGGCCTGCGGATAGGCGCGGGCTTCTCCCTCGATTTCCACTGCGATGACTGGCGAACGGTCACTTAGCCAGGCGGCCGCCTCTTCAATCGATTCCATGCGCGGGTCGGTGATGGCCGGGATGCCATCTTTGGGCGGGCCTCCCGAAAGGAAATCCAGAAAATCGACTTGGCCGCTGCAAAAGTCGGTTGACCAGTTATTCACGTTCAAATTGCCCGGCCGGCAGTCATCTTGGGCCATCAAGCTGGGAATGAGCAATCCGCCCAGCATGAGGCAAAGTATCAGGCGCAGCGGCGATGTCTTCAGCATGGCAAAGCTCCTTTCGCGGTCAGTTTGCCTCTATTTTACCCGATTATAATGTGATTGCGATTGAATTACAGGGCTGGCGGGGGGTATAATCAAATATAATGTTCGGCGCAAAGGAAGGATTGACTGCATTGCAGACGAGTCGGTCATCTTGAAATTCGCCTTTACCTTGCTGGTTTTGCTGATGACGCATCGGGACGATATTGGCGCCATATTAAGCGCCTGCATTGAGACCTTTCAAATCCGCCATGACTTTTCGGACTGCGAAGGAGTCGAGATGCCAACAGGAAAATCCGAAACATAATGGCAAAGAAACACAGCGTCTACATCTGCTCCAACTGCAACAGCCGCCGCGTCGGGTATTTTCGCCGTTGCCCGAAATGCGGCCAATTTGGCACCATGCGGGAGCATATTGAAGAATCGAAAAAATCGACGCGGTCACCTCGTCAGTTGCCTGGCGCGTCCTCGTCGCCGGCTGCTCGGCTGTCGGATATCAGTCGGGATGAGGCGCCGCGCTTGCCTGTGCCGATAGAAGAATTCAGCCGCGTCTTAGGTGGCGGCCTGGTGCCGGGGAGTCTCGTCCTGCTGGGCGGCGAACCCGGCGTCGGCAAATCGACGCTGGTGATTGAACTGGCGGCGCTGCTGGCGGCGGACATCGGCAAGGTGCTGTACGTCAGCGGCGAAGAAAGTGCCCGTCAAATCAAGATGCGGGCCGACCGCTTGGGGCTGGATGCGCCGGATTTGTACCTGCTGACCGAAACCAATCTCGAAAATATCTTCGCCCAAATTGAACAGCTTCAACCGAAATTGGTCATTATTGATTCGATTCAGACGACCTATACTGAAGAAGTCAAGTCCTCGCCTGGCTTGGTGTCGCAGGTGCGGGAATGCGCCATTCGTTTGCAAAACCTCGCCAAATCGACTGCTGCCAGTGTGCTGATGATCGGGCATGTGACCAAAGACGGCAGCATCGCCGGGCCGCGGGCTTTGGAGCATATCGTCGATACCGTTCTCTATCTTGAAGGCGATCCTTTCCAGCAGTATCGCCTGCTTCGCAGTGTCAAAAACCGTTTCGGCGCCACCAGCGAGGTCGGTGTCTTTGAGATGCGGGGGCGCGGCATGGTTCAGGTCGAAAATCCGTCGGAGGTCTTTTTGGCAGAGCGGGTGGTGAACGCCTCTGGATCAGCGATTGCGATTACCATGGAAGGCACGCGCCCGCTGCTGGTCGAATTGCAGGCATTGACCAGTCCGACCGCTTTTGGCAATGCCCGCCGCACCCCCAACGGCGTCGATATCAACCGACTGCTGCTTATTGGCGCTGTGTTAAGCAAACGGATGGGGCTGAAACTTTGGGAGCAGGACATTTTTGTCAATGTCATCGGCGGCCTGAAGGTCACCGAGCCGGCCTCTGATTTGGCGATGGTGGTCGCGATTGCCTCCAGCTATTATGATCGGCCGGTGCCGGCGGATTTGGCGATTGTGGGTGAAGTTGGCCTAAGCGGCGAGATTCGACAGGTGAGTCAGCTGGGCGCGCGGCTGAATGAGGCCCGAAAAATCGGCTTCAAGCGCGCGCTTGTCCCGCGGATACGCCGCCAAACCGACGACATCCTGCCGGCCATCCAGCGCATTGAAGCTGCCAATGTGGCCGATGCCCTGCGCGCCATTCTGCCGCCCAATTAGGGATATTTGCGATTGAGCAGCCGCGCGTAGGGGATGGTCTCGCGCACATGGCCCAGTCCGCAAATCCAGGCGACGGTGCGCTCAATGCCAAGCCCAAAGCCAGCGTGCGGCACAGCGCCGAACTTCCGCAGGTCAAGATACCATTCATAGGCTTCGCGCCCCAGTCCCATCTGATCAATGTTCTGTTCCAGCAAGGCCAGGTCATGGATGCGCTCACTGCCGCCGATAATCTCGCCGTAGCCTTCTGGCGCCAGCAGATCGACGCTGCGGCATACTTCCGAGCGGCCAGCCAGCGGCGTCATATAGAAGGCTTTGACCGCCGTCGGATAATGATAAACAAAGACCGGCCGGGCGAACATTTCGGCCAGCGCGGTTTCCTGCGGACTGCCAAAATCCTCGCCCCATTCGACAGCAAGTTCGGCTTTTTGCTGGGGATCATCGCTTTCGCTATGCAGCTTTTGCAGTCGTTCAACCGCCTCGTCGTAGCTGATGCGGGCAAAGGGAGACGCGATTGCCTTCAGCTTTTCGGCATCTCGGCCGATAATCTCAAGCTCTTGCTCATGCTTCGCCAGGACTTGCTCGGTCATATAGACGACCATCTGCTCTTCAATGTCCATCATCTGCTCCAGCGTGCAGAAGGCGATTTCTGGCTCAAGCATCCAAAATTCGATCAGGTGCCGCCGCGTCTTTGATTTTTCGGCGCGGAAGGTTGGCCCAAAGCAGTAGACTTTGCCGAAAGCCATGATGTTGGCTTCGTTATAAAGCTGGCCGGTCTGCGCCAGAAAGGCCGGCTCGCCAAAATAATCCAATTCAAACAGGGTGGTCGTTTCTTCGCCGGCGGCTGGCGTGATAATCGGTGTATCGACCAATAAAAAGCCGTGGTCATCCAGCCAATCGCGCAGGGCTTTGATGATGGTCGCTCGAATCCGCAGTATCGCCCATTGGCGGTTGCTCCGCAGCCACAGATGACGCTGGTTCATCAGAAATTCGGTGCCGTGTTCTTTGGGCGCGATGGGATATTCCTGCGCCTGCTGCACCAGTTCCAGCTTGCGGATGCCGATTTCATAGCCGCCAGGGAAGCCAGGGGCCCGCTTGTCGGCGCGCACCACGCCGGTGACGATCAGCGATGATTCCTGCGTCAGCCCTTTGGCGATTTCGAATTCGGCGGCGTCCATGTCTTTTTTGAAGGCGACGCACTGCGCCTGTCCGCTGCCATCGCGCAGCAGGATGAATTGCAGGCGGCCCTTGCCGGTTTTGCTGTAGACCCAGCCGCGCACCGTGACCTCTTGTCCTTCGTGGCGGGAGATGTCTTGAATTCGGATGACTTCTGTCACAGTCTCGTCCTTTGTTTCAGGCTTATTCATACAGGGCATTATATCAGAAATTTAGACTTCAATCACCTGTCCGACCGCCGCCCGCAGCAGTCGATCCCCTACCGCCAGCCCCAGTCCGTTTCTTGTCGGCGCCCGCGCCAAAATCAGGTCGATATCTTGCTCATCGAGCGCGCGCAAAGCTGAAAACAGGCGGCCGGCGGCCTCGTCCATATTCGCGCCCAAAGAGGCGATGGGGACATCCAGCCCGACGAACTGCGCCGCATCGGCCTCCAGGGCCATCACGCCCACGCGGTCATTTTCGGCAATGAGGCCGCGCATGGCCTTGAATACTGCCGCGTTGTCTTCGCCCCGAAACAGGATAACCTTGGCCCGCGGCGCATAATGCTTGAGCAGCGTCCCCGGCGATGGCGCGGCCGCGTCTTCGGCCAAATAGGCCGGCTGATAGATGACCTGCGGCGCAACCTGGCGCAAGGCCTCCAGCGAAACGCCGCCCGGCCGCAAAACCCGCGGCGCATCTTCAACCAGGCTAAGGATAGTTGATTCGACGCCAATCGCCGTAGGGCCGCCGTCCAGAATTATATCAACACGGCCGGCCAAATCATCAATGACGTGCTGGGCGGTGGTGGGGCTGGGGCGCGAAAAGACGTTGGCGCTCGGCGCGGCGACCGGTACGTCTGCCTGTCGCAATAAGGCCAGCGCAATCGGATGGTCGGGCAGCCGCACTGCTACGGTATCCAGCCCGGCGGTGAGATTGGCGGGGATATGCGGCTGTTTCTTCAAGACAAGCGTCAATGCGCCTGGCCAAAATCGCTGACACAGGTCGGCGGCGGCCTCTGGGATCGCGCAGGCCACTTCCGCCAACTGCTCAAGCCGCGCGATATGCACAATCAGCGGGTCATTGGCTGGCCGGCCTTTGGCGCGGAAAATCCTGTCGATGGCTTTGTCATCCAGGGCATTGGCGCCCAGCCCATAGACGGTTTCTGTCGGGAAGGCGACTAGGCGGCCGCGTCGAATCATCTCGCTGGCCGCCTGGATGAGGCCGCGGTCGGGTGATGCTGGATTCACGCGGTATCGCTTGGTTTGGGTGATGTAGGGTTCGCGCATGATAAGCCTGATGTTTCATTTTAATGACAAGCGCCGCCGCAGGGAGTGGTCAATATAGAGGATATTCACCGCGCCATCCTACGTCAAAGTCCGCCATTTTCCGCCACGCTCTGCCGCTGGTTTTATGCGCGTTTTGTGCGCGAAAGACAATCTTTTTCGCGCATAAACATTTTCGCCTGTATGCTGTTCAGGTTCTTTAGACCGCGTTTGCGGACAGGAAGAGCGACTCAATGTTCGCCTTTTTGGATTTGCTTTTTTACCACAGAGGACACAGAGGCGCAGAGGGAAACATCTGTTTTGTGTCCGTTTTATGTCCGCGCGGCAAACTTTTTCGGTCATAAGGCGATTTCCCGCGCGGCTTCTGGCAGTCGGATCGCGTTCGGCAATTTGACAGCGCATTTGATTCGTGGCCACAGCTTAGCGCATAAGCGGCTTCAAAGGGTGACTCAAAGGTCGCGATTTTGATTTTCGCATGTCCTTATTTGTGCATTTGCCGATTTTATTTTACCATGTATTCAAATGGCAGCGGGGGAGGTGCGCGATGACAATTTTGGTCACGGGGGCCGCCGGCTATCTGGGCAATCAGACCGTCAAAAAGCTGGTGACTTTGGGTCGGCCGGTGCGGGCCATGGTGCGGCACCGCGCTAAAGCCGAAATCCGTCTGCGGGATGTCGCTGACAGCATCGAAATTGTGACCGCGGATGTCACTGATCCCGACAGTCTGGGCGCGGTGATGTCTGATCTAAGCGCGGTGATTCATTATGTCGCCATTGCGATGGAAAAGGGCGGGCAGACCTATGAGCAGGTGAATTATCAAGGCACCGTCAATCTGGTCGAGGCGGCGAAAGCGGCCGGCGTCAGCCGTTTCATCAATATGAGCCAGAACGGCGCCCGCAGCGATCTGCCGTATCGTTTTCTCGCCAGCAAAGGCCGCGCGCAAGCGTACGTCGCTGACTCTGGGCTGCGATGGACGGCGATGCGCCCTTCGGCCATATTCGGCCCGCAGGATGAATTTTTCAATACCTTCGCCCGTCTGCTGAAAATTACGCCGCTGGTCTTTCCGCTCATCGGCGGCGGTCATGCGCTTTTCCAGCCGGTTTCGGTGCATGATGTGGTCGAGGCGGTGATTCGAAGTCTGGACGATGATGGCACTATCGGCAAGGAATTGGCCCTGGGCGGGCCCGAAGTCTTGAGTCTGGGCGAAATCGAAAGGCGGATTATCGAGGCCATGAACACGCGCCGCCTGCTGCTGCCTGTGCCGCTGCCGCTGCTGCGCCCGGTGGTTCTGGTGATGCAAGCGATTCTGCCTGGCTCGCCGGTGAGCAGTGGCCTGCTTGATCTGCTGTCTGTTCCGAACACCGTCGCTGACAATGCCTTGGTGAATCACTTTGGCATCCAGCCGATTCCGTTTTCCGGCGAGCATATCCAATATCTGAATGATAACGCGGTTGGCGACGCGCTGGCGAAGTTCCTGCGAAACACCACCGTCAACTAAGGCGCGAGCAAGTCCTCAAAAATTTGGGCATAAGCCGCCGCCGTGGCCGCCGCTGAAAAATGACGGCAGACGTGCGCGCGGCCGGCCTGACCGACTTGCCGGCGGAGGTCAGCATCGCGCAGCAGATGAATGACATGACGCGCCAATCCAGCCGCATCGCCTGAATCGACCAGAAAGCCGGTTTGGCCATCCACAATCGTTTCTGATGGGCCGCCGCGCCGCGTGCTGACGACTGGCTTGCCACAGGCCATCGCTTCCAGATTCGCCTTGCCATAGCTTTCAAAAGCGGAGGCGCAGACGACTATATCGGCCGCGGCATAAACCTGCTCGACATCGTCGCGGAAGCCAATGTAATGCAGGCGGCCGCGCAATAAGGGACTGCTCTTGGCTCTGGTCAGCATCTCGTCGCGGTAACGCTGGTCGGCTGTTACGCCAAAGACGTCATCCCCAGCGACGATGAACTGGGCTTGGGGTTCTTGCCGGATGATCTGTTCGGCCATCGCCTGAAAGACATGATGCCCTTTGACGCGCTGGAAACGGGCGACCATGACGATGATTTTTGTCGCTGGGTGGGTCTTAATTTCCTGGCGCAGGCGGCCGCCGTCCAGCCCGGGATGAAAACGTTCGGTGTCCAGGCCTGAATAAATAATCGGAATTTGGCTGGCGGGCATAAAGGGCGGCGTCCCCAAAAAGCCGTCGCGGATGGCGCGGGAACGGGCAACTGTCGACTGAATCTGACGAAAAAACGTTCGCTGCCAAAACTTGGGATGAAACCACCAGCCATGCACCGTCCAGATGATGGGAACGCTAGTCTGCCGCGCGGCCGCGGCGATCAGGGGCAGGGTGTGATAATCGCTGTGGACAAGCGCGATTGATTTGTCTTGGATGAGCCGAGCCAAGCGATTCACGACTGGAAAGCGCGCCCAAAGCGGCGGCATAAACCAGACTGTCGCGCCGCGGTAGGGGATGATGTGCGTTTGCCAGCCCATCGCCCGCCAGCGCGCGCCCAGCTGACCGTCAGTTGGCAGCAGCAGATGGGGTTCATAGCGGTCGGCATCCAGCGATTCGGCCAGGGTCAGCAGGTCAGTTTCGCCGCCGCCTAGGCCGGTGTACCATGATGTGAACAAAATCGGCTGCGCGGCTATTCGCATAATGGGGAAACGGGTCGTCTCTCGTCGCAGGTCGGGGCGCGGTCAATCGGTTCGGGCCGGCTCTCGATCTGCCACAGGCGATAGGTTCCGCCGCTGTCCAGGGATAGAACGTTGCCGCGGCTGAAGCTGAAATCAATGACGGCTTGCCGATGGTCATACTGCTGGTCAATCGCCGCCGCTTCCACATCCCAAAGCAGCAGGCGGCCCTCATCGTCAGCCGAAAGCAGGCGATTGGATTGTGGCTGATAGCGCAGTTTGTGGATGGCCGCTTGATGTCCGACCAAACGCGACAGGGCCGCGCCGTTGGCCGTATCGACAACCTGGATGCTGTGGTCGTTCAAGGCCAGCAAAAGATGCCCGCCATTTTCTGTTAGTTCGCCGCGCTGGACGTCCGCGAAGGCATAGCGATTCACCTGATCGTCATCCAGCGAAAGCGCCGTCAGACCCGCCAGGCCTTCGTTCAGCTGCACAAAAAAGTACAGTCGACTGCCGTCAGCGTCAAAAGCCATGTCAACGTTATTCAGTCCAAAATCAGGCGGCAGTCCCAAGGGATAGCTTTGATGGGGCAGGTCGGCGGCCGTCTCCCACAGGGTGGCGCGTTCGGCATGGAGGGCTGCGAACAGGCGGCCATCGGCGGCGAATCGAATCAGACGCGCCGGGCCCAGGTCGTCTGTCGGCAATCGCTGCGCCGCGCCGCTGTCGGATGAAAGCCGCCACAATTCAGCGCCGCTGTGGACAAGGACGGCATTGCCATTCGGGCCTAGGGTCAAGTCTTGCACATCATCCAAGTCAATCGCCCAGGCCGCCTGTTCCAGCCCGTTGGCTGCATCGTAGATTTTGATGCTGTTTTCGAGGTGAACGGCAAAATGGGAGCCGTTTGGGTTCATGCGAATCAGCTGAATGTCTTCCAGCGTCAACAGAATTTCCCAAGTGTCGATGTCCCGCAAGCTGACGCTGTTTTGAGTCGTCATCAGCAGGCCGGCGCCTGACTGATTGAGCGCGGTTCCAGTCACAGCATCCGACAAAACCCGCGCCAGGGCTGGCGGCGGTTCGACTGTGGCTTGGGTGGGGGTGGCTGTCGGGTCGGCCTGCGCGGTGCGCGTGATGGTGTCGGCAACATTGGCGGCGATGTCGGCCAGCGCCAGGGACGAGTCGATGGTTTCGGCTGTGGCGAGGTCAGGGGGCGGTTCGGCCTGCTGCGCGGCGCTTTCGGTCGTCATGCTCACGGCGGCGGTTCGACTGGCGACGGTGTTTTGCAGCGATCCGACCACAACCACAATGCCAATCAAAACGGCCAGCGCCAAAATCTGATAAACCGACAGACCCGCTTTTTTGACGGGCTTGGGCTTTTGACGGCGGCTGGCGTGAATGTACTCGACTTGAAGCTGCGAGGGCTTGGGCAGACGATGCACGCCGTCGGTCAGCCATTGGCGCGCTTGGCCGACCCGTTCCAGCGGCAGCAGCAAATCACTGGCGCGGTCATTCTGCTGCCAATGGTCGGCGTAGACCAGCAGTTCGGTGTGCAGTTTGACGTGAGAATCGACCGCCAGCAGTCCGCGCAGTTCCTCAATGCCAGCTTCTAGGTCATCCTCTTCGCGGAAGAAAACGTAGGGGTTTTCGGCAATGGCGGAGTGGACATCCCCCTCGATATGCTCATCCAAAATCAAAGTCACCAGCCGTTTGCTGTTCGTTACGGCGTACTGGATAAGCTCATTGCAGGTCTGGCTTTCGGCTGATGGCGGCGAAAGGACAATGGCGACCAGATAGGCGCGCAGGATGCCGTCTTTGCGCTTCTCTTTACCCTCGTCGGCGGCGCTGACCAGGCAATCGACGTCTTTGGCGGCCATCATGTCATCGACCTGCCGCACGAAGTCTATGTCGTCGGGGTGATAGATGAAGCAGATGTCGCAGAGTTGGTCGACGCTGTGCATGGTCATCGGTTAGCTTGAATTGGCTCCCTAGTATAGCACAGCCGCGCCGTCAGCAAAAAACCGCCAGCCTGGGCTGACGGTCTTCTGTCTTTGGCGTGTTTATAACTTATTGGCCGGACTGATGGGTGATGCGGCCTTCCAGTTCGACGCTGATCGGGCTGTTGGCGGCGATGTAATCAGCGACAACCTGATCTAGCGGATTGCCATAGTCGTAGGGATCGATGGCATTGTCGGCCAGAACCGAATAGCCGTCGCCGCCGGCGCGGATAAAGTCGTTGGTGGCGACGCTGTAGATGGCGGCTGGGTCGATGGCGGCGTATTCGCCATTCTGCATTACGTCGGCGCTGACGATGCGACTGCCAACTTCTTGGGCAGCGTCAAAGACATAGCGCAGTCCGGCGACCTGCATGAAGCGGCCAGAAGCACCGTCGACCATTGGATTATTGTCATCGTCAAGCTGGATGCGGCTGACGCTGTTTTCCAGCGCGGCCAGCAGATCGGCGCCGCTCAATTCAAAGGTGCTGATCAGATTGCCGAAGGGCAGCACGGTCAAGACTTCGCCTAGGGTCACTTCGCCAGCGTCGATATTAGCGCGGATGCCGCCGCCGTTTTGGAGCGCGACGTCGGCGCCGGTGTCCTCGAGTATGGCGTCGGCGACCAGATTGCCCAGCAGACATTCTTCGATGCGGCACAGACGCGGACTCGCGCCGGTCAGGGCTATGCTGGCTTCACCCACTGGCTGTGAATGCAGGGCGGCAAGCGGTTCTGCCAGGCCAGCGATTAGATCGGCGACATCTGGGTCGGGGCTGATGTAGCGGCTAAGCAGAATGGCATCGCCGTCCCAATCGGTCAGCAGGCCGTCGGCGTCAAATTCGACGTCGAGGCGGCCGAGATAAACGGTTCTGGCGCCGGCCTGCACGACCAGCACGGGTTCGCCGCTGGGGCTTTCCAGCGCAGTTGGATATTCACCCAGGGCGTCGGCGTAGGTATTGCTAAGGAGGGTATTGCTGTCGCCGCCGATGACAACATCAACACCGCTGACTGCCTGGGCAAGCTCGAGGTCGGCGCCGTAGCCAATGTGGGTGAGGAGGATGATTTTGTTGATTCCGTCGGCGGTCATGGCGTCGACCTGCTGCTGGGCTATGCCAATCAGGTCGTGTTCGAAAGTCAGCGTTTCGCTCGGTTTCGACAGAATGGCCGTTTCGGGGGAGGTCAAACCGATGATGCCGATGGATTCGCCGCCGACTTCAAGGATGACTGATGGATCGACCTGGCCGGCCAGCAGGGGGTCTTCGCTGAAATCAACATTGGCGGTCAATGCGGGGAGGTCAAGGCCGCTGATGAAATTGGCGAGAACTTCACTGCCGTCGTCGAATTCGTGGTTGCCGAGAACCATGGCATCGTAGCCGATGGCGTTCATAATCTGGACGCTGTCCTGGCCGCGGTACTGCACATGGAAAAGCGTCCCAGTGAAACGGTCGCCGCCATCCAGCAGCAGGTGGTTGTCGACTTCGGCGCGGATCTGCTGGACGACGGATGCCTGACGGGCGGCGCCACCGTGGCCATCGCGCTGCGGCTCATGGTGGCCATGAACGTCGTTGGTGTGCATGATCGTTAGCGAGTAGCTGTCGTCTTGCGCGGCGGTCAGGCCGACAAGCAGCAGCAGCAGGGCGAAAATAGCAAGCAATTTCGTTTTCATTGTTTCCTCCAAGTCTAATGGTATCTGACGTTTCAACTTATGGCGGTCTCAACGATAGGGATGACAAGTTAAGTCTGTGCAATGATTGCATTAAAAATCTTGACGGCCGCCGTCGGTCTCATCATTAAGCATATCACAGTTTGATGTTCGCGGCTAGCGCGTCAGCTATTTTCTTCGGCCATTTTTTGGATAAGCGCGAGGGTCATGCGGGCGTCGCCCAGCGTGTTGTGGGCATCGACGACTTGCAGGCCTTCTTGGGCGACGGCATTTCCCAGTCGGTGCCATTTGTAGCCGCGCCAGCCTTTTCGCCGCTGGCCTCTGTATTGGGCGTATTGTCTCATGGCGCAGTGCTGACTCATGCGAATCTCCGGCAGGCCGTATTTGGCGCCGCTTTGCTGCATCATGCGCCGATCAAAGGTTATATTGTAGGCAATAACTATTTGGCCGGCCAGGAGTTTGGACAGTTCGGTATAGATGTCTCCGAAATTGGGGGCCTCTTCAACATGGCGGTCGTAGATGCCGTGTACCCTTGACGCGCCCGGCGGGATCGAGATGGTTGGCTTGATGAGTTCATCCATTGCCGTCTCGCCATTTTGATCGACAATGCCGATTTGCACAATTTCGTCCTGCCTGCCGAGTCCGGTGGTTTCGGTGTCCAGCACATAAAAGCCGCGCGCCATCAAGTCTTGCGCCCATTGCCAGGCTTCCCGACGGTGCGCGGGGTTGGGATGAGATGTCATAAAGCCTCTTATTGTATCTTTCATCAATCATTCCATTATATCAGCTATTGGGCCGAAATTCATTGGATAATTGTTTGTGGAGTGGTGAATATCATGGATAAGCGAAATCTTTAAGATGCGCTGTGTAACCAGGATATTGCTGACGATACCGCTGTCGCCGATTCCAAGCATACACAAACAGCTTGACATTCCGCACAAGCGCCTTGACACAGCGTGAAAAACAACGCGACCGCCGCCGCAAACGCGCCAGATAATGACGCAGCTCGGCATTCATCCCCTCAACACGATAAGTCTCACTCTTGTTAGGCATTGGCGTGTGAGTGCCCGGATGGTAAATCAACCCCCGATACGACGCCAGCAAATCACTGTAGTAGCAGTGAGCTTGCGGACTGCGGTCAACCAAGCCCTGCAAAACCTCCTCATCCCGGCGTTGACTGACCTCAAAACCAACAATACAACTGCTGGCGCGCTCAACTAAGGTGATAATGTACCACCTCTTTTTTTTTCGCCCAACAAAAGTGTACAACTCATCCATCTCAACAATAGGCACCGGCGCCTCAGCAGCCGGCAGCTGATCCACATGGGCTTTGACCCAGTTCATCACGGTAACATGATCCACACCCAAATGCCGCCCAGCCTGACGATAACTCATACCATCAGCATAAAACTGCACCGCTTGGCGGCGCATCTCATCGCTGTACATCTGGCTGGGCTGGGGTGTGTAACGGCGGTCGCAAGGCTTGCACCGATACCTTTGGCTGCCAGCGCCGGTGCGCCCTGCCTTGGTCTGATGTTCTGTGTTTTGACAATAAGGACATTGGTTCATAGACACATCTTAACATACAACCTTAATATTCACCACTTCCAGATCAGAGGCGCGATTTTGACTTGACAAAAGCCGCGGCTTCAGATATTATTTTTTATATATGATTGACAGATAAATATGGAGGATGCCAAGTTATTTTCTCAAGACAGCCTCTTTATGATGCACTAATGGCAACTTCTTGACTCCCAATGAAAATGTGTTATGCTGATGTCAGGACAATCAATAAAAGGCTTTTGACATGGATATTCATCCTCCAGGCCCCCGCCACCGCCCAATTCGACCAGGCTCTTATCGGGATCCAAAGAGAATATCCCCTTGAAGACTGTCTTGAAGCACCTTGCCGCTTTCTTTGGATTGTTTTTTCTCGTTATGGTCATCCTGTACGTAATTGAGACATCGATGCGTGGTGATGCAGAGGCGCAAATTCTGCCCCCTGAACAAACCGAAGAGCCAGGCCCCACAGCCCCAGCAGAGCTTGTCTACATCCCCGAAGTCGTTGAACAGCTGACTAAATGGCCCGATAATCCAACGCTATGGGCAGTGCTGCATGCGCGGATGACAGAAAGACCCGACCGAGTCTGGCACCCGACCGCCACGCCAACAGCCGGCCAACAGCCTACGTCCACATCAGAATCAACTGCCACAGCCACATCAGAGCCAACGTCCACATCAGAATCGACGGCAACACCAACGACAGAGCCAATGAACACGGCCACAGCCACGGCCACGAATATAATAGCCCCGCCGGCAATGAGAACCGCTTTTGCGAGATCGCTGATGACCAATTCCCCCAACCTTTGGGCGACAATCTCGATGCGGAATACGCAGACAGCGCAAGCTCCAACGGCCACGGCCACGACAGAGCCGACCGCCACATCAGAATCGACGGCAACTCCAACGACAGAGCCAACGAACACAGCCACATCAGAGTCAACGGCAACACCAACGGCAGAACCGACAGCCACGGCCACCGCAACATCAGAGCCAACGTCAACACCGACGTTGTCGCAAACTCAAATCTTCGCTACACACGAGGTGTACTGGAATAATTACTTTGCCACGCAAGAGGTGGCGACGGCGACAGCCCCTTCAGAATTGGTCTATCGGGCTAGGGTAAGTATTGAACTGACAGAAAACCCGAACTTTATACAATCGCTGTATCATAACATGACTCACGCGCCAAATGCTGTCTGGCTCAAGACGGCAACTCCAACGCCAATACCGACGGCAACACCGACGGCAACACCGACCGCCACGAAAACCCCAACGCCAGGCCCAACAGCGCCGTCACAACTTATCTACATCCCCGAAGTCCAAACCCAGATGGCCCTGCAGCCCAATAATCCGAGAATGTGGGCGGTCTTATACGCGCGGATGACACAGCGCCCCGATTTGGTCTGGTATCCGACCGCAACGCAAACGCCAACAGCTGCTCCTCCGACAGCCACGCCAACAGCTGAACCAACGAACACGGCCACAGCAGAGCCAACGGCAACACCGACGATTACGAACACACCATGGCCCACGCCATGGCCAACACCGACAAATACGCGGACAACTGAGGAAATAGCGCAGTACAGCGAGGATTCGAAACTTCAGCTGACCCTGAATGTGTCAACACCAGACCCCGCGGCAACGGCGCCATCGGAACTTGTCTATCGTCCTGTGGCAAAGCTGATTCTGACGCATCAACCAGACCTCATGAGTCTTCAAGCTCTGTACATGCGCGGGTATGACATCTTTTATCCGACAGCGACGCCATTGAACACCGCCACAGTTTATCCGACGCTGGATGGAACATCGCCAGTACACGATATTTTCTTTGATGCTGCGACCAAAGAATTTGCAGCCCAAACCGCAACTTTCGTTCAAAAAACACAGGCGCCAACGATAGCCGCGCGGCAGACTTCAGTTGCCGAATTGCGCGTTCGACTGACGCAAGCCTGGCCAACCGTCCGTCCGACCGTAGCGCACCGATTGACACAGACAGCGACCAATAGACCATCATCGACCCCGACGCCAACGCTAACGTCATCGCCAACGCCGCCGTCAACGACAAGCCCACTGTATCAACAGTATATTCAGAGAATCCAGCACGAGCGGATGACTCAGACGGCGATTGCCCTAACGCCTGTTGAGGCCACTGTTCCTGGCCCCACTGCTTTACAGCAACAGGGGGGACTTAATCCAGAAGAGTTCGGAATCTCACCTGTCGGACCCGTGCAGCCAATAGTCGTTGATCCAACCAATTTGGTGAACAGGTATCCCTGCGCGTTTGGTAGTCAAAGCGCGTGCTGGAATGAAATTGGCTGTATCATGGACGCTGCCGCCCAATTAACCAAAGAACTGCCGGCGAAATGCTCGTGTGACAGCATGGAAATGCTGCAATGCGTTTATGATTCATACGCCCCATTGGTTGCGACTGCAAATTTTGAATTAACCCAAGACGCTATCGCGGCGCCAACACAAACCCAAGAAGCCCAAGAAACCGAGACAGCTGTGGCTAATGCGGCCGCCACAGACCGCGCGGATGCTTGTGCGCTTCAGACTCCTTGGTGTAATCTTACCGTCGTGGCTTTGAACAGTCGCAACGACAATAAGAAGAAAGCCGCGGCGACTCCGACTCCGACCAATCGACCTGAAGCTGTTGGCCCGCCGCCGGTGCCGCCATCCTTGAAAGAATTGGCTTTCCAGCAGTGCTTCCCTAATGGTCGGACAGCCAGCAACAACATCCGCGAAGGGGAAATCCGCGGCCGGGATACAACCGATATGAAAAACGCGTTTCGCAGAAACCATGGCGATCCCTGCGGCTGTGTTTTGAGTGACGGCAGACAAGTTCCCTGCGTCCATTAACCGTCATCAGGAAATTCGAGGAGGCCGCGCTTGTCTGCCGGTCTCCTCATTTTCTGCTTTTGACTGGGAATAATAGAACTGAAAGCCTATGCCGTGGACATTGTTGGCAGTTTCGCCGCCGATGAACGGACGCTGATTTGGGATTTGTACAATGAGCCGGGCAATTCTGATTTGGGGGACAAGAGTTTGCCTTTGGTCGAGGCCGCTTTTGCCTGGGCGCGCGAAGCTGGCGCGCGGCAGCCCTTGACGACATCGATCTGGCGCGGCGACAGCCCTTATATGACACAGCGCATTCTTGAACTGTCCGATGTGACCTCTTTTCATCATTATGGCGCGGCCGGCGTCGAGGAGGTTATTCAGCGGTGTCAGTCTTTTGGCCGGCCGGTGATCTGCACGGAATGGCTGCGGCGGGTCGTGGGGCAGACGGTTGATCTGATTCTGCCGATTTTTGCCCGCGAGCGGATTGGCTGGTACAACTGGGGCTTGGTGGCCGGGCGGACGCAAACCTACCTCGACTGGCGTCAAGAACTGAACACGCCTGACAACGCCGTCTGGCAGCATGACATATTCCACGCGGACGGACGTCCTTATGATGAAGCTGAAATCAGGCTTATTCAGTCATTTGCCTTTGAAAATTAGGGTTTCAAACTGCGGCTTGCATTCCGTTTTTTATGCGCTATACTTTTGTTATCGTTCGGATGAGTAAAGGAGGTGATTGGATTATGACAGGTGATAAGGGGGCTGCCCTCTAACTCAAGTCACACCTCTAGGGGGTACTTCCGTTGGGGGGCATCCTCACTAAACCGAAAGACTGCCAATTTGACAGTCGAAGGCCGCAGACTAACCCTCTGCGGTCTTTTTAGTTTTGCGCTTCATAATCCTGGCGCAGGATGGCATAATATACGACGTCTTTATATTCGCCGCGGTGATACATGCCCTGACGCTGCATGCCCTCGCGGCGCATATTCGCCTTTTGCATCACCCGTCCCGATGCCGTATTCTGCCGAAAATGCCCAGCCTGAATGCGATTAAGCTCCAGCTGCTCAAAGCCGAACTGAATAATCAGACGCAAGGCCGCCGTCGCCAGCCCGCGTCCCCAAAATGGCTTGCCAATCCAATAGCCGACTTCGGCAGTATGGTGCTTTTCTTCGGGGTGGATGCCCATGGCGCCGACGAACTTATTGATGTTTTTGTCGATGATCGCAAAGGTAAAGCCTTCATCATAACGCCATCGCTCGCGGGTTTTATCGATAAATTCCAGCGCGGCTTCGGGGGGATAGGGATGCGGCACGAAAGTATTTTCGGCAATTTCGGCGGCCGAAGCCAAGTCGAGAATAGGCGGCGCGTCGCTGCGTTCAAGCGGCCTCATGCGGATGGTTTCCGCTTCCAAAATCCGCGCTTCCATCAGATTTCTCTCATTCTGCCGTGTGGCAGTCCAGCGTGCGATTTCCTGGCGCGTCGGGACGGCTTTGCAAGGTCAGCGATATTTCAAGAGCGTTTTTGCCGCGAATCGCCAGCAGTTCAACCTCATCGCCGGGGCGCGTGTGCAGAATCAGATAGGACAGCAAATCGTCCAGATTTTTGATGTAATGGCCGTTGATGGCGACAATCAGATCGCCGCCGGCGCAAACTGGCCGCCCGCGCACATCGACTATCGTCTGGCCGCCGCGCAGGCCGGCCCTATCCGCTGGCGAGCCTTCGGTCACACCGCGCAGCAGCACGCCGCGCTCTGTCGGCAGGCCCAGGGTCTCGCTAAGACCGGCCACGCCAAATCCCCCCTCTTCTGGCGCCACTGAAATGCCCATCCATGGATAATCGACCTGGCCGCGCGTCATCAGTTCGGGGACGACGCGCCGCATGGTATCGGCCGGCACAGCGAATCCGACGCCTTGGAAAAGGCCGCTGTCCGAGCGCATGGCTGTAGCGATGCCAATCACCAGACCTTGTGAATTCAGCAGCGGCCCGCCTGAATTGCCAGGGTGAATGGGCGCGTCGATCTGGATGATGGAGGGGTTGTTGAAGCCGGTCGCCAGGCTGGAATCGATTAACTCGGCCGAGCGCAGGGTTCGGCCCAGGCCGCTGATAATCCCCAAGGTCATCGAACTGTTTAAGCCAAAGGGATTGCCGATGGAAATCGCCCGCTGTCCGACCTTCAAACTGGCGGAATTGCCGAGAGTCAGCGGCGGCAGACGCTCACTGGCGGCCGTCACTTTGAGAACCGCCAAATCGCTAAAGCTGTCCAGTCCCAGCAGACGCGCTTCAACGACATACGCATTCTGCAAGGTTACGCTTAGCGATGCGGCATCTTTGACCAGATGGGCGTTGGTGATGATGTGTCCGCGTTCGTCGTAGATAAACCCAGAGCCGCGCCTGATGTCCTCGTCATTGTCGGATCGGCTTTCGATGTTGACAACGGACGGGCTGGCGCGCTCATAAATGTTGGTCAGCAGCAGGTATTCGGCGTCGGCCGCCCGCGCAATTTCATCCGAAACAGCCGTTGGGGTATCGGCGCTGGCCGGCTGGCCGGTTGGAATGGGGAAGACCGCGTCTGGCTGTCTGTCTGAACCGCCGCCGCAGGCCGTCAGTGTGACCAGCGCAATCATCAAGAGGGAGGCCAGGCGCATTCCGAGTTCCTTAGCGCAGGCTGTCGCGCAGGACTTCGGCCAGTTCGATTTGGGCGGCGTCCAGGGGGTGCGGCACTTTGATCATCACCCGCGCGTACAGGTCGCCAAAGGCGTTTTCATGGCGCAGTTTGGGCATGCCTTTGCCGGCCAGACGGAGTTTTTGTCCGGACTGCGCGCCGGGCCGCACCTTCATTCGCACCGGCCGCGTCATGGTCGGCACCTCGACCTCGCCGCCCAGCATGGCCGTAAAGGCATCCACGCTGACGTCGACGTGAATGTCGTCGTCCGCGCGTTTGAACTGCGGATCTTCGGCCACATGGACTATCAGATACAGATCGCCGGCCGCGCCGCCGCCGATCCCTGGATGGCCTTCGCCGGCCAGCCGCACTTTGGTATCAGTCGCCGCGCCGCGCGGGATATGCACCTGAATCTCGCGTCCGTCTTTGCTGATGATGCGCCGCGCGCCCTCGTAGGCCTCGCGCAGACTGATATCGATGTCGCGCTCGATATCGGCGCCGTCGCGGGCATAATGGGCATTGGCGCGAAATCCGCTGCGCCGTCCGCCGCCGAATATCGTCTCAAACAAGTCGGACATATCAGTGTGAGATGCGCCGCCGTCAGCATGGCCAAAGGGATTCTGTCCGTTGGCGGCCTGATAATGTTGCCAGTTTGCCCCGAAATGATTGTAGGCCGCCCGTTTGTCGTCGTCGCGCAGAACTTCGTAGGCCTCATTGATCTCTTTGAAACGGGCTTCGGCGCTGGGATTGTTCGGATTGGCGTCGGGGTGATACTGCTTCGCTTTTTGGCGATAGGCTTGTTTAATCTCGTCTTCGCTGGCGCCGCGGCTCACGCCCAGCACATCATAGTAGTCTCTGCTCATGGGTCTGTTCCGTCACAACTTGCCCGCCCTTTGCCGATTTATTGTAAGGCTTCCATGCCAAAGGGTCAATGAATCGCTGGAAATGCCTGCGCTTCCTACTCTACAGCAGTTTCGTTAGAATTGCATTAGCTGGGTGGAAATGACAATATCCCTCATCTGCCAGCCTGTGATATGATTGGCTTGTCCTGTTGGGTCTAGCCGTTTGTGGAAGCTGCACATGACCAAGTCATCGCAGTCCGTGGAGGACTTCCTGAAAGCCATCTATACTCTCCAGCGGGACGGCGACCGCGTTTCGACCAACGCGCTGGCCGGCATGCTCAACATCACCGCCCCGGCCGTGACTGATATGGCGCAGCGGCTAGTTGATGAAGGCACCGTCGATTATCTGAAATACCGCGGCGTGCGGCTGACGGACGACGGCCGACAGGTCGCTTTGAAGATGCTGCGGCGTCATCGGCTGATTGAATTGTATCTTGTGCAGGGTTTGGGCTATCAGCTGCATGAAGTCCACGATGAGGCCGAGGCGCTGGAGCATACTGTTTCCGACCGTTTTGTCGAGGCGATTGCCGTTAAGCTGGGCAACCCGCAGTATGACCCGCATGGCGACCCGATTCCCACTATTGAAGGCGTCCTGCCCACACGCGATTTGCAGCCCTTGTCCAAGCTGGCTCTGCATACGCCGGCGCGCATCCGCCGTTTTATCATGGACAATCCCAAAATGCTGCAATACACCCAGGAGCGCGGTCTGATGCTGGGCAAGGCGCTGGAGGTGATCGCCCGCGATCCTTTTGAGGGGCCCATCACCCTAGAAATTCAGTCGGGGAATCCGATGATTATCGGTCATTCTCTGGCCTCATTTATCCTAGTTGAATTTCTTGAACCCTCGTGATACATTAAGAAACCATTTTCGAAATGTCATCAAAATGGGCTGTTTAACTCGTTCATTTTTTAGTTTCTGCCGTGAAATGTTATGCAAGTTCGCCTTGAACCAACCTATAAAGTCAATCAGCGAGTCCGCGCTATTCTGCTGACTGGCCGCGATTCTGTTCTGTTTATCAAGCGCATCAAGCCGTATCACCGCGTGCCTTATTGGGTCGCGCCCGGCGGCGGCGTCGAACATGGCGACAGCGATTTGTTCGCCGCGCTTGAACGCGAACTTTATGAGGAACTGGGCGCCAAGGCCGTCGTGCTGGAAACCGCTTTTATCCTGGAGCATCAAAAGGCCGGCAAACACCTGGAAGAGCATTTTTTCATCTGCCGTCTCAAAAACTATGACCTTAGCAAACGTTATGGCCCCGAATTCGCTGATCCAGCGCGAGGCGAGTTCATTCCCGAAGAGATTCCATTGGACAGGCTCGCTTTGGCCGACATCCATATCAAGACGCCTGAAATGCGCGACTGGATGATCAACAATCTCGATTATCTGCGCGGCCTTCAATAGTATCTTGGCCGTATCTCGGCCCTATTTCGGCAGCGATTCAAGCGTTTCAATATCTGACATGGACTGGCTCTGTTTGACTTGAGGCGGCAATCGGTGTATATTTTCTGCACCTCTCAAGCGCGCGGGAAGCGAGTGTGACCATGAATCAGTCAAAAGTCCTGATCATTGAAGGCGATATGCAGGTCAGCCAATCGACCGCCGCTTATCTGGGTCAAGTCGGCTATGAGGTCACGGCCCTGGGCGATGGCCCTGAAGCTCTGGAATATGTCCAGCAGCACGGTCTGCCGCATATCGCGCTGATTGCCCTGTCGCTGCCCAGCCTGCATGGTTTTGAACTGGCTGACAAGCTGAAGTCGATGGCCGATGTGCCGATTATCTTCATGGCCTTAACCGATGATGTGGAGATCATCGTCCAAGGCCTGAAGCGTTATGCTGAAGATTTTGTCGTCAAGCCTTTCGCGCTGCGCGAACTGGAGGCGCGGATTCAAGTCGTCCTGGCGCGGATGCCCAGCTTTGACTATGCCAGCGAACCCGTCATCCGTGTCGACGACAGTCTAAGCATTGACTTTGCCGGCAACCGCGTCGTCGCCCGCGGCGAGACCATCCGCCTGACTCCTATCGAATCCATCCTGCTCTATGTCCTGCTCCGCCAAGCCGGCCAGGTGGTCGAGAATCGTATGCTCATCGCGCGGGTTTGGCCTGGGCGGGACGTTTATGAGGATACTCTGCGCGTTCACATGCACCGTCTGCGCCGCAAACTGGAGGTCGATTCGCGTCATCCTTATTATATCCGCACTGAACGCGGCCTTGGCTATCGCTTCACCCAGCGCCCGGCCAGCTTTTTCGCTGACCGCGCCTAGCCTGTAAAGCTGACAAGCTGGAATTGCGCTTTTGGCGGCGGCGCGTTATGATGGCGGCATTCGCGTTCTTGTGCGGCAAAGGAGCAGCGTCGATGCGCGTTACGGCAGCGCTTGCCCAAATCTATCCCAAATTGGCCGATCTCAAGCACAACCTCGATAAACATCTCGATTATATTGAGCAGGCCCTGGCGCGCGGGGCGGATTTGATCGTCTTTCCTGAACTGTCGCTGACTGGCTATCAGGTGCAAGATCTGGCGCCAGAGGTTGCTCTGCACAGCCAGGCCGATGATCCTATCTTTGCCGCGCTGCTCCAAGCCAGCCAAAACATTGATATCGCGGTCGGCTTTGTTCACGAAGACAGTCGCAAACGTTTTTATATCGCCAGCGCCTATCTTTCCGCCGGCGAGGTTCTGCATATCCATCACAAGCTCTATCTGCCGACCTATGCGATGTTTGACGAATCGCGCTATTTTGCCCGCGGTCACCGCGTCCGCGCCTTTGACACCCGCTTTGGTCGTCTGGGGATGCTGATCTGCGAGGATTTTTGGCATATTTCGCCGGCTTGGCTGCTTTGGCTGGATGGCGCTGATCTATTCATCTTCAACAGTTCCAGTCCGTCGCGCGGCCTCAATCAAGGCGAACGGCTGGCCGGCACGCGCTGGGTCGAACTGGTCAATCAGGCCTATGGCAGTCTGTTCACCAGCTATATTTTGCATTGCAATCGGGTCGGCTATGAGGATGGCAAGAATTTTTGGGGCGGCTCGTCGGTTGTTGACCCCGACGGCGAATTTATGACTCATGGGCTGTACTTTGAAGAGGCGCTTATCATCCAAGAGATTGACCTCAATCAACTGCATCGCACCCGCGCGCGACTGCCGCTTTTGCGCGATGAACGGCCGGGCTTGGCGCAGCGCGAACTAACGCGGATATTGAACGAGGGCTTGGCTTAACGATGGAAACTAAAAATCAAATTCCTGAAATCAAATGTGATACTGCTAAAGAGCTTCTGCACGAATTGGATGAAACCAATTGCCGTTGGCGATGCAGCACTTGGATTTTTCGCGGTCAGAATGACGCAAGCTGTCCGTTGCATCCGCGGGCGATGAGAGGAGGTTCAATTATTGATAAATTTGTTGAAGATCATTTTGAGAAAAGGTACAATCAGCTACTATATGATAAACCATTAAGACAGTCAATCGAATCCAATTTTGAGAAACAATACAGCAAGTTACTAAGTTACGAACCATTAAGACAGTTAATTGCATCCAAAGCTGAGGAACTCAATAACCAAGTATCGCATGACGAGTTATTAAGGAGGTTTCGTGAATTAAAATGGGATGAATATCTCCAAAATTTTGTTTCAAGTACATTGCACTCTAACGCTGAAATGTTGATAGTTCGTGCATTTGCTGAGCGTGCTGATCAGGCAGGCTTGAGAATTCCTAAAGATCGTTTTGCTAATATGTGGGACAGGCCTTTTACTTTTTCTGATCAATTAACAGAGGGCCTTATTCACGATGTTGAGCCAACTACAGACAAATACGCTAGCATAGTTTATGCTTTGGCTCAACATCACGGCATACCCACGAGATTGCTTGACTGGACTTATCGACCGTTAGTGGCCGCTTTTTTCGCTGCTCACACCGACAAAGATCTCAAAGAGAAGCCTTGCCGTATGGTTGTTTGGGCGGTTAAACAAAAGAGTTTAAGTAATACAGGTCTCCGTGTGATAAAGCATCGTCGCAGTGAGATCGGGTTTCTTCAATCACAAGATGGTCTATTTTTGTATGATATTCACGCTCAAGACAAGTTTCTTTTGTCCAAAAAATGGTTTCCCTTTGATTTTGACTTGGGAGAGATAACAGAGCAGAAAGCCGTCTACAAACTGACCTTGCCTTATTCAGAGAAAGACAAATTACTCAAACTTCTTCAGCTAAAAAGAGTTTCAAAACCTTTTCTGATGCCCATATTCGACAATGTGGCTGAAGAGATTATGCAGGGACGAATTGACTGGAAGCAGATTTTGGATGGTTAAAAATGCCCGATTATGATATTTTGTTACGCAATGGCACAATTTACGACGGCAGCGGCGCCCAGCCCTTGCGCGGCGATCTGGCCATTCAAGGCGATAAAATCGCGGACGTCGGCAGCCTCGGCAGGGCCAGCGCGGCCCAAGTCATCGACCTGGACGGCCTGGCCGTGGCGCCAGGGTTCATCAATATGCTTAGCTGGGCCACCGAATCTCTGATCGCGGACGGGCGCAGCATCAGCGACATCAAGCAGGGCGTGACTCTCGAAGTCTTGGGCGAAGGCACTTCTATGGGCCCGCTCAATGACGAAATGAAACGGTCGCGCGATACCATCCTCTCCATTGCCGATATTGACTATGACATTGAATGGACGACTCTGGGCGAATACCTGGAATTTCTGGAGCGCAAGGGCGTCGCTGCCAACGTCGCCTCTTTCGTCGGCTCCGCCACTTTGCGAGTCCACGCGGCCGGCTATGATGACCGTCCAGTCACAGCAAGCGAGATGACGGCGATGAAAAGCCTGCTGCATCAAGCCATGCAAGAGGGCGCTATGGGCATGTCGGCCGCTTTGATTTATCCGCCGGCGGCCTATCAAACCACAGAAGAGCTTATTGAACTGTGCCGAGTTGTCGCCCAATATGATGGGATGTACATTACGCATCTTCGCAGCGAAGGCTCGCAGTTTCTTGAGGCTCTGGACGAGATGATTCACATCATGCGTCAAAGCGGCGCGGCTGGCGAGGTTTATCATCTCAAGGCCGCTGGTCGGCAAAACTGGCCGAAGATGGAGGCCGCTATCGCCAAAATTGAGGAGGCCCGCGCTGAAGGTCTGCCGCTGACGGCCGATATGTACACCTATCCCTATGGCGGCACTGGTCTGACGTCCTGCATTCCCGTTTGGGCGCATGACGGCGGCTTTCCGAAATTGATTGAACGGCTGAAAGATTCTCAAATCCGCCAAAAAATCAAAGCTGAAATGGCGCTGCCGTCGGATGAATGGGAGAATATGTTTTATGAAAACGGCGCCGATGGCATTCTGCTGGCCGGCTTCGCCCGTCCTGAACTGCGTCATTACCAAGGCAAGACTCTGCGCCAGGTCATGGCCGAGCGCGGTACGTCGGCGGCCGACACCGTGATTGATCTGCTCCTCGAAGATAACAGCCGCATTTTCACGCTGTACTTCAGCATGTCCGAAGACAACCTGCGCCGCCAAATTCAGCTGCCTTGGGTGAGTTTCTGCTCTGATGCCGGGTCTATCGCCAGCGAGGGTGTCTTTTTGAGTTATCATCCGCATCCGCGCGCGTATGGCAGTTTTGCCCGCGTGCTTGGCAAGTATGTACGCGATGAGGGGCTTATCACCTTGCCGGAGGCCGTGCGCCGTCTGTCTGGCTTTGCCGCTGACAACCTCAAGCTCAAACAGCGCGGTTATCTGCGGCGCGGTTATTTTGCTGATATAGCCGTTTTTGACCCGTCGAAAGTCCAGGATTACGCCGCGCCGGGCGATCCACATCAATACAGCGAGGGCATGGCTCATGTCTTTGTCAACGGCGTACAAGCGCTTGAAGATGGGGAGCCTACCGGACGTCTCCCTGGCCGAGTTGTGCGCGGCCCTGGCTGGTCGCCTGACTGATGCCGCGGCGAAACTGCTGAAACGAATTTGTTTCTTTTGCGTAGACAGAAACAGCAGTCCTGAAAATTGGGCATATTGGCTGTGGAAATGCGCCGGCGTTATGGTACGATGTTGGTACAATACTTATGCAGCTGGACGATTTGACAAGCGGATAATCATTAAGGAGCAGACATGAACTTTGGTTCACTATTACAAGTTGTGGCGATACTGGCTTTTGGGGTGGGCATCCTTGGGGTGGCCTTCGCCTTTACGCTGGCTTCACAGGGAAAATCGGCGCGCGGCGGCTTTTTGCTGGCGCTGGTGGGATTTGTCGGCGGCATTTTGCTGTTCATCATCAGTTCCGGCATCCTCATTGTGCAGCCGGCCCGCGCGGCCGTCATCGTCAACGTTCTTTCCGGTGAATTGGAAACCCCGGCGCGGGCGCCTGGCACATCCATTATCATCCCTGGCCTGCAGGAATCCATCATCTATCCGACTGACCAGCAGGAATACACCATGTCGGGCATCGCCAGAGAAGGACGGATACAAGGGGACGACGCCGTGGAAGCGCTGACGGTTGATGGTCAGGAAGTTCGGCTCGATATCACCGTGCTTTACCGCGTTGAGCGCGAGGATGTCAATCAGATTCATCTGAACTGGCAGAGTCGCTATGAATCGGATTTCATTCGGCCGACGGTGCGCGCGGTTGCCCGCGATGTTGTTTCACAATTTGAGGCCGAGGCGATTTATGGTCTTCAGCGCGAGGCGCTTGGCGGGCAGATTTCGCAGCAGGTCGGCGTGCGGATGCAGGAACAGGGCTTGACGCTGACGTCGCTGCTGGTGCGCCAGATCGACTTTAATGACGCTTTCGCGCAATCGATTGAAGAAAAGCAGATTGAGGCGCAAAGGCTGCAACGCGCTCGCACCGAGGCTGAACGGGTTCGCACCGAGGCTGGCGGTCAAGCTGACGCGGCTGAAGAGGCTGCCCGCGGCCGCGCCAACGCCCGTAAAATCGAGGCTGAGGCCGAGGCCGAGGCTCTGCGCGTCATCAGCGACCAGATCGCCGCCAATCCCAATCTGATCCAATATCTGTATGTCGCCAACCTGTCGGACAACGTTAACTTCGCGCTGCTGCCCTCCGATTCGCCTTTCATCTTCAACGTCGATGATTTCACCCAGCTTGGGGCTGATTTTGAGGCGCCGGCAACCAACATTGAACTGACCGAGCCGTCTCAATGATGAATCGATGAATCGGTCATCCGCCCGTCTCTTGTGAGAGGTTAAGGCCTCTCCTCATTTTGGGGAGGGGCCTGGTGTCACAGATTGACTTGCATCGTATCCAGCACCAGATCAATCGGCGTGAATATCGTTGCCCGCCGCGATCCGGCAAACAGCAGTCCGACGGCGTTCAGACTGCCGGCTTCGATCATCAAAGCGCCTGAATCGCCGCCTTGGCTCATCGGCGTGGCGATCACCTGTCCGGCGAAGCGCGCCTGCCGACCCTCGCCATAAGCCACATCCACCGTCGCATTCATTAGCCGCACGACGCCTTCGGTATAGCCGGTGGTGCGGCCGTGCTTTCTGACCTGCATGCCCAACTGCGCCGCTTTTGTTCCATTGGGACGGCCGATGGCGGCGATGCTGGGCTGGAAGAGCATGGGATTGTTGGGACGGGCCAGGGCGGCATCTACTCGATTGGGGAAGACGAAGGTATCGGCTGGCATCTCGGCCTGCGGCGCCGGCACGCTGATAATCCGCTTGGATGAGCCGTTGATTTTCGCCAAAGCATTGCCGACGCCGACCACTAAATCAACGATGTCGCAGCTGCTAGGCGGCAGGAAGGGATCGCGCGGCGGCGCGGCTGGGGCTTGGTCATAATAGCGAATCATTTCGAAGCGGTGCAGTTTGGCGACGGCGTCATCGGGCCGGAGGCCGTGGTCGGTTGGCCCTGGCTGGAGGATGGCATCGCCAAGTATCGCATCGTTGCTGTTGGCCAGAACATGATTGTTCGATAAGATCAGCGGCTCGCCGGTGCCGCGGTCATAGACAATCGCCCCAATCGTCCCCGCTGTGACCTTGTAATGTCCGATGCTGACCCCTGCTGGCACATTGGGCCGAAAGCGGTCGCGGGGGTTAATCTGCGCTTCCAGCCGGCCGACTTCGACGACGTCTGTGCGGGCGCCATTCAAGTCGGAGGGGATGATGTCAGCTTCGTCAAGCGCTTCAATCGGCTTTTTCTGTTCGACCAGCACGGAGACCGCCAATTGGTCGGTTAGCTCTTCCTTGAAGTTGCGGAATCCAATCGCCACGCCGACCACGCCGCGCCGCCGCAGCAACTCCTCTTGTGACTGCCGCTGCGCGTCTAGCAGCTGTTGAACGACATCCCTGGACATCCCGCGTTATTCCTGTAGCCTGTTCACATTGCCGCGCCATTATAGCGCAGAATCAAGCTCTCCCCCGATATTCTTCAGGTCGCTGCCGGTCAAGGCCAGCACGAGTTCCGCGTCATTCCCAAGCTGCTGGCGGATTTGGGGCAGGGCGGCCGCTGTGACCGCGCTGGTCGCTTCAATCAGCAGGCCTTGCGCCGCCATTCGCTTTTGGGCCTGTTCAATCGCTTCATCTTCTACTCGAAAGGCGCCGCCGTCCGTTTCATACAGCGCCGTCAAAATCTGTCGGCCGCGCACTGGCTCATCCACCAGGATTCCGTCGGCGATGCTGGTCTGCGGATTGATGGCCGGCGGGATTTCCGATCCTTGCTCCCAGCCGCGCACAATCGGGTCGACGCCAGTCGATTGCACGGCGATCATACGCGGCATCCTGTCGATCAAGCCAGCATCCCGCAAGGCCTGGCAGCCGCGGTAGAAGCCGAGAAACAGGCCGCCATGTCCGACGGGGGTCGCGATGGCGTCGGGTATGCGTCCGCCCAGCTGTTCCCAGACCTCCCAAGCGGCGGTCATTTGGCCCAGCACGAAATAGGGATTCCAGGCGTGGCTGGCATAGGTCGTCTTTTCGGCGGCGGCGTACACATCTTCGGTCGGCCGCTGTGATTCGATGATGCGGCCGCCAAAGGCGCGAATCAACGCTTTTTTGCGGGCCCTGGCCGTCGCCGCCGGGACGAAGACGGTCGCTGACATGTTGGCCGCGCGGGCAAAAGCAGCCAGTGACGCTCCAGCATTGCCCGACGAATTATCGATGACTTCATCTACTTCAAAGCCAGCGAGGTAATTTAGCAGGGTGGTCGCGCCGCGGTCTTTGTATGAGCCAGTCGGGTTGAGATATTCCAGCTTGGCATGAAAACGACAGCCGTCAAGCGCCGCCGTCACCAGCGGAGTCATGCCTTCGCCTAAGGTAAAGCGTTTGTCGACTGGCAGCATGGCGGCGTATCGCCATAAGGAAAAATCACCGCGCGCGATTTGGGCGGCATCAAAGGGCGGCAAGTCGATGAGGTCGAGTGGGCCGCCGCATTCCTGACATCGCCAAGCCAGGGCCGCCGCGTCTTTGCCGCATTCGCTGCATTGCATCCGCGCCATTATTTTATCCCCTTCACTTGTTTTCGTTTGCGTCAAGGGTAACAGCAGTCGGCCCTGTCGACAATGGGCCGCGCCCTCGCGATTCTAAGATAAATCGGCTATACTATAAGAGCAGCTTGATAAAAACGCGGCGATTTTATACACTGATGAGCCAATGAGCCGACAGATGATGAGCCTTCAAGACAAGTTTGACCGCCCGCTGCGCGATTTGCGAATTTCGGTGACTGACCGCTGCAATTTTCGCTGTCCTTACTGCATGCCGGCCGAGATTTTTGGCGAGCGGTATCGGTTTCTGCCCAAGTCGCAGCTGTTGAGCTTTGAGGAAATTACGCGGCTGACGCGCATCATCGTCGGCCTGGGCGCGGTTAAGATTCGTCTGACTGGCGGCGAGCCGCTGCTGCGTCAGGACATCGAAGATCTGGTCGCTATGCTGGATCAGCTTGAGGGCGTCGAAGATCTGGCGATGACCACCAACGCTTATCTGCTGCCACAGAAGGCCGTTGCGCTCAAGGCCGCTGGCCTGGCGCGTCTGACCATCAGCCTGGACACGCTCGACGATGCCGTCTTTCGCCAGATGAATGGCGGACGTTCTGGGGTTGACCGCGTGCTGGCTGGGATTGCCGCCGCCGAAGAAGCTGGATTCCATCCGCTCAAGATCAACGCGGTTGTCCAGCGCGGCGTCAATGACCATACCCTGGTGGATTTGGCGCGTTATTTCAAGGCGCGCGGGCATATTCTGCGCTTGATTGAATATATGGATGTCGGCAACAAGAACGGCTGGAAAATGGATCAAGTTGTGTCGGCTCAAGAGATTGTGGAGATGATCGATGCCGAGATGCCGCTGGAGCCGCTGTCGGGCAATTATTATGGCGAGGTCGCGCGGCGCTATCGCTATGTCGACGGCGGCGGCGAGATTGGCCTGATCGCCTCGGTTACGCAAGCCTTCTGCGGCGCCTGTACGCGGATGCGGCTTTCGCCCGAAGGCCAGATTTTTACTTGTCTGTTCGGCACCAAGGGCATCAGTCTGCGCGATCCTCTGCGCGGCGGCGCCAGTGACGAGGAGCTTGCACAGATTATTCGCCATACCTGGGGACGGCGGACTGACCGCTATTCGGAGATTCGCAGTTCACTGACTGAAGAGATGCGCGACCGCCGCAAAAAGGTCGAGATGTATCATATCGGCGGCTAAGCCCTGAATTTGCTATTTTGGTTGAGGATGTGGTATTGTTTCAGCTATTGCATGAATACAGAAAGAGACTGATATGAGCCGCGCTGATTTTGATTTGAGCGGAAAGACGGCCTTGATTACTGGCGCTGGGCGGGGGATTGGCCTGGCGACGGCGCGCAAACTGGCGGCGGCCGGCGCTGACATCATCATTGCCGAATACATTGTCGAAAACGGCCAGCGAGCGGCGGCCGACATTGAGGCGATGAGGCGGAAGTCGATGTTCATCGAAGTCGACGTCCGTCGGCCAGAAAGCGTCAATCAAATGGCGGCGACGGCGCTGGAAGCCTTTCCGCAGATTGACATTCTGGTCAACAACGCTGGCATCGCCCATAACGTCAATGCCGAAGATTCGACCGATGAAGAGTGGCTTAATATGATGGACGTCAACATCAACGGGGTTTTTTGGTGCTGCCGCGCGGTTGGCCGGCACATGCTGGCGCGCGGCAGTGGGGCAATCGTCAGCATCGCCTCTATGTCGGGTCTGATTGTCAACAAGCCCCAGCCACAGGCGGCCTACAACGCCTCTAAAGCGGCGGTCATTATGCTCACCAAGTCGCTGGCGGCCGAATGGGCCGGGCGCGGGGTGCGCGTGAACTGCGTCTCGCCTGGTTACATCGGCACTGACATGACCCTGGAGAGTTTCACTATGCCAGAGCGCAAGCGAACCTGGCTGGAGATGACGCCCATGGGCCGCGTGGGAGAACCCGACGACATCGCCAGCGCGGTACATTATCTGGCCTCGCCGGCGGCTCGATTCGCCACAGGCACGAACTTGGTCGTCGACGGCGGCTATACCTCTTGGTAGCTAAATGCCAAAGGCGCCGGTTTCGATGACGTCGATGCCGATGCCGTCCAGTTCGCGCGGCAAAAGGCCGCCGGGCGGCAGATTTTTGGCCGGCAGCTTTTTTGACACCATCACCACCAGACAAAGCTCGTCGGTGGTTTTGTCCTGACGCTGGCGCAGGCCGATGCCGACGCCGACCACATTGGGATAAGCCATCAGCTTGGGGCTGTATTTGTCCTGGAGGGCGGCGATTTTTTCGATCTTCTCTTGGTCGTCCATCGTCAATCTTCTATGGGATGTCGGGGCATTCGTTACCGGGAATTGGGCGCAGGGTATCGCTCCGCACCCAGCCTTCGCTGTAGCTGTCCTCGATGCGGATGCGGGTAAAATACCAGACGGGCCCTTCGGTGACGCCTTCCTGCCGCCGCTGCTCTAGGATGGCGACAATCGTCCCGGTCGGGATGCGGCCTACCTGCGTGGCGGCGGTGGTTGGACGGGAGCGAATTCGTATTCCTTCGGTCAGGGCCAAGGCCTGGCACAGTTCCAGCGGCGTTGGGGTGATGGTGGGCGTTGGGGTGGGCGAGGGCGTAATGGTCGGGCTGGGCGTGATGGTTGGCGTGTGGCTGGCGGTGGGCGTGTGCGATGGCGTAAAAGTCCAGGTTGGGGTCGGCGTGGCGGTTGGCGTTGATGTCGCGGTGGGGGTTGACGTGGCTGTCGGCGTCATTGAAGGCGTGAAAGTCGCGCTGGGCGTAAAGGTCATGCTGGGCGTGAAAGTCGCGGTGCTGGTTGGGGTGGCGGTTGGGAAGAGGGCTGGCTCCCATTGGTCGCGCGTTATGGCCGCCGCCAAGCCGCCGATGACCAGCATCACCAGCAGGATCATCAGCAGGACGATTCGGCCGCGCGTTCGCCGCCCGCGGATGGCGCTTTCCACCCGAAAAAGCTCGGCGCGGCGTCCTAAAATGCGGAAAGGCTCTTCGTTCAGCGCGTCCAGCCAGGTCTGCGCTTCGCTGATGCTGTCCTCTTGCAGGGCCAGTTCGGCGCGTTCAAAATAGCGCGTGAAGAGGGCGTTGACTGTGCTGCGATAGCGTTCGTCTTGGGCAAAGTCGGTCGCTAGGTCGGCCAGCATTTGGCGCGCCTGTGACAACTCTGAATCGAAGTTCTGGGTGACGAGGGCCTGCGCGCGTTTGATGGCCTGCTGCGCGCGTGTGATGTCGGCGTGAAGCTGGCGGGCCTCCATCAGCATTTCAGAGAATTGGCTGTCGGTCGGGTCAAGCTCCAGGCCAAGCTCCATCAGCTTGATGGCGTCGCTCATCAGCAAAGCCCGCTCATCCAGGGTTGTCGAATTGCTGGCGTGGTTTAGGGCCATCTGCGCCTGATTGATCAGCTGGCTGCGGATGCTGGAGAATTTGGCGTCCACTTCCTGCTGCATCTGCGCCAAACGCTGACTGTTGGGCAACAGCTGTCGGGTCTGGGTCAGCAAACCGCGGACATGGGAGATTTGAGTGACCTGCTCGTCAAGCGCGCCGCCAATCGTATTGAGGCTGACTGCGATTTGGTCGGTGTCCTGCTGGATGCGCCGCACCATTTCCACGCGCTCTTCGCCTTGGGGGTCATTCGGCACAACGCGCAATGCCCCTTCATACTTACGCAAGGCTTCTGACCAGCTGTCGGTGGTCATCAGTCGGTCGCCATCGCCCAGCAGTTCCCGCGCCAGCGCCAAATCCTGGATGTCCAGCAGGGCCTGCTCAACGTCCTTCCAGGTCAGGATGCCGTCGCGTTCGGCCAGTTCCCGCGCTTCGCGGTATAAATCCGAAGCCTGCTCATAATTGCCGGCGCGCACCAGCGAATTGGCGCGGTTGTAGGCGACGCGCGCTTCAAAGGGGATGCGATGATCTGGGACGATGCCGCGGATCAGATTGTCTTCCGATTTTTCGCGGTATTCGACGGCGGTCGGGTTGTTGGCCTGGATGGCCAGAATACGGTTGGCGGCATCAATCGCCTGCTGATATTCGCCAGAATAATAATACTCGGTCAGGCGCGACAATAGTTCGTCAAGCGTCACGTTGTTCTGATAGGCCTGGTCATCTGGACTGCGCTCGGCGGGCGGCGGGCTGTCTGATTCGGGCGGGACGTAGCTGGATGGACTGGGGTATGACGGCGCTGGGTCTGACAATGGCTCGGCTGTCGGCGGTGGGGGTGGCTCTTCGGGCGGCGCTGGATTCACCTGATGACGCTCAAATAACTCCTGCACGCGCTGTTTGGCCTGGGCGCTGTGGCCGGCGGCCTGCTGCAAAAGGCTGATGACGTCGGGGCTGTCGGCGTCCAGCTGGAGCGCGTCGGCCAGGATGTCGATGGCTTCGTCGATGTCATCGTCGTCGCCGGCGATTTCGATGCGGATGCGGGCCCTTCGCACCAGGCCGCGCACGACGGCCGTATCGGCGCTGGCTCTGGCCGTGGGTCGGCCGCCGGCGATCTCGGAGAACAAGTCGCGGGCGGCGGCTTCCAGCGGCGTATTTTTGGCTTCGGTCAACAGGTCGCGGGCTTCCTGCTCAAGTTCGGCCAAGAGGTGTGGGGCGGTCGTTTCCCGCGCCCGCTGACGCAAATCGTCAATCGCTCGCTGCAAATCCTGCATATATGGCATTCCTTTTTCGGCCGTTCAGCCAAAGGCAAAAAACAATAAGCAAAAAACAATAAGCCTATTCCATCTTTGCGGCAATCTGTGATACAGTAGACTCATCTTTATTTCGACAACGATGAACGAACTATGCCGCGAACTCAACAGATCATACCCAGATACAAGCTCATCCTATTTTACAATATCAAGCCTGATAAACAAGACCAATACTATCGCTATATGCTGAACAGTTTTGTGCCGGCCGTTCAAAAGCTGGAGGTCTATATGCACATGGCTTGGTATGTGGCTTATGGCGACCATCCTATGCGTAAAATCGAGTTTGTGACTGAAAGCGCCGATATTCTGCGTCAGCTTTTTTTAAGCGATGAATGGGACGAGCTTGAGGGCGAACTCAAACAATACATTGACGGTTATCAGCGCAAAGTGGTCGATTATCGCAGTGGCTTTCAGCTATAGCGGCCTTCATCGGATTGAAGCGCAGTCATGCCCAATCGGCGCGGTCTCCTTATTATTTTGACCATTATTTTTTCGGCTGGCGTGACGCCGATTGTCATTCGCATCACCCAAAACGAAGGCATGCCCTCGCTGGTGATTGTCCTGATTCGGCTGTGGCTGATTTCGTTGGCCTTGCTGCCGTTGATTTGGACGCGCTATCGAGGCGATTTGCTGAACCTGACGGCGCGCCAATGGTTTTTATCGAGCGTCGCCGGATTTTGGCTGGCCGTCAACCTGCTTATGCTTTTTGTATCGCTGGAATATACAAGCGTGCTGATGACCAGTGTTTTGCGGCGCATCACCCCGATATGGACGGTTCTGCCGGAAATACTGTTTTTTGGCGTGGTGTTTTCACGGCGGTTTTGGCTTAGTCTGGCGCTGACGCTTGTGGGCGTGGTGATGGTCGGCCTGGGCGGCCTGACGGCGATACAGGGCGGCAGCAACCCGCTTCTCGGCGCTGGCCTGGCCGTCTTTGGTTCGCTGTGCTTCGCGGTTTATCTGCTGATTGGCCGGCAGCTGAACAAGGCTATTCCGCCTCTTCTGTACAGCTTTATCGTCTTCCTAAGTTCGGCTGCTGTCGCCACAGTTTTTGTCGCTTTCACCCGGACGCCGGTCATCGGCTATCCACTTAGCGGCTATCTGTGGTGCGTGGTTGTGGCATTGCTGGCGCAGGTCTTTGGGCATATTTTCCTCAATCTGGCCCTGCAATTTTTTACGGCGACGGCCATGGCGATTGTCCTGCAAATCGGCATCGTCCTAAGCGCGGCAATGGCGCTGTTTCTGTTTGGCGAACTGCCCTCGATGGCGCAGGTTATTGGCAGCGGCCTGGTCGTCTATGGCGTTGTGGCGGCGACGATGGAGCAGACGTCGGGCCGGCGCGGACGTCGGGATAAAACTCTGCCGGCCGCTCATTCGGGGGATTAAGATCGAATGAACATGGGATATTCTGCATCTTTAATATGATTGGAAATGTGGTAAAACAGGGCTGGCAGTATATCAATAGGCATACAGAGGAGATGAAGGATGAAACCTGAAACCGTTGCCATTCACGGCGGCTATACGACCGAGCCGACGACCAAAGCGGTCGCTGTGCCGATTTATCAAACGGTCGCCTATGAATTCGACAATGCCCAGCACGGCGCTGACCTGTTCAATTTGGCCGTTCCTGGCAACATTTACACGCGCATCATGAATCCGACCAACGATGTTCTGGAACAGCGCATCGCTCAACTGGAGGGCGGGGTGGCGGCCCTGGCCGTGAGCGCCGGGAGCGCGGCGGTGAATTATTCGATCATCAACCTGGCGGAAGCCGGCAGCAACATTGTAACGGTGCCTCTGCTTTATGGCGGCACTTATACGCTGTTCAAGCACATGCTGCCCAAGCTGGGCATTGATGTTCGCTTTGCCACCGATGACAGCCCGGCCAGCCTGGAAAAACTGATTGACGGCAAGACGGCGGCCGTCTACTGCGAGACGATTGGCAACCCGGCCGGCAACATCCCTGATTTGGAAGCCATTGCCGATATGTCGCACAGCCACGGGGTGCCAGTGGTGGTCGATAATACGGTGCCGACCCCGGCGCTGATGCGGCCTTTCGATTATGGCGCCGACATCTCTGTCCATTCCCTGACCAAGTACATAGGCGGACATGGGACGACCATCGCCGGCATGATTGTTGATTCGGGCAACTTCCCCTGGGCCGACCATGCTGACCGCTTCCCGATGTTCAGCCAGCCCGAACCTTCCTATCATGGCATCGTCTACACTGATGCTCTTGGCCCGGCGGCTTATATCGGCCGCGCGCGCACCGTCGCCCTTCGCAACACTGGCTCGGCGCTGAGTCCCTTCAACGCTTTCCTGATTTTGCAGGGCATACAATCCCTGTCGCTCCGCATGGAACGTCATGTTGAAAATGCCATGGCCGTCGCCGCTTATCTGGAATCGCATGAACGGGTCGCCTGGGTCAGCTATCCTGGACTGAAAAGCTCGCCCTATTATGACCTGGCGCAGAAATACACCGATGGCAAACCGTCGGCGCTGATGACTTTCGGCATTGAGGGCGGCTTTGAGGCCGGCGTCCAATTTTATGACGCTCTGCAAATTTTCAAGCGTTTGGTCAACATTGGCGATGCCAAATCGCTGGCGGCGCATCCAGCTTCGACTACACATCGTCAACTCACCGACGAGGAACTTGAATCGGCTGGCGTGACGCCCGATATGATTCGCCTGTGCATCGGCATTGAGCATATCGATGACATCATCGCTGATCTGGAGCAGGCCTTGGCGGCTTCACGGTAAGGCGAACTTGGATTAGTCATCTTTGTCGGGCGCATAGGACAGGCCGCGCAGGCCCATATCCAGCAAGGCCTGTTTGATGCGCTCGATATCGGCCTTGTCGCTGGCATCATAGCTGCGGACGCAAAGCAAACGCTCGTCGGGGTGACTTTGTCCGGCGGCTGGGCGCGTGGACACCTTGGATTTATAGCCGAGTCGGCCGGCCGCGGTGGCCGCTTTGACCTGTTCCCAGACCTCGTCTACGTTCGCGGCGGTTAATTTGACGCGCCATTCGCCAGCATTAGAAGTCGGCGGCGGATAGTCGCTCGTCTGACGTTTGGCTTCAATCCAGTACACAGCCGAAACAGCCGAGGGGCGCGCTTTTTCGTCGTGCATCATCCGCGCGGCCTGCACCATCTGAATCAGGTCGAGATCCAAGTCGCTGTCGGACATCTTTTCAACTCCAGGGAAATTTCCATCATTTCCATTTTAAGGGCTAATGGCGCATTAGGCAAAATCAAATGGCAAGGCTGTTATATGGACTTGGGCAGCTTGAAAAAACTCTGCTTTATTATGGCGGTGGCGCTATTTTGCGGTTTCGCGGCGCAGGCGCAGGAGGTCTTTGTCAGTCCTGATGGCCTTCGCTATCGGGTTGAGCTTTTTCTGGAGGCCAATTTTCCAGTTGGCATGGTCTTTACGCCGGATGGCGAATTGTTTTACAACGAAAAGACGACTGGCAATGTCCGTTATGTCAGGGCCGAGGGCATTCGTCAGATTCAGCCGGTGATCAGCCTGGCGGCCGATGGATTGCAGGAACGCGGCATGCTGGGCATCGCGCTGGATCCCGATTATGAGACTAACCGCTATGTTTGGCTGTTTTATACGGCGCGGGGGACCGTCCGCGATTATCCGGCCAATAAGGTGCTGCGCTTTCGATTCGAGGAGGGGGTTGGCCTTGAGCCAGTCGAATTTTTGTCGGCGCCGATTGAGACCGGCCATCTGCTGCATAACGGCGGCGGCCTGCAATTTGATGATGAGGGCTATCTTTATGTTGGGATTGGCGATTATGGCGATGCCAGTTTGCCGCAAGACCTAAGCGCGCCGCAGGGGAAAATTCATCGTTTCGCCGTCGAGGGTGACAGGCTGGCTGTTCCTGATGACAATCCATTCGCCGGCAGCAGCATTTACGCTTATGGCCTGCGAAATCCTTTTGATTATGCCTTTGATCCCTTGAGTGGACGGCTCTTCGCCACTGAAAACGGCGACGACTGCGATGATGAAATCAACTTGATTCTGCCCGGTTTTAATTATGGCTATCGGCTGGATTATGAATGCGTCGGCACGCGATACATCGCCGGCCTCGGACGTTATTTGCCGCCGCTGCTTAGTTATACGCCGGCGATTGCTCCAGTCGGCATCGTCTTTTATGACCATCCAGCGGTGCCGCAGTGGCGCGGGGATCTGTTTTTTTGCAGCTGGAACGAGGGCATTTTGCATCATGTTCGCTTGGGGGTCGGGCGCAATCGGGCAGCATTTGACCGGGCGATTGATTTGGGCGATGTGGACTGCCGTCTGGATGTCACTGTTGGGCCGGAAGGCGGCCTTTATTTCGGGACTGTCGGCGGCGGAACGGGGGCTATTTATCGACTGCTGCCGTTGGTCGACTAAAACAGGCCGGCGTCGCTTTTGAAGGCATAGCGGCCAATCAGCGGCACGAATCGGCATTTTAGCAGGGTGCGCGAACTGATTTGGCTGCCGCGGCGCGTAATCAGCGTGAGGTCTTGCATGTTTTGATCGCCAATCGGCAGGATCATGCGGCCGCCATGATGTTTAAGCTGGGCGCAAAGGGAACTCGGCAGGCGCGGCACGGCGGCTGTCACCATGATGCGGTCAAAGCAGGCCTGGTCGGGCAATCCCTGGCTGCCGTCGCCGACATAAATATCGAGGTTGTCGCAGCCCAATGCGCTAAGACGTTCACCGGCGGCATCGGCCAGGCGGCTGAAACGCTCCATGCTGTAGACATAATGCGCCAGCTGACAGAGGATGGCCGTCTGATAGCCAGAGCCAGTGCCGATCTCCAGAGTCGAATGATGGGACTTGAGTCGCAGACGCTCGGACATAAAGGCGACGATATAGGGCTGGGAGATGGTTTGGCCTTCGCCAATCGGCAGCGGCGCGTCGTCATAGGCGCGTCCCTTTAGCTCATCTGACACGAAATGATGGCGGGGCGTGACGCGCATGGCGTCCAGGACTCGGCGATCGTTGATGCCGCGCTTGATTAGCTGCTGGTCGACCATACGCAGACGTTTCCGCGTGTATTGGCGCACTGTTGGCTTCATGTTCCCAACTTGCCTCATCTGAACGCTGACTCTAAAATTAGCATAAATCCGTCATTCGGGCAAATGGATTGGGCGGCAAAGTTATTTGACAGCATAAAGAATTTCAGATAAGATACCTGTTAGCACACTTGCAAATAAATTTGGAGGCAAGCTGCTTATGACTATCAAGAGGATACTGCTTTGTGCTTGGCTGTCGCTGTTTTGTGTCTTGGCGATTCCCGTCGAAAGCCAGCCGGCGCAGCTAACCAATCCAGGAGCGGCGCAGATGTCCGCCTGCGGCCTGCCGCCGTCTTACGCACTTTTCACTTCAGCATCGACAATAACGACCTTCAACCTGACTGCGGATTGTACGTTAAGCAGCAGCAACATGCCGAACGAAAACAGTTGGATGACATTTAATTCGGGTCAGTTCATCATCAACGGCAATGGGCATACCATCACTGGTCCCTCTAATGGCCATCTCATATACACGCGGAATGCCGGCACTGTCGTCACTCTGAACGATGCTGTCATTCGCCAGGCCGGCAGCCCGACCGTCTTCGCTGTTATCGCGGATTCTGGAGCGCGTGTTAACGTCCGCAACGTCATCTTTCGCGACAATGTGGCCGCCAGTACAGTATCGGCGGGCGATAACGGACAACTCTATCTTGAAGATGTCCAGTTCCTGAACAATCGCCGGGGCACCTCTGCCACCAATTTAGGGTCCGCTGTCGCTATCCGAGGGGACGCTTTCCCCTCCGGCTTCGTAAGCATAACGGACGCCCTCTTCCAGGGGAACACTAATTCCCCTAATGTGATCGCGGTGCAAGGCGGCCCGGGCAATACCGGTGCTCTTGAACTTTATGGCTGCATCATCTTCAGGGAAAATGTCAATGACGAAGGCTCGCCGGCACAGAATTATTTAGCTTTTAATGGCGGCACCGTCACTGACAACAGCGCCGACTCCTGTTCAGATACAGAGGCCGGCTTTAGCTATTGGCTGTCATTAACACCGCAGCCCAAGAAACGCAAGGAGAAAGTCCCTACAGCGATACCGACGCCTCGTCCGCCGGCCGTCACCTGCCCGACCTTGTCGGCCGTCAGCGGCATTGCTGTTCGGGCGACGTATGGCCTGGAAAGCGGTATTCAGTGTCAGCGGATTGACGGCGGCGGGATTGGGATTCAGTCGATTGTTGACGCTGGCTTTATTGACGCGGTGGATATTTGGGGTTATGTCGTTCAGGGCGTCGAGGTCTGCTTTCCACAGGCGGGACGTCTCTTGTTTTTGGATGCGCGCACGAGTCCGCGGGCGATAAGTCCTCTGGAATCGACCGTCGTCAACGGCATGACCTGCGCTTCGATATCGACGCCTGGCTCGATTGTGCTGATGCCTGGTTAAGCTGATGATGGATTTAATCGATCAACTCGCGTTCCTGGACGATCTGCCGCCGGTGATTCGGGATATTGTCCTCAATCTTATTTTGCTGGCTGTGGCGGCGGCGCTGGCTTTGTTTTTGCGGCGTCTGCTGACGTTGATTCTGGTGCGTCCTTTGCGCGCGCTGGCTGGCCGCACTGGCGCGGATGCGGATGATGCGCTGCTGGATGCGATTTTGTCGCCGGCGCGGATCGCGATGATGGGGCTGTCGCTGATTATCACCGTCAACCTGCTCAACTTCGGCAGTGAAATTCAGCAGATTGTCGAGACGCTGGCGCGGACTTTGATGATTGGCGCGGTCTTTTACGCCGCCATCAAGCTGTTTAACACGGTATCCTTGCGGCCGGCCTTGTTCAAACAGGTCACTGGGCTGGAGATACCGGAGCGTCTGCTGCCGTTTTTGAATACGGTCGTCAAATATCTGATTATCGCGCTGGGGGCCATTTTTGTCTTGCAAGAACTCAATTTTGACGTTACGGCGCTGATTGCCTCGCTGGGCGTGGTCGGCGTCGGGGTGTCGCTGGCCTCGCAGAATACGGTCGCCAATCTATTCGGCTTTGCGGCTATTGTGTCCGACAACCCGTTCAAGGTGGGCGATTTCATCAAAACCTCGAATGTCACTGGCATCGTGGAGGCGGTTGGCGTGCGCGCGACCCGCGTTCGTCAGCTTGACCAGGCGGTGGCGACTGTGCCGAACAACCTGCTGACCAATGCCATCGTCCTCAATCGCTCGCGCCTGGAAAAGCGCCGTCTTGATTTCACGCTGACCTTGACTTACCGCACTACTTCGACGCAGATGCGGACGCTGTTGGATGATATTCGGGAACTTCTGCAAACTATTGATGACATCGATTCGGATTCGGTTATCGTCCATTTTGTCAGTTTCAGCGCGAGTTCGCTTGATGTTCGGGTCATTTGCCAGGTTTTGCTGACGGATTGGCGGCAGTTCTCGGCGCTCAAGGAAAAGCTGTACCTGGACATTATGGACATGATCGAGCGGCGCGGCCTGCGGTTCGCTTATCCCAGTCAATCGGTGTATATCGAGAATTCCGAAGCTGGCGCGGCGTCGTATCCTGAAGAGCGGCCTATCGCGGCATCAGATGAATCGCTGGAAGAGGATGCTGAAGCTGACCGCGGCGATGATGAAGCCGAATAGACACATGACAGCCCGCGCGGCCGCGCTCATGGCGGCGATGAATTTCAATGAAACCGACCTGCAAGCCAACCGTCAGGGGCATTTGAGCCAAGCCCAGGCCGACCGACTCAAACGGATGCGGCGGCGTCATATTCTGGTGGCGGCCGTCCTGTTTTTGGCGATGGTTTTGGTGGCTACATTGCTGATTTTCTTTGGACAGCGAAGTCAAAACACGATCTTAAGCGCGGCGGGCGGCCTGCTGACGGTGGTCAATGCGCTGGCCATGGGCGGCCTGGGCCGGGCCTGCATTCGCGCTGGGGGTGATTTGCGGACGGGCGGTATTGAAGTATTGGGCGGCGACGTTGAACGAGTTTTGCGGCGCGGGCGGCAAGGGGACAATTATCTGCTGCGGATTGACGGCGCCAGCCTGGTTGTGACCAAAGATATCTTCCTCGGTTTTCAGCATGAGGCGCCTTATCGCATTTACCGCACTCGTCTTTCGCGTCTGCTGCTCTCGGCTGAACCCGCCCCTTGAGCGTCAGAACGGCTGCCAAAGGACGCGTCATGCCCCAACGGATTCCGCGCCATTTCATCCTGTCCGGACTGGCTTATCTGCTGGTCGCCCTGTGCCTCTGCCTGTCGGTTCTGCCTGTCCTCTCGACGCGTTTTCTTGGGGCAGCTGGCAGCGACGTCTATGAAATGGCGCATCATATCTGGTGGTTCAAGACCGCTCTGCAAAATGGCGACAATGTTTTCTGGCACAGCCTGCTCGGCTATCCCGACGGCTTCGCTGTGGTGCAGCTGTGGGCGAATCCCCTGCAATTTTTTCCAGCTTGGCTCTTTGCTTTTGTTATGCCGCTGCCGATGGCCTTCAATGTCACTATTCTGCTGACGCTGACGCTGAATGGCTGGGCTATGTATGCGCTGGCGCGGCGGCGACTGCCCAAGGGTCATCATATTCCAGCTTGGATGGCCGGATTGGTGTTTATGGTGTTCCCGATTTTTCAGGGTCATTTGTACGCTGGTCATCTCGGTTTGCTGATGCAATGGCCGCTGCCGCTGCTGCTGCTGTGTCTGTTTGACTATGCGGATGGGGGAGGTCGGCGCGGGTTTCTGTGGTCATTACTGTTTTTTCTGCTGGCTTTGATGGGCCATACTTTGCAGATTATTTATGCGCTGACGCCGCTGATGGTTTTGTTCGCGCTGGCGCGTCTGTATCGGCGCGATTATGCGGCTGTGGCGCGGGTGGCCTCCGTCGGTCTGCTGGGCGTCGGTCTGCTTCTGCTGTTCCTGTCGCCGATTTTTACGGAGACGGTGCAGAACTCTCAATATACTGAAGTTGGCGGATATGTGCGCTACAGCATCGATCTGCTGGGCTTGATTTCGCCTTCGTTCGCTAATCCCTTTTGGGGTGACATCGCTGGGCATTCGCGCGCAGCGCTGGGTGAAAATCTGGTTGAAGGCTCAAGTTATATTGGTTTATTGGGAGGTCTGCTGGCGTTTATCGGCCTCTTCAATCGGCGCGAGGCGCGCTGGTGGCTGGTGGTGGCCTTTGTCGCCTGGCTGCTGGCTTTGGGGCCATTGCTCAAGGTCTTTGATCAGCCGCTCGTCGTGTCGGTTGTCGGCTATGATGTGGCGCTGCCTTTGCCGTATGCGCTGGCTGTCAATCTGCCGTTGCTGGGATTGGCGCGCACGCCTGGCCGCTTTATGTTTTTGTTTGCGCCGGCTTTGGCCATGATGGTCGGCTATGGCATGGCCGCCCTGTGGTCGAGCCGCGTCATCGCCCGGCGAAATCGTTATCTGCGCTATGGATTTGCCCTCGTCACCGCGCTGCTGGTGTATGCCGACTATCAATTTTTTGGTGAATTTCCGACAGTTTCGTCCGACATCCCCCAAGCGATCCATGATTTGAAAACGCGCAATGATATTCGGGCGATTTACAATGCGCCTTATCATCATCACGCGGCGGCCAAAGAAGCGCTTTATCTGCAAACGGCGCATGGCAAGCCGCTCATCGCTGGTCAGGATACGCGTCAAACGCCGGTCGATCCGGCCAAGCTGGAACTGCTGGCCAGTTTTCAGCCGCCGCTTCTGGATGAGGCCGGCGCCGATATCGTCATCATCAACAAAATTTATGCCGGTGAGACTCTGATACGGCGGGCGCGACGTCAGCTTGGCGGGCCCTTTTATGAAGATGGCCGCTATGCCTTGTTTGAGAATCCGATTTCCAATACGCCTCTTGATGACGTTTATTCAGTCAGGCTGGATGAACAGGTGTCCTATATCTACAAATCACAGCCTGGCTGGCTGGCCTACCGCGCCACTTTGCAGGCGGAGAATCGGCGGGTTCATCTGCTGCTGGATGGCGCGCGTCTGCAAACGCAGATCATCAATGGCGAAACAGAAGTATTGGTGCCATTGCCGATTGCGCGGGCGGGCTATCATACCTTTCGCATGGCTTTGGATCCGCCCTGTCCTGAACGGATTGACACGGCGGCGCTGATGTGCCGCGATGTTTCGATTGTGGATGCCGAATTGGAAGCGCTGTCCAATGGGCCGATTTATGATCCGATTCGGATAGAAGGCGGCATTGAATTGGCCGCTTATCACATGCCGACGCAGTTCACGGAAGCCTTTCCGATACGTTTTTGGTGGCGATTTGCGGACGAGCGTTCGGCCAACGATGTTCGTTTTATTCATGTATTGGACGAGAATCGCCGTCTGGTGACGCAGGATGACACCAGCTTTGGACAGGTTCAGGCGTCATCAGAACGCGCCGAAACGGTGATGCTCAATCTGCGGGGCCTGCCGCCCGGCGAATATCGAGTCTTGGCTGGCTGGTATGCCTTGCCCGATGCGATTCGCTATGATGTGCTGACCAATGTTGAGGGGTCGCAGGACAATACGATAGCGCTGGGGACGATTCGGGTCGGTGAATAGGGCTTTTTATCACAGAGGCAAGAAAGCAAGGATGCGCCATGCCCAAACGGATTCCGCGCCATTTCATCCTGTCCGGCCTGGCTTATCTGCTGGTCGTCATTTGCCTTTGCTGGCCGGTGATGCCTTTTCTTTCGACGCGTTTTCTTGGGCCGATGGGCAGCGACGCCTATGAATTTGCCCGCCACATCTGGTGGTTCAAGACGGCTCTGCAAAATGGCGAAAATGTTTTCTGGCACAGCCTGCTCGCTTATCCTGACGGTTTTGCCGCGGTGGCGGTATGGGCGAATCCCCTGCAATTTTTCCCAGCTTGGCTTTTTGCTTTTGTCATGCCGCTGCCGATGGCCTTCAATGTCACTATTCTGCTGACGCTGACGCTGAATGGCTGGGCGATGTATGCGCTGGCGCGGCGGCGACTGTCCAAAGGTCATCTGATTCCAGCCTGGATGGCCGGACTGATTTTCATGGTGTTCCCGATTTTTCAGGGTCATCTGTACGCTGGTCATATCGGTCTGCTGGCGCAATGGCCGCTGCCGCTGCTGCTGCTTTGTCTGTTTGACTATGCGGATGGGGGCGGTCGGCGCGGGTTTCTGTGGTCATTGCTGTTTTTCATGCTGGCTTTGATGGGCCATACTTTGCAGATTATTTATGTACTGGCGCCTTTGATGATTTTGTTTGCGCTGGCGCGTCTGTATCGGCGCGATTATGCGGCTGTGGCGCGGGTGGCATCTGTCGGCCTATTGGGGTCGGCTCTGCTGCTGCTGTTCCTGACGCCGCTTGTTGCCGAGATGCTGCAAAATCCCCGATATACCCAAGTCGGCGGGCATGTGCGCTACAGCATCGACCTGCTGGGTTTGGTTTCGCCTTCGTACAGCAATCCTTTCTGGGGGGACATCGCCGGGCATTCGCGCGCGGTTCTGCGTGGAAACCTGGTCGAAGGCTCAAGTTATGTCGGTTTGCTGGGCGGTCTGCTGGCGCTCATCGGCCTCTTCAATCGGCGCGAGGCGCGTTGGTGGCTGCTGGTGGCCTTTGTCGCCTGGCTGCTGGCTTTGGGGCCGGCGCTCAAGGTCTTCAATCAGCCGCTTATCGTATCGGTTGACGGCTATGACGCGGCGCTGCCTTTGCCGTATGCGCTGGCTGTCAAACTGCCGCTGCTGGGATTGGCGCGCACGCCTGGCCGCTTCATGTTTCTGTTTGCGCCGGCTTTGGCCATGATGGCCAGCTATGGCATGGCCGCTTTGTGGTCAAGCCGCGTCATCGCCCGGCGAAATCGTTATCTGCGCGGTGGACTTGCCCTCATCATTGCCCTGCTCGTGTATGCCGACTATCAGCTTTTTGGTGAATTTCCGACGTCCTCGGCTGTTATCCCCGAAGCGATCCATGATTTGAAGTCCCGCGATGATATTCGGGTGATTTACAATGCGCCTTACCATTATCATGCGGCAGCCACAGAAGCGCTTTATCTGCAAACGGCGCATGGCAAGCCGCTTATCGCTGGCCAGGATACGCGCCGAACGCCGGTCGATCCAGCCAAACTGGAGTTGCTGGCCAGCTTTCAGCCGCCGCTGCTGGACGAGGCCGGCGTCGATGTCGTCATCATCAACAAAGCCCGCGCCAGTGATACCTTGATACGGCGGGCGCGTCTTCAGCTTGGCCGGCCCTTTTATGAAGATGGCCGCTATGCTCTGTTTGAGAATTCGATTTCCAATGCGCCGCTCGCTGATGTTTATTCGGTCAAGCTGGATGAACAGGTGTCATACATTTACAAATCACAGCCTGGCTGGCTGGAATACCGCGCCACTTTGCAGGCGGAGAATCGGCGGGTTCATCTGCTTTTGGATGGCGCGCGTCTGCAAACGCAGGTTATCAATGGCGAAACCGAGGTGTCTCTGCGATTGCCGATTGCGCGGGCGGGCTATCATACCTTTCGCATCGCGCTGGATCCGCCTTGTCCTGGACAGATTGACACGGCGGCGCTGATGTGCCGCGATGTTTTGATTGTGGATGCCGAATTGGAAGCGCTGTCCAATGGGCCGATTTCGGATTGAAGGCGGCGCTTGGATTTTTTATTTTTTTACCACAGAGGATGCAGAGGGCGCAGAGAAGGGCAGGGGCTTGATTCAAACCCCCGCCGCTGGCGATTATCTGGCGAAAATAGATGCCTTGTCTAATTCGCTCAAATTGAACCACTCTCTGCCTTGCAGGTGATTCGGATGACGAATGTTTTGGCTGGCAAAATGTTGATGCCAGGCGCGTTCTGCCGCACGCATATCGTCTACAGGCTGAATACCAGCATAATTCAACTTACTGCCTACTTGTCGCTGTACTTCGGCAATACGTAATTGGGGAGGTCTTTTGGTGATACCGATTTTGCTTACAGCATTGGCGGCATCGTCCATGACATACAGGCTGCCAGCATTCGGCGCGGGTCTAAATCGTGCGAGAACTTTTCCCGCGATATCATCAACTGCATTGATTACTGGTTTAGCGGCCCTTTGGACAACGTCTACCACTGGCCTGGCGACATCATCTACAACGCCTGCCACCGGCCGCAGCACTACAGGCACGATTGGCGCCGCTACAACGCTAACGGCACCGAAGGCACCGCCAACCAACGCACCCTCTGCCGCGCCTTCCGCCGCAGACTGAAGGGCAACGCTAGCGACTTCACCATTGAATGTTCCGTGTTCTTGGACTCCCGAGACAGCAGTGCCAACTCCGGCAATTCCTCCGCTAACAAGCGCGCCTAAGCCTATCCCGATCAGTATCGGCTCAACTATAGCCGCAAGTCCGGCTGCGATTGCTGGTATTACTATCATCTTAGGTCTCCCTCATGTACTGTTTGCCGTTATGCTGATTTTATTCACAAGAGTATCGCTAGCGACACCCCAATAATTGGGGGTTTATGCTGCCTAACTTCGCGCCTCTGTGGTAAGAAAACAAAGCGGCGGATGCTGGCCTTTAATCTTACTTTACGGATTTTTCGCGCTTGGGTCGCGCCAGTGTCTTTGCTCTTGGTTGGCGCTCTGTTTGCGGATTTACCGCCAAAGACCGCAGGATGAAGGCTGCGATGCTTTGCGTTTGACTTCGGCTCTGTGTTCTATGCTACGGCCTTGCGTTCGGTTTCTTTGCGTTCGGCTTCGGCTCTGCGCTTGGCTTTTCTGCGTTCAGCGTCGGCTTTTTTGAGTTCGGCCTCGGCTTTGCGTTTGGCTTTTCTGCGTTCAGCTTCAGCTTCTTTGCGTTTGGCTTCGGCTTTGCGCTCGGCTTTTCTGCGTTCAGCTTCGGCTTCTTTGCGCTTGACTTCGGCTATGCGCTTGGCTTCCCATTCGGCTTTGATCTCGGCTTCAATTTTATTAGCTATGATTTTGCGTTTGGCCTTACGTTCGGGATGATGGCGATAGTGCCGCCACCTTTGACGGCCGGCGCCACCACTAGCGACCGCGCCCGCAAGATCTATGCCCTGCTGCAAACGACGCTGATAACCACCTACCTTGCAGATTTCGCGCACTTGTCTGCTACTTAGACTGAACCATTCCCCTTGCATTCGACTGCTGGCGAATTTTTGGTGCAATGCTCGTTCCAGTGCGGGAGTATTATTTGTTTGTCTGATAAAATGATACCGCAATTTACCTGCTTCACCTCTTTGTATTTGCTGGAGGCGTTGCGCTAGATTGATAGTACGCCCGATCTTGTATCGGCCGGGATTGTTTGTATCTTGAATTAAATATACATAACCCTTGGGGTGCGTACCTTTGGACAAGGATTGATAGTTGCGGGCCAGCCGAGCGCTTCTGCCTAAATGAATTGCATGACCAACGCCTCCAATTGCGCCAAAGACTGCGCCGACTTTAGCGCCCTGCACTGCGCCTTTGACTCCAGCGTTAGTTGCGCCAATAATTACACCGTAGATTGTATCTTCTTCGCGTGCGCTGGTGATTGCACCTCCGATTGTACCTGTGATTGCGCCCATAAGCGCGCCGCGGCCCGCCCCGATCAGCGCATGTTGAGCGACGACTGTCAGTACAATGGGTATAACTATCATTTTCTCCTCCTTACCCGTTACTTACAATGCTTTTATCTCCTGCAGCTGACTGTTCTTGCGTCTGGCGACCTTGTCGGTCTCCTATTGATTATGATGATAACATTCTAAACCAAGATAATGGCTTAGTCAATGGGCTAACACACCATTTATAACACAAATCTTATTCACCGCGCAATTTATTCGATTATATGGGAATTGGAGCTATTTCGAATCCCGCATCAAACCGCCGCCAGCAGTTCCTCGACCCGCGCCAAACGCTGGTCATAGCGATGATGCGCCAGGACATGCCCGCGCGCCGCCGCCGCCATGCGCTGACGCTGTTCATCATGCGCCAGATAATGCCGAACTTGGGCTTGCAGGTCATCCAAGCCGCGGTAGGTCGCCAGATGTTCGCCAGGCGCGAACCAATCGGCAATGCCCGGCCGGTCATCGACAAGCTGGAAAGTATTGATAGCGGCAGTTTCGAACAGGCGCATATTGCCGCCGTAACGCATAAAATCGCCATGCGCGTTCAGGCTGATTTTGACCGACGACAAAACTCGCAGCATCTCCTCGCCCAAAGCATAGCCGCGGTGGAAGGGCTTGAGCGCCGGCGGCACCTCGTGCATGCTCCAAATGCCCAGATCAAATTCGCGCAGGCCTTCCAGCGCCGCCACTCGTTCGCTGTAGAGGCTGCGCGGGACTAAGGTGCCGACAAATCCAATATCGCAGAGGGGGGCATCGTTGACCGGGCGCGGATAGTGAAAATCGGGGTCGATGGCGACATAGGGCAGGCATTCCATCCGCCGCGCGCCCAGTTCCAGCCATTGAATCCCGTGATAATAATCATTGACCAGCGCCAAATCATAGAGGCGGGCGGCCTGCCGTTCGATGAGATGTGAAAAAACGACCGGCGATACGCCGCTGACATAGACAATTTTGCAGTTATGCTCCTGTTTCAGGCGCGCCAGAGTCTTTGGCAAAATGACGGCATTGTCGCCCGAAAGCCAGATGATGTCGGGCTTGAATCGCTGTGCCTGTCGGAGCAGGAGTTGATTGCGGCGCCGATAATCGAGGTTGAGTGTTGGAGGGGTACGATGCGAAAGCGCGGTCAGCGCGCGGCGCGGGTCAAGCCGTTCCCGATAGACAAGCGAGCGCAGTTTGGCGATGTCACGACGGCCGAAGCCGGGCAGATTGCGCCAGAACACCGCCAGTTCATAACCCCGCGCCCGCATGGCCCGTTCCCAAAAATGCTGGCCCATGCTGCTTGGGAAGAGCGGCGATGGCGTCCCGGCGGCAGTATTGATGATGTCTTTTTGAAGCTGTTCGGGATGGTGCAGGGTGGCGATGAACAGAACCCGCCGCCCCGTCGCGTGCATTTTAACGATTCACTCCCACCGCCAAAGCGGGTTTAGATGAGCAGGCGCATCGGATTTTCCAGCAGTTCGCGCAGATGATTGCAGAAGGCCGCTCCTTCGGCGCCATTGCTGACGCGATGGTCGGCGCTAAGGGTCATGTTCATCCGCATGCCGACGCCCAAGCTGCCGTCCTCGTGGACAATCGGGACTTTCCGCGCTGAAGACACCGCCAGGATGCCGGCTTCTGGCGCGCTGATGATGGCCGAGAAGTCCTTGACGCCAAAGGGGCCGAGGTTGCTGATGGTGAAGGTGGCGCCGCGAATATCCTGCGGTTTGATTTTGCCGGCGCGGGCGCGTTCATACATCGCTTTGTTGGCCGGCGCCATCGCGCGCAGGTCGATTGTATCGGCGTCGTGGCAGACGACATTCACCAGGCCATTGTCGGGCAGGGCCACTGAAACGCCAATATTGAAGCGCCGATGCTGAACCAGTTTGTCGCCGTAATAATGGGTGTTGAGATTGGGAAATTTTTTCAGCGTCAGAGCCAGCGCTTTGATGATCAGGTCATTGACGCTGACTTTGATATCCTCGTCGGCCAGGGCGGCGTTGATTTGCCGGCGCAAGGCCAGCAGCGGCTCGACGTCGACTTCGACGGTGACGTAGAAATGCGGCGTATGGCCTTTGCTCTTGATGGTGCCGTTGGCGATGGCGCGGCGCATCCGCGTTAGTTCGAGGATGTCGACATCTTCTTCAGGGACGTCGCCCCAAGTTGACTGCATTGCCGCGGCTGGGACGCTGGCTGGTGTCGGCCGCCAGTTTTCGATATCGGCCTTGACGATGCGGCCGGCGGGGCCCGATCCTTGCACTTGGCGCAGGTCGATGCCCTTGTCGGCGGCGATGCGGCGCGCTAATGGCGAGGCCTTGATGCGGCCGTCGGCGGCGATGGATGGTGCAGGGGAGGCCGTGGCTGACTGTTCGGGTTCGTCTGGAGCGGCCGGACTTGGCGGAGTATCCACGGCTTTTTCGTCGTCAGCGCCGATGACGGCAATGACCGCGCCTTCATCGATTTCGTCGCCGGGTTCGGCCCGCAGTTCCAGCAAAGTTCCGCTGGCGCCGGCTTCAACTTCGACGGTGGCTTTGTCGGCTTCAAATTCAGCGATTACATCATCCGCGGTCACCGCCGCGCCGACCTGTTTGAGCCAGTTGATGAGCAGGCCGTCCATAGTAAGTTTGACTTGGTGCGCCATTTACAGAATCTCCTTGACTGCATTGACCACTTTATCGGCGTTGGGCAGCGCCAGCAGTTCGATTTCTTTGGAATAGGGCAGCGGCACATCTTCGGCGGCGACCCGCTTGATGGGCGCGTCCATATAATCGAACATATTTTCCTGCAAAAGCGCGGCGATCTCGCTGCCAAAGCTGTACATCGGCAGGGATTCTTCAATGATGACGCAGCGATTGGTTTTCTTGAAACTCGCATAAACCAGTTCCATGTCCAGCGGCCGCAGCCAGCGCATGTCGACGATTTCAGCTTCGATGCCGTCCTGCGCCAGTTGTCGGGCGGCCTGCAAAGCCCAATCGACCCCGCGGGCATAGGCGACCAGGGTGACGTGCGCGCCTTCCCGTTTGATATCGCCCTTGCCAATCGGGATCAGAAAATCGCGGTCTTCATCATCAGGCATCGGCCCGGGCTTGGGATAAAGCGCGATGCTTTCGGTGAAAAGCACTGGATTATCGTCGCGGATGGCGGCTTTCAACATCCCATAGGCGTCCATGGAATTGGAGGGACAGCCGACGTAGATGCCAGGAAAATGGGCGAATATCGGCTCTGGCGTATGCGAGTGCGAGGCGGTTGCCTGATTGCCCCAGCCACTGGCGGCGCGGTAGACCAGCGGCGCTTTGAACATCCCATCGAAAAAATAGCGGACTTTGGCGGCGTGATTGACAATGGCGTCCAAGGCCAAAAAGGCGAAGTTAATCGTCATAAATTCAGCCACCGGCCGCAAGCCGGCCATTGCCGCGCCAACCGCGACGCCGCCTATCGCCATTTCGCTAATCGGGGTATCGCGGACGCGCCTTTCGCCAAATTCTTCGAGGAAGCCGCGCGTGACTCGATGCGTTCCCTGCCAGTAAGCGACTTCTTCGCCCATGACAAAGACGTTTTCGTCGCGGCGCATTTCTTCTATGAGGGCCTTGCGGATAGCTTCCCGCATGGCGACATTTCTACCTGCCATGTCATCTCCTTATGACGCGTTCAATCCACTCCAGCGCCGACGCTGTGGTCGCTTTTATGCACCAAATCAGAGCCGACGTAGGTGTTTCGCATGAGTTCCTGCCAGCTGTTCGGCAGTCTGCTCGATTCAGCGAATTCGACTGATTCTTTGACGATGCGCTTGGCGTCGGCCTGGTGCTGGCGCAGGGTGTCGGCTGTGTCCTGATATTGGCTTTCGATATGCTGGCGCAGGATGTCGATGGGTTCTTTGCTTTCCTGCCACTCTCGAAGCTCGACTGACATATCATCGCGGGCGTCGTACTGCTTGTCGGATACGCCGTGGCCGCGGTAGCGATAGGTCACATGCTCGATCACCGCCGGCCCCTGTTCGCGGGCATAAGCCACCGCCTTTGAGGCCACCGCATAAACGTCCAGCGCGTTTTGGGCATCGACGCGCCCGAAACTTTTGATGCCATAGGCCTCGGCCTTGCGGTGCAGTTCGACTTGGCCGCTGGCGCGGTGAACCTCGGTGCCCATGCCGTAGCCGTTGTTTTCGATAATCCAGATGACCGGCAGCTGCCAGATGGCGCTCATGTTCAGCGCTTCGTGGAAGTAGCCGTTGTTGGTGGCGCCGTCGCCGACGTAGGTCATGGTGACGTCGTCTTTGCCGCGGTAACGGGATTCCAGCGCGATGCCGGCCGCCAGTGGCAGGTGGCCGCCGACAATCGCATAGCCGCCCCAAAAGTTATGGTCTTTGGAAGCCAGGTGCATGGAGCCGCCTTTGCCGCCGCTGGAGCCGCTGGCCTTGCCCATCATCTCGGCCATGATGGTCTTGGGATCCATGCCCAAAATCAGGGCGATGCCGTGGTCGCGGTAGGCGGTGATGACATGATCGCTGGGGCGCAGCGCAGCCAATGAGCCGACGCCGCTGGCTTCATGTCCGCTGTAGAGGTGCATATAAACGCCGGTGATTCGCTTTTCTTCATACAGCCGATGGCAGGTTTCTTCGAATTCGCGGATAAGCACCATCTGCCGATACCAGTCAAGCAGCATCTTTTTGCTTGGTGATGCCATAAAGTTCCCTTTGATTCGGTCGTTTCACATTTTTTATCTCAAACGCGCCTAGTATAACATACAAATTCGCGTTTTTTGTATTCTGGTTTTTGGCGCGGCGAAATCTAGTTATTTCACCACAGAGGCGCGAAGGACGCAGAGGGAATAAATGGATGTCAAAACTGAATTTCGGATCAGTTTTAAGATTTATATTATGGTATGCTCATTGGATATACACGCGGAGGAGCAATATCATGTACGAAGTTATGCTTTTGAAGGGCCAATCCATCTACAATTCTATTAGGGGAGAGGTGTTGGATACCTTTGTCGGAGCGCTCAAGGTGAGCGAACTTATCGAACGATACCAGATTCCGCATAGGATTCATGCGAAAGATGAAGGGTATCAACGCAAACCGAGCGCAAGCCGAGTCAACAAGCTGGCTCGAGACCTGCACAAGGGAAGGGTAGATTTGCCGACTTCGGTTCTGTTAAGCGTGCGGGATCCTGAACTGTCTCCGCGGCTTGATTCGTCTGGCCGTTACATCCTGACACTGCCAGCGGATGAAACGCGGCCTTTCTATGTCGTTGATGGCCAGCATCGCCTTGAAGCGCTGAAAAAAGTCATAGACGAGGACTCGGACAGCCCTTGGTTTGACTTCAAGATTCACGCGGTCATCATCTTTGGGGCGGATAAGGGGGTGGAAATGGATCAATTTCACACGGTCAACTCCAATGCCAAAAGCATCTCTACCGATCTCGCCCTGGATCTTCTCAAGACGCGGGCCAAACAGGATGATAAGTTTAGGAAATATCTGATTGAAGAGGGCCAAGGATGGAAGATCACTTCCCAAGAACTGACAGAAAAAGTCTCTCAACGTGGAATGTGGAAAGGGAAGATTCGATTCCCCAATGAGCCTAAAGGAAAGACACTCATCGGCTCCAATTCGTTCGTTACTTCGCTAAGACGCTCGATTGAACAGGAGAACTTCGCCACATACCTGCCAAAGCAACGGGTGGATATTATCAACGTCTACTGGCAGGGAATAGCCAAAGCTATGCCAGAGTGCTTTGAAGATCCTGATGAGTACAATATTCAGAAAACTGTAGGCGTATATGTGCTTCATTATCTCTTGCCGACAGTCTTGTCTTACGCGGTCAGGCTTGGCATGCCGGTCTATGAGTCGGACACATACCACAGGCTGTTTGACGAAACGCTGAACGGGATGACTGGGGATAACCAAATGGAAGAGGAAGCGGTCGGGCCCAACTTCTGGAAGGTAGGCGCTGAAGGCGCATCTGGCACATACAGCAGCGGCGCTGGGCAACGGGTGCTAAGGGAGAAAATTAGAAGGGAACTGCAAGAAAACCTTAGCGAGCAGCTTGGCTAAGGGGAGACTCAAATCGGGCCCAGCACTTAGGCACTGGGCCTTATTCCGCGGCCTGCTCCTTGGCGAGGAAGCGCGAAGCTGAAACCGCAATCACGCCGCCAATCACCCCAGCGATGATGCCGCCGAAGGGCAGGTTGATGATGCCGACCCAGCCAAGCAGTGTCATCAGCAGCGAGCCGACAGCGCCGCCGACCATCCCCATGATGATATTGCCAATCAGCCCGTAGCTCTCGCCCTGCATGAGTTTGCCCACCAGATAGCCAGTCATGCCCCAGACCGCCAGCGAAACGGCCAGGCCGATTAGTTTGCCGAACAGCCCCGACAGCAGCAGCGCGCCGACAATCAGAATAATGGCGATGACGATGCCGAATTTGATGTTCATATTGGAATGCCCCTTTATCTTACTGCTTTATTATACGGAATTTTCGCGCTTGGGTTGCCATAGATTTGGGATTTTCGCATTTTCGCGCATCTTGCTGTATGATGAAGGCCGTTTTGAGGCTTGTATTTGAAGAAGGCTGTGCCATGAATAGAGCTTTGCCTAAGCCGATGCCCCAGTTGCGGCCGGACAATTTTATCAACCGCGAATTGAGCGCCCTTGATTTTCAAAAGCGCGTGCTGGCGCTGGCCGAAGATGAATCGACGCCGCTGCTGGAACGAGTGAAATTTATCGCCATTGTCGGCAACAACCTGGATGAATTTTACATGGTGCGCGTGGCCGGCTATTTCCAAAAGCTGTACCTCGATAATCCGAAAACGCGCCCCGACAGTCTAACGCCGATGCAGCTTTTGCGGACGATCCGCGAAGAGGTGGCGGCCTTGATTGACCGTCAGCGGCGGGTGCGGCGCCATGTCTTTGAACTGCTGGCGCGGGAAGGCATCCACTTTGTCAAGCCGCAGCAGCTTAATCAGCGGCAGCAGGATATTCTCTCCGATTATTTCAAGGCCGAAGTCTTTCCAGTGCTGACCCCGCTGGCGGTGGATCATGCCCGACCTTTCCCTTTTATCTCCAACCGCAGTCTTAATTTGGGGGTCTATTTGGAGCGCGAGTGCCATGATTTGGCTTCGGGTTTTGATTTTGCGCGCATCAAGGTGCCAGTGGATGTTCTGCCGCGCATCGTCCATCTGGAGACGGTGATGGCCAATTACGCCGGGATCGACGACGATGACAGCTGTCATTTTCTGTGGATTGAGGACATTATAGCCGAGCATCTTTCGGAGTTGTTTCCGGGCATGATGATTGCCGAAGCCTACCCGTTTCGGATTTTGCGCGATGCCGATATTGATTATGAGCATGAGCAGGATGAGGACTTGCTGGATGTCAAGTCGATTATCGAGCAGGGGGTGCGCGAACGGCGTTTTGGTTCGGTGGTGCGCTTGAGTGTGCCGTCCGAGATCAGTCGGCGTATGCTTAACCGTCTGACAAGCTCGCTGAAAGTCCCCTCCAACCGCGAAGTTTATACCATCGAGGGCGAACTGGGGTCGGCTGATTTATTTGAGGTGCTGAAAGTCGACCGCCCTGACCTCAAGGATCCGCCTTTTGCGCCGCGTCTGCCAGAGCCATTCGCCCAATCGCAGGACTTTTTTGAGGTCATTCGCAAGCAGGATGTCCTGGTGCATCATCCCTACGATTCCTTCGCGCCGGTCGAAAATTTCTTCAAGCAGGCCGCCCGCGATCCCGATGTGCTGGCGATTAAAACCACTTTATACCGCGTCGGCAAAAGCTCGCCGGTGGTCAATGCGCTCATGGAAGCCCGCGACAATAAAAAGCAGGTCACGGCGCTGGTCGAGCTTAAGGCGCGTTTTGATGAGGAGAACAACTTGGAATGGGTGACGGCGCTGGAGGAGAAGGGCGTTCATGTCATCTATGGCGTGGAAGAGCTGCCGGTCAAGACCCATGCCAAAATATCGCTGATTGTCCGCCGCGAAAAGGAAGGCATGCGGCGCTATGTGCATTTGGGGACGGGCAATTACAATGCGTCCACGGCGCGGCTGTACACCGATATTGGCCTGTTCACGGCCAACGAGCAGATTGCCGATGACGCTTCGCGGCTGTTTAATCGACTGACCGGCTATGCCCCCGAAACGTCCTACAGCCGTCTGCTGGTGGCGCCCGAATATCTCAAAGATACCCTGACGGCCTTGATCGACAATGAGATTGAAGCCGCCGCCCGCGGCCAGGAAGCCCATCTGATTTTCAAGATGAATCAGCTGGAAGAGGATGAGATGATTCAGAAACTTTATGAGGCATCGCAGGCCGGCGTGCAGATCGATTTGATTATCCGCGGTTTGTGCTGTCTGCGGCCGGGGATTGACGGCTTGAGCGAGACCATCAGGGTCAAGAGCATCGTCGGCCGTTACCTTGAACACAGCCGCATTTACTATTTTCGCAACGCGCCGGCCGAACAGCGGATGTACCTGGGCAGCGCGGATTTGATGCGGCGCAATCTGCTCAACCGCGTTGAAGTCGTTTTTCCGATTTTGGATGCGCGGATTTACCGCGGCGTTCTGCGGATTTTGCAGACCAATCTGCTGGATGTGAAGAACGCTTGGACGCTGAACCATGAGGGGCGGTATGTGCGGCTTTGGGATGCGGTTGATGGGCGCGCCTTTGATTCTCATGTGGAATTTATGAAGGACAGCTTTGGGGTCGATGATATTCCCGCCTGCGCGCCGTGAAGGGGGCCTTACCACAGAGGTCACAGAGGACTGCTTGCCAATTATCAATTTTATGGTAGAATAGCTGCATAAGATAAGGAGAGGGATTAGCTATGTCAAACGAATCAAGGGATCACGAAACGCGGATTTCACGCATTGAGGGCATACTCGAATCTTTGGCGACGAAGGAAGATTTGGCGAAACTTGAGACGCGCCTGAACAGCAAAATTGACGATAAAATCAATGAGCAGACCAAGCTGTTCAGCGGTCAGATGCGCGGGGTGCATGAAGCCATCAACAAACTTAATGAGAAGCAGCACCGTTTTACTGGCGCGGCTGAACTGTTTAGATTTACCATTTTATTTAGCTGAATAATTTTACCGCAGAGGATTGCTTGCCAGCATTGATTTTATGGTAGAATAGCTGTATAAGATAAGGAGATGAATCAGCTATGTCAAACGAATCAAGGGATCACGAAACGCGGATTTCGCGCATTGAGGGCATACTCGAATCTTTGTCCACCAAAGACTTCGTTAGGGAAGTCATGGCCGCCTTTCTCAAGGAGGTCAATGATAAAATCGATAGCAAAATCGACGAGCAGACGAAGCTGTTCCGCGGCGAGATGGATGAATTTCGCCAAGAGATGCGCGAGATGCGCGGGGAAATCAGCAAACTCAATGAGAAGCAGTATCGTATTACTGGCGCGGCTGAACTCATCAAATTCGTCATCCCGGTCGTGGTAAGCATTATCGCCCTGCTGGTGGCGGTATTCAGGCCGTTTTAATCCTTGTCTCTGTGGTCGGCCCATTTACATCAGCGCTGACTGTTCGGGCTGGCGTTTGTGTCGCAGGGCTTCTTCGCTGATTTGCGGCCAGCGGACGACGAAGTCATTATAATAGAAAGCGTGTTCGGCCCAGCCCTTGCCGTCGCAGATTTCATACAATCGATAAGCCAGATCGCGGACTTCACCGCCCATGTCGCCGGGCATGCGCGAAAGCAGATTTCCCGCCGCCGATTCGCCATGATGATAAAGCCGCTCGATAATATGATGCACAGCTTCCCAAACGGTCGGACGTATGTCTTTCTGCGGATCCCAGCCAGGCTCCATTTCCGGCCAGTTTATGAGACGCACCTTGCCGCCGCCCGATATGACCAAACCTGACTTCTTCACATCATCGCCGCTGGTGTTTTTGGCGCGCGCCAATATATCCGCATCCCCAAAATCGCCATTTTCAAAGCCAAACTGACTGAACCAATCAATGGCAAAACGGCTTTCGGCATCGAGGTCGCCGTCGATTTGCGCCAGGTGATTTTGCAGTTCCTCGTTGATTCGCATCAAGGCGGTTCGGATGTCGATGGGGGTGCCGTCGGCTTCGAGGACGCGGCTGGCGCGCGAATAGATGGCCATGCCCGGGCCGATGCTGGCTTGGGCGAGGTCGACGGGGGCGATGCTGCCGGACTGCATGGCTTTGAGGGCTGGGGGCAGTTCGCGGCGCAGGGCTTGCAGGAAGGCGCCGAGAGACAGGATGGGCGCGTCGTGGGGGCGCGGGCGGCAGACCAAGATGATCGACGAGGCGAGGGCGTTGGTTTTCCTGGCATTCAGACGTCCGCTGCCTTCGGTACGCATGGGCCAAGTTCCACAAATCATAAATCCAGCCTTGATTAAGCTGGTCAGCATAGTCTCCCAGCTGGTGCTGGCGCGGTGAAGCACACCGTCTTTTATAAAACTGGCGTCCTGCTGTTTGAAGGCATAATAGACGGTTAGCGGGTATTCATCGGTGACGAACTTGCGGATGTTGGTAAAAGTTTCCAGCATACCGCTTTCAAAATACTCGCTGGCGGCTGGTTTGCTGTTGTTATGCCGATGGCGCGAGGCGATGAGTTCCTGGGCTTTGGGGACAAGCATGGTGCCGAAGACGTCAGGATAGATATCGCGCAAATTGCTTCTCATCCAAACATAGAAAAAGTCGGATAAATCAGCGTAGCTGATATTGTCATAGTAAGGTGGATCGGTTGAAAGCGTGATGGCATTTCCATTAAGTCGCGCCGCATCTTGCTGTACCGCGTTGCCATTTTTTAGACTTGCTGGCAATCGTTTAATGACGTTTAACATATATTTGTATAACACCATAAAATTACCTGCTGAATCCGAAAATGGATTGGCTTCCGCATAATCCCAAATCATAGGAATCGCGTGTCGGCTAAATACTGGGACTATCAATTCGCGTGACCTATGCCAAGGACAAAGGCTTGCCCAATAATGAGCTCCCTTATCCACAACGAAAGCCAGATACACACTAACTGCCTCACCATAAGCCCGCGCGCCTCGGCCGCCATCGCGCAAGGGGATGTCGTCATCGGGCAGGCCAACGTCCAGGGCATCTTGATAGACCCGCTGACGCGCTTCGCTAACTAAATCGCTGAAAGTTGTCAATGCTGTTAATTGGCGCGGGGTGAAGAGGTCAGACCAATAGAAAAAGCCATAGCCGCGACCGCTAACGATATTGGTTGTATCTCGGTTCATCTCTTGATGAAGTTTCCATTTCGGCTTGGCCGATTCAGCGATTTCTACCTGTTCGTCGGTTGGGCTGTGATAGTTCCGTCCGTGCTGGCCGTCAGTAACAATCGCGGTAAGCTGCGCGCCCATCCGTCCGGCCATGCTTTCGCTTTTGATGTGTTTGTCGGGGGCAACTTCATTGCAAACCAGACACTTGAACTTTGCGCCGTGTCCAACTTTGGGCGATTCAGGCGGCTTGCCATCGCCAGTTTGGACTTCGAATCTGACTTTATTTTCGTGTTTGTCGGGATGCGGCATAAGCCAAGCTCGTTTGCCCTTCTTTTTGCTCAAATCAAAGGAATTCACAAGAGGCATAGTCGCTCGGCAAGCGGGATTAGGGCATTGCACGGTGCGCGCCCATAGCCAAGCGATGACCGTTTCGCCTTTGTGTTTGGGATAAAGACGGCCGATTTTGTCGTGGGCCTGCTCGCGCATCCATTCGCCATAATAACGAACATCGGCGGCCAGGCCGGCGGCGCCCTGCCAGTCGCCTTGGACAATTTGCTCGCGGTCGTCCGGATTGACTGGGCGCTGATTGGCGAAGCGCGGCGGGATTTCGATCATGGCTTTGTTGATCATGACGGCGACCGGGTTGAGGTCGGATGCGTGGGCTTCGAGTCCGAGTCGCTGTGCTTCGAGGGGGATGCTGCCGCCGCCGGCGAAGGGGTCAAGCAGGGGTGGGGGATTATTATTTGTGGCGATGCGGATGAGCTTGCGGGCGGTATTCATGGTTGACTCGTCGGTGGTGTTTTCCCATGTGACGAGTCGTTCGATGAAGTCGAAGAGTCGCATGCGCGGGGTGTCGCCGTTGGTTTTGACGTTGTCGGCGGGTGGCAGGTCGTTGCAGGCCTTGATGAAGTGGGGGTTGGCTTGGGGGTCGTCGGGGTCATCGACGAGTGAGGAGAAGATGACGGCGCGGGTTGTGGCTAAGGGTTTGCGAGACCACCAGAGATGGAGGGTTGAGGGGTGGCCGTGTCGGATGGATTTTTCGCGTGCGCTGGCGTGGTTGATGGCTTTGAGTGGCAGGGCGACTTCGATGAGTTTCTTGGCGGGCATGGCTTTTCCTTTTTTTGACTCTCTTTTTTACCACAGAGGACACAGAGGGCGCAGAGAAAAAGAGCCAGCCGCGGTGTAAGCCCGTTTAGCCGGCCGAATGAATAATCAGTGTGGCGACGATGCCGATAATCGGGCTGATGAGCGTCGCCAGGATGGCCACGAAGGCAAGCCCCCAAGTCATGATCTGCTTGAGTGTTTTAAGCTCGGAACGAATCGCTTCAATATCGGCTTTGGTCGCTAGATGCTGATAACTTGCTTCAAGCGCCGCCAGCCGTTCGCCTTCGGGCCGCGCAGGTGCTACTGTGGACATATTGATACTCCTTGAATGTGTATAATTAACGATAGCATAAGAGTCGGCAAAGGTCAAATGAAAAACAGTCTAACCACAGACACAGAAAAAACTCGGTTCAGTTCTCTGTGACGTTAGCGATTGCGCGGCAGTTGGTACTGCACGGTGTAGGTCAGGACTTCTTCATGGCCGGCGGCCAGCTGCACGCGAAATTCGATGCTTGAAGCGTCTTTGCGCTCATACGGCGCTGAACTGTCGATGATCTCCCAGCTGCTCCAGCGATAAAGCCGTTCAGGGATCCGAACTTCGATGGTTTCGTCATCTTTGCGGCTGCGGAGGCGAATCTCAAAACTCTCTTGGATGACATCGCGGGAGATTATCTCAAAGTCAGTCTGCCGCCGTTCGCCAACCAGGTCGAATGCCTTGCCCAGCAGGATATTCACATCTTCGCCGGCGGGGGTATGGTCGATGATGTCTTCGCCAATCAGCAGGCCGGCGCCATCGACATCCGCTTGATAAACCCGCATCCGTCCGCCTGGCAGGTCGGCATCCAGGCCGCTTTCGGGGCCGGCGCTGAATTCAAGGTAAGTCAGCACGGCGCCACCGCTGTCATCGCCATAGCCTTCGGGATAGTCGATGGGCGCGTAATAGCCGCCGAATTGGGGTGAACTGTCAAAGACGTACAGACGGGTCGCTGGGATATTGGCGCCGCTGATGAATTCGATCTGCTTGGTCTCGTTAGGGTTGATGGCAATGGCGCGGCTGATTTCGTAAAGTTGATACTCGAAAAGCTCGCGCTGTTCGATTTCGCTTTCCTGTTCGGCGGCGTCAAAAGCGATGGCGCGGCTTTCGGCCAGCATCGGCTTTGTCTGGATGCGCTGGATGTCGCCGGCGACAAGTTTCAGCTGCGCGTCCTCAAAAGCGCGGCCGCTGTGATTGCTAAGGGTCACCCAGCCTTTGATATCGAGTCGGTCGTCGTCCAGCAGGATATTGTAATCGGCTGACCAGTTGATGCCGTCCGCCAGGTAGGTCAGGGTCACGTCTTGGTCGCCGCCGGCCGAACTGCTCAAAGTCCATTGCAGGGCCGGGCGGGTGATCAGCGCGTCGGGCAGGGCCGGAAAACGAATATCGCGGACGTCGTCCAGGCTGATGACGGCAATGTCACCGTTTTCCAGCCGCAGAACCGCTTCGTCATCGCCGCCGCCAAGCAGTTCGCCGCGGTAAAGCGCGCCGTCGGCAGTCGTGATATGAATGGTCTGGTCGATATAGCGCGTCAGCAAGGCCGACCGATTGACCAAATCATAGACGTAGCTCTGCTCTAATACAGCGATATTTGCCGGCCCGCTCAATGATTCGAGTCGCACCGAGGTTGGATCGATGGTGGCCGCCACGTCGTCAAGGCGGATGATATTGATGCCTGGCTCAAGCGACAGTTGGCGCTGCTCTCGGATTAGGGCTGTGCCGCGGCTGTAGACGGTGAGGGCGGTGTCCTGGCCGCTGACCAGGCCGCCGAAGAGCAAGGCCGCAAGCAAAGCCAAGCCTATTTTGCGTATCATGGCGCTCCCCTAGATGTCAATCGTTTGCGAGGCTTTGTTGACGCGGATGATGTAACGTCCCGATTCAAATTGTCCGTCCAGCTGAATCTGGCTTTGATAGGGCTGGAGGATCATCGGGCAGATGACATCGGCCGGCACTTCGCGGTAGACTTCGATGGTGATGACGCTGCCCTGGCGCGACTGTTCGATCATCACTGGATAATCGCAGCCGTCGGGATGCTCGCCGACGACGTCCAGGTGGATTCGCATCGGAAAAGATTCGCTGACGTTCGCCGTCACGCGCTGAATATCGGTCGGCACTCTGATTGAATCGCTCATGGTTTGGCTCTCCAGTTCATTGACAATATAGGCGTTCACCCCCAATAACGCATCGGGTGGCAGCTGGGTTGCGGGCAGGGCGATGGTTTCCTCTAGCGGCAGCAGCATGGCCGGGCAGACCGCGTCTTCGTCTATCGGATTGAAAGCGCCAATCAGCACGCTGGCTTCTGTTCCGCGCCGCGCATACAGGACGGGCAGGTCACAGCCGACCGCATGACTGCCGCGGATCGTCAGTTCGTATTCCCCGCTTTCCTCGTCGATGATCTGGATGCTGGCCTCATCGACCAGGACTTCCATCAGACGTCTTTCTTTGAGGCGCAGGGCATCATCCGAACTTGACGAATCGGGATAGCTGATTTCCCAGACTTGGCTGTTGATGATCAGATAGGGGACGTCCCTATCGGCTTCAAGCATGAGGCGGATTTCAAAGGACGTCTGCTGGCGCGGACAGTCGGAATCGGGCGGAATGTGGCGGTAAAGCTGTATGTCGATGTTGTGCGGATAGGTGGTCTGTTCGCTTTGCCAATCCAGCGCGCAGGCATCGTCCTGAAGGCCGGTGACCTGCAATTCCCAGGCCGCGTCGTTTTCCAGCCAGATGGCGCTGATTTCGGTGACGGCGGGCAGACTGCGATAGCTTGGCTCTTCCTGCGCGGTGGCAAACAGGCCAAGCCAGCCTATGAGCAGCATACTGAAAATGAACCGTAATTTGGACATCATGCCTCCTTTTGCGGCTTGCGCTTTATGATGAACTTTTTGCTGTCTGCCATTCGCCGGCGGTCAGCTGCCAAATATCGGGTGGGCGCGCGTCACTGTCCCAATCGGCCGGGTGCGGAATCAGGGCCAGCCAGACCTCGCCGCTGCAGGCCGCCGCTGGTGTTTTGAGCGTGTGAATAAAGGCTTCGCGGCCGCTCGCGGGCTGGGCGGCGATGATGAGCTTGTTTTCGCCGGATCCGCTGGCCAGTCGATTGACCGCCTGGAGTGTTCGCCGCAGGTCGCGCGAGAAGTCGATTTCGATTTGCCACAGGGCGGCCGCGATGTAATAAAAAGGCTCTTTTTTCTTGTCGGCTGTTTGGCTGGTTTTGATGCGGCAGACCTGGATGTCATACAGCAGTCGCTCGGCGCCGAAGTCGGTTCGGTTGCCGCGCCGATAAGCCGCGAAGACGCGGATGTCATCTCCCGCGCAGGCCTCATCCAGACGCGCGGCCAGGGCTTTGACCAGCGTTCGTTCGCGGGCCCGGGCCAGCGCGCGCGGCGATGTCCCCATGACCAGCGCGGCGAGGGCATCGTGGCAGCTGTAGTGGATGATGTGCTGGATGTTCATTGTCTTATTATAGTCGTAAAAGGGTTTTTTCGGCGCGGGGGTGGGGATTGATATTCGCTTCATAGCGGGTTATTATTGTGATAACCAAACAGCTAATTACAGCGGCGCGGAGGTTTGCCTATGAGTCAGCAGCCCAAGATATTCATCAGTTATCGCAGAGTTGATGAACCAGATTTCGTCGGACGAATGTACGATCATTTTGTAGGTCGTTATGGGGAAGAAAATGTTTTTATGGACCTGGATATACCAGATTTTACGCGCTTTGAGGAACACATCATTAAAGAAGTGGATGAATCAGATGTTTTGGTGGCCGTTATTGGGCCTCAATGGCTTGACTTGCTTAAAGAAAAATCCGAGAGTGATGAGCCAGATTATCTGGTAAAGGAGATCAAACGAGCCTTAGACAAAGGAATCATGATCGCTCCGATCTGTATTAAGAATGCGCCCGTGCCAAAGAAGGACAAGCTGCCATCTGGAATTCAAGAGATACTAGATTATCAAAGTTCGCATGTACGAGGCGGGAGCGATTTTCGAGATGATATGAGAAAAGGAATAGGCTTCATTGAGCAAGAGCTTAAAAAACTAGGTTATAAGTTTGGCACCCGTACGGAGCTTGATGAGATTCTGGATAAATCATTGGAAGAACTTGAGAATGATATTTTCGAATTGCTTGAAGCGGGTAATGTATTGCGGATTAAAAAGTATTTGCGTGAATTCCCGAACTACTTTTTGAATAAAGCATCAGAAACAGAAGAATCACAAGGTGATATACTCGAAGCACTTATAGACAAAATCATCATTTTTGGAGTCGTTTTTATTCGATACGATCAACTAGAGTTATATCAAGAATTTCTGCGAACCCTGCAACTTATTTTTAAGGACGCACACGAGCGGTTTCGCACTCCACATACTAAGCACGCCGACGAAACGCTTCGGATTTGGGCTGATCTTTTGCCAAAGCTGTACCTCTTGGGCGCGATTCTTGTACAAGAGGGTAAATATGAATGGATGTCAGATTTTGTGAAACATCCGATACCGATAAGCTGGGATTCTTATTATAAGGGAATGTTTTGGATGCAGTATATGCAAGAGGGAATGTTTTGGATGCGGCATATGCCAGAAAATGCCAGAATTGATTATATGACATTCCTAAAGCATACCATAAACATCGGAAAGGAGAACAGCTACCTCTATCGACAATTTTCAGATGATAAGGAAAAGATAGCAGATTGTATTTGCCAGTTTGATTTTATCCGCTTTGTCTATGACCAAACCAGTATGGGAGACCGTCACATTCCTTATCCGTTTTTTGTACGATACCGCCGAGAACGGACAGTCTCTATTATGCAAAGAATAATTGAGGATACACAGTTTAGAGATATGCTTTGGGATGGGCAATTAGACGATCAAGAACTTGCGGAGATAATTTTAAGCCTTATTAATCGCGCAAGCAATATATTCGGTCCTTGGCGTGGCGGATGGCATGTCCCGTTCCCGCCAGAAATCAGGTTATTCTTAGAGAAGAATCCGCCGGCGGATGATTCATAAATAGGCGATATTTTTAAGTGATTTAAGAACTCTCCAGCGCACAAGGAACATCCCATGTCCGAAATAGCCGAACTGTATCAAACTATGAGCTACGGCCCCGCGCCTGAATCGGATGCCGCCGCCCAAGCCTGGCTGGACGCGCATGGACGGCAGTTTGACCTGTTCATCAACAATCAATGGGTCAAGCCGGCCGAATCTGGCTGTCTGTCGGTCGCCAATCCAGCGCGGGACGAGACCCTGGCAAGCGTCGCCGATGCCACAGAAGCGGACGTTGACCAAGCTGTCCAAGCGGCGCGGGCGGCCTATCCCTTATGGAATGGGCTGAGTCCGCATCAGCGCGCGCGGCATTTGTATGCGGTGGCGCGTAATATGCAGAAGCATCAACGTCTGCTGGCGGTGGTCGAAAGCCTGGACAACGGCAAACCCATCCGCGAAGCGCGCGATATTGACATTCCGCTGGCCGCGCGTCATTTTTATTATCATGCCGGCTGGGCGCAGCTAATGGACAGCGAACTGCGCGATTATCGCTCGCTGGGCGTGGTCGGGCAGGTGATTCCGTGGAATTTCCCCCTGTTGATGCTGGCCTGGAAAATTGCCCCGGCGATTGCGATGGGCAACACCGTCGTCATCAAACCAGCCCCCTATACGCCGCTGACTGCGCTGCTCTTTGCCGAGATTATCGCTGAAGCCGGCCTGCCGCCCGGCGTCGTCAATATCATCACTGGCAGCGACCAAGCCGGCGCCGCGGTTGTGGCTCATCCCGACATCGACAAAATTGCTTTCACTGGATCGACTGCCGTCGGTCGGATCATTCGGCGGGCGACGGCAGGGACAGGCAAAAAACTGTCGCTGGAACTGGGCGGCAAATCACCCTTTATCGTCTATGACAGCGCCGATTTGGACAGCGCGGTCGAGGGGCTGGTCGATGCTATTTTTTTCAATCAAGGCGAGGTCTGCTGCGCTGGATCGCGTTTGCTGGTACAGGAAAACATCGCTGCTGTCTTTATCGACAAGCTCAAGCGGCGCATGACAGGCCTGCGCGTCGGCGATTCGCTGGACAAGGGCATCGACATCGGCGCTGTGGTCGACCCCGTTCAGTGCGAAAACATCGACGCCTGGGTCAAGCAGGGCCTGGCCGAAGGCGCTGACATCTTCCAGCCGTCAATCGATCTGCCTGAACGCGGCTGTTATTATCCGCCCACGCTCCTAACCAACGTCGCGGCATCAGCGCAGATTGCCCAAGAAGAGATTTTTGGGCCGGTGCTGGCGGCGATGAGCTTCCGCACTCCCGACGAAGCGATTGACCTGGCCAACAACAGCCGCTATGGCCTGGCGGCCTCGGTCTGGAGCGAAAACATCAGCCTGGCTCTCGACACCGCCCGCAAGCTCAAGGTCGGCGCCGTCTGGCTTAACAGCACAAACTTATTTGACGCGGCGGCCGGTTTCGGCGGCTATCGCGAAAGCGGCTTTGGACGCGAAGGCGGCAAAGAGGGGCTGTTTGAGTATCTACGGCCAAGCTGGCTGTCGATGCCGCGCCCCAAACTAGACGCGCCCGCAGAGCATTGGGGGACAAACCTGCCTGCAAAGCCGATTGGCCTGAACGTCAGCGACGGCCCCACCGACCGCCTTGACCGCACCGCCAAGCTGTATATCGGCGGCGCCCAAAAACGTCCCGACGGCAACTATACCCGCGCTGTCCTGTCGCCGGCCGGCAAACTGATCGGCCAAGTTGGCGATGGCAATCGCAAGGATGCCCGCGATGCTGTCGAGGCCGCCCGCAAAGCCAAAGACTGGGCTTATTATTCACCTCACAATCGGGCGCAAATCCTGTACTACATCGCTGAAAATCTGTCGGCGCGCCAAGAGGAATTCGCCGCCCGCATCGCCGCCATGACCGACGAGAAAATCGCCGTCGGCCGCGACGAGGTTGAAGCGGCCATTCATCGCCTCTTCCATTGGGCCGCCTTGGCCGACAAATCGGGCGGCGCTGTGCAGGAGACGACTCTGCGCGGCTTGGTGACGGCCATCCACGAGCCGATTGGCGTTATTGGCATGGCCTGCCCAGATGATTTTCCCCTGCTGGCTTTTGTCTCGCTGATCGCGCCGGCCATCTCGCGCGGGAACACGGTCGTTTGCATCCCATCGCCGCGGTATTCACTTAGCGCTGTCGATCTCTATCAAGTGTTTGACACTTCGGATTTGCCGCCTGGCGTTGTCAATATCATCACCGGCAGCCGCGATCATCTGGTCTTGACCCTAGCTGAACATGACGATGTCGATAGCCTGTGGTATTTTGGCGATGCGGAAGGCAGTCGACAGGTTGAAGCGCGTTCGGCCTATAATCTGAAGCGCACCTGGGTAAATTATGGCCAAAAGCGCGCCTGGACTGACCCGCAGCAGGGCGCCGGCGCCGAATTCATCCGCCAGTCAGTGCAAGTCAAGAATATCTGGGCGCCGACTGGGGTTTGAGCCGCGCGGCGCAGAGGACACCGAGTCATGATCATCGGCGGCGTCCTCTGTGGTGAAATTGGTTATTGGGGCAGCAGCACCAGCGAACCTGGACTGTTGATCGAGACGCAGGTCTGTCCGTTGACGATGCTGGCCTGCAGCGGCACTATCGCCCGCGGGCTTGTCTTGGCATCCAAGAAGACGACGCGGCCAATCTGCGGGAAACAGACCTCGACGCCCTGCTCAACATAGCCATAGACGTCAAAGGCCTCTAAAAATCCAGCGTCAATGATCGACTGAACGCCGATGCCGGCGCCGTCAAGCTGGCGGAAATGAACGCCGCTGTCGAGGCCAAAAGCTGTGCTGAAGGTCGCGCCGGTCGCGGCTTGCAGGGCGACGTGGGTGGCGGCGATTTGCGGTCGCGGCGTTGACGTTGGCGCGGGTGTAGGCTCTTCCTTCTTCTTGGGACGCCAGGGCTCCAGATTAAAAGTCCTGGTGATGGTGGCGGTGTTGTTGAGGACTCCTGCAAGCCCCAAGAGGTTAAAGATTCCGGCTCTGTACCGCGCCTCCACGGCTTCCCTGATGGTTGTCTCGGTATTGTCCTCGAAGGTGATATTGCCGGCCAGTTCAAGGGTGAACTGATAACCGCCGATGACTATAAAGCAGCCCGAATTTCGTCTGAAGACGCCGCCGTTTATGGACACCAAGGTACTGCTTAAAGTGCTTTGCGTGGCCGCGTCGTCAACCGCGGCGATAGCGCATCCTTGATAGAGTTCCCCATGTGTCTTTCTGTTGTTCAGGAACTGCACATTGGTAAAATAGGCTTTTCCCTTGTCCCATACGCTTACGACAGTCGGTCCCCGGTTGTCTCTGAAGGTGACGTTATCGGCGTTGAGGCGCGCGCCGCGCACGATCACAGGAGCGCGGCTGGATTCGCCTCCCGTTTGGCGGATGGTGACATTGTTCAGATTGAGGATGACAGTTGGATTTTCGACTGGGTGATTGCTCATCGTGGGGTGCGCGCCGCCGACGAGAAAGAGGGTGCGGTTGGACGGCCCGATGATGCTGTAGCCGTTGCCGTTGATGGTAAAGGTGCCGGCGCCGTATTCAAAGGTCACCATGGGCAGGGCTTCCCGAGTCGACCGTAGGGACGTGAAAACACAGTCCGAGGTCATCTCAAAGGTTCTTACGGTGGCGGAAGCCGTGAATTCTGTCCAGCGCACTGGCAGGCCGCAGTCGCTTATCCACGGCGAGGCTGAAGGATTAGTCAGCAGCTGACTTGGCCGCGGTGTTGCGCTTGGCGCTGGCGTTGCTGTTGGCGTTGTCTGGCTTTGGACGGGAACGGCGAGGAAGGCGATCAATAAGAAGCAGAGGAGAACGTTCTTAACAGAAAATGCGGGGGGGGGGGGTATTTCTCTGATATTTTGTATTCATTTTAATACGCTCCTTACTAGGATATTAATCGATAAAACAAGTATATCTGAAACCGCGGCTTTGTCAAGTCATTTTTGGGATTTGCCGCCGATGATCTTTGTCCGCAGGCATCTGCTCGGTTACAATAAGGCAGATTGACGATTGGGGAGAATCGAATGAAACTGTTTTCATGGAACGTCAATGGCATCCGCGCCGCCCAGAAAAAAGGTTTTCTGGATTGGTTTCAGGCCGCGCGGCCGGATGTGCTGACCGTGCAAGAGACCAAAGCCCGCCCAGAACAGCTGGATGAGGGCCTGCGTCAGCCCGAAGGCTATCATGCGTATTGGGTCAGCGCCGAGAAAAAGGGCTACAGCGGGGTTGGACTCTACAGCAAGGTCGAGCCGAAGGATGTCAGGCTTGGCTTGGGGATTGAGAAGTTTGACAGCGAAGGGCGCACGATTATTGCCGAATATGATGATTTTACCTTGATGACGACTTATCTGCCCAATGGCGGCCGCGACCACCGCCGCGTGCCGTTCAAGATGGAATATAAAGAGGCTTTTCTCGATTATGCCAATGCCTTGCGCGCCGCTGGCCAATCGGTTGTTTTTGCCGGCGACATCAACACGGCGCACAATGAAATCGATTTGGCGCGGCCCAAGCAAAATCGCAAAACGACTGGCTTCCTCCGTGAAGAGCGCGACTGGATCGACAAGGTGGTCGAGCAGGGCTATATCGACATTTATCGCCATCTCAATCCGAACAAGGAAGGCGCGTATTCGTGGTGGTCGATGCGAAGCGGCGCGCGTCAGCGAAATATCGGCTGGCGCATTGATTATTTCTTCATCTCGCCCGACCTGCTTGACAAGGTGGAAACTGCCGAGATTCACGCCGATGTCCTTGGCAGCGACCATTGTCCGATCAGTCTGACGCTGGCGTTTTAGGCGCTATTAAAGCCGGATATTTTTTGATAAGCTGACGTCTCAATCAAAATGAGAAGGAGTCTTGCATGGCGAAACAATACCGCCGGCCGCCGGCGATGATGATCGATCCGCAAAAAACTTACCGCGCCAAGATGGATACCAGCAAAGGCATGATCGAGATCGACTTGTATGCCGACCGCGCGCCGATAACAGTCAACAACTTCGTCTTTCTTGCCAATGACGGCTTTTATGACGATGTGATTTTCCATCGCGTGCTGGAAGGATTTATGGCGCAGGGCGGCGACCCGACCGGCAGCGGCCGCGGCGGCCCAGGCTATCGCTGGGATGATGAGGCTTCGGCTTTGCGTATTCGTCACGATGCCCCCGGCACCTTGAGCATGGCCAACGCCGGCCCGAATACCAACGGCTCGCAGTTTTTCATCACTTTTATACCGACGCCGCATCTTGACGGCCGCCACGCCGTTTTTGGCCGCGTCGCCGATGATGAAAGCCTGAAAGTCCTGAACAGCTTGCAGCGCGTGGATCCACAGCGGCCCAATCCCGCCGTCGCCGCCGATAAAATCAATAGGATTGTCATCGAAACGCGCTAATTCGCGCGGGGTTTGCCCTTGTCATCGGGCTGTTTCAGGACATGCAGCGCCGCTATCAGCCCGATGAACCACCAATGGACAAAAGCGAAGCGGTCCCAAAACGGAATGGCGTCGCCGATGCCATAAATCAGATGCGCCAGGATGCCGGCCGCCGCCGCCACAGTCAATACCTTGAGATGTCCGCTCGACCTTCGCCAATTCTGAATCGCCATCCCAGCCGCGATGCCATACCAAACGACAAACAAAAGCAGGCCCATCACCCCCAAATCAGCCCCCATCTGCAAAAAGGCGTTGTGGGCATGGGGCAGTATCCGATTGTTGATGGCGTAATGACGAACGGCGTATCGCTCATGCCGAACCAGGCCGCGGTAAGTTGAAATGCCGCTGCCGGTCATCGGATAGTCCCGAATCATCCGCAGCGCACGATCCCAAATCTCAAATCGAATGGAAAGCGAATGCTGATTGCGCTGACTCAAGACGGTCGCCGTCGACTGCGATGATTCCACAGGCGCGGTATCGAACACAAGGAATATCCCGAACAAGACAAACAAACCCCAAATCGCCATGACCATGCGCTTGATCCGCCAGCCAGGCAGTAGCAGAACAATTACCATCAGCAAAGCGATACAGGCGCCGGCCAAGGCAAAGCGGCTTTGACCCAGCAGCAGCGCCGTTAGACTTAGCGCAAAGCCAAACAGACTGATCCAGCGCAGTCGGCGGCCGCTCTCGCTGGTGTCCGCCGTCCGAAAAGAGCCGATGCAAACCGCCAGCGTAAAAGGGCAGAAATAGCTGACGGCTCCAGCGATTTCGTTCGGATTGAAACTTAGCAGCATATCGGGCAGTATCCGTTTGGAATCCAGCCTGGGCAAGCTGTCGGTCGCGAAGCGAATCAACTCCGATTTATCCTGCAAATCCCACTGCGAAGCCACCAAAGTCACTAGGCTTATCAAAATCCCCAGACCAACCGTCGCCAGCGTCAAGTATCGGATATGCCGATGTCGCCGCGCATGCTCGACGAAGTAGAAAATAATGAAAATGCCCAGAAAATAACGGCAGGCCACCACCAGATAATCTTCTCGCGGCAGCGGCGCGGCATAGAAATTATAGATGCTGATGGGTATAAAGAGCAGCAGAAACAGGTCAAGCGGCGTGCCACTCAACAGTCGCCGGCCAGCCAGCCAGCGCAAGCCGTATATTGGCGCCGCAAATCCCAGCAAAAAGACATAACGGTCGCGGATGGGCGGGCTGATGTGCCAATAGGCGAAAATCATCACAGCGATCCACAGCCATTCCAGCCGCAGCAGACGCGCCGCTCCTCGCCGCGAAGCCTGACGCCATCTGTTGACGAATTTTTTCAAAATGAGAGACACCTTTCTTTGTCTTGCATCATTCAAGGCCGCCGCGCCCATTATAACAGGATACGCGGCGCGGTAAATGCAGGGCTGGAACCTCATCGCTTCCCTTGGTGCCATCCGTGGCAAAATCTCTTGAAATGCGCGCCTCTTTGCGATAAGATAAAATCATCCAGGCCCAATTCAGCGAAACGCAGGTGCTGCTATGCCGCCGGCCACGCAAGCCTCTTCCCCAGTCAGATCTTCATCCGGCCATAGCGGCATGCTGCTGGCCGCTGTCGTGATGATGATAATCGGCTGGGGCGGCCTGATGCAGCTGATCACCACCACGCGCCCGCGCATCGGCGGCGAAATTTGGCTCTTTTTTATCCTATTGCAAATGGCCGTAACGGGAACAGCCATCCCCATCGTCCGCTATTTTAGCATCCGCTTTATGCCGGCCTTCGCCGCCGCGCCCCTTGCCGGCGTCATCGTCCGCCGCAGCGTGTGGGTTGGCATTATGGCTGTGGCCTGCGCCTGGCTGCTGATTCCGCGCGCGCTTTCCCTGTCTTTTGTGCTTATCCTGCTGCTCATGTTCATCGTCATCGAAATTTTCCTTCGCAGTCGAGAAATGTCCCATGAGCGATAAACAGGCCCGTCTGCGCCGCCTGCCATCGGTCGATAGTCTGCTCGTCCAGGACGCGATGCAAGACCTGCTGCAAACTTACGGCCGCGGCCTGGTCGTCGATGCCATTCGCGCCAGCCTCGAAGAATCGCGCCGCCGCATCCTGCAATCGCGCCCGCCTGAACTCGACGAAAAGGCCCTGCCAGAGCGAATTGCGGCCTGTCTCCGCCGCCAGTTTCAGCCCGCGCCGCGCCCGGTCATAAATGCCACCGGCGTTATTCTTCATACCAATCTGGGGCGCGCGCCGCTGTCCAAAGCCGCCCAGCAGGCCTGTCTGACCGCCGCCGCTTACAGTGCGCTGGAATTTGACCTCGACAATGGCCAACGCGGCAGCCGTCTGCGCCATGCCAGCCAACTCCTGCGCGATCTGACCGGCGCCGAAGATGCCATCGTCCTCAACAACAACGCCGCCGCCCTCATTCTGATCTTGCGAACCCTGGCCGCCGGGCGCGAAGTCGTTATCTCACGCGGGCAGCTGGTCGAGATCGGCGGTGGTTTTCGCATACCGGCCATCATGCGGCAGAGCGGCGTCCAGCTGGTCGAAGTCGGCGCCACCAACCGAACCCGCATTGCCGATTTTGCCGCCGCCGTCACCCCGCAAACGGCCCTCTTCCTGCGCGTCCACGCTTCCAATTTCAAGCAAATCGGTTTTGTCGAACAGCCGCCTTTGCGTCACCTCGTCGAGACCGCGCATCAGCATGGCCTGCTGGCCGTGGATGATCTGGGCAGCGGCGCCCTGCTGGATACCGCGCGCTTTGGCCTGGATGCCGAGCCAACTATTCAGGCCAGCGTCCAGGCCGGCGCGGATTTGATCTGCTTCAGCGGCGACAAACTGCTCGGCGGCCCGCAGGCCGGCATCATCATCGGCAAACGCGCGCTCCTCGCCAAGCTGAAAAATCATCCCCTCACGCGGGCTTTGCGCGTCGATAAGCTGACTTATGCCGCCCTGGCCGCCACGCTCCAGCACTATCGGCGCGGCGAGGCCCTGACCCACATCCCCGTCTGGCAGATGATCGCGCGCCCGCTGACTGAAATCACCGCCAAAGCCCGTCATTGGGCCGAACAAACCGGTGGCATCGTTATGTCAGGCGAATCGACCGTCGGCGGCGGCAGTCTGCCCGGCGCGTCTCTGCCGACTTCACTGCTGGCCATCGAAACATCCGCCCCGCATGACTTCCTGGCCCAGCTGCGTCAAGCGTCCCCACCTGTGATCGCGCGGGTTTCCGCTGGGCGCGTTCTATTTGATCCTCGTACTATCCTGCCCGAACAGGAATCCGATTTCCTAGCCGCGCTGTCCAAGTTAAAGGAATAATCTGATGAAAGCTGATATCGACCGCCTTATGCAAGACCGCCGCCTGGACGCCCTGATTGTCACCGGCGGCGAGGAGTTTAATACCCCCCGCCATTACCTGACCAACGGCGCCCACATCACACACGGGACAATTTTTAAGCTGCGCGGCCGGCCGGCGCTGCTGGTCTGCAATCGCATGGAGCTTGAAGAAGCCCAGAAAAGCGGCCTGGCCGTGCAGACCGCCGCCGAACTCGGCTATGATGACGTCCTCAAAGCGGCTGAAGGTGACGCCCTCAAAGCCACTGTCCATTTCTGGTCGAAAATCCTGGTCGAATTGGGCTTGGCCGCCGGCCGAATCGGCCTGTACGGCGCCTGGCAGATCAACAAGACCATCGCCCTTTACCGCCTGCTGACTGCCGAATTAAGCCAATATGAATTTGTCGCTGAACCGACCCTCTTTGATGAGGCCAGGCTGACCAAAGACGAGCATGAAATCCGCCGCATCCGCGCGGTCGCCCAGCGCGCCAACGAAGTTATGGAGAAGGCTTGGGATTATATCGCCGGCCTGCAGGCCGCTGGCGACGATCTGCTGGATGACGATGGCCGACAGGTCACCATTGGCGATGTCAAAAGCCTGGTGCGCCGCGAATTGATGGCCCGCGGCCTGGAAGACAACGGCATGATTTTTGCCCAGGGGCGCGACGGCGGTTTCCCTCACAGCCGCGGCGAGGACGACATGCCGCTGCGAATCGGCCAAGCGATTGTCTTCGATCTTTTCCCGCGCGAAATGGGCGGCGGCTGTCACCATGACATAACCCGCACTTGGTGTATTGGCTATGCGCCCGCAGCCGTGCAGAAAGCCTATGATGAGGTGATGACCGCTTTTGACATCTCTATCGAGACCTTTGGCGTCGACAAGCCGGCCCATCTCATGCAGGAAGCCGTTTTGGATTACTTTGAAGCCGCTGGCCATCCCACCGCCCGCACCGATCCGCGCACTATGCAGGGCTATTTTCACAGCCTGGGTCATGGCCTTGGCATCGACATCCACGAACGTCCCTCCATCAGCCACCTGCAACGCGATGACCGTCTGCAAATCGGCAATGTCGTGACTATTGAACCTGGTCTGTATTATCCCGAACGCGGCTTTGGTGTCCGCGTTGAAGATACCTTCATCATTGACGTCAATGGCGAACTGGTCTCGCTGACGCCCTTTCGCAAGGACTTGGTGATACCGCTCAAGACGCCAGATGAAAGATGAACGACCCCTTTCGCTATTGGCAAAGCGGCAATTTTGGACGAATTTGGCGAAAATGCTTGACAAGCCAATCCACTTCGTTTATTATTAAGGCGCGCGAAGTTAAATTTATCAAAACCAGATTTATTGCCTCGACGCCTCGCTCGCCGCGGGGCGTCTCCTTTTCGAGTAGCCATGCGCCCATTCGCAAAAAATGACGTATAATAAATGCACTCGGCCGGTGAACTGGGGATGGTGGAACGATGCCAGCGAAAACCAATGCTTTGCGCGATGACATCAGCGAACTGATGAAAAGCGGCGCCTTTAATCAAGTGGTCGACCGCTGCCACATTGAATTGACCATGGCCCGCCGCGAAAATCAGCGCAATGTGGAAATCATTGCCTTGCTGGGTTTGGCGCAGGCGCAGTGTTCGCTTGGACATTTCGCTTTTGCCCGCGATTATGCCAGCCAGGCGATTGAGCTTGCCGAACAAAATCAGGCCATTGGCTTGATGGTCGATGCCCTGATGGCGCGGGCGCGAGTCTCCCGCGAAGGCTATTTCCAGACCCATGAGGCCTTTGACGATTATAACCAAGCCGTCAGCTATGCCTTTGAAGCCAGCGATATGCGCCGCTATGGCCAAGCGCTGCTGGGATTGGGCGAAATTTCTTCACAGCCCGCCGACTCCAGCAAACACGCCTGGAAGGTCATCGATATCGCCCGCGAACTCAATGATCTTCAGCTGGAGGCCCGCGCGGTTCTGCTGCTTTCCAATGTTTTTATCCGCAAGCGCGAGTACGGCAAAGCCAGTGATGGCCTGCTGGTCGCCCTGCAAAAAGCCCAAGCCGCCAAAAGCCGTCTGCTGGAGAGCATCGTCATCGGCCAGCAGGGCGTCGTCCTTGCCCAAAATCCCCAGAGCTTCCAAAAAGGCCTGGAACAGCAGCTGACCGCGCTGGAAGCCGCGCGCGGCATGGAAGCGATTTTCCATGAATTCATGCGTCTGCACACCCTCGCCATGACCATGATCGCCGCCCATGATCTCGCCGCCGCCAGAGGATTTCTTGACCAAATGCTGGCGCTTTCGCAGGACGTTCAGCATACGCCCTATCAGATGTACACCTTGGGGATGATGGGGCAGTGGCAGGAGATGAGCCAAAAGACGGACATCGCCCTTTCCTATTATCGCCAGGCCGCCGATGCCGCCCGGCAAGTCAAGAATCCGGCCTATGAAGCCCGTTATCTGTACGCTTTGGGCGCGGCGCATCAGTCGCGCTGGGATTTTGACGCCGCCCGTCAGTGTTACGGTGAAGCCCGCGACCTGTACCGCGCTTTGGACGACGGCCGCAATGCCACCCGCGTGACCGCCGCTATCGTCTATACCTATCTGCTGGCTCTGGCCGGCCGTCTCCTCAAGCTGATAGGCCTTCAGCCCGGCGGTTCGTCTTAATCTGGCTGTGCAGAGGGCAGCTTGCCTTGGCGCCACAGCGACGTCAGGCGAATGGAAGGGTAAAAAACCAGCGGAGGCAGATTGCCGCGCTCAAACCAGCCGACCGCCGCCGCATCATCGCCGGCCAAGGCGCGCCCCTTGATGATGGAAGCGCGATAGGCGATCACAATGTCCGCCAGCCCCCGATCTCGCTTGGGATAAACCGCCAGCAAGCCCTCAATGCGGATGTGCAGATGCGTCTCTTCCAAGGCCTCGCGGACAGCGGCATCCTCGGGCGCCTCGTCATAATCGACAAAGCCAGCCGGCAAAGCCCATTTCCCCTTGCCCGGCGACAGGGCGCGCTGAATCAGCAAAACCCGTTGATTCTGCTCAATGAACACCGCGACCGCCACTTTGGGGTCGAAGTAAATCGGCGTCTCGCAGTCAGCGCAATAGGGGCGATTCCGGCCGGTGTGAAATTTCGAGATTAGCGGCCGGCCGCATATCGGGCAGTAATTGGCGGTTCGCGTCATCTCAATTCCGATTTCGCACAAATCACAGGCGCGGATTCCTGGTTGGCCATTGACAATCCTTATCCAAAACCCTAAACTCTTTCCCCACAGGCCGGAGTGGCGGAATTGGCAGACGCGCACGACTCAAACTCGTGTACCTTCGGGTGTGTGGGTTCGACTCCCACCTCCGGCAATCCCAATCAGCGCCGAATCAGGAGCGCAGACTCCACTTGGCTTCCGATTCGCCCGCCTGCTTGTTTTCAAAGCGCGCCAGCGTGAACAGCCAATCCGAAAGCCGATTGACATAAGCCACAGTGACCTCGCTGATGTCGGCCTCCTGCTGCAAGGCCGTTATCAGACGTTCGGCCCGGCGACAGACCGTCCGCGCGGCATGAAGATGCGCCGCGGCCAAGGTCCCGCCCGGCAGAATGAAATGTTTTAGCGGCGCCAGTTCGGCCGTCATCTGGTCAATCGTCTCTTCCAGCCATTTGACTTGGCTCGGCTTGACCCGTATCACCCTGTCGGACTTGGCCTCCGCCGGCGTCGCCAGGTCGGCCCCCAGATGAAACAGCTGCCGCTGCACGTCTTCCAGCCAGCGTTCCGTTTGCGGACTGGGTTTGGCCGCGCGGGCCACCCCCAAGATCGAATTCAGTTCGTCAATCGTGCCATACGTTTCCACGCGCCGATGATGTTTCGGCACGCGGCCGCCACTGAAGAGGGAGGTCTCGCCGCGGTCGCCGCTTTTGGTGTAAATTTTCATCGTTTTTTGACCTTAAGATCGTCGGACAGCGCGTGCCCAGCCTAGCATATTTAAGGCGCGGATAACAGCATTTCCTTGTGCATTTTTGAACGCTGTCGGCCGGCGGCCAGCCTGACAATCGCCGCCGCCGCGAAAATGTGCAGGGGAAATTCAATCGGAAACAGGTAACGCGGGAGCGCCAGCAGGAAAAAATGGATCGCGGTTGTGTAAGCCGCAAATCCAGCCAAAGCCAAAGTCAAACGCCAGTCCCGCCGCGTCAGCCACATCCCCATCAGTCCCAAGAGGAGGGCAGCGTAATGAAACGCCCAGATGACCAGCTTGACCGCAAAGCCTTCGATCTGCGTCAATCGGAAGAATCCGCCCAAACTGCGGTCATTTTCCAGCCAGTTCCGCGCTGAATCCCGAATGCTGACGTCGCCCAGTGGCGTTGTGCCATGTGGCTGCAAGATCGACCCGGCCCATTCTTCAAAGCGCAGTCGCAGGAATTCGCCAAAATTTCCCTCGATGCTTTCCTCGATTTGCGCGGCGTAGGTCTCGGCGGCATGATGAAATTTGCAGTCTATCTGGCAGTCTTCGGGGGGCGCGGCCGCCGCGTCTTCCATTAGCAGCGCATCATTGACTGCCGGCGAACCGTCATCCGCGACCGCCGCCCGCCACAGCGCCGGCATGAACTGGTCACTGACAATGATAAAACGGCCCCACATCCCCAGACTGTAGATCGTCCAAGTGGAGATCATCGCCGCGTACACCGCCGCCATCAGCAGGCCTCGGCCCAGCCATATTCTCTTTTGGCCGCGGCATCCGACCATGGCCATGTGCATCGCGATTATTATGGGGAATATCAGAAAAACAGCGCGGGTCAACGTCGCCAGGCCAAAAGCCAGTCCAGTCAATATCAGCGCCAGCCGTGGTGACAGTCGGCGCGCGCCGTCGGCGTGAATCACATATTCAACATAAAGCCATAAGCCGACAGCGACAAAAAAGATGTAGAATGTTTCGGTGGCGATATTGGCCGGCTCAATGATAAAGGTCGGATGAAAGGCCAGAAATGCGGCGGCGATGATGCCTGCGCCGAGGCTGATGACCGCGCCCAGCCGATAGGCCAGATAGGCCGTCGCCGCGCCCAGCGCGCATTGAATCAAGCGCATCATCACAATGGTTTCGTGTTCGGGCAGCGGCGCAATCTGCTGAAAGAAGCCGGCGTACAGGATATAGAAGGGCGGGGTCGGTATGGCCGAAAGGTAAAAAGCAGAGCCGCGAATCCAGCCATGCTCCTGTCCGCTAAAAAATCCCCAGCCATTGGCGAGATACCAAGCGCTGTCACCGCCGTCGCCGCCATAAAAAAGCGAAACGGTCGGCTGGCCCAGCGCATACCCGATACGGAGCGTCAACCCCGCGATGAGGATGAACCACAGCCAGCGCGTATATCGTTTCTTGGCGTGCATCGGACTTGTTTCTGGCTCTACAGGCAGGCAGTCGGCTATGATAGTATTGGGAATGAGAAAAGGCAAGACCGACGATAAAATGATGACGCGAGGCAAACCCGACCATGCCGCAGTATGATTACCGATGCAAGTGCTGTCAGCGGCGTTTCGCCCTGTTTTACAAGACCTATGCCCTGTATGAATCCGCCCAGCCGCGATGCCCAAACTGTGAAAGCGCGCAGCTGTCGCGGCTCATCACCCAGGTGGCGATTGCCAAATCCAATCGGAATTATGCCCAGATGTCGTCCCAAGAGATGCTTTCGGTGCTGGAAAGCGGCGACCCGCGCCAAGCCAATGAGATGTTTCAGCAGGTCAGCGAAACCGACAAAAAACGAACCTCCAGCCAAGAAGAGGTCTGACTATAAATACCAATCGCGCAGGGCATCGCGCACCTCGTCGATGATGGCCTCCCAAGTAAATTCATCTGCCCGCGCAATCGTCAGGCAGTCTTCCGCAATCGTCAATTTTTGGATGCCATCGACAGCGGCGAAAAGCATCTGCGCCAGCGGTGAGCCGACCTCGCCTTCCTGTCGACTGGCATAATGCTCCTCGCCCGCGTCGGTCAAAATTTGATTGACAAACACATCGGCCACTTGCCGATTGTCGCTGAATTCGACGTCTACCGTCACATATTCGGACACATTCAACCCTTCCTTAGTCATCCCCGCGGCTGCTGCTGCGTGATGCAGTGGATATTGCCGCCGCCCAAAAGAATTTCCCGCGAATAGAGGCCGACGACTTCGCGGTTGGGAAAGAGCGCCGCCAGTTTTTCCAGCGCGTTTTTATCGTGGCGGTCATTGAACTGCGGCACAATCAGGCCGCCATTGGCGATATAAAAATTGATGTACGACCCGGCCAGCCGTTCCCCTTCCGGGCGCAAAAATGCCGTATCCACCACATCCAATCCCTGCGCCTCTTCGGCCGTCATCGTCATCGGCGTCGGCTGATGAATCTTATGAACCTCCAGCGAACGTCCGCGGGCATCCGTCGCCGTCTGGAGGACGTGCAAGGCTTCAGCGGAGCGCGCGCGCTGCGGGTCGGATTTGTCATCCGTCCAGGTCAAAGCCACCGCGCCCGGCCGAACAAAGCAGCACAGATTATCAATATGCCCGTCGGTCTCATCCTCATAAACGCCGCGCGGCAGCCAGATGATTTTCTCGATGCCCAGATAATCCCGCATCGCCTGTTCAATGTCACTGCGCGATAAGGTCGGGTTGCGGTTGGGATGCAGCAGACATTGTTCGGTGGTCAGCAGAGTGCCTTGCCCATCCACATGAATCGAGCCGCCTTCCATCACCAACGGCGCTTTATAACGGTCAAGCGACTCAATTTCCAGCATTTTCAAGGCGACCAAGTCATCCTTGTCCCAAGGGAAATACATCATTTTGTCCAGGCCGCCCCAGGCGTTGAACATCCAATCGATGCCGCGTACATCGCCGCGGTCATTGACAGCAAAGGTCGCGCCGCAGTCTCGGATCCAGGCGTCATTGTTGGACATCTCGACGACGCGCACCTGTGACGGCAGCATCGCCCGCGCATTTTCATACTGGTCGGGATTGACTCCCATTGTGACGGCCTCAAACCGCGCTATGGCCGTCGCCGCTTCCACAAAGGCGCGCTGGGCCGGTTTGCCGCCGTCGCGCCAGGTATCCGGCCGTTGCGGCCAGAGCATCCAGCAGCCCGTATGCTGTTCCCATTCGGCCGGCATCCGAAAGCCATCGTCGCGCGGTTTGGAACGAATGCACCTTGACATGACACAACTCCATTCCCACAATCGCGGCTGTGTTTATTTTATGCCTGCGGCGCGGCTTTGGCAACAGGTTGATTAGGGGACGGGGCAGGGACAATTTGATGAATGCACGGGCGATCTCACCTCTGGACGGACGTTATGGCGACCAAACCAAACCACTTCAAGAAACGTTTTCTGAATGGGCTTTGATGAAATACCGCCTCTTGGTCGAACTGCGCTGGCTGATGACGATGGCCGAACACCGCGGCATTACTCATCTGCGCCGATTTGAAGCTGATGAAATTCGCTTTCTTCAGGCCATAGTGGACGATTTTGATGATGAAGCCGCCGCCCAGATCAAATCGCTCGAGGCCGTCACCAATCACGACGTCAAGGCTGTCGAATACTTCATCAAGCACCGTCTGGCCGATACGAGTCTGGCGGATGCGGCCGAGTCAGTTCATTTTGCCTGCGCTTCTGCCGACATCAACAACCTGGCCTATGCGCTGATGTTTCGCGATGCCATGCAGAATCTCTGGCAGCCGCGCGCCAAGCTGCTGCTGGACGAACTCGCCGCCCTGGCCCAATCGCTGGCCGCCGCCGCTATGCTCGCCCGCACCCATGGCCAGCCCGCCACGCCGACCACCATGGGCAAAGAGCTTGCCGTTTTTGCCTATCGTCTGCGCCGCCAGCTGAATCAGATTGAAGCGCAGGAGTACCTGGGCAAGTTCAATGGCGCCACGGGGGGCTACAATGCCCATCGCGCGGCCTATCCCGATGTCGATTGGCCTGAACTGTCGCGCCGATTCGCGCAAGGCCTGGGCCTGACGCACAATCCCATCACCACCCAAATCGAACCCCATGACTGGCTTGCCGAACTGGGCCACAGCCTGATGCGCTTTCATGCCATCCTGCTGGATTACTGCCGCGATATGTGGGCTTATATTTCGCTGGGTTATTTCAGGCAAAAAGCCGTGGCCGGCGAAGTTGGCTCGTCGACGATGCCGCATAAAATCAATCCCATTGATTTTGAAAATGCCGAAGCCAATCTGGGGATCAGCAACGCTCTTTTGGCGCATCTGGCCGCCAAGCTGCCCATTTCCCGCCTTCAGCGCGACCTAAGCGATTCGTCGGCGCTGCGGAATTATGGCGTCGGCATTGCCCATAGTTTCCTGGCGCTGGGTTCGATACGGCGCGGCCTGGGCAAGGTGGAAGCCGATAGATCGGCCATGCAGGCCGATTTGGACGATGCCTGGCAAGTGCTGGGCGAGGCCGTGCAGACCGTGCTTCGCAAGCATCACATCCCCCAAGCCTACGAAAAACTAAGCGCGCTGTCCCGCGGCCGCCGGCTGACCCAAGCTATGCTTCACAATTTCATCCGCGCATTGGCCATCCCGCCAGACGAAAAAGAACGGCTGCTCCGACTCACGCCGGCCAGCTATGTTGGATGCGCCGAAGAACTGGTCAGGCCCGAATAGGGAGTGGTAAAAAATAAAGACATGCAAAAACCAAAACTGCGATCTTTGAGTCGCCCTTCCCACTCGCTTATGCGCTAGGCTGTGGCTGTGAATCAAATGCGCTGTCAAACTGCCGAACGCGGTCTGACCGCCAGAAGCCGCATGGGAAATCACCTTATGCGCGAAAAAGTTTGTCTTTCGCGCATAAAACGCGCATAAAACCCCGTCCCGCTTCAGATGTTGCCTGCCAGGCCAGCGAATTCTGCGGCAGGGCGTGGCGGAATATGGCGGAAAATGTCGGAGTATGTGTGGCGGAAAATGGCGGAAAATGTGTGGCGGAAAATGGCGGAAAATGTCGGAGTGTGTGTGGCGGAAAATGGCGGAAAATGTCGCAGTGTGTGGCGGAAAATGGCGGAAAATGTCGGAGTGTGTGTGGCGGAAAATGGCGGAAAATGTCGGAGTGTGTGGCGGAAAATGGCGGAAAATGTCGGAGTGTGTGGCGGATTATAGCGGAAAATGTCGGAGTGTGTGGCGGATTATAGCGGAAAATGTCGGAGTATGTGGCGGATTATAGCGGAAAATGTCGGAGTATGTGGCGGAAAATGGCGGAGTGCGTGGCGGAAAATGGCGGAAAATGTCGGAGTGTGTGGCGGAAAATGGCGGAAAATGTCGGAATGTGTGGCGGATTATGGCGGATTATGGCGCAGTGTGACGCGGTGAATATCCTCTATATTGACCATTCCCCCGAATGACGGATTTGCCTTTTCCCCGCTCTTGATGATATGATTGATGGAAATGATGCCCAAGTTCTGTTTTCTGCTGTGAGGAGTTTGCTGACATGTTCACACCCTTTACCCGCCAGGACACCGTTCGTCTGACCATGGGACAAGCGCTGGTTAAGTTCCTGCAAGTTCAATACACCGAATACGATGGCGAAGAGCAGCGTTTTATCCCCGCCATCTGGGGCATATTCGGGCATGGCAACGTCAGCGGCCTAAGCCAGGCCTTGTGGGAATATGGCGCCGATCTGCCCTATTATCAGCCCGCCAATGAGCAGTCCATGGTTCACGCGGCCTCTGGCTATGCGCGCACGCGTCTTCGCTTGCAGACCTTCGCCTGCACCAGTTCGATTGGCCCAGGCGCCACCAACATGATCACCGGCGCCGCCACCGCCCACATCAACCGTTTGCCCGTGCTGCTGCTGCCCTCCGATTATTACGCCACGCGCTTTCAAGGCCAGGTCTTGCAGGATATTGAGCATCCGATTTCTATGGACATGAGCGTAACCGACTGCTTCCGGCCGGTCAGCCAGTTTTTCGACCGCATCACCCGCCCTGAACAAATCCTCTATGCCTTGCCAGAGGCGATGCGCGTCATGGCCGACCCAGTCGATGCCGGCCCGGCGACTCTGGCGCTGCCACAGGACATCCAAAGCGTCGCCTTTGATTATCCGCTTAACTTCTTCCACAAAAAAGTCTGGCGCATCGAAAGACGTCAGCCCGATGAGCGCCGCATCGACGAGGCGATTGCCCTGCTCAAGGCCGCCAAACGTCCCTATATCCTGGCCGGCGGCGGCGTCCACTATGCCAAGGCCTGGTCGGAACTGCGCCAGTTTTCCGATACCTTTGGCATCCCCGTCGGCGAGACTCATGCTGGCCGCGGCGCGCTTCGAGAGGAATCACCGCTTTTGATTGGCGGTAGCGGCCATACCGGCACGCCGCTTTCCGGCAAATACGCTGGGGAGGCCGACCTCGTTTTCCTTATCGGCACGCGTTTAGCTGACTTTGCCACTGGCTCCTATTCCGCCTGGCAAAATCCGAACGTCAAATTCGTCAGCATCAACGTCAGCGCCGCCCATGCCCATAAACTTGGCGCCCTGCCGGTGGTGGCCGATGCCCGTCAAGCCCTGCGAAAGCTGATCGCCGCCGGCCAAGCGGCCGGCATCAAACCCCATCCAGGCTATGTCGAATCGCTGGCTGTTGACCGCGAGGCCTGGCTGCGGCAGAAACAGGAATCGGTCTATGTCCAGTATCCCAATGAGCGCATAAGTCAGGCGCAGGTGATTGGCGCTCTCAACGCGTTCATGCAGCCCGGCGATACCCTGGTCTGCGCGGCCGGCACGTCGCCTGGCGATCTGCACCAGCTTTTTGAGGCCACCGCCGGCCGCGTCCTGCACCTTGAATTTGGCAATTCATGTATGGGCTACGACATCCCCGCGGCTATCGGCGTGCGTTTGGCGCGGCCCGATGCCGGCGACGTCTATGTGTTCTTGGGCGACGGCAATTATATGCTTCATCCGATGGAACTCAAAACCGCCATCCAGGAGAACACCAAATTGACCGTCATTCTGCTCCAAAACGACGGTTTCCAATCCATCCACGGCCACCAAAAAGTGCTGGTCGGGCATAGTCTCGGCAATGAATTCCGCGTCCGCGATCAGCGTACCGGCAAGCTGGACGATGGCGATTTTGTCCCGATTGACTATGCCAAAAATGCCGAAAGCATCGGCCTGCGCGCCTGGAACGTCAGCGATGAGGATGAACTCAAGCGGGCCCTTTCGGAAGCGCGCGCAGAACCCCGCTCCTGCATGATCGTCGTTCAGATCGAACGTTACAGCCGTCTGCCGCGTTCGGGCATCTGGTGGGATGTCTTCGGCGCTGAAGTCACCCATGACGAGATCACGCGGCAGCTGACCGAAGAGCGCGAAGCAGGCCGCCAGGGACAGCGATTCTATTGGTAAAGCGTCAAACGGGCTGATGCGATGTCTAGCCGCCGTTCGCCATAATCCCCGCGCCATTGTAGCCGCGGCCAACCCCGCGGTATTCAAAGCCGGCCTGGCGCATGTCATCGGGATTGTACATATTGCGGCCGTCAATCAGAATCGGACGTCTCATCGAGTTCAAAATGCGCTTCATATCCAGCTGCTTGAATTCGTTCCAGGGCGTCAGCAGCAGCAGCGCGTCAGCGCCCTCGGCGGCGGCGTAGGCATGGTCGCAGGCCTGCAGGCCTGGCACTTCCCGACAGGCGTTTTCCATCGCCACGGGGTCATAAGCCTGCACCTGCGCGCCCTGATTCAATAGCGAACGCGCCACCGTCAGCGAGGGTGATTCGCGGATGTCGTCCGTGTTCTGCTTGAAGGCCAGGCCGAGGATGCCGACGGTCTTGCCGTTAAGATTGCCGTCCAGCATCTCGCGGACTTTCAAAGCGATGTGACGCCGCTGGAAAGCGTTGATTTCCATGACAGCGTTCAAAAGCTGCGGGTGCATCCCATGCGTTTGCGCCATGTTCGCCAGCGCTTTGACATCCTTGGGAAAGCAGGAGCCGCCAAAACCGATGCCAGCCTCCAGAAAGTGCGGCCCAATCCGCTTATCAATGCCCATGCCCCGCGCCACTTCAGCCACATCGGCGCCCAATCGCTCGCAGATGATGCTGATTTCGTTGATAAAGCTGATGCGCGTCGCCAAAAAGGCATTCGACGCGTACTTAATCATTTCGGCTGTGCGGATGTCGGTAATAACGACGGGCGCGTTCAGAGGCGCATACAGCTTGGCGACCTGTCGGGCGGCTTCGGGATTCGTCGAACCCAGCACAATGCGGTCTGGATTCATAAAATCAGCGATGGCCGAGCCTTCGCGCAAGAACTCTGGACAAGAAACCACCTCAAATTCAATCGGCTGCGGCTGCGCGCTTTCGATAATCTCCTGCGTCCAATCGCCCGTCCCCACCGGCACAGTCGATTTGTTGATGATGACCAAAGGATGCTCCATCGCTTCGGCAATTGATTTCGCCGCCGAACGCACATACTGCAAATCCGCCTCGCCATCCACACCCGACGGCGTGCCGACGCAGATAAAGACGAACTCGGCCTCTTTCAGTCCAGTTTCGTATGACGTGGTGAAGCGCATCCGGCCAGCTTCGATGCTGCGCTGCGCCATTTCGGCCAGACCAGGCTCATAAATGGGCATTCGGCCCTGTTTAAGCATCTCAATTTTGCGCTCATCAATGTCCAGCAGGGTGACCTTGCTGCCCAAATCCGCAAAGCAGGCGCCAGTGACCAAGCCGACATAACCGGAGCCGATGATGGATAGATTTCTCATGTCTCTGCTGACCTCATCTTTGAAGATCGATTAAGCGAACAGCCAGAAATGATACAGGCCCCGTTCGCCTTTTGCGCTTATCAACCGAAGTGTACCAGAGCTTGGCTTGGATGTTTAGCCTTGGCCGTACAACAATCCGCCCGGATTTGTTATACTGCCGTCGCTGACAATTCGCCTATGAGGGACATCTGAAATGCTGGATTCCACGACTGCCGAAAATCTGTATCGGGCGCATATCAAGGACGGCGTGCCGCAGGCCATGCACAAAGTGCCTTTCCGCAATCTCCGCGATCTGCTGTCGCTGCATGCCAAGACATCGCCCAACAAGACCTTTTTGATTGATTATGACGAAGCGGGCCAGCGTCAAGCCTACACCTTTGCCGAATTCAACGCCCGCGTGCATCAGGCCGCCAATTTCATGGTCGAGGATTTGGGGATTCAGCGCGGCGACCGCGTGGCGACCATCGCCTACAACCACGTCGATACTGTGCTGATTTACTTTGCCTGCTGGATTATTGGCGCGGCCGTGGCGCCGCAGAATGCCGCCGAAGATGACCGCCGCATCGCCTATATCTTACGCAACAGCGAAGCCAAAATCTGCTTTGTCCGCGCCGAATACCTGGAGCGGGCCGCCGCCATCATCGAACAGGCCCCCAATATCCAGCGCATTGTGGCCGTCGGCGGCCAACCCTCTGAAGACCTTATCCATTTCCATGAGGCCCTGAAAAACCGCCCGACGACTTTTCTTGGTGATGAATCCGGCGCCAAATCAGGCGATATTCCCCTCGGCCCTGGCACGGAAGCCACCGCCGCGCTGGATGATGAAGCCTTGCTAGTCTATACCAGCGGCACCACCGGCGCTCCCAAAGGCGTCATCCTCAATCAGTACAATCTGCTGGTGGACGCTATGGGCATCAGCCAGTGGCACGCCATAACCGGTAATCAGACGGCCATGTGCGTCCTGCCGATTCATCATGTCAATGGCATCGTCGTGACCCTGATCTCCCCGCTTTATGTCGGCGCGGCGACCGTCCTCAACCGCCGTTTCACCGTCTCGCAATTCTGGAATCGGGTTGTCCGCGAAGGCGTCAATATCGTCAGCGTCGTGCCGACTCTGCTTCAGTTTTTGCTGGAATACGGCCAACAGCAGCAGCAGGCCGGGCATACCATCTTTGGCGGCCGCATCAACCGCCGCGACTTGACGCATTTTCGCCATTTCATCTGCGGCGCCGGCACTTTGTCGGTTGCCCTGGCGCGGGATTTTGAGGCTGTGTTCGGCTTTACCATCCTGCATGGCTATGGCTTGAGCGAAACCACTTGCTATTCCTGTTTTCTGCCCATCAATCTGTCATGGGAAGCCCACCAAAAATGGATGCAGGACTATGGCTATCCCAGCATCGGCTGCCCGATTGAGCCGAACGAGATGGCGATTTTTTCCGCTGATGGCCGCGGCAAGCGGCTGGGCGAAGGCGAACGAGGCGAAATCTGCATACGCGGGCATAATGTCATGCAGGGCTATTTCAAACGTCCCGACGCCAATGCCGAAACGTTTAAGTTTCAATGGTTTCGCAGCGGCGACGAAGGCTTTTATCTGCGCGGCGAAAGCGGTCGGCCCTTCTTCTTCATCACCGGCCGCATCAAGGAACTGATTAACCGCGGCGGCGTCAAATTCAGCCCCTTTGATATCGAAGAGGTCTTGCTGGCCATCGATAGCGTCAAAGTCGGCTTGGCGATTGGCTTCAAAAACGATTACTATGGCGAAGAAGTCGGCGCCTACATTGTCTTGCAGGATGATGCCGAAGGGGATGCCGAACATATCCTGGCGCACTGCCGCCGTCAGATGCCATTCGAAAAATCGCCAAAAGCTGTCGTCTTCGGCGCCGATATTCCCGCGACATCCACCGGCAAGTATCAGCGTCTCAAATTGCAGCCCTTGTTCGCCCAATGGGAAAAGACGCAGTTCAAGCCCTAAGCGGCTTTTGTGACAGGCCTTCTGTTTCGGGGTGGGGCGGCCCATCCGCGCGGCGCGTCTTCATTCGCCGCCGTTGAATCGCCGGCAGGAGCAGCAGACTGATCAGGCCGTTCAGCACGACGATAACTGTACTGCCTTCATGGCCGAAAACCCCCAGCGGCAGCGGCAGATTCACCACAAACACGCCCAGCATCAGAACAGCGATCACCGCCAGCGAGAAAGCGATGTTCTGCCAGACGACCCGCTTGGCTTTTTGGCTAAGCGCGATGGCATCGTTTAAGCGTTCGATTTTGTCGGCCATCAGCACCACGTCGGCTGTTTCCAGCGCGGCGTCAGTCCCGGCGGCGCCCATCGCGATCCCCACTTGGGCCATCGCCAGGGCCGGCGCATCATTGACGCCATCGCCCACCATCGCCACCGCGCCATATTCCCTCTGAAGCCCGCGCAGAATTTCCACTTTGTCATGCGGCAGCAGTTCGGCATACACCCGCTCGATGCCCACCTGCGCGGCAATCGACTCCGCCACCCGCGGATTGTCCCCAGTCAGCATCACCACCGCCAGGCCGCGGGCTTTGAGCGCATTGACCGTCGGGGCGGCTTCCTCGCGCACTTTGTCCATCACGGCAATAAGCCCCAGCCATTCCCGGCCGCGGACAGCCCCCATCACAGTTTTACCTTCACGCTCCAGCCGCATCTGCTCGTCGGCCAAACCGGCCGGCATGGCCACGCGGTCTCGCAGCTGTGAAATGCGTCCAATCCACACGTCCTGCCCATGCAGCCGCGCCCAAACCCCCTGGCCTGGCACAGCCCTAAAATCGTCAAGCGGTGCCCAGGCTATCGACATCTGCCGCGCGTAATCCACGACAGCCTTGCCCAGCGGGTGTTCTGACCGCGCTTCAACCGAGGCCGCCGTCCGAATGAGGTCGGTCGCTGTGAAGGGAGGGCAGGCGATGACATCGGTAAGGTGAGGTTGGCCGACCGTCAGGGTGCCAGTCTTGTCAAAGGCAACCGCTTTGACCGCCGCCAGCTGCTCCAGCCAGGCGCCGCCTTTGAACAGCACGCCGTTTCTGGCCGCCGCCGCGATGGCCGAGATGAAGGCCGACGGCGCGCTGATAACCAAAGCGCAGGGCGAGGCTACCGTCATCAGCACCATGGCGCGGTAAAAATTGTCCTGGAAGTCACTCAAGCCGAGCAGGGGCGGCAGAATGATGAACAGCGAAATGCCGATGAGTATCAGCCGCGCGTACCTCTGTTCAAAGCGGTCAAGGAATCGTTCGGTTGGCGCTTTGCTGTCCTGCGCTTCTTCGACCAGCTTAATAATCCGCGCCAGGGTGGTCTGCTCGGCGGCGCGGGTCGCTCGCACGTCCAGGATGCCCTGCTTGTTGAGGGCGCCGGCGAAAACAGCGTCGCCGACGAATTTATCGACCGGGATCGATTCACCGGTAATCGGGCTTTCGTCGATGGCGGAACTGCCGGCCACAATACGGCCATCCACTGGAATCCGCTCGCCTGGCTCAATCAGGACGATGTCGCCAATCTCGATGTCGCTGATCTTGAGCGCGATGACCTGGCCGCCGCGCCGCACCTTGGCCGATTCGGGATAAAGGGTGAATAAGCTGTGGATCGCCTGTCGACTGCGCCCGATGGCATAATCCTGCAAGACGTTGCTTAACGAAAAAAGGAACAGCAAAACCGCGCCCTCGCGCCATTGTCCGATGACAGCCGCCCCCAAAGCCGCCAAAATCATCAGCAAATCGACATCAACTTCGCCTTGCCGCAGACTCTCCACAGCCGACTTGAGTCCATAAAATCCCCCAGCGATGTAGGCGATGACGTTCAAGGCCAGCAGCGCGGCGTCGGGTAGGCCGCCTTGTTCGGCCAACCAACTCAAGACAATCGCCGCCAGCGTCGCCGCGACCAGCCTTGGCGCCAGCCAATCCTCTGACCATCTGGATGCCCGATGGGATGGGTGCGATGCTGTCATCATATCACCTAGGTTCATCATTGTTTATCAAAACGAGCAATTTTATTTTAACACAGGTTAATTCAAAAATGCAACACGCTTATAAAAACTGATTGCGGCCGGATAAAATATCTTCGCTATGCCTGAACGCGGGCCAATAAAAAAGGACATGTCATCTCAACATGCCCCTTGGATCAGCCGCGTATGTGGTCGGCGCTTATGCGGTTTCTTCAAACCAGATGCCCTTGTCCTTGGCTTCGCGCCGCAAGGATGAGATCAGGCTGAAATAGACGGCGACTCCCAGCATGACAAGGGCGATGGCCGTCCAGCTAAAGGCGACCACGGCCGTCGAAAGAGTCGGCGCGACCCTTTCGGCAAAGGCCGCCGCTGGGTTGGTGATGGCGTCTCCAGACATCGCCGGGGCGTTCAGCAGATAGTTCAAATCAAGCAGGACATGCAAGGCAATCGTCATCGCCAAGGCATTCATCACCAGCTGCAGGAGCGAGCGCGATGAACGCAACTGATTCACGTCGCCGCGCGCCCGCCAGCCGGCCAGAGCCAAAATCAGCCCCAATCCGATGCAGATGATGATAGCTGTCCAGTCGCCGGTTTCGTTGGGACGGATAAACAGCGCGGTAAATGCCACCGTGAACAGGCCGATAAGGACGGCCAGCCCGCGCGTCAGCTGTGGCGCCCGATTGACCAAAAAGAACATGGCCGCGCCCAGCAAAGCCGAACCCAGATAGCCCGCCGAGAAAATCAAAGCCTCTGAACCGCCGACGTATTCAATGAGATAGGCGCCGCCCGACGACAGGGTGAAACTCTTGACCTCGCCGCCGCCAAGCTGCATGGCCAGCGCCGACATCCCGCCGTGAATGTTGTTGATGAATAGACGCAGCGGATCAATCACCGCCGCAAAGCTGGGATTGTTCCACAAGGCGAATACGCCAACAAAAGCCAGCACAGTCGTGACCAGCGAAACCCGCAGGATTTGGCGCCGAATTTTGCGTTCCATAAATTTCCTGAACATCATCTTCCTCCAAACATCAAATGATTTATGCGATCTGTCAAAATGAGATGCCGCCGCCGAATCCCTTCAAGTTCAGTCCGCGGCCTGCCTAGCCTGATTCGCCTTTGACGGCATCGCTGATTTCCTGTCGCAATGGCTGGAACAGGCCCAAATAGATGGCGATGCCCAGCATAGCGACCGCCGCCGCTGCCCAGATGAAAGCGATCATCGAGGCCGAAAACAGCGGCGTGAACTGTTCGGCAAATTGGGCGGCATCATTGCGAAGGCCGCCGCGCCCGGCATCGGCATTGCCAACCAGCATCCATAAATCAAACACAGCATGCAAGGCCGTCATAATCGCCAATGTGTTCAAGGCGAACAGGTTGATCGGCGGCGACGCGGCCCAGCCGATGACGACCATCGCCAGTCCAAAGCCCATGCCAATGGAGAAGGCCGTCAGCGAACCGGTCTGGTCGGGCCGAGCGTAAATCACCGTTAGCAGAATCATCGACAAGCCAATGAAAATCGACAAACCCCGCACCTGCCGCGGCGCCCGATTGCCCAGAAAAAAGAGAAACGAGCCGAACAAAGCCGCGCCCAGATAGCCGGCCGGCAAAATCAGCGCGCTGTTGCCGCCGCTCGTAACCGCCAGGCCCGACCCGTTTGGCGATACGGTAAAGCCCTGAACCTGTCCGCCGGTGATGAGCGCCGCCAGCACATGACCTGCTTCATGGGTGAAGGTAACGAACAGCCGCAGTGGATAAACCAGCATCTCCAAATCCAGAGTCTCGTCCCCAAGCTGAAGCTGCTGTGTTATCAGCCGGTCGACCTCATCGATATTCCACAGAACAAAGGCGAAACCGAAAGCCAGCAGTGTAATCAGCAAGGTCTGCCGCCGAATGTTAGGCGTTTTGCGCTTGGTCGGCCCCGATGAAGTCTTCGCGTTGCCGCGCCAAATGAAAAAAGCAAAAATCAGGCACAGTGGCAGGCCAGTGACCAGCATCAGCGTTCCCGCATTCGCCAGGCCCAAATCGGAAGCCAGCGAATCAAGCCCTTGGACGGCCGCCGCATCGGAAATCACATTGTCGGCAATCTCCGCCGCGCTGGCCAGGCCAAACAGAGTCCAGCCGAGACTCAGCAGAAATAAAACACCCCAGAAAATACGCCGCTTTCTCTCCAAAACAACCGCCCTCCGCAAACTTTTATCAGCTTTCTATTCTATTATACGGAAAAATGACTGCGATTACAGTTTTTTTACATTTGAATTTTTGCGCCCAGCCTGACAACGCTTATACTCTGGATATTCACGGACGAATGGAGCAGGCAAACATGACCAAATTGGACTTGAGCGACTACCGGCCCAGCCAAGATCTGGCGATGGCCGAGACCATGCCCGCCCGCTGGTACACCGATCCTGCTTTTTTGCAGCTGGAAGCCGAAAAGATCTTTTATCAGACCTGGCAGCCGGTCGGACGGCTTGAAGATGTCATGCGGGCCGGCGATTTCTTTGTCTGCGAACTGCTTGATCAGCCGTTGGTCGTCGTCCGCAGCCTTGAAGATAAACTGCGGGCCTTTTACAATGTCTGTCCTCACCGCGCCGCTGTCGTCGCCCAAGGCCGCGGCAATCGCAAGAGCCTGCAATGCAAATATCATGGCTGGACTTATGACTTGGAGGGTCGGCTGATGCGGGCGCCAGAATTTGAAGGCGTGAAAAACTGGGACAAAGAATCAGTCTGCCTGCGGCCGATTCAGGTCACCGCTTGGGGCCCCTGGATATTCGTCAACCTTGATCCCCAGGCCAAGCCGATGTCAGACGTCTATGGCGCGATTCACCGCGAAATCAAGCAGGCCGGTTTCAATCTCGACAAGATGCGCCTGGTCGAACGGCGCGATTATCTGATCGACTGCAACTGGAAGGTCTATGTCGATAACTATCTCGAAGGCTATCATCTGCCGATTGCCCATCCCGGCCTGTTCCGCGAGATCGATTATGACCAGTACCGCGTCGATACCTTTCGCTATTATTCCAAACAGCACGCTCCTATCCGCGAGGCCGCGCCTGGCGAGGTCCGCGACCGCCGTTATGTCCGCAGCGGCGAGGGCGAATCCGATGCCTTGTATTACTGGATATTTCCCAATGTGATGCTCAATGTCTATATGGACAATACCTCGATCAACATCATCATTCCGGTCGGGCATGACAAGACGCTGACGATTTTCGAGTGGTATTTCGAATCGCCGGGGACTGGCGCCGGCTGGGAGAGCATGCAGCAGATCATCGCCTTCAGCGACGAAATTCAGCTTGAGGACATTGAACTGTGCGAATGGGTTCAGCGCGGCCTGAAATCCAAGGCCTATGACCGCGGCCGCTTTTCGGCGCTCCGCGAAAATGGTGTTCATCATTTTCAGGCCCTGGTGCATGAGTTTTTGAGCCGCGGTTAGCTTTCGCCGCCTGACCCAGCTTCGAAAGCGGCCGCCGGGCTAATCCCCAAAGCCAGCATTCCCAGCGCGCCCCAGATGCCGTAGCCCAGCACGCTGACGCCATGAAACAGAAAACCAAGCGATATCGCCGCCAGGCCGTCTATGCCGACCAGCTGCCCGGTCAGGACAATCGCCGCTTCGAAGGGACCCAAACCTGCCACGCTGACCGGCAAAGCGCTGCTAAGGGCCGCCAGCGCCAGGCCCAAAGACACGCTGTGAGCAAAATTGACTTCAATTCCCAGCGCGCGGTGCAAAAAATAAAAAGCCGCCGCGGACATCGCCCAGGCAATCGCTGTCCATACCCCGCAAAAAATCAGCAGTCGCATTTGGGTCAAGGGCCGCAATCCCATTAGAAGACTGTCCAGCAGGCGTTTGAGCGGCAGCTGTCCCAGGCGCGGAAACAGCCCTAGCAGCTTGTCCAGGGCGCGGTGGGCAGACTGGGGAACCCGCGCCAGGATGAGCAGAGCCGCGAAACCGGCCAAGGCCAGCAAACCCAAAAAAGCCGCTTGCCGCGTCACGTCCGCCGGCGCATCAGGCAGCTGACTTACGACGCCGGCAATCATCAAAACCACCACCAGCATATCAACCAGCCGTTCAACGACGATGCTGGCCGCGGAGGTCACGACAGGAACCCCGCCGCGAACTGCCAGCAGGCCGCGAGCGACTTCACCCACGCGCAAGGGCAGCTGATTGACCAGAAACATCACATTGACGATATGCGCTGACTGAACAAGCGGCAGACGACCGCCCAGCAGTCCCCACCAGCGCACTCCCCTGGTCAGCAGTGACAGGCTGACAAACAGAAAAGCCATCAGCAGGTGGCCGGTATCCGCTTTTTGGATGCTGTCAAGCACATCGGCCAGCGGCGCATCGCGCAGAATCAGCCATAATAAGACCGCGCTGACGATGATGCTAAGGGCCGCCGCTGTGAGCCGTTTTGTCCTCATCGCGCCTCAACTTCCTATTCGACAGCATTATAATCATCATCAGTGAAATCAACAGCGTCAATGAATATCGGGCGGTGGCGAAGGGAAGGGGAGTTCATCAATCCGCGAATTGACGTCCATCCTGACAAAAGCTATACTCAAAGCCTATGAGAGGTATTTGGAAGAGGAAAGCGAATGGCAGTGGTATCCGATGAACTTATGAAAATCCTGCGCTGTCCGGTGGCGGTGCATTATCAAGACAAAGGCGATGACCCCGGTCGACTGCGCCTGGTGAAAGACAGCTGGCTGGTCTGTGACGACAGCGGCTATAAATATCCCATTCGGGACGGCATTCCGGTTATGCTGGTCGATGAGGGCGAAAAATGGAAAGACACCCCTGAAGCTGAACTGCCGATTCCGCCGCCAGCCGAATAAACCCGCGCCTAGACGCCGGCCAATTCCAGCGGCGCCGATTCATAGACAAAATCAAGGCCGTCGGCGTCAAGGTCGATGCGGACATCATCGCCTTCTTTGATCCGTCCCTCAAGAATCGCCAGCGCCAGCGGGTCTTGAATGTGGCTTTGGATGGCCCGTTTCAGCGGCCGGGCGCCAAACACCGCATCCCAGCCCAATTCCGCCAGCCGGGCTTTGGCCGCCGCGCTTACTTCAATCGTGATCTGCCGTTCGGCCAGCAGTCTTTCCAGTCGACCTAGCTGGATGTCGGCAATGCGGATAATATGCTCTTCCGTCAAGCTGTGGAAGATGATGATCTCGTCCAGCCGATTCAGAAACTCTGGGCGGAAATGGCGGTCGAGTTCGGCCATGATGGCCTTGCGCTGCGCGGTCGGGTCTGGCCTGGGCCCCATCTGCTTGATGAGCGCGCTTCCCGCGTTGCTGGTCATAATAATGACGCTGCTGGCAAAGCTGACGGTGCGCCCCTGCCCATCTGTCAGCCGCCCATCCTCAAAGATTTGCAGGAAGATATTGAAGACATCAGCATGAGCCTTTTCGATTTCGTCAAACAGGACAACACAGTAAGGCCGGCGCCGAACCGCTTCCGTCAGCTGGCCGCCTTCTTCATAGCCAACATAACCCGGCGGCGCGCCAATCAAACGGGCGACGCTGTGCTTTTCGCCATATTCGCTCATGTCGATCCGCACCATCGCCTGTTCGTCGTCGAATAGAAACTGCGCCAGTGAACGCGCCATCTCGGTCTTGCCGACGCCGGTCGGCCCCAAAAACAGGAACGCGCCTACTGGCCGGCTGGGGTCTTGCAGGCCGGCGCGGCTGCGGCGAACGGCGGCCGTCACAGCTTGAATGGCCGCATCCTGGCCGACCACGCGCGCATGCAGACGCTCTTCCATGTGCAGCAGCTTTTCGATTTCGCCTTCCAGCAGCCGCGTCACGGGAACACCCGTCCAGCGACTGACGATGGCCGCCACCTCATCGGCATCCACCTCTTCCTTCAGCATCAATGTCCCCTCGCCGCGCATGGCCTCAATCGCCGCTTCGCGCGCCCGCAGCGTTCGCTCCAATTCGGGCAGTCGACCATAACGCAGGCGGGCCGCCTCTTCCAGGCTGCTCTCTCGTTCGGCCCGCTCCAGCTGAATCCGGGCTTCGTCGATGGCCGCTTTGATGTCCGACATGCCCTGAATGACGTCTTTCTCGCGCTGCCAAACGGCCAGCAGACCGCTAAACTCTTCCTGGGCATCGGCAAGCTCGGCCTCCAGATCTTCCAGACGGCGTTTGGAGGCGGCGTCCTTTTCCTTCCGCAAGGCCGCCCGCTCGATTTCCAGCTGCATCATCTGCCGCTCGATTTTGTCAAGCGGCGCCGGCTTGCTGTCGATTTCCATTTTGAGATGCGCGGCGGCTTCGTCAATCAAGTCAATGGCTTTGTCCGGCAGCTGGCGGTCGGGCAGATAGCGATGACTAAGGGCAGCGGCGGCAATGACCGCGCCGTCTTGGATCCGCACGCCATGATGCACCTCATAGCGCTCCTTCAGCCCGCGCAGAATGCTAACCGCGTCTTCCACCGTCGGCTCCTGCACATAAATAGGCTGAAAACGCCGTTCCAGCGCGGCGTCCTTTTCGATATGCCGGCGGTATTCGTCCAACGTGGTCGCCCCAATCATCCGCAGTTCGCCCCGCGCCAGCATCGGCTTGAGCATATTGCCGGCGTCCATAGAGCCTTCGGCGCGCCCGGCGCCAACGATATTATGCAGTTCGTCGATGAAGAGGATGATTTCGCCGTCGCTTTCGGCTATCTCTTTCAGCACAGCTTGCAGACGCTCTTCGAATTCACCGCGAAACTTGCTGCCAGCGACCAGCGCCGCCATATCCAGCGCGATGACCGTCTTGCCCTTCAGGCCATCAGGCACATCCCCATTCACAATCCGCTGCGCCAGGCCTTCGGCAATCGCCGTCTTGCCCACGCCAGCCTCGCCAATCAAGACGGGATTGTTCTTGGTGCGGCGGCTGATCACATGAATCAAGCGGCGAATCTCCTCATCGCGCCCAATCACTGGGTCGAGCCGGCCCTGCCGCGCATCGCCGGTCAGATCGCGCCCGAACTTGGCCAGGCTTTCATAGGTCGATTCAGGATCAGGATTGGTGATGCGCTGCCGCCCGCGAATCGACTGAAGCGCTTGCAGGATGTCATCATAGCCGACCGCATGACGCCGCAGCAAAGTCCCTGTTTCGCGTTCGTTGGACAAGGCCAAAAGCAGATGTTCGCTGCTGGTGTATTCGTCGCGCATCTTCTTGGCCTCTTTTTCGGCCTGGGTCAAAACCTGCAAGCCGTCTCGGCCAAGCGGAATGCCCGCTTCTGGCTGGTCGATGCGCGGCAGTTTTTCCAGCAGGCCCCGCAGTTCAGCGCCGACGCCGGCCGGATGCGCGCCAATTTTCTGAATAATCCGCGGCGCCAGGCCCTCGTCCTGCTCCAGCAGCCCCAGCAGAATATGCAGCGGCGCGACAGCCGCATGATGATATTCCCCAGCGATGCCCTGCGCCTTGAGCAAGGCCTGCTGCGCCTTATTGGTATAACGGCTGAAATCCATGTTCCACCCCTTCGCGTTCTTATATCAATGCTTTGATTGTCGGGGGATACTATCGAAAGGGTGTTAGAGGGACGTCATATTCCTGTTAGCGTCTGGCCGCTGGGGGGCTTGGCCAAAATGTTGCCGCGTACACTGTCCAAGGCAATCGCGGGACATTCAATGCCCGCCAGGTCAGTGAATGGTGCGGCATGGCGTGGCGGATCATGGCGCGTATAAAGTGGTGAATGTCTACCACTCTCTAAAGCATTAAGCCTTGTGTTTCGTCGATTGTCTGTTGTATAATTAACTTATGGCCGGCTGTGCCTGTACTTTGACTCGCTGGTCAAGGGCGGTATGGATGTGGCGAAGGCCGCCGAGCTCAGCGATCTGTTAGCAGATGAGGAGGAGTAGCATGGATAAGAGACAGGGAACGACGAAGCATGGGCCAGGCTTGGTGGATGTATTGGTCTTGCTTGGGTTCTGCACTGTTATAGGGCTTGCAGGTTTTGGGATATTTTTTGGTGGGCGAGCGGTTGTCGAGCGAATTGAAGCGGAATTTGACGCGCGGGTTGCAACCCGGGTCGCAGCAGGGGTCAAGGCAGAGATTCGATCTCGCTTGACGCTGACGGATGCAGAAATAAGGCAAATTGAGCATGATTTTAATGAGCTTCGTCATTATTCTGTGGATAACTGTTTTCGCCATGAGAGGAGAACTCAGAAGGAAAGATGGGAATATGAAAATTGCCGTCAAAAAGAGTTTGATCGAAAACTTGGCTTTAACAAGTTGCTCAAACTCGGACTGCATCCTCAGGAAGCGGTTGCCCTGATAAGTGTAGGATTTGACAGTGATCATTGTGTTCCCTAGGCCGGACAGGAATAAATGATGGACATTCTGCAAACCCTCCAGCTTGAAGTCATCGGACTGGGCATCGGCGCGTTGGCATTCGGCAAGTGGCTAATCAATTATGTTGAACGCTCGCTGGATGAAAACGCCCGCGCCCGATCTGACCTCGTGTCTGGACTAAGAAGCCAGATTTCCAAAAAATTTAAGGTCATCTAAATGAGAAACGAGCAAGAACATATTATCGCTAGTCTAGCGATACTCATGGCAAATTGGGATAAGGATAGAAGTAAGGGCTATCTGTATCCGTTCTCGGAAATGTTAGCTGAAGTTATCTCACAGCACGATGAATCTGTTCTTGCAATTAACGAATTGCAGGTTGAATTTCAGAGAATTTTTGGACTCAAATTACCAACGGGTGTCATAGACAGTTTGCTTCGTAGATTGGAGAGGCGCAAGTTAATCCGTCGCGAGAACCGATATTATACACCTAATCGCGAGAAACTCAGGAATAGAAATTTCTCAGATATGCAAGCTAACGTGCTAGAAAAGTACGACTCCCTTATTGATAATATGGTCGAATACTGTGAGTCTGAATTTAGCAGGAATATTACACGACAAGATGCCGAAAATCTGTTGGAGGGATTCTTAGCAGAACATCAGGTTGCACTCCTCAATGCAATGTTATCTAAAACACAACCCATCATCCCTCTTCAATCATCGCGTGATCCTACGCATAAATACATGGTAGGCTCGTTTGTCACGCATATATCGCGGAATCAAGGCAAGGAATTAGAATATCTTGAGACAGTTCTTAAGGGTATGATGCTTGTAAATGTTTTATATTTGCCTGACAACAACAAGAGTATCAAGAAACGATGGACGACATCGTTCTATTTTGACACACCATTTTTGATTGAGGCGCTGGGCTATCAAGGCAAGACAAAACAAGAGTTACGCGGCGAATTGCTTTCGGCACTTAAATTGACCGGCGCGAAGATGCGGTGCTTTGCTCATAATGTTGAAGAAGTTGAGAATATCTTATTTGCATGCTCGAAAATAATTGAGAGCGGAAACATAGGTCAAGCATATGGTCGGCTAGCTTTTTCTATTGACTTTATGATGGGAAAAGGCTATACGCCGTCCGACATATTGTTGGAGCTGCAAACTGTAGAAGATAATCTTGGTGCACTAGGCATCGAAATCAGAGATAAACCTGAATATGTGAGAGAATATGTAATAGATGAAGATCGATTGGAAACTCTTCTGTCTGATAAATATTCAAGTAATGCTAATGCAGACAGAAGCAAACAAATAAGACAAATAAGAAATGATGTTGACTCCGTTGCTTCAATTCATCGTCTGCGAAAAGGTAAATCATTTAACAAAATTGAGGATTGCAAAGCTATTTTCGTTACACACAATGTTGCGCTTTTAAGATCATCTCATGAGTACTTTGATGAACCGGCGAATACTGTGACACATTGTCTGACAGATTTCACTGTCGCAAACTTGCTTTGGCTAACAAGGCCCGATTCTCTCCCTGATATGCCGCGAAAACAAATAATTGCGGACGCTTACGCCGCAACTCAACCAGACCCCTATTTATGGAAAATATATGTCAAGAAAATCGAGCAATTACAAGCGCGCCGTGAAATCAAGTCAGATGATTATTATGCCTTTCGCTATACTCAGGAAGCAAGAAATTCATTGATGGAGATCACACATGGATCACCTGAGATATTGACCGAAGGGGCAGTTCAGGAAATCCGGAAAGCTGTAAAAACGAAATTCCAACAAGAAGCATTGGATGAGGCTTCGCGCAAACAAGCTGAGCTACAAAGCCAAGCAGATGCGCGCACGCTAGCACTGACCCAAAAACTTGAAAACGAGCAACGTAAGAGACAAGAACTCTTTGAAACACAGCAGAGAGCGGCGAAGAATAGAAAAGCGCGATCAAAACGATGGGCAAAACCATTATTTACTGGCGTAAGATTCATTTTAGGCCTTGCAAGTATTTTGTTTTTGCTTGTTAGTTCTCCTCTTGACGTATTGTCGATAATTGACCTTAATGAGCAAACTCCAGGAATCCAGTTTGTATTAGTTTGTTTGTGGTTAGTTCTACTCGTATTTTTTATATTGGAGTTAAAGGATGGGAGAGCCATACGAAATCGGATTGATGACTGGGAACATCGATTTGCTAAGTGGATCGAAAAAAGACTAGAAAAATTGATCGAATAATTCTTTTTATCTGCATACCTGCTCCGCAATCACATGATTACAAGGCGGGGCTTTGGCATGAGCGCGGAGCGGTCCCGGCGACTTGAATAGAGAGTGACTCAACGCGGGCTGGAATCAGCGCGATTTGTCCTTTGCCCAGGATGACGGCCTCATGTCCTTTTGCTTGAAGTTGCAGCTGTCTGCCATGCCCATCATTGGGGAATGGTAAAAAATAAAGACATGCGAAAACCAAAACTGCGAACGTTTAGTCACCTCTTCGGCCCGCAAACGCGGTATAAAGAACTGCATAGCATAAAGTGAAATCGCTTTATGCGCGAAAAAGTTTTCCTTTCGCGCATAAAACGCGCATAAAACAAGTTCTGCCATCATCGCGGCATGTTGACAGGCAGGATAAGTTTGTGTAAAGTAGCCCGTGTGATATAAGATGAATTGACAGTCTCATTTTGCTGATGAACCCAACGAATGATTTCCCTCACTCTGGCAGCATAAGCCGCGTCAAGCTGGACAACGGCCTGACCCTGCTGGTCTATGAAAATGCGGCGGTGCGCTCGGTCAATATCATGGGCTCGATTCACGCTGGCGGCATTTATGAGAGTCCCGACAAAAGCGGACTGGCCTCACTGACGGCGCTGGCGCTGATGACCGGCACAGCCAATCGCAGTTTCGATGACATTCACAGCGCGCTGGAAGACATCGGCGCCGAGTTTGCTGTGCGCGGCGATGTGCATAAAATCGGCTTGTTTGGCAAGTCGCTGGCCGAAGATTTGCCGCGGCTGCTTGAGATCGCCAATGATGCGCTGCGTCAGCCGATCTTCCCCGACGAGCATATTGAACGGCTGCGCGGCGAACGGCTGACCTGGCTGCAATACAGCAGTTTTGACACCCGCTATCGGGCCGCCAAAGCCATGCGCGAGACGCTTTATCCACAGCCGCATCCCTATCACTATGGCACGCATGGCACCGAAGAAACCACAGCCGCAATTAGCCGCGGCGACCTGATGCACTACCGCGAGACGCATTTCGGGCCGCGCGGGATGATCCTGGTGATTGTCGGCGCCATCCAGACTGACGAGGTGATTCAGCAGGTGGCGGAATTGTTTGGCGACTGGCAGAATCCTCACCAGCCGGCGGTGGCCGCGGTCACTGCGCCAAACAAGCTGGTCGGCAGTCAGCGTCAGTTTGTGGCGGTGCCGGGCAAAACGCAGTCGGATATCAAAATGGGCGCAATCGGGCCGGCGCGTCAGGCCGCGGATTATCTGCCGGCGCAGCTGGCCAACAGCATCCTCGGAGAATTTGGGATGATGGGGCGCATCGGCAAGAACGTCCGCGAACAAAAGGGCCTGGCCTATTACGCTTTCAGTCAGCTTGGCAGCGGCCATGGGCCTGATCCGTGGGCGGTCAGCGCTGGGGTCAGCCCCGATAATGTGGAACTGGCGCTGGCCAGCATCATGGAAGAGATCGAACGGCTCATCAGCGAGACGGTATCGGACGATGACCTGGCCGACAATCAGAGCTATTTTACTGGGCGGCTGCCTTTGCGGCTGGAAAGCAATGAGGGACTCGCCTCCCATATTCACAGCATGGAAAGCTATGGTCTGGGCTTGGATTATCTGGCGGATTACAAGGACAGCATTTATCGCATCACCAAAGAAGACCTGCTCAAGGCGGCGCGAAACTATCTGAAGCCGGCCGAGATGGCGACGGCCATCGCTGGGCCCGCATAGGTCGGTCAAGGATCAGCGTAAAAAGGCGAGATGGGGCGCGGCGGGGGATTATTGATAAACAGCATGAAACTGCTGGCAGTCAAGGAAGATGTTCCATGAAGGGAACGCGGGTCGTCATCACAGGCATGGGATTGGTCAGTCCGGTGGGAAATACCGTCGCCGAGTCATGGGCGCGGATTCGGGCCGGGCAATCGGGCATCGACTGGATTACCCTGTTTGACGCCGAACTTGTCGCCAATCGCACGGCCGGCGAGGTCAAGAATCTCGATTTGGCCGCCAAATTTGGCCGGCGGGAGATGCGGCGGATGGATCGGGCGCAAATGCTGGCGCTGATGGCCGCCGAGGAGTCCCTGCAAGACGCCGGCATCGAAATCACCCCCGACAATCAATACGACATAGGGACGGTGGTCGGCACGGGCATTGGCGGCATTACGACGGTTGTTCAGGCGCTTTATGGCTTTGATGCGCGGGGACATCGCGGCGTCAGTCCGGTGATTGTGCCGGCGCTGCTGCATGACGGGATCAGCTCGCGGGTTTCGATGCGCTTTGGGCTGAAGGGGCCGAACTACAACATCACGGCGGCCTGCGCGACCAGCAACAATACGCTGGGGGATGCGGCGGATATAATTCGCATGGGCCGCGCCAAGGTCATGGTCGCCGGCGGCAGCGAGGCCTGCATTATGCCCATGGTCATCAGCGGCTTCAACAATATGAAGGTATTGAGCGTCAGCGAAGATATCCCAGAAAAGGCGTCGCGGCCTTTCGATGCTCATCGGGATGGATTCGTGGCCGCTGAAGGCGCCGCCCTGCTGGTGCTTGAAGACCTCGACCATGCCCTAGCGCGCGGCGCGAGAATCTACGCTGAACTGACCGGCTATGGCCACACATCGGACGCTTTTCATGTCACGGCGCCCAACCCGGATGGCGTGGATGCCGCCGAAGCCATGCGCCGCGCCCTGCGAGAAGCGCGAATCGGCCCCAGCGAGATTGACTACATCAACGCGCATGGGACTGGCACGCAGCTAAATGACAAAAGCGAAACCCTGGCCATCAAGCTGGCGCTGGACGAGCAGGCTTATAATATCCCGATAAGCTCCACCAAGTCGATGACCGGGCATATCCTGGGCGCCACGGCCGCCACTGAAGCCATCTTCGCCGTGAAAGCGATTGAGGATAATTTTGTGCCGCCGACGATTAACCTGGAGACGGCCGACCCTGAATGCGACTTGGATTACACGCCCAATATCGGCCGCGAACATCCGATTGACCATGTTTTGAGCAATTCATTCGGCTTTGGCGGCCATAATACGGCCTTAGTCATCAGCCGCTATGAATAGCCTAGGCGATAATCTGGGCCAGAATCTCATCAAAGGCGGCCTCGGCCAAGGCGCGGATTTCATCGTCGCTGCGGTCTTGGATCGGATGCGGCACATAGCAGACGGCGGGTTCGAAACCAAGCGCTTGGCTTTGGGCGGCGGCGGCTTCAGCGAATTCGGTCGAAGCGATAAACATGCCAGGCAGGCCGCGCCCTTCTAAATCAGTGATGTCATGCACACTGCACGACGTACATGAGCCTCAATCGGCCAGCGCTTCGATCACGAGATCGCATTCGGCGGCGATCCGATGTTTCAGGTCGACGGGCGCCAGGCGGGCGAAGGTCGGCTTGCGATAGCGGCGCACGTCAAGGCCCATCGCCTTCAGTTTGTGATCGAGGCAATCCAAAAAGACGTCGCCGCGGGGCTTGGAAATATCCAGCAGGGCGACGGTTTTGCCGGCCAAGGACTGCGGTCGGGGCAGACGCTCGCGCGGCATGGGCTGCGATTCGTTGGTTGGATCCAATAATACGGGCATGAGAGCCTCCTTGATGAATTTACGATTTGACGGTGACGGTGACGGGGGAACTGCCTTTGCTGCCGGTGGCTGGCCAACCGCCGATGACGGCCGACCACATGCCGGCCGCGCCGCCAGCGTGGACAATCAGCAGGCCGCCAGGACGGAACTTGTTCAGGGTGGTCTGGGCGTATTGCGGCGGCAGGCCTTCGTCGATGCCATCAGCGCCGCGCAGGATGTCTTGGCCGCGGAAGGTCAGATGCCGATTGAGTTCTTGACGGAAGCGGGCTTTTGTCCATTGGGCTTGACGGAAGACGCGCATGTGTTCGGGCGTGATAATCAGGATGGCATCGGCGGCGGGCGCCAATTTGCTGTGAACGAGGGTTCGCAGGGTGAGGGCGATGCTGCGAGTCAGCGATTCGGGACGGCGCGATTTTTGGTCGGCGACAGGGTAGACACCGCCGCCGGCGAAGAGGGTAACGGTCGATTCGTCGGCCGAAAAGCCGCGCTCGACGGCCAGCGATTCCCAGTGCGAATCATGTTCGCGTTCGGGGAAGCAGAAGCCGACTTTGCCGGGCTGGCCCAAGGCGGCGCGGTCGACTCCGCCTGGTTGGCCGCCGCCGACATTGCGAATCACCAGCTGCAAGGCGCGGCCGATGGTGGAATTGGCGCGGTTGCCCTGTCCCAGCGCATTGATGCCCCCGTTCATGCCGATTTTGTCGGCGATGGGGCCGTTGACGATAACGATGGGGCCGGAGAAGTAGGTGGTGGCCAGCAGGCCGTGCATGCAGAAGGCATCCAGGCAGGCCGCTTCGACCGCCGCCAGCACCACCGGCAGATATTCTGGACGGCAGCCGGCCATGACGGCATTGATGGCGGCTTTTTCGACGGTGCAGGCGACTTGATTGGGCGGGACGATGCCAAGGATCTCATCGGGCGAGCGGGAGGAGCCGTTTAACATCCGCAGCACGCGCGCTTCTGTGGGCGGCACAACTGGCAGACCGTCCGACCAGCCGCGCGCATAGATGAGTTCGCATTCGTCCTCAAGCTGGGCCACTTCAATGCGCCGCGACTGCAAGGGTGTATCGCCATACTTGTAGGCCAATTTTTCCGGCAGGCCGGGGTCAAGTGATTTTGAGCCGCAGCCAGGGCTGAATTCGGGCAGGTCATCGCCCAGCGTCGGCCGTCCGGTCAATCGGCGCCAGTCCTCGCGCTGCCAGCCGACCAGACGGTCGATCTCCGCGCCGGCCTCGACTTGAATCAGAGTCGGCACAATCTCGATGTTTAGCCGATAGGAAAGCTCAAGCTGGCGGTCGTCCATCACATCCTCCAGGCTGGCTGGAAAATGGGGATTGTCCTGTGAATAGACGCGGAGCGGGCGCAGGTCGGCTAAAACCGATTCAATCAATCGGCAGGTGGCGCACTCCTCTTTGACGACGGCGATATAGCCGGTGAAGTTTTTGGGAATCATCAGCGCCGTATCCCTTTCGGTCGAACAGGGAGACTATACCACAGGGGGGCACCGAAGATAGAAGGATGAATCAGTTTTTGCGTTGATTGCCAGCTTTAATCGACCAGTCGTTCGCCGGGGGTCATATCGCGGCCGGCGAAAGCGGGGTGGTCAGGCGGATACTTGCGAACGCGGAACAAGACATTCCGTTCGCTAGCCTCTATGCCTTGGGGATTAGGCGGGTCACCCTGTTTGACGAGGCCCCTTGTGGTGACTGGATTCACAAATTCCCAAACGACTTCTCCGTCGGCGCTGACTTCAATCAGCCGCCCAGGCTGACCTTCCGTAATCAAAGTGCTGCCATTCGGCAAACGCTGGACGCCAGAAATCATACGCGAATAGAACCCATCGGCAGCATAAGACCAAACGATTTCCACGTCCTGCTCCCAATCATAGCTGCCGTCAGGCCGCAAGGGAGGCTTCAGTTCAAGAATTGAAGAATACTCTTCATCTGTGTCGATATTGTTGCGGTTGTTGAAGATGAGGATATTTCCCGCGCCCGGCAAGCCATCCTCAATCCATTGGACGTCATGCTGTCGAAACAGATAGCGGTCTGTTGGGCCACCCTGCTGGTAGGCGGCGGGATTGCCCCATCGCCAGAGAAGATCGCCGGCCGGGCCGGCCGTTTCCGCCGTCGATAGGCTGTGATCGATAATCCATAATTCATCAAACTTCCATACACTGATGACGATCTGATCCAATTCGGGGTGATAGTGAACGGCGTTGGTGTGCATCCAGTCGCGGTCTGTCCGATAGTTGATGTTAATTCGCCTAGGATGCTGGGGGATTTGGCCATAATTGGGCAGGTTGGCATCAAGATCCTGCACCAGATGATCCCAGACGTCCCACTGCCACACCAATTCGCTGTTTGAACGGTCAATTTCAACAATGATGTCAGGGATCAGCGCCTGGCTTTGCGGTCTCAATCCCATCTCAATCGCTTCGTCCAGCGAACGAAAATTCTGGGCAATGGCCAGGATGTTTCCATTCGGCAGGATGTCAATAGCATGGTGCTGACGGCGGACTCGGCGGTCAAACTGAATTTCCCAGACGAATTCATTGCTCCACGTATATTCTCGGATGCTTCCGGCGCGCTGTGCGCTCGGTGTGCTGCTTCTAAATCCAGCGACGACGATCAAATGGCCATTATCAAGCAGGTGCGCTTCCATAACACCCGCGTTGCCTTCGATCTCCCAGGAATGGATGATGCGGCCCTCATTATCCATCAGATAGACTGATGGCGTGTTTATCGGTGAAAACAGCGTATAGCCCTCATAAGCGGCTTCGGTATTGACCAGGACGCCGACGGTTCTTCCCAATCCGACCTGCGCCGATGCTGGCAAGACCATCATCAGCAGGACGAATAGGATGAGCAGCCGCCGCTTTTTAGAACTGTACGAGGGGCAGATTCTTAGCATTGACATTGAGACGTCTTTTTTCATCGGTGACAGGCTTGCGGGAAACGGATTACCCAAAAATAACATTGGCGGGCCTCGTGTTCAAGGGACAAAGCGCGAGATGTTGTCAGCTTGGGGGAATTGCGCTATGCTGGGGGGAGGGGACAGATGGCGCGAGGGGCATCAGGTGAAGCTGGGCGATATTTTCAGAGAAGGCTCGGAAGCCCGCCGGCGCTTTGGCAAGTTTTATGCTGCGCTGGCGATTGTCATCATATTAACCGCGCTGGTTTTGCTGGGGCTGGCGACGCGGGGCTAGGCATCGACAAACAGCGGCACGCGCAGTTTCCAGGCCAGGTACAGGGCTTGGAAAAACTCCACGAACTGGCGGACGGTTTCATCATCATGCGGTTCGGCCGTCATCGCGAAGGCGGTTTCCCCGCGCAGGGCTTCATCTGATGAGATGCGGCGGATTTCTGCGGCTTCCTTATCGCGGTCGATGGCATGAAAGAAAAGCAGCAGGATGCCGGCGTGATTGGGCATGATGCGCTCGCCGACGCCAAAAATCATCTCTAGCATTTGGTCGCCGGACACGGTGAATTCACCCAAGCGGCGCCAGGGCGCGGTCGACAGTTCAAAGCAGGCGGGCTGTCCCTCTTGGTCGATGGTATCGCTGCCGCGCAGGATTTTTATGGAAGAGCCGTCATAGCCAAAGGTCTGGATGCCCTGTTTTAGCAGAAGCCAGACGAGGGGTTCATCTGGCACTGGCAGCCGCTCCAGCAGCCAGGTTTCGGCGCGGGCCGAGAGTGGATACTGAATAAAGCTGATGCAGCCGAAAGGACGGCCGCTGCGGTTGGCGGGGCAGGCTGGGCAGTGATGCGCCACTTGGTCAAGCTCGGCGGCGCGGTCAAGCAGGTCTTGGACGATCATGATCTGTTTTTCGCCTTGCTCATGGGGGGTATTGCGGCTGAACTCAAAGCCCATCCGCGCGGGCGGTCGGTCATCGCCGGCTTTTCGAAACCATTGAATGACCGCTTGGGCGCGCTCTTTTTCCTTGATGCGCTCCAGAATGCCGGCGGCCGTCAAACGCCGCTTGGGGACGCAGTCGTATTCGATGATGCAATCAATGGCCATGTCGTTCGCTCCATTGGGATGGTTTCGGATGATTTGCCTGCGGAGTATAGCACAGCGGCCAGGCGAATTTTATGACCACCTCCCATAGTGGCGCAAGGCCAGCAGTACATTGATGGTCGTCATCGGCCACCACTGCCGCAGGTTATGCTGGTCAACCCAATGGCCTTCGGGCTGCTGGGTATTTTCCAGGACATCGAGAAAGCGCGTCAGCAGGCCGGGCGGCATCGCTTTGGCTATCGGGGAATCGGGCGTCGGGGCAAAGGGAAACAGCGAATCGCACTGATTTTCGGGCGCGCGTTCGGCACAGGCGATCACATTGTCCACAGTTGCCTGGCGATACCGATTCAGATCGGGGAAGTCGCTGATGGCGAAGAGAAAATCGACGGCGTGGTAGGCCATGAACAGCCATTCGTTTTCGAGAATGCTGTCGGGTGAATATCTGGCTTGGGCCCATGCCGTCGTCTTTTCAATCAGCGATGGCTCTGCACAGCCAAAATGAATCAGGTTGCCGACGATGGAATCGGGCATCGTTTGTCCGCCTTGTTCCTGCCACCAGGGCGCCAGGGGATAGGCGCGCGTTTCGGGGGGATTCTTGAGATCGCCAGCTTCATCCATTTGGCTTTCCACCCAGTCTGATACACCGTCCAGGACTGCGCCTGGTGGAATTTGGCTGTATTTCATCACCGACAGCAGATACTCCAAGGCAAGCGGGTTCGACTGCGGCGCCTTTAGGTCATGTTCAAAGCCATGTCCAAAGCCATTGTCGGGATTTTTGTAACAGAGGATGATCTGCTGGACGCGGGCTTCGCTGCCGCCCTCGAATAGCCAGGCAAACAAGGCGCGTTCAAACAGGGTGCCTTGGCGATATACAAAATCACGCGCTTTTTCTAGATCGATTGTCATTGTCAAGCTCTCCTTTTAGAACGAATATTCTATTATATGGACAGCTTCGCGATTGTGCAAGGGACTGAAGGATTTGGGTCAAAATCCGCCATAATCCGACAAAGTCCGCCATTTTCCGCCACAATCCGCCATAAATCTTTTTACCACAGAGGTCACAGAGGTCAGAGAGAAAAGCCATTATAGAGGGGCATTCACTCGACAAAGTCCGCCATTTTCCGCCATAATCCGCCACATACTACGTCAAAATCCGACAAAGTCCGCCATTTTCCGCCACAATCCGCCATAAATCTTTTACCACAGAGGTCAGAGAGAAAAGCCATTAAAGAGGGGGCATTCACTCGACAAAGTCCGCCATTTTCCGCCATAATCCGCCACATACTACGTCAAAATCCGACAAAATCCGCCATAATCCGCCACATACTACGTCAAAATCCGACAAAATCCGCCATTTTCCGCCACGCCCTGCCGCTGGTTTTATGCGCGTTTTGTGCGCGAAAGACAAACTTTTTCGCGCATAAGCGATTTCGCCTCTATGTGCTTTTTACCACAGAGGACACAGAGGCACAGAGGGCAACATCTGCTTTGTGTCCGTTTTATGTTCGCAAAAGAAATTTTTTCGGTCATAAGGCGATTTCGATTTTATGCTGTGCAGATTCTTTATACCGCGTTTGCAGGTGGGAAGGGCGACTCAAAGGTCGCGGTTTTGGTTTTTGGGCGTGGCGGCGTTCATGGGGCCTTATTTATCATTCCCGATATACTGCCGAATGATGCTGGTTAGGTCGCGGGCGCGGTGCTGGAAGGTATGCTGTTTGAGGACGCGGCGGCGGGCGGCGGCGGCGATGGCCTGGCGTTCGCTGTCGTGGGCGAGCAGATAGGCATAGCGTTCAATGGCTTCATCAGCTGACTGGACGATGACGATCTCTTTTTCGGGCTGGAACCATTCTTCTATGCCCTTGTATGGATTGGCGACGATGCAGGCGGCCATTGCGCTTAGTTCAAAGGGGCGCGATGAGGAGGAGGCATAGACGCTGGCATGGGCGCCGCGGGTGATGCACAGGTTGATTTTGCTGCGGCAGACATATTCGCGCAGTTTGCTGAAGCTCAAATAGGGCAGGCTTTCGGCTTTGCCCAGATCGCCTAGATTGGAGCCGCGCACAGCAAAACGGCGGTCGGGGAGGCGATGCGATGGAACGGTGATCATGCGGTCAATCCAGTCGGAGCGGTATTCGCGGCCGTGGCCATAAAACAGCACATCGATATCCTGGGATGATACAGCCATTGGACTGAAGACCTGCGGGTCGGCGCCATACCAGACTGTGTGGACGTTTTCGACGCCAAGCTGCCGCAGCAGGGTCTCGCCGCCTTGACTGTTGCTGATAAAGGCGGTGTATTCGGATAGGTCGGCGCCTTGATAGATGCGGAATCCAGAGGCAAAGCCCTTCATATTGGGCAGGCTGGCGGGGACGTCGCCGTCAAAATAGAAGACGGGTTTGTTATATTTCTCCGAAATGTATCTTGGCACGCCTTTAAGGTGATTTAGGGGAACGGTCAGGAACAGAAGGGCGTCTATATCTGGGTTTTGGCGCAGAATTCGTTCAAGGTGGCGGCGCCAGAGGGGAGCGATGAGGGTTTGGGCGGCGTTCCGCAGCGTCTTGTCTGACCAGGAGTCGGATTTTGGCGTTGGTCGGTCGGGTTTGGGCGGCGCTATGACGCGCGTGATATCGCGCAGGGCTTTGAAGGCATCGCCTGGCCGGCGGGCTGGATTGCGGGCGGCGCGCCACCACAGGCTTTCTATTGATGGGCCTTGGTAGGGCGCGGCGATGATCTCGACGCCGATTTCATACAAGCCCTTGAGCAGCTGCCACCAGGCCGGCGTCGCGCTGTACTTTTGGGTCAAGTCAAGCGAAGATACAGCGACGAGCAGCTTCATGGCCCTGCTTTCTGACGAACGAACCTGATGGGATATTGTACCGCAAAGCCGACGCATTCAAATTGTCAGCGCAGTTTTATTTGGATGCGATTTTCACAGGCGCTTGTCCGAAACGAACTCATCAGATATACTTAATCATAATGGTATAATCTGTTTGATGATGGCTATTGAGTGAATGAGGAGGCGCTGCGCTATGAAACGGCTGCTGCTTATGCTAACTCTGTTGGGCCTTCTGGGCGCGTTCGGCATTCCGGTGTTCGCGGATGGGCATTGCATGGATCCGCTGGGCTGCGTCGAGGTTGGGCCGGATGATCCGATTGTCGCTGGCGCGATGCTGACGATTTCTGGGGCGGTATCGCTGTATGGCGAGGATACGCGCGGCGGCATTGAACTGGCGATTTTGGCGCGCGATGAGATGCTGCTGGGGCATGAGATTACGCTGGTGATTGAGGATGACCTTTGCACGGCGGAGGGTGGTCAATCGGCGGCGCAGCGTCTGACGGCGGATGAAACGATTGCGGGCATCATTGGGCCGACCTGCTCCAGCGCGGCGCAGGGGGCCATGTCGATTGTAAGCGACGCCGGGATGCTGACGATTTCACCGACCAATACGTCGCCAATTTTGACTAACAATGATGTCGAAAGCGGCGGTATTCATCGTCCTGGCTATTTCCGCACTATTCCCAACGATATTTTCCAAGGCGCGATGGTTGGGCAGTTCGCCGCGCGGGTTTTGCGGGCCGAGACTTTGGCGACCATCCATGACGGCGGCACCTATGCCGAGGAATTGAGCGGCATTGTGGCCGATGTCTTCGCTGATATGGGCGGGGAAGTGGTTTTCCAAGGGGCCGTCAGCGTTGGCGATACTGATATGAGCGCGATTTTGACCGAGATCGCGGCGACCAGCCCGGATGTCGTTTTCTTTCCGGTTTTTCCGCCTGAATCCGAGTTCATCGCGGCGCAGCTGGTCAAGATCCCAGGGCTTGAAGACAGCATCATGGTGACGGGTGACAGCAGTTTGGTAGCCTCTTTTCCGACAAATACGGGGGAAGCGGCTGTTGGCATTTACATTTCGGGGCCTTCGGTTTCTGGCGAGGCGTATGAGGAATTTCTGGTGACTTGGGATGAGGAGATCGGTGGGGAGCCGCCGAGTGGTTTCCATGCTCATGCTTATGATGCGACGAATCTGCTGCTGAATGCCATTGAAGCTGTCGCTGAAGAGACGGAAGATGGAGGTCTGCTGATTGGGCGTCAAGCGCTGCGGGAGGCCATTGCCGACGTCGAGGGATACGCTGGGCTGACTGGCGAGCTTACCTGCCAGGATGAATCGCCGTTTGATGGAGATTGCGCGAGCAGCACGGGGCTTGCTATTTTTGAAGTCACCGAGGAGGTTGTCTATGGTGACCGCTGGCCGCCGCCTGTTGTCTGGGATTTGTCGATGGTGACGATGGGGGGCTAGGCCGCGCTGAAAGGGGCATGACAAGACGCTTGCGCGGAGGCAAAATGATGGGGTATAATTCAGGCTGCTGGCACAGGTGTCATTATTCAGTTAGTTATGAGGAGAAGTGTGTACCATGAAGAGACTGCTGTTTGTACTTATCGTATTGAGTTTGCTGGTCGGGCTTGGCGCGCCGGCTATGGCAGACGGACACTGCATGGATCCGCTGGGCTGCGTCGAGGTTGGGCCGGATGATACGATTGCCGTTGGCGCGATGCTGGCGATGACTGGCCCGGCGGCTGATTATGGCGCGGATTCGCATGGCGGCATTGAGCTTGCCATTTTGGCGCGCGATCAGATGCTTTTGGGGCGTCAGATTGAATTGGTGGTCGAGGACAGTTTGTGTTCGGCTGAAGGCGGTCAAACGGCGGCGCAGCGGATGGCCGCTGATGAGAGCGTTGTCGGCATTGTCGGCACGACCTGTTCGGGCGCGGCGCAAGGGGCTTTGCCGATTGTCAGCGAGGCTGGCATGCTGATGATTTCGGCGTCGAATACGTCGCCGAGTCTGACTAATGACGATGCGGATGCCGGCGGCACTTATCAGCCTGGCTATTTCCGCACGGCGCATAATGACCTCTTCCAGGGGGCCATGGCGGCGCAGTTCGCGGTGGAAGATCTGGGGGCCGGGACTTTGGCGACTATCCATGATGGCGATCCCTACACCGAGGGCTTGGCCAATGTGATGGCCAACACTTTCGCTGAACTGGGCGGCGAGGTTGTCTTCCAGGGGGCGGTCAACAAGGGTGACACCGATATGAGCGCGATTTTGACCGAGATCGCCGCGAGTGGGCCGGACATCGTTTATTTCCCGGTTTTCGTCCCTGAATCCGAGTTTATCGTTTCGCAGCTGGTGAACACGCCTGGTCTGGAAGAGGCGACTATGATGACTTCGGATGGCAGTTTTACTCCGAATTTCGCGCCGAATTCAGGCGAGGGCGCGGTAGGCGTCTACATCACGGGGCCGTCGATTACCGGCGAGGCTTATGATGAATTTTTGGTCACTTGGGAAGAGGAGCTTGGCGGCGCGCCACCCAGCGGCTTCCATGCCCATGCTTACGACGCGGCCAATCTGGTTATGGATATGGTTGAGGCTGTGGCTGAAGAGCATGACGACGGCAGTCTGACTATTGGCCGTCAGGCCATGCGCGACGCTATGGCCGCTGTCGAGGGCTATGTCGGGCTGACCGGCACGCTGACCTGCCAGGACGAATCACCCTACGCGGGTGACTGCGCCACAGGCACGGCGTTGGCCGTCTTTGAGGTCACTGAAGCCCAGGTCGCTGGCGAATGGCCGCCGGCTGTGGTCTGGTCGCTGATGGGCGATGGATAGACGTTCATTGCCGCTGTTATGCAGTTGAGTTTGATGACAAGCCAGGGGGCAAGTTGACTCTGGCTTGTTTTTTGGATATTCTGATGAACCTTTGCAGATGTTTTAGGACAGGAGATGGGCAAGCGATGAAGTCTTTGTTTTTGGCGCTTATTTTGCTGATGGCGCTGGGTAGGCCGGCGTTCGCTGATGGGCATTGCGGCGATCCGCTGGGCTGTGTTGAGGTTGGGCCGGATGATCCGATTGTGGTTGGCGCGATGCTGACTGTTTCCGGCGCGGTTTCCTTCTTGGGCGAAGATTCGCAAGGGGGCATTGAACTGGCGCTTCTGGCGCGCGGTGAAACGCTTCTTGGGCGCGATATTGAATTGGTGGTCGAAGACAGCTTGTGTTCGGCCGAGGGCGGCCAGGCGGCGGCGCAGCGGCTCACTGCTGACGAGACGATTGTCGGCATCATTGGCACCAGCTGCTCTGGAGCCGCTCAAGGAGCCTTGCCCATCGTTAGTGAAGCTGGGATGCTGATGATCGCTCCGTCGAACACATCTCCTAGTTTGACCAATGACGATATTGACGAGGGAGGCGCGCATTTGCCGGGCTATTTCCGCACCAGCCACAATGACCTCTTCCTCGGGCCCTTGTCGGCTCAATTCGCGATCAACGCGCTGGGAGTTGGCGCCTTGGCCACCGTCCACGATGGCGATCCTTATACTGAAGGCGCGGCCAGGGTCATGGCCGATACCTTTGCCGAACTGGGCGGCGAGGTCGTTTTTGAGGGCGCGATTGACAAGGGAGATACCGACATGACGTCCATCCTGACTGAAATCGCTGTCAGCCGGCCGGACCTCGTTTATTTCCCGCTGTTTGAACCTGAATCCAATTTTCTCGCCGCGCAGCTGCCTCATGTCCCTGGGCTTGAAGAGGTGGTGATGATGACGGCGGCCGCCAGCTTTGTCGATGCGTTTCCCGAAAACACCGGCGACGCCGCTATCGGTATTTATCTTTCGGGGCCTTTGGTCAGCGGCGAGGCGTATGAGCAGTTTTTGATGACGTGGGATGATGAGATCGGGGGGACGCCGCCGGGAGGCTATCATGCTCATGCTTATGACGCGGTGAATATGCTGCTGGATTCCGTCCAGGCTGTTGCTGAAGAGCATGAGGATGGCAGCATCACCATTGGCCGTCAGGCCTTGCGCGAGGCTATCGCCGCCATCGACAATTATCCTGGGCTGACTGGCCGGCTGACCTGCCAGGACGAATCGCCTTACGCTGGCGACTGCGCCACTGGGACGGCCTTGGCGATCTTTCAGATTACAGAAGCGGAAGTTTATGATGGTGCTTGGCCGCCGCCGGTGGTCGATTGGGATTTTCTGGAGTCGGATTAGCCGCGGCGCGTTCGATCAGGTGGCCATGGGAAAGTTTGCCTATGTTCAACAGGGGTTCAGAGGGTTTTTCGTGGGTTGATTTCATCATTGATCTGCTGCGTATTGTCATCGTCGTACTGATTCTGGTCGGTTCGTGGAATACGCTTTCTTCGGGTCGCATCACGGCGGCGCAGTGGATCAATCTGTTTGTCGCTGGTTTGTCGCAAGGCAGCATTTATGCTCTGATCGCCTTGGGCTATACCTTGGTCTATGGCATTTTGCTGATGATTAACTTCGCGCATGGCGAGGTTTTTATGGCTGGCGCGTTTTCGACGGTCTTTTTGGCCGAGGCGCTGAATCGCACTGGTTTTCTCAATGAGTCGCCTTTTTTGTCGATAGTTCTGATGATCCTGTTCGCTGGTCTGATATCGATGACGGTGGCGATTTTGCTGGAGCGTTTCGCTTATCGGCCTTTGCGCGGCAGCCCGCGTCTTGTTCCGCTGATTACGGCTATCGGCGCCTCTTTTTTCCTTCAGTACACCTTTCGCGGGCTTTATGGCTCTGGCTTTAAGGCTTATCCGCAGGTGCGGGCTTTGCAGGGGACATTGCAGATCGGCAGCATCAGCATTCCCGTTGTGCAGCTGTTCGTCTTTTTTTCGGCTTTGGCGCTGATGCTGGGGCTTTACTGGCTGGTGGAACGGACGCGCATCGGCAAGGCTATGCGGGCGGTTTCGGAGAACAAGGAAGTCGCCAAGCTGATGGGCATCGATATCGACTGGGTGATTATGTTCACCTTTGGCGTGGGAGGTTTTCTGGCGGGGGCCGCGGGAGTCATCAACGGCGTTTTTCGGCCGCAGGGCGTCAATTTTTTTATGGGTTTTCTGCCGGGCATCAAGGCTTTTACGGCGGCTGTGCTGGGCGGGGTGGGCAATATCCCTGGGGCTATGCTGGGCGGCTTGTTTTTGGGCATCATCGAGGCTGTTGGGCCTAATCTGGTGCTGGCCGGGCTGGGCATCCCTGGGGCCAATCAACTCAAGGATGTCATCGCTTTCACTATGCTGGTGCTGGTGCTGATCTTCCGGCCGCAGGGTATTTTGGGTGAACGTCTTTCCGAGAAGAAGGCTTAGGGAGGACGGATGATGGCAGATGTCAGAGCGCAGAACTGGCGAAACATTCTGACTTTGGGCCTGCTTGCCGGGGGGCTGGTTCTGTACGCTGGCGCGGTCGGCATGATCGCTCTGTTCCATGAGCGCGAAATTATTGATGATTTCATCACTTTGGGGCAGCTGATTTTATTCATCGCGCCTTTTTTGGCGGCTTTGGCAATATCGAGGCAGCTGCGCGAACAGGGCGAGAGCATGGCAGCGGTGGTCGGCGGCGGCGCCATCACCGGCTTTTTGACGGCGCTTCCCTCGATTATTATGCTGCTTTTCAATTCGGATGATTTTCGTTTTCTGCTGGATTATTCACTGCGCCTGATACCCTTTGCCGTGGCCAGCTATGTCGCCTGGCGGGCGCATCGGCATGGCGGCGGCGCTTACCGAACTCTCGGCGTCTGGCTTTTGACCGCCGCGCTGGTCGGGGTTGTGACTGGTTCGCTGGCCTTGATTTTTGATGTGAAAGGCGATTTGCGCTCGGTGCTGGTCAACATCGACCGCGACTGGGTGGATGTCATCACCTTTGACCGCCGCAAGGAGCTTTTGAGCGGCATTGTGGTATATGGTCTGGTTTCGGTTGGCGCGGGCGCGGTTGGCGCGGTTTTTTACATTATTCCGGAGACGCCGCGCAGGGCCTTGTTTTATGGTCTGTCGGCGACTCTGCTGGTGGGCGTCTTTGGCGAAACAGTGCGTTTGGTGCTGCAAGAGAATCTGGATCGGGATGTGTTAAGCGCGATTTTCCGCCGCGATACCATAAGGCAGAGTCCGGCGCTGATTCTGTTTGCCGTCAGCACGATTTTTGGTCTGCTGTGGGCGCGGTTTGGCCAGCGGATACGGGCGGACGTTGAAGACCGAGTGAGCGTGGAGCATCCCAGGACGCGGGTGATCGGGGCGATCATCCTGATAGCGATTCTGCTGGCTTTGCCGTGGACGGTCGGGCGCACTTTGAGCGATGTCGCGGTGACGATTGGCTTGTTTGTGCTGATGGGGCTGGGCCTTAATATCGCCATTGGCCTGGCGGGACTGCTGGATTTGGGCTATGTGACGAATTACGCGGTGGGCGCGTATATTCTGGCGGTGCTGACGTCTATTGGGCCGCTGGGGCTTTTCAAGGGGACGTTTACGTTTTGGATGGTGATTCCGATTGCGCTGCTGGCGGCGATGACGGCTGGTTTCATGTTTGCTGTGCCGGTGCTGCGAATGCGCGGGGATTATCTGGCGATTGCCACGCTGGGCTTTGGCGAGATCATCGGCAAGCTGGCCAATTCTGACTGGCTGAAGCCACTCATCGGCGGGGCGCAGGGGGTGCAGGCGATTCCGAAGCCAGTCTTTTTTGGTCTGGAGATGAAGAATCCTGAAGAGTTGTATTATATCGTGCTGGTCGCTTGTTTGGTCACGCTGTTTGTTTCGGTGCGGCTGAACAATTCGCGCACGGGGCGGCAGTGGATGGCGATCCGCGAGGATGAGGATGTGGCGACGGCGATGGGCATTGACACGGCCCGCGCCAAACTGCTGGCTTTTACTTTGAGCGCGGCGACGGGCGGCGTGGCTGGGGCGATTTTTGCCGCCAAGGTGGGGACGGTTTTCCCGAACAGCTTTACGGTGTTTATTTCGATTAACGTTTTGAGCCTTATTATTGTGGGAGGCATCGCCAGCAATCCGGGCATCGTGGTTGGCGCGATTGCGCTGATTGGCATGCCGGAGCTTCTGCGCGAATTTTCTGATTTTCGCTTTCTGCTGTATGGCGTTCTGCTGATTATTATGATGATTAAGCGGCCGCAGGGCTTGATTCCGACGCATATCATCACGCATGAGATGAGGGCTGGCGCGAAAGCGAAGGTCGGCGCTGGGGATTAGCGATGGAAATGATGACAGACAAACACAAGCGGGCGGGCAGTGACATCCTGGTCGCTAGGGGCATAACCAAACGTTTCAGCGGGCTGGTCGCCATTGACGATCTTGATTTTCACATCCCGCGCGGCGCGATTGCCAGCGTGATTGGGCCGAACGGGGCCGGGAAGACAACTTTTTTCAACTGCATCACTGGGTTTTATGGGATTGACGAGGGCGAGCTTGTGTTTGACGGGGCGCGCATTGACGGCAAAACGCCTGATCAGATTACCCGCGCCGGCATCGCCCGCACTTTTCAGAACATACGGCTTTTTAACAATATGACGGCGATTGAAAACATCATGGTTGGCGAGGAGCCGCATCTGCGGTCTAGCTGGATGGGTTCGATTTTGGGTTTGCCTTCGACGCGGAATGAAGATCTGGAATGCGAGGAGCGAGGCCTTGAACTGCTGCGTTTTGTTGGCTTGGCGGGGAAGGGGGATATGCTCTCCAAGAATCTGTCATATGGCGATCAGCGCCGTTTGGAGATTGGTCGGGCCTTGGCCAGCAAGCCTAAGCTCGTTCTGCTTGATGAGCCGACGGCCGGCATGAATCCCAGCGAGACGGCCGAGACGACCGATTTTATCCGCCGTTTGCGCGATGAACTGGCGATTACGGTTGTGCTGATTGAGCATGACATGCGCGTGGTTATGGGCATATCGGAACATATTACGGTGCTGGATTATGGGCGTAAAATTGCCGAGGGGCTGCCGGCCGAGATTCAGAGTCATCCCGATGTGATTGAGGCTTATCTGGGACGGGGGGCCGCCAGCGCGGCTATTCAGCCTGGTCGACGGCCAGAAGGGGGGCCGTGACATGGCCTTGCTTGAAGTCCGCGATATTCACACTTATTACGGCAATATCCATGCGCTCAAGGGCGTTTCCTTTGAGATTGACACGGGGGAGATCATCGCTCTTATTGGGGCTAACGGCGCTGGCAAGACGACTACTCTTCGCACTATTTCGGGCTTGATGCGGCCGCGCGAGGGGGCGGTGATTTACGACGGCGAGGATATTTCGCAGACGCGGGCTGATCTGCTGGTTTCGCGGGGGATCGCCATGGTGCCCGAGGGGCGCGGCGTGTTTGCCAAGCTGTCGGTCGAGGAGAACCTGGACATGGGGGCCTATACGCGGCGCGACAATGGCGTCAAGGATGATCTGGAGCGGCTCTTCGCCCTGTTTCCGCGTTTGCAAGAGCGCAAAAAGCAGTATGCCGAGACTTTGAGCGGCGGTGAACAGCAAATGCTGGCGATTGCGCGGGCACTGATGTCCAAGCCGCGTCTGCTGCTGCTGGATGAGCCGTCTATGGGGCTGGCGCCAGTGCTGGTGGATGGCGTTTTTGACACTATTAAGCAGATTAAAAGCGAGGGCGTGACGATTTTGCTGGTCGAGCAGAATGCCCACATGGCGCTGCAAATCGCTGACCGCGGCTATGTTTTGCAGAGCGGCGAGACTGCCATGAGCGACACGGCGGCCAATCTGCGGCAAAATGAGATGGTGCAGAAAACTTATCTCGGCATTGATTGAGTCGGGCTGTTTTGGACAAGCGATTAGGGGACATCACCACAGAAAGGCTGACTCCTCTGGCGCGGCGGGCTTTGCGGGATTCGGCGGCTGTGATTCGATCCTGGACGCGGGCGCCGGTTTATGGCGGGTTTGGCGGCGCGGTGGGCGGCACGGCGATTTTTCGTTTTGAGGGGCAAACGGCCGCGCATGGGCCTTGGTCGATCATTCTGAAAATTCTTTATCAGCGGCCGCGGGAAAATCCAAGCTCGCCTTACTATTGGAAGCGCGAATATGAAGTCTATCGGTCGGGCATGCTGGATGGGCTGCCGCCGAATACCTTTGCCGCGCCGCGGATTTATGGGCTGGAAGATTTTGGCGATGCCTGCTGGATTTGGATGGAGGACCTTGGGGGAGGCAAGCCGAACTGGTCGCTGGCGGATTACCGCGAAATGGCTGTTCGTTTGGGCCGCTTGAATGGCGCGTATCTGGCGCGTTTGCCTGTCTATGAATGGCTGACTGACAACTGGCACTGCGCGATTGTCGAGGGGCTGACGGATGCTTTTGCGCGGCTGGATGATTGGCTGGAAGACCCTTTGGCGCGGCGCTGTCTGCCGATGGATGCCAAAGCCGAGATTGAATGGATCTGGAACAATCGGGCGCGGTACTGTCGGGCCTTAGCCGATTTGCCGCGCACACTGTGTCATATTGATGCGTTCAGGCGCAATCTGCTGCATCGCCAAGATGATATTGCGCTGATTGACTGGGCGGTTGCCGGGCGGGGCGGCCTTGGCGAAGATCTGGTCGCGCTGGTGGCGGTCAGTTTGTATTATGGACGTTTTTCGCGCCGTTACGCCGAGCAGCTTGACCGAGAGGTGTTTGCGGGCTATGTCAAGGGGCTGCGCGAAAGCGGCTGGGACGGCGAGGCTAAACTGGCGCGGCTTGGCTATGTTTGCGGCATGACGCTGCGCGGTTTGGCGGGAGTCGCGCAGGATATTAAACTGTTGATGGACGAAGACAATCATCAATGGCTGATGCGAAATCATCAATGCTCTGACATTGGCGAGGCTGCCGATTTTTTCGCTGATGTGCGGCGGTTTCGGCTGCTGAAGATGGCGCGAGAAGTCCAAGAATTGGTCTAGCGTTCAGATCGACGCAGGGAAAACAGGATGGCCGCGGCGATGAGGCCGGCGCCGATCCACAAGGCTGGTGTCATTGATTGGCCCAGCAGCAGATTGGCAAGCAGGACACCGGCGACTGGCTGGGCAAAAAAGAAAAGCGAAGCAACGGTGGCCGGCACCAGGGCAAAGGCGCGGTTCCAAAGCAGCAGGGCCAGCGCGGTCGAAATCAGTCCAAGATACAAGACGCCAGCGACAGTTCCGCTATTGATATGGCCGACGGGGCGCGACGAGAGTTCAAGCAGGCTGGCCGGGATCGAGACCAGCAGGCCGCCCAGCAGCGCTATGACGGTGACGGTCAGGTTGGGCAGGGCTTGATACATGGCCACGCGGCGCACCAGCACGGAATACAGCCCCCATGTGATGGCGGCGGCGGCCAGGAACAGATTGCCGAGGAAGGCATCAGAACTGAAGTCGGCCGCTGATAAATCCAAAATCACCAGGACGCCGGACGTGGCCAGCAGGACAGCGGATAAGCGCAGAAGAGTCAGCCGCTCGCGCAGGACAAGCCCGGCGAACAGGATGACGAAGGCCGGCGATGCGCTTGTCACCAGGGCGCCATTGACAGCATTGGACAGGTCGGTGCCGACGAACTGCGCGCCGAGGCTCAATCCCAGTCCAATCATGCCGACCATCAGCAGGCTTCGCGCGGTTTTCCAGCCAGGTATCGACAGGCCGCTGCGCCAGGCCATGGGCATCAAGATCAGCAGTCCCAAGAGGATGCGGAGGCTTAACAGGGTGAAGGGCGGGATGATGACCAGCACGGCGTCCGAGACGACATACATGCTTCCCCAGATGCTTGCGGCGGTGATGCCATAGACGGCGCCGCGCAAAAAAGCTGAATGCCGCATCGCCGCCTGCTCCATTTATATCGCCCGCTGTTTTTATCATAGCGAAAGGATGGCGGCGGCAAAAGGATATGTTTGATACCTCGGCAATCGACAGTTATAATGGGGCTGTGAGGTTCATATTTGGGGGGATTGGCTTATTAAACGCGGCGACAGCTTCATTTTCGTCTCTTATCACAATCGGGATATAAAATACGTCTTCCAGCTGTCGATTTTGCTGCTGCGCTATTATCGTCAGATTTGGCTTGACCGCTTCGCTGTCGGTTTGGATGAGGATTGGGATGAGCGGGCGCGTCAGGCGCGCGAGGCGGCGGCGGGCGCGATTGTCATTGTGTCAGACGATTATTTGCAGTCGGCCTACTGCCGCGGCGAATATGAGGCTTTTCGGGATCGGGGGATTTCGATTACGGCTGTTATTTGCCGCGATTTTTCGATGGATGGGATTGCTGATTTTGCCTTTGACGACTGGATTGACTTGCGGAACTGGTTTGGCGCTCCTGATGATCACAGCGTGGAAAGTCTGCTGGCCTGCATTCCGCAGTCCGAATCGGTGCGGCAGACCGGCGAGCGTTTGGATTATCTCCGCCATTTGACGCAGACTTTGGAGCTTCAGCTTTCGCAGATGCCGACTTCGCGGGCTTCGCTTGCCAACTGGGCGGTCCAGGATTTCGCTGGCGTCCGGCCGCGCGGGTATTCAAGCGGTCTGCTGCGGAGTTGGGCCTTTTCCGATTTGGATTCGGATGAGGATGCGACGGATTTGCTTTCGCGGGCGCGGGAATGGCCGCGGTTCACGCTCTGCGGTCAGGCCGGCAGTGGCAAGACGACGCTGGCGCGATTACTGCTGCTGGCCTATGCTCATGCCGCGATGCGCGATGACAGCGCTCCTCTGCCGATCTGGCTTGATTTGATGGCTTGGGAAGACAGCCACGAGTCGCTGGATGATTACATGGAAGCGCAATGGGGCTTGGTTTCCTATTGGAAGCATTGGCTGGCCGGTCATCGGGCTTTGTTTGTTTTTGATGACTGGGATGATTGGGCGGCGCTTCGTCCGCGGGCGGCGGCGGAATTGATGGATTGGCTGGAGGAAAACCCGCGGCATCGATGCGTGCGGTTATCGACTCATGCGGCCGGTGACAAGTCGACTTGGCCAGTTTTGCACATTAAGCCGATGTCTGAGTCGCTGGCCTTAAAATTTTCGAGTGGTTTTCTGACTTTGGAACAGCAGAACATTTTCCGTCAGCTTATCCGCAGTCAGCCGGCGCTCGTCGAAAACAGCCATGTCGATTATTTGTCGCTGGGCGTTGAACTGCTGGCCTTCGATAAGCGTCTGGCGGTCAGTGAATGGCCGCGCAATCCCTTGCCGGCGCTGCTGGCTCTGCGACATCGGCAAAAGCAGAATTTGCCTGAACCTGACAAAACGCTGGCCGGCCTGCAAGCGTTGGCCTGGGGGATGATGGGACATGAATGTCATCGATTTGCTCGCCGCGCCGAGCTTGAGGGGCTAGCGGCGGCCGAGGTTATTGACGGCGCGCTGGAGATGGGGCTGCTGCGCGCGATTGGGCCGTACCTTCGTTTTCAGGCCGAGATCTTCCAGTGGCATCTGGCGGCGGCTGGCCTGCAAAAGGCGGGGCTTGATAAACATCTGACGGCGCCGCGATTTACAGGGGATGGCGGGCGGCTTGGGCAGAAGTGGGACGGTTTGGCTTATGCTCTGGTGGATGCCGCGTCAAAGGAAAAACGGCTTGGCCTTATCGATCAAATCGCGGCAATTGATCCTTATTTGGCCGATAGGTGTCTGCGGCGTCATCCCGATCTTTATGACGATTATCAAGAGACGCTGGTCGCCAGGCTGATTGAATTTTCGGCGCAGGATTCGACATCGCATACCAGTTTGCGGGACATTCTGCATCGTCTTCCCCATCCGAACAGGGCGGTCGGAACGCTGGCCGAGCAGCTGTCTGGCTTTGATGATGAGGCGCGGCTGTGGCTGTGGCATGAGATATTGGCGCTGCCTATTCAGCTGCCGGCGGCCTTTGTCAACAGCGTCGCTGATCTGAATCGCGAATTGGGGGCGGCTGACTTGCTGGCTGATTATGCGCGGCCCTTGGCGGCGGCGTATTTGGCGAAACTGTCGCATCAGCAGAACGAGCAGATTCGGTCGAATGCCATTTGGCTGCTGGGTGAGATGAGGCATCGGGCGGCGGCTGTCTTTTTGCTTGATGCGCTTGAAGATGAGGGCGCGGCGTCTTTGGATGAGGTCGCTCTGGCTTTGATGAAATATGCGGATGCGGCGATCTATGCGCGTTTGCTGGAATGGCTGCAAGGCTGTCCGGCGCAGATCGAGTCGGCAGCGGCGGCCATGAGACGGCGGCGGCATGGTGTTTCGGCGCGGCTGCTGCTGATGGCGCATGAAAATCGGCTGACGCTCAAGCCGCAGATGTTCGAGATGATGGCGAATTATGACGAGATTGAGATTGCGCTGGGGATGGCGGGCGCGGCTTCTTCGTTCGCTGAACTGCCTGACAATTTGCGCCGGGCGATTGCTGACAGCGAGGAGGCGATCGATTGGCAAAAGCAGATCGCGGCCGGCATCGAGCGTTGGCCGGCGCGCGCGGACTGGCGGGAACTGCTTGATGATATTGCCCAAGTCATCCAGAATCCACCCGAAGCTATGACTCGAAGCGATGGGCCGGCGGCGCCAAGACCTGTCGGTGATTCGGCGGCGGATGATGAAGCGCAGGTCGACGAAGGCGCGGCCGATATTGAGGATGAGCAGGCCGCTGATGATGACGCCGATGAAGTGGATGAGTGTCCGACGGAGCAGGAGTCGGACATAACAGCGTCCGTCGATGACAAAAATTCAGATTCGACGGCTGGCCGCCGTCAAACATTTACCGACGAGGAGAAGTTATTGCGAACACTGGAGCTTTTGCGCCATGATGATTGGGGGCGAACGCAAAAGGCGGCCAAGTTCCTGCGCCGCTTTGCCAGGCATTTGCGCGGCAGTCGGAATCCGAATATCCTGCGGCTGCTGTGTCAGGCTTTGGGCGATAAAAGCTGGCATGTGCGCTGGGCGGCGGCCGAGGCCTTGGCCTGGTTCGGGCATCGGGGCGCCATACCCAGTTTGAGAGAGCGGCTTGACGACGCCAGTTGGATTGTGCAGGTGGCGGTGATACGTTCGCTGGTGGAGCTTGAGGCGAAATCAAGCGCTATGGCCATGACGGGCCTGCTGCGAAGTCCGCATAAGTCGGTGCGCGAGGCGGCGGCCGAGGCTCTGGGCGTCTTGCAAAATCCAGAGGCCATTCCAGCGCTGGGGCAGACGCTCAAGACTGATCCTGATTATTTTGTGCGATTCGCCGCCATTCAGTCTATTCATCAGATTAGTCCGAATGAAGCGCGCGGCTATTTGGATGATGCGCTGAATGACCGCTATATTCATGTGCGCTGGTATGCTATGAAGGCTTTGGCGCCGCTCATGGGGCCTGACGACATTCCGCTGCTGGCGCGGATGGCGCGCGACGGGGGCAAGCCATTGTGGGAGGAAAAATCGATTAGGGATTTCGCGATGCTGGCTTTGCGGCGCATCAACACGCCCGAAAGTCAAGCCCTGCTCGAAACGATCAGCACAGCCGAGAAGCGAAACGATCCATGAAAATTTTCGTTAGCTATGCCAGGGTGGACAAGCCCTACTGCGTTCGCATCATTGAGACTCTCCATGTGCATGATGTCTGGTATGATCAACGGCTGTACGCTGGGCAGGACTGGTGGAAGGAGATTTTGCGCCGCCTTGACTGGTGCGATCTGTTTATTTACCTGCTTTCGCCTGATTCGGTGGATTCGCTGTACTGTCGCCAGGAATTGGAGATTGCCCGCCGCCTGAATCGGAACATCATCCCGGCGCTGATTAACCGCGGCACGGCGCTTCCTGACAACATGAAAGATTTGCAGTATGTCGATTTGACTGATGGCCTGACCGTCGAAAATGTGAGCCAGCTGCTGAACTCGATTTTGCTGGTCGAGCGTCAAAAGACGGCGGGGCCGCTGAAGACGCTGTCGGCTGAAGAGCAGGATGAATCGCCGGTGACTTTTTCGAATCCGGTCGAGCTTATCAGCGGCGCGGCGCGGTCCTTGGAAAAAGGCGATTTTGACCATGCTATTCTGCTGCTCAAACAGGCGCAGACCAAGGGGTATCAGTCGCGTTTTGTCAAATTGGACAAACTGCTTGGGATGGCTGAATCGGCTGTTGCTGAACGGACGCGTCAGCGCGAAGTTCAGCGCGAATATCAGCATATTGCGGCGCTGTTCGCCTTTGAAAGCACGCGCGAACTCGCCTGTGAGGCCTTGGCTGAATTCACCAAAGCCTTCGGCAGCTATGACCCGCGCGGTCTGCGGCGTTACTGCGAATCGCGGTCGGAGATCAATATGAGCGGGAATCACGGCGGCCTGGCCGATGACGTCAGCGTCAGCCGCGCGGCGAATGTCGTCAGTCCGCTCCCGCGCCAGCCCGATCCTGTCAGCGAAAGTCCGGCCGGCAAGGCCGATGTCACCAGCGATAGCATCAGCGATAGCATCAATGGCGGCAAACGGCGGCTGGGCAACGCTTTGATGGGGCAGGAAATGCTGCCGATGCTGCAATGGTGCGACATTCCTTATGGCAATGTGACCATATCGAGCATTGAGGGGGCGGATGAGGATTTTGGCGAAATGACGGTGCAGGTTGATAATTTTGTGATGAGCAAGTTTCCTGTGACCAACGCGCAATTTGACATCTTTGACAAGGCCGCTGACGGCTATAAGAATCCGCGCTGGTGGAGCTTTTCGGAACATGCTATGCGCTGGTTCAAGCTGGGGAAGGGGGCGAGTCGTCCGCGCTTTTCGGGCGATGAACGGCCGCGCGAAAACGTCAACTGGTATGAGGCGATGGCCTTTGCCAACTGGCTTAGCGGCCTGCTGAAGATGAAGATCACTTTGCCGACGGTGGCGCAGTGGCAGCGGGCGGCCAAGGGCGATGATGACCGCTATTTCCCGTGGGGCGATGATTACCGCGAAGAGCATTGCAACACTCGCGAGAGCGGGCTGAAGATGACGACGCCGGTGAATCGATATGGCAAGGGGACGAGTCCTTATGGCGTGTATGATATGGCCGGCAATGTGTGGGAGTGGACGATGAACACGGCGGCGGCCAGCGACGAAGGGCGGGATTTTCGGCGCGCGGTGGCCGGGGGCAGCTTTGTCAGCACTTGTGACCGCGTGCAGACCTCTTTTCGCTATTATCTGGATCCGCGCGTGCGCTATTCATCCATTGGCATTCGTCTGGTTGGTCTGACGTAAATTGAATTTCCAATCGTGTAAAGGGACAAAATCACCATGACTCTGACAGAACGCGGCTTTGAAGAGGGCTTCTCTGGGCCCAACAACATCCATATTGAGATTGACCATCTTTCGGTGACTGGCCATGTTGTGTTTGCCGGGCGCGATGGCCAGGTCAGCGTGCAGACCGGCGGCGACGTCGCCCAGCACACCAGCCAGACCATCACTGTCGGCGGCATCGAGACGACGCCGCAAGAGTTTGACATGATGATGACGTGCATCAAGAAGGTGGAGGAGACCATCAAGAAAGACGGTCTGGACCGCGAGACGCGCGAGGCGGCCATGCACGATTTCAAGACGGTTGAACAGCAGCTGACCACTGAAAAGAAGCCTAATCCGCGCCTTTTGATGCGGGCGGCCAGGTCGCTTCTGCGCTTTTCGCCAGCTTTGACGGCGGCCGCTCTGACCTTGTTTGACCAGCCCTTGGTTGGCGCGATTCTGGCCAGTTTTGGCGAGGTGGCCGCGAATTTCCATGAGGTCATCAAACGGCACACCCCCGTCAAGGGAGTATAAGCGCGGTCTTCGCTTGAAGAGGGATGGCATCATGAATCCAGCCTTTCAGCCGATTGTCAAGGCGCCGCGGATTGATTCGGTCGAGTTGTGGCGGGGGTATGTGCAGACGAACTGGGCGCGGCTTAAGGACGAGGCCGACAGATCGGCGCTTGAATCGCCTTATCAAAAACTGGTGATGATGGTTTTTAGTCCGGTGCTGCCGAACCCGACGACCAAGCTGACGGCGCTGCGGAAGATGCTGCGAAAGGTCAGGTATTCGGCGGCGTTAAGCAAACGTCTGACGGGCATTTACCGCGATGGCAATTATGCGCGCAAGGCCGAGGAGCTGGCCGGCAAGGAACTGCTGCCCGCGAAGCTCAACCGCGACGAGCAGATTGGTTTGGACTGGCTGATTGTGGCGACTGGCGGCCTGGACGGTTCGGCCAATCAGGGTGAAACGGCGATTCAGTTTGCGCGGCATTTGCTGGAGACGATGCGAGATCAGCGTCATTATCCTTCGGCGGTGCGCGTGCAGGCCGGCATGATTTCGGCTGGCGGTCATGTGATCTTCGCTGGGCAGGACGTCAACATTGTCGCCGAGCATTACAGCGGCAGCAAGGCGGCGCTGAAGGCTTATCTGGCGGCGGCGCGGACGGAATGGAACATCCCGACAACGACCATTCATCCCGCCTCGCAGCATCATACTCCAGCCATGCTGCATCAACTGTACATCCCCGTCGATATTTGGACGGATCAGCAGTCGTTTCATTCGGTCGGCATCGAGGAACTGAACGCGCGGCGGTATCAGGCCATCGAGAAGGATATGGGCTATGTGCGCGAATCGGTGTTTGAAGTGATTGCGTCTCATCCCTTGATTGTCATCACCGGCGCGGCTGGCACGGGCAAAAGCTCGCTGTGCCGCTTTATCGTCACCGCGCTGGCCTATGCCTGTGATCCGCGGGCCGAACGGCAGGACAAGGTCAAGGGGCTGGATATGCTGGGCGCGTCGTGGATTCACGGGTCGATTCTGCCCATTTATGTCAGCTTGAGGGATTTTTGCAACACTCCCGAACTGTTTCCGCAGTCTTTGGCGGCCGGTTCATCGGAAAGTCTGCTGAATTACATCAAGAAAATCACCGGCAGCTTGGCCAAGCATCTTGAGTCGTATTTGACGCAGACCGAGTCGCTGACGCATGGGGCTTTGCTGGTGCTGGACGGGCTGGATGAGGTCTATGAGGCTAAAGACCGCATCATTTTGCAGCGGGTGATTGAGCGGTGGGCGGATCGTTTTCCGAACTGTCGCTTGATTGTCACCAGCCGCACTTACGCTTATCGCCATGATTCGCGCTGGCGGCTGTCGGAGCGGTTTGTTTCGGCTGAACTGGCGCCCTTTAGCTGGAATCAGGTCAAGTCGTATATTGAGCGGTGGTATGTCAATGTCGCCAAGACGCGGCCGAGTGTGCTGGGAGGAAGCGCGGGGGCGATGAAACAGGCGGCGCTGATGGCCGCTGGACTCAACAAGACTATCCGTGACAATCGGTCGCTGTGGCCCTTGGCGCGTCATCCATTGATGCTGGCGCTTCTGACTCTGATACATGAAGATTACAAGCAGCTGCCCAACAAGCGCGCTGAACTTTATGAGCAGACGGTGGAACTGCTCGACCGCTGGAACATCCCTTCGCCGGCCGACAAACTGCATGAAAAGCTGGCGAACATCAACCTTGACCGTATGCGGGCGGCGCTCAAGCTGATCGCCTTTGAACTGCATTCGGAACAGCAGAGTTTTCAGCGTTATCCGACCATTATTCATCGTTCTCGGCTGCTGGACAAGCTGATCCAACAGCAGACACAGGGGGAGGGCTTGGGGGCGGCGATTGAGGATGTGCTGGAATATCTGGCGACGCGCAACGGCATTCTGGTCTCTGATGTGCCTAGTCTGTATCGATTTCCGCATTTGACTATTCAGGAATATCTGGCGGCCTGCGCTTTGCTTGAATTTTATGATGAGTGTCCGATGCCGGCCGGTTTGCAGGCGCCGGGCGGCGAGGGCTGGACGTTCCCGGCGAATATCGTCGCTTTGCTGTGCCATGATTATGCCCGCTGGCGCAATGTTATTCTGTTCGCTGGGGCGATCATCGCCGCTGGCAAGTGGCAGGACATGCGCTGGCATCTCATTGACGAACTGCTGCCGACGCAGTTTGAGCGCAGTCTGTCCGAGCAGTCGCTTCACTGCATCAGCGTCGCCGCCGAGATTTGGGGGGAAAGCTGGCTGAAATCGCGCACGCGAAGTCAATATGTGATTGAGGCGCATCTGGTGCGCTGTTTGCGGAAGATTCAGGGAGATGAGCGGATTGACGCGCCGGAACGGGCTAAGAATCAGGCGATTCTGATGCGCTTGAGCAGGAATCAGCTGCCGCGCCGTTAGGTTCTTGACTTTGAAGCCGCGCCTGGCCTACAATGCTTGGCGATGGGATATAAAGGGATGTCAATGAAAAGCCACTGGATCTTTTTGCTGATTTTCGCCTGGCTGCCGGGCTTGACGGCCGCGCAGGAAGGGCCGTTTATGATAACCCGCGAAAGTGCGCCCGCCGCCGAACAGGTCCGATTAACCGAAATTGCCAGCGGACTGAGGCGTCCGTTGTATGTCACCCATGCCGGCGATGGCTCCAATCGGCTCTTCGTCGTCGAAAAAGTTGGCAAGATTTGGGTCATTGAAGAAGGCGAACAGCGGGCGGAGCCTTTCCTAGATGTCTCCAGCCTCGTCACGGCGACGGCGCATAAGATGAACACCGCACAGGGCTTGCTGGGGCTGGCTTTTCACCCGGATTATCAAACCAGGGGCCAATTTTACATCAACTATACCAACCGCGCCGGCGACACAGCCGTATCCCGCTATCAGGTCTCGTCGGGCAGTCCGAACCTTGCCGACGCCAGCAGCGCGCAAATTATCTTTCGCCACGCCCAGCCTTTTCGGGCTCACAACGGCGGTCACATGGCCTTTGGGCCGGATGGCTATCTCTATATCTCATTAGGCGACGGCCAAGGCCCCGGCGACCCGCTCGGCTTTGGACAAAATACGCTCGTGCTGCTGGGGTCGATTTTGCGGATTGATGTCGATGGCGCGGGGGGGGGGGGGGCTGCCTTATGCGATTCCGTCCGACAATCCCTTCGTCGGCGATGCGCGCGGGCTTGACGAGATCTGGGCCTATGGCCTGCGGAATGTATGGCGTTTCAGCTTCGACCGTCACAGCGGCGATATGTATTTGGCTGATGTCGGGGATAGTCAGTGGGAAGAGGTGAACTTTCAGCCGGCGGACAGCCGCGGCGGCGAGAATTATGGCTGGAATGTTTGGGAGGGCAATCATCTCTTTGCTGGAGGCCAAGTTGCTGTCAATTACGCTGCGCCACTTGCCGAAGACCACGTCGCGCCGTTTGCCGAATACAGTCATGCTTTGGGCTGCTCGGTCACGGGAGGCTATGTTTACCGCGGCGCGGCCCTCGCGGATTTGCAGGGCGTCTATCTTTTTGGCGATTACTGTTCGGGGCGCGTTTGGGCTTCGTGGCGCGACGGTCAGCTGCAATGGCACACCTCCGAATTTTTGGATACCTCATTGGTGATCAGCAGCTTTGGCGAAGATGAGCAGGGCGAGCTTTACATCGTTGATTATGGCAGGCGGCCCTCAGGCGGACGAGTGTATCGGCTTGATCCGACCTAGACGACCTACTGCGCCTGGCCTACAATGCTTGGCGATGGGATATAAAGGAATGCCGATGAAAATCCACTGGATCTTTTTGCTGATTTTCGCCTGGCTGCCGGGCTTGACGGCCGCGCAGGAAGGGCCGTCTATGATAACCCGTGAAAGGGCGCCCAATCCTAGTCAGGTCAAATTAACGCAGGTCATTGGCGGCTTAACCCGCCCCTTGTATGTCACCCATGCCGGCGATGGCTCTAATCGACTCTTCGTCGTCGAACAGGCCGGCAAGATTTGGATCATTGAAGAAGGCGAACAGCAGGCGCGGCCCTTCCTGGATGTTTCCGGACTCATCACGCCAGCCGCGCTTGGCGCCTCATACAGTGAACAGGGCTTGCTGGGATTGGCGTTTCATCCTGATTATCCAGCTAATGGCGCTTTTTATATCAACTATACCGACCGCGCCGGCGGCACAGTCGTATCCCGCTATCAGGTCTCGTCGGGCAATCCGAATTTGGCTGATGCCGACAGCGCGCAGATCATTTTTGGCCTCGCCCAGCCTTATGCCAATCACAACGGCGGTCATATCGCTTTTGGGCCGGATGGCTATCTCTATATCACATTAGGCGACGGCGGCCGCGCCAATGATCCTCTCGGCGCTGGGCAAAATACGCTGATGCTGCTGGGGTCGATTCTGCGGATTGATGTCGATGGGGATCTTCCTTATGTTATTCCGTCCGATAATCCCTTTGTTGGCGATGCGCGCGGGCTTGACGAAATATGGGCTTATGGCCTGCGGAATGTATGGCGTTTCAGCTTCGACCGTCACAGCGGGGATATGTATTTGGCTGATGTCGGGCAGAACCGATGGGAAGAGGTGAACTTTCAGCCGGCGGCCAGCCGCGGCGGCGAGAATTATGGCTGGAACGTCTGGGAAGGCAGTCATCTTTTTGCTGGCGGCCGCGCCGAAAATCACATTCCGCCCTTTGCTGAATACAGCCGCGCTTTGGGCTGTTCGGTCACGGGGGGCTATGTTTACCGCGGCGAGGCTATCGCGGATTTGCAGGCTGTCTATCTTTTTGGCGATTACTGTTCGGGGCGCGTTTGGGCCTCGTGGCGCGACGGTCAGCTGCAATGGCATACCTCCGAATTTTTGAGTACAGGATTGCAGATCAGCAGCTTTGGCGAAGACGAGCGCGGCGAGCTTTACATCGTTGATTATGGCGGACGGGTGTATCGGCTTGATCCGATTTAGGCGACGTAGGGCGTCTGCACGCTGGTTTTCAGGCCGGCCCGCAGTCGTTTGTACTGGGCGATCAAGGTTTTGATTTGCAGTTCGATGGGCTGATAGCGTTTCATAATCTGCTTGCCGTCATTTTGCAGTCGCCGCATCTGTGTTTCGACTTGGCGCAGGGACGATTCCAGTTTCATATTGCGCCTTTCGCGGTCGATGTAGGCTAGGGGTATCAGCAGGATAAAGAGCGCCGCCAAGCCATAACAGACGGCAGCGTAGTCCCTTTGCGACATGTAATCCAGGTAAAAGCCGCCGCCGCCGCTGGCCAGGATGAGCGCGATGAAAAAGATCAGCCTCACGGTGAAGGCGCCGCGCTTTTGCCGTCTGTCCAGTCTGCGCCGCAATTTTTCGCGCTTGGGCCGCAGTTCCTCAAGTTCAAGACGAATGCGATTCAGCTGCTCGCGCAAGGGTTGGCCTTCTTCGATAAAGCTGTCGAGACGCTGTTTAATCAACCGCGCTTCTTCCCAGTTGTCTCTCATGCGCGTGTAATGCACCTCCAGCGCTTTAATCTGCAATTCGAGTGGCTGATAGCGCTGTTTTAGCTGACTGCCTTCATCCTGCAAGGCGCGGATTTTGGTTTCGAGTCGGCGACGTTTGGCATTGAGGCGGGTTCGGGGAGTTCGCCAGTTGAGGATGACGATGGGCATGAGCAGCACGCAGGCGGCGGCCAGTCCCAGCGCGGTCGTGCTGAAATCTCTTGATGTGTTGAAATAATGATAGCCGACGGCGCCGCTGGCGATGGCAAGCACAATCAGCAGCAGGAGGCGCTGCAAGACAAATCGGCGCCGCTGACGTTTGTGGAGACGATTTTGAATTTTTTGATGCTGTTTGCCCAAGGTTTCCAATTCACTGCGGATTTCGGCCAGTTTTTGGCGCAGCGGCCGTCCCTTTTCTTTTAGGGCGTCCAGGCGCTGCTTGAACTGCTGGATGTTCTGCCAGTCATTGAACTGCCGCTGGCTGCCGACAAACCATTCGCCGGCCTGCTCATCGCCAAAGATATGCTGTCCGAACTTCAGGCCGGGCGGCAGAGCTTTGCCGCTGGTCAGGCTTTGCTCTAGGACATTGACCTCGTCCATCAGCTGTTCATGCAGGAGCAGCAGAAGGTTGAAGGGGGCTGACATGCGCTTTTGCTCATCGGGCGCCAGGGCTTGACTGTTCTCGCTCAAGGTGCCGCGGTGATGCACCAGCTGCGTTCTAAGCTGGCCAAGCTCCTGCTTGACTTTGCGGATTCTGGCCGCTCGTTCGCGCGGGGTCAAATCCAACTGAAACAAGCCTGGAATATCGAAAGCGTGTATATCATCCAGGTAATCCTGCAAGGTAGGTTGGTCAATCATAGCGAAAACCTGCTGCGTTGGCTGGCCAAGTCAATACAAAACAGTTCCATCGGACTGGGACAATGCTATTATAACACAGGACAAGCTGCAAACACTGCGCTGAATGGAGATGCGCGAGGGGGATTTTGATGCAAGACGTCGACCTGTATCCGCTTAAACTGGCGCCAAGTCTGCATGTCAAGGTTTGGGGCGGGCGGCGGCTGGCGGAGATGGGCAAGGAACTGCCGACGGCGGCGCCTTATGGCGAGGCCTGGGAGATGCACGATGACAGCGTTATTGTCAACGGCGCTCTGCGAGGGCTGACGCTGGGCGATCTGCTGCGGCGCTATGGGGCTGAATTGACCGGCGGTCGGCACAAGGCGGCCGATGGCTTTCCGCTGCTGGCCAAGCTGATTGACGCGCAGGATTGGCTGTCGGTGCAGGTGCATCCCAACGATGTCCAGGCCGGCCGGCTTGAAGGCGAGCCGCGCGGCAAGACCGAGGCCTGGGTCATATTGGCGGCGGCCGATGCAAAATTAGTGATTGGGCTGCGGCCAGGAATATCGCGCGGGGAGATGGCGGCGGCCATCCGCGACAATCGGCTGGAAAGCTGTTTGGTGTATGCCGATGTTCAGGCCGGCGATGCGCTTTATATTCCGGCTAATACGGTGCATGCGCTTGGGCCAGGTCTGTTGATTTATGAGATTCAGCAGTCCAGCGATATTACCTATCGCCTGTATGACTGGGGGCGGCTGGGTTTGGATGGTCGGCCGCGCGAACTGCATATCGAGAAAGGTCTGCAAGTATGCAGGCTGGACGCATTGCCAGAAATCACGCGCCCCGCGGATGGTCTTATCGTCGATGGTGATTATTTTCGCACTTGGCGGCATCGGCTGGACGGCGATTCGCTGGAGGTGGCGACAGAGGGAATTTTCCAATCGCTGACCTGCATTGAGGGGCGGCTGCGGCTTATGGCGGCGGGCCATGAGGAGGTCGCGCTGGACAAGGGGCAGACCGGCTTGATTCCGGCCTGCATTGCGGATTTTGCCATTGTCGGGCGGGGCGTTATGCTGCGTTCGTGTGAAAGATCGCCGGCCGCGTCATCGGGATAACGCTAGACCGCTTCTGCTTCGACATCGAGCGGATGCAGGATGCCGACCACGCGATTCTTGGGGACCAGGTAGCGCCTGGCGGCCGTCAGCACATCCTCAAGCTCAACGTTCATTAGGCGGTCGACATAGCCTTCAAACCAGTTTTCGTCGTCCAGGATGAATGATTGGGCCAGCCAAAAAGCCTGTTCGGTGACGCTTTCGGCGCTGTAGGCAAAGGCGGCTTTGGCCTGTTTTCGGGCTTTTTCCAGTTCGGCTTGGGTGATGCCATCGGCTTGCAGCCGCGCGATTTCTCCTAGCAGGACGTCTTCAGCTTCTTTGGGTTTTCGGCCTTCGCGCAGGACAACGAGGATGCTGTAGAGGTAGGGGTCGATGGTCGCATTGATTCCACCGCCGACGCTGGCGGCGATTTCGCTTTTGACGAGGGCTTGATAGAGTCGGCTGGTTTTGTTGCCCGAAGCGCCGCTGGAGCCGCTTAGAATGGCGTCCAGGATCTTCAGCTTGGGCCAATCTTCGTGGCTGGCTGGCGGGATGCGGTGGCCGATTTCATAAAAGGCGGTTTTGCCTGGACGTTCGACCTGGACGCGGCGTTCGCCTTGCTGCGGCGGCTCTTGCCGCGCGAAGAGTTTTGGTTTTGCGCCGATGGGGATGCGGCCGTATTCGGCTTCAATTTTTGTTAGCATCTCGTCGGTCTGGAATGCGCCCACAGCCACGACGGCGGCATTGGCGGGATTGTAATGATGGCGATAATGCACATAAAGGTCATCGCGCGTCATGGTCCGCAGATCGGTTTTGTCGCCGATGATTTCATGGTGGTAGCCATGCACGCGAAAGGCGGCGGCGCGCAGCTCTTCCTGAAGCCAGAAGGTCGGCTGATTTTCGGCTCCTTGGCGTTCGGAGATAATGACGGTGCGCTCGGATTCAGTCTCGTCAGGGTCGAAGAGCGCGTTGGTCATGCGGTCAGCTTCGGCCTGCATGGCAATGTCGATTTTGTCGGCCGGCAGCGTCTCGAAATACATGGTGTAGTCCATTGAGGTAAAGGCGTTCCACTGTCCGCCGGCGCGGTCGATTGCGCGGTCGAGCATCCCGGCTGGAAATCGTTCGGTGCCTTTGAACATCATGTGTTCGACCCAATGCGAGATGCCGGTTTTGCCAGTCGGCTCATTGCGGCTGCCGACTTTGTAGGCCAGCCACCAGCTGATCACTGGCGCCGCGTGCGCTTCTTTGAGTATCACCGTCAAGCCATTGTCGAGGATGCGGCGCGTTGTTTTGGTCATGGGGACGTCCTGTTTTGTCTGATGTGAAACGAATGGATGGATTATAACATAATCAAGCGTTTGCGGTATAATGACCTTTGCCCATTGTCAGCCAGGAAGCCCGCCGTTATGCCCTTGACCGAAGAGCAGTCCCGTCAAAATCTAAAGTCGCTGCTTGATGAATTTTATAAGCTGTCAAAAGACGACAGAAAGGCGGCCTCCGAAAGCGGCGTGCTTGTTTTTATTGATCGTCTTTTTTGCGATGTACTCGGCTGGCCGACGAATGACATTACTAGGTACGAGCGCGAAAAATCCATGCCCAATCGCAAACGGGTGGATCGTATTCTCAATTTGGACAATGATGATAAAATTTTTATTGAGGCGAAACGTTTTGGCATCATTGATGAGTTGTCGGGTGAATGGTCGGTGCGCCCTGGGCAGATGGCCTTGCCGGGCATGGCGACTGACCGCACTCAAGAAGAGCAGCAGGCGATTAACTATGCTTTTGAAAATAACTGGACCTGGGCGATTCTGACCAACTTTGAGCGTTTTCGCTTGTTTAACGCCCGCCGCGACTGGCTGGTCTTTTCCTTTGAGGTTCCGCGCGCTTATGAACAGGATTTTGAGCTTCTGTGGCAGCTGTCGTGGGACAATATGCACAAGGGAAGTTTGCAGACGCTTAATAATCAGCGCTGGACAAAAGAGGTTGATACCGATTATCTGGCATTTATCAATGAACAGCGCGAGCAGCTTGCCATTGATATTACGCTGAACCGCGGTCAAAATCCCTGGGCTTACGCTGATGATGGCGCGCTGCGGGTGGGCTTATTGCGCGAAGTCGTTCAGCGTTTTCTGGATCGCTTGGTGATTGTCCGCTTTGCCGAAGATCATTATGTGATTCCACCTGGCACACTGCGGCGATTTTATGAACTCCGCAAGGAAAACTCATATTACACCAGGGAACTCCGTCATTACCTGCATGATTTTTTCCGCCTTTTTGACCAGGAACACAACTCGGCTTTATTCGCTCCCAGTGAAGCTGACAAGGCGCAGTTCAGCGATGATGTCCTGCTGCCGCTGATCGACAAGCTCTATCAAGCCCGATTCCGCGCTATGCCGGCCGACATCATCGGCAACACCTATGAACAGTATCTCGGCAAAACACTCGTCGCTGACAATGGGACGATTCGAATCGCTGACAATTTGGAAACCCGCCGGAAACAGGGCAGCTATTATACGCCGCAGTATATCGTTCGCTATATTGTCGACCATTCGCTGGGTCGCTGGCTGTACGGCACATACGACGGCAAGTCCGATGGTATGCGGATCCCCGACGAAACCCGCAAAACAGCGGCCGAGATCCGCGATTTGCGAATACTTGACAGCGCGTGTGGCAGCGGCTCGTTTCTGATTTACGCTTATCAAGTCTTGGCGGAATTTTATCAATCCGAAGTCGCGCGTCTGGAAGCAGACTATCAGCAGAAGATCAAAGCCATGGCCGGCCGCCATTTTGCCGATGTCGCTCTTGATGACCGCATCGAAACCCAGCGCATTGCCGAAGAACGCGACTCTATTCGCCAAAACTATCGCAGTCTGATTCTTGAAAAACATCTCTATGGCGCTGACCTTGACCCGCAGGCGGCTGAAATCGCGACGGTGAATCTGATGATGCGGGCGCTGGAACGCAAAGGGCAGTCCAAACGTCTGCCGCTTATCCTGAATCAGAACATTAAAATCGGCAACGCTTTGATTGGCTTGCGGCCTGATGATCCGCGGCTGGCTGACCAGGCCGATTCGCTGGCGGTGATTCGACGTCTGCGGGCCGAACTGATCGGCACATCCAACCAAGACCCACGCCACAAGGCTATTCTTGCAGAACTCGAGACGACGCGCGACCAACTATATGAACGTATTCAGGATGAGGAGCGGCGTTTCAAAGACCTGCGACCTTTTCATTGGGCAGTCGAATTTCCCGAAGCCTTTGTCGACGAAGAGGGTCGGCCGCTTGACAATCCTGGCTTTGATTTTATCTTTGGCAATCCGCCCTATGGCGCCAAATTAAGTCCAGCCGAAAGAAACTATTACAAAGGCGAATTCAATATCGGCACGACCAATACGGCGGCGCTGTTTATGATGCAGTCGCTCAATCTGCTAAGAGATGGGGCTGTGCATGGCTTCATCGCGCCTAAGTCTTTTTTGTACGCGTCAAACTGGCGAACCGCGCGCGGCCGTCTGCTGGATGGCCTTGAGATTTTAGTTGACTGCGGCAAGGTGTGGGATGAGGTTTTGCTGGAACAGATTATTTATCTGCACAAAAAAGGCGTAAAGACTCCGACATACCGAAACCTGACGCGCGAAGATTTGCGATTCAACCTTGTCGGCCGCATTGACAAGCGGGAATGCCGACAGTTTGAGATTTATGTCAATGATGTAGATAACGCTGAATTGGGAATAGCCCACCAGATGATCGAAGCAGGGAACTTCTTGGAAAATCATATAACGGTTGCTTCTGGCGGCGATATGCAACGCAAAATCAGTGGAATCAAGACTAATAAAGCTGTGCTTGGCGGTGCAAATGTGCAGAGACATTATCTGCGAGGAATCAAAGGATATTATAATTTAGATGCTGTCCACGACAGAGCAGTTGTTCAAGCGGGGAACATACTGGTTCAAGATATACTTGCCTTCATAGAAAGGCCAATGCGACATATTAAAATTACCGCTCACATAGTTCAAGAAGCTGAAAGCAATTTCTTGATTCTCAATACAATAAATCAGATTGAGATTGCATCTGATGACCTTTCATCATATTTTGTTTTAGCATTATTAAACAGCAAGTTGATTAACTGGTATGTTTATCGCTTTATCTATGCCAAACCTATTCGCACAATGCACTTTAATAGACCTGTCATTAAGCGAATCCCTTTGCCAGATTATGCGAAACAGCCTGATTTAATCGCCAATGTTATATCCGATGTGAAGCGGATTTACGCCAATCGCCATGCCAACGAAGCCGCGTCGCAAAGGCGGATTGATAAAGCCATTTTCCAGTTATATGGTCTGTCGCCAGAGCAGATCGCTATTGTCGAAGAGAATATGCCTTAGCCGCGGAGGGCGCGCGACAAAATCCGCGCGTTCTCGTGCAGGCTGGCTGCGTAATCGCCGACGACGCCCACGGCGCGGTGCATCCCATCCGTCGGGCGGGCATGGCCTAGGCTGGTCATCTGGATGATGTATTCGTTTTCGGCTTGGCGCGGCGCCAGGCGAATCATCGTATGCTGCTCAATCGTCGGCTCGTCGACGACGACTTCAAACATGGCCGTATTTCGCTTGGGATTGGCGTAGGCTTGCAGGAGGGCAATATGGATGCCGTTGGATTGGCGGCGGGTCGGCTCGAATCGCTCGGCGACGGTGGCGGCGTCCAGCGGCGAATACAGGAATAAATGCGGCATATCCAAGTCCTTTATCACTGGCGGATGCGTGGTCGGCTCTTCGTTGCGCGTATAAATAAAATAATGCCCGCGTCGTCCCTCGCGCCAGCCCTTCATTTCGTATTTGGTGCGGAAGCGGCCGGGAAGGTCATCGGCCCATGGACGGCTGAATCGATTCGTCAGGCCGGTGGTCTGCGACAAAATCTCGTGTGACATTTCGGCATATTCAAGAATGTCGGTCGCCAGCAGCAGCGTCCCGCCGGTGACCAGACGGCTGGTCAGCAGATCCACTGCGCCGCGCGTCATCAGCCGCCGCCGACTGTGCTTTTTCTTGAACCAGGGGTCGGGGTAATTGATGTGAAAGGCATGGACAGATTCGGGCGTCAGCAGATGCGCTAGGGCCGTCTCGGCGCGGGCATGAATCGGGCGGACGCTGTTCAGGCGCCGTTTTTCGATTTTCGCTTCGGCCTTGTCCATCGACTGGCTGGAAATCTCGAAGCCGATGATGTTGTGATCTGGCTGAGTCTCGGCCAGGTGAATCAGATAGTCGCCATTGCCAAAGCCGATTTCCACGATGACGGGGAGGACTCTTGGGAAGAGGCTGTCGTAATCCAGCGGCCAATCGACGGTCAGGGCATTGAGCTTGCGGAGCATGGGCCTTAGGCCGCCGCCAGATGCTTGCGTTTCAATGTTTCGGGGACAAAGAGCAGGAAGATGCTGGCGGCCGCCAAGCCCGAACCAGCGATGACCCAGATGGCTGAACTAAGCACGAGCAGGTCGGCCACCGTCCCGATCACCAGCGGCCCGCCGGTAAAGCCGACATCGCTGATCAGCCGCCAGACGCCGAGAAACTCGCCGCGCGATTCGTCTGGTGACAAATCGGCCCCCAAGGTCATCATCGTTCCTGCGCCCAAGCCATTGCCCAAGCCGATGACGACCGCCGCGAAGAGCAGGCCGCCGAAGCTGGCCGTCAAAGGCACCAGCGCCATGCCCAAAGCCTGGATCGAGAAACAGGGGACAATCGCGAATTTGCGCCCATGCCTGTCCATCAGCCAGCCAGCCACCAGAAACAGGCTGAAATCGACCGCCGCTGACAAGCTGACGATGAATCCGATCTGATCGACTTCAAGGCCCAGCGCGTCCGCCGCGAAAAGGGGGATGATGACGACTCGCCCAGCGCGGATCATCTGCCCGAAAACCTGCGCTGTTCCTGCCGAAGCCAAGACGCGTCCATGCGACCGCAGCACGTCCAGCAGATGCAGATGATGATGGTCGCCGCCGCTTCTGCGCTCTTCCCGCTGACCGCCGCGGATGAAAAGCGTGGCGCAGATCAGTCCGATGCCGGTCACCGCGGCCGCCGCGATAAAAGCCGCGCCGAATCCCAAACTTCCCGCGATCAGGCCGCCGGCCGCCGGGCCAATGAATCCGCCCAGACGATGCGTGCCGCCGAACATCGAAAGGGCCTTGCCGCGCTGGGAAAGCTCGACTTGGTTGGTCACGTAGATGTGCATTGAAACGTTGAGCATCGCCCGCCCGAAGCCAGCGATCAGCCGCAGCAGCAGCACCATCCAGATGGATTCAGCGAAGAACAGCAGCCCGACCGAAATCACCATCACCGCGAACCCGGCCAGCATAATCTGTTTGCTGCCAAAGCGCCGCTGCATCATGCCGGTCGGCACATCGGCAATCAGCGTTCCCAAGCCCTCGCCGGCCAGCGCCAAGCCAATCAAGCCATAGCTGATGTCAAATCCAGCCGCATACAAAGGCAAAATAGGGATAAGCAGGCCGCCGCCCAAGGTGATCATCAGCGCCGGCAAGTACAAAGCCAGCGCCAAGGAACGCAGCCCGGAAGATGATTTTGTCACTTGTGAATTTCTCTCAATGCAATGGTGTCAGTATAGCGCGAACGCCGCGAATGTGGTAGGTCTGGCAGGGCGTCATTTATCGGGCCCTTGCTGGTCGCTGTCTTGAATGACCTGTCCCAGTATGCCGATGGCGCGGTCAATCGCGTCTTCATCAATCCTGGTGAAGTTCAGCCGCATGGTCGCCTGGCCTTCGCCTGGCTGAATGTAAAAGTATTTGCCAGGGACAAAAGCGACTTTGCGCTCTACGGCCTGCCAGTAAAGCTGTTCGGCATCCGTGCCCGCCGGGCCTTCCACCCAGACAAACATGCCGCCTTCAGGCTCTATCCAGCGCCATCCCGCCGGAAAATACCGCTCCATCGCCTGGAACATCGCTTCCTGGCGCGGTCGATAAAGCTCGATGATTTTGGGGATTTGCCGTTGAATGTAGCCGCCTTCGATGTAGGCCGCCGCCAGCGCTTGGGCATAGGTGTTGGTGTGCAGATCGGCGCCCTGTTTGGCAATCGTCAGCCATTGGTGAATCAACGGTGGCGCGATGCAAAAGCCCAGCCGCAGACCCGGCGCAAAGGTCTTCGATAAGGTGCTTAAATAAACTGTGTGCCGCGGCGCCAGGGTATAAAGGGGCGCGACCTCTTCGCCGCGGTAACGCAGGGCGCTGTAGGGGTCATCCTCAATCACCAGCGCATCGTGACGTCTGACAATTTCCGCGATTTGCCGCCGCCGCTCGATGCTAAGTGTCCGTCCGGTCGGATTTTGAAAGGTCGGCACCAGATAGATGAATTTCACTGAATGCTGATGCAGCAGTCGGTCAAGGACCGCCGGCAGGATGCCGCCCTCGTCGGTTTCGATGCTCATATACGTTGGCTCATAGGCGTTAAAGGCTGAAATCGCGCCCAGATAGCTTGGTGATTCCAGCGCGATGATGTCGCCAGGTGTGATGAGGATTTTGGCGATCATGTCCAGGGCGCTTTGCGAACCGTTAAAGACCATGATCTGGTCGGCGCTTACGTCGATGCCGCCGGCAAGCAGCCAGCCGGCCAAGGCCGCGCGGAAGGGCGCGAAGCCCTCGGTCACGTCATACTGAAGCGCGGCGGCGCCATACTTATCAAGCACCGTCTCGTTCAGCTGATACATCTCCTCAAGCGGAAAACTTTGCGGCGCGGGGATGCCGCCGGCCAAGGAAACCATGCCTGGCTGGGAAACGGCCTTCAGGATTTGACGAAGCGCATTGTGCTGCATGACAGCTGTCCTTCGGCTAAGCAGGCTTCGAAAATCACTGAACATAAGCGCCCTCGCGTTTTCAATTCATCCATGCTGGCGTCTTTTCTCGGTTTGGTGTCCGTCGTCTAAACCAGGTAATCGCGCAGATGATGGGCAAGCTGCGGCTGACGCAAATGGCGCAAGGCCTCTTTCTCCAACTGGCGAATCCGCTCGCGGCTTAGGTCGAATTTGCTGGCGATCTCTTCCAGGGTATGGGGCCGACTGCCGCCCAGTCCAAACCGCATCCGCAGAATATGACTCTGGCGCGGCGTCAACTCGGCCAGGGCCTCTTCAATGGCCTCTTCCAGCAGATTTTGCGCCGCTGAATCAACTGGGCTGGGCGTATCCTGGTCTTCGATAAAATCGCCAAATTCGCTATTGCCGTCCTCACCGACCGGCTTTTCCAAGGCGATCGCATGCTGGCTGGCGTCAATCATGGCGCGCACTGTGTCGGCCGCCAGTTCCATCGCGCTGGCGATCTCTTCGGCTGTGGCGCGGCGGCCCAAGGTCTGCTCCAAGTCTTCCGCCGTGCGGTACATCTGGCGGATTCTTTCGGTCATGTGCAGAGGGATGCGAATGGTGCGGGTCTTCTGCGCCAGTGCGCGGGTGATCGCCTGACGAATCCACCAAGTGGCATAGGTGCTGAAACGATTTCCCCGCGAATAATCATACTTGTCGACGGCGCGCATCAGGCCGACATTGCCTTCTTGAATCAAATCGGGGAAGGGCAGGCCTTGTCCTACATAGCGTTTGGCGATGCTGACGACCAGCCGGGTATTGGCGCGGCCAAGATGCTCGCGGGCGCATTGGCCATCATTGACCAGCTGCCGCAAATGACGCCGCCAGCGGGCGCTTTTTTCCATGACATCCGGCTGTTTCAGACGATACTGCGCTTTTAGGCCGCTCTCGATGCGCTTGGCCAGGTCAATCTCGTCTTTGGCTGTTAAAAGCGGCTCCTGCGACATCTGCCGAAAATACAGTTCAATCGGGTCATCGACGGAAACCGCGCTGATGTCGTCGTCGAGCGCCTCAATCATTTGTTCAATATAACCGCGCTTGTTAGCAAGCTCAATCAATGCTTTCACGATGAAACCTCTGCACACTGCTTGATGAATGAAAATAGTATGTGTATTGTTTGGCTGGGTGAATGAGTGGCATCAATGCAAATCAGCTTTTCGCGTTAGGATAAACGACATTAACTCTATCATATACCAAATGCTGGATTGCACAAGCGATTGACGGGCTTTTTTGGGAAGAGCCGCGCTGCTGCCTTTCGGATTGGATGAACGGGCTATCGGCGGAGGACTCGATTGACGATGTTAAACCAAAAAGGCGCGCCCTGCCCGGCCGCGATCACCGTCGCCGCGATGCCCAGCAGTTTCGCCAGCAGCAGGCCCAGCCAGCCGTCGGGATTGTTTTCTGGCAGGTAATTCCAAAGGTTGTTGGGATGACGCCGCGCCGGATGTTCCGCCGGCAGGCCGCTAAGATCCACCAGCGTCCAGCCGATTGGCAGACTCAAATCATAGATGTTCTGCAAGCTGTTGGCGGCCGCCGCGCCTGATACAAGCATATCTTCAACAGCGCCGTCCGCGTCAGCCTCATTGATTGCCGCGCGCTGGCCGGCCAGGCCTTCATCATCAAGCGCCGTCGTCAGCTGACCGTCCTGAACAGCGTTGGCCGCTTCGCCGCTCAATTCCTGCCGAACGATTGGGTTTTCCCATAGGGTGCGGGCGATGTGCAGGGTGTCGATGTTGATGGCCGCCGAGATAAGCAGGGCGGCGGCAATCGACATCGTCTTCATCTTGGCGGCGTATGCTGAACTGGCGCGGGTCATCGCCTGATTGAACCATGTCTCCAAATTGGCCCGCGCTTCGCCTATGTTTTGGGCCGTCCCCGTCAGCGTCGATAAAGCGTTTCGAGAATTGAGGCTGTCGATGCGCTGAATGCCGGCCCTGACGGAAACAACGGCACTCGGCTCCAGGCCAAGCTGGCTGATATCCTCGTCGATCTGATTGAGCGCGTCATTGAGGGCCCGCCGCAGATGCCGCTGCTGAACATAGCCGACTGCCTGGCGAAGCTCGGCCATCCCCGCCCCTGACGACACTACCCGATTGACCAGCAAACGCAGGCCGCGACGCTGCGCGCCGGGCGGCATCCCGTCAATCACATTCAGCAATGCGCCAAAAAGCTGCTGGTCAGATTCGGCTTTGATGACATTCAGCACCACATCGACAAAGGTCTGCCCTTCGATCCAGTCCATCTTCCCAATCGAGCCGCCGGCGACTTTTGCGGCGTCCTCCTTGGAAATGCGCTGAGTCGCCGCCACGGCCGGCTCATTCACCAGCCGGATGAGCGGATGGGTATAGATTTTCGCCCGCATCACCGGGTCTTCGATCAGTTCGTTCAGGGCGCCGCGGAGGTTTCTGGCCCGCAGGCGCGCGGCTCTGGAAATCAGCGAATTCACCTCGGACAGCAAAATGCCAAGCAGCATGTAAATGAATATCATGCCAATAATGACTTCAACAATGGCGGCCAAGTCTGCTCCTTTTCGGCGCGGCGATCTTCATTTTCGAATGCTGGCAAGATGAAATTCAGTATAGCGCAAGCCTCCTTATTCGCAAGTTAAAGCCATTCGGGGAGTGGTCAATACAGGCGACATTTACCGCCATAATCCGCCATAAAACTTTTTACCACAGAGGGCAGAGAGAAAAGCCATTATAGAGGAGGCATTCACTCGACAAAGTCCGCCATTTTCCGCCACACAGTCCGACAAAGTCCGCCATTTTCCGCCACACAGTCCGACAAAGTCCGCCATTTTCCGCCACATAGTCCGACAAAATCCGCCATAAACCGCGGCAAAGACTTTTCACCATAGAGGACAGAGAGAAAAGTGATCAGGAAATGCGCCGCGCCGTTTTGCCGTTAAGGATTGAGAAAGTCCTATAACCATCCTTTTTACCATTTCCGTCATCCGCAAGCTAAAGATTGACGCTGGGCGGCGTTTCGCTGGGCGCGGGCGCGGCGGTATGAACGGGTGTGGGCGTGTTTTCGCGCGGCGCTTTCGATGGCGCGTCTGATGGCGTTGGGCTTGGCTGGGCCGTGACGGTCGGCGGCGGCGTCAAGGTCATGGTCGGCGTCGAGGTCGGATGGAGCGGCCGGATGATGTTCTGGTGCATATACACTGGCTCCAAGCGCCGCGTGAGTGGATTGCTGTCGATGACATACCACTCTGACTGCGGATGTCGGGCAATGACGCACACCGTCTCGCCTGATGCAAGCGATTCGACGATGCTGCTCCGCGTTGTTGGCTGTGAGCGGACAATCGCGCTGGCGACGGCGACGGTGAAATCCTGGCAGGGCGGCACAGAGGTTTGAGTCGGCAGCGGCGTCGGCGCGTAGGTCTCTAATTCCAAGACTCGCTCGGCCGTCGCTGTGACTTCCACAATCGCCTGGCGCGTCGATTCAACCACCGTCAGGCCCGAGGCCATGAAATTGCGTATGCCCAGCCACATATAATAGATGCCGAAAACAAGCGCTGTCCCCAGCAAAATGACAAACCATGACGGCGGCCCTCGGCGCTGACCGTAACCCATGTTCCCTCGCGCATCTCGTCTCATCGCGGCGCAGTTCGCATCCGCAAAGTCTATTATACCCCCGCTGTTTCGATTCGGGTTATTGTCAGGCGCGCCGAATGCCTGCTAAAATAGCCGCCAAATGCCCGAAGGAATGTTTATGCCCGCTCGCCATGCCGCTCGAATTCTGTCAGTCATCCTCTTGTTTCTCACGGCGTCTCTTGGCGTTTATGGCCAATCGTCCCAAAGTTTGACCATTTATGCCGCGTCGTCGCTGACCGACGCGTTTGAACAGCTGGCGGCGGCCTTTGGCAAGCGTCATCCCCAAGTCGAAACAGTCATTAACTTCGCTAATTCTTCGACTTTGGCCGCTCAACTCATCGCCGGGGCGCCGGCCGATATCTTCGCCAGCGCCGCCGAAACACAGATGGCCCTGGTCGCGAGTCAGCAGCGCATCGCCGCCGAATCCGTGACAATTTTCGCCCGCAACCAGCTGATCCTCATTTTGCCGGCCGACAATCCCGCTGATATTCACACGCTCCAGGATTTGGCCAATCCGAATGTCCTGCTGGCGCTGGCCGTCGAAGGCACGCCGATACGGACTTACACCGATGCCATGCTGGCCGCGCTTGAGGGTCAATACGGCGCCGATTTCAGCCAGCGCGTCATCCGCAATTTGGTCTCTGAAGAAAGCAATGTTCGCCAGGTGGTCGCCCGCGTTGCCTTGGGGGAGGCTGACGCCGCTATTGTCTATCAGACTGATGCTGTGGGCAGAATCAGCCAAGATCTCATCATCATCCCCATCGATCCAGCCTTCAATCAGATCGCCTCGTATCCCATCGCGGCTCTGGCCGATTCCCCTCGTCTTGCCCTGGCCGAAGGTTTTATCGAGTTCGTCCTGTCCACCGAGGGGCAGAGAATCCTGCGCGCGAACGGCTTCTGCTCGCCTGTTATAATAGATGATCAAATGCCGACCCAAGCGCCGCCAAGTGAAGCAGATGACGAACCCCAAGCGGAAATCGCCCAGTGCGACGGGCCGAAAGCTCAAAGCTGACCGACTGCTGCTGTTTTCAGTCAGCGGCCTGGCCTTTCTGCTGCTGCTGCTGCCCATTTTGGCGCTGGTCGGGCAGGGCATCGGCTCGCGCGCGTGGCAAGGCCTGCCCCATTCCGACGCTATCCTGACCGCTATCCTGCTAAGTTTCACTTCGACTCTGGCCGTCGTTTGTCTGGCGGCGCTGTTAGGCACACCGCTGGCCTATGTGCTGGCGCGCCATTCTTTTGCTGGCCGCCACATCGTCAGTCTGTTCATTGAACTGCCGATTGTCATGCCGCCGGCGGTGGCTGGCCTGGCGCTGCTGCTAACTTTTGGTCGGCGCGGCCTTATTGGTTCGCTGCTGTCAGAGGCCGGCATCATCATCCCTTTTTCCATCGCGGCCGTCATCATCGCCCAGTTTTTCATCTCGGCGCCTTTTTACATCCGTTCGGCCCAAACCGGTTTTTCTGGCATACCGCCCGAAATTGAAGATGCCGCCCGCGTCGATGGCGCGTCTGGCTGGCGCATGTTCTGGCACATCACCCTGCCCATCGCTTGGCCGGCGCTGGTTTCGGGCCTGATTCTGTGCTGGGCGCGCGCGCTGGGTGAATTTGGCGCGACTATTCTCTTTGCCGGCAATTTGCAAGGGCGGACGCAAACCATGCCGCTTTTGGTCTACTCCGTCTTTGAGCGCGACATCAACGCCGCCATTTGGACGGGCTTGATTCTGGTCGCGCTGGCGCTGGCGGCCTTGGCGCTGTCGCAGTGGTTCGCCCGCGCCCAGGACAAACTGACTTGACGTATAGACCATCATCAATACAATCGGGTTATGACTATTGATCTTGTCAGTTTTGCCAAAGCGATGTCCGATGACACCCGCCAGCAGATGTGTCATCATCTTTGCTGTGTTTGGCTAAGCGTCAATGATCTCGTCAATGCGCTCGGCGGCAAAGTCAAACAGCCCACTGTCAGCCATCATCTCAAGCGCCTGGAAGAAGCTGGACTGGTGCTGGTGCGTCAAGTCGGGCGGCGGCGGCTTTATACGCTCAATCAGGAGCAGATGACGCGCTGCTGCGGTTCGCTGGTCAGCCAATTCGCCCCTGATTACGCCGCGCGCTTTGTCCAGGCCGATTCGATGGCCCCGCTGGAATAGCCAATTAGGAGACATGAAAATGTCCGACAAATTGCAGGTTCTCATCCTCTGCACCGCCAATTCGGCCCGCTCACAGATGGGGGAGGGGCTGCTGCGCTGTCTGGCCGCCGACAAAATCGACGCGTTCAGCGCCGGGTCGCGGCCTGCCAAGGTCAATCCCTTCGCTATCCAGGCCATGCGCGAACGGGGCATCGACATTTCGGCCCAGGCCTCTGATCATCTGGGACGTTATCTGAAAAAAGAATTCGACTATGTGATCACCGTCTGCGACCGCGCTGCTGAAAGCTGTCCAGTGTTTCCAGGCAAGGCCGAGCGCATTCATTGGGGACTGCCTGATCCGTCGGCCGTCGATGGCGGCGAACGCGAAATCCTTAAATCTTTCATCGCCGTCCGCGACGATTTGGAAGCCAGACTCGCTCAATGGCTTGAAACTCTGCCCTAGACTGCGTTCATGTTCTCGATGATGCGCGTCGCAAATTCGCTGGTGGCAGCTTTGGTCGCGTTGTCCATCTGACGGGCGAAGTCATAGGTGACATAACGCTGTTCAATGGTCTTTTCGTAGGCTCTGGAGATCAGTTCCGCCGCCTCAAACCAGTTCAGATGCTCCAGCATCATCACGCCGCTGAAGAGCAGCGAGCCAGGATTAACCATGTCCTTGTTGGTGTATTTTGGCGCCGTGCCGTGCGTGGCCTCAAAGAGCGCGATTTCGTCGCCGATGTTGGCGCCGGGCGCGATGCCGACTCCGCCCACTTCCGCCGCCAGCGCATCGCTAAGATAATCGCCATTCAGGTTGGTCGTGGCAATGACATCGTGTTCGCGGGGACGCAAGAGCATCTTTTGGAACATGATGTCGGCAATCGTATCCTGAATCAGAATTTTGTCCGCCGGCGTCTGACCGTCATGTTTCGCCGCCACTTCATCCCAGGCGATGGTCTCTTGTGGAAACTCCTCGCGGGCCAATTCATAGCCCCATTTTTGGAACGCGCCCTCGGTGAACTTTTGGATGTTGCCCTTATGCACCAGCGTAACACTGCTCCGTCGGCGCGCGATGGCATATTGAATCGCCGCCCGAATCAGACGTTTGCTGCCAAAGGGGCTGATTGGCTTGATGCCAAGGCCGGCGTCAGGGAAAAAATTGTCCGCTCCCATCTCATCTTTCAGAAAAGCGGCCAGCTTCCTGTTTTCGGGTGTTCCCGATTCAAACTCGATGCCGGCATAGGTATCCTCGGTGTTCTCGCGGAAGATGACAACATCAACATCTTCGGGGTGTTTCAGCGGGCTGGGAACGCCTTTGAACCAGCGCACCGGCCGCACGCAGCTGTACAGATCCAGCACTTGCCGCAGGGTCACATTGAGGCTGCGAAAACCGCCGCCCACTGGAGTCGTCAAAGGGCCTTTGATGCCAACTTTGTACTCGCGGAAGGCGGCAAAGGTTTCCTCTGGCATATAGTCGCCGTCATAAATCCCAGCGGCTTTCTCGCCGGCATAGACTTCCATCCAGGCAATTTTCTTCTGACCGCCATAAGCCTTCTCGACCGCCGCGTCCCAGATGCGCTTGCTGGCAGTCATAATGTCGTAACCGATGCCATCGCCCTCAATAAACAGCAGAATCGGCTGGTCGGGGACGGTCATTTGGCCGTTGGCAAAGGTGATTTTCTCGCCGGTGTCGGGCGCAGTGATTTTATCGTAAGCCATCTTTCAAGGGTCTCCTTATGTTCTTGGCTTGTTAATACATCAGGCGATTATAGCACAAAGACAGCGAAAATAAATCATCATTTAGGCGCGACGCGCTCCTCATGCAGGCGAAAATGACGAAGCCGCGAAAGTTCTCGCACCTGTTCGGCGGCGCGGTAGCTGCTGCGAACCAAGGGGCCGCTTTCGACCCACTTGAAGCCCATCTCCAGTCCTTGTTCGCGAAGCCGCTCAAATTCTGCGGGGGTATAGTAGCGTTCAATCGGCAGGTGCTTTTTGCTTGGCTGCAAATACTGTCCCAAGGTCAAAATGTCGACGCCGACGTCGACCAAGTCTCGCATGGTGGCCAGCGTTTCGGCCGTTGTTTCGCCCAGTCCCAGCATGATGCCGCTTTTACTTAGCACCAGCGGATCCATCTTTTTGGCATTTTCCAGCGTGGCCAGCGCCCATTGATACTGGTCTTGCGGCTGCACTTTCTTAAACAGGCGCGGCACTGTTTCGACGTTGTGATTGAGGATTTCTGGCTGGGCATCCATTACAATTTTTAGGGCTGTCTCGCTGCCTTTGAAATCTGGAATGAGAACTTCAATCGAACAGCCGGGCTGAAGCTGTCGGATTCTGTGGATGACCATGGCAAAAATCGGCGCGCCGCCGTCTATGCGCTCATCTCGATTGACGCTGGTAATCACGACATGATGCAGGCCCATCGCCCGCACACTCTGCGCGATGCGGTTCGGCTCGCCCCAGTCCAGCGGGTTTGGCCGTCCCGTTTTGATGTCGCAAAAGCCACAGCTTCGCGTGCAGGTATCGCCCATCATCAGGAAGGTCGCTGTGCCGCGCCCCCAGCATTCGCCAAGGTTTGGACACTGCGCCTCCTCGCAGACGGTGTGCAGCGTTTTGCTCCGCATCAGGCGCCGAATTTTTTCGTAGGTCTCGCCGCTGGGCGCTTTAACTCGAATCCAAGGTGGTCGCCGCCGCGGGTTTTTGGGGTCGGGCCGCCAGTCCTCGGCTGTCGTCACTGGTATGAGATGCGGCTGGATCGCGTTTGTCAAAGTCGTCCTCCGTCTCGACTTTACATCGTCCGCCATTATAGCAGGCTTTTTGTCATTCTGCCCGCTTGCGTTAGTGGTCAATACGGGCGACATTTACCGCCATAATCCGCCATAAAACTTTTTATTTACCACAGAGGACACAGAGGCACAGAGGGGAACAGCTGTTTTGTGTCTGTTTTATACTTTCTCGGCCATAAGGCGATTTTCCGCGCGGCTTCTTTCAGTCGAGCGAGACTAATTCGCGCCATTCTTCCAAGGTCGCCAACCCGATGCCGGACACATTGCCCAGGTCATCAAAGCGCGTAAAGGGGCCATTTTCCTGGCGATATTCGATTATCCTTTGCGCGATGGCCGGCCCGACGCCAGGCAGCGTTTGCAGTTCGTCCAGCGCGGCTGTATTGACGTACACTTGTTGGCCGCCAGAGGGCGTCGGCAGAGCCTCATCGTCAGACTGGATGGCGCGCACATGAACCTGGTCGCCGTCGCGAAGTATGCCGGCCATATTGACCAGCGACGGATCCGCCAAATCGGTCAGGCCGCCGGCGGCCGCGGCCGCATCCATCACGCGGCTTCCCGGCGGCAGGAGATGAACCGTCCCAGCCTGCTGGACTGCGCCTGTGACATAGACCAAAATTGGCACCGGCGTCGACGTTGGCGGAGAAGTGGCTGTTGGAAATGGCGGATAAATGGTGATGACTGTCGGCTCGGGGCGGGATTCCAGCAGCAGCCAGCCGCCCGAAAAGATGAGTATCATCACAGCCAGAAACAGGATAATGGTCAGACGCGTTGATGCTTCCGATGTCATCTGATTTGTTTATGGCTGCGGCTCATCGTCGACCCAAACTGGCAGATGGCCAAGCGCGACAATATCATGCCATTGGGCGCGGTCGCCTTCGGTGAAGATCGCCGCTTCAGCCACCACCTTAGCCGCCGCCTTGTTCATAATCAAGCGCATGCCCTGCAAGGTGCTGCCAGTCGAGATCACATCGTCGATAATCGCGATGCGCTTGTTGGCCACCAAACGGCGGTCTTTTTCATCGAGAAACAAGGTCTGCGGCCGGCCGGTCGTGATGCTCAAGGTCTCGCTCTGCAAGGCATCGCCCATATAAGGCTTGTGGCTTTTCCGCAGCACCACATAGGGCAGATTCATATCGGAGCTTAGGGCGTGCGCCAAAGGAATTGATTTGGCTTCGGCCGTGACCAGGACTTCGATCTCTCGGCCCTTCAGCTTTTTGGCGAGTTCTCGGCTGGCGGCGTTGACAAATTCGGCATCGCCTAAGATATTGAGGATGGCGATTCGCACGCCGGGCTTGATTTCCATCAGCGGCAGCCCGCGCTTGATTCCAGCAACTTCAACACCAAAAATTTCTGGAGGCATATTCAATCCCTTTCAGCGCTTTCATTCCAGGTTCCGATTATACCTGGCGCTGGCCGCGTCAAAAACCCGTCTTTTTAGGCTATTTCGTCCGCGTCCGCAATTTTACCATCCACCAGCGTCAGCACCCGATCCATCTGCGCCGCCAGTTCGGGGTCATGCGTCACCAGCACAACCGTAGCGCCGCTTTCGTCGCGGATGGCATTAAGCGCCGACAGAACCGCATCGCCCGATTTTGAATCGAGGTTGCCCGTCGGCTCATCCGCCAAAAGGATGGGGGGATCATTGGACAGCGCCCGCGCAATCGCCACCCGCTGCTGCTGGCCGCCGCTCAATTCATTGGGGCGATGGTGCAAACGGTCACCCAAGCCCAGCATCCCCAGCAGCTCCTTGGCGCGTTTGTTGGGCTGATGGCGGCGCGTTTGGGCGAATTCAATCGGCAAGGCCACGTTTTCCCAGGCCGTCAGGGTCGGGATCAGATTGAAAAACTGGAAGATAAAGCCGATTTTCTGATTGCGGACGTCCGTCAGCTGATTTTCGTTCATGCGCGTAATGTCGATGCCGTCGACTTCGATTACCCCGTCGGTCGGGCTGTCCAGGCCGCCGATGATGCCCAGCAGGGTACTTTTGCCGCTGCCCGAGGGGCCGATGATGCCGACCATTTCGCCTGGAAAAATTTCCATATTGACGCCGCGCAGGGCATGAACCGTATGGCTGCCCAGTTTAAGCTCGCGGGTGATGTTTTCGGCGCGGATGACAGGCTGCTGCATAGTCGCACTCCCTTATGCTCAAAATGCTTTGCCAGTTCATACGTTAAAACGCGGCAAGGGTTGCGCTTAAACTTCGTTGATAATGCTGAAAATCATCGGGCGCCGCTTGGTTTCATTGTAAATCAGCTTGCTCAAGCTGTCTTCGACCATCAGGCGCCGCTTGCCGTTTGACCGCCGCCGAAACTGCGAACCCTGCACAGTCTGGGCGACATTGTCCCGAATCTGGTCGAAGAACTCGTCGGCTTCCTTGAGGTACACAAACCCGCGCGAAACAATCCGCGGCTCATCCATCAGCTGGCCGGTTTCGCGGCTGACGTTGACGCTGACCAGCACAAAACCGTCCTGCGCCAAAATTTCGCGGTCGCGGATGACTGCTGGGCCAACGTCGCCAACGCCGCTGCCGTCGACAAAGACATAGCCGCCTGGCTGACGTTCGCCTACAGTGATGCCGTTCTCATCCAATTCAATCGTTGTGCCGTTTTCGATTACAATCACATTGTCATGGGGAAGACCGTTGCCGCGCGCCAGTTTGGCATGCAGGTGCAGATGGCGAATTTCACCATGCACTGGCACCAAGTATTCGGGCTGAGTCAGGTTCAGCATCAGGCGCATTTCTTCCTGGCAGGCATGCCCGGAAACATGCACGGCTTCAATCGGGTCATAAACGACATCGGCGCCGCGCTGGATGAGGCGGTTGATGGTGCGATAAACCATCTCTTCGTTGCCTGGAATCGGATGCGATGACAGCACAATCGTATCATTTTCGCGGATGTCAAGATGACGGTGCCGGCCATTCGCCAGTCGGCCCAAAACCGCCGCCGGCTCACCCTGCGATCCTGTGACCATAAACACCACTTTATGCGGCGGCAAATCCCGCGCCCGTCCAATGTCCACCAGCATATCATCATCGACATCGAGATAGCCGAGCTTGCGGGCGATTTTGGCGTATTCTGACATGGTATAGCCGGTGATGCAGACCTTGCGCCGATGGTTCTTGGCGGCATTGACGACCTGCTGCACCCGCGAGATCAATGAGGCGAAGGTCGCGACCATAATGCGTCCCTTGGCCTGGCGGAACACCTTGTCCAACGCGCTGCCAATCACCGCTTCCGATGGCGTCCAGCCGGCCTTGTCCGAGTTGGTGCTGTCGCCCATCAGCAGAACCACGCCGCGTTGGGCAAAGCTGGCCAAACGGGCATAATCCGTCTTTTTGCCGTGAACGGGCGTGTTGTCGAATTTGTAATCGCCGGTATGCACCACGACGCCGTAGGGCGTGTTAATCCCATAGCCAACGCAGTCGGGTATGCTGTGGCAGACGTGGAAGCTGTCCAGCGTGAAAGGCCCGACTTTCAGCCGGTCGCCGGCCGCAAAAGTGACAAGGGTGGTTTTCTTGAGCAGGCGCGCATTTTTTAGCTTGACTTGCAGCAGTCCGGCGGTCAGCGGCGTGGCAAACAGGGGGATGTCGGGAAAGGCCTGCACCAAGTGCTGGGCGGCGCCGATATGGTCTTCGTGGCCATGCGTGAAACAGACGCCGTGCAGCCGAATGCCGCGGCGCTCTTCCAGCCAGCGAAAATCGGGGATGATGTAATCGACGCCGTGCATGTCGTTGGCGGGAAACATAATGCCGCAGTCAATCAGGAAGCCTTCGCCGTCCATCTCAAACAGAGTCATGTTCTTGCCAATTTCCCCCAAGCCGCCGATGGGGGTTATCTTGAATTTCGATTGCTTTGCCATCTGGTTTATTCTCCAATACAAACAGCCCGTCAGCGTCAGATCATGCTGCGGGTGTCTAAACGATTCAGTAATTGCTTATTTTTCGCGCGATAAAAACACTTCCTATACGATTCAACAGATGTCATGCCGTCAGCGCGGGCATGGTAAAATCCAAAGTCAAATGCTTCATTGTTATTTTATCACCGGGTCATTTTATCACTGGCGCGGCGATTTTTGGAATTCCCTAATCCCAGCCGTCAAATGACAGCAGGGCGGCCACAGTCTCATCCTGTTCCGATGAGGTCAGCGCATAGAAAAAAGGCAGCCGCAGCAAACGCGCCGACACTGATTCGGTCACTGGGCAGTCGCCGGCCTGGCCGCCAAACTGCTTTCCCATATCGGACAGGTGCAGCGGCAGATAGTGAAACACGCTTAGAATGCCCTGCGCCTTGAGATGATCGATAAGCGCCGTCCGCACCTTAAGCGAAGGCAGCAGCATGTAGTACATGTGATAAGACTGCTCGACATAAGAGGGAATGGTCGGCAGCTGGACGTCATTTTCCGCCGCCCAGGCCGCTAGATGCGATTGATAGCGTTCCCAGATCTCCTGTCGCCGCCGCTGAATCGCCGCCGCCTGTTCAAACTGCGCCCACAGGTAAGCGGCCAGCATATCCGAAGGCAGGTAGCTTGAGCCAAGGTCAACCCAAGTGTATTTGTCGATCTGCCCGCGGAAGAATCGACTCCGATTGGTGCCTTTTTCGCGGATGATCTCGGCGCGTTCAATCATCGCTGGATCGTTAATCAGCAGCGCGCCGCCTTCACCGCAGGTGAAATTTTTGGTCTCGTGGAAGCTCTGCGCCGCCAATTCGCCAAATGTCCCCAGATAACGTCCCTTGTACCGCGCGAAGAGGGCATGGGCGTTATCCTCAACTACAGCCAGGCCGCGCTGTTTGGCCAATGCCATGATCGCGTCCATTTCGCAGGCGACGCCGGCATAATGCACCAGGACAATCGCCCGCGTCCGTTCGGTGATCAAATCGGCCAGCTGGTTTTCATCCAGGTTGAGCGTATCTGGGCGAATGTCAGCGAACACCGGCCGCGCCCCGCGCAGCGCGAAGGCGTTGACAGTGGAGACAAAGGTAAAAGAGGGGATGATGACCTCATCGCCGGGCTGGATGTTGAGCAGCAGCGCCGCCATCTCCAGGGCATGCGTGCATGATGTCGTCAATAAGGCCTTGGGTACGCCCAGCGCGCTTTCGAGATAGGCATGGCATTTTTGGGAGTATTCACCATCTCCGGAGACATGCCAGTTCGCCAGGCTGTCTTGGATATAGTCGATTTCATGCCCAAGGCAGGTGGGCTTGTTAAAGGGGATGCGATAGCGTTTCATGCGGCGAAACTAAGCCTCTTGGGGACATTTGATGAACCATTTATGATACCAAAGCTCGACCGAGCGCGTTACAAAACCGCAGCGCTGAAAGAGCCGCTGAACCGCGATATTGCTTCCCTGCGTTACCACATTGACTCGATTCATGCCCTGCATGTATAGCCAGTGTATGCCATATTTGTACATACATTGACCCAGCCCCATTCCCCGGGCTGATGCTGCGACGCCGGAAAGGCCAAGATTTCCCTCGCCTTCAGGGCGATTCAGATGGCATGTCAAGAAACCAGCGGGCTGTTGATTCAATTCCGCCACGACAACCGCATCGGCAAAATCAGTGGCGATGCTTTTCGTCAGCCAAGTTTGATACATCAGCGAAACTTTTTCGCTGTCAAAACACGGGTCGGCATAAAAACGCGATTCTTTATAACTGTTTTTCGCGATATCGATAAATCTCGGAATATCTTCTTCATTGGACAAGCGAAACGCAAGGTTTTCGACACCGGCATAGGCAGGCGCAGATGAAAGATTGTATTCAAAGGTTATACGAATATCAACGAAACTGAATTGGCGAGCCTGCAATTCAAAAATCGTGCCCTGGTCGGCGGCCGACGCCAGGAAATAGAGACAGTCAATAGATTGTTCGCGGCACCATCCTTCAAGCCGCCGCCAGTTTGCGGCATCAAGCTGATGGCTATTGGCGCGCGCAATCCGACAGCCAAAATGCTCTGTGTCCCAAGGCAGGAAAGTCGCCGGCGCATTATTCATTTTCGTAAATCCCCTCATCTGCCAACGTTTGTTCGATCACATAGGCCGGCTTGTCCATGCTGCGGAGATGGATCCGCGCCAGATATTCGCCAATAATCCCCAAAGTGAACATCTGCGCTCCGGCAAAAATAGAAATAATCGAAGCGATAAAGGCAAAGCCAGGCACCTCAAACTGAAAGATAAAAATTTGACTGACCAGAATATACACCAGCAGCAAAAAGCCAAAAGCTGTTATCGCCAAACCCAGCATACTGGCGAACCGCAAAGGCAAGGCGCTGAACCCGGTCGCCATGTTAAACGTATGGGCAACCAGCTTTTTGAATGTATAGTTGGAAACGCCAATCGTGCGCGGCCGATGCGGCGTGGAAACCGCGGCAAAGCTGGTCGTCCCCCAAGTTAATAGGACGTCAATGCTGACAAAAGGCCCCTGGAAATCGACAAAGGACTGACGCAGCGGCGTTCGAAAGGCCCGAAATGCGCTGATGCTGCGGGCGGTTTCGGCCCCCATAGCGCCCTGCAAAACGGCCTTGGTCATCAGCGAGGCGATATTGCGCCATAAGCCATGCTGTTCGCGCTGCGGCTTGCCATAGACCACATCATAGCCTTCGACCAGTTTGTCGAGCAGGTCTTTGATCTTCGCTGTCGGATGCTGCAAATCATCGTCCATTGTGACGATCACCTCAAAATGGGCGGCGCGAATACCGCATAACAGGGCATTGTGCTGGCCATAATTCCGCATCAGCTTGAAGCCGCGCAGCCACTCATATTCGGCCGTCAAACCCTGAATCACAGTCCAGCTGCCATCGCCGCCGTTATCTTCCACCAGGATAACTTCAAAGGCATCGGTCAGTTTGGGCAGTTCAGCCGCCAATTCCTCGACCACTAGGCCGATGCTGCCCTGACTTCGGTATACCGGTATCACAACGGAGATGGAAGGCATTAGCGGCTCCGGCGCCTGGTGTTTGAGACGGGACTCCAGGATGCACACCTGGCCATTATGCTTCGGCGGCAAGGATAAATAAAGGGTGATTCGGCGGGGTGTCAAAATTGATTGGAATTCAGATCATTACTTATTTTGGAGACGATTGAATTCTATGGCGGCGCGGGGTATAGTGCAGTCAAGGTTTAACAAGACAAAGAGGAAACCTAATGACTGCGTTTTTCGCCAATCGCCGCGGCCAATCAGAAACCGAACCGCAGCCCGCCGCCATCCTGCCAGCCAGCCCGCCGGTCGGCTTTGACACTGTGATCGGCTCTAACAGCCAAACTGAAGGCACCTTCACCAGTTCGGGCAATGTCCGCATGGATGGGAAATTCACCGGCAGCCTGGAGATCGCCGGCAATATCCTGGTGGGCGAATCAGCTGATATTCGCGCTGACATCCACGCCCGCAGCATCTCTATCGCCGGCACGATACGGGGCAATGTGACCGGCAGCAAGGTTCAGCTGCTCCGCACCGGCCGCATCTGGGGCGATATTCAGGCGGCTTCTTTGACCACCGAAGAGGGCGCGTTCATCGACGGCAAAATTACTATGGCCGGCCATGCCGCCAATCGTCCGCCTACAGATGGCGATAGGGCCGCCGGGCAGACTGTGGATGCTGCCGTATCCGAAGAGGCTGAACGTCCGCCAATGAATGAAATTGTCGTGGAAGCCGCGCCGCTGCCGACGGAATCCAACTCCCTGGAAACGGTGGATATGACCCAGCCCGACAGCGCAGCGACCGTCATCAAGCCTGGCCGTGACTGAAGACTGTCAGACCGCGCCCAGCGTAATCCCGCCGTCGGCGACAAACACAGCGCCAGTCGTAAAATCAGAAGCGGGCGCCGCCAGAAAAACCGCCAGCCCGGCGATGTCAATCGGCTGACCGACGCGTCCGGCCGGCGTCCTGGCCAGCAGATGCCGCATAAGCTCTTCGTTTTCCCATAATGTCCGCGAAAATTGCGTTTGGATAAGTCCCGGCGCAATCGCATTGACCTGGATGCCGTCGGCGCCGAGTTCCATCGCCAAGGTCTTGGTCAGGCTGATCACAGCGGCCTTGGTGATGCTGTAGATGCCCTGGAAGCGGCCGGGGTTTAAGCCGACAATTGAGGCGATATTGATGATTTTGCCGCCGCCGCTGGCGCGCATAACCTTAGCTGCCGCCTGCGAAAGCCATACACAGCCCATCACATTCACTTCGATAGTCTTGCGCCAATAGCTGTCTTCGGCCTCAAGAATCGGGCCGAAATGCGGATTGGTCGCCGCGTTGCTGACCACGATATCCAGCTGGCCGTAACGTTCCAGGGTTTTGTCAACCAAAGATGCCAGGGCCTCTTTGTCGCCGCTGTGCGCGGCTATGCCAACCGCTTCGCCGCCTGCTGCGCGAATCGCCGCGGCCGCCTCGTCCAGCGCCGTCTGTCTGCGGCTGGAAAGCACGACCTTAGCGCCAGCTTGGGCGTATTCCTCGGCAATCGACCGTCCAATGCCGCGCGATGCGCCGGTGACAATCGCGACTCGTCCTGACAAATCAAACAGCGCGCGCATGATAGGCCTCCAAGATCAGCTTTTGTGTTTGGGGATGACCCCCGCAAGCGGCAGGCCCAGCCGGCGAATGTCATCCTGATGGTAAATGGTCGGGTCAAGATATTCCGCAGAAAAAGCCAGCGCCAGTCCAATAAACAGTCCGACAGCCACCTGGATAAGCGGGGCAAAGCGATTCGCTAGTGGCCGCGGCGCCGTCGTGACGAAGGGCTGCTCCAGGATTGTAACCTGCGCCGCCTCGCCGCCCAGCTGTGGAAAGTAGGCCTGGCTGCGCTGACTCAAGACCAAAACGGCCGCCTGGGCGATGGCCTCCAGCGCGTCAGCTTGAGCGTGACTTAAATAAATGACACCGATACTGCGGGCATTGTCAGCGGCGACGCCAAAGGGCCCCGGCGCTGTCTCGGCGTCAGCAAGCTCGGCCATGATCTCGTCGCGAAAACTGGCGCTGCGAACCCATTCGGTCAAAGCGTTGACGGTCAATTCAGAGGCCAGCCAAACGTCCTGATAGTCACCGTCGCGCTGCGGCAAGTTCAATTTCTGCGCGGCGCTGTAGCGAATCTGGGCGCTGAAACCGGCGGTGACCTGCGCGGGGCCGTCAAAATAACCGATCAGCGCGGGGATGGCGCTAAGCGCGATGGGAATCACTGCCAGCCACCAGCGACGGCGTAAAATGCGAATGAACCCGGTCAATTCCATCTCTGCTTATCCTTTTTCGGCGGCGATGGGATCGCGCCAGCGAAAAGACGTCTTTGTTTGATGCGCCTGCCAGGCCTGCTCGATAAAGGCTTGGATTCGCCTGATGAAGATACTGGCATCGAACTTGCTGGCGTGCGCGCGGATTTGCTCTGGACAATAGCGTTCCGCATCGAAATTCCGCATAGCCGTTTGCAGACTGTCGTCCGTCATCGCTTCGAAGTGTTCGCCGGTCACGCCGGCAAGCACCGTGTCCAGCGCGCCGCCGCCCTTGTAGGCGATCACCGGCCGGCCGGCGGCTTGCGCCTGTACGCTGGTGATGCCAAAATCTTCCAATCCTGGAAACACGAAAGCCTTGCATCGGCCCATCAGCGTTGGCAGCGCCGCGTCTGACACATACCCCAAAAACTCAACATTGTCGCCGGCCATGGCCCGCAGCCGCGCCAAATCCCGCCCGACGCCGGCCACTTTCAAGGGCAGGCCAAGCGCAGTCGCCGCCCGCACCGCTAAATCGATGCGTTTGTATGGGACAAGCCGCGAAACCACCAGAAAATAATCCTTGATCTCATCTGCTGGCAATGGCTGAAAGCGCGCGGTGTCGACCGGAGGAAAAATGATGCTTGATGGACGTTTGTAAAAAGTTTTGATGCGCTGCTGAATGGCGCTGCTGATGGCGATAAAATGAGAGACCCGCTGGGCCGCCGCGTAATCCCAGCGCCGCAGCCAAGTCATCAGCGGCCGCAATGCCCATTCGACCGGCCGGCCTAGGCCTTCGCGGGCGATATAATGCTCCAGCTGCCAAACATAACGGGTCGGCGCCAGGCAGTAACAGATATGCACAGTCGAATCGTCAAACTGCAAGCCATGACAAAATCCACTCTTATTGCTCAAGACAAGATCATAATCGGACAGGTCGAGATGATGCCAGGCCAGCGGATAAAAGGGCAGGTACGCTTGATGACGGCGCTGGATGAAAGGCAGGCGGTTTGTCCAAAGCGTCCGAATATCCCAGCCGCGGTAATGCGCCGGCATCAGGTCGGCGGCGAAAATGCTGGTGTATATCGGGCTGTCGGCATACTGGCTGGCCAGCGTCTCCAGCACATCTTCCGCGCCGCCCATTTGATTCAGCCAATCATGCGCCAGTGCGATTTTCAAGCGGGTTCTCCAGCTTTTTCGCGCGTTAGGAACTGCTGAACGGGTTTGTAATGTCGACGATGGTGACGGCTGGGGCCATGCCGCGCCAGGGCCTGACGGTGGGCGGCCGTGCCATAGCCTTTGTGTCGGGCAAAGCCATACTGCGGCTGCTGCGCGTCCAGTTCCAGCATGAATTCGTCGCGCCACACTTTGGCAAGCACGCTGGCGCAGGCGATGCTCAAGGAATGTTTGTCGCCGTTGACAATGCTCACCTGTGGAATGCCGCGCCGTTCGGGCCACAGCATATAATCCAGGAAAAGGCAGTCGGGTTCAAGCTCACTGTCGGCCAGCGCGTTTTCCAGCGCCCGCCGCATCGCCGTTTTGGTGGCGCCAATAATGCCCAGTCGATTGATTTCATCAACGCCGCTATGGCCAAGTCCCCAGGCCAAGGCCATTTCTTTGATGCTTTCGGCCAGCAGAGCGCGCTGTCGGGCGTTCATCTCTTTGCTGTCCCGCACGCCGGCCAGGCATTTCCTCAAGTCACTGCGCTCCAGCGGCAATGCAACGGCGGCGGCGGCCACTGGGCCGGCCCAAGGCCCGCGGCCGGCTTCATCAATGCCAAAAATGACCTGACAGCCCAGTCGACGGTAATGACGCTCATGGACGAGGCTGGCCGTTTTGGGCTTCCTAGCTGCTTTTGTCATAGACGCCCTGCCGCCAGTTTTGGCGAATCTCGCGGATTTCCCGCAGCATTTTGATGGAGTCATCCCACAGTTTCATGGTCGAATAGGGGTCATAATGCCACCGTATCGGCACTTCCTTGATGGCATAGCCGCGCTGTTTGGCGATGAACAGCAGTTCGACGTCAAATCCGATGCCGTTCATCCGCTGCACGCCGAACAGGTCTTCGGCCGCCTCGCGTCGGAACATTTTGAAGCCGCACTGCGTGTCCTCAAAGTCGTTAATGGCGGCGATTTTGATGATGAGGTTGTTGATGCGCCCCATGAGATGACGGTATTCGGGTTCGTCAACTCGTTCGGCCCCCGGCGCTTCGCGGCTGGCAATGGCGATGTCATAGCCTTTAATCGCCGGCGGCAGAAACTTGTCCAGTTCATCAATCCGCATCGAGAGGTCAGCGTCACAGATAAACCGCCATTCGCCACAGGCGGCCAACATCCCCTGTTTGACGGCCAGGCCTTTGCCGCGCTGGCCGTTGGGCGACTGCATCACGCGGATATAATCGTATTTGCCGGCGTATTCCTGCGCCACTTCATAAGTGCGGTCGCGGCTGCCGTTTTCGACGATGATGATCTCGGCAGCGTAGTCCTGTTTCCGCAAGAATTCGTCGATCTGCGTCAAACTGCGCGGCAAACGGCTTTCTTCATTATGCGCTGGAATCACGATGCTTAAAAATAGACGGGACAAAGGGCTGTCTCCTGTGTCTGTTCGCAAGCGCAAATGCTATCATACATCAAAATCGGGATTTATTCTATGCGCCGCCGCGAAGGTTTTACCACAGAGGTCACAGAGGGCAGAGAGAAAAGCCATTATGAGGGGGGCATTCGCTCGACAAAATCCGCCATAATCCGCCATAATCCGCCACATACTGCGACAAAGTCCGCCATATTCCGCCATAATCCGCCATAAAACTTTTTTACCACAGAGATCACAGAGAAAAGCGATCAGGAGGTGCGCCGCGCCGTTTTGCCGTTAAGGATTGAGAACGTCCTATAACCAGCCTTTTTGCCATTCCCCCGCGGCCTGGTCAACTGGAGCGGGATGGTGGCCGGGTGAGAATGCTGTCCAGATAATCATCCGTGACGGTCTTTGTCGCCTGGATCCGCCGGCGTTTGCCGAGCGCGCCGCCGATGGTCAGCAGGCCGACGGCCATGCCGCGCAGACGCGCCCGCGCTTCCGCCCCGCGCCAGGCCTTCAGCGCTTGCCAGGCCAGCGATGCCTGTTTTCTGAAAATCTGTCGGGCATATTTACGCCAGAGAGCGGCCGGCAGGTTTTTGGCCAGCAGCCAGATGCCGTTGCGGCCATAATAAAAACTCGCCACTCGACCGCCGCCAGTCGCTGACAGACGATGATAGATCACCGCGCCAGGCACATACAGAGCCTTGTAGCCGGCCAGCTGCGCCCGCCAAGCCAGGTCGATATCTTCCAGCAGGAAGAAATAATCATCATCCAGCAGGCCAATCCGCTCAAGCATGGTCTTGCGATAAACCGCTGATCCGCCGCAGGCCGCGAAAACATAGTCGGCGCGGTCATACTGCCCTTCGTCTTTTTCCCAGACGCCGCGGTTGCCGGCGCATCCGTCGGTCGTGAAAAAATCTCCAGTGGCATGAATATAGCCGCGGCGGTCAAAGAGCAGCATCTTGCTGGCCGCCATGCCGACATCAGCGCGTTCATCAAGGGCCTTAACGATTTCGGCAGCCCAGTTCGGCGCGGCTTCGGTGTCATTGTTCAGCAAGGCGATGAATTCCCCGCGAGCGGCGGCCATGCCGACATTGCAGGCGCCAGTGAAGCCCTGATTTCGATCCAGTTCAATCAGCATAACTTCGGGATAATGGGCGCGGATGTAGGCCGGCGAGCCGTCTATTGAGGCATTGTCCACCACGATAACTTCAATGGCGGGGTAGGTTTGCGCCCGCAGGGAATCGAGGCAGACTTGCAGAAAGTGCTGGCCGTTCCAGTTGGGGATGACAACGCTGAACAGGCCGGCTTTCATCAGCTGGCCGCCTCGGCCTGCAAAAATTCCCGCGCGCTTTCCTGCCAGGGCCGCAGACGAATGCCGATGCCCGCGCCAGCGATGTTCGCTAATGCTGTGTATTCGGGCGGCAGTGAAGGCCGCGGCCATTCATGGCGGCTGATGCGCTCAATGGGTGTCTTGGCAAAGCCCGTACAATCCAAAACATAACGCGCCAAATCCCAGCGAGAGGCCGCGCCTTCGTTGACAAAATGATAGCTGCCATAGCGCGCCGTCTCGATTAGATCGGCTATCGCGCTGGCGACATCCTTGACATAAGTTGGATTGGCGACCTCATCTGTCACAACCCTTAGCGCTTTCCCAGCCTTAGCCGCTTTCAGTATCGCCTGCACGAAATTAGGGCGGCCGGCGCCGAAGAGCCAAGCCGTTCGCACAATGTAATGACGTGGATTGCCTTGCAGAACCGCCCGCTCGCCGTACCATTTGCTGTAACCATAGGGATTGATGGGGTTGCCGCTGTCGTATTCTGTATAAGGCCGATTTTGCCGTCCGTCAAAAACTTCGTTGGAACTGACGTACAGTATTGGAATGTCAAGCTGCGCTGTGCAGGCGGCGACGTTGTGCGCGCCGACGCCGTTGATACGGAGGGCCTTGTGAGGATGACGGGCGCAGGCATCTACGTCCGTCCAGGCCGCCGGGTGCAGAACAATATCCGGCGCGGTTTCATGTATCAACCGCTGACAGGCCGCATAGTCGGTCACATCCAGTCGATGCCCAGTCCCGCCAGCGATGTCCGCTCCGATGACCTCATGCTTTTTCATCAGCTGCCGCGCGAGTTCAGCGCCGAGCTTGCCGGCGGCGCCGGTGATGAATACCCTCATGCGTCAATATCCGCTCCAGATTTCGCCTGTTTCGATTGCATTCCTGATTGCACTCCTGATTGTATCCCTGATTGTAACCCTAGCGAAAAGCCGCGACTAGCTGATTCTCGCTGATGATGATATCGAAAAGCAAATAAGACCGCCCATCGACCTGAAGCGACAGGCCGCTTAACATGTCGTTGAAGCTGGTCTCAAGCTCGCGGATGCGCTGTCCCCACTCATTTTCGGGAATCCGATAATGGATGCCGTCCAGGCCAAGGCTGTCGATCTGAATGGCATTGGCGGCGGCGAGAGACACCCGCAGTTCAATCGTCTGCCAGATATTCAGCGGCTCCACAAAAGCCTCGCCAGCAATGACCAGGCTGCCACTGCCCAGCTTGATTTTTGCCCGCCGCAAAGGATGACCGCTATTTCCGCAAAATTCGGCAAATTGAAAGCAAACCGCCGCGATGCTCTCTGCTCGAATGATGATGCGGATGATGTCTGCGCCGGCGGTGATGACGTAGTTTGATGAGGGCGGCAGGTTCAGCTGGCCTAGGCCGGCGGCCGAAAGCAGCGCTGATGACTCAACCGCGTCGGCCGCGTCGACTGAAATGGGATTGGCCGCCGTCGGCCGCTGGACGTTGGCTATGGGTTCAAAGCCAGCCATTCGCAAAATAACACCTGGCAAAGCTGGCGCCGCCAAAAGCAGGAAAATCGCCAAAAGGACGCCCAAGCCAGTCATAATCCCAACACAGCCACAGGCGCGGAACTGTCTTGGCCGCGTCGAATACCGTTTAATCTGCAAGCTGACCTCGCTGGTCTGCTGAATCAGCGCGGGTCGGCCAAGGCCAGACGTTCGGCATACTGCTGTTTGTAAAAATCCAGATAGGCGCCAGTCTTGAGTTTGCGCCACCACCATTCATTCGCCGCGTACCAGCGCACGGTGGCCTCTAGGCCGCGCGCGAAATCGTACTGCCGCTCCCAGCCGATCCGCCGCGCTTTTTCGGCCGTCATGGCATAGCGGCGGTCATGGCCTTCGCGGTCGGGGACGTGGCGAATCAGCGATCTTGGCTTGTCCAGCAGATCCAGGATGCGCTCGGTGACGTCGATGTTCAAACATTGATTTTCGCCGGCCAGGTTATAGGCTTCGCCCGATTGGCCAAAGTGCAGCGCCCGATCCACCCCGCGCGCGTGGTCATCAACATACAGCCAATCCCGCACTTGTCGGCCATCGCCATAAAGGGGCAGAGGTCGGTCGTCGAGGGCTTCGGTGATGAAGAAAGGCACAAGTTTTTCGGGGTATTGATAGGGGCCGTAGGTATTGCTGCCGCGCGTCACCACAGTGTCCAGGCCGTAAGTGACATGATAGGCGCGCACCATAAGCTCGCCGCCGGCCTTGCTGGCCGCATAGGGACTGTTCGGCAGGAATCGGTCGTCCTCGCTCGAAAATCCGTCTTCGACGTCGCCATAAACCTCATCGGTCGATACATGGCAAAAGCGGCCGATGCCGTGCTTGCGGCCCTCGTCCAGCAGGATGTAGGCGCCGACAGTATCGGTGTGAATAAAGGCGTCCGGCGCCAGGATGCTGCGGTCGACGTGGCTTTCGGCGGCGAAATTGACAATGGTATCGATGCTGTACTGGTTCAGCGTTTCGCGCACAGTCCGCCGGTCGGCAATGTCGCCGCGCGCAAAGCGATAGTTCTCATCGTCACTGACCGTCAGCAGATTGTCGAGGTTGCCGGCGTAAGTCAGCTTGTCATAACAAACGATGTGATAATCGGGGTAAGCCTTGACCATGTGTCTGACAAACGCGCTGCCGATAAACCCGGCGCCTCCTGTGACCAGAATGTTCTTCATGGCAAACGCTCCTTTCGGCGGCTAGACCCAAAGCATGCCGTGGTCGCCAAGATTCATCTTGAGGCCGCTGGGTTTGCCTTGACTGCGCTTGACCGAGGCATTGCGGCCGATAAGGCTGTCGCGCAAGGTCTGGTCGATGTCAATAATCCGACAGTTTTCCAGGATGATGCTCCGCTCAATTTCGCAGTTTCGTATTTCGCAATGGTGATAAATGCTGGTGAAGGGGCCGATGTAGCTGTTTTCGATCAGGGTGTTCGCGCCGACAATGGTTGGGCCGCGGATGACGCTGTTGATAATTTTGGCGCCATCCTGCACCGTGACCCGCGGGTCGACTGTCGACCGTTCATCGATGCGGGCCGTCGCGGCCGTGGTCGGCGCGGTCTCTTCCAATACATGGCTGTTCGCCTCCAGCATATCGGTCGGCTTGCCGGTGTCGATCCACCAGCCTTCGTGGATGTGCGGGTAGACGGTGTGGCCGTGGTCGATAAGCCATTGGATGGCATCGGTGATCTCGTATTCGCCGCGCGCCGAGGGCTGTATCGCCTGGACGGCCTCGAAAATATGGTGGTCGAACATATAGACGCCGACCAGGGCCAGGCGGCTGGGTGGATTCTCTGGTTTTTCGATGAGTCTTTCGATGCTGCCGTCCGACCGCAGGCAGGCCACGCCATAAGCTGATGCGTTTTCGACCTCTTTCAGCACAATCTGGCTGTTCCAGCCCTTATCGGCAAAGTCAGCGATGAGCGCGCTGATGCCGCCTTCCAGCACATTGTCGCCCAGGAACATGACAAAGGAATCGTCCTGCAAAAAATCCCGCGAAATCTTGACCGCATGCGCCAGGCCATCAGGGCGGTTCTGTGGGATATAGGTCAGCTGCACGTCCCATTCATGTCCGTCGCCCAGCGTCTCTTTGATTTCGGTCGCTGTCTGCCCGACCACAATGCCGATCTCCCGCACCTGCGCTTCTCGGAGGGCTTCAATCACGCGCACCAGCACTGGTTTATTGGCGACTGGGATCAGCTGTTTGGCGCGGGTATAGGTGAGCGGGTACAGTCGAGTTCCCTTGCCGCCGCTTAGGATCAGTCCTTTCATTGACGCCGCCTTTTAGTAAGCGATTCTGCTTTCGCGCGGGGCATTGGTCAAAACCGCTCCAATTACCCGCACATGCACTCGTTCCAGGGCCTGTCGAGCCTGGGCCGTATGGTCGCGGCGCGTGTCGCCAGCGCGAACAGCCAGCAAAGCTCCGTCCAGCTTGATGCCCAAAAGCGCCGCATCCGTGGCCGCCAGCACCGGTGGACTGTCGAAGAGGACATAATCAGCGCGCCCTTTCAGGACACCGATGATCTCATCCATCCGCTTGCCGCTTAACAGGTCGGCCGGGTTGGGTGGCAGTTCGCCGCTGACCATTATTTGCAGGTTTTCTACCTCGGTGGCCTGCAGGGGCGGCTGGCTAATCGCCGCGTCATCGACCATCATGCCGGTCAGGCCGCGCTGGCCGCTGATTCCCCAAATGCGCTGCTGTTTGGGCTGACGCAGATCGGCATCCACCAGGATCGTTTTGCTGCCGCCCTGGGCAAATGTCACCGCCAGATTGGCCAGGGTGATACTCTTGTGGTCATCCCGCGCTGGCGATGTGACCAGCAGGGTATGAATGGGATTTTCGACGCTGCTGAACATCAAATTGGTACGGAGGCTGCGATAGGCTTCGGCGGCCGCCGAGCGCGGTTCGGACAAGGTGATCAAGGTCTCGTTCGCCATATCTGCTCCTCATTGGGCGCAAAACCCGCGTGTGTCAAACGGCCCCATTTTATCGCATCCAGCCATCAGCTGTCAGGGCGAAACCCGCTAACGAATCCATACAGGCGTCCATACAGGCGCGAAAGCGAAAATCCTTAAAATCGTCATAGCGAAAAATCGATCTGCACCTGCTGCAAGCCGTCAGTATTCAGCGCCGAAGCGATCTCGGCCAGGGTTTTGCCTGCGATAGGATGGCGATAGTCGGCAGCGATATCCGCCAAAGGCACCGCAATATGCGCGAAATGAAGCAAGTCCTCGTCTGGGACTTTCCAAGGCCTTTCGCCAAATTCCAGCGTCTCGCGGTTCCAAAGCGAAATGTCAAGGTCAATGGTGCGCGGCGCGTTCTTGTTTTGCGGGTCGCGGACGCGGCCCAACTCGGCTTCAATGCGGTCAATCACCTCTCTTTTGAAGGTCAGCGGTGAACGGAGGGTATGGATTTTGGCGGCCATATTCAAAAAATGAGCCTGCGCCGTATAGCCTTGCGGTTCACTGCGGTACACCGGCGACCAGGCCAGCAGTGTTGTGTACTGTCGCAGTCGACGCAGAGCCTGGCGCAGATTTTCTTCGGATGATATATTCGATCCCAGTGAAACATAGGCCAAATTTTTCGCATAATCCTGCGGGCGGCGCTGAATCCGAATGCCGACCGTATCGGCCCGCCGCAAAGCGCCCGGCTTATGCACGGCCACTTCAATATAGGGCGCCTGATGGTCTATGACAGCTGTCCGCGCGATTTCTTCGGCAAGTTTCTCGACCAGATCATAGCGCGAATTCTCGACCGCCTGAATGATGGCTTTGGCAAGGGTTTTGTAATTGCAAGCGTCTTTTGGATTGTCGGTTTCGCCAGCCTGCCGCCGCTCAACGCCGACGCGCAGATTAATCACGACATCTTGCGGTTCATGGCGTTCATGCGGACTGAAGCCGATGATGGCGCGCAGCCGCAAATTGCTGATTTCGATGATGTCCATGCCTTGATCCTATTTGATTTGCCGCCTGGAATCGCCGCCAAAATTACAATGTTTATTTCATTGGAAACTGATATTATAAACGGCCTTGCATTTTTATAGCGAACTGCGCTATAATGGCTTTTATCTGCAAAATGCAAGGTCAATCGCTGTAAAAAGATAAACGAACAGCTTACAGTGAGAACAGAACAGGTGCGAATTGAACGATCAATTGAAACTGGATACGGTTGTGGAAACAGACCTTAGCCGAAAACTTGAATCGAAGGAACTGCTGGACAGGTTTGAGTTGAATTTTGAGTCTGTTGACCTGGACGCCGCCATGCACGCGGTGTCCAATTTGCTGTGCGCTATTGGCGAAGACCCCAACCGCGAAGGTCTGCGGAATACACCGAAACGGGTTGCCAAAGCCTATCAGGAGTTGGTCAGCGGTTACACAGTCGATCCCAAGCGACTCGTGAACGATGCCATCTTCAATATCGAATATGATGACGTCGTGATTGTGAATGACATTCAATTTTACAGCTTGTGCGAGCATCATCTGCTTCCGTTTATGGGATATGCTCATGTAGCTTATATCCCTGACCAGAAAGTAATCGGGCTAAGCAAAATTCCGCGTATTGTGGATATGTTTTCTCACCGTCTGCAAGTGCAGGAGCGTTTGACTCGTCAGATTGGGGGGTTTCTGGATGAGATATTGGAACCCAAGGGCGTTGCTGTGGTGATGACCGGTCAGCATATGTGTTCGACGATCCGCGGTGTCAAGAAGCATGATTCCAATTTCACAACCAGGGCGATGTTCGGTGATTTCAAGCAGAGCCGCGAGCTTCGCAACGAGTTCATCATGCACATCCAGCGCCACGGCAAATGAAATGGCGCTTCTGTCATGAGGAACAGCTTAGGATATGGTTTCGGCGGCCGGCGCTTTGCCCATCACCCCGCGGCCTTCCAGGAAGCCGAGCATCCGCGCCTGCTGCTGTTCCAGCCTTCCTATGCGGTCGCCTAGGCGCTGCTCAACGCGGATGATGAGTTCCTCGACGCGGGTGATGCGGTCGTTGATGCGGTTAAACTGGCAGGTAAGATAAGCCAGTCCGGCCAAGCCCAGTCCCAGCATTGGGACAAAAAATGCGCCAACTTGCGCCCAATTTATGTTTTCCATGTTCGCTCCCCTATCTCCAACTGTTGACTCAAGTATAACGCGGCGGCCGCGCCTTGCCAAGTTTCCGTTTCAATTTCAGTTATTCGCTGTTTTCCCCTTTTACAGCCCGCTGTTTTGTGTTACAGTCAATTTGTCGAAGTTTGAATGACTTTGGCACTCATCAAGAACGAGTGAGAGAATCGGCTCGGTGAACTCGCGGCAACCCCCAGGATTGGGACGGCGCTAACTCCGGCAGGGTTTGGACTCTGGCAGATGAGCGTATCCGAATGACAATGTTCACGCCCTCTGCCTTGCAAGGCGTTTTTTTATTGCCCAGAAAGGACGATCATGCCAACCACATTTATGACATCTCCCAAGTATCTTTTCACCTCGGAATCCGTGTCTGAAGGGCATCCGGATAAAATCTGCGACCAAATCAGCGATGCTGTCCTGGATGCTATCCTGGAACAGGATCCGATGGCGCGGGTGGCCTGCGAAGCGGCGACAGCCTCTGACTTGGTGGTAGTCATTGGCGAGATTACCACTACAGCCGATATTGATTATGAAAGAATTGCGCGTCAAACGATTGCGGATATTGGCTATACGGCCGAATATGGCTTTGATGCGGGAACTTGTGAAGTGCGGCTTGCCATTACCGAGCAGTCCAGTGATATTGAGCGGGGCGTCAATCGCGCGTTGGAGGCGCGCGGCGATTCGGCGGCCGAGCAGGAAGACGAAATCGGCGCCGGCGACCAAGGCATGATGATTGGCTTTGCTTGTGACGAAACGCCCGAACTGATGCCGCTGACTGTTTCGCTGGCGCATAAGCTGGCGCGGCGTCTGGCCCAAGCGCGCAGGAGCGGTGAACTGCCCTGGCTGCGTCCTGATGCCAAAAGTCAAGTGACCGTTGAATACGCTTATGGCCGGCCCAAGCGAGTCGATACTATTGTTATCTCGACCCAGCATGATCCAGATATTTCGCAGGAGGAGATCGAGCGGCAGGTTGAAGAGCATATTATCCGCGATGTGGTCGACGATGACTTGATTGACGATGCGACCCGTTTCATCATTAACCCGACCGGCCAATTTGTAAAAGGCGGCCCAGCGGCCGATGCCGGCCTGACCGGGCGCAAGATCATCGTCGATACTTATGGCGGTGTGGCCCGTCATGGCGGCGGCGCCTTTTCTGGCAAGGACGTCACCAAAGTCGACCGCAGCGCGGCTTATATGGCGCGGTATGTCGCCAAGAATGTCGTTGCCGCCGGGCTGGCCAAACGTTTTGAACTACAAGTGTCGTATGCCATCGGCAAGGCCAATCCGACGTCTCTGGACATCGAAACCTTCGGCACCGAACAAGTAACCGACGATGTCATCAGGGAACTGATTAAAAAGCATTTCGATATGCGGCCGGGCGAAATTATCCGCAGTCTGGAACTGCGCCGTCCCATCTATAAACAGGTGGCCGCTTATGGACATTTCGGGCGCGAGGATGTCGATGCGCCTTGGGAACGAACCGACAAAGCTGACATGCTGCGCCGAGAAGCCGGACTCAAGGATGCCCTGTGACCGAACCGCCGCGCATCTGTGATTATGGCGATTCGACTTATCGCCATGACTTTTGGGAAGGGCAGGGGCGGGGTTATGAAGATGCCGTCGAGCGGCGATTGCTGCGGCGTCTGCTGCCAGATAGAGGTCATCGCCTGCTTGAAATTGGCGCCGGTTTCGGGCGGCTGACCCATGAATATCGGATGTATCAACAGGTGATCCTGCTCGACTATTCGCTGGAACAGCTGCAATATGCCCGCCGGCAGCTGGGCGATGCGCGAAGGCTGTATGTGGCGGCGAATGCCTATCAGATGCCCTTCCAGCCCGGCGTGTTTGACGGCGCGGCGATGATTCGCGTCATTCATCATATCGAGGACGTCCCGGCCCTCATGTCACAAATCAAAGACGTCCTGTCGGCCCGCGGCCGGCTGATCCTGGAATACGCCAATAAACGTCATCTCAAAGCCATATTTCGCCATGCGCTGGGCCGAAACGGCTGGAATCCCTATACCCTTGAGCCGATTGAGTTTGTTGAGCTTAACTTTAATTTTCATCCCGACTATATTCAGGCGCAGGTATCCCAAAGCGGCTTTTCGATTCGTCAAACCGTTCCCATCTCCTGGTTTCGGCTGGCCTTGCTCAAACGCTGTCTGCCGACCGGATTTCTCGCTGGTCTGGATGCCCTTTTGCAAAGAACCGCCTGGAGGGTTTCGCCCAGCATTTTCCTTGATTTGCAGCTAAAGGATTCGGCGGCGGCCAAGCCATTCGATTCGCGTTCAGACAGTCCGCTTGCCCTCTTCAGATGTCCCCAGTCTCATACCGCGCTGCGGCGGGAGGGGCAGACCTTGATTAGTGAAACGGGGGTGCGCTGGGGGATTTATGACGGCGTATTTGATTTTCGCCAGCCACTTGATGGATAAACAAAAACCTTCAGTATTGACCCTGGCGGCTTTATCGGGCCTGATAGACTGTCGCACCGCCTAACAGCAGGGAGTCAAACAGTGAACAAAGGAAAACAAAGCCTGTCCAGACCGCAAACGCTAGTCCAGTATTTGCGCCTGTTTTTGACCGGATTCGCTATGGGCGCCGCCGACATCGTGCCAGGCGTGAGCGGCGGGACGATGGCCTTCATACTCGGTATTTATGAGACGCTGATTAACGCTATCAAGTCCTTTAATTTTCATGCGCTGCGGCTGGTTTTGCGCTTGAAGTTTGGCGAACTGCTGGATCATATCTCATTTCGCTTTCTGCTGGCGCTGGGCTTGGGCCTGCTGACGGCCATCCTCGTTTTGTCTGGATTCTTGAGCGCGGTCATGGACGACGAGCAGGGGCGATCTCTGCTGTTCGCCTTTTTCTTTGGGCTGGTGCTGGCTTCCATTCTGACTATCGGCATCAAGGTGCGCTGGTCTTCATCGTCCATCGCTATGTTTGCCGTCGGCGCGGTTTCGGCTTTTATCATCGTGAACATCGTGCCGGCCGATGCTGATCATTCCATGCCTATGCTGTTTGTCAGCGGCATGATCGCCATTACCGCCATGATTCTGCCGGGCATCTCTGGCTCATTTATGCTTCTGATTTTGGGGCAGTATGACTATGTGCTGACGGCCGTCAGCGACCGCAATCTGCCGCCGGTTATCGCTGTCGGCCTCGGAGCAGTGGTCGGCATCATCGCTTTTTCGCGCGTGTTGAGTTTTTTGCTGGCGCATTATTATCACATCACCGTCGCTCTGCTGGTCGGATTTATGGCCGGCTCGCTGTGGAAAATCTATCCCTGGAAAGCATGCCTGGCCAGCGACCTTGATCGACATGGCGATTTTCGCTGCTTGTCCGAACAGAATATCTTGCCGGATTTTGCTGGCGAAACTTTTTGGCTGGCGCTGGCTCTTATGCTCGTCGGGTTTTTCCTGGTCAATTTTCTCGACCATCTCCAGTCGAATGACAATCCGATCTTTCGCCTTTTCCGCAGATAAAGCTGTTTATTTGTCCTGGCCATTGTCTTCGCGCTCGCCAGTGGAGGCCTGAAGCGCCCGAAGCTGCTGCGCCTCAATGATCTCTTGGATTTTCTGGCGCGAAAGAAAACCGGTGATATCGACCGCTGTCATGTCAATTTCATCCTCTTCGGGGGTTTCCATTTCGATGAGTTCCTCGACAATTTCGGTGCGGCGATAGTCGGCCGCGGCGATGGCGTGAGTGGCCACTGGACTGGTGAACAGCACAAACAGCCCCAGCGCCAGGACTTTGAGGGAAATTGAGGGCATCAAAATTGCCGCGCCAGCCAGCAGGCCGAACAGTCCCAGCGTCGCCACTTTGCCAGAAGCGTGCAGCCGCGTCAGGTTGTCGGGCATGCGGATGACTCCGACCACGCCCACCGCGCAGAAAAACAAACCGAAAATCAAGGCGCCAACACCAGCGATCTCTAACATCTAAAGCACGCGGCCTTCAGAAATATAGCGGGCAATGCTAATCGTTCCCACAAAAGCGAAAGCCGCCAAAGCAATCGCCATATCGACAAAGCCCTGCGCGCCTTCCACCAGCGCCAGCATGATGATGATGCCGATCAGCAGGGTCGTAATCAAATCCACAGCTTGCAGGCGGTCGGGCAGCGTCTCGCCGGCGATGACTCGATACGAAGCCGGGATCAGCAGGCTGACCAAGCCCAGCAGGATGAGCCGAATCGCGGTTTGTGCGAATGCGCTTTCAATCATAGCCAAGTATCCTCCTGATTCGCCGCAGCCGAACGGTCTGGGCGCGATCCAAATTCGGCGCCGATTCTGCGATATTCAAGCTGTGTACAATCATCAGCATACCCTCTTCAGACGTCTCTTCAAAATCGACCACCAGTTCGCCGGGCGTAATCGTGATGCCGTGCGCGCTGACTGCCGATATCATCGGGTTTTCGCTGGCGTCCTGCGTGTTGATGAACGACAGTCCTGGGCGGATAGGCAGGCTTGGGCTTAAAATGATGCGCGCCACTTGAAGCCCTGAAACCAAAACATCATAAGCGACCAAAAAGATATAAGCTATCAAATTGAAGATCTGCTTTGGGACATTGCGGAGTCTGAAACTGTCGCCGCGCACACCGGTAGCGATCAGCACTATCAGGCTGAACAGGTATCCCAGCATAAAATTGCCCAGGGTGAGTTGGGCGGTGTAAATTGTCCAGCCGCCGGCTAGGGGCAGCGATAAAATCAGTCGTTTCAGCAGCATGATTAGGATCCTTCCAGGTTGACTGCCGAAATGTAAATGTTCGGATCGCCAAGCTGACGCACCGTCTCGGCGATCAGCTGCGCCAATGGCTCGGCCAGCGCGATGCCCAGCAGCAAACTGGCGGCGACCAGCAAGAATGGCGCGAGCAGACTGTCTCCGACCGCTTTGGTGGCGGCCGTGCTGGCCAGCGGCGTCTGCTGGAAGATGCTTTGCCAGGCGCGGATCATGTACATCAGCGTTAGAATGCCAGCGCCGACCATCAGTATCAGGATGAACCAGTCCTGCCGGGCGATCCCCCCTTGGATGAGCGCCAGTTTGCTGATGAAGCCGTTCGTCGGCGGGATGCCGGCCAGCGACAGGCCGCCCAGTAAAATCAGCCAGCCGGTCAGCGGCGGCAGCTTCTTGCCAATTCCGTTGAGGTCAGCGAAGTTGGCCGTCTTGACTTTGGTATAACTGGCGGCGACGCCGATGAGCATGAGCAGGGAAGATTTGATGAAAGCATGATTAAAAGCATAAATAATCGCGCCGACCAGCGCCAGCGGCCCGCCCCAGCCGATGCCCACCAGGATAAAGCCAATTTGAGCGAATGTCGAATAGGCCAGCATACGCTTGGCATTGTAAGTACGCAAAGCCCCCAAGCTGCCAAACAGGATGCCGATGATGCCCAGCCCGACCAGCCAGCTTTCCAGCAGGGCCGCTTCGACGATGAAGAGCAGCGTCACCAAACGGATAATCCCATAGACGCCGACCTTGACCACAATCGAAGACAGCATAGCGCTGACTGGGGTTGGGGCGGTGGTATGGAAGTCGGGCTGCCAGAAATGAAAGGGGAAAACCGCGCTCTTCAGCAAAAAGGCGCACAAAAGCATAAGGGCCGAGGCCGGCGCCAAAAAGGGACGTTCGCCGGTCAGCAGCAGCCGCGCCATATCGGCCATGTTCAAGGTTCCCAGCGCGGCGTACATGGCGGCGATGCCCAGCAGCAAGAAAAGCGTCCCCATCGAGCTAATCAGGATGTACTTCAAGGCGGCTTCAAGTCCATAGCGGTCATCTGATATTGCTGTCAGCGACACCGAAGCCAGCACCATCAATTCCATAAACACAAACAGGGTGAAGAGATCGCCAGTCAGCATCGCGCCGACCAGGCCGACTTCCATCAGCAGAAACAGCGGCACAAAAGCTGGGTAGCTCATGCAGCGATCATGGCCGCTGAAGGTGTAAAGCAGTCCGCCGACCATGATAGTCGTGACCATAAAGGCAAAGAGGCCGCCCAAGGTGTCAGCCACCAGCACGATGCCATAAGGCGGACTCCAGTTCCCCAATTCATAAGTCTGCACGCCCATTGCATGGACCTGGGCCAGCAGCGCCGTGCTGAAGATCCAGGCGATGAGGCTGGTTAAAACGCCGATATAACGCTGGACGCGGTTCATTTTGGCGAAGAGCAGAGCGACAATCGCACCCACCAGCGGCGCCGCTAAAGTTCCAAGAAGAAAGACGTTATTTTCCATTTGAGTCGGTTGCGGTCTCCTAGTGCTTTAGGTTGTTGACTTCGTTGGAATCGACGGTGCCGTAGCGCCGCGAGATGATGTTGACGAATCCCAGCACCAGCGAAAAACTGCCAAAGCTGACCACAATCGCCGTCAGAATCAAGGCTTGAATCAAGGGATCGCTGGTCTGTCGTCCGGCCTCAACATTGCTGACATAGGGGGCAAAGTCGCCTTCAAATGCGCCCACGGCCACAAAGAACAGGTTGATGGCCGAAAACAGCAGGGCAAAGCCAATCGCCGCTTTGATGAGGTCGCGCCGCAGCAGTTGGAAAACGCCGATGCCAAACAGGATGCCAATCGCCAAAGCAAACATAAACTCAATCATTTCCTGCCCCTTTCGGTTCATCAGCGAAAGCCTGAACCGCGTTGGGGTAGGCGATCACTTCCATAATAATGCCCAGCCCGCCCATGACGGTAATGGCAATCGCAATTTCGAAAATCAGCGCCGAGGTGACATGCAGCCCCAAGGCCCCCACGGCGTCATAAATGCCAAGCAGTCGGTCAAATTCGATGTGTCCCATGAATTCTTTGCCCATCAGCAGCGGAAAGAGCGCGTTCAAAATGGCAATGACCAAGCCAAGACGGATCATCTGCGCTGGCTGAAACCAAGGCAGCTGGCGTTTGGCTTCAAAATAGCCCAGCACCACATACCACAACGACACCGCCAGGCCGATGGTGACCCCGGCTGTGAATCCGTCGCCTGGGCCGCTGCCGCCGTACAGGATTTGGGCGATGCCGATTAAGATGGCAATGGGCAGCACGATGTACGAAACCGAGCGCGTGAAAGGCGTCGACAGGCTGGCGGGGTTCTGCGTCTCTTCGGCCGTTTGGGTCTGATCCAGCCGCGGCGCCAGGGGGCTGCTGCCTTGCCGCCCGCGCGAAAGCAGAGTCAAGACGCCCAGCGCCGCTGTGGTGAAAACCGCAATTTCCAACAGGGTATCGGTGCCGCGAAAGGAGGCGACAATCGCGCCGACCACATCTTCAGCCGCTACGGCCGCCGTGTTTTCCAGATGCCAGGCGGCGATGCTGCTGCGTTCGGGGCGATTCTGCAAAGCGATCAGCGCGAAGATAAACACAGCCAAACCGATGACAATCGATATGCCGATATCGCGCAGCAAACCATAATTGTGTCGATGCTGCCCCAGCCAGAGCCGTTTCATCACCTCGCGGCGGTTGGCCGAGCTTATCCGCCCCAGCATGATGATGATAAGCACCGTCGCCATCGTCTCGACCAGCATTTGCACCAGGGCCACATCGGGCGCGTGTTCGATCAGGAAAATGACGCCGATGGCATAGCCGATCACGCCAAAGGCAATCGCCGCCCGCACATGCTCGCGCACAACGACCGTCAGCAAACCGGCCGCCACCGTCAGGAAGAGCATGAAAATTTTCGCCAGATCGGTAATCGTCACTGACCAGTCAGAGGGGAAAAGCTGCTGGCCGGCTGTGACTGCTGTAAGCGTCCCTGATCCAACAAGCACAAAGGACACCGCGCCCAGAATAATCGCCAAATAATAGCGCACAAAGCCTGACTGTGTGCTTAGGACGCGGTCGCCGGCCCATTCGATATATTGGATGAACTCGCGATATACTGCATCGCCGGAAAATGGAAACGCGATGCGCCGAATAAGCGGTTTTCTGAACCGAAACAGGATCCCACCCGCCAGCAAAACCCCCATGCTCATCCAAAAAATGTTATTGAAGCCTTCAAAAAGATGAAGCTCGAATTCTTTGGGGACGGCCAGGGTCAGCAGCGGAACGATGACCGGCTCCACCAGGAATCCCAAAGTCAGCGAGCCGAGTGACAGCAGCAAGGGACCCAGGCCAATCAAGGCCGGCGGGGCGTGAAAATGTATCTCTTGGCGCGGCACCCTCCAAAACACATCATAAATCAGCATATATCCGACCAAAGCCGTCAATGCTGAACTCACCAGGACGATGCCCAAAGCCAGCCACGTATCGCTGTAATTCAGCATGGCGTCCAGCAGGGTCTCTTTGGCGACGAAGCCAAGCAAAAACGGCATGCCGGCCATGGACAGCGCTGAAATGACCGTAACCCAAAACATCAGCGGCATTTGTCGGCGCAGGCCGCCCAGTCGATCAATGCGGCGCGTGCCAGTGGCATGGTCAATCACCCCGGCCACCAGGAACAGGGCTGATTTATAAAGCGCGTGCGCGATGATGCCGACAAAGGCCGCCTTCAATCCGTTTTGTCCAGGCAGGCCGATCATGGCCACAATCGCGCCCAGCTTGCTGATGGTCGAATAAGCCAGCAGGCCTTTGAGATCGCGCTGTTTGATGGCGAAGCACGAGCCAATCAGCATGGTCAGCAGGCCAAATGAAAGCAGCAGATTCGACCAGAGCGGATGGGGGTACATCAACGGCGACAGGCGCAGGAACAGGAAGATGCCGGCTTTGACCATGGTCGCGCTGTGCAGATAGGCGCTGGCCGGCGTTGGGGCTGTCATGGCCGCCGGCAGCCAAAAATGAAAGGGGAATTGGGCGCTTTTGGTCAGGCCGCCCAGCACGATTAATATCGTAAATGCTGGAAACCATGGATGCTGATGCAGGGTCTTGGCCTGGAAAATCGCATCGAGATCCGTCACCAGCCGCAGGCCCTCATCGGGATAGAGAAGCTGGCCGGCCGCCGCGCCCATCATAACCAGTCCGATAATCAAGGCCAGGCCGCCGCCGGCCGTCACGAAGAGCGCTTTGAAGGCTCCTTCGCGGGCCGCCGCGTCTTTGTCGCCTGTGAAGCCGATGAGCATGAATGAAGCGGCGCTGGTGAGTTCCCAGGCGACGAACATCATCAGCAGATTGCCCGACAAAACCAGTCCCAGCATCGCGCCGGCAAAGCCCAGCAGCCACACCATGAAGCGGCTGTGTTCGGCGGCATCGTCAAAGTAATGTCCGGCATAGAAAAAAACCAAAGCGCCAATGCCGGTGATGACAAGCGCGAAAATCAAGGACAGGCCATCGAGGTAAAAGGTCAGGCCGATGCCCAGCGACGGCGCCCAGTCAAAGGTTTGGATGAGGGCCCCTTCGGCCGGCAGCCGCGGCATCAAGCCCAAAAAGCCGAAAAACAGCCCGGCCATCGCCAGGCTGGTCAGCCAAGTCTGCGCCGACTGGTTGAGCGCATTCTTTACCCAGGGGACCGCCAGCAGCATCGCCAGCAGAAATGGCACAGCGGTGAACAGCGCAAGTTCCATAAATCCGTGAACCCTGTCAAGCAGCCGTCTTATGCGTGAATGCTAATGGTTTCCTGCGGGGCCGCTATGGTAAATTATGATAAGAAGGCCGCCTTGAATTGTGGTAAATTGGAACAAAAGCCTCTGATTCAATCTCTCTCGTTCAATCTTTCCCGTTCAATCTTTCCCGCAGCGCTTTGGCGAGGGCTGGCGCGACCTCATAAAGATCGCCGACAATGCCATAGCGGGCCAGCTTGAAAATGGGGGCGGCGGCGTCTTTGTTGATGGCGACGATGATCTTGCTGCCGCGCATGCCGGCCTGATGCTGAATGGCGCCGCTGATGCCACAGGCGATATACAAATCGGGGTTGACCACTTTGCCCGTCTGCCCGACCTGATGCTCGTATGGGATATAGCCGGCGTCCACAGCTGCCCGACTGGCGCCAATCGCCGCGCCAAGCACATCGGCCAGCGGCTGAAGCGTATTTTTGAAACCCTCTTTGGCCTTCCAAACGCTGGCCTCATCGCCGGTTAGGCCGGGCGCTTCCAGTGGATTGTTGGCCATGCCGCGGCCGCCGCTGACGACAATCGCCGCCTCGCTCAAATTGACCTTGCCGATTTCTGACGCGAAGCCTTCGATTTGGACGCTGATGTCGCCGCTGTCCAGCACGGCGCCCACTTCGCTGACGTCAGCTGAAAGGGACGTCTGCCGCGGCAAAGCCTGGAAAGCTCGGGCGCGGATGGTCACAAAAGTTGTCGACGTATGGGATGTCATTTCCATCAGCGCCTTGCCGCCATAGACTGGCCGCGTTCCGATGATTTTGCTGGACTCAACGCGCAAATCAAGCGCCTCTGAAATCAAGCCGACGTCAAGATCAGCCGCCGAACTCGCCAGCAGTTCGCGCCCGCGGCCGCTCGCCGCCGCCATGACTACAGTTGGTTGATGCTCTCGGACAAGATGGGTCAGCAGCGCCGCATACGGCTCCAGTCGATAGGCCGCCAGGGTGTCGTCTTCGGCCGTGATGGCCCTCGCCGCGCCATACTGCCCGGCCGCTGCGCCAATCTCTGTCGCATTTTCGCCAAAAACCAGCGCAGTCAATCCGATCCCCAAGTCATCGGCCAGCCGTCTGCCGGCCCCCAGCGCCTCCCAACTGCTGGCATTGACTTGGCCGGCAAAGGTTTCGATCCAGACAAAGACGCTCATAACACCTTCTCCGCAAAAAGCCGCGCCGCCAAAATGGCCGCTTTTTCATCGACGTCCTGTCCGGCGATAATTTCAGTTTCGATCTCGCGCGCCGGCAGATTTTTATAGGCGAGAACGGTTGTCGCCGCGGCCGGCGGTTCAATCCCCATGCTGGCGGCCGTCCACACTGGAATCTGCGCCTTGGCCGCTCGGCGGATGCCCAGGAAATTCGGGTAGCGCGGCTCATTGATGCCCTTCATTACGCTGATGACCGCCGGCAGCCTGGCCGAAACCGTCTGTTTGCCCTGTTCGAGCATCCTCTCGACCTTGATGATGCCAGACTCGTCGTCGAGGGCGAGGATATTGGAAACATAGCCAAGCATCGTCCAGCCCAGCCGCCGCGCCAGCTGAAAGCCATGCTGGTCAGCGCCGACATCAACGCTTTCCTTGCCAAACACAATCAATCGGACATCGGCCAGCTTGTGGATCGCCGCCGCGGCCAGCGCCGACCAGACCAGGCTGTCCTGAATGTCAGCTGAACGCGCGTCAATCCGCAGCCCGTTCTGAATGCCCATCGCCAAGCTGTGCTTGAGGGCGTCGTCGTGCAGTTCAGGCCCGATAGCGATGACAGTCGATTTGCCGCCGCCGCGCGTTGCCTGGACAATCGTTTCTTCCAGCGAATACTCGTCCCAGGGATTAACGACTGTGGCGATGTCGCCCCAGGTCACCTTGCCGTCATCGTCAACCCAGACCTTGGCGGCGGTGTCCGGGGTGCTGCGGGTGAAAGTCGCGATATGCACGAGTTTATTCTCCCCTCATCCATGCGGTCAGCGAAACGCCTATCCTTATTGTACGCGGAAACTGCGCTGAAATCTAATCGGGATTGGATCCCTTCTCGACGGTAAATTCCCGCCAATCCACCGCCGCGCCGCCGGTTTTGCCATTGGGCAGGGTGGTGGCAGCGTCGGTTTTGACATCGCTTATCTGACAGCCGATCATCGCGGCATCGGTCAAATCGGCGCCGCGCAGGTCAGTCCGCCACAGGTTGGCCTGTGACAAATCAGCCGCCGTCAGCACAGCCCGGCGTAGATCGGCCCTGGCAAAATTGGCGCCGGCCAGATTCGCACCTCGCAGATGGGCATCGGCCAGGTTCGCGCCTCGCAGATGGGCATCGGCCAAATTCGCGCCCTCGAAATTGGCCTGACGGAGATCAGAATAGGCCAGATAAGCGCCTTGCAGCTGGGCCTGGGCAAAGCTGGCCCGGGCGAGTCGACAAGACGAAAGCAACGCCCGATTAAGCTGTGAGGATGACCAGTCCACCGCTTCCAATGTACCGTCTTGAAAAGCCTGCCGTTCGCGGAGCGCGTTCAGCATGGCCGGCGACGGGCGGTTGTTTTGGGCGACTCGGACAATCAGCCGTTCAGTCGGGATGAAGCGGTACAGACGGGTTTGGAAAAACTGCTGAACGCGGGCTAAGAACGGCATCCACAGCGCCTCGACTTGGCTGGCACATCCTTATCTTAATGATGTCCATTTTCAGCGACAAGACGTTTTCATCCCCTGAAAGCCGATTCTTTGGTGATATTGCTGACTGTAACGGGGCGAAATTTGTTGATTTGCGCCAAGCTGAAGGCGCGTCATTCCCGTTATCCTATAAAAAAGGCCCCGCAGGGAAGACCTATGATGCTGGCTGTCGAAAAAACCGAAACGCTTATCACGACCTATCTGGAGATGACCAGCCCGGCCAGTTTTGTCCCGGCTTTCGCGCAGGCCGCCGATATTGAAATCGTCAAAATGGAGATGCCCGATTTGGGTTTCTATAAATTTCTGTATCAATCGGTTGGCGAGGAATGGGCCTGGCGCGACCGCCTGATGATATCGAATGCTGAACTCCGTCAGATTTTGGCCTCCGAACAGACGCAGGTTCATGTCTTATATGTCAGTGGCTCGCCTGGGGGCTATGTTGAACTGTTTCGGCATGAGGACGAATCAGTTGAGATCGCGTATTTTGGCCTGCGCCGCGATTATATGGGCCGCGGACTGGGCAAGCACCTCTTGAGCTATGGCGTCGCCCGCGCCTGGGAGATGGACACGGGCCGCGTTTGGCTGCATACCTGCAATCTTGATGGCCCGCACGCGCTGGACAATTATCAGAAGCGCGGTTTCCGCATCTGCAAAGTGATCGAAGAACCCATGCCCGCGCGCTATACCTGACCTTTTTTAATCACTGCGCCGTCCATTCCCTGGCCAAGGCCCCTATCCATTCCGCCTGCTCCGTCGGCCACATAAGGCAAATGCGGTCGGCCAGCCCGTCATAACGACGGCGAATGCTTGCCGCTATATCCTCTGCGGCAGTGATGGCCGCCATTTCATTCAGCATTTCATCAGAAACCGAGACTGTCACAGCAAAATCGCTTCGTTTTCGGCCGGCGGCCGCCAAGCCCCGCTCAACTTCGGGCAGGATGACGTCCTTCAGATGAGAGATGCTGGGCAAGTCCGACACATGCAGACCTTGGCAAATTTCACCGGCCAGCCGACCTGCCTGCGGATGACTGCCGGCCAGGTAAATTGGAATGTCGGGATGCGCGATGGGCCCTGGATTGAAAAACGGCGTCATAAGACGGAATTGATAGTGACGGCCGCGGTAGCGCAGACGTGTCCCTGTTTGAAAAGTGTCCCAGATGGCGCGGATGCTTTCGATGTATTCGCGTATGCGTTCCAGCGAGTCCGTCCATTCGGCGCGGCGCTGGTGGTTGACGTGACGCGGCGGCTGTGTTCCCAATCCAAGAATGAATCGGCCGTCCGACTGCTTGGCCAAGTCCCAGGCGATCTGCGCGCTAATCATCGGGCTGCGCGGAAAAGCGGCCGCGGCCTGTGTGCCAAGTTGGATTTTCCGAGTCGTCTTGGCCGCCAAAGTCAGCGCAAAAAACGGATTATGCGCCGCCTCAACCGACCAGACGCCATCAAATCCCAAGCTCTCGGCCTGCTGGATCTGCTTGACGTCGGCTTCCCAATCTCCCGAAGGCCGAAAAATCATGTCCAGTTTCATCTGCGTCATCAATTCCCCATCGCTTTCGCCGCCGCCTCCCAGATCATGCTTTTGCTGCGGTCATCAGGCTCAAATGGAAAATAAAAGCCTACGCGGTCAAGCAGACCTTCATAGCGCTCGCGGACTTTATAGGGAAGCTCGTCAGGCGGCGCGGTCACGGCAAAGTGATCGAGCATGGCGTCGCTGATAAGCTCGTGCATCTCATTCCAGCGGCCGCGGCGCAGCAGCGCGTTCAACCGCGGGACAATATCCTGCCAGCCGTGCAGTTCCAAAACTTTGCTGTAGCTGGGCGTGCTGGCATAAAAAGCGATCTGCGATTTGCTCATCATTTTGCTTTTTTCCACTTCGTCGGCTGTTCGGCCGGTCACAACAAAAACGGCGCAGGATAAAGCCAAAGCAGTTTCTTCGCCGCTTTGCTGAAAGGCCGGCAGCAGAACCTCGCGCAGGTAGCTTGGGGTATGGAAAGAATGGACATGAAAGCCGTCGCAAAGTTCGCCGGCCAGCTTCGCCAAACCCGTATTGACCCCGGCGATGTAAATGGGGATGTCGTGATGCGGCGGCCTGAAAGAAGGCGCCGAAAGCGAAAATCGATAGTATTCGCCTTGATTGATCAAATCCTCTCCAGTCTGGAAACTGCGCCAGATGGCCCGCAGCGATTGGATGTATTCGCGCAGCTGTTTCAGGGGGCGGCCCCATGGGGAGCTAAAGCGTTTGGTGATGTGCGGCTTGATCTGCGTACCCAGCCCTAGGATAAACCGACCTCTGGACTGCGCCGCCAGATCCCAGGCCGTTTGCGCCATGATCAGCGGACTGCGCGGAAAGGCGACGGCGATGGCCGTGCCAAGCTCAATGCGCTCGGTCGTCAGGCAGGCATGCGCCAGCGGCAGAAAAGGATTGTGCGCCGCCTCGGCCACCCACAGCCCATCAAAACCATAGGTCTCGACGGCCCGCGCCAGCTGACCAGCCTGGTTCAAATCATCAGCGAACACAGTAACATCAAATTTCATGCGGTCATCCTTATTCTACAAATGCCGTATTCTACAAACTCCGTCTCATCATTGCAACCGGCCAGGTGGGCGATGGCGAAGGCAGAATCCCATTTGCGCCTCTTTGTCATCAATGCTATAATTTTGTCAAAGCAAGCGTCTTCGAGTGGGGGATGCCATGAGTTTGAACAGCCCCGGCGTCATCAGCCCAGGTCTACGCAATATCCTGGTCGCCATCATCATTATCCTTGGCCTGCTGTTTGTCTGGGAGATCCGCAGCACGCTGATGCTGACTTTTGCGGCGGTCATCTTGGTCGTCCTTTTCACCATGCCGGTTCGCCTGCTGGTGCGCCGCTTCAAGATGAACCGCTTCTTGGCCATCGTATTGAGCGTCATCGGATTCTTCGTCATCCTCACGTTAATGGCGCTGCTGGTTTTCCCGACTATCGGCGCGCAGTTTTCGACGCTGGCGACTGAAACTGTTCCGAACGGCATAGAGCAGCTTCAGGCGAGCATCACCCGCGAAAACCTCATTGCGTGGTTTCCATTTTTAGAGGGCGTCATCACCGGCGACAGCACTGAATTGATCAATCAGGTTATCTCGCAGGTTTCCGATGCGCTGGGCCGGCTGGGCGGGACGGTGCTGCCAGTGGTCGGCGGCGTCGCCAATACCATCCTTAGCGTGCTGATCATCTTTTTCCTAAGCATGTACCTGCTGGCTGAACCTGAACTGTATGTCAAGGGCATCATCACGCTCACGCCCAAATGGTATCGCTCTCGCATGAACATCATCCTGCATCGGATCGAAGCGACTCTGCGCGTCTGGCTAAGTGTCACCGCGGTGTCCATGATTGTCGTCGGCGTCGGCACTGGGATTGGGCTGGCCGCGCTTGGCATTCGAGAATGGGCGGCCTTGGGCGTCCTGGCCGGGGCGCTGTCGTTCATCCCCAACTTTGGCCCCATCGTCGCTCTGGTCCCTTCGGTGGCGGCCGCCATTACGCAGGATTCCGGCAATGTCCTCTGGACGATTGTTATTATTTATGGCGTTTCCTTCTTTCAAAGCCAAGTCCTAAGTCCCGTTCTCGCCAGTGAGCGCATGAATATGCCAGCTATCTTAGTGCTGCTTGGCCAGATTATCTTCGGTTTCTTTTTTGGCTTCCTCGGCTTGATGCTGGCTGTGCCATTGAGCGCCTGCGTGGCTGCGCTGATAGATGAGGTTTATGTCAAAGATGTTTTGGGAGACCGTCCCAAAGAGAAAGTGACGGACGATTTTGAAGCGGAACTGCTGGCGGCGCGTCCATAAAAGGCAAGCGAGGCCATGCTAGGGGCAAAGGACACTCGTCATCGGCTGATTCTGGCGGCGATAACGATGGCCGCGCTGTGTTTGGCTGTTATTCGGCTTGATTACGGCTCACTGTCTTACGACGAAGCCGCGACCTTTTTTCTCGCGCACAGCCCTGGGGCAATGGAGAATGACGTCAACCATGGGCCCTTCTACTTTTCGCTTATGGCCTCCTGGATCAGCTTGGGCGGCGAGAGCGAGTTCTGGATGCGGCTCTTCTCTGTACTGTGCTTTGCGCTGACGGTGCCGGTGGTTTATGTCATCGGTCGGACTGTGGACAGCCGGCGCGTCGGGCTGTATGCGGCCTGTCTGGCGGCGACGTCGCCTCTTTTGATTCATCATGCCCGGCAAGCGCGGATGTATCCAATGCTGACCCTCTTTTGCAGTCTGGCGCTGATGGCCGCCGCGTTGATCATCTCTGGCTGGCGCGATGTCCAGGCTTCGCAGCGTTTAAGGCCGAGGAAAGGCATTCTGTGGATACTGTACATTGCCGCGATGCTTGGCGGGATGTGCAGTCACAACACGGCCGCGCTGCTGCCTGTGGTGACGACGCTGATCTTGCTGGCCGCCATCGCCGCCGCGCCGCAGTTCAGATGGCGGAAACTGCGGAATCTCATCGCTGCCAATATGATCGTTCTTGCACTGTATCTGTTTTATCTATTTTATTTCTCCTCGACATTGAACAGTTTCAATTATTGGCTGCAAAAGGAAAGAATACAGCCTCTTCGGGAGATTCTGCATTCAGCGCTCCCGATTTATGGGAACAGACATCTGCTTATTCAGACAGTCGCGCTGGCAGGGCTTTTTGCTTTGGCCTTGTGGGGCTGGCGGCGGCGAAAAGAAAGGGACTGGTTTGGGTTCATATTCATTGGGTCGCTGGGATTCCCAATGCTGATGCTTGCCGCGTCGGTCTTCATTCAGCCGGTGTTTTTCACACGCGTCTTGGTTTGGGCTGCGATTCCGTATTATGTCGGCTGCGCGGCTGGCATCGTCTGGCTGCCGAACGTTGGCCTGCGCCGCATCGCTCTGGTCGGCCTGCTGGCGGGCAGCTTGTATGGGGTTGACATCGAACACAAGAACCTGGAATCGCCATGGAAATTATATGACCAAATCGCGCGGGCTGTGGCTGAAGCGGCGCATGATGACGCGGTGGTACTCTGTCCGCCCCGTCTCAACTTGCCCTTCAATTATTACTGGCGTTCCCATCAGCATGAGGCGGCGATATTCGGCATGATGTATTCTGATAAAACAGTCCGACCCTTCCTGTCGCCGGCCAGCGGCGAGGTTTCCGAGTGGGGGCTGCTGGGCGAGCCGCGCGATGTGGTCTCCCTGTTCGATGATTATCCCAAGCTGTGGCTTGTTGGCCGGGGTATTGGATCACCCTGCGAGGACGTCTTTCAAGAACAGCTTTCCGACCGCGGTCGGCTGGTCTTGGAGCGCAGTCTAGGGAATACTATGCTGCTTGTCTACGAGCGCACGGGCGGGTGACGGATGATTGGCCAGGCCGCGGCGCCATTGCGGTCATTGCAGTGTTAGTCTTATAAAGGAGGCGGTCAATGAAAGCTAAATATGTCATCGCCATACTGTGGCTGGCCTTGTGTCACAGCGTCTTGGCACAGCCTTATCACATCCGCGCCGATGCCAATATCAACTTGCGAACCTGCGCCGGCATCGGCTGTCGAATCGTTGAAATCGTGCCGCCTGGCACCGTCCTGCCCGTCATTGGCGAATTGAACAGGTGGCTGAAAGTTGACCGCGACGGCCTTGACCTGTGGATGGCCGACTGGGTAGATTACACCCGCGTTGAAATCAGCCTGGCCGAAAGCAGTCCGCCGCAGCCGCAGGTTGACAACTGCTGTTATATCGACCGCCAGTGCCAAAGCGAAGAGGACTGGATTGACGGCTATCACGCCTTCCGCAGCCGAGAATGCCGTCTCCCGTTGTCGTCTCCGGCCGCCAGTGGATTGTCACCCCAAATCGACAACTGCTGTTTCGTTGGCTGGCTGTGTGATGACAGCGAAGATTGGACAAACGGCTATCATGCTTTCCAAGACAGTCAATGTCATCTGCCGCAGGGGGTGGCCATTGAAGGCTCGGCAGGCTTTGTCGATCAGATCATCGCTGGTTTCAATCTGCTACGGGACAGCGCGCCAGTCTGGCACAGATACGCGACCGGCGGCCTGGATGAGGTGAGACAGACGCCTGATGCTCTCGATATTCATCTGGATGCGCGGACTCTTGATCTGAACTATGGCGATCAGTCCCCGGCCGATTCCAGTCCAGAGGAACACAATATCTGGACGGCCAGTATATTGGTGCAGGGGGCCTGCTATGTCTATCAGCATGAAACCGGCTTCGTCGGCGATCCAGACAGGCCTTGGCTGGCGGCGCTGGAATGCACGCAGACACAGCTTGAGGCTGTTCAAGCCATTGTCCCTGACGAGCCGCGGCACCGTTGGATCCGCTGGCTTCAGAGAGTCATTGAAAACATTGAGGATCCAAGCTATTGGTGGTGGGCGGATTAGGGGGCGATATCGCTGAAATCTGTAAACGTTTTATTAGATTCGATGAATTTTCAAAATTGCCCAAAATTGCCCTTGACAGCTATTTTGAGGGTTGGTAGAGTAGGGCATGTTGAGGTGAGAGTAGGTTTTCTCGCCGCTTTTGTCCCCTGTGGACAGTGCCGATTAACAGCAGAATAGTGGGTTCAAGACAGAGTGGAGAGAACCCCGTAACGAATACGGAGAGTTTGATCCTGGCTCAGGATGAACGTTGGCGGCGTGCCTAACACATGCAAGTCGAACGGGAAGCGCTTTCGGGCGTGGAGAGTGGCGAACGGGTGAGTAACAAGTAACTGATCTGCCCTGCAGAGCGGGATAACTGCTGGAAACAGCAGCTAAAACCGACTAAGCTCACGGTGATTAGAAGCCCGTGAGAAAAGACTTAGTGTGCTGCAGGATGAGGTTGCATCCCATCAGCTAGTTGGTGAGGTAATGGCTTACCAAGGCGATGACGGGTAGGGGGCCTGAGAGGGTGTCCCCCCACACTGGGACTGAGACACGGCCCAGACTCCTACGGGAGGCAGCAGTGAGGGATATTGCACAATGGACGGAAGTCTGATGCAGCGACGCCGCGTGGGCGAAGAAGGTTTTCGGATCGTAAAGCCCTTTTCTATGTGACGAGGAAGGACGGTAGCATAGGAATAAGTGTCGGCTAACTACGTGCCAGCAGCCGCGGTAAAACGTAGGACGCGAACGTTATCCGGAGTTACTGGGCGTAAAGCGCGCGCAGGCGGTTTGGTAAGTTACCTGTGAAAGTTCCCGGCTAAACTGGGAGGTGCCAGGTGATACTGCCCAACTAGAGAGAGACAGAGGGAAGTAGAATTCCGGGTGTAGTGGTGAAATGCGTAGATATCCGGAGGAATACCAGTGGCGAAGGCGGCTTCCTGGGTCTCCACTGACGCTGAAGCGCGAAAGCGTGGGTAGCGAACGGGATTAGAAACCCCGGTAGTCCACGCCGTAAACGATGTACATTAGACGTTCGCATGCGTTTAGTATGTGAGTATCGAAGCTAACGCGATAAATGTACCGCCTGGGGAGTACGGCCGCAAGGCTAAAACTCAAAGGAATTGACGGGGGCCCGCACAAGCAGCGGAGCGTGTGGTTTAATTCGAGGTTACGCGAAAAACCTTACCTGGGTTTGACATCTTGGTAGTACGGAAGCGAAAGCCGAAGGACCCTTCGGGGAGCCATGACAGGTGTTGCATGGTTGTCGTCAGCTCGTGCCGTGAGGTGTTCGGTTAAGTCCGCAAACGAGCGCAACCCTCGGTGCCAGTTACAAGTGTCTGGCGCGACTGCCCGTGACAAACGGGAGGAAGGTGGGGATGATGTCAAATCAGCATGACCTTTATATCCAGGGCGACACACACGCTACAATGGTCGTTACAATGGGTAGCAAAGCCGCGAGGTGGAGCCAATCCTCCAAAGACGATCTCAGTTCGGATTGCAGGCTGCAACTCGCCTGCATGAAGTCGGAGTTGCTAGTAACCGCAAATCAGCACGTTGCGGTGAATACGTTCCCGGGCCTTGTACACACCGCCCGTCACGTCATGGAAGCGGGTCGAGCCTGAAGTCGGGAAGCTAACCGCAAGGGGGCTACTGCCTAGGGCAGGATTGGTGACTGGGACGAAGTCGTAACAAGGTAGCTGTAGCGGAAGCTGCGGCTGGATCACCTCCTTTCTAAGGGAAAAGACTGCCATCATACGGCAGCAAAGCAGTTAAGACTGGTGTTGGGGTTCATCGGCGGTCTGTCTTGCCTACTATTGTGCTGGTAATCGCGCCTTGCTTGAATTGGGGCTGTAGCTCAGTCGGTTAGAGCGCACGCCTGATAAGCGTGAGGTCGCAAGTTCAAGTCTTGCCAGCCCCACAGCGTCACTGCCGCCGCCCTCAAGCCCTCGACAAGCCTATGCCATCACCAAAAATTCTGAAAGTCAGCCATGCCAATCGCCTGTCGGCGCTTCTGCCGGTTGTCCTGGCGGTCATCGGCATAGTTTTGGTTTTGCTGCGAAATCATCCTTATGGCCCTGGGCTGCATTTTGACGCCGTTAATTACATCGGGGTGGCTCGCAATCTGCTGTCCGGAGAAGTATGGGTTCAATTCCATGGAAGCCCTTACGTCGTCAATCCTCCAGCGTATCCCACACTGCTGGCGCTGTTTGGGTGGCTGTCGGGATTCGACCCGCGGGCTATCGCTGGGCCGCTGAATGCCCTGCTGTTTGGCCTGACCGTCTTTGTCGCTGCGCGCTGGCTGCTGGAACTTATCACATCCCGCTGGCTGGCGCTGTGGGGTGGTTTGGCGGCCGCCTTATCGCCGCCGTTGACCGCCATGGCCTCTCATGCGATGACCCAACCCGCCTTTATCCTCTTTGTCACACTGGCGCTGCACTGTATGGAACGATACCTGCGCGGCGGCCGCTGGGCTGCGCTGATTTGGGCCGGGCTGTTCACATCTTTGGCTTGTCTGACGAGATACAATGGCGGTATTCTGCTCATCGTTCTGCTGCCGTTCCTGCTGTTTCAGCCAGGCGTGCGGCTGCTGAAAAAGCTGAAGCGGACTGCGGTATTTGGACTCATTGCCGGCATTCCCATCGGTTTATGGGTGATTGAGCGTATCGGCTATCGATTGCAGATTTGGCCGCCGCGCTTCACCTTGTCGGATTTCCTGGAAGCATCGCTCTCTGAACTGGGAAAATGGATTCTGCCTGCCCTGTCGCAGGGGGCGGCCATGGCGCTGGCGGCTGTCATGCTGTTTGCGCTGGCGATTGCCATCGGACTTGCGCTTGTCCGCAGGCCGTCAGGATGGCGCGCCTTTTGTCTGTGCGGCGGCTTTACTCTGATCTACTTTATCCTAATGGGCATCACCACCATAGTGATTACGGAGTATGATGTCGTTTTCTGGCACAGCAGATATTGGACGCCAATGTACATCCCGCTCCTCATTGCGCTGGTTTTTGCGATGGACCGCCTGCTGATCTGGCTGCGAAACGCTTTCCGGCCGCCAGTCCTCAAAACATTCGCCAGCGGCGTCATCGCCCTCCTGCTGTTCATTTGGCTTGGCAACGCGGTTGAACTGAACAGGGTGGCCATCATCAGCGCCAGCCAAGGCGAGGACAAGTATCACGCGGGGCCGCACGTGGTGAATAACAAGGTTCTCCAGTTCATTCGGGAAGCGTCGGCGACGGACAAGATCTTTATCAACGAAGCCTATTATTCCAGGCTGGCTATCTTGTATATCGCCACTGGCCGTCCCCTCACGGATTTTTACTGGCTGCCGCAGGACCTGGAACGGTTTCCGCAAACAGTCGCAGCGGCGGCGACAGGCGACTTGCTGATCTGGCTCCACGATTCCCATCTTCCATACAGCTATGGCCTGCCTGAATTGGAAGCTATGCCCGCGCTGGAACGGATAGCCACTCTGCAAAGCGGCGTCGTCTTTCGAATCAATCGACTTTGATGCGCTGTTCAGCTTCCGCAGTTGCAAAGCCTTTGGCCGTTTGCTACCATGTCAGGGCGTTTATTCCTGTCTGGGGGCATAAAGTTATTCATGCCACCATCAAAAATTCTAAAAGCGAACCCTCATTCAGCTGCGAGTCGGCGTCTGCACATGCTGCTGCCGGTCGTCCTGGCGGTCCTGGGCGCGGTTTTGGTTTTGCTGCGAAATCATCCCTATGGCCCCGGGCTGCATTTTGACGCCATCAACTACATCGGGACGGCTCGCAATCTGCTGGCTGGCGAGGGCTGGATTGAATTCCATGGAGGCCGCTACGCCGCTTATGCTCCGATGTATCCTACACTGCTGGCGCTGTCCGGACTGGTGTCGGGATTCGACCCGCGGGCCATCGCTGGGCCGCTGAATGCTCTGCTGTTTGGCCTGACCGTCTTCGTCGCCGCGCGCTGGCTGCTGGAACTTATCACATCCCGCTGGCTGGCGCTGTGGGGTGGTTTGGCGGCCGCCTTATCGCTGTCGCTGACCGCCATGGCGTCTCATGCGATGACCGAACCCGCTTTCATCCTCTTTGTCACGCTGGCGCTGTTCTGTATGGACCGATACCTGCGCGGCCGCCGCGTTGCGCTGATTTGGGCGGGGCTGTTCACATCTTTAGCTTGGCTGACGCGCTACGCTGGCGTCGCCGCGGTCATCACCCTGCTGCCGTTCCTGCTGTTTCAGTCGGGTGTGCGGCTGCTGGAAAAGCTGAAGCGGACTGCGGTGTTTGGGCTTATTGCCGGCCTTCCCATCGGTTTATGGGCGATTGATCGTATCGGCCATCGATTGCAGGCTTGGCCGCCGCGCTTCACCTTGTCGGAGTTCCTGGAAGCATCGCTCTCTGAACTGGGAAAATGGATTCTGCCTGTTCTGCCGCAGGAGTCAGCCGTGGCGCTGGCGGCTGTCATGCTGTTTGCGCTGGCGATTGCCATAGGGCTTGCGCTTGTCCGCAGGCCGTCGGGGTGGCGCGCTTTTTGTCTGTGCGGCGGCTTTACTCTGATCTACTTTATCTTAATGGGCATCGCCATAAGGACTGTGGAGTATGATGTTGTCCAATGGCACAGCAGATATTGGACGCCAATGTACATCCCATTTCTCATTGCGCTGGTCTTTGCGCTGGACCGCCTGCTGATTTGGCTGCGAAACGCTGTCCGGCCGCCAGCCCTCAAAACATTCGTCAGCAGCGTCATCGCCCTCCTGCTGTTCATTTGGCTTGGCAACGCGGTTGAACTGAACAGGGTGGCCATCATCAGCGCCAGCCAAGGCGAGGACAAGTATCACGCGGGGCCGCACGTGGTGAATAACGATATGCTCCAGTTCATTCGGGAAGCGTCGGCGCCGGACAAGATCTTTATCAACAAAGCCTTTTACTCCAGATTAGCTATCTTGTATATCCATGTCGGCCGTCCCCTCACGGATTTTTACTGGCTGCCGCAGGACCTGGAACGGCTTCCGCGAATGGTCGGAACGGCGGCGATGGGCGACTTGCTGATCTGGCTCCACGATCCCCATCTTCCATACAGTTACGGCCTGCCTGAATTGGAAGCCATGCCCGCGCTGGAACGGACAGCCACTCTGCAAAGCGGCGTCGTCTTTCGAGTTGATCGACAGCAGGCCAGCGAAGCGTGAACAGCCGCCGCCGGCTTTTTTTGTCCCTGGCCGCGGCTATGCTGACCGCGCTGTGCCTGGCCTGCATCCGACTGGGCGACAAGCCGCTCTGGCTCGACGAAACCGTGCCTTTTTCCTGGGTGAATCTGTCCATCCCAGAAATGGTCGAATACAATCTGCAAAGGGATACTCATCCTCTCCTCTCTTATCTCATCATGTGGGTCTGGCTCAAGTTTGGCGAGGGCGAGTTTTGGATGCGGTTCTTCTCGGCGCTTTGTTTTGTGTTCACGGCGCCGGTCGTCTATGTCATCGGCCGTACAGTGAGCGGCCGCCGCGCTGGATTGACGGCGGCCTGGCTGACGGCGACGTCTCCCTTTCTGATTCGCTATGCCCAAGACGCGCGGATGTACATGCCGCTGACCCTCTTTTGCAGTCTGGCGCTGATGTGCGCCGTTTTGATCATCTCCAGGCAGGCCGACCAGCCGCCGCCCGTCATTGGATCCGCATTCCGCGCAAAAGGGAATAAGGGGGATGATCTGCTGTGGACAGTCTATATTGCCGCCGTTCTTGGCGCGATGTTCACCCACAATACCGCGCCTCTGCTGCTCGCCGTCATAACACTCATCTTCCTGGTGGCAATCGCCGCTGAACCGCAGTTTCGTTGGCCGCGGCTGCGGAATCTCATCATCGCCAACGCGATTATTCTCGCGCTTTACGTCTTCAATCTGCCTTTTCTGATGGTCGGCATCTCCCGCGTTGCAGACTGGTCGCAACCGCCCCTGGATCTCGCGTCGATTGCCAAGGCCATGGGCGCGGTCTATGCCAACAGCCATCTTCCCCTGCAGGCCGTCGCGCTGGCGGCGCTGTTTGCCTTGGCCCTGCGAATCTGGCGGCGGCGCAAAGCATGGCAATGGCTCGGCTTCGCGCTCATTGGGTCGCTGGGACTGCCGTTGATGCTGCTGGCCGCATCGGCGCTCTTTTGGCCGATGTTCTATGCCCGCGCGCTCATCTGGGCATCGATCCCCTTCATCGTCGCCTGCGCTTTTGGCATTGACCAGCTGCCGAACAGAACCCTGCGCCGAGGCGTCCTGGCCGGCCTCTTGCTGGGCAACTTGTATGGCGCGCTAAACGAACACCAAAGAATCCGCGAACCCTGGGATCAAATCGCGCAGACCGTGGCCGAGGCGGCCGCAGATGATGGGGCTGTGCTGCTTTGCCCCCATTATCTGGTCAATCCCTTCAACTACTATTGGCGCCGTCATCAGGCCGAACTGGCCGTGTTCCGAAGCCATAGCGATCTGACTGTTAGCCCTTTCCTGGCATCGGCCGCAGATGAACCCTCGCAGTGGCGGCATCCAGGCCAACCGCGCCGCCTGGCCTCGCTGTTTGATGACCATTCAGAGCTATGGATCATTGACCGCTCCGTCTTTCAGGATTTCTGTGTCTCGCCAGCCCAATTCACCGAGCTTTCCAGCCGCGGGCAACAGGTCGAAGAACGCAGCTTTAGCAGCAACATCAAGCTGTATGTCTATGCGCGAAATGCCGCCGCGACAGAATAGGCCGAAGCGTTTTCGCCTTTTTTCATCTCCTCACAAAAAACCCCTTGACAGCCCGGCTGGAATCCATCAAAATGCGCGTTTGTGTTTGGGGACATAGCTCAGTTGGGAGAGCGCCTCGTTTGCACCGAGGAGGTCAAGGGTTCGAGTCCCTTTGTCTCCATTTCGCTGGTCACTTCTTCTCAAATTATTTTAAGGTTCGCTGAAAATCATCTGGTCTGCTGTTTGAAAACGCTGCTCAATGGCTGTCCGCAGAACGTCCACCTCGCATAAAGACCCTGGTAATCGGCTGAACACCGCTGCGCTGCTGTGGATGTTCACTTTTTTCGTCTGGGTCTTGATGATTATCCTGGCGCTTGAAGAGGAAGAAAGAACCGTTGGCGTTCTGGTGAATACTGAAGACGCTTACGATGGATATATGCTGTTTTCGCCCGTATTCACCCCAGATGTCTACCTGATCGACAACGACGGGCGAGTGATCCACACTTGGGAAATTGAAAATACGACGGGCGTCCGCGAGGCGCATCTGCGCGAAAATGGCAATTTGGTTGTGGTTGCCGCCCCCAGAGACGACATAGATCTGTCGCTTTTCCCGTCCTTTTTGCCTGATGAATTGGCTAATGAGGGAAGTATTCGGGAATATACATGGGATAATGAGTTTGTCCAGGAATATCAGTTCATTGGCGCCGAAACCCATCAGCATTACGGCATTGACATCCTGCCCAATGGAAACATTCTTGCCGTTGTCAAGCATTATCGTTCGCTGGATGAAGCGCTGGCGATGGGATTGAATCCGCAATTTGGCGCCAGGCTTCAAGAGCAGCCTTATCTGCTTACCAACATCATCATGGAGATTGACCTGGCGTCTAATGAAATTGTTTGGCAGTGGGATGCTTGGGATCATCTGATACAGGATATTGATCCTGATCTGCCTAATTATGGTGAAATTTCGCGGCGCCCTGAACGCATTGACATCAATTACCAATATTGGTTAAGAAGGACTATCAGCCCGTCTAATCATCGTCTCGGCGCTGCTGATTGGATGTCCATCAATGCAGTCGCTTACAGTCCCGAATTAGATCAGATTGTCCTTAGCTCGCGGACTTTCGATGAGCTTTGGATCATTGACCACAGCGCATCGACGACAGAAACAGCAGGTCCAGCTGGCGACCTTCTCTGGCGCTGGGGCAATCCCGCCGCCTATGGGCAAGGCAACAAAAGAGGCTACTATGCCTATGACGGCGCCTATTGGATCGCGGCTGGCTTGCCCGGGGCTGGGAACCTCCTTCTTTCTAGGAACCGAGACCCTGTCACCACAGATGAAGAACGATCTCCAATTATTGAATTGAAGCTGCCGCTGCAAGCTGACGGCGCTTATGATTGGGAGCGGAATGCGGAAATCGTTCGGTCCTATTCGAATACTATATTCAGCATCCCGCGTCTTATCTTAGGCGCGCAGCGTTTGCCAAACGGCAATATGCTGATTGTGAGAGAATTGCATGGGCAGGTGATTGAGATTGATTCGGATGGAGAAATTGTCTGGCAGTTTGTTAATCCAGCAGCCAGAGGCGGTCTGATCGCGCAAGGTGATTCGCCCGGGCCTGAAGGTATAGACTATTATAACCGAAATTTATTATTCTGGGTTCACAAGTATTCGCCGGACTATCCTGGTTTTGCGGGCAAGGACATGACACCCGGCGAGCGCCTGGTGGATTAGAGCTTGCTTTCTGATGAGAACTGTCTAAAATTGCCAAACTTATCCATAATAAGGAGGTTCTGCGCCATGCCGTTCAATGCCAGGCGAAAACTGTTCATCATTTTATTCGCGCTGCTGCTGACAGCCGTTTCGGCCTTGGCCCAGGAAAGAACCGTCGGCGTTTTGGTGAATACCGAAGGCGTTTATGATGGATATGTGCTGTTTTCGCCCTTAACCACCCCAGATGTGTACCTCATCGACAGTGACGGGCGGATCATCCATGATTGGCAGATCGAGAATTCGAGTGGCATTGTAGAGGCGCATCTGCGCGAAAATGGCAATCTGGTCATCGTTACCGACCCCAGAGACGAAATAGATCTCTCCCTGATACCTCGGCCAGACCAGGGTTCGCTTTTCGGCAGCGTTCGGGAATATACGTGGGATAATGAGTTCGTCTGGGAATATCAGTTTATCGGCGCTGATATCCGTCAGCATCACGGGATTGACATCTTGCCCAATGGCAACATCCTGGCGATTGGCTGGCATTATCATTCATTGGATGAAGCGGTTGAGATGGGATTGAATGAGCAGTTTCGCTATACCGTGTTCCGAGACAGCCCGCCGTTCCTGCTGCCTGACATCATCATGGAGATTGACCCGGCGACCGATGAAACTGTTTGGCAGTGGAATCCTTGGGATCATCTGATACAGGAGTTTAATCCCGATTTGCCCAATTATGGCGACGTCTCCCAGCGCCCTGAACGCATTGACATCAACTATCAGCCCTATTTCCTGAAAGGAATTTCGCCGCCTAACGCTCTTGATCAGGGCAATTGGATGAACGTCAATATGGTCAATTACAGTCCCGAATTGGATCAGATCGCCATTAGCGTGCGGGCTTTTGATGAACTTTGGATCATCGATCACAGCGCATCAACGGCAGAAACGGCTGGGCCGGCTGGCGACCTTCTCTGGCGCTGGGGCAATCCCGCCGCCTATGGACAGGGCGATCTGACACAAGACCGTCAGCTGTTTCATCAGCATGATGTGCAATGGATTGAACCTGGCTTGCCTGGGGCAGGGAACATCCTCCTCTTTAACAACCAAAACAACTTTGGCACGGATGAAGAGTATTCTTCGGTGCTTGAATTGAAACCTCCCTTGCAGGCCGATGGCACATACGATTGGGAGCAGGAAGCCGAAATTGTTTGGTCATACACCGCCGACGGATTCCATTCCTTTGCTGTATCAGGCGCCCAGCGTTTGCCAAACGGCAATACCTTGATTACAGAAGGAATGCACGGGCGGCTGTTTGAAGTCAGCGCGGATGGAGAAGTTGTTTGGGAATATGTGAATCCAGTGACCAGACATGGCCTGATTGAACAGGGCGAAATACCTAATCTGACGGCCGAACTTTTCCGCGACAGGAATATAGTGTTCCGAGTTCGCAAATATCCAGTGGGCTATCCTGGTTTCGCGGGCAGGGATATGACGCCTGGTGACCGACTGGTAGATTAGATTCGTTTTTGGTCGAAAAACACCCTTGACAGCGTTTTCTGCTGTGGCATAATCCATATTCTTGCGGCCGTTTCTGGACGGCCGGTGCATATTGACAGTTGAATAATTGACGCGAGGTAATACGAGAGTGCGAGTGAAGGCGAGTTGGTTTCTCCGCATGATATGTGCGGGAAGCGAGCAAGGGTTCACAGTGGATGCCTAGGTATGTCGTGCCGAGGAAGGACGCGTTATGCTGCGAAAAGCTTCGATGAGGCGCATAAGGCCGCAAGAGTCGGAGGTGTCCGAATGGGGAAACCTGGCGTGGTTTGCGCTGCGTCATCCTGCGTAAGCGGGAGGGGAACCGTCCGAACTGAAACATCTAAGTAGGGCGAGGAGAGGAGAGCATTCTGCGAGTAGTGGCGAGCGAAAGCGGATTAGCCCAAACCGGCTGCTTTGGCGGTCGGGGTTGCAGGACTCTAGTGATGACAGGCGATTGTAAGCGGAAGGGTCTGGGAAGGCCTGCCGCAGAGGGTGAGAGTCCCGTAGGCGTGCAGAGAGTTTGTCATAGAGTATCCTGAGTACCACGATAGACGCTAACATTGTGGGAAGCTGGGGGGACCACCCTCCAAGGCTAAATACACGACATGACCGATAGCGCAGCAGTACCGTGAGGGAAAGGTGAAAAGAACCCCGGCGAGGGGAGTGAAAGAGAATCTGAAACTGTGGACTTACAACCGGTCGGAGGGTGTAGTTTTTACTATGTCTGACGGCGTGCCTTTAGGAGAATGAGCCAGCGAGTTAATGTTTGTGGCGAGCTTAAGACAGATCAGTCGCAGGCGCAGGGAAACCGAGTCTGAAGAGGGCGTTTAGTTGCAGGCATTAGACACGAAACCAGGCGAGCTAACCATGGTCAGGGCGAAAGTGCGGTAACACGCGCGGGAGGTCCGCACCCACCGATGCTGCAAAATCGGGGGATGAACTGTGGTTAGGGGTGAAATGCCAAACGAGCTTGGAGATAGCTTGCTCTCCCCGAAATAGCTTTAGGGCTAGCGTTGTGCGTTGGGTGCTGGTGGTAGGGCACTGTCTGGGCTAGGGGGCGTTGAGCTTACTGAACCCAAGCAAACTACGAATGCTGGCATGCCGAGCACGGCAGTTGGACTGGGCGAGATGAGTTGCTTGGTCGAGAGGGAAAGAGCCCGGATCTTCGTCTAAGGTCCTGAAATGTATGCTAAGTGTGAAACGAGGTTATTGCGTTGAGACAGCCAGGAGGTTGGCTTAGAAGCAGCCATCCTTGAAAGAGTGCGTAACAGCTCACTGGTCAAACGCGGTGGCGCGGATAATGTAGCGGGTCTCAAGCATACTGCCGAAGACAGGGATGATCATATCATAGCGATATGGTTGTGGTAGGGGAGCGTTCTGTATGCGGTGAAGGTGGTCTGCGAGGGTCATTGGAGCGTGCAGGAGTGCGAATGCTGGCATGAGTAGCGAGAAATGAGTGAGAATCTTATTCGCCGCAAGTCTAAGGTTTCCGACGGGAGGTCGTTCCGCGTCGGGTTAGTCGGTCCTAAGTCGAGGCTGAGAAGCGTAGGCGATGGATAACGGGTTAATATTCCCGTACCGGCTGATGGAGTGATTGAGATGGCTTTTGGGGAGGTCAGCCTCTGAGTGGATTGAGGTGGCAAGCGGGGAGAGCCCGCGAGGTCGTGCCGCGAGGCAGGAAGTGGCTGTATCCAAGGGACGAGAAAAGTCTTGATTGCGTTGAAGTCGGCTGTCCGTACCGCAAACCGACACAGGTAGACGAGTAGAGTATACACAGGCGAACGGGAGAACCTCTGCTAAGGAACTAGGCAAAATGGATCCGTAACTTCGGGAGAAGGGTCGCCTGGCGAAAGCTAGGCTGCAGTGAAAAGGCTCTGCCGACTGTTTACCAAAAACACAGGTCTCTGCGAAAGCGCAAGCTGAAGTATAGGGGCTGACGCCTGCCCAGTGCCGGAAGGTTAAGTGGATGTGTGAGAGCATGGAAATGAAGCCCCGGTGAACGGCGGCCGTAACTATAACGGTCCTAAGGTAGCGAAATTCCTTGTCGGGTAAGTTCCGACCCGCACGAAAGGCGTAACGAGTGGAGCGCTGTCTCAGCAGGGGGCCCGGTGAAATTGAAGTATGCGTAAAAATGCGTATTACCCGCAGCAGGACAAAAAGACCCCGTGGAGCTTTACTGCAGCTTGCCATTGCGTTAGGGAGTTGTTTGTGCAGGATAGCTGGGAGACTGTGAAGCGTGCGCGTCAGCGTGCGTGGAGTCATCGTTGAGATACCAGCCTGATGGCGCTTTGACCCTAACCTAGCTGCGTGGATCCGCAGCAGGGACAGTGTCAGGTGGGCAGTTTGACTGGGGCGGTCGCCTCCCAAAAGGTAACGGAGGCGCCCAAAGGTTGGCTCAGATGGGATGGGAATCCATCGCAGAGTGTAAAGGCAGAAGCCAGCTTGACTGCGAGACGGACATGTCGAGCAGAGACGAAAGTCGGGCTTAGTGATCCTACGATACAGAGTGGAATGGTCGTAGCTTACCGGATAAAAGCTACCCCGGGGATAACAGGCTAGTCTTGCCCAAGAGTTCATATCGACGGCAAGGCTCGGCACCTCGATGTCGGCTCATCGCATCCTGGGGCGGTATTCTGTCCCAAGGGTTGGGCTGTTCGCCCATTAAAGCGGTACGTGAGCTGGGTTCAGACCGTCGTGAGACAGGTCGGTCTCTATCCGCTGTGGGCGTTGGGAATTTGAGGGGTTCTGTCCCTAGTACGAGAGGACCGGGATGGACGGAGCGCTCGTGTGTCAGTTGTCACGCCGGTGGCATAGCTGAGTAGCGACCTTCGGAGAGGATAACCGCTGAAAGCATCTAAGTGGGAAGCCTTCCTCAAGACGAGATTCCCCATTGGCAAGACCAAGTAAGACCGCTGGCAGACGACCAGTTGGATAGGCGGGGTGTGTAAGCGCAGCAATGCGTGCAGCTGACCCGTACTAAAGGTCGAGGGCTTCGCGTGTGTATGGTGCGGGGAAACGGGCTTGTCTTTGCGCGTGCGCGTGTGTTTCTTGCGTTGATTGTTCAGGTGTTGAATGAGGGTGGTTGGGCTGGCTTGTTGGTGGCTAGAGCCGCGGGGGTACACCCGGTCTCATGCCGAACCCGGTCGTTAAGCCTGCGAGCGCGGATGGTACTGCATTGGAGACGATGTGGGAGAGTACGCCGTCGCCAACAAGCAACTCAATACGCCCTCTTTTTGCAGGCCAAAACCTGGGATATGTTAAATGGGGAGTGGTCGTGCTTCTTTCTTTCGACTTATGGCTGCGGGCTTTTTAACTAAATCAGCTTTGAAGCCGTCCCACTGAATCAAAAACATTAAACATCACTCACCATAACATAAGCCGAACGCTTGAAACTTGACTGCCCGCGTCAGCATCAAGAGAATCCCCTCAATCAATACACATACAGCTATTCTATTCACCTTGCTTGCAGGGACGTAGGCTGGGCCCAGCCCTTCTTGCCGTGATCTCCAACTAGCGCTATTGGTTTATATGCGAAGACAGCCAACTCGGAAAGCATCGCGGCTTTCCTGAAAAATCGTATTGAACAGGCAATTCCGACCTCATTGACCACTACTTTACATATTTCTTACAAAATCTTTAAAACTTCTAAACATCTCCCATCTATTATGACGGGACATCAATCGACTCAACTATAAAAAGAGGCTGTGATGGATATAATTTTGGATTATTGGCTGCGCTTCGGCATCAACTTGGCGATTATCACCCTGATTGTGCTGGTCTTCTATCTTCACTGCAAACCCAACCGCAGCTACGCCATCCCCATGATTATTGGCGGCTCGCTGGTGTATGTGCTGATTCTGCTTATGGTGCAGGTAGAGATTGGACTGGGAGTTGGTTTCGGTATTTTCGCTATTTTCTCCTTGCTGCGCTTTCGCACGGTGACAATCTCCCTGCGCGATATGACCTATCTCTTTGCGACCATCGCGCTTTCGCTGGTTAATGCACTGCTGCTATTTTTCGGAAAATGGGAAGAGACGGTGGCTGTCAATCTGGCGCTGCTGGGAACATTAGCAACGCTCGAATCCAAACACTTTATGCGCTGCCGGGCCAATTTCACTTTGGTCTATGACAATCTGGCGCTGCTGAAGCCAGAAAACCGCGCCGAATTGCTGATGGACATCAGTGAGCGCACGGGCATTGCACCGGTAGACATCGCTGTTGATACTGTGAACTTCAAGCGGAAATCAGCCGAGCTGCGCGTATGGTATTTTGAAAAAGCCCAAACAGCAAAAACGAAACAGAAGCCCTGGTCTACATAAAACAGCAAAACCCGTTTGAGCTATCGCGATTAGTGGACAAAGAGAGGGCGGAATGAAAACGAGGAGTTTCCTGATGAAAAGCGTGCGAATAGGCTTCAGTGCATTGCTCCTGGTCGCTGCATCAACTGCGGCGCAAGTGGTGGAACGACCGGAAGGCTGGACAGATGAATCGCATGGCAGCCGCGTGCCTGCCAATTATGAACTTGTCTTGCCCGATGACCAAATCAGCGAGATTTATATTACCTTCACGCCGGAATCATGGCAGGCGGAACAGGACGATATGATTGAGATTTATGGCGAGCCTGGCACAAGCGAAGCGCGCGGACCGGGCGGCGGTAGGCCGGGACGTCTGCCTCTCCCGGATATCCCTGAATTTGCCGAGTCTTTGGGGCGCAGTGAGGCCGAGGTGAGCGCGGCGATGGCGTTCATGCCCGATTTTGCGGCGGTTCTTGCTGCGCTGGAAATGGAAGCGGGCGAATTCTTCGAGGCGCTTGGAGTGCCTGGTGGATTCCCGCTTCCTGGTGGTCCGGGAGGACCGACTGGAATTGGTGGCCGGAGCAATTTGCAATTGGCTGACCGCAACCCGATTTGGGTGCCGGTTACAATTCAGTTTGGCAGCGAGACATGGTGGGAGGTAGGCTTCCGCTTCAAGGGCAATTCCACACTGACTGCCGGCTGGCGCACCGGCACTTCGCTTCCTTTCAAACTGGACTTTGATGAATTTGAGGATGAACACCCGGAGCTTGATAATCAGCGATTCTACGGCTTCAAGCAGCTTAGCTTTTCCGTTGGTTTGAGAGATGCTTCATTCCAGCGCGAAAAGGTTGGCGCAGATATTTTACGCGAAGCCGGCGTGCCGGCCGCCGAGACCGCCTTTTATGCGGTTTATGTCGATACGGGCATGGGGGATGACTTCCAATACTGGGGAATGTACACGGCGGTTGAGTTGCCCGATGACACACTTATCGAAACGCAGTTCGCTGACGACAGCGGCAATATGTACAAGCCCGGCGGAAGGGGCGCGAACTTTGCTGCCGGCAGCTTCACTGAAGCGGGTTTCGATAAAGAGACCAACCGCAGCGGCAGCTATGATGATGTGCTGGCAGTCTTTGATGCGCTGCACGCCGAGACGCGCCGGAATGATCCTGGCGCCTGGCGTGGAAATCTGGAGACAGTCTTTGATGTTGATGGATTCCTGCGCTGGCTGGCGACGAATACCCTGATGCAAAATTGGGATACATACGGCGTACTGGCGCATAACTATTATCTCTATGCCGATAAGACCACCGGGCAGCTGGTGTGGATCCCCTGGGACAACAACGAATCGCTGCGGTCAAACGTCGGCGCAGGCGATAACACTACCGCGGCAGTAGGGCGCGGACTTGGCTTTGGAACGGCGCTTAACCTCTCGCTGGAGGGCTTGGATATGGAAAGGTGGCCCCTCATCGGCTTCCTCGCAAATGATCCAGTGTATTATGCGCGGTATGTTGAACTGGTGGAAGAAGTCAGCGCGGATGTGTTCACGCCAGCGAGGATGACGGCAATTTACGAGGCAAACTATGCGCTGCTGGCGGAATACCTGCAAGCAGTTGAAGGCGAAGACGCGGTGAAGGCTGCGCGGGCAGCGGCCGATGAGTTGATTGAGCATGTGCAGCAGCGTACAATGGCAGCCGAGCAGTTCTTGGCGGGATAGCGTTTCCTAATGCGACTCTGCTATAATAAGCGAGGCAAATTCTTCAGCGGAGGCTCTTATGGCAATGCAGTCAACTCGCAAAACACCGCAAAGCCCGCAATGGATTGCCATTTGCACGACGAACAGCGTCCAAGAAGCGCATATCGTGGCCGGTAAGCTCAACGCCAGTGACATCCCCTCCATGATTCATCAGGAGCCAGGCGCCGCCGCTCTTGGCATCACTCTCGGCCATCTGGGCGAAGTCAAAGTGCTGATTGATGCGGCCGATTATGACAAAGCCGCCGCCATACTGCTCCCCGATGACAGCCCCCAACTGGAAGCCAATACCGATAAATTTCAGTTAATCTGGCGCGATGACGGCGACGGCGCAGCCTATTATGTCGAAGACGAGGACGATGAATAACACCCTGACCCGAGTCCCCGGCATCAAAGTTGGCCATGTCACCGATACACAAGGCGCGACTGGCTGTACAGTGATCTTATGTCCGCCCAAAACCACCGGCGCAGTTGATGTCCGCGGCGGCGCCCCCGGCACCCGCGAAACCGATCTGCTTCAGCCGCACAATCGAGTCGACGAGGTGACAGCAGTCCTGCTTGCGGGCGGCAGCGCTTTTGGCCTGGCAGCGGCCGACGGCGTGATGCGCTGGCACCATGAACGGCAAATTGGCTATAAATCGGGCAGCGGATTGGTTGTCCCCATCGTGCCGACAGCCATTTTATTTGATTTAACTGTTGGACCCAAAGACGTCTATCCGAAGGCCGAGTCGGGCTATCAGGCCTGCGAAAACGCGGCTTCGGATGCCATAGCCGTCGGCAGCGTCGGCGCTGGAACAGGCGCTAGGGTCGCCGCTCTTCTCGGCAATGACCGCGCTTCCAAAGGCGGCATTGGCTCGGCCGCCCTGGAATTGGAAAATGGCCTGATCGTGGCCGCCCTGGTCGCTGTCAATGCCTTTGGCAATGTCATTGATGAGCAGGGACGCATTCTGGCTGGACTGCGAAATGAAGATGATGACGGTTTTGTCTCGGTCTTCGCTGCCCTGACTGCCATGGCCGATAAAATGACTCTGCCGTCCCCGCGTGAAAACACAGTGATCGGAGTCGTCGCCACCAACGGCAGACTCGACAAAGCCCAAGCGCACAAAGTCGCCCAGATGGCGCATGATGGCATCGCCAGGGCCGTCAATCCAGCGCATACGATGTTTGATGGAGATGCTATATTTGCCTTGGCTACCGGCGAAATTCCCGCCCGGCCGACCATCGTTGGCGCCGCCGCCGCCGAAACAGTCGCCAGTTCCATCCGCAGCGCCGTTCGGAGGGCCTCATCTTTGGCCGGCATCCGCGCTATCAATGATCGTTAAGACACTTGCCAAATGTTTTAACATAGATTTAGCATTCCGCCGCTATGCTATGCTCGCTGGCGGCCCTTTGGATGGCATTTATGGCAAAAAAAATCCTGATTGTCGAAGATGACGAAAAGCTGATAGCAAGCCTTGCCGACAATCTCCGCGTGGAAGGCTATAAAGTCTTTACCGCCTTGGATGGTGAAAGCGGCTGGGAATTGGCCCGTAAGAACACCTATGACCTCATCGTGCTGGATATTATGCTGCCCGGCCTGGATGGTCTTAGCCTGTGCCGCCGCATACGGAACGACAGCAAAATTCCCGATATGCCCATCATCATCCTGACCGCCCGCGGCACCGAAGGCGACAAAGTCCACGGACTCGACTATGGCGCCGATGATTATATCGTCAAGCCCTTCGGCCTGCATGAATTCCTGGCGCGGGTGCGCGTGCAGATGCGCCGGCCTCTGCCCGACCAAAATGCCCGCCGCGAACTGGTCTCCGGCGGCCTGCGGCTCGATTTGACCGGCCGCCGCGTCTTCAAGGGCAGTCAAGAAGTGAAACTTAGCAACAAAGAATTCGATCTGCTGGCCGAGCTTATGCGAAATAAAAACGCCGTTCTGTCGCGCGACCTCATCCTGACCAAAGTCTGGGGCTATGACTATTTTGGCGACAAACGCACTGTCGACGTCCACATTCGCTGGCTCCGCGAAAAAATAGAGGACAATCCCTCCAGTCCCAAACGCATCAGCACCGTCCGCGGCGTCGGCTATCGCTTTGAGGATTGAACATGGAACCTGTCTTTTGGCTTGTCGCCGCCGCCGCCTTATGCCTGGCCTATTACAGCAGCCGACTCAAGCGGGCCCTGCACAGCCGCGATGCCGTCATCCACAAACTGCGCTCACAGTTAAGCGCCGCCGAACGCGAAAATCTCGAAAGCAAAGCCGCGTTCACCGCGATTTCCAAGGCCGCCTTTGACCTTGTGATCCTTTTGGATGAAGCCTGCGCCGTTATGGCTTGCAGCGCCGCCGCCAAAGCCCTGTTCGGCCATCAAAACCCAATCGGCAAGAAACTGCCCGACCTTCTTCAAGCGCCCGAACTCATCCATTTCGTCCAATACGCCCTGAAAGAAGACGACAGCTTTGAAGAGCAGTTCGTCATAGGCGAAAGTCATTACCGCGCCAAAACCCAGGTGGTCAGCCTTGAGGGCCGCCGCCTTATTGGCCTGGCCATGCAGGACATCACCCATCTGGTCAGCCTCAACCGCGCCCGCCGCGACCTCGTCGCCAATATCTCGCATGAACTGCGAACTCCCATTACCCGCATCCGCCTCATCATTGAAGGCCTGTTCCTCGACGACAATCGACCCAAGCGCAAAGCCAGCATTCAGTCGCTCAAGGAAATCGCTATGGAAACCGACGCGCTGCTTTGGCTGGCGCAGGAATTGCTTGATTTGTCTATGATTGAATCCGGCCAAGCCATTATGAAACTGGTCAAGACCCCCCTCAAGCAAGTCGTCGACGACGCCATTGAACGGCTGGCCGCCCAGGCCGAAATGAAAAACCTGACCATCGACAGCCACATTCCCGAAAAATGCGATGTCCTCTGCGATGCCGACCAGCTAAAGCGAGTCCTTACCAACCTGATTCACAACGCCATCAAATGGTCGCCAGCCAGCGAAGCCATCACCATCACCGCCAGCGAACAGGGCGATGAGATCGCCATATCCGTATTTGACAATGGCCCAGGCGTCCCCGACGATCTGCGCGAACGCATTTTTGAACGCTTTTATCAAGCTGATATATCCCGTTCTGGCGACGAAGGCACCGGCCTAGGCCTGGCGATCTGCAAGCATATCATTGAAGCGCACGGCGGCCGAATCCAAGCTGAAGGCAACGGCCAAGGGCAAGGCGGCCACTTCCTGCTTACCCTGATGAAAGCCGACTCCGCCTTCCCAGCCCAAGCCAATGAGCATGACAGCCAGCAGGCCGCTGATCCACTTCAAATCCTCTAATGACGCGCTGACGAAAATCTGCTATACTTGCTTTGCATTCAATCTAAACCAACCTTCGGGGCAGGGTGAAATTCCCTACCGGCGGTGATGTATGTTCAAGCATACTAAGCCCGTGACCCGAATCATCCCCAGCGCAAGGGGGTGTGCCGGTGGATGCTGGTGCGACTCCAGAGCCGACGGTGAAAGTCCGGATGGGAGAAGGTTCACACGCCGATTCCTTGCGCGGCGTGCGGTTTGATATACATGTTTCGCTGGCGCCGGCCGCTTTCCGCAGGGCCTGGCCGCTTTGTATATCGCCTTGCCTCGTGTTGGTCGCTTGATGAGGTTATCGATATGCAGGCCATCCGACCAGCGAGCGCGCCAAAGAAAAATCGCCGCCCAAGCGTCAAACACCTCCGCCGCCTGACGCCGCTGCTAACCTTCGCGGCCCTGCTGCTGCTCTGGCATTGGGTCGTCGCCATGCGTTTCTATCCGACCTTTATGGTGCCGCCGCCGGCCGCCGTGCTGGAAGCCTTTGCCGAAGCTCTGACCAGCGGCCTGCTGCTGGAGCATACTCGAACGACCCTTGAGGAAATGCTGTATGGCCTGCTGTTTGGCCTGGGCATCGGCATCACAATCGGCTATGCCATCGCCAAAATGCCACTGCTGGAGCGGCTGCTGTCCCCGATCATCGTCGCCTTTCAAGCCACGCCGATTGTCGCTTATGCCCCGCTGCTGTTCATCTGGTTTGGCAGCGGCGCCGCCAGCAAAATCGCGACTACCGCTGTGATTGTCTTCTTTCCCATGCTCATCAATACCATCGTCGGCATCCGCACTGTTTCCCCTAGCCTCAAAGACATGATGCGCTCGCTGAATGCGACTCGATGGCAAACGTTCCGCCATTTGGAACTGCCGGCGTCGCTGCCGATGATTCTGGCGGGATTCAAGGTTAGCGCCACCCTGGCCGTGATCGGCGCAGTCGTCGGTGAATTCATCGGTTCTGGCGGCGGCCTCGGCTATCTGGTGACCTTGGCCCGAAATCAGTATGATACGCCCCTGGTGATCGTCACTGTTCTGACCATGACCGCCATTGCCCTGACCCTGTACAGTTTTGCCGCTTTTTTGGAATGGCGTCTGTTGGCTTGGCAGCGCCGCGCCAGCCTCTAATCAAAGGAGTACATTTGACCATGCGCCGCCTCATCTCTCTGTGTTTCGCTTTCATGTTCGCCTCCGCGCTGTCCGCCCAAAACGACCTTGTGGATGAGCGCATCCTGCTGACTTTTATCCCCAATGTGCAGTTCGCCCCCTTTTATATTGGCATTGAAGAGGGCCACTTCGCCGCCGCCGGCTTTGACATATCGCTGGAACATCTTCAAGAGCCAGAAGTCGTCGACTTGGTGGCCGCCGGGCAGGCCAGCTTCGGCATCGTCAGCGGTGAACAGGTCATCCTGGCGCGCGCCCAGGGCCGCGACGTCGTCTATGTCTATGAATGGTTTCAGCAGTATCCAGTCGGCATCGTCACCCCCAGCGCCGCCCAAGTGAACGCCGTCGATGACCTGCGCGGCCGCAAAATCGGCATCCCTGGCCGTTTCGGTGCCAGCTACAGCGGCCTGACGACTCTGCTGCAAAGCGCCGGCCTGTCCGAAGCCGATATTGAACTGAATGAGATCGGTTTCAATGCCCCCGAAGCCTTTTGCCTTGGCGCTGTGGATGCCGCCGTCGTCTATGTCAACAATGAGCCGCTGCAAATCCGTCACCGCGCCCGCGCCGGCGACTGCGGCAGCATCACCGACGTCGATGTTATCCCCGTCGCCGCCCAGGCCGACTTGGTATCCAATGGCCTCATCGTCAGCAGGCCGTTTCTCGATAGTCAGCCAGAGGCCGTCCAAATGATGGTCAGGGGCTTTGACGCCGCCCTGCGAACCGCCATTCATAACCCGGCCCAGGCCTATCTCATCAGCTTGAATTATGTCGACAATCTGCCGGCCGACGCCGATTTTGTGGCGGAACTGCAAAAATTATCAGCGCGGCAAGACCTGTTCCTGGCTGACGGCCCAGGGCCTGAACAAATCGCAGACAGCCGCCAGGCCATGCGCCAGGCCTTGGCCGCCGCTTTTGAGGCCGCCGCCTTGACGCAGTTTGACGTCCTGCTGGCCACCATCCCCTTGTGGGAAGCCGAACGACTCGGCCATACCGACTTGGCCTCATGGCAAACCATGCGCGATACGCTCCTTCTGATGAATATGCTGGACGCCGCCGAAACCGAACTGGAGGCCGCCTTCACCAATCGCTTTATCCAAGAGCCAAGCCCATGAAACTAAGCCTGCGCGAGCTTGCCGTCTGTTTCACCGATCCAGCTGGCCAGCCCTTGCCGGCCTTAGGCCCCATTTCATTTGAAGTCGCCGCCGGCGAGTTCGTCTGTGTCTTGGGGCCGAGCGGATGTGGCAAAAGCACCTTGATTCGCGCCTTGGCCGGTTTGCAAAAGGCCACTGTCGGGCAGGCCCTGGCCGATGACATCCCCATCAGCAAGCCGCTGCCTGAATTGGCTGTGATGTTTCAAGATGCCAATCTGATGCCCTGGCGCACCGTCCGCGACAATATCGCCCTGCCGCTGGAACTGGCGCGGGTGCCGGCCGATCAGCGCTGTCAAACGGTGCGTTCGCTGCTGCCTCAACTCCATTTGGAAAATTTTGAATTGGCTTTTCCCGGCGAATTGTCCGGCGGCATGGCGCAGCGAGTCGCGCTCGGCCGAATCATGGTGCAGGCGCCGCGCGTTTTGCTGCTGGACGAGCCTTTTGGCGCCCTGGACGCTTTCACCCGCGAAAAACTAAGCCTGGAACTGCTTGCCGTCTGGCAAAAATCGCGGCAAACCGTCCTGATGGTGACTCATAGCATCCATGAGGCCGTGCTGCTGGCTGACCGCATCGTCGTCATGTCGCGCCGGCCGGGACGAATGGTGGCCAATCTGCCTATTGACCTGCCGCGTCCGCGCCGAATGGAAATGATGTACCGCGCCGAATTTGTGCGGCTGGCCAAGCGCGTCCGCCAGGCCATCGAAGGTCAAGTCAGCTGAAAATCAGCGTTCGGCCGGCTGCCAGGTGGTCATGTCATCGCAATACTGGCAAATATCAGGCGGCTCGGCGCCAACAGCCACAAAAACAAGCTGTCCGCAGTTCAGGCACCGCCACTGCTCGATATCCGTCAAACTCTCATCGGCCTTATGCGGCGGTTCATGGCATGGCGGCATGGTCGCGGCACTTTCCGTCACTGGTCAAGCCTGACTTGATTTCCGCATAGATTTTACCTGTTTTCAGGGATAGCGCAATTCTGTTTTTCCGCTGTGTCTTTGGTATCCTCTGTGGTAAAGTCGCTCTGTTTCAGCCACGCGCAAAGGATGTATGAATGAGCTTTCACGCGAACAAAATCCGCCCGCTGTTTCCATCGCTGCGGCAGCCCGTCCAGGATGACACCCTGCCGATTTTCTTGGACAATCCAGCCGGAACGCAGGTGCCGCAAGCCGTCATCGAGGCCGTCAGCGAGTATTACATGACGATGAATGCCAATTCGGGCGGCGCATTTTTGACCAGCCGCCGCAGTGACAGCATGGTGACCGCCGTCCGTCAGCAAATGGCCGACTTCATCAACGCCCCCAGTCCAGACGAAATTGTCATCGGCCCCAATATGACCACCCTCTGCTTCGCTTTGAGCCGCGCCATCGCCAAAACGCTTCCCCCCGGCAGCGAGATTGTGCTGACGCGGATGGACCATGACGCCAACATCTCTCCTTGGCTACTGGCGGCCGCCGACCGCGATCTGGTCGTGAAATGGGTCGATATCAACACCCAAGACTGCACCCTGGACATGGATTCCCTAGAAGCCGTCTTGACGCCCAAGACCAAGGTTGTCGCCACTGTCCACGCTTCCAACGCCGTCGGCACCGTTAATCCCATCCGCCAGATCGCCGGCATGGCCCAGGCCGTCGGCGCCTTTCATGTGGTCGATGCTGTGCAGAGCGCGCCTCATCTGCCTATTGATGTGCAGGAGATCGGCTGTGATTTTCTCCTTTGCTCGTCCTACAAATTTTATGGGCCCCATTTGGGCGTCATGTGGGGACGAAGCGATCTGCTCCGCCAGCTGCCAGTCGACAAGCTGCGCCCGGCCAAAGACGCCATCCCGCATCGCTGGGAAACCGGCACGCCGAGCTATGAAAGCTATAACGGATTGAGCGCCTGCTTGGAGCATTGGGAGATGATTGGCGAAAAATATGGCGATGCCGTTCTGCCCGAATACCAGGGCCGCGCCCTCAAAATGAAACAGGGGATGTTGGCCGTGCAGGCCTATGAGCGCGGCCTGACCGTCCAGCTGATTGAAGGCCTGCAGGCCATGCGCCGAATAACTATCGCCGGCATCACCGAAAGCGACCGTTATTCCCAGCGCGTGCCTACTGTCGCTTTTGTCCATCAAGATAAAACTCCTGATGAAATCGCCGCCTATCTGGCGCAAAACCATGTCTATGTCTGGAGCGGCGACTACTATGCGGTCGAGATTATGCAGCGGCTTGGCCGACCGCAGGGCATGGTGCGGGTTGGCATCGCCCAATACAGCGTCCCAGACGAAATCAATCGGCTGCTGAACCTGCTCGACCGCCTCTAACGGCGCTTATGTCGGCTGACGCGCATAATAACGGGCGGCGGCCAGCGTCAGCGCGATCAGCTGTTTCAGGCCAGAGCGCACCGGCCGCACCTCGATATATTCATCCAGGCGATGGGCATGGCCGCCGCGCGTGATGCCGATGGTGACCGCCGGACAGCCCTGCGAAAGCGGCACATTGCCATCGGTGCTGCCAGCTTCCAGCGCGCCTTTGACGCCGATTTCAGCCAACGCGGCCAATGCGCCCTTCACCAGCGCGTGTTCGGCGGGGATATGCCCGGCCGGCCGGTCGCCAACCACTTCAATGTCATACTCAAGTCCCTTCTGCCGCTGAAGCTGGACAAGCTGATGAACCTGCTGCCGTAGCCGTTTCAGCGCGGCCGGACTGACCGAACGCAAATCCAGCCAAAAACTCGCTCGGCTGGCGATGGCATTGATGGCCTGCCCGCCCTCAATCAGGCCGATGTTGCAGGTCGTGCGCGGGCGCGATGGGATGTCCAGGCTGGCGATCTGCATCCCCAGTTCCAGCAGACTGTGAATGGCGCTTGGCCGGCCATAATGCAGCCAGCTGTGGCCGCCGTCGGCTTTGGCCGTAATCCGCAGTCGATGAACGGCGATGCCAGCGTTGTAAATATGCCCAAAAGCCAGCCCTTCCAGGTTGATTACCGCGCTGATCTGTGAACCCAGGCGGGCAAAGACGGCCTTGGCGCCCTTCAAATCGCCCAAGCCTTCCTCGCAGCTGTTGGCCGCGAACCAAATATCACAGGCCGGCTGAACATCGCTCTCATGCAAGAACTTCATCAGTCCCAGCAGGCCAGCGACCCCTATGCTGTTGTCGCCCAGCCCAGGGCCCTGGATGATATTGCCGCGCCGTTCGACAGTCAGATCGGTATCCGCCGCAAAGACGGTGTCGGTGTGCGCCAGTATCAAAATGGCGGCATCGCTTCGTCTGCCAGCCAAACGCCCATAAACATTGCTGACTTCATCCATCGCCGTATCCGCCAAGCCAAGATCAGCAAAGCGTCCGGCGATGTGCCGCGCTCGTTCGGCCTCGTGGAAGGTCGGCGCCGCGATCCGCTGGATGCAAAGCGCTTCCTCAAGCGTCCAGTCCGCCAGCCAATCAAGCGATCCCCAGCCCCATTGCGAACAGATTGACTCGACATCTCTTTTCATACAGCCTCGCCTCTACTCAATGGGAGTGGCAACTATAGGGGGCATTCGCTCGACAAAATCCGACAAAATCCGACAAAATCCGCCATTTTCCGCCATAAAACTTTTTTTACCACAGAGGGCACAGAGGACAGAGAGAAAAAGCCATTATAGAGGGGCATTCGCTCGACAAAATCTGCCATTTCGTGCCATTTTGCGCCACGCTATACTGCGCCAAAATCCGCCAAAATCCGCCATTTTCCGCCATAAAACTTTTTTACCACAGAGGGCAGAGAGAAAAAGTCATCAAGAAGTGCGCCGCGGCGTTTTGCCGTTAAAGATTTAGAAAGTTCCATAACCATTCTTTTTACCATTTCCTCCCCATTCAGGACTTTGCCTATGGCGGTGGTTTTGGTATAATCGCCAGTCCAAATCAGATGCCATGCCGTCATCCATTTTGAGGCTGATATGCTGACTTTTCGCGGGGAATGGGCCCATTGTCAGATCGAATCCTATTGATAGGCGCCGCCAGCTGGCAGACGGCCTTGCGGCGGAACTGGGAAGTCATCACGGCCCCCAGCGGCAAACGCGCCCGATTATATGCCGATCAGTATCGGTTCAGCCTCATCATCGTCGATGCGGTTTCCATGCGAATCACCGGCGAGCGAGTCTGCCGCGCCGTCAAATCGCAGTATCCCTATTGTCCGCTCATCCATATTCAGCCCAGCCACAGCGCGAATCCCAGCAAGGTCGCTGATGTGACTCTTTCGCCGCCGCTTTCCAGCCGCAAGCTGATCGGGGTTGTTTCGCGGATGCTGCAAGAGGATATGACTGATACCCTGCGCTGCGGGCCTTTTCTGCTCAACCGCACCACGCGCATTCTGCAAACGCCGCGCCAGGAAGTTCAGCTTAATCCCAAGCTGGCCGAACTCATCGCGCTGTTTATGGCCCATCCCAATCAGGTTTTGCAGCGTCAAACGATCATGCGAGAAGTCTGGAACACGGATTATATGGGCGATACGCGAACGCTGAACGTCCACATCCGTTACGCCCGCAACGCACTCGAAGACGACAAGCGAAAGCCGATTTATCTTAAGACGGTGCGCGGCGTCGGCTATCGGCTGGATGTTCCGCAGGTCGGCCAGTCAAAATGCGGCCCAGCGGCCGATTAGCTTTCCAAACGGGCCAGCTGCTTCATTAGGCGGCTTTTGCGGCGGGCCGCATTGCGCGAATGGATGATGCCGCGGCTTGCCAAGGTATCCAGGTCGCGGGCGGCGATGCGGGTCGCTTTGCGCGCTTCGTCGGCGTCGCCGCTTTCGATGGCTTCGCGGGCCTGCTTGACCAAGGTGCGCGCTCGATTGCGATAGACGCGGTTGTGCAAACGCCGCTTTTCGTTTTGCCGAATTCGTTTGAGCGCAGATTTATGATTAGCCATATATTATCGCAGGAACATAACGCTCCCGCTCTCCTTTCTATGCCGATCTGCAACAGTTTAACATTATATCACGCGCCGGCGGGCTTGTCTACAGCCTTCTCGCTTTTTATTTTGACCGAATCAGCCTTGCATCTCGGCATAGGCCGGGCTAGTATCAACAGGGTCGATTTTCAGAGGAAAGCGGGGCGGACAGCATGGTCAGACGGCATCGAAAAATCATGGGCGGAATGGTTTGGATGATGCTTGCGGTTTTATTGGCCGGCTGCGGCACCTTGGCAGCGCCAGTTTGGCAGACGACGCCAACTTTGGCTGTGACTGAAGATGAGACCGCGCAAGTCCCTGTCGCCACCAGACAGCCCACCGCCACGTCCCTGCCGCCCACATCGACGGCGACTGCCGTCCCTACATCGACGCCGACCGCGCCGCCTTCGCCAACCGCTGAACCGCCGACCGTTCCCGCCGCATCACCGATTGACCGCCTGGTGGCCTCGCGCGATCCCCAAAACGGCAAACTGCTCTTTGAAACCTTCCAAGAGGCGGCCAATTATGCCTGCTCAACTTGTCACAGCGTAGACAGCGAGGAGAAACTGGTCGGCCCCAGCCTGCTGAACATCAAAGAGACGGCGCAAACGCGGGTCGCTGGACAGAGCGCCGCCGAGTATCTTTACAATTCGATTATCAATCCCGATGCGTATCTGGTTGAGGGGTATGACGCTGAACTCATGCCCGAAAACTGGACGGATATTTACAGCAACATCGACATTTTTGATATTGTCGCTTACCTGCTCGCGTTGCCAAGCGAACCGTCGGCCGAGGCTTAGGCATCGGCGTTTGGGGCCAAGATGTCTGTCATCGCCGCCGTTAGCCCGCGGTCAGCGTCGGCCAGCTTGCCCCGCGCCGCTGTCAGCCAAAGGCGGTCGTCTTTGATTTGGTCTTGCTGAAGAGCCAAGGTTTTGGCAGTGGCCGTTGGCGCCGCGCCCCCCAGCAAGTCCCGCGTTTCCACGAAAGCCATCGGGTCAAGCGACTGCTTCAGCAATTCATCCGACAGGCGAAGATCGATTCCAAACGCGCTTTTGGCGACTTGCCGCAGCATGTCCGCGTTCAGATCGTCGGGTGCCAGATGATGCTGCTGGGCATGACTGACCAAAGCTGAAACGATGCCATGCGCCTGCCGAAAAGCAAGCCCGCCATGCCGCACCAAGCTGTCGGCAAGCTCGGTCACTGTGGTAAAACCCGAAGCGGCCCGCTGGCGAAGATGCTCGACGTTGATGTGCAGGCCGCTGATAACCGCGCTGTACAGCCGCAGGATGTCACTGGCGGTTTCCAGCGATCCAAACAGCATCGGAAAAATTTCGTCCTCAATGTCCTGGGTGTCGCCATAGGGGATATTGTGGCACTGTATGATGATGCCGTGCGCCTGGGCCAGCATTCGGCTAATCCGCGCCCGCAGATGCTCCAGCGCGACCGGATTGCGCTTCTGCGGCATGATCGAACTTATCTGGATAAAACTGTCATTGATGCGAATGGCGCCGCTTTCCTGCGTTGTCCAAAACAGCATATCGCGCGTCAAACGCGAAAGATTGATGCCGAATGTGGTCAAGGCCCCTGCGACGTCGGTCAGGTTGTCAGAGGCGCCGATGCTGTCATAGGTACTGATAAGAACACCGTCGAATCCCAGCAGTTCCGCGCTAAGTTCACGCTGGATTGGGAATCCTGTCCCGGTCAGCGCGGCCGCTCCCAGCGGACTTTGATTGTTGGTCGCATAAGCGAATTGGAGCCGCGCCGTATCCCGCTCCAAAAAAGCCAGCGCGCCTGCGATATAATGCGCCATTGTGGTTGGCTGCGCCGGCTGGGTATGTGTATAGCCGGGCATGACCGTATGCAGATGTCGCTCGGCAAGTTCATGCAGAACGCCGCGCAGTTCCAGCAGGTCTGTCATCGTCTTCAATATCAAAGGGCGCAGGGCCAACCGCGTTAGAGCATAGCCCAAATCATTGCGACTGCGCGCCAGCTGCAAATTGCCGCCATGCGCCGCGCCGGCCATTTCGATGACCTTGCTTTCCATCGCAAAGAACAGGTCTTCCACACCTGATCGATAGCGCAGTCCATCGGGGCCGTTCTCTTCCACCTGTTGCAAAGCGGCCAGCAATGCCCGCGCGTTTTCCAGGCCGATGATGCCCGACCGATGCAGCATGACCGCCTGCGCCCGATTGGCGGCCAGCATCGGCTCATAATAATACTTTTTCGCGTCTTCATAAAAAGGCTTGAGGACAATTTCCTCGTAGCGCGGATGTGGAAACGACGAGGCCTGACCCGCCATAAGGTTACCCTTTCAAACCGGTCAGGGCGATTCCTTCGATGATGTAACGCTGGAAAATGATGACGACAATCATCAGCGGCACCACTGACAGCGAAGCGCCGGTCATAATCAGATTCCAGGGCGTGTTCGCCTCTGAAGAGAATTGCTGAATGCCGACCGGCAAGGTGAACATCTCGCTTTTGGTGGTGGCGATGAGCGGCCAGATAAAGGCGTTCCAGTTGCCCAAAAAGTTAAAAATGCACAGCGCGCCAATCGCTGGCAGGCTCAAGGGGACGGCGACCCGCCAAAACAGCCCGAATTCGCTCACGCCGTCGATGCGGCCGGCATCCAGCAGTTCGTCTGGCACCCCCTGCATGAACTGACGCATCAAGAAAATGCCGGCGGCGGTGATGACGCCCGGGAAGGCGATGCCCCAGTAGGTATCCACCCAAGTTCCGCCGATGGGCGGGTTGGAGGACATGATGAACCAAGGGATAATCAGCATTTCGGTCGGCACCATCAGCGACGTCAGGAAGATAATAAAAATCGGCCGCTTGCCAGGGAACTGATATTTGGCGAAAACGAAGCCGGCCAAAGCGTCAAAGAAAGCCACGCTGGTTGTGCTGATGACGGCCACAATGATCGAATTGGCGTACCAGCGCGGCAGATCGGTATCGGTGATGACTTCGCCATAATTGTCCAATGTGGCTTCAGTTGGGAAAAAATCGCGCCGCAAAACCTCTGTTTCGGGCTTTAAGGACGTGGACAGCATCCAGATAAAAGGGATGATCATGGTCAGGCCAATCAGTGTCAGCAGCAGATAGGAAAATCCTCTGTATTTCCAGTCGCTACGGCCTCGGCCGACCGAAGTCAGTTTGCCTTGGTCTTTGAAGATGTTGGTCGGGGTAATCGATTCCATGATGTCTGCCTAGTTGGTGTTCCGCGATGTGACGGCCAGCTGAATGATGGTGATGCCGAGTATCAAGGCGAACAGGACGACCGTTAATGAAGAGGCATAGCCCATATTAAAACTTTGGAAAGCCTCGCGGTAGACGCGCAAGACAACGGTTGTGGTCGAATCCAGCGGGCCGCCGCGTCCCTGTTCTGTCATGGCCAGCACCGGCGCGAACATCCGCAAAAAAGAGATCGTCTGCAACACCAGCAGATAAACAATGCTCGGATTCAGCAGCGGCAGGGTGATGTAGCGAAAGGTATGCCATCGACTGGCGCCGTCAACTTCAGCCGCTTCATAGTAGGTGCGCGATATTTGCTTCAGTCCAGCCAAGAATATAATCACGGCGAATCCCAAGCCCTGCCAAACGACCAGCGCCAAGACAGAGGGCAGCGCTTGATGGGGGCTTTTCAGGAAGGGCTGCTGCGGCAGAGACACCAGCTGGAGAACGATATTGAACAGCCCAAAACGCGGCTGATAAAGCATACGGAAGACCCAAGCGATGGCGATGGTTGAGGTCACAAAGGGCAGGAAAAACAAAATCCGATAGACGGCGCTCATGAATCGGATCTCGTTCAGCATCAAGGCAATGCCCAAGGCCAGCAAAAGCTGAATCGGCACGCCCAGCGCTAAGTACCGCGCGGTATTTGAAAAGGCCGCTTTGGTGACCGATTTTCGCTTGCCTAGCTCCTCAAAAACCCGCTCATAATTTTCCAAGCCGACATAAGGCTGTTCGGCCGCCAGGGGATTGTAGTCGTGCAGGCTCATTTGGAAGGCGAAGAGGGTCGGATAAATCCGAATGTAGGCGAAGAAGACAATCGGAATCGCCAGGAAAATATAGGCCCAGACGATTTTTTTGCGGGCCAGGGTCCAGGCGAAAGGGCGGCCGCGTTTGTTCATGGCCTCATTCGCTTGTTTTAGGGGCCGGCGCCGCTCTTGGCGTGGCGATAGACAATGTAGACGTGGAGCGGCAGGGCGATGAGGCCGCCGATGCCGGCCGTCAAAATCGTAAGCGCGCCTAGGAGGATGATGACAATCGGCGCGCCGATAAACATCCACAAAAGGCCGGTTCCGATTTTGTTATTGATAATATGCGCCAGTCCCCACAGGCCGAAGAGGCCAGCCAGCAGGCCAACCACAAACGCGGTTTCGTTCCGCTGCTCATTTTTGGCTTTCATCGTCCACTCCTGTTGATGATAAGAGAACCTGCGCCAGACAGACTCGCATCTGACGCAGGCGATAACACGAAAACGGGGCGGGGCAAGCTAGCGGTCTGCCCAAAAGTCGTCAAGCAATTCCTGCTCGGCGGCGGCGGCTTCATCCAGGGCATCGCAGGGATCCATGCCGCCCAAACGCACATTGTCGAAGGCGTCGATCAAAACCTGACGCTGGGCGCTCTCATCGACGAAGAAGGTCGCGTGGGCGTATTCCAGTCCGGCCGAAAACGCGCCCAAGATCGGATCGTTCAGAATGCCCTCATCGCTGGCCGCGGCCAGCTGCGCCGGCAGTTCACCAACGCTGTTGACCCACAGCGTGCCGGCCTCGGGTCGTGTGATGAATTGCAGGAACTTGACGGCCGCTTCCATACGGGCGGGGTCGTCGTTGGCGCGGCGGGTGATGCCATGCGTCCAATAGGAGCCGAAGGTATGCTGTTCGCCATTCGGGCCAATCGGCAGTTCGGTGACGCCATAATTCAGGTCTGGGTTGTTGCGGGCAATTGTGCCGACGCGGAATGAGCCGTCAACGTGAAGGGCCGCTGTGCCATTGATGAAGGAATTGGTGGCATCCTCAAACAGATCATTGCTGCCGGTCTTATGCTCGGTTTCAAAAGCGGCCAGCCATGAAAAGGCCGCGCAGCCCTCTTCTGAATTGTAGGTCACGGTGCGGCCGTCGTCGCTGTAGGGGACGCCGCCAAACTGACGCAGCAGCACCTCGCGGAACCAGTGATGGTCTTGGGCGGCAAGCGCTGGGGCATGGCCTTGCTGGGTGATGCTGAAGATGTCCTCGCCGCCGTCGTAGGTCGTGGTCGCCAGGGCGATATCGACAAATTCATCCAAAGTCGCCGGCGGCATTTCAGGATCGAGTCCGGCCGCGGCAAAAATATCCTTGTTCCAGAACAGCGCCAATGAACGAACCGCTGTCGGAATCGCCCAATAGCTGCCCTCGAATTTGGAGTTGGCGACCATAGGCGAAAAAGTCTCTAGAATGAAGTCTTCGGAGAATGGGTCTTCCGGAAGCGGCGCCAAATAGCCGGCATCGACGAAAGCTGGAATCCAGCCATAGAAGAGCGTCACAATATCTGGGCCGACCCCGGCCGGCGCTGAAGCCGCAAGCTCGTCGCGGAAATTGGCGTAGGGGATGTCGCTGTTGTGAATGATCCGAATATCGGGATTTTCGGCCTCGAACTGCTCGATAAGCATATTCATGGCGTCCACGCGGGCAGCGAAATTGTACTGCCAGTATTCGATCTCGATCACGTCATCCTGCGCTCCGACGGCGGCGCCCAAGGCCAGCATCAGGAGCATCACCGCCAGAATCGTCAAAAATCTTGTCTTTTGCATCTTTTCCTCCTTAATTTTGCAGAAAACTGCATAAGCCGATAGTTAAACTGTAACCGATATTGCCGACAATGGCAACTGCACCGACGAACTTATATCACAGGTCGATTTTGAACAGCCGCGCCGCGTTCCCCGCGAAGATCAGCTGGACGTCATCCTCGCGGCAGTTCAGTTCGCGCACATCGCGGATCTGCTGCTGCAAGTATGGTTCGGCAAAGCCGCGCGGAAAATAGCTGGAGTCGCTGCCAAAGATGATGCGCGCTGGGCCGATGGTCTCCAGGTATTTGCGGAAGAGCTTCTTGGTCGTCCATTCGCCGTCCACCCAGCGCACCCATTGATTGGAGCCGCTGGTGTCAATCGATACATTGGCGCAGGCCCAGCAAAGCTGCAAGGTCTCTCGTATCCAAGCGCAGCCAAAATGCGGCACGACAAAGGTCACTTCGGGGAAGTCCTTGGCCACATTGTGCAGCTTGAGGGGATTGATGTTCTCATGCCAAGCGATGCCGCCGCCGCCGCCCTGGATGCCAAAGTGAATCAGGACGGGGATGTCCAACTCGGCGCAGGCTTCCCAAACGGGATAGGCCGCTTCATCTTCAATCGCTCGATCCAGGGCCGGGGCCAGCAGCTTATAGCCCTTCATGCCGTCTTCGTCGACGGCCCGCCGCAGTTCATCGGCCGCGTCGGCCGCGAATGGGTAATGATGAGCAAAGCCGATAAAGATGTCAGGATGCCGCGCGATGACTTTCGCCAGGTTTTGATTGCCGCCCCCTGTGACAAATCCAACCGCCCGCAAACCGTACTTCTCGACTTCGGCCGCCCAACGGTCAGCCTGCTCCTCATCGCTGGCGGCCGCGCGCGCTGGCGGGTCATAGCCCCATGTTCGGCGCCACTGCTGACTGTACCGCATGGCCTGGTCTCTGATGATCTGCGCCCGTCTCTCGCCGCGCCGCTGGACATACTGCTGGCGAATATCGGGCCCCATGCCCCCAAACATGGGCTTTTGCGTCGGAAAATGCGTATGAAAATCGATTACTTCTAAGCCGTTGTACATTTGGGTTTTCCTCGCGCCAGTGTGCTGATAGCCCAATCATATCCCAAATCAGCCCAGAATCCTAATTGTTTATGCCGCGTTGGGTCGCTATACTGTAAGCGCGGCAGCCGTTAATGAGAAAGGACAAATCTTATGGCAAGACCTGTAACTTTATTCACTGGACAATGGGCGGATCTGCCCTTTGAGACCATAGCCGAAAAGGCTAAAAGTTTTGGCTATGACGGGCTTGAACTGGCCTGCTGGGGCGATCATTTCGAGGTGGACAAAGCCCTGGAAAGCAGCAGCTACATCCCATCGCGCAGGGATGTCCTGGAGCGGCATGGCCTCCAGTTCTTTTCGATTAGCAATCATCTGGTGGGGCAGTGCGTCGCCGAGGCTTTTATCGATGAGCGTCACCGCGCTATTCTGCCTGACCGACTGTGGGGCGACGGCGATGCGGAGGGTGTGCGTCAGCGATGCGCTGAAGAGATGAAAAACACCGCCCGGGCGGCCAAGGCCTTCGGCGTCGATGTCGTCAATGGCTTTACCGGCAGCCCCGTCTGGCATCTGATTTATCGCTTTCCCCCGACTTCCGATGAGATGATCGACGCTGGCTATCAGGAATTCGCCGCGCGCTGGCGGCCCATCCTGGACGTCTTCCAGGCCGAGGGCGTCAAATTTGCCCTGGAAGCTCATCCTGGCGAGATCGCCTATGACATTTACACAGCCGAAAAGACCCTGGAGGCGCTGGATCATCATCCCGCCTTTGGTTTTAACTTTGACCCCAGCCACTTCATCCATCAACTCTTCGATCCAGCCAAATTTATCGACCGATTCGCTGACCGCATTTTTCATGTCCACGTCAAAGATTCCAAAGTGAACCTGGACAGCGTTAGCAGCATCCTCGGCTCGCACCTGAATTTTGGCGATCATCGGCGCGGCTGGGATTTTGTCTCTTGCGGGCGCGGCGATCTGAATATGGATGCCATGGTCCGCGCCCTGAACCGCGCTGGCTATCAAGGGCCTTTGTCCATTGAATGGGAAGACAGCGGCATGGACCGCGAATTTGGCGCCGCCGAATCAGCGGCCTGGGTCAAGCAGAACGATTTCACCGCTTCGGCCGTCGCCTTTGACGCCGCCTTCGCCGACGAGTAATGAACCGTCTTGCACGCAAAGCATTGGGAGAGAATCATGTCAGAAAAACAGGTCAGCAGTTCCTTCACCAGCATGGCCGGCGCGGCCGCCGATGACGAGGCGCCGTCGATTGGCATTGGCATGCTGGGTTATGCCTTCATGGGCAAGGCGCACACCAACGCCTTCAAAAAAATCCCCTATATGATGTACCCGCCAGCGGCCATTCCTCGACTGGTCGGGATCGCCGGACGCAGTTCAGCCGCCGTCGCCGCCGCCGCCAAACGCTATGGCTATGAAAACGCCTATACTGACTGGCGCGATATGCTGGCCAATGACGATGTGCAGGTGTTTGACAATGGCGGCCCGAACGACGCCCACGCCGCGCCTTCCATCGCCGCCGCCCAAGCTGGCAAGCACGTCTTCTGCGAAAAGCCACTGGCGCGCACCGCCGCCGAGGCTAAATCCATGTTGGACGCCGTCGAAAAAGCCAAGGTCAAGCACATGGTCGCCTTCAACTATCGCTTTGTGCCGGCCATCCAGCAGGCCAAAAAACTGATCGAAAGCGGCCGGCTGGGTCGAATCTATCACTGGCGGGCCGTCTATTTGCAGGAATGGGGCATGGATCCGACGATGGAAACCAGCTGGCGTTTCCAAAAGTCCATCGCTGGCAGCGGCGCCCTGGGCGATCTCGGCGCTCATATTATCGACCTGGCGCGGTTCCTGGTGGGCGAGCCGAAGTCAGTCGCCGGCCTGGCGCGCACCTGGCTGACTGAACGGCCCGATGTCCAAGGCGGCATGGTCAAGTCGGACGTCGATGACGGCTTCGTGGCCCTGCTGGATTTTGAAAACGGCGCTCTGGGGACTGTCGAGGCAACCCGATTCGCCCAAGGCCGCAAGAATTTCAATTCATTTGAAATCAATGCCGAAAACGGCTCCATCCAATTCAACCTTGAACGGCTGAATGAATTGAACGTCTTTTGGAAAGGCGAACAGCCAGATACGACTCAAGGCTTCCATAATGTGCTGGTTACCGAAGCTCATCATCCCTACTGGGAAAACTGGTGGCCGCATGGGCATATCATCGGCTGGGAACACAGCTTCGTCCATGAATTTCATCATTTCTTCAGCGCGATTGTCAATGGCCATGATGTGGCTCCTTATGGCGCGACTTTCCTCGATGGCTATCGCAACGCTGTCATCTGCGACGCCATAATCGAATCAGCCGCCGCCGGCCGACATGTCGATATCCGATATGACTGACACTCGCTGAACCCTTAAAATCCCCCCTTCATTTTCGCCTGTTTGGGAACATGAAAGGGGGATATGCTGGGCCCTAACCGTCCTGGCTGATCCATACCTGCCGACCGTCTGACTTTATATGAATCACTCCGCCCTCATCCGTCCGAAAAAGCGGCAGGCCATTGAAGAGCGCCAAAGTGTCGGGGTCAGGGTCGCCGCGGCGGTTGGCGGCATCGCTTTGCAGCAGCGCGGCCTGTGGTTGGGCCTGTTCAAGGAATTCGGCCTCAAGGGCATGTCTGGCGCCGTGCTGTGGAATCTGCATAACGCTGGCCAGGGGGTGAATATCGTTTGCCAGCATAAGCCGCTGGCCCGCGCGGCTAAGGTCAGAGGTCAGCAGGAAAGACACATCCCCATACGCAATTCGCAGGGTCATGGCGTGGTCATTGAGGCTGTCCGTCAGCGCCGGCCGGGACTGTGGATGAAGCGTCTCAATGAAAACGCCGTCATCCAGCGCAATCGTATAGCCCGCCCGCGTCTCGACTATATCCGTCTTTGAATGCCTAAGCTGCTCTGCGATTTGCAGAAAGGTCTCGGTCTCGTTTGGCTGACCGCTGTACAAGGCCGCGCCAATCTCATATCGCTGAAGCACGGCGGAAAGGGCGGCGATGTCCCGTTCGTCGGGGTGCGTGATGGCCAAAATTTCGATGCGCCGATCATAGAAGGGCAGTCGGTCGCCAATGGCCGTCAGCAGCCGCGAGGGAAAACGGCCGCCATCGACCAGCATGTGGGCGCCCTTTGGCGTTTGCAGCAAAATCCCATTGCTATGGCCGACGTCCAGCAGCCAAATGTGCAAATGTCCATCGGCATAGCTCAAGCGCATCGCCAGCATCAAAATTAGAATAAGCGAGGCTGACAGGGCCGTCGCCGACAAGACTGCCTGCCCTCGAATCAGCTTTTCCAAACGCCGCCAAAATGACGGCCGCGCCGCGTTTGCCATCGCGCCTCCGATCATCAGCAAGTAAAAAATCTGAATCAAACGTCCATCCATGTTCAGCGTCAAATCAGCGAAATCAAGCCGCGCGAACCCGCGGACAATCGCAATCGTCCACGACAGGAACACCATATCCATCCAGTAAATCACCGCGCCGAGCAGTGGCAGCAGGGGCGCGGTCATCACCGCCAGGAGTCCGAGGATCAGCAGAAGCGACTGCATCGGCATAATCAGCAGATTGACCGGCAGGGCGGCCAGCGACAGCTGATCAAAATACAGAATAATCAGCGGCGCCGTTGCGAGTTGGGCGGCCAGCGAAACGGCCAGCGGCTCATTGAGGAAAGTATGCAGGCCATGGGCCAGCGGCGGCGCAAAAAGTCCGTCCAGCCGCGCGCGCAAAAAACGCGATAAAGGATCAGCGAAGAGTCCCAGTCCCAGCACGGCCAAAAAACTAAGCTGAAAGCCGACATCCAGCAGGACATTTGGATCGGCGACAGATAGAAGCAGCGCGGCCAAGGCCAGCGACGTCGGCATATAGGCCTGGCGATTCAGCCGTCGGCTGACAACCAGCAGACCGCTCATCAACGCCGCCCGCATGATGCTGGGACTGGCGCCGACAAAGAGGGTGTAAATGGCGATGAAGATGAGACCGCATACAACCCCCAGCCCGCGCCGACCGCCAAAGAGGCCTTCAAGAACGCGCATGACGATGGCGCTGATGACGATCATGTTGAAGCCGCTGATGGCGACGATATGCGCCGCGCCGGCCCGATTGAAATCCTCGGCCAGTTCGGGCGAAATGCCGCGCTCATTGCCCAGCAGCATGCCGGTCAGCAAACCAGCCTGCGGTTCGGGAAGGGCCTGGGCGATGCTTTTCTGCGCCGCCTGTTTGAGATTGAGCAGGGCCGCGTAAAAAGGCTGGCCATGGCCGCCGCCGATGACCTCGACGCTGGCGAAGGGCATGATGGTAAAAACGCCCTGCCGTCCCAGATAATCGGCGTATGAAAAAGTATCCCAAGCGGCCGGCCTGTCCAATCGGCCGGTCGCGCGGATGCGGTCGCCATAGCTCACTTCCGCCGTGACAAAAGCCTCGACCAAGACCTGGCCGCTGGTGGGGGAGGTTTGGCCGCTGATGCGTATCGACTCGGCTTCGACGCGCAGCTGAATGCGGTTGTCGCGGATGTCAGGCTCGCGGGTGACGATGCCGGTGAGGGCGCCGACGCGGCCATTGTATTGGGAGATGTCGCTGGATTGAGGGAGGAGGGCCTGCCGCGCCGCGCCGGCGAAAAAAGCCGCCAAGGCCAGAATCAGCCAGCGGCGGCGATGATGTCGATAATTTATGGCGATGCCAATCGAGACGGCAAGACAAACAAGCCAAATGGACAAGTCAAATTGCAATGATGCCCGCGCCAGGCTGATGCCCAAAACCCATGCGGCCGCGACCCAAATCAGACGCATCAGAATCAGGCCGGCCAATGACCAGGCTATGCTTTCGGCCAGGCCTCTTTAGGCCAAACACCACTGCCGGAATGCGCTTGTATGTCCGCCAGCGCGATTAAGAATGGCTGCCGACCGGCGCCGGTCTGTCAAACTTAATCGGTTCGCGCGTGATCTGCGGGCGCGGCGCTTGAACGGCGGGCTGGATGGATTCCGCCAAAGCCGGGTCTTCATGGCGCTGCATGATCTCGATGCCGTTGCGGATCTCTTCCAGGCTGCGGGCGAACTGATGCTCCAGCTGCGCCAGCTGTTCGAGGACATAATCATCGGCTTCGCGCGTGATTTTCTCGGATTCGATGTTGGCCTGCTCCATCACATATTCAGCCCGAACTTTGGCCTGCTGGACCATTTGATGCTGGTCGATGAGGCCTTCGCTGTGCTGACGCGCCTGCTGGACAATCCGCGCCGCTTCTTCGTTGGCTTCGGCCAGGACGCGGTCGCGCTGCTGCATGACGCGGGCGGACTTTTCGATCTCTTCTGGGATGGAAATCCGCATTTGGTCGATGATCTCCAAGGCGCGCTCTTCGTCGACCATCGTGTATTTGGTGCCAAACACATGACGGCCCTCGTCAATTAAATCCTCCAAACGGTCAACAAGATGTTGGATGTCCATTCATTCCTCCCTGCTTAACTTATGACTTGTCCTATAGATTATAACTCGCGTGACCAAATTTGTCCTTCAGCGCGCGCTCAATGACTGGCGGCACCATGGAACTTACGTCTCCGCCCAATTCGGCAATTTCCCGAATCGTGCTTGAACTGATATGAATATACTGCTCATCTGACAAAATTGCAATCGTCTCCAAGTCCGGCGCCAGCTTTTTGTTCGCCATTCCCATTCGGAATTCAAATTCAAAATCACCGAACACCCGCAAGCCGCGAACCAAGGCGATGGCGCCAACTGATTTTGCATAGTCTACCGTAAGAACATCATACTTGGCAACGTTGATACTAGGATAATCCTGAAAAACCTGTTTGGCAAGCGAAACGCGCTCATCAATTTGGAACAAAACGCGCTTTTTTTGCGGATTGGCGTAAATGGCGACGATAATCTCATCAAAAAACCGCGATGCCCGAATCGCAACGTCAATATGCCCATAATGGATGGGGTCGAGCGATGCCGGATAAACTGCGATTCCTCTGCCTGACATGGCCCGCCTCCAACCCTGCTCATCATTGTAACCCTACGCGCTGAAATGTGCAAACGATTTTTTGGGCAATTTTGATTTTTCCCTGATTTTTCCCTCATCTCAAGCGGAAGAGGGGCTAACAGGGCAGGGGAGGCTAACTAATATCGCCCGAATCGTCATACAGCGATGCGATGCTTTCGGCCAGCAGTCGATGTTCGGCCAACTGCAATGCTGGGTCTTCTTCATATAAGGTACGGGCCTCGCGCTGGGCCAGTTCGACCAGCGGCGGCGTCATCAAGTCCGTCATCTTCAGCTGGCCATGTCCGCTTTGCTGTCGGCCAAGCAGATCGCCAGCGCCGCGCAGTTTCCAATCGACTTCCGACAAATAAAAGCCGTCATTGCTCTCTTCCATTGCCGCCAACCGCCGTTCGGCAATCGACAACTTCTCAATCGGCAGGCGGCCTTCTTTATAAGCCGTTATCCTTTCGATGGAAATATCGGGCGCGCTGTCGGGGATCAGGAAGCAGAAAGACGGATGCTCGCCGCGCCCAACCCGCCCGCGGAACTGATGCAGCTGCGCCAGCCCAAAGCGATTTGCGCCCTCAATGACCATCACGCTGGCATTCGGCACGTCCACGCCGACCTCGGCCACGGAAGTCGCGGCCATCACATCAAATTCGCCGCGCGCGAAGTCGGCCATGATGCGGTCTTTTTCCGATGGATTCATCTGCCCGTGCAACAGACAAACGCGGTAACGGAAGAACACTCGTTTTAGTCTTTCATGGGCCTCTACAGCCGAAGCCGTCTCTATCGACTCGGATTCTTCGATCAGTGGATGGACAAAAAAGGCCTGTCGACCCTGTTCCAGCTGGGCGGTGACAAAGCCATACAGCCGTTCGCGGGCCGCCTGCTCAATGATTTTGGTCTGAACGGCCTGGCGGCCGGGCGGTTTTTCGTCGATGATGCTTAAATCCAAATCGGCATGCACCGTCAAGGCCAGGGTGCGCGGGATGGGGGTCGCCGTCATCGCCAGCAGATGCGGATGATGTCCCTTGCCGCGTAGATGGCCGCGCTGGTCAACCCCGAAACGCTGCTGCTCGTCGATAACGGCCAGCCCCAAATCATGGAAATCGACTCCCTCTTGAATCAGCGCGTGCGTGCCAACCGCGATGTCTATCGAGCCGTCGGCCAGGCCGCGATAAATCGATTCGCGTTCTGATGCCGTCAGCGAACTGGTCAGCAGGGCAATGACTGGCAGCTGGGCGGCTTTCATTTTGCCAAAGGTTTCGCTTAACCCGCGGTAGTGCTGTTCGGCCAAAATGCTGGTCGGCGCCATCAAGGCCGCCTGTTTGCCGTTCGCCAAGGCCATCGCCATGGCCACCGCCGCCACCGCTGTTTTCCCCGAACCGACGTCGCCTTGGATCAAGCGATTCATCGGGATCATCTGCGCCACATCCCGCCTGATTTCGGCAATCACCCGCCATTGGGCGCCAGTCAGTTCAAAGGGAAAGGCCTCACTGATGAACGATTCCAGAAAATCATCCTCGACCACCAGCGCCGGGCCGGCCACTGACTGCCATTCGCGCCGCTTGCCCAGCATCGCCAGCTGGAGCATCAGCAGTTCGTCAAAAGTGATGCGCCGCCGGGCATGATGCAGATGATCCCAGCCTTCGGGAAAATGCGACTGCTGAACAGCCCAGCCCAAATCGGCCAGTTCACAGCGCTCCAGCACAGTTCGCGGAACGGGGTCGGGCAGCTTGGTCGCCCATTCATCGGCAAGCTCCTTCATCACCCGGCGGAAGAGGCGCGGCTTCAGGCCCTTCGTCATCCGATAAATCGGCACAATGCCGGTCGTATGCAGATTCTCCACATCCAGATATTCCCACTCTGGATTCGCCATTTGCAGCATATTCCGATAAACCGCGACTTTTCCGCTCATCACGATCTGCTTGCCTGGCCGCAGCTGTGGCCGCAGGAAATGCTGTCCGAAAAAGCGAACTGACAGCCGGCCAGAGCCATCTTCGACTTCGATAAGCAGGTCTTTGCGCCTGTTTTTCCCCACGGCGATATGGGCGCGCCGCACGGTGGCGATCACCGTCTCGATGCTGTTTGGCGACAGGTCTTTGATGCACTTCAGTTCGGTATAATTCTTATAATCGCGCGGGAAATTCCACAGCAGACCGCGCACCGTGTGCAAGTCCATCCCCTTCAGCAAGTCGGCCAGCTGGCCGCCGATGCCTTTGACCGCTGTTGTCGGCCGCGCCAAGTCTTCCCGCAAGGCGCGTTCTTCGTCTGGCCCTCGATGAGGCTGCGCTGCCCGCGGTGGCCGTGACAACCGCGGCAAGGGCTTGACATCCAGGCGATGATCCTCGGGGCCGGCGGCATAATCTTTGTCCCAGGCGCCGTGTTCTTCGATAAATGTCGATGTCGACGACGAGGGCCGCCGCTTGTCAGGCCGATTGGGCCGGGCGGCCGGCGGTGATTGAGATGGCCGCGGCGTCATCTTCGCTTCCCAGTCGGCCAGCCGCGCTTGATATGTCTGCGGCGGCGGGCGGCGATTCATAATCCGCTCCAGCAGATAGCCGATTTTATGCAGGCGATCATCCTCCGATTCGATGCGCCCATAATCGGCCAGCGAATCGACGATCTCGTCGATGAGAATCTGATGGGCTGGCCGCCGAGCCTGCTGACGCGCCTTGGGTTCCCAAATTTTGCAGTAGGCGCTTAGGCCGCCTTCGACCGCCGCGTCTCTGCCGCCCTGCTGGCGTTCAAGTTTTAGAATTTTGACCAGCGTCTCCAGTTGAGTTGGCATGAATTACCGCCTCCAGTTCTTGTTCAGCGTCGCCGCGCCGATTGATCCTGGGCCGACATGAACGCCCAGCGTCGGCGCGATCTCGATGATAAGCGCGTCGGCCGGCGCGATATCGCGGATGGAATTCAAAAAGCGTTCGGCCGCTGGCCGATTGGCGCAGTGCAGGATGGCCAGTCGATCCAAGGGCGCCTGGGCTTGTATCAGCTGTCGCAGCTGCGCTTCGGCCCGCGACCAGGCGCGCTGTCGGGCCATCAAATGAATCTCGCCTTCCTCAACGCTGACAATCGGCTTGATCTTGAGCAGTCCGCCCACATTGGCCACCAGGCTATTAACCCGTCCGCTCCGCTTCAGATATTCCAAAGTGTCAATGATGGCGTACACCTGCGTATGGCGGCGAACCCGCTCAATCACCGCCAGAATATCGGCCGCGTCGTCCGTCTTTTGCGCGCATTCAGCGGCCAGCCAAACCTGCAAGCCGATGCCAAAGGTAAGCTGCAAGCTGTCGACCAGGGTGATTTGGCCTTTGGCGGCGGCCGCGCCCAGCCGCATTGTGTTGAGAACGCCGCTTAATTTGGCCGGCACATGAATCGAAATGATATGGTCAGCGCCCTCGGCCAAAACTGAACGATAAAAACGTTCGGCATCGCCCGGCGACGGCGCGGCCGTGGTCGGATGGGCCGAGAAACGCGGCAGCTGCTCATAAAAATCGCGGCGGATGAGCGCCTTCCCATCGTCAGCGATGCTTTGGCCGTCGATAGTGACATAGGTCGGGATCACCCGAACGCCAAGCGCATCGACAAGCCGCGGCGGCAGGTCGCATACGCTGTCGGCCGTGATTTGGATGCGCCTAGAAGTCATCGTCCAACGCCGCCTTTTCCAGGGCCGCCACGCCGCTGACCGCCGGCCCCAAATGAGACACCATCGCCGCGCTGTGCGTCATAAAGGGGAAATGCTGACCAGGAAATTCCAGGGCCAGCCGCTCTTGCAGAAGCCGCGTATCTTCGCTCATCGTCTGGCCATGCTGTAGAATCACCACATCGTCAAACCCGCTGAATTCCATCAAAAATTCAACCAGCCGCTCAATCGCCTGCGCCGGCGTCTGCACCTTGCCGATGACCATAAACCGACCCTCTTCCACACTGACAAAGGGCCGAATCCCCAGCCGCTCGCTTAACATCGCATGCGAAGCTGACATGATTTTATTCAAGCGGAGATAATCCGTCTGGCTGACACAGTACATCGAATAGACCCGATTCACCGCTCCGCGCACCGTCTGAAGCGCCGCCTCGACCGTCTCTTCTTCTTGGGCCGCGCGCGCCGCCGCCCGAATCAGCAGACCTTGACCGGCGCACAAACTCTGCGAATCGACCACAGCGATAAGGCATGAGCCAGCCACCTGCTGCGCCGCCAGACGGCCATGACGCCAGCTGTCCGAAAGCTCGCGCGATGGGTGAATCGAAATGACCATATCATAATGATAAGACAAACGGGCGAAAGTCTCGGCAAATTCGCTGACCGAAGGCGGAATAACGCGCGGCGGCCGCTTCTGCTGGGCGATAAGCCGCATGACTTCCTCATCGCTAAGGTCAACCCCTTCTCGATAGCCGCGGCCGTCGATCTCGATTTGATTGGGCAGGATGGTGATCGGATAATGCTTCATCAGCCGCGGATTGGAAAATCGGGCGCCGCTGTCCGTCACAATGCGAATTTTCGCCATCATTCAAGGCCAATCAAATAGGGATGCGAAGGCTGTCCGCCATAAACAAGTTCAAATTGTAATCCTTTTATGGCGTTTGATAAACGGGCAATCAACTGATTAGCGTCAGATTCGGCCGCGCTCTCGCCATAGTACACCGTCGCCAGTTCCCAATCGTTCATGTCAAAACGGCTGAAAACATCCAGCAGCGTTCCTTCAATCGTATCGGCGGCCGCCCAGATTTCCCCGTCGACGATGCCTATGTGCATCCCCTGAAATTCGGCCGAATGGACAGCCTTTGTGATCTCAATTGAACGGACTAGGCCGCTGGATTCGACCATCTGGCCGTACATCGTTTCAATGTCGGTTCGGCTATTATCATAGGCCATCATCGCGCTGATGCCCTGCGCGACCGTTTTCGTCGGCGCCACCCGCACATCGCGGCCAAGGGCCCGCCGCGCCGCCTGCTGGGCCGTCATCATCAGTTCGCGGCTGTTCGGCAGAATAATCACTCGTTCGGCTGGCAAACTGTGGATGACTTCAAGAAAACTTTCAACATTGACGTCCCTATCTTGGCCGGCGGCGATAACCCGCGCGCAGTTCAAATCTTGGAAGATCGCCCGCAGTCCATCCCCGTCGGCGACGGCAATCACAGCGATTTTCTGGTGTTCCCGCGCGTATTCCTGATGCTGTCTTTGCATGTTCTCGACCACTATGTCATCAAGCTGCGCTCCTGTCTGAATGGCATAATCAAAGGGGATCGCCGGGTTCTGTACGTGGATATGAACTTTGATGGCCTTCGCATCGCCAACCACCACCACTGACTCGCCCAGCTTCTCAAAATCCCGACGAATGGCGCCGACGTCCATAGCTTGGCCCAGCATCAAGAACTGCACATCATAGCCATAATGCGTTCCCGTCGACGGCGTTTTCGTTTGTTTGGCCGCGCGCGGCAGAAAGCTCTCAAGCGCCTTGTCATCCGCCGCCGAGTTTGTCATCCCCTGCAAAAACAGAAACAGGCCCAGTCCGCCCGAATCAACAACGCCAGCCTCTTTGAGAACGGGCAGCAAGTTGGGCGTGTTACGCAGTGACTCTTCGGCGGCCGCCGTCAAAACCGTCAGCATGTCATGCAGGGTCATTTCGTTAGTTGCGCGGCTCTGCAAGGCTTCGGCCGCTTCCCGCGCCACCGTCAAAATCGTCCCCTCGACCGGCTCGCTGACTGATTGATAAGCCAGCTTGACCGCCATCTGACAGCCGTTCAGCGCATCCGCCGGCCGCAGAGTCGGTGATTGATTCAGGCCGACGGCGAAGCCCTGGAGAAGCTGCGAAAGGATAGTGCCGCTGTTGCCGCGCGCGCCCATCAAGGCCCCATAGGCAAACCGTTTCGCAATCCAAGCGGCGTCATCGCTGTCGTCCGTCTCGATTTCCGCATAAGCCCGCTGGAGCGTGTGGCGCATATTGACGCCAGTGTCGCCGTCCGGGACAGGAAATACATTCATGCGGTCGAGGGCCGATCCATGCCGCGCCAGGCCAGCCAGTCCCGCCGCCAGCCGCCGCTTGAGCTTCTGTCCGTTCACAGCCGCCGCAGTTCGCGTATTCCAGCCGCCGCGCCGCCTGGATGCCGAAAGATGCACGAGCCGGCAATCATCACATTCGCCCCCGCGTCCAGCGCCAGGTCAATCGTTTCGCGGTTGATGCCGCCGTCCACTTCGATATCAATGGGCTGTGGCTGTTTCGCCGCCATTTCATGCAAAGTCCTTATTTTTGCCGTCATCCCCGCGATAAAATCCTGCCCGCCGAAGCCAGGGTTGACCGTCATCACATTGATAATATCGACCCTATCCATAATCTCGGCCAGCGCCGCGGCCGGGGTGTGTGGATTGAGCGCCGCCCCAGCCCGACAGCCGACATCCTTGATTTGTCCCAGCGTCCGATGCAGATGTGGACAGGCCTCCAGATGAACCGTGATCGAATCGGCGCCGCTGTCAGCGAAACGCTGAATAAAGCGCTCTGGCTCAACGATCATCAAATGCACATCAAGCGGCACAGTCGCCACCCGCTTAACCGCCGCTGTCACCAAGGGTCCCATCGTGATATTCGGCACAAATCGCCCATCCATCACATCAATATGAATCCAATCGGCGCCCGCGTCCTGGGCTTCCATGACCTGCGCGCCAAGCCGCGTGAAATCCGCCGCCAAGATAGACGGCGCAATTTTGAACTCTCGCCTGCCCATCATATTTTTCCCTGCCGCGAAACGGCCATTTGGCCTTTGTCGACAAGCGCGGTCTTCAGCTGGCCGCAGCCGGCTTCAATGTCCAGCCCGCGCCGCACGCGGACACTGCTGCCGACTGCATAATGCTTCAGAATGCTCCTGAATTTGTCGATCTTGACGGCATCCGCCGGCCTCCCGCCATAGCCGCCGGTCGGATTCAAGGGGATGATATTCACATGGCACAGCATCCCGGCCAGCAGCCGTCCCAGCCGATGCGCCTCATCGCGGGAGTCATTTTCCCCGGCCATCGCCGCCCATTCAAAAGTGATCCGCCGCCCGGTCTTGGCTGTATAATAACGGCAGGCCGCCAGCAGTTCCGCCAGTGGCCAACGCCGATTGACTGGCATCAGCGCTGAACGTTCCGCATCGTCGGCGCGGTGCAGACTGACCGCCAAGCTGACTTGCAGGCCTTCATCGGCAAAACGTCGAATCTGCGGCGCCAGTCCCACGGTGCTTATCGTGATATGCCGCGCTCCGATGCCCAGCCGGTTAATCATTCGGCGCACCGCTTCCAGGCAGGCCTCATAATTATGAAAAGGCTCGCCCATGCCCATCAGGACAACGTTGCTCAATCGCTCGTCCCTGGCCGCCAGTTCCCTAGCGAAGATCATCGCCTGCTCAAAAATTTCACCGGCGTTCAGATGCCGCCCAAAGCCCATCTGTCCCGTCGCGCAAAACACGCAGCCCAGCGCGCAGCCGGCCTGCGTCGAAAGGCAAACTGTGCGGCGCGCGCTTTCATAGGCCATCAAAACCGTTTCGATCAACTGGCCATCGATCAGTCGATAAAGCCGCTTTTCTGTGCCATCGGCGCTATGCTGTTCGGCGGCGATTCGCAGACGGCCCAACGCGGCCTCTTCGTCCAGCTTGGCCACTAATCCCCGCGGCAGATTGACCATTTCCGCAAAGCTGGCCGCCCGCCGATCATACATCCAGCCCCAAATCTGCCGGGCCCGAAAGGCCTTCTGGCCCAGTCCGATCACCCATTCGGTCAATTCGTCCAAGCTCAAATCGTAAAGGTTAATCATGGTCTCTCATGCCCGGCCGGCCAGCAGCGCCGCCGCCAAAAAAGGGGCAAAATTGTAGATGCCGTGAGCGATGACCGCCGCCGTCGCGCTGACATGCCGCCGCAGCCACCCAAAGCCCAGCGACACCGCCAATAATATCAGCGCCGCCGGCGTCAAAGCATACTGAATATGCACCCAGGTAAAGAAGAGCGACGAAATCCACAGGCCAAAAATCGGCTGCAACGCGCCCCGAAACAGCATCTCCTCGCTTATCGCCGTCAGCAGAGCGAACAAAAACGCCAAGATCAGCGAACTGCTGTAGGTCTCAAAAAGCTGCCGCGCCGCCGCCGTCTGCTGCTGCCAGGTGTCGGGCGCCGTCATTTCAGCCCAGACCGCGCTGGCCGCCCACACTATAATATGCAGCCCTATCGCCATCGCCAAGCCGGCCGTCCAATCCCGTCTCTGTGGCAAGCGCAGGCCGAGCCGCTGGAAAACCTGGCGCAGATTTCGCCTGACCAGCCAGCCTGCGCCCAGCAGCGCCAAGGCCGCGTATATCGCCGCGCCAAAGACCAAATTCATCAAAGCATCCGCCGCGCCATAGCCAAAGTCCAGGCCGTTCGCCATGATTAGCTGTCCCGCGACCGCCGCCGACTGAAGGATCATCAAGATCACCGCCAGGCGATGGACAGCATTTTTTCGATTGAACCGCGGCCGACCGTCTTGTCCAGCAGATGACAGCGGCCGCCGACCAGCCTGTTTCGCGTTGGCGAGGATGATGATGACGCCAACAGCCAAGCTCACAGCAAGCGAAAGCATCCCGTTTCCCCCGATATGATGCAATGCCGCAGTATAACCGAGAATGCCTATCGCTTCAATATCTACCAGCCCCATCCATCCAGTTATTGACAGCCCGCCGGCGCCGTGTTACAATAGTTTGCGCCACATCGAGACTCGCATTGCAGTTGGAGAGGTGGCCGAGTGGTTTAAGGCGATGGTCTTGAAAACCATTGTACGGTTTTCCGTACCGCAGGTTCGAATCCTGTCCTCTCCGCCTTAAACAGCTTAACATCTTATGGAGAGGTGCCAGAGTGGTTGATTGGGGCCGCCTGCTAAGCGGTTGTACCTTCATAGGGTACCGCAGGTTCGAATCCTGTCCTCTCCGCAACTGTAGGAGAACAGCATGATCGTCATCGGCCTGATGTCCGGCACTTCGGCCGATGGCATCGACGCCGCCCTCTGTCATATCCGCGGCGCGCCTGGCCATCTCAAAGTCAAAATCCTGCATGGCCAAACCTATCCGTATGACGCCGCCCTGCGCCATCGAATTTTACGCGCCTGCGACGTCCAGCAAAGCCGCGTCGACGACATCGCCATTCTGCATACGGAACTGGCCGAGAGGTTCGCTCAATGCGCGCTCGATCTGATCCACGAAGCCAGCCGCGCGCGCCAGCCAATCGACCTCATTGGCTCGCATGGCCACACCCTCTGGCATCATGTCCAGCCTGACGGCCGAGTCACCGCATCGCTGCAAATCGCTGAAGCCGCGGTCATCGCTGAACGAACCGGCATTACCACCATCAGCAATATGCGCGCCCGCGACATCGCCGCCGGCGGCCAAGGCGCGCCGCTGACCAGTTACGTCGATTGGCTTCTGCTGCGTCATCCGCAACGCTGGCGTGCCGTGCAGAACATCGGTGGCATGGGCAACGTGACCTTTCTGCCGCCGCTTGATGACACCGACAATCGGCCTGTCGCTTTTGACACCGGCCCGGGCAATGCTTTGCTGGATGCCGCCGTCGAGCATTTCACATCAGGCGAGCAGACCTATGACAGCGGCGGCCGATTGGCCAAACAAGGCCGAGTCGATGAAGAGTGGCTGGAAACACTGCTAAAGCATCCCTACGGCCAACGTCAATATCCCAAAACCACCGGCCGCGAAACCTTCGGCACAGCTGCCGCTATGAAGCTGGTCGATGAGGGCCTGGCGCGCGGCCTGACACAGGGCGAAATCATCGCCACCCTAACCGCCTTGACCGCCAGCAGCATCGCCCAGGCCTATCAGCGATTCGCTCCCGCGCCCATCCAAGAAGTCATCCTGGGCGGCGGCGGCCGACATAACCCGGTGATGGTCGGGATGCTGGGAGAACTCCTGGCGCCGGCCAAAGTCTTGACGCATGAGGACATCGGCCTCGACAGCGATTTCAAAGAAGCGATGGTGTTCGCTCTGCTGGCCTATGAAACCTGGCACGGCCGGCCAGGCGCGCTGCCGGCCTTCACTGGCGCCAAATCCGCGTCCATCTTAGGCCAAATCACCCCCGGCGGCAATTACGATCAACTTCTGCGAAAAACCAGACGATAAGCCCTAGTCGATCTGTTTCAGCCGCCGGTTTCTGCATAGATAAATCGCCGTTTCTGCGCTACACTCACATTGGAATGCACCCGATGACGGCTTGGCGAACGCGCATTATGACTGATTATCCCTTTGAGTTGGACGATTTTGACCCCGAACAGGATCAAATCACCCGCGAGGTGATCGAGCCTGAATGTTCCCGCACCGACCGCTCAATCGCCCGCCGCGCCAGCTTGCAGATTTTGTATGAGCTTGACACCACCACCCATTCCTTTGACTTGGCGCTTGACGACCACATCCGCGCCCGCCCCGAATCCCGCGCCGTCCGCCGCATCATCGCCGCTATTGTCGCCGGCGTCATGGCGAACCGCGAGGCCATAGATGAGCGCATCCAGCAGTACGCCACCGATTGGCCCATTGGCCAAGTCGCTGTCATCGACCGCAATGTCCTGCGGATCGCCATCTTCGAACATCAGATTCAAAGGCGCAACACGCCCATTCCTGTTATCATTAACGAAGCGGTTCATCTGGCGCAGATCTTCGGCGCCGAAAATTCTCACAGCTTTGTGCATGGCGTGCTGGGCGCCATCATGGCCGACCAAAGGGTCGAAACGCAGGCCAACAGCAGCGAGGCGGACATACCATGAACTTCTTTGGGGTGGGCGGGCCAGAACTCATCGCCATACTCATCATTATGCTGGTGATCGCCGGCCCCAAGCGCATGATCCACTGGTCGTATCTGATGGGGCAGTACGTCGCCAAATTCCGCGTCATCTGGTCGCAGACGGTCGACCTGGTGCAGAAAGAATTCGACGAGGCCGGCGTCGACATCAAGCTGCCCAAAACTCCGCCCAACCGCAGCAGCATGAACAAAGCCATCTCGGAGGCCATCAAACCTGTCACCCAGCCTGTGCAGGAATCGATTGACGAAATCAAAAAAGACACTGCCGTTATCAAAGATGTCACCGACGCCCTCAACAGCGAAACAGCCGCCAAAAAGGACAGCTGGAGCAATAATAATCAGCCGAAGCCACCGGCCGAATCCCAAGCGAATGGCAAGCCCAGCGACAAAGCGGATTTGGGCGCCTGGTCAGCCGTCGCCGATGAGCAGGAAACATGATGAGCGACTCGCCCGAACCCCAAGAAATGGAAGATGGCCATGAACTGCGGATGGGCTTCTTTGAACATCTGACGGAACTGCGCCAGCGATTGACCAAGGCCGTCATCTCCCTGGTCATCGGCACAGTCGTTGGCTTTGGACTGGGCGGCCCGGCATTGGAAATTCTGCGCGGCCCCTATTGTCTCATCCGCGAACCCGACCCCTGCGAACTGCTGATTATCGATCCGACTGGCACCATCATTGTCTATTTCCGCGTCGCCCTGATGATCGGCGGCATCCTCTCTGTCCCCATGATGACCTATCAACTGCTGATGTTCATCCTGCCCGGCCTGACGCGCCGCGAAAAACGATATGTGCTGTGGTCGATCCCCGCCACGACCTTTCTGTTCTTCATCGGCGCCTTCTTCGCCTGGTTTGTGCTGATGCCGCCCGCTCTCGGCTTCCTAGAGGGATTCCAGCCGACCATCTTCGAGCCTGAATGGACAGCCGACCTCTATTTGAGCTTCGTCACCTCGCTGGTCTTTTGGATGGGAGTCGCTTTTCAAACGCCGCTGGTCTTCTTCCTCGTTTCGCTGCTGGGCTTTATCCGCGCCGAAACCCTGATTCAGCAGTGGCGCATCGCGGTCATTGGCGCATCTATCGCCGCCGCCCTCATCACCCCAACTATCGATCCCGTCAATATGTTCCTGGTCATGGCGCCCCTCTTGGCCTTGTATGCTTTGAGCATCGTCCTGGTCTTCTTTGGCCGTAAAATATCGGGCATCGACCGCAGTCAGCAGTGACCGAGAATCAAGTCAAAACCGCGAACCTTTAGTCGCCCTTCCAACCCGCAAACGCGGTATAAAGAACCTGAAAACATAGAGTCGAAATGTTTATGCGCGAAAAAGTTTGTCTTTCGCGCACAAAACGCGCATAAAACGGCTTCTGCCCTGTTTCGCGGTCTTGGCTTTACGCTGTCCGCTGTGGCAAAGGCTGTGCTACAATGCCGTCCGTCCTGCTGATGAAACGGAGTTCTTGATGGCCCTTGAACGCGCGAAACTGATCTCACCCTATGGCGGCCAACTGGTCAGTCTGCTGACGCCGCCCGATCAACTTGATGACAGGCTGGCCTATGCCCGCTCCTTGCCTTCTATACAGATTAGCCCGCGCGTGGAATGCGATTTGGAGCTATTGGCGGTGGGCGCGTTTTCGCCGCTGCGCGGGTTTATGGGCCAAGCTGATCTGCAAAGCGTGCTGGACACCATGCGCCTGGCCGACGGCCGACTTTTCCCTATGCCTATTATGCTGCCGATTGATCCGACCGATGACATCCAGCCCGGCGTGGACATCGCCCTGCGCGACAGCAGAAACAACATCCTCGCCATCCAAACTGTGGAAGAAATGTACCTCTGGGACTTGGAAGAAATGGCGGTCAAGGCCTTCGGCAAATTCGATACGCGTCATCCGATTGTCGCTGAAATGCACCGCTGGGGCAAGGTCAACATCGCCGGCCGGCTGGAAACGCTTCAGCTGCCGCCTCATCTGGATTTTGCCGATCTGCGCCGCACGCCCGCCGAAACCCGCGCCGCCCTGGCCAGCTATGGACGGGAAAATGTGGTCGCTTTCCAAACCCGCAACCCTCTGCACCGCGTGCATGAAGCATTGACCAAACGCGCCACCGCCAGCATCGACGGCGTTCTGCTGCTGCATCCAGTGGTCGGCATGACTCAGCCTGGCGACGTCGACCATTATACCCGCGTCCGCGTCTACAAGGCGCTCATCGACCACTATTACCCAAGAGACCGCAGTCTGCTCTCGCTCCTGCCGCTGGCCATGCGGATGGGCGGCCCCCGCGAGGCGCTCTGGCATGCTATTATCCGCCGCAACTATGGCGCCAATTATTTCATCATCGGCCGCGACCATGCCGGCCCTGGCAAAGATTCCAGCGGCCAGCCCTTCTACGGCCCTTATGATGCCCAGAACCTGGCGCTTGAACACGCCGCCGAAATAGGCGTTCAGCCGCTTCCCTTTGCCGAAATGGTCTACCTTGAAGCCGAAGACCGCTATGAAGAAAGCTCCAAGCTGCCGCCCGACGTCAAAACCCGCAAAATCTCCGGCACACAGGTACGCGAGGACTATCTGGACAAAGGCCGACTTCTGCCCGCCTGGTTTTCGCGGCCCGAGGTCGCCAAAATTTTGGCCGAGAGTTTCCCGCCGCGTCATCGCCGCGGAGTCTGCCTGTGGTTCACTGGATTAAGCGGCGCCGGTAAATCGACCACAGCCGAATATCTGCTTAATCTCCTGCTGGAAAAGGGGCGCAACGTCACTATTCTCGACGGCGACGTCGTCCGCACGCATCTATCTAAAGGCCTTGGTTTCAGCAAGGAAGACCGCGATACCAACATCAGGCGGATCGGCTATGTCGCCAGCCAAATCGTGCGCCACGGCGGCATCGTCATCTGCGCCGCCATCAGCCCTTACCGCGCCACCCGCCAAAATGTCCGCAGCAGGGTCGGCAAAGGATTTATGGAAATTTACATGGCCACCCCGCTAAAAGTGGTTGAAGCCCGCGATGACAAAGGGCTGTACGCCAAGGCGCGCCGCGGCGAAATCAAAGGCTTTACAGGCATCGACGATCCCTATGAAGCACCGCTCCATCCCGAATTCACCCTGACAGCCGAAAACACCCGCGTCGAAGACAACGCGCAGCTTATCATGGATAAACTCATCCAGCTGGGCTATGTCCTTGATGATTCGGAGGCTTGAATCACTCGTCGGCGCGCAGTTCCCGCCGGATGACCGCCTTTTCCAGTTCGACGGCGAATAAAATCACTGATCCAGCGCAAAATGCGACGACAATCTGGATCAACGACAAGGCGCTGGTATCAAAGAGTTCCTGGGCAAAGGGGACAAAAATGACGATCAGCTGCAAAATAAAAGTCGAAAGCACCGCTCCAAACAGCAGGCGATTGCCCTTAAAGCCAGTGCGGAAAAACGATGAGCGGTCGCCGGCATGGATGGCCATCACCTCAAACATCTGGGTAAAGGCCAGCACGGTAAAGGCGATGGTGCGCGGCAGACGCTCAACCCGATTTAACAAATCACGGCCAGGATCGCCGCCGTCTTCCGCTTCTTCAAGGAACTGCGAACCCGCTGTCATCTCGCCGCCCAAAAATGCCACCTGCTCCTCATCTGACCAGCTGTCCCATAAGGCCGGCGCCGCATCCTCGCCGGCCAGTTCGACAACCGCGGCGCGGTCTAGGTTTTCCAGCGCCAGCGACGGACTGAAAGCATCCAGGCCAATAGTATGATACCCCCAGACATAGCATCCCAAGGTCAAAATGGCGATCAGGATGCCGACCCAGACGATGTGGCGGCCGGTGCCTTGGGCAAAGACGCTCTCATTCATCGGGCGCGGGCGCCGCTTCATCACTCCCGCTTCCGCCGGCTCAAAGCCCAGCGCAATCGCCGGCAAGCCATCCGTAACCAAGTTAATCCATAAAATCTGAATCGCCAGCAGGGGAATCGGCAGGTTAATCAGGAGGGCGGCGAACATCACCAAAATTTCGCCCACATTGGAGCTTAACAGGTATTTGATGAACTTTTTGATGTTGTCATAGATGGCGCGGCCTTCTTCAATCGCCGCCACAATCGAGCGAAAATTGTCATCGGTCAGGATCATCTCGGCGGCGCCTTTGCTGACATCGGCCCCCGTGATGCCCATCGCCACGCCAATATCGGCCTGCTTCAGCGCGGGGGCATCATTGACGCCATCGCCGGTCATCGCCACAATGTTGCTGGCCTGCTGCAAGGTTCGCACCAGTTTGAGCTTGTGCGCCGGCGACACGCGGGCAAAACAGGAGGTGCTTTGCAAGGCCGCCGCCAACTCATCTTCGCTCATTTTGTCAAGCTGGCCGCCAGTGACCGCTTTCTGTCCGGCGCCCAAGATGCCCAAGTCCCGCGCAATCGCCTCGGCCGTCAGAACATGGTCGCCAGTGATCATAATCGTGCGGATACCGGCCTGTTTGGCTTTCTGGACGGCGATTTTCGCTTCTGGCCGCGCTGGATCCAGGATGCCAATCAGTCCAATCAATTCGAGATTCCGTTCAATGTCGGCCGATATGGCCTTCGGCGCTTCGGCCAAGGGACGCCAGGCAATCCCAAGCACGCGCAGGCCGTCGTCGGCCATGCGATTGACTTGATTCTGCCAGTCCAGGCGGCGGGCATCGCTCAAGTTCACGATATCTTCCGGGGTTTGTTCGGCCGCGGCCCATTCGATCAGCTTGTCAGGCGCTCCCTTGGTGATGGCGATGTAGGGCGCATTAGGAAAAAGACGTCTGGCGTTTTCGCCAAGGACTTGATGGACGGTGGTCATTGCTTTGCGCTCGCTGCTGAAAGGCAGTTCACCCACCCTCGGCAGGTCCTCCTCAAGCCGCTCGCGGATGAAGCCGATTTTCTGCGCCGCCACCAGCAAGGCCGCTTCGGTGCTGTCGCCGACGACTTTGACCTGTCCGCCGGGATTTTGCGTTTCCAAATGGGCATTGGTCGACAGGGCCATCGCCTTGAGCATGCGCTGCGCCGCGTCATCCTGTTCGGCATCCACCGGCTGGCCAAGATTGTTGGGATCTTCTGTGCCGAGATAAACCAGTTCGCCTTCGGGGGCATAGCCAGCGCCTTCGATCTTGATGTCTTCATGCCGCGGCAGCACAAGATAGGCGGCTGTCATCTCGTTCTTGGTCAAGGTGCCGGTTTTGTCGGAGCAGATGACGGTGACCGACCCCAAGGTCTCCACGGCCGGCAGACGGCGAATCAGGGCATTGCGCTTGACCATCCGATTGGCGCCCAGCGACAGGCCAATCGTCACCAGGGCCGGCAAGCCCTCTGGCACGGCGGCCACCGCCAGGCTGATGGCAATCAGAAACATCTGGTCGGCCGGGATCCCCTGCACGGCAAAGCCGACCGCGAAGACGATGGCGACCACAATTAAAGCTCCAGCCGCTAGAATGCGCCCCAGCTGATTCAGCCGCCGCTGCAAGGGCGTCGTCCCCTCTTCGACTTGCAGCAGCATGGCCGCGATACTGCCGATTTCCGTTTGCAGGCCGATGGTCGTCACCGCCATTTCGCCGCGTCCATAATTGACCGCCGTACCCATAAAGGCCATGTTCTGACGGTCGCCCACCGCAACAGCTTCATTGGATTCGATGGCGGCGGTGTCTTTGGAAACTGGCACCGATTCTCCAGTGAGCGCCGCCTCTTCGATCTGCAAATTGACCGCTTCCACCAGTCGTCCGTCGGCCGGCACGCGGTCGCCCTCTTCGAGCAGGACAATATCGCCTGGCACAAGCTCTTCGGCGCTGATTTCCCGCACTCGTCCGCCGCGGCGCACCCTGACCTGCGGCACTTGCAGACGGCTCAAGGCGGCCAAAGCCTGTTCGGCCTGATATTCCTGATAAATCCCCAGCATGGCGTTCAAAGCGACAATCGCCAAGATAACGATAACGTCGGTGGCTTCTCCCAAAACGGCCGAAATGACAGCCGCGATAATCAGGATGATGACCATAATGTCGGTGAACTGCCCCAGAATCAGCCCGGCCCAGTCGACGCCTTTGTCGGTCGGCAGGACATTTTTGCCATATTCCGCCTGGCGAGACTCGATCTCGGCCGGATCCAAGCCGACGGATTTGTCGACGTCCAGTCTGTCCAAGATCGTCTCGATGCCCTGTCGATAAACGTCTGCCATAGCGGCTCCTGCTGCTGACCCGTTCAAGCCCATAGCTGCACAGTGTACCTGAAAAACGCTTCATTTAACCCCTGTATTTTGGGCGCGGCCGCCTGTCATCGAGTCCTTTGGCTATTGCCATTCAGCCCGTTTCTGTCTACTATCTATGGAAACGGCAATCCAGGACACAGCCCCATGAACGTTATCGATTTACGCAGCGACACCGTCTCGCATCCAACGCCCGAAATGCGGCAGGCTATGGCCGATGCCATCGTCGGCGACGACGTTTATCAGGACGATCCGACTGTGAATCGCCTGCAAGACGATGCGGCCGCCATGCTCGGCAAGGAGGCCGGCCTGTTTGTGACCAGTGGCACGCAGGGCAATCTGTGCGCTTTGCTGGCGCATTGTCAGCGCGGCGAGTCCATCATCCTCGGCCACAGTTCCCATATATTCCGCTATGAGCAGGGCGGCATGGCGCAGCTGGGCGGCATCATTCCGCATACCGTGCCTGTGCAGGCTGATGGGACGCTGGGCCTGGACGACATTCGCGCGGCCATCAATCAGGATGACGATCATTATCCCGCGACGCGTCTGCTCGCTTTGGAGAACACCCACAATGAAGCTGGTGGTCTGCCGATTTCCGCTGAATACACCCGCCAGGCCGCCGAACTTGCCCATCGCCATGGCTTGGCTTTGCATATAGACGGCGCCCGAATTTTCAACGCCGCCGCCGCCTTGAACCTTGATGTCAAGCAGCTGACCGCGCCAGCCGATTCCGTCACTTTTTGCCTGTCGAAAGGCTTAAGCGCGCCGGCCGGGTCGATGCTGGTCGGCACAGCGGATTTTATTCGTCGGGCGCGGCGGGCCCGCAAGGCCTTGGGTGGCGGGATGCGACAGGCTGGCATTTTGGCCGCCGCCGGCCTGATTGCCCTGCACAAAATGAAAGACCGCCTGCATGAAGACCACGAAAACGCCCTGCTGCTGGCCGAAGGCTTGAGTGAGATTCCGTTTGTCGCGGTGAGCAGCCAATCGACCAATTTCGTCTATGTCTCGCTGGCCGCCGATGCGCCGCTGACCCTTGATGAATTGATCCAAACCCTGCGCGATGAGCATCGAATCCTGGCATCGCCTTACCGCCGCGCCGACGGGAACATCCGCCTTTGCACTCATTACTGGATCGACCGCCAAGCTGTGGATGCCGTCGTTTCGGCCATAAGCGCAGCCCTGACATGACCACAAAACCGCCATACGACCTGCCGGAATTGGAACATCCATCGGCTGAATCTGACGACGCGCCTGACGACGCGGCCGCCAGTGAAGGTCGGATGATGACCCGCGGCGCCAGCGATCCCTTCTTTGGCTTTCTGCTGGCGATTGCGCTTAGCATCGGGCTGATTCCACTGCTGCCGAATTTTGCCGATTTGCGTTATACCTTAGCTTGGGGCATTCTGGCCGGCATCAGCGTGCTGTCTTGGCTGCTTGGAAACACCGAGCGGATTGGTCAGGAACGGCCGGAAAACATCGCCTGGGGCATCATCTACGGCCTCATGCTGGGCATACCCTTTCTGCTCTTTCTCCGTCAGTCGATTCTTGTCCCGGCGGCCCAGCAAATCTTCCCGCAGATGTCAGCTGGTAGTCTGCTCGCTTATCTGGTCTTTGTTATGCCGATTGCGGAAACGCTGTTCTTCCGCGGTCTTCTGCAAAATCAGCTGGTTTTCTGGGTGATTGGCCTGGTGGCTGGCCTGTGGAACATGATGCTGTTTTTTCCGGTGATGTGGACGTCGGTCTTGCAGTTTCCGGCCGTCGCCTTGGTGATCGCCATTATCCTGCTGACGATGAACATGATTTACGTCTACGTCCGCCAGCGCAATGGCCTGGCCGCCGCCTGGGTCTGCCAGATTATCGCCAACCTCATCATCCTGTACATCCCCTCGCTGTAGATTATTTAGGTTGCCGCGTTTGTTTCTTCGCGCTTTTCTCGCTGTGGGATTCGCCGCAGGTAACGGGCGGTGATGGCCCGATTTTTATGGCGCAGCAGTTTGCTGATGTCTTCGGTCGAATACCCGGCATCGCGCAGGCCGGCGGCCACCGAGCGGCGCAGATCATCCGGCGTCACGGCGTCCATGCGGGCTGCTTTGGCCGCGGCCTTGACGATTAGGCCGATGCCGTCGGGGGAAAGGCCTTCTTTGGCGATGCGGCCGCCTTTCCAAATTCTCCGCACCAGCGGCGTTTGGTCCCCGGGCCGGCCAATCGCCTGCCGCCAGTTCGTCAGCGCGTTCAGCAGACTGCGCGGTATTTCCACACGGCCCTTGCCACCGCTGATATTGAGGAAGATGCGGCGATTATGCGCTTGGATGTCGCCCCACCGCGCCGCCGAAATCTCCTCACGGCGCAAAGCCATCATGCAGAGCATCATCATCACCACGCGATTGCGGAGCATTTGATTGTGGGACGCGCCGCTGTCGGCCGAGTGGATGAGCGAGCCTAACTGCGCGGGGGTGAGGAGCGTCTTTTGCGCTGATTTGATGGGGAGCGATGGCGCGCTTACCGCTTTTAATTTGGCAAGAAGCTGGTCTGATATGAGGCCTTCGGCCGCCGCCCGTTCGCTTAGGTAGACGACCGCCGCCCGCGCTTGGTCAAGGCCTTGGCGGCTGTGGCCTTTTTCCACCAGGGATCCCAGCCATGTTTCCAATTTTTCGGGGAGCAGGTCCGGCAGGATGCGCGGCATAGGCAGCTGACTCATGCGCTGAATGCGAAGATCGCCGCGCGTGGCCGGCAGGCCGACTTCATCCGCCAAAAACTGATCAATCCAGCGATAGTAGGCGCGCTGTGTGTGTTTGCTGATGTTTCGCCGCGACCAGACTGTCGTCAAGTCCAGCGTCTCGCGCTTTGACATTTTTGCCGACCGAAAGGCTGCCCAGGCGCGGTCTTATTCTGCCAGATGCGCCAGGGGGTCGGGCTTGGGCAATGGTTTGAAAAAGCCGATGATAAACATCAGCGCAAACCCGACCAGAAAGCCGCCAATATGCGCCCAGTGCGCGATATCGGTCTCAACGCCAATCCAACCCACTTCTTGCAAAACATCCATCAGCAGCCAATAGCCCAGGAACAGGAAGGCCGGCAGGTTGACCGACCAGACGAAAGGCCGGAAGAAACCGAGCATCGTCCGCACTTTGGCTTTGGGGTGCAGAAAGAGGAATCCGCCCATGACCCCGGCCACCGCGCCGCTGGCGCCGATGACAATACCGGTATCGACTGCATTGCAAACCGTCTGCCCGAAAATCACATGGGCGACCGTCGCCAAGACGCCAAATCCGAGATAGGCGCCGACAAACGGGATGCTGCCCAGATACTTTTCGACTAGGCCGCCAAACAAAAACAGGAACCACATATTGCCCAGGGCATGCGCCAGGCTGCTGTGCAGAAACAGGCTGCGGAAGGCATCCAGGACCGTCGCGCCGAAGCTCTGCTCGCCGATTCTGCACACCTCCAGGCCATAATTCTGCAAGGCGGCCTGCAAGAATCCATCCCCTTGCGCGTTGACGGACAGTTCCCACAGGAAGACCAGCAGATTGACGGCGATGATGGCGGCGGTGGCTTTGGGAAAATGCTTGTTTCGTCCTATGACGGTTACCGGAAACATCCCAACTTCCCTTTTTCATCGACCAGATGTTATTACAATAACATGATTCAGCGCTTTTGTGCAAGCATTTTCTGGGAGTGGTCAAAATAGAGGGGGCATTCACTCGACAAAGTCCGCCATTTTCCGCCATAATCCGCCATAAGACTTTTTATTTACCACAGAGGGCAGAGAGAAAAGCCATCAGGAAGCGCGCCGCGGCCTTTTGCCATTGAGGATTTAGAAAGTCTCATAACCATCCTTTTTGTCATTCCCCCCAAGCGAATGAAACTTGCGCCGCAGGGAATTGTGCTGTATGATATTTTTCCCTTTTGGAAAGGCTTGCACATGGTCATAAGCGATACGGGCGTCAAAGTGACTCGCTGGCAGGGCGGTCAGCATCCGACCCATTCGGTCATTGTCCAGCTGATGCGAAAAGAGGGTTTGCATCCTTACCGCTGGCAGAACAGCCCCAACACGCGCTACGCGGTGCGAAGCCATAACTATGACAAGGTATTGTATGTCGTCAGCGGCAGCCTTGAACTCACTTTGCCCGACGCCAATCAAAGAACCGCAGTTGGCTCTGGCGACCGCATTGATATTCCGGCGGGCGTTCGGCATGGCAAGCACATCGGCGGCGCCGGCGTCAGGTGCATTGAAGCGGCCGTTAGACGAGGGCGGCGCTAGAACAAGATCGAATTTGTCTGATTTGGGCAAGTCATTCGCGCTGGTTCGCAAGATGAAGCCGATAGCTTAAAGGACTGTTCAACGATGGAAAATGTCACGCTTGGTTTAGCTGTCATCGCTGGTCTGCTTTCGTTTATATCGCCGTGTGTTTTGCCGCTTGTGCCGGCTTACATCGGCTATATGGGCGGCCGGATGACGCACAGCATCTCTCGGCAGGGTTCGGCCGGCGCGCTGGATTCTGGCGGTTTGATTCAGCGTTTGCATCTGCTGCTGCATGGGTTGGCCTTTGTCTTCGGATTCACGTTGATATTTGTCTTGATTGGCCTGCTGACGACGGCTTTCGCCAGCATCGCCGGGCAGTATGTCAGCGTCTTTACCGAAAGTCTGGGGCGCATCGGCGGGGTGGTCATCATCTTTTTTGGCCTGCAATTCATGGGGTTCCTGCGCCGTCTGTTTCATTGGCTGCGGCAAAAAGCGCAGGCCCGTCTGCTGGACAGCGTGCTGTTGAGCATCGGGTTTGCGGCGGCGGCCGGCGCGCTGATGTATTGGGGGCTGGTCGAGCAGATCATCATCGCCCTGCCGCTGACGGCCGCGCTCATCTTGATCATGCACAGCCAGGCGGCCTTTACCCAGCCGGCGGTTTTCTGGAATCGGCTGCTTGACCGCATTGAACGGCTGCTGTATGCGGATACGCGGGGCAGCATCGCGCCTGATGGCCGAGAAGGGCTGCTCGGTTCGGCCTTTATGGGCATGGTTTTTTCGGCGGGCTGGACACCTTGTATTGGCCCGTTGCTCGGCACGATTCTGACCCTGGCGGCGACCACCGGCAATATCGCGCAGGGCATGGTCATGCTCACCGCCTATTCTATTGGGCTTGGCATTCCCTTTGTGATGACCGCTCTGCTGATGAACAGCGCGCAAGGTCTGCTGCGGCGCCTGCAAAGGCAGATGCACAAAATCGAACTCTTCAGTGGATCGCTCTTGATTGTCATTGGCGTTCTGGTCGCCAGCGGTCAGCTGCAAAGCCTTAGCCGCGCCTTTTCGCAGGGCGAATTTGCCGATTTCACCTTTCGCGTCGAAGAATGCGGCGTCGGCTATTTTGAGGGACGGCTGGAGATGCGTCATCTTGGCAGCTGCCTGGACGGTTCGCTGATGCTGGTCGCGGTCAATCAAAGCGCTGGGGCCGAATTCAATTCTGATAGGACGGAACAGCAGTATCTATTCCATGCCGAGGCCGGCCAAATTATCGACTTTGAGGTTCGCGGCCTTGGCGATGACGCGGCTGATTTTGAGATGACGCTGTTTTCGCCGGACGATGATGAACTGGCGTTCGGCAATAAAGCGGACAGCATCGTATCTGAAGGGCGGCATTATCCCCTGGTCGGCTATACCTTGGCGCGCGGCGGGCTGTATCGCCTGGCCCTTGTTCGCGTTGGCGAGGGTGAAAACGCCCGATTCCGCGTTAAAGTTCGGGAGGCCGCGCCAATAGAGGCTGATGAAAGGCCGTCGGCGCTGGCCGACAGCATCCTGACCAGCATCAGTAACATCAGCGCTTATCTGCCGCCGGCGGTTGGCTTGGCCGAGGGCAATCGGGCGCCTGATTTTACGGTGATGACCGTCGATGGCGAATCCGTGACCTTTTCCGAACTGCGCGGCAAGGCTGTTCTGCTGAATTTTTGGGGTACATGGTGCGGGCCCTGCCGCCGAGAGATGCCTGAATTTCAGCGGGCCTATGAACGTTTCAAAGACGATGGATTTGACATCCTGGCAGTCGCCTACAATGACAGTTTTGAGGCTATCGCCAGCTTTCGGGATGAGTTCGGCTTGAGCTTTACCTTGGCGCTGGATGAGACGGGCGCGGTGGATGAGGCTTACAGCGTTCAGACGCGGCCGAGTTCTTATCTGGTGGATGCGGAGGGGGTTATCCTGGCGCGGCATTTCGGCTTGATGACCGAAGCGCAGCTTGAGGAAATGCTGGCCGCCGCCCTGCCCGAATAAGACGGACGATGAGGATGTTCAGCCAATTCGGCCATTTGCTTGCTGGCCTGGCCTGTTTGCTCTTGGCGCTGGCTTTGCTGATTCAGGCCGGTTTGCCCAAGCGAACTGATCGGGCCGCCGAAGTTGGCTCGCTGGCGCCGCCCTTCAGTCTGCTAAGTTTGGATTTGGATTCATTTGCGCTGGAGCAGGCCCGCGGTCAGGTGACCCTTATCAATTTTTGGGCGACATGGTGCGCGCCGTGCCGCGTGGAAATGCAGGCATTGCAAGAACTGTATCGGTCGCATTCACCGCCAATCCGCATTTTGGCAGTCAATCTGGGCGAGAGTCCGCGGCGTGTGACTCAATGGGTCGAGGAGCTTGGCTTGAGCTATGACATCCTGCTTGACCCGCTGCAATCGGCGGCGCAGCTTTATCGGATCCGCGGCCAGCCATCAACCTATCTTTTGGACGCTGAACATCGGATTCAACACATTTACTTTGGGCCGGTCAGCCTGGCGCGGCTGGCTCAAGATATCGCGCGCATCGGCCGTTCTTCAGCGGGACGGCTGTGAAGATCAAGCTGGGCTGGTGGATGCGGAAAATCGCCGGTCGCTGGCTGGACATCATGCTGACGGCCCTGGCGATTTACATCAGTCTGCCTTGGGCGGCGCCGACGCTGGCGCGATTTGGTCTGGCCGGGCCGGCCGATATTCTCTATACGCTTTACAGCCCATTTTGTCATCAATTTGCCTTTCGCTCTTTCTTCATCTATGGCGAACAGGCCTTTTATCCGCGCGCGGCGGCCGACAGCGGTTACAAGCCCTTCGAGGAATACGCGGCCGAATCCGAGGCCTTTTTGGAGCAGTACCGCTACTGGTCAAACTATTATCAAAGCAGCGCGCCGCCGCCAACTGTGGAGGGTTTGCAGCAATTCAGCGTTGCCCAGCAGATTGCCGCGCGGCACTTTATCGGCGATGAGACGACTGGTTACAAGACCGCCCTTTGCGCCCGCGACATCGCTATTTACACCATGATTTTTGTCGGCGGTCTTATTTATCGGCGCTATCGATGGCGCATTCGGCCTCTGCCGCTGTGGCTGTATGTCTTTGCCGGGTTGGGGCCTATCGGCTTGGATGGCTTCAGTCAGCTTTTAAGCTATCCGCCTTTTGAGTTTTGGCCGGTGCGCGAAACCGAGCCGTTTTTTCGGATTGCGACGGGTGGGCTGTTTGGGCTGATGAGCGCCTGGCTTGGCTTTCCCCATATTGAACGGTCGATGCAGGACATCGCTGACCGTCTCGACATCAGGCTGCGGCGGGCTGACTAGGGCTGCTTGCCGTCCTCATCGGGCTTGCTTAGACGGGACAGCCGATCCTTCATATTGACCTTGTTTTGGGGCGGCTTGGGCTGACGGGGGTCGGGCAGTTCGTCGACAACCTCAAACTTTTCATAGGCGTCCGAGATTTGCGGCGCGGTCGGGACGGGCGAATTGTTCAGCAGATTTTCCAAGCTGGCGCGCGTTTCGTTCAGCTTGCCGGACACAGTATCCAAAACCGATTTGGACTGTCCTTCAATGGGGATTCGGATGCCGCCCGACGGCGATTGGCCGCTGGCTGGAGTTTTCGCGCGGCGTTCCTGGCTGTCCAGGGCCATGTCAAGCGCGGTCATCTCCTGCATGAGGTGCTGGGTCAGACGGCGATGGTCGCGCAGTTCGGATTCGGCAATGGCGATTTGCTGTTTTTTCATGTTCAGCTGGGTTTGGAGCCGCCGCGCCGCTGATTCATCGCCTGAACGCAGCATTCTGTCCACCTGCTGGTCGAGTTCAAGAGCCGCCTGCATGAGAGCGTTGATCTTGGCTTGACGTTCATCTTCATAGGCCAGCGCTTCATCCAGCCGCTGACGCAAAGCCTGCACTGAACGGCGCGGGTTTTTCTCGGCCGTTTCGGCATTCAGCTGGATCCGCGCCAATGGCGATTTGGGATTGCGCCCAAGAAAGTCGTTGACCTGGGCATTAACCAGCGTGCTGATTTTATCAAACAGGTTTGACATAGGGCCTTCTTTCGGCTTTTTGCTGGCGATTAGGTTCATTATAGACCAAAAGGCGCGGTCAATGAAAATCCGCTTTGACAAGAACATGCAAAAACCATTTCCGCTTCAGATGCCGCCTGCCAGGCCAGCGAATTCTGCGGCAGGCTGGGCCGTCAGCGGCCCTTCATTCGCAGCACTTTGCCGATGGTGCGGACAAGGATGTTGATGTCCAGGCTTAGTGACTGATGGCGGACGTAATAGAGGTCATATTGCAGTTTGATGATGGCGTCTTCGTCGGTGGCGCTGTACTGATAACGCACCTGCGCCCAGCCTGTGACGCCTGGTTTGACGATGTGCCGCGCATGATAAAAGGGGATTTGCTTTTCCAGGCGGATGGTGTGTTCGGGACGTTCGGGGCGGGGGCCAATCAGGCTCATTTCGCCTTTGAGGACGTTGTAAATCTGTGGCAGTTCGTCGATTCGCAGTCGGCGTATGATGCGTCCAAAACGGGTGACGCGCGGGTCATTGCGCTGGGCGAAGACGGCGCCGGTCATCGATTCGGCATCTTGGCGCATGGTGCGAAGTTTGACGATGGAGAAGGGCTTGCCATTTAATCCAATCCGCACCTGCCGATAGAAGATGTCGCCGCGCGAATCCAGCTTAATCAGCAGAGCCACCCAGGGGAACAGCAGCAGAAAAAGCGGCGTCAGCAGCAATGAGATGGCGATGTCGATCAACTGTTTGATGTGCGGATAGAAATTGAGGACGCTGCCTTGGTCAAAGGGCAGAACGACTGTCCAATTGCTGCCGAGATCTTTGGCTGGCACGCGGCCGGTCATGCGCTCATACAGAATTGGCATCGGGGTAAGGACGGCGCCGCGCTCATAGGCCGCCATCGCGCCTTGAAAGATTTCATCATTGAGGTCTTGGGTGGAGGACAGGATGAGTTCGCTGATGTTGTGCTTTTTGATAAGTTCGGGGATGTCGGCGCCGCCGCCGATCACTTCTGCGCCGTTGATTCGGTCGCCAAGCTCGCTTTTTTCGCCTATTACGCCGACGACGGCATAAGCCTGGCTGTGGTCGGTTTTGATGGTATGGATGATTTCGCCGGCCGCCCAATCGGTGCCGATCACCAGAATACGGCGCTGAAAGGCATTCCAGCCGATGAGGGCCAGGCCTAAAAAGCGCCAGACGGCAATCAGCCCGAAGGACAGCAGTCCATAATAGATAATGAAGAGGCGCGGCAGAGAGTGCGGTTCGGACAGAAAATAGATGCACAGGTACAAAAGCATCATTTGCAGCTGCATCAGGCCCATTCGCTGCACCAAGGCGGTCAGGTTGGCGGCGATCTGCAAATCATAAAAGTCATTGGCGCCGGCCAAGACGAACCAGACGACCATAAACAGGCCAAACCAGAAAATATGCGGGGCCGCGAATTCAAGTGTAAATGGCTGGCCGTCGACCCAGGCCCAGATGACCAAAGCGGCGAATACGGCTATAGCAATGCTGATGGCATCGCCGGTCATCAGGAGCAGGCGCCGTTCGGTGATACGCAGCTGCGGCCATGAGCCATTTTTGGAGGGGCGGGAGAAGTTCATATTTTCTGCGCGGCAGGTGGCAATCCGAACTTTTATTGGCAAAAGTGAATAAGCATTGTGTACAATGGCGAGTATAGCATATCGTCTATTGATGAATAAAGGCTGACGAATAGGGAAAACGGCTTATGTCGCAGGGGCGCGCGTTGCATCAGGTGCAGGAAATTGAATTGGCCATCATTGAGCATACGAAAAAAATCAAGGTCATCAATGCCCGACTGGCCGACGACGAGGAAATCAGGCGGTTTCAGGCGCAGTTCGAGGCGGCGCAGTCGGCCTTGGCAGATGTTGGGAAGCGCGTTCGGGGGATGGAATCGCAAATCGAAACAGTCGTGACGAAACGGCAGGCTGCTGAAACGCGGCTTTACAGCGGCAAGGTCAAGAATCCCAAAGAGCTTCAGGATATGCAGAGGGAAGTTGAGTCGCTGACGCGGCGGCGGGCCGAGCTCGATGATGAACTGCTGTTTCTGATGATGGAGCGCGAAGAGGCCGACCAGGCTTTTCAGCAGAGCGCGGCCGAGTTAAAAGACAGGCGCGGCAAACGAGAGGCCGAAGAGCGGGGTCTGCGTAAAAAGAAGGCCGATTTGACCGAAAAGGCCGAAGGGCTGATGGCCAAGCGCAAACAGGCCCTCAAGGGGATTCAAGCCGCGGCCTTAAAGACGTACAGCGGCCTGCGGAGGGCCAAGGCCAATCGGCCGGTGGCCGTTCTCAAGGCCAAGGCCTGCGGCGCCTGCGGCATTGAGCAGAATGGCGCCATCATTGCGGCCATTCAACGCGATGAGCATCTGGTCAAATGCCGTCACTGCGGCCGCATCCTCATCAAGCTCTAGATGGCCAGATGAGTTTCGGCCGGCCGGCTTAGAGCAGAAAACGCATAAGCAGGCTGATGCCCAAAAAGACGACCAGTGGACTCAAGTCGATGCTGCCCATCGGCGGCAGGGCCCGGCGAATAGGCGCCAGCACCGGCTCGGTGGCCTGGTACAGGAAATTGGCAATGGGATGACTGTGATCCAGGTTCGGAATCCAGGTCATCAGCACGCGGGCCAGCAAGATGAGTTGATAGGCTTGCAGGGCCCAAAATACAATCGTGAGCAGTGACATTTGTAGATTTACCTTTCTCTGCTTTTATCGTTCGCCAAAGATCGCGCGGCCTATGCGAATTATAGTCGCGCCTTCTTCAATCGCAATCGGATAGTCGTTGGTCATCCCCATGCTTAAGGCCGGCAGACCGATGTCCAGCGAGTCGGCAAGCTCTTGGCGCAGGGCAAACAAATCGGCAAAGACCATCCGCACGGCCGCCATGTCGGCGTCAAAGGGCGCCATGGTCATCAGGCCCTTAACCCGCATATTCGGCAGCGCGGCAATCTGCTGAACTTCCCGCCACAGTCGGTCTTTGAGGGCATTGTCATCATACCATCCGCAAGCCGCAAATCCATACTTTGAGACCTCGCCGGATACGTTCATCTCCAGCAGGACATCCAGGCCGCGGTTTGAGTTCACGGCCAGGCGAGACAGTTTTTGGGCCAATCGCAGGCTGTCGATGGACTGGATCATATCAAAGAGCGGGATGACCTGTTTGGCCTTGCGGCTCTGAATATGTCCGACCATGTGCCAGGTCAGCGGATGGCTGGCGCGGTCGTTCACCGTTCCGATTTTGTCTCGGCCTTCTTCTACGCGGTTTTCGCCAAAATGTTTCAGGCCGGCTTCAGCGGCGGCCAGAATATCGGCGGCTGATTTTTGTTTGCTGACGGCCACCAGGGTGATCTCGGCTGGGTCGCGATTGGCCTTGGCGCAGGCTTTGGCCAAGGAATCCTGCATGCGCTTGACATTATCTGCGATGCTCATAGCGACATCACCACGCCAAAGCGGCCGGTTCGGCCCTGCTCGCCGCGATGCGAAAAGAAATCGTCCGTATTGTCAAAGGTGCAGACTTTCAGCGCGGTCACCTTTCGCACGCCCTGCCGTTCCAAATCCAGTTGATTCGCTTTCCAGAGGTTCAGATGCGCGCGGCCGTCGGGATGCCGCGAGATCAGGCCCGGCGCTTGGCCATAGTAGGCGCAGACGGCGGCGGCGACGTCCTCGCCCACTGGATAGTTGGGCTGTGATATGGCGGGGCCGATGACCGCTTCGATGTCCTCTGGCCGGCTGTTATAGGCGCGTTGCATCTTGCTGACCAAACTGGCCGCCATGCCCTGGACAGCGCCGCGCCAGCCAGCATGTCCCAGGCCGATGGCGCGTTTCGCCGGGTCATAGAGCAGCAGGGGAACACAGTCGGCAAAGCGCATCACCAGGGGCGTATCGGGCTGATTGGTGATCATGCCGTCCGCTTTGGCCAGCCAGCCGCGTCCTTTTGCTGGCCCCTCGACGACAATCGTGCGGACGCCATGCACCAGCCAAGTTGTCGCCGCCCGTTTGGGATTGACATCGACAGCGCGGTACATACGGCGGTGGTTTTCCCTGACGGCCTCGGCATCATCGCCATTGACGCCGCCGACGTTCAGCGATGTCCAATGGGATACACTGACGCCGCCGCGGCGGGTGAAGATGCCATGCGCCAGGCCCGCCCAGCCCTCATGGCGATAGTAGGACAAGCCCGCCTGACTGATTCGCTGCAAGGCCGCTTCCTTTCCGTTGATCCATGTCCGCCATAAACACTAGCATAACACAGAAAACGGCTTGTCGGACAGCTATTTTGGCGCGTTTTATGCTATAATACAATCAAGGTCAAAGCTGTAAAATCGCAAGGGCTGTGAATCATGTCGATTCGCGAAATTCGCACAGACACTCCGCTTTTTCGGGGCATGAAACAGCTTTCGGCCTGGCTGACTGACCTCGTTTTTCCGCCCCAATGCGGAGGCTGCGGTCGGGTTGACTTTCGCTGGTGCGAGACTTGTCTTGATGATTTGCAGGCCATTCCTGTTATCTTTATGGCCAGTCCACAGTTGGGTCTGGATGGCGTTTGGGCCAGCGGGCTGTATGAGGGGATGCTCAAGCGGGCGATACGGGCTTTCAAATATAATGGCGCGGTCGAGTTGGCGGCGCCGTTGGCCGAACGACTGGCGGTGACATTGGAACTGCGGAATTGGGCATTTGACTTCATTGTACCGGTGCCGCTGTCGGTTAATCGCTTGGCCGAGAGGGGCTACAATCAGTCCGATTTGCTTGGTCGGCGGGTGGCGGAGCAAATGAATATCCGCTATCGGCCGGATGTATTGCGGCGCGAGCGCGACACGGAACAGCAGGCCAGACTAAATATCCAGCAACGGGCCGAAAATGTAAAAGATGCCTTTGCGGCGGCGGAGGATGCGGCTGATCGGTCGGTTCTGCTGATTGATGATGTGGTCACGACTGGCGCGACGCTTGAGGCCTGCGCCGAAGCACTGAAAAACGCGCGGGCGGCGGCCGTGTACGCCATAACCGTCGCCGCGCCTGGAATGTATTAACTTAGCACAGGAGCATAGCCATGGACGTTCACATTCACGGAGACGGCATCAAAATTACGGAGACGCTTGAACGGTACACGCGCGGCAAGGTCGATAAACTCGACCGCTATCTGCCCAATATCGCTCATATCGGGGTTGAGTTGTCGATTATGCGGACGCACCGCGGCGCCGACTTGGCCATCGCCCAAATCACGGTGCAGCACACCCGCGGCGCCATTTTGCGGGCCGAAGAAAAAATGGATATCGAGAATCGGGACACCATTCGGCTGGCGATTAACAAGGCCGTTGACAAGCTCCATCGCCAAATCGACCGCTTCAAGGGCAAGCGGCGCAAGGGCAAGCATCAGCGGGTGCGCGACAAGTACAAAGCCACGCTGGCCGAGCTTGACATGGCCGAAGAGGTGCCAGCGTATGAGATACCGGATGCTGAAGATTTTGCTGTGCCGACTGATATTTTGCGGCGCAAGCGAATCGAACTGATCCCGATGCACGAACAGGAAGCCATCGAGCAGCTTGAACTGCTTGATCACAATTTTTATATGTTTATGAATGCCGACAGCGGGGACGTCAGTGTGCTTTATCGCCGTCAAAATGGCGGCTATGGCATCCTCGTTCCTCAATAGCAAGGGCTTGTCTATTTCTGCTGCCAGAGCGCGCGCAGCCTTTGGTATTTGCGAAATTCATACCAGGCCATCAGCAGTGACAGCTTGAAGCCATGCCAGCCGTCGCGATAGCCGGCCAGGGCGATGAAACGCCAGTGGAAATGACGGAGGGGCTGCAAGACAAAGCGATGCGGCTTGGGCTGGATTCCCTGTTCAAAGAGGATTTGGGCGTCATACTGCACATAGCGCCGCTGCTTTTCCAGAAAATGCGCCAGATCGCGGTAGTTGTGATGAATGAGGGGGTGGTTGAGCGTGCCGACGGCGCCCTTGAGCATGACGGTTTCGTGGACGGGCCGCCGCGGGTCATAGCAGGCCTGGTCTGGCCGCAGCAGGCGAGTTTGATAATCGGGATACCAGCCGGCGCCTTGGGTCAGGCGGCCAAAGATGTAATTATGCCGCGGCAGCTGCCAGGCGGCGTAATCGGGCCATTCCATTTTTTGTCGTATCTCATGCGCCAAGGGTTCGGTGATGCGCTCATCGGCGTCGACAAAAAGCGCCCAATGGGTCGTGACGGCCTGCAGGGCGGCATTGCGCTGGGCGGCGTAATTGTCAAAACGGCGCTGAATCACCTCCGCGCCGCAGGCCCGCGCCAGGTCAGCTGTGTCATCGCCGCTGTATGAATCAAAGACGAGGATGCGGTCGGCAAAGCGCAGCGCTTCGATGCAGTCGACAATTTGGTCGGCTTCGTTAAGGGTCAGGACAATGGCGGTCAGATGCGTCATACATTGGCCATTTCGATGATGGTTTGGCAGGCTGACCGCGCCTCTTCATCGGCGGCCGCCAGCTGCGACAGTTGGCGTTTCATGCCCTGGGCCAGCAGCCGCCGCGCCAGCCAGCGTTTCCAGCGCGGGTAATGCTTGTCATAGAACAGCAGGCGGCTTTTCCACAGGTTTATCAGGCTCCAGGGGCGCGCTTGCGAGGTGCTTTGGCCGCCGAGGTGGGTGACGTGGGCTTGGGGGACGCATAGGATCCGCCAGCCATTTCGCTGAATGCGCCAGGCCCAATCGACTTCTTCGCAATAGATGAAAAAATCCTCATCAAACAGGCCGGCGCCGAGCAGGACTTCGCGCTTGAGCATCATGGTCGCGCCCAAGGTGAAATCGACGGCGAAGGGTTTCATGGTTTCGTATTTGGATTTGGCATAGCGGCCGTTGAATGCGCCTTCGATAAAGCGGCCGGGCGTCGGAAAGAATTCCGTCCAAATTTGGCCCAGGCCGGGAAAGTGAAAAGCGCTGTGCTGGAAACTGCCGTCGGCGAATGTCAATCGGGCGCCGACCACGCCGACGTCTTGGCTGGCGAGCAGCGTTTCATACAGGGTTTGGGTGGCGCCGCGATGCGTTAGGGTATCTGGATTGAGCAGATAGACAGCTTTCGGCAGATTGGCCGCGGCGGCTTGATCGTTGAAGCCCATCCCGCGCAGGGCCAGATTGTTGGCGCGGGCAAAGCCAAGATTTTCGGCGCTGGCGATGAGGGTTAGGGTGGGGAAGGCGCGGCGGATGACGGCGACGGTGTTATCGGTCGAGGCGCAGTCGACCAGCCACAGGTCATAAGCCAGGCGGCTGTCGGCCAGGTCATCCAGCAGGCTTTGCAGGGCGGCGGCGATGACGCGGGCATTGTTCCAGGTGACGATTACGATTGCCAAATCCATCATCAGTTATCCCTGTTCAGGCATCCCCGCTCAAGGGCTAGGCTTCGGCGTTTGGGTCGACAATCATGATCGAGCGCATGCCGACGTGATTGTTTCGCAGGCTGATGGCGACGTCTTCGTGGATAAGTCCGGCCCAGCAGTTTTGCGGATTGCGCGCTTCGACGGTCGTCAGACGCACCGCGCCCCAAACAACTGCGCTGGCGCCGGCCGGCAGGTATCGGTAGGTATGGCCGGTGGTTTCGTCATAGACGGCGAGCAGGTTTTTATCGCTGCCGATGGCCCAGCGGTAGGGATAGCTGGCAAGCGAGGCCGCGCATTGCACACCCAGACGCCAGGCGCCTGATTCATCAAGCCAGCCCAAAGCGGCGGCGTTCTGCTCCTGCTGATAGACTGTGCCTGGCGGCGGGCCGGTGGTTCGTATGGGGACGTCGCCATAATTTTCAACTGTCAGGCGGAAGACCAGCATATCTCCCAGAGGCGCGGCGATCTGCTGGGAATAGGCCAGCGCCTGGACATCGTCGGGGGGCGGGATAAGCGCGCCGGCCTGCCCGCGGGAGGCGAAAAAGGCCTGTGAATAGGGCATCACATCCCAGGCGATATCGACCCCGGGCGTCTGCGGCGCAATTTCGGCATAGGGCTTGCCGCCGTTTTCAATGGTCAGGCTGGCCTGCTGACGGATACGCTGTCCGACGGCGTCCTGCGCCAGGGCGACAACTTGGTAAGGGCCATCCGGCGGCGGGTCGGCGCCCAAGTCAATGCCGCCTTCATAGTCGTAGCGGTGTCGGCCGGCTTGGCCATAGCGGCGCTCTTCGACACGGGCTGAAATCGGAATGCGCGCGCCGTCTGGCCCGACCAAGAAGACGTCCAGGCTGTCCACATCTTTTTCGAGATAGACATTGATGTCAACGCGGTCAGCAATCCCATCCTGATTGGGCGAGAAAACCGTCGGGGACACGGAAAAAATCGACATGATCGGCAGGGGCGAATCGCCATCTTCAACCCGCAGCGCGCCGTTCGCGGTCATCGTCTCGCCTGATTCCGCGCGGGCATGCAGCCGCCAGTCATACGCGCCATTGGGCATCAGACGCCGCTCAATATGGCCAGGCGCCTGCTCGCCGTCAAGCCGATAGCCGTCAACTACGCCGCTGAAAAGCACGGAGTATTCGCCGTCGGCGCGGGTTTGCTGTTCGCGAAAAGAGAAGGTTTGGCCATCGGCGGCGGTCAGCGTTATATCAATGACAGCCGGGCGCGCCAGTCGATAGGCGAAAACAGCTAGGTCATTCACCCCGTCGGCGTTGGGGCTGATGGACTCGCGGTCAAAGCCGGCCTCCATAATCAGCGGCAGCGGCGGGGAAATCAGGAGACGGCCGACGATGAGCGTAATCAGGATGCCGACCGCGGCGGCCGCCAGCATGAAGCCGTGGGGGATACGCATGAACCTTCCATTTCGCTTGATGCTCAAGTGAATCAAGTCTAGCGATGTCGGGCGCGGCCGACAAGACCCGAACCTTTACATTCGCGGCTGGCTTGGGCTAAACTTTGCATTCAAGCTGCTGCCATATACACCATCTGAAGGGCTATTCCTTGATGTTCAGCCCCAATCCGAACTTCGCCAGGATTTACGGCTTCTGTTTGTTCATGGTCGTTATGCTTTTGAGCGCGTGCAGCGCCTTGGCCCAACCGACGGCGACGCCGACAGCCACCGCTCGGCCAACCGCCACGGCCACCTGGACGCCCAGTCACACGCCGACGGCCACCTGGACGCCCAGCCATACCCCCAGCGCGACTGCCAGCCCGACCATCACTCTCACTTGGACGCCCAGCCCGACGCCGACCATCACGCCCTGGCCGGAAGTCGGCTTTGTTTTCGATAATTGGGAAGTTGTGGATATTCCAGCGAACATCAAGGACGGCATCGCCAATCCTATGATCGCTTTCATCAACGCCAACAATCAGCAGACTATCGCCAACATCGCCACAGCCCAGCCCAACACCGGCATCCAACGGCTCTATTTGGCGTCGCCGGCCAGCCCCAGCGTCCGCCTCCTTATTCTGGAGATCGATTCAAGCGACGGCGCAGAGATTTTTTTCGCCAGGTCGGGGACTGCGCTGTCTTTTGTCAAGACGGGCGGCGACCGCGGCAGCAATGGGCTGTATATCATGGATCTGTCAAGTGGCTTTAGCGCCCGCGTGCTGCCTGGCGAGAATCCGCTAGTGCAGCGCGGCCTGTTCAGCGAACCCGACTGGTCGCCCGATGGCCGTCAGATGGCGATGGCGGTCGCGACAGGCTATGACATGGATATTTTCCTGTATCCCAAAGACGGTTCGGGCCGAAGGAGGCTCACCAGCGACGGGTCGTATGACTGGTGGCCGCGCTGGTCGCCGGATGGGCGTTATCTGGCTTTTGTATCGGACCGCGCCGTCTGTCCCAGCTGGAATCCAAGCGACGACAATTTCTGTGATGCGCTGACGGTTGATCCACCCCGCGGCGGCCAGGTGTATGCGCTGGAGATCGCTTCAGGGGAGGTCACTTTGGTCTCGGATGCGCTGGTCACGGAGCCGCCCTACTGGATTAACAGTTCCCGATTGGCTTTTGCCAGCGGCGGCCCCTTTGATCTGCTGAATCCGCAGCGGCGCATTTGGCAGGCGGATGTCATCGCCGGTTCGGTTAGGGAAGTGCGCTTGCAGGACAGTTCGGATTCCGCCAGTTATCTGGCCGAGTTCTGGTCGCCGGACGGAGAAACGGCGCTGGCGCAGATCGCTGATGACTCGACGCAGATTGTGCTGATGACGGCTGATGGTCAGCTGCTGCGGCGCGATGGCCAGCTTGATTTTCCGCGTTTTGGCCTAGCGGCTGACTGGTCGCCGGATGGGCAGCGCATCGCTATTGGCGGGTCATCGGGGCAGTGTCCGTATGGCGTGCGGGTGAAGAGGGGCGATTACAGCAATGTCGCCGTCGGTCGGCCGCCGCCCAGTATGTGTGACCCGCAGTTTTCCAGCGATGGCCAGCATATCGCCTTTACGGGTGTCAATCCGCGGGTTGACGGGCGCAATGATGTCTATGCCGCTAATTTTAACGGCTTTGGTCTCAACAGCCTGACCGGCAGTCTGCGCGGGCAGATCGAACTGATTGGCTGGGTGGGCGGTTGATGGGTCAAGCCGATTTCTATTGATAAGGAGTGCAGGATGTCAGACATAAGCGGCAAAATCGCAGTGGTGACGGGTGGCAGCCGCGGCATCGGGCGGGCGATTTGTCTGGAACTGGCGGCGCGGGGCGCGACTGTCGTTGTGAATTACAATCAGAGCGAAGACAGCGCGCAGCAGGTGGTCGCCAAAATTGAAGCGGGGGGCGGCGCGGCGGCGGCGGTACAGGCCGATGTCGGTGACGCCGATCATGTTGAGCGTTTGTTCAAGCAGGTAATTGCCGATTATGGAACGCTGGACATCCTCGTCAACAACGCTGGCATGACGCGCGATGGCATGATTATGATGATGAAGCCGAATGATTTTGACGCGGTGATCAATGTCAACCTGCGGAGCGCGTGGCTGTGCTGCAAGGCGGCGGCCCGCGCGATGATGCGGAAGCGGCGCGGCGCGATTGTCAATATCACCAGCGTGATCGGTCTGGCTGGCAACGCCGGTCAAACCAATTACGCCGCCAGCAAGGCCGGCATCATCGGGCTGACCAAATCGCTGGCCAAAGAGGTCGCTGTTCGGGGCATTCGGGTCAATGCCGTCGCGCCTGGATTCATCGAAACGGCGATGACCGCCGATCTGTCCGACAACATCAAATCCAGAGTCATTGAAGCCATTCCGCTCGGCGCGATGGGACAGCCAGAGCATATCGCCAAAGCGGTCGTTTTTCTGGTGTCGCCAGATGCCGCGTATATCACCGGGCAAACGCTGGTGGTCGACGGCGGCATGGTGATGTAATGCAAGCCAGTCATCAAGGAGGACTGCCATGAGCAGCATTTTCTCGAAGATCATCGCCAAAGAAATCCCAGCTGATATTGTTTATGAGGATGAGCTTGTGCTGGCTTTTCGGGACATCGCGCCGCAAGCGCCGGTGCATATTCTGGTGATTCCCAAGAAGGAAATTGCCACCAACAACGACGTCGCCGCGGCTGATGAAGCGGCTTTGGGCCGTATGTTTCTGGCGGCGGCGCAGATCGCCAAAGACGAGGGCATTGCCGCTGACGGCTATCGCTTGATGGTGAACTGCAACGAGCATGGCGGGCAGGAGGTGTTTCATCTGCACATGCACCTGCTGGGCGGCCGCGATCTGGGCCCGATGCTGGCCAAGAAAGCGGATTAGCTCTCTGGGGCTGCGGTCGATTCTGTCTCGGCATTGTCGGTTTCGGTCGGCTCAATTTCGGCCTCATCGGGTTCGGTTGGCTCAACTTCGGCCTCATCAACTTCGGTTGGTTCGACTTCGGCCTCATCAGTTTCGGTTGGTTCAATTTCGGCCTCATCGGCTTCGGTTGGTTCGGCTTGGGCATCGTCAGGTTCAGCGGTCGGCTCGGCTTCGGCATCATCGGGTTCGGATGGCTCTTCTGCAACTGCCTCGTCGTCGGCTTCGGGCATTTCGCCTGGCGGCCGCCAGTCATTGGGCGTCGCGCTGTCTACCGCCTGCAAAACATCGGTCGACGACGGGATGGCGCCAGTCTGCGAGGCCGTCACTGTGACGCCGTTGACCTGGATGGCGGGCGTTGAGGAGATGCCTTCGTTTTGGGCGGCCGTCAAGGTACTTGAGATAGCGCCTGAATTGAAGCAGGTCGTGAAGGCACTGCTGTTCAGGCCGAGCGCGTCCACCCCGGCCAGCAGTCGATTCTGCGAAAACGCCGTGTTCACATAGCGGGTATGCCAGTCGAACAGCACATCGTGCATCTCCCAGAACATGCCTTGCTGTCCGGCGCACAGAGCGGCGCGGGCGGCGCCAGAGGCGTTGGGAACAGAGCCAGTTTGCAAGGGAACGTAGGTGAACAGGACTTGTCCTCTGCGGACTCGCTCCAGAATGTCATCAAGGGCTTCGCTGTGGAAGGCCTGGCAGCCTGGGCAGGAAAAACTGGCGTATTCCTCGACGGTCACTGGGGCATCCTGACTGCCAAGCTGGGGATAGCCGTCCACCGACAGCGACCGCGGCATATCCTTGTAGCGATTTTCCAGACCTTGCGGCACGAACACTTCGACTGGCTGATTGGATACGATCAGCACGGCCGCGGCCAGAACAGCGACGATAACGACCGCCGCCACCAGCAGCAGACGTCGGTTTTGACGGCGCTGTTTTTGACGCCGCTGTCGGGCTTGGCGCGTGCGACTCTTTTTTGCTCTTGCCATGTTGATTTGACCTCGCCTGGATCGTCTCAATGCCAGAGAGTCTACTTCATATCGGCAAGTTTGTAAAAGGACAAGCCGCGCCATTCGCTGACCTGGCGGGTCTAATCTGAAGCGGAACTGGGTTTATGCGCGTTTTGTGCGCGAAAGACAAACTTTTTCGCGCATAAACTTTTCGCCTCTATGTTTTCAGGTTCTTTATACCGCGTTTGCGGGTTGGAAGGGCGACCAAAGGTTCGCGGTTTTGATTTTTGGATGTCTTTATTTTTACCATTCCCGCCGCGCGGCCGCAAAGACGTCAGCGATTGCCGATAACATCAGCCCAGAAACTTTGGTAAAATAGGGTCGAACAGAGTATCGACAAAGGAAAAGTCCATGCGCGACCATTTTGGGGCCCGCGGCCTCTTTGACACCGGCAGCGGCAAGGCTGTCATCTATCGCTTGAGCAAGCTGGCCGAGCAGGGCATCGGCCCTATCGACAAACTGCCTTTTAGCATCAAGGTTCTGCTGGAAAACGTCCTGCGGAATCAGGATGGCCATCATTTCAATTCCGAAGATGCGGTTCATTTGGCGTCGTGGGATGCGCGGCGGCATAACCCAGTCGAGATTCCTTTCAGTCCGGCGCGGGTGATTTTGCAGGATTTTACTGGCGTGCCTTCGCTGGTGGATTTGGCGGCGCTGCGGAGCGCGATGGCGCGTATGGGTGGCGATCCGCAGAAAATCAACCCGAAAACGCCGGTCGATCTGGTGATCGATCATTCGGTGCAGGTCGACGTCTTCGGCAGCCGTCGGGCCATGCAGCGCAATGCCGAGATGGAATTTGTCCGCAACCGCGAGCGCTATGAGTTTTTGCATTGGGGGCAGAAGGCCTTCGAGAATTTGAAAGTTGTCCCGCCAGCGACGGGCATTGTCCATCAGGTCAATCTTGAATATCTGGCTAAAGTCGTGCAGCTGTATGATGATCCTGGCGGCGAGGGCAAGGTCGCGCTGCCCGATTCACTGGTCGGCACCGACAGCCATACCACGATGATTAACGGCTTGGGCGTTTTGGGCTGGGGCGTGGGCGGCATTGAAGCTGAAGCGGCCATGCTGGGCCAGCCGGTGTATATGCTCATGCCGCAGGTGGTCGGATTCAAGCTGGTCGGGCAGCTGCCAGAGGGGGCGACGGCGACTGACTTGGTGCTGGTGGTGACGCAAATGCTGCGGCGAAAGGGCGTCGTCGGCAAATTTGTCGAGTTTTATGGCCCAGGCCTAAGCAGCATGACTTTGCCTGACCGCGCCACGATTGCCAATATGGCGCCGGAGTATGGCGCGACGATGGGCTTTTTTCCGATTGACGGCGAAGTCCTTAGCTATTTGCGCCGCACCGGCCGCGATGAGGACACGATTCGCTTGGTTGAGCGTTACAGCAAAGAGCAGGGCCTGTTCCGCCGCGACGACATGACCGACCCCGAATACAATGACAGCCTGGAGTTGGATTTGAGCGACGTCGAGCCTAGCGTGGCTGGCCCTTTGCGTCCGCAAGACCGTATCTTGGTGCGCGATCTCAAGCCGACTTTTCACAAGGTATTGCGCGCGCCTTTGGGGCCGCAGGGTTTCGCTCTAAACGACGAGCAGCTGAAGGTCAGCAGTCTGGTCAAGGATAATGGCGAAAGCGCTGAACTCAAGCATGGCGCGGTGGTCATCGCCGCTATCACATCCTGCACCAACACCAGCAATCCGTCGGTGATGGTGGCTGCTGGCCTGCTGGCCAAGAAGGCGCATGAACGCGGCCTGAATCGCAAGCCTTATGTCAAGACCAGCCTGGCGCCCGGCTCCAAGGTCGTCACAGAATACCTGGACAAGGCCGGGCTGACGCCTCATCTTGAAGCGCTCGGTTTTCACACGGTGGGCTATGGCTGCACAACCTGCATCGGCAACAGCGGCCCTTTGCCAGAGGCGGTGCGCGCGGCTGTCCATGAGGGCAATATCGTCGCGGCCTCTGTTTTGAGCGGCAATCGCAATTTTGGCGGTCGGATTGGGCCGGATGTCCGCGCCAATTTCCTGGCCTCGCCGCCGCTGGTGGTCGCTTATGCTTTGGCCGGCACCGTCGATATCGACCTGGATCAGGAGCCGCTTGGCCAAGATCAAGACGGGCAGGATGTTTATCTGAAAGACATTTGGCCGACGCAAAGGGAAATTGTCGATACTGTCCAGAACAGTTTGAGCGCCAGCCTGTTTGTCGAGCAGTATGGGGATGTTTATGACGGCAATCCGCAATGGAACGCTATTCCCAGCGCCGATGAGCCGGTTTATCAATGGGATGCCGACAGCGCCTATATTCAAGAGCCGCCCTTCTTCGTCGATTTGCCGCGGCAGGCCTTGCCGATTGCGGCCATCAAGGGGGCGCGGACGCTGGTCAAAGGCGGTGATTCAGTGACAACCGATCATATTTCACCGGCCGGTGCCATCGCCGTCAACGGGCCGGCCGGCAAGTTTTTGCAGGCGCGCGACGTCAGTCCGCCTTATTTCAACAGCTTCGGCTCGCGGCGCGGCAATGACCGCGTGATGACGCGCGGCACCTTTGCCAATGTTCGGCTGCGTAATCTGCTGGTTCCTGGCAGCGAGGGCGGGGTAACTTATTATCTGCCGACGATGGAGGAGATGTCCATTTACGACGCGGCCATGAAGTATCAGGAAGATGGCACGGCGCTTGTTGTGCTGGGCGGCAAGGACTATGGCATGGGGTCATCGCGCGACTGGGCGGCGAAAGGAACGCTGCTGCTGGGCGTCAAGGCGGTTATTGCCGAAAGCATCGAGCGCATCCACCGCAGTAATCTGGTGATGATGGGGGTGCTGCCGCTGACTTTTGCGGAAGGCGAATCCTGCGAGTCACTCGGTTTGAGCGGACATGAAATTTTCGATATTCCCATCAGCGACGATGTTCAGCCATTGGACAAACTGACTGTCACAGCAAGCGGCGCGGGCGGCCAGCGGACTCAATTTGAGGTCACCGCGCGTCTCGATTCGCCGGTTGAGGTGGACTACTATCGCAATGGCGGCATCCTGCATACGGTGCTGCGGAATTTCCTGGCGGAATAATTATTACATCAAGCTGCTCATCACTTGATCCAGCGCGCGTTTTGATGGGCGCAGGCCGTCGCTGTCCAGGCGGGCCAGCGGTTTTTCCACCAGCTGCTCCGTATCGGCCAGGGTTGGCCGCGGCTCTTCATAATAGATCAGGCCGGTCGAGAAAATCTGCTCGCGCATGGAGCGTTCCAGGACGTCGATTGCCATGCGGCGGTTGCGCGGGTCGTGGTCATTGTCCAGCTTCTTCAGCCGAATGAAAGAGCCGTCGTGCATTTCAACGTCGATAACATCGGCATAATCGCCAATTTCGATTTCCTCTCTGTCATCCACATAATCGGGCGCCAGAATTTGGATTTCGTGCAGGGGTATCTCGTGCGCTTTGCCATAGGGATAGCTCTTGGTCGAGGTTTCGGCATTGTTGAAGGTGACGCAAGGGCTGATGATGTCCAGAACGGCTGTGCCTGAATGGCGGACGGCGGCCTGCAGCAAGGCCTGAACCTGTCGGGCGTCGCCGCTGAAACTGCGCGCGACAAAGGTCGCCCCAGCAATCACCGCCTCCAGGGCCAGATCAATCGGCGGCATCTCGTTTTTGCCGTAATACTTGAGGATTTGGCCTTCATCGGCCGTCGCCGAAAACTGTCCTTTGGTCAGGCCGTAGACGCCGTTGTTTTCGATGATGTAGACGAAAGGCACATTGCGGCGGATCACATGCTTAAACTGTCCCATGCCGATTGAGCCGCTGTCGCCGTCGCCGCTGACGGCCACGCAGGACAGGCTTTTGTTCGCCAGCAGCGCGCCAGTGACGACCGAGGGCATCCGACCATGCAGGACATTGAAGCCATGCGAACCGCCCAAGAAGTAGGCCGGCGTTTTGCTGGAGCAGCCGATGCCGCTGACTTTGATGATCTTGTGCTGCTCCAAGCCCAATTCGTAGGCCATGCTGATGAGTTGATTGGAGATGGAATCGTGTCCGCAGCCGGGGCAGAGCGTGCTTGGCTGTCCTTTGTATTCGCTGCGGCTTAGGCCGAGATGGTTGGTGCGCGCCATGATTAACCTTCCTGTTCTTTAATGCTGTCGTAGACCCAGCTGGGGGTCATGGGCAGGCCGTCGCCCAGTGTCAGTGAGCGCAGGTGCGTAATGTCGGCGGCGTGTTCGAGGCGAATCAGCTGGTTTAGCTGGCCGTCGAAGTTGTTTTCGATGACGTAGATGCGCGGATAGGCGGCGATGAAATCACTGACTGATGAGGCCAATGGCAGGGCCCGCACGCGCAGGCAGCCGGTTTTGACGCCTTCGCTGGTCAGCCAGTCGCGCGCCTCGCGAATGGCTTCGTCGTTGGTGCCAAAGGTGATGATGCCGATCTCGGCTTCGTCGTCGGCGTCGATGATGGGCGGCGGCAGCAGTTTGCGGGCGGTCTCCATTTTTTTGTTCAGGCGCCTCATGTTTTTCACCCAGTCGTCGCTGCGTTCGCTGTAATCGGCCATCTCGTTGTGGCCGGTGCCGCGGGCGAAATAAGCCGAAAGCGGGTGGTCAGTGCCGGGCAGGGTGCGATAGGCTATGCCGTCGTCGTCAACGTCCAGATAGCGTCCCCATTTGCCGTGCCGCTCAATGAAGGCCTGCAAGTCGGCCGCGTTCAGCACCTTGCCGCGCTGAATCGGCTCGTCGGGATAGTCAAAGGGATCCGAAAGCCAGTTGTTCATGCCCAGATCCAGGTCGCTGATGACGAAAACTGGCGTCTGGAGAGCTTCGGCTATGTCAAAGGATTTCCAGCCAAATTCAAAGGCCTCGGCCAGGCTGCCGGGCATCAAGCAGATTTGTCGACTGTCGCCATGCCCGAGGAAATAGGTAAAGAGCAGGTCGCCTTGGCTGGTGCGGGTGGGCAGGCCGGTGCTGGGCCCCATGCGCGTAATGTTCCAAAAGACGGCTGGAATTTCGGCAAAGTAGGCCAGGCCGGCGAATTCGGCCATGAGGCTGATGCCTGGGCCGCTGGTGGCCGTCAAGGCGCGTCCGCCGGCCCAGCCAGCCCCGGCGACGATGCCGGCCGCCGCCAGTTCATCTTCGGCTTGAACTACGGCGATGGTGTTTTCCTGGTCGGCGTTTTGGCGCAGATGGCGAAAGCTGATGATTCCGTCGACAAAGCTGGTCGAGGGCGTGATGGGATACCAGGCGACCACGTTGACGCCGCCGAAAATCGCCCCCAAGGCCCCAGCGTCGTTGCCGGTCATCAGGATTTTGCCGACTGTGCCGTTCATCTTTTCGAAGCGATAGGGGTCGGTTTTTTCGATGTTTTCCGCCGTCCAGTCATAGGCCAGCCTGACGACGTCGTGGTTCATCAGCGCCGGCTTTTCCTTGCCCTTGAAGTTGGCCAGAAGCACATCATAAATCACATCCAGCGGGATATTGAAGAGATTGGCCACTGCGCCGACGTAGGTCATATTTTCGACCCGTTTGCGGAAGGCGGAGGGGACTTTGGTCTGCCGCATCAGTTTGGCGACGGGGATCTCATAATAGGAGATGTCCTCGCGGCGGCGGATGATGCGGGCGATTTTGTCGGTTGTGATGCAAACACCGCCGGGCGGCAGGCTGGCCACATCTTCGGGCGCGGTGCTGTTGTTATAGGCGACGACAATTTCGGTGGTCGCCTTGCGGGCCGTATAGCCCTCTTTGCTGGCGCGGATGGTGTACCAAGTGGGCAAGCCCTTGATGTTGGATGGAAACAGGTTCTTGCCATTGACCGGGATCCCCATGCGGAACAGGGACATCACCAGCACATTGTTTGAGGTTTGGCTGCCAGAGCCGTTTTTGGTGGCGACTGAAAAGGCAAAATCGTTGATGACCGGCTCGCCGATGTCCAGCTTGCTGGGTTGAGTTTTTACATTAACTGCCATGAGATGCCGCGCAGAGGCCGCGCGTGACTCCTTTCCGATGATAAACGCTATCGATCAGCGATTAGCGTCAAGTATATCATTGAAGAAAGGGCTTGTCTATAGCTTTGTCATAAGATTTTCGTTTTATCGGCGGAGTTTGGTCATTCGTTCGGCGGCCTGCTCCAGGGTTTCGTCGCTTTTGCAGAAGGCGAATCTGACGTGATTTTCGGCCAGGCGCTTGTGATGCGGGCTGAAAAATGCTGATGGCGGGATGGTCGCCACGCCAATACGCTCGATGAGGTGTTTGCAGAACTCGACATCATCGCCCTCATAAACCTGCGAAAAGTCGCCCATGATGAAGTATGTTCCTTCGGGCTGGATGGCTGACATGCCGGCGGCGTCAATCACCTGCATGACCAGCTCGCGCTTGTGGCTGTAAAGCGCTTGATATTCCTCATAGTAGCCGCTGCCCAGCGTGAAGGCGTAGGTGACGGCGGCCTGCGTCGGGTGATTGGTGGCGAAGACGATAAACTGATGCGCCCGCCAGACCCCAGCGATCAGATCGGGATGGCCATACACCCAGCCGATTTTCCAGCCGGTCATGCCGAACGTCTTGCCGGCGCTGCCGACGGTGACCGTGCGCTCAAACATGCCGTCCAGCGAGGCGATGGCGATATGCTGATGGCCTTCAAAAATCAGATGCTCATATACCTCGTCGGAGATGACGATGACGTCGTGTTCGATGCACAGGCTGGCGATAAGCTGCAATTCTTGGCGGGTATAAACGCGGCCGGTGGGGTTGTTGGGCGTGTTGAGGAGCAGGGCGCGGGTATTGCCGCTGAAGGCCGCGCGCAGCTCTTCTTCGACGAAAGTCCAGTTGGGCGGGTGCATGGACACAAAGACGGGCCGGCCGCCGGCCATCAGCACGCCGGGGACGTAGCTGTCATAATAGGGTTCGATGACAATCACTTCGTCGCCGGGGTCAATCAGGCCCATAATCGCGCTGAATATGCCCTGGGTGGCGCCGGCCGTGACAATGACGCCGGCGTCGGGGTCAACATCCAGGTCATAGAAGAGGCCGGCGTGTCGGGCGATGCCTTGTCGCAGGTCAGGCAGTCCTGGCGCGGCGGCGTATTGATTGGCCTTGCCGCTGTCAAGCGCCTGCACGGCCGCTTCAACGATTGCCTTGGGGCCGTCAAAATCGGGACGTCCCTGGCCTAGGTTGACGGCTTGATGCTGTTGGGCCAGCTGGTTGATTTCGGTAAATATGGTCGTGCCGAATGCGGCGACGCGATTGGCGAATGATGGCATAAGTCGTTTCCTGTTCGAGTATTTTCCCGCCCGTTTAATATAACACAAGCTGATTTATTCGCTATTTTTTATTAGCCGCGCGGCAAGTTGTTCGCCACGCGCAAAATAGGGACTGTCGCCGCGCGATTTGACAAATTCAAAATAGACTGTTCGCTCCTCTGTCAGCCGCCGCAGTCTCTTCCAATGCGCTTGGTATTTGACCGCCTGGCCGCTCGTGTTTTTCCAATTCTTTGCGATCCAGACGTTTATCCATTGGTTCATCCCCTGCGCCAGATATTGCTGGGCGGTGTACAGGGTCGCCGCTTCGTTCACGGGGAGATTTCGCAGGGTTTCGATTGCTCCGATGAGAACAGCTTCAAGCTCGGTGGTCTTGACAAGCCTATCGCTTCGTTCGCTGATATGATTGCCATGAACAATCACAGCAGACCAGCTGGCCGTCTTCCTTCTGCCCGAATATCGGGTGGAAAGATAAATTTTAATCGCGGTATCGGCACCGGGCTTTGCTGGTGAATCGATCTTTGGCTTGGTCAATTTCTGTCTTTCGGCAACTGCGAGTTGGTCGCATCTTTCGTTATATTTGTGGCCGGCATGCCCTAAGATGAAACGCCATTTGATTTGATGTGTGGCGGCGGCTTGAAAAAATTCCTGCCAAAGCGATTTGTTGGCGACGATGCGTTTTTCTTCGCTGGCGATGTCAATGACATATTTGGAATCCGTGACAATGGTGATGTCTACCGGGCTGTTCATCAGCTTCAAGCCTTCAATCACGGCTGTAAGCTCCATCTGGTTGTTGGTCGTCATTTCCTGGCCGCCGCTGATGACGGTTTCTTTGATGACCTGGCCTTTGTCATTGACGGCGCAGAGGATCGCCGCCCAGCCGCCGGGCTGATTGTCGGCATGGATGTCACAGGCGCCGTCGGTGTACATCGCGATTTGCATTCTGCCCCCTCATCGGATAAGATAATAGCATAACTGACCGGTAGCGAAAACCGGCGAGGTGAAGGATGATCGATGCGGAAGACCTGCAAAAGAAACGGTATAACTCCTTTTTAAGGATCGTTCAGACGGCTGGCGGGGCGGCGCTTAGTGGGGCGGTGCAGGAGCCGACGCTGGAAGTCGCCAAGCAGCTGGGTATTTCTATTGCCGATGCCTGGCTGTGTCTGGCTATTTACCGCAACTATTTCGATCAGGAGCTTTCTCGGCAAGACCTCCTCAAAATGATGCAAACTTCTGGCGCGGTCATCCTGGGCGGCGGTTTGGCTGGCTATATCGGCATTCGTCTGGCGCAAGCGCTGCTTAGTGAAATTTTGGAGTCCATTCCAATCGCCAACGCCATCATCACCGCGGCCGCTTTTGGCAGTTCGACCTTTATCGTCGGTTTCGCTTGGCTGGCCATCGTTGAGCAGAATTATTTGCTTCAGCATTCAGAAGACGTCTAGATCGTTTGCAGGCCAGGCTGTTTGACGGCAAGCTGTCGAATCAAGACCAGCAGCAGCAAAGCCAAGACGCCGCCGCCGACGCTGACCAAAAGATAGCCGCCGAGTCCGAACAAAAAGCCCGAACTTAGCGTTCCCAGCCCGGCCGAAAAGGCGACCAGTGTATCGTTAAAGCCCTGCACTCGACTTCGTTCCGCGCCGCTTAACGCATCGGCCAGCATGGATGAGCCGGCGATATAGCCGAAGTTCCAGCCCAAACCCAGCAGAAACAGGCCGACCACCAGATAGGGCAGCTGGGCTGACAGCGGCGCGATGATCGCCGCCACCACCAGCGTAAGGGCGGCCGCCACCATCATTGGCACGCGGCCATAGCGGTCGATCAGCCAGCCGGTGAAGGCGGACAGGCCGAACATGCCAAAGGTATGCGCGCCGATGACCAGGGAGACGGCCTCGTTGGCGTGATGCGCCTGGTGCATGTGCCAGGGCGTGATGGTCATCAGCGTACTCATCACGGTTTGGCTGATGAGCATGGACAGGATCGCCAGCTGGACTTTTGGCAGGCGCAGCAGATGCCGCAGGGTATGGCCGCCCGCGGCCGACGCGGCTGAATGACTGCCCTCGGTGTATTGTTTGGCGATGAGCGATGGCTCTGGGCGCAGGAACAGGAAGGTGATGAGGAAGGAAAGCCCGTGCATAAAGGCGGCGACGACCCAAGGGCCGGTGGTCAATCCTTGACTGAAATTGAAGGCGGGCATGATCGGCCGCAGAAGTTCAGCGTGGACCAAGGCTGGGCCGTTCATCACCTCAACCGCCAGCAGTTCCGCCAGTTGGCCGCTGGGGCCGACAAGCGCTGGGCCCAAGATAGCGCCGATGGTGCCGGCGAAAATGATGCGGCCAATCATCCGCGCGCGCTGATAGGCCGGGAAAAGCTCACCGACCACAAAGCGGCTCATTTGGGCGCCGGACTTGGCGATGCCCATGCCAACTGAACTCAACAGCAGAAGCGGGAAAATGCCGTGCAGCACCGAAAAAGCGCCGATGACCGCGCTCAAAAAGCCAAAGGCATAAGCCGTTGTCAGGCCGATTCGCCGCCCATAACGTCCCATGTAGATGCCGAAAAAATAGGCCATCATCGATTCGGTGAAGGTCACCACTGTGGTCGGCATGCCAGCCGCGATATCGGCGCCGGCCAGGATGCCGGCCGCAATCGAATGCACGGTCAGGACGGATATTTGCGCTGCCGAAAACAAGCTCTGGGTGATGAAGATGATGTATAAGAGTCGGCGGCTGACGCGCAGGTCATACATGGGCGCTGCTCTCTGGCTTGGCGCGGACGCGGCAACCTTAATCGGAAACGCGCCGATAATCAACCGCGAACTCTGTTCCGCGGGATGATCGACGCGCCGAAATGTCTCGCTAGTATTTGGGCATATTGGGGTCGATTTCGTCGGCCCAGGCCAGGATGCCGCCTTCCACATTGTACATTCGGTCGAGGTCATAGCCGACTTCGGCCAGAAAGGCGATGCTGTCAGCGCTGCGTTTGCCCGAACGGCAGTGCAGGTAGAGATTTTTGTCTTTGGGGATGTCTTTGAGGACGGTTTCTTCCCAACGTTTGCGCCCGGCCTGGATGCTGTTTTTGGCCAGTTGAATCTGTGGCTTGGGGATTCGCCGCGCGCCTTCAATCGCGCTGATGTCCCATTCATGCGGGTCGCGGACATCAACCACGACGACATCATCGCCATTTTCCAGGGCCTGATGGACGTCGTGGACGGTGACCGTTTGGATGTTAAACTCTGTTGTTTCGTCGACCGCGCTGAATTCGCTGTGGTCGTGCGCCGGCATGCCGCAAAACTGCTCATAATCGATCAGTTCGATAGCGGCCTGGTCGATGCCGCAGACGGGGCAATGGGGGTCTTTGCGAACTTTGATGGTCTGGAAGCTCATTTCCAGGGCGTCATAAAGCAGCATACGGCCGATCATCGGTTCGCCTATGCCCAGCAGGAGCTTGATGGCCTCGGTCGCCTGCATGGTGCCGATGGTGCCTGGCAGTATGCCCAGAACGCCGCCTTCCGCGCAGCTTGGCACCAGGCCGGGCGGCGGCGGCTGGGGGAACATGCAGCGATAGCAGGGGCCGGCTTCAGCGTGAAAGACGCTTAACTGGCCTTCAAAGCGAAAGATGCTGCCATAGACGTTGGGGAGTCCCAGCTTGACGCAGGCGTCATTGACCAGATAGCGCGTTGGGAAATTATCCGTGCCGTCGATGACAATATCCCAGTTTTCGGCAAAGATGGCCAAGGCGTTTTCGGAGGCGAGCGGCTGGCGGTATTTGACGACTTCAATATCGGGATTCAAGTCGAGCATACGCGCGGCGGCGCTGTCCAGCTTGGATTGGCCGACTGCGCTGATGCCGTGGATCACCTGACGCTGCAAGTTGGTAAAATCGACCACGTCATAATCGACCAGGCCGATGCGGCCAATGCCGGCCGCCGCCAGATACAGCGCCAGTGGGCTGCCTAGGCCGCCGGCGCCAATCAGCAGGACGCTGGATGCTTTCAGTCGGCGCTGCCCTTCCATGCCGACTTCGGGCATGATGACATGACGGCTGTAGCGTTTGACCTCCCGCTGGTTCAAATCAGCCAGACGCTCATGCAGCGGCGCGTTGTGGCCGCCGGCGATGCTGGGGATAATCCGCAGGCTGTCGTCAGCGGCGATTTCGGTATCAAGCCCTTGCAGGAAGCGAATATCCTCGTCGTCGATGAAGATATTGACAAAGCTGCGAAGCTCATCATCGTTGAACAGGTGCAGGCGCAAATCGGGATGCCGCTCGACCAGATTCAACAGCGCCTCGCCCACTGTTTCGCCCGGCGCATCAACGCTGGCCTGGCCTTGGGTATAGGCGCGAAGCGGGGTGGGAATGCGAATGCTTGCCATGTTGTGTACCTCCGTGAATATGCTTGTCGATTTTTAACCAGTCAGTCATCAGCTAAATCACGCGCAGTGTTTCGGCAGTGAATGCGCTGCGGTCGGCTTTCAGTTTCCAGGCGCGGATGTCCACTGCCTGCGCCGCCATTACCGAGGTGATGAGATAGACGAAATTGGGCAGCGCGTGGATGCGGTCATATTCCGACGGCTGGGCCGGCGAATCGGGGTGGCTGTGATAATAGCCCACCAGCGCGAGTCCCTGCTCATCGGCGGCCTCTTCCAGGCGCATCCAGTCTTGCGGTGTCATCGCGTAACGGTGATGCCGCTCCTCTTTTTCAAAGACGTTGTCAACCTGCGCGATATTTCGTATGACGATTTCGCCGCGCCGAAGCTCGCCCAGCAAAAAGCCGCCGCCTTCATGGGGATAGGCGTTTTCCATTTGGCTGAAAATCGTTTTTCGCATTTCCGCTGGCAGGCTGACGGTCATCGGCCGCTTCCTTATGACAATTAAAAAGAGCCAGCCGTTTCGGGCTGACTCTGCTGTTTGCTGACAAGGCATTTTGGTCAGACAGCGCAAATCCCGATACGGTGAATGGCATCGTTGGCCGGACACATACAGCGACAGGATGCGCTGGGCGAATAGAATGGAAAATCGTTTTTTCTCATGGCGAATACGCTGTTCGACTTGTTCCTGTATGATCACTTCCCTTGTTCACCTATACATCAGACTAACATGAAACTCGAAGACAGGCAACAGCATTTTTTAGATTCGATCCGAAAAATCGGCCAGCCCGACTAAATGTCCGCCGCTGATAAACATTGAAGGCCGCTTTCGGGAGTGCTATACTAGGGCGCGAATCGGACAAAATGGCATTCACCATAGTAGCGCGTTTAATCAAAATCATGGGAATGGATGCGCTTTCAATAAGGAGAAACGGGTATGTCGAACGGGATGGATGAGGTTGTTGCGGCGGACATTACAACGAGTTTTATTGACGGTTCAATCGGCAAACTTGTCTACAGCGGCTATGCCATTGAAGACTTGGCGGAACATGCCTCGTTTGAAGAGGTTTTGTTTCTGCTTTACAACACGCGCCTGCCGAAGAGAAGCGAATTGAAAGCGCTGCGCCGGGTTATCGCCCAAAACGCTGTGATACCGCCGGATGTCCTGCGGATGATGAAGTCTCTGCCCAGCGGCACGGCGGCGATGGTTGTTTTGCGGACGGCGGTGTCCATGCTGGCGGCTTATGACGAGGATGCCGAGAATCTGACTGACAAGGAAGTGGCCAAAGCGAAGGCTTTTCGTCTTACGGGTCAGATCGCGGCCATCTGCGCGGCCTGGATGCGGATTGCCAAGGGGCAGGAGCCGGTCGCGCCGCGTCAGGATTTGACTTTGGCGCAGAATTTCGTCTATATGATGTCGGGCGAGGAGCCGGATGAAACGGCCAGCGCGGCGGTGAATGTTTATCTGGTGCTGCTGGCTGAACACGGCCTGAACGCCAGCACTTTTGCCGCCCGCGTCATCACCGCCACTGGATCGGATATGCACAGCGCGGTTGTGGGCGGCATCGGCGCGTTGAAGGGCCCTTCGCACGGCGGCGCCAATGCCGAGGCGATGAAGATGTTCCTTGAAATTGGCGAGACTGACCAGGTTATGCCTTGGTTTGAGAAGCATATTAAAACCCGCCAGCGGCGCATTATGGGGATTGGCCACCGCGTCTACAAGGCGCATGATCCGCGGGCTGACATCCTCAAACGTCATGCCGAAGCGCTGGCCAACAGTTCCGGCAAGCGCAAATGGTTCGATATTGCCGTCAAGCTGGCCGAGACGGCCCGCGCCGATGCGTATTTCATTGAGCGCGATCTTTATCCGAATGTTGATTATTACAGCGCCATCGTGCTTTATACGCTGGAGCTTGACATTGATATGTTCACGCCACTTTTTGCCATGTCGAGGATCGCTGGCTGGTCGGCGCATGTTATCGCGCAGATGGGCGGGCGGCTGATTCGGCCAAAGGCGAACTACGTTGGGCCGCAAGACCTCGACTGGCTGCCGCTGGAAGACCGTTCCTGAAGATGCGGGGCGTCACCATTTTCCAATCACGTCATAATCCGTCATAATCCGCCACGCGATGGCCTTGAACAGCAGGCGCGGCGTTTATGATTTTGATGAGTCTGGGGTTTCCAGCAGTTGATGCAGCAAGGCCCATTCTTCGGCTTCCGATTGAATCTCGCCGTCGATTCGCGCGGAGCGGAGCCGCTCAAGAATCTCTTTGTAGCGGGGGCCGGGGGGGAGTCCCATTTTTTTCAGGTCGTGGCCATTGATGGCTGGGGCCTGTTTTCGCCATAGGTTCATAAAGCTGGCAATCGTCTGCTGCGCGGCCGGCGCGTCCATCAAGGTCAGCCAGGCGGCCTGCAAGGCCTTCGGCGGCCGATTTTCGAGGAATCGCGTTAGCTGACTGGGCCGCAGGGCTGGGTTTTGCAGACGCGCGGCGTTTTCAATCACGTTCGCGCAGGCTGTTATCGACCGCGTCAAAGATGAAGATAATCCCAAACGTCCGCAGATGGCCTGGGCATCGGCGCTGGGCATCCCGGCCATGGTGATATGCCAGTATAAATGAGGCAGATCGTCTGTCGCCGCCGGCCAGGGGATGGGCTGTTCGCGGCAGGCCTTGAACCAAAGCGGCAGCTGGGAACTGATGCGCCAGGCCGGGTGTATGTTTTCCAGCGCGCCTGTCGCTTTCAGCTTTAAGATGATTTGCTCGGGGCGCGGCTCATGCCAAATCAGCGCGATTTCATTTTGCAGACGTTCGCCGGTGATTCGTCCCAGCATCGGCAGGGCGGCCTGGATCCATTGCGCGGTGCGCGGCTCAATCGCAAAGTCCAGCCGTTGCGAAAAGCGCAGGGCCCGCAGGATTCTGGTGGGGTCATCGATGAAACTGCGCGGATGCAGCGCGCGAATCCACCGCCGTTTTAGGTCTGCCAGTCCGCCATAGAAGTCCAAGACGCGCCACATTTCGGCGGCCGGACTTAGCTGAATGGCTAATGTATTGATGGTGAAATCGCGCCGTTGCAAGTCGTCTTTGATGTCCCCGCGGGCAACTGTCGGCAGGGCGGCCGGCTGGGCATAGGATTCGGAACGGGCGGCCGCCAGGTCGATGTGATGCGGCCGATGGGCGGGCGGGAGCGTTATCTTGGCGGTGCCAAAGGGGGTATGGCTGTGCAGGCGGCCGCCGAAAAGGTCGACAAGGCGATGAGCAAAGGCGATGGCATCACCCTCCAGCACAAAGTCGAGGTCGAGATTTTTGCGCGTCAGCAAGAGATCGCGCACGACGCCGCCCACCAGATAAAGCGCGATATTTTCCTGCTGGGCCTGTTCAGCGACGATGCTGACAAGCTCGGCTGGGGATTCGCCAAGCGCTGTGGAGATCGCGGCGGCAGTGATCTTCATGGCGGCCTGCTTAGGGCGCGGTCACCCAGGGGCCGACCAGTTCGCGCTCTATCATGCTAAGCGACGTGCTGAAGTTGAAGAAGGCCAGCAAGGCGAAGGCCAGCGCGGCGCGGCGGTCGTCATGGCCGCGCATGAGGCTGAACAGGCCGGGCATGATGATCGCCAGCCAGAGCATATACAGGATATAGACGGCGATCCGTCCCGAACGCGGCTGCTGCCCAGACAGAAGCAGGATGATGCCGACCAGCAGGATGGCGCCGGCCAGCAAGGCATAGGTGAGCATGGCGCCCCAATAATGCCCGGAGATGGCCTGCTTTTTGGCGGCGATGGCGGCGGCCCAGATGCCCAGCGCCAGGGAATAGAGGATGTGCATATTGAAGAGGATTTCGTGAACAGCGTCCATTATTTTCACCTGCTGCCGATTGCGAATTTATTTTAACACACTGCGCGGTTAGCCGATGTTCAGCCATCCCATAGATGAGGCCAGCCAGGCCAGCGCGGCCAGATTGGCGATCAGCAGGGCCGGCCGCTGCACATTGCCGCCGTCGGCCGCCGGGTTGCCGCGCATATCAAGCTCCCAGGGGAAGATCAGGCAGGCGATAAGGCCGATGATGACGACTGTACCCAGCCACGATGGAAACAGGCCTTGTCCGACGGCGGCGGCCATGCACAGCAACGCGCCCGCCAATGAAGCCCAGCCCAGCGCGAGGGTTGGCGTTCTGCCCAGCAGAAGGGCCGTATTTTTCAGCCCGGCCGCTTTATCCAGGTCGTAATCGTCGATCTGATTGTAAAACTGGCCATAGGCCGAGAACAGGGTCGCCGCCAGCATGACCAGCCAAGCCGACTGCGGTTCGATGTGATAGGCGAAGTAGCCGCTGGCCATCAGCAGACCACTAAGCATCAGCGCATGAGAGACGACGTCGCTGACGGGCCTGGCTTTCAATCGGAAGGGGCGCGCCGAATACAGATAGCAGAGCGCCAAGGTCAGGCCGCCGCAGATGAGCGTCCGTTCGCCGCTAAGGCCATAGAGCAGCAGGGCCAGCCCAAAAGTCAGCCAGGCGATACGTTGGCCTGCGCGGCGGGTTAGCAGGCCGCCACTGATGACATTATGCTGTTTTTTGGTCGGGTTGAGGGCGTCGTCGGGGGCATCTTCGATATCGTTGATCATAAAGGCAAAGGACATCGAAAGCACATTGGCCGCCAGGACAGCGAAGAGCCGCCAATCAACAGTGGTTTGCAGCGCGTCAATCGCCAGCAGGCCGCCCACCAGGGTAAGCGGGATGGTAAAGGGGACATGCTCGCGCCAGCGCGACAGACGGATGACGGCGCTTGCCTTGCTTTCAAGCCGTTCAGATGTCATGCCTATTCCTATTCGTCCTTTGCAACGCTGTTCCGCCAGTTTAAGCATAACACGGGATGGAATGCGATTTTAGGCGCGGTTTTGCGGCGCGGTTTTGCATTGCGCCGGGCGGTATCGGCCTGTATTATGCGGGCTATGAATTGGCTTATTTTTTCCAGTATGGTTGCTGGCATCCTGCTTTCTGGGTGCAGCTTGAATCGCTCTGCGCCGAGGCCTCTGACGCCGACGGCTCAAGTGGAAGAGGTTCCGCAGGCGGCGGCGGATGAGACCCCCACAGCCAGGCCGGAGCCGAGTCCAGTCCAAACGCTCATAAAGACGCCCGGCCCTTATCTTTGCGGCGGCGATGACCGCGCGTTGTCGGCAAGGCGGATTTCGGCTGATGTCCAGGTTGATTACGCGGCCAAGACGGCGCGCGCTGACCAAGTGATCGTCTTCGTCAACCGCGAGGAAACCGCCCTGGACTCTATTATCCTGGATATTCAGGCCAATCAGTGGGACGACAGTTTTTGGCTGGAGGATTTGTCGCTGGGTCAGCTGGCCTTCTCTTATGAATTGACGGCCAATCGTCTGGAGATGCAGCTGGAAAGGCCCTTGCCGCCTGGCTGTCAGCTTGATATGAGGCTGGCCTTTCGCCTGGAGCCGGCCGAGATACGGGCTGGCCTGCGGTCTTACCGCGGTTTTTTCGGTTATAGTCCGCGTCAGCTGAACCTGGCGCATTTTCTGCCGACGGTCGCTGCCCGCGTCAATGGGGAATGGCGTATTCATCCCCCAGCTGGCATTGGCGAACAAGCTGTTCACGAACTGGCCGACTGGGATGTGACGATTCAGGTGGAAAATGCGGCCGACTCACTGCGGCTGGCGGCGCCGGGCCAGGTGACGGAACTGTCGGCCGGGCAATGGCGGGTTGAACTGCCGCGCTCGCGCGATTTCGCGGTCAGCATGAGTGAGAGTTTTCGCGTTGAGGAGCGCGAGATTCCGGGCGATGTCACCGTTGCCGTCTATACCTTTCCCGATGCTGTCGATGCGCTTGGGGTGGATGGCGCGGCGCATGTGATGGAGGAGATCGTCAAAGCGCTTACGCTGTTTCAGCAGTTGTTTGGCGACTATCCCTATGACCGTTTTATCGCTGTGCAGGGCGATTTTCCCGATGGCATCGAGTTCACGGGTCTCGTCTTTGTTGGCACGGCTTGGTTTTATCATTTTGACGGGTCGCATTACAATTATCTGACTTTAATTGCGGTGCATGAGGTGGCTCATCAGTGGTGGTATGCCCGCGTCGGCAGTGATTCGGCGCTCCATCCGTGGCTGGATGAGGCCTTGGCCACTTACAGCGAATACCTTTTTATCGAGGCTTATTATCCGGCGGACAAGAATTGGTGGTGGACGTTCCGCGTGGCCGATTTTTTCCCGCAGGGGGATGTGGACAGCGCCGTCTATGAATTCAGCGCCATCCGCGAATATATCAATGCCGTCTACCTGCGCGGCGTGCAAATGCTGCATAATCTGCGCGAAGATATTGGCGACGCGGCTTTTCTTGAACTGCTGCAAGCCTACAGTCAGGCGGGGGCGGGACGCATCGTCGAGCCGTCGTTTTTTTGGGCGCAGTTCACGGCTGAACAGATTCGCCTGTCCGAACAGACGCGCCGCGATTTTCTGCGCCATCCTGGTCAATTTTGATGCGGTCAGCCAGTGGTTTTCATGCCGGCCGCGATGCCGTTGATGGTGGCCAGGGCGGCTTCCAGGGTTGGCCAATAGGCCTCTGATTCCTCGTCCAGCTGGCGAAGCTCTCGCAGCAGGGCCACCTGCATAAAATTGAGCGGGTCGATATAGGGGTTGCGCCGTTCAATCGACGTTTTGATGGCCGCCATGTGTTCAAGCAATTCCCGCTGCTGGGTGACCTGCTTGATCATCTCGCGGCTAAGGGCGTGCTGCTGTCTGATTTGGCTGAAGAAGCGGGCGCGCAGGTCTTTCGGCTCGGCCAATGAGGCGTAGAGTTCGGCTATGCCCATATCGGCCTTGGCGACGTCCAGCTGGGCGTTGTCGATGACGGCGCGGAAGAAGGCCCAATTTTGGTACATGTCCTGCAAATGCGCTAGGCCGTCGGCGCGGGATTCACAAAAGGCTTCAAAAGCGGCGCCGACGCCAAACCAGCTTGGCACAATCGCGCGGCTTTGCATCCAGCTGAACATCCAGGGGATCGCGCGCATGGCGGCGAATCCGCCTTTTTTCTTGCGTTTGGCCGGGCGCGAGCTTATCTGCATCTGGCTAAGTTCATTGATGGGAGTCGCCTGCTGCCAGTATTCAAGAAATCCTTCGCTTTCATAGACAAACTGGCGATAGGCGCGGCGGCTGAATTCCGACAGTTCGGCCATCGTTTCCAGGTAATGCGCGGGGACTTCGCGCGTTTTCTGCATGCCCATGCCGATGAGGACGGCGTTCAGGACTTGATGAAGATGTCGATGGCCGATGTCTTTGTTGCTGTAGCGATAAGCGATGACTTCGCCTTGTTCGGTGATTTTGACGCCGCCGCGCAGGGATTCGGGAGGCTGGGCGAGGATGGCGCGGTTGGTTGGCCCGCCGCCGCGTCCGATGCTGCCGCCGCGGCCATGAAACAACTCTAGCGAGACGCCCTCTTCGATGCAGGTTTCGGTGAGTATTTTTTGGGCGTGGTAAAGATGCCAGTTGGAGGCCAGATAGCCGCCGTCTTTGCCGCTGTCGGAATAGCCGATCATCACCTGCTGACGCAGACCGCGCTTGCCGGAGCGGGCGACTAGATGCTGTCGATATTCGGCATTGCTGAACAGCTGCGACATGACCTGCGGCGCATGGTAGAGGTCATCGATGGTTTCGAAGAGGGGGACGATGTAGACGTCGTTGTCGATGCCGACTTCGCGGGCGAAGAGTAGCATGGCCAGCACGTCGCTGGGCTGTTTGGACATGCTGGCGATAACGGTGTCAATCACAATCGGGTCGTATCGCTGATGCGCTTCGCCTATCATCTGCCAGGTGCGGATAATGCTTTGCGTGGTCTCGGTGAAGATGCTGCTTTCATGGGGGAAAAGCGGTCTTTTATTGCGAATTTCCTTCGTCAAAAGCTGCTGTTTCTGCGCTTCGGAAAGGGAGGTGTAGTTTTCGGCAATGCTGTAATAGCCGAAGATCTCTTCAAGCGCGGCGGCATGCAGGCCGGCGTCTTCGCGAATTTCCAGGGGGATGAGGTGCAGGCCGAACAGGCGCACTTTGCGGATGAGTCGCTGGACGGCGCCCATGGCCACTCGGCCGCCGCGGTGATCTTTGAGGCTGTCCTGAACCAGCAGCAGATCTTCCAGCAGATGGCGGCTGGAGCGATAGTCGTCCCGTTCCAGCTTACTGCGAATGATGGTCATCTGCTGGCGGTAGGCCTCATTGTGAAACGGCCTGGCCGCGTTCGGGCTGTCGGCGACGGCGTGCTGAAGCGACGGGGATGCGCCAATGTTTTCGGTATCCTGCGTCAAATGCTGGAACAGGAATTCGATCTCCTCCAGGTAGATTTGACGAGCGGTGCGGTGCAGGGCGGCCAGCGTTTGGATGGTGACGTCGGTAGTGACGTTCGGGTTGCCGTCGCGGTCGCCGCCGATCCAGGAGGCATAGCGCAAAATCGGCGGCAGTTCTGACCAGTCTTCGTCGGGATAGAAGGTTTCCAGGGCGTTCTGCAAGTCTTCATAAATGTCGATAACGGCGTCGAGGATGACCGAGCGGATGAAATAGATGCCAAAATGAACTTCGTCGGCGACTTGTTTTTTGGAGGCGCGTATGGGGCGCGTTTGCCACAATTCCTCGATTTTTTCGCCTAGTTCGGCTTCCAGTCGGCGGTCTTCGCGCGGCAGCAGAATTTGGCGGTCGCGTTTTTCCATCATCTGGGCGATGTGGCGCAGCTTGACCAGGATTTCCTGTCGTTTGGCTTCGGAAGGGTGGGCGGTCAGGACGAGTCGCAGCCGCGTCTGATTGAGCAGCGCGCGGATTTCGGCGGCGGTTTTGCCGTTTTCCCACAGGCTGCGGATGGCGCTGACGATGGATTCTTTCAATGTGCCGTCGGCTTCGCGCTGGCGGATAACCCGAATTCGCTGCAAGTCTTCGGCAATGTTGATAAGCTGGAAATAATTGGAAAAGGCTTTGATTAAGATGTTTTTCGATTCAAGCGGCAGGCTTTCCAGGCGGTCGGCCAGCTGGAAGGCGGCCTGGGCATCGCCGCTGCGCCGCGCTTTGGAGACGGCTCGGATCTCCTCGACCAGCTGATAGGCCTCTAGGCCGTTCTGCTCTTGGATGATGACCCCCAGCAGATTGCCCAGCGTGTGGATGTCTTGGCTAAGGGTGGAGTTGTTGGCTGTTTTTGCGTCGCGCATGTTCTGCTCCCTAGCAGTGTCTCGCTATGATTGCAGCGGACGATAAATCAAGTGAAAATCCCAATCCAGCGCCGCTTACATATCGGCGTTCATCGGGCGAAAGTTCAGCGCTTCGGTGATGTGATTGGACTCAATCGCATCGGATGCGGCCAAATCAGCGATGGTGCGGCTTAGTTTGAGGACGCGGTGATAGCCGCGCGCGCTCAAGCGGTGTCTGCGGATGGCCATGCCCAAAATTTGCCGCGCCTCGACAGTCAGTTTGCAGAATTCGTCAATTTCGCGGATGGTCATGTCGGCGTTGGCGAAGAGGCCTGGATAATCCGCCAAACGTTCATTTTGAATCTGACGGGCCTTTTCGACGCGCTGGCGAATATCTAAAGAGCCTTCTCCCTGCGGGACGTCCAGGAGTTTATCATAATCGACGGCCGGGACGTTAATGTGCATGTCAATGCGATCCAGCAAGGGCCCTGACAGTTTTGACTGATAGCGCTTGATTTGGTTGGGCGTGCAGTGGCAAGCGCGCGTGGAATCGCCATAGTAACCGCAGGGGCAGGGGTTGCGGGCGCCGACCAGCAGAAAATTGGCGGGGAAGGTGAGGCTGCCTTTGGCGCGGCTGATGGTAATCGTCTTGTCTTCAAGCGGCTGACGCAGCATTTCCAGAACTTTGACGGCGTGTTCGTTGATTTCGTCGAGGAAAAGCACACCGCGGTGCGCCAGGCTGATTTCGCCGGGCTTGGGCAAACTGCCGCCGCCGACCAGGCCGACCTGCGAGATGGTGTGATGGGGCGCGCGGAAGGGGCGTTCGCGCATGAGGGGCTGGCCTTTGGGCAGCATATCGACAATCGAATAGATCCGCGTGACCTCCAGCGCTTCCTGCATGGTTGGCGAGGGCAGGATGCCGGGCATGGCCCGCGCCAGCAGACTTTTGCCCGCGCCGGGCGGCCCTGAAAGCAGGATGTTGTGATTGCCGGCGGCGGCCACTTCCAGCGCGCGTTTGATGGTCTCTTGGCCGCGTATATCGCCAAAATCGACTATCCCGGCCGGGATGCCGCTGGCCGATTCGGGGATGGCTGGATCGGCTTGACGGGGACTTATGGTGTTCAGCTGATAAAGATGCTCGACCAGCTGCCCGATGGATCTGACCGGGATGATGTTCATATTTTGGATGAGGGCGGCCTGGGCGGCGTCGTCTTCGGGGACGAAAACGGTTTTGATGCCCTCTTGGCGGGCGGTCAGCACCATTGGCATGACGCCTTTGACGTGTCGGATGCTGCCGTCTAGGGAAAGCTCGCCTATAAACATCGTGCCATCCAAGGCATCGAGTGGGATCTGGTCGGTGGCCGCCAGGATGCCGATGGCGATGGCCAAATCATAAGAGGGCCCGCGTTTGGGAATGTCGGCCGGCGACAGATTGACCACATAGGCTTTGTTGGGGAAGCGCAGGCCGCTGTTGCGGATGGCTGAACGGGCGCGGTCTTTGCTTTCGCGGACGGCCGAGCCAGGCAGTCCAACCAGGGCAAAGTTGGGCAGCGACGCGCGCGGGTTGAAATCGGTCTGCACCTCAACGACCTGCCCGTCCAGGCCGATGACCGCGCATGTGTTGACGATTGCCAGCATGGGTTTGCCTCAAATCACCTCAAAACAGCCTGCATCATACATCATTAGAAGGTTTTGGCACAGGAAGGACAAGTCGCCATTCTTTTGAATTTGTTGACAAAAGGCCCTTTAAGCGTTATTTTAATGTCAAGAGCGATTGACGGTTATTTTAGCAAGGAAGTCTCAACATGCAAAACAGCGCTGGGTTCACAACTATATTTGGACGCAATTTACTGGCTGAACTGCCCAACTTTGCTCATCGGCCCTATCTGGTCGTTACGATGGATGATTTATGGGAGAAATTTTCTTCCTGTTTCGATGAGCATCTGGCTGGGCCTTACTTGGTCGAGACGATTGACGGCGATGAACTGCTGGCGGAGGCGGCCGCTTTGCCGGAGGTGAACAGCATTATTGGCTTGGGCGGCGGTCAGGCGCTTGATGTGGCCAAGTATTTCGCTTGGTCGCGGCGTCTGCCTTTGTTCCAGGCGCCGACGTCGATGTCGGTCAACGCGGCTTTTGGCCATCGCTGCGGCCTGCGCTTTGATGGCAATGTGCGGTATATCGGCTGGGCGGTTCCTGAAGCGGTTTATGTCGATTTTGATGTGATTCAAGGCGCGCCGCCACTTGTCAATCGCAGCGGCATCTGTGAGATCCTGTGCTATCATACCGCTCACGCTGACTGGCGGCTGGCTCATGCCCGCGGCAAAACAGAGGCGAAATGGCCTTACGATCAGAATTTGGTCGATGAGGCGCAGGCTGTGATGCAGACCGTGCTGGATGGTTTGGATGACATTCGCCAGGTCAATGAAAAGGGCATTCGAACGCTGATGACCGCCAATCGCTGGGGTGGGGCGGCCTTTCATAACGCCGGCTGGAATCCGCGTCATATTGAAGGCATCGACCATTTCCTGTTTTATGCTTTGGAATACTACACGGGCAAAAAATTCATTCATGGCCAGCCCGTTTGTTTGGGCATTTACATAGGCTCGCTGCTCCACGATGACCAGCCAGAAGCCATGCTTGAGGCCATTTTGCGCGCTGGGGTGGATATTCGTCCGCAGGCTATGGACATTAGCTGGGCGGATGTTTCCCATGCGCTGCTGAATCTGTCTGATTTTGTGCGACAAGCTGGTTTGTGGCACGGCATTGCCCATGAGGCCGATATTGATGAAGATTTTGTCGGCCGGGCGCGCGCCGCTATCGAGGCGGCCTATGCTGATTGGGCGATTTAAGACTCTTTTTGCGGGATCATTCTGACAGCTATGTCGGTGATTTATGTTCAAATTCATTCAGGAGGTTTTTTATGAAAAAGGCAATGGCAGTTCTTGTTCTTTTGCTAGCGCTAAGTTTGGCGGCTGTCCAGGCCCAGGATTTTGACTGGCAGCGGTTTGCGGGCAGTGAGATTACGATTCTGATGCCCGAACATCCTGTGCTGGACGGGATGCGGAGTGCGCTGGACGATTTTGAGGCGGATACCGGGATCGCGGTCAATATCGAAGCCTTGGCCGAAAACCTGTATTTTGACCGCATGGAAGTTGCGCTGCGGGCTGATATGGGCGTAATGGATGTGTATATGGTGCCGATGGATTCGACGGCTTTCACGCAATGGTCGAACGGCCTTATTCATCCCCTAAGCCCCTATATCAATGATCCCAGCATGACTTCGGCTGACTATGATTTTGCCGATTTTCCGACGGGATTCACGCAGGCGACCCAATATCCGCCCGGCAGTCCCGATGCGGAAGATTTCGCTGTTCCCGTGTCCTTTGAGGCTTATACGCTGTTTTACAACCAGGACTTGGTGGATGAATATCTCGATGGACAAGTTCCGGCGACTATGGGCGAACTGATTGCGGCGGCGCGGATGATTACGGAAGAAAGCGGCGGCGCTGTCGCTGGGGCGGTTATGCGGGGGATTCGCTCGCATACCATTATGGACACCGTTACCGGGATGGTCTTCAACAACTGGGGCGAGGCTGATATGTCGCTGCCTTACAATGTTTGGTTTGACGGCGATTGGTCGGCGCCGATTCTGACGGATGAGCGGATTACGGCCGGCCTGTCGCATTATGCCGGCATGATGTCGGCGGGGCCTATCAATATCCAGTCGCTTGATTGGCCGGATGCCAGCTTGCTGTTTCAGCAGGGCCGCGCCGCCTTCTTCATTGACGCCAGCCTGTTTGGCCCTGGCTTTGAGGATGCGGACGCTTCGGTGGTCGCTGGCAAGACGGGCTATGCGCTGATGCCGCCGGTGGAGGCCGATGGTCAGTCATGGACAGGACATTGGATGTGGGGGATTGGCATTCCAGCGAATTCGCAGAATCCAGAAGCCGCTTGGTATTTCATTCAATGGATGACCAGCAAAGCCGCGGAGCCGGTGATTGGCGCGTTTCATGGCGGCGCCGCCCGCGTTTCAACATGGGACAAAGCGGCCTACACCGATTCGCTCAATTCCCAGTACGTCGAGGTTGTTTTGGATGCTATGCAGACCTCGCGGACGACTGTTGTTTTCCGAGAGGGCTGGAGTGAATACGCTCTGATTATCGTTGATGCGATTCAGGATATGCACGGGGGCATGGCGCCGCAAGAGGCGACGGCGAAAGCCCAGCAGCGCATCCTGGAATTGGATCAATAGCGCGTGTCTGATGCGGATATGGACGGGCCGGGTTGTCTGGCCTGTTCATCATCCGCGGAGTTTCCCAATGCCATTTCGCCGTCAGAGTCACGCTTATTATTTTATTGCGCCCGCTATCCTCATTTTGGCCATCACATCGCTTTATCCGTCCATTTATTCGGCTGCCTTGAGCCTTTACAACTGGAATTGGGGCAATCAGTTCGATTTTATTGGCTTGCGGAATTATCTCGATTTATTCAAAAGCGATGAATTTTGGCAAGTTCTGCGTCAAACTTTTGTGTTCGCGGTTTCGGCAACTGCGATTGAGGTTCTGCTGGGGCTGGGCCTGGCGGCGGCTGTGGACAGTCTGAAATTTGGCGCGGGCATCATCCGCACGCTGCTTCTTACGCCATTGATGGTTTCGGGTATTGTTGTGGCGCTGATGTCAAAAATTGTCTTGGATCCGATGCTTGGCATTGTCAATTATCTGCTGGGTCTGCTTGGCATTCCGCCTTCGCCTTTTTTTGGCGCGACGGCGACAGCTATGCCGACTGTTATTATGGTGGACGCCTGGTGGCAGACGGCATTTGTCTTTATCATCGTTTTGGCGGGTCTGCAAAGTCTGCCGTCCGAACCGATTGAGGCGGCGCGGGTCGATGGCGCCAATTCTCTTCAGATATTTTTCCGCGTCAAACTGCCCATGCTGCGGCCGATTTTATTTACGGTCTTGATTTTCCGCACGATTGACACAATTAAAGTTTTCGATATTATCTTCGGCACCACCGGCGGCGGCCCGCAAATTGCCACCGACGTAATGCAGACGCTTGCCTACCGCAAGGCCTTCAGCTTTTTGCAGATGAGCGAATCGATGACCATTATGGTTGTTTTTTCGCTGATTGTTTTGGCGATTTGCTTGGTGTATATGCGGTTAGAAGAGCGGATTGAGGATTGAAGATGAGCCGCTACAGCCGCGCGCAGCTGGAAAGACTGCTGGCCTATCTCATTGCCTTGGCGGCGATTCTCATTACCCTTTTCCCGATTATGTGGATTTTGGGCATTTCACTGAAAACACAGCGCGATGCCTTTGCGCTGCCGCCAAAATGGATATTCGAGCCCATCTGGGATCATTATATCGCGCTTTGGGAGAAGCCTGGTTTTGTCGATGCTTTTTTGAATACGGTTTATGTTACGCTGCTGGGGGTGGGTCTGGCGATTGCGGTGGCGATTTTCGCCTCTTATGGCATTCATCGCTTTCGTTTTCGCGGCAGGAAGCTGTTTGGGGCTTGGCTGCTGCTGGCTTATATGCTGCCGGAATTTTTGTTTGTCATCCCCATGTATGCGCTGTATCAAAGAATTGGCTGGTATGACACTCATATTGGCTTGGCTTTCGTGTATCAGGTTCATTCGCTGCCCTTTGCGGTTTGGCTGATTCGCAGTTTCTTCAAGGAGATTCCGGGCGAGCTTGACGATGCTTCGCGCATTGACGGCTGCGGTCATCTTGGCGTTTTGCGCTATGTTTATATTCCGCTGGCGGCGCCTGGCATCGCGGCCACGGCCATTCTCACGGCGATTTGGATTTGGAATGAATTGACGATTGCCCTGTCGCTGTCCTTCAGTCAAGCCCAGACCATCACTTTTGCCGTCGCTTCTTTTCGCGGCTATGCTTCTATTGCTTGGGGCCCAATGGCGGCGGCCTCCATCGTTGCCATCGCGCCTATGCTGATTTTTGCGATGATCGCCCAAAAGTATATCGTTAAAGGCTTAACCCTGGGTTCGCTCAAAGGTTAATAGATGAGGAGACGCGACCATGTCACAGCTTGCCATCCATGGCGGCCCGCCAAGCAAGACCAAGCCATTTCCCCTTTGGCCTATTTATGACGACTTGGAGCGTCAGGCGCTTAATGAGGTGCTGGAAAGTCGGGATTGGTGGCGCACGCCGGGCAGCAAGACGATTGAATTTGAGCAAAAATTCGCCTCTTTTCATCAGGCGAAACACGGCATCGCCATCACCAACGGCACGCATGCTATCGAGGTTGCTTTGGCCGCGTTGGGCGTGGGACCGGGCGATGAGGTTATTGTGCCGAATGCAACCTTCGTGGCCACCGCCAGCGCGGTTCTCTTCGCCGGCGCCTTGCCAGTGATGGTGGATGTGACTTCGGATGCCTACTGCATTGACCCCGAACTGGCTGAAGCGGCGATTACGGACAGGACCAAGGCGATTATCGCTGTGCATCTGGGCGGCCGGCCGGCGGATTTGGATCAGCTTGTCGCATTGGCCGAAAAATATGGACTGGCGCTCCTTGAAGACAGCGCGCATGCCCATGGCAGCGAATGGCGCGGGCGCAAGGTCGGCGCTTTTGGCATCGGCGGCACTTTTAGTTTCCAGGCCAGCAAGACGATCACCGCTGGCGAGGGCGGCCTGCTGCTTACCAATGATGATGAATTTGAACGTTTGGCGCGGTCAACCCATGACTGCGGCCGGATGCCGGGCGAATGGTTTTACAGCCATTTCATTTATGGCTCAAATTACCGCTTGAGCGAATGGCAAGGGGCAGTTTTAGGCGCGCAATTAACCCGTCTCGATGAGCAAACGGCCCGCCGCTTCCAAAACGGCCGCCGCCTGGACAGCCTGTTGAGCCAGATCCCTGGCATCAGTCCGCAGGCGCAGGATGAGCGGATTACGCGCAACGGGCATTACGCTTATATCTTTCATTTTGACCGCCGCGCCTTTTCGGACATTTCCCCACAGCGTTTCACAGACGCGCTGCAAGCCGAGGGCATTCCCCTGCAACCGCCGTATCCGCCTCTGCATCAGCTGGATGTATTTGCCAGCGGCGCGTATCGGCAGCGTCTCGGCAGTGAACAGGCCGCGCAGGCCCATGACTTTTTGCGTCAGCCTTTTCCCAATTCTATTCGACAGGCCGATGAAACGGTGTGGATAACGCAGAACGCGCTGCTGGGCGATGAAGAGGACATGCGCGAGACGGCGGCCGCCATTCGGAAAATTCACGAACAGGCCCGTCAGCTGGTCTAAAACAGCGCCGTCGACTTTCCTGGAATTTGTTGACAAAGGCCGGCATAAGGGTTATCATACAGTGGCAGTTTTATATCCGTTTATCCGTTCATAGATTTTTGAAAGGCATCTACGATGAAGTTCAGATTTTTTGTTATGGTGTTCTTGGTCGCTGCGGTGATATTTCCGAGTTTCTCCGCGCTGGCGCAAGATCCAGTTGAAGAATGGGCCGCTGGCATTCGCGAGCAGTATGGCGGCACCGAGCTTGTGGTTGCAGTCGCATCGCATCCGTCCATCGAATCCTTTAAGACGATGCTTCCCCGCTTTACGGAGTTGACTGGCATTACAGTCAGGCTGGACGAAATGGAAGAGGGGGCGCTTGGCCAGCGGATGCTGCTGGAAGTGTCGTCCGAATCGGCCAGCTATGACGCCATGATGTCGGCGATTGAATGGAATCCGCTCGTTGCGTCCAGCGGCTACGCTGAACCGTTGGAGCCTTGGATCGAATCCGACATTACGCCGGACTGGTTCAATTATGAGGATATTCTGGCGGCTTACCGCGATATGTTTTTGTGGGAAGACGGCTTGCACTATGGCATTCCCTTCGCTGGTGAGACGGTCTTTATGTTTTATCGCAAAGACCTCTTTGAGCAGGAAGGCTTGGATGTTCCGACCACTTATGCTGAAGTCATGGAAGCGGCCAAGCATTTCAATGAGAATGTGGACGGCGTCGCTGGGATTTCGTACCGCGCCCGTCTTGGCTGGGAATTTACCTATATGTGGTCGATTTTCCTGGCGCCCTTTGGCGGCATGATGGTTGATCCTGCGACCGGCGAGGTTGCGCTTGATTCGCCGGGCACCGCTGATTCCTTGAACTACATCACCGATTTATGGCAGTATGGCCCCGTCGGCGTCGAGTCTTTCTCATTTCCTGAAGCCTGGGACGCCTTTATGCTGGGCCGCGCGGCCATTATGATCGAGGCTTCGGCGGCCGCTCCTGAAGTCGAGAATCCGGACAAGTCGCTGGTTGCCGGCCAGGTGGGTTACAGTCCGCTGCCGGCCGGGCCAGCAGGGGCTTATTCTGGTGTTTGGGGCTGGTCGTTCGCTATGATGAGCGATTCGGCAAACAAGGAAGCGGCCTGGGCGATGATCGCTTATCTGACCAGCGAGGCCTTGCAGAGTGAATATCTGGCCAACGGCGGCATCGTCTCGCGGGCATCGGCCTTGGGCGACCCTGACCTGCAAGCGCAAATCCCCTATTATCAAGCGACTCTGGATACATTGGAACAGGCGGCCGCCTTGAATGAACAGGGCTTGAGCGTTGTTCTGCCGACGCCCAAATGGAGCCAGGTCAGCGAGATTATGGGAACAGAAGGGGCGCGCGCCTTTATTGGCGAAATCAGCGTCGAGGAGGCCATCAGCAGCATGCAGGCCCAAGTATCCGAGGCGCTTGCTGACTGACCGCCGCGCAGGATGACGTCCTTATGAACGCCATCAGAGAAGCAGGCCGGCGTCGACCGTCGTGGCTGGCGCCGGCTCTTCTGATTGTCCCCGCTTTTTTGATTGTTTTCACGCTGGCGGCCTACAGCGCTTTTTCGCTTTTTCGCTTGAGCCTGGTCGACCTGACCTTTGGCGAGGCCTTCAGCAAGGCCGACTGGGTTGGCCTGGAAAATTATCACTGGCTGCTCTTCAATGAACACAGCACATTTTGGGCTTCGGTGCGGGTCACGGGGTTATATCTGCTCGGCACGCTGATTCCCGAACTGCTGATTGGCTTTGCCATCGCCCTGCTGCTCAATCGGCGGATGCGCGGGAACGCTTTGTTTACGTCGATTCTGATTATTCCGATTGTGCTGATGCCCTCTATGGTCGGCATGATTGGACGTCTGTATTTTTCTTATGACGGCTTGGTCAATTTCTTTATCGAGCTCCTCGTCGGCAAACGCTATAACTGGTATGGCACCAAGCTGGCTTTATGGGCGGTGGCGCTTGTCGATATATGGGAATGGACGCCTTTTTTCATTCTGATTCTGCTGGCTGGCCTGCAAACTCTGCCTCTTGAGCCGTTTGAGGCGGCGCGGGTGGACGGCGCTTCAAAGTGGCAGTCCTTTGTTCATCTGACGGTGCCGCTCATGATGCCGCTGATTCTGACGACGCTGATACTGCGCTTTATGGATGTGCTGCGCCTGTTTGACGTCATCTTTGTCATGTTTGGCGGCGGGCCGGGAACGACGACGACTACGCTGCCGCTTTATGTCTATCGGACAACCCTGGTCGCCAGAAACGTGGGCCGCGGCTCGGCGGCCAGCGTGATGCTGATCATCATCATTGTCAGCCTGACCGTGATCCTCATCAAGATGCGGGAGCGCATTAAATTTGAAGCCTAGCGCGGAGAACGGCGGATGACCTTGGACAAGCTGCGGCGGCTGTTCGCCACGCGCTTTTTGGACTTGCTGACGATAGCGATTGTGGCCGTCTTTTTGTTTCCTTACCTGTTTATGGTGGCTTCATCATTCAAGTCGCGCCTGGAAACTTTCGCCTATCCGCCGGTGTGGATATTCAGCCCGACCCTGGAGCATTATCACAGCATTTTCAGCGATCTGAATATCGTCTTTTATATGAAAAACAGCGCCATTATCGCCACAGCCAGCACTTTGCTGACGATTCTGATTGCTATTCCAGCGACTTACAGCTTTGCCCGCTATCGTTTTCGCTTCAAAGAGGGCATCGCCTACGGATTTCTGTTTTTGCAGATGGTGCCGGGCATATCCATTGTCTTTGCGCTCTTCTTCATTTCGCGGGCGCTGGGGCTGTTTGACACGCATTTCTTTTTAATTGTCGTCTACCTGCTTTGGAATATCCCCTATGCTATCTGGATGATGCGCGGCTTTGTGGAGGGCATCCCGATAGAACTGGAAGAATCGGCGATGGTGGACGGCGCCTCGCGCTTTACGGCCTTTCGCCTGATCACCCTGCCGCTGATGGCTGGCGGCGTGGCGGCGACGGCCATTCTGATATTTATCGGCGTTTGGAATGAATTCAGCTTGGCCTTCTTTTTGACGTCCATTGAGGCGCGGACCATGCCGACAACGATTGCCTTCTTTATGACGCATTCCGGTATCAAATGGGGCCCCATGTTCGCCACGGCCACCATCGGCACGCTGCCGGTCGTCATCTTCGCGCTGCTGGTGCGGCGTTATTTCATCTCGGCGCTGACCTTTGGCGCTGTCAAAGGATAGGTTTTTTATGGAACTTTATGACCGAATTGACCAAGCCGTCGAAAGTCATCGTCAGCAGGCCCTGGAACTGCTGCAAGAACTGGTGCGGATTCCATCGCTGGAGGGCCATGAGAAACCCTGCCAGGATGCGCTTGAGGACAAGATGCGGGCGATGGGGCTGGAGGTGGACCGCTGGATTCCGAATGATGAGGAATTGCAGGCGCATCCAGCTTATGTCCCGACTGGCCGCTCCTATGCTGACCGGCCTAATGTGGTCGGTGTTTATCGCGGCCAGGGCGGCGGCCGGTCGCTCAAATTCAACGGCCATGTCGACGTCGTTCCGATTGGGCCGGCGGAACTGTGGCAGCATGGCCCCTGGAGCGGCGCTTTTGTCGATGGCAAGGTTTGGGGGCGGGGAAGCGCGGATATGAAGGGCGGCTTGGTCAGCAATGTCTTGACCGTTTTGGCGCTGCAATCGGCCGGCGTCAGGCTTCAGGGTGATTTGATTATTGAATCCGTTGTCGATGAGGAAGCTGGCGGCAACGGCACCTTGGCGTCTGTTATGCGCGGCTATCAAGCGGACGCCTGCATCTTCACTGAACCGACCGGCCTGGATAAATTGGCGGTGTCCAACCGCGGCGCCCAGTTCTTCCGCATCACCGTTCCTGGCGAAGAGGGCGGCATTGAATACAAGCACGAGCTTATCAATCCCATCGCCAAAGCCTTCGAGGTCTTCCAGGCGGTCGAAGCCTATTCGATCATGCGCGAGTCGGCTGTGTCGCATCCGCTTTATGACGATGTTTATCACACCAAAGTTCCGACAGGCATCTGTAAAATGTCGGCTGGGGAATGGCCCTCGACCATTGCTTCTCAAGCTGTGCTGGAAGGCTCGATTGAATGTTTGCCCGGCGAGGATATTCATCAAATCAAGGCCGCCTTTCAGCGATATATCAGGGAATGGTCGGACAAAGACAGCTGGTTCAAAGCGCATCCTTTGCAAATGGAATGGTTTGGCCTCTGGTTTGATGCGGCTCAAATTGACCCTGGTCATCCGATGGTGACGACTTTGGGCCAGGCCGCCAAATCGGTTACTGGTGATAAGGTCTCTGTCGGCGGCGCCGGCGGCTGTGATTTGCGTCTGCCGGTCTTGTATGGGGATACGCCGTCGGTTTTGTTTGGGCCCTCTGGCGCCATGATTCACAGCACCGATGAATACATTGAATTTGAGCAGGTGATGGACTGCGCTAGGGTTTTGGCGCGGATGGCCGTCGAGTGGTGCGGGCTGGCTGAATAAAGGGAGGACGCGGTATGGCTGGCTGGTGGGATAAGCCCCTTCGCGCGGTGACGCTGGAATTTCCGGCGGCGGATGTCTCGACGATTGACGTCAGGGCCATCGTTGACGAAACACATCAGGGCGATGTCAACACCTTGGTCGTCTTTGCCACTGGCTATTACCCCGGCGGAACCGCTTTTTATCAGAGCCAAATCGCTCCGCATTATCCTGGCTTGGGCCGGCGCGACCTGCTGGCTGAAGCCATTGAGGCCGCTCATGCCAATGGCCAAAAAGTGATCGCCTATTTGGCTTCGATTTGGGGCAATCGCGATTTGTACCTAAAGCATCCGGACTGGGCGCAGCGCAAGGCCGACGGCCGCGTGACCTCTTGGGATGACGAATATAATTCGGTCGCGATGGATCCTCTTAGTCCTTATCGCGAGTATTTCGCCGCGGTTGTCGAGGAGATCGGCGCGCATTATCCGGTCGATGGCTTCTATTTTGATGAGCCGAGCTATCAAAGCTGGTCGGCCAGCCGCGCCTGCTGCCGCGCTTTTGAGGCTGAATTTGGCCTGCCTTTGCCGACGCGGGAAAAATGGGATGACCCGGCCTTCCAGTATTTTTTGGCTTGGCGCTATGACCAGATTGCCGCCTGGCGTCAGACGCTTTATGACGCTGCCAAGCGCGATGACCGCTGTATCTTTTTTCAGGGCGCGTTTCCATTGGCGACTCTGCCCGATGAGCCTTATCGTCTGTCGGGGACGCCGGCGCTCGGCTCTTTTTATCAGGCGCGTTTCGCTGTGAACTGGCATGTGCCGATGGCGCACGCCGATGATATGGCGCGGACGGCCCAAACCGGCGACATCGTACACATGGAACTGTACCGCGCCAGCGTCGGCGAGCCGCTGTGGTGGTATGGGCTGGCTTTGCGCTATGGTCAAGCGATTGCCAAACAAAAGCCCATTCTGGTCTTGAGCATGATGGCGCAGTCGCCCTTTGATCTGTATGGCCTGGGCGAGGCTGAACTGCGTCTGTCGGCGTCCGAAATTCTGGCGAACAATGGGGCGCTGCTGTTTGCCCGCTATTATCCCGACCGCGTCGATGAACAGGCCTGGCAGCGGGTTTATGCCCAGTTCGCGCAGGCCAAGGTGCTTGAACCCTATCTGTGTCATCGTCAAAGCATCCCGTATGCCGCGCTGCTGTATTCACAGACGACGGTCGAGCGTTTTGACTATCGAGACGGCAAGCCTTCCCAGCTTGGCGAACTCAAGGGTTTTGCCAAGGCGCTGCTGCAAAATAAAATTCTGTTTGATGTCATCACCGAAGCCGACCTGGCTGAAGGGCTTGACCGCTATCAAGTCCTCATTCTGCCCAACGTCAGCTGTCTTTCGGCGGCGGACAAAGCGCATATTCGCGGCTTCGCAGAACGGGGCGGCGGGGTGATCGCCTCTTACGAAACTGGCCTGTATGATGCAAGCGGGCATCGTTCGCCGGCGGATGACTTGGCGGATGTTTTTGGCGTGCAGTACACCGGTGAGACGCTGTCCTTTCAGTTTGATATTTATATGCAGATGGCGGATTCACACGTGCTGCCGACTGCTATCCCAAGTGGCAAGCGCATTCCAACCGTCGGCATGCAGGTTGTGGTGACACCTGAAAACGCCCGGCCGGTCGCGCAGGTCCAGGGGCGTTCGGTGGTTCATTATGGCCCTCTTAGCGATGAGACGGGGCCGCCGGCCGCGCTGACCAATGAACGGCCTGGCGGCGGGCGAAGCGTTCTGTTTGCCATCCCGATTGGCGTCCGTTATTTGGAATTTGGCCTGCGCGATTTTCGGAATTTGATTGTCGATGCCGTCGCCTGGGCCGCTAAAAGCAAGCCACCGGTGCGGATTCACAATGGCGGCGATGCGCTCGCGGTTACGGCCTTCGCGCAGGGAAAGCGCCGGCTGATTCATCTGGTCAACAGCATCCGCGACGAAACGCGACTGCCGATTCACGAAACCGTGACGAGCCGCGATCTGCGCCTTGAGGTTGATTTAGACACCGCGCCGCAAAGGATTCGCGTTTATGGCGACGAGGCCGACGTGTCATGGGAAACTCATGATATGACCCTGACGGCGCGAATATCTGAAGTCAGGCATCATATTCTGCTGGTTATCGAATAGCCTGTCCATCTCGTTTGCTCTGTTCGATTTGCTGCCGCAAGCGGGCCATCAGGTCAACGCCCATCTGTCGGCAGAGGTCGATCATATCAATCGGCACCCAATTTTCGATCAGATAATCGCCTTCGCGCTTCCACCAGTCAAAATCGCGCATGGTCATCAGTTTGCCTGTGGCCGCGATGCCGGCATAGTCGCCGTTGTGCCGCGAAAACACGGTGTCCCAGACGCCGCCGCAGGTGTATTTCCCTTCGCCAACAAAGCCCATTTTGCGGCCGCCGCCGTCGTAGCTAAGGCCGCGGTCGCCGAAGCCGCGCAGCCAGGGCCGCTGATGAAAATCCTCAAATTCTTCCAGGCTGAAACAGAGGCCAATCCCGCTTGGGCCGTACCATTTCATATCTGGATGCCAGTATTTATCCTGTTCCATGCGGCGCATATCGCCACCGTCGCGGCTGCGGACATAGCGTTCCAGGCCGCGGCCCATCGCCTCGACCAGCTGCAAGCTCTTCCTCGATTCCAGTTCATCCTGTTCCAGCAGAAGCAGGCCGTCTTTGTCGACGGGGCCGGGGACTTTGCCGCCTTCTGCGCCCGGCGCTGGGGGCAAGACCTGATAGCCGGCCTGTCGCATCACCGCCAGAATATCGTACATCACATAGCTTTCGGCAATTTTGCCCTCGCGCATGACATAGAACTGACCGAAATGGATGTTGGTCTTTTTGCCAGTGGCCGGGATGCCCAGCCAGTCATTTTCGAAAGTGCCGCTAAGATAGCCGCAGCCCGAAACCCACTCATCGCCGACGCGGTTAGTGTAAGCTGATGCGCCGCTTTCCAGGCCGCCCATAAAAATATAAGGGGTTCGCTTGAGATCGGGGAAGGAATGCAGCAGCGGCAGCCAGAAATCGGCAATCAGGGCTTCGGCTCCTTTGATTTGGTCGATGGGCGCCGACCCGTTCCAGTCGATATCATCATGCACCGCCGCTCGGATGACATCGGGGATATTTTCGACGCCGACATGATTCAGCTTTTGCCAAAAATCCCATACCCGTTCCTTGTTCCGCTGATTCTTCAGGTTCGACATGATGACTCCTTTCCCTTTGAATGCTCTCTATTTTAGCGCGTCTCAAAAGCCAGGGCGGGCATGACCAGCGACACCGAAACCTGATTGCCGCGCTGATAGTAATGGTCGACGTCGGCCAGGGCGATCAGTTCGACGCCGTCGGCCAGGGCCAGTCCCAGCCGTTGATGATGCCCATAAAACTCGCGCCAAAGCACCATCGCCGCCATGCCTTGGCCGTCAAAGCTGACGCGCAGAGCTTCGGGTCGAATCATAAGCTGCACCGCGCCTGATTTGGGGTGAAAAAGTTTGACTTGGCCGAGTGGACTTTCCGCCAGCAGGCCTTGCGCTTCGGCCGGCAAAAAATTGGCTTCGCCTATAAAATGCGCTACTTGACTGTTGATTGGTCGGTTGTAGATGACATGGGGAGTCGCCACCTGCATCAGCCTGCCTTGGAAGATGACGGCTATTTCGTCTGACAGGCTCAAGGCCTCGCGCTGGTCATGCGTGACAAAAATGGCGGTTGTCTTGGTTTCCAGCAGAATGCGGCGCACCTCTTTTCGCACCTGTGACCGCAGGGCCGTATCCAAATTGGAAAAAGGCTCGTCAAGCAGCAGAATATCCGGCCCAGGCGCCAAGGCCCGCGCCAAGGCGACGCGCTGCTGCTGGCCGCCGGAAAGTTCGTGGGGCATGCGGTCGGCCAATTTATCCAAGCCAACCAGGGACAGCATGCGTTTGACCTGGCGCGCGGTGTTCTGATGGCGGCCGCGCAGGCCAAAGGCGATGTTGCCGGCCACGCTGACATGGGGAAACAGGGCATAATCCTGAAACACCATGCCGACTTTGCGCTTTTCGGGCGGCGTGAAATGATGGTCGTCGGCGACAACTCTGCTGCCGATTTGGATACGGCCGGCGCTGGGCCGTTCAAAGCCGGCCAAAAGGCGCAGGGCCGTCGTTTTGCCGCCGCCGCTGGGGCCGAGGATGGTCAAAAATTCACCGGCCTTGACCGTCAGGGTGAAATTGTCGACTGCTGTGACATCGCCGTATCGCTTGGTCAGGTTTTCGGTTTGGAGTGACAATTCCATTGCGCTCACAGCTGGGCTGGTTGATATGACCCTTTAGCATAGAGCAGAATCGGGGTCAATAAAGGGGCAAGTTAGCCGGCTTTGCCATTGCGCCACAGGATGATGCCCAAGGCCAGCGCCGATACGACGGTCAGCGTCAGCCCTGGCGCGGCGATTGATGACAGAAAGGCCTCGTCATAGGCTGACCAGATGCGCGTGGCAAAGGTGCGGAATCCAATCGGGCGCAAAATCAGCGTGGTCGGCAGTTCCTTCATCACATTCAGGAAGACCAGCGCCAGCCCGGCGATAATGCCGCTCCGCGCCAATGGAACCGTGATCCGCGCCACAGTCTCCCAGGACGAAAGCCCCAAACTGCGCGCCGCCTCTTCAAAATGCGGGTTGATTTGCGTCAATGCGCTTTGCGTCGAGCTTATGCTAAACGGCAGATAGCGTATCGAATAGCCGAGGATCAAAAGCGGCAGGGTTTGATACAGCCCCAGCATATTCTGCGAGGCGAAGGCCACCAGCGCCAGGGCAATCACGATGCCTGGCAGCGCATTGCCGGCATAGGCTAGATGCACCAGCCAGCGATTGAGGGCTGTCGATGAGCGCATGGCCAGCATAGCCAGGGGTTGGGCGGCCAGCGTCACCACAAGGGCCGAAACCGCGCTGACGCTGACTGTGTTCTGCATAAGCTCGGCCATGGCGACATGCACTGGATTAGTCAAATTGCGCCCGGCCAGCCAGGTGAATAACACCAGCAGGGGGATGATGATGCTGATGAAAATGACCAGGCCGCAAAACAGCAGCGCCGTGTATTTCCATTTGCCCAAGGGTATCGTCTGGAGGGTTCGCGCGGCGCCGATGCCGATGCGATAATGCTGGCCGCGATGCTGAACGCGGGAACGGAGCAGCAGCAGAATCAGTGTCATGCCGATGAGGACCAGCGCCAGCGCCGCGGCTTTGTCCATTCGATAGGATTCGGTTTGGATGAAGATGGCGCGGGTGAAGACGTTGAAGCGCATGACGGCCACCGCGCCAAAATCACTCAAGACGTACAAGGCGGTCAGCAGCATCCCGGCCGAAAGCGCCGGCCGCAGCTGGGGCAGGGTGATTTGGCGGAACACCTGCAAGCGATTGAGGCCCAGGCTGTGGCCGGCCTCTTCAAGTGACTGGTCGCTGTGCTGGAGCGCGGCCTGCAGCGGCAGGATGACATAGGGGACGGTGACGACGGTGAGCGTCAGCGCGGCGCCGAAAAAACCTTTGATGTTCGGCAGTCGGTCGACGCCCAGCGGCTCCAGCAGGCCTTGCAGAATGCCCTTGGGCCCGAAGGCCTCGGTAAAGGTCACCGCCGTCAGATAGGACGGAATGACCATCGCCAGCAGGCCCAGCGCCAGCCACAAACGGCGTCCGGGCAAGTCACTGCGGCTGACCAGCCAGGCATACGGCACAGCAACCGCCGTCGCCAGGAACGTGACCGCCGTCATCAGCGCCAGACTGTTGCCAATCACTTGCAAGGTGCGGGCCCGCAGCAGATAGTCAAGGCCTTCCTGGCCGGCGCCCAGCCCGCGAATGATGAGGTAGGCGACGGGGATCAACACTGCCGCGACAACCATCAGACTGGATGCCTGCAACAGCTGCCGATTGCCCAGATGAAAGCGCGGCAGGGCAGTATGATGACGATGGGCATAGTCCATCAGCTGCGGGACGACATCGGAAAGCTGCATAAAACTCCCTTGCTTATTGGCGATTTAGTCCAGAGCGCCGCTGTCTTCGATCATCTCCAAAGTGGCTTGCAGGTCATCGATGGCCGACAGGTCAATGTCAGGCGCTTCAATGTCGGCCAAGTCAGGCAGTTCAACTGATGGATCGACCGATGCCACTAGGGGATATTCATAGGTCGTCTCGGCAAAGTACTGCTGGGCGCTGTCGCTTAGCAGGTATTCAACCAGCGTTAGGGCTGTCTCGCTCTGGTCGCTGGTTTTCAGTATCGCCGCGCCGGCCACATTGATAAACGAGCCAGGGTCGCCGCCGGGGAAGAAATGCAGGGCGGCCGTGATGTCTGGATCTTCGGCCAGGAAACGGAAAAGGTAGTAGTGATTGACGAGGCCGACGGCGATTTCGCCATCGATGACGGCCTGCACAATGGGCGTGTTTTTGGGATAGGACTGCACGCCGTTAGCGATCATGTCGGCCAGCCATTGGGCCGTTTCTTCGTCGCCCATCAGCACGCGCATGGCCGTCACATTGGAAACGAAAGAAGCGTTGGAGGGCGCCCATCCGACCAGGCCCGTCCAGTCCTCGCCGATTAAATCGAGAATAGACGTCGGCAGTTCGAGTTCGTGTTCCGCCAGCGTTTCTGGGCTGTAGACCAGAACCCGCGCGCGTCCGCTCAAGCCGACCCAAAGGCCGTCGGGTGAGACGAAAGCGGGATCAGCCACGCGCTCCAGAACATCTGACTGCAGTTCCATCAGCATACCCTCGTTCGCCAGCGCGCCCAAAGCCCCGCCGTCTTGAGCGATGAAGACATCGGCCGGGCTGTTTTCGCCTTCGGTGAGGATTTGATTGGCGACCGCGCTGGTGCCGCCGTACAGAACTTCGACAGCGATGCCGGTGTCTTCGGTGAACTGTTCCAGCAGCGGCCCAATCAGGCTCTCATTGCGGCCAGAATAAATCGTGAGCGCTTCGCTTTCCTGCGCCGTTATCGGCCCGGCCAGCGCACTCATGCAAATCAGCAAAAGGACGATAAGGATGGTTCGTTTGGCTGTCATGGGGCAATCTCCTTGTATTGACAGCGAATCCCGTATAGGATTCAGATGAATGAAAGTGTGGTCAGCTGGTCATCGTGGCAAGCGTCCAAACTGTTCGGATGCCAGTTGACCTCTCTTTTGTATCAGAGTTTCAGTTCGCCTGTCCACAACTGCGGTAAAGTTCATTTTTGCGGCTGTGCGGTCATTCAAGTTAATCGGGGCAGGGCCTAAAGTTTCGCTTGGTTAATTTTGGCAGGCGGCGGTTTCAAGCGGCTGGCTTTGGACTGGACATTCGCTGGGTTTGGCAATACAGTTGGGGACAGCGTTTCATGTCGCGGAGTTTATAGATATGTCCAACTGGTGGGGATCGCGCAAAAAGGTCTCATCGCGCCTTGTCTGGGAAGTCGAGGCGATGAAAGCCACATTTGGCGGCACCTTTAAGCTGGTCGTGCCGCCCTTCGGAGGTCTGCTTTACTGGCAGGGCCGGGTCGAGATCAATATGAGCATCCTTGATTCTCCGTATCACAGCCTGAAAATTGTCTATCCAAAGGAATATCCCAACCGCCCGGCCGAGGCTTACTGCGTCAAGCCGCGCATCTACAGCGAAAAACATCAGTACGAAGATGGACAGCTTTGTCTGTTTAATCCCAAAGATGGCGAACAGTATGGCTGGAATCCTTCGAAGTCGACGGCGGTGACCGTGGGCGGCTGGGCGATTCAATGGCTGTACGCTTATTACACCTGGCGTTCGACCGGGAAATGGCCCGGCATCGAAGAGCGGATTAAAGCCAGCACCCCCCTGCCACGCCGCCGGAGACGATAGCCATGCCGATGCGGGATGAATCGGAACTGCTGAAGCTGATACAGCTTGAATTTGAGTTTTTACGGAAGCGCTTGCGGGGGATGGCGATGATTTCACGCGGGATCGTACCCAATCTTGTTCTGTCAAAGCGGGCGGTCGCCAAGATGCTTTCGGCGGCCAGCCAGTACGTCGCTGACGAAACCGGCGAGGCCATGCTGGGCTTTATCATCGAAGACGACAGGCCCGAAGGCCTGCCGACCCTTTATGTCCTTGACACCATTTCGCCAGATGAGACGGCCGTGCGCCGCTCGCATACCTTCCAGCAGGGCGATGGCCTGCAGGACGAGATTATCTGGTGGCTTCAGGAAAACTGGCATGTTTATCGGGAAAAGAAGCGCGGTGATTCGACGGCGCTGCCAACGCGGTTTGATGTCCCTCTGCGCTATTTGGGCGATTGGCACAAACAGCCTGGCTCGATGATTCAGCCCAGTCACGGCGATTTGATGACGGCCTTGTCCTGGCTGGATGACGATGAGAATGGGACTGATTATCTGCTGGTGCCGATTGTCACCGTCGGTCATGCTCAAGTCATCGCTGAATCAGATCTGGCGGTCAATTACATCTCGGCGCCGATGGACAATGGAACGGATATGCGCGTCGATTGGTGGTACATTCACCGCGATGTGCGCGTTTTCCAGCCAGTGCATCCGCAAGTCGTCGAGGAGGACGAACTGCCTCAAATGATGAAGTATGGCTGGCATGTTGTGCTGGCCGACCGCCTGACCGGCGAGATTTTGGCGATGGAAGAGGACGGCTTGCTGGTGTGGACGCTGGTCTATGAATGCGATGGCGAAGTTCCGCTGGAGTATTGCTTTCTCACCATTCGGCAGGGAGCGAGTTCGCTGCTGCTGCTTGTGACCCAGCATGATTATCCAGAGTCGGCCCCCAAGGCCTATCGGGCGCCTTTTACGAATGAACTGGACTTGATGGATCCTGTGGCGACCTTTCAGAATCTCTGGGAAATCGCTGAACGGATTGACGACCCTGAAGGCTGGGAATGGTCAAGCGACAACTATCTGATCGATTATGTGATTGCCATTGAAGTCGAGATGGGGCTGCGCCAGCCGACTAAAATCAGAATTCCGCTTATCGACGACGAAAGTAATGATGATGACGCTGGCGAAAGCCGCGGCGAAATGAGTCCCGACAGCGTATTGGAAGCAGATCAAGCGGAAGGCGATGCGGTGGACAAGGCCGCGCTCATCAAAGCGGATGATGCAGGGGAAGAGGCGGGGTTATGAGCAAGCTGTGGGAACGGGTTGAACGGCTGATTGGCGCGGAAAACCTGGACAGACTGGCGGAAAAGAAGATCGGCATTGTCGGCCTGGGTTCGGGCGGCGGATTCGTGGCTTTGGGCCTGGCGATGAGCGGCGTCGGCAGTTTCGCGCTGGTGGACAAAGATGAATTGGAAAGCGGCAATGTGACCCGTCATGCGGCCGATTTGCGCTATTTGGGGCAGAACAAGGCGGCGGCGGTGGCTGATTTGATGATGAACCGCAATCCCGATGTCCAGATCGACCTGCGCCAAGGCCCGATTGAAGAGCATTGGGACTGTTTGGATGATGTCGATATGCTGGTGGCGGCGGTGGATGATGAGCAGGTCAAATACGCCATCAATGAGAAATGTCTGGAAAAACGTCTAAGCGCGTCCTATGCCGGGGTGTATGAGCGCGGCGAAGGCGGCGACCATGTGATCATCAAGCCTTTTGATGGCCCCTGCTATGCCTGCTGGTCAGAGGCCACCCGCGAAGGCGTCAAAATCGCGATGAATTCGGCTGGCGACTTGGATTATGGGCTGATTGGCGAAACTGGCGCTCTGGCCGCCGAACCTGGCCTGTGGGTCAATGTCACCAAAATCGCCGGCATTCAAACCAGTCTGATACTCAACGAACTGCTGCGCGGCACGTCTGCTCACCATGAAATGCCAGCCAATACCATCATCGCCGCCAATACCTATATCGACATCATTGAAGGGCAGGAAAGCGATCCGCACACGGCCATTTGGCTTGAGATTCAGCGCGACCCAGACTGCCTGGTCTGCGGCGAACGGCTGAAGCAGGGCGTTAGTATGCTGGTCAGGGAAGACGAAGGCGACATCTCGCTGGACGATTTGGCGGCCTCTGATTTGATGACTGATATTGTCTTTGAAGAGGATGATCCCGAAGATTAAGCCGAGTCGATTTTGGCCGGAGGGCATTCGCCGTCACGCTGAATGGGCGGCCAAAAAATGCCTGACGGCGGCCTGGAACTGTTCGGGCTGTTCCATGTTGGGCAGATGCGCCGCGTTGCGAATCAGCGTCTTGCTCGCCTGTGGCAGATGCTCAACCAAGTAATCGGCGGCGAGTTGCAGATAGGGCAGGTCGTTTTCGCCAATGATTACCAGAACGGGCATTTTGAGTTCATCCAGACGCGCGGATGCCGGCTCCTCGAATGACTTGTGGATATGCTGGCCGATGCCTTTCAATTCGTGTTCCGTGGTCAAACGCGCCATCTCCCAAGCCTGGCGGCGAATGGTCGGGTCAACGTCGGCTGTCGAGCGTCCAGAGCCGTCGAACCAGATTTTCATGTCGATTTCAGCCACTAGGTCGATGTCGCCGTCGTTAAAGGCCTGTTCTGATTGGGCGAAGAGGTTATCGGGGGCTTCGGCTTCAATGTCCAGGCCGGCTGGCGCGCCGCCGACCAAGATGAGCGCCGAGACATCTTGAGGGTGGGTGAGGGCATAGTCAATCGCCAGCCCGGCGCCGATTGAGCATCCCATCACAATGCGCGGGCTTTGAATGTTCAGTGTGGCGAGCAGGGCGCGCAGGTCATCTTGTATATTGAATTGGCCTTCGACTGGCAGGCTGCGTCCATAGCCGCGCATGTCAAAGCGGATGACTTGATGACTTTCGGCAAAGGTTTCGAATTCGCCTTGCCACATTCGGCTGTCGGCGATGCCGGCGTGAATCATCACCAGGGGCGCGCCGCGGCCGGCGATTTCATAATAGAGCCGCGCGCCGTTGACTGGGGCATGGCCGGTTTGGATAGCGGGCATGGGGGCTTAGTTTTTCCCTTTGCCGAATCGGCGCCGTATCCTTGTCAAAATGCTGCCTTTGCTTCCGTCTTGCCCCCTGCCAAATTTTTCTTGCAGGTCTTTCCATATTCCGGTTTTGTCGCCGAAGATGGTTTCGGCATTGTCGGTAATTCGCTTATGGAGATTGTCAATAACTTCAATGGGATCATTGTCGCCGGGCCAATGTTCGCGCATAATTTCCTTGTCGATATTGACGATGTGAACCAGCCAATAACCTATTAGCGCGAGCGCGCCGGCGTCGTCAGTCAAGCCGACTACCCCCATCACCCCTTCTGGAATGAGGTCAAGAGGAGAAACGACATAGGCAGTAGCCGCCAGCAGCCTTGCTTTGACAGCGGCAGATACTCGGTTATCGCGGATAAGCCTGGTGACGAGAATGAATAAATCCGGCACGACCAGCACACTGTCCGCTATATTTGAGCTGCTGTTGCTTTCGACCCAATCATGTATGCGGTCGCGCCAGTTATGATGCCAGTTCGCCGCATCCTCTTCGACAGCGATACTTTCAAAGATATTATGGGTTTGCTCGGTCAAGCTCTCTTCAGCATGCCAGTTTTTTTGCAATGCGCGCGGCCCGTTTTCGGCAATGGCGCTGATTGTCTCCCATGCCTCGTCACTAAAAAGGTCAATGTGATTCTCCATAATGCCTTGATGAAGCTGATGGGCGACTTCAATCGGGTCGTCTTCCCTGTCCCAGTGTTCCTGCCAGATTTCGGGGTCTATATCGGCAAAATCGTCTAGCCAGTGGAGCGTAAGGGCAAGCACAGCGGCGTCGTCAACCAGCCCCATGACGCCCTGATGGCTTTCTGGAATAAAATCGTCGGGATCAATGACATAGACAACCGCCTGCATGAGTTGGGCTTTCAGTTCCCCGGACACTCGCCCGTCTCTGATAAGCTCGGTAACAAGCATAAGTTGATCCATTAGAGGCTCTAAAATCACGTCCTCCTGCGAGTCGGCGTCGCGTTCTGCCAGCCACTCCTTTATCAGATCATCCCATTTTTGCTGCCACTCTTTTATCCAATCGCTGTTTTGTTTGGCTTGCGGAGGGCGGCCCGTCTCCTCAAGAAACAATGCGAGGTGCTTGCAAACCAATTCCGCTTCATCTTTTGTCGGCTGATGATCATCATGCTTGCATTTATTCAGCACTTCATTTATGGCATGCAGTGTATCGCCTCTATTGAAATGCGTGAATTTATAGCGGGATGCCGCACGAATTTCGTCAAACAGGTCATTATCCTTGTAGTACTTTATCAATTCACCGAAGGTAAGTTTGCCTTTCGGGTTATTCTTGTTGCTGCATTCGGCGTAACGGGCCTGGAGGTAATTAGCAAGGCTGCCGTCGTCCTGTTTGAGTTCGTCTATCAATTCGTCATACAGGGCGCGCATCAACAATTCAACTCCACCGCCTGCTGTCTCAACAGCTTCACGATAAAAGCCTATCTGAATAAGTGTGTTTGCGCGTTCCAACCGCTGTTCATACGCTGGCATTTCTCCCTTTTTTGCCGACATCTGCTACCCCCTTATATGACAAGTATATCAATCCTATCACATTCACGACGGAATTTGCAAAAAACCCGCCGGCCGAAAGGGAAACATCCGAACAATCGCAAACGTCAATCCAGCGCCGTCTTCGCCAGTTCGACGCCAGCGCGCAGGACTTTCTCATAGGTCATATAGCGCCGATGAATGCTCATGCCGACCCGCTCATACAAGGCGACAGCATTCGTCAGACTTTCGCCGTCCACGCCCAGGCCAACCGTCCGCCGGCCGCGCGCCCAGTAAGCGGCGAAAGCATGAACCAGCAGCGTTTGCGCCAGCCCGCGCCGCCGATAAGCCCGCCGCACGCCCAGCAGTTCAATCAGGCCGACATCCGCATGGCGATGATCCGCTTTCAGGCCCACCAGATAGCCGACGACCGCGCCGCTTGTCTCGTCCATGGCCAGCAGGGTCAGATTCGGGTCGAATTGTTTGTCATGGTCGAACCAGTGGCGAAATTCTTCCAAGTCTTTTTCGAACGGCTCTTCAATGTAACCGAAATGATCGGCAAATGAATCGCGGAAGGCATGCACAAATTCTTCCAGGTCGGCTTCGCGGTAGCTGCGAATCATGATGCCGTCTGGCGGGTCGGGCGCGGTCGGCGCTTGGGTCATCTCAATCCGCATCTCATAGGCGCCGCGTTCAGGGACATAACCGGCCTGTTTCAGCGCGTCTTCCTTGGGCGCATACCCCTCGACAATCTCCGACAGCAGACTGAAACGGGCTTCGGGTGGACACCGTTCCATAATTTCGCCGCCTTTGACATCCACCCAGTCCAACAGCTGCGCGCTCAAACCTTTGTCGATAAAGTCAGGATGGACGCCCCAGTTCACCCAAGGATGCACCGGCTTTTCCGCGCGGTCCCAAATGACCGCATAGCCAGCCAACGCGCCGCCGCTGAAGATGCCGATGGAGGAGCGGCTGATGTCATAGTTCGGCTCTTGCCATTCGATCCGAATATGTTCGGGCTGGAACTGGGCATTCGTGCCGATATGCGCGGCAATGGCAGTCGCGGTTTTGGCGTATTCATGGGCATCATCCAGCGTCAGCGGTCGGGTGATAAAATCGGAATGGATCATCGTCTTCTCCTATGCTTTCGAGCGCGGCGCAAAATCAATCTTAGGATCAATTCCCAAGCTGTCAAGGTTAATTGGCGAGGCTTGAGCAAAATGAAAAGTCTTGCTTAACAGCGTCTTGATTTTGCGGTATGATAAACCTGTTTTGACGGGATTTAGGGGAGCGACCTTATGAACACAGCGACAAAAAGGTTTACGGTGGTTGTCGGAATTATCATGTCGATTGCTATGGTCGGCAGTTTGATTCTGCCGCTTTTGTCCGGGCAGACAGCGCAAGTCCAGCCCGATGCGCCGCGGCCGACCCCCGTTCCCGCCCCTACTTTTCCGTCGCCGCCCGATGTTTCGGCGATTGACTTTGACGATGTTTATCTGCACCCCTCCGGCTTGTTCACCCTTGGCCGGCCGACTGGCTGGATGCCGACTATCGAACAGTCAGGCGCCGAGGAAGCGCTGGTGGGTCTGACGAACAGCGATGCGCTTAGCCAGGTTGAGGCGCGGATCAGCCCCAAGCCCGAAGACGTCGCCACAGCAGACGACCTAAGCGCGTTCTTTAGCGACGCTTGGCTTAGGCAAAGCTGGCCCTATTATCCGAGTTGGGATGAGACCAGCCGCAAGGTGACCGATGAAGGCCGCGTCGTCATCGATTTCAACCTTTCGCGGTCGCGAGTCGATTATATCGCCCGACAGGAGTCTTGGATTGAAGAGGGCGACATCTACACCGTGCGCGTGGTCGCGCCCGAAAATGCCCCGCAGGAACTCAAATTTCTGCTGGCAGGGGCTATCGACAGCATCCAACGGCTGGAAGTTTATGAGGGGTCGCCTTTTGACTGGCAGGGCTATTTTGACAACACCGACAAGCACATGATTCGCTATCCCCACAGCTGGAAGGTCACGGATGCCGCCGCTGGCCTGCCGGCGACGATTGCCAGCGATGACGTCACGATGGTGGTCGAAACTGTGGACGTGGCCTTGGCCAGCGAAAGTGACACGATTGACTGGATCGAGAACTGGCGCAGTGGCGTTGAGGCGCTGACGGTTGAGGCCGTCGAGGTTGGCGGCGCGGCCGGCTATGAGGTGTCGTATCGGCTGTCAACCGTGGATGGCGCTGCCGAGAGCGGCCTGGCGCTGCTGCTGAATGGGCCGGACAATCGACTGCACGTCGCCAATGCCCGCGTCGCTGAAAGGGATGTTGATTTGCAAACGGCCTCGGCCGAAGAGTTCCCGCTGATTTCAGTCTTGGATTCGTTCCGACTGCTGCCCGAACTGGAAATAACAGCGCCAGAGGATGAGCCGGCCGAATAGCAGGCGCATCACAGAATTAGGGAATGACTGACCGGCCGCCATCGACGACCAGCGTTTGGCCGGTCATCAAATCGGCGGCGTCCGAACACAGGAAGAGCGTTGCCTGGCCGACGCGCTTGTGCAAGGTCTGTTTGGCCTTGATCGGTGGTCTATCGTCTTCCTGGATGCTGCCGGCCACGATGGCATTGACCAGGATATTTTTCGAGGCCAGTTCACGGGCCGCTTGTCGAGTCATGCCGATAATGGCCGTTTTGCCGGCCGCATGGCCCATTGCCGCCGCATCGCTGGACGTCGATGTCAGGTTGATGATGCGTCCGCCGCCCTCGTCGGCCATGACCCGTCCGACCAGCTGCATACAGAAAAAAACGCCGGTGATGTTGACCTCAATCTGCCGCCGCCACTCCCATTCGTCGATGTTGAGCATGGGTTCAGCTTTGAAGATGCCGGCGGCGTTGACCAAGATGTGAATGCGGCCAAAGGCGTCGCGGGTTTGTTCGATCATGCTGGCGGTTTGGAAGCGGTTGGAAATGTCAGCGCGCAAAGGGACTGCTTGGCCGCCCTTGTCTTGGATTTCCTGTGCAAGCGATTCGGCGCGTTCAATGTTGAGGTCGTTGACAGCGACGGCCGCGCCATGTTCGGCCAAAGCCAAAGCAATGGCCCGCCCGCAACCGGCACCGGCGCCCGTCACCAGGGCATGATGGTCGCTTAAATTGACGCTGAAGGCTGTCATCGCAGAAACAAAAATAGAACCAGAATTCCCAAGCTGAAGCCGAAACAATTTTTACAGACTATGGCAGATTTTAACCTTGCCAAGCGATTTTCGCAAATTTCATGCGTCCGCGCTTGACGGAATAGAACATTCGCGCCAAATTTAGGCTTATCTGAAGAAGATTTTGCGCTAGAGGCCGGGATGACAGTTGAATTTAATAAGCTGATGCAGCAGGTTGTCAACATGGGCAAGATGATCGAAAACTTGGATTTCGATCTGCGCGACCGTCTGGCCCTGGCGACCCGCATTTTTGAGTCTTGTGATGATTTGCACGCTGTCCGCGAGCGGATGGAGTGGGTGAAGCGGCTGGACATCAGGGATTACCGCGGGGCGATGCCGCTTGAGGCCGCGAATGCTGAAGAGATCAATCGGATTGTGTCAGCCCCGCCGACGCCTGCCGTCGCCACGATTTTGGCCGTCGATGGCTCACAGGTCTATCCCAATGAGCAGGGGCTTTTGCATTATTATCTGCTGAACATCGGGACGTATGTTTATCACCATGGCCTTGACCGCAAGCCACAGGCCGGCAGTCAGCCTCATCTGGTCTACCATGAAAAATTTGTGTATGACGCTAATGGCGCGGTCATAGGAAAAAGAACGGTGGATGACCGCCGCACCTTGGCTGAATTGCAGGCCTTGGCAGCAGAAGCCTGGCGCCGCAAACGGCAGGGCGATCCCCTCCCCATCATCGCCTTTTACGACAATCGCCTGCTGTATTTTCCGGTCGACAGGGGCTACCGCGGCGAAGATCTGCTGAAGGACTATCTCAAAGCCTTGGTTCATCTGCATGATGCCGGCGCGTCTTTGCTGGGCTATGTCGATAATCCCCGCAATCGGCGCGTCATGCAGCTGCTATTTTTGATGATGATGGACAGCGAAGATGAACTCAAGGCTCATCAGCGCGAGTTGACGCGGACAGGGCCATTGGAAGGCTTGTATGACCAGCAGTTTTTCGATCATATTCTGAAGCCAGGTGAACGTTCGGCAATTATGGTGCAGCATTCACCGCAAAATCAAGCCTTCAAGGCGCGCGGCGCGAGTTATGAAATTGCCTTTTTCTATCTCAAGGTCACCAATCAGCGGCAGGCCTTGAACCGCGAGGGACGGGGTTTCGCTGCCCGCGTCGTCCGCGTTGATGTGCCGCTTTGGGTGGCGCGCGACCGCAAGCAGGTCGATGCCGTTCACGCCATGATTTTGGCGCAGTGTCAGCTGCAAGGGCGCAATCCCTATCCCTATGCCTTGACGCGTGCTGATGAACTGGCTTATGTGTCGTCCAAAGAGAAGGACAAGCTGGAGCAGCTGGTGCGCCTTGAAGTTCGCAAGGTGAAGAAACTCTTTTTGAATCCCGATGCGATGGGCGCCAAATCGCGCGGCAAAGAGCTTGCCCGCGGCGAAAAACGCTATCACGAGATGTAAGGACTGGCTTAAAAAGGTATGTCATCCACAGAGCTAGGCGGCAGTTCGGGGTAATTTGAGGCGCGGCTGTCTTGCTGGCCTCTCTGCTGGCCTCTTTGCTGGCCGCCCCTTTGCTGATTGCCTTGCTGACCTCCGCCTTGATAGCCTTCGCCACCACCGCGGCCGCTAAGAAACTGCACTCTGCGCGCCGTCAGGTCGAGTGAAGCGGCGGCTTCGCCATTGTTGTTGATATAGCCGCGCGCCGACACGTTGCCGGTTACCAAAACCTGGCTGCCTTTTGAGAGATAGGTGTTGCAGCTTTCTGCCTGGGGGCCCCATACGGCGACGCGATACCAGGTTGTTCTTTCGCGCTGTTCGCCGCTTTGACGGTCGCGCCAGCGTTCGGACGCGGCGATGCTAAAGTTGCATACAGCCCGTCCATCCTGCATATATCGAAGTTCAGGATTGCCGCCGAGATAGCCGACAACGATTGTTTGATGCCAGGTCATTTTGCTTCACTCCTTTAGCTTCGACAGGGCATTCCCTGCGCGTGCGCGGCTCAAGCAGGACGACTCAAAATCAAGCCCGCCAGCCCGACAACGCTGGTCATCCACATAATCGCAAACCACCGCGTCTGCTGATTGATCTTCTCGCCTAGCTCTTTGCCAAGCCGCTCTAAGTCCGCCTTCGTTGCCAAATGCTGATACTGCGCCTCATAGCTCATCGATTCAGCTACCATTGCAATTCGTTCTTTCATTCTCACCGCAATATGCAATTATAGCATAATATCATATTATTTCATGCTGTCGAGTTTGTCCTGCAACATTTGGCGGACGATTCGCGGGTCGCCCTTGCCGCGCATTTCGCCCATGATTTTGCCAAAGAGCGCATTCATCACCTTGCTGTTGCCAGCCAGCAGCTTTTGCACCATTTTATCATTTTCGGCAATGACTTTGCCAACTTTGGCGCCGATGATTTCGAGGTCAGAGATTTGCGCCAGGCCTTTGTCCTCGACGATGGCCTCGGCTGTCCGACCGCTCGTCCACATTTCGGTCAATACTTTCTTGCGGGCGATGCTTGGGTTGATGGTGTTCTTTTCGACCAGGGTCAGCAGGCCGGCGAAATCAGCGGCCGAGATGGGAATCGCATCTATAGATTCTCGTTCGATATCATGCTCGTTCATCAGCCGAAACAGATCAGTCGTCAGCCAGTTGGAGGCCAGCTTGGGGGCAATGCCTTGGGCGATGACCGCCTCAAAATAGCGGGCGACGGCCGGCTCGGCGGTCAGCACGCCAGCATCATAGGCGCTCAATCCCAGTTCATCCATAAACCGCCGCCGCAGTTCGTCAGGCAGGGCCGGCAGCTTGGCCGCGATTTCAGTCACCCACGCGCGGCTAACCTCGACAATCGGCAAGTCCGGCTCGGGGAAGTAGCGGTATTCGTCGGCGCGTTCCTTATAACGCTGAACGGTGATTCTCTGCCCAGTCTCATCCCAGCCCAGCGTGGCCGGCTTGACCGTCTGCCCCTGCTGATACAGCCTGATTTGCCGTCTGACCTCATAGTCAATCGCCTTGCCCATGTTGCGGATGCTGTTCAGATTCTTGATTTCGGTGCGCTCGCGCAGTTCAGAGTCATCCGACTGCCTCACGCTGACGTTGGCTTCAAAGCGCAGTATGCCTTTCGACATGTCGCCGCTGTTGACGCCCAGATAACGGAGAATCGAACGGAGCTTGCGGGCATAGGCCTCGGCTTCGGCGGCGCTGGCGATGTCGGGTTCGGACACGATTTCAAGCAGGGGGACGCCGGCGCGGTTGTAATCGACCAGGCTGCCGGCCAGGGTATGCGTCAGTTTGCCGGTGTCTTCTTCCATGTGGGCGCGGCGGATGCGAATTGTCTTGCTGACGCCATCCTCAAGCGCAATGTGGATATAGCCGTTGATGGCCAGCGGCCGGTCATACTGGCTGATTTGATAGCCCTTGGGCAGATCGGGATAAAAGTAATTTTTGCGGGCGAACTGATTGACGGGTGGAATTTCGCAGTTGAGCGCCAGGCCGACCATGATGCCATATTCCATCGCCTGCATATTGATGACTGGCAGCGTCCCCGGCAGCCCCAGCGACAAAGGATCAACGGCCGAATTAGGCGCGGCTTCGACGCTATCGACCACCGGGCAAGCGCTGAACATCTTGCTTTCGGTTTCCAACTCGGCATGGACTTCCAGGCCAATCACTGTTTGCCATTCGCTCATGGCTGTCTTTCCCTTAGGCAGACGCTTCACTAAATATAGCGCAAAGACTGGCGGATGCAAAGGACGCGAGTTGACGGCATCCTCTCTGCTGTGTATGCTATGATAAACAGGAACAGGAGTTTTGCTATGTCAGCCTTGCCGATTGAACGTATTTGGCCGGCGGATAAGTATCTTGCTTGGGAAAGCGAACAGCTGACCAAATTTGAATTGATTGATAATCACATTGTGGCGATGAGCGGCTCTAGTCGTTCGCATAATATCCTCGTTGCGGCCATTACCGCGCTGCTGTACTTTCGACTTCGCGGGAAACCATGCGAGGTCTATCCGGCCGATATGCGCGTCCAGGTAAAACGGCAGGCCACTTATACCTATCCTGATGTGGTGGTCGTCTGCGGTCAGCCAAGGTTCCGCGCGGATGCCAAGCCGTCGACTCTGCAAAATCCGATGCTGATTTTTGAGGTGCTGTCGCCGTCGACCGAGGATATCGACCGCAATCGCAAGTTTGCCCAATATCTTCAGCTGCCTTCGCTTGAGGGCTATTTTCTGGTGTCGCAGGACGAGCCCAGGGTTGAATCTTACACTCGGCAGATGGGTGGCTGGCTGTATCAGGATCACGTTGGTTTGGAAGCCAAGCTAAGGATAGATGCCATTGGCGTCAGTCTGTCGCTGGAAGATATCTATCATAAAGTGCAGTTTGAGCAACGGCCCGCAGAGTGAATCAGACAGAATAGGAGTTTTGCCATGTCAGCTTTACCGATTGAACGTATTTGGCCGGCGGATAAGTATCTCGCTTGGGAAAGCGAACAGCCGACCAAATTTGAACTGATTGATAATGACATTGTGGCGATGAGCGGTGCCAGTCGTTCGCATAATATCATCACTGGTAATATCACTACATCGCTCAACGTGCGGCTCCGCAAAAAACCATGCGAAGTCTATCCGGCCAATATGCGCGTCCAGGTGAAACAGCAGGCCACGTATACTTATCCTGATGTGGTGGTCGTTTGTGGCCAGCCCAGGTTCCGCGCGGATGCCAAGCCGTCGACTCTGCAAAATCCGATGCTGATTTTTGAGGTGCTGTCGCCGTCGACCGAGGATATCGACCGCAATCGCAAGTTTTCCCAATATCTTCAGCTGCCTTCGCTTGAGGGCTATTTTCTGGTGTCGCAGGACGAGCCCAGGGTCGAATCTTACACTCGGCAATCGGACGGCTGGCTGTATCAGGATCACGTTGGTTTGGATGCCAAGCTAAGGATAGATGCCATTGGCGTCAGTCTGTCGCTGGAAGATATCTATCATAAAGTTCAGTTTGAGCAGCGCCCTGCGGAGTAGGGCATATAGAAACAGGAGTTTTGCCATGTCAGCTTTACCGATTGAACGTATTTGGCCGGCGGATAAATATCTTGCTTGGGAAAGCGAACAGCCGACCAAATTTGAACTGATTGATAATGACATTGTGGCGATGAGCGGCGCCAGTGAAGCGCATAATATCGTTACCGTCAACATCTCCGCGTTATTACACTTTCGACTCCGCGAAAAACCATGCAAGGTTTATGCGGCCAATATGCGCGTCCAGGTGAAGCGGCAGGCCACTTATACTTATCCTGATGTAGTGGTCGTCTGCGGTCAGCCCAGGTTCCGCGCGGATGCCAAGCCGTCGACTCTGCAAAATCCGATGCTGATTTTTGAGGTGCTGTCGCCGTCGACCGAGGACATCGACCGCAATCGCAAGTTTGCCCAATATCTTCAGCTGCCTTCGCTTGAGGGCTATTTTCTGGTGTCGCAGGACGAGCCCAGGGTCGAATCTTACACTCGGCAGGTAGATGGCTGGCTGTATCAGGATCACGTTGGTTTGGATGCCAAGCTAAGGATAGATGCCATTGGCGTCAGTCTGTCGCTGGAAGACGTCTATCATAAAGTGCCGTTTGAATCGGCGCAGTCATAGCTGGCCGCGGCTTCAGGTCGCCAGGACAGCTTCGCGTTCTTGGGGCAGACAGCGATGATTGGCCATGAACCGCTCCAGACGTTCAAGCGCGTCATGGATATTGTCTTCGCTGGTGGCATAGCTGGCGCGGACAAAGCCGCGGCCGCTGACGCCAAAAGCGCTGCCCGGCACAAGGGCCAGACGCTCTTCATGCAACAGCCGCTCGCAAAACGTCTCATCATCCATACCGGTGACCTGGATATTGGGAAAGGCATAAAACGCGCCGCGCGGCTCAAAGCAGGTTAAACCCAGTCGATTGAAGCCGTCCACAATCAATCGGCGCCGCTGGTCATAGCTTTGCCTCATGTGTTCAACATCGCTTTCGCCATATTGAATCGCTTGCAAGGCCGCCGCCTGGCCCATGGTCGCCGCCGACATAATCAAATACTGATGAATTTTTTGCATGGCCTCGGCCAAAGGCTGGCTGGCCGTGGCATAACCGATGCGCCAGCCGGTCATGGCATATGACTTGCTCATGCCGCTCAAAACAATCGTTCGTTCAAACATATTCGGCAAAGTGGCGAAGTTGATATGGTCAATGCCATAAACAAGCCGCTCATAAATTTCGTCCGAGACCACCACCAGGTCATATTTTTCGGCAATGTCGGCAGCTTGCCGCAGATGCTCCGCTGTCAGGACGGCGCCAGTCGGATTGTTGGGATAGCTTATCAGAATGGCCTTGGTTCGCGCGGTGATCCTGGATTCAAGCTCGTCACCGGTCACCTGAAAGTCGTTGGCCGCTGATGTCGGCGCCATGACCGGGACGCCGCCGGCCATCTCGACCGCCGCCGCATTGGCGACGAAACAAGGCTCAACCACCAAAACTTCGTCGCCAGGGTCGAGTATGGCTTTCATCGCCAGGAACAAGGCCTCGCTGACGCCCACAGTAATTAGTATTTCGCTGTCTGGTGAATAGCGAAGCCCATAGCGGTCTTCAATATGCGCCGCGACAGCCGCCCGCAGTTCATAAACCCCGGCATTGGAGGTATAGCCGGTTTGGCCGGCATGCAAACTCTGAACGCCAGCTTCAATGATATGCCGCGGGGTGACGAAATCAGGCTCGCCTATCCCCAGGGTTATCACGTTGTCCGCCGCCGCGGCGATGTCAAAATAACGGCGGATGCCAGAAGGGCGCAGATTTTGGACGCGCTTGGACAGAAAACGACTCATCGCGGGCATTCTCCTCAAATAAAAGCAAACTCCCCATTTGTATCACAGATGAAGCGCCAAGCCATCGCACATCGCTTGCCAATTATCCGCTGTTTTTTCCGCCAGAATGTACGAAAATAAAATCAAAGCGCCGCAGTCAAAAGCAAACATAGCCTAAAAGATGATAAGACTTTTGCCTGATCATGACGTAGAATCATTTGCGTCAATTTAAGATAAACATAAAACTCATGTAAAAATGAGCGTCCCTAAGGGCAAAACTGTGTTATTGTATAGACAAGCTGCTTATTGACGCCTGTATTGTGAAAGGAGAATGCGGCGATTCTGACCGCGAATCGCTGTGGAGCCAGGGTATGAGCGAAGAAAACAGAAGACCAAACAGCAACGATGACCGCCATAGCGATGAGCCTTCCGATTCGGCTTCGGATGGCATGGGCGACCGTTTGGAGCGATTGGGCGGCGAGCCGGCGCCGGCCATCACCCCAGAGGAATTTGAACGGCTGCAAAAGACCGGGCAGGTTCATATCGACTCGCGCGGGCGCGTCCGCACGGCCAGACGCAGCGGCGCAGAGGCCGGCGTATCGCTTCGCAAGCGTCGGGCCTGGTATGGCTAGGCTGGATTTGGCGCGGCTTCGACGAAAACATCCGCTTGAAAATCCCGACCTGGAACGGGCATTTGCGGACGTCTCCTGCCGTCGGCGCTGCTGCTTGGTATGGCGAACTTAATTGCCTTTCGCCATGTTCATCAGGCGCTTCGGCTGAAGAGCTTCGATTCGACCCAGGCCCAGCAGCGAATGTCCCCAGCGCCGCGCGGCTGGCAAAGGCGGGAAACACCTCCGAGGCCGGCGGCTGTCTTGATTCTGCTGTATCCAGAGCGCGACGGCCGTCTGCACATCGTCTTGACCTTACGCAATTCCAATTTGCGCGGCCACAGCGGCCAAGTCAGCTTTCCCGGCGGCAAACAAGACCCCGAAGACGTCAATCTGGCCGCAACCGCGCTCCGCGAAGCCTGCGAAGAGGTCGGCCTGTGCGGTGACAAAATCAAGGTGATCGGTGAACTGCCCAAATTTTACATTCCGCCCTCGCATTTTGATGTCTATCCGACCGTGGCCCGTTACGATTCAATTCCGATTTTCAGTTTGAATCCGGCCGAAGTTGCCGAAGTTTTCAGCTTTGCGCTTGAAGACCTGCTTGACCCGCGCCGCAAGCATGAAGAGCAAAGGCGCATCAGAGGGTATGATGTAAAGGTCCCGTATTATAAGGTCAAGGGGCATAAAGTCTGGGGGGCAACGGCCATTATGTTAAGCGAACTTGAAGGACGGCTGCGGGCTGTTCTGCCGAGACGCCGATGACTGGCTTTTGGCGAGATTTCGCATCCGTATAACTTGTGCAGGCAGGGATTGCTTGCTATGCTTGATTAAACATTCAGCGGCAAGCATATAAACAGGACAAGATGGACACACTCATTGAGGGCATTCCCATTTTGGCGGCGGGGACGGGCGCGGCGGCCGGCGCTGGCGAATGGAGCAATCTGATCATCTACGTCGTCATCGCGCTGGTGGTCTCCTTTCTGTGTTCCATCTGGGAAGCGGCCATGCTGTCCACGCCGGTGTCGCATATTGAACTGCTGGTGCAGGAGGGCAGCAAAGCCGGCCTTATCATGCAAGGCCTGCGTCAGAATGTCGAACATCCCATCTCGGCCATCCTGACCCTGAACACCATCGCCCACACCGTCGGGGCCACCGGCGCCGGCGCGGAAGCCGCGGCGATTTTCGGCAGTGAATTTGTAGGCATCATCTCGGCCGTCCTGACCCTGCTGATTTTGGTTTTTTCCGAGATTATCCCCAAAACCTTGGGCGCGGTTTATGCCAAGCCGCTGACACCCTTCACCGCCTACTCGCTGCGTCTGCTGCTGTTTGTGCTGGCGCCGGCCGTCTTCGCCTTTGAGTTTTTGACGCGGGCGCTGCGACCAAGCGAAGATGCCCCCACGGTCACGCGCTCGGAACTGCAAGTCATGGCCCGCATCAGCGCCGAAGAGGGCGGCATCCAGGAGCGCGACAATCGCATCGTCTCCAATCTGCTCCAGCTTGCCGACGTCCAGATCGAAACGATTATGACGCCGCGAACGGTCGTCCTGATGTTTCAGCAAGATCTGACGGTGGGCGAGGTCATGCAGACGCACAAAATCCTTCCCTATTCCCGTATCCCGCTTTATGGAGAATCAGCAGACGACGTGCGGGGATATGTGCTGCGCCATGAGATTTATAAACGCGCCGCGGCCGACGAGCATGACCTCAAAATGGCGGCAATCGCCCGCGCCCTGCATGTCGTCCCAGAGACCAATTCGGCAGCCCAGGTGCTTGATGAATTTATCGCCAAACAGGATCATATCTTTTTGGTGATTGACGAATATGGCGGCACGGCCGGCTTGATTACGCTGGAAGACACTGTGGAAACCCTGCTCGGCATCGAAATTCTGGATGAATCCGACCGCGTGGCCGATTTGCGTCAGTTGGCGCGCCGCCGCTATCAGAGCCAGCTTGACCTGCCAGACAGCCCTCATCAGCCTTAATCGTTCATGCGCTTGGGAAAGACGACTTAGATCAGGAGACTTAGACCAGCGTGAACAGGCGATGATACACCCCTTCAAGCTGCAATAGTTCCTGATGACTGCCTTGTTCGATGATTTTGCCGTGGTCCATGACGACAATCATGTCAGCCGATGTGATGGTGCTCAAACGGTGGGCGATGACAAAGCTGGTGCGCCCAACCAGCAGACGTTCCAGCGCCGTTTGAATCAGCCGTTCGGTTTGAGTGTCGATGCTGCTGGTGGCTTCATCAAGGATTAAAACGCGCGGGTCGGCCAGCAGAGCGCGGGCAAATGCCAGCAGTTGACGCTGGCCGGCCGATAAAACCGCGCCGTCTTCGCCAATTTCGGTATGATAGCCCTTGGGCATGTCAGCGATAAAATGATCGGCGCCGACGGCTTTGGCGGCCTCAATGATTTCATCGTCAGTTGCGTTCAGCCGCCCATAGCGGATATTGTCCATCACCGTGCCGGAAAACAGATGCGTATCCTGTGGCACCATGCTAATTTGCCGCCGCAGACTGTTCTGGGTGATCTCTTTCAGGTCGTGTTCATCCACAGTGACTCTGCCCAGGGTGGGGTCATAAAAGCGCGTGATAAGCCGTACCATAGTGCTTTTGCCAGCGCCGGTATGGCCGACAAAAGCCACCGTCGCGCCGGCAGGGACCTCCAAATCGATGTTTTTAAGAACCATCTCGCCTTCTGGAGAATACTGAAAAGAGACATCTTCAAAGCGGACGCGGCCCTGGATATTGGGCAGGGCATCGGCATCCTCATCGTCGCGGATATTGATTGGAACATCCATCAGCCTGAAGATCCTGTAACCCGAAGCCAGCACCGCCTGAAGCAGATTGTAACGCTGGGCCAGCAGGCGAATCGGGAAAAAGAACTGCTGAATGTACAGGATGAAGGTCAGCAGGACGCCTACTGTGATGCTGTCATTGAGAACCAGACTGCCGCCGACGAAGATCAGCGCGCCAGTCGCCACGCCACCCACCAGTTCAATGCCGGGGAAAAACAGGCTTGAGATGAGAGCGGCCCGCGCGTTGGCCTGCCGATTTTCCCGGTTGATCTCGTCGATAAAGCGATTGTGATTGTACCGCTGACGGGCAAAGGCCTGTGTCACCCGCACGCCGTTAAAGGCCTCCGACAGTTCGGCATTGACCTTGGCGTTGGAATCGGACACTCTAAGATAGGCGGCGCGGGCATGAATGCGCCAGTAGTTGGCGATGGCGCCAAGCGCGACCAGCACGGCTACAGCCACCAGAGTTAGCTGAATGTTGATGAGAATCATTGAAATGGTGATGCCGCCCAGCATCAGAACTTCGCGGATGCTGCCGACCGCGGCAAAGGTCACGGCTTCTCGGATGACGTTGACGTCGCTGATGACGCGGGCGATCAGGCGTCCGACCTCATATTCGGCAAAGAAGCTGATGGACAGGTATTGGATGCGCTCAAAGAGTTCGTCGCGCAGGGTTTGGATGATGCTCTGTCCCGTTTCGGCCATATTGCCCAGCTGCACGCGAAAGCCGATGAAGCCGATGGTTTGAATCACAATCAAGGCGAAGACGCCCAAGGCCACCCTGGACATATCTTGTTTGCGAATGCCTTCGTCGATGGCCCAGCCAATCAGCGGCGGACTGGATACATTGGCGGCGACGCTAAGCAGCATGGCCAGCAGGGCAATGTACAGTTTGCGGCGATGCGGCGTCAAATAAGACAGAATCCGCATAAACACATCGCGGTCAAAACCGACTTTTTCATCGTCATGTCGGTCAAGTGCGGTGGATTCTCGGTCTTTTCGCTTGTCTTGCGCGTTGCCGCGCTTTTGCTCGCTTCGATTTACAGCAGCCATAAGCCCCTTGGTCTTGTGATGAGTTCGTTGAATTATCTGCCGGCCAAACGGTCAATCAAGGCGCGGAACTGCTGTGTTGAGCGCCGCTCTTCCAGTGGTATTTTGATGGTGCCGGCGATGATGGCCTGGCGGCGCGCCCGTTCCTGCTCTTCAAGCTGCAATTTGTAGATTTCTTCGTACAGGTCGCCTTCGGCCAGCAGGGATTCATGCGTGCCGCGCTGGATGATTTCGCCATCTTTGAGGACGATAATCTGGTCAGCATTGAGGATAGTGCTCATTCGCTGGGCGATGACAAAGGTGGTGCGCCCGCGCATAATATGCTCCAAAGCCTGCTGGATAAGGTGTTCGGTTTGCGTATCGACGCTGCTGGTGGCATCGTCAAGAATCAGGATGCGCGGGTTAATCAGCAAGGCGCGGGCAATGGCGATGCGCTGTTTCTGTCCGCCAGAAAGGGTTGTCCCGCGTTCGCCAACAAGCGTTTGATATCCGTCTGGAAATTCTGAAATGAAGTCATGCGCGTTGGCCGACTCCGCGGCGCGGACAATTTGCTCATGGCTGGCCTGCGGGCTGCCATAAGCGATATTTTCTGCGATGGTTGCCGAAAAGAGAAGCGGCTGCTGGGTCACCAGGCCGATTTGACTTCGCAGGCTGTGCAGTTCAAAGTCGCGCACATCGATGCCGTCAATCAAAACGCGCCCGGCGGTGACATCATAGAAACGGGGGATCAGGTTGACGATGCTGGTCTTGCCGGCGCCGGTCAGGCCCATGATGGCGACAACTTCGCCCGGTCTGGCCTCTAGGCTGATGTCCTTGAGGATGGCATGGGCGGAAGTCTGATAGCGGACGCTGACGTTTTCAAAGCGCACTTGCCCCTTGATTTTGACGCGCTGGGCGGATGATTTATTAACGATAAGCTCCTCTTCATCCAGGATTTCAAAGGCGCGCTCGCCGCTGGCGACGGCTTGCGTGGTCAGCAGAATGACGAAGCCGACAAAGCGCAGCGGTTGGGACAGCAGCAGGACATAGGCGTTGAATGTGACGACCAGCCCGACTGTGATGTTCGCCATCCCCCGCGTTTCGAGCAGGCCGCCAAAGAACAGCACCAGCGCAGTCGACATAGCCGCCAGAAACGCGCTCGCCGGCAGGTAGGTAATCCACTGTCGGATGAAGTCCAGCTGCTCCTCATAAAGGTTTCTGTTTTCGGCATTGAACCTTTTGATTTCGTGGGCTTCGCGGGCAAAGACGCGGACAACTTCGGCCGCCAGGGCATTTTCCTGAATGTGGTTGCTCAAGACCTGCATTCGACTCATAACCTGCTTCCAGCGCGGATGGACGCGCATGACAAAGCGGTTGGAAAACAGCGCCAGCGGCACCAGCGGGATGAAGGCGATCACAGCCAGAATGGGGCTGGTCGCCAGCATAATGGTCACGACGCCGGTCAGCAGCAGGATGACGTTCAGCCCGTCGATCAGGCCGAAAGCGAAATAACGTTGGATTTCATTGACGTCGCTGATGGCGCGGGTGATGATCGTCCCGACTTTGGCATTATCGTGATAAGTGAAGGATTGCCCTTGCACCTTATCATAAATTTGGTTGCGAATGTCATAGGCGATATAGTGCGACAGCCGTTCGCCAAAAAACCGTCCCAAAAAAGCGGTGATGCCGCGCAGGATGCCCAGCCCAACCACCAGCAGACCAGCGTTCAGCATATAGGCGCTGTCCTGACTTTCGATGCCAATATCCACAACATCGCGCAGGATATATGGCACCAGCACCGCCAGGATATTCGTTCCGATAATCCCAAACAGCGCCGCCAGCATCCAGGCCCTGTATTTCAGCAGGTAGCTCATCAGGCGTTTCCAAATGGCGAAGGGCGATTGCTTTTGCGCCGCCGGCCGCGCCTCGGATACCCTCATTGAGGAAGTGACTGCCATTTGCCGGTCTCCTCATCTGCGTAAATGAAATCGCTGAATGCCTGTCGGCCGGGCCGTCAATATCAAAGCCGTCAGTCTACAGCATTTCAGAGTTTTTTCCTATGATGAGTCTGCCTTGTTTCCCAACTTGCTGGAGCGCCCTCGTTTCTTGTTCACCTGCGGCCTTTTTGGCAGCTTCCTCTATACCTCGAGCCGATTGGTGAATCAGCGAGATGAGTCTTGCCCTGTCACCAGCCCTCTCATCCCGCTGAACCTGATGTTAATACGCCAGATACGCGCCGACGCCGACTTGCCCGCGTTCGGCATCACCCAGTTTCCATGGCGCCGGAGCGGCCTGCGGCTCCAGATACCAGGTCGTCTTCCACTGCTTGCCGCCGCGCGACAATTCATGCGCCTCACCGATGACGAAATAGACCGCATCATGGGACGTCTGCGTTTCCTGAACCCGTATCAGACTGCCAATCGTCCGCTCCAACTGCTGTGTATGCTGATGACCGCCGGCTTCGGCATGGCTTTGCAGGGTGATGGTCTGCGCCAGGCCAAAAGGATCCTTGCGGCGATTGCGCTCAAAATCGGCAATGTGCTGCGCTTGGTCAAGGTCGTCAATCGAGGGCAGGTTGATGTTCATCGTCCGCCGACCGTAGTAGGTGATGCTCTGCTGATCCTTGGCGCGGGCATCCATTTGTCCCTCATCGACGATTTTCCGCCCTTTGACGACGCATTTCTCGACCACAGCTTCGGTCGCGCCGCTTTCGTTTTTGAAGATCAGATTGGCGCCATTGGCTTTCGGCTCGACTGTGACCGCGCAGCTGCCGTGACGGTATTCGACGTCTTCGACAGTGACATCCTTGCCGCCGATGCGCTTGTCCTTTTCGTCCTTGTACTTGACATAGACCTCGCGGGTTTGTCTCGGCGCTACTCGGATGACGGCATCCTTGAGTTCCCATAAAATGGTTGGCTGGTCATCGATGCTGCGCGGATGGCAGGTGACGATGATGTCGTTTTTGGTTTGGTCGAGGCTGGCGAAGGTGTAGTCCATGCCGGTCATGCTGTCGTTGAGCGCGGCGTCGGGGGTGTCTTTGTCGAGGATGTGATGTCGATTCCAGAAGACGGCTTTGCCATCGCGGTCGAAGAAGAATTTGCCGCGTTCGGCGGCGGTGATGTCGCGTATGGCGCGGTAGACGTCGAAGGTGTCTTTGTTTTGGTCGGTGTATCCGCCTTGTCGAACCCAGTTGTCGCCGGCCGTGTTGAGGGTGAGTTTGCCTTGTTCGAGGCTGCTGTAGGCCTCAAGGTCGGCAAGGTAGGTGGATTGTCCGATGCGGCTGAAACTGTCGTCGCCGATGACCCAGGCGGCGCTCAAAGCTGGCGGGAAGATGACCTCTTTGATGAGCGCGTTGATGATTTGGTCAGTGCGCTGATCTTGCTGAAGCTCGATTTGGGTCTCAGTCGCTTTGAGGAATTGCATGGCGCCGGCACACAAGATTTTGACGATCCGCTCGCCATGTTGATTCGCCGCCGGATGCACCGATTCAACCCATCCTGACCAGTGTATGCGGGTGGCTGTTCCGTCGTTGGATTGGATTCGAACCGGTCGCAGCGGCTGGATTTTCCCTGCCAGCGGATTGTCGTCGTCATCGTTTTCGGGTGAGAAGCGGCGGTCGCGGTTATCCAGTATCAACGCCAGCATTGAATTTTCAGCGATGTCGCTGAAGGGCTTGCGGAAGCCGATGAACCAGTTGGTCCAGAGGGTTCGGCTGGTGACGATATCGTCGCCGGTGAACGCTCCGTCTCGGTCCCAGTCGATTGCGATTGTCCATGTGGTTGGCATTTCGTTTTTCTCCTTTTGATTCTTTATTCATTTCTAAACGTGTAGGGAATATCCTTGAATAAAAGCAGCCGCTCTTCGGTCCAGCAAGGATCTTCCAAAAGTGTGAGTTCGCCAGCGTGATAAATCAGCACATCTCGATCCGGGTTATCGAATACAAGCGCTATGCTGTAATTGGTTGTTTTGATTAACCCGATCACACCTTTGAGAATGACATCCCGCAGCAGTGGAAGATCCCAGTTTCCATTGTTCTTGACCCAGACAGCTTTGCTCTTGCTATAGAATATCGGCATGTTGCGATTAGGAACGAAGCCGTAATCATCTCTCGCTGTCCTCTTCATAGAATCGGGAGGATTGAAGGGAAATATACCAATTGAAAAATGATCTTTATAAACTGTGGTCCGTTTCTGACCGTGTGTTTCTCTCACCTTGGTCTCATAGTTATCAAAGACCTGTTGGCAAAAGTTTTTGGCGATTTCCGGTGTCTCATCTGCCGATTGAATGTAGATGGTGTCATTGTAGGACATCTTGTTCTCCTTATCTTAATGGTCGAACCCACATATTCACGATTCGCCCATCTTTCATAAATATGATTTCTTCCAGATTGGATAGCATAGCATCGTCTAATGGCAGCCCCTTTGCATAATAGGAGGCTAGGTCAGTGATAAATCGTTCAGAGGTGAGTGGTGTGTATGACAAATCAATCACCAGCCGATTTGTTTGCTCAGGTACTTTGTCATATAACGCACGCCACACTGTGTTAAGTAGCTGATTTTCAGTCGCACCTGCTTCGGGTCGGCTGACAGTATAGGAATCGAATATCTTGCCCTCGATAATATAATCCGGATTCCTTATACTATCTATCAGGTCACCATTAATCGCTGTACGCTCATAAAAGCCAACCTTCGTCAACTGTTCTCGATTCGGCTCATTGATGATATTATACTCGTATTGCTGTTGAAGAACTCGAGCATTTTCATCTTGTTTGATGTTTCCGAGTGAATCACTGTGAGTTGCTGTTGCCAATGGATCTTCCGATCTAATGCTCCTCAATTCTCTATGTGTATAGATGCCAGATTGGGGGCCGGTCCCGCCTCTAAACTCTATTGCATCAATCATCTCATCAGAGAATCCGAGTTGCCGCAATCGATTTCTCGGCAGGAGCGTACTGCCTACGCGAGCAGGCAAAAGCGGTATATTGTCAGTAAGGTTGAGCAATGATTGAGCAACATCGTCCAATTTGCTGGACACGATTGGAGCGGCGCCCAGTATTGCGTTTCCTATGGCAGATTCCACATCGCCTTCGGACAAATCAACGAGGACGTCATGAACGGTTAAAGCCCAGTCCACTGGTTCAAAGACCATGGCCAAGCCCAGGAGAAAGAGGAACCCGGCGACATCCGGCCGATGGTAACTGCCCTGTAAGCGACTGACTACCTGCTCCGGCACATCTCTCGCAATCTCGACATAGTCACGCATGAAATCAGGGATCTGACTTTCATTTTCATCAAGATTGAGAAAGGGAAGCACATCATGGCGAAGCCGATAATACAATTCATATTTCAGTTCAACGGTGCTTCGCGTTTCGAGATGCTGCGGTTCTACCTCAAGAATATCCTCGTAGATGAGCGCTAACTGATCCTGTACATGCTTCCTCTCGTGTTCCGCATCCGGGATCCAGACTGTCCCGGTAAATGCTTCAATATAGGCTGTGGTGTCATCAAGCGGTATTGGCTGTGCCATCAACAATAATTCGTTCACGAGACCAAGTTCATCCTTGATTTCTTCATATCTGCTTGTGATCTGCTGGTCTTCCACCCAGATCTTGTTCAGTTCACCTATGAGCGCCAAACGATATTTCATGAGCGTATCCTGCACAGTAAGATCGTCGCGTTTAACCGCAGTTGCATTGAATTCGTCGATGAATCTTTCCTGTCGCGGGATCAAGAATTTCTGGAAGTCCTCTGCCCTTGTCCAAGACGGATTCCATTCTGGGAATGTTTCGGTGAGGAGATACTGAGTGGGATAGTTGATTTCTGGCGCTGTGAACCCAACAGCTTCCGCCAGAGTTTGATCCTGATCAGGCAGCAGCGTCTCTTCTGCTGTAGGCGTTGCTGGCCGTTCCTCTTGAGATGCCCGTCTTCGATCAAAATAGTAATCAGCGATCTGCGCGGCGCTGTGTGAAAGAGATGGGTCTATCGGTGTCGTGTACCAGTCGCCGCGATCAAACGCATCATTCAGTCCGATAATCCGCAGGTGATTGTTCACGCGGCGGCTTATGGTTTGTTCGTCATCGTCAGGATCGAAGCCTTCAATAAAATTCATCATCGAGGTCATGGCTTCTGGATTTTCCTCGCATAAGCGGCCGCAGAGGTCAAAAATGTCGGCTGGGTTGATGTCGGGCTGCCATTCGATGTCCTGGGGAAAGCCGGATGGCGATGGCGCGTTTGCGTCTGTTGATTGTGCTGGTTCCTTTTTCTTGGGTTTGTCGTTGTCTGGCGCGGCCGGCGCTGGGGCAGGTTTCGGACGCGGAGCTTGTATGGACGACAGCGGATCGTAGGACGTCGTTTTCGACCGGGTGACCCGCCGGCTCGGATCGGTCTTCTGTGATTTCTGATTTTGTTTGGGTTTGCCGCTGTTCCTTGCCGCCTCTCGAACCCGTTCTCGATACTCTTCTGCCTTCTTAATACGTTCCCGAAGTTCATCTGCCTCTTGGATTCCAAAAGATGTGTAAATTACCGCGGGCAATGCTGGGATTGGCTTCGGCTTAGGTTTTGCTGGTTTCCCATTGCCACTGGACTTGTCTTGGGGTTGCGCGTCTGGATACAGCATCGTTTTTCTCCCCGCTAACTATCGAGCCGATTGATGAATGCGTCGTGTGCAATTTGCCTTGTCACCAGCCAGTTCACACGACGCAGCCGCGTCATTTCATTTAATGGTGCATGCACTCTATCACATGCCGGCCTCCAAAAGGCGACTCTTTGGTCTCGTATTGCCAAATTGGTTAAAGTTACTGTGGGGATAAGGTCAGGCGGCGCTCAAAGCTGGCGGGAAGATGACCTCTTTGATGAGCGCGTTGATGATTTGACCGGACGCAGCGGCGCCAGCTTGCCATAGAGGTCGCCGGTGGGATTTTCCGGTGTAAATCGTTTGTCCATGTTCTGCATGATGAGGGTTAATTGTGCATCACTGCCCACATCGGCAAAAGGCTGCTGGAAACCGAGAAACCAGTTGGCAGACAGGACTTTGCTTGTCTCGTCTGTGTAGCTGCCGTCTCGATTCCAGTCGATTGCGATTGTCCAGCTTGTTGTCATTTTGATTCTCCTTTACTTATATGATTGAATGAACTAATGCAGAAGCACTGGCAAAATCATCAGCAACTGCCTCGACTTGATATTCCATAGCCATACATTGCCGTCAGGGCCGATAGTCGCCATCAACTCGCTATTTGGGTGGAGTGTTGGCATCTCACCGCGATACTCGGTAAGCTCTAAATCCTTCTCGATGTTCCATACCAAAATTTCAAAACCTTTACTGCCAACCAAGAACTCGTCGTTGCGAGTAAATTGGGGGATGAATGCGGGGATGAATGCTTCGGTATTTTTGAGATTAAGCACAAATTCGCCAGTCTCTACATCCAAAATTACTACCGCCTCCTCGTACGTGCACTGATACACGAACACAAGCAGCGAGTTATCATGGCTAAAGTCAAATGCGGGAATGTCATTACAGTTGCGCATGTCGGTTGGTTTGTCTATTTTTAATGTCCATGCGCTGGTCTCATAAACCCGTAATGCAACCTTTTCTCCGAGCAGCACATTTGTTGCGAAAGCAAATAATGAACCATCGGGGCTGAACGCGCCTGTTTGGCCATACGATGTAAATCGAGCCCGCGGCTGACTAAGACCTTGTTCGATATCAAAGTCATATACGATAGTGTCTTCGCTGAAGGTATGTGGAAACGTCGCCTTTGCCCACTTCACATACTGGCTCCAATCAGGGCTCAGCCAGGCGCGAAAAATCTCCGGCTTGGAGCGTGGGGCGTCAAGTGAATGGATGCGCTTTCCTGTGTGGATATTCCATATTAACCCCTCATGTCCAAGTCCGCCTCCGTACCAGGAGCTAAAGGTCACGATATGGTTGCTGTCAGGGCTAAATGAGCTCCATCTGAAGTCAATAGGCACGGTTCCCGCTGTCCTTTGAAGCTCAAGGATGATGTCATTGTTTTCGATATTAAATACTGACAACTGATGATAATCTCCAACAGCAAAATACAGATTGTTTGGGCTAAAAAACATTTTGGCAGAAGTGTAAATGCCTCCTGCCAGGTATCGAGGCGGCAGCAAAAGATTCTCCAGATCATAGAGCCAGATTTCGCTAATGCCATTGGGGGTTCCAATGACCTCGGCGCCAGATCTCACCGCTAGATATCGCCCGTTTTCAGATATCTCAATGGATATAGCCTGCCATGATGATGGGTCTCGCTCTTGTGCCTGAAGCGCGCCCTGAAAGCACAAAAGACAAAAAAGCAGAGCCACAATGATGATCATCCGGTTATTTACGTGCATAAATGCTTTCTCCTTTCGCATATTCAGCGCGTCTAAGTTCGTCAAGTTCTGGCCAAACCCTTACTGGATCCAAGTTTTCGCCGTATACCGTAAAAATGTTGTTATCTGGGAAGAGGTTGCTCCGTTCGGCGAAGGCTGTATAGTAATCGACGAAATCAGTTTTCCATCTAAGGAGCTTGGTTGTGTCAACCATCCCTGTTCCGCCACTACTGGGCGAGCCAAAGTACGCGAGACTTAAATCCAAATGTATGTCGTAGTTCTGCTGCCACCCTGTGTTTCCTGTCGTTCCTATGGACGCTTTATTCTCATCATCAATGTAGACTCCTGGTTGAATATGTTCTGCAATTTCGGACAAGTGCCCAAATCCGATGAATATCCTGCCATCCTCTCGCCATTCACTCGGATCATGCTTGGGTTCATCTGCTAGACGCTGCATTATTCCCTCGTCTGCTTGATAGACAGAAGCTGGAAAACTGATAACAACATAATTTCCCAATCCCCGGTCATCCGCGTCCTCTCTACTCACTAACTCAACTCTAACATCTGGTCCAATTACAGGTGACTGCAATTGAAATGGATGTGGATCAGTCCATCCTATAGGGTTAAAATCTCGTGAAAGCAATCCTACTCCGCTTCGATCTGCCCAAACAGTGTCAGATAATTCGATACCCAATGATTTATCATGTGGTTCACGAACTACAACTGATTCATCAACTACGAATGATTGTAGCACATATCCCGTTGGTGTGACGATTTGCTCGGATATTTGTACAGGGCGACCTCTTTGATCTACAGTTGGAACACGCGCCAAGTCAATCTCGCTGATGTTAAGCACGTCGGTTTGGTCAAGATCAATCCAAAATCTGGCCTCGCCGTGCATATCGATCAATACGACAGAATGATTCAAACGGGATTTACCCAATATCTTAAACCGTTCAGGCGCCTCGGAGAAATCATACACCCAGAGAGACTGCTTATCCTCGCCGCGGACACGCGTTTCCTGATCGTAGATTCTCAAAGGCCCCGAAACTTCGATCTCCAAAGTCGGTTCATCCTCATCCTGCAGCATCAAATACTCTGGTGGATTGAGCCTGTCTGCTGTCGCCTGCCGCCAGGAACGTCCGGTCAATTCCACATATTCTTCCGCTGTCGCTGGACTTACTTCATAGCTGGCATCCCCTTCGCGGACAAGCGCCATGCCATTTTCGCCGCGGATATACGCGTATTCATACCCGCGCGGGGTGACCACCAGCAGCAGTTCGGCGCCTGCCAAAAACGCCGTCCGCAGGTCAGCGTCCGATGCCGCCGCGCCGTTGGGGTGATTGTGTACGAAGATCAGCTCGCGCCCTTGAAACGTCTGGACTTCTTCGGCTTGCAAACCCACAGATTGCCCGCCGCCGGCCCCCAAAACACCCACCCGGCTAAGCAAGACCTGACCGGTGGCGGCGTCAATGACCTGCACACTTTCGATCATGTCGTTCGCCAGGTCTTGCGCCGCGTTTTCTACTGGCGCTGAATCCGCCCGCTCCAGCCACGCATCCCAATTTGACTGCCTGATGGTGTCCAGAAGCTCCAGCGTGCGCTCATCCGATATTTCATCCCATCCCCATTCGGCAAACCGCGCGAGATAGTCGTTGAGGTATTTTGGGGATGGCATGCCGTCGCGTCGGATGCCGATGAGCATACTCCGCGCTAGGGTATCATCTTCAATGCTCAAGAGATGATCGACGTGGTATTTTTGCCCTTCAGTGAGTGGCCTGCTGACGGGCCAATCGGGTTCTGCATAGAAACTCTGCAAATCGGGGAGCGATTGAGCGTCAAGCTGTTCACCCTGGCTGATGTCCTGCGGGAAATCGGAGGGCGATGGTTTGCCCCTGTCCTTGACTTTCTCAATACGTTCTCGGAGTTCATCGGCTTCGTCTTTGTCAAAGGCAGTGTATATGACCGCGGGTATAGAGGGCCTGCGTTTTTGAGCCGCGGCATCTTGCTTGGGTTTATCGCTGTTCCTTGCTGCCGCTCGAACCCGTTCTCGATACTCTTCTGCTTTTTTAATACGTTCCCGAAGTTTTTCTGCCTCTTGGATTCCGAAAGCTGTATAAATCACCGCGGGCAATGCTGGGATTGGCTTCGGCTTGGGTTTTGCTGATGTCCCACTTCCACTGGACTTGTCTTGGGGTTGCGCGTCTGGATACAGCATTGTTTTTCTCCCTGCTAATAACTATCGAGCCGATTGGTGAATGCGCCGTGTGGAATGCCCTGTCACCAGCCAGTTCACACGCCGCAGCCGCTTCATTTCATTTAATAGTGCATGCACTCTATCACGTGCCTGCCTCCAAAGGGCGACTATTTGGTCGCATGTTTTCAAATTGGTTAAAGTTGCTGTGGGGATAAGGTCAGGCGGCGCTCAAAGCTGGCGGGAAGATGACCTCTTTAATCAGCGCGTTGATGATTTGGTCGGTGCGCTGATCCTGCTGAAGCTCGATTTTGGTCTCGGTCGCTTTGAGGAATTGCATGGCGCCGGCACACAAGATTTTGACGATCCGCTCGCCATGTTGATTCGCCGCCGGATGTACCGATTCAACCCATCCTGACCAGTGTATGCGGGTGGCTGTTCCGTCGTTGGATTGGATTCGAACCGGTCGCAATGGCTGGATTTTCCCTGCCAGCGGATTGTCGTCGTCATCGTTTTCGGGTGAGAAGCGGCGGTCGCGGTTATCCAGTATCAACGCCAGCATTGAATTTTCAGCGATGTCGCTGAAGGGCTTGCGGAAGCCGATGAACCAGTTGGCCCAGAGGGTTCGGCTGGTGACGATATCGTCGCCGGTGAACGCTCCGTCTCGGTCCCAGTCGATTGCGATTGTCCATGTGGTTGGCATTTCGTTTTTCTCCTTTATGTTTATAGAATGCCTAAATCTTTGACCTCATGCGGAATATCAATCAGTTCAATAACTTCATCCGGAAGCTCTGCCCACTCTGAACTATTACGAGTTATTTTTCCATTAACACGCAATAAAAAGATAATTTCAAAGTTGTACAGATAAGCACAGTCTCCTGTTGTTTGTCTGAACCAATTCATGACAATTTTCATTGCGTTGATGAAACCCTTCTCAAAATCCCACGCAAAATAAAATGTAACTTCCAAGTTCTCGGGCACATCCAAAAGAGCATTTTCTGAAATATCTACATCCGCAGTGGGTAAAAAACTTATTGTGCAGTAAAACCCGTCCCCTCGAAGTTTTCTCCTGTCCCTAGGGTCTTCCTCGATATCAATACCATCAAACAGAATTGCCTGTATCGCTTCAATAGATAAATCTGTGTGTGCAGTTAAATTGTGTGTGTACCCCATTTTGTTTTACCTCCTATTGCATTATGAGCTAGAATGTCCAGACATCTATGATTTGATAGCTTCCAGCTACTTTGTCAACGATGATAATTTCCTTGAGAAAGCACACGTTTTCGTATTCCAATTTGCTTCTGAGTGATTATAAATATCACTGTGTGTCAACTCTAAATCTAATACAATCCGATCAGCTTGTTCCGAAATCCATGAATCCTTACAGGATGCCCAAATCTTTGACCTCATGCGGAATATCAATCAGTTCAATAACTTCATCCGGAAACCAGGCAGACGCCGTACTATTGCGAATTGTTTTCCCATTGATTCGCACTAGCGAGATAATTTCAGCATTGTAAAAATAAGCACAGTATCCGGTTGTTTTTCTGAACCAATTCATGGTGACTTTCATGGCATTGACGAAGACATCGACATCTTGCTCAAAATGAAATATCACCTCCAAGTTTCTGGGCGCGCCCACAACCCAGTTTCCCAAAACTGCGATAGTGGGAAAACGATTTACCATGCAGTAAAAGCCATTGCCTTGAAATTTTCCCCTGTGCTTGGGATCTTCCTCAATCTTGACACCATTAAACAAGATATTCTGTATCTCTTCTAACGATAAATCTGTGTATGCAACTAAGGCTGGCGTATTCTTCATTTTTTTACCCCTTCTGTGTTATGAATCGAACGTCTAAACATCTATGATTTGATAATTTCCATCCATTCTAAATCCAATACAATCCGATCAGCTTGTTCTGAAGTCCATGAATCCTCACAGGATGCCCAAATCTTCGACTTCATGTGGAGTATCAATCAGTTCAATAGCTTCATCCGGAATCCAGGCGTATTCCGAGCTATTGCGAATTATCTTTTTATTCATTCGCAATAGCAGGATGCTTTCGTGGTGAAGGTACACAGAGTATCCGGCTGTCTTTTTGAACCAATTCATGACGATTTTCATCGAGTTGACAAAGCTGTCAATATCCCACCCAAAATAAAATACCACTTCCAAATTCTCTGGCACACCCAGATCCCAATCGGCTAAGATCCTTATAGAAGATGAAAGCCCCACAGTACAGCGAAAGCCATTGCCTTGAAGTATCCCTTGACCCCTAGGAGACTCCTCGATATCAATACCGTCAAATAGAATTGCCTGTATCTCTTCCAGCGATAAATCTGTGTATGCAATTAGTTGGCGTAGTTGTCCCATTTTTCGCCCTTTCTATGTGCTTATGAGCTAGAATGTCCAGACATCTGTGATTTGATAGTTTCCAGCCACTTTGTCAACGATGATAATTTCCTTGAGAAAGTAGGTATTTTCACGTTCCAGTTTGCTTTTGAGAGATTGTAGATTAACATCAACCTGTGTTAACTCCAAGTTCAATACAATCCGATCAGCCTGCCGATAGGCGCCAGTATCCGTATCACGAACTTTATTCTTTATGTTTTCCACAATGGTTCTGTTATTACTCGAGACAGGACTGTATATGTCAAACTCTCGGGCTGCCATCGCGCCAGCCTTATCTCGATACATAATAACAATATCCGGGTTTCCTGTTCCACGGTAGCTTATGGAACGCTGTAGATTGTCTCGGAACAAGTTGTTTTCGTTTGGACCGAGGCTGACAACGTGATAACCGCCTTCGCCGCCCAAGAATTGTGTTACCTCATTTTGAGCGTGAATTTGCATTTGTTGTCGGCGGGATGCACGGGGATTTACCGCTTCGAGTATACCTTCTGCCCTGCCATGACCTTGGCCCGACATTGGAAGGGTCGCCTTACCGGATATCATGTCATCGACTGCTTGTTCAGGGAATCCACGATTGACTAAATCGTTTCTTTTTATGAGATTGCGTGTGCCAAGGCTATGGAGGTCAATATCAATCCGCCGAGCTAAATCTGCAAGCTCATCGGTCATTCTCAAGAGATTGTCAGTGTATCCAGGTACACCTGGCAAAAGCAGCAGCCCGGCGTCTATAAGCGCCGCTCCCCAATCTCCCCTTGAAGCGGCCTCAATGACTTCAGGAGCGGTCAAAGTCCAGTCCGCCGGTTCAGAGAAGATGCGAAGAAGAGAAACGAAGAGCGAGTAGTCTGACGGCTGATCAATCCCTGACAAGCACTGATAATCTTCGTTCAGTGTGCTGTATCCGAGGCTAAAATACCTATTGCGGAACTCGATGACAGACGGATCGTAATCGCTCAAAAACGCGCCGTCTGCCTCGTGTCGGATAAACATGGCCTCAATACCGGTGTGCAGCATCGTTGCCAGTAGAGCAGTGTTTTCGCTCTCTGCCCAGTTTGCTGGCAGTTCATGTCCCAACTTTGCATATACCATCTCTACTTTGGGGTGTAGATAATCGGCGGCATCTGCTTCGGATTCAAAACTGAAGGCATCAAGCAAGGCAACAGGGTCAGCCAAAGGCCTTGGATCTAGCAGTTCCGGCAGGCGGAGAAGGTCATTGTAATCCCTATCCAGGATAGGCCACGGATACGGGCTCTCATACTGCCCAGTCTTTGAATAGTATGCCTCGCGGTGATGGTGAACGAACTGGAGCAGCTTCATGACCTGATCTTCAACTGGGTCATCCGCAAAGCCATCTGGCACCTCAACATCATAATCGCTGGCAAATTTGTTAATGACGAAACGGCTCAGATCTGCTTCAGTTGTCCAGGTTACGTCCCAATCGTCGACCTGCTTCCTAAGGTGATCCAAGCTGGCCAGGTTAATCCGCTGTGATGTAGCGCCCGCCTCAGCGGCTACCATATTAATCATATCAATGGTGTCATTTTGAGATGGCGGATTGGCAAGGGGGACGGTTGGACCCAGCCTTGTCGTGTACCAGTCGCCGTGGTCAAACGCATCATTCAGTCCGATAATCCGCAGGTGATTGTTCACGCGGCGGCGTATGGTTTGTTCGTCATCGTCAGGATCGAAGCCTTCGATAAAATTCATCATGGCAGTCATGGCTTCTGGATTTTCCTCGCATAAGCGTCCGCAGAGGTCAAAAATGTCGGCTGGGTTGATGTCGGGCTGCCATTCAATGTCCTGGGGAAAGCCGGAGGGCGATGGCGCGTTTTCGTCTGCTGCTTGTGCTGGTTTCTTTTTCTTGGGTTTGCCGTTGTCTGGCACGGCCGGCGCTGGAGCAGGTTTCGGGCGCGGCGCTTGTATGGACGACAGCGGATCGTAGGACGGCGCTTTCGGCTGGGCGATCTGCCGGCTTGAATCGGTCTTCTGCGATTTCTGATTTTGTTTGGGTTTGCCGCGGTTCCTTGCGGCCTCTCGAATCCGTTCCCGAAGTTTTTCTGCCTCTTGGATTCCAAAAGATGTGTAAATCACCGCGGGCAATGCCGGAATTGGCTTCGGCTTGGGTTTTGCTGGCATGCCGCTTCCACTGGACTTGCCTTGGGGTTGCGCGTCTGGATACAGCATCGTTTTTCTCCCTGCCAACTATCGAGCCGATTGGTGAATGCGTCGTGTGCAATTTGCCTTGTCACCAGCCAGTTCACACGCCGCAGCCGCTTCATTTCATTTAATGGTGCTATGCACTCTATCACGTGCCAGCCTCCAAAGGGCGACTCTTTGGTCGCACGTTTTCAAATTGGTTAAAATTGCTGTGGGGATAAGGTCAGGCGGCGCTCAAAGCTGGCGGGAAGATGACCTCTTTGATGAGGGCGTTGATGATTTGGTCGGTGCGCTGATCCTGCTGAAGCTCGATTTGGGTCTCGGTCGCTTTGAGGAACTGCATGGCGCCGGCACACAAGATTTTGACGATTCGCTCGCCATGTTGATTCGCCTCCGGATGCACTGATTCAACCCATCCTGACCAGTGTATGCGGGTGGCTGTTCCGTCGTTAGATTGGATCCGAACCGGACGCAAGGGCGCCAGCTTTTCACTGATCGGGCTGGCGTCATGCTCTGGTGAGAAACGTTTATCCTTGTTGTATAAGCGCATCACCAGCGTTGAGCCATCTGCTGTGAGTTGGTAAGGGCGCTGCATCCCCACAAACCACTCGGCGTGTAGAACATATTGCGTAACATCATCATGCTCTCCGCTGAAATTTCCATTGCGATCCCAATCAATCGCTATCGTCCAGCTTGTTGCCATCTCTTGCTTTCCTTTCTCCACTTAGTTATCCAATACATCATTTGCTGCCTGTAGCGATACCGCGGTTCTTTTCATTCAGCCTCCTTTCTCTTTGCGGGGACTCGCCTTTTCCCATTATGGGCACTCGACTTCGCTAAGCGGCGTGGAAGTATCAAACCACCATTCTAATGAGCCGGGATGCACTTCAAAGCCGTCAAATCGCCGCAGCAATTCATAAGTCTCGGCATCCCATACTCGGATATCACCGAATTGCCCCACAACTGCAAAACGGCTGCCATCCGGGTGCCATGCTATTGAGTCTAGGAAAAACCAAGGGTTTGGGGACACTATACGAATACTGCCTGGCAGTTTCACCACTAATTCGCCGCTTTGACCATCAAACACGCGTACAAGACAGCCTTCCGAGCTTACTGCGAAGTGGCCAGATTCCGGCGACCATGCTACTGCCATTGCATAATAAGGGATATCGTCATCATCGGCGTCGTGGAATAATTTTCGGGTGTATAAGCCAGTTTGAAGGTGAATTAGCCTCCCATATATTGTTATGATCTGGTAATCACGATTGCAGCTTGACCACTCGAACGCACCGTAGTGGCCGAATCGCAATATCGTGTTTTCAGCAATGTCCACGACGTAGAGCGCGTGTGTATTTACAGCGATGACAGTGTTTTCGGTGAACCAACAGAACCCCGTTATCTCGGGCATATTGAGATCGTCCTTCTCGTCCACGTCAAAATAGAAAAGTTCTTCCCCGGTAAGGGCATCCCAAATACGGGCTATTCCAGAATGATATTCACCTGCGATTACAAGGTTGCCTTCAGGATTCCAAAGAACCTCGGTCCAAAGCACGCTTGACTTCGTTTCGATTTCAGTAATGACCTCCAGCTTGGCGACATCGATAATCCTGATCTGTTTTGGATCGTCAACTTCTAGGATGCTTGAAACGGCAAGCAAATCGCTGCCGGCATTCCATTCCACGAAACGCTCTGGTCCTCTACTTTGCCCGGATGACTCGATTTCAACATAGCCCTGTTCATTGAATTCATTGTCAAAGAACCAGATGCCAGTTGTGCTGCCCACCGCTATGGTCTCGCCGTCCGGACTCCAGGCAATTGATGACGCTGTGCCTCGGTCTTGCGCGGCGGTGATGCCACACAGCGATATCATCCAGACAATGACAAAAACTGGCAAGGGTCCCTTCATCTTCAACTCCTTACTGTTTACGTGTTCCCAAATTCACACTGTATTCTGCCAGCATCAATGAGGTTTCGCTCTTCCTCACTCAAATTTTCAAACAACATCCAGTGCGTTGCCGTATAGCTCGATTCAAAGCCGTCAAATCGCCGCAGCAACTCATAAGTCTCGGCATCCCATACGCTGATGCTGCCGAATTACCCAACTACGGCAAATCGACTGCTGTCAGGATGCCAGGCTATCGAGTCCTGGAAAAATGGGTGAGGTAGCCGCGAAAAGTAGATGCCACCTAGCATTTCTGCCAGTAAAGCGCCATTGTGACCATCATATACATTGATATGGCATCCTTCTGTGATGCTTGCAATTTGACTTCCATCTGGTGACCGGGCCGCATCCAAGTAGGTAAGTGGTGATATGGCCCCTTCCAAGTCGAAATCACTCGTAACTCGCTTGAATATTCTTGCCTGCGCGCCAGTTTTAAGATCAATAAGCCACCCGTTGGCAGTAATTGCTTTGTAATCGCTATTGCAATCTGCTGTGCGATTCCATCCGATATCGAACCATTGCAGCACCCTATTGATTTCCACATCAACAACATAAACTCCCACATCGGTTACAATACCCACGATGCTTTCCGTAATCCAGCAAACACCCGTCGTTAATCTGGTAAATCTTTGCGGGTCGTTCCAGTCGTCTCCTCGTACGTCGCTTTCCTCAAAGTAGAAAAGTTCTTCCCCCGTCAGCGCATCCCAAATATATGCCGCGCCGCCATATACACCGGCGATGATACGATTGTCTTCAGGATGCCAAAGAACATGACTCCAAGGCCTTGGCGGGTCAATTTCATTGATGACCTCACGCTTATTGACGTCAATGATTTGGGTTGGGCCGGACATTGACATTGGAAATCCAACGGCAAGCAGTTCACCGGCAGCATGCCAATCCAGGGATCTCGGTGAGTCGGGTTCACCTGGTTTGAGATTATCGAATTTGACCGGAACATGTCCCAATTCATTGAACTCATTGTCAAAGAACCAGATGCCGGTACTGCTGCCAATGGCGATTGTTTCACCATCTGGACTCCAGGCAATAGAAGTTGCCCACCCGCGGTCTTGCGCGGCAGTGATGTTGCACAGCGATATCACCCAGACAATGACAAAAATTGGCAAGAGTCCCTTCATCTCCAACTCCTCACTGTTTACGTGTTCCCAAATTCGCACTGTATTCTGCCAGCATCAATGAGGTTTCGTTCTTCCTCACTCAAATTTTCAAACAACATTCCATGCGTTGCTGCATAGCTCGATTCAAAGCCGTCGAATCGCCGCAGCAATTCATAAGTCTCGGCATCCCATACGCTGATATTGCCGAATTGCCCGACTACGGCAAATCGACTGCTGTCGGGATGCCAGGCTATCGAGTCCTGGAAAAATGGGAAAGGTATCTGCGAAAGGTAGATGCCACCTAGCATTTCTGCCAGTAAAGCGCCATTGTGACCATCATATACATTGATATGGCATCCTTGTGCGATGCTTGCAATTTGACTTCCATCTGGTGACCAGGCCGCGTCCAAGTAGGTAAGTGATGCTATGGTCCCTTCCAAGAGGAAATCACTCGTAACTCGCTTGAATATTCTTGTATGCGCGCCAGTTTTAAGATCAATAAGCCACCCGTCGGCAGTAATTGCTTTGTAATCGCTATTGCAATCTGCTGTATCTTGATGCCATCCGATATCGAACCATTGCAGCACCCTATTGATTTCAACATCAACGACATAAACTCCGCGCGCGGTTACAATGCCAATGATGCTTTCCGTAATCCAGCAAACGCCTGTCGTTAAGCTAGTCGGTAAGGTGTATCCGGACGGGTCTTCAAAGTCGTCTCGCTCGGCGCTTTCCTCAAAGTAGAAAAGTTTTCCCCCCGTCAGCGCATCCCAAATATATGTCTCGCCGCCATATAGGCCGGCGATGATACGATTGTCTTCAGGATGCCAAAGAATATGACTCCAAGGCCATGGAGGGTCAATTTCATTGATGACCTCACGTTTGCTGACGTCAATAATTTGGGGCGGGCCGGACATTGACATTGGAAATCCAACGGCAAGCAGTTCACCGGCAGCATGCCAATCCAGGGATCTCGGTGAGTCGGCTTCACGGTGTGGTTTGAGATTATTGAGTTTGACCGGAATATGTCCCAATTCATTGAACTCATTGTCAAAGAACCAGATGCCGGTACTGCTGCCAATGGCGATTGTTTCACCATCTGGACTCCAGGCAATAGAAGTTGCCCACCCGCGGTCTTGCGCGGCGGTGATGCCACACAGCGATATCATCCAGACGGCCGCCAAGAATAGAGCCAGCCTTTTCATTTTCGTTTCCTCCTCCTACTCAGATAGAAGCTCACGAAACGCTTCAGGTAGATATTCCCGCACATCACCAGCGCGATCGGTGCCCTGCCACCTCACGCCTCTATAATCGCAAGCACCCTCTATGCTGCTGCAATTAGAGAAATTTCCATCACTAAATTTCTTTCTATAGTCAGATACAACTGAATATACTGGATATGTTTTACCAGAAACAGCCGGATCTAGCACCGCCGTCATGAAGAGGTCTGCCCAAAGCTCTCGTGCAAAATATTGCTTGGCGACAAACCCTTCAATGACCCATTTCAGTATCTCGGTATTCAGGTTGACCTCTGCTTTGTCAACTAAACGAGATTCCCCGATCTGCGTTACTGGCTCGTTGAGATAATCTGTGAAGTCCACATTTCTGTCTAGAACATGCCCGAATTCGTGGACAATGGTCGGAATATCGACGGCGCTGCCCAAATACATATCCGCGGATCCTTGAAGTGGCACTCTCCCATACGCTGGTTCCCCAGCTCCTGCATCACTATCAGCCCCAAGATGAACCACCAGTTGCCCATGGGCTTCCGATTGGCTAAACTGCTGTTGAAAAACAGACAATGCTTGGGCCTCATCACCATCAAATACCTCTTGGCCAAGATAATTGACAATGTGAGTACTGGCTTGGCCAAGATTGTACAGCTGTTTCAGCCTGTTCGTATCGCGGCCTGATGCCCATTTGATCTCATATCCATACCTGGATTCCAAGTGATCTTCGTACTCGAATGCAAAATGATCGATATCTAAATCAATATCTGAATCATCGCTGTTATTTGCATCATCTGGGCTGCCCCCTCCATAGAGGGATTGCTGCTCAAGAAGATACGCTAGCTCGCTGTTATTACAATCTGGCGATTTTGCGTACAGGAACTCCAAGGCTTCCCGCGGCGATTGGGCTTGCTCAAAGCAAAGTTTAAACGTTAAAGTCCGCCTTTCCATATCTTGCTTTACACGCAGCAGGTCGAGGTTGCTGTAGGCATACATGCGTTCAAGGCTTGGATCATCGGCGCCATAGTTACCTTGTACGTCCTCAATATCCGGCAGCGCTGCTTGAACACTTGTCACATCTTCAGTTTTACCGATGTCGGATGTTTCTTTCCTGGCCGGCGCTGGGGCAGCTTTTGACTGCGGCGCTTGTATGGACGACAGCGGATCGTAGGACGGCGTTTTCGGCTGGGTGGCCTGCCGGCTTGAATCGGTCTTCTGCGATTTCTGATTTTGTTTGGGTTTGCCGCGGTTCCTTGCGGCCTCTCGAATCCGTTCCCGAAGTTTTTCCGCCTCTTGGATTCCAAAAGATGTGTAAATCACCGCGGGCAATGCCGGAATTGGCTTCGGCTTGGGTTTTGCTGGCGTGCCGCTTCCACTGGACTTGCCTTGGGGTTGCGCGTCTGGATACAGCATCGTTTTTCTCCCTGCCAACTATCGAGCCGATTGGTGAATGCGTCGTGTGCAATTTGCCTTGTCACCAGCCAGTTCACACGCCGCAGCCGCTTCATTTCATTTAATGGTGCTATGCACTCTATCACGTGCCGGCCTCCAAAGGGCGACTATTTGGTCGCACGTTTTCAAATGGGTTAAAGTTGCTGTGGAGATGATGTCAGGCGGCGCTCAAAGCTGGCGGGAAGATGACCTCTTTGATGAGCGCGTTGATGATTTGACCGGACGCAGCGGCGCCAGCTTGCCATAGAGGTCGCCGGTGGGATTTTCCGGTGTGAATCGCTTGTCCATGTTCTGCATGATGAGAGTTAATTGCGCGTCACTGCCCACATCGGCAAAGGGTTGCTGGAAACCGAGAAACCAGTTGGCAGACAGGACTTTGCTTGTCTCGTCTGTGCAGCTGCCGTCTCGATTCCAGTCAATTGCGGTTGTCCAGCTTGTTGTCATTTTGGTTCTCCTTTGCTTATTTGACTTAGATTAATCTGCTAGCGAATTATTGTTTGACGGCCTCCATGACAGGGCGTCATCGAATGGTCCTGTATTGTCAATGTAAAAATACACTTCAGTTTCGGGATTGTAATACCCCAGGCCGACACCAAACATTTCATCAAATATTATCTGCGGGACACCATCCTCAACCTCTACATCAATATAGAGATAATACAGTTCTGTCATCCACTCTACTTCCAATGTTTCGAGATTCATCGTATATAAATCAGGCATCATAGAAAACAGGATTTCACTTTCAGATATCCAAGAGATTGAGCTTTTGTGCATACCGTCATTGGTTAACTGAGACAGGCTTCTTGGCTCGTTAACTCTCATTGTATAAAATTCAGGATCATCCGCGCCGTTCCTAGATGTAAAGATAATTCGCATCCCATCCGGCGACCATGAAGGATTATAATTATGAACATTAGACGACGACTCATTTGTCAGCTGCACGATACTAACTTCATCAAGCGAGATGAGACAAATATCCCGTCTATCATCGGGAGACAATAGCCAATCAATATATGGCTTATCACTACTTGCCTGTTCACAAAGGATGTGTCTTCCGTTTGGCGACCACTTCGGATTAATCTCATCTACATCAGTATCGATCACTTTGATTAAATTGCCCCCATCCGCGTCCATGATCCAGATATCGTAATCGCCATCGCGATTCGATGAAAATGCGATTTGTGTCCCATCCGGCGACCAATCCGGATGACGATCATCCGCTGGGTGCTGGGTCAGATTTCTTCGGTTTTCTCCATTGAGTTGGATGATGAATATATCGCTAGTTTGATCATCTAGTCTGGATGCAAATGCAATGAGTTGATCTGGATCCTGTGCATAAGAGGCAAACATATTTCCCCAGATCAGGCTGCCGATCAATACTACAAAGTTAAGCCTGGTCATTTTAGTCCTCCTTTATTTATACATATTGGACAAATTTCGAATCAGGATGTGTTCTCGCCGGTGGCGTTGCACTTTCCGCAGCCACTTTCCATTTCCGGACAGGATTTGCTCTAACGCGTTAAGCATTAGCATTACCCTTACGATTCTTGGACTCGGCCTTCCTTCCAATAATTCTGGGTAGTCGTGTGTCAGGACAGTGTGTCGGACAAGGTGGCCTTCAACTGCAATCCCACCTAACCTGCTAGCCCCTATGTCGTAAGCGCCATCCCATTTGATGTACTTGCTGTGCCCTTGAAGCCAGATTACGGGCGGATCCGGGCGCTGTTTAATACTTGCCGACATTTCCTCATACTCAAGCCTGCGTGAATCTAAAGCCTTCAAAACACCAAGCTGAATGCTCTTGGGATCTTTCATAGAAAACAGGAGCGCAGAGTGGCTGGTGAACTCAAACAGGTGATAGCATCGCAGAATTGCAACTCCAACATCAGGCAATCCATCCTGATCTATTTCCACTATTGACTTTTCTATTTCCACTACTGACTTTCCATCTGGTGTCCCACAGTACATACCATTGCTATAGGTCATTACAATGACGACATTAGCTGTCAAATCAATTAAATGCAGCCGAAAGTCATCGACAACATAGAGCAGGCTCCCACCAGCCGAGACTTTAATCAAGGTGCCATCGTCCTCCAGGTATTCTTCCCACACCACTCCAGCTTGAGCAACCGCTTCTTCAAATACACCGTTAGTCAAAGGTTGAATTTGAGAATGGTCTAATGGAGTCCAGGTGAGATGTTCAGGTTGATCTGTGAAATACCATCCGGCATCACTCTGGAACACCGGATCGTCATAGGGCATGTAACCATAAACAATGGCGCCATCGCTCGGGGGAGATGCGCCACTTACATATATAGCATCTCCTAGATAATTACCCAGAGGGCCAACTCTCGGATCATCTGATTCCTCCATAATACCCATCCGAAATAATTCGATTTTATCTTGCGAATTATCTCCTTGCCCAGCGGCTATTTGCAACCCGATCAACATACAAACTACAGCAATCAGGGTTCTTTTCATGTTTTCACCTCCTCAGGTTATCTGACAGGTGTTACGTCTGTCCAAATTGATGTGATCCGAAAATCTGGACTTCGGTAATATGGCCGCCCGCCTGCCCACCCTTGCATTTGTTTCTCAAACGGCTCCATCTTACCAAAACGATCTTCCTCATCAAAAAGATCTTCGAGTACATCTTCCAATTCCTCAGTGAACAGCCACAGAGGATTGATAAAAGCCCCGGGTTTATCCTTGCTGTAATGTTCATATTCACCGGTTTCATCGAGATTTACAGGATATAATCCATGCGTTCTCACTTCAAGATGCAAATGATCGTTGCCAGGTATCTCATCTACACCCACTGTCCCTATTATCTGACCGGCAATGACATGTGTTCCCACTTGAATGGAATTTGGATCAAGATGTCCGTACAGGATGTATGCGTTGCCGCTGCGAACAATGACATAAGCCCTGTTGCTTCTTTCTATAATCCAATTATCGGCTAGATGTTTGCGTGTATCCACAGAGGGATTCCGCGGATCAAACACCTTGCCCCCTGGTTCGCCGTGTGCGACATGGCTTTTGACCCCGGCGCCATAGACTCGCTCATATTCAGTCTCAGCGCCGTCAGGAATAAAAACACCTGTGACCTCGCCCGGCGTCAGCGATATGACTTCAGTGCCGGCTGGAGCAAAAAAGTCCAAACCCGGATGTCTATTATCAAACATAGCTGGGTAGTTATCTTCGTCTTTGATACCAAACTGTAAGATACCGGTTATCTCTTGCTGAGAAATCGGGAGGAAATCTACTGTTCGGCGCACGAGATTTTCAAAAGGCTCTCTGATTTCTTCCGTATTCAGAGCTTGCCCTCTTTGATCTACAGTTGGAACACGCGCCAAGTCAATCTCGCTGATGTTAAGCACGTCGGTTTGGTCAAGATCGATCCAAAATCTGGCCTCGCCGTACATATCGATCAATACGACGGAATGATTCAAACGGGATTTACCCAATATCTTAAACCGTTCTGGCGCCTCGGAGAAATCATACACCCAGAGAGACTGCTTATCCTCGCCGCGGACACGCGTTTCCTGACCGTAGATATTCAAAGGCCCCGAAACTTCAATCTCCAGAGTCGGCTCATCCTCATCCTGCAACATCAAAAACTCTGGTGGATTGAGCCTGTCCGCCATCGCCTGCCGCCAGGAACGGCCAGTCAATTCCACATATTCTTCCGCTGTCGCTGGACTTACTTCATAGCTGGCATCTCCTTCGCGGACAAGCGCCATGCCATTTTCGCCACGGATATACGCGTATTCGTATCCGCGCGGTGTGACCACCAGCAGCAGTTCGGCGCCTGCCAAAAACGCCGTCCGCAGGTCAGCGTCCGATGCCGCCGCGCCGTTGGGGTGATTGTGTACGAAGATCAGCTCGCGCCCTTGAAACGTCTGGACTTCTTCGGCTTGCAAACCCACAGATTGCCCGCCGCCGGCCCCCAGAACACCCACCCGGCTAAGCAAGACCTGACCGGTGGCGGCGTCGATGACCTGCACACTTTCGATCATGTCGTTCGCCAGGTCTTGCGCCGCGTTTTCTACTGGCGCTGAATCCGCCCGCTCCAGCCACGCATCCCAGTTCGATTGCCTGATGGTGTCCAAAAGCTCCAGCGTGCGCTCATCCGATATTTCATCCCATCCCCATTCGGCAAACCGCGCGAGATAGTCGTTGAGGTATTTTGGGGATGGCATGCCGTCGCGTCGGATGCCGATGAGCATACTCCGCGCTAGGGTATCATCTTCAATGCTCAAAAGATGATCGACGTGGTATTTTTGTCCTTCAGTGAGAGGCCTGCTGGCGGGCCAATCGGGTTCTGCGTAGAAACTCTGCAAATCGGGGAGCGATTGAGCGTCAAGCTGTTCATCCTGGCCGATGTCCTGCGGGAGATCGGAGGGTGATGGTTTGCCCCTGTCCTTGACTTTCTCGATACGTTCTCGGAGTTCATCGGCTTCGTCTCTGTCAAAGGCAGTGTATATGACCGCGGGGATAGAAGGCCTGCGTTTTTGAGCCGCGGCATCTTGTTTGGTGCGTTTTTGGTTCTTGGGTTTATCGCTGTTCCTTGCGGCCGCTCGAACCCGTTCTCGATACTCTTCTGCTTTTTTAATACGTTCCTGAAGTTTTTCTGCCTCTTGGATTCCAAAAGATGTGTAAATCACCGCGGGCAATGCTGGGATTGGCTTCGGCTTGGGTTTTGCTGATGTCCCACTTCCACTGGACTTGCCTTGGGGTTGCGCGTCTGGATACAGCATCGTTTTTCTCCTTGCTAATTATCGAGTCGATTGGTGAAGGGGAGATGCACAGCCTGCCCTGTCAAGCCACCGCGCATCTCCTGCTGTGAAAGATGAAGCTAGACCGTTCCCCAAGCTGGGGCGGTGCCTGTCGCCGGCTGCAAAACAGCCGTGAACATAATCGCGCCGCCAGTCGTGATTTGCGGACGGTAACTCGCGATCAGGAACTCACCCGTATATTTGGGATCGTTTGCGGACGGCGCCGCGTTGTCGCCAACCTGCACCTCCAGCGAAACCTGCTTGCCAGCGGCAAATGCGCCTTGAATGACGGTATGGGTGCCGCTGGGACTGTCGGTCGTCAGGTAACCCTGAATCGTCACCGGCGCCCGCAGCTGCCCGTTGATAAACTGATGGACATCATCGCCAAAGCCAGTGACGTCAAATTGGTCATAACTCAACCCGAGGTCAATGCTGCGGATGTCGCCATCAGCAAAGGTGCGGAGCGCGCCGCCGCTGTCGTCCATTTTCACGATGACATGATCGCCTGATAAAGCCATGTGGTTTCTCCCTCTTATTGATTTGAATTAACTGCGAATCAGTGATGCCGCGATTTTGACGGTATCCCCAGCCGACCCGCTGCGGACTGCTTTCCAGCGGATATAGCGAGGTATCGTCCCGTTGATTCTGACCTGCTCCGAACCGAGCGCCGACCCGTCCAGCGCAAAAGACGCCAAGCTGCTTTCTTCGCCGGCAAAGGCGCCGCTGGCCGAGCCTTCAACGCTGATGCTGTAGCGGTCAGTGGCCGCGGCCGTCAGCACATGCAGACAGGCCAAGCCGCCTTGATTGCTGACAGCCCCATTGTCGAGCGCATCCCCACTTGATGAACGGCTGAAGCTCGTCGGCGCCGCCAGGGCCATGCCCCAGCCGCCGAACTGACCCCGATTGGCAAAGACCGCCTGAAAGGGAATCAGCTGATTGACTTGGGGCAAACTGCCATAACGCGCCTGCCGAGTCAGCAGACTGAAGACCGGATCACCAGCATTCGGCGCCGCGTTCTGCCCCACATAAACCGAGAACAAGCCATCAACATCAACCCCCTTGAGGATCGGATGCGACCTGGCGCTGTTCATAAAACCAGCATGCTGTACCGCCATCATGCGCTGGCCGGGCAGGAATTGACGCGCTTCGTCGCCAAAGGCAGTGACATCAAACAGGTCGCGCCTGTCATGGATATCGACGCGGTTGCTGTCGCCGGTGAGTTCATAGCCACCGACCAGAATTTGTACATGGTCGCCTGCGAGTTTGGGCATCATCGCCTCCTAAGTATGCTGATAGCGGTTGACATAGCCATGCAGGACGATGACATTGGCCTGTGCGGCAAAGGCGCGGACAGCCGCCCCATTTTGCAGAACGCTGCCACTGATAACATCGCTGAAACCGCTCTCGGCCGGGATGGTGATTTCGATGAGATCATCCGGGTTGCTGACGCCGCCCCATTCGACCGTCAGCTTGACCGCCGAGGCCGAGGTGTTGACCGCCCGAATAAAAATCTCATCCCATTCATTGGCCGCCACACTGTCCAGCGCGGTGTGAATCAAGCTGCCAGGGCTGACAGTCGCCGTCACTTTGATGCCGCGCCCGTCGATGCTGCCGCTCAATTTGCGCTTCTGATAGTCGCGGTAGTCGCGCATGTCATTGTGCATATCGCGCCTCCTTTCCTAGATCTCGCGCACCACGAATTGCGCGGCACGATAGAGTTTCGCCGATCTGGTTGATCGCCATTGAAGTTTGAAAGTATGCGATCCAGCACTCAGATTCTGAACCAGATGCATAAAACTTGCATTATACTCTATGCCGTCCACCTTGAATCTCAGGACGCCTTTGTCACTTCCTTGTCGAGTGCCATCAACCGTAACATCAAGATAGACCCTCTCTTCACGGTGCTGTCCATCGCTCCGGGCTATGCAGCCACGAAAATAAACCAACACATCACCGCCAGTCGTGGTGATTGTTAGACTTAGATTAGTGCCGTCAACATCGTGAAATCCGGTGCCGCCGAGACTTGCCCTGATATCCGATGTTGTCGAATAAGCTGCAACCGCCTTCTGCTTCAGCGCCGCCAGGTTTGCGCCAATGCTGTTCATATCACTGGCGGAAACCAATTCGCCAGTTGTCCAATCGGTCTTGGGAGTTGTCCAAGCCATGAAATGACCTCCTTTGCTGCTGGACTTATGTCCGTTCCTTGTGTATCATTGAATGATCCTGCTAACTATCGAGCAGGTTGGTGAATGTGTCGTGTGCAATTTGCCCTGTCACCAGCCGATTCACACGACACAGCCTCTTTATTGCGTACCCGTCCTTCATTGCCTCCCCTCTATCTCATTGAACAATGCCTGTATCCTGTCACCTTCCAATCCCCAAAGGGCGACCGTTTGTTCTCGCATTGTCAAATTGGCTGAAAATGACTTCCAATTCGCACCGCGCTTGACATCTGCGTTACAATACATCTCATCCTTTATCCACTAACAACGAAAGCTGGAATGATATGAACTTCAACCTCGATAACATAGCTCGCTGGCGCTGCATTGGCCCCTTTCGCGGCGGCCGAGTCGTAACCGTCGCCGGCGATGTCAATGACACCGGCACGTTTTATTTTGGCGCCTGCGCTGGCGGCGTCTGGAAAACAGAGGATGCCGGGCAGTATTGGGAATGTATCTCGGACGGTTTTTTCAAGACCGCTTCAGTCGGGGCGCTGGCCGTCTCCGAATCCGACCCAAATGTGATTTATGCCGGCACAGGCGAAGCGACCATCCGCATCGACGTCTCGCATGGCGACGGCGTGTATAAATCCACCGATGCCGGCCGCACCTGGCGGCACATCGGCCTGGATGATACCCGTCACATCGGCAAAATACGGATTCACCCCCGCGACCCCGACACGGTTTTTGTGGCGGCCTTGGGCCATGCCTTTGGGCGCAACCGACAGCGCGGCGTCTTCAAATCGACCGACGGCGGCGAAAACTGGAAGCAGGTCTTGTTCGTCAGTGACAAGGCCGGCGCCGTTGACCTTAGCATCGACCCAAACAACCCGCGCATCCTGTACGCCTCAATCTGGGAAGCCTATCGCAATTTTCATCAGATAAGCAGCGGCGGCGAAGACAGCGGCATCTGGCGTTCGATGGACGGCGGCGACACCTGGCACAGCATCTCATCTCATCCAGGTTTGCCGGCCGGCATCCTCGGCAAAATCGGCATCGCCGCGTCTCCAGCGCAGTCAGGGCGCGTGTATGCCTTGGTGGAGCATCAGGATGGCGGTATGTATCGCTCGGACAATTATGGCGACAGCTGGGATTTTGTCGCCCGCAACAATGACATCATATCCCGCGCCTGGTATTACATGCACCTCACGCCCGACCCGCAAGACCCCGATACGGTATACGTCAACAACCTGCGTTTTTGGAAGTCGATTGACGGCGGCCGTACCTACTCAATGATCGGCACACCACACGGCGACAACCATGATTTGTGGATTGACCCGAACAATACCCGGCGCATGGTGCAGGGCAACGACGGCGGCGCCTGTGTCTCGCTGAATGGCGGCGCTTCCTGGTCAAGCATCTTCAATCAGCCGACAGCGCAGTTTTATCATGTGACCACCGACAATCGCGATCCCTACTTTGTCTATGGAACGCAGCAGGACAACAGCAGCGTCGCCGTCCCCAGCCGCAGCCACAAATCCTCTTTGATGTGGATGGACAGCTTTATCGCCGGCACTGGCGAAAGCGGTTATATCGCCGTCAAGCCCGATGATGACAATATCGTCTTCGTCGGCGCCATTGGCAGTTCCCCAGGCGGTGGCAATGCCTTGCAGCGCTATGACCACGCCAGCAAACAGCTGCGCCTGGTGACGACCTGGCCCGAGATGACGGCCGGCGAAGCCGCGCTCGACCATGAATATCGCTTTGCCTGGACGTATCCGATTCTGTTTTCGCCGCACAATCCCGATCTGCTTTATGCCGCCGGCAATCTGATCTTTCAATCGACCGATCAAGGACAAAGCTGGCAGCCGATAAGCCCCGACCTGACCCGCGCCGACCCGAATACCTTGCAGGCGACCGGCGGCCCCATCAACCGCGATTCAGTTGGCGCCGAAGTCTACGCGACCGTGTTTGCCCTGGCCGAATCGCCGCTTCAGGCCGGCCTGCTGTGGGCTGGATCGGATGATGGCCTAGTGCATCTTTCAAAGGACGGCGGCGCCAGTTGGGAAAATATCACGCCCGACAGCCTGCCCGAATGGTCAATGGTAAGCATGCTTGAGCCTTCGCCGCATGACCCGTCGACCTGTTACATGGCGGCCACCCGCTATAAGCTGGACGACTATGCCCCCTATCTCTACAAAACGACCGACTATGGCCAGTCATGGACGCGCATCAATGCCGGCATCCCCGACGATGACTTTACCCGCGTTATTCGCTGTGACCCGGCGCGCGCGGGCCTGCTGTACGCGGGGACGGAGACCGGCGTCTATATCTCCTTTGACGACGGCATAAGCTGGCGGCGATTCCAGTTGAATTTGCCGATTGCGCCGATTCACGACCTAGCCCTCAAAAACAATGACCTGATTGCCGCCACCCACGGCCGCGCGTTCTGGATTCTCGACGACCTGACCAGACTGCATCAGCTGACCGATGAAGCCTTAGACGGGCCGGATCTGCTGCGACCGCGCGATACCCAGCGCATTCTCGAAAGCCTGGACGCGCGGCGGCTGATCGACCAGCCCGGCAAAACCTATATGAGTTCCATGGGTACGATGGCCGCCTATACCTTTTCCACCACAGACGAAAATCTAATCGAGCGCAAATTCCTCGATTCAGGCGAAAACCTGCCGCGCGGCGTCCTGGTGACCTACTGGCTTGAGGATATTCCTGCCGACAAAATCACCTTGAGCTTCGCTGATGCCGCCGGCAATACCCTTCGCGAATTCACCAGCATGGATGAGGATGACCGCAAGGCCCTCAAGGCAAAGTCGGACAAAACCGCCCTGTATATCACGGCCAAGCCGGGCTGGAATCGCTTCGTCTGGGATATGCGCCTGCCCATGTCGCCGGCATTGCAAGGCGATGATGTGCATTTTGAGCGGATGCCCGGGCCAACAGTTGTGCCAGGGCAGTATCAAGTTTCGCTGACGGTCGCTGACGATACGCAAACCCAGCCCTTCGCACTGGTCAAAGAGGCCAATTCCAGCGCATCAGATGCCGACCTGCAAGCGCAGTTTGATTTGCTGAAGCGAATTTATGACGCCTACACCGCGGCGACCGAAAGCATCAACCAAATGCGAAATTGCCGCGCGCAGCTGGATTCGCTTGCCGAACGTCTGACCAAGGCCGATGACTGCGCTGACCTTGCCGACCGCGCCAGTACGCTCAAAACGCGCATTCTTGACATCGAGAAGCGCATTCTGATACCGGATCTGCCGCCTGGCTGGGTTGGACGGCTTAATCAAGGCACCGATCCCCTGCGCCGCTTGAGCGCGTTGCCGGCCGTCGTTGGCCTGGGCGAATTTCCCCCGACCGACGCCGCCTATGCCGTCTATGACAAATTATCTGGCTCGATTCAGGGGCAAATCAGGAATTTTGACGCCTTGCTCGAAGGTGAATGGAGCGAGTTCAATCGCCAGCTGACGGCCCGCGGCATCGCTGTATTGGGATGAAAGCGCATCAGGACAGCAGGGCGTCGATGAGCCTTTGCCCGATGGCAATCAAGGTCTGAATATCGCGGGTGTCTTCCAGCAAAATCACGAAGGCGGCGGTGTCTCGATCTGTATGAGCCGCAAAGCCGTTTAGCCATATCTGCGCGCCATCGCCGGACTGCGACATAGCGACATACCCCCCCACAGACGCCCCGGCCGGGTAGGTCTGGTCTTGCAGGACGGCCCAGGCCCTTTGCAGGATGCCTTGCAGCTGTCGGGCGGTTGCGGCCGTGATCATCGGTATCGCCGTCGGACTGCGCGGCTGGTTTTGCCATTCCCCTTTATTCGGCGGCCGCCACCCCAGTTGGATATTCGGCCGCGGGGCATTGCCCTGGGCCGCAATTGCCGCCATCATGCCAGTCAGATGCAGTGGCGTCGTGGTCAAATCGCCTTGGCCGACCGCGTCGCGCCGTGTCACCGAGTCCAATTTAATGTCGCCGGCCGCTGGAATCGGGAAGCCATCCAGCGTAATGGGACTGTCCAGCGCATAGGCTCGCGCCAGGTCGTCATAGCTGCTTTCGGCCGCGCTTTGCTGATAATCGACAAAAGCAGCCGGACAGCCGTAGATGAAGGCTTCCTCAAGTGTCAGCTGCGCGGTTTCGGGCTGTACGACGCAGGCGATGGTGATGTCTTCCCCCAGGTCAACCGCGTCGGCGGCCTGCTCGAAGCGGCGCGATAAATCCTCATCAGCCAGGATCGCTTGGGTCAGCCACAGGATATACATGGCGCCGCCCGGCTGATACTGTCCCTGCAAAGCGCGGTTGAAAAAAGGCTTGCCAGGCGCGGCCGTCAATCGATCCCATTCCTCATCCAATCGGTTCGGATCATAGCTGGGCAGGCTGGCCAAGGCCAAAAGATCGCCATTTTGCGCGTTCATCACCACCGCGGCCCCTTGAACATCGCCCATCGCCGCGACCAGAATATCCTGAATCCGCGCATCAAGAGTCAGTTGAATATCCGCGCCGGCCGGCGGAATATGCAGAATCTCCCGCGCAAAATAAGCCTCAAGACTCGGCGCTTCGTCCAAGCCGCTCAAGGCCTGGTCGAAGGCCGCTTCAGCGCCGCCGCTGCCATAGCGCAGACTGTAATAGCCAATCAAGCTGTAGCTGGATGGTTTCAGGTAGTGACGGCGGGTTCCACTGGCCTCATTCACAGTTTCGACGAGCAGCTGCCGATGACGGTCATAGATGCTGCCGCGCTGGATGCGAGCCGCCGCCTCAATCAGCCGCGGATTGTCGCCGCGCCGCAAAATCGCGCTTTGTCCGCCGATGGCCCAATAGGCCGCCGCCAGGCCGATGAGCGCCATGCCGAGCAGACTGCCCAGCAGAATATGATGAATAGGCCGAGCGAACGGCATCTTAGGGCTCCCCCGCCGACAGCCGTAGCAGGATGCCCATCATCGCAAAGCTGGCCAGCAGCGAACTGCCGCCATAGCTGATAAAGGGCAGCGTGACCCCGGTCAGCGGCAGCAGCTTCAGCGCCCCAGCCATGATCATCAAGGCCTGGACGGTCAGCATCATAGTCAGACCAACCGCAAAGAGTCTGTAAAAAGCGCCGCCGTCATGCAGACTGCCGATGGCCAAGCCGCGCATCGTCACAACAGCGAAACTGCACAGTACAGCGACAACGCCCAGCAGACCCCATTCTTCGGCCAGGGCGGCAAAGACAAAATCGGAATGCACGACGGGGATGTAACCCGGCGAACCCAAGCCGACCCCCGTTCCAAAGATGCCGCCGGCGCCAAAGGCCATCAAACTCTGCACAATCTGATAGGCGCGGCCATCAGCCTCCGGCCAGGGATTGAGCCAGATGTCGACCCGCAGCTGCACCACCTCGAACAGCTGATAAGCGGCGAAACCGGCGGCGATAACCAGGGCCAGACCGCCCAAAATGGTGTACAGGCTGCCGTTGGCCGTATAAAGCAGCAGCAGAAAGACGATGAAAAACAGCATGGCCGTACCCAAATCGCGCTGCCAGACCAGAATCACAATCGACAAGGCCCACATCAGCAGGGTCGGCCCAACCAGCCGCGGCGACAGGCCCAAACCGCGCTCCTTATTGGCGCCGCCGCTTCCCAAAGTCGAGCTTTGTTCGCCCAGGTAACTCGCCAAAAAAGCGACCAGGATAATTTTCATCGCTTCCGAAGATTGAAAGTAGACCGAGCCGAATCCCAGCCACAGCCGCGGCGCGAGATCAAAGCCAGAGGGATTGCGCCCCAAAACAATCGTCGCCATCAGCAGAAGCAGAGTCAGCGCCAGCAAAATGTAACGATAAGCATGCAGCCAGCGCAAAACATGAGGGAAAATCGCCATTAGAAGCATCGCCGCGACGCCAATCAGCAGCCAAATCGCCTGACGGTCAGCGAAGGCCGGCGCCAGCCGTTCAATGGCGACCAGCCCCCAGCCGCTCAAAAACATCGCCACAGGAAACAGCAGCGGATCATGCCGCGGCAGACAGCGATTCAAGATCAGCGCGCCGCCCGCCGCACAGCTGACCCAGACCGCAAATCCCAGCCAATAGCTCGGCTCCGCGCCGCGGATCAGCGATACGCTGGCCATGCCCAAAAAGATGAAGACGCCGGCCAGCGTCAGCAGCAGCCATTGATGACCGTTCCGATTTTGGGCCGCCCTTTCCGATGACACAGGCTCGCCGCGCTTGTCAGTCCAGCTTCAGCGCGCGCGCCAGGATGGGACGCAGCTTCTCAACCACGGCGCCGTCCATGGCCTCCCGCGGTGTCGCCAGGGCCGTATCCAACGCGGTATGCGCCGGCATCACCTTGTCCTCATCAAGACGGGCGATGACCCCGACCAAGGCCTTCTGCACGACTTCGATGTTTTTGGCCAATGTGCGAATCACCATATCGGACGTAACCGCCTCTTCCTCCTCATGCCAGCAGTCATAGTCGGTGATATGCGCCATCGAGGCATAGTCTATTTCGGCCTCTCGCGCCAAAAAGGCTTCAGGCGCAGTCGTCATGCCAATCAAATCACAGCCCCAGCTGCGGAAAATATGGCTTTCGGCCCGCGTGGCGAAACGAGGCCCATCTTCGACCAAAAAAGTCCCGCGGCGATGCACTGTGCCACCCGCGGCCTCGACGGCCTCGGCCATCAGTTCGCGCAGATAATCGCTCATCGGGTCAGCGACGGACACATGGGCGACGATGCCCTCTTCAAAAAACGAGCGCGCCCGCGTGTGGATGGTGTAATCGACGATCTGGTCGGGTGTGATGATATGCCCCGGCGCATAATCCTCGCGCAAAGAGCCAGTGGCGTTGACGGCGATGATGAAACGCGCGCCCAGCTTTTTGAGCGCGAAAATGTTGGCGCGGTAGGGCAGGGCGGACGGCGAATAAGTATGATTTTCGCCATGACGCGGCACAAAAGCGACCCGTTTGCCATGCAGAGCGCCGATGCGAATAGCGCCGCTGGGAGGGCCAAAAGGCGTATCGACCTCAACGCTGGCAATTTGCGAGATGGCCGGCATGTGATACAGGCCAGAACCTCCGATGACACCAATTTTGACGCGTTCCATGACAGGCCCTCCTTAGATAACTTGTGATCAATCAAGCCGATTATAGCACGTAGCCCGCGCGCCGCTATTTGACCAGTTCCAGCTTGTAATGGCGGCCGCCGATGCCGATGACGTCGCCGCCGGCCAGAATCGCGCGCTGCCCTATGGTTTCGCCGTTTAGCCGAGTGCCGTTGCGACTGTTGCAGTCTTCCAGCCACCATTGCCCATCTTGCAAAACGATGCGGGCATGACGGTCGCTGGCAAAGCCGTCATCGACCACAATCGAGTTGCTGACCGAACGCCCCAAAGTCGTCAGCGGCGACAGAGCGAATCGACCGTCGGCCGGCATAAACTGACCATCGATGTCAGTCAGCGCAGTCAAATGGCCATAAGCCGCGCGCGCCGATTCAAGCTGCCGCTGCGTCTGTTTGAAACGGCGCCAGATGAGGACATAAAGCGTCAGCAGGAAGCCCAGCAGCGCCAGTCCAGCCAGCGCGCGCAGTATGAAAAAGACGGTTTCGCTGCTCACAAACGCGCCCTACACCGAATCCAAAGTCTGTGTGATGTCATCGGGACGCTGCGCGGTTTTGTCGGTGTAGACCAGCCTGGTATGCCCGATACGAATCACATCGCCATCTTGCAGTCGGTGTTCGCGCACAGCCGTATCATTGACCAGCGTCCCGCCGCGGCTGTTCACATCAAACAGAGTATAAGCCCCGAATCGCTTGCGTAATTGCAAATGATGACGAGACACGCGGGCATCCCGAATCACAATGTCATTATTGCTTTCGCGCCCGATATTGATGAGAGATTGGGTGAGGGGAACGGCCTTGGTTTCCTTGATGATGTGAAGCATCGGCCGAAGCGGCGGCGAAGGCGGGACAACTGTCGCCGGCTGCCTGGCCGTCGTCTGACTCTCGACATCCAGGCTGTGACTGGCGGTGATAAAGACCTCGTGGCCGGCCAGCTGATCGTCGGCCAATAGCTCAACCTGCGGCCGGCCGTGAAGCTGATAGCCGGCCTGGCCGCTGAACTCGACAATCAGCGCGGCGAAGCGGGCCGGCAAATCAGGATACTGCCCGACGAACGACTTCAATGTATCAGGATTCAGCGAAATCCGATAAGAATCAGGAGCGCGGCCTTGGACAGCGTTGTCTTCCATCGTCCGCCGCAGCAAAATCGCCAAATCCCGCGCCCGAACCGAACGGCCAAACAGACGCGCAAACGCGCCTTCAATGAGGGCCTGCAGCTGGGATTCGAGCTTGTCGATGGGTCGCGCAGTCATACCTGGCATTATAGACGAATCATCGGCAAGGGCATAGCATCAGGCCGACTTTGGCCAAATCATATTCGCCGCCTAGCTGCGCGGCACATAATCCAGCCATGAATCGTCAATGTTAAAATTGTCGCGGTTGGCCTCGCGCAGATCCTCGACGAATTGACCGAATTCCTGCTGCTGCGCCCGTTCAACCTGCGCTTCAATCTCGGCGCCGTCCCGTTCCTCTTTACTGCGAATTTGGATAATATGAAAACCAAATTCGCTTTCGACCGGGCCAGCCAATTCGCCAGCTTCCGCCTCTTCAATCGCCTCGCGGAAGGGCCGTACATAATTGCCGACATAAGCCTCGCCCAATTCACCGCCGCGGGAACCACTGCCTCTGTCTGTGGAAATGGCGCGCGCCAGATCAGCGAACGATTCGCCATTCCGCAAAGCCTGCAAAATATCCAGGGCATCGGCCTCGCTTTCGACCAGGATATGACGTACATCGACATAAAGCAGACTGCTGTCGGCGCTGACCAGACTCTCGGCCATCAGCCTGTCCAGGGTCAGCCGTTCAAAAAATGAATCGACCGTCGTCTCGGCCACGCCCTCCCGCACGAGATAACTGCGGAAATTCTGCTCATTGTCGACAAAGTTTTGACGGACGTCCTCGGCGCTTAACGTCGGCTCAACCACAGTCGGCTGGGGAGTGACGGTCGGCTCGATCTCCTCTGGCTCCTCTGGCTCGGCCTCGGCATCGGGGGTTGATGTCGCCGTCGGAAGCGGCGAAGGCGTCGGTGAAACAAAGGGCGTCGGTGTTATCGTTGGCGGCGGAGTGGCCGTCGGCTCGACGCCGATAAGCGCGGCTTCCGTGGGGTCATAGCCAAAAAAGGTTTCCACCTCGGCCCGCACAGCATCTTCATCAATCGTAATAGCGCGCGCCTCCGCTTCCCGCGCCAGCAGTCTGTCGTCGATCATGTCATTGATGACGCGCAGACCAAGCTGATCAGGCAGATTGACCTCATCAAGCCAAGTCCGATACGGCTCCTGCTGCGCCAGCTGCTGAAGATCAAAACCAGCCGCCTGAACTTGATTGATCTGAAGCAAAAGCCGATTGCGCTCCAAGTTGTATTCATCGCGGAACTGTCGGACGGTGATGTCCTCGCCATGCACCACGGCCAGCGTCTGACCAGGGGCGATCACCTGCTCAATGGCAAACGCGCCAGCGACCAAAACAAGCAGAACCAGCACCAAAGCGGCCACACCGCGCACCACCCACTTTTGCAGCTGGGCCTCGCGTTCGGCGCGGCTTTTGTATGATTCGTCCTGGCCTGACTTGACATTCTCGCCGCCGGCCGGCCCCTGACCAGCCGAGCCGCGGCGTCTCCTCCGTTTGGGCAGTCCCGTCGTTTGACTCTTTTTCGCCATGAATCCATTCACTCCTCAACGGCAAACATCTCGGCCTGACAAACACCGCGGCCTAGTCAGCGATCACAAAGGGCAGCAAAGCCAAATGACGCGCCCGCTTAATCTCCCGGGCAAGTTCGCGCTGACAGCGAGAACAGTTGCCAGTCTGACGGCGCGGCTTGATCTTCCCGCTTTCGCTGATATACCGCGAGAGCGTCTCTATGTCTTTGTAATCGAAGCACTTGCCTTTGGGACAGTAGGTGTTCTTGCCGCGTGGACGCCGCCGCCTGAATCCCCGCCGGCCGCCGCGCCGCTGGCCCGGACCTGATCTTCGCTGTCTTTCAGTCTTTGCAGAATTCTCACTCACGACTTCGCTTCTCCATACATTCCAATTCGGATTTTAGGCCTTCTGCTCTTCAGCCCGAACCAGCAAATAGCGCAAAATCGGGTCGAACAGCTTGAGTTCAATTTCAAGCTCTTGAATATGAGACGGCTCAATGCCCGCCTTGACCAGCACATAATGACCCTCGCGCTGACCATCAATCTCATAGGCCAAACGCCGCCGGCCAAAGAGCTTGCGGTCGATGCTTTCAACCTTGCCATGGCCGCCCTGTTCAATATAGCCGATGATTTGCTTGATGGCCTGACTGACTTCTTCGTCGGTGGCTAAGGTGCGGATAATGAACACAAGTTCATAATTTTGCATAGCGGTTCCTTCCCTCGGATAACAGCCCCGCGCGCGGAGCGGAAAGCGATTCAGTTTTGATGGCCAACACCGTAACCCAGATTGACGGCTTGGGCAATAGTGAATTATGGAAAAACAGGTCAAAATAGGATTTGACAAAAAGCCGCGCATAAGATAACATATCATAGTAAAATGAAATACGGGGACAAACAGAGAAGAAACGCTGTTATGACCGTTCATCGCCTGACCAGTAAATGCGGCGGGTGGGCAATGCGCCGTAAGACTGCCTTGCTTCTTGGCTTATTGCTGACCTTCGTTTTAGCCCTTCCTGTTCAAAGCCAGGCGACGCCGACGGCGGGGCCTTGCGGCCTGCCGACATCAAGAACGATTTGGACGTCCGCAACGCCCGATAAAACCTATGAGATGACCACGGACTGCACCTTTAGCACCAGCGCCGCCTATTTTCTGCGTGTTTCATCCGATGAATTCACCGTCAACGGCAACGGCTACACCATCTACGCCGACTCCAACGCCCGGGCCTTCCAAATTCAGAGCGGCGGCACCCTCAATCTCAACAATGTCACCATCACCGGGCTTAATAGTTCAGCCCGCCCCGTTATCGATGTGCAGGGCCGTCTTAACGCCACCAACGTCACCATCAGGGACAATACGGCCGACGGCGCAGTAAACGTAGACAGCAGCGGTCGGGCAGATCTTGCCAATATGCGAATCCTGAACAACAGGGGCGGTCTTGTCTTTAATGATTCCTCCGCGCTAAGGGTCAGTATAGGGTCTACAATCAACCTCGAAAACGCCTACATCACCGGCAATACCCGCTCTGGTTTTGTGATTGGGGTCTATGGCAGCGGCACGCTGAATATAAGAGGCTGTTTGACCATGAGCGGCAATACCGGCACAGCTATCGCGACGCACAGCGGCGGCGCCGGCACCCCCACCATCAACAACAACAGCATCGGCCCCTGTGTGGGCGGCGGCTTTCCTGCGCCTGGGCCGCGAAAGAAGAAAAAGAAGGAGCCAGCGCCAACGCCAACCGCGACGCCACGGCCGGCCTATGCCGCGTCCTATACCGCCTTGCAGACCGAAACTGGCATGACCTTTGAGGCCGCTTATGGCCTCGACAGCGGCGTCCATTTCCGACAGCTTGACGGCGCCGGCATCGGCATTCAGTCGATCATTGACGCTGGCCCGCTGGCCGCTTTGGATGTTTATGGCTACGTCGAGCAGGGCGTTGAGGTTTGCTTCCCGCAGATTGGCCGTGTCATTTTCTTGGATGCGAGCGCCATGCCGCGGGCGATAACGACTTTGCCGGCCACGGTGAAGGACCGCATGACCTGCGTTTATCTGAACAGTCCAGGCTCGCTGGTGCTGCTGCCGAACTAGGTCTGGGATGTTTGGCTTGACAGGCGGCCGCGCTTGTGATAACATATCGCAGTAAAATGAATAACAGCGACAAACAGAGAGGAATCGCCATTATGACCGTTCATCGCCTGACCAGTAAATGCGGGGGGGGGGGGGGGGGGCAATGCGCCGTAAGACTGCCTTGCTCCTTGGCTTATTGCTGACCTTCGCTTTGACTCTTCCTGTTCAAAGCCAGACGCCGACGGCGGGGCCTTGCGGCCTGCCGTCATCAAGAACGACTTGGACGTCCTCAACGGCCCAAACAACCTGGAACATGACCTCCGACTGCACCTTTAGCACCAGCGGCAACTATTATCTGCGTATCAACTCCGGCTCCTTCATCGTCAACGGCAACGGCTACACCATCTACTCCGACCCCGACGCCCGCGCCTTCCATATTGCGAGCGGCGGCTCCCTCGAGATAAGAAATGTCACCATCCGCGGGCTCAACGAGGCAAGCCGCGAAGTTATCCGCGCCTATGGCAATCTTACCGCCAGAGATGTCACCATCAGGAACAATACGACCAACGGCGCAATAGAAGTAGCGGGCGCCGGTGTGCAGGCGACTCTTACCAATATGCGATTCCTGAACAACACCGGCGACGGCGCTACTGGTTACTCTGCGCTGGGGGTCAGCGCGGGGGCTACAGTCACCCTCCACAACGCCATCATCACCGGCAATAACGGCGCTGGTTATGTGGTTGCGGTCTATGCCAACACCAGCACGCTGACGATAACCGGCTGTTTGACCATGGCCAGCAATGTTGGCACAAACCTCGCCAGGCACGCCAGCCAAGGCACCCTCAACAACAACAGCATCGGCGCTTGTGTGGGCGGCGGCTTCACGACAGCGACCCCCACGCCTCTGGCGGGAACGGCGACGGCCATAGCAGCAATGACGGAGACAGCCGAAGCGGAAGGGACGGCGACAGCCGCAGCAGCAGATACGGCGACGGCCGAAGCAGAAGGGACGGCGACAGCCGCAGCAGCAATGCCGGGAACGGCGACGGCCGCGGCGGTAGCAGCAGGGACGGCGACGGCCGAAGCAGAAATGACGGGGACAGCCGAAGCAGCAGAGACGGCGACGGCCGCAGGGACGGCAACAGTGTTAGCAATGACGGCGACGTCGACCCCTACTGCAACGCCAACGCCTGAACCGCGGACGTCAAAGAAGAAAGCGAAGGATCCACCGCGGCCAACGCCAACCGCGACGCCACGACCGGCCTACGCCGCGTCCTATACCGCCTTGCAGACCGAAACTGGCATGACCTTTGAGGCCGCTTATGGCCTCGACAGCGGCGTCCATTTCCGACAGCTTGACGGCGGCGGCATCGGCGTTCAATCGATCATCGACGCTGGCCCTCTGGCCGCTTTGGATGTTTATGGCTACGTCGAGCAGGGCGTCGAGGTCTGTTTCCCACAGATTGGCCGGGTCATCTTTTTGGATGCGCGCACCATGCCGCGGGCGATAACGACTCTGCCGGCCACGGTGAGGGACGGCATGACTTGCGTTTATCTGAACAGTCCAGGCTCGCTTGTGCTGCTGCCGAATTAGGGCGAGGGCGATGTTTGATGTGACTTGAGCGTCAGCCGCGAACTGGTGATGCACAGGGCGACAACCAGCCAAAACCAGGTGATGGAAGACTGGAAGTCCAGCCGAAAAAAATACAGATCAGCGACGGCGTTGACCAGCGCGGTCAGCAAAGCGGCGTGACAGCCGAGATGAATGGCGGCCGCGCCAGGCTGATGCTTGGCCCTTGACCAGGCCCGCAGGCCATAAGCCAAAACGCCGCCCATCGCCGCCAGAAAAATCAATACGCCAATCAAGCCAATCTGATTGGCCATCATCAAATACATATTGGCGACGTCAGTGTAAATATCGATCTGTGGCGTGCCGGTGAAACCAACGCCAAAGAGCGGATAACGGGCGATCAGCCGCAGTGAATCCGTCCATTCGCCAATCCGCATCTGCGTCGCCAGATCAGCCCCCTGAAAGGCCTGCCAAAGCCGTTCCAGATAATTCTGCGTTTGCGGCAAAAACAAAAACAGCAGTCCAGCCAAGATCAGCGCCGGGATCATCCGCCTATAGCGCAGGCCGGCCATCAGACTCAACCCGCAGGCCAGCGCCAGGAACGAAGCGCGCGAACCACTTAACAGCAACGCGAAACTCACCGCGCCAAAGATGCCAAAAGTCAGCCAGCGCCGCGGCAGAACAGGCTTTTGAGCGACCATCTGCGGAGCGATCATCACCGCCGCAATGGCCAAAATGCCGGCCAAAGCGTTAGGATCAACCCAGGTGCCAATCGCCCGCTCGCCCAAGGCCGGATTGTCTTCAAAATAGCGAATGACGCCGCCGTTGGGATAGCCAATCCGCGCCAGCCGCACCAAGACGTTTTCAGCCAGGGCATCAGGCGCGGCGTACAGTCCAATGGCGATGAAGGCCTGCGCGCCGATGGCCAGCAAAATCACCAGAATAAGACGGCGCAGCGCGGCCGCATGACCGAGCAGATCAGGCAGGATGAACACCAAGCCGATGCTTAACAGGGTTTCAGCGAATTGGCGGATGTGCGCCGATGTCGGCATGGCGTGGCGCAGACCCAAAGCGAATGCGAAAATCAGCCACATAACATAAACGGCAATCAGCGCGTGAGCCGGCCCAAGATGCAGACGCCGCCGCTGGCCACTCATCCACTGCATCAAATAGGCCAGCAAAAATCCCCCCAGCGCCAAATCCAGCAGGGTCGGAGTAATAGCGATTTTGACGGGAAAAGTGCCGAAGGGAAGCAGCAGCAGCGTCGCCAGCATGACATACAAAGCGGCCTTGACATCAGTAATGACATACAGCCCGGCCAAAAAGCCAAAAATCAGCGCCGCCGTCAGCCCCGGCCCCAGCAGGGCAATCAGCAAACCGAGTCCGCCGCCGACCAGGCCGACCACCAGCCCAAGCCCAATAGCGTAAGCGCGGCGATTCAGCTGACTAACCCATATTTGCAGTGAATTGGCGCTGTGCATGTCTATCTCCGCAAAACAGCCATCAAAGCCGTCAGCCCCAGCCCCAGCCAAGTTATCAAGCTGAAAAGCCCCCCAATCGTATAGCTTATCGGGACAAATCGCAAACGCAGCTGATGCTGGCCGGGGGGAATTTCGACGGCGCTCAAGCCGCCATAAGCGCGGATGATGTCGACGTCCCCGCCGTTGAGGCTCGCCTGCCAGCCCGGATAATGCGGCTGTGACAGCGACAGAATAGCGGCGCTCGGCGTGTCAATATCGATGTGAATCTCTTCAGGTTCAAAGACGGTCACCTTGGCCTTTCCCGCCGTCGGCCGCGTCGGCAGTTCCAGCTTAGGCTTTTGATGCAAAACGATAGCCTCGCGCTCGTCAAAACGCGGATCATCCATCAAGGCCAGCGCGAATTCATCGCTATCGACCACCGCCGCCTGATAAACCAGATGAGCGAATGGCCGCGGATCATCCAGCCGATGCAGATAAACGTCGCCCTCGCGGTCATGGCCAGTGGCGATAACCCGCGCCGCCGCCGAAATACGTTCCGCGCCGCTGTAGACATATTTGACCGCGTACAGTTCCCAAGCCAGCGGATTGCTGACATAATCGCGATAAATAACGCGTTGCGGCCCAGCCAGAAACAGCGGACTGATCCCCCGCATATCCATGACCCCGTGCAGACTGCCGAAATTGTCTTGCAGTCCCCGAAAGCCATCGACGCGGAAAGGCTGATCTTGACGGTCCCGCAAAACAGCGTCCACCAGCGGCGGCGGCTCCAGGCTCAACTGCTGCCCATAAGGCCGCGATTCATATGTGCCAGGGTGATCCATCGTCACCGAAAACAAATCGAACACAATCAGCAGCGTCAGCAAAACCGCCGTCGCCATCCGCCGCGACCCTTGAAGATGCCCAGCCAGAATCAAGCAGCTGGCCAGGGCCACAAACGCGCTTCGCGCCGCGACATCAAGAAAGGCCTGCCACCGTTCAGCATCTCCCATCCATCCGACAAACGCGACCAGCGCGGCCAGCGTCATCAGCATCACAAAACGTCGCCACCAGCGCAAAGCCTGCTCTCGATGCGCCTGATTCGACCAAGCCGCCGCGGCGATGATGCCCAGCCCAATCAGAATAGCGGCGCTGTTGGCCACGACAAAGGCCGCCCGTTCCTGCCCGCGAAAAAAACGGAGGCCAGGGATAAAATTGTAAGTCAGATAGTAAAAAGCTGAATGGGCGCCGAGACTGTGCAGCAGGCCAATCAGCGCCGCCCCCAGCCAAAAACGACTCTCCGCGGCTCGCCTCCAGAGCGCGACTCCAATAAAAAACAGCCCCGCGATCCCGACATATAAAGGCGACCACAAACTGACCGAACCCGGCCAGACAAATTGCGCCACATCCCGAAACGGAAAACCATTGCCTTTGGCGGCAAAGCCCAGACCCTCGCGCGAAGTTTGCAGCAGATACTCGACGCCAGGCAGGAAGGTGACCGCCGTCACGCCCAGGGCCATCACCGCCAGGCCGACCAGGCCGACCGCCAAATTCCGCCAATCGATCCTCCGCGCCCAGCCCCGATAAAGCAGATAAGCCGCCGCGACATAGCTCATAAACCAGCTAGTTTGTGGATGCCCGGCCAGCCATGACAAACCGAGGCCAAAGCCGGCCAAAGCCAGACCGCGCCAGAAAATTTCGCGCCTTCGGGTCGCTTCCAAAATGCCGAGCGCCGCCAAAGGAAACCAAGTCGCCGCCTCCAAAACAGCCAGTTGCAAGGGTGGATAGCCAGTCGTGTAACCTCCATAGCCGACAGTCAGCGCCGCCGCCAGCGAAGCCAAATGACTCGACTTGCGCGCCAGTGTCAGCCGCCGCATGAAACTGTACATCAGCAAAGTATAGAGCAGGACATGAAAAGTCATCTCCAGTTGCAGAGCGTTATAGCTCCATTCACCGGCCAGCCGACTCAACCCCATCGTCAGCCAGCGCGGCGGATAATAAACGGCGGCCTGGGTGTCAGCGATAAAAGGCAGCCCGCTGTTGTTGTAAGGATTCCACAAGGGGATTTCACCCTGCGACATGCGCGCATACTGATAGCCGGCGAAAGCGACAAACTGCCCAGAAAAATCGCCCGCCGCCAAAGAAGCCTGATCTTGGGAAATGGGGGTGAACAGGCGCCAAAAAAACAGCAGCCAAAGCACGAGCAGGGCAATGACGGCCAGAATGTCCTTATGGCCCAAAATGCTGTGGAGCCGCGTCATTCGTCTATGACCCTTTCAAGTCACGACCGTCTGGAAAAAAGCAGCGGTGTCACTGGCGATCCTATCCCAGTCAAAACGCCGTCCAAGCTCAAATGCGCCGCGCCGCAGCTGCTCCATCTGTTGCGGCCGCCGCATCAAATGGAGGATCCCCTCTTCTATAGCAGAGGTCGAATGACTGGGAATCAGCCACAAATTCTCCCCATGCCGAAAGGCCTCCGTCTTAACTTCGGCCTGCGTCGTCAAAATCGCGCAGCCATAATGACAGGCGGCGACGAGACTGCCGCGCCGAAATGACGCCCCATCCAAAAAGGGCAGAGTCATCAGATCGACCGCCTTCAGACAAGCGGCCACCTCATCTTCAGCCAAAAACCCAGTCCAATGCACAGCATCTTCCAGGCCAAGCTGCCGGATCCGCGCATCCAAATGACGCAGATAACGCGCGTCCTCGCCGCCATCGACCGCGTTGCTGCGCCCGCCGATGAAAACCAGCCGCGCCTCATGCCCGCCGCGCCGCAGATTGGCCAAGACCTCAATCAAACCGTCGATGCCCTTCGTCGCCTTGACAAAGCCGAAATGCCCCAGCAAAAACGTCCGCTCATCAGCCCCCAGCCGCCGCCGCTGCCATCGACGGTCATAATCAGCCCCCAGCTTGCACAGGATGACGCTGCCGATGGGAATCACCGCTCGATTGGGCAGCATCCGCAGACGTTCGCTGTCCTCTTGATTGGTCATAATCACGCCGTCCGAGCCGCGCGCCAGGTGCATCACAATCCAATCGCGCAGCCGCCCAGCCTTCGGAAACAGATAAGGAAAGCGCAAATCGTGAAAGCTGGTGACGAAAGGCCCGCTGACAACGGTCGGCAGAAAATGCACAAAGGGCGACATATCATAGGCAGCCGTCTGAAATTGCAGATTGACGACATCAAATCGACGCTTCCGCGCCCAAGCCCGAATCGGCGCTAAACTGTCCAGCCCCCAGCCTCGAATGGCGCTGACGGGCAAACTGTCACTCGCACAGCCCGCGCGGGTGAGGACATGCACATCATGCCCCTGCTGCTGCATCCTTTCCCCCAAGACCCGCGCAAACCGACCAACACCGCCCGGCATCGGTGGAAATTCGCCCGTAATCAAGCCGATTCGCATAATTCAGCCTTTAAGCCGCTGCGAAGCGCCTGCCAATACACCTTGACGCGCCGCCGCCGCAGGTCGCGCTTATGCCCCAGCAGACCCTTGACGCCTTCCAAAATCAGCTGCCACAAAAATTGCAGCCAGATGGACGCGCGCAGGATGAAATAATGACCGACCCCATGATGCTTGCGAAAATAACGGAGCTTGCTGGTATGAAAATGAATCTGCTTAAACGCGCCGGCCTGCTCGCTGCTTTTGCCGCCGTGATGAGTGATAAAAGCCTGCCCATGATAAACGACCTTCCAGCCAGCCGCCTTGGCGCGCTTGCACCAGTCCATCTCTTCGGCATACATGACAAAGCCCTCATCCAGCCCGCCGATGGCCTCATAAAGGCCGCGCCGCGCCATCATAGCCGAGCCTTGCACCCAATCAGCTTCCATAATGTCCCGGTCGTCGGTGTCAAGCATTCGATAACGTGTCTCGACCGAAGCGGGAGCGCAGACGGCCAGCCAATTGCTTTCAAACAGGCCAGTCATCAGAGTCGGAAAACGCCGCCGCGTCGATTGATGACTGCCATCGGTGTTCAGGGTATGCGGCCCCAAAATGCCGACCTCTGGACGCTCTTCCATGCAGTCGTGCATCTGAATCAGCGCATCTTCGTCAATCTCGGTGTCAGGGTTGAGCAGCAGCAGATAAGGCGACCGGGCCTGCGCCAGGCCGATGTTGCAGCCGCGCGTGAATCCCACATTCTCCCTTTGCGGCAGCAGCTTGACCGTCGGATATTTCGCGCGCACCATAGCCGCGCTGCCATCAACGCTTGCCGAATCCACCACGATAATTTCAGTCAGCGGGCCATCAGACCGCGACTGCTCCAGCTTGGCCGCCGCCCGACACAGACTGGCCAGACATTTGTCCAGCAAGGCGCGCACATTCCAACTCACAATGACAACCGAAAGGCCAGTCAATCGCTTATCCCCTTGCCTGCGTCTAAAAACAGCTTACCAATTTTTTGCCAAATTTGAGAGAACAGATCGCCGATTTCAGCTAAGACGCCGCGCCGCGGTTTTGTACGATTCGGGACGATAGACCAAAAAGACCTTCGGCATTAGCGGTCGTCTGCCGGCCCATCTCGACCTCCGAAAGCCCATGCAGTTCGGCCAGCTTTTGATTCACATAGCGCGCATAAGCCGGTTCATTTCGTCGGCCGCGGCGCGGATGCGGTGTCAGGAAGGGTCCATCGGTCTCGATAAGCAGTCGGTCACGCGGCAGGCCCTTGGCCAACGTTCGCAAATCTTTGGCTTTTTTGAAGGTAATCGGGCCGGTAAAGCCAAGATAGAAGCCAAGCGACAAAGCGCGTTCAGCGATTGCCGACGAGTCCGAAAAAGAATGCAGTACGCCCGGCCTCCCGCGCAGACTCGTCGGCAGGGAAGGCAGCCAAGACGTCAGCGCCGCCAAGACATCTTCGCCGGCCTCGCGGCTGTGGATGATAACCGGCAATTCAAGCTCGCCGGCCAAATCAAGCTGCTGCTCAAAGACCCGTCGCTGAATAGACCTCGGCCTTTTGTCCCAATAATAATCCAGCCCGATCTCACCGATGGCGATGACCCGCTCATGCGCCGCCCATTCCCGCAGCCGCGCGCCATCAAAATCATCAGCGCTGTTGGGATGAATGCCCACGGCGGCATAGATGCCCGGCCAAGATTCAGCCAGCTGGATGATCGGCCCGCAGCTTTTGAGATCAGTCGCCGGGACGATCACGCGCTCCACGCCATTTGCCGCCGCCCGACCCATCACCTCGTCAAAATCAGATTGATAGTGATCAAAGTTGAGATGACAGTGCGTGTCAATCAGCGACAGCCCCGACATCAGACCGCCAAATCAGGATTATCGCGCAGCCGCTTGAGATCGCTTTCCACCATCATAGCGATGAGCTCCTCAAAACTGACCTCGGGCCGCCAGCCCAGCTTTTGCCTGGCTTTGGATGAATCGCCTATCAGCAAATCGACTTCGGCCGGGCGCATAAAACGGTCATCCTGCGTCGTATAATCCCGCCAGTTCAGCCCAACATGACCAAAAGCCAACTCCAGCAGATACTCCACCGAATGCGTCTTCCCAGTGGCGATCACATAATCATCAGGCTCATCCTGCTGAAGCATCAGCCACATCGCCCGCGCATAATCACCAGCGAAACCCCAATCCCGCTGTGCGTTGATATTGCCAATCCGAAGCTCGTTAGCCAGTTCCAGCTTGATCTTGGCGGCATGATGCGTCACCTTCCGCGGGACAAATTCCATGCCGCGCCGCGGCGACTCATGATTGAAAAGGATGCCGCTGCAAGCGAACATATCATAGCTTTCGCGGTAATTGATGGTAATCCAATGCCCATAAACTTTGGCCACGCCATAAGGACTGCGCGGGTAAAAAGGCGTCGTCTCCTTCTGCGGAACCTCGCGCACCTTGCCGAACATCTCGCTGCTGGAAGCCTGATAATAGCGAATGCTGGGATCAACCGTGCGAACCGCCTCCAAAATCCGTGTGACGCCCAGCCCAGTCGTGTCCCCCGTGAACGTCGGCTGATTCCACGACGTCGGAACAAAACTCTGCGCCGCCAGATTATAAACCTCATCCGGCCGAATCGCGCTTATGGCCGTAATCAAACTGGACAAATCCCCCATATCGCCCTGGACAATATGAAGTTGATCTTGAATATGATGGATGCGCTCATAATGAACCGTGCTGGTGCGCCTCACCATGCCATAAACCTCATAGCCTTTGCCCAGCAGAAATTCAGCCAGATAAGAGCCATCCTGCCCAGTAATCCCAGTAATCAGCGCTTTCTTTGCCATAAATTTCGACTCCTTAGCCCTTGCTGACGCGCTGACGGCAGTCTGACAGCACATCTTTTAGGGCATCTTCAAATGTCCGCGTAGGCCGCCACCCGGTGTCACGGCGCAGCTTGCTGGCGTCACCGCGAATTTCCGGCACATCCACCGGGCGCAGGCGAGTCGGGTCAACCCGCGTCTCAATCTCAATGTCACTCAAGCCAAGCAGAGCGTCCAGCAGATAACGGATGCTGTGAGCCTGACCCGAAGCGACATTGTAGGCCTGCCCAGGCCGCCCCTTTTCGATGATGAGATGATAAGCCCGCGCAATATCCCGAACATCAGTGAAATCGCGCCTGGCCTGCAGGTTGCCAATAGATATAAACGGCTTTTGCCGATTTGCCTCAATTTTGGCGATCTGCATAGCAAAGGCTGGCGCCACAAAGCGAATGTTCTGCCCAGGGCCAATATGATTAAAAGGCCGCGCCCGCATAATCGGCAGCTGATGACTAAGATAAAACTGCAAACCCAGCATATCCTGCGCGGCCTTGCTGACGCTGTAAGGGCTGTTGGGCCGCATGGCCATATCTTCGGTCATCGGCAGCTGATGCGGCTCCACCGCGCCATAAATCTCCGCCGATCCAACAATCAGAATGCGCGGCCGAATGCCCAGCGTCAAACAGGCCTGTATGATATTAAGCTGCGAACGGATGTTGTTTTCCAGCGTCTCCCAAGGATTTTCAAAGGAACGCGGGACGAAGGCCTGCGCGGCCAAATGATAAATAGCATCCGGCCGACAATCATCCAGCAGCCGCCGCGCCCGCGCCTCATCCTTGAGATCAATCGACCAGCTTTTGTCCACAGCCGGGCTGACCGTCTCGCGCGGCGAAAGCGCAGTGCCATGAACGACCGCCCGCGGCTGAACCCGGCGAAGATGCGCGGCCAAATGCTGCCCGACGAACCCGCTCGCCCCAGTAATCAAAACGCGCAAAATGCCTCGCCCTCTTCATGCCCTCGCTGACTTGAATGATAACGACAGCCAATGCCACCCCGCAAACAAAAATCCCGCTCGAAAAAGCAGGACCTTTGCAGTCATCTTACCTGTGCGGCCAACCCTCATTCGGAAGGCTGATTGCCGTCATTGTCGAACAAATCCAGGCGCTCTTCAAGCTCGTCGTCGCTAATATGGCGGCTGTTGAAGGACAAATCGAGATACTGCCCAGAAACCCAGCCCTGCTGGCCGCCAAAAGTGGCCCGCAGCCATTCGCCATTTTCAGTTCTGCCATCCACAATCAACCGCTCCCCAGTCGGAATAAGCGCCAGCGACCTCTCATCGACGCTTGGCCGAAGCCGCAGATGCAGCCTGGCCCCAGGATCCAGCCTGACCTCGCCGACGACCACCCCCAAGAAAGGATCCCTAGAAGGCAAAGGCGGCGCTTCGCCATCCCCAGCAACAACCAGACTGCCGCGTCTTTCACCGCTGATTGACGGCGCCAGCGCAGGCGACCTTTCCATGAGAACCTGAACGCCAATCGGATTGCCATCAAGCAGCAGTTCAATGTATGCGATGCTGACCCAGCCAGTGACGGTGGTATTCTCATTCGGCCGATGTTCAATAAATGCCCAGTCCGCATCTTCATCAAGCCCCAAAAATGACAGCACCGCGCCTCCCCGCGCCTGCGCCACGATTTCGCTGTTTCTGTGATTGGTCGTGCGGATATTGAGTTGAACGCCTGGATCGAGGCTGTAGACGCGCGCCGTTACCCGTCTGGTCGGCTTTGGCGGAATAATAGATGTGTTGAGGGCGACTCCGAACTGCCCGCCATGCACCAAGCCCAAGTTGGCCAACCGCTGCGCCTCGCCGCTTTCATCAGAAACTTGCAGATACAAAGCATTCGCCCAAGCTGTGATGAGGCCGCCGTCAGGCGTCGTATATCTGACATGCAGCCAAGTGTCGGCCGGCTCAAGGTCTTCATGCCGGGCCAGCCCAGCCGCCGCATCATCCACCGCCGTTCCCTCGCGGCCCGTCACAGCCATTTCCGTGTCGATTGGCACCAAGCCCAAAGACAAGGCCTGCGTTGAAGGATACCGCCGCAGATGCAAATTCGCGCCCGGATTCAAATTAGTGACGCGGGCAGTGGGGAAAGCCGTCTCATCAGCGCCAATAGCCGCCGCCGCCGCCGCAAGGGCCGCATCATCAGCCACAGCCGCCGTTTCATCAGCCCCTTCAGCCTCTTCAATGGCCTCTGGCACCACAATAGATACCTCACCGCCGGCCCCGACGCTCAAACTTTGACGGGGAAAGGCCGGAACATCCGTAGAAGCAATCGTGGATGAAATGTCCAGGTCGCCGGCCATAACGTCCGAATAAGGCGACTCATCACCTGGCATCAAGTTGGCCGCCGCCAGCTGATCATTGACATAAACATCAATCGGCGGGCCGCCCGGCCAGGTGTAGATGAAGCGAACCTGCGCCGTCTCTTGCGCCAGCGTCGAGCCAGCCGACATCAAAATGGCGATAACCATCACCAGTGAAAAAACGATCTGTCGCTTGCGATTCATATCCACCTCATCCCCTCTGTTTTATCTGACTGGAATGATACCACACGCTGGGCTGTTTAACCACCATCCATCAAGTGCCGACCTGCCATTGATTCAAATAGGCTTCCTGCTGATCGGTCAGCTGATCAATATGAACGCCCATCGCCGCCAGCTTCAAGCGGGCAATTTCCATATCCACATCGGCCGGCAGAGTATAAACCTGCGCCGCCAAATCACCGCGGCGGGCCAGCATATACTCGGCGGCCAGCGCTTGATTGGCAAAGCTCATATCCATAACCGAGGCTGGATGCCCCTCGGCCGCCGCCAGGTTAATCAGACGACCCTCGCCCAAAACATAAATGCGGCGCTCGCCAAGCTGATACGCCTCCACAAATGGCCGCACCAGCCGCGGTTCGCCAGAGGCCATGGCCGCCAAGGCCTCCAGGTTGATTTCGACGTTGAAATGCCCCGAATTGCAGACAATCGCGCCGTCCTTCATCACCTCAAAATGATGTTGATCAATCACATTGATGTCGCCGGTGGCCGTAACAAAAATATCGCCAATTTCAGCCGCCTCGCTCATCGGCATCACCCGATAGCCATCCATCACCGCCTCCAGCGCCCGCAGTGGATTGACTTCGGTTACGATGACATTCGCGCCCAGACCAGCCGCCCTCATCGCGATGCCGCGGCTGCACCAGCCATAGCCGGCCGCGACCAGAACCCGACCAGCCAGCAGGATATTGGTCGCGCGGATGATGCCGTCCAATGTGCTTTGCCCAGTGCCATAGCGATTGTCAAACAGATGTTTGGTATTGCTGTCATTCACCGCCAGCACCGGAAATTCCAGCGCGCCATCCTTGGCCATCGCGCGCAGACGAATAATGCCAGTCGTCGTCTCTTCCGTGCCGCCGATAACCCCATCCAGCGCCTCGCGGCGATCCTTGTGCAGCGTGCCAACCAAATCAGCGCCGTCGTCCATGGTGATGTGCGGCCTATGATCAAGCGCGGCATGAATATGCTGATAATAGGTGTCGCTGTCTTCGCCTTTGATGGCATAGACCGGAATCTCATTGTGAGTGACCAGCGAAGCGGCCACATCATCCTGCGTCGACAGCGGATTGGAAGCGGTCAAAACGACATCAGCGCCGCCGGCCTGCAAAGTCTGCATCAAATTAGCGGTTTCAGTGGTCACATGCAGACAGGCCGAAATGCGGATGCCGGCCAGCGGTTTCTCCTGGGCAAAACGTTCGCGGATCTGCTTCAGCACCGGCATTTCCTGCCCGGCCCATTCAATGCGATAACGCCCTCCTGTGGCGCGCTCCAGGTCTTTAATATCATGTGCAACGGTCATCTGTTCTCCTAAAAATTCAGGCGTCAAGGCGCGCATTGTAACATATCAGCCGCCATCTGTCGCAGGCTCAAATCTGCTGGCCAGCGACGACCCGCGCCAAACTGTCTCGGAATGGCGGCCGCGCGATGCCGTTTTCGGTCACAATCCCGCTAAGATACCGATGCGGCGTGACATCAAAAGCTGGATTGCGAACATGAAAATTCTTCGGCACCATCGGCTGACCATAAGGCGTCGTCACTTCAGACGGATCGCGCTGCTCAATCGGAATATGGACGCCGCTCGTCAAAGCCAAATCAATCGTCGATGTCGGAGCGACCGCATAAAAGGGAATATCATGCGCCTGCGCCAGAATCGCCAGTTGATAAGTGCCGATTTTGTTGGCGAAGTCGCCATTGGCGGCCACGCGGTCCGCGCCAACCAGTACAATATCCACCTCCTCCTGGCTCATATAATACCCAGCGGCGGTGTCAGGAATAATGTCATAGCTTATGCCCAGCTGCTCCATCTCCCACGCGCTTAGCCGCGCCCCCTGCAATCGCGGCCGAGTCTCATCCAGCAGAACATGAATCCGCTTGCCCTGCTCAAAGGCCGCCCGCGCCACGCCCAAAGCCGTTCCATAATCGACCGTCGCCAGCGCGCCAGTGTTGCAATGATGCAAAATCGTGTCGCCGTCCTTGACCAGCGCCGCCCCCCTGGCCCCCATGCGGCGGTTGATGCCCGCGTCATCATCGGCAATCCGCCGCGCCTCTTGCAGCAAAGCCTCGCCAACCTGAACCACAGAATCGAACTCGCCGCCGGCCGCAATCGCCAAAAGCCTGTCGACAGCCCAAGCCAAATTGACCGCCGTCGGCCGCGCCTGCTTCAGCATTTTGGCCTGCGCGCGCAGATCCTGCAGGAGGCCATCAACCCCCGCCGCTTCACTTTGCCGCGCGGCCAAGGCCATCCCAAAAGCCGCCGCTGCCCCAATCGCCGGCGCGCCGCGCACAGTCATATTGCGGATGCTCTCGGCGACGGCCTCGACCGTCTCCAGCCGCGCAAACGTCAGCCTCCACGGCAGTTCGCGCTGGTCAATCATAACGACGGCGCCCCGCTGCCAGTCCACAGTTCGCATTGGCTCAAGTCCCTCGTATCACTAGCCAGAAGCGTCAACCAGCGTGCCAAGCTGCTCAAAAGTCGGCTGTTTGCCAAAGGGACTGGGCTGTGGCGCGCCGCCGCTGTAACGTATGAACACAGTCGGCGTGCCGGTGATGCCCAGCTGATTGGCCAGCGCGACATCAACGTCAACCTGCCGCGCATCCCGCGTGCATTCAAGCAGTTCGGTATAGGCCATTTCCATCCGTTCGGCAAAATCGCGCGAGGACTGGTCATTGTAGAGACGGGCGCTGGCGATCTCGAACATGACATCATGCGCCTGCCAAAACGAACCCGGCCGCAGTGTATCGGCGCATTCAGCCAACTTTGCCGTCAGCGGCGAATAAGTCGGATCGACCGCCGGCAGAAAACGATATTCGAAACGGGCCAAGCCAGCCGCCACATACTGATCGATGAACTGCTCGGTGGTTGATTTGTACCGCTGGCAGTGCGGACACAGGAAATCCTCAAAGGCCACCACAGTAATAGCCGCGTCAGACGCCCCCAGCGCGAAGCCGCCGTCGGGCAGACGCTCTTGTGGAATCCCCGCGTAATCCACCGCCAGGCCGCTCGGTGAACTCCGACTGGAAAGGGCGATAAACGCCACCGCCACTGCTACAGCGACAACGGTCACGATGCCGATAATCAGCGGCGTCCGTCGATTCAATGATCTTTTTCCTTTGGTCTTTTCGGTCATATCAAACCTCGCGCACTAAGCCTAAACGGAGAAATTCCGCGCACATCAAACACATATTACACCAGCATCATCAAAAATACATGACCGAACTTGCTGGACGCATTCGGCAAAATAGCCAGTATAATGAAAAATACGATTCGCCCGCGCCCTCAGGAGGCCCATAATATGCGTATGGTCGATTTGATCGCCAAAAAGCGCGACGGCCAACCATTGACCGAAAGCGAAATTCACTGGCTGATACAAAACTACACCCAAGGCCGCATCCCCGATTATCAAGCCTCGGCGCTGCTGATGGCGATTATGTTCAAAGGCATGAATCGCGAAGAAACAGCCGCGCTGACGGTCGCCATGGCCCAATCAGGAGATACGCTCGACCTGTCGGATATTGTCGATTACGCCATCGACAAGCACTCTTCGGGCGGGGTGGGGGATAAAACCTCGCTGGTCGTCCTGCCGCTGGTGGCATCCTTCGGCGTTCCAGTCGCCAAAATGAGCGGGCGCGGACTCGGCTTTTCCGGCGGCACCCTCGATAAACTGGAATCCATTCGCGGCTTCAATGCCAATCTGTCCCAAGCCCAGTTCCGCCAAACCGTCGCTGATGTCGGCCTAGCCCTGGCCGGCCAAACTCAATCCCTGGCGCCGGCCGATGGCAAACTCTACGCGCTCCGCGACGTGACGGCCACCGTCGGCAGCCTGCCATTGATCGCCAGCAGCATCATGTGCAAAAAACTGGCCGCTGGCGCCGATGGCATCGTGCTGGACGTAAAACTGGGGCATGGCGCGTTTATGAAAAGCCTGGACGCCGCGCGGGAACTGGCGACCATCATGGTTCAGATCGGCCGAGACGCTGGACGCGGCATGGTGGCCCTTCTGGCCGATATGAATCAGCCGCTTGGCGTCGCCGTCGGCAATGCCCTGGAAGTGGCCGAAGCGGTCAAAACCTTGCAAGGCGCCGGCCCCCCCGATTTTCACCAGCACTGCGTCGAAGTGGCCGCCTGGATGCTCAAGCTGGCCGGACAAGGCCGACAATGGACTGACATGACGGCCCTCCGCGCCGAAGTCGATGAAGCCTTGATGAGCGGCCAAGCCTTCGGCCCTTTCCGCCGTCTCATTGAAGCGCAGGCCGGCGATCTATCCCAAATTGACGACCCGACCAAACTCCCGCAGGCCGCCTTGAAACAAACGCTGTCAGCCAAAAAATCGGGTTATATCGCCAATGTCTTCGCTGACAAAGTTGGCTTGGCCTCGCTGACCCTAGGGGCGGGACGCGCCGCCAAAGACGACCTCATCGACCACGCGGTCGGCATTGAGGTTCACGTCTCGGTTGGCGATGCAGTGACCATCGGCGATGCCCTGATGACCATTCACGCCAGCGATGAAACTGCGTTGCGGCAAGCGCGGAAAATGCTGGACGCGGCGATTGAATACCGCGATGCACCAGTGGCGCGGCTGCCGCTGTTTTATGGCGTCATCGACGGCTCGGAACTTTCATCGGACAGCATGACCAGCCCTTCGCCCTCATAGCGGAACACATGGCGCGGCGCATCCGGCCAATAGCCGCCCACAAATCGGATTCTGCCGTTGATGCCTTCATATTGCGCTTGACCAATACTCACTGCCGATTCCAGCGCTCCCAATACCAAACGCCCCATATCATAGGTGACGGTCGCCAGCAGATTCGGCGTCGGAGCATGCACATCAACCTCCCTATATCGCCGCTGAAAATCCTCGTCGGCCAGGCGGCCGCTGCTGACCACGGCCCTCTCATCGCCCCCCGGCCCCAGCAGATGCAGATCGCTATCAAGCCTCTCCCGCGCGATGGACGGATGCGCCGCGTAAAACGTATCCTCATCAGCGCGGTCATGTCCCCAGTTGCCGATGATGATGAGCGGACGGTCGTTAATCTGCTGGACGTCCGGGTGCGAAGCGGCCTGGCCCAGCGCCAGAATCACCGCGACGGCCGGATCAAGGTTCAGGGCCTGCATCCGCTTGCGGGCCGAATCCACCGCGCCGCCGTCGTCCACAGCCAGCAGTTGAACATCGCCGCCCCCGTCATCGGCCCGCGCCAGCCGCAGAGCATACAGCGCATTGTAGCCGATAGCGCGGTGCGGCCCTTCAAAAGGCGCCAGCAGCGCGATTTTCTTGACGCGGCCGCTTTCCACAACCGTACAGCCGGCCAGCGCAAGCCAGATGACAAAAACCGACATCAAAGCCCTAGCAGGCATTCTGCACATGCTCCTCAAAAGTGACGGCAAAGTTATGATAATGGGAGCGGTCACAGCGCGCGCGGAAATAATAATAATTTGATTCAGCTGGCTGAATGGCGGCGCGGATAGCCGACAGACTCGGACTGGCGATCGGCCCAGGCGGCAGACCACCATGCAAATAAGTATTGTAAGGCGAACGTACATCGCGGTAATCAGCGCGGACAATCGGCGGCCACCAGCTGCCTCGCCGGCCCTCAAGCCCATATTGAACAGTAGGATCGGCCTGCAAAAACATATCGATCTTCAGGCGGTTCCGATAAACGCTGGCAATCCAGACATGCTCGTCAGGCCAGACGGCCTCGCGCTCGATAATAGAGGCCAAAGTCACAATGCCGCGCAAGCTGTAACCGGCGGCCAGGGCGGCCTGCTGAAGCTCATCGCCGACGCGCTGACGAAAGGTGTCCAGCAGAATTTGACGCAGGCCCTGCGCTGTGATGTTCGGTGGCAGCTGATAAGTGTCAGGAAACATAAAGCCTTCCAGCGAAGCGCCGGTCGGGATGCCGGCCCAAGTGGCGAAATCCTCTGGCAAAACCGCCCCCTCGTCAATCAGCGTCAAAAATTCAGCGCCGCCAAAGCTGAACAGATGATGGGCATCGATCCGCGCCGCCAATTCCTCAATGCGCGCGCCCTCCAGCGTGCGAAATGCGATGAAACTGCTGCGCGAATCCGTGAGCGCCAAGGCAATTTCGGGAATAGTCTGCGTCTGATTGAGAAAATAAACGCCAGCTTCAAATCGCCTGTCAAAGCCGGTCGCCCGCGCATAATCGACAAACAATTCTGCATCGCTGATAAGACTGTTTTCAGCCAAGGCCTGGGCGATGTCGCTGGCCGCGCGGCCAGGCGGGATGTCAAATCGCACCGCGCTGTCGTCATTGCCGAAAGGCCGATCCAGTTCGTCCTGACGCCAGCCGAGCCGAACGCGATAAACCGCCGCCCGCGCCATATTGACGATCTCGCCGTCAGTCATCAGATACGCCAAGCCAAAACCGACCGCGCCAAGCAGGAGCAGGCCAATAGCCCCAGTCAAAAATCCCTGCATGAAGCCTTTCAACAGCTTGCCCCTTGCTCCGCCAGCGCCGTCTGTTCATAGTGCGGACAATGCCAGGCGCGGCCAGAGTCCTTTTGAATGGCCTTTATGACCGTGCTGCCCAGCGAACGCGTCACCGCCACCCAAGTTCGGCCAGGCTTGAGCATAATCGGCCGATTGTTACCGTAAATCAGCTGTAAGGCCTGCTGCGGCTTCTTGTTCAAACGGCGCCAGAACCCGACATAAGCCTGCCCATCGCGCATAACATAAGCCCGGCCCTGGTCCCAAAGCGCAATTTCTAGCGATTCATAATCGGCCCCAGGCGGAAAAAGATCAGGCCGTCGATTATGAGGCGCCTCCAAAATCGCCAGATTGTCCGTCCACAGCTGACGTCCATCGGCGGCGTCATAATGAATCTGACCATCGGTATAGCGCAGATAACGGCCGCTGTCTGGATCATACTGCCAACGGGCATCAGTTTGCCCAAACCAGTTGATGAAGATGTCGACCGCGGCTGTCCCCCCCGCGTCGGCCCGCTGATTGAAAGCGAAGCCCAGCGCGCGGTAACCGATATTGACCTGGCGCCCATCAGCGACCTCCCACATCCGCCGCGTATCCCCAAACAAAGTATGCTCAAAAGGCCGTTCAGTCAGCGTCTCATCGCGGCAAAACCCAGCATTTTCACAGTTGTCACCGAAAGACGGCGAAAGCAGACGGTATCTGGAATCACCATTCAAAAACAATTCCTGAATCGGCTCGCTGGTGCCAGAATAAGCCAGAAGCGCCGAATACATGGTCATCAGTTCCATATCCAGCAGCCGCCCACTGCGAATAGAGCCGACCCGCGCTGGAGCCTGACTGCGAAAAATAGCGGCAAAGCGCGTCACCCCGCCTTCAGCCTCATATTCAAAGACCACATCAGCTTGATTGACCCCATGCTGCGGGCGCACAATGGGCGGATAATTGGAGATTTTGACGATCAGATTGCGGCGGTTGCGGGCTTCGGCATCAGGATAGGGCAGACCAGTCAAAGGGTTGATGCCATCAGGATAAAAATAGGGGCCAATGGGCGTTGGCGTGATAGTCGGCGTCGCCGTCGGAACTTCAGCCGTCGGTGTATGAGTCGCAAACAGGCTTTGACCGCTGACCGCCGGCCAAAACAGACTGCTCAAGGCCAGAGTCAGCGCCAGCGCCGTTATTCGATTCATCCAGACCTCATCGCAGCCGATAAAAAACAGCCCCTAGTATAAGAAAGAAACAGGAACTCATACAAGGGACAGTTGCGAGGGGAATGGTAAAAAGGATGGTTATGGGACTTTCTAAATCCTCAATGGCAAAACACCGCGGCGCATTTTCTGATCGCTTTTCTCTCTGTCCTCTGTGGTAAAAAAATCTTTGCCGCGGTTTATAGCGGATTGGCGGATTTTGTCGCGGCATGGCGTGGCGGAATATGACGGATTTTGTCGACGAATATCCTCTATATGCACCACTCCCCGCGGCGCATTTCCTTATCGCTTTTCTCTGTGTCCTCTGTGGTAAAAAGTCTTTGCCGCGGTTTATAGCGGATTGGCGGATTTTGTCGCGGCATGGCGTGGCGGACTATGGCGGATTTTGTCGACGAATATCCTCTATATTTACCATTCCCCGCGGCGCATTTCCTTATCGCTTTTCTCTCTGTCCTCTGTGGTAAAAAATCTTTGCCGCGGTTTATAGCGAGCGAATATCCTCTATTTTGACCACGAGGGCTTCATCCGCGCATATCCGCGCCGCTTCCCAAATAAGACGCCATAAATTGCTCGGCATACTCCTGCAATCGACCCTCTATGATGGCTTGACGCATCTTGCTGACATGCCGCGCCAAAAAATCGATGTTGTGCAGGCTGATAAGATAATGCGCCAGCAGTTCCTTGGCGATGACCAGATGACGAATGTAGCCCCGCGAAAATCGACTGGCGTAATTGTCCAAAGCTGGATCAAGCGGCCCCTCATCCATCTTGTATTTGGCATTCCGCAGGTTGATGCGTCCGCTGTGTGTGAAGGCCGCCCCATGCCGCGCCAGCCGCGTAGGGATCACGCAGTCAAAAATATCGACCCCGCGCATAATGCCCTCAACCAAATCATCTGGCTCGCCGACGCCCATGAGATAGCGCGGTTTGTCGATGGGCATAAAGTCCAGCGTATAGTCAAGCGCGGCCGCCATTTCAGCTTTGGTTTCGCCCACGGCCAGACCGCCAATGGCATAGCCTTTGAGATCGAGCGCCGTCGTCAGTCGAGCCGATTCTTCGCGCAAATCAGGATAAATGCCGCCCTGGATGATGCCAAACAAGGCCTGTCGGTCATCGTATGGATGCGCCAATCGACAGGCCTCCAGCCATCGATGCGTCCGCTTCACCGCCTGCTGAACTTCGGCGCGGTCTTTGGGCGGCGGACACTGATCGAAAGCCATGATGATGTCAGCCCCCAAGTTCTGCTGAATCTCCATCGAACGCTGCGGATCAAGCCGTTTCATGCTCCCATCGAGATGACTGCGGAAGGTCACGCCCTCCTCATCAATAGCGTTGATCTCGGCCAAACTAAAGACCTGGAACCCTCCCGAATCAGTCAGGATAGGGCCCGACCAGCCCATAAATTCATGCAGGCCTCCCAAATCGCGGATAAGCTCATCGCCCGGCCGCAAAAACAAGTGATAAGTGTTGGCAAGCACCAGCTTAACATCAAGCTCTTCAAGGTCGCGCGGCGGAACAGCCTTGACCGTGGCCAAGGTCCCAACCGGCGCGAAAATCGGCGTCGGGATGGCGCCGTGCGGGGTATGCAGGATGCCGGCGCGCGCCTTGCCGTCAGTGGCGACAACTTCAAAATCAAATGACATGGACTTCCCTTATATCAAAGAATTATATCACAGTTGCGTCTCGCCGGTCGAAAAAATAAAGACACGCGAAAACCATAAACGCCGCCTCCAAAAATCAAAACCACGGCCTTTGAGTCGCCCTTCCAGCCCCCAAACGCGCTATAAAGAATTTGCATAGCATAAAATGAAAATCGCTTATGACCGAAAAAGTTTTGCTTGCGGCCATAAAACAGACGCAAAACCCGTTCCGCTTCAGATGTTGCCTGCCAGGCCAGCGAACGCCGCGGCGCATTTTCTTATCGCTTTTCTCTCTGCCCTCTGTGTCCTCTGTGGTAAAAAAGTCTTTGCCGCGGTTTTTGTCGGATTATGACGCGGCATGGTGTGGCGAAAAATATCGGGATTATGGTAGGTGCGGCGTGGCGGATTATGGCGGAAAATGTCGGGGATTATGGCGGATAATGGCGCAATATGGTGGTTTTGTCGACGAATATCCTCTATATTTACCATTCCCCGCGGCGCATTTCCTGATCGCTTTTCTCTTTGTCCTCTGCGCCCTCTGTGGTAAAAAGTCTTTGCCGCGGTTCATGGTGGATTGGCGATTTTGATTTTCTGCTTGAGACCGCTATACTGCCCTTGATGATTGATGGAAAGAAGGGAAAGCAGACAAGACCCGCCGCATCAATGCTGCCCAGCCGCGTCGAGATAGATGCCCAAGCGCTGGCCGGCAATGTTCACCTGCTCAAAGCGCATATCGGCGATCAGGTCGATCTGATGGCGGTCGTCAAAGCCAACGCTTATGGCCATGGGGCGGTCGCCGTCTCGCGAACAGCCCTGGCAAACGGCGCCGATTGGCTGGCCGTCGCTAACATGGCCGAAGCGCTTGAACTACGCGCCGCCGACATCACCGCGCCGATTCTGATATTAAACGGCATACCGAATTTCGCTGTCGAGCAGGCGATTCAGCAGGACATTCGCATCTCCCTGTTTGACCTGGAACAGGCGCGGTCGATGCAAAAGGCCGCGCAAAAGGCGGGGGACAAGCTGAAAGTTCACATCAAAGTCGATAGCGGCATGGGACGGCTGGGCGCGCTGGCGGGGGATGCGCTGGATTTGCTGCGCCACCTGCAATCCATGGATCGCCTCGAAACGGAAGGCATCTACACCCATTTTGCCCGCGCCGACGAAGACCCGGCCCACACGGCCAGGCAGTTGACGGTTTTCAAGGCAACCTTGGCATCCATGCAGGCCAACGGCTTTCATTTCAAGTACATCCACGCCGCCAATTCGGCCGCGGTGATCGCCAGCCGCGATTCATACTTCAACTTGGTTCGCCCGGGACTGCTGCTCTATGGCCTCCAGCCGACAGGACAGATACGCTTGGCCGGGCTGCGGCCAGTGATGTCCTGGAAGACCACAGTCGCCCAAGTCAAGACTCTGCCGGCCGGCGCCAGCGTTGGTTATGGCGGCGATTATCGCACCCGCCGACAGGAAACGATTGCCATCTTGCCGGTCGGTTACGCCGATGGCCTGCGCCGCTCGCCGCAGACCTGGCGCGAGGTGTTGATTCGCGGCAAACGCGCGCCGCTGATTGGACGGGTCAGCATGGAAAAGACGACCATCAATGTAAGCCATATCCCCAATGCGCGGGCGGGCGACGAAGTCGTGCTGATGGGCCGGCAGGGCGATGAGGAAATCAGCGCCGATGAAATTGCCGACTGGCTGGGTACTGTTCACTATGAGCTTGTGACGTCCATCGCGCCGCGCGCTCCCCGCGTTTGACCTATGAACCCAGCAAAGCTGTCAGGTCATCGACAATCAAGCTGGGCATGACGCCAAATGGATAACGTCTTATCCAGCGACCATCCGAGTCAAGCAGAAAGGCGCCGGTGGTATGATTGACCAGAGAGGGATTCTCGTTATTGCGCTCGAAAGACAAGCCATAATCGCGCCCCAACTGGCGAACATCAGCCTCATCGCCGGTCAGGCCAATCAGGCCCTCAAGCTGGCGCGTGGCAAAGTAGCGGCGAATGACCGCCGGCCGGTCGCGCTGGCCATCAACGCTGACAAAGACAAAAGCGACATGGGCCGCCAACTCATCAAGCGACTCGCGAATCCGCCTAAATTCGTTGAGCGTCAAGGGGCAAACATCGGGGCAGTGCGTATAGCCAAAGGTCAGCAGCGCATAACGTCCGCGCAGATCACTCAAGCTCATCCGCTCGCCGTGCTGATTGGTCAGGGTGAAATCGGGCATGGGCCGCGGCGGCTCTATTTTTATCGCGCCGTCAAATTCCTCGACCACATTAAAGGCCCCCGCGCCGCGGCTGTCCAGGCCACCCAGGCGATTAAAAACAATCAACAGCGCGAGGCCGATGATGCCAACCATCAAGCCAATCGCCACGCCATACAGAATTCGCACCAGGCGGGAAGTTTCGTTTTCGGACATGATAGCGATTATATTCCATGCAGATGAATTTGTCAGTTGGCATTGCGGCTGACACCCGTTATAATAAAACAAACAAAACATCTTCCCTCAAGAAGAGAGATTTTGTCACCGAACAAAACGCCGAAGGGGCAAGCGGCAGGCCGGCCAATGCCTGCGTGAAACTCTCAGGCAAAAGGACTCTTGAGGAATCGATCTCTGAAGGCCATCACGGCCGACAGGGCGCAGTCTGGGCATGGATTGCGCCCTTTTTGTTTATCGAGTACATAGAGGAGGCAGCCATGGGCGATTGGAAAACGCCGAAAGAACTGAAGTATGCCGAAACCGATGAATGGTTTTCTGTTGAGGGCGACGTAGTGACCATCGGCATCACCGATTACGCGCAAGACCAACTCAACGATATTGTCTATATTGAACTAAAAGAAGTTGGCGATGCGCTGGTGGCCGGCGATTCCTTTGGCGAAGTCGAATCCGTCAAGGCCGCCTCCGAAATGTACAGCGCGGCCGCCGGTGAAATCATCGCCGTCAATGCGGACCTGGAGGATGCGCCGGAAATAGTTAATGCCGACCCCTTTGGCGCTGGCTGGATGGTCAAAATCAAAACAGCCGATGTCTCCGCGCTGGATGGGCTGATGGACGCCGCCGCCTATGACAGCTATTGCGACAGCCGCTAAACCCGGCGAAAGGTGAGCCGCATCATGAGCTACATACCCCATACCGAATCCGAAACGACAGAGATGCTGGCCGAAATCGGCGTCGATTCGATTGATGCGCTGTTTGAGGCGGTGCCAGAGGCCCATCGTTTTCCGCGCTTGAATTTGCCGCCGCCCATGAGCGAAATGGAAGTCGCCGCCGAGATGCTGGCCTTGAGCGAAGCCAACGACCATGCCCAAGATTACGCCATCTTCCGCGGCGCCGGCGCCTATCATCATTTCATCCCATCCGTCGTCAATCACATGCTGCTGCGCGGCGAATTCTACACGGCCTACACGCCCTATCAGCCCGAAATTTCGCAGGGGACATTGCAGGCCACCTACGAATACCAGAGCATGATGTGCGCGCTGACCGGCATGGACGCCGCCAATGCCAGCCATTACGACGGCGCCACAAGCCTAGCCGAAGCCGTCACCGTCGCCCTAGAAGTCACCCGTCACAAGCGCAAGAAGATCATCCTTAGCCATGCCATCCATCCCCAGTACCGCGAGGTCGTCCGCACCTATCATCAAGGGCGCAGCATACGAATTGTTGGCGACCGCGGGCGCGGCGAAATCGTCGATCTAATGGAAATGCTGGATGAAAATACCGCCATGCTGGCCCTTCAGTACCCCAATTTCTTCGGCCAAATCGACGACTTTACCGCGCTGGCCGATGCCGTCCATGAAGTTGGCGCGTTATTGGTGTTCGTCGTCAATCCAATGGCCCTGTCGCTCTTCCAAAGTCCAGGCAAGCTGGGCGCCGACATCGTTGTTGGCGAAGGCCAGCCGATGGGCATTCCCCTGGGCTATGGCGGCCCTTATCTCGGCTTTTTCGCCATCAAACAGAAACACGTCCGCAAAATCGCCGGGCGCATCATAGGCGAAACCGTAGACGCCGACGGCAAGCGCGCCTATGTGATGACCCTCCGCCCGCGCGAACAGGACATCAAACGCGAACGCGCCACCAGCAACATCTGCACCAATCAAGGGCTGATGGCCTTGTCAGCCTCGATCTATATGGCGCTGATGGGCAAGAACGGCCTGCGGCAGGTCGGACGTCTCAACTATCACAAGGCGCACTATGCCGCCGACCGAATCCATGAACTGGATGGTTTCAACGTCGATAAGAGCAAAGTCTTCTTCAATGAATTTATGGTCGCCTGTCCGCGGCCGGTCGCTGAAATCAATGAAGTCCTGCTTGAACAGGGCATCATCGGCGGCTGTGACTTGGGACAGCGCTACTTCCACCTGCAAGACCGTATGCTGCTGTGCGTGACCGAAACCAACAGCAAACAAGAGATCGACCGACTCGTCGAGATACTGGGAGGGTTAAGCTGATGCTGGAGCCAACCATTTATGACCTTAGCGCGCCGGGCCGCATCGGCGTCAACCTGCCCGAATGCGACGTCCCCGAAGCTGAACTGCCGACTGAACTGCTGCGCGATGACTTGGCCCTGCCCGAAGTTGGCGAAGTGCAGGTCGTCCGCCATTTTGTCAAATTGAGCCAACTCAACTATTCGATTGACAAGGGCTTTTATCCGCTTGGGTCCTGTACTATGAAATACAATCCCAAAATCAATGAGGATGCCGCCCGACTGCCCGGCTTTGCCCAGCTGCACCCGCTGACCGAAACCGACGGCGCCCAGGGCGCGCTGTATTTGATGTACGAACTGCAAAAATGGCTGGGTGAAATAAGCGGCTTCAATGCTGTCAGCCTAACGCCGGCCGCTGGCGCGCAGGGTGAGTTCGCTGGCATTTTGATGATCCGCAAATATCACCGCGATAATCAGGAGCAGCAGCGCGACATTATCCTGGTCCCGAACAGCGCCCATGGCACCAATCCGGCGACGGTGACCATGGCCGGCATGCAGGTGCATGAACTGCCGTCCAATGACGAGGGCAATGTCGATCTGTCGGCGCTCAAGGCCGCCTGCGAAGGCGAGCTGCGCGGCCGCATCGCCGGGATGATGATGACCGTTCCCAGCACCTTGGGGCTTTTCGAGTCGACGATTTTGGACGTTATCGAAACAGTGCATGAGGCCGGCGGTCTGATGTACATGGACGGCGCCAACATGAACGCGCTGATGGCCATCGTCAAGCCCGGCGAACTCGGCTTTGATGTCATGCACTACAACCTGCACAAGACCTTCTCGACGCCACACGGCGGCGGCGGCCCTGGCAGCGGAGCGGTCGGCGTCAATGAAAAACTCAAGCCCTATTTACCAGGGCCGATTGTCGACAAAGTAGAAGATGAGGACGAAAGCGGCGCCGCTTTGTATGGCTTTGTCATGCCGCCCAAGTCCATCGGCCGCCTGAAAGCCTTTCATGGCAACTTCGGCATGCACCTGCGCGCCTATGCCTATATCCGCGTCTATGGCGACCGCGGCCTCCGCGACGTCACCCGTTACGCCGTGCTGAACGCCAACTATCTGCGCGCGCGGCTGATGACCAGCTATAAAACGCCTTATCCGCGCCATTGCGGCCATGAATTTGTGCTGGAAGGGCATTTTGAGGACGCCGAAAACGTCCACGCGCTCGATATTTCCAAGCGGCTGATGGACTATGGCTTTCATCCGCCCACCAACTACTTTCCGCTGATTGTGCCAGAAGCCCTGCTGATTGAACCGACCGAAACTGAAGTCAGGGAAGATCTTGATGCTTTTGTCGAAGCGATGGAAAAAATCGCCGACGAGGCGCGCAGTCAGCCCGATTTGCTGCGGAACGCCCCGCATACGGCCCCGGTGCGCCGCCTGGATGAAGTCCGAGCCGCCAAGGAACTGGCATTGTGCTGCGCCCCGGCGAGACCCCAGTAGCTAACGCCGCTTGGGAAATCGAGATATGATGATGATTGGCTCGGGCATAGTGACCCGTTTGCCGATGGATAAACTGCCGAATTCGCTGGCCTTTGCCCGCGCCGACCCGGCAAACACAGCTAGCTTTGTACCGACTTTGCGGACGTTCTTCTGCATTAAGGCCTGCCCGGTCTGACCGCCGTCCGAATCGATGCTGCAGCTGGTGACGATGCCGACGACTTTGCCGCGCCGATTGACAATCGGGTCGCCTTGATGCGCCGGCCGCGCCCGTTTGCTGTCCATGCGAAAGCGGCTGACCTGCACATTGCGCCGCGCCTCATGTTCAATAAAAGCGCGCTTGCCAACGAAAAAGGGCTTGTACAGTTTGACATACGCGCCAAACCCGGCATCGGCTGGATTCATCTGTAAATCCCCCGCAAGCTCATGGCCATAAAGCGGCAGACCGGCCTCGGTTCGCAGACTGTCGCGCGCCGCCAAACCACAAGGCGCGGCCCCCATATCCACCAAAGCGCCGAAAAGCGCCGCCGCCCGATCTGGATGCACAAACAACTCATAGGCGACGCGCTCGCCGGTATAACCAGTGCGCGACACAATCAAATCGAATCCACCCAGATTCACGCGAGCGACCTGCGCCCAGGCCAAATTCCTGATTTTGGCTTTGTCTTCGTCGCTGCCCTCAAGCCCCATCAGATAATCGCGGCTGGCCGGCCCCTGAAGCGCAATGTCCACCCGCCGCTCATCGCCCCATTGCCGCGCCCGCAAATCGCGCAGTTCAAAGCGGCCGCGCCCTTCCATTTGACGGGCAGGATTACGACGATCAATCATCACTTCGCCGGCCATAACTGCATTCAGCCATCGCCAGTTTTTATCATTGTTGGCGGCGTTCACCACAGCCAGAAAATGCTCTTCGGCCAGACGGTAAATCATCAAATCATCTAGCGGAATGCCATCAACATCCAGCAGGAACGTATAATGCGAACCGCCGACCGCCAGCCGTTTGACATCATTGGTCGTCACCATGTCAAGGAAATGCGCCGCGCCCGGCCCGCGAAGATCAAAGACCCCCATGTGCGCCACGTCAAAGATGCCGGCGCCCCGCCGCGCCGCCAGATGCTCATCGCTGACCGATTGATACCACAGCGGCATCTCATAGCCAGCGAAAGGCGCCATCTTCGCGCCCAATTCCTGGTGCAGGCTGTGCAGTTCGGTTTGCCGAAGCATATCAACAACGGCCGCATCAGCTGCGAATTTCGGCAAATCATCCGTCGGCTGCGTTAGATAATGCTCGCCGTTCATGCCGATGCAATAGGCTTTTCGGGCATAACCGGCCGTGCCGGCCATCGAAACCGCCTCGCCGTCGCCCATCACCTCCACAGCGACCGGCCCCGCGGCCTTCGCATGAATATCCTGCGCGTCAAACAAAACAAAGCCATCGCTCAAACTCCGCAGCCAGGCCACCGCCCGCGCCGCTTGCCCGGCCACATCCAGCCGATATGCGTCCGCCGACAGCCGCGTAACCTTTCCGCTCGCCATCACCGCGCCGTCTTTTTCCAGGATATGAGTCGGCTGGCCTTCCCCGTCTTTCAGCGCGGCGACATCGCTGGTCAAAACGACTTGCAGAAAATCACCGGCCGCCGCGCCCCGAACGCCGATAGCATAGCACTGCCCTTCATCGTCATCGTCGAAATAGTAGAAATGTGGATAGCCATCAGCTTCCGCCGCCGTGTCAATGCCGGCCTTGGCCGATAAATCGCGCACCCGAATCTTGGCCGCTTGCAGGACATCAAAATCGACCTTGGCCCGCGCCAGCGGCCGAACCCGTCCCATCAGGCTGAACGGCGCGCAGGCTTGCAGGACGTCAGCGATAATATCCCCCAAAACATCGATTTCAGTCTCTTTGAATCCGCGCTGCGTCACCCAAGGCGTTCCCAAGCGGATGCCACTAGGCCGCAGAGCCGAGACATCCCCAGGGATCGTTTGGCGGTTGGCGACAATGCCGGCCAAAGCCAATATCCGCGCCGCCATATCGCCGCTTAGACGCGTGCCGTCGGGCCCCATCACCGATTTGCAATCGACCACCATCAAATGCGTATCCGTGCCGCCATGTGGCAGATGAAAGCCGCGCGCCGTCAGTTTATCCGCCAGGGACTTGGCATTGACCAACGTCTGCCGCTGAAGCTGCCGAAACTGCTGTGAGGCGGCCAATCGCAAAGCCACCGCCAGCGCCGCGATGGTGTTCACATGCGGGCCGCCTTGCTCGCCGGGGAAGACGCCGCGGTCAATTTTGGCCGACAGGTCTTTGCGATGGGTGATGATAACCGCCGCCCGCGGGCCATTGAGCGTCTTGTGGCTGGTGAAGGTGACGACGTCGGCGATGCCAATCGGATTCGGATAGACGCCAGCGGCAATCAAGCCCGCGACATGAGCGACATCGGCCAGCAGATACGCGCCGACAGCATCGGCAATCCGGCGATATTCCCCCCAGTCCGCCGCGAAGGGATAACTGCTGTAGCCGCCGATAATCAGACGCGGCCGGTGTTCCAGCGCCAAAGCCATCATCTGCTCATAATCAAGTTTTTCTGTTCGCGGATCGATGCCATAGCTGACGATATTGTAGAATTTGCCGCTGCGGTTGGCTGGACTGCCATGCGTGAGATGCCCGCCCATAATCAAGTCCATGCCCATCACCGTATCCCCAGCATTCAGCAGGGCCGTATAGACCGCGTTGTTCGCCGGCGCCCCCGACAAAGGCTGAACATTCACATACAAATCATCGGCTGTCATCCCATTGCCGGCAAAAATCTCGCCCGCCCGCCGCCGCGCCAGAGCCTCGATGACATTGGCGTATTCAGTGCCTTGGTAATAGCGTTGGTCGCCATGCCGCCGAAACTCGGCCAGCGATTGGTCATAATCGAGAATAGCCGCCTGTGTCATCTGGCGAGTATGTTCGGACGGATAGCCCTCGGCATAGATATTATGGAAAGGCGAACTCAAAGCATGGCGCACCGCATAGGGAACCGTGCTTTCTGATGGGATCATGATCAGGCATTGCTGCTGCCGCGCCGTTTCATGTCGAATCAATTCGGCAGTATCAGGGTCTAGCTCGTCAATATCTCCGCGAAACAGAAAGTCGCTCATTGGATCATCCTCATTTTTGTTTTCTGCATTCTATCACGCGCCGACCAGCCAATTCATGCGGAATCGCTTGATGACGCCGAGGTGAATATCACATTCCTGTCCTCGAATCTTGGCAGTTCACAGGCGCCGCTTTCGATGCAGCTTTGTATCTCATCAGCGACCGCCTGCGCCGCGATGCTGTTGAGTTCAGGGCCATAATGAGCCCCATCAGGATAATGGGCATCATCAAGATAGGATCTGTCCAGCTGATCTTCAAAGGAAATGTAATGATAGGACTCGTCAAAATGATCAAGCATGAACTGATAGGGAGGTGTCAGGGCTTGGTGATGAAGATGACGTCCCAAATCCCATCGATTCACCAGATACACCACAAAAAACTCGGCATCGCGTTTCATCACATCGGCCGCAAAGGCATCGACAATCGCTTTGCCCAGCTGGCCGAGTTCACCGTCTGCCCCCCAGTTCTCCTGCCAGTGTTCATTTTGAATCTCTTGTTTCATCAGCGCGGCATGCAAAAATCCAGCCAGCCGACTTGACGTCCACCATTGCCCGGCCGCATCCCGACCCTGATAATAATACTCGTGGACAGCCAAAGGATGGCTTCCGAATGACTCAAACACATCTATAACCTGTTCAGGAGGTATGGCCGGCGCATTCACCAATTCTAGCTCCCCCGCAGTCAAGACAAAGCGCGGCTTGGAGAAGGGTATGCCGTATGAGCGGTACAGCTGGCGGAAGATATTGACATTGCGGTTGAGATTTTCCGATTGAAAGCCAAAGATGACCATATCCGGCGCATAACCCCGCCCGACTTTCTGCCATCTCAAAAAGGCTTGATCCATCCCGTAAGCGCTAACCCCAAAATTCAAAACCTCGGTTCGGATGCCGGCTTGATTGAGTTTCATTTCCAGTTGATGTCCCCAGACTTCATCATCGCTGACTCCACTGCCAGCCGTGAAGGAATCGCCAAACAGGGCAATCCGCACCGTATCGGACAGCGGCCTCTGGCTGTATTCACGCTGTGAGCGCAGCCCGGCGCCATTCACCGTCAGCCGCCCCTGGTCGTGCGCCGTATGGGGACGATAGGTCCAGCCAAGCGTCTCGTCATACATGATCGTCGAGGTGTCCTTGTGCTTGATGTACGCTTCAACGCCTTTGCGCCACTCATTTCTCACCGGCGCCGAATAGAGTTCTAAGACATGACCCATAAAGGTGGGCCGCCCATCGGCGCCGGTTTCGTCTCCCAAGCGCACCACGGCCTCCAGCGCCGCCAATGTCAGCAGCGTGGTAATGCACGCAATCAGGGTATTGACCGTTATTCGCCTAATCAATTCATTCCCCAGTATGATGATATATCCGTATTCTATAACACGATGACATCGGATTCCATGCAAAATCGCTTTGACATTCCGCCTCCCTGCCTTTACAATCCACAATCAGCGCGGCGCAGTCTCAAGCCGCCTTCCGTCGAAATCTTGAAAATCGCTGTGTTGGAGGCGCCCCCTTATGAAGGAATACAAATCGGAAGCTATCAGAAACGTCGCTCTCGTCGGACATCAAAGCTGCGGCAAAACCTCACTGGTCGAAGCCATGCTGTTCAGCACGGCCGCCACCACGCGGCTGGGCAGCATATCCGAGAAAAACATGATTTCGGATTGGGATGATGAGGAAAAAGCGCGCGGCCTGTCGCTTTCCACATCTTTAGCGCCGATTGAGTTCAATAACGTCAAGATCAATGCGCTGGATACGCCAGGATTCACCGATTTTCAAGGCGAACTCAAGAACGCCGTCCGGGCAGTCGATGCGGTAGTCGTCGTCATTGATGCGGTCGCCGGGGTGGAAGTTGGAACTGAACTGGCTTGGGAATATGCGCGGGAATGCCAGCAGCCGCTCATCGTCGTCATCAACAAGATGGACCGCGAAAACGCCAATTTTGATGAAGTCCTCGATCAGCTTCGTAGCCAGTTTGACGATTACAAATTTGTCCCGGTCATGCTGCCCATCGGCCAAGGGGCGGATTTTCGCGGTGTGGCGAATGCGCTCACCCAAAAGGCCTATTATGAGGCCGGCGGCGAACGTTCGGATTTGCCGGCCGACTATGCCGATGCGCTGGAAGAAGCGCACATGGAACTGATGGAAGCCGCGGCCGAAGCTGATGACGACCTGCTGGAAAAATACTTCGAGGAAGAAACGCTGTCGCTTGATGAAATCCGCGACGGAATGCGCCAGGCCTCGCGGTCACAGCTGTTGAAAACCGTACCGGTCTTTGCCACATCGGCCACCGCCAATATCGGCGCGATCCCCTTGCTGGAAGCGCTGGTCGCCTATGTGGCGCCGCCGACTGAAGCGCAGGTCAGCATCACGCGTAGCGGTGAAGACGATAGGCTTGCGCCGCCCCAAACCGACAGCGATCCCCTGGCCGCCTACGTTTTCAAAACGCTCAATGACCGATTTGTCGGCACGTTAAACTATTTCCGCATCTTCTCCGGCACGATCTCCAGCGACGGACGCAACCTCAACGCCAGCAGCGATACCGAAGAGCGTTTCAACGCGCTCTTTGTCATGCGCGGCAAAGAACAGCTGCCAGTCAAAACACTGCACGCCGGCGATATAGGCGTAGTTGCCAAGCTGACCAACACCAAAACCGGCGACACCTTTGTCGATTCCGAAAGCAATATTCAAATCACGCCGCCCGATTTCCCAGCGCCGCTGTATATGGTCGCCGTTTCGCCGCGGACCCAGGCCGACAGCGCCAAGATGGGCCCGACGCTCACCAGCCTTTGCGATGCCGATCCGACCCTGCGCTGGCGTCAAGACCGCGACACGCGCCAAACCATCCTGGAGGGCATGGGACAGATTCACCTTGAAGTCATGCTCAAACGCGCCGAAGCCCTAGGAGTCGGCATCGATACCGAAATGCCCAAGGTGCCGTACCGCGAAACCATCACCGGCCACGCTGAATCAAGCTACACCCACAAAAAACAGACCGGCGGCGCTGGACAGTATGGCCGCGTCGACTTGAAAGTCGAACCCTCTGGCGAGGATTTTGAATTTGAATCATCGGTGTTTGGCGGAGCGATCTCACAGCAGTTTGTCGCCTCGACCGAAAAGGGCATCCGCGCCGTGCTTGCCGATGGCGTGATCGCCGGCTATCCAGTCGAGCGGATCAAGGTCAACGTCTTTGATGGCAAAGAACACCCAGTCGATTCCAAAGACATCGCCTTCCAGATCGCCGGGCGCGAGGCCTTCCGCGACGCCTTCCGCAAAGCCAAGCCAGTCCTGCTAGAGCCTATCATGGACGTCAAAATCATCGTGCCAGAAGCGATGATGGGCGACATTATGAGCGATCTGAACACACGGCGCGGGCGCGTGCAGGGCATGGACACCATCGGCCTCAAGAGCGTCGTCACAGCCGAAGTGCCGCTGGCCGAAATGCTGCGCTATGGCAATGACCTGCGCTCCATGACCGGCGGACGCGGCATCTATACAATGGAATTCAATCGCTATGACAAGGTGCCGAGCTACATCCAAGACGAGATTACGACCAAGGCGCTGGCCGAATAATCACAGCGGAATATAGCTGGTCATTCATCCGAATCCCCGCTGTCCGAACCGTTGCGGTCGGCGTTTTGCGGTTCGCGCAGGTGTTCAGCGACGGTTTGCGGCAGAACTTCAATAGCATCGTCTTCCATGCCCAAGATCCGCAGAATCTCTTCGCGTTCGACGGTCTCTTTTTGCAGCAGGGCCTCGGTCAGCGCGTCCATCTCATCCCGATGATCTTCCAGCAGTTCGCGCGTTTCCTGATAGGCGACGTCGATGATGCGCTTGATTTCGGCATCGAGTTTGGCGGCCGTGTCGTCGCTGTAATCGCGGCCGTTGGCGATGGCATATCCCAAAAACGGCTGTTCCGAATCATCGCCATAGTTGACCATCCCAACCGAATCGCTCATGCCGAACATCTTGACCATGCGCCGGGCGATCTGCGTCACTTGCTGAATGTCGCCGGCGGCACCAGTGGTCACATCATCAAAAACAAGCTCCTCGGCAATGCGACCAGCCAGCCCAACGCGGATAAAAGCCTCCAGCTGCTTGCGCGATTGATGGATCGAATCATCCTTGGGCATGTAAAAAGCGGCACCGGCCGCCCGGCCGCGCGGAATAATCGTGGTTTTAAGCAAGGCCATAGCATCGGGAATCAAGAAAGAGACCAAAGCGTGTCCAGCCTCGTGGCAAGCGGTGATGCGGCGGTCTTTCTCATTGGAAAGCGGCGGCCGTTTGGTGCCAAGTCGAATGCGCTCATAGGCGGTCGTGAAATCGGACATGGTGATTAAACGGCGGTCATAGCGGGCGGCGTTCATGGCGGCCTCGTTGGCCAAATTGGCAATGTCAGCCCCCGAAAAGCCAATAGTCGCCTTGGCCATGGATTCCAGCGCGACGTTGTTCGCCAGCGGCTTGTTCTTGGTATGAATTTTCAGGATGTCATGGCGGCCTTTGACATCAGGCAGGTCAACTGTGATTTGGCGGTCAAAGCGACCCGGCCGCAAAAGCGCGGGATCCAAGACATCAGGCCGATTGGTGGCGGCGATCATCACGATATTCGTCTCATTGTCGAAGCCGTCCATCTCCGACAGCAGTTGATTCAAAGTCTGTTCGCGCTCGTCATGGCCGCCGCCCAGGCCAGTGCCGCGCCGCCGACCCACAGCATCAATCTCATCGACGAAGATAATCGCCGGGGCGTTGTCCTTGGCCCGTTTGAACAGATCGCGCACCCGCGACGCCCCCACGCCGACGAACATCTCGACGAACTCTGAAGCGGCGATGCTGTAGAAAGCCACATTCGCCTCGCCGGCCACCGCGCGCGCCATGAGAGTCTTGCCAGTGCCAGGCGGCCCAATCAGCAGCACCCCGCGCGGCACTTTGGCGCCGACATTGACATACTTTTCAGGCTGTTTGAGGAAATCAACCACCTCTTCAAGCTCAATTTTGGCGGCGTCCTGGCCAGCGACATCCTCAAAATTGATGCTCGGCATTTCGGGCGATTTTTCCCGCGCCTGCGATTGGCCAAAGGAAAAAATGCCATTCATCTGGCCCTGCGCCCGCCGGCCCATCCAAACAAAGAAGCCGATGATAAGCGCCAGCGGCAGAAGATTGAGAAACAGCGTAAGCAGGAAAGAGGATTGGTTGGGAGTGCCGCGAATCTCAACAGTCTGCTGCTCATGGGCCAGTTCCAGCAGCTTGTCGCCGCCGCCCGGCGGTATATTGGCGCTGAAACGACTGACGCTCTGACTGCGGCCAGCGGTTGTCGTGACGATGATGCCGCTCCGAAACAGCCCATTAAGGCCCGTGCTGCCGCGAAAATCAAACATGGCGACATTGCCCTGACGCAGCTGCTCGTACACAGTGGAATAGGCAAGCTCTGGCGTAGAGTTGACCCCGCCCAAAAGCCCCGGCGATGATACCAGGACCAGTAGCATAACCAGCGCCAATACCCCCGGCGAAATCCATTTGCGCCAGTTGGGGGGACGCTGGGGTGGCCGACTGTCACCGCCGCTGCTTCGATCTTCGTCGCTGTCGCTGTTATCCCAAAACTGCATTGATGGCTGTTACCTTCGGGTTTTTTAACATAATGACTGATTATAGCGCATACTTGGCGCGGTTTGTGCAAATTCTTTCTTAGAAAAGTCGCCTTTGCGCTTCAGTTTATCATCATAACACGGAATCTGATGAATTGCCTGTGGCGATTTTTTGGACAAGAAACTGTTCCCCATCTCATCAATGTCGGCTATCCTTAGAAGCAAGTCCCATTGTCAAGGATGCGCCATGAACCGACTCAAAGACGAAACCAGCCCCTATCTGCTTCAGCACGCCGACAACCCGGTCGACTGGCACCCCTGGGGCGAAGAAGCCTTTAGTATCGCCCGCCAGCAGGACAAACCGGTGCTGTTAAGCGTCGGCTACAGCGCATGCCATTGGTGTCATGTGATGGCGCACGAGAGCTTTGAAGACCCGGCCACTGCCAGAATGATGAACGAATTATTTGTCAATGTCAAGGTCGACCGCGAGGAACGGCCCGATGTCGATGATATTTATATGCAGGCGGTGCAGGCCCTTGTCCAGCGCGGCGGCTGGCCGATGACGGTTTTCCTGCTGTCGGATGGCCGTCCCTTTTATGGCGGCACTTATTATCCCCCGGCCCCGCGGCACGGTCTGCCGTCGTTTATGCAGGTCATGCAGGCCGTTCATCAGGCCTATCGGAATCAGCGCAATGTCCTGGAATCGCAGGCCGACCAGCTTCATCGCGCCCTGAACCGCGACGCGCTGGGCATCGGCCGCCAAGATGAGGACGGACTGACCATTGACCTGCTGGCGCGGGCCGCCCAAAAAATGATGAGCGGCCTTGACCGCGTGCATGGCGGATTCGGCGGCCAGCCCAAGTTCCCCAATCCCATCAGCCTGGAATTTCTGCTTCGTTATCATGCCCGCAGCGGCGATGAGCAGGCCCTGCGCGCCGTGAGCTTTACCCTGCGGCAAATGGCCCGCGGCGGCATCTATGACCAGATCGGCGGCGGTTTTGCCCGCTATTCGGTTGATGCGATGTGGCTGGTGCCGCATTTTGAAAAGATGCTTTATGACAACGCCCAGCTAAGCCGTCTCTATCTCCATGCCTGGCAAATCACCGGCGAGCCGTTTTTCAAGACGATTGCCGAAGACATCTGCGATTACATTCTGCGCGAAATGACCGCGCCCGCCGGCGGATTCTACAGTGCCACCGACGCCGACAGCGAAGGCGAAGAGGGTAAATTCTTTGTCTGGACGATTGACGAATTGCGCGCGGCCCTGGCGCCGCTTGAAAATCAAATTCCGAACGCCGCCCAAATCGCCATTGAGTATTTTGGCCTGACGGCCAATGGCAATTTTGAAGGATCAAACATCCTGCATCTGCCGCATGACCCGACGCTGGCCGCCGCGCAGTTCAATATGACACCGACAGCCCTGCAAAACATCATCGCCGCCATCAAGACACAGCTTTATGAAGTTCGCGCGCGCCGTGTGCCTCCCGCCCTGGACGACAAAATCCTGACCTCATGGAACGGCCTGATGCTGGCCAGCCTGGCCGAAACCGCGCGGGCCCTCCAGCGCAGTGACTATGCGGCCGCGGCCGAACGCGCCGGCGAATTCCTGCTGAAGGCCATGATTGACGGCCGCGGCCGCCTCTATCGCAGTCATCGGCAAGGGCAGAGTAAACTCAACGGCTATCTGGAAGATTACGCCAATATGATTGACGCCCTGCTGGAACTGTATCAGCTTGCCTTTGATGAAAAATGGTTCGTCGAGGCCTGCCGTCTGGCCGATATCGCGCTGGAGCGTTTTAAGGCCGACGACGGCGGCTTTTATGACACCAGCGACGACCACGAAACGCTGATTGTCCGCCCGCGCAATTTGCAGGACAATGTGACCCCATCGGGCAATGCCATGATGGCCAAGCAGCTGCTTCGGTTGACGGCCTATACCGGCGAGACTCGATATGACCAGGCCGCCCGCGCCATCCTCAAACTGCTGACCGACGCCATGGCCCAGTACCCGCAGGCCTTTGCCGAATCCCTGAATGCGACCGATATGCTTGTCGCCGGCATTGATGAAGTCGCGGTTGTCGGCCATCCCGACGCAGATGACACCCAAGCGATTTTGGATACATTGCGCCGGCCCTTCCGCCCGAATATCATCACTGCGCTGACGCCGCGCGCCGTCGAAGAACATCCGACCATTCCCCTCTTGAGCCACCGCGGCCTGCAAGACGGACAGGCGACGGCCTATGTTTGCCGCCATTTTGTCTGCCAGTTGCCAGTGACGTCGGCCGAAGAGACCGCTGCGCTGCTTGACCGGCCATGACGCGGCAGTCACAGCAGGATTATTTTCGCGCCCTGCTTCAGACAGTGGTCGGACAGGCCTTGGATGCCGCCGGCTATCATTTTCAGACCGCGCCCTTGCAATGGGCCGGCGGAAAATATCGCTTTGTCAAGCCCTTCGACGACGGCCTCTTTGGCCTAATCGATTTCCAAGTCCTGATCTACAGCGACAGCTTATGGTCATCGGGGCAGGCCTCCCGTTTCCGCGTGCAGCTGACCCGTTCATCCAGCCGCCGCGCCGCCCGCGCCGATGATGTGACCCGCAGCTTGAGTCAGCTGGTCGTCGGTGATTTCGGCGTCGGCATTCTGCCCTCGACCGATTATTGGTGGAGTTACCGCGACACCGATTCACTGGCGCGCGCCCTGGCCGAAGCTGGACACCTAACCGTCGGCTATGGACTGCCCTGGCTGGCCGGCGATTTGACGCCGCCAAGCGAAACCTGACGAAAAATCATTTCGCAGTTGCAAAGCATATCGAAACAAGGTATAGTCCGAAATTGAGCCTTCGCGGCTTTGATTCAGAGTTTCCTGTGGCAGTAAGCGAGGTGCAACAATGGTCAAGTTATATGGAAGTGAAGTCAATCTCTACAAGCGCAAGAAACCGCGAAAAGCGCCCAAGGTGCCTCCGACCGGTCGCCTAGACAGCGGCGTCTATAGCTGGGTCGTCGACCTATGGAACTTTCATGGCAATGAAGGTGACCCGCCTCGGTGGTTTGTCAAAGAAGCCTTATGGGAAGAGGAAGAATTAATCCAGCGCAAGTGGTCAGCCCACTATGACATCATCGCAGAACACCGCAACGCGGTACTCGGCAACCCTTGATGATTGATAAGCTAGACTTAGCTTAAATGTCAACAGAACCTAACGAAATGCAAAGCAAATTTGATGAGACGGCGCTTGATGCCATGAAGGTTAAGCGTCAAGAGCATGTGAAGGCGGCCGCCGATGCCAACCATAACACGTCGGACGTCGGATGGAGGTTGGGGTGAATACGCTCTATTATGGCGACTGCCTGACGATTATGCAGCAGATGGCGGAAGAAAGCATCGACCTGATTTACCTTGACCCGCCTTTCAATTCCAAGCGCAATTATCACACCATCTACAAAGACCACACTGGCAATCCTCTGCCCGAACAGGTTGAGGCCTTTTGCGACCAATGGCTGCTGGACAGCGCCCGCAAAGAGTCGATTGAAAAACTTCAGCAGACGATGATCGAATCCCGCATTGGCATTGACCATCACAACGCCGAACTTGTCCATACCCTCGTCGACAAATTGCAGGATACCCAGCCCGGACTGGCGGCCTATTTATCCTATATGACCGAACGTCTGATTTGGATGAAGAAGCTCTTAAAGCCGACTGGCTCAATTTATCTGCATTGCGACCCGACCGCCAGCCATTATATCAAGATAGTTATGGACGCCATCTTTGGGCATAAGCATTTTCGGAATGAAATTATTTGGCATTATCAGACGGGCGGTGCAAGTAAAAGGTGGTTTGCGCGAAAACATGATACTGTTTTGTTTTATGTAAGAACTGAAAACTACGTATTTAACGCAAATGATGTTAAAGTACCGCGCTCGGAAAAGTCCTTAAAACGCGCTCAAAATCCCAAAGGTGCAAGAATATCAGCTAATGACAAAACTAAATTGGCAACCGATGTTTGGACAGATATTCCTGCAATAAACCCCATGGCCAAAGAACGTCTCGGCTACCCAACCCAAAAACCCTGGAAACTTGTTGAACGAATCATCAAAGCCTCGTCTAACGAAGGCGATCTGGTCTTTGACCCTTTCTGCGGCTGCGCCACGACTATCGAGGCCGCCCATCGGCTTGGCCGGCGCTGGATTGGCATCGACGTCGCTATCCACGCCATCAAGCGCGTCGCCAAAGTGCGCCTCGAACAGCGGCTCGGCCTGTCCGAAAAACAAGGGCATTTCCGCATCCAAGGCATCCCGACCAATTATGAAGGCGCGCGCGATCTGTGGCGGCGCGACCCCTATCATTTCCAGCAGTGGTGCGTCGAAGAGGTCAATGGCTTTGTGACCAGTCGCCGCACAGCCGACGGCGGCATCGACGGACGCATCTATTTTGAAATGAACGACGTCAAAAAACTGCAAAACATGATTCTCGAAGTCAAAGGCGGCGCCAGCGTGCCAGTCGCTCATCTGCGCGCGCTCATCGGCGCTCTCGACATCAGCGGCGCCAAAATGGCCGGCCTGATTGTCATGGAAGATCTGGGCGAAAGAAAGCGCCGAAATTTCCAGAGCGAAATGGATCGCGTCGGCGCCATCGAAATCAACGGCCAGCCTTATCCCAAAGTCCAACTGCTGACGGTATCGGAAATCCTGAACGGCGCTCGCTTCAAGACGCCAAATGTGCGCGGACGAACCGAGGGCGGCTACACCAGCGTCCTGCTCCCCGAATCCTAATCCCCCCAGCTTGACAATTCATAAGCTGCTTCGTACTATGGCTGTCTGTGAATTCGTCGGATGAAAAACCATGCGTCCCTCTTCTGCGTTGCTGATATTGTTGGGCCTGCTTTCCAGCGCATGCAGCCTGGCGCCGACCGACCTGCCTGACCTGACCCCCAACGCCGACAATATCATTTATGTCACAGCCACGCCGGCCGCGCAGAGCATCCCGCCGACCGATCCGCCGCCGACGCCAACAATAGACCCGGCGGACTTGTTGCGGCTGGGCGATGATTATATGCGAAACGGCTATCTTGAAGATGCCGCCGGCATATATCGGACGCTGTTTCATTATGGCGAAGCAGTCGCGCCAGACTATCGGGCCGCGGCGGCTTTTCGCTGGGGACAGACCGCTTTGCGCGACGGCTATTTTCAGCAGGCCGCCGATGCCCTGACTCTGCTGATCTCCCAATTCCCCGCCGACCCCCAAATCCCGCAAGCCTATTTTCTGCGCGGCGACGCCTGGCTGGGCCTTTCACAGTGGCAGCCGGCCATCGACGATTTTCAGCAATACCTGACTCTGCGCCCCGGCCTGATCGACAGCTATGTCTATGAGCGGATTGCCGACGCGCAGATCGCATTGGGACAGACCGAACCCGCCTTGCAGCATTATGAACAGGCCATCCAAGCCAAACGTTCAAAAGTCCCTTTGCTGATCCTCCGTGAAAGACTGGCGCAGATCTATATCTATTTGGGCCGGACGGCGGCGGCCGTCGTCCAGTATGACGCGATTTTGGCGGCGGCCCGAAATATACCCTACCGCGCCAATATCTCGCTGGCGGCGGCGCAAACCCTGCTTGATGCCGGCCAATCTGAAGCCGGCCTAGACCGCATGACCCTGGTTTTCAGCCAGTATGCCGAAACCGCGACAGCCTATGCCGCGCTCCAGCAGCTTGCCGGGCAAGGCCAGCAGTTCGATGGCTTTCAGCGCGGTCGGGCCGCCTTCATCGCCGGCGATTATCAAGCCGCGGTGAACGCCTTCAATGAATACACTAGCCGCCATCCATCCACAGCGATTCCAGCCGAATTATATCTGATGCTAGGCCAGGCCCACCGCGCCCTCGGCAATTTTGACGCGGCGACGACGGCCTTTCAGACCATTATCGACCAGCATCCACAATCCCCCCTGTTTGGCGATGCCTTGCTGGAACGCGGCCGAACGCGCTTTTTGGCCGGCGATATTCCAGCCGCCATCCGCCTTTATCTGGCGATTGCCGATGACTATGACGACCTGGAGCGAGCCGCTGGAGAAGCCCTGTGGCGCGCCGGCTATCTCTATGGCACCAGCGGCCAACCCGTCCTGTCGCGCCAGGTTTTTGTCCGATTGGCCGATTCTTATCCGAATCACGAGTTGACTATCAACGGCCTCTTTATCGCCGCCTCGGCCGCCGAATCCAGTCAGGAATGGGCGATTGCCGAGGATCTGTATGCGCGCATCGCCGCTTTGTCCGCCGGCCAAGATCGAGCGGCGGCCTATCTGCGGGTAGGCCAGCTGGCGCTTGACCGCGGCGAATCATCGGCGGCCAACCAAGCCTTTGATTTGACAATAGCGGCCGCCCCCGACAGCTATTATGCCGCCCGCGCCGCCGATATTCGCGCCGGACAGCATCCCTTCCAGCCGCCGTCGGCCTATCAATTCGCCTTTGACACCGCGGCCGACGTCGCGGCGGCCGAAGAATGGCTGCGCCAGACCTTTGCCATCGAAGAAACCGGCGATCTATGGCATCTTTCGGCCGCCCTGAATGATGATGCGCGGATGACGCGAGGGCGCGAGCTTCATGCTGTAGGCGCCTTTGACGCGGCCTTCACCGAATTTGAAGACCTGGTGATTGAGGCGCGGGCCAAGGGCGATGCGCTGTCGAGCTATCGGCTGGCGGTCTATCTGCGCGGTATCGGCGTCCTTCGCGAATCAGTCATCGCCGCCGCCGACCTGATTATCGCCGCCAAAACAGCCACTTTGCAGGCGCCGCCCTTCATCGCCCGACTGCGCTTCCCCGATTATTACCTCGATATCATTCGACCCCTGGCCGAAACGCGCGGGCTTGACCCCCTGCTGGTCTTGTCCTTGATTCGCCAAGAAAGCCTGTTCAACACCTATGCCACCGCCGCCGCCGGCGAAAAAGGCCTGATGCAGGTCATCCCCAGCACAGCCCAGTACATTGCCGAACGCCTCGACTGGCCCGATTATCAGCACAGCGACTTGTTCCGCCCCTATGCCGGCATCGCTTTTGGCGCGTATTATTTAGATGAGCAGCTGGAACTGTTCGACCAAAATGCGATTGCGGCTTTGGCGGCCTATAATGCCGGGCCAGGCCGCGCATTAGATTGGAACGCGCTTGCCGGCGGCGACCCCGACCTCTTTATGACGGCGATAACCATTGACACCACCCGCAAATATGTGCAGTACATCTACCGAAACTACAATATCTATCGGCAGCTGTACGGCGCAGACTAATGAAAAGCCATAAATAGGGCAAATCTTTTAGGCTGGCTGCGGGTTATCTATGACAGAGGATTTAACGCGGCTTTTACAAACGCGGCTTTTACAATGGGGTATGCTATACTGTAGACAAAGCCTTTAGGCGCTGTGAAAGGGGAGTCCATGCCAGCGCAGCGGCTTCTTGACAACCTGCACGCGCAGCATAACAAAAATATCGACGACTTTTTCGGCAGCCCCAAGCTGATCGACAGCCGTTATCAGGCCGCGCCCTTTGAGCAGGTCAAAAAAGTAGCCGTTCTAACCGAATCCTTTCTGCCCAAAGTCGATGGCGTGGTCAAGACAACCTATCTCACCATTCGCTATCTGCAAGAGACCGGCCGCGAGGTGCTGGTGCTGGCGCCGGACATTGCCGTCGATAATGTGGGCGAAACGCAGGTTATCCCGCTGCCATCGGTCGGCCTGCCCCAGGCCCCCGAAACGCGGATGGCCCTGCCCAACCCGGCCGTCGCTCGCCATATCGACGTCTTCCAGCCCGATTTGATCCACCTCTTCAGCCCAGCGGCGATGGCCGTCAATGGCATGGCCGTCGGCCGTCATCTCAACCTGCCGGTCATCGCCAATTATCAAACCGACCTGCCGGGCTATGTCGAGCAGTACGGCTTTCCCCTGCTTTCAGGGCCAGTCAATCGCTGGCTGCGCTATATCCACAATGGCTGTCATCTCACCTTGGCGCCGACCCGAACCATCATCCGCCAGCTGAAAACCGAGGGCTATCGCCGCGTGCGGCATTGGGGGCGCGGCGTGAACACCGAGCGCTTTCATCCGAGCCGCCGCCGCCGACAGATGCGCGACTATCTGCTGAACGGACGCGATCCCAATTCGCTGCTGTGCATCTTTGTCGGACGTCTGGCCAACGAAAAACGGGTCGATTTGCTGCTGGAGGCCGCCAAGCTGCCCGGCGTCTCACTGACGATTATCGGCGACGGCGCCCTGCGCGAGGAACTGGAAGCGATGTTTGCCGATGCCGATGTCCATTTCACCGGCTATCTGATCGGCGATGAACTGGCCCAAGCCTTTGCCAGCGCCGACGTCTTCACCTTTACCGGCAAGAACGAAACCTTCGGACAGGTGATCCAAGAAGCGATGGCCTCGGGACTGCCGTCAGTGGTTGTCAATGCCGGCGGGGCGCCAGAGGTTATTGAAGCCGGCCAAACCGGCCTGACCGCTGAACTGTCGGCGGCCGATTTTGCCCGGGCCATACAATACCTGCGCGACCATCCGCACATCCGCCGCCAAATGAGCCGCCAGGCGCGCCAAGCCGCCGAACGTCGGCCCTGGTCAGCGCTCATGGCCCAGCTTGAAGGCTATTACGAAGAAGCCTACCGCATGAATCAACGTTTCAAAGGCCTGTTCGGCTCAACGCATTACCATCTGCCGTTCTTTATCCCAGCCCAGCTTGTGCGGCGGCCGCGCAGCGCATCATAAACAGCCTAAACGATCTCGGCTGTGCCTGTGGCCGAGCAAAATCAGTGAATGGAAAACGGCATGTCAGAGCCAATCAGCAAACGGACCCTCGCCCTAATAGCCCACGACGGCAAAAAAGCCGATATGGTCGCCTTTGTCTACGATTACAAACGGCGCCTTTCCGAATTTCGCATCGTGGCCACCCGCACCACCGGCCAGATGATCGCCGAAAAGACCGATCTCAAAGTCGAGTGCATGCTTTCGGGCCCCTATGGCGGCGATGCCCAAATCGCGGCGCTGGTGGCCGAAGGCCGCATCAATGCCGTCTTCTTCTTTTTAGACCCCTTGGGCAAGCACCCCCACGACCCCGACATCCAAGGCCTGCTGCGAATCTGCAATGTCCATAATGTGCCGCTGGCCACCAATATCGCCACGGCCAAGCTGCTCATCAATGCCTGACCGGCGGCGAAAGCAGGGAAAATCGTGACCCAACCCGACCCGACCGTTCTTGAATGGGCGCAAGCCGCCAGAAAAGGCGACCAAGAAGCCTTTGCCGAGTTGGTCTATACCTTTCAAGACCCAGTTTATAACCTGTGCTATCGGATGCTGGGCGAAAGCGGCGAGGCCGAAGACGCCACCCAAGAAGCCTTTCTGCGCGCCTATACCCATCTCCACCGCTACGACCTCAAGCGGTCTTTCAAAACCTGGCTGATGTCGATTGCCTCCAATCATTGCATTGACCGCCTGCGAAAGCGCCGCATGCAGTACGTATCGCTGGATGACGAGCCGACGGCCGCCGCGCTGGCCTTGAGCAGCAGCGACCCCCTCCCCGAACAGGCCGCCCTGCAAGGCGAACGCAGCGAAGCCATCCAGGAACTATTGCTAAAACTTGATGCCAGCTATCGAGCGGCGGTGATCCTGCGTTATTGGTATGACTATTCATACGCGGAGATCGCCCAGACGATGAACACGACCGAAAGCGCCATCAAGAGCCGTTTGTTTCGCGCCCGCCGCACCCTGGCCGATTTGATGAGCAAAGCCAATGCGGCCGATGATGAAGATCGACTTCGAATCCGCAGCTGAAAGGAAATGCGAATGGCCGAGGAGCAAAGACAGGATAAGATGCAAGAGGCGATTGACGGCCAGCTGTCCGATGAGATGTCGCGTCAGCTCTTCGATAGACTGGCCCGCGACCCGGCCGCCGCTGGCGAATATGACCGTCTGCAAAGGGTTGACGCGCTCTTCAAACGCGCCTCGCATCGCCGCGCCCCGGCCCGTTTGGCAGCGACCATCATGGCCCGCTTGGCCAAACACGTCGAAGCCGAAACCCAGCTGGACGACCTGCCGCCCGAAACACAGCAAGCGCTGATGCTAAGTCTGTCAGCCTCGATGCTGGCGATGATGCCGCTCATGGAAGCCGCCGCCTGGCTGGTGCTTCATGCCCAACGCGACCCCGAACTGCTGGGCGAAGTGATGATTCGCACCGTCGGCTGGATGTCCCTTGTGACCGATGCCCTGATTCTGCTGCTGGAAGATGCCGAAAATCTGGCGCGCTCACAGCCCGAAGTCGCCGCCGCCGCGCTGGCCCTGACGCCCTATATGCTGGTCAGCCTGCTGGATTATCTCGACGAGACCCTGACATCCGAATCGCCGCTGTCCCAAACCGAAACGTAAAGCGCCGATTTTAACGCTCATCCTCATCCGGGATCATTTCGATTTTGCGAACCTTGAAGGTGACGGTGCCATCCGGCACTTTAACCTTGACGCGGTCGCCGACCCGTTTGCCCAGCAAGGCCCGTCCCACCGGCGAATCCAGCGAAACGCCGCGCCGGCCATGAGTGATCTCTTCCGTGTCCAGCAGATCCATCGTCAGTTCTTCTTTTTCCGCCGTGTCATAGACGGTCACGCGGTTGCCAGGCGTTACAGCGCTGGGGTCTTCATCAGCATCGATAATTTCAGCCCGCGCCAGCACATCCTGAAGATGAGAGACGCGCTCGTCCAGCCGCTCTTTGGAAATCATAGCGTCAAAGAACACCGCCTCTTCGCCTTGGTCGTCTTCGCGGGCTTCGGCAAGCATCTCGGCAACTTTGGTGTTCTCCTCACTGGTGAGGATATCAAGCTCGCGCCGCAGTTTTTCATAGCCTGGGCGGGTTAATCGAATCCGTTTTTCTGCCATCTTTCGTTCCTTTCTGTTGCAGTCACCCTCTATACGGCAATTCGTGCGAGAAGTCTTGACTGTCTCGATAGCAGGTGAAACACCCTGCCAGCCATGTGACAGGACGCAGAGCAGCTTATGGGGAAATGTGCCTATGACCTTAGAATAGGATAATGCGCCAAGCCATCCTCATCTGCTGAAAACATCATTGATTATACAGCAGATTTTGCTATAATGAAAATGAATTGTCAATGATTGGATAAGGATTGGATGACATGGGACAGATTTTGATATCGACGCAGGATGAAATCTCCGGCTTTGAAATCACAGATACGCTCGGTTTGGTGCGCGGCAACACTGTGCGGGCGCGCAACGCTATCCGCGATTTTTCGGCGGGCATCAAAACCATCTTCGGCGGCGAAATCAGCGAATATACGGAACTGCTGACCGAAGCCCGCAATCAAGCCCTTGAGCGGATGCTGGATGACGCTGAAGCGCGCGGGGCCGATGCGGTGGTCGCCGTCCGTTTTGAAACCGCCGACGTGCTTGATGGCGTTGCCGAAATGTACGTCTATGGAACAGCCGTCAAGCTGAACAAAATATAACCGTCATTCCCGATAGACTTGCGGATTGACGCAGTTTGGCAGCCGTTTTCCGATGAGGCCGGCGATGACATTATCGACGGCCATGTCAGCCATCCGCCGCCGTGTGGCGACGCTTGCGCTGGCGATATGCGGCACGACAAGACAGTTTTCTAGGGCCAGCAGGGGATCATCAGGCGGGATGGGTTCAGGTTCGGTGACATCCAGGGCCGCCGCCAGAATATCCCCGCGCCGCAGAGCATCACAAAGCGCCTGGGGATCAATGACCGCCCCCCGCGCCGTATTCACCAGGATAGCCGTCGGTTTCATCATTCGAAGCTCGGCCGCGCCAATCAGATGATGCGTCTTTTCGTTCAGCGGCACATGCAGGCTGACATAATCGCTTTGCGCCAGTAAATCGGCCAGACTGACCTTCTCGGCGCCCATCTCGCTGATGGCCTCGTCGCGGCCGCCATGCGCCAGGACTCGCATGCCGAATCCAGCCGCCCGCCGCGCCACCGCCTGGCCAATGCGCCCAAAACCGACAATGCCCAGCGCCGCGCCATAGATGTCTTGCCCGGACAGCACAGTAGGATGCCAGGTTTTCCAATGCCCGGCCTGAATATAGGCCTGCGCTTCGGGGATGCGCCGAGCCGCGGCCATCAGCAGCGCAAAGGCGAAATCGGCGGTGGTTTCAGTCAGCGCCCCTGGCGTATTGCCGACTGGAATGCCGCGTCGACTGGCCGCGGCGACATGGATGTTGTCATAGCCGACCGCCATATTGCTGATGACTTTGAGATGCGGGGCAGCCTGGATCAACGCCTCATCGACGCGGTCGGTCAGCAGACACAGCAAAGCGTCAATCTCCCCTGTTTTTTGACGTAGAATATCATAAGCGGGCGGCAGAAATTCCGGCCAGACCTCGATCTGGCCATGCTCGGCCAAACGGTCAAGCGCGGCCTGTGGCAGCTGGCGGGTGACGAAAATTCTTGCCTGACTCATGTCAGCGCTCCTCTGATGTGATCAACCGGCCAGCGCCAGCGAAACCCTGACCGTCGTTCCGTTTTGCGGCTCGCTGCTCATCGCGATATGACCGCCGCTTTGTTCAATGAAGGCCTTGGCCAGGTACAAACCCAGCCCAAGCCCTTGATCCTGCTCCTCGGCCTGCCAAAAGGGCTGGAAAGCCTGGCTGATGTCGTCGCTGTGAAAGCCGCGGCCAGAATCGCGGATGATAATATCAATGCGTTCGGCATAGTGCTGCGCCTCAATGCTGAAGCTGTCGACGCCGGCGTGCTGACCGACGTTGTGGACAATTTCGCCAAAAGCATAGGCCAGATGCGTCTCATCGCCAGCAATGCGGAAGGGCAGCGCAAAATCCGGCACAATAAAATCAGTTAGGACGGCCTTGACCTTTTGAGTCAGCGCCGCGCCGTCAAATTCGCTGTGAGAATACACCAGCCGATCATGCTTCAGCAGAGAATAACGCCACAAATTGCTCATCATGTGTTCCAGCGCGGCGACGGTCGAAGCGGCGAATGCCATCACCTCCTGCTGCTCTTCGGTGAGTTCGCCATCAAAGCCAGCCATCAGATTGTCGAGATTGATTTTGGTTGGGCGGATGAGACGGTGGAAACGGTCAAGCACGGTCGGGCGCGTGGCGGCGTTTTCGATGCCCAAGGCGGTAATGACGTCCATCACCAGGGTGTGGATGCCCCAGCAATAAGCGTGAATCCGTTTATAGCACTCGCGCTGGTCGCCGCCGGTCGCGCCAAAAGCCCCCGTCAGAATGGACTCCATAGCGATGATAATATCGTCAATCGGCTCCAGCAGCTTGCTGTAAGATAGATTCGCCATCCGTCCCCGCCGTCTTAAAAACTATTATGACATCAGAGCCGCCGCCGCCCGCCGCCGCCCAGGACGGCCTTGGCCTGGTCGATATCGACGGGCTGCACCTTTACCGACTGATAAAAGGCTTCGTCATAGGTGCGCGGTTTAATCACCACCGGCATCGGCACAGCATGACCCATAATAATCGCCTGCTGCTTAGTCTCCAGCCGCGCCAGCACTTCGCGCAGGCCGCCGGCGCCGCTGATGCCGTTCAGCACCGCGGTAATATCCCGTTCGTTGTCGAGCAGGGCAGTCACCCGTGTGCCAATCTGTGACATGACCTCCTCATCAATGGCGCTCGGACGCTGATCGACCACCAGCAGGGTAACGTTGTATTTACGCATTTCCCGCGCGATGATGCCGAATGTCGTTTGACTGGCGACCTGCGGCTCAAGGAACTTGTGCGCTTCCTCAATCGTGATAAGTAGCTGCGGCGGCTCGACGCTGCCATCGCCAAGTGATTTATCGACCATCTCAATGTAACGCTGATGAATGCGGCGCGTGAGGTAATTGGCGACCAGCATATAAGCATCCAGCGAATTGCCATGCTTGCCAAATTCCAGCACGACGCTTTTTTGCTGATTAACCAGGTACTCAATGATTTTCTGAACGCTGTCGCTGCCCTCCGCCCGCTCCTCGACCAGGAAATCCCATCGCTCAAAACGCTGCAAACGGCGCTGCAAAGCCGAAAGGGTGCCGCCGCCGATGTTCGTATTCGCGCTGACATATTCAAAATCTTCGCCCGACCCTCTAAGCAGGCGGATGATCCAGGCCTTGCCCCATAATTTTCGCAGGTTGTAAGCGGCATCAATCATCGTATCCGACAGGTTCATGCTGGCCTTGAGCATGGCGATGTCTTCAGGGTCGATTTCATCGAAGCCCAGCTTGATGGCGAAGTCATATTTGGCCTGGCGGCGGCGCGACGAGGCTTCATCCAACGTAAGAATAACAACCTTGTCCCTAAACAGCTGCTTGAGGCCTTGAACCTTGGGGCCGCGCTCTGTGGTGATTTCCCAGCCATAATCATTGTGCATATCAAAAATCAGGCTGACGCCGATGCCCTTGTGAATCACGCCGGCCATCAGCACCCGCGTAAGAAAACTCTTGCCGGTGCCAGATTTGCCAAAGATGCCCACCGAACGTTCCGCCAGCCGCCGCAAATCGAGGTTGATCTGCGTTTCCTGCAATTCCAGCGGCGAGCCGACATGAAAATGTGTCTCATCTTCATCGCCAAAGACCTTGTTGACATCCGCTTCAGTGGCGTTGAAGGCCTGGCGAAAGTGACCGGGGATGGTCTTGACAGGCAAAGGCCCTTCCAAATCGTCAATCACCAGCATAGGCGTAACCCTGATGATGCTGTAGACAATCGTTCCACTGTATATCTCGGCCAAGAAGCGGTCGCTGATGTCAGGCGGATCGCTCTCAATTTGAGGATTGGTCGCGTGAAGCGAAATATCGTTAATCATGCAGAAGAAACGCTTGTGCTGGCCATGAATGACGATGTAACGGCCAATGGCAAGCTCTTCAATGGCCACGCGGGCATCGAGCTTAACCGCCAGGCCGCGGCTAATCGATCCGCCGACGACCGCGCCCAGCTTTTCGCCCGACTGCTTCTGGACGGCATAATCATCAAAGCCCCAAGCCTCAAGGTCGTTCACATTGTCCGGTCGGCTGTCCATCTTTGACTCCGCTTCATTGCCTGCGCCGCTTACAGTATAACCGCTTTCGGCCCTTGTGAATACGAGAAAACAAAAACAGCCAGCGCGCGGCTGACTGCTTGCATGGATGATTCGGTCGACCTTACTTGAGTTCGACGACAGCCCCGGCCTCTTCGAGCTTGGATTTGCCCTCTTCGGCCGTGTCCTTGCTGACTTCTTCCAGGACGGTCGCCGGCGCCGATTCGACCAGTTCCTTGGCGTCCTTCAAACTAAGCGGGGTGATCGCGCGGATCGCCTTGATGACATGGATTTTCTTGGGGCCAATCTCCTTGAGGACGACATCAAATTCGGTCTGCTCCTCTTCAGGCTCTTCGGCAGCCGCGGCCCCAGCGCCAGGCGCCATCATCATCATGCCGCCGCCAACAGCCGCTTCCACGCCCCAGGCATCTTCCAGCTTCTTCTTCAGATCAGCCGCTTCCAGGATGGTCAGAGCGCTAAGCTCCTCCACCAATTTATCGAGGTCTGGCATTTTCTGTTCCTTTCTTAGACTGCTTGAATGGTGAATGGGAATGCTTGCTTTCGGCTTATTCGCCGCCTTCTTCATGTTTGTCGAGGTAGGCCTGCAAGACGTTGACCACGCCCCCAGTCGCCTGATGCAGCGCGTTGACGAGGCCCTGCGCCGGCGAAACCACCAATCCGGCCAGCTGCGCGCGCAGTTCATCAAGCGTCGGCAGTTTGGAAACCGCGTCAACTTGCCGGGCATCGAGAATCTCCCCGCTCATCACGCCGCCGGTCACCTGCATATTCTCGCTGAACTTCTCCTCTTCAATGTGCTTGAGGATCGCCCGCGAAACGCCAGGCATATTGTCGCGCCCAAAGATGACCGCCACCGGCCCTTGCAGCAGATCCTCCGGCACAATCCAGCCGGCCTGCTCCAGCGCCTTGCGAATAAGGGTGTTCTTGACAACCGCGTAGAGTCCGTTCTGTTCGCGGACGGTGTTTCGCACCCCCTGAATCTGGGCGACAGTCAATCCCTGCGTCTTGACCAGGACGAATCCATCGCTTTCACCGAGAATGTCGACATATTTGGCGACAAGCTCCTGTTTCCGCGTTTTTGAAATCGGCAAGCGCCGCTCCTTTCTCTATCAGCTTCGGCCAGCCATCGCGCCGACCGGCCAACCCGACCGAATCAAAAAGCGACCCGCAGCCAAAGGTCGCCTCAAAATCCAAACATCAAATGCTGAATGAATTCTTTCGCGTTCCCCTCGGCTGAAAATTAAGGGCTTCTGCCCATCAGCTGTCTGCGGTTTGCGTCGCTATGCAATTTGTTCGCAAGCATTATAAGGATGATGCAGAGGGTGTCAAGGCCGATTTGACGAAAAATCCAAATCCGCTATAATTGGCGCAAACCGACAGCATGAGAAGAGCAGGTGAAGCATGGAATTGGATCGCGGCGCATTGCAAAAAAAGGTTCACGAACTGTATGCCAAAGAACACGCTGAACTTGGCGAGACTGGCGCGCTGGGACACCTGGAGCGGGGCAGGCAGTGGCAGCTGGCGGGGACATTAAATGCCGGCGGCATTCTCGTATTCCCTCATGCCGGCGTGCATGACTGCGGTTATCAGATTGCCGCCTGTGTCCATGCCGTCCTGGACAGCGGCGCCGATAAAGTCGTGGTATTGAGCGTGCTGCATGCCTTTAATCAGGCGATGGAAGACGCGCGGATGGACGTTGCCGCCGGCGGCGATCCAGCCAAATCGGAGTTTTGGGGGATTCAAGGGCCAGGCATTGAAGGCCGTCGAGAATGGACAGGCGACCATGCCCTCATTAGCTGGCGGTACTTTTGGCAGGCCGAAATCAAACGGCGCGGCCTGCCAGAAGCCAAAGTCCCCAAAGTATATGAGCGCTATCCCTATCTGGCTGGCGGCCAACCGCAGAATCTACCCGGCATCGACGAACTGGCCAGCTTAATGGAAGACGCGGCTGTGGTGTCTACGGCGGATCCCTTTCATCATGGGATTGGCTATGGCGATGCGCCGCCCGATGCTTATGACCATGATGAGCAAGGTCGGGCTTATGCCCAATCGGTGATTGAAGACGGCATCCGCATTTTGGAAAAGGGCGACTATTGGGCCTACAATCAGCATTGCGTCCAAGCCAAAAGCGATGCCCGCGACACTGGACAGGTCTATCGCTTTCTGCGCGGCCCCATGACCGGCGATGTGCTTAACCTTAGCTATACCGATTCATCTGAACTCTATGACCAGCCCAAGCCGACCTGGGTAGCCGGCGCGCTGATCGAATGGCAGCTGAATGGTTAGCTTTCATTGTCGATATCCAGCCTGGCTTCGATCTGTTTGAGCGCGTCTTGAAGCCGTTGCTGGCGCAGGCTTTGCGTCAAATCGCCGCGGGTCCGTTCCAGGACACTCCGCACGATGTCGGTTTGACGGCGCAGACCATGCGTCAGTCCATCGGGAAAATCAAAGGTGACCAGTTGATCATAGATGGCGTCCATAACATTCAGCAGGCTTTCGGACCTTTGACTGTGAGCGTCTTCGCGGCGCATAATATCGAGGATAAAACGGCGCAGTTCAGTCGCCGCTTCCCCCAGCCCTTTCAGATAAGTCGCGCTTTCAACCCCAAGCTGGCTTGATGTCGGCAAAGGCTGGCCGCGGATGATAGCCGCGGTGATGAAGGCCTCGGCCGTCTCCTTGAGCGCGTCCTGGGTATAGCCGGTGTGATAAAGATCAGGAAAAGCGGCCACCACAGCTTTAAGTTCAGCCGCGCCTCCCTGCGCCTCGGCCAGTTTGGCATCGGCGCGCGCCCAATCGCGGCGGTGAATGGCGCGGATGCTCTCGGAACAGTGGCGAATTAAAGTGCGCGAAAGAACAATCGCCCGGTCGCGGGCTGCGTTGCGCTCTTCCAGGTCCTCGCGGATAACATGGCAAATCGCATCAAGGTTCTTCACCGCGGCCGCAGGTTGATTCGACTGCATAAGCATCCCATCATCGGCTAAACAGCAGAGACAGCATAACCGATTCTGCCCTTGGACGGAATGCCGTTTTTTTACCGCAGAGGACACAAAGACAAGATGATAACGGCTCTGTTCTCTGTGCCTCTGTGGTCAAGTTTTCCCTTAGTTCGGCAGCAGCACCAGCGAGCCTGGACTGTCCAGATAAACGCAGGTCATGCCATCCCGCACCGTGGCCGGCAGAGTCGTTATCGCCCGCGGCATCGTCCGCGCATCCAAGAAGATGACCCGCCCAATCTGCGGAAAACAGACCTCGACGCCCTGTTCGACATAGCCATAAACATCCAAAGCGGCCAGCGGGCCAGCGTCAATGATCGACTGCACGCCGATGCCGCCGCCGTCAAGCTGACGAAAATGGACGCCGCTTTCCAGGCCATAAGCGGCCTCAAAGGTCATGCCAGTTTCGGTCTGCAAAGCGGTATAAGACGCGGCATAGGCCGGCCGTGGCGTCGCGGTTGGCGTTGGCCGCGGTGGATCTTTCTTCTTCGACGTCCGCGGACCAGGTGTAGGGGTCGCCGTCACCGTCATTGCCAGCACTGTTGCCGTCTCTGCTGCTTCGGCCGTCGCTGTCCCTGCTGCTTCGGCTGCGGCCGTTCCCGTCATTTCTGCTTCGGCCGTCGCTGTCCCTGCTGCCGCCGCCGCGGCCGTCGCCGTTCCCGGCATTGCTGCTGCGGCCGTTCCCGTCATTTCTGCCGCGGCTGTCCCCGTCATTTCTGCTTCGGCTGTCGCTGTCCCTGCTGCTTCGGCCGTCGCTGTCCCTTCTGCTTCGGCTGTCGCCGTCCCTGCTGCTTCGGCCGTCGCCGTCTCTACTGCGGCCGTCATTGCCAGCGCCGTCGCCGTTCCCGCCAGAGGCGTGGGAGTCGCTGTCGTGAAGCCGCCGCCCACACAGGGGCCGATGTTGTTGTTGTTGATGGTGGGGGTGCCTTGGCCGCCGCTGTGCGACGCGATGGCTGTGCCATTATTGCCGCTCATGGTCAAACAGCCGCGTACATTCAGCGTGCCAGTGCCATAGACCCCAATCACATAACCAGAGCGGGAATTGCCGGTGATGTAGGCGTTTTCGAGGTTGACTGTAGTCCCAATACCGACCCTTATCGCAGAGGAAGCATTGGCAGCGTTGCTGCCGGTGGTGTTCAGGATGCGTATATTGGTAAGATCCGCCCGCGCGCCGCTTCCCGCTACGTTTATTGCGGCGTTGGCCGTATTGTCCCTGATGATGACACCGGCGGTGGCGTTGAAACGGCCCGCTACATCAATAAGGGTGCGTGCGGCATTGCTGGTTTTCCCCGTGATGGTGACATTGTTGATATTGAGGGTGCCGCTGCTCTGAATATGGAAGGCCCGGGCGTCGTTGTCCGTGTTGATGGTGTAGCCGTTGCCGTTGATGGTGAAAGTGCCGGATGCAACACGCAGATAAAAGCCGGCGGTGGTGCTGAAAGTGCAGTTCGAGGTCATGCTCCAGGTCGTTTGGGTCGTTGAGGACGTCCAAGTCGTTCTTGATGACGGCAGGCCGCACGACTGGCTTTGAACAGGAGCCGCGAGGAAGGGCATCAGGAATAAACAGCAGAGCAGGACGTTCCTGACAGGCGCGGTGAATAATGTCATCGCGATGTCGCCTCCCAAAGATGCGGGGGGGGGGGGGGGGGGGGGCTTTTCTGGTATTTATCCTGTTATTCATGTCGACCCGCTCCTATTCAATTCTCATCATTCTTAACCGATAAAATAATCTTATCCAAAACCGCGCCTTTTGTCAAATATCAAATCTGCGGAGAGTGGTAAAAAATAAGAACATGCAAAAACCAAAACCGCGGCCTTTTTGTCACCCTTCCAACCCGCAAACGCGGTATAAAGAACCTGAACAGCATACAGGCGAAATGGCTTATGCGCGAAAAAGTTTGTCTTTCGCGCACAAAACGCGCATAAAACCAGCGGCAGAGCGTGGCGGATTATGGCGGAAAATGGCGGACTTTGTCGTAAGTATGTGGCGGATTTTATCGAGCGAATGCCCTCTATAATGGCTTTTCTCTCTGCCCTCTGTGACCTCTGTGGTAAAAAGATTTGTGGCGGAAAATGGCGGACTTTGTCACAGTGTGTGGCGGATTTTGTATCGCGAGGGTGGCGGAAAATGGCGGACTTTGTCGTAAGTATGTGGCGGATTTTATCGAGCGAATGCCCTTCTATAATGGCTTTTCTCTCTGCCCTCTGTGACCTCTGTGGTAAAATCTTCGTGGCGGATTATGGCGGACTTTGTCGGATTTTATCGAGCGAATGCCCTTCTATAATGGCTTTTCTCTCTGCCCTCTGTGACCTCTGTGGTAAAACTTTCGTGGCGGATTATGGCGGATTATGGCGGATTTTATCGAGCGAATGCCCTCTATAATGGCTTTTCTCTCTGCCCTCTGTGACCTCTGTGGTAAAAAGATTTGTGGCGGATTATGACGCGCGGTGAATGGCCTCTATATTGACCATTCCCCCACATCAGCAACTTGTGTTTCCGCGCCTTTTCCGCTTAAATAGACCGGGACGAGAGGAGATTTTGAACATGAGTCAACTCATTGGACGGATTCTCCGCGCCAGCACGCGCGGCTTTGACTGCGGCATTCACAGCAGCGAGATTAACGCCGCGCACAACTTCGGCTCCTTTGTTAAAGCGCCGATTGTCAATGAATCCGCCGTGTATGCCATTGGCCTCATCTATCGCATGGAAATCAAAGACGACCAGCTGGTGACCGAACTGGTCATGGGCGAGCAAGTCCCCTTTAACGTCTTGCAGGACCAGCGTCAAAATCGCATGATCCCCGTCGAAATCAAAGCGCTGAACATTGGCTTTGCCGATGACACTGGATTCGTTCACAGCCTGCCGCCGCGCCCGCCGATGAGCCTGTCAGATGTCCAAGGCTGCACCCGCGCCGAGATTTATGAATTCACGCAGCGCTTTGAGTATCTGCGACTGATATTAGGCGCGGCCGAAGTGCCGACTGACGACTTGATCGCCGCCGCCATCCGCGCCGCCGCCGCTGTCCGACCCGAAGAGGAATATCGAGATTTTCTGATGGCCTGTGGCCAGCAGACCGCCCGCGACCTTTCGCATGATCTGAAACGCCTGTCCCATGTGCTGTCGCTGATTCGGCCGAAGGCGTAAGATAGGTATGAAATCCGTTTCATTGAATAGGCTGCCGAGACGGGGCGCCGGCCTGGCGCGGATAATCCGTCGGCGTCCGCTTGATCTTATCGATGACCACCAAATAACGCGGCTGATCCAGGGTGGGCAGACGAATCTCTTCAATGGCAAACAGTTCGCCGCCGAGTCGGTCGATGGCCTTGGCGGCGCGGTTGGCCTCTTCATAAGCGCGGCTTCCCTGCATGGCGATAACCTGCCCGCCGATTTTCGCCAGCGGCAGCGTGTATTCCATCAAGGTCGGCATCCTGGCCACAGCGCGGGCCGTCACAATATCATACGCGCTGCGATGCTTGGGATGTCGGCCGGCATCCTCGGCGCGGACGTGCAGGGTGCGGATGTTTTCAAGGCCTAAGGCCTGCCCGGCCTGGTCGATGAAGCGCAGCTTTTTGGCGGTCGAATCCAGCAATGTGACGCGCAGACGCGGAAAGACAATCGCCAAGGCCAAACCAGGGAAACCAGCGCCCGTTCCGACGTCAATCAGCCGCCGGCCAGCGAAACAGGGAATGACCTTTGCCAAAGTGAGCGAATCCAGATAATGCTTGACAGCGATGGCCGCCGGATCTTGAATTGACGTCAAATTCATGCGCCGATTCCAGGCCAGCAGCAGTTCGCTTAACTGATGAAACTGCCGAATCTGCGCCGCCGACAAGCGCAGGTCCAGCAGCGATGCGGCCTCTTCGGCCAAAATGGACATCAGTCGTTGTAGGTGTGCAAGGGCAGGGCTGGCTGGACATGAACGACTTCCAGGCCATACGGATTTTTCTGGATCTCGAATGAACAGCCGCTATCGAATCTTGCGTTTTCGGTGCCCGGCCCATAGTCGTCATAGCCGTCAGTGATGGGGCCGCGCCAGGTCAGGGAAAAATTGATGTCATACCGGCCAGGCTTCCATTTGTCGCCCAGCTTCACAGTATAAAAGACCCACCAGTTGCGGCTGCCGGGGATCTGCTTGACGGCGCTGACATTGACGTCGGGGAAGGGCTGTCCATAAAGCCGAATCGCATATTGAGCGTTGGCGATATGGCTGGAGACCTGTTCGGCCGTTTTGGCAAACCATGACCAAAAGACGGTGATTTCATCAGTGTCATAAATCACGCCAGGGGCCGCCCCGGCGACATCGGCGCATTCAGCGAAAATCAAGCCCGGGTTGGCCGTTCGGCCAGGGACAACCCCTTCGCTGGGACGGGCGCCAATCTGCACAATCGGCTCTGGCTCCTGATAATAGACTGGGTTCAGCAGACCGCCGTCAGGTGTGAAGACGCCCGACGAGGCGATCATATCACCGCTGGCCGGCTCGCCGGTGGTCAATATCTGCTCCTCATCAAAGCTGCTGCCCGGCTCGGCGCAGGTCCCCAGAAAATCATCCGAGGGCTCCTGAAAGAGGGTATCGTCGGGGTTGTTTTCGCGGCCAATGCGGAAGACAACGCTGATGGGTGTTCCCGGCCCGCGCCGCTGACGGCCCAGCCAATAAACCTGCTGACTGGTGGCATAATCGCCATTGACGCTAACGCGCCGCAGCGCCGTAATCGGCTCGCCAAGGCCGCCAAAAAGATCAAAGGCCTGATAATAAATGTCATAGCCCTCCTGCATAGTCCCCAAAAAGTCAACCACCAGGCGGTCATCGCAAGCGCTGTAAAACCATTCGATGGTCGAACTGTATTCAACGTCGTCCTGCGCCTGCCATGCCGTCGGAATCATCAGCAAAAAAACGATGCCCAAGAGTTTAAGTGTTCGCATAAATCGCCTTCCCCGTCTGAATAAAACCGGCCGCGATAAGCCTTCATATCCGTCAGTTGACGCTATTTTACTGCAAAACGCCAAATATCTCACCCTGTTTCGCGGACGGCCGTTCTCAATCGGCGCGTTGTCGCCTACAATCCCTTCAAGCCGTTCACAAAACAAGCATAAAGGATAAACTCAAGATGGGCAAACACACGATTTGCGTTTTGCAGGGCGATGAAACCGGACAAGAACTGCTGGATGAAGCGCTCCGCACCTTGCATCCCAGCGTGATTCGCCTGGACAATCTTGAATTTGAGACCTTCGATTTATCGCTGGAAAATCGGCGGCGAACCCAAAACGGCGTTGTGCATGAGGCGGCCGCGCGGCTCATCGAAACCGGGCTGGGCATTAAAGCGGCGACCATCACGCCCGGCGACCCCGACGATGTGGGCAGTCCCAACGCTCTGCTGCGCGAACTTGTGCATGGCAGCGTGATTTTGCGTACCGGCCGCCGTATCCCCTCGGTGCGGCCATTGGCTGGCGTTCATGCGCCGATTGCGGTTGTGCGGATGGCCGTCGAAGGTGCTTATGCGGCCGAAGAATGGCGCGAGGGCGAAGGCATGGACGAAATCGCCTACAACACCCGTCATATCACCCGCCGCACCTGCCGCGCCGTGGCCGAATTTACCTTTCAATATGCCCGCCGCACTGGCGCCGCCGTCTTTGGCGGGCCCAAGTTCACCGTCAGCCCAATTTATGAAGGCCTGTTCAAAGAAGAGCTTGACCGCGCCGCCGCCATTTACAAAGATGTCCGCTACAATCCACAGCTGATTGACGCCACTTATGCGCTGCTGCTGGAAACCTCCGGCGAAGCCCTGGTCATTCCAGCCTTGAACCGCGACGGCGATGTGTTAAGCGACCTGGTCCTCAAAATGTTCGGCACGATTGCCGGCGCCGAATCGATTATCTTCGCCTTTGACGATGACTTCAATGTTAAGCTGGCCCTGACCGAAGCGCCACACGGCACAGCCCCCAGTCTCGCCGGGAAAAACATCGCCAATCCAATGGCCATGATTCTGGCCTGCGGCGCCCTGCTGCGTTATATCGACAGCAAAGAAGCGGCCAATGCCAGCCGCGCGCTGTATGAAGCGACCCTGGAATCCGTCTATAATGGCGTCAAAACCCCCGACTTGGGCGGCCAGGCCAGCACTTCCGAATTTGTCGACGAGGTCATTCGCGAAGTCCGCGGCAAACTTGAAATCTGGGATGCCCTGGGCAACTGATGCCAAAACGAGGAGTCCAGCCAGACATGGACGACGACCTTGACCGCGATGTGGCTGAACTGTGGTCGCTGCTGTTTGATATTGTGGCCGACGGCGAAAAACGACTCGCCAGTCATTTTGAGGCCCATCAACTCACGCCGCCGCAGTTTTATGTCCTCAAAACGCTGTCGGAAAATCAAGGCGCATGTCGCATCGGCAATATCGCCCGCGATCATCATCTGACCAACGCCACCATGACCGGCCTGGTCAAACGACTGGAATCCATGCGGCCGCCCCTGGTGAGACGTCAGCGCAGTCCCACCGACGGCCGTTCAGTGGATGTCCTGCTGACCGACGAAGGCGCCCGACGTTTCGCGGCCGTCCAGCAGGGCCTCATGGAACAGCTGCGGGCGGTCTTTGGCCTGCTGCCCGACGCTGAACGGCGCGACATCATCGCCAAAGTTCGCCTGTATTTTACCCTCTTCTCACAGCAGTTCCCGGCCGAAAGCGGCTAGGCATTGACGTATTTGTCAAACCACCCAACCATCTCGATCAAACGGCTGATGCGATGATTCGGCTCGCCGCTGCGCGAAAGTTCATGGCCCTCGCGGGGATAGCGCAGCATCTTCACCGGTGTATCTGTGGCGCGGCGCACCCAAGCAAAAAGCTGTTCGCCCTGTTCAATCGGCACGCGGAAATCGTTTTCGGCATGAGTCAGCAGGAGCGGCGTTTTGATGTTGGCGGCGTATTTCAGCGGCGAATTGTCCCAAAAGACATCATGATTTTCCCATGGCTCGCCATCGAACTCATTGGATATCAGCACGGGAACGTCGGTTGTGCCGTAGAAACTGGACAGATTATAGACGCCGCGCTGTGACACGGCCGCCTGAAAACGGTCGCTGTGCGAGATGATCCAGGCCGTCATGTAGCCGCCGTATGATCCTCCCGTGACGGCCATTCGATTTTCGTCAGCGATGCCAAGCTCAAGGAAAGCATCAACGCCGGCCATGATGTCATCCATCGCCACCGGCCCCCAAGCCGCGTGAAGTTTCCGCATAAAATCCTCGCCATAGCCGCCGCTGCCATGTGGATTGCAGTAAAACACAGCATAACCGCGGGCGGCATGGTACTGCCATTCATGCCACATCCCCTTGGTCGAATAGCCCCAGGCGGCATGAGGCCCGCCATGTATGTTCAATGCCAGCGGATATTTTTTGCCAGCTTCATAACCCACTGGATGAATATACCAGCCCTGCGCTTCCCCATGCGGCGACTGAAACCGCAGTTCATGGACGTCCTGCACGATGACCTCGTTCAGCCAAGCATGATTGAACTGACTGACTTCAGCCAAGCTGCCGTCCACCAGCGTGTACAATTCCTGCGGATTGCGCGGCGTCGAAACCGTCATCGCCAACGCGCCGCCGACTCCGATGTCGATTTGTTCAATATCATAGATGCCATCATGCAGCTGATGCGCGGCGTCGGTTTGCGGGTCATAAAGCCAGGGCAGGGCGACGCCTTCGCTTTCCAGGGTGAATGCCAGTTTGCTCCCCGGCGACCAGGCCCAATCAAGGGCTTCGCGGTCATGTTCGGCATTAATGACCCGCGCATCCGATCCATCGACCGCCATGACCAGCAGCCGCGTTGGGCTATCCGTAACGCCAATCAGACGGCGTCCGCAGGCCAGCCATTTGCCATCGGGCGAGGGCGTCGGCAGGTAGAGGCTGTATTCACCGCCGGCCAACATCTCCGCTTGGCCATCAGCCGCGCTTAAACTGACGATGTTCTCGGCGCGCCAGGGTTCGTCAGCTTGATGATCGACCGTGCGCGATGTGAAAAGGATCCGTCCATCAGCCGACCAGCGCGGCCGGGTATGGTCAGCGTCAATATCCGTCAGGCGGCGCGGCCTGGCATCCGTCCCTTCCAGCGACTCTGCGACAGAGATGACATACACCTGATCATAACGCTCATCAACATAAGCGGCGCCGCGGCGATAGGGGATGCGCCACATCGGCCGCGGATCCCAACGATTTTTCTCATCTTCGTCTTTACGCTCCTGGCGATGTTTGGACTCCAGCTTGTCTTTCGGCTCTGGCGGCGGGGTTTCTTCTCCATCTTCCTGACCGCGTTCTTCGCCGCTCATCGGCGCTAAAAAGGCAATCTGCAGGCCATCGGGTGACCAATCGGGGCTATGGGCGCCGTTCGCCATATCGGTCAATATCCGCGCCTCGCCGCCGGCCATCGGCAGCAGGTAAATTTGCGATTTGCCGCCGCGCGCAGAAACAAAAGCCAGTTGCCGGCCATCCGATGACCAGCGCGGCCAGCTGTCCTTGTCGCCGCGCGTTAGCTGAAAGGCCTCGCCGCCGGCCAGCGAATACAGCCAGATATTCCGCTTGTAGGTCTTTTCGAGCGCGTCAGGCGTAACTTTGACAAAGGCAATGCGCTGACCGTCAGGACTGATTTGCGGGTCTTGGACATAGTGAATTCGGGTAAGATCTTCGGCTGTTATCGGACGCATCTCGCTTTCCTTTTCATGCTAAACTCTGACAAGTGGCAAACCGACTCGCAGCAGCGTCTTAAAATCGGCCTGCCGCGCCAAGGCCATAACCGGCCGCGGCGGCTGTGGCTGGATGGGCATAGGACGCAGTTCAAGCTGCCACCAGCCAGTATCATGCCATTTCCCCAATTTATGGCCCATATTCTCGAAGACGCCAATTTTCCGAAAGCCGATAGCCTCATGGACGCGGACGCTGGCCTCGTTGGGAAGCGCAATCACGCCGATGGCATTGCAGTAGCCCTGTTGGCGCAAAATGGCGATGAGCGACGCGTATAAAGCCCGGGCAATGCCGCGCCGCTGATAATCGGAATGCACATAAACAGTTGTCTCGACCGTCCATTGATAGGCATAGCGCGCACGAAACGAACTCCCATAGGCATAGCCGGCGATGCGGCGATTGATGTCGCAAACCAGCCAAGGATGCTGCCCCAGCGTTTTGGTGATGCGGGCGGCGATTTCCTGAACATCGGGCGCGGCCTGCTCAAATGAAATGGCGGTGCCGCGCACAATCGGGCGGTAAATCTCGCAAATCTGCGCGGCATCGGCAGTTGATGCCAGACGAATGCTTATGCTCATAACAGCCTTGATTTTACCACAGAGGACACAGGGGAAAAGCGGATTTTACACGAAATTTACATCACTCATCGCCTTATCCGCGATAATGATGATAATATGAACCCACTTAATAAGGGATTTGCCGATGAGCGAGACCATTCTGGTTGTCGACGATGAACAGCGAATCATTGACCTGGCCAAGATGTACCTTGAGCAGGACGGCTATTCGGTGATGAGCGCGACCCATGGCGTCCAGGCGCTGCGGGCGATTTTGGAGGACAAGCCCAATTTAGTCGTATTGGATCTGATGCTGCCGGGCATGGACGGGCTGGAAGTCTGTCGGCGGGTTCGCAATAAATCGGATGTGCCGATTATTATGCTGACGGCGCGCGGCGATGACATCGACAAAATCGTCGGCCTGGAATTGGGCGCCGACGATTATTTGACCAAGCCATTCAACCCGCGCGAACTGGTCGCCCGCATCAAGGCCATCCTGCGCCGCGCCGACCGCAGCGGCCCCGACAAGGACGCGCCGACAGACATCACCATCGGCAATCTGCGAATCGACCTCCAGCGCCGCGTGGTTGAAGTCGCCGGCCGGTCAGTTGATCTGCGGATGAAGGAATTTGACTTGCTGCAAACCCTGATGGAAAATAAAGGCATGGTCTTCAGCCGCGACAGGCTCTTAAATGTAGTCTGGGGATATGATTTTGCCGGCGAAACGCGGACGGTTGATGTCCATATCGCCCATCTGCGCCACAAGCTGAAAGGAATGGATGCGGTGATTGAGACGGTTTGGGGGGTAGGGTACAAGCTCAATGAAAAATAGACGGCGCCGTTTTTCCTTTAGCCTGCGCCTGCGTCTGCTGACGTCGTATCTGGTGCTGTTGCTGGTGGCTTTGGGGGTGATCGCCAGCGCGCTGATTGTGCTGATCAGCAGTCGGCCAACCCCATCCGAGCCGACCTATGAACGCTTGGCGGCCTTGGCCCGCGGACTGAATCTGCCTCGATTTATGGCCGAACTGCCGCGCAATGCCAACTCGGTCTACATTCAAAAACAGATTCCAGAGTTTTTGGCCGGCTTTGCCGAATCGCGCAATGTGCGAACCTTGCAGGTGCAATGGACGCTCGACGGCGCGACTAGCGTACTCTATGACAGCGCCGACCATTATGAACGCGGACAGATGATCAGCCTGCTGGTCGATACGAACTATTACAATGACCAGTTGGGCAAAGTGCTGCTGCGCGGCGTCGACCAGATTTTTGGCGGATTTTCTGATGCCGACGGCCGCGAATGGCTGTATGCCGGTGTGCTGTTTCCCCGTCAGCGTTCCATTTTTGGACAGGTTTGGGAGGATAATCTGTGGATTCTGGCCGAACCGCGGCCGACGGTCAGCCTGCAAGAGGCCTTGTCCGATTTTGGCCATGCCTTGGCGCCGCCGTTGATTCAAGCGGGGATTGTCGGCATCGTTTTCGCGATCATCCTGGCGGCGCTCATCAGCCGCACGATTGCCAAACCCTTGCAGCGCGTCGCCAGAGCCGCCACCGACGTAGCCCGCGGCGATTATGGCGTGCATGTGCCGGTGCGCGGCCCGCCGGAAGTGCGCTCGCTGGCCGAATCTTTCAATCGCATGAGCGCCGAAGTCCTGGCCGCCAACAACGCCCAGCGCGATTTTCTGGGCAACGTCTCCCATGATCTCAAGACGCCGTTGACATCCATTCAGGGCTATTCGCAGGCGATTGTCGAAGGCGCCGCCAAAGACCCGCAAAAAGCGGCCCAAATCATCTTTGAAGAAGCCGGCCGTTTGAATCGAATGGTGGTTGAATTGACCGATTTGGCGCGCTTTGAGGCCGGCCGACTATCGATAAAAAGCGAAGCGATTGACATGGCGCAGCTGGCCGAGGCCGTTGTCCAAAGCCTGGCCGTCCTTGCCAAAAATCAGGACATCAAACTGGAATTGTCCACCGAAAACGCGCCGCCGATTGCCGGCGATGGCGACCGTCTGGCGCAGGTGTTGGCCAATCTCATCGGCAATGCCCTCAAATTCACGCCGGCCGGCGGCCTGGTGCAGACTGCCGTCCAATGCCAGGATGAGGGAGTGGCGGTGACCATCCGCGATACAGGCATCGGCATCGCGCCAGAAGATTTGCCGCGCATCTTTGAGCGATTCTATCAAGTCGATAAAGCCCGCGGCCCCCAGCGCGGCACCGGCCTAGGCCTGGCAATATCACAGGAAATCATTGAGGCGCACGGCGGCAAAATCACCGCGCGCAGCAAGGGACACAATCAAGGCGCGGTCTTCTGTGTCTGGCTGCCAGCGATTCGCGTTGGCGAATAATGGCGTCTGGTTTTTTGACCACAGAGGACGCAGAACAGGACAGAGACTTGCTTTGCTATGTAACAGCTTAACGAACATCAATGATTTCGAATTTGACTGGCCCGTCGGGCGTTAGCGTCTTCACCTTTTGACCTTTTTTCTTGCCCAAAAGCGCCGCGCCGACGGGGCTTTTGGTAGAGATTTTACGCTCGCGCGGGTTAGCTTCGGCACTGCCGACGATTTTATACTCTTCATCCTCATTCATTCCATCTTCGCGGATAACCACTGTTGAGCCAATTCTCACTTCGTCGCTGGGCCCATTGTCCTCAACGATAGTCGCACGGTTCAAGGTTCCCTGAATATGCCCAATTTGACCTGCAACCAAGCTCAGTCGCCCTTCCATATGATAGCGATGATGATGATCTGTATTTCTATCCTTCAGTTCTTGTGTCAAGGCATCGTATTGACCTTCAAGCTCCTTGAGTTTCCGACGGAGATCTGCTTCGCCTTCTTTGGTTAGGTAAGCTGCTGCTGAGTAAGCCACTGCTGATTTAGCCGCTTTTTTGGCTGGGTGAGCCGCTTCTCCGGTCTCTTTTTGGTCCAACAAGTCGCTTTTGGGATTGTGAGAGATCTTGTCGCTTTCGCTTTCTTGTTTAATCGTTGAAGTTTTTCTAGGCGCAGGGACAAAAAAATAGCTTCTTTTCGGAGAGACATTGCTTCTGCTTTCTTGTTTAATCGTTGAAGTTTTTCTAGGCGCAGGGGCGAAATAGCTTCTTTTCGGAGAGACATTGTTTGCCAATGGTTTGTTTTTGGCGTGGTTTTTCAGGATGCCATAGTGCCTCTTAACATCTGGCAAGGGCAAGTCAACCGCGGCAGAGATACGCTTGTATCCCCAATACGCCAGCCTTCCGTCTATTGATACACTTAAGTCGTAGTTACTTAAATTTTTGCCAAAACTCAGATTAAGCCTTGCATTGGTGAGTTCTGCAACGATGTTTGAGTATTCTCGCTGAAAGCGATATGAACAACGGCGCGTCCGTGGGTCTGTAAGGTCAACTCTTATCTTGAATGGTCCATAGTATTCTCGCTCTTTTGGTAAATGAAAATCAACAGTTATACCCCTGTTTGTCAGGGTAACGTCTTCAATGTACAGCCATTTTTTGCTGAAAAGTTTTCCTTTCTTGTTCACTATAACTTTAGCCTGCCATTGTTTCCAAACGTCAGTCGGCAATAAATTCTGCAAGGTTTCGCGTTCTGCCGATGAACGGCAGTAGATAAATTTCAGATGATCTAAGGAGATGATCCTTGGATAGATAACCTCGGCTTGGCTGGCATTGACGTATCGATCCCTATCTTCGGGATTGTACGGCGTGTTATGGTAAATATCTCTAAATGGCAGTTGGATGAACTCATCTGCTGTTGTGAATAAACGATACCCTCCGCGCGCCAAACTGCCGGTGCTGAAACATGTAGCCTTGAGGCTTATGATTTCCCTCATATCAAATAAAAAATATATCGGGACAGGGCAATGGGCATCTTCATAACGTTTGTTCGGAGGTTTGAACCCTTCCATGCGATACGTGGTAGGGGTTTCTGGCCTGAAATAGAATCTCACGCTGTCTTTTATTGCTGGCGCGGTCCAACTGATAATCTTTGAACTGGCACTGCTTGCAAAGTTTATCTTATGGTGCTCTGCTTCGGCGCGAGACAGCAGAAAACCATGCTTGAGTATGCTGGCAGCGTTTCTAATGTCTGTGAAATGAAATAGAAAGTCTGGCCACCGCTTGCGCTGCTCGCCTAGCCACGGTTCTTGCTTCAATTTATCAAGAAAAGTCAGAATTTTTTGAAAGTTCGGTTTTTTATGGCGGCTCATAATCTACATCAGCATCTTTTGCGGTTCGGCCTTTCTTTCGCTCACTTCGGGGATAAGCTGGAGGCCTAAATCCTGGTCGGTCACTTCAGGCTGCTCGGAAAGCCATACTCGCTGAATATAGGGTAGATTTTGCAAGAAGCTGGTATGGCCTTTCATGGCGTCAGGAAAATTGTCAATACGAATATATCCTTCTGATTTCATCAATCCCCACAATTCTTCAATGATTTCTTTGCTGATGGTAGATTCTGAATGTTCGGTTGGTTTAGGGGGAGCAATTATTTCCCCAAACCCGGGAAGAGTTTCTTGTTTAAGACTGCTTTTTTGTTCGGAGGGAATCAGTTCTTTCACATCATCCCAGAACTCTGCAAACAGCGGATATTGCGGCTCGCCTTGCAGCCATTTCCTTTTTTCTTTGAAATCGCGCTGTTCCAAAACAGGCAAGCCCTTCTGCCCATACAAGTGAATATAAATATCGATAGGCAAAGGTTGCAGGTACTCTTCCATCAAGGGCTGCACTTCCTTTTCCCAGTCAAGCCCCCCATGGCCACAGCCCAGCATCGGAAACGAAATTGATTCAATTCCCTTTTCGTCATAGGTATCCGCGAATTTCCGCAATCCATCTTCAAGGTATTCAATTTTCGACTTGCCGCGCCAATGCTTCTTTGTCGGGAAATTAAGTATCCACTTATGCGGTGTTTTGTATAAATGGAGTTCCCCGGTTTCCAACTTCCCATTTTTGCACCGGGCCTGATATTCTTCAAACATATTCGTCTTTGAATAAATCCGTTTGAAATCATAAGCGATTCCCTTGCCCATCACCCCGACCGTATTGACCGTGTTCACGAGAACTTTGGCGGGACTTGTGAATAGATCGCCAACCACATAAGTAATCATTGCCTTGCCTTCGCTTCCATTCGGGACGCTAATCTTAGTATAACAAATCAGGGTAAAGCTGTCCAATTATGCCTGGCGCCGCAAATAAGGAATGATACCCCCGGCATTGACAATCTCCTGCACCATATCCGGCAGACGCGGAAAATCGAAACATTGCCCCTGCCAATGAATTTCAGCGCGCGCCATATCAAGCTCAACCGTATCGCCAGCGCTGACCAGCGCCGCCAGCTGTGGACAGGGGATCGCCAGCAGGCCGTTATTGATGGCATTGCGATAGTAAATCCGCGCAAAACTGCCGGCGATAACAGCTTTGACTCCAGCATGAACCAGACAAGTGACGGCTTGCTCGCGGCTGCTGCCATGCCCCCAGTTGCGCCCGGCGACAATCACATCCCCGGGCCGCACATTTTCAGCAAAGGTCGGATCCAGGTCTTCCAGCGCATGACTCGCCAGTTCGCGCCGCTCAAGGCTGATGGTATAAGTGTATTTGCCAGGAAAAATGACATCCGTATTCACATTGTCGCCATACTTCCAAATGCGATGGATCGTTCTGGTCATCGGCCCTTTTCCCCGCTCAATCGGTTAATTCGGCTGGATGGATGAGACGGCCGGCGATGCAGCTGGCGGCGACGACGGCCGGATTGGACAGATAAATTTCAGCTTGGGGTTCACCCATCCGCCCGCGGAAATTGCGGTTGGCGCTGCTGATGCAAACCTCTCCCGGCGCCAGAACCCCCATGTGATTGCCCATGCAGGGGCCGCAGCCCGGCGTGCCAATAGTCGCCCCGGCATCAAGCAGGGCGGCGATGTAACCGGACTCGGCGGCATCGCGCAGCACGATGGACGAAGCAGGGATGACAATCAGGCGAGAACGCAGCTTTTTCCCGCGTATAATAGCGGCGGCGACCGCAATATCTTCCAAACGTCCGTTGGTGCATGTGCCGATAAAACCAAGGTCGACCGGCGTCCTGCCGATCTCCGAAAGCGGACGGACATGATCGACGCTGTGCGGGCAGGACAGCATCGGCTCAATCTGTTCCAGGTCGATCTGGTGATGAGCGGCATAACCGGCGTCGGCATCGGGATAAAGCGCGTTGGCGCGGAAAAAATCAATCCGCTCCCGATAAGTGTTCGGATGACTGCGCTTCAGATTGTCCCACAGCCATTCCCAAGTCCGGTCGTCAGGGGCCATGCAGGCGTTCTTGGCGCCCATTTCAGCCATCATATTGGTCAAGACCATGCGCGAATCGGGCGAAAGGCCATCAAGGCCATCGCCGTCAAATTCGACCGCCATATAAGCCGCGCCATCGGCCGACAGCCGGCCAATCAAGCTGATCGTCAAATCCTTGGACATGACGCCGCGCTTGAGTTGACCCTGGAGCGTGATTCGCAGGGTTTCAGGGACGCGCAGCCAAAGCTGGCCAGTAGCCCACAGGGCCGCCGCTTCACTTCGGCCGATCCCAGCGCCAAAGGCCCCCAGCCAGCCATAATGCGGACTGTGACTGTCAGCGCCCAGCAGCGTCATCCCCGGCCCGACAAGGCCCTCTTCGCACAGCACTTGATGACAGATGCCGCGCCCAATCTCAAAAAAATGGGCAATCCCCTGCTGACGGACAAACGCGCGTATCCGAGTGTGATTTTGGGCATGCTTGGGAGTCGGCGGCGGCGCGGCATGATCGAGAGTGACCGCCAAACGCTGTGGATATTTGACCCGGCCCTGCGGCAGCTGCTCAAAAATACTGGCGATGGCCGCTGTGTTGTCATGGCTCAAGACCACATCGGGTTCGATGACCACCACGTCATGCGCCCGCGCCGTCTTGTCCCCGCTGGCCCGCGCCAAGATTTTCTCGGTTAATGTCATTCCCATCGCATAACCTGTAGACTTTTTCCTTTCGCGCTGTCAAATCTCTGCTACAATCCCCCAAGCTGAAAACCGCGGCGAGGCCAATCGAATCATTATGGCGCAGGAACTTCGCGACAAGCTGCATCACAACTTTATCGTCAATCTGCTGGACGGCTCCTTCTTCGGGCTGGGCGTGGTTGGCTTGGCCTCCTATGTTACCATCATTCCCCTGTTTCTGTCCTATCTGACCGACTCGACTGCGCTGATTGGATTCATGGCCGCCTTGTTTCACATTGGCTGGCAGGTGCCGCAGCTGCTGACCTCCAATTATGTCTCCGGGCTAAAACGTTACAAGCCAATGGTGCTGAAGATGACCATGCTGGAGCGTCTGCCCTATTTTGGACTGGCGGCGACCGCGCTGCTCATCCCGATAATCGGCGCCGAACTCGCGCTGGCTTTGACCATCCTGCTGCTGGGATGGCAGTCATTCGCCGGCGGCCTGACGGCAACGGCCTGGCAGAGCATGATCAGCAAATTGATGCCGGCCCATCGACTGGGCGCATTCTTTGGCATGCAGTCGGCCGGCGTCAATTTCTTCGGCGCCGGCGGCGCGCTGATCGCCAGCTTTATCCTGGGCGCATTCGCCTTTCCGCACAGCTTCGCGCTGCTCTTCCTGATCGCGGCGATAAGCCTGATGGTCTCCTTCGTCTTCTTGGCCATGTCAGTCGAACCCGAAAGCCAGCCCCAAGACATCGTCGAGCAGGTTCAATGGCGCGAATTCGGGCGGCGGCTGAAGGTGATATTGAAGCAAAATGCCAATTTTCGCTGGTTTCTGATAGCCCGCAGCCTGACCTCGTTAAGCGTGACCGCCGTGTCGTTCTTTACGATTTACGGCATCCGCCAATATGACATGACCCCCGAATTCGCCAGCGCCATGACCAGCGTCCTGCTGGTGTCCCAAACCCTAAGCAGCACCGTCATCGGCTGGATAGGCGACCGCTGGGGACATCGCCGCGTGCTGGTCTTTGGCAACCTGGCGACCGTGCTGTCGATTGTCATCGCCCTGACAGCGCCGGACGCAAGCTGGTTTTATCCCGTCTTCGCGCTGACCGGCCTGGTCAATGCCACGCGCTGGTCAGCGATTATGAGTATCACCGTGCAGTTCGGTTCAGTGGCCGAACGTCCCATTTACATCGGCATGGCCAACACCCTGATTGCCCCAGTGACCGTCTTCGCGCCCATCATCGGCGGCTGGCTGGTCGATGCCGTCAGCTTTGACCTGACCTTCAGCATCTTCGCGCTGGCCGGCCTGCTTTCTATGGTCGTGTATCTGGCGCTTATGAAAGACCCCGGCGAATCAGCGCGAAAAGCAAGACGCGAAGCGATGGCCGCCGCCGACTAATCATCAATCGGCTGCATGATGCCGCGCAGAATATGATCCACATCCTGCATCGAAATCGGCTGTTCATCGGCCATCGCTTTGACCTGTGATGTCGCCAGGCGCAGTCTGTCCTCCGCCAGTTCAATGCCCAGGCCAGCGGCGCGGTCGCGAATGGCGTTGCGTCCGACCAGACGATGAGCGACATCGATGATCCTCGCCATGCCAAAATCATCCGGGTCAATCGCCTCGTAAGTCGTCGGATTTCGCAGGACAGCCTTGGTGTGGACGCCGGCCTTGTGATGAAAGGCAAGCTCGCCGGTAATCGGCGTGTTAAAAGGAATGGCGATGCCCAGCTTGGCGGCGACCAGCCTTTCAATTTCCGCCAGCAGCAGCAGATCATATTTCTTGACCAGCGACTTGTCATAAGTATAGAGCCGACCGACCAGCGCGCCCATAGGAGTAATGCCATTGCGCTCGCCAATGCCCAGCACTGTCGTGTCAATGTGCGTGGCGCCGGCCTGCAAAGCGCAAAAAGCGTTGGCGACGGCGCATCCACTGTCATTGTGACCATGAAACTCAATATCGCAGCTGACGACCTCGCGCAAATTGGAAATGAGATTGTAAGTGCGGAGCGGATCAGCGATGCCCACAGTATCGGCAACGCCAACGCGGTCGACGCCAGCCAAATCCATCGCCCGATAAACCGTCATCACATCAGCGAAGTTGCTGCGAAAGGTGTCCTCGGTGCTGAAGCGCGTCTCAATGCCCTGGCCCTTCAGGTATTCAATGACCTGCTGCCCGATATCGATGACCTGTTCCAGGCTTTTCCCATGGCTGTATTCGCGCATATAAGTCGAAGTGCCGATGTAGACGTCAGCGCCGTCAATGCCGCAATCGACCGCCAGCTTGGCATCATCCATATTGGCGCGGATATGCGTCAGCAGCCGAAAATCGCGCGGCATATCCGATAAAACGCGGAGAGCATCAGCGCTTTGCCGACTGGCCACCGGCGTCGAAAGCTCCATGTATTCCACGCCAAATTCGTCCAGCAGGCCGGCGATCTCGCGCTTGTCGTCAATCGTAAAATGGGCGCCGCGAAACTGCTCGCCTTCGCGCAGAGTGGAATCGATGAAATGAAAGTGCTGGATAGGGTTGCGTCGACTGTGCATAAGGCTCCCTGGTTTGTTTCAAATCGGTTTGCTTCAAATTTGCTCAAGGACATGGGTCAGGACATCAATGGCCCGCAAATACTCGTCCAGTTCAATATGTTCATGGGGGGTATGGTCAAGCGATGAATCGCCGGGTCCATAAGCGACCGTCGGACAATCCCACAGCGGCCCGACCACGTTCATATCGGCCGTGCCAGTTTTATAGACGAAACGAGGCCGACCCTCGCAAGCCCGTATTGAACGGCGAAAGAGACGGCTAAGTTCGCTGTTTCTGTCGCTGGTGAAGGCGCGTTCAATCCCGCGTGTGGAAAGAATGGCGTCATCGGCCGGCGGCAGCTGCTCAATGAGATCTTCTGGCGCGATGCGCGGCGGCAGACGAAAGCCAATCGTCATGTCAGCGATGCCGTTCACACCTTCGCGGCCGGTGTTTATCTCGCGGAGAGAAGCATCCAAGCGGGCAAAAATCGAATCGATGCCCCGATTAAAACGGTCAGCCCATGTTTTGACCTTTAGCCAGTAATTCACGGCCCGTTCGGCCGGACTAGGCGCATCGCCGGCGCTGTGCGACAGGCCGCCTTCCCAATGCCAATCCAGCAGCAGCCGCCCCTTGTAACCCAGCGTGATGCGCTCCCAATGCGAAGGTTCACCAATGACGCAGTAATGCGGCCGATGACGGCCAGCGATATAACGCGCGCCCTTGCTGGTCGCCGCTTCTTCTTCCACCGCGCCAGCCACCACCACGCGCACATCACCGTTCAATCGGGCCCGCCGCGCCGCCACGGCAAACGCGCACAGCGGCCCTTTGGCATCCACCGCGCCCCGCCCGTACAGCCGCCGCCCCTCAATGCAAACCGGCGGAAAACCAGCGAATGTATCAATATGACCCAGCAAAACGACCTCGCGCGCGCCGCCGCCGATGACGCCGACGCCGTTGCCGGCCGCATCGACAAAAGCCTCGTCATAACCCCGCGCCCGCATCCAATCTACCAAAAATTCGGCCGCCGCCGACTCTTGATAGGACGGACTCGGAATCGAAACCAGATCATAAAGAAGCCTTTCGGCGCCGACATCAGAAAGTGTCATCATATCGACTCCAGCGCCGCCTCGATAGCCGCCGTCAAGTCTTGCAGCTGCCCGCGGGTGATAATCAGTGGTGGCAGCAGACGCAGCACATTCAAACCGGCCGGCAAGGCCAGCGCGCCATGCGTTTGCAGGGCCTTGAGCGCCGGGGTGACACGGCCGCGCAGTTCCAGGCCAATCATCAAGCCGCGCCCGCGGACCTCGCGAACTGCCTTCAAATCGCGCGCGGTAAGCTCTTCGCGCAGCCACCGGCCATTCTCGCCCGCCTGCTGGACAAGATTCTCGTCGACAATGGTCTTGAGAGTAGCGATGGCCGCCGCGCAGGCCAGCGGATTGCCGCCAAAGGTGCTGCCATGCGCGCCGCGCGGGATCGGCCCATGAGCATCGCGCCAGCAGACCGCGCCCATCGGCAGACCGCCGCCAATCGCCTTGCCCATCGAAACAATATCCGGGATAACCGCCGCCGCTTCAAAGCCGAACCAAGCCCCCGTCCGCCCCAGCCCCGTTTGAATTTCGTCCAAAATCAGCATGGCGCCAGTTCGGTCACAGCATTCCCGCAGCGCTTGCAAAAACGCCGTATCCGCCAAATGCACGCCGCCTTCGCCCTGGATCGCTTCGACGACAACGGCCGCTGTATCTTCATCAATCGCCTGTCGGGCGGCCTGAATGTCATTGCAAGCGATGTGAGTCACCGGCGGCAGCCAGGATTGAAAAGGCTTGCGATATTTGGCGGTCCAGGTCATCGCCAGGGCGCCGGTCGTGCGGCCATGAAAGGCGCGTTTGACGGCCACAATGCCGTCGCGGCCGGTCAGCAGTCGCGCAACTTTGAGCGCGGCTTCGTTGGCCTCGGCGCCGCTGTTGCACAGGAAAAAACGATTCAAGTCGGCCGGCGTAATCTCGGCCAGCAGACGATAAAGCTCGGCGCGGCGGTCATTGTAAAAGGACTCGTGGCTGGTGATGAGCGTCTGCGCCTGTTCGGAAATCGCCCGAATGACCGCTGGATGACCATGACCCAAAGCGGCCACACCCTGGCCGCTGGTGGCATCAAGATAGCGATTGCCCAAATCGTCATAAACATACGCGCCCTCGCCGCGCACAAGCGCCGTCGGCCGTTTGGAATAAGCGCCTGAACCGTGCCGATCCTCAAGCTGGAATAACGTCATGTCCCTCATACTGTGAACCTCGTTCCCGCGCCGGCCAAGGCCCGCGAAACTGGATTGGCCAGCCGACCGTCGCCAATAATGGCCGCGCCAACGCCGCCATCCAGCGCCTCTTTGACCGCCAGCGTCTTGCGTTTCATCCGTCCCTGCGCCCATTGCAGCGCGCTGTCCATCTGCGCCGCCTTGACCTGACTAACCAATGAATCCTCGTCGGGAAAATGGCGATAAAGGCCGCCTACATTGCTCAAAATAAGCAGCGTATCGGCCGCCAAAGCGCCAGCCGCCGCCGCGCTGGCCCGATCACCATCAACATTCAGCAAACCATCATCGCTAGTCGCCAACGGCGGTAATACTGGCACTTGCGCCTGTTCAAGCAAATCTTTCAATGGCGCGGCATTCACCCCTCGAATCGAGCCGCTGTGATCATCGCGGATGATGCGGACGCGCCCATTCTGCACCGCCCGAATCGCTTTTTTGCGCGCCGCTTTGACCACGACCTCTGCGCTGATGAGGCCTTTGGCATCCACGCCGCGCTGACGCAAAGCAGCTGCCAGCCATTGATTGACGGATTCAGCGGCATCGACATAAATATCCCGAACCGCCGGCGGTGTATAGCGCGAACTGTGACCAGAAGGCGAAATCAACGTTTGCACCTCAATTCCCAAATCAGCGCACATCTGATTCATCGCCGCGCTAACGCCATGCACGACGACCAGCGGCCTCTGTCGGGCGATCCTGGCGAGGTCATCACAGGCCGCCGCCAAATCCAGCCCTTCGCCGCCGCCCAGCTTGACGACCAATAGGCCATCCATCATCAAAATCCCCTCATGGATAGATGCCAGGGAACTCCAGCCCAGCGCGTTCATCAAAGCCAAACATCAGATTCATGCACTGCACAGCCGAACCAGCCGCGCCTTTGCCCAAGTTGTCCAAGGCGGCAATCACCACCAAATGCCGGCCATCTTCATCCAATTCAAAGCCGATGTCGCAGTAATTCGTGCCAGCGACCACGCGCGGCTCTGGCAGACGATGCAATCCGACCCGGCCGCTGACCAGCCTCACAAACGGTTCATCGCCGTAAGCCCGCCGATACAGTTTCCAAATATCTCTTTCGACCTGCGCCGCGTTCAAATAACAGTGCGCCAGTAGATGCGCGCCCCGTATCATCTCAATGGCGGTGACAGCAAAATCAATGCGCGCCTCGCCGCCCAGCACCATCTCAACCTCGGCCCTATGGCGGTGCCGCGTGGCCTTGTAGGTGCGAACAGCGCCGCTTCGTATCGGGTGATGACTGCTGGCATTGGCCCGACTGCCGGCCTCGGATGAGCCGACCTTGATTTCCACCATCGCCCGTTCCAGCAGACCAGCCTGGACGAGCGGATGCAGCGCCAAATTGACGACAGTCGCGTTGCAGCCGACCCCACTGACATAATGCGCGCCGGCCAGCCGCGCGCGGTTATGCTCTGGCAGACCATAGACAAAACGCTCCAGCCAATGCGGCGCTGGATGAGATTCGCCGTGCCAGCGTTCATAGTCGGCCGCTGAATCCAAACGAAAATCGGCCGAAAGATCAATCAGCCGCGGGGCAAGTCGGGCATAGGTCTCAATATCCCGCGCCGCTCTTTTGTGCGGCAAAGCCAAAAAGAGGACGTCGCCGGCCTGCAAAGCGTCAGGATGAATGAATTTCAAAGTCGATACCTGCCGCAGATTGGGATGCAGACTATGCACATAACGCCCAGCCTGCGCGCGGCTGGTGATCTGCGTGACTTCGACCTGCGGATGAAAATGCAGCAGACGCAAAAGCTCGCCGCCGCTGTAGCCGCTGCCCCCCGCGATGCCTGCTTGAATCACACCGCGACTCCTGTCTCGCTAATGACAAAATCAATGACCTGCTGGGCGATATTGACCCCAGTCGGCTTGCTGCTGTTGCGAAATTCCATCGTATGATTGATCTCGTTGACCACATAATGGCCCTGGGCATCTTCAAGCAGATCAATGGCCAAAATGCCGCCGCCGACGGCCTCGGCCGCGCGGACGCAGATGTCATTCAAAGTCTCGGTGACAGGGCAGTTGGTCGCCTGGCCGCCGCGGGCCGTGTTGGTGATCCAATGATTGGAACTGCGATAAATGGCGGCAATCGTGCGGTCGCCAACCACAAAAGCGCGGATGTCCCGCCCAGGTTTATCGACATATTCCTGGATGTAATAAATATGATGCTGATAATCGCCAAGCGTCTGCCGATGCTCAATAATGGCTTCAGCGCTGTCCCGATTATGGACCCGCGCCAGCAGCCGCCCCCATGAACCCGTGACTGGTTTCATCACCGCCGGATAATCGACGTCTTCAATGGCCTGCATCGCGCTGTCAGGCGTAAAGGCCGCGCGGGTATGCGGTTGGGGGATGCCGCGCCGCGCCAAGGCCAGACTGGTACGCAGTTTGTCGCCGCAAATCGCCGCCGTTTCATAGGTGTTGAAGCTGCGGACTCCCCAGCTGTTGAGAACCGCCAGCGCATACATCCCGCGCGAAGTGCTGACGCATCGCTCAAACACCAGATCATAGTCGCGCCAGGCCAAACCAGACGGCGCCAGCTGTTCCGCCCCTTGGGTGATATCGAAATTCAATTCGCGGTCGAGAATAATATCAGGACTGATGCCGCGATGATTGAAGGCCGCCAAAATCAGCTTCTCTTCGGCGCGGATATGGGTCACAAGCAGGGCAGCGCGCATCGGCCTATTCCCCCCAGTCCTCTTCGACTTCGGGCGCAAGCTCCAGCGTGATGGGCCCCAAGCTCATAATCTCAAGCTCAATGCCGCATTCCGAACAGGCGACAAGCTCATTTTCCATCGCATCAGCAGGAATATCGACATCAGCGTCACATTCTGGGCAGAGGGGTGTTTCGACTGTCATGGGGTGTCCTCCTATAATAAAAAAACCCGCCGGCGGGCGGGTGTGTGTTCAGATTTCGCAAGCAGCACAAACAAGCCCAAGGTTAGCGGGTGCAGTTCTTCTTGACCTTCTCGCCTGCGCTTAATGAATACATTGCGGTTCCAAGATGCCTTTGGATACAAGCCAAAACTCTAGCTGCTGATGAACGATTTATCCACAGACAAATCATACAAAATTCTTTGGGCATTTTATCCAATTCAGCTAAAAATCAAAAGACCTCAAAACCGAATCGATGGGCTGGCGGTATTTACGGCCAAAGTAAGCCAAGTGTACCAGCAGGGGATAAAGGCTGTAGATCGGCAAGCGCGTCTTCATAAAATCGGCATCCAGCGGCCATATCTGCCCATAGCTGGCAAAGAAATCATCGTCCGCCGTGTCAAACAAGACCATATAAGCCAGTTCCATTTCGTGATGGGCATAGTACAGCGCTGGATCAAGGATGCCGACCACGCGGCCGCCGCGCGCAAGCACATTTTCCCTCCACATATCGCCATGGATCAGCGACGGCGCCGGCGGCTCAATGAGATAGCCATCGACTTTTTCAGCAAATCGCTTCAGACGCGCCTCCATATCGCGCGGCAGATGACCGGACTGGCCGGCGATATCGATCATATACAAGAGCCGCTGTTCTCGAAAAAAGGCAATCCACGATTTCGATGGCCGATTGGGCTGGCCAAAGGGGCCAATCAGAGTATCGCGTTCCAATCCATAAGAATCCCCCGCGATTTGATGACATGCGGCCAGCAGTTCGCCAAGATGCGCCTGACTGCCGGCATCCAGCCCCGCCGCGCCGTCAATGTAGGCCATCAGCAGCAAATTCTCTTCCGCATGAAATACCTCTGGAACGGGCAAGTGGCTGTGCTGGCGCAGATAGTTCAGCATATAAGCCTCGATAGTCAGGTCATGTGCGCCGTTGCCCAGCTTGGCGACAATAGGCCCGCCGCCGTCCAGATCAAGCCTGATCACCGGGCTGACCTTGCCGCCAGACAGCCGCCGCGCGCGGACGATCTTCTGGCCAAGCCGCTTCTCAATCTTCTGTTTTAACCCTGGTTTCATGCCGACAAACTCGCTGACTGCCGCTTGATTATAGCAGATGAATCTCACTTGACACCTGGCGCCGCCTCCCGATATAATCCTGTATTATGCCCATAAAATCACAGGAGTAAGCCGATGGGGCCGCTGCCTAAACGAAAAATCTCTAAATCCAGGCGCAACCGTCGCCGCGCGCATGATGCCTTGAAGCTCAATCATCTGGTCGAATGCGAAAGCTGCGGCGAATATCACATCGCCCACCGCGTTTGTCCCAAGTGCGGGAGCTACCGCGGCGAGCAGGTGATCGAAGTCGATGACAGCTAAACCCCGCGCTTGGCCGATGCGCGGCATACGATGATGAATTGGGGTAAAACAGCGGCCGTCTTCCCCGGCCAAGGTTCGCAGACGGTTGGCATGGGGAAAGATTTTGCCCAATCCTATCCTATCGCCCGCGCGGCCTTTGAGCAGGCCGATGAAATTCTGGGATTTGGCCTGTCGACCATCTGCTGGGAAGGCCCCCAAACACAGCTTGACCAGACGATTCATACCCAGCCGGCCCTGTATGTGACCAGCCTGGCGATTTGGCGCGTCCTCAAGCAATGCCTGCCCGAAAGCGCGCCAGCCTGGATGGCCGGACACAGTTTGGGCGAATTGAGCGCGCTGACGGCCGCCGGCGCGCTGTCCTATGAAGACGGCCTCAAGCTGGTCTATGCCCGCGGCAGTCTGATGCGGCAAGCTGGACGAGAAAATCCAGGCGCGATGGCCGCCTTGCTGGCCATGACTCCGCCGGCCGTCAAGGCCCTCTGCGCCGCCGTATCAAAAGAAACAGCCAAAAGCGTCGTATTGGCCAATGACAACTGCCCCGGCCAGCTGGTCGTCTCTGGACACAGTGAAGCGGTTGACCGTTTGCTTGAGCTTGCGCCGGCCGCGGGCGCCAGGCGGGCCCTCAAACTGTCAGTGAGCGTAGCTGCCCATTCGCCGCTGATGGCCTCGGCCTCGGCCGCTTTTCGACAAACGCTCGACCAAACGCCGCTGATGCCCCCGAAAATCGCGGTCTATGGCAACGTCAAGGCGCGCCCGCTCGAAACGGTGCAGGACATTCGCCATGAACTTGGCGAGCAGCTGACGCAGACCGTGCGCTGGACAGAATCCATGCAGTCCATAATTGAAGCTGGCGCCGAAACCTTTATCGAGATTGGCGCAAACAGCGTCCTTAGTGGCTTGATGCGCCGCATCGACCGCAAAAAAACCAGCATCGCCCTCAATTCCATCGCCGCCCTCGATGCTTTTCTGGAAGGGCAGACCTAACAGCGAAATTGAGCGAGGAACGCAATGTCCGACTTGATTGTGACCCGCCGCCGCGGACCCGTCTTTGAAGTGATTCTCAACCGCGCCGACAAACGCAACGCCATCAACGACGAGATGATGAATGCCCTATCAGCCGCCTTGGACCGCGCCGAAACGGAATTCAGCGCCGGCGCCCGCGCAGTCGTGATACGGGCCGAAGGACGGGTGTTTTCGGCTGGCATTGACATAAGCCAGTTCCAAGCAATGAGCGATGAATGGCGCGGCAATCTGTTCCCCCTCACCGCCCGCTATCAAGCCGTCTTCAACAAAATCGAGAACTCTTCCCTGCCGGTCATCTGCGTCATGCAGGGCTATTGCTTGGGCCTGGCGTTAGAACTGGCGCTGGCCTGTGATTTTCGCATCGCCGCCGAACGCGCCAAATTGGGCTTGCCAGAATCGCGCTTGGGCATCATTCCCGACGTCGGCGGCGTCACGCGGCTGGTCAAGCTGATCGGCCCCGCCCGCGCCAAGCAGATGATTATGATCGGCGGCCACATCACCGCAGAGCAGGCCCGCGACTGGGGTCTGGTCAGCGACGTATTCCCAAAAGATGCGCTGGAGTCGGGCCTCGCTGATTATGTCGATGCGCTGTGTGCCGCGGCGCCGCTGGCCGTCAGCTATGCCAAGCGCGTCGTCAACAACATAATGGAGCATTCGCGCGGCCTGCAGCTGGAGGCCTGGGCGCAGGCGCAGCTTTTCCGCACCGAAGACTTCAGCAATGCGGTTCAGGCGATGATCGACAAAAAATATCCGATTGATTGGCAGGCTAAATAACCGCCCCCAAAAATCCGTTCGCCTCTTGCAGCAGACGCCGCGCCTCCGCCTCATCAACCTGCCGCCGCTGCATAACCACGGCTGTTTTGACTTCGCTGTTGGCCTGCGAAAGCAGTCGCTTGGCTGCCCGTTCATCGAGTCCTGTCAGCTGCATAATCAGCCGCCCGGCGCGGTCAGCCAGCTTTTGATTGGTCACTTTCAGGTCAACCATCAGATTGCCATAGACCTTGCCCAATTTAATCATAGCGGCCGTGCTAAGCATATTGAGTATCATTTTCTGCGCCGTTCCCGCCTTCATCCGCGTCGAGCCAGCGATGACTTCGGGCCCAACATCGACTCCGATTCCAATCTGGGCCATATCGAGGATAGGCGCCGCCGGATTGCACGAGATAGCGATGGTTTTCGCCTTGATAGACTTCGCATATTCCAGCGCGCCGATGACGTAAGGAGTGCGTCCACTGGCGGCAATTCCACAGACGACATCGCGCTGGGTTACGTTATGCGCCATCAGATCGCGTTTGGCTTGGTCACGATGATCCTCGGCGCCCTCAACGGCCTGCGTCAAGGCCGCGCGGCCGCCGGCGATGATGCCCTGCACCAGTTCGGGCGGTGCGCTGAAGGTCGGCACGCATTCCACCGCGTCCAGAACCCCCAGCCGACCACTGGTGCCGGCGCCGACATAAAACAGACGTCCCCCGTTTTGCAGGGCGGCCGCAATCATATCAACCGCGTCAGCGATTTGGGGAATAACCGTTTCAACGGCCATAGCGACTTGAGCATCCTCCCGATTGATGAGCGCAAGCATATCAATGGTCGAAAGTTTGTCGATGTGACGGCTGTTGGGATTGGCTTGTTCGGTGCTGGGGTTCATCGTTTGCCGATTCCTGTGACGATGAGGTCGTGGACGGCGCGGCGAAAAGCATGAATGCCTTCGGGCTGACGGCCATGATACACCCGATTCGTCAGAACGGCGATGACGAGTTCCTGCTGTGGATCAATCCAAAGCGACGTGCCGGTAAAGCCAGTGTGACCATAAGACCGGCCGCTGTACAGATCGCCGGCGGAAGAATCCTCAAAAGCCCGCAGCATCCAGCCCAGCCCCATCCGAAATTGACCCGCCGCGTGCTGCTGCGTCGCGTATTCGCGCAGTTCCGCGCTGATCTTAAGCCGCCCGTCGCCGGACAGCCAGGCCTGACCAAAGCGGGCGACATCCCCGGCCGTGGCAAATAAACCGGCATGGCCAGCGACTCCGCCGACTCCGCAGGCATTTTCGTCATGCGCCTCGCCCCAGATGCGCCGCCGCCGCCAATAGCTGTCCATTTCTGTCGGGACAATTTTCTCCTTCGCCACGCCGTTTAAGATCGGATTGTAGGTCAGCGAGCTTAATCCCAAAGGTCGAATGACCAGTTCATCAATGGCCCTGTCCAAAGGTCGGCCATGCAAGCGCGCCACCGCCTCGCCCAGCAGCATGATGCCGATGTCACTGTAACGCACCGCGTCGCCGGCTGGCGCGGCAAAGGGAAATTTCACCATAGCCTTGAGCGCCCTCTCCCAGCGGCGGAAATTATGCTTGTCCACAGCCGAAGGGACAGCGGGGATGTCCCGACCTGCCAGCGAATAAACATCGCACCACGGCGGCAGACCCGAAGTATGCGTCAGCAGATGCTTGAAAGTCACCGACGTCACATCGACCGTCTGCCCGCGAAATTCGACATCGGCCGGCAAATGCGCCCGCGTATGAGGATCCTGCCCGCCCGAAATGCCGCGCGGATTGACCATCCCAAATTCGGGAATCACATCCACCAGCCGACTTCCCAACTCGATCTGGCCGGCCTCGACCAGCGCCAGAAAACCGGCCTCGACGATGATTTTGGTCACCGAGGCCAAATCAAAGCGCGTATCGACCCTAACCTCCAGCTTGCGCTCGTCAGGATCAAGCCAGCCCCAGGCCTGATTCATTAGTACGCCGCCTTGATGAATCACGCAGATAGACAGGGCAGGGAAGGTCGATGGCAGATGCCGTTCCAGCAATCGATGAAAAGCATTTTTGAAACGGTCATCGCGAAACAGTTTGGATTCGGCCGACATTGATTTATCCTTATTCGCAAGCTGGTATAAAATATAAATAAATTGAACTTGAAAAGTCAAAAGAACAGGAAACGAGACATGAAGCGAAAGCATAAACGGAAGCCGATGGCCCGCCGTCGGTTTATCATTGGCTGGATATTAGCTTGGTACTTGTGCCTTTTCTTGCCGCTGCTTTTAGAGGCGCCGGCCCTGCACTTTGATTTTATTGATTATCCTCCCGCGATCATAACAGACGTCACGGCCGTTGGCCTATTGGCCCTCCTTCAGATTGTTTTGGCGCGGCGCTGTCTGCATACCGAACTGCGACACTGGCTTTTCTTAGCTTTGCTTGGCTTTGTCGTCGGACAAATCGGACTTCATTTTTTGCAGGCGAATGTTGACTACCCATTCCCGCCGTGGGTGATTCCACGTCTGAAAGAACCCGAAAACATTGCCTTTTTAAGATATGCGCTTTATACAATCACGAGAAACTTTTTCGACTGGTGCATGCCGCTGGTCTTCCAATGGCTGGCGCTGCGGCGGCGTTTTCGTCATCATGGCCTTTGGCTGATGGCGGCTGTCATGTCGGCGCCCCTTAGCTTTATCCTGTTCGAGCATGGCGGCATTGTGAGTCATGCGATTGACTTTCTCGAACATTTGATTGGATTTTCGCTGGCATATTCGCTTAATCAGCTTGTTGCGTTTTTGGATTGGGCGACCCCTGCGATTATAATGGGGCTTGTCTTGCAGTATATCGTGATGAAAAAGGACGCGCCTCAACGCGAAGCCAAATCGGCCTGTTGATGTTCCCACCACACGATGAAGCGGTATAGGATTGCCGCCAGCAGAGCGGCCAGCAGAATGAACAGACTGATGGCCTCGAGGCCAAAGTTTTCAGCGAAGACACCCGCCGCGCCCGACAAAACCGCGCCGCCCAATCCAGCCGCGCCAACCTGAAAGCCAATCGTATTCGCCGCATGATCGCGGCCAACGCGCATCGGCGTCTGCGAGATGAGCAGGGGAAAGATGGCCGCCAAGCCAAAGCCGATGCCCAGCAAGCCGACGAAACTAAAGATATCGCTGATGTTGATGAAGAGCAGCGCCGCGCCCAAAATAGCCAAGCCAAAACTGGCGTTAAGCAGCCACCTGTCCCCAATCCGCAGCGCCAGCAGACCCATCAGCATACGGCCCAGCGTGAAACTCCCCCAATAAGCGCTGACCCAGGCGCTTGAATTCTCCTGCGAAATCCCCCGCGCCTCAACAAAAAGCGTGTTGGCCAGCTGACCAGTGCCAATCTCGATGCCGCCATAAACAAACAGAAGCAGAACGCTCATCAGCACAATCGGACGGCGCAAAGTAAGCCGAATTGAGGTTCGCCCGCCTTCGTTTTCAATCCGCCCGCGCGCTGTTTTCTTGATAGACCACCGCGGCAGCGTCAGCAGAATCATCAGCCCCAGCCCCAATACCAGCAGGCCGCTGATGACATAGCTTAACCGCCAGCCTTGCGACAGGTTCAAAACCGAGACGGTGACGACCGTCGGCGCAATAGTCAGCCCGATGCCCCAGCAGGCGTGAAGCCAATTCATCTGACTGGCGCCGTAATGCGACGAGACGAAATTGTTGAAGCCTGCGTCTATCGTGCCTTTGCCGATGCTGGCCAAAAAGGCCGCCGCCAGCAGGACAATCCAAACCGGCGCCATCGCATAACCCAGCAGGCCCGCGCCAGCGAAAACCATGCCGCCGACCAGCACCGGCCCCATCGTCAATCGACCAATCAGCGCGCCGCTCATAAAAGCCGCCATCAAGCCGCCCAGCATGGCCGCCGTCAGCAGAACACCCAGCGAATCCAGCGAAACCCCAAAAGCCGGCTGCATAAAAGTCCAGGCGATGTTAAGCAGGCCAGTAGCAATGCCAATGACAATGAAAGCCAAATAGGCGATAAAAAGCGGCAGCGATTTTCGTATGTTCAAAACGGCCCATTCCGTCCATCAGTCGCAGCCCCTATCATACCCGCCCGCCGCAGCCTCGTCATGGTTGGATATGCGCTGTTTTATAGTAGACTCAAGACTGAACTGCACCCAGCAGGCAAACGATATGCTCCCGCGCCAGCCGCAAGACCTAATCGACGTCCGCCCCGATGAGCGCTTTGATGAAAATCGCCTGGCGCAATTCCTGGCCGACAAGCTGGAAGGCGCCGACCAAAAGATGACCGTCAGGCAGTTCAGCAGCGGCGCCGCCAATTTGACCTATCTGCTTCGCTTCGGCAACGCCCATGAATATGTTTGTCGGCGGCCGCCCTTGGGCCCAGTAGCGCCTTCAGCCCATGACATGGGACGCGAATACAAAGTGCTTTCGGTCCTGCATCAGGCTTTCGGCCCTGCGCCGCGCGCCTGCCTGTTCAGCGATGACCAAAGCATCATCGGCGCGCCATTCATCATCATGGAACGCTGCCGCGGTACGGTCGTGCGTCATGTCATGCCCGCGCATTATGACCGATTCCCCGCCGCGCCGCGCCAAATGAGCCTCGCCCTGGTTGATGCCCTGGCCGAATTTCACGCCGTCGATTATGCCGCCCTAGGCCTGGAAAACCTCGGCCGGCCGCAAGGCTTCATCCAGCGTCAGGTCGAAGGATGGCATCGCCGCTGGCAGCAGGCCAAGCTCAATGATGATCCCAAAGTTGCCGAAATCTATCGCTGGCTGGCCGAACATCTGCCGCCCGCCGCCGATTCGACCCTGGTGCATAACGATTATAAATTGGACAACACGATGTTTGCGGCCGACAACCCCGCCAAACTGATCGCCATACTCGACTGGGATATGTGTACGCTGGGCGATCCCCTGTCAGATCTGGGAACGCTCCTCACCTATTGGACGCAGGCCGATGACCCGCCGCACGTTAAGCGAGTCGCGTCCATGCCGGCCGACGCGGCCTTCCTGACGCGCCGCCAGCTGATCGAACGCTATGCCCAAAAAAGCGGCCGCGACCTTTCCAGCATACGTTTTTACCATGTGCTGGGCATCTATCGCCTGCTGGTGATCTTACAGCAGATCTACATTCGTTATCGGCGCGGCCAGACCCAAGATGAACGTTTCGCCAAGCTGGGCCAGGCTGTTGACGCGCTGGCCGAAACGGCCCTGCAGGCCGCCCGCGGCGAATTCGCCTAAATCAAAGGCCCGATGCAAATTCGATGGTATCCGTCGTGGCATTCTCGATATCGCTGTAAAAGCCGCGCAGATAGCCATACTCATCAGGAATAGTCAGCGCCAGTTGATACATGGCCTCGGCGCTCATCAGGGAAAGCTCCCGACGGGGGATGCGCCGCCGCCCATCGGCCCGAAAGCGAAAAGGCCGACCAAACACCACATGGACATAAGCGCGGCGCAGACGCTTCAAACGCCGCCGCCAGTCATTCGCCCCGCAAATCGCCGTCGGCACAATAACCGCCCCGGCCTTGGCCGCGACGTATGCCAACCCATCTTTGGCCGGCAGCAGTCCATCGGGATGACGCGTGCCTTCAGGGGCCATCAGCGCCAGCTGACCGCTTTGCAGGAGCGCAATCGTCTGCATCAACGCCCGACGGTCATACGCGCCGCGCCGAATAGGATAATTGCCCCATTGCCTCAACAGCCAGCCAATGACCGGAATGCGAAAATTCTCGGCTTTGGAAAGGGAAATCACATAGCGAAACGGGATGCTCCAGGTGACGGCAATCGGATCAAGATAAGAGACATGGTTAATCATCAGCGAAGCGCCCCCCCGCCGCGGCACATGCTCCAGCCCGCTCACCTCCACCCGACAGAAAGTCGGCGTCAGCGTCCGTATAAGCGGATACAGAATGCGCCGCCGACGGTCGTATGCCGGCTGCCGCGCGATAAATTCGGCCACCGTCATCTCATCGCCCATCAGCTTCCCCGCTGCCGCTTCTTGACTTTGCGCTGCCGCCGTTTGCGCCTAATCTCATGGATGGCCTTCGCCGGCCGCATCATCGCCTCAACCTCCACATCATCAAGCTGATACCAAGCGCCTTTGCGGAGTGTGCCGAGACCAAGCTGACCAATATGGGTGCGAACCAGCCGAATAACCGGATGCCCCAGCATAGCGGCCACGCGCCGAATTTGCCGCTTGCGCCCCTCGACCATAACAACCCGCAGAATAGTCGAACGCCGACCCGATTCCAAAACCCTCACCAAACAGGCCGCCGTCCGACTGCGATCCAGCCAAAGCCCCGCTTCCCATTTCTCGACGGTGGCTTTCGACACCCTGCCCCGAACCGTAACCTTGTATGTCTTGGTATGTTCATAGCGAGGATGCGATATTTTGTTGGCGGCCTCGCCGTCGTTGGTCAAGATCATCAGCCCCTCGCTGTCAGCGTCGAGCCGTCCAATCGTGAACAGATGCCCCGGCGCATCAACAAGCTGGCGAATAGTCGGCCGCGGGTCGTCCGGCGGCGCCTGATTGGTGGAAAGCGTCCCTTTAGGCTTGTTGACAGCGATGTACAGCGGCGCAAAATGCTCAAGTGTGATGCGCTCGCCATCTACCAAAATGATGTCCCTGCGCGGATTGGCCCTGGCGCCCAGTTCAATCACCGCGCCATTGACCCGCACACGGCCAGCGCGGATGATCTCCTCGCATTGACGCCGCGACCCAATATTGGCCTGCGCCATGATCTTCTGCACGCGTTCACCGCTCATCGTTTCTTCCCTTTTTTGCCGGACGTCCTGGCCGGCGTCGACTTGTCAGTTACGATAAATTGCAGCGGAATGCCAAGCAGCAGCCGCGTCTGGGCCACCAGCGTCGGCAAAGCCACCACCAGCAAAGTCAGAATAAGCACAAAAGGAATGCTCAATATCTCCTGAATAAGTTCAGTCGCCGTCAGACGTCCCACGCGCGGCGGACGAATGCGATAATCCTGATACTGAAAAACGATGACCAAAACAATCATTGTCAGACTGGAAATCGCCAGCAGCAGCCAAGCTGGATGACCGCCGGCAAAGCCCTCCGCGACATAAGCCAGCCGGTCAGTCGCCGCCAGCAGACCGTCCAGCTGTATAGGCGCAATTTCAGGATGAACCCAAACCGGCAGCTGCGAGCCGACAGTCAGAATAATCCAGCCGGCCCCAGCCAGCAAAATATCATGGGCGATCCGAAACAGCAGCTTGAGCGAATTGACCGACATGACCTGCGGATTTTCGATGAGCTTGGCGACCATATAGCCAAATTCCTTGCTGCCCCAAGCATGTCGCAGCGTTTGACTGTAACGATTCTTGATCGACTGAAAAATGTTGGCGCCAGTGGTCGAATCAGCCAGAAAAGGCAGGAAGATATGCCGCAGCGACACCCGACCTCCAGTGGCGAAATAAGCCTTGATAAGCATGTGCCATTCATCGGCGATAACATCAGTGTCCCAATTCCCGCTTTGCGCCAGCAGCTTCAAACTTAGCGAATAGGACGACATCGGCATCGCCATCCACCACGGCGCCGCCAAATAAGCCAGTTCAAAGGCAGTCGCATAGGTATTGACAATTCGCATCAGCGGATTCACCTGCCAAATGTTGCCATGATAGCGGATCGGCGCCTGCCAAAAAGCGAGGTGACGGTCCTGGCTGACGGCGAAATGACAGGTCAGGGCGGCGAAATGCTTGTCATGCCAGCGCGTGTCAGCATCCATCGTCGTCACAACGACCTTGTCGATATCAATCCCTTGCCGCTGGATGACCCTGTCGATGAACCATTTGATGGCCCAAGACTGATTGGCCGACTTGCACTGCATCTCGCCAATCCGACTCTGTGGATGCACAGTGTAATACACATTGGCGAAAGAATCGGCATATTGACGCTGAAGCCGCTCGGCCTTGCGTTGACTGTTCGGCTCGCTGCTCTCCATCGCCAAAATAATCGACATCTGGGCCTTGGCATTGTGCTGCGCTTTAAGCTGATCCAAGCTGCGGGCGAGAATCTCAAGCGGCTCATTGTAGTTGGGGATGATGACCAGATGATGAACGTCGTCCCAGTCCATCGCGTTCCTGTCGCGCTGCTCAAGATATTTCTGATGCCAGTCAATCGCCTCCCATTGCCGTATCTTGCGCTGACCGATCTCGTTGGCCAAGCCGGCCAGCAGAAAACGAAGAGCCGAATACAGAGCGACCAAAGCCGCCGCCAGCATCAAGGTCAGTGGAAAAGCGACCGCGCTGGCAATCGAAAGCAAAAGCGCCAGCCAAGCGATAAAACCAGGGATGCCATCGAGAACGCGCTCCGGAATGGGCGGAAGCGGCGTGCCTCCCCAAATCGACCGACCGACGTCAGAATGCCGCGGCTGTCGCTGATTGTTGGATGTATAGGGCATTGGCTTGTCGGCACCCAGGCTGACCGAAAATCAAAACAATCATAACATGCGCCCGTTGACAAACAAGACAAAATCCATAACCTAAAGCGAAGCGCCCCATTATACATCCAGCGCCGCATCGACTATAATAAAATGATGCAAGGGCAGTGGAGACTTGCCTATGACCGACAAAGACAAAGACCCGCGCATCATCACCTCCGTTCAGCGCGCCCTGGATATCCTGCTGCTGTTCGGCGCGCAAACCCCAGAATTGGGCATCACCGAAATTGCCAAAGCCCTCAACCTGCACAAAAGCACCGTATTTGGCCTAGTCTATACCTTGCAGCGCAATGGATACATCGAGCAGAATCCAGAAAATCGCCGCTATCACCTCGGCCTGCAGCTGGTCGAACGGGCGGCTGTCTTATTAGATCAAATCGAAATTCGCAAAATCGCCATGCCAGAGCTCGAACACTTGCGCGACTGGTCGACCGAAAGCGTCAATCTGGCCATACGCGAAGATAATCAGGTGATTTATATCGAAAGACTCCTAAGCGACAAAAATCTCGGTTTTCGCAATCATATCGGCAAACGCGCCTGGGCCCATTCCACCGCGCTGGGCAAAGCCATCCTGTCGCATCTGCCAGCCCGTGAAGCGCGGGAACTCCTCGAATCACATCAACTCGAACCGATGACGCCGCACACCATCACCGATATCGAAACATTGATGGCCCAATTCAAAATTTTCCGCCGGCAGGGCTATGCGGTCGAACGCGAAGAGAACGAAATAGGCGGACTTTGCATCTCGGCGCCCATACACAACCATACCGCAAAGCCAGTAGCAGCGGTCAGCGTCTCTTTCCCCTTGTCGCGCCTCGATGAAACGATGATCTCAACCTATGGCCTAAAAATTGCCGAAATAGCCAAACGGATTTCGGTCAAATTAGGCTGCTATCCCGAATCCCAATCGACTTCTTTTATATCCATGTCCGACTCGCAAGGCCGAGACGGATCATAGCCGCCGCCAAATTCACCAGCGCTGTCCCCAGCCGCATTGTCCCAGAGTCGATTGTCACAAATCGCGCCCTGGCCATCAACGACAAACTTGATGCCGCCCGCCAGATTGCCATAAATGAGGTTGCCATAAACCTGATTTTCCACCCCGTACTGCACCCCGTCGACAAAATGACCGCCCAGACGAACGCCGGCGCCAATGCTGTCATAAATCTCATTGTAACGAATGACATTGGCAAAGCCGCGCGAAACAATCCCGCCCGAATTGGGGTCTTTCTGCCCAGTGCAGATATTGTATTCGATGATATTGTGCGCGCTGCCTTCTTTGGCTTCCACGCATTCATTCCCCTGCGTGTTGATGACGTTGTGATGAATCCAGTTGTGGGCGGTTATGTCGGGTTCAATCGTCAAATTGATGTCCCACTGCTTGCTCGATGTGCCGATATACACCGCCTCGCCGACCACGCCATGAGCATCGAATACAAAATCCCAAATACCGCAGTCATGGAAAGTCGAATAGGCGATTTCATTATGATGAGCAAAGTATTTCAAACGAACGCACTCTTCGCCGGCGTTGCGAAAGGTCATGTTCAGCGCGCGCAGATGATGCACGCCGTCCTGTTTGTCATAGCCAATAACATAGAGCAGTTTCTCGCGAAAAGCGCCCATGCGGTTCGGTTCAGCATTGCGCCGAAGCCCGTCTATGGTGAATCCCATCAAGGTAATGTAATCGTGATGCACCTGAAAAATCCGATTGCTGGCGATGCCATGCACTACCGCGTTGGAAGCGCCGACAATGGTAATCGGCTTGCCAGGCAGGCCATCGCGGATTGTGTTGACATCTTGATAATAATGCCCAGGCAGCAGGTGAATGGTGTCCCCCGGCTGCGCCAGCTGGATGGCCTGCTGAATCGAGCGGAAAGCCCTTGAAGCCGTCCTGCCGCTGTTAGCGTTATCCCCATCAGGATCGACATAATACTGAACGCCTGACTGCGCTTGAACGCCCAAACAAAATAAAAAACTCAAACAGACCCATGCCAGCCATTTTTTCATCAGACCATTCTCAAAAGAAAGTGGGCATATAACCCTAATATGCCCACGCGAACAATCGTTTTCGCTTATTCGTAGTCTTGCAGATTCTCGAGGATGTAATTCACCTCGTCGGCGATGCGCGCCATAGCCTCTTCAGCCGTAGCCGCGCCAATCCATACTTCGCCCAATTCCTGCTTCCACAGCGAATCAAAGGCCGAATACATGGGATGAATAGGGTCATACATCGAGAAATAGTTGCCAGCGCCAGCCAAGAAAGCCTCCTTGTTGGAGCCAGGCAGTTCATCAGGATCCAAAAAGCGCGGATCGCTCTTGAATCCCGAAAGCGCCGGCGTCATCACTTGCAGATCCAGCAGGATATCGACGCCAGCGGAACCAGGACCAGCCAAGAATTTGACCAATTCCCAAGCCTCTTCGGGATGTTCGGTATCGGCCGAAATAGCGAAACAGCTGCCATCAGCGCGGTTCACCGACTCGCCCGATTCACCCAGCGGCAGCGGCGCCATATCGAAATCAAAGCCAGAGCCAAGATAACGCTGCATGCGCCAGTGACCAACGACCTGCATGGCCGATTTGCCAGCGGCGAACAGATCGCTGATGTCAGCCCGCTGCTCATCCGAGGGCATCACGCCATGTTCCAGGATGAGATTGGCCACGAACTGAACCGAATCAACCACGCCCTGATCCATGCCGTAAAATTCAGTCGGATGACGAATATCATCGAAAAGACCGCGATCCGTGTTCGTCCATACAACCATCGGCCAGTAATTGCGGAAGGTATCCACGCCAAACTGGTCGGTCACGCCGTCGCCATCCGTATCCATCGTCATCGCGTCAGCCGTCGCCAGGAAATCATCCCAAGTCCAGCCATCCGCCGGGTAATCGACCCCAGCCGCGTCAAACAGTTCCTTGTTGTAGTAGACCACCAGCGCAGCGTGATCAATCGGCAGACAGTGCAGCTGACCGTCGATCATATACAGTTCCAGAATCGTCGGATCATAGACCGATAGATCAATGCCATCGCGCTCCACGAATTCATTGATGCCCAGCAGCGCGCCTTTGCTGGCATAAGCGTTAGCGACATGGGTCGCCGGATAAAAAACATCAGGCGGCGTGCCACCGGCGATGGTCGTTTGCAGCTTGGTGTAATAGTCCCGGCCGCTGCCGATGTTCTCGAACTCAACGTTGATGCCAGTAGCTTCGGTAAAGGCCTCGGCGACGGGCATAGCGACGTTGTCGACGCGGTTCTGATCCCAGCGCATAAACCACTTAATGGTGACAGCGTCCTGCGCCGCCGCGCTCATGCACATCAGCGCTAAAAGGGCCGCGGCGAATAAAAATTGGCGTTTTTGAAACATGTCTCACTCCTTGAGTTAGATGCTAATTTGACATGGGCTTGCCAGTTTCAGGCCATAGCGCCTCCTTTCATCGTCTTATCCTTTTGATCCCCCCGAACCAGTCAGGGCAACACCGCTAATAAAGTATTTCTGCGCGATGAAAAACACAGCCAGAGGCGCCAGCATAGCAACAGCCGCCGCCGCCATATACAAATGCCAGGCCGTGAAATAATCATTGCGAAAAGCCGCCAAACCAAGCGAAACCGTGTAATTGCGCTCCGAACTCAAATAAATGAGCGGACTCAGGAAATCGTTCCACGAAGACATAAATTCAAACACAGCCACAGCCCCCAGAGCCGGCCGCGCCAAGGGCAGGATAATCCGAATAAATCGCTGAAATGAATTCGCCCCATCCATCTTGGCCGCCTCATCCAAATCAAGCGGAATGGTCAGGAAATACTGCCGCAGCAGGAATATCGAAAACGCACCGCCAAAGAAATTCGGAATAATCAGCGGCAGAAAAGTATCCAGCCATCCCAAATACTTGAACAGAATGAAGCGCGGAATGATGAGCATGTGAAAGGGAATCATCAAAGTACTCAAGACAATGAGAAACAAAACATTGCGCCCCGGAAAGCGAAAACGGGCAAAGCCATAAGCCACCACTGCCGAACTAAGCACCTGCCCAATAACACTAAAAACGGTGATAAAGGCCGTGTTCAGATAGTAGCGGTCAAAGGGGCGGGCGGTGAGCGCGTCGGGATAGTTCTCAACCTGCACTGGGTCAGGTATCCATGTCGGGGGATATTCCAGCGTTTGCTGTTCGGTCTTGAGCGATGTCGAAATCGTCCAGGCGAATGGAAAGAAAATCAAACAGGCCCCCAAGAGCAGAATCAAATATATCGAACCCACGCTCCCATAAGAAACGAGCTTCTCCACCAAAGGGCTCCGCCGCGCCGATGCCGTCAGATTTGCCATTTTATAAACTGCTCCCTTGAAGTTCGCCTTCATAATAAACCCAGGCTCTTGACCATCGGAAAACGAGCAGCGTCAGCCCCATGATGATGAAAAAGACGATGACAGCCATAGCGGAAGCGTAGCCCATCGAGTACTGCTCAAAGCCTTTTTGAAACAGGTAATAGGTGAAAAACAGCGATTGATTGCGCGGCCCGCCTTCAGTCATCACATAAGCCTGCGTGAATAGTTTGAAGGTGTCGATCATGCCGGTAATCAAATTGAAAAAGATGATCGGGGTAAGCAGAGGCAGCGTGATCCGCCAAAACTGCTTCCAATAGCCGGCGCCGTCAATAGAAGAAGCCTCATACAGTTCGCCCGAAATGCTCTGAAGCCCCGACAGATAGATGATCATGTTCCGGCCAGCGGCGACCCAAACCGCCATAATCATTAGCGAAGGCAGCACCAGCGCCGGATCATCCAGCCAACGCGGCCCAGGCACCCCAAAGACCTGCTGAATAGTCGAATTCAAAATCCCATAGCGCGGGTTGTAAATCCACATCCAAACCAAGGCAATCGCCACCGGAGGCAGCACCACCGGCATATAATAAATCGTCCGCCAGATCCCAATAAACTTGATGCGCCGATTGTTCAGCAGAAGCGCCGTGCCAAGCGCAACGATGATGCCCAGCGGCACGCGCCCCAGCCCATAAATAATCGTCACCTCCATAGATTTATGAAACAGACGGTCACTAACCAGCCGCTCATAGTTGCGCCAGCCGACAAAACGCGGGTCGCCAATCAAATCCCAGCGATGAAAACTAAGCCATATCAAGCCAATCATCGGCCCGATAACAAAAATCAAAAAGCCGAGTATCCAAGGCGAGGTGAACATATAACCATTGAGTGCCTCGCGGATTTTGGGAGAAAAAGTCGTCGTCTTTTTGCGTTTTTGCCGAATAGCGAGTCGCATGTCAGCTTACTCCCCAACAGATGATTCGGATGATTTTGTCGGTTCTATCGCAAAGGCGATGTCATGGATGTCCGGCCTTAGGAAAGCGGTAAGCGCTTCAACGAAATAATAATCCCCATAAATCAAACCATGTTCCATTAACTTTGCTGGAACAGAACGAGCGCCATCCGCCAAAATCGATGAGACGCCGGCGGCATCGCGAATAAGATAATTTTCGCATAGAGAGATAAGAATCCGCCGTGCCAGATCGAGCCAGCGCCGCGCATAGGCCGAATCACAGGCGGCAAGCTCGACCAAGCCGCAGACCGTGACCGCCGCCGCCGAAGAATCTCGATACGTATCGGGGATATGCGGACTGTCATAATCCCAAAAAGGCACATAGTCATCAGGCAGATGCGCTTCGGTATAGGCCGCCAAAGCCCGCGCCGTCGCCAAAAACGAGGGGATGTTTGTATAGCGATAGCAAGTGGCAAAGCCGTACAGCGCCCACGACTGCCCGCGCGACCAGCAGGAATCATGGCTGTAACCCTGATACTGCTCGCGGCGGATGAGCAGGCCGGTATCAGGGTTGAAATCAGCGACATGGGCGGTTGAGCCGTCGCCGCGCACCAAGGCCAAACGCGACGTTCGGGCATGCTGCGTCGCAGTCTCGGCAAATATCGCGTCCCCGGTGCGTCGGCTTGCCCAATACAGCAAAGCCAAATTCATCATCAAATCAATGTTGGTGCGCCCGGCCCATTTGCGAATCCCATCGTCGTCCCAAGCCTGCAAAAACTCGCCGCGCCGATTATATCGCTGGATTAACGTCGCCGCCGCCTCCAGGGCATTGTCGAACCAGCCGCTTTCTCCCGTAATCCGCCCGCCAAGAACATGAGAGAGATAAAAGATAAATCCCAAGTCATGCGTCCCCCTTCGCGTTTTCATGTAGGCCAGCTTGCGCGTCCATCGCTCGGCGGCCGACCTCAACTCAACATCCTGGCTGTGTGCATAAGCCAGCCACAGCAGCCCCGTCCAAAATCCATCCACCCAATGGCCGGCATCGCGCTCTTTCTCGATGGGCCGCCACACGCCGTTTTTGAAGGATTCCGGAAATTCCGCAAGCGCCTCTGCATTGTGGCGGATTGTTCGAATGCTCTGCTGCAAGGCATCGCTGAATAATGCTGTCATCTTCAATCACCCTGACTGACGCCGATTTGCGTCGTCTTTGCCGAAACACGAATCCAAACCATGCCGGTCAAGGCATCATAGCGATAGGCCGCCGCGCCGTCATTCGTCCATAGTCGATTGGGATTGTCACTCTTGAAGCGCAGCCAGGTCGGCCTTGACGCCGCGACTCGAATCCTCGTTTCAAGGCCCGACTGCCGCCAGCCCACATTGACCGGCCAATCAGCAGTCAAATACAGGTCATCATCCAGCCAAACAGACGTCGCCTCCCCAGCCATATAACGACATACCCGGCCATCCTCCCATAAACCGGCGAACCACGCGCCGTCCACATTCACCGCATCAGCCAGAATGCCATCGCGCCCAGTAGAAAAACCAACGCGCCATCGCGCATCATCAGCCGCAATCAAGGCCATCATCCCCCGCGCGGCCCTCTCTGCGCGAACAGCGCCGCTCGCCAAATCCAAAATCACAAAATAACAGCAGTCTTTCGCGGCTTTCGCTGGACTGATTGACAGGGCATACTGCATCCGACGGATAATCCAGTCAGGCTTGGCCGATGTCGGATTGGCGGTGATTTCCTGCTCAATGACCCGATGATCAGTCTCGGCCGGCCGCAAAATATGAAGGGCGCAGGCAGTCTTGCCGGATGCGATGGCATAAGCCCGCCGGCCAGTCTTGACCGCCGGGACATCCGTCTGCAAGAGCCATTGATACTCATGGCGGTCATCTGATGCGATGGTGTCTTTCAGGACAACAGCGGCGCCGTCAAGGAACAGCGTCTCGCGGGTGAACTGCCGCAGCTTCAGTTCAGGATGATAAGCGCGGGCCGCCTCGCCGCGCGCATAGACATATCCATCAAAGTCAAAAACATCCTCAAGCCGCGCCCCCCAAGTTTCATCCGCCTGCCGAAAGATGTTGTAGACGCCATCAGCATACTGCCCGCGCCCGTCAATCAGCAATGCGCTGTGATGCTTGGTCAGCTTGGCTTTGCTGTACCCTTCGTCAACGGCGATGTAATCATCCCCCTTGATGATGATAAAACTGTTGGCATCGGGATGATCATGCCCGGCGCTGATGGTCTGCCAGCCATATCGGCGGTTGAGGGCCTGGCCGCTGTGCCAGGCTTTGAGGCCGTTGGGCGTGCCGCACTTGAAGGCCATCATCGCGCCATCGACATCCCAGGAACTTCGCATGGCCACCAATCCCAAATCGGGAAAGACGCGGCTGCATGGCAAATCTCGGATAGGCGAAGGCGATACTTCAGGCTGATGCCACAAAAATTCCAATCCCGATTCAGCCCACAGCCCCGGTTTGACCAGCCCCTCGGCCCCTTCGCGCTCCCATTCCCCATTTTGGTAAAAATGATGATAAAGCCACTGCGCCTCTCCGATGCCATACAGCCCGGCCAAACGCGCATAAACGGCGGCCGTATGCGCGCTGCGCCGATCATGGCAGTCACCAAAATTAGCCGTGTCAGCCAAGTTCGGGCCGCTAAGGTAGAGACGATAGAAGAAGGTATTCCGCAGAAAATCGGATGAATGAAGATCCTCGCCCGTCTGCTGCTGGAGCAGGTCAGCGTAGATGAGAAACCATATCAAGCCATACCGCCAATAGACCGGCCCCTCATAATCCGACCCGTCTTCAGGCATCAAAGCCAGCGATTGTACAAAATTGCCGCGGGCAAGCTCGGCCCACGAAGACGCCTCGTCCACGTCATCCCACAGCGCATAAGCGGCCGTCGCCAGCCCGCCATAGCAAATCCAATGATGATTCTGCCAATAAGCCGAACTCCACCAGCGCCCCTGATTCGCCAAGGCAAATTCATACAGCCGCTTCCCCTGCAAAGCCAGCTTATCGCGCAAAGCATCGGATTCAGCGGACGGCAGAGTCGTTTTCAGCCAATCATAGCCAAGCCCCAGCCCAAACAGCAGCCAGGCGGCGTCAAGGTCATGGTCAGGCATCCGCTCCTTGCCCCAATGCGGATAAGAGACGGCCCTATGAATCCAGCGTCGGGCGATATCCACATAATCGCCGTCGCCGCTAAGCAAATAGCTCAAGCCCAAATTCAGTGCGGCGGTGCCAATATAAGTGATGGAATCGCTGGGATGTTCAGCCGGCGGCAGATAATGGCGATAGCTCTCGGCCTGCTTGAGCAGACGCCGATATTGGGGCGCGTGCGATGTCCTGGCAAGCTCCCGCCAGGTATCGATGGCATGACGTTTGAGCAGCAAATAAGGTCTCATCAATCTAATCTTCCGGCCGCCCAATCGCTAAACGAACCAAGCGCCGCCGTTGATTTCGGCAACTTGACCCGTCACCCACTTGCCGAGATCGGACACAAAATAGAGAACCGCGCCAGCCACATCATCTGGAACCCCCGCCTTCTGCAAGGGGATGCCGCTGATGATGCCCGCATACTTGTCTTCGCCGGTGAAGGTCTCATGGAAGGGCGTGTCAATGATAAATCCAGGCGCCAGCGCGTTGACGGTGATATTTCGCGGCGCAAGTTCTTTGGCAAGCCCCCGCGTGAGGCCGATGACGCCAGCCTTGGCCGCGGCATAAGGGACAGTGCCATTGCCGCCGCCGTTGCGCCCGGCCAGCGAGGACATATTGACGATCCGCCCGCCGCCGCCCATGTATTTCAAAACCTCCCGCGTGCAGTAAAACGCGCTGGAAAGGTTGACGTCAATCACCCGATGCCAATGCGTGTCGGACATCTCATCAACGTTGGCGCGGCCAATCAGATGGCCGGCGTTGTTGACCAAAATATCAATGTCGCCGCCCAGATAATCAGCCGCCGCCGCCGTCACCGCCTCCACTCGACCGCTGTCCGTGGCATCCAGCTGGAACATCTCGGCCCGACATCCCTGCCCGCGCATCTGCCGCAAAGTTTGCTTGGCCTCATCAGCATGGGAATAATAAGTAATAGCGACAGCCGCGCCGCACGCCCCCAATCTCTTCGCAATGCCAGCCCCAATGCCGACATTCCCGCCCGTCACCAACGCCGCTCTACCCGTCAGGTCAATAGTCATAGCGAATCCTTTAGTTTGATATTGTCAAACTATGTTTATCATAGCCGTACAATAAAGTATAATCATACACAAACGTCTTGTCAAGAGATGAATCCAAAACATCCCAAAATAACGAAAATCATGGCTTGACAAAGGGGAATGGGAACAGAACGACCGAAGCGATGATTAAGATTTGGATTACGATTTGCTGCCCTTGACGCCGCGCTGACCGGCCAGCGAAACCAAATCGGTCTCATAATCATAAATGCGGCCCCGTTTGGCGGCATAGGCCTCTTGCGCCAGCTTCACCAGCTTATCGACCACATCCGCCGGCGCATAGCCCTCTTCGCGCCACAGATAAAAAGCCAGCGACCCCGGCATCGTGTTGATCTCATTCAGATAAACCTCATCCCGGTCAGGCCGAACCAGAAAATCAATCCGCGCAATGCCCCGGCCATCAACTGCCTGGAAGGCCTGGACGCTGATGGCCTTGATCTCCTGGGCAAGCGACTCGCTGATGGGAGCGGGGATAAGCCGTTCAGCGCTCTTCATCCCCTCGCCGCCGCGCAGATACTTGTCCTCATACGACAAAAATGAATCCCACGAAAGCGGCTGCTCCAGCGTCGACGCCTCCAGCTGCCCGTCATAGCCCATCACCGCGCAGTTGATCTCAATCCCATCGATAATCGCCGGCTCGACCAGAACGCGGCGGTCAAAACTGACGGCGATGTCAATGCTCGAACGCAGCAGCGCCTCCGAATCAGCGCGGCCAATGCCAATACTGGATCCCAGCGCGGCCGGCTTGACAAACAGCGGCCAATCAAACTTTTCCATGATGCCGCCCAGGACAGCCTCCGGACTCTCAAGCCATTGCCGTCGGGAAAAAACATAATCATCAAGCGTCGAAATTCCCGCCTGACGAAGCGTCCGCTTGGTCAGAATCTTGTCATTGCTTAAGGCCGAACCCAAAATCCCGCAGCCCACATAAGGAATATCCGCCAATTCAATCAGCCCTTGCAGACTGCCGTCCTCGCCATGCGTGCCGTGAATCGCCGGAAAGACGACATCGATCCGCTTAACCCCGCTCTTGCGAAAGCGACCAGCCAAAGGATCAATGATGAGACCATGATGACGCGCATCCGGCGACAGCAGACAAGCGGCCACACCATCGCGGTTGAGGATATTTTTGTCCTGATAATGCTCAAGTTCAGCCAAGGGCCCGCCGCAGTGCCAGCGGCCATCGCGGGAAATATAGACGGGGACGACTTCATAGCGCGCCGCCGAAAAGGCCTGCATGATTTGACAGCCAGTCACAATCGAAACATCATGCTCAACGCTGCGCCCCCCAAAAATGACGGCGACGACCACGCGGCGGCCTTGACCCATGCCAGCCTTCCTTAAAAATCGTGAATAAACGATACTATGCAGGCAAAGCCAACCCCTGTCAAGAATCGCCTCATGTCAGAATCCACAGCTAATAAGTGTCCGGCAGATCATTGAGAAACAGCGCCGTATCCCCCGCCGCAAGATGCTGCTGCTGCCAAGTCACCGCCTCGGCCAAGGTCTCGAAAACCCGCACCCGCGCCATGTCAAAATCGCTTGCCGCCAGCCCCGCCAAAATAGGCCGAGTCTGTTCGCGGCCAATCAGGATAACATCAGTGGCCGACCGCGCGGCGAGTTCACCCAGCTTTCGATTTTCCGCATCCTGCATAGGCCCCAGTTCAATCATGCCCGGCGTAATCAGCAGACGTCTGCCGCCATCATGCAGCCCCAAGACCTTCAGCGCGCTGGCCGCCCCCCGCGGATTAGCGCTGTAAGCATCGTTGATAATTGTTATTCCAGCCGCGCTGGTCTGACGGACGAGACGGCTTTCGGCCGGCTTCAAAGTCCGAATCCGCAAAACAATATCGCGCAAAGAAATGCCCTCATAATGAGCGACAGCGATGCACAAAAGCAGATTGGTCACATTGTGTTCGCCCATCAAGCCCGTTTGCAGCCGCGCCCGCTCGCCCGATTCGACATGCGTCACAGTGAAACTCAACCCCGCCAAACTTTCCTCGATATCACCCGCGATCCACGTCACCCCCTGCCGCCGCGCCTGGCCACTATCAAGCTCGCGGCTGACGGTTAATCGCGTCTCTGGATAGCCCCTGGCGGCCATGCTGCGAACGTATTCATTGTCCCAGTTGAAGACGCCAACGCCGTCGGGCTTGAGATTCTTGATGATCTCATACTTGGCGCGGCTGGTGTTTTCGAGCGTGCCGAACCGCTCAAGATGCTGTGGGCCAATGTCAGTGACGATAGCCATATCAGGCGGCGTCAGTTGACAAATAGCCTCAATTTCACCAGGCACATAAGCGCCCATCTCACTGATAAAATACTCGGTTCGATAGTCATCGCCCAAATCGCGGTTGATAGCCAGCGAAATCCCCATCAGCGTATTGTAACTCTTCGGCGTGGCGTAAGTATGATAGCGCAGGCTAAGGATATCGCGCAAAAAAGCCTTAGTGGTGGTCTTGCCATAGCTGCCGGTGATGCCGATAATTTTGGGGTTGATGCCCGCCAGCGTTCGCCGCGCGTGAGCGAGATAACGGCGTTGCAAACCGGCCTCCACCGGCCGCATAAGAACATTGCCGCCAATCAGCCACATCGGCGCCAGCAGATAAACCCCCATCCCAGCCGCGCTGACCTCCAGAGCATCCACATCGGCCAGCCAACCCAAAATGAAAAAATGAACGGCGGCGCTGATGACGAAAGACGTCAGCAGGATGCGCGTCATTCGCCGCGTGCGGACGAGCGGCTTTTTGATTTCGCGTTCCGGCCGCGGGATGACGGCGATGAGCGCGGCGATGATGACGATGACAGCGGCATGTGAATCCATGAGCCAGGCCAGCGTCAAACCGACCAGCCACGCGCCAATCGGCCGAAACGGCAGCAGACGGCGCCGATGTTTCAGCAGCCAGCCAAAATAGCGGCCGCCCATATACTCTTCAATCTGATAAAACCGCGCCTGATGAACAATCCGCAGCCAAGTCCCAGCCAGCCACACAACAGCCAAAATAATCAGCAATGCCGTCCCCTGTTTCGCTCAGCCGCCGAAAAGCGCGTCCATGATGCGCGCCGTCTTTTCAGGAAAATCGAGATAAGCGTAATGACCAGCGCCCTCATAAACCACCAAGGCCGCGTCCAGCATAGCCGACTCCAGCTTTCTGCCCATCCACAGCGGCGTCTCCTGATCCTGATCGCCCCAAAGCAGCACGGTAGGAATGGCCACCCGCGCCGCATGGCCAAGCAAATCCTGCTCGACCACCTTGACCAAAGTCTGGCGCATCACAGCCGAAGCCTGCTGAAAATCGGACGACCCGTAACGTCGATGATAACGCGCCGCCAGCCGCTCTGCCAATCCGTCGGCGCCAAGCCTCCCCAGGCCATCGCGCACCGACTTGTAGCATCGCAGCCGCAATCGACTGTGAAACGGCGGTCGGTTTTTGACGCCGGCGCTGTTGGACAAGACCATCTTCTCGATGCGATGACCATGCCCCGAACCCAGCGCCAAACCAATCCGGCCGCCCATCGAATGCCCAAAATAATGAACCCGCCGCAGCCCATGATAATCCAGATAATCACAGCAAAAACGGGCATAATCAAAAATCGACAGCGGCGCGGCCGGCTCGGCGCTTTCGCCAAACCCCGGCAAATCAAACATGTAAAGCCGATAATCATAGCGACCCAGCCATGAAACCAAAGGCTGAAGCAAGTCAATATGCGCCCCCCAGCCATGTATCATCAGCAAAGGCCGCCCTTGACCGACAACCCTTTCGCGTATCTCGATGCCGCTGATGACGATTTTGCGGTTAAGCGCATGAGGCAGGGAATCGGAATTGGACATCCTGGCAGGCCCTAGGCGCGGACGGCCGCCCGGCGCCGCTCGCTGATGGGTATGACCGGCGGACATTCCCAGGCCATCTCCTCGGTCGTCGAACGTTCTTTGACAAATTTCGGCAAAATCCCGCAGGCAAAGCACTTATCGCGGCAATCAACCCGCGTCTCCCGCTTGACGCTCATCAAATAGTCATCCCTCAAAAATTTCTTGTGGACGCCGACGTCAATATGATCCCAAGGAAAAATCTCATCAAGCCCCCGCTCGCGAAAATTGTAAAAGCCAGGCTCCAGACCGCTTTCATCAAAGGCCCGCAGCCACTTGTCATGCTGATGACGGTCTTGCCAGGCATCAAACTTGCAGCCCAGTTCCCAAGCGCGCTGAATAACCCGGCCCAAACGGCGGTCACCGCGGCTAAGCCAGCCTTCAAATTCGCTGCCCTCATAGTCATTCCAGCGCAGGTGCATGCCGCCGCGCCGCATCTGCTGTTTCAGCAAGGCCTGTTTCTTCTCGACTTGTCGGCGCGTGTCCTGCGGCACCCACTGAAAAGGAGTATGCGGCTTGGGAATAAAGGTGCTGACGCCCACGTTCAGCGTGGCCTTCTTGCCGAGAATGGCCGTGCCTTCGCGCAGGGTTCGGATGCACAGATCAATAATCGCCTGCACATCTTCCAATGTTTCATCAGGATGACCAATCATAAAGTAAAATTTAATGGTGCGCCAGCCGCGGCCATAAACCTCTTTGGCGGTTTGAATCACCTGCTCATCAGGAACATACTTGTTGATGATGTCCCGCATCTTCTCGGTCGCCGCTTCAGGGGCAAAGGTAAAACCACTGCGGCGCGTCCCGCCGATCTTCTCCAGCAGATCCGCGCTGGCGCTCTCAATCCGCAGACTCGGCAGACTAAGGCTTAGGCCAGCATCCTTGTAGACGCGGTTCACCTCTTCAGCCAGTTCCTCGACCCAGACATAATCCGACGAGGACAGACTAAGCAGGCTGATTTCCTCAAAGCCAGTGCGCTGGACGATCTCGTCGATAGCCGCCATAATTTCCTGCACCGGCCGTTCGCGCACCGGCCGCGTGACCATCCCCGCATGACAAAACCGACAGCCGCGCGTGCAGCCGCGCATGATCTCAATCGGCGCCCGATTATGCACAGTGTCAATGTTGGGGACGATAAACCGCGTGAATGGCTTGGGCAAAGTAATCACGATGCGCTTCAATACCCGTTTGGGAATGCCCGGCCGATTGGGCGCAATCTCCCGAACAGCGCCGTCCGCATGATACTCAACGTCATAAAAACGCGGCACATACACCCCTTGAATCTTGGCGAGTTCGCGCAGCTGCTCATGCCGCGGCCGGCCGCGCATCCGGCCCATCAGCGCCGCGATCTCGACGATAATCTCCTCGCCCTCGCCGATGACAAAAGCATCGATGAAATCCACCATCGGTTCAGGATTGTAACAGGCATGCCCCCCAGCGATCACCAGCGGCCAACGTTCATCGCGCTGCTGGCTGATAATCGGCATGCCCGCCAAATCAATCAAATTAAGCACATTGGTGTAAAGCTGCTCATAAGGCAGACTGATGCCCAGCAGGTCAAATTCGCGCAGCGGATGCTTGGTCTCCAGCGAATGCAAGGGAATCCCCTGCCGGCGCATGACCTCCTCCATATCCAGCCAAGGCGAAAACACGCGCTCGGCCAGCATATCACCTTGCGAATTGATCTGATGATACAGGTTCATAATGCCCAAATTCGACATGCCCAAATCGTAAATATCAGGAAAGGCCAGCGCGACTTTGACGTCGGTCGCGTCCCAATCCTTGACCACGCTGTTATATTCGCCGCCGACATACCGCCCTGGCTTCTCCACTTGCAGCAGAAAACGTTCGATCTTACGCTCAATGTCATGCGAATTCATGGCCGGCGCTCCTCAATTCCCATCGTCTCTTTAGCGCATGCTCCGAAAATTATAGCCTATGCGTCAAGGCTTGCCTAGCGATGAGAATCATGGGGAGTGGTAAAAAATAAAGACATGCAAAATCAAAATTGCGACCCTTGAGTCACCCTTTGAAGCCGCTTATGCGCTAAACTGTGGCCATGAATCAAATGCGCTGTCAAACTGCCGCGCGCCATCTGACGGCCAGAAGCCGCGCGGGAAATCGCCTTATGCGCGAAAAAGTTTGTCTTTCACGCGTAAAACGCGCATAAAACCAGCGGCAGAGCGTGGCGGATTATGGCGGATTTTGACGTAGCATGTGGCGGAAAATGGCGGATTTTGTCGTAAGTATGTGGCGGATTATGGCGGATTTTGTCGTAAGTATGTGGCGGATTATGGCGGATTTTGACGTAGCAGGTGGCGGAAAATGGCGGATTTTGTCGTAAGTGTGTGGCGGATTATGGCGGATTTTGACGTAGCAGGTGGCGGATTATGGCGGATTTTGACGTAGCAGGTGGCGGAAAATGGCGGATTTTGTCGGACTATGTGGCGGAAAATGGCGGACTTTGTCGTAGTGTGTGGCGGAAAATGGCGGATTTTGTCATGATTTTGTCTGCTAATTTCTCGCTTTTTGATGGACGATGGCTCCGAATCATGGCCGGCAAATGGCTTGTATTCATCCTGATGGTCTTGGCCGCGCCCGGCCTGGCGCAAGGCTATCCAGTGATCTCGGCCGACAATCTCGACCGCCTGGCTTCAGTCCAGCGAATTGACTTTGCCGATTTGCCCGCCGACATCAGCATCGGCTGGTTTGAGCCGAACAGCGCCGCCACTGAATTTGTCCTGTTTGACAGCGATGCCAGCATTCATATCGCCGCCGAATCCGGGCCTATGCAAAGCCAGTCCTATGCCACTGGGCAGGTCTTCGCCTTGATTGATGCCGTCTATCTGGACGGGGCGCCTTTCGTCCTGTATCTGCTGGACGGACAGCCCTTTATCAATGGCCGGCGGCTGGCGACGGCGCATCGGCCGGCCGGCATCTTTCGGCGGCCCGACAGCGACTTGCTCTATGTTGAAGCCATCAATAACCGCGGCGAAGCCTTTTTCGAGGTCTATCCCGTCACCGATGAAACCGTGTGGCGGCCGCTGGGCAGCATACCGCATCCGCTCAATCGCTATGCCAAGCCGGCGCTGAAAATCGGCCGAGTGGATTTCCCAGTCGTCATCGCTTCAGCCGCCGCGCCGCCGAGCCTGCTGGTGATGATGTATCCGCACAGTTTCACCACCAAGCGCGGGCGCGAATACCAGCTTGAACAGGGTCCAGCTGTCTTTGGCGCAGTCAATCGCCAGGCCACGCACCTTGCCTGGATCGACCCCCATTCGACCTGGCTGAACCTGCTGGATCTGCACACTGGCGAAAGCCAAACGGTCGCCGCGCTCCAAGGCGCCTACGCCCAGTATTATCTGCTGACCCATAAGGCCGATGCGGTCATTGCCGTTCATTCTGATTTCGAGCCGAAGGTCGTCGGCTGGCATGTCAGGACAGGCGAGCGGTTCGATTTGGGACGCTATCGAGCCTGCCAGCGCATCCCCGACAAAGTGACGTTAAGCGAGGACGGCGCGGCGCTGATAATTGGCTGTGACAGCGGCCTGGATATTTGGCGAATTGTGGACGAATCCGACTAAGCGCGCGCCAAGGCCTGGGCGATTTGTCCGGCAATGCGGGCGTTATGGATAAGCAGAGCGATGTTGGCCGCCATCGACCGGCCATCGGTCAATTCGCTGACGCGGCTCAAGATAAAAGGCGTGATGTCTTTGCCGGCGATGCCCATGTCTTCAGCTTCCCGCGTCGCCTGCGAAATAGCGGCTTCAGCAATATCAGCGGCCAGGGCCTGTTCGGCCGGCACAGGCACAGCCACCAAGATGCCGTGCTTGGCCCCGATGTCAGCGGCGGCCCGAATCACGCTGGCCGCCTGTTCCGCTGATTCAATGCGCTGGTCAATCGGCAGGTCAGTTCGCCGTGCATAAAAGGCGGGCAGGACATCCGTTTGCCAGCCGAGAATGGGGACGCCCTGCGTTTCCAGCGTCTCCAGGGTCAGCCGCAAATCGAGGATGGATTTTGCCCCCGAAGAAACGACGGCCACTGGTGTGCGCCCAAACTCGATTAAGTCGGCCGATACATCTTCAGGCGCCCCGCGGTGAACGCCGCCGATGCCCCCCGTAGCGAAGACTTTGATGCCGGCCAAATGGGCGATAATCATGGTGCCGGCGACGGTCGTCGCGCCATCCTGCCCCAGCCCAACAGCAATCGGCAAATCGCGGCGGCTGCATTTGCGGACAGCGCCGGCCGGCATCCGCGCCAGTTCTTCAATCTGCGCCGCCGAAATCCCGATGCTTATCCGTCCCCCCAAAACAGCGGTCGTGGCTGGAACAGCACCCGATTCGCGTACGGCCGCCTCCATCGACAAAGCCGTCTCGACATTGATCGGATAGGGCAGGCCATGCGTAATCAAAGTCGATTCCAAAGCAACGATGGCTTGACCCCCGTTGAGGGCCTTCTGTGTTTCTGCGCTGATGCTCAAGGGATAAGTCATGGCGGCCTTTCGTTTTCTCGCGTGTGTATGTTCCAATCATACTGTGCCTCAACTGCGTTTGTTTGGCAAATAATTGACCATTTTATCCTTTTGTCATCCAATTTCCGCGCGCTGGGAAAAAGCCTTTGGTGTTTCATAAATAGGGACAGATGGGCTATGATGATAAAAAGGCCAAGAAACAAGGTGACAGGCGCGATGCAGCACACGGCCCCAACGCACAGGCTAAGTCGGCGTTCACGCGATTTCTTACTCGCGGCGGCGCTCGTTTTCTTGCTGGGCGCGGCCTTGTCCGTCTTGGGACTCGTTTTGCATGTCATCGGCCTGGCTGTGCCATCCAATCCCGGTTTCGGCGCTTATGACCTGACTCGCAAGGCCATGCTGTCACTAGGTATCGGCATCATCTTTGTTTCCTGTCTGATGATTTTGCGGGCGGTCACCTGGAAGACGGACAACGCCCTGGCCCGACAAGTCGGCCATCAGCTGGCCGCCTGCTTTGGCCGCGGATTTGTGTTCATTCGCAATATCAGCAAGGCGACTGTCGGCTATGTCGATGCCGTCCTGGTGAGTCGGCATGGCGTGCTGGTCTTCCGCATCACCAACCGCAAGGGCTTGTATTTCAACGAAAAAGGCCAATGGCTGACCCGCAAGAGCAAGGGCGCCTGGAAGCCAATGCGCTGGAACCCGACCCGCGACGCGGTCAAAGATGTGACCAAAATCCGCGAATATCTCGAAGATTATAAACTGACAAGGATTCCAGTGTATGGAGTAGTCGTCTTTATGCAGTCGCCGCCACAAGCGCAGTTCATCCTGCAAGAGCCGACCGTTCCAGTCCTCCACGCCGGGCAGCTTCCTGACGGTTTGCCGGCGGCCTATTTTGCGCGGGAACGGCTAGAAGCCAAAACCGTGCAGGAAATCGTCAACCTGCTTTATCGCTAAGGGGCGGTTCATGTTCATCTTGCGCCGCCAGCAGCTTGCGATAATTGCCGCTTCGGATGTCATGGACAACATAGCCAATAACAAAAATGGCGCTTAGAAACAAAAGAAACAAAATAATCGAAAGAATCGAAAGAATCAAATGAATTACAGGACTCATATTGCTCTCTCCGAAGTCTGCTTATAACGAGTATATCCGATATATGATAGAATTTTCGATTATGATAGGAAGCGCATATTGTCGCTAATGAAAGGATAAAAAATGCCAAGCCCAGGAGAAATGGCGCCCGATTTCGCATTGCAGAATCAGCGCCGAGAACTCGTCAGATTAAGTGATTACCGCGGACGGAAGGTCTTGCTGTTTGCCTATCCCAAGGCCGGCACAAGCGGCTGCACTGTGCAGGCTTGCGGCTTCCGCGACAATTTCAATCAAATCGAGACGGCCAATGCCGTTGTGCTGGGGATTAGCCCGGACGCGCCGGCGGACTTGGCCAAATGGATTGAAGCCGAATCGCTGCCCTATGACCTGCTCTCTGACCCCGACCACCAGACACTCGAAGCCTGGCGGGCCTGGGGCGAAAGATCCATGTACGGCAAGACTTATCAAGGAGTCATCCGCTCGCACTGGATTATCGGTGAGGACGGCCGGGTGCTGGACGAGCAAATCAGCATCAGCCCGAAGAAAAGCATCGCAGCCGCTTTGAAGTTCCTTGATGAAGCTGACAGCCCTTAATTTCAAAAAATGGCTTATCAGGTACAATAACGGCATGGATCCGCTTGCCGCCAAGCCAGAAAATTCAGTATGAAAATTCAAATCACAGCGGCCCTGCTGATGGCCTTGGCGGCCGCCTGCACGACCAGCGAAGAAGCGCAGCCTATTGAAATGGCCCAGCAGCCAACTGTCGCCAAGATTCGCTATGTCACCCCGACTTCAGCGCCAACGCTGGTGCCAACAGCAGTGCGGATGGCCGCCACAGCCATACCGACGTCAACGCCAGAGCCAAGCCTCGATATGAACCTTGACTGCGAAAGCGAGCTTGAACGGCGTTATGCCCGCGCCAGCGATTTGTGCTTGACGGGGCCAACGGGCTATTTTTGCAGCGGTGGACTGGCGCCCCAATCTGTGCCGTCTGCCGCCGGCCTGAACGCGCCCGGCGGCCTGGCCGAAGCCTCCCAAATCGACAGCCTGCAAACCGCTCCGCTGACGGTCGAAAAAGGCGGCGGGCTGGTCTGGATGCGCCTTGAAGAGAACATCCTGATAGATGCCCTGCTGGTCGGCGGCCTGCGTATCAGCAGCATCGCGCCCTCGGCCAGCAATTTCGCCAAATGGCAGTCCTTCACCATCGAAAGCCAAATCAGCGATTCGGCCTGCGCCGCCGCACCCAAGATCGGCGCCCTGGTCGTGCAAGGGCTGTATGGACAAAGCGCCCGCCTGGCCATCAACGGCGTCTCGGTCGAAATCAACGGGACAATAGTTGTTCTGACACAGGCCGACATCACGAAATTTATGGCGATTGAAGGCCAAATCCGCCTGATTTCCTATGGCCAGCCGGTCAGCCTGAACGCCGGCCAACAGCTGGATGTCAGTTATCCGCCCGGCGATTGGATGGCGCCGACTGGATTGCCTGGCAAGCCGATTCTGCTGGAAACTGAACTCATCCGCAGACTGCCGATTGTGCTGTTTGACCGTCCGATGGTCATCCCGCAGCCGGGTTTTGTGCAGACGCAGGGCCGAGTGAATATGCGGGCGGCGCCAGATATTAACGGGCGGCTGCTGTTTCAGGTGCCGGCCGGCGAAACCATGACCGCGCTTGGCATCAGCAGCGATAAGGAATGGCTTCACATTCGGCTGGGCAATGGCGAAACCGGCTGGATGAGCGCTGAACTGCTGGCGCAAAATCTAGGGCCGATCCAGCAGACCTACGATGAGACGCCGATGCCTCCACAGCGTTATGGCGCATTTGCCAGTTTGGCCAGTGTCAATGCGCGGCATGGCGGCAATCTGCGCGAGGCCCCGGACACCGCCTTTCGGGTCAAGCGAACCATTCCACTTGGCGAGGAGCTTAAGCTGCTGGCGCGGAGTCCCTACAGCCCATGGGTCAAAGTAGATGCCAGCGGCGACATAGGCTGGATGGCGCTGTTCACCCTGCAAACGGAAGCGGTAATTAGCTCGCTGCCGATTGATTATCAAGTGCCTTTGCCACCGCGCCCAACCTCAACTCCCTCCTTCAGCTATGGCGGCGGCCATGCCTATCCTGACCCTGGCGGCGGATTTTAGCTTGCATGCTGTTCTGGTGATATAATCAAGGTGCTTCATTGATGACGCGGAAGGAGCGGCGCATGGCAGGCAAACAGCGCAATTCAGATGAAGCCGGCTACAGACGGCGCATCAACGCCTGGGCGATGTACGATTGGGCGAATTCAGCCTTTGCCACAACCATCATTGGCAGTCTTCTGCCGGTCTATTACAGCACGGTCGCCGGCAGCGCGCTGCCCAGTGAAGCCACCGCCACCGCCTATTGGTCGCTGACCATCAGTCTGTCACTGTTCATCTTGGCGATCCTGTCGCCGATCCTTGGCACCATCTCCGATGTGATGCGGAGCAAAAAGCGGTTCCTGGCGCTCTTCATCGGCATTGGCGTCATCGGCGCAGGCCTGCTGATCTTTGTAAGCGCTGGCGATTGGCTGCTGGCCTCGCTGTTTTTCTTGTTGGGACGGTTTGGCTTTGGCGGCTCGCTGATCTTCTATGACGCGCTGCTGCCCCATGTCGCCCGCGCCGAAGACCGCGACTGGGTGTCTGCGCGCGGCTATGCGCTGGGCTATCTCGGCGGCGGCCTGCTGCTGGCCGTCAATGTGGGGATGTTTCTCTTTATCCCCGACAGCCTCTTCGAAAACGCCGGCATTCGTCTGTCCTTTTTGAGCGTCGCCATCTGGTGGACCGTGTTTTCACTGCCGATCTTGCGCCAAGTGGCCGAACCGCCCTCGGTGACGGCCGTCCTCAAAAGCGGCCAAACAGTCATCGGGGTGAGCATCGGCCGACTGCGGCAGACCTTCCGCGATATCCGAAAATATCGTGAACTCTTCAAATATCTGGTCGCTTTTCTGATCTACAACGACGGCATCGGCACGATTATTGCGGTGGCGGCGATTTATGGCGCCGAGCTAGGTTTTGGCTTGGTGGAATTGGTGCTGGCGATTTTGCTGGTGCAGTTCGTCGGCGTCCCCTTCAGCATTATTTTTGGGCGGCTGCCTTTGCATCAGGACAAACGGACGCCCTTCTATCTGGCATTCATCCTGTTCAATGCCGTCGCCCTGCCGATTTTGGGCATTGGCCTGGCCAACATTCTGCCGGCCGATGTCACTGGCGCAAGGCCGGCGCCTTATGCGACCGAAGGCGATTATGTGGGCGAGGGCGATTATGTGGGCGAGGGCGTTTATCTCATCAATAGCGCCGCTTTCACGGCCAACGGCAGCTGGGACGAAATCCGCATATCCGGCGATGACTTGAGCGGCGAAGGCCTGCTCGGCCGCCTAACTATCCTGCTGACCGGGCGGCCTGATGACCTGACCTACCTGACGTCCGACCAAGCCAATGCCAGCCAAACCTTGATGTTCAACGGCAAAAATCTGGAATTGAGCTATCGCATGTCGCCCGATGGCGGGATCATCGGATTTCTGGTGAATGGACAGACGCTGACCGATGAGGAGGGTAATCCCGTCACCATTGACACCTACAGCCCGACAGCGCGCTATGAAGAGACCGAGACGATTGAACTGCCGGCCGCCGGCCAGCATCGCCTTGAAATTGTCAACGTCTCCGACCAGGCTGAAGAGGGCAGTGCGATTGCCTTGAGCCGCGTTGAAGTGCAGACAGCCGAACGCCAGAGCAGCCTGCCAACCATCGTCGGCATCCTGATCGTTTTTGAGGCGCTGGCTTTGCTTTTGGCGTTTCTGCTGCAATCCCGTTTTACCGCCTTGTCAGATTGGCTGGACACGCGGCGCAGTATCCTCCTCTCGCTGCTGATTTACTGCATCATTGCCTGCTGGGGCTTCGTCCTCAATGCCACATTGGAATTTTGGATGCTGGCCTGGATGGTGGCGATGGTGCAGGGCGGCAGTCAAGCCCTTAGCCGCAGCCTGTATGCCAGCTTGTGTCCGGCGACCAAAAGCGGTGAATTTTTCGGCTTTTACAGCATCATGGAAAAATTCGCATCGATTATCGGGCCGCTGATATTCGCCTTTGCCGGCATCGTGCTGGGCAGCAGCCGCCCGGCGATTTTAAGCCTGATAGCGCTGTTCGCAGTCGGCGGTTATCTGCTGACCCGCGTCAATATCCAAGAGGGACAGCGCGTCGCCCGCGCCGAAGACGACGCCTATGAAGGGAGCGCATGATGCCAGCTATCGGAGAACCCGCGCCGGACTTTGAACTGCAAAATCAGGCCGGCAAGAAAATCAGACTAAGTGATTACCGCGGCCAAAAAGTGGTGATTTTCGCTTTTCCCAAGGCGAACACGCCCGGTTGCAATCAGCAGGCCTGCTCGTTCCGCGATGCCTGGCCGCAGATCGAAGCCAAAGATGCGGTCGTGCTGGGTGTCAGCGCCGACAGCGTGGACGACCTGGCCGCCTGGAAAACGTTGAAAAAACTGCCCTATGATTTGCTGTCCGATCCCGACCACAAGATGCTGACGGCCTGGGGCGCCTGGGGGATTGACCTGCGGATTTTCAAGCTGCCGGTGGCGGCGACTCGCTCGTGCTGGGTGATTGACGAGCAGGGGATTCTGGTCGATCAGCAAATCGGCATTCGTCCGCGCGAAAGCGTTGAAAAGGCGCTGGCCGCTGTCCAGAGTGGCTGAATCAGGGCTGTTCCCAGCGGCGTCGGTCAGGGTATGATAAGCGCGCATTTTGATTTGGACGGGGGATATGAGACTCATTCTGATTGGCTTCGGCGCGGTTGGACAGGGATTTGCCGAAATCCTGCGCGGCAAAGCGGCTGAACTGGCGCAAAAGCATCGTTTCTCTCCCAAGATCGTCGGCCTTGTCACCGCTTCCAAAGGCAGCCTGCATCATCCCGACGGCTTGGACGTATCGGCCCTGCTGGACGCCGCCCAGACTGGCTCATTTGAGGACTATCCGACCAGCGGCGGCCTGCGGCGAGACTGGACAGCCCATGACATGATTCGCCAGGGACAGGCCGATGCCCTAGTCGAAGCAAGCCCGACGAATCTGCAAACCGGCCAGCCGGCCTTGGATATTTGCCATCTGGCGCTTGAGCAGGGGCTTCATCTTGTCCTGGCCAATAAAGGCCCAGTCGCGCTTGACTATGCGCGTTTGAAGGCCAAGGCGGCCGCCAAGGGTCTGCACATGCGCTATGAGGCGACGGTGATGGCCGGCACGCCGGTGATGCGGCTGGCGGAAGAGGCCTTGGCCGGCTGTGCCATCCGTTCAGCGCAGGGCATTCTCAACGGCACGACCAACTATATCCTGACGGAAATGGAAGCGGGGATGTCGTATGGCGATGCCTTGGCCAAAGCGCAGGCCTTGGGCTATGCGGAAACCGACCCCAGCGGCGATGTAGAAGGCTGGGACGCGGCCGGCAAGGCGCTGATTTTAGCGAATGCGCTGTTTGACGTCCCGATGACCATGGCCGATTTAGAGGTCAGCGGCATCACCAAAATTACCGCCGCCGATATTGCCGCGGCCAAAGCGGAAGGCCACCGTTACAAGCTGATCGCCACAGTCACAGCCGAAAGCGGCCGCGTCGGCGCCCAGCGATTGCCGCTAAGTGACCCGCTGGCCAGCGTCGGCGGCGCGGCCAATGCGATGACGCTCGAAACCGATTTGATGGGCGACATCACGATCATTGGCGCGGGCGCCGGCCGGCTGGAAACCGGATTCGCCATCCTGTCTGATTTGCTGGCCATCCATCAGAAGCAGTTCGCCGCCGGCAATTTAAGCGAGAGTGTTAAAAATAAGGATATGTGAAAACCATGAACACAGCCGCGGCCAAAAATCAAAACTGCGAACATTGAGTCGTCTTTTGAAACCGCTTATGCGCTAGGCTGTGGCTGTGAATCAAATGCGCTGTCAAACTGCCGAACACGATCTGACTGCCAGAAGCCGCGCGGGAAAGTGCCTTATGACCGAAAAAGTTTCTTCTGCGGATATAAAACGGACACGAAATAGATGTTCCCCTCTGTGCCTCTGTGGTAAAAAAGAACTTGAACAGCATAGAGGCGAAATGTTTATGCGCGAAAAAGTTTTGCTTTCGCGCATAAAACGCGCATAAAACCACTCCCATTTAAGCAGAAAGTGAAACCTTTGCCTGAAAATGACGTAAACAAGAGTGTATTTGATAAACCGAACGCCGATGTGCTATACTGCAAACACTGTCTTTAAGGAAACTTGAGTCAAGCGAGGGGAATATCTGAATATGCCATCCATATTGCAAAAAGTTCAAACACTGTTTCGCGCCAATATGCACGGCATGATTGACCGTGCTTTGGAGACCAATTCGCTGAAGGTCATGGATGAATACATCCGCCAAGTCGAGCGAAATCTGGACGCCCTGGAAGATTCAGCGGCGACCGTCGGCGGGACTGTCCGCACCCTGAAGCGCAAATACGAGGAATTTTCCAACAAGGCCGACAAACTCGACCGCGATATCGACACCTTGATTCTGCGCGGCAAAGATGACCTGGCGGCGGCGGCGCAGGCCGAACTAAACACCAAGCAGGAATTGGCGCAGGAGTATTATGAGCAGTGGCAGGCGCAGGAAGGGCAGTACCAAGGCATGTTGAATATGCGCCTGAAACTGGAAAGCCGCCTGACGACGATTAAGCAGGAACGGGAAAAAATGCGCTCGCTGCTCGAACTGGCGGAGACCAAAAAAGTGATGACCAAAACGCTCAAAAGCATGGACAAGCTCGATACCTCCGGCGACCAGGAAATCGACAGCCTGCTGGATTCCATCTACGCGCAGATTGACCAGGAAGATGCCCGCGCCGAAATGGCCAGCCGCAAACTTTCCGATCAAATTGAAGACACCGTGGGCATCGGCCAGATTGAATTGCAGCTGGAAGAGCGCAAGCAGCGTTTGCTGGGCGGCAGTTAGCCAAGCCCAATCAGACACCATGAACATGGGATCGAATCATGTCCAACAGTGACAATGCACGGCGAAAGGCAGGCGGCGCTTTGCTGGCGAATGCGCTGTTGCGCTGGGAAACGCTGGTGACGGTCATGGTGACGGCCATCCTGTTTCTGTTCGTCAGGGATGTCAATGTGCCGATAGTGGAATGGCAGCCCTGGTTTTGGCTGGTTTTGGGCGGCCTGGCCGAAGCGGCCTTCATCGCCGCCACCCTCACCGACCCCGAAGCGACTGAACGGGCGCTGGCCGAAGATTTTGAACGCGAATATGACCTGCGAAACATCCGCAACCGCATCTCGCGCGAACGACTGCGCGACGCTTTTGAGTACCGCCGCAATATGCTGAAGCTGATTGACCGCAGCAAAGGCTCCATGCGTACCCGCCTGCGGACTCTGGTCAACGATATTAGCGACTGGATCGCCCACATGTACAACCTGGCCGAGCATATCGACCTCTTTGAAAGCAATGAACTGGTGATGCGCGACCGCCAGCAGGTGCCACAGCAAATCGAAAAGGTCAAAGCGCGCATCCGCCGGGAAGGCGACGAACGCCTCAAGCAAGACCTGGAAATTCAGTTAAGCCGCTTATTGCAGCAGCAGATGAACCTAGAAGCGACCTTCAGCAACATCAAGCGCGCCGAGATCCAACTGGAAAGCACGCTGTCCTCGCTAGGCACAGTCTACGCGCAGATGTCGCTGCTTGGCACGAAAGAGACCGACAGCGCCAAAGGCCAGCGTCTAAGCGTCGAGGTCAAGGACGAAATCGACAAACTGCAAGACACCATTGACGCCATGGACGAGGTGCAGCTGCAAAGTCTGCGCTTCCAATAATCGCCTTAGTCGAATGATTCGATGATGGGTTTGCGTTTGGCCTTGCCGCGGCGCAGGCCGCCCAGCCGTTGGATGAAGCGCGGTGTTTCGCGGTTGATGTTGATGGTGTCTTCCAGCAGATTGACAATCGTCGAGGCGATGATGACCAGCGTTAGATAGATGAAGGCGACCACTGCATAGGTTTCAACATAGCGGAAAGAACGGCCCGACGAAGTTTTGGCGATTTGGGTAATATCGCGCAAACCAAGGAAGGCCAGCAGGGACGAGTCCTTGATCATGGCAACGAAGTCATTGCCGAGCGGCGGCAGAACATTGCGAAAGGCCTGTGGCAGGATAATCAGTCGCATCGTCTGCCAGTAAGTCATGCCCACCGAATAGGCGGCTTCAAACTGGCCTTTGTGAATGGATTGGATGCCGGCGCGAACCGTCTCCGACATATAAGCGCCGTAGGTGATGGCCAAGGCCATAATCGCTGAAGGCGCCGAACTGCCGCGCCAGATCAAATCGGGAATATCGGGGTCATTGCTCAAGCCGCGCAGGCCGGCCACGAGGTTATCATTGATGAGGCCGCGCAAGGCCGGGACGATAATAAAAGCCGTCACCAGCAGCACAATCAGCACTGGAATGCCGCGCATCACCGAAACATAAATGGTGCAGAGGTTGTAAATCAATATGCGGAAGACCCGCGCCATCGCTTTCCAGGCGGTTTCTCTGGTTTGCGGCGGCGTCGGCGGATTGGAGCGGACAATGCCGACCATGATGGCCAGCATCAGCGCAATCGCATACGAAGCGGCGCTGACGAAGATGGTCATCAGAATGCCGGCTCTCAACTGGTCGAAGATTCTGGCGTAAATCGGGTCGGTGATGATGCTGATCGCCAGCAGAATACCGACAATAACCAAAAAAATCAGCCAGTAGGGCAGGGTGTACAAACGGCTGAAGCGCATCGCCCGCCCGCGCGATTCAGCAGTGATTTCGTCCAAATCCGGCTGGTGTTTGGACATAGGCAAATCCTTTTGCGATGGTATTGACAGCAAGCAGGGTCGAGCGAACCCGGCCCCGCCATCAGATAGTCAGCTATCCCATCAGGCCCCATTTTCTGTTGATGTCCATCAAAGCGCCGTCGGCTCTCATGCTGGCCAAAGCGGCGTTGAAGGGCCCAACCAAGTCGGAGTCCAAGGAGTAGATAAAGGCAAGCTCTTCAGAGGTCAGCGCTTCGGGCAGCAGTCGCAGGTCCTCGGCATTGACGCCCACATAGCCCTGACCGGCGACATCATCCATCACCACCGCGTCCACATCGCCGGCGATCAAAGCCTGCACGGCAAAGCCAAAAGTCTCATAGCCGACCAGACGGTCCTCGCCTACCAGTTCTTCGGCGGCATTGTAGTTGGTCGTGGCGATCTGGACGCCAATCCGATACTCGCCGGCGACAAAATCGGCGACGGATGCAAAACGGTCTTCGCCAAGTTGCACCATCATGCGCTGCGCGACGTCAATGTAGCCGTCAGAGAAGGCGACGATTTCCTTGCGCTCATCAGTGACAGTAATGCCGCCGGCCGCCAAGTCATATTCGCCATTGGATACAGCGACAATCATGCCTTCCCAGCTTTGCTCAATGTATTCGGGAACGCAGTTGAGTCGGGCGCAGATTTCAGCCAGGGCGTCATAATCCCAGCCATCAGGCTCGCCGCTGTCCTCGTCGATGAAGTTGAAGGGAATATAGGCGTTTTCGACGGCGACTGTGACCACGCGTCCACCAAGGTCGGGAAGCGCGGCCGCTTCCTCTTCAGCTTCGCCGCCCATCAGTCCCCATTTTCTGTTGATGGCTATCAAGGCGCCGTCGGCTCTCATGCTGGCCAAAGCGGCGTTGAAGGGCCCAACCAAGTCGGAGTCCAAGGAGTAGATAAAGGCAAGCTCTTCAGAGGTCAGCGCTTCGGGCAGCAGCCGCAGGTCCTCGGCATTGACGCCCACATAACCCTGCCCGGCGACATCATCCATCACCACCGCATCCACATCGCCGGCAATCAAAGCCTGCACGGCAAAGCCAAAGGTCTCATAGCCGACAAGACGATCTTCGCCTATCAGGTCTTTGGCGGCATTGTAGTTTGTCGTGGCGATCTGGACGCCGATGATATAGTCGCCCTCAACAAAATCGGCGACGGATGCAAAGCGGTCTTCGCCAAGCTGCACCATCATGCGCTGCGCGACGTCAATATAGCCGTCAGAGAAGGCGACGATTTCCTTGCGCTCATCAGTGACGGTGATGCCGCCGGCCGCCAGGTCATATTCGCCATTGGAAACAGCGACAATCATGCCTTCCCAGCTTTGTTCAATGTATTCGGGGACACAGTTGAGACGGGCGCAGATTTCGGCCAGGGCGTCATAATCCCAGCCATCAGGCTCGCCGCTGTCCTCGTCGATGAAGTTAAACGGAATATAGGCGTTTTCGACGGCGACAGTGACCGTGCGTCCGCCAAGATCGGGAAGTTCAGTCCCCAGCCATCTGCTGTTGATGGCCGCCAGTGCGCCGTCGGCTTTCATGCTGGCCAAAGCGGCGTTGAAGGGCCCAACCAAGTCAGAGTCCAGAGGGAAGGTAAGGCCAAGCTGTTTGGCCGAAAGCGCATCCGGTAGCATTCGGATAGCTTCAGCGTTCGCGCTCACATATCCATATCCGGCAACGCTGTCCGTCATCATCGCATCCAAATCACCGGCGATCACATCGTCTATCGCATCGCCGACTGAATCGTAAATGGCCAGCCGATCTTCGCCCACCAGTTCTCCGGCGACGTCAGAGTTCACCGACGCCACCTGTACACCGATCATATAGCTGCCGGCAATGAATTCATCCGCCGATGCGAAACGGTCTTCACCCGCGCGGACGACGATGCGCTGGGATACATCAGCGTAACCATCGGAAAAGGCGACGATTTCCTTGCGCTCTTCAGTGATGATGATGCCCCCGCCAGTCAGATCATATTCACCGTCAGAGACAGCCTGAAGCATACCCTCCCAAGGTCTTGGGGCAAATTCCAGCGCGCAGTTCAGCCTGGCGCAGATTTCAGACAAGGCATCATAATCCCAGCCAGCAAGCTCGCCGGTCGCCTCGTCAGTGAAGTTGAATGGCCGATAATCAGGCTCCACCGCGACCGTTATCACGCGCCCGTCAAGGTCGGGAAGATCGCCCTGCGCGAAGGCCGAAAAGGGCAGCGCCAGCGACATCAAAACGGCGATTAAAATGATTCTCCTAAAGACTTGCATGTCAATCCTCCTATCAAGGAAACGTGTAGACAGACAACTGATTAGATAAACCAAATTAAGTTTAACATACTTCCAATGATTATAATAGAGTCGGCGCTGCGCCTTTGACAATCGGGGGCGGTCGGTTATCATAAAAGGCAAACTATTCTGACAAAATGAGGAGGACTGCTATGATTCAGCTTGCCATTTCTTCATGGACACTGCACGGCGCATTGGGACAAGTTTGGTATCTGCCGGACGCCGATGGAAACATGGTGAACCACAGCGACCCGCAGCCGGCCACCCTATCCCTGCTTGACCTGCCAGCGCGAATTGCCGCCGAGGGCATCATGCTGCTGGAAATCTGCAATTTTCATCTGCCCTCGATTCAGGATGATTATCTGGCGCAGCTGCGGACAGCTATTGAAGCGGCCGATGTTGCGCTGGTGAATTTGCTGGTCGACACCGGCAATCTGTCATCACCAGACGATGAACAGTGGCGGCGGGACATTGACAGGGGCAAACGTTGGCAGGACATTGCCGTCAAGCTGGGCGCTAAGGGCGTGCGGTTTGACTGCGGCACGGAAACGCCGACAGCGGAAGCCATCGCTCGCAGCAGCCAAGCCCTGCGCGAACTGGCGGATTATGGTCGGAGCATCGGACTGGAAACGACCACCGAAAACTGGCGCGCGACCAGCGTCGAAAGCGAAAATCTGCTGGAGATTATGCGGAGGGTGGGCCGTCCATTGAACCTGTGTCTCGATTTTGGCAATGCCGCCAAGACCGCCAACAAATACGCGACCATGCAAGCTCTGCTGCCTCACGCTACATCGCTGCATTGCAAGGGCAGTTTTGATGACGACCGGCTTGATGTAGCTGAATTTCACCACAGCCTGTCACTGGTCAAAGCGGCCGACTTTGAAGGGCCTATCGCGTTAATCTGCGATAGCACGGATAATGAGTGGAACAAGGTATTCGCGCTAAAAGAGCATGTCACACAGCAGTTGCTTTAGCGCCAGATTCAAGAGAGTGCCTGAACCCATTATTCGACATTCGATTTCAGACAGGATACCTGACTGATGACCGTTTCCCATTGGCAGCGGCATGGACAAAAAGAGCGCGACATTGATTTTTTAGTGGTCGGCGCCGGGCTGGTCGGCAGCGCGGCCGCTTATTTCGCCAAACAGGCGCATAACCGCGAGGTGATTGTCACCGATGCCCGCGATGTCGGCCTGGGCGCCAGCGGCCGCAACGCCGGCTTTATGATTAGCGGACTGGACACCTATTATCACCGCGCCATCGAAAACTATGGCCGCGCCGTCGCCCGTGAAATGTGGGAGCTTTCTCATCGCAGCATCTCCCATTGGCGCGAGTTCATCAAAAGCAGTCCCTTTGAGGTGCCGCTGGACAGCTGCGGGTCGATGCTGCTGGCCGAAACACCGCAAGAGGCCAAAGAACTCGAAGAGGCGGCCGCCGCCCTGTCCAAAGACAAAATCGACATCGAATACTACAGCAAAGATCCGCTTGGACGAGGCTATTATGCCGGCATCCAACAGCCGCTTGACGCTGGCGTGCAGCCCTATCTGCTGGCCAAGTCGGTCATGGCGCAAAGCGGCGCCAAACTCATCTCCAGCAACGAGCTTTACCGCATCGAGCAGGATGATGATGATTATGTGCGCGTCTATACCCGCCAATTTATCTTCAAGGCGCGTTATGTGATGCTCTGCACCAATGCCTGGTCGCCCATGATTGACCCCTATTTTATTGGCAAGGTCATCCCCACCCGCGCCCAATGTCTGGTCACTGAACGGCTGGCGCATGTTCCAATCCCCTATTGCGGCTACAGCGACTACGGCTATATGTACTACCGCAGCACCTTTGACGGCCGCTTTCTGCTGGGCGGCGGACGCCAGCATTTCAAAGACGAAGAGGCCAACACCACCGAAGATCGTCTCAACCCTAATGTGCAGGGCTATCTCGACGCTTATCTGGCAAAATACTTCCCTGATGTCAAGGCCGCTGTGGCGCATCGCTGGAGCGGCATCATGGGCTTCAGCGCGGACGGCCTGCCATTGGTCGGCCGCCTGCCGGACAAGCCGCGGGTGGGCTTTGCAGTCGGCTTCACCGGACACGGCCTGGCCATGGGCGCGGCTTCCGCCGAGCGCGCAGTGGACAAACTCTTGCATGACGTTTCAGCCGGCGCTGTGGATGTCTCGCGCTTTGATTGACTGGGATATTGAGGCTGGAGTTGCCTACCATTCGGCCAACGAGCCATCGCGGCGGCGCCAGGACGGATTGCGCCAGCGAAAGTCATGATCCGAGGCCGCCCGCACTTTGTCCTCATCCAGCGTAATACCAAGCCCCGCGCCTGTCGGCACAGCCACATAACCGTCTTGATAATCAAAAACGGACTCGTCTTGCAGATAATCAAGCAAATCGGTTTCCTGATGATAATGAATGCCGAGACTTTGTTCTTGGATCAGCGCGTTATAGGCCAGCGCATCGACTTGCAGGCAGGCGGCAAAGGCAATCGGCCCCAGGGGACAATGCGGCGCCAGGGCGACGTCATAGGCTTCGGCCATGGCCGCAATCCGCACCACTTCAGAGATGCCGCCGGCATGGGACAAATCGGGCTGAATAATATCGACGCTGCCGGCAGCCAAGATGGCCTTGAAATCCCAGCGCGAATACATCCGCTCGCCAGTGGCAATCGGGATCGAGGTCGAACGTTTAAGCTCCAGCAGCACCTCGTTGTGAGTTGGCAGCACTGGCTCTTCAACAAACATCAGATGATAAGGCTCCAACTCCTGGATGAGCATCTTCGCCATCGGTTTATGCACGCGGCCGTGAAAATCGACAGCGATGCTGAAATCATTGCCGACCTGCTCGCGCACCGATGCCACGCGGGCCGCCGCTTCGTCAATATGCTGATAGGTATCCATATAATGGACTTCGCTGACGGCGTTCATCTTGATGGCCTTCAGGCCGCTGTCCTTGCGCCGCTGCGCCTGCCGCGCCACATCAGCTGGACGGTCGCCGCCGACCCAAGCGTAGATCTGCACTTTGTCGCGGACTTTGCCACCCAGCAGTTCATAGATCGGCGCATCATGGTACTTTCCCTTAATATCCCACAGGGCTTGGTTGACGCCGGCAATCGCGCTCATCATCACCGGACCGCCGCGGTAAAAGCGGCCGCGGTACAGCGTTTGCCAAATGTCTTCAATGTGACGAGGGTCGCGCCCCAGCAGATAATCTGACATCTCTTCGACGGCGGCGCGGACAGTGGCGGCATGCCCCTCGACAATCGGCTCTCCCCAGCCAACATAGCCCTCATCAGTAGAGATTTTAAGAAACAGCCAGCGCGGCGGGACGGTAAAAAGCTCAATTTGCGTTATTTTCATAAGCGCCGCCTCTGATTTAGCCTTGAAACCGACTTTTATGGTTGGATGAACCTGGATTATAATAAAGCGATAAACTTTTGCCAAATGAGTGAAAGGCGCGTTCCCTTGAATCGTTTGAGCGGACTATTTTCAAGCCGTCTCTTCACCCTGGGGCTGACCTTGGCCTGGCTCTTCCTGATGACGCAGGCCGCCGCATTGGCCGAAGGCGAAGAGCAAACCGCCACAGTCAATTCGTTTATCCCCTTGATGTTTGCCCTGGGGATTATCCTGCTGGCCTCGCGGGCGGGCGGCGCATTGGCCCGCCGTTTGAATCAGCCGCGCGTGCTGGGACAGCTGATTGTCGGTCTGCTGCTGGGGCCAACGGCCCTGGACATGCTGCACTGGGGCATTTTGCAGGGCGTCGATTTGCAGCACACCATCAAAGAACTTGCCGAACTGGGCGTGCTGCTGCTGATGTTCAACATCGGCCTGGAAGTCCACTTGGACGAACTGGTGAAGGTGGGCAAAGTAGCCGTGTTTGCCGGCTTTCTGGGCGTGGCGGCGCCGGTGGCCTTTACTCTGGCGGTGGCGCTGCCGGCCGGCTATGACTGGCTGCCGGCCTTGTTCGCTGGGGTGACGCTGGCGGCGACCTCGGTCAGCATCTCGGCGCAGGTCTTGCTGGAACTGGGCTATTTGCAGACGAAAGAGGGCAACGCTCTGCTGGCGACGGCCCTGATTGACGACGTGCTGGCCATTCTAGCCGTTTCACTTACCCTGGTGCTGGCGGGCAGCAGCGCGGACGGCGCCGGCGGTGACCTCGGCCAGCTGGCCGTCATTATCCTGCGGATGGCCGGTTATATCGCTGTCGCCTTTTTGATCGCCTGGTTTATCCTGCCGCGCCTGATGACTTGGATACAGGGACGTTCGGAACTGTCGCAGTCCTATGGCCTGTCGATTTTTGCCCTGATTGCCGCCCTGCTCTTTGGCTGGTCGGCCGAATATATGGGCGGCGTGGCGGCGATCACCGGCGCCTTTATCGCCGGCGTCGGCTTGAGCAAGCTGGCCAACCGCAGCATGAAACACGAGATCGAGCAAAGCACAAGTCGCCTGGCCTACGTCTTCCTCGTCCCGATATTTTTTGTCAATGTCGGCCTGGAAACTGACCTTAGCGCCTTCCCGACGGGCGCCATTCCCTTCATGCTGGTCTTGCTGCTGATGGCCGTTCTTAGCAAGGTCTTCGGCGCGGGATTGGGCGCGCGCATGGGCGGGTTTAACAACTGGGAAGCCCTGCGGGTTGGCGTCTGCATGGTATCGCGCGGCGAAGTCGGTTTGATTATCATCTCGATTGGCCTGACAAGCGGCATCATCGACGGCAGCAGCGAACTTTACGCCGCCCTGTTCATGGTGATACTGCTGACCACAGTCTTTACCCCGCCGATGGTGCGCTGGGTGTTCCAAAACAATCCGCGAAGCTCAAGCGGCAAGCCGGCCCTGGCCGCTGCAAGCAAAGGAGAATAAAGCATGAAAATGATTATCCTGATCACCTCGGATCTCGAAAGCGGACTGCAAGTCGCCAATCGATGGCAGGATGCCGGGGCGCCAGGCGTGACCATCATCAAGAGCGTCGGCCTTTACAGCTTGCAGCAGAAAATCAAACGGGACAACATGGAAATCCCCCTGCACATGGCAAGTTCTATGGCCAGCATGATGGCTTATGTGCTGGGCGAAATGCAGCATACCAACCACGTCCTGCTGTCGGTTGTCCCCAAAGAACTGATTCCAAGCCTGATGGACGAAGCCCGCGCCGTCATGGGCGATCTGCTGGAGCCCAATCATGGCGTTGCCTTTGTCGTGCCATTAGATGAGGCGATTGGCGTGCGAAGTCACAGTCAGGACGTTTAAGCGAATTTGAACCTTGAGCATGGCCGCGAATTTGCTATACTCATCATCAGCTAGCGAGGTAGCTCAATCGGCAGAGCAGGTGCCTTTGGAGCACAAGGTTGAAGGTTCGAGTCCTTCCCTCGCTGAACAGCGCATAAAAAAGTCTGTCAGCGCGCAGGCTTTTTTGTTTTTCTCCGCGCCCTCTATGGTAAAATTTCTGTAGCCAGCAAGGGGGCGCCATGTTCCTGTCCTATGACGGCAAGAAGCCCGAAAACGACATCCTGCAAAACACGCCCAAAGCCGAACTGCGATCCGTCTATGGTCACGGCGCCGCCAGCAAACTCATTCAAGGCGACAACCTGCCCATCCTGCACAGCCTGCTGGAAAGCTGGCGCGGCAAAATCGCCCTAGTTTATATCGATCCGCCCTTTGCCACCAACGCGACCTTCCGAATCGGCGAGGACAGAACAAGCACCGTCAGCAGCGGCCGCCATGACCGCCTGGCTTACAGCGATGTACGGCTGGGCGCTGAATATCTGGAGTTTCTGCGCGAACGGCTGATTTTCCTGCGCGAACTGCTTTCGGATGAGGGTTCGATTTATCTGCACATCGACTGCAAAATCGGGCATTATGTCAAAATCCTGATGGATGAGGTGTTTGGCGCGCGCAACTTCCGCAATGACATCAGCCGCGTCAAATGCAATCCCAAGAATTTTCATCGCCGCGCCTATGGCAACATCAAAGACCTGATTCTGTTCTATTCGAAGACAAGCCGCCCGATATGGAATGAGCCGCGCGAGGACTACGCGGAAGCGGATGCCCAACGTCTGTTTCGCAAAGTTGATGAAAACGGCCGCCGTTACACCACGATACCCTTGCACGCGCCCGGCGAAACCGCGAACGGCAGCACCGGGCAAGCATGGCACGGCATGAAACCGCCCGACGGCCGGCATTGGCGCAGGCCCCCTCAAGTGCTGGAGGCTTGGGATGAGCAAGGCTTGATTGAATGGTCAGCCAATGGCGTTCCCCGCAAGAAAAAGTTCCTGGATGAAAGTCAAGGCAAAAAAGTACAGGATATTTGGGTCTTCAAAGACCCCCAGCATCCCCGCTATCCCACCCAAAAGAACCTTGACATGCTCAAGCGGATTGTCGCCGCCTCATCCAACCGCGGTGATTGGGCGCTGGACTGCTTTTGCGGCGCAGGGACAAGCCTGTTGGCCGCGCAAACTCTCGGACGGCGCTGGATCGGCATTGACGAATCGGCCTCGGACATCAAAGTCACTCAACAGCGCTTGGGAGGCGGGCCGCTTTTGCCGGCCGAACATGAATTTTTGCAGGCGATATGAGTTAGTCAGCAAGCTCATAAGCGGAATGGCGCTGGCTTATTTGGGCGTGGCCTGCGGCGGCAGCGGACTGACATATTCGCGGCCGGCCCGCGCCCGCTCGAATTCAGCTTTGGCCTTGGCCAGCGTCGCCGGCCGAGTCAGCAGATCCAAGCCGGCCAGGGCCATCGCCTTGGCGGCAAAAATCATGCCCTTGGCGCCGATGCTTGAGCCTGATGAAGCGACGTTCTGCCAACTGTGACCGGGCGTCCCCAGCGGCCAGCAGGTGGTCGTAATCTGTCCGGTGGGCGCAATCCAGCTGACATCGGCCACTTCGGTCGAGCCACCCATCAGAGGCGGCGTCGGAGAATGCGGCAGCACCCGTTCCCACAAGGGATCGTCCATCTCGGCCGAATCAAGCTCGACGCTGCTCGATTCCTTTAGCCAATCAAAACCGCGCTGCACCGAGCCGGGCGGGAAACTGGCCTGCAAGGTTTTGGCGAAGGCGCGCTCCTGTTCAGTGAACTGCATATCATTAATGTCGGCCATCTTTTCGTAGAGCAGGTCGGACATGACGGCATTCGGCAAAATGTCATAGCAGCCGGTGATGAAGTCGATTTCGCAGCTGGTGCCGGTCATCAGAGCCGCGCCTTTGGCAATATCCTGCATCCAGCGATACATCTCCTCGACCTGCTGACGGCGCGGCGCCCGCACGAAGTACCAGATTTGGGCGAAGGCCGGCACAACATTAGGCGCTTGCCCGCCGCTGGTCACGACGCTGTGAATGCGCGATTCGGGCGGCACATGCTCGCGCATGTAATTGACGCCGGCATCCATCAGCATCACCGCATCCAAGGCGCTCCGTCCCAGCCAAGGCGAACCGCCGGCATGGGCGGCCAGGCCATAAAAATTGACCTTGAAAGAGTTCATGGCCAGCGATGAGCCGTTCCAGACGATGTTGGAATCGCCCGGATGCCAGCTGATCGCCGCGTCCAAATCATCAAAAACGCCGTCGCGGGCCATAAAGGTCTTGCCGACCAGGGTTTCTTCGGCCGGGCAGCCATAAAAGCGAATTGTCCCGCCGATGCTGTTTTGCGCCATGGCCGCCTTCAGCGCCATCACTGACCCCATGCAGGCCGTGCCGAAAAGGTTATGGCCGCAGCCATGCCCAGGCCCGCCGTTTTCAATCGGCCGCTTGTCACTGGAAACGTCTTGCGACAAACCAGGCAGCGCGTCGTATTCGCCCAAAAAGCCAATAATCGGCCGTCCCGCGCCCCATTCCGCCACAAAAGCCGTCGGCATCCCGCCCGCGCCCCATTCCACCGAAAAACCATCGGCTTCCAGTTTCTCGGCCAACAGCCGCGCGGCAAATTCTTCCTGCAAGGCCACCTGGGGATGATCCCAGATTTCTTTGGCGATATAACACAGTTCCTCATCTTGTCCCTTGATATGCTCAAGGATGATTGACTTGGCATCCATGCGATTACCTCTTTATCTGTTTCCAGCAAGGTTATCGCATTCCCGCTATTTTGACAAAAGGCGAATGTTTATCGGGAGCGGTCAATAGAGGGCATTCGCTGCGACAAAGTCCGCCATTTTCCGCCATTTTCCGCCACGCTATGCCGCGTCATTCGCTGTCCTCATCTGAAGCGGAATTGGTTTTATGCGCGTTTTATGCGCGAAAGCAAAACTTTTTCGCGCATAAACATTTTCGCCTCTATGCTGTTCAGTTTCTTTATACCGCGTTTGCGGATTGGAAGGGCGACTCAATGCTCGCGGTTTGGGTTTTTACCACAGAGGACACAGAGGACACCGAGTCATGATCATCGGCGGCGTCCTCTGTGATTAAGTTTGTCAGTTGGGCAGCAGAACCAAAGAGCCTGGACTGCTAATCGAAACGCAGGTCTGTCCGTTGACGATGGTTGATTCCAACGGCACAATCGCCCGCGGCATGGTGCGCGCATCCAAAAAGACGACGCGGCCGATCTGCGGGAAACAGACCTCAACGCCCTGCTCGACATAGCCATAGACGTCAAAGGCCTCCAGATAACCAGCGTCAATGATCGACTGAATCCCGATGCCGGCGCCGTCAAGCTGACGAAAATGAACGCCGCTGTCGAGGCCGTAAGTGGCTTCAAAAGTCATGCCAGTTGCGGTCTGCAAAGCGACATAGGAGGCGCCGTAAGCCGGCCGTAGTGTTGCGGTTGGCGTGGCTGTGGGAACTTTCTTCTTTTTCTTGGGAACCCGGAAGCCAGGCGGACATTCGCCAGCGCTGGTGTCGGTGATGATGCTGTCTGGATCATCGCCAAGGCCGTCGGCGCGGGTGATACAGCCTCGCAGCTGCACAGTTCCAGAGGCATCAATGAGGTATTCGAAACCGGTGTTGCCCTGGAAGATGCCGTTGGTGATGCTTAACAAGGCGCCGTTAGTTGAGAGCAAAATAACTTTACCAGTACTTGCGCCGCGGTTGTTCAAGAACTGTGCATTCTCAAGATAGGCTTGTCCGTCTGTGCTCAGATACAATACCAGAAGGACATTATTGTCTCTGAAAATGACGTTTCGAGCGTTAAGACGACCAGCATTCACGAAAATAACCGAATCGTTCACGGCGCCGGCCTGACGGATGGTCACATCGTTCAGATCTAAGACGGTGCCGACATTGCTGACGGTTATGGCATAGCCGTTTGTTGGGCCAATGATGCTGTGTCCGTGGCCGTTGATGATGAACTCGCCGGATGAAAATCGCAGAAAGGCAGAGCCAGCTTGGACATCCCAGGTATTAACGACACAGTCGGCGGTCATGTTGAAGGTTGTAACCGTGGCCGTCGATGTGAAGTCTGCATAAGAGGCTGGCAGGCCGCAGGGCGCCATGACGGTCGGATTGGTCAGCCGCGGCGGCGCTGTGGGGACAGGGGTTTGGCTTTGGACGGGAACGGCGAGGAAAAGGATCAGAAATAAGAAGCAGAGCAGAACGCTCCTAATCAGAAAATGCGGGGGGGGGGGGGGGGGGGGTATTTCTATGATATTTCATATTCATTTTGACACGCCCCTTGCTAAGATTTTAATCGATAAGACAAGTGTATATGAAACGGCGGCTTTTGTCAAATGGAAAATGGCTGAATGGCGCGCATCCATAAATTCACCATATCCATTATTCGCGCCCGCGCAAAGCTGAAGCGATTTTCCGCATTCGATGAACCAAGCCCAGCGTCCATTCAATAGCGGCCGGCGGCAGAGCATAGGTATAAGCAGCGTACAGACGGCGCGGCCGAGCTTGCGGGGGATAGCGTTCGGCCGCGCGGTGAAAGGAACGGCGGGCTTTGGCGCGATGTCCCTGACGCCATAAATGCAGGGCATACATATGATGCCGCGCCGCTTGCTTTCGATCAAAATCATCAGCCGACATGCACCGCTCCCAGCCATAATGACGGGCATTTTGAACAGTCTTGAGCCGTCCCAGCGCGCCCTGCAGGCCATCATCGGACACCATATCGCCGTGCATGCGCCGATAGACAAGACGCTTATCAATCCCATGAAATTTGTACTTAATGGCCAAACGCAAAAACAAATCCCAATCCTCCGCGCTGCGAAACTCGGCATCATCAGGGAAGCCGCCCACATCGCGCAAGGCATCCGTGCGAACCATCGTCGAGCTAATCAGGATATGACAGCCGGTCAGCCGCAGCATTTCGCAGAAGATGTCCTCTGAAAACCGCGCGAAGGGGGGCGTTTCCAGCGGCGTACGGCCGTCGCTGGCGACAAATTGATAATAGGTATAGACAACAGCGGTTTCGGGATGCTGCCAAAAACAGTCCAGGCCAATCTCAATTTTTCGGCGGTCAAGCTGGTCATCGGCATCGCAGAAGTGAATGAAGCGGCCTTGGGCGGCGGCAATACCGCGGTTGCGAGCGATTCCCGGCCCCTGATTGGCCTGACGGATATAACGAATCTGCCCGCTATACTGATGTCGCAGAAAATTTTCAGTGTCATCGGCGCTGCCGTCGTCAACCACGATGATTTCACAGTGGGGATGAGTCTGCGCCAGGCAGCTGTCGATGGCGTCGCCGATAAAATGGCGGCGGTTGAAGGTGGGGATGATGATGCTGACGAGCGGATGATTTGACATGGGGCTGCTCGGTCAAGCTGGTCTAACGGTCACGCGGCCGTTGATGCGGCCAGCGATCCAGCCGATGATGCTGCGCGCCGTCTGCACTTTCCACCAGCGATAGCTTTCGTCTTCATAGGGCCCGGCAAGGACGGCAACATAATCGCCTTCCCTCAATTCCCCCGCGATTTGGCTGATGACGCTGGGCCGCTGCCGAATGTTAAGACTGTCCACGGCAACGCGCAACTGTTGGCCGGCAAAATACTCGCTGCCCTGCACGACCGCATTGGGAATCAGCGAAAAGCCGCGCGAATCCTGGCCAAAACTCGGACTGCCGGCGAGATCAGTTGTATCGACAGCCAGGCCTTCATCGACGCGGACAGTGTATTGACGGCCCTGCACGGTGACGACGACGGCGCTGCGGTCAGGATACCATTGAACGGCTTCGGGGGCCACTTCTCCGATTGGCAACGAAAGCACCTGGCCAGTCTCATCATACAATGCCAGCGGCCCATCGGCAAATGGCCCGCCCAGCGCGGCGAAACTCCTATCGGGCCGGCGGACGGCATCCTGCATCCACAATCCAGCGGCGGAAGCGTCAAAAACGACTTTTTCATCAGACAGGTCGCTGTTGACCACGCCGATAATGACGCGGCCATCGGGCCGGCGGCCGCTGACGATAATAGCTTCCCCCTGGTCATCCCAATGCCCGTAATCATAGCGGACGAAGGGCGGCGCCTGATTGGCATAAGCGGCATCGCGGCGGGCTTCCGTCATCGCCAGCGCGCGGCGGCCCTCTTGCGGCAGATGCACGGTTAACAGCGTTTGATAGCTGCCGATTTTTGGCGACCATTCGACGGCGACGGTTTTCCAAGAAGGGGCATTGCTGGGTCTGACGAAACGGCAAGGCGCATAATCGGGGGCGGCGCAGTCCCGAATGATTTGATAAGTCGGGTCGGTGGATGTCTGATTTTCGGGCTGCCAGAACCAAAGGCCGGCATTGCCATTATCCAAGCCCGGCGGCGGGTCGATGCGGAATGAAAATCGCTGGCCGTCGGCTGACCAGTCAATTTCCGTGATTCGATTTTTGTTCTCATCGCTGCTGGCCACGGCAAAGCCCTCAAAAAAAGGCGAGGAAGTCATGGCGCGTTCACTTGGCGAGCCGATGGCGCGATAAAGCAGAATGCCCTGCTGATTGGTGCGGACGAAACTGTCGGCGGCGGCTGGATTGGGCGCGAACAGGACGACGCCACCGTCAAGCTGAAGATTTTCATACGGGAAGATCTGCCCTGGGCCGACATCATATTGATAGACAGTGGCGCCAGTTGTGCTGAAGCGGACTGGATTGATGGCCGGCGGCGCAATCTGTGTAATCAGCAGATCGATATCGACGGCCACCGTCGGCTGAAAACGGGTTGGCGAGGGGGACGGGGTCAAGGTGGCTCCGCCCAGCTGCGCGGCCGCCGTCGCCGTGATATAGGCTGGCGATGCCGTATGATCAGTCGGGTTCAATGTCGTCGCGGTCGATGTCGGCCAGGATGCGCTGGTTGGCCGCGGCGTAGGGGATGGTGTGGGCGAAGGCGTGATGACGATGAACGGCCTTAGCGTCGCCGTCGGCCACCCAGAATCAGTTGCTTCAGAGGTCGGCGCGACGGTTGGCGTGACCTGTGGCCGGGCAAGATTGCAAGCGCTGATGACAAACGCCAAGATAAGCAGGGCAAGCCCGCGGCCGCTGACCACAGTCATAATGGCGAACAGTTTTGGCCGCTATCCCTTCAGCAAATCTTCCAGTTCAGTTCCCACCTGCGCTTCGTTCAGCTGGCCATACCAGCGCTTGATGACATCGCCGGCGGCATTGGCAAGCGCGTACTGTGTTCTGTCGGTGATGCCCAGCTGCGTCCGCGTGTCATTCAGCGTTGAATCGTCCCAATCGAGTATGACGAATTCGATCTGTCCGGCAAAGCGTTCTGCGAGCCCATTCACGATGGGCGTATTGCGGCGGCAGGCCGGTCACCAGGAAGCGTAGGAATTGTAAAATGTGAGACTGTCGACTGTGGCCGCGGGGGCCGCTTCGGTCGGCTGGACGGCCGGCGGCAGCAGCGCAGTCATCGCCGTGCAGCCACTCAAAGCCAGCAGTCCACTCACCATCAAAACGACATACTTTACCAGCGTTTGCATAGACCCTCCTTGCTCCTTGCTTCATTGCTATGATACATTGATTCGCTGACAAATTGATGAACGAATGTTTAGAATCAGGCCGACTGTTTGGCGAATTGCAATTCGGCGCGCCGTCGTCGATAGGTCAAAGGCGCCGCGACATTATGCGAACTGTAAAAATCGACAAGCTGCGCCAGATAATCCTGGAGCGGCGTATAGCTTATGCCCAGCGCGTTTTTGCCGCGGCTGTTGTCGAGTTGGCTCATCCAGCGTTCGCTGAAGGGCGAGCAGTCCGGCAGAAAACCGTTGGCCTCCAGCTGATTTCGCGCGGCGCGGACGATGCGGACTTGGGTGTTCATCAGTTCGGCCGTCATCGCCAAAAACTCATCCAGGCTGACCGTCTCATCTTGGGCGATATTGAAGACTTGCCCTTTGCCCTGTCCGGATTCTATGAGGCCGAGGATGGCGGTGACGACATCCAGGGCATAGACATGGTTCAAGGCGTAATTGGGCGTTTCTGGCGCCAGGATTTCGCCGCCGTCGCGCAGTCTAAGGAAATAATTCAGGAAACGGCCGAAAGGGTCGCGGACGCTGTTGACCATAGGCAGACGGAGTATGGTATGCGGAAAATTCGATTCCGTCCAGGCCTGCCGCAGTCGGTCTTCAGCTTCGCGCTTTCCCATGCCATAGCGCCATTCTTCATAGGCAAAGGAGTTCTCTTTGGGCGCCGGCATCAAAGGCCCTTCATAATCCTCTTCGCGGAAAGGACGCTGGACGCCCTGCCGCACCAGATAGACCTGCCCGCTGCTAATCATCATGTAGTGGTCGATGCCGCCGCCAAACAGTTCAATGACGGCCTCGGCCTCGTCCCCATGATACAGGACAAAATCAATCACAATATCAAAGGACTTTGCCAGCAGGGCGCGGCGCAGCTGCCGGCTGTCTTGGCGGTCGGCGTGCAGACGGTGAATGCTGTCCGGCAGTTCGTCTTTGGTGATTCCCCGATTGAGGATCGTCAGGTCAGCGCCCGATTCCGCCAGTGTCTTCGCCAGATAATGCCCCATGTTGCCAGTGCCGCCGATGATAAGAATTTTCTTTGACATGATGACAATTCCAATTGATCCTCAACACCTTAACTCATTTTACCCTTGAAATGCGGCAAAGCTGAAGGCTATAATTTTATTTCCGCAGTCGGCCCTGTAGCTCAATTTGGCAGAGCAAGCGACTCTTAATCGTTAGGTTGAAGGTTCGAGTCCTTCCAGGGTCATTTTTGGCATACATCGCTTGAAGCCGGCCAAAACACTCTCGTCATCACGCGCAAGACAAGCTACTATGTTGTTTCATAGGCCTGGGGCGAACCATACAAAGGTGAATGGGATGTTTTTTAACTCCGTTGATGAATTGCAGCGCGCATTGAACCAGCACGATTATATTGCCGAGCGCGGTTTGTCGGTGGCGATATTTTTGGCGCTCAAAACCGGCAAGCCCCTGTTCCTGGAAGGTGATGCCGGGGTGGGCAAAACAGAAATCGCCAAAGTCCTGTCGGCGCTCTTGGATACCAGCCTCATCCGTATGCAGTGCTACGAGGGCTTGGATGTCAATACGGCTGTTTATGAATGGAACTATGCCGGGCAAATTTTGCACCTGCGCCTGATGGAAGCGGAAGGTTTGGCGCGGGTTGATATGGAAAAAGAGCTTTTCTCTGACCGTTTTCTGCTGAAGCGGCCGCTCTTGCAGGCTATTGAAGCCAGCGAAAATGGCCGGGCGCCGGTCTTGCTGATCGACGAACTGGACCGCTCGGATGAGGAGTTTGAGGCCTTTTTGCTGGAACTGCTTTCCGATTTCCAAATCTCCATCCCAGAGCTAGGCACGCTGAAAGCGAAAATGCCGCCGACCGTCATCGTGACCTCCAATCGCACCCGCGAAATTCACGATGCGCTCAAACGCCGCTGCCTGTATTACTGGATTGATTATCCGCATTTTCATAAAGAATTGCAGATTGTCGAGCGCAAGGCCCCTGATGTCCCGCCGCTGCTGGCGCGTCAAATTACCGCCTTTATCCAGGATATGCGCTCAATGGAGTTGTTCAAGCGGCCTGGCATTGCCGAAACCCTAGATTGGACGGCGGCGCTGATTGCCCTTGACCAAAATGAACTGGCGCTGGAAACGGTGCAGGATACCCTGGGCGTCATCCTCAAGTATCAGGATGATGTTGAAATGCTGGACGGCGAGACCATCCGCAATATGATCGAACGCGCCAAAGTCGAAGCGCAGCGTGTCTAGCCATGTCTGTCGACAAGCCCATCAAGAGTCTTTTCCTCGATCCCGCGGATGACCCTGACGAGTATCAGGGCGGCAAGCTCATCCATAACCTGATTCTGTTTGGACGGGTATGTCGGGCGCTGGGGATGAATGTGACGCCCAACCGCATGATGGACGTTGCCCGCGCTTTGGGTTATGTGCAGCTGGGACGCAAACAGGACTTTTATTATGCCTTGCGGACGTATCTGGTGACTCATCGCAAGGATTTGACTCACTTTGACGAGGCCTTTGACCTCTTTTGGCGATGTCCCAGCGAAGGCTTTACGACTCTGAATTTGCAGTCCTTGGGCGAAGAGCGGCGCCAGAAGAAGACACAATTCCTGCCTCCGCTCGATTCATCGCCAAATGAAGACGGCGCGGCGCTGGACGAGTTGGATTCGAGCATGATTGCGCTGGTGCCGACCTACAGCCAGCAGGAGCGTCTGCGCCATAAAGACTTTGCCGAGATGACGGCGGACGAACTGGCGATGGCCAAGCAGGTCATCGCTAAAATGCCGGATTCGCTGGGTATGCGGAAAACCCGCCGCTTTGAAGCTGGAAAAGGCCGGCGGATCAATATGCGCCGCCTGATGAAGGATATGATTCGCAGACAGGGCGACATTAGCTGTTTGCCGACTCATCGGCGCAAGGAAAAACCCCGTCCGGTTGTCCTGCTCTGTGATATTAGCGGCAGCATGGAACGATATACGCGGGTTCTGCTGCACTTTATGCACACCCTGGCCGGCTCATTGTTTCAGGTGGAATCCTTTGTCTACAGTACCGACATGACCCGCATTACCCGTCAGATTCGACAGAAAAACGTCGATGAGGCCCTGGAAGATGTCGGGCAGGCGGTGATGCAGTGGGGCGGCGGAACGATGACCGGCGAGTGTCTGCATCGCTTTAACTGGGTATGGTCGCGGCGGGTTTTGGGGCGGGGCGCGGTTGTCCTGCTGATTACGGATGGCTGGGACCGCGGCGATATTCCACTCCTGCATACCGAAATGGGACGTCTGCGGCGCTCTTGCCAGCGGCTCATCTGGCTGAATCCACTGCTGGATGTACCCGAATACGAACCTCTGACGCGCGGCGCCCAGGCCTTGCTGCCCTATGTGCATGATTTCCTGCCGATTACCAACCTAGCCAATCTGGAGGCGATTGTCAAAGCATTGCAAAATTTGAATGCACGCCCCAGCGCCGACAGCTATCGCAAGAGATATTTGGCCAATGGATCATAATTATAAGTAAATATGGTTGTGTAGAGATTAAGCAGAAGCGAGAAGAGCCTATGTTGGATATTTTGAACACAATGAATCGGTGGCTGGAAGAAGGCCGCCAAGCCGCGCTGGCGACAGTGGTCAAGACCTGGGGATCGGCGCCGCGCCGCGTCGGCTCCAAAATGGGAATCACAGCAGAGATGGCGATGATCGGCTCGGTAAGCGGCGGCTGTGTCGAAGGGGCGGTCGTCGAAGAGGCCGTCGCCAGCTTGAAAGACGGTCGACCGCGCTTGCTCAAATTTGGCGTCGCCGATGACACGGCCTGGGAGGTCGGCTTGACCTGCGGCGGCAGCATTGAAGTTTATGTTGAGCCTTTGAATCAAGCCTGGTGGCAGGCTCTTTCTGACCTGGCGCAAAACGACCGCTTTGGGATGACGATAACCCTGCTGGAAGGCGGTCAGATTGGCGAAAAAACGCTGCTGGATGCACAGGCGCAGGTTTTGTATCAGACGGATAAGCTGTCCGATGAGACGCTGACGGCGATGAAAGCCCTGCCGCGGACCAGCAAAAGCGGTGTGCGGAAGATGGGCGAAACCCGCGTTATGGTAGATATACAGGCCCAGCGCCCGCATCTGATCCTGATTGGCGGCGTGCATGTGTCGATTCCGCTGCAAGAGATGGCGCGTCAGCTGGGATTTCGCGTGTCGATTGTCGATCCGCGTTCAGCTTTTGCCTCTGCCGAGCGTTTCCCCGATGTCGCCAATATCCTGCACAGCTATCCCGACAAAGCCTTGCCGCAGCTGGGACTGGACGGCAGCGCCTATCTGGCCGTTCTGACGCATGACCCCAAAATTGACGACAAGGCTCTGATAACGGCCTTGCCCGCCAGCATCCCTTATGTCGGGGTGTTGAGCAGCAGTCGGACACATCGGCAGCGCGTCGCCCGTCTGAAGCAGGCTGGCCTTAGCGATGACCTGATCGCGCAGATTCGGACGCCCATCGGCATTGACATTGGCGCCAGTACGCCCGAAGAAATCGCCGTCTGCATCCTGGCGGAAATCATCGCCGTCCGCAATGGAGTCCGTGATGAAGTTCGGTGAAGCGCTGATTGCGGATGCGGTTGGCGCTATCCTGGCGCACAAGCTGTATGATGACCGCGGCAAGCTGATCTTCAACAAGGGGCATGTGCTGACGGCCGCCGATATTCCGATTCTGCGCCAGCATCGTCTGGATCGGATTACCGTCATGCGCCTGGATGCCGCCGATTTGCATGAAGACCTGGCTGCTGAACGGATTGGCCGAGCCGTCGCTGGATCCAATGTCAGCTGGCGCGCCCCCGGGGTAGGGCGAGCCAATTTGACGGCGGCCAAGCGCGGCGTCTTGCATGTCAATGTGCCGGCCCTGGAACTGCTCAACAATATCTATGACGGGATGACGATTGCCACCCTGCGTACCTATACTCTGGTGAATCCAGGCGAGATGGTGGCGCTGGTCAAGGTTGTGCCGTTTGGAGTGCCGGCCGCCCGCGTAGTGGATGTCGAGCGCATTGCCGAATCGAATGCGGCGGCGCTGCGCGTGCTGCCTTTGCAGTCAAAACAGGTGGCGCTGATTGTCTCTGGCACTGAAGCCACCCGCGACCGTCTCATCAGAAGTTTTTACAATCCCGTCAAAAAACGGATTGAAGGCTGGGGGAGTCGGCTGCTGCCACCGACCTTTGTCCGCCATGATGAGATGTCGATTGCCGCTGCGATTCAGGCTCATGCCGCTGCGGATATGATAATAATAGCAAGCATTTCGGCCATTATTGACCGCGAGGACTTGGTGCCATCGGCCTTGCGGCGGGCAGGCGGCAGCATTACTCTGCATGGCGTGCCTGTTGACCCTGGCTCCTTGCTGATGATGGGGTATCTGGGCGAGGCGCCGGTTGTCGGTGCGCCTGGGTGCATCAAGTCGCCCAAGACGAATGTCATTGATTGGATTTTGCCGCGTCTGCTTAGTGGCGAACGGCTGACCCGCGCCAATCTGGTATCTATGGGACACGGCGGCTTGCTCAAGGACATTGCCGAACGACCGATGCCGCGCAGTGTCACGGACAAATAGCCATGCCGCGTTTTGGCGCAGTCATTCTGGCGGCTGGCCTGTCATCGCGTATGAAGACCAACAAACTCCTGCTGCCTTGGCGCGACGGTCAGCCGATTGTGACTCATGTGGTATCGAAGTATGTCCACGCAGGTATTTCCCCAATTATTGTCGTGACCGGGCGCGATGCCGAACAAGTAGCGGCGGCCTTGGCGCATTTGCCGATTATTTGCCGCCGCAATCCCGATTATAAGCGCGGAGAAATTCTATCATCGGCAAAGACCGGCCTGGCAGCCATGCCGGCGGAAGTTGCTGCTTGCTTTATCCAGCCAGCGGATATGCCCTGTATCCCGCCAGCGATCATCCCGTTATTGGCGGCGCGGCATCAGCCAGGCAAAAATATCGCGCCGCGCTATGACGGGCAACGCGGCCATCCGATTTTGCTGGATCGCGCCTTCTGGCCGGCCATGTTGAATTTGCCGGCCGATGCGATGCCCCGCGACGTCATCCATGCCCAGCGCGAACATCTGCGTCTTATTGATACCGACGATGACGGCGTCCTCCTCGATATCGATACCCGCGATGCCTATGAACGGGCGTTGAGGCGCGGGGGATAAAGCGTTTGCGCTCAAGAAACCCCTGATTATTGAAGGAAAGTTCCGTCTCTTTTTCCTGCTATACTAAGGAGAAGTGACTTGCGGGAGTAATCACATGATAAAGCTGGAAGACTTAAGACCCGATATGCGAGTTCGCGGCTTAATGCCGTATCAAATTGTAACGCTGATTGCTGTAGAGGGATTTGGTTCCGCAGGAAGTGACTCCTATAAGGTGACTGCTTATTATATATGGGAAGGGGGTAGCAACTATAGAAACGAGATTCTCTCTCGTAGAGATGAGCGAAAGTTATATGAAGTAAAAGATAAGTGGCCATTTGATGCGGACGGTAAATTATTCCGCTTGGTTTCAGAAGCCTATCGGATTGACCTCGCCCATCTTTTTGAGCCGCTACACGCGATTCATACATCGGATATTGACCCCCTGTCACACCAAATCGCCGCAGTCTATGATGAGATGCTGCCGCGCCAGCCCCTGCGCTTTTTGCTGGCAGACGACCCCGGCGCCGGCAAGACGATTATGGCTGGTTTGTTGATCCGTGAATTGATCGCGCGTGAGGATGTACACAGGTGTTTGATATGTGTGCCGGGCAACTTGACCGAGCAGTGGCGTGATGAACTTTGGAGCAAGTTCCGACTGAATTTCAAAATATTCACCCGTGATATGATAAACGCATCGCGGAATGGAAACCCCTTTGCGGAACATAATCGACTGATTGTGAGATTGGATCAGGCAAAGATCGAGGATATACAGGAACTGCTTAGCCAAACGACATGGGACCTGATTGTCTGTGATGAAGCGCATAAGATGTCGGCGTCTTTTTCCGGCGGAGAGATAAACAGGACTCAACGTTATCGGCTTGGCGAACTTCTTGGCACATTAACGCGCCACTTTTTGCTGATGACCGCCACACCCCACAATGGCAAGCAAGAAGACTTTCAGCTGTTCTTGAAACTGCTGGATGCGGACCGCTTTGAAGGACGTTTCCGCGATGGTGTGCATCAAGTAGATGTGAGCGATTTAATGCGGCGTATGGTCAAAGAAGATCTGATGACCTTTGAAGGCAAACCCCTGTTTCCGGAACGTAAAGCATACACTGTCGATTACGAATTATCAGGCCAGGAAGAAGCCTTATATGACGATGTGACTGAATATATTCGCAACGAATTCAATCGCGCCGAACGCCTGGAAGGCGGATACAAAAATACGGTAGGTTTTGCGCTGACCATTCTCCAGCGTCGTTTGGCATCTTCGCCAGAAGCGATTTATCAATCCTTGAAATCTCGGCGTCAACGTCTGGAAAACCGACTTGAAGAAGAGCTGGACCGTTTCTTCCGGGCGCTAGAAGACCATGACGATGAAGATTTTGAGGATTTGCCAGCTTCCGAACGCGAAGAGAAAGAAGCTGAATTTATTGGCAGGGCAACAGCTGCTCTTAGCATCGACGAGCTTGCAGAAGAAATTGGCACTTTGTATGGATTGGAGAAACAGGCTTCCGATGTTCTTCGTAGCGGCAATGACCGAAAATGGAATGAATTACGCAAGCTGTTTGATGCTCCAGAGATGAAAAACCCCGATGGAACGCAGCGCAAACTGATCATTTTCACTGAGCATCTCGCCACATTGGATTATCTGATTGAGAACCTGCAAACTTTGTTCAGTCCGGGTGCGATTGTTAAAATTCACGGAAGTATCCGACCGGAGGCGCGTCGTGAAGTTGAAAACCGCTTCCGCGATGACCCCAATGTACTGATTTTAGTAGCGACAGATGCCGCCGGTGAAGGCATCAATTTGCAGCAGGCGCACCTGATGGTGAATTACGATCTGCCTTGGAATCCGAATCGTTTGGAACAGCGTTTTGGGCGCATTCACCGCATCGGCCAACGCGAAGTCTGCCATCTCTGGAATCTTGTCGCCGGCCAGACCCGTGAGGGTGCCGTCTATAAGCGTCTCCTGGAGAAACTGAAAACTGCAAGCGATGCTCTTGATGGACAGGTATTTGATGTGTTGGGCAAATTGTTTCAGGAAACCCCTTTGCGGAAACTGCTGATCGAAGCAGTTCGTGGCGACGACCCGCAGAGCCAGGTACAGACCATTGATAAGGTCGTCGATCAAGCAAAGTATCGAAATATTTTGGAAAATCAGGCGCTGGCAATTGACAGCATTGATACCAGCAGGATTATGCAGATACGTGAGAAAACGGAACAGGCTCGGGCGGGACGTTTGCAATCTTGGCACATAAAGGAATTTATCTTGCAGGCATTTGAACACTTCCCCGGCGAAATCATTGAACGCGAAGGTGGGCGTTATGAGGTTACGAGAGTGCCGGGTGTTATTCGCAAACATGCCAGAGAACAGGGTATGGGATTTGTTAGGGATGAATATGATCGTATCTGCTTTGAGAGAGACCTGATTCACCCACCGAATCAACCCAAAGCGGAATTTATCCGCCCCGGACATCCTTTGCTGGATGCTACAGTCAGCTATTTGTTAAAGCGCGAGCGTGATACTACGCTCAAACACGGCGCTATGCTGGTAGATGAAAGCGATAACGACACCAGGCTGCGGGTTTTGTTTTATTTGGAGTGGTCTATCCAAGTTGCTGGATCCCTTGATGGTGAACCCTACACCATCTCGCGCAAAGTGCATTTTATTGAGATTGACAGTACCGACAATGTCCGTGATGCTGGAGTCGCGCCTTATCTCGATTATCGCCCGGCAACTTCAGAGGACAGAGAGCAGATTAGAACACTCTTGGAACAAGGCTGGCCCAGAGGCAGGGAACTTGACATTGAAAAACAGGCTGTTCAATACGCAAATAAGTGTCTTGTTCGTCCACATCTGCGAGAAGTTCGGCCTCGTCACATTGAACGCATTGACAAGATTGAAGCAGCAGTAAAAGAACGGCTGACCAAGGAGATTAACTATCAGGAAAAGCTCATAGCTAAATTTGAGAGCCAGGAACACTTAGCTCGGTTGAACAAGGAGCAAGCGCAAGAGCGGAAGCGCCAACTGGAGGAACGGCTTGAAAAACGTCTGGAAAAACTAGAATGGGAGCGCCAGATTAACGCCAAACCGCCTATTGTAGTAGGGGCGGCATTGATTATCCCCGCTGGTTTGCTGCGAGGTGAACAGAACGACTCTTAATTAGCTCACACTCAACGCCGACGACCGCGCGCCCAGATGATGAAGCTCCTCCCCATCCCGGCCTGCGCTTGCATTCAACTGACGCGCCAGCGGATGCCAGAGCAGGACAATGACAGCTTCGCGCGTGAAAACAATCACCGTCAGCGAGATGATGTCAATCGCAATCGCAGCGAGTGGATGCGGCTCCAGGACGACGCGGTTGAATCCAATATAAATCAGCAGCGCCAGCAAAAAGGGCAGGCCTTGCGCCAGCGCGTATAAGACCATGCCAATCCAGCTTGCGTCGCGTTTGACCCAATCGAAACTGCTGGCATACAGCCCGATAACCAGACTGATGACAAAAGACTGGGTCATGTGGGTATAGTACAGGGTCAATGCCAGTATCGGCATGAGCAGAAGGCGCAGCTGCTCAAACCCGACCAGATGGCTGTTTGACAGCGCCAGCCACAGCGTCAGCAGGGTCAATGCAGCCAAGATGACCTGACCCAGACGCAATGACAGACGGACGCCCGATTTTAACGCCGCGAACCAATCGCCGCGGTGCAGAATGCCCATTGCAAAAGACCAATTCGCATAGAGTGAACCCTTGGTCGAGGCGCAAATCAGGTCGTAGGTGTATTGCCGTTTCTCGCGATAGATGCCGCCAATCACTGCCGATACCAGCCAGCCGCCCGCCAGCAAAATGACGAATGGCAGCAGGATGGGACTCATGACCATCAAGGTAATCATCAGAATGGGAATCTCGAACACCAGCAGCAGAAATTGCGGCTCTCGAATCAGGGTGATGAGCATCGCAAGCAGCCCAATATACACCAGCAGGCGCGGGATTCTTAGGGGTCGGCACGGTTTGGCGACCAATTTGTGACGATGGCTGACTCGCTTGAAGATCGGATTGCTGATGTCCGGTTCGGAAATCAGCTGCCACAGGCGCCAGGACAGCATATTGATTTGGCTCCAAATTTGGATGTTCATCATAACTGAAAATATAACGATTGTCGCTAGGGCGTCGGCTTTATGTCAGGATTATCGCGATGAACCAGCGCGTCAATCGTGAGCGCCAGTGCGGCGTTGCTTACGGCGCGGCGCGTTGCCGATTTCAGAACCGAAGCCACATCTACAATACCAGCTTCCGCCATGTGTGTGATGACGCCTGTACGCAGGTCAATTCCGCAGCCCGGCGGCGCCTCTTCCAACTTGGCAGCCACAGCTGAATCCAGGCCGGCATTGTGGCAAAGAGTGCGGATGGGTTCTTCTATCGCGTTTAAGAGAATCCGATAAGCGGCAAGCTCGTCACTGCTGACTGCCGCTGCATGAGCTCTCTGGAGCGCGCCCCGACACTGAAGCAAAGCGACTCCGCCGCCAGGAACAACGCCATGTCTCAAGGCGCGGCGGATGGATTTGGCGGTTTCTTTAGCTTGCGCGATGCGTTCATCCATCAGCCGCGGCGCTGTGCCGCCAATGCGGAGAATGGCGACGCCACCGAGCAGTTTCCCGATTCGCGCCCGTATAAAATCCTCCGCATCTCGATCTTGTGCATATTCCAGCAGTTCCAGCAGATCCGCCAGATGTTCAGTCAATTCCTGATGATTCTCGCGGTCGCTGACCACGCCAAACATCGTGCGCTCGACCCATACCTGCTTTGCCTGGCCAAAGTCAGTCGGCTTTATCGACTTGAGGCTGGCGCCGGCTGCTTTGTAGAGCGGATTGGCGCCGGTCATCACAGCAATATCGGTCAGATGCGCGAACTGTTCTTGGGGGGTGATGCCGGGTGTCTTGACAGCAATGACGCGGAATTTGTCCGGCTTTTTGTTGGCGAGGATAAAATTGATGACCGTTTCGGAGAACTTGCCGGCGACCAGCAGCAGCGACTTGGCCCCAGCGCGAATCAGGGCCTCAATCAAAGGCGCAACCTGCTCTATATCCTCGATATCGAGATCGCTTAACAAGATAGCGGCGTCATTCATCGCGATGCGGTCAGGCTGTTTGCCGCCGCTTAACATCCCGCGCGAAACAGCGCCGCGCTTCCAATACATACCCTTCATATAATCATGTTCAATTTTGCGCGTATGCCCGCGGCGCACATCCAGCTGGCCATATTCACCGATAAAATCAAAGATCTCCCCCAATTTCGCCGCCAGTTCGCGGTCATGGCAGATTGATTCGGCTAAATTGGCAAGCTGCTCTTGACCTTGAATGGACTGTTTGCTGTCGTCCAGCCCGCGCAGGATGATATCGAGACCTTGCAGCAGATAGTGACGCAGGCGCATCGGATCGCCGCCAGCGGCAATATATTTCAGCCCCTCATTGTAAATCGTCTGGAAGACAACAGCGGCGGTTGCTGTTCCATCGCCAGCCTCTTCATATAATTGCCACAGCATGCCCCGAACCAGCATGGCCCCCATATCAGTGCTGCGGTCGGGCAAATCAGTGATGCGCCGCGCAATGAGACCGCCTTTGTCCAGCAGTTCGGGTGTTGTGTTTTCCATCACCTGGCTGACGGCGACGGCGCGCGGGTAAGGCCCCAAGGTGGGGCGGATAGCATTGACGACCAAGTTGATGCCGCGTTGCAAACTGCGAGACGAATCCGGCTGGAAGACCAGACGCGCTGACGGCGTTCTGATTCTGCTGTTTCGTGATTTCAACCGCGGATCGCCCCTTGTGTCAGACCGGCGATAATCTGCCGCTGCATCAATACAAAGACGACGAGAATAGGCAGGGTACTCAAGAATGAAGCGGCCATGATAGCCCCGACTTCGACATCATACGGGCCATCCATTGTGGCGATGCCGATGGAAAGCAGATATTTCGTGTCATCTTGGAGTACGATGAGCGGCCAAAGGAAATCGTTCCAGGTATTGACGAAGATCAAAATAGCGACCACGCCGAGAGCCGGGCGGACAAGCGGGATGATGATTCGATGAAAAATGCCGAATTCCGATGCGCCGTCAATCCGCGCCGCGTCCATCAGTTCGTCGGGTACGGCCTCAATATATTGGCGCATAAGGAATATATTGAAGGCGCCAACGATGCCGGGGACGATGACGGCAAGATAATTGTTCACCCAGCCAAAATCGCGCATCATCAGAAAGAGCGGAACCAGCAGCACATGGAAAGGCAGCGTCAGAGTCGCCAGCACCAGGAAGAAAAAGAAACGCTTAAAGCGAAAATGATATTTGGCGAAAGCGCAGCCGGCCAGGGCGGCGAGGTAGACGCCAACGATGGTGCGGACGCCGGCGGTGAAGATGGTATTGCCGTACCAAATGACAAAATCGGTGTCTCCGAAGAGTTTGATGTAATTATGCCCATGCCATTCGCGCGGCATGATCGTCGCCGGCAGCGTATAAAGTTCTCCCTGTTCGCGGAAGCTGGCGGTAATCATATAGATGAAAGGGACAGCGGTCAGCAGGACGCCTAAAAGCACGACCGAATTCATAAAAACGAGATTGATTCGGCTTGGTCCCATTCCACTCGCGCGCTTCGCCTTGAATAGCATCGTCACACCCTCCACAGGCGGAACAGAAGCAGCTGCACGCCGGTAACGACCAGGATCATCGCGGTCAGCACATAACCGATAGCCGATGCGTAGCCCATGCGGAGATTCTCGAAGCCCATGAAAAAGAGGTACATGAGCGGAAACAGTCCCGAATCCTGCGGCCCCGAACCGCTTTCAAAAAGCAGGTAGGGCTGACTGAACAAGCTGAAGGAGCCGATTAAACCGGTGATGACAACAAAGACGAATACCGGGCGCAGGAAGGGCAGTGTGATATGCCAGAAGACGCGTGGCGTGCTGGCGCCATCAATACGCGCGGCTTCCTTGAGATCATTCGGAACATTTTGCAGGCCCGCCAAAAAGAACAGCGAATTATAACCGACCCAGGTCCACAGCCCGAGGATAATCAGCGCTGGCATGACAAAGTTCTTGTCCTTCAGCCAGCCGACCCCCTCGATTCCCAAGGACGTCAATACCCCATTGAGCAAGCCATAGCGGTCTTGAAAGATGATCGTGAATATCCAGCCGACGACGATGGCCGAGGTGATGTAAGGGGCGAAGAAGGCTAATCGCGCCAATACTTTGAAGCGGACATGGGGAGCGTTCAGCAGCAGCGCCACCCCCAAAGCCAGCGGCATCTGAATCAGAAGCGTGCCGGCGGCGAATGCGGCGCCATTGACAATCGACTTGCCAAAGCGCTTGTCCTTTGTCAGCAGACGCTCATAATTGTCCAGTCCCTTGTATTCGAGGACGACCCCGCCGCCTTCTTCCGGGCTGATGAAACCGCGCACGCGCTGAAAGCTCAAAAACAGCGCCGCGCCAGCTGGGTAGACGGTGAACACGAGGAAGGTTAGCAGGAATGGCGCCAGAAAAATATAGGGGATGACCTTGCGCTGATTGCGCGACCACCAGCCGGGTATGACAGCGAGCTTGCGCGTGCCCATGGCGACCATCAAGGAACTCCTGTTGCAGACGAACCATGCCAAGCCGCGGCGGCCTGGATAGGCAATGATTTAGCTGATAAGGGCAGTATAAAGGCGCTTGCAGAACAGCCCCACAAGCGCCATGAATCGCTTACTTGTTGAATTCAAATTCGTCAATCGCTTCTTGCAGCGCGGTGTACGGATCGGCATCATCAAGCATAACCGGCTGCACGACCAGGCGATTAACGGCATCGACAAACAGCGTCCAGTGAGGATCAACATTAACTGGCGCCATAGCCGCCGCCGCTTCAGCAATGAATTCCCCTGGCTTCTGCCCGCTGAAATAATCATCCGTCCGCAGCAGTTCCTCGCGATCCCAGACTGGCTTGTAAGACGGGAACAGATTCATGCGGCGGAATGCCAGCAGCGAACCCTCGGCCGTCAAGTTGCAGACGCGGATGAATTCCCATGCTTCTTCCTTGTGTTCGGACGCGGCAGTGATGCCCATGCCAGTGCCGCCGCGCGGAACAGTCAGATAGCTGTCGTCATTCCAGACCGGCAGGGAGCGCATCTTCCACTTGCCTTCCAGGTCGGGCGCGTTCTGCTTCATAAAGCCCTGATACCAAGGCGCGCCCCAAACAGTGATGTAAGCCGCTTCGTTCATCAGCGCATACTGCGCGTCGCCGGTGCCTTGCTCGATGTAGACGCCGCTGTCAAGCTGCGCCTTTTGCCAGGCAAGGATCTCTACCGCCAGATCAGAAAGCATCTGCACATTGCCATCGGCATCGAAGAACTCGCCGCCGGCCTGATGGAATTGAATGTAAAAATCGCCCCAACCCTGCGTTGCAATCGGGAAGAGTCCATGGCCGGCTTCCATAGTGCCGCCGCCGAGCATATTCACGAAATCATCCCAAGTCGCCGGCGCATCGATGTCCAGCCCCAGTTCGTCAAAGATGTCGTGTCGATAATAGAGCAGAACCGGATTGACCTCATTGCCGACGCCGTAGATATTGCCGCGTACGGTCCAAGGCTTGGTTGCGGACGGGATCGAAAGATCGTCCAACTGGTCGCCGATCAGGTCGTTTAGCGCGGCAAAAGGCTCGCTGCCGGCCTCGCGCACGAACTGACCCATAGCGGAGATTTCAATATCCACCATGTCGGGGATGCCGGCGCCGGCGACGAATGCCGCTTGCAGCTTTGGCCACAAATCAGCGTAAGGCGTCAGCGACAGGGTAACGCTGACATTCGGCTGCATATCTGTCCACATTTCGTCGACCAGATTTTGCATCCACTCGTCGCGGTTGTTGGCGAAGCCCCAAAGACTGATGGTCACTTCATCGGCTTGGGCCTGGACAAGACCGACCGGCAGCGCCGCAAATCCAGTCGCCGCCAAAGCAGTCGATGCCGCCTTCAAAAAGTCACGGCGTGAAAGTTCTTTTTTTGACATGATTGCCTCCCCTTTATGCAGAAATAAATCGTTCAAAGTTTGCCCGCTGACTCAACAACCAGCAGGCGCATAGAATACCGCAAATATAATAACAGCTTTTGTGACATGCTGCAAGACGACTCATTTCAGATCTATGGCCTGTTTTCATTTTGTCGCCGCTGTGATATAAATAAGGAGGTTTTTCGTTTTTGTCGGATGAACGCGAAATGACTGATATTTCAATCATTACTCTGCATCCTTCGCGCTGGCCGGAAGCAAGAGCCTTGCGTCTTGAAGCGCTTCAGCAAGAGCCGACCGCTTTTGCTGGCAGTTATGAGGAAGAGCAGGCCTTTGCCGACGAGATTTGGATCAATCGCGTGACAGTCGCGTTCGCCCGCGACAACAATATAGCCTTGTATGCCGAAAGCGAGGGGAAGCTGCTGGGCATGGTCGGCGCTGTCTGGTCAAACCGCCGCAAGCAGCGTCATGTTGCCGAAGTCTATAGCTTTTATGTATCGCCGGTGATGCGCGGCCAAAACATAGGAACGAAGCTGATGACCGCCTTGCTGGATGAGCTTGCCGCCCAGCCGATGATCGAAAAGGTCAGGCTGATGGTCACAAGCTCGCACGAAGCGGCCATCAGGCTTTATCAGCGCATGAACTTTGAAATCGTCGGGCGGGCAGCGCGCGAACTCAAGGTGAACGGCCGCGATTATGACCTGTATTATATGGAAAGACGGCTTGCTTTGGATTAGATTCGCTAAACGGAAATTGTGCAAATGAAAAAAGCGAATAATAACAGCTAAGGAGGGGTAAAATGGTTGATTTTGGCTTGGGACTGCTGGCTGGGCCGCCCAAAGGACAGCATCAGCGCTGGCTGGCCGACCTAGACGCGGTTTTGCCGCAGCTTGAAAAAACGTTTCGCAGTTTATGGATGACCGACCATTTCTTTTGGGGTGGCGAACCGACCTTTGAAGCCTGGACGGCATTGAGCTTCATCGCCGCCCGTTACCCCAAATTTGAGATTGGCCCGATGGTGCTGGGACAAAGCTATCGCAACCCGGCCCTGCTGGCTTTGATGGCGACCAGCCTGCAAACCTTGACCCAGGGCCGCTTCATTATGGGGATCGGCGCCGGCTGGAAAGAGGATGAATACCGCGCCTATGATTATGACTTTCCCGCCGCCAAAATCCGCCTGGAGCAGCTGGAAGAGACTCTGATTATCTTGAAGAAGATGTGGGAAGAACCCGGCCAGATGAGCTATGAAGGCAAACACTATCAGATCCAGAATGCTTGGTGCGAACCGAAACCCAAACCGATGATTCCGATTCTGGTCGGCGGTGGCGGCAAAACCACGATGAAACACGCCGCCAAATATGCCGACATCTGGAACTATCCAGACGCGCCGCTGGGACGATACATTGAGCGTCTCGATATTCTGAAAAATCACCTGGAAGCCATCGAACGCGATCCATCGACCCTGCGCCTTAGCTGGTTTGGCCGAGTTGCGATTGGCAAAACCGAGGCCGAGGCCGAACAGCGCGGCAAATCCCGCACCCAGCAATGGACGCGCGACAACGCCTTCTTGGGAACAGCCGAGCAGATCGCCGAGCAGATGAGCGCCTTTGTCGAGCAGGGCTGCGATTATTTTATGATTGACCCCATCGGCCTGCCTGATGAAGAAGTCATCGGACTGGTCACAGAAGAACTGATCCCCAGAGTAAATGGAGCCTAAGCGCATGAAAATTAAATGGTACGGCCACGCCAGTTTTATCGTCACCGCCAGCGACGGCGCCTCTGTCATCACCGACCCCTATACACCAGAGACATCGGGCTATCAACCCATCCCCGACCATCCCGATATTGTCGTCACCTCATCCCTGAACGACAGCTTCCACGACCGCTCCGATTTAATCGGCGGCGATCCAGTCAGGATAAATATGCTCGAAGTGGCGCGGGCGGGCGGCGAAACCAAAGCCAAAGGCCTAACTTTCCAAGCGATTGAATCCTCCGAGATGTACAATCATCCCGAACACGAACCCGATAAATGCGCCATGTATCGCTGGGAGATGGATGGCATCAGCATCGGCCACATGGGCGACGTCGGCAATCCCTTCACGCCCGAGGAATTCGAATTTTTCCGCGGCATTGACGTCTTTTTGGCGCTGGCCGGCGATATTCCGACTATGCGTCTGACCGACCTCAAGCAGGTCATCGACCGCGTCCAGCCCAAGCTCGTTATCCCGATGCACTTCCGCACCCTGCGCTATAAGCCGCGCAATATGCTGTGGATCGAATCCTTCCTTAGTCATTTTGATGACGATGACATCGATTTTCAGTCGGATTGGGAAGTCGAATTAAGCCGCGCCGACCTGCCGCCATCTACCCGCGTGCTGGTGCTGACCCATGCTTTGTGACCCCAATCGAATACACAGCTTAAAATGGATTTAGCCCGATGCCTCTGCTAAAACCGTCAGCGCAGATGAGGCAGATGATTCTCACGCGCGGCTGTTATTCACCCGATGAGAATAAGCGGATTTTCGATAAATGGTTCGCACAAGGGCCGCGGCAAAAGTTCCAAGCCGTCAATCGAAAATATCATCTAACCGACAAAGTCCTTTGCGACATCGGATGCAGCTATGGCGCGACCCTTTTGTTCGGCAAATCGGGATCCTATGGCATTGAAATCGAGACCTATCAAACACAGTTCGCCCGCAGCGTTGGCTTAGATATTTATCAGCGCGATTTTCTCCATGATGCCATTGATGACTTGCCGCAAGTAGAGGCTGTCTGGTGTTCGGCCGTGCTTGAGCATGTCGAAAGCGTTCATATCTTTCTGCGGCGTATGGCGCTGTTGTTGCAGCCAAACGGTCTGGTCGCCATTTACGTCCCAACGATTCCCATCGCGCCGGCCCTTCGCCTAGCGCCTGGACTGCGAAAGTACACGACAGGCTATCTGTACAGCGATCACATTAACGCCTTTACCCCGTCCACACTGCGCTTCTTTTGTGAACGCGCTGGCTTTGAGACGCTGGAAGTCAGTCCCTTTTTGCCGGGGATCGCCGCCATAGTCAACCCCGTCCCACTGATGAATCGCCTTGTCGATGGCTGTGTTTATGTCGGCCGCAAAATCCCTGACTGGAACTATCCCGAAAACGCGACCCGAATCGCCGCCGCCGGAAATAAAGGCTTTGTCTATAAATAAACACGTCACTTCGCGCGTAGACCCCTAGAGCCGCGCAAAGGTATCTTTCAGCGTCGGATACAGCGATTGATAAACAGAGTAACGTTCGGCATAGACGGCCTGATCTTGGCCAGGCTCGACTTGCGCGCCAGTTTGAATCATGGCCGCGCAGGCCGAGCGCGCATCGTCGAAGAGGCCAGCCGCGATGGAGGCCAGAATCGCCGCGCCAAACGCGCCGCCCTCGGTCGTATTCACACTGACCAGCGGCGCAGCCAGTGCATCGGCAATAATCTGCTGCCAAACCGCGCTCTTGGCGCCGCCGCCGCTGATGCGAACCTCAAAGCGATCTGGCAAACCAGCCTGGTCAATCAGTGTAAAAGAGTCCTTCAGCCCAAAGGCCACCCCTTCCAATACCGCGCGGGTCAGATGTCCGCGGCTGTGGCGGCCGGTCAGGCCAATAAAGGCGGCCCGCGCCAAGGGGTCAGGGTGCGGTGTGCGTTCGCCGCTTAAATAGGGCAGGAAGAACAAGCCTTCACTGCCCGCGGGGACGTCCGCGGCTTCCCCCAGTAGACGGTCAAAGTCAAGCTGCGGGGCCAAATTGTCCTTGTGCCATTGCAGACTGCCGGCGGCGCTAAGCATCACCCCCATAAAATGCCATGTGTTCGGCACGGCATGGCAAAAGGCATGCAGGCGGCCATCAGGCTCATAAGCGTAAGCATCAAGCGGCGCAAAGACGACTCCCGATGTCCCCACAGTGACGCCAATGGTGTCAGCCGTAACGCAGCCCATGCCAATCGCGCCAGCCGCCTGGTCACCGCCGCCGCCAACTATCGGCGTGCCAGCTTTGAGGCCGGTCGCCGCCGCGCCAGCCCGACTGACAGTCGACGTAACCTGGGGACCTTCGTGAACCGGCGGCATCCATTCGATGGGAATATCAAGCGCCGTCAGCATCTCCAGCGACCAGTTCCGTTCAGCCACATTGAGCAGGGATGTACCCGACGCTCCCGCCAAGTCAGTCGCATAAGCATCGGTCAGCTTATAACGAATGTAATCCTTGGGCAGCAAGACCTGTTTGATTTGGGCATAAACCCGCGGCTCATTGTCGCGTACCCACAGCAGCTTCGGCGCCGTAAAGCCGGTCAGCGCCGGATTGCCGGTCAGTTCAAGCAAACGCTGCCGGCCAACCGCCGCCGTCATATCGTCGCATTGCGCCTGGGTGCGTTGATCGTTCCATAAAATCGCCGGCCGCAGTGTTTCACCGGCCGCATCAAGCAAGACCAGCCCGTGCATTTGGCCGGTCAGCCCGATGGCGCTGATGTCCTCGCCGCGCAGATCGGCATCGGATAATGCCTGTCGGATACTGGCGCTCATGCCATCCCACCAATCGGCAGGATTCTGCTCGCTCCACAGGGGTTTGGGCTGGCTGATCGACTGCGGACTGCTGGCGACAGCGATAACATTCCCGCCCTCATCGACAATAAGGGCTTTGGCGCTGGTCGTGCTGATGTCAAGTCCCATCAGGCAGGGCATGGCATTTCCTTTCTATGGATCATCCAGACGGCCGCTGGCGAACTCCCATCAGCAAATCGAAAGTAAGCTGGTCGAGACGTTCATAGGGCAGCGCGCGGGCCCCCATCGCCTGGCGGTCAAATGTCGTTGCCTTGAGTTTGTCGGCCGCTTCTTTGCTGTAACCGCTTGCCAGATAAGCGTAACGGCCATCGTCGGCCTTGATTTCGGCAAGAAGCGCTTGAATCTCCTCATCGGCATTGAATTGCGCCGCCTTGTCCTTGAAGACGAGATACGAGCGCATGCAGCCCTTGGCGAATTCCTTCACATCGTCATATTGTGACGTTCGATAAGCATGGGCATCAAAATGCCGACTGCCATCATAGCCGACATCCTCAAGAAAACGCACCAGATGAAAATTCTGTTTAATCATCATGCTGCCAAAGCGAAAATCCTGGTCATAGCGGCCAAACATCTGATCGTTGAGATCAATATGAAACAGCTTGCCGGCATCCCAGGCCTGGGCGACAGCGTGCATGAAGTTCAGGCCGGCCATGTGTTCGTGCGCCACTTCGGGATTGACGCCGACCATAGACGGGTCATCCAGCGTGGCGATAAAGCCGAGCATGCTGCCGACCGTCGGCAAATAAATGTCACTGCGAGGTTCGTTGGGCTTGGGCTCCAGCGCAAAACGATAGCCGTAATCATTGTCTTTGGAGTAGTCACACAGAAAATTGATAGCTTCGCGCATCCGTTTGATGCCGTCAGCCGCGTTCTTGGCGCTGTCACTTTCCGCTCCTTCGCGCCCGCCCCAAAAGACATAGACCTTGGCGCCAAGCTCGGCCCCTAAATCCATCGAAAGCATGGTTTTTTGGAGGGCATAGGCCCGCACGGCTGGATCATTGCTGGTAAAGGCGCCGTCCTTGAAGGCAGGATCAGCGAAAAGGTTGGTCGTGGCCATCGGACAGACCAGTCCAGTCGCATCCAGCGCTTGTTTGAAATCAGCGACAATTTGATCGCGCTCGCCGACGCTGGCGTCGATAGGCACCAGGTCATTGTCATGCAGATTGACGCCCCAAGCTCCCACCTCGGCCAGCAGATGAACAAGCTCCACGGCCGAAAGCGGCGCGCGGGTTGGCTCGCCAAAAGGATCGCGCCCGATATTGCCCACCGTCCACAGGCCGAAGGTGAATTTGTGTTCTGGTCGCGGGGTATAATCAGCCATACTCTTATCCTTTGCTAAATCAATGTATCAGTCATTGTAACAAAAATGATGGTTTCAGACGATAGCTTGCCGCGCCGATTTTCGGTACACTAGGGAAATCATTGCCAACGAATGAAAGTGTGGAGCATGGCCTTATCGGAACGCGAATCGCCAAAGGGCAAAAAAGTATCCCTCTTCGTCACCTGCATTGTCGATATGGTCTATCCGCAGACGGGGATGTCGGTAGTCGATATTCTGGAATCTATCGGCGTCCAGGTCGATTTCCCAATGGCGCAAACCTGCTGCGCCCAGCCCGCTTTCAACGCCGGCTACCGTCGCGAAGCCAAAACCGTCGCCAAACATTTTATCAAAGTCTTCAAAGATGCCGAAGTGATCGTCACGCCCTCTGGGTCTTGCGCCGCCATGGTGCGCCATGAATACCCGCATCTCTTCACGCCGGCCGATGGTGAATGGCATCAGCAGGCCAAACGGATAGCCGCTATCACTTGGGAATTCAGCGAGTATCTGGTGGATGGACTGGAAATTGAGAATCTCGATTTGACCCTGCCGCAAAAAGAATCCTTTGCGATTCATGATGCCTGTCATGGACTGCGCGGGCTGGGGCTGGGCAAGGCCGCTCGCCGTCTGCTGCGCCAGATGGACAATGCCGAACTGCTGGAATTGAACGAATGCGATGTCTGCTGTGGCTTTGGCGGCCTATTCAGCCTGAAGATGCCCGAAGTGAGCAATGCCATGCTGATGAACAAGATAGATAATATCAATCAGTCAAAAGCCGAAACGATAGTGACCGGTGATGTTAGCTGCCTGACCCAGATGAACGGCGGTTTGTCGCGGGCAAAATCGCCCAAACGGGTTCTGCACCTGGCCGATGTATTGGCGAAAGGCCTGAAAGGGGAGAGCTAATGACGCTGGAAGTGCAGTCAAAGGATTTTGTGGCCCTGTCCGAGATCGCCATTCATAATCAAAACTTGCAGGAAGCGGTCGCGGCGGGTACGCGAAATGCCTATCACAAACGCCAGGCGGCGATGTTTGCCCATAGCGATGAACATGGCGAACGGATGCGCCAGCAGGCCGCCGAAGCCAAACGCCGCGCCCTCCGTCATCTGCCGGATTTATTGGAAAAAGCCGAAGAAAATCTGCGCGAAAACGGCTTTCGCGTCGAATGGGCCGAAGATGCCGCCGAAGCCAATCAACGGATTCTCGACATTGCCCGTCGGCACAGCGTCAAAACCGTCACCAAGAGCAAGAGTATGCTTAGTGAGGAATTGGCGGTCAACCCTGCGCTGGAAGCCGCCGGCCTGCGCGTGGTGGAAACCGATCTGGGCGAATACATCATCCAGCTTAATGACGAACCCCCCAGCCACATCGTCGCGCCAGTGATCCACAAGACAAAAGCCGAAATCCGCGATATTTTTGTGCGCGAACTGGGCATGGAGCCGACCGACAATGCGAGTGAAATGGTCGCCTTTGCCCGGCGGATGCTGCGCCAGGACTTCCTGAATGCGGACATGGGGATCTCCGGCGGCAACTTCGTCATTGCCGAAACGGGATCGCTCGCTTTGGTGATGAACGAGGGCAACGGCCGTATGTGTACTTCCATGCCGGCGGTTCATATCGCGCTGGTGGGCATTGAGAAAGTCATCGACACGGTTGAGGATTACGCCACCCTCAATCAAGTTCTGCCGCGCAGTGGCACCGGCCAAAATCTGACGGTGTACAGCAATATCATCAATGGCCCAGCGCGCGCTGACGAGCAGGGCGGGCCGCAAGCCGTCTATATCATTTTCGTCGATAACGGACGTTCGGACATCTATGCCAGCGCCTATGCCGATGCCTTGGCCTGCATTCGCTGCGGCGCCTGTCAGAACGCCTGCCCGGTGTATCGCAGCGCCGGCGGCCATGCCTATGGCTGGGTGTATGGCGGCCCCATCGGCGCAGTGCTGACCCCGCTCTTCGTCGGCCTGGAAAATGCGGCGCCCTTGCCCCACGCCAGCAGTCTGTGCGGCAGCTGCAAGCAGGTCTGCCCAGTCGATATTGACTTGCCGCGCATGCTGCTTGATTTGCGCCATGATTTGGTGCAGGCCGGCGAATCCGCGCCAGGCTGGGACCTCGGCATGAGACTATGGGCGATTGGCATGACGTCGCCGACGCGGTTTGCGCTGGGCGGCCGGGCAGCGCGCGCCGGACAATATCTGATGGGAGATTATATGCCGGGCGTGCTGGGCAACTGGACGAAACATCGCGATTTCCCCGACTTTGCCCCCAAGCCTTTTCGTCAATTATGGAAGGAGCGGGTCAATGGGGGCGCGTGAACGAATTTTAGGGAAACTGCGGCGGGCGCGGCCAGACCTTGACGAGGGCCAAAAAATTGAAGCGCGGCATCACATGGCGCCACTGCAAAATCTGTCGGCCGATGAACGGATCGAGCAGTTTGTCACCGAGGCCGAAAAGCTGGGCTGCCATGTCTATCGGATGAATCACAATCACGCCATCGAGCAGATGATGGAGTTGATCGGCGGCGACAAGTCGATTTTAAGCTGGGACGAAAATCAGCTTCCGATGCCGAATTTGCACGAGACGTTAAAGACGCTGGGTGTGACGGTCGGCCAGTATGACGATGGCGAACTGCGGGTCGGCGTCACGGGGGTCGGCGCGGCCCTGGCCGCCACCGGCAGCCTGGTTCTGGAAAGCGGCGCTGGACGTTATCGGACGACATCACTCTTGCCCGATCTTCATATCGCCTTGCTGAAGCCGCAGCAGATTTTGCCCGACCTGGAAAGCTGGCAGCAGTCCCAACAGGCGCAGGGCTATCCGGCATTTACCCAATCCAGCAATACCACGATTATAACCGGCCCAAGCAAAACAGCCGATATCGCCCAGCAATTAGTCAAAGGCGCTCACGGCCCGCGCGAAGTGCATATCATCATCCTGAACCAGTAACCTGGGCTATCGCGCTTCCTCAATCCCGACCTCATCCATCAATTTCCGCAGGGCCTCAACGGCAACCGTCATCCCATCGACGCCGCTGAATCCACTGGAATGCCGCGCTTCAAGCAGATGCGGCTCCAGCGACAGGACACCGTCGTAACCGCTTGCGCGCAGTCGTTCCAGCAATGCCTTCACCTGCCCATCGCCTTCGCCGGCCGGTGTCACCACCGCATCCGACAGGCGGGCGTCTTTGATATGAACATAGACCGTAAAAGGATGCAGTGAGTCCCACCATTGATCGACCTGTTCGGCGGCGCCGCATTGAACAAAATTGGCTGGATCCCAGATGAACTTCAGACGCGGCGAATCGACTGACTGCAATAATGCCAAACACCGTTCAGGAGTATCGCCAACCAGCGCCTTTTCGTTTTCGAGCAGTAGCATTAAGTCAAGTTCTTCGGCAATATCGGCCAATATCTGCAAGCGTTCAACTGAAGTCTGCACGGCTGTTTGGTCGACGGCGGCTTGCGGATAAAAGGAAAAGAGGCGAATGTTTGTCGTGCCGAGTCGATGGGCAATTTCGCCAATGCGCTTGAGACGGTCGCTTTCTATGGCTATGTCATCTTGCAACGGCGACTTGCCAATCGGACTTCCCATGCAGCTGACCCGAACCCGATACTGCTGGCACAGACTGCTAACGCGCTCGACTTGCACATCGCTAAACAGCGAGCAGTTGACCCCCCAAGCGGCGCGGACGTCAATCAATGAAATGTTTAAGCGGCGTAAAACTTGCAGCTGTTCTTCAAAGTCTACGGCAATTTCATCACCAAAGGCGCTTATCTTCATCATCTCTGCGCTTTCGCTATCAAATAGGCTGTCAGTGATTTTAGCAAATTCAGCCGTCAGCGTAAGGCCCAAGCGTCTTGAGCAGCTGCGGCAGATGGGGCGTATCCTGGAACAGCAGGCCGTCGTCGCCAGCTGGATCAGGCCGCGGCGGCTGTGCATAGTCGCGCCATAGGCCATCTCGCGCCGCCAGGTCATAACCATCGGCCTCATATCGGGCAATGAGCTTCTGGCGCAGGTCTTGCAATCGCCCGCCATATCGCGGATTGGTCGCCCAATTCTTGGTCTCCTGGGGGTCAATGTTCAGGTCAAACAGCCATTCTCTGCGGTCGGCCGCCGAATAAACGTACTTCATATCGCGGCTGGCAATCATGTACAAGCCAGTCGGCCCTTCGCTGAATTGGCTGTAGACGTATTCGCGTTCCGCGTCTCCGGCGGCAATCGCCACTAAATCCGCGCCCTCTGGAGATGGAGACGGCGTATCAGCATCAGCCGCCGCGGCGAAGGTCGGGAACAAATCCAGCAGGCTGACCGGCGCGTCAATCTGCTGTTTCGGCGCTATTCGGCCCGGCCAATGCAGAATCATAGGTATTTTCACGGACGGATTTAACATAGTGCGCTTGCCGACGCTGCCATAATCACCCAGCATTTCGCCATGATCGGCTGTGTAGACGAGGAGCGTATTGTCGATGTCCGTCCCCAGCGCGTCCAGGATTCGCCCGACATTGAAATCAATAAAGGAAATGCAGGCATAATACATAGCTTTCATCGTGCGAAAAAGCATTTCGTCATAGCCCTTGTCGCGATATTTATAGCGATTTTGGAAATAATTCCAATAGGTCAGCAGCGTCTCAAACTGTTCAGGACGATGGGGCGGCAGCATATCGGCGGCGCGGTACAGCTTATTCCAAGGAACAGGCGATTCAAAGGGCGGGTGCGGTTTGATGAAACTTGCCCACAGAAAAAAGGGCTGATGGCGGCCGCGTTTCTCCAGAAAATCAATGGCGCGGTCGGCAACCCAGGTGGTGTGATGATGAGCGGCCGGCAGCTGCGATGGCTGTGGAATATAGTACATCTCACTGCGAATTCCCTGCGGTTCAAGGACGTGACCGAAACCGTTCTCATCGAGATACTGATGAAAATCATTGCGAAAGCCTGGCTGACGCGCCCCCTCTTCCGAAATATCGCGGCTGTCAAAACCCCACATGGCATCCACAGTCGGATTGAAGTGCATTTTGGCGATGCCGTGCGTCCGATAGCCCCGCGCTTGCAGGACTTGCATGATGCTTGACAGGTGCAGCGGCGATTCGTTATTTGATGTGCAGCCGTTCAAATGAGGCGGAAGTCCAGTGATGGCCGCGCTTCTGGCGGCGACGCAAACTGGGGCTGGCGTATAGGCATTAGTGAAGGCCGCGCCATTCTGCACAAGCGAATCCAGCGTCGGCGTCCGTATGACCGGGTTGCCCAGCGCATGAATGGTATCGCTGCGCTGCTGGTCAGTCATGATGAACAGGATATTGGGCGGGTTCATTATTCTTTCCCATCATTCCGATGATCAGTTGAACAAAAGGGCAAACAGCATCTAGCAGGATAGCACAGATGCGATTACCACATCGCCCTGATTATATGGAGGAAGTTTAACGTCAGCTGGGCATCAGCACAAGGGAGCCAGGCGTCGATATCGAAGCGCAGGTCATGCCGTTGACGACGGTCGATTCCAGCGGCGCGATGGCCCGCGGCATCGTTCGCGCATCCAAAAACAAGAGACGTCCCGCCTGCGGAAAACAAACCTCGACGCCCTGCTCGACATAACCCCAAATGTCCACCGCCTCGATAAAGCCGGCCTCGACAATCGACTGAATCCCAATCCCGCCGCCGTCAAGCCGCTGACACTGAACGCCGCTCGCCAGGCCATAAGTCGCATGAACGACAATGCCGAACTGGGACAGCACCGGGCAGGTCACGTCCAGCGGTCGATCCGTCGCCGTCGCGGTGGGGAGTTTCTCCTCTTTCTTCTTCGCTCGATTTTGAGATTCTGTTGTGGGCGACGGTGTTAATGAGAGCCAATAGCTAAAGCCGACTGTCGGACAGGCGCCGGTATTGCTGTCAGTGATATTAGAGCCGCTGTAATTGGCTGCCGCCGTTGTGCCGTCGGCCTGGGTGTTGTCGATGAAGGACAGGCAGCCGTCGAATTCGAGAGTCCCGCTGTTCACGATCACATTCGGGGCGCCGGTGTTTCCCTGGAAGATAGCGTTGGTGATCTCTACTGTGGGGCTGTTTATGAATCCCGCAAATATAGTTAGAGCAGAGCCGCCGCCAACTAGATTTGCGGTGTTGCGGTTGTTCAGAAACCATATATTTTCAAGGTCGACTTGGGCGCTGTCCCGCACATACAGCAGATGACGGTTGGCATTGTCTCTGAAGATGATATTACGGCCGTTAAGCTGCCCCTCGTTCATTTCAATGGCTTCCCTGCTGCTGCTGCCAGCCTGGCGAATGATGACATTGTTCAGATTGAGGACGGCGCCCCCGGTGATGTATATGACCCGACTATTGGATGGCCCGATGATGCTGTGACCATTGCCGTCGATGGTGAAGGTGCCTGATGTAAAAGCCAGAAAGTTAGTGTTAGGTGAAACAGACCAGCTGTTAAAGGTGCAGTCGGCGGTCATGTTGAAGCGGGTCACCGTCGCCGCTGAAGTGAACTGCGCGTAAGAGGCTGGCAGGCCGCAGGGCGCCATCGCGGTTGGATTGGTCAGTTGCGGCGGCGTTGTGGGAACTGGTGTTTGACTTTGGACGGGAACGGCGAGGAAGAGGATCAGGAATAAGAAGCAGAGCAGAACGTTCCTAACGGAAGGTGCGGGGGGGGGGGGGGGGGGGCTTTTTCTGATGTGGATGTTCATTTTGACGCGCTCCTTATTCATCTAAGTCAGTAAAGATACTAACAGAAGACCTTGCTTTTATCAAATCAAAATCGCGGCCTAGGCGCATTTCAGTATTTTGGGGGATGCCGCCTCGATCCTGGTCAAGGCCTAATCCGCCGCGATTTGCATCACCACTTTGCCAAAATGGTCGTGTTCCTCCAGTATGCGATGTCCCTCATGGATGTCGGCCAGTGGCAGAACAGTATCAATCACTGGGCGCAAAATACCCTGATCAGCTAGCTCCAGCGCCGTGACAAGCTCATTGTAGCTGCCGCCATTCGCGCCCAAAATACGCAGCTGACGATGATAAATTTGTGGAATCGCCAGATGAAGCTGCCGGCCAGAATGCGAGCCGCATACTACCATCCGCCCATTTCGCGCCAGGGTCTTCAGCGAATCCGTCCAAGTCAAAGCCCCGACATTATCCTGGACGACATCGACGCCGCGCCCGCCGCTGGCCTCAATGACCTGCTGCGCCCAATCCGCCTCGCGGTAGTTAAACACAAAATCAGCGCCCAATGCCCGCGCCCGCTTCATTTTTTCTGGTGTTGATGTGCTGGCATAGACCTTGGCGCCGGCGTATTTGCCAATTTGGATGCCCATAGAAGCCACCCCGCCGCCCGCGCCGGGGATAAACAGAGTCTCGCCGGCCTGCAAACGGGCGACCGAAATCAGCATGTGCCAGGCCGTCATGGCGACCACCGGCAAAGCCGCCGTCTCAACATGGCTTAAATTGACGGGTTTGGCGATCAGGTTCCGCGCCGGCGCAGTCACATATTCTGCCAGACCGCCGTTGAGATGTTCGCCAATAATCTGATGCCGCGGGCAGACCGTCAATTCCCCTTGCCGACAATACTCGCAGTCGCCGCAGGTCACGAGTGAATACAGAGTGACTTCATCGCCCGACCGCCAGGCTGAAACATCATCGCCAACCGCATCGATCACGCCCGAAATATCGACGCCGGTGATGAGCGGCAGTGGAACCGCGCCAAACTGCGGCCCGCGGCGGATGCCAACGTCCAGCCAATTCAAGGCGCAGGCATAGACCTTGATGCGTGCTTCGTTCGGCGCCGGCTGCGGAATAGGCATCTGCTCCAAGCGGATGACATCGCGCTCGCCGTGTTCACGAATCACTGCCGCCAGCATGGTGTTCATTGTGACGCCTTTCTCAAGAATCTCATCGCTCTATGGTCAAACTGCCCAGCGGCACGCGGCCATCAAGGAAGGGCATTCCGTCATCATCCCTGGCCGGCGCGCGCTCCAGATCACTCTGTCGATACAGCCCAGTAAAGACCTTGTATTGGCCGGGCGCGAGGTCAGCTGGGAGCGGAACTTGCCAGGTTTCACTATCGATAAGTCCATTGTACCACAGGCGGGTTGGCAAGCGCGGCCCCAATGGCTGATAGTCATAGCCCCACCAGGCGCCGCTTTCTTGATGGCCAAGGTGCAGAAATTGCGTATAGTCTTCTTGACTGTCAATATCGCTGTGCCAAGAGAATGGAAGGGCCAAAGTTTCGCCAGGTCGGGCGCGTTCAGGCAGGTCGACCGCGTCGAGCGCGAAGCCATTGTCGAATCTGGCCAGCGAAACGTCTGGCGGCGCGGCAGTTGACGCGGCTGGGATGACCAGTTCGTCCAGAACAGCTTGGGTATCATCCAGCAGTTGCAGATCACTGGCGAGGATTTTCTGGCGGACATATTCGTCATCTTGTTCATGCCAGAGCGTCAGCACAATCCAAAACGCGCGATTAACTGGTGTCCGCGATGGGATTTCAAGCTCTATCCATTGCCGATAGACATGTGCATGACCAGGAGCGAACAGCAAGCCAACCTGCCGGTCTGCATGTTTGTTGCGGCTGGCAGCAGAGTCACCGCTGGTCTGGTCAACCAAATGAATCGAATAGCCCTTCCCGATATAATCGCGCCGCTCGGCAGACACATAAAGTCGAAGGGTGGCGGCTCTCTCTCCGTCTATATGATAGCCATGCAAATGCACTCCCGACTCGAACTGTACAGAGGCGGGCTGCGCCAAGAGCCGGAGTTCAAGATCAGGGATAAAAGAATCATGGACAAGCAGGAGAACCCAAAGCGCCGGCAGGGCATACAGCGGACGCCAGACGCGAGACGACGGCCGCGACGGCAGCGCGTCGGAAAAGTGACCAAGCAGGGCAACCAGAACCAGCCAGATGCCCAGAAATTCCAAAGATTCTTCATAGTTATACGTCTGTAGACATCCATTGATGGGCAGGAATCCCCAACTGTCACATACCTGCCGATTCAAGTCTATTTCAAATAATATCGAACCCATCGCACTCATTGCCAGTCCCGTTAGCAGGCATAAGTGCCATATCCATGCGCGCCGCGGTGAACGCGCTGCTGCAGCCAACGTTGCTGTCACCACTGCCGCGCCGAGTGCGGCGTAGTAGCCGCGCCAATTTGCAATATGTTCGTGAAAGGTGAAATGCTCATCCCACGCCAAAAACAGGAAAACCAGGCCGATCCCGACCAAGTAGAGCCGTTGCCATGTGAACTGCGCCTTGGCCAGCCATGCTGTCATCATCGCCAGACCTGCGACGAGCGCCAGCTGCGTCGAAGCAAGGATGCTGGGGATGTTGTATTCCTGATCCAAATCCCAGAGCCATTCCTCAAAATCCGATGCGGGGCGGATTCCTATCGATAGCGCAATCACCAAGATCTGCACAGCCAGCATGATGTTCGCCAGACGAGCAGAAGGCGGCGGCAGACGAGGGATGATCTTCCAGTAGCTTATCAGCCCAACTGGGGTATACAGCAAAAAGAGAAAGATATAGGTCATCTGCTCGCTTGAAACTTCAAACTCATCGTTGTTGTTGATCGGCTCTTTATCCCATTGCGCGGCTGATATGCCCGACTCGCGCTGACCCGACAATGGTTGCGCCAGCGGCCGATCTTCAGGGCGAGGGATAGGTGAATTCAATAAGAACAAGAGAATCCAAAGCGCTGGCATTGCATACAAGATGAGTCGAAGGCGGGCCCGCGGCGCTGGCGCCGTATTGGAAAAATGGCCAAGCATAGCGACCAGCATCAGCCAAGCTCCCAGAAACTCTAAGACTTCTTCTAAGAAACGGGATTGCAGACATCCATCGATGCGGAAGGATCCGAGATGCCCGCAAATATCCGGAAAACTATCGACCACGAGACCGCCCATCGCAGCAAGCGCCAGACCTGTCAGCAGACATAAGTGCCATGGCCACACGCGCCTTGGTGAACGCCTAGCTGCTGCGATTGTTGCCACTACAATCACCGCGCCGATAAGTATGTAAGGCTCTTTCAGCCAACCCTTCGCCAATAATTTCCAGTCAAAAAAATCGTCCAGCCCGATATACAGGAAAACCACTCCGATTCCAGCCATGTAGAATCGCGGCCGGGTCAGCCAAGAGATTATCAGCGCGATGCAGCCGACTAGCGCCAGCTGTGTCGAGGCAAGGATACTGGGGATATTCCATTCCCGCTCCAGAGGCCAGATCCCTCTGTCGAAAATCGCAATACTCTCATATCCTTCCACCCACAACGCAATGACCAAGACCTGCGCGGCCAGAAAACCTATTGCTATCCGCTTGGAAATGGGCGACAAACGCGGGATGAGCTTCCAGTAACTTATCAGGACAACCGGGGCATACAGCAAGAAGATAAAGATGCGGGTCAAGGCCTGGGCTGAAACTGCGAACTCGCCGCTATCCATAGACTCTCGACTCCGTAAGGTCTCATCGCTCTATGGTCAGGCTGCCCAGCGGCACGCGGCCGTCGAGAAAAGGCTTTCCGTCGGCATCGCTGGCTGGCGCGCGCTCCAGATCGCTCTGTCGATACAGCCCGGTAAAGACCTTGTATTGTCCGGGCGCGAGGTTAGCCGGGAGCGGAACTTGCCAGGTTTCCCTATCGCTAAGTCCATTGTACCACAAGCGGGTTGGCAGGCGCGGCCCCAACGGCTGATGGTCATAGACCCACCAGGCGCCGCTTTCTTGATGGCCAAGATGCAGAAATTGCGTGTAGTCTTCTTGACCGTCAATATCGCTGCGCCAAGAGAATGGAATGGCCAAGGTTTCACCAGGCCGGGCGCGTTCAGGCAGATCGACGCCATCAAGCGCGAAGCCATTGTCGAATCTGGCCAGCGAAACGTCTGGCGGCGCGGCAGTTGACGCGGCTGGGATGACCAGTTCGTCCAGAACAGCTTGGGTGTCATCCAGTCGTTGCAGATCGCTGGCGAGGATTTTCTGACGGACATATTCGTCATCTTGTTCATTCCAGAGCGTCAGCACAATCCAAAACGCGCGATTGGCCGGTGTCTGCGGCGGGATTTCAAGCGCCATCCATTGCCGATAAACCGGCATATAGCCAGGGGCCAGCAAAAATTCAAGTTGATGATTGAAATACTGGTTGCGTCTGGTAATGGAGTTGCCGCTGGTCTGGTCGACGAGATGAATGGAATAGCCCAGCCCGTTGAAATTCCATTGCCGCGGCGACAAATAGAGATGGAGATGAAATTTGTAGTCGTTCTTTTTTTCTATGCGGAAGCCATGCAAATGGACATCCGACTCGAAATCGACGGCCGCTGGCTGTGCATCAGCAACGAAAGGCACAGTGGGAAGGATGGCGTCACTTTGGAAAAGCAGAAGAATCCAAAGCGCCGGCAGTACATACAGCGCATAGCGGACACGAGGCTTTGGCATCGACACGGCGTCGGAAAACTGGCCTAGCATAGCAACCAGCGTCAGCCAGATGCCCAGAAACTCAAGTGGTTCTTCAAAGTTATAACGATACAGGCATCCGTCGAGAGGCAAGGGCCCTAAACTGTCGCATGTCTCTCGGGGAAATTGTTCAATGACAAGGGCGCCTAGGGCGCTCATAGCCAAACCGACCAGCAGGCAAAAGTGCCATATTCGCATGCGCCGCGGCGAATATAAAGCCACAGCCAGCGTTACTGCCACAACCGCTGTGCCTAATGCGCCGTATAAACTTATCCAATTCGGGATAAATTCATGCAGATTGGCGTATTCATCCCGCGCCAAAAACAGGAAAAGCAAGCCGACCCCAAGCAGATAGAGACGCAGCCAGCTGTGTTGTCCTTTGGCCAGCCAGGCCGTTATCAGCGCAAAACAACCAACCAAAGCCAGCTGTGTTGAGGCCAGAGTGCTGGGGATATTCCATTCTCGACTTAGATGCCAGAGCCACCACTCAAACCCTGATGTTAATCGGGTTTCTACCGATACCGCGATCACTAGAACCTGCGCCGCCAGGAAACCACCCGCGATCCGCTTGGCTGTGGGCGACAGGCGCGGGATGAGCTTCCAGTAACTTATCAAGACAATCAGCGCATACAGCACGAAGACAAAAACGCGGAGCAGGGCCTCGGCTGATATGATCAATTCACCGTTGTTCATCGAGTCCTCTCTATTGCCCAGCCGCCGCGGCCGGGATGACCAATTCACCCAGGATCACTTGCGTTTCATTCAGCAGTCGATGATCGCTGGCGTGGACCTCCTGGGACACATATTCACCGCTTCTCTTTTTGCGCCAGACCGTCAGCGCGACCCAAAGCGGACGATTGCGCGCGGCCTGCGGCGGAATATCGACCTCCATCCGATGACGGAAAATCGGCGCATAGCCGGGGGTGAGCAGCCAAACGTCCTGTTCAACATTCACATATTCGCTGTGACTGGCAGCCGATTCGCCGCTGATTGGATCGACCAGATGAACAGAATAGCCCATCCTAACGCCGAAACCCATATAATCGCGCTGTCTGGCAGACGCATAAAGCCACAGGACGGAAGCCCCCTCGTCGCCGTCTATGCGGTAACCATGTAAATGCACGCCCGTTCCGAACCGCACCGATGCTGGCTGGGCCAAAAGCCGCAGTTCAAGGCGGGGGATCAGAGAATTGACAAAGAGCAGGAGAATCCAAAGCGCCGGCAGCGCATACAGGAACCGTCGGACTCGGAGCTTTGGCATCGGCGCGGCATCGGAAAACTGGCCGAGAATGGCGACCAGCGTCAGCCAGATACCCAGAAATTCAAGCAATTCTTCCCAAAAAGAGAGTCGCAGACATCCATCCAGGCGCAAGAATCCCAAATGGCCACAGGCCGGCGACAATAACTCAAAGAATATCGCTCCCGCCGCGCTTATCGCCAGCCCGACCAGCAGGTATAAGTGCCATATCCATGTATGCCGCGGCGAGCGCACGGCCACAGCTATTGTTGCCGTTGCTGCCATCGCACCGCCGACAGCGTAGATTCTCTTCCAATTGAGAATGCGTTCGTGCAAGATAGAGTATTCATCCCATGCCAAAAACAGGAAAAGCAGACCAACACCGACCAGATAAAGACGCTGCCAGGCGGGACGCGTCCGCGCAAGCCAGGCCGTCACCAGCGCAGCGCCTCCGACCAGCGCCAGTTGTACGGAGGCAAAGGTGCTGGGGATGTTCCATTCCTTGTCCAAATCCCAAAGCCACTCCTCAAATTCCGAGGCTGGTTGGATTTCCATCGCCACTACGATCACCACGATCTGCGCCGCCAGCATAACACTCGCCAGCCGCCTGGATGCTGACGACAGACGGGGGAACAGTCGCCAGTAACTCACCGAGCTAAGGGCATACATCGAGAAGGCAAAAGCGCGGGTCAATGTCGCGGCTGATACTGTCAATTCACCGTTGCTCATCGGGGTCTCTCTATTGTCCAGCCGCCGCGGCCGGCAGACTCATTTCGCCCAGGATAACTTGCGTGTCATTCAGCAGTTGAAGGTCGCTGGCAAGGACTTTCTGGCGCGCAAATTCACCTTGCTTTTCGCGCCAAACCGTCAGCGCAATCCAAAACACGCGATTGGTTGGTGTCTGCGGCGGGATTTCAAGCTCCATCCGCTGGCTGTAGGCAGGCGCACGGGTTCCGAATGCCCATGTGCTGTGCTGAATATCCACCTGCTCATGGCGGCTGGCGACTGATTCGCCGCTGATCTTATCAACTAGGGTAATGGAAAAGCCCAGTCCATTGAAATCCCATTGCCTGAGAGAAAAATGGAGAAAGGGATGGAACCCTGCTCTTCTGTTTATATGGAATCCGCGCAAATGCAGCGACTCGAACTCCACGGCTGTCGACTTAGCCCCCTTAGCAAAAAAAGACACCCGAATGGGGAGGATGGCCGCTGTTTGGGAAAGCAGCAGAATCCAAAGCGCCGGCAAGGCATACAGGAATCGCTGGACGCGCACCGCCGGCGACACATCAGAAAAATGACCGAGCATAGCAGCCAGCGCCAGCCAAATGCCCAGAAATTCGAAACCTTCTTCTAGGAAATAGGGTCGCGTGCATCCGTCAATGTGCAAGGATCCGAGATGTACGCAAATGACCGGAGAAGAATCAAACATGATCCCCCCCCCCGCAATCGCCAGACCCATCAATAGGCATAAACGCCATATTCGCGCGTGCTTTGCCGAGCGGATGGCTATCATAATCGTTGCCGTCACAATCACTGCGCCAGCTAGTATATAGAGGACGATCCAATTCTCCATAAAGTTTTTCCAGGAGAAAAACTCGTCCATCCCAAGATACAGAAAAACCAGCCCAACCCCGAGCAAATAAAGACATTGCCAAGCGGAGCGCGCCCGGGTAAACCAAGCAGTCGTCAGAGCGACGCAGCCGACCATCGCCAGCTGTGTCGAGGCCAGGATACTGGGGATGTTCCATTCCAGATCTATATGCCAGAGCCACCTCTCAAATGCCGATGCGGGGCGGATTTCCAGTGATATCGCGATCACTAGAACCTGCGCCGCCAGAAAGCCGCTTGCTATCCGTTTGGCTGCGGGCGACAGGCGAGGAATCAGCTTCCAGTAACTTATCAAGACAACTGGGGCATACAGCAGGAAGATAAAAGCGCGGGTCAATGCCTCGGCCGAAACCGCGATCTCACTGTTTCCCATCGGCGCCTTGCTTCATTGCGCGGCCATGTTTGCGAATCACCCCTGCGCTCATCAAGCTCATAGCGGCGTGCTTTCCAGCTTCCGCTTGAGTTTGGGCGAATCGCGGTGTTCGCCGTACAGGTGGCATTGTGTGATATGTTCATTTTCGCCGATGATTTGCGGCGGGCGGATGGTCAGGCAGGCTTCCATCGCATCTGGACAGCGCTGGGCAAAGGGACAGCCGACAAACTCTTCGGTCGGACGCGGCACGCCTTCCTGAACGCGCAAGGGCGGATTTTCAATGGTCGGGTCAGGCACCGGCACAGCGGCGATCAAAGCCTGGGTATAGGGATGCTGTGGATGCTGAATGACATCCTGGCTGGGGCCAATCTCAACAATTTCGCCCAGATACATAATGGCGATGCGGTCACAGGTGTATTGCAAAAGCGACAAATCATGGGAGATGTAGACGGTCGCCAGGCCAAGCTCGCGCGCCAGCCGGCGTGTCGTGTTCAAGATACCGGCGCGCACCGATACATCCAGCATCGATACCGGCTCATCGGCAACCAGAAAATCGGGATGCAGCACCAATGCCCGCGCCAATACCACCCTTTGCAGCTGCCCGCCCGAAAGCTGATGCGGATATTTATCAAGGAAAACCTCGGCCGGGCGCAAATTCACCCGATCCAGGGTTTCAATTACCCGATCCAAACGCTTGGCATCATCTTTCCAGCCGTGAATGATGAGAGGCTCGGTCAAAGAACGATAGAGAGTAAAACGCGGATTCAAGGCCTCGAATGGATTTTGGAACATCAACTGTACCCGACTGCGAAATTCGAGCAGTTCCTTGTCATCCAGCTTGGCCAAGTCAAGCCCGTCAAATAGAATTTCGCCTTCGCTGGCATCAACCAGTTTCACCAGCAGCTTGCCAGTGGTCGATTTGCCGCAGCCCGATTCACCGGCCAGCCCCAGGCTTTCGCCGCGCTTGAGGGTAAAGGAAACCTTGTTCACGGCATAGACAGTTTGCTCTTTATCGCCGCGCAGCAGTCCCGCCAGTCCGCCGCCGATTTTGAACCGCTTGGAGACGCCTCGCATCTCAATCAGCACATCGCCGTTCTGATTGTCCGTGCTGGCAGTCGGGGCAGTGATAGACGGCAGGCTGTCTTCAAACTGCTGGGTGACTTCAACATGCTGCCAGAGGGTCGGATCTTCGGCCTGCTGGCGCAAGACATCCATCTCATTTGAGCGCAGGCAGGCCGCCGTGCGATTGTCACCCACGTTTTCCAGGACTGGATCGGTCTGATGACAGGCCTCAAGGACAAAGGGACAGCGTTCGGCAAAACGGCATCCTGGCGGCGGCTGGCGTAAATCGGGGGGATAGCCCTCAATCGAAACCAGCACATCGCGCGGACGAACCAGGTTGGGAAAAGCCTGTTGCAGGCCGAGACTGTAAGGATGCGCCGGCGACTGAAAAAAGGGTTTGGCATCGGCCTGCTCGACAATCTGACCGGCGTACATCACCGAGACCGAGTCGCAAACTTGGGCGACAACTGAAATGTCGTGGGTGATAAGCATGACAGTCAGGTTAAGCTCATCCTGAAGCCGCCGCAGGACCTCAAGGATTTGATGCTGAACGATGACATCCAGCGCGGTGACCGGCTCATCAGCGATTAAGAGACTGGGGTTGAGCGCCAGCGCCATCGCAATCACCGCCCGCTGTTTCATGCCGCCCGAAAATTCATGTGGATAGTGCATCAGCCGCCCGGTATCCAGGCCGACCAAATCAAAGAGTTCCACCGCCCGCCGATGCGCCGCCCGTTTGTCCAGCCCGCCGCGAACCGTCAGCAGTTTGATAAGCTGTTTGCCGACGCGCTGCACTGGATTAAGCGAATCCATGGAGGCCTGGGGAATAGTCGCGATTTCGCGCCAGCGCAGCTGCCGCATTTCGGCCGCCGGCAGACGGAGCAGGTCCATGCCTTTGAACAGAATTTCCCCGGACGCGATGCGGCCATTGCGCGGCAAGACCTGGACAATCGCTTTGAGCAGAGTCGTCTTGCCACAGCCCGATTCGCCAATGAGGCCTAGCTGCTGCGCCTCTTGGATGTCCAGGGATACATCATCAACGGCTTGCACCGTGCCGTCTTGCGTTTCGTAATTGACCTTCAAACCGCGTATCGAAAGGATCGACATGGCAATATGTACCTCGCTCAAGAGCGGCGCAAACGCGGGAACAAAACCTCTTCATAGCCGCGCCCAATGAAGAACCCGGCCATCACCGTCAGCATGATGCACAGCCCCGGCGGGATGAACCAGTAATAGGCGCCGCGCGTCAGGGCCGCAGACTGGTAAGCGTCTTGCAGCATGAATCCCCAGCTGACGGTATTCGGATCGCTGAAGCCAAGAAAGCTCACGCTGGCTTCGGTGAGGATTGCCCAGCCGATAGCGAAGGATCCGTACAAAAATGTCAGTGGCAGGATGCTGGGGGCGATATAGACAAAAATAATACGCAGGTCGCTGGCGCCAGAAACCTTGGCGGCGCTGACAAAAGCCTGCTCTTTAATGACTAGCACCTGCGAGCGAATCACTCGGCTGGTATCGCGCCACAGCAAGAGCGCCATGGCAAGCACCACGTTCCAGATGCTTGGATCGCGAAATGCCGACAGTACGATGACAAAGGGAATAAAGGGGATGCCAAAGGCAACATCGGCCACTCGCATCAGGATAGTATCGATCCAACCGCCATAATAACCCGACAGCAAACCAACCACCGTGCCAATCACCGCCACCGCCGCCGCCGCCGAAAAGCCAACCAGCAGCGCCGAACGCGAGCCATGCACCAGCTGTGAAAAGATATCGCGGCCGATATTGGTCGTGCCTAGCGGAAAACGTTCACCAGGCTTTTTATTCGCCAGCCAGATACCATCCTCTTCAATGACTTCAAGCGGGTCAAAGGGGGCGATCAGCGGCGCAAAAAGGGCAATCAGAAAAAAAACGGCAAAGATCATTAAACCAATCAGCGCCAGGCGGTCCCGTTGAAAAACTTCAAGATTGGTCTTCCAAAGCTGCCTGGCGGCGCTTTGTGAATAGGACGCGGTTTTGCTTTTTGCTTTGCGTTGTGGATACTGGGATTCTTGCTGCATAAGACGACCTCAATAGGCTAGGACAGCTGGGCGCGGGACGATGCGCCGATGCGGGGGTCAAGCAGGGTGTACAGCACATCGGCTAAGAAATTAAGCGTCACCATAATCACGGCAATGATAAAGAAAGCCCCTCGCGCCAGGGGATCATCCCCTTGCTGGATAGCCCGCACCAAGGTTCGTCCCAAGCCTGGCCAAGCAAAGACATTTTCAAGGACCACATTGCCGCCGATGGCATAGCCGATGCCGATAGTGAGCGCCGTCAGCACCGGCAGCATCGCGTTGCGGGCGGCGGTTTGAATCATCACCCGCCATTCCCGATAGCCGGCCAGACGGCTCATGGTGACATAATCCTGATCAAGCACATCCAGCATATTCGAGCGCATCAGCAGCAGCGGCAAGCCCAGCAGATACAGCGTCAGGGTAAAGGTTGGCAGCGCCATGTGCCTCCAAAATTCGGGCGAGGCAAGTTTTTCCCATTCGCTGCTGTAAATGGTGCCGGCGCCGCCAATGCCCGATGATGGAAACCAGCGCAGCCGGAAAGCGAAAATGGCCAGGGCAATCATGCCGACCCAAAATGAAGGCGCCGAGCGCGTCAGTAAGGTCAAGACAATGCCGCCTTTTTCAAAGTTAGAGCCGCGCCGCGCCGCCAAGATAACTCCGCCAATCGTGCCGATGAGATAAGCCAGCAGCAGCGAGGTCAATGTAAGATAAAGGGTGTTGGGCAGATCTTCGCCCAGGATATCGGTGACCGATTTGCCGGGATACTTGAATGTGTCGCCCAAGTCACCGCGCAGCAGATTGCTGATGAAAATGATGTACTGTTCTCCCAGGGGGCGGTCCAGGCCCCATTTCGCCAGCGTTTTCGCCGCCTGTTCGGCAGTGAAAGTTGGGTCAATATAAGAGGCTAAGGGATTGCTGGGCAAGAGATGGAACATGAAGAAAAGAATCGTCACAATCACCCACAAAACCAGCAGGCTTTGCAAAATGCGACCGACAATATAAGCCAGTACACCGCGGTTCATATCACACCCCCGGCCCCTCCCCAAAACGCGCTTGAGGAGGGGTCATTGCTGCATTCAATTTGATGGTGAACAGAACGTCACCTTTGATTAGCTGTCCGGATATTGCAGACGGCCTTCGTCGTTCCAGGTATAGCCAGCATCGGCCAGCACCTGACGTCCCATGTCGACATCGAATTCATAGTCAGGCAGATCGGGATTGTGCCAGAATTCAATCGGCGTCGAAACATAGGAATCGGCCGTGACGGCGAAACCCTTGTAGATGTTGTTGACAATCGATTCCTTCGGCACAACATGAGCGACGGCGCGGCGCAGGGCGACATCATCAAAGGGAGCGTGCCGCAGGTTAAAGGCGAAGTAGCGCATCCCCAGACTCGGGCTGGAGAACAAGGCCACATTCGGGTCGCCTTCAGCGATCTGCGCCAGCACTTCCGAATCGCCGGCCCATTCCCAAAGGAAATTCATCTCGCCTATGGCGATCTGCCCCAAAGTCGCTTCCTGATTGGGCAGCACATTCATAATCCAGCCCGACGCGGCCGGCGGCGAAAAGTGATCAGCGTTGGCTTCCAGGATGACATATTCATTGACATCAAAGGCGACCATCTTGTAGGGCCCGCTGCCGATGGGGATGTCTTCCTGAATGCTTTCAGCGTTGGCGTCGTCTTGAGTCAGCAGCTCTTCAATGTAGGGCCGCCAGACATGTTCCGGCAGCAGATTCAGCTTCGCCAAAGTCGACGTCTCAAAGGCGGCCGACGGCTCGCTCAAGCTGATGCGAACGGTCAGGTCGTCGATGATTTCCATATCAGCCACCGCCGCGGCAAAAGGCGAATACTGCGGCGCCTCGCCGGATTGGACAGCTTCAATCGAATAGACGACATCTTCGGCTGTCACCGCTTCGCCATCATGCCAGTTCATGCCCTCGCGCAAGGTGATGACAACCGATGTATCGCTTTCCCAATCGACGCTTTCGGCGGCCCAAGGACGCGGCAGACCATCAGGTCCAATACGCATCAAGCGGTCCCAAATCAATTCAGTCACACGCGACGGAGCATCGCCGGCGATGTAAAGTGGATTGAAGGCCTCAAGGAAGGACGTCGTGCTGGTGATGATGGTGTCCTGATCGCCAATCGGCGTCAGGCCCGTCCACGTCCAGAAGTTGTGAATGCCGATGCCAGCTTGAGTGACGACGGTGTCGATGTCCCAAACGTCGGTGCGAACCAGCTGCGGTGTGCTGGGATGAGCGAAATAAACATTCGGCACATCATTGGCGATCATCTCCTGCGCCTGGAAGAGCAGCCCTTGCCGCACGTCCAGATCGAGTTCGGCCCGCTGGGCTTCGGCAATGGCGTCATAGTCGGGATTGTTATAGCCGACGAAATTGTAGCCACTGGCCGCCATACTGGAATGGAAAAGGTTGTAGGCGAATTCATCGGGATCGGAGCGTTCCGGCCGACCCACCATACGCCAGATGGTCATTTCCCAAGCCTCATCGCCTTCGCGGGTGAACCATACTTCGTCGATCAACTGCGCCCAAGGGACAGCGCGGTGGACGACATCCAGGCCCAGCCCCTTCATGTTTTCGACAACTAAGCGCGTAGTCTCAAATTCGACCGGACGCTCGGCCTGTGTGACCGAACGGACAGTGATAGTCGGGATGACTTCGCCGGCCGACTGTGAGGATATCGGCGCGGCCAGCGCCAAAACCATCATCATCAGGGCGATAACTGCCGCAATTCTTGTGAGTTTTCTATACATGACTTGATTTCTCCATACCTATTGAACAAGAGCAAAAGCTGGTCGTGCTTAGGGTTTGATGTGGCTGTGCTGATACACCTCCTTTAATTGAAAATACAGGCGAAAACGCGGAATGTTAATCATAACAGATTCACAATAGTTTGTTTCTACGATAACAGCAAATGTCCCAAACCGTCATGGAATCGCATAGTCGCATGAGGTGACATCGCGGCAAGACGCTCGATGACCGCGCGCGCTTCACTTCCTTTGAGCAGGGTCGGATTGCCCGCGTCATCCAGCAAAACCGGGTGCATTGCATACGTCATCTTATCCGTATCCACAACCAGAATAATGGTTTCTGACCAGATGCGGTCGCGGACGGCCTTCAAGGCATACGGGGCATTGCGGCTGACAATCGTTGGCTGGGCGGCCTGATTGTGATGAAAGAGAAAATTGCCCAAACTGTAAAAAATGGGCTTCCCCCGATACACTTCAACCGCCTGCAAGGAATGCGGATGATGCCCAATGATAAGATCAGCCCCGGCTTCAATGAGCGCATGGCCGACCTCGATTTGATAATCGGCCAAGCCATCCTGAAAACGGGAACGCCACAAAGGCGGCACGCCCCAATGCAAGGCGGCGACCACGAAATCAGCCTCGCGAGCGGCTTCTTCAATGGCCTGTCTGGCGCGGTCAAGATCTTCCGGCCAAGCCTGCGTATGGACATAAGGCGCGCTGCCAGGCTGTTCCATGCTGGCCGCGGCATCCACATGATACGATTCAGCGACATGAATCGGCGCTATCCCTGGGCGGTCATCCGTGGCGGCGCTGCCCAGCGGCAGAGTAGAGGCGGCGGCTAAGACAGCCAAACGAAGATCGCCAGCCGACAGAATTTTGGCCTGCCAGGCCTGTGCCAGGTTCAGCCCAGCGCCAGCATAAGCGATTTGATGGGCATCAAGGCAATTCAGCGTATCCATAAAAGCAAGCTCGCCATAATCCATCATGTGATTGTTGGCAATCGTAAGCATCTTAAAGCCGATGGACTCGACTTCAGGCAGGAGTTCGGGTGACATACGCATATTGATCCATTTCTCGGTTGCTGCGCCCCGCTCTGAAACCGGCGCCTCCAAATTGCCAAAAGCAATATCGGATGTCTGCAATACCTCTGCGACCGCGGCCAACTCGCGGCTTTGCGGCAAGCGGTTTTGCAGGAATATGTCGCCAACCATCGCTATGACTGCCATCGCCTTGCCTAAACTTTTTCCCCGCCCTTATACACGGCCGCGACCTTGCGTACATTCCTAATATCGGCCAGCGGATCGCCATCGATCACCAGCAGGTCAGCCAGCTTGCCCGGCTCGATGCTGCCGATGTCGTTCTCCCAGCGCAGTATTTTGGCGTTGTTCATCGTGACAATGCCGATAGCGTCCATCTCCGCGATGCCATTCTCCACCAGAAGCTCCAATTCGCGCGCCATGCTGTAATGATGCGGCGCCAGTGGATTGCCCCCGGCATCCGAGCCACTGCCCAGAAAGACACCCTTGGCGCGGGCCAAAGCAATCGTTTCGCGGATCTGCCTGATCCCTTTTTCGATCATCGGCCTGCGCCGTTCGGCATCCGCTTTCTGCACCGGCGAAAGTGGATAGCTCTCCAAATCGGGATTGCCAACTCCCAGCGTCAGGACGAGTGAAGCGCCGTTTTCGACCATCATGTCGGCCGTTTCCTCATCAAGATAGGTGCCATGCTCAATCGAATCGACGCCGGCCAACAGACAGTTCTTGATGCCGCCGGTGCCATGACAGTGCGCGGCCACCGTTCGGCCCATCATGTGCGCGGTTTCGACGGCCGCCTTGATTTCGTCCACGGTGAACTGGCTGGCCATAATATCCTGCCCAGGGGTGGCGCTGCCGCCGGTCGCCATCAATTTCACAGTATCGGCGCCGGCCTTGATTTGCTCGCGGGCCGCTTTGCGAACTTCATCAGGCCCATCGGCTTCGCGGGCGATAAAATGGGCATGGCCGCCGGTCATCGAGATAACCCGGCCAGAAGTTTTCATGCGCGGCCCTTGGATGAAACCGGCCTCAATCGCGTTGCGGAGCGACATCTCGATATATTTTTCGCCGCCAATATCGCGCACAGTCGTTGTGCCATGCGAAAGAATCCGCCGCACGATATCGACCGCTTCCAGCACGAGGGCATCGCGCGGCCGTTCCAGCAGGGCAAAGACACTTTCAGCGCCGTTGTAACAGACATGGATATGGGCATCAATCAGCCCCGGCAGCAGCCACTTGCCAGATAAATCGACCGGATCTGCGTTTTGCGCCGCCGCCGGCAAATCATCGGCCCGGCCGACCCAGGCAATCCTCCCGTCTTTAACATGGACGGCCGCGTTTTCCATCGGCTTGCCGCCCAATCCATCAATCAGAGTCGCGCCAGCCAATACATATTCCATAAAGCCCTCCTAGTTCTTGCTGTGATACAAATCGGCCAGCGAAGCTGCCTTGCCCGATGCGAGTTTTGGCGGTGTCATATAAGCGTGTTTGGAATGGCTAAGTCCAGCCCCCAGCATCGCTTCCAAAAACTTCAGCTGAACCCGCGCTGGATTCAGAAATGGCACTCCCAACTCGGCCTGGCAGGCCTCTGGAATTTCCAAAAAACCCATGCTCATGCAGCCGACAATCAAGGTATCGGCGCGGTCTTGCTTAATCGCCTTGCGGCCCTCTTCCAAGGTGACTTCAATGGCAAGCTCGCGGTCGCGGTGCAGTTCCAGAACCGGAATGTTCACGGCCCGCACGCTGGCCAGCTTGTCGCCGCCCCCGCCGTTGCGAAGCGTCTGCTCCAGCGGCCCGATAACGCTGTCGGTGACGGTGATGACGGAATAACGGCGTCCAACTGCCGATGCCATCAATGAAGTAGCCTGCCCGGCGCCGACCACGGGAATCTCGACAATTTCGCGCAGAGCATCCAAGCCTGGATCCCCATAGCAGCCCAGCAGAATGCCGTCCCAGCCCTCATCTTGCAGTTCATAGGCCTTCTTGGCCGTTTCGGGGATGGACAGATATTCTTCGTACATGCTCTCAATCGAGCCTGGCCCCTTGGGAATATCGGTAATATCGACGCGGGTGCCTGTGTCAGCGTGACGCTGGAGATAGTCCCGCCGCCGCCCAAGCTCGGCCTGTCCTTCAGGCGTCCGACCCATCGGCCCGGAAACCAGATAAATCAATTTCATTTGTCATTCTCCTGTTCTTAGACGTTTATCTTGTCAAGCGCGGCGCGGGCGATATTTGCCGATGTCTCAAAGGCCCAGGCGACGCGGTTGAGGCCGCGCGCCAGATGCGTCCGCGTGACCCGTTTCATGTGTTCATCGGCCGCCGCCAAATCCATGGCCGCCGCCAAATCCGGCAGCTGCGGCACCCGCACCGCCGGCTCATTGCGAAAGCGGCCTTTGCGAGTATAATTGACCAGCACCAGTTCCCGCGCCATGCCCAGCAGCGCATCGTTATAGGCGCGCACTCCTGCGTCAGCGGCCTCTTTGTTTGCCAGCGCGGCGCTGTGACCATACAAATCATCCAACGCGGCATCCAGATCGGCAAGCGCATCGTATGCCGGCGAAAAACTGACTTCGCTGCCGGCGGCGTCCGCATACCTATCCAGCGTCTCTTTGAATTCAGCCGTCAAATTGCGAAAATCGAAAGGATGAAGCGGGTTGTTCAAGAGACGCTGCAAGGCGGTCGCATAAACGCGCAGATCGCGCATCAGATTATCCTTGTCAGCGATCTCCAGCTGATCATTTTCGGTATGCCAGGCGATGTTGGCGCCGCAGCCGCCGACAGCGTAATATCCCTTCTCTTCGATGAGTTCCCTTGGCATGGACGACAAGAGCATAAACAGGCTGGAGATGCCGATGTTATTGAAGGAATAATCGCCGGCCTGATGTGGACGCGCGCCGCTGAACCCCTGACCAGTGGCATCCTTTACTGTTTGAGCGGCAAAGTCTTCCGCTTCGGTCATCACAGTCACGTCGTAGTATTCGGTTGCCCAGCGACAGCCCGGCGAATCGATGTTCATTTGAGCGATGCAGTTGCGCGCCAAATCAAGCCCAAATTCATCGGCAAACCAAGTTGAAGCCCCATAACGTCCAGTCGAATGGCCCGACCACCAGGCCACCCGCAGGCTTCGCGTCATCTGGTCGCGGCTGTTGTGGAAAATCCGCGCCAATTCTAATAGAGTGGCATCACCGACAGCGTTGTCACCAATGCCGACATCCCATGAATCGACATGCCCATGCGCCAGGACGAATCGCTCTGGCTCGACTTGACCTTCAATTTCAGCGACGACCAATGGGCATTCAAACCAGCCTTCGCGCAATTCGGTATGGAGCGTAACTTCCAGCGCGCCATTTTCCATCTGCCTTAGCAATTCCTCGCCGTCGGGTCGGTTAATCGAGACGACTGGGATCGCCGGCTGCCGATGATAATTGTCCAGATCAGGCGCGCCCCAAATAGTGGTGCAGATGCCCCAATGGATATCGACGCCTGGATTGATAAAAATCGCCCCCACGGCGCCTTCGTTTTGGAAATACCAAACCGGCGGCGGCCCGCCAAAGCCATCGACAACCACAATTTTGCCGCGGACATCCACATCGCTTGCCGGCGTAAAATCAAAAAAGTCGACGCTCCTGCCGGCCGCAAAGTCCTCGATGCGAACCGCTTCGCCGCTGATGCCGCCCGTCGGCGTGCTGATTGAAAAAGCAGGAGTCTTGGCGCGGTAAGACTTGTCCCCCACCGCCAGCGAAGCCTCGACCGGGACGCTTAGGAACAACTCCGGCCTATAAACCTGATGCGATATGCCAAGCTCGGCCAATCGGTCAGCAATGTATTGAAAGGCGATGCGCTCGTCTTCTGATGAGGATTCGCGCACTAGGGTTGTGAACCGCTCAATCAGCGCCCACGGCTCGGCCGCCGACAAATCGCCCAGCAGTTTGGCTTCCAGTTCAGCTTGTTTGGATTCATAAAGGGTTTGCATATCTTGCCTGTCCTCCCATCATATAAGTTCCCATAGCCAGTAAAATCAAACCTTATTATAATGAAGCCATTCTAACAGCTTGGCGCGTTTTGTCAAACATTTGCTGGGAAATGGCCCAAATCACCTGTTTTCGAGGCCTTTTCCGCTGTTTGAACACGCAAATATCAGCTTGACAGCCCGGCAAACACAGCGGAGATTTCCTTAATGAAAACGACGCCCCTTGATTTTAACTCCCGCCGTTCCATGATCAGCGCGGCCCGCGGCATGGTCGGCGCCAGCAATCCACTCGCCGCCCAGGCCGGACTCAATATCCTGCGGCGGGGTGGCAACGCGGCTGATGCGGCCATTGCGACCTCGGCCGTGATGAACGTCACCGAACCTGGCTCATGCGGCATTGGCGGCGACTGCTTTGCCCTCTACTTTGATGCCAAAACAAAAAAAGTGACCGCTCTCAATGGCAGCGGCCGCGCCCCGCAGGCCTTGACTTTGGAAGCTGTCCAGGCGCTGGGCTGGCAAAAGATGAATCCGTTTCATGCCCACGCTGTAACCGTGCCAGGGGCCGTGCGCGGCTGGCATGATCTGCTGGAACGGCATGGCAGCATGTCCCTGGCCGATGTCCTGGCCGATGCTGTCTATTATGCCAGCGAGGGCTTTCCAACCGCCCCGATATTTGGCCTGCGCTGGGAAAAGGCCGAGGATTTTCTTCGCAATGCCATCAACGCCGAGGACTATCTGCCGCAAGGCAAAGCGCCCAAGCCCGGGCAAATCGTGCGTCTGCCAGGACTGGCGAATACCCTGCGCGCCATTGCCGAGGGCGGCCCAGATGCCTTTTATTCGGGCCCGACCGCTGATGCCATCGTCTCATCCATCCAAGAGCAGGGCGGTCTGATGACCCATGAAGACCTGCAAAATCACCACTCGACTTGGGACGAGCCGATTTCAGCCGATTATCATGGCGTGACCGTGTATGAATGCCCGCCAAACGGCCAAGGCCTGACCGCTTTGCTGGCCTTGAATATCGCCGCCAATTTTGATCTGAAATCGCTGGCTTGGGATTCGCCGCGGCGACTGCATCTGATGGTGGAGAGTATGCGCCTGGCCTGGGCCGATGCGCGCCAGTACATTGCCGATATGAGCCAGGCGCAGGTGCCGCTTGATACTCTCTTGAGCAAGGAATATGCCCAAAAGCGCGCGCAGCTGATCTCGGCCGAACGCGCGATGAACCCGCCGCCGACCTTTGGCGATATTCCGCCCGCTTCCGACACCATCTATTTGAGCGTCGTCGATGCCGCTGGCAATGCCTGTTCCTTCATCAAGAGCCTGTATATGGGCTTTGGCGCCGGCATCGTCGCTAAAGGAACTGGCGTTTGGCTGCAAAACCGCGGCGCTGGCTTCACGCTTCAAGCCGGCCATGCCAACAGCCTGGCGCCAGGCAAACGTCCCTATCACACCATTATCCCCGGCCTGGCGCTGCGGTCAGGCGAACTGTGGGCGAGTTTTGGCGTCATGGGCGGTTTTATGCAGCCGCAGGGTCATTTTCAGGTCATAAGCGCCTTGGTTGACGACGGCCTCAATCCGCAAGAAGCGCTGAATCGCCCGCGCTGGTATATCCAAAATGGCGAACCTGGTGGTGACCTGCTCCTGGAAGAGGGCATCCCAGTAAAGACCATGGCGGCCTTGGCGGATAGGGGACATCGCATCCGGCCGGTCTCGGGACTGAACCGCGGGCTGTTTGGGCGCGGCCAGATTATACGATACGATTCCTCGGCGCGGGTGATGCGCGGCGGCAGTGAACCGCGCGCTGACGGACAAATCGCGGCTTTCTAGTCCCTATGCCAAAACAGCGATCTTTGAGTCGCCCCTCCAACCCGCAAACGCGGTATAAAAAACCTGAACAGCATAGAGTCGAAATGTTTATGATCGAAAAACACTTTATGACCGAAAAAGTTTTTCTTGTGGCCATAAAACGGACATAAAACCCGTTCCGCTTCAGATGAGTCCAGCGAATGGCGCGGCGGGGTGTGGCGGAAAATGGCGGAAAATGTCGGATTTTGTCGAGCGAATATCCCCTATTTACCACTCCCGCAAATCGCAAAACCTTGACACGATGATTGGCTTGTGCTAAATTGAATTAGACGAATAAACTAGGCTGCATGGCCGACAGCGTTGCGAATGGCAAGCGCTGTATTATCCAATTATCTTAGGAGGTTTTATCTAATGTTCGGCAGAAAAGCATTTTTCATCATACCTTTGCTGGCGCTCTTACTGGTGTTTTCTGTGATTCCAGCCCTTTCGCAGGATGACGCGGCGACCGTTACCTGGCTGATGCTGGGCTGGGGCGGAGCGGAAGAAGTTGTGGCGCAGTTCGAGGAAGAAAACCCGGACATCAATGTCGAGCTTGAACAGGTGCCGTTCAATGCCTTGTTTGAGCAAATTCAAGTGCGGCTGGGCGCCAGCAGCAGCGACCCGGACGTTCTATCGGTCGATGTTCCCCTGGTCGCTGCTTATGGCTTGCGCGGCTGGCTGCTGCCTCTGGATGAATTTTTCATCAGCGGCGAACAGGAAGATTGGCTGGATGCCGCCACAGAAGCCGGCAGCTACAATGGTGAATTGCTGGCCGCGCCCGTCAGCACCTCAACCCAACTCCTGATTTACAATGCCGATGTGTTTGCCATGGCCGGCATTGACCCGCCAGGAGAAAACGAGCGCTGGACTTATGAGTACATTGCCGAGATCGCCCCGCAGCTGACGATGGATACCGATGATGACGGAACAACCGACATCTGGGGATTCACCTGGGAGCAGACCAACCGCATCTACCAGTTGCAGCCCTTGCCAGAGGGACTGGGCGGCGATGCCATTGGCGCCGATGGTCTGACAGTGGACGGCGTTATCAACTCGCCCGAATGGATTGAGGCCTTCACCTACTATTCCGATATGTTCAATGCCCTCCAGGCCGCGCCGCAAGATGACACCGTCGGCGCCAGCGATCTCTTCGCCGCTGGAAAACTGGCGATGTACATTGCGGGCCCTTGGAACATCAACCGCTTCATCCGCGACGAGGTGCCCTTTGCCTGGGGTGTATCGCGCCATCCCTACTTTGCCGACGGCGAGATTGTGACGCCGACCGGCAGCTGGCACATCGGCATCAACAAAAACTCCGAAAATCGGGAAGCGGCAGCCCGTCTGGTCAACTGGATTTCGACTGGCGAAGGCGCTGAAATGTGGTGGCGCATCGGCAGCGGTGACTTCCCAGCGCAAAAATCGGTGCTGGCCATGTTCGCCACCGATGAGCAGTTTGAAGAGGCGCCCTTCTCGACCCTGCGCGTCGCCGCCGACGAGGCGACTGTGGGGGCAGTGCCGCGCCCTGTCTCACCGGGATACCTGGAATATGAGCAGATTTTGCAAAACACCTTCCAGGATATTCGCAACGGCGCCGATGTCGAAGAATCGCTGAATCTGGCCGTAGCCCGGATTGAAAGCGAAATGGACAAATACCGGCGTTAATTCGCGTTCGTTGAATGCGGGCAGGCCGCGCTGGCCTGTCCGCTTTGGCATGCTATGAGTATTCATGGACGGCTTGTTCCCTACCTCTTCTTGCTTCCGGCGGTGCTGCTGCTGCTGGTCTTCAATCTCTATCCGACCTTGGCGACGCTTAGCGAAAGCCTGCACGTCAAATCCTTCATCAATAACGAGCGCATCTTTGTAGGCCTAGAGAATTTTGAACGCATCTTCCGCGACCCGGTTTTCAGGAAATCGGTCGAGGTAACGCTCTGGTTCAGCATCCTGGTCAATCCGATTCAAATTGCGCTGGCGCTCTTGCTGGCCCTTTTGGCCAATCAGAAAGTGCGGGGGATATCGATCTTCCGCAGCATTTATCTGTTGCCGGTCGCCGTTTCAATTAACGTGACTACGGTGGTCTGGGGACTGATGCTGGACAGCGATTCGGGGCTGATCAACGGCATTCTGGCCATCCTGGATATTCCCAAGCAGCCCTTCTTGACGGCCCCCAGCCATGCCTTGTGGTCAATCATCATCCTGGCCACCTGGAAGGGAGTGCCGCTGTGGGCCTTGTTTTTCCTGGCCGGCCTGCAGGGAATCCCGGAATCAGTAATTGAAGCCGCCAAAATCGACGGCGCCAATCGGCGGCAAATTTTTACGATGATTACCCTGCCACTGCTGCGCGGCGTGCTGCTGTTTGTCCTGATCGCAGATACGGTTGCCAATTTCCTTCTGTTTGCGCCAGTGCAGCTGCTGACTGAAGGAGGCCCTCAATTATCGACCAATTTGATCATGTACGAAACCTACCGCCGCGGCTTTGTCTATAACGACCTTTTCACGTCGGCGGCGATGCTGCTGGTGATGCTGGTCTTCGTGTTAATGGTCATCCTGCTCCAGGCATTTGCGCTGCGCCGAAGGGATTAACAGCCATGTCGTCTGTGGCCAGGTTCATCGTTTCATTGAATACGGACGGCAAACGCCCGGTATTTGAAACGCTGCTGATTTATGCGCTGCATATCATCGTTGCGATTGTGTTTATCCTGCCCTTGATGTGGGCGATTGCGGCATCCTTTACGCCCAATGAGCAGGTTTTCAAGTATGCCTATCCGTTCTCCCTGCGTGCGCTGCTGCCCGGCAATTTCACTTTGGAGGCCTACCAAAGCCTGTTCGAGCGCGATTTTGGAATTTCACTGCTCAACACCTTCTTTTTGGGCGTGACAGTCGTGCTGGCGGGAGGCGTCGTCAATGCCATGGCCGGCTTTGCCTTTGCCCGCTTCAGCTTCCGCGGCAAACGTCTGATATTCCTTGTGCTTATCCTGGTTCCTTTTCTGATACCGATTGATTTGACCGCCATCCCGCGCTATATCCTGGTCAAAGATTATCTGGGCTGGTACAACTCTTGGCCGGCTTTGCTTGTGCCTGGATTTGCCAACAGTTTGGTCATCTTCCTGTTTCGGCAGTTTTTTGAGGAAATTCCGCAAGACCTGATTGACGCGGCGCGGGTGGATGGCGCGTCCTGGATGAGCGTATTCTTTCGCATCATTCTGCCCTTGTCGCGCCCGGTTTTGATTACAGCCGCCCTGTTAATGTTCCTGTCGCAGTGGGATTCATACTTTTGGCCGCTGCTGGTGGCGCCTCACCCAGACTTGCGGGTCGTCCAGGTCGAAATATCGAATGCTGTCGGTGAATATCAAACGCTGTGGAACGAATTGCTGGCTGGGTCCATGCTGGCGGCGATTGTGCCGATTTTGCTGCTGCTGCCCTTCCAGCGCTATTATATCCAGGCGATTACCAGCAGCGGCCTGAAAGATTAAACCCCAAATTTTGACAAAACCTTGACACGATGATTGAATTGCCTATAATTTACATATCAGTTAAATAAACTGAACAGTCGGGCGATTCCTGATGACATTGATGTTGAAGGAGGGAAAATGCGAGAATTTTAGGGTGCTTTAACTCATCTGTGAAACGACAAACTTAATGATTCGGAAAGGAAAAATCATGTCATATCGTTTGAAACGCAGTCTGCTCATCGCTGTTGTCCTTGCGCTTCTAATCCCGATGGGGATGGTGAATGCCCAAGATGTGACAACTGTCGTCTGGTGGACGGAACAGAATGACTCAGTTGATGAATTTCTCATCCCGCTGCTGCAGGACGCCTTCAACGCCGAGCATGATAATATCCAGTTGGAGATTATCGGGCAGGAATCCTTGAATGATGTCAATCGAACCGCATTGCAGGCTGGCGCGGCCCCAGACATCCTTCAGACGCCGGGGGCATCCTTCATCGCTGAATTCGTCGCCGCCGGACAAATTCTGCCGCTGTCAAGTCTAGCTGACCAGTACGGCTGGAAAGACAAACTGCTGCCCTGGGCTTACAACTCCGGCATCCTGCAAGGCGAGCTTTACAGTATCCCCATTACATACGAGAGCCTGGTTTTGTTCTATAATAAGACCCTCTTTGATGAGATGGGCTGGGAGCCGCCGACCACCCAGGCGGAAATTGACGCCATCGCGGCCGAAGCCATCGCCAACGACATCTTCCCCTTCACTTATGGCAACGCGTCATGGCAGCCCTCGAACGAGCACCTGATGGGCATCTACCTTAATAACTATGCCGGGCCGGAGAATGTCTATCTGGCGCTGACGGGCCAAAAATCCTGGACTGATCGGGAATTTGCGGAGGCGACGGACTTGCTCGCCACGCAGCTGTTGGACGGTTGGTTCAGCGGTGACATTTCCAATTACTATGCCAATACCGGCGACGATATCCGCATAGAACTGGCTTCAGGTGAAGCTGCCATGATGCAAAGCGGCACCTGGAATTTCCGCACAATGAACGAATTCTTTGAGGAGCAGGGCACCGAATGGGATTGGGTACCCTTGCCGCCCTTCCACGAACAGGCTGGCGAGTACAATTACGAGTTGGCTACCGGCAGCACCATCTCTGTCAACGCCAATACCGAGGATCCGGAAGCGGTCGGCACCGTTATCGACTACTGGCTAAGCAGCCCCGCTCGCGTACTGGCGATTGCCGCTGGCGCCGGCTATGGCGAATTCGTCGTTCCTATTCACTTCACGGTCGATGATTTCCCTGTCGGCACAGATGAGCGGATCGCACGCTTCTTCGCCGATTTTGCCGAGGTCACTGCCCAAGGACGCGCTGGCTACACTACCTGGACTTTCTGGCCCGCCGATGCCAACGTGCATCTGTGGACGGATATTGAACGCGTCTGGGCTGGTGAGATCAGCACCGAGGAATATCTGGAGGAGCACGAAGCGCTCTGGGAACAAGCGCGCGAAGAAGGCAAGACGCTTGCGATCCCTGATCGTTAGAAAGTCGCTATTCGTTTTTGGTCAGGGGCGATTGTGTCCCTGACCGCTAACGCAGCTGCGCGTAACTTGCGCTGCACCCAAAAGACGGTGTCTGAAAACAAAGGCAGAAAGGAAACTCATGAGTGTTGCAGAGGCAATTGCCGCGCCGGCTGTCAAGCGCCATAAGCCAAAAGTCCCCTGGACAAGTGTGATCGGGCGCTGGGCATTTTTGTGGCCCATTTTGGCGCTTAATCTGATCGTGATTGTCATCCCGTCTATTGCCGGCTTGGGAATCGCGTTTACCGAATGGTCAGGATATGGTCAGCCTCAATTCATCGGTCTGGAAAATTTTGAAACGCTTTTGGAAGACGATGTCTTCTTTAAGGCGCTCGGCAACAACATCGTGTGGACAGCCATTTTTCTGACAATCCCGATCTTCATGGGCTTGCTGGGCGCATATCTGCTGGCTGGCATCAAACGCGGGCAAATGTTCTTCCGCGTTTTATACTTCATTCCCTTTGTGATGGCCTCTGTGGTCAATTGCCAGATCTGGCGTTTCCTTTTGCATCATCGCGTTGGCATCGGGCCCTGGCTGGCAGACCTTGGCATCACCGATATTCTCGACGTCGCCCTTTTTGGCAAAGCGGAGACGGCCCTCTATACTGTGGCATTTGTCGATATTTGGCATTTCTGGGGTTTCCTCGTCGTGCTTTATCTGGCAGCGATGTCGGCAGTGGATACCGAACTGTACGAGGTGGCGCGGCTGGATGGCGCGACGCGTTTTCAGCAGTTTCGCTTTATTACCCTGCCTAGTATTCGCCCGACAATCGTCTTTACGCTTCTGATGATTCTGATTTGGTCGGCGACGGTATTTGACTACGTTTATATTTTGACCTCGGGGAAACCTGCTCATGCCTCGGAGGTTATGGGGACTTACCTCTACGAAATCGCTTTCTTCCGCTTCAATGCCGGTTATGCCGGCGCTATCGGTGTTGTGATGACACTGTGGGTCGCAATCGCGGTCGGCGGCTTCGTATTTCTAAGGAGACGCGGATGGGACGTTTAAGCATATTCGGGTCACAGCGCACTCAATCGACCCTGCCCAATTACATCATCCTGATCTTGCTGGCATTGTTCACGGCCTTGCCGCTGGCGCTTCTGGTGAGCAATTCGCTTAAATCAACCGCCGAGATCGCCAGCAGCCCCTTTTCTTTGCCCAAAGAAATTCTGTGGGGAAATTATGGCGAAGCCTTTGAGAAGGGCAAATACGGCTTGACCATTCGCAACAGCGCCATCTTGACCATTTCGACGATTGCCTGCTCATTGACCGTCGCCGGCCTGGCCGCGTATGCGCTAGCGCGTTTGAAGCTCAAGTATGCCAATGTCCTGTCTTTTTACTTTCTCGTTGGTATTGGAGTTCCGGCGCAGTTGTTCATCATTCCCTTGTTTTTCATGTGGAAGCAGTTTGGCCTGGTCAATACCCATGTCGGCTTAATCCTCATATATACCGCTTTGCAATCTCCGTTTGCGACTTATCTGCTGCGGTCGTATATGCTGTCGATCCCAGAAGAGTTTGTCGATGCCGCCAAAATTGACGGCGCATCGGATTGGCAGGTCTTCCGACACGTGATCGCTCCGCTTACCGGTCCGGGTTTCTTGACCGCCGGCTTGGTCATTGGCTTGTTCACCTGGAACGAATTTCTCTTCGCCATAACTTTCTTGCCAGACCCAGAATTCAAACCAGTGGCGACCAGCCTGCATGCTTTCCAGGGACGTTTCAGCCGCGATTGGGGACTGACCAACGCTGGCTCGGTTATCATGGTGACTCCGGTCTTGCTTCTGTTTCTGATTTTGCAGCGCCGCTTTATTGAGGGTCTGACGCAAGGCGGCCTGAAAGCCTGACGCAAGACGAGCGCCGTTATCATCATCTTCCCGGTGGTTGTGCTGTTCCTGGCCTTGCAGCGTCAATTTATTGAAGGCCTGGCCGAAGGCGGCGTCAAGACTTAGGAGAAATCAGATGAACAAAATCGAAACGACCCGCCTGTATGATAAGGTCATGGGCTGCTTGTATGGCGGCGCGGTTGGCGATGCGCTGGGCGCCCCGGCCGAATGGTATTTGCCAGACCAAATTCAAGAGCGCTATGGGTACATCACTGATTTTGTGGAAAACTGGGAAGGGCCCTCTGACATCGGAAAAGGCGACGGCCGCTATACCGATGACAGCCACATGGTGCAGCTGCTTAGTCGCTGTTATATCGAAGAAGACGGACATTTAGACGCTTTTTCCTTTGCCCGCCGCATTGTGCCGCTGATTGCCGAGGAAGACCGCTGGCTGCCAGAACGCGGCCGCGAAATGAAACTGGTAGAGCGTTTGTTTTATCCCGAAAAATGGCTGTTTATGCGTCTGGCATTGGCCAATGCTGAACCGCGTCAGGGCGGCATCGGCAATATGGTCAACTGCGGCGCGGCCATGTATGCGGCGCCAGTGGGCATCATCAACGCCGGCGACCCGCGCAATGCCTATCGGGAAGCGGTGGATATGTTCAGCGCGCATCAGCAGAGCTATGGCCTGGAAGCCGCCGCCGTGATGGCCGCCTGCGCTGCCGAAGCCTTCAGCCCAAACGCAACTGTTGATTCCATTATTGCCGCGGCCTTGTCGCTGGCCAAAGAAGGCACACAGCAGGCGATTGCGGCCGTCGTCAGCGCCGCCCGGGAATACAGTGATTGGAAAGCGGCGATTGCACCCTTGCGAGAAGCGATAAAACCCTACGATGGCGCCGCCGAAATGCCCAAGATGCGCGGCCAAGGTGGCAATCACTGGCAGCCAAGCCGCGAACACAGTATCGAAGAACTGCCCATCGCGCTGGGATTTTTGGTTGTGGTTGATGGAGATTATGAGGGCAGTATTTTTGGCGGCGCCAATTATGGCCGCGACAACGATTCGATTGCCGGCATGGCTGGATCCATCGCCGGGGCCTTGCATGGCGCACGGGCCATCCGTTCAAACTGGATTAAGCAGATCGACCAGGCCAATCGGATTGACTTGAAACCCCTGGTGCTTGACCTGACAGCCTTGACCCATCGCTTGCAGCAAAGCCAGCACGAAGCGGCGCAGGCGCGAAATCAAGCATTTACTGAACTATTGCATGAGGAGAACTAAAACATGACACTCCCAAAGGATTATCTGGAGCGGGTGTACGCTGGTGTACTGGGCAAAATTATCGGAGTTTATCTCGGCCGTCCCTTTGAAGGCTGGTCTTATGAAGCGATTACCGAACATCTTGGCGAAATCAACTACTACGTCCATGAAAAGCTGAATGCCCCGCTGATTGTAACCGATGACGACATTTCCGGCACCTTTACCTTTGTGCGGGCCTTGGAAGATTACGCTTATTCGCGCGATATCACCCCAGCGCAAATCGGGCAGACCTGGCTGAACTATCTCATTGAAGAGCAGACCGTGCTTTGGTGGGGCGGCATGGGCAATTCCACCGAACACACGGCTTATCTGCGGCTCAAGCAGGGCATCCAGCCACCCTACAGCGGCTCCGTTGAACTGAATGGCAAGGTAGTCGCCGAGCAAATCGGGGCGCAAATCTTCATTGACGGCTGGGCGATGGTCGCGCCCGGCGATCCGCAGTATGCCGCTGATCTGGCTGGCCGGGCCGGCAGTGTCAGCCACGGCGGCGAGGCGATTTACGGAGCGCAGGTCCTGGCGGCAATGGAAGCCCAGGCCTTTATCGAATCCGATATCGACAAATTGATTGACACCGGCCTGTCAGTGATTCCGAAGGATTCCATCATTTATTACATGATTAACGACATCCGCGAATGGCATGCCAAAGAACCCGATTGGCGCAAAGGGCGAGAACTGCTGGCGGCGCGTTATGGCTATGATACCTACGGCGGAAACTGCCACATGGTGCCGAATCACGGCCTGATGATTATGTCGCTGCTTTATGGCGATGATGATTTTCAGAAGACTCTGATGATTGTTAATACCTGCGGCTGGGACACGGACTGCAATTCGGGCAATATCGGCTGTTTGATGGGCATCAAAAACGGCCTCAAGGGTTTGGAAAACGGGCCGGACTGGCGCGGGCCGGTGGCGGATCGGATATATCTGCCGACAGCCGACGGCGGACGCGCCATTACCGACGCCGCGGCCGAGACGCTCCAGCTTGTCAATGCCGGCCGCGCTTTGCAGGGAATAGCGCCGCTGCGACCCAAAGACGGCGCTCGTTATCATTTTGAACTGCCCGGTTCGGTGCAAGGCTTTATGAATGAAGATTCGACTGAAGCCCGCGATGTCATCAGCTTGCAGAATGTGTATGATGACCAGCTAAGTCAGGGTGGCAATCGTCTGCTGGCGCTGGATTATCAAGGGCTGGCGCCCGGACGGGTGGGGCGGGTGGAAACTGCCGTCTTTGTCCCCTCATCCGATGTTTCAAGTTATTTTGACAAGCGCGGCTATCGTCTGCTCGCCAGTCCCAAGCTCTATGCCGGGCAGACCATCAAAGCGCGGCTCGTCGCTGATGTCGATAATGCCAGCGCGGTGAACGCCGCTATTTACATCAAACATTATGATGAAGAAGACAGCTTGAAGCGGCAGTCTGGGGATGAAGTCGCCCTGTCGGCCGGGGAGTCGGCGATGCTCGAATGGCAAGTTCCTGATTTGGGCGGACAGCCGATTGCGCTGGTCGGCATTCAAATCAGCGGGGAAAACGGAAGCTGCGGCCGCGTTTATCTGGATAGGCTCACTTGGGACGGCGCGCCTAATGTGTCCCTGGCTCGTCCGTATGCGCGCGATTTTACGCGGCTGGCGCGCGGCAAAGGGGCGAAGATGTGGAAAAAGGCCTGGGTCAACGGCATGGATACCCGCGAACGGCTGACGGAATTGGATTTTTGGCCTGAAACCTATCGGCTGATTCAAAATGTCGGCCGCGGCCTGTTTATTCATGGCAGCCGTGACTGGAGCGATTATCAGGCAAGCGCCAAAATGAGGCCGCACATGTGCCGCGCCGGCGGGCTGGGCGTCCGCGTGCAGGGCATGAAACGCTATTATGCCTTCCTCTGTGATGAGAAAAGCGTTCGCCTGGTCGCTGCCCGCGAAGGCCAGGATACCTTGCTGGCACAAGCAGAAGGCGGCTGGTCAATGGGCCGGGAATACAGCCTGTGTCTCCAGATCGCCGGCAGTCGGCTGTCAGCTTATCTCGATGGCCAGCTGGTGCTGGAAGCCGAAGACGAGAATCAGTTTTTCGGCGGAGGAGGCATCGCTCTGATCGCCGAAGAAGGACGCATCGGCTGCGAAGATGTCGAAGTCCGTCCGCTCTGAATCCCGGCCTGAAGAAGCGCAGAGGCCGCGGGCGCTGTGTTATGGCGAAATCGACCTCGACGTGTATCTGGCGGTGTCTCGGCTGCCGTCTCTTAATCGGGCGGCGAATGTCACCCGTGAATTTGAAAATGTGGGCGGCGCGGCGGCGAATACCGCCATCTGGCTGGCCAATTGGGGCATCCCGACCTTGCTGGCCGGGCATGACCTTGGCGATGACCGCTATGGCCGGCAGGTTCGGCAGGCCTTGGCCGAATATCCACAGTTGGACACCCGCTATCTTGCCTGGTATCCAAATTATCAAACGCCGCGCTGTCAATGCCTGGTGACCCCCGACGGCGAGCGAAGTTTTATCATGCACTGGCCGGATGAATTGCGCGTTCGGCCTTTGGAAACGGCGATGCTGCGCGGGGTGGAATGGCTGAATCTGGATATGTCGGGGCCGCTTCAGCCGCGTCTGGAGGCGGCTCGCCTGGCGAAAAGCCAAAACGCAGCTGTCCTCATCAATGATATTTACGATATCGAACATCCCATCCTGCCCCTGGTGGATATTCTAGTTATTTCAGCTTCTATTGTGCGGACAAAGCTGCCGCATATCCCGCCGCTGGAACTGGGCAAAGAGCTTCAGTCGGCGGCCGGCTGCACCGTCTTGATTACCGATGGCGGCGCTCCTCTAATCGCGCTGTTTGACACGGGCGAGACCTGTCAATTAAGCCCGCCCGCGGTCAAGGCGGTAGACACCACTGGGGCCGGCGACATCTTCAAGGCTGGTCTGCTGGCGGCCTTGCTGAAGGGTAGGCCGTTAAACGAGGCGATTCGATGGGGGATGGCGGCCGGCGCGTTGATGACGACCTTTGCTGGAACAACTGCGGTGGTGGCTTCATGGGCAGAAGTGCGGGATTTGCTGGATATGTATAGATAAAGGAATGTTATGATGCTTGCTGGAAAAACAGCGTTAATCACCGGCGCGGCCGGCGACCTTGGCCAGGCGATGGCGAGTCATCTGGCAAAGAACGGCGCCCACGTCGTGATGTGGGACATCAAAGGGGCCGATGAGGCCGCGGCGGCCCTGGCCCAAGCGCAGGCCGATGATGCGGCCGCCGAGTATCAGACGGTGGATGTGCGCGACCGTCAGGCCGTCGACCAAGCGATGCAGGCGATGGACGGGCTGGATATTGTCTGCTCGAATGCTGGCATTGTGCAGTCGCAGCCCTTCCTGGAGGTCACGACTGAAAGCTGGCAGCATCATCTGGATGTCAACTTGACCGGGTGCTTCAATGTGTGCCAGGCGGCCGCCTTGAAGATGGTCGCTGACCAGACTGCTGGGCGGATTATCCTGACCTCTAGCTGGGTCGGATCGATTCCTTGGCCCGAGATCGCGGCCTATACCGTCAGCAAGGCCGGGGTCAATATGCTGGTCAAGCAGATGGCGCGGGAGTTGGCGCCCTATCGCATATTGGTGAACGCGATAGCCCCTGGGATTGTGAACGCCGGGCTGGCCGGTCGTCAGCTGCGAGAAGATCCGCAGTATGCCGCGTGGGCGGCCAAGGTGATTCCGCTTGTTCATCCCGGCGCGCCAGAAGAGATTGGCGAGGCTGTGGTGTACTTGGCCAGCCCGCAAAGCGCTTATATGACCGGCAGCATTCTGACCCTGGATGGCGGCTGTTCGCTGTTTCAGTTCGCCGCTCCCTAATGGCTGTCTCGACTTTGCTGGGATGCGGGAAGCAGCACGCGCAGCACATGATCATGCAAGAGGCCATTGGTGGCGATCAGACTTCTGCTTTCCAGCGGCGGGCCGCCACGCCAGGAGGTGACTTTGCCGCCAGCGCCTTCAATGACTGGAATCAAGGCGACAATATCCCATAGGTGCATGATTGGATCCAGCATGATGTCGGCATAGCCGGTCGCCACCAGAAAATAGCCGTGGCAGTCGCCCCAGGTGCGGCTGTATTTTGTGCGGCCCATAAGCTGCTGAAAAGCGATGCCGTTTTGGTATTTGCCGACATCGACAAAATCGGTGTAGAGCAGGACCGCTTCGCGAAGTGTTTTGGTGCCGCGAACCCGCACGGGCTGGTCATTGAGCCGCGTTTGGCCGCCGCTTCCCAGCAGCAGATGCGAGGTCAATGAATGATGGATGGCGCCGACAATCGGCTGTCTGTCTTTCATCAGGCCAATCAGCGTGCCGAAGAGGAAGGTGCCGGCGACGAATGATTTTGTGCCGTCAATCGGGTCAAGCACCCACTGATAGGCGGCTGATTCGTTGTGATGTCCGAATTCTTCGCCTATGATGCCATGTTCGGGGAACTCTTTCATAATCATCTCGCGCATGACTTCTTCGGCTTTTTTGTCGGCGATGGTCACCGGCGAGCGGTCGGCTTTGGATTCGACAGTCACATCCTGGCGAAAATAGCCGTTGATTATATCGCCGCTGGCTTGGGCGAGTTGCTGGGTAAAATCCACAAATTCCTGCATTTTCTTTTACTCCGTAAGCGTGCCTTTGGTGCTGGGAATGCCTTGACGATGCGGGTCAATGGCGACGGCCTGCGACAATGCGCGTCCCAAGGCCTTGAACAGGGCTTCGGCTTTGTGATGGTCGTTGCGCCCATACAGGACGGCGGCGTGCAGGTTCATTTTGGCATGGGCGGCCAAGGTTTCCAGCGCATGAATGACGAGATCGGTCGGCATCTGGCCGATGACCGCGGTCGCAAAACCGACATTGACGACGGCATAGGGCCGGCCGCTCAAGTCAATGATCACCCGCGCCAAGGCCTCATCCATCGGCACATAGGCCGTTCCCATACGCTGGATGCCATGACGGGGGGCAAGCGCCGCATCTATGGCCCTCCCCAAACAGATGGCGATGTCCTCGATGCTGTGATGGGCGTCAATATGCAGATCGCCGACAGCCTTGACCTGTAAATCTATCATGCCATGCACCGCCAAATGATGCAAGAGGTGGTCATAAAATCCGATGCCGGTATGGATGTCGGCCTGTCCGCTGCCATCAAGATTGAGGGACAGTTCAATTTGAGTTTCTTTGGTGCTGCGCTTGATTTCGGCTTTGCGTTCAGTCATAGTTTCCATCCCAAGTCAAAGAGTAACACAAAGATGACGATAGAAAAAGCGCTAAATTGGGGCAAAGGGATTGAATCTATAGCGACAAAATCCGCCATTTTGCGCCATTTTGCGCCACATAACCCGACAAAATCCGCCATAATCCGCCACATAACCCGACAAAATCCGTCATTTTGCGCCATAATCCGCCACGCCATGCCGCTGATTTTATGCGCGTTTTGTGCGCGAAAGACAAACTTTTTCGCGCATAAGCGATTTCCCGCGCGGCTTTTGGCAGTTAGATGGTGTTCGGCAGTTTGACAGCGCATTTGATTCATGTCCACAGCCTAGCGCATAAGCGGCTTCAAAGGGCGGCTTAATGTTCGCAGTTTTGATTTTTGGATGCGGCGGATTGGATGAATGCGGCCGTCGATTAAATATGCTTCAGCGCATCCAGCAGGCGGTCGATCTGTTCGGGGATACCGGCGCTGATGCGAATATGGTCGTCGAGGCGCGGTTTGCGGTAATGGCGGACGATGATGCCGACTCTTGCCAGCGCGTCGCGAAGATCGGCGGCTGGCCGGCCATGAACGCGATTGAGGACAAAGTTGGATTCACTGGGATAAGGCGAAAGGCAGGGCAGTTCGGCAAAGGCGGTTTCCATGCGCTGACGCTGCGTCACCAGCTGTCGCACTTTTGCCAATAGATAGTCGGCATTCTGCAATGAGACTTGGGCGGCGACATCGGCGGCCAGATTGAGGTTGTAGGGCTGCTTGATTTTCCACAGCTGGGGCATGAGTTCGCGCGGGAAGATTCCATAGCCCACGCGCAGGCCAGCCAGGCCGGCCCATTTGCTCATCGTCCGCAGCACAATCAGGTTCGGCGCGGCGGCGGCTTGGACGGCCAGGCTCTCTTGACTGGAAAACTCGATATAGGCCTCATCAACCACAACCGCGCAGGGCAGCTTCAGCAGCCTTTGAATATCCTGCGGGTCGATGAGATTGCCGCTGGGATTGTTGGGTGAACACAGAAAGACCAGCTTGGCATTATGCTCCAGCGCGGCCTTTTCAACTGCGGCGGCGTCAAGCGAAAAATCAGGCCGGCGCCAGACGTCGACCACTTTGCTGTGATAGAGGGGGGCATTGAAGCCATACATGGCAAAGGTCGGCGGCGTGTTGATGATGACGTCGCCAGGTTCGATAAAGAGTTGAAGGACAATTTCGATAAGCTCATCGGCGCCGGCGCCGCATAGGATCTGCTCGGATGATACGCCGGTATAATCGGCCAGCATATCGCGCAGCTGCCCGGATTCGGGGTCGGGATAGATGTTGATGTGGTCGAGGGAGGCCAGGGCCTCGCGGACGGCGGGCGCGGGGCCGTAGGGGTTTTCATTGGCGTCCAGCTTGATGATGTCGGCGGCGGCCATGCCCAGTCGTTTGGCGAAAACATCCAGGGAGGCTGTTGGGGTGTAGGCGGTCATCGCTTCGACGTCGGCGCGAATCCGCATTTTGGATCGTCTCGTCATTAGGCCCGGCCATCGCGTCTGAATTGGGCGGCCGCGGCATGGGCCGTCAATGATTCGGCGTTGGCCAGGATCTCGGCCGATTGGCCAAGCTCCTGCGCGGCGGCGGCATCAAGGCCGATTAAACTGGTGATTTTGACAAAATGCAGCACATTCAAGGGCGAGGCGAAACGGGCGGTGCCACCGGTCGGCATGACGTGGCTGGGGCCGGCGGCATAATCCCCCAGCACCTCATAGGAATGCTCGCCCAAAAAGACGCCGCCGGCATTGCGTACCTTGCCCAGCCATGACCAGGGATCGGCCAGCAGCAGGCACAGGTGTTCGGGCGCGTATTCATTGGCAAGCTCAAAGGCCTGCTCGAGGTTGGCGGTGATGACGGCGCCGCAGCGGTTTCGCATGGCCTGACAGATGATGCCGCGGCGCTCAAGCAGCTGCGTCTGACGAATGATTTCCTGCTCGATGGCGGCGGCGAGGGCGGCGCTTGGTGTCAGAAGGATGGCGGAGGCCAGGACATCATGCTCGGCTTGGGCCAGCAGATCGGCGGCGGCGAGTTTGGGATTGGCGCTGCCGTCGGCGATGACCAGGGTTTCGGTGGGGCCAAGCAGGCCGTCTATGCCGACGTCGCCGTAGACCTGCTGTTTGGCAAGGGTTACAAACAGGTTGCCGGCGCCGACAATGGTCGCCACGCGGGGGATGCTTTCGGTGCCATAGGCCAGGGCCGCGATGGCCTGGGCGCCGCCGATTCGGTACATTTTTTCGATGCCGGTGATGGCGGCCGCCGCCAGAATCGCGGGATGAACAGCGCCGCCGCCGCTGCCTGGGGGCGTGCAGACGACGATCTCTGGCACGCCGGCGATTTGCGCGGGGATGACGGTCATCAGCAGGGAAGAGGGCAGGGGGGCCGTTCCGCCGGGTACATAAACGCCGACAGAATCCACTGGGCGGATCAGCTGGCCTAAAACACCGTGCGTTTGGGCATCCATCCAACTGGAGACGGGCTGTTTTTGATGAAAGCTGCGGATGCGCTGGGCGGCGTGTTCAAGCGCGGTTCGCAGATCGGCGGGGATTTCGGCTAGGGCGGCCTGCATGTCGGCTGTTGAGACGGCCAGGCTGTCCAGTTGGAGTCGGTCAATTTTTCGAGTCCAATCGAGGAGGGCCTGGTCGCCGTTTTGGCGCACGGTCATTATGATGCGCCGCACCGCTTCTTCGGGCATCACCCGCTCGCCAAAGAGGTCGATGGATGAGTCGATCACTTCATCTGGCATGTCATAATCGCGCAGGGAATGGCGTTTGAGAATGGTTTTGCGGGCCGCTTCAATATCGGTGAATGTGCGCCAGCGGGCTTCAGGATTCATTCCTATTCCTTCCCTTATTTCAGCGTTATTGTAACAGCAGCGGGAGGGTTTTGCCACAGAGGGCATCTGGGGTAGGCTTTTTGCATCGTCTTGATGTAAAACAGCTTATTGGCAACGCGGGCAAAATGTGTTATACGTTAAATTAAGCGGGGTTTTGCCGCGCTTGTTAGTTCACGCAAGCTGTTCAACGTCTAAACGAGGAGTTTTATATGTTCACTAAAGCATTCCGTATTCTGCTTGCACTGGCGCTGACCCTCATGGTCTTGTCCGTGCCGGCCTTCGCGCAGGAAGCGCCGGTCGCAACTGGCGACAACATCGTATGCCCCGAAGGTGAAGCCGATATTACCTATGCCGGCGGCACCGTCGGCGCCGAACGCGAATTTATCCAACGCGCAGTCGATGTTTTCACCAGTGTTTGTTCCAGTATCACGATTGACATTCTGGAACTGCCCGACAGCGCCACCGAGCGGCTGAACCTTTATCTGCAATTCTTCGAAGCGCAGAGCGGCGATGTTGATGTCATGCCGTCGGATGTTATCTGGCCGGCAATCATGGCTCCGCATGTGGTTGATATGCGCGCTTATCTGACCGATGAAGAAGTCGGCGCTTACTTCGTTGACATGGTTAACGGTCAAACCGTGGACGGGCGGCTGGTTGCCATCCCCTCCTTCACCGATGCGGCCGGTTTGTATTATCGCACCGACCTGCTCGACAAATACGGGCTTGATGTCCCGACCACCTGGGAAGAACTCGAAACGGCCGCCGCCGCCATTCAGGAAGGCGAAGTCGCTGAAGGCAACGCCAACTTCGCTGGTTACGTCTGGCAGGGCAATGACTATGAAGGTCTGACCTGCGATGCCCATGAATGGCTGGTCTCCACCACTGGCGATACTTTCATCACCACCGACGGCGAAGTCAATGTCACCGACGATGCCTTTGCCGATCTGGTGGAGCGCGCGGTTGGCTGGGTTGGCGGCATCAGCCCCGAAGGCGTGACCACCTATCAGGAAGAAGACAGCCGCAACGTTTGGCAGGCCGGCAACGCCGCCTTTATGCGTAACTGGCCCTATGCCTACAATTTGGGCAATGCCGACGACAGCGCGGTAGCCGGCAAGTTTGACTGGATCCCCCTGCCGAATGGCGGCGTACGGGTAGCGGCCTGTCTGGGCGGCTGGCAGGTGGCGGTGAACAAGTACAGCGAAAATGTGGATGCGGCCGCCGCTTTCGCCAAGTACGTCACCAGCTATGAGCAGCAGCTTCAGCGGGCTTACGTACTCGGTCAATTCCCGACCATTCCAGCCGTTTATGAAGACCCGTCCATTGCCTCGGATGCGCTCTTCGCGGCCGCTGGTCCCATCATCGGCACAGCCTTCCCCCGGCCTTCGGTCATCACTGGATCGCAGTATCAGGCGGCCTCGGCGGTCTTCGCCGGCGGCATCCATGATATTCTGACGGGTTCGGTTGATGTGGAAACCGGATTGGAAGACCTTGAAATCGAACTGGAAGACTTCCTGGCTGACATGGGAATGTAATTCGGCTCGAATCAATCATAAAGACGAGGGGCCCTTGGGTCCCTCTCTTTGGCTTTGTTTTGCAAAATAATTTTAAGGAATATATTGTTATGCGTACCGCGAGCCGCGATACCTCTATTCCACAGCTGATTGCCGGACTGTTTGCCCTGTTAGGCATCGGCGCGCTGCTGGCTCTGGCTGTCAGTGTCGGCGGGGCGGACAATATCACCCGCGCGCGCCAAACCGGCGATGTCGGACGTTTGATATTGGAATTTCTTTATACTTTCGGCATCGTTACCCCCTTGCTGCTGCTGGCCGCCGGCTTTGCCTGCCTGAACATCGCCCGAAAATTATGGGCAAAAGACCTCCTCGCCGCCAAATGGTCAACGCAAGTTTTATTCTGGCTGATGATTTTTTCGCTCTTCGGCATCGGCGTCCTCATCATCAACTGGGTGCTGGCCTCCGACCCGGAATCGACGCTGGACGTTTCATTTTATCCTTATCTGTTCGTGATTGCGCTGCTGCTGACGGCCGCGTTTGGCTTTGGCTGGCGATGGCTGCGTCAAAACCAGGACGATTATTATGTCGGTCAGGAGACCCTCATGTCGCGGCAGTCGCTCTTGGCATGGAATCTGCTGCTGCCGACGGTCATCATCCTGATACTGATTGCGGCCCGTCCTCTGGAGCGCACCTTTATTGCCAGCTTGACCAATCAGGTATTTGCCGCCGCTGAAGAAGACGTAACCGAGTTTGTCGGCTTTCAGAATTATGCCCGCCTGCTGGGTTTTCGGCTGGACATCATGGCCTGCGAACGCAATGACGACGGCACTTGCGTGGTGGATGACGATGGCTCGCTTGAGTTCCTGCGTCCGCGCGATGTGCTGGGCGAAGATTACCGCGGTTTGCGCTTCCGCATCGCCCGCCGCTATGAATTTGGCGAAAGTCAGCTTGTTTTGAGTGTCCGCGACCGCGATTTCTTCAATGCTATCGAAAATACCCTGTTCTTTACAGTGATAACGGTCGCGGCCGAATTAGTTCTGGGGATGATCATCGCGCTGACGGTGAATTCAAAATTTGTCGGGCGCGGCATCATGCGGGCGGCCATGCTGGTTCCTTGGGCGGTTCCAACTGTGATTTCGGCGCGCTTGTGGGAAGTGATGTTGATTGACAATCAGGCCGGCGTCATTAACGACGTGCTGTTCCGTCTGGGTTTGGGCGATGGCGCCATTGCTTGGCTGGCTGGCTCAAGTACGCAAATCTGGTCGCTGATTTTTGTCGACGTCTGGAAAACAACGCCCTTCATGGCTTTGCTGCTGCTGGCGGGTTTGCAGACGATACCCAAGGACATTTATGAAGCCGCGGATGTCGATGGCGCCGGGCGCGTGCGTCAGTTCTTTAACATCACCTTGCCCCTGCTGCGCCCCACGATTGCGATTGCGCTGGTCTTCCGCACTCTGGATGCCCTCCGCGCTTTTGATGTCTTTGATGTTCTGGTCGGACGGCAGCTGCAATCGATTGCCACCTATAATCAGTTTGTGCTGGTGAACGAACAGGAATTTGGCTATGCGTCCGCCATCGGGGTGACTATCTTCGTCATTATTCTGATCTTTACCATCATTTACGTGAATGCGCTGGGTGTGGAGGCGGAATGATGACCAGAAATCCAATGCTTGAACGTTTGGAGAAAATCGGCTTTTGGCTGCTTGTTGCGGCCATCTTCGTCTTCACTATGTTTCCCTTTTATTGGGCGTTTGTCGGTTCGCTCAAGCCAGAATCCGAGATTCAATCGCCGCCGGCGACCTATCTGCCGCAAAATCTCACTTTCGCCAATTACAGCGGCGAAATAACCGATACGCTCGGCAATGCGCGTCCCAGCGGCGTCTTTACACAGCCGGAATTTTTGCAGGGCCTGTTTAACAGCGCTGTTGTTTCGGGCTTGACGGTGATTTTGGCGCTGGTGGTGGGGTCTTTTGCGGCTTATGCCTTGGGACGGCTGCACTTTCGCGGCCGCCGCATCATGCTGTATCTGGTGCTGGCGATGACCATGTTCCCGCTGATTTCGATCTTGTCGGGCTTGTTCGCCATCACGCGCGAGCTGGGCGTCTTTGGCTCAATCACCTCGCTAATCATCACTTATCCCATCTTTACGCTTCCCTTTACGGTCTGGGTATTGGTGAGCTTCTTCCGCGGCCTGCCGCATGAGCTTGAACAGGCGGCGCTGGTCGATGGGGCGACGCCATTCGAGACCTTCTACATGATTTTACTGCCGCTGACCGCCCCGGCGCTGGTCACGACCGGCCTGCTGGCCTTTATCGGCGCCTGGAACGAATATCTGCTGGCGGCGACCTTCGCATCCATCAATGCCAATGCCCGCACCGTCCCGGTCGTCATCGCCAACTTCTCTGGATCGGTGCCGCGTCAAGAGCCAGTTGCCGAAATCCTGGCGGCGACCGTCGTCGTGACGATTCCCCTGATTATTCTGGTGCTGGTCTTCCAGCGGCGCATCGTCGAAGGGCTGACGGCCGGCGCGGTCAAAGGCTAGGGGCCCGCGCACAGAAACAGGAAATTTGTCTTCAGGGATAGATGGTCTCGGTGCCTCTGCTGGCCTGTGAGACGTAGATGGCGGGGGTGAGTTGGGTCGCCGCGGTATAGCATTTCCGAACGCTGTCCACAAAATCGGCGGCGCTGTCGGCTTTGACCAGGGCCACTGCACAGCCGCCAAAACCGGCGCCGGTCATGCGCGCGCCATAACAGGCCGCTTCGGCGCTGGCGCAGGAGACGATGATATCGAGGGCTGGGCTGGAAACTTCGAAGTCATCGCGCAGGCTGATGTGGCTTTCGTTCATCAGTTGGCCCAAAGCCGCGGCATCGCCGGCGTTCATGGCCTCGCGGGCCCGCAGCGTGCGGTCATTTTCGTACACGACATGACGGGCCCGTTTGCGAATCAGCGGCTCAAGTTCGGCGGCGCGGCGATTGAAGGCGGCGACATCGATATCGCGCAAGGCCGGCAGGCCGAAACACCGCGCGGCGGCCTCGCACTGTTCGCGGCGTTGGTTGTATTCAGAATCGACCAGGCCGCGGCGGGTGCCAGTATCCATGATGATGACGGCTGTTCGCGGCGGCAGCGGCGCCGAATAGGTCTCTAGGCTGCGGCAGTCAATCAGCAAAGCTCGATTCTCGATGCCGGCGGCCGCAATCATCGGATCCATGATGCCGGTTTTGATGCCAAGCCAGTCATTTTCGGCCGCCATGCTCACCTTGGCCATCGCGGCGGCGTCCCACTCGAAATCGGAAACGGCGTAAAAGGCGCGCGCTGTCGCCAGTTCCAGCGCGGCGGAAGAGGACAGTCCGGAGGCAATCGGAACATCCCCGCTCACGACGCCTTCCCAACCGCGCAGGCTACAGCCGCGTTCCTGCAAGGCCCAGGCGACTCCGATGAGATAATCGATCCAAGCGACTTCGGCCGGGCGCGGCAGTCTGTCAAGCGCGAACTGGCGGCGCTGATTGAAGTCCGTCGATATGACAAGCGCTTGATTGTCGGCGCGCGGCCGCAGGGCGATCCAGGCGGCGCGGTCAATGGCCATCGGCAAAACATAGCCGTCGTTGTAGTCGGTGTGTTCGCCGATCAGGTTGACGCGCCCTGGTGAACGCACGATATAGCTTGGGTCTTCGCCAAATTCGTCATAAAAACGATGTTTGACAGCATTTTGCAATGACATGGCTGGTCACGCTGCGGCCGAATGGCCTATTATTTCTTATTGTAGTTTGGCTTGCGCTGGATTTGGTAGTGTGAATGGCGGATTGATGGGATTCTGTATCATAAACATTGGAATTTGGAAAATTCGTCAACTGCGGGCATAATAGAAATTAGCAGTCGCAGGTCGTGATGTCACGGCGTTAGGTGAACCTATCGAAAAGCGCCTCGTGGGCTGATTGGATAGAATAACAGGAGGCTCGGCAAGATGATTCAATTTACGCTTAATGGACAAAAGATGACATACAGCGGGGATCCCGAACGGTCTTTGATGACGTATCTGCGCGAGGAGCAGGGGATCATATCGCCAAAGGATGGCTGCGCGCCGCAGGCCGCCTGTGGATGCTGCGTAGTGCAGGTCGATGACAAGGCGGTCATTTCCTGCGTGACTAAGATGGAGAAGGTGGCCGGCAAATCAGTTCTGACCACCGAAGGTCTGGGAGATTATCGCCAGAATGTGTATGCCAACGCCTTTGTCAAAGAGGGCGGGGTGCAGTGCGGTTTTTGCATTCCTGGGATGGTCATGCAGGCCAACAGCCTTATCCATCGGAATCCGCAGCCTTCGCGGGCGGACATTGAGAAATCGCTTACGCCGCATCTGTGCCGCTGCACGGGCTATAAGAAAATCGTGACGGCGATTCAAACGGCGGCCGAGGCCATTCACAGCGAAGAAGAGGTTTGCCTGCCGGCGCATGATGGGCGGGTGGGGTCGCGGGTGCCCAAGTATCAGGCGCAGGATTTGGTTTTGGGGCAGCATCGCTATGTCGATGATATTCGCATTGAGGGGATGCGAATCGGCGCGCTCAAGTTCAGCGATTACCCGCGGGCTGTCATCAAGTCTATGGATGTGAGCGCGGCCGAGGCCTTGGAGGGCGTGCTGCGGGTTATCACGGCCGCCGATATCCCTGGCGACCGCCATATTGGGCTGATTCGCCAGGATTGGCCGTTGATGATCGCGGTCGGTGAAATCAGCCGTTATGTCGGGGATGTGCTGGCCTGCGTGGTGGCCGAAAGCGATGACATTGCGCGTCAGGCCCTTGGCTTGATTGATGTCGAATATGAGCCGCTGGAGCCCGTCACCGATATGCACGCGGCCATGCAGGCGGACAGCCCGGCCGTGCATGAAGGCGGCAATATCCTCTCGAAGTCGATTACCTGCCGCGGCGACATTGACAGCGCCATGTCCGAAGCCAAATACACCGCGCATGGCATCTTTGAGACTCAAATGATTGAACACGGCTTTATGGAGCCAGAAGCCTGCATTGCCTGTCCGAAGCCGGGCGGGGTCGAGGTTTTTTCGCAGGGGCAGGGCGTCTTTGAAGACCGCAAGCAGATCGCCAAGCTGCTGGGGCTGCCGGAGGGCGATGTCCATGTGGTTCTCGTGCCGAATGGCGGTGGATTTGGCGGCAAGGAAGACCTGTCGGTGCAGGGCCATGCGGCGCTGGCGGCCTGGCTGATGAAGGAGCCGGTCAAAGTCCGTCTGACCCGCGACGAGTCGATTCTGATGCACCCTAAGCGTCATCCGATTTGGATGGAATACACGATTGGCTGTGATGAAGAGGGCAAGCTGATCTTTTGTCGGGGACGTTTTGTTGGCGATACTGGCGCTTATGCCTCGGTGGGCATGAAGGTGCTGGAGCGTTCGGCTGGCCATGCGACGGGGGCTTATTATTTCCCGGTGACCGATATTGAAAGCACGGCCGTTTATACCAACAACCTGCCTTGCGGGGCGATGCGCGGCTTTGGCGTCAATCAGACGGCCTTTGCCTTGGAAAGCTGCATTGATGACCTGTGCGAGCAGGGGAACTTTGACCGCTGGCAGTTTCGCTATGACAATGCGCTTGACAATGGCGACATGACCTCGACTGGGCAGGTTATTGAAGCGGGGGCGGGGGTCAAGGCGACTTTGGAGGCCGTCGAGGAAGAGTTTCGCAGCGCCCGCTATGCTGGGATTGCCTGTGGCATCAAGAACACGGGGATTGGCAACGGGATGCCTGATTCATCCCAAGTCACGATCACTGTCGCCGCCGCCGATAGAGTGATTATCGATCATGGCTGGACGGAGATGGGGCAGGGCGTGCATACGATGGCTTTGCAAACGCTGGTGACTGAAACCGGCATTGACCCGCGCTGTGTTGAAATGCGGGTTGAAACCGGGTCGGAGATGGTGACGGGCATGACCACGGCCTCGCGGGCGACGTCGCTTATCGGCAACGCCATCATTGACGCTTGTCAAAGCCTGAAAGCCGACTTGGAAAATCATTCGCTGGCGGAACTGGCGGGCCGGCAGTATGTTGGCGATTTCACTGTCGATTGGACGACCAAACCCAAGCAGATGCAGGGCGCGATGGTCGGAGAAGAGGCCGATGACCATAAAATCTACACCCATTATTCCTACAGCTATGCCACGCAGGTTGTGATTCTTGATGAGGCTGGCCAGGTCGAGAAGATCATCGCCGCCCACGACGCCGGCAAAATTTTCAATCCGACCCTGTTTGAAGGGCAGCTTGAAGGCTCTATCCACATGGGCTTGGGCTATGCCATCAGCGAAGACCTGCCTTTGCAAGACGGGCGGCCGAAAAGCACAATGCTGCGGAAATGCGGCATCCTGCGAGCCAAAGACATGCCCGAAATGGCGGTCATCGGCGTCGAAGTCCCTGATCCATACGGGCCTTATGGCGCCAAGGGGGTTGGCGAGATCGGACTGGTGCCGACGGCGGGCGCGGTCGCCAATGCGCTGTATCAATTCGATGGCGTGCGCCGTCATAAGCTGCCGATGCGTCTGCCGCGCAAACGGCCGCTCAAACGGACAGCCAGGAAAAATGGCAAAAACGGCAATAGCTCGGCTTCATCCTCAAGGTGACAGATGTTTCTGGCCAACTTGACCAAGCATTGCCGTCATCAGCCGCAAAAGCTGGCCATTGAATTGATCGACGAGGCCGGCCGGCAGCGGGTCAGCTATGCACAGCTTGAGCGGCGGGTCAATCGCACGGCGCATTATCTGCGGTCACTGGGCGTCCAAAGCGGCGACCGAGTGGCGGCGCAGCTGCCCAAGTGTTTGCCCTTTGTCTATATTCATCTGGCGGCGGCGCGAATCGGAGCGATTTTCCTGCCTTTGAATCCGGCTTATCCCTTGGCCGAACTGCGTTATTTTCTGACGGATTCGGTGGCGGCGGTTTTCATCGCTGACCGAAAAGACGAGGCCGGCATCAAGGCGGATCTATCAGATTTGCCGGCCCTGCGGCGCTTGATTTTCATCTGTCCGCAGGCGAATTGGGAAGACGAAGTGGCCGTTTTCCCCGCCGACTGGGATGATGGCCTGCCGACCGATGCCGACTCAATCGCTATGCTGCTGTACACCAGCGGCACAACCAGCCGTCCCAAGGCGGCCCAAATCACGCATGGCAACCTGCGGGCGAATATCGAATCTCTGCACAAGGCTTGGGGCTGGCGGAATGATGATGTCCTTTTGCATGTTCTGCCGATTTTTCATGTGCATGGCTTGGTGGTTGCCCTGCACGGCGCGCTTCATGCTGGGGCGACGGCGGTTATGCTGGCCAAATTTGAAGCGAAAGAGGTCTTGGATTTGCTGCAATCGAGACGTTTCACTGTGTTTATGGCGGTGCCGACCATTCATCGCCGTCTGCATAATGCCGCTGCGGGGCGAGTCATTGACCTTAGTCACCTGCGCCTGATGACCTCTGGCTCCGACCGCTTGCCTGATGACCTCTTCTTCGGCTATCAACAGACTTTTAAGGTTACCCTGTTGGAACGTTATGGGATGACGGAAACGGGCATGAATCTGTCGAATCCGCTAAATGGCGAGCGGCGGGTTGGATCGGTCGGGCGGCCTTTGCCTGGCGTCTCGGCGCGGATTGTCGATCCTGACACTGGCGAGTCGCTGGGAGATGGCGACATTGGCGAGGTGCAGATTAAGGGGGCGCATGTTTGCAAGGGCTATTGGCGGCAAAAGGAAAAAACGGCGGCGGCCTTTACTGACGATGGCTGGCTGCGGACGGGCGATTTGGGCCTGCGGGAAGCTGACGGCTATTATACGCTCAAGGGTCGGCTCAAAGACCTGATCATCACCGGCGGCCTGAATGTGTATCCGCCAGAGGTTGAGCGGACGCTGATTGAGCATAGGGCTGTCGCGGCCTGCGCTGTCATTGGCTGTCCCGACGACGAATGGGGCGAGCAGGTGACGGCGGTGATTGTGCCAGAGCCGAAAGAGACGGCCGACAAGGCCGCGCTAAGGGACTTCTGCTGTCAACGGCTTGCTGCCTACAAGGTGCCGCGGCGCATCGTGTTTGTGACTGAACTGCCGCGTAATGCGCTGGGCAAAGTCCAAAAGGCAAAACTGCGGCGTCAGCTTTGCGGCGACTCCGATTAAGGCTTGGCCGGGCGGAAATTTGTAGAAATTGGCGATTCAGGCCATACTTAGTCACGTATTGGATAGGTTTGCTTGAGCTAAGAGAGAACGGCTGTCTGTGAGAGATTCCGCGGGCTTCTCAAGATGGACGCTGGTCACGCGCTTTAAGCGGCTGGTTGATTTTTCGCCGGTGATTATCGCGCTGGGGCTGGCTTTGATCGTCGCTTCGATCCTGCTCGCTGCTTTGAACGCTAATCCACTGGACGCTTATGCCGCCATGCTTGAGGGCGCGGTCGGCACTGAAAACGCCACGGCCGAAACCCTGGTCAAAGCGACGCCGATTTTGTATGTGGCCATCGGCATTGCGATTGCCTTTCGCGGCGGCATGATCAATATCGGCGGCGAAGGACAGATGATCGCCGGTGCCTTGGCTGGCACAACCGTTGCGCTGGCGCTGGGGGATATGCGCGTGCCGCCCGAACTTGCCAAATCGCCGGGCGCTTTTGATTTCCTCATCGTCAGTTTGTCACTGCTGGGCGGATTTTTGGCTGGGGCTTTGTATGGCGGCCTGGCTGGATTCCTCAAAGCCTATTTCGATGTCAATGAAATTCTTAGCACGATCATGCTCAATCAAATCGCGGTGCAGATGATGAATTATCTGCTCAACGGCATCCTGCTTGATCCGGCGACTGCGGGCATCAACAACATTCCGAAAACGGCCCGGCTGGTCACCGCCGCGCAGCTGCCGCGTCTGTCGCTGCCGATTGGCGATCCAGCGCTCTTCGCCCGTACCCGACTGCACTGGGGATTGATTATCGCTATGGCGCTGGCAGTGGTCATCTTCATCTTTCTTTGGCGCACGTCGCTGGGCTATCGGATTCGCGCGGTTGGTGAAAATCAACGGGCGGCCAACTATGCCGGCATCAATGTCAAAAGGCAGATGATGTTTTCGATGTTTCTCGCCGGTGGATTCGCTGGCTTGGCCGGGGTGGTGCAGGTCTTGGGCCTGCAGTATCGTTTGCAAACCGATGGATCGCCGGCCGGATTCACTGGCGGCGCCGGCTTTAATGGCATCGTGGCGGCGCTGTTTGGCGGCCTGAACCCGATTGGCGCGATCCCCGCTTCGGCCTTTTTTGGTGGATTGCTTGTCGGCGCGCAAAAGATGCAGCGCGAAGTCGGCGTGCCGGCCTCCTTGATTACAGCTGTCAATGGCTTGATTGTCGTCTTTGTGGTCAGCAGCGAAATTTTCATCCGACAGCGAAGCAAACAGCGTGTTAGTCTGCAAGAGCGCGAGGAGGATGGCTGATGGAGCTTGACCAGATTTTTGCCGCCAGCGTATTCGCCTCGGCTATTCGATTGGCGACGCCCTATATTTTCGCCGCCCTGGGCGAGACCTTTGCCCAACGCAGCGGCGTGCTTAATCTGGGCGTGGATGGCATGATGCTGATGGGGGCATTCGCTGGTTTTTACGCCGTCTATATCACCCAGCAAAGCCAGACGGTGAGCGAGCCGATGAGTCTGCTCTTTGGGGTGTTCATTGCGCTGGCGGTCGGCGGCTTGATGGGATTGGCGATGGCCTTTGTCAGCGTGACCCTCAAGGCCAAGCAGGGGATCAGCGGGATTGGTATTTATCTTTTCGGCCTGGGCTTGAGCGAACTGCTGTTTCATCAATGGGTCGGCACGCCCAGGACTGTCAAAGGCTTTCCGCGCCTCACTTTTCCGATATTGACCGATATTCCCATCATTGGCGAGATCTTTTTTCATCACAATCTGCTGGTTTATGTCGCCTTTGCGCTGGTGCCGATTTCGGCTTATATCCTGAATCGAACCACCTTCGGCTTGATGATTCGGGCGGTCGGTCAAAATCCAGAGGCGGCTGACGCTATGGGCGTGAGTGTGGCGCGGGTTCGCTATGCCACGGTGACGATAGGCGGCATGCTGGCCGGATTGGCGGGGGCTTCGCTGTCGATTGCGCTGATTAGCCTGTTCCAGCAAAATCTGACCGCTGGGAAAGGCTTTATCGCCGTCGCGCTGGTTTATTTTGGCGGCTGGCGGCCCTGGGCGGTGGCGGCCGGGGCGATACTGTTCAGCTTCGTCAATGCCATGTGGCTGCAAATCGAGATAATAGGCTTGGATGTGCCTTCGGAATTGGCAGAACTGGCGCCGTATGTCATCACCATCATTGCGCTGGTCTTCGCTTCCAAGCGCCAAGAACAGCCGACGGCCTTGACGAAACCGTATGAACGGGGAGAATAAGTTGATTGACGGGCAGTGATGTCCGAATGCAAAATCCATTATACAAAGGAGAGTAAAACCATGAAAAAAGCAACACTGATGTTCCTGCTTTTCGCCTTGCTGCTGGCAGGGGGGACGGCTTTGGCGCAGGACGATGTTTTTCGGGTGGCGGCGGTGGCGCCCAGCGCGACCAATGACCTGGCCTTCAGCCAAAGCATGTACGATGCGCTGCTGGCGGTTCAGGCCGAGATGGGCGAAGAGGCCTTTCGGTTTGATTTTCAGGATGGCACCTTTATCGTCGATGACGCCGCGGTGGCGCTGCGGGAATGGGCGGCTTCGGGTGAATATGATTTGGTGATCGCCCACGGCTCGCAGTTCGGTTCGGTGGTGGAAGAGCTTGCCATTGAATTTCCCGAAGTCTCGTTCGCCTGGGGCACCGATGAAAGCACCTTTGGTCTGGACAATGTCTATGCCTATTCGGCGGCATCCGACCAGGGCGGCTATGTCAACGGCGTACTGGCGGCCAACTTGAGCGAATCGGGCGTGATAGGCGTTATCGGCCCGATTGAAGTTGGCGATGCCAAGCTGTATGTTGATGGCTTTGCGGCCGGCGTCGTCGCCGCTAATCCTGATGCTGTGGTCAATGTCGTCTACATTCAATCTTTCAGCGATGTGCCGCTGGCGACTGAAGCTGCCGAGACGCATATTGCCAATGGCGCCGATGTGCTGACTGGCACGGCGCAGATGGTCGTTGGGCCGATTGCGATTGCGATTGAAAACGATGCGCTTTGGTTCGGCACGCAGGCCAGCCAGGATGAGTTGAGCGAAGACAGCGGCGTCCTTTTCCAGGTGTACAAATGGGATGTGGCGCTGATGGATATTGTCAATAACATCGGCGACGGCGTTCTTGGCGGTGAATCGTATATGCTGACGCTGGAAAACGGCGGGCTGGTGCTGGAGCTTGACGCTGATTATGAGCTTGGCGACGACTTGATGGCGCTTGTCGACGAGACCGCCGCCGGCATCATAGACGGTGACATTGACCCGCTTGGCGGCGATATGGATGACATGGATGACGACATGGACGACGAAGACCATGAAGACGAAGAAGGCGAAGACTAAATCGTGACCAGTAGCGGCGGCCGGGCTTGGGAATATCTTGCCTGGCCGCCGCCAATCAAGAGCGAAGAGCATGAGCGCCAATTTCCTTTCGAATCTCCTGCCGACCGGGCATGAACGGATTCATCAGCTTGAGATGCGCGGCATCGTCAAACGTTTTCCTGGCGTTCTGGCGGCGGACAGGATCGACTTTGATGTGCGGTCGGGCGAGATTCATGCGCTGCTTGGCGAAAATGGCGCCGGCAAATCGACGCTGATGAAGATGCTTTATGGCCTGTACCATCCTGATGAGGGCCAGATTCTCATCAATGGCAAATCTGCGCCCATCAAGCATCCGCAAGACGCTATTCAGCACGGCATCGGGATGATTCATCAACATTTTATGCTGGTGCCATCGCTGACTGTCGCTGAAAACATCGCGCTGGGCATGAAGTCGCCGCGGGGTTTTCGCCTCGATTTGGACGCGGTCAGCCGACGGGCGCTGGAACTTTCCGAAATTTACAACCTGAAAATCGATCCGAATCTCCCCATCTGGCAGCTTGCCGTCGGCGAACAGCAGCGGGTTGAAATTCTGCGGGCGCTGTATAAGGGCGCGGCTTTGCTGATTTTGGATGAGCCTACGGCTGTGCTGACGCCGCAGGAGGTGGAGGGGCTGTTTCGCGTGCTTCATCAACTGGCGGCGGACGGCCATGCGCTGGTGTTCATCTCGCACAAGCTGCATGAGGTGCTGGAGATCAGTCATCGGGTCACTGTCCTGCGCGATGGCCGGCGGGTCAATTCGATTCCGACGCGTCAAGCCACCAAAAGCAAGCTGGCCGAGATGATGGTCGGACGGCCGGTCTTGCTGGAATATGACAAAAAGCCATCTAACCCACAAGACGACCGTCTGACGCTTACCCAGGTCAGCGCCCTTAGCAACCGCGGCACTGTCGGCTTGGACAATGTATCGCTGACGCTGAAAGGGGGCGAGATTGTCGGGATCGCCGGGGTGTCGGGCAATGGTCAGCAGGAATTGGCGCAGTGCATCGCTGGTTTGCGGCCGACGACGGCTGGCGCGGTGCTGGTGGACGGGGTTGATGTCACCAATGCTCATCCTTCCCGACTGAATGCGATTGGCTTGTCCTATATCCCGGAAGAGCGCATGATTGACGGGGTGATCAAGGAATTCAGCGTCGCCGAAAATCTGGTGCTGCAAGATCATGGGCATGCCAAGTTCACTCGGGGCGGGATTTTCATGGATTTTCGCAAAATCAAAGAGGCCTGCCGTCAAGCCATCAAGACTTACGAGATTAAAACGCCCAGCGCTGAAACCTTGATCAAGAGCCTGTCGGGCGGCAATATCCAAAAGCTGGTGCTGGCGCGGGAGCTTTCGCGCGGGCCGGGGGTATTGATCGCTGCCCAGCCGACGCGCGGGGTGGATATTGGCGCCACGGAATACATTCATCAACGTCTGCTGGAGGAGCGGGACCATGGCACGGCTATTCTGCTCATCAGCGAAGACCTGGACGAAATCCGCGCTTTGTCTGACCGTATCCTGGTGATGTATGAGGGACAAATCGCGGGCGAGGTGGAAAATGTCGATGTTGATGTTGAGCAGCTTGGTCTGCTGATGACGGGCGGAGCCGCCCCAGCCTAAGATTTTACCACAGAGGGCGCAGAGTTTATCCCCTGTTATTAAAAGACTTTGGTCGTCTTCAGGCGCAATGCCTCATCCTGTTTTGCTCCATTCACCGGCCTCTTCATTAAACGACCAGCCAAGCGGTATCTGTGGCTGACAGGAAGGCGGCAGCTGCATTTCCTCGTCGCGCTCTTCGTACTCGATTTGTACCTGACTGCCAGTCAAGGCACTGACGAAGTTAGCTATGACCACCCTGGCTTGAGATTCAGCACGGTCAAGCAGATCATCTGCAACTATGTCATCTACAAAACGGGCCATAGACAGATATTCGCCAATCAAGCGAACTTCGTCCCAATCTACATTGCAGCCGACGCCACTTCCTTTCCGCTCATACTGCCGCAAGTATTCATTGTGACAGCTGGTGATGACTGGGGCTGGCGACATCAAGATATATTTGTCATGTTCAGCATCATAGCTCACATTGTCTTCATCAATGGCGGTGATGTCGATACCAGCTTCAATAATGCTTTGGGATACATGATTGGCGCTGTGACCGCATGAATTAAGAACACCTTGACTGACGGATACGGTGATATCCGCGTGAGCGATTTCGGCAAGGACGTCTAATTTCCCAAGACTTATCAGGCTATTGCGGATGATTCGGTTTGGATTAACCGTTGGCGTTTCTGTTGGTGTGGCAGTCGGAAATGGCGTGTAAGTTGGATTCGGCGTATGAGTCGGAAATGGCGTGTAAGTCGCGTAAGGCGTATAGGTTGGATTCGGCGTATGAGTTGGGGCTGGTGTTGGGGTATTCGTCACAGTCGGTGTTGCTGTTGGCATATCGGTTGACGTTGGTGTCGGCGTACTTGTCGGTGTTAGGGTTGGCGCGGCAGTCGGAAATGGCGTGTAAGTCGCGTAAGGCGTATAAGTTGGATTCGGCGTATGAGTTGGGATTGGTGTTGCAAGTTGTACAAAGTTAGGTACAAAACTACCAATCAGAATACCGATGATTAGAACAATAAGGAGAAGCATAAATCGATTTCTATTGCTGTTTTCCATTTGCGACTCCTATTTGCTACGATATTCGGGAGTATAACGGCACTTGCAGAACTTGTATTCAAAACGGACTGCCAGTGCCGTCAATTCCCCTATTTAACCTAAACTTGTGTACCCTACTTCCCTATGGAGGACAATGAAGTTGCACATCAAACCCTGTACCAGGCGCCGTTTTCGTCTTTTCCCCAGCCGCTTGGCGGGTCAGGTTGGCAGGAAGTTGGCAAATCAATTTCGCCAGTCTGCTCTTCATAAACGACATTGACGGGCTTCTCGGTCAAGGTACTGACAAAGCTGCCGATGCGGTTAGCGGTTTCCTCTTCGCTCATCTTGAGAATGCCTTTTTCGATCATTTCGTGAGCGAACTGCACAATGGCATCATGCTGTGCCAACTGGCGAATCATATCCCAATCTGCCGCCAGAAGCGTAAATGAATGTTGATTTTGGGCGATATGCTCGATTCGGCAACTGGTGATGATTGGCGGTGGCAATATCAAGGTGTAAGCATCGTTTTCGAAACGCACACTGTCTTCGCTAAGTTGATCGAAGTCGATACCAGACTCTATAGCACCTATGGCTATATGGTTGGCGCTGTAGTGACCTGCGTTGAGAATACCTTGATCGATAGATACCCAAACGTCTGTCTTGGCGACTTCGGCTTTTACCGTAACCAGTTGCCCTATACCTTGCAAATTGTTGATAATGGTGCGGCTAGTCTGTACAACCACCCGATTCGGGGCCACAAAGTCGAACAACAACTCATTGAATCTTGCACCGAGTGCCACACCCACAATTACAAGAAGTATGGGAACTATGTTTCGTCCAATGATACCGACTATAGATTTGATGATTCCCATGGTGAACCTCCTTATCTTGCCTATTAAGATGTGAGTATAAACAAGACTGCAAAATCATTCAAGCCCTGCATAGCTTATGTCATATTGACAATTATACATACCCGGCAGGGATGAAGAGCGCTCAATATGATCTTAATTATGGCCTTCAAAATCACTTTACTCGCAAGGCCATCGGGCCTTTTGGTTATAGTTTTTGTCACTTAGCGCCGCGGTCCATTTTCAGTCTTTCTATTTGCAGGGAAGCCGCCATAATATCAGGGGCAATTCGCAAACAGGGACGCGCCGAACTGACATGAGCCACTGGCTGAACATCACGCCGACAATGCGCCGCTCGCAAAAATGGCACAGCTATTGGAATTTATTCATCTCGCTGGTCAGCCGCGACATTCGCAGCCGCTATCGCCGCACTTTCCTTGGCCCGCTGTGGGCGATTATTCCGGCCATTCTGACAACGGCGATCTTCAGCTTTTTGAATCGGCTGGTCGAAATTGACAGCCAAGGCGCGCCTTATGTCGTCTTTGCCTTCTCGACCATTGTGCCTTGGACGTATTTTCAGAAAGCGGTCGTTCGCATTCCACACGGCATCCTGGCCAACGCCACCCTGCTTCGCAAAATGGCCGTGCCGCGTCAGATTTTTCCGCTGGTGGTTTTGGCGACGGCCTTTTTTGATTTTCTGATGTCGTTCGCTGTTTTGCTGGCGGTCCTGCTGCTTTATCAAAGGCCTGTAACCTCGGCCTGGCTGTGGCTGCCGCTGCTGACCGCGCTGCTAAGTCTGCTGGCTTGGGTGATCGGCATCGGCATTACGTCGTTCACCATCTATCGCCGCGATATGCTCTACGGTCTTCCGTCTATGATGCAGGTCTGGATGTTCCTTACACCGGTCGCCTATTCGCTTCAAGAGATCGAGGGCAATTTGCGTTTTATTTACGCGCTCAACCCAGCTGTGGGCATCATTGACGGATTTCGGCAAGCGCTGGTCTTCGGTCGGCCGCCGGATATGGAGCTGCTGCTGATTGGCTTCCTCGTCACGCTGCTGGGGCTTCTGCTGGCTTATCCGCTCTTCCATCTGATGTCGCGTTACTTTGCCGATGTATTATAATACGCGGCAATATCCGCAGATGAATGTCGAGCAGGCGATATGACGGATTTGGCGATTCGGACAGTCGATGTATGGAAGCGCTATGGATTGCCCTTGCAGCCCTATTTGAGACGGCAGCTGGACCGCGCGCGGGGTCAATATCAAGCTGACCGCGCGGCTTATGGGCCTTGGGCATTGCAGAATATCTCATTTGAGGTCAAGCAGGGCGAATCGCTGGGCATTGTCGGCAAGAACGGCGCTGGAAAGAGTACCTTGCTCAAGCTGCTGGCGGGCGTCACGCCGGCGACATACGGCGCTGTCGAGGTGCATGGGCGGCTGTTTCCGATGATTGAACTGGCGGCTGGGATGCACAACGACCTGACCGGGCGGGAAAACATCAAGCTGCTGGGGGCGATTATGGGCTTCACCGCGCGGCAGATGAGAGCCAAGGAGCCGGTTATTGAGGAGTTTTCCGAACTGGGGGATTGGCTTGACCGTCCGGTCTGGAAGTATTCCAGCGGCATGCAGGCGCGGCTGGGTTTTAGCGTCGCTATCAACGTCGATGCGGATATTCTGCTGATTGATGAAGTCCTGTCGGTTGGCGACGTCAATTTTCAGAAGAAATGCCTGACCCGCATGGATGAACTGACGACTGGCGGCGTGACTGTCATCTTTGTTACACACAATCCCTATTCGATTGAGCGGATTTGCGACCGAGCGATTTATCTGAAAGACGGCCGCATCACCGCCTGGGGCACGCCCGGCGAGATTCTGACCGCTTATTTCCAGCAGTCCATCGACAAATCGACTACGTTGGCCGGCAAAGCGATTCCCGCGCCCCATCTTCGGGAAGGCACCGGGAGCTTCCGCATATCGCAGATCACGATGCACGATGCCGTCACCCATCAGCAAATCGACAGCTTCAAGACGGGGGATTCGGTGACGTTCCGCGTGGCGCTCAAGGTGAACGAGCCGATGACAAGCTATCGATTTTCCATTCGCATTCTGGATCCGGCGGGTACGATTGTCAGCTTTGTGGACATACCCAACGCCGCCCGTTCGTCATTGGGGCTGCATGGCGATGCCGCGCTGGCCTGCACGATTGAGCGCATCAACCTGCTGCCGGGCGAATACTGGATTGACTTGGTGGCTAAAGAGGTGGCGGGGCCGATTATTGATTCGATTTCATTCGCCTATTCGTTCTTTGTGTCAGGCGACCTGGACATTATTCAGCGCACCGAAAACCGCGGCATCATCTATTTGCCGGCGACTTGGCGGCTTGATGCGGAACAGCCTGAATATCGCCTGGATTAACGCTGGAAGGTGGGGTCAAAGGCGTCGCGCAGGCCGTCGCCGATGAGGTAGAAACACAGCACCGTGACGGAAATCATCAAGCCGGGAAAGATAATCAAATGCGGACCATGGCGGAAGAATTGGAATGAGTTGGTCAGCATATTGCCCAAGGTAGCTTGCGGCGGTTCCACACCCAAACCGAGATAGCTCAAGGCCGATTCTGCTAAAATTAAACCACCGGCGCCCGATGCCAAGTTAATCACGATGACGGAAACCAGATTGGGCAGGATATGCTGGAACATGATCCGAAACGGACCGGCGCCCACTGCCCGCGCGGCGATGATGTATTCCGTTTCGCGGATGGAGAGCGTTTGGCCGCGGATCAAGCGGTAGGTGCCGACCCAGCCAATTAGCCCTATAACAAGCACCAGCGATTGAGCCGTGAACCCAAATACAGCTGCAAACAGAATCAACAGAAAAAGCGAGGGTATCGAATCAATGGTTTGGGCAAGCCAATTGGTGATATCGTCAATAATACCGCCAAAATAACCGCCGATCATTCCCAAAATCACCCCGTTGGTTAGCGCGAAAAGGACGCCAAAGACTCCAATGGCCATGGAGACACCACCGGCGTGCAAGAGCCGCGCCAGTTGGTCGCGTCCGATATCATCAGCGCCTAGAATATAACCATCCACCAGTGGGGGGGTAAATCTCGCCAGTCCGTTAGGTTTGTTGGGGTCAACCTGCATGATATAGTCGGTAATCACTGGCGCCATGAGCGATATAACCGTCAGCGCCAGAATAAAACTCAAAGCAATGAGCGTCGGCTTGTCCCGTCGTATTGAACGCAAGGCCTTGCTCGTTAGCGATTCGCCAACAAGCTGTTCTTCGTTTTTCAGCTTGGTGACAGTTTTAGTTTTGTGCTTGGTCATGATGTCGGCCTCTAATCAAAGCGGATGCGGGGATCAATCGCGGCATAGAGAATATCGGACAGCAGATAACCGAGGATGTTGGCAATGATTGCATAGACGACCACAATCATTACAATCGGATAATCTCGCTGACCGGGAGCATTGACAGCTAACCGTCCGACGCCGGGCCAAGCAAAGACCGTCTCGATCACCGCAGCGCCGCTTAATAAAAATGTAATTGATGGACCAAGGAAAGTAGCTATCGGAATAAAGGCGTTACGCAGGCCGTGACGCAGCCAGATTCTTCGCTCTTGCAAGCCTTTGGAACGGGCGCTGCGAATATAATCCCGATGGACTACATCCAGCATTGAAGCGCGCATATAACGCGAATATCCAGCGACTGGCCCGGCCGCCAGCACAACTGTTGGCAGCAAAAGATACTCAAGACGCACTGGCACCGGCGGACAAGATGGATCCAAGGTGGTTTTGCATCGTCCCCCCAAGGGCAGGATACCGAGTTCCACTCCAAAAAAGAGCAGCAGCAACAGTCCAAGCCAAAAACTTGGTATGGAATCGACGATAACGGCAAAAACGCGGCTGAGTTGATCGAATAATCGCCCATAATAGACAGCCGCCAGAATACCGACGATGATGCCCAAAGTCGCGCCGATGAAAAGTATGGGTACACTTAACTCCAAAGTTGCTGGCAAACGTTCGACGAGAACATCTATCGCTGGTCGCTTGTAAAAGAAGGAATTGCCAAAATCGCCGCGCAGGATGCCATAGCGGTCGCCGGGCGGCAGACGACGCATGACAATCCCCCCCCCCCCGCGCGCGTTCTCGTCAATCAAAGGTTTGCCGCGTTTATCCAGTTCCGGTCCGAAGAGATCGATAAAAAAGACAGAACCATCGGCCAGGCCATCTCCGTCACTGTCCCAGCGCATCCAGTCATCGCCAAGTAGCCAGCGCAGGTATTGAACTGGCAAGGGGTCATTAACGCCTAACTTGATCTTGAGTTCTTCCACTTCGCGCGGTTTGAGGCGCAGATTAAAGGCCAGCACTCCGACTGGGCCTCCTGGTGCGAAGGATATTATTACATACGATAAAATCGTTGCACTAAAAAAGATAAGAATGCCTTGGATCAGGCGGCGGATAATGTATTTGGTCATGGCAATAACTTCCCAGAGCAAGTCCCCCCAAGCCAATGAGGGGACTGCTGCGTTTCTAATCGGAGAACGATAGGGCTACTGCTGGGCAATCATCCAGGAGGCAATGTTCCAGCGGGCCCCGCCGACGCGCGGCGACCAGTTTTCCACATTGCTTTGGGCGGCCAGCAGGACGTTGCCAGTGCTTATCCAAATCCAGGGCGAATCGTCGCGCAGAATTTGATAGGCTTCGCCATACATCTCGCGGCGGGTTTCCGCATCACAGCCGGGCAGCGTGCGGGCGGTTTCAATCAGTTCGGTCAGGCGCGGGTTGCTGTAGGACTGGGTATTGTAACCGGCGCCGACAACATCGGCCGTTGGCAGGAATATGTCGGTGATTTCATCGGGATTGGCTGGCGTCGACAGACCCCAGAAGACGCCGATGGCATCATAGTTCTGGGCGGTGAAGTTATCGACCAGGGTGCCAAATTCGACAAATTCAAGGTTGATATCGAAGCCGAGTTCCTCCCATTGGTCTTGCAATAGGGTGTACAGGGCTTCCTGCGAAGTGTTGCCAGCGTTGGTCTGGACAGTCAAGGCCAGCGGCGCGCCTTCTTCACTGTACAGGCAGCCATTGCATTCGCGCACGCCGTCGCCGTCACTGTCGGTAAAGCCAGCTTCATCCAGCAGGGACATCGCTTGCTCGGCGTCAAAGGGATAGGGTTCGAGGCCAGCTGGGAAACTCCAATCGGTGGGGCGGACATGGGAAGCGACCGGAACGCCGGTGCCAAAGAACGCGCCTTCGTTGATTTCGTCGAAGTCCATGCCATAGTTCAGGGCCTGGCGGACGCGGACATCGCCCAAAATCGGATGGTGGCCCTGGTCAATCGGGTTGCCGTCTTCATCAAGGCCGTCGACTGGATTGTCGGGATCGGCCGTATTGAGCGAAAGGAAGCGGATTGTGCCGGCTGGCGTCTCAAAAATTTGGAATTCGCCAGCTTGGCCCCGCATGCGGATGTCGTCGCGGTCGGCCTGCGGCACGCTGTCAACGTAGCTCAATTCGCCCGCGCGGAACTGTTCCATCTGGACGACCTGGTCGGTTACAACCTTGTAAATCCAGCCTTCGGGGATCACGGCGCCCATTTCGGCTTCGGTAAAATCGGCATTGCCAAGCAGGGTCGTTTGCTCGCCGGGGCGGAAGTTGGAAAAGACAAAGGCTTCGCCGCCGGTGACCTGTGGATTGAGATTGTAATCGTTCTCTTCCATATCGGCATAGCTGTCGCCAAAGACTTCCGAGAAGATATGCGCCGGCACTGGATAGATTGGGCCAAGCGTGTCGATAATGGTGCAGGAGACTTCATTGAAGACGATGGTCAGGGTATGATCATCGACGGCTTCATAGCTGACAATGCTGTCGATTAGCTGCTGGCGCGGGGATGTGGTCTCGCCGCTAAGGGCGGCATCCAGGAAATAGATGACATCGCGGGCGGTGATGGACACGCCATCGCTCCAAACCATGTCATCGCGCAGGTTGAAGGTATAGGTTACGCCGTCTTCGGCAATATCCCAGCTTGCGACCAAAGCTCCCTTGGCGCCGCCGAGATACTGAACGGTTTCAGAATCGACGCCGATGAAGTCGGGGAACATACGATTGATGACATCGTAAGAGGTGCCATCGTTGGCAATGATCGGATTGAATGTTTTGGGGTCATCACCGAAATTAGGCTCGATGATCGGGGCGCCGCTGCCGAAATCCTGCGCCGCAAGAGGCGCGGCAAGGACAAACACCAGCAACAGGCTGACAGATACAAGGTGGATAAATCTGTTCATGGGTATAACCCTCCTTAACCAAATAAGGTCAAATTAGACAGTTCAATATACTGCCTGCTTATTATACCAGTAATTGATCCAGAGTCCAAATCGGAAAATTTTCCTCAAGCAGGTTCGTATAGTCATTCAACACTATATCACAAAACCAGAACGTAGAATTCAGGCGCGGCGCCGCGTATAATCAAGCCAGCGGACAAACAGAAAAGAGAGGGCGGGCCGTATATTGAAGCCGCTTATATCGCCTACAGTTGAACAGTCCAGGTGCATCACCCAGCCGCTTAACAGGAAAATCTGGCTTGAAGGCATGGCCAGCGCCGGCAAGACCACCACTGCGGTCAAACGTCTGCTTTATCTGCTGACGCAAGGTGTTCCAGCCGAGTCGATTCTGGTGTATGTGCCGCAGCGAACCTTGGCCCAGCCTTATCTGCGCGCGCTGCGACAGGACAAACAGCATCAAGGCGGGCAGGCCGCCGTCCATACCATCGGCAGTATAACTCTGCAAATCGTGGAGACCTTTTGGTTTCTCATATCAGCGGAAGCCGGCTTCAAACATCCACATGATTTGCCCAATTTCCTAAGCCTTGAACTGGTGCAGTATTTTATGGCCCGCGCCATTGCGCCCTTGGTCGATGAACGCGATTATTTTAGCAGCGTGCGGATTAACCGGGCGCGCCTGTACAGCCAGATCGTCGATAACATGAACAAAGCGGCGGTGGTTGGCTTCCCCATCGAGAACATTGCCGACCGACTGAAATCGGCCTTGGGCGGGAGCGTCGAGCAGGAGCATATTTATGATGATGCCCAAAGCTGCGCCTTGGCCTTTCGGAAATACTGCCTGGAGCATAACCTGCTCGATTTTTCCTTGCAGGTAGACGTTTTTTTCAAGCACCTCTGGACAAAGCCACAGCCGCGCCGTCATTTGCAGCGCCGAGTCAAACACCTCATCGCTGACAATATCGAAGAAGACAATCCCGCTTCGCACCGCCTGCTGCGAGATTTGCTCCAAACCTGCGATTCGGCGCTGATCCTCTATGACGCTGACGCTGGATTCAGGCGATTTTTGGGCGCGGACAAGGACAATGCCCGACATCTGCGGGATTACTGCGATGTCCAGGCGCGGTTCACCGAATCCTTCGCGATGTCCGATAAAATCAATGCGCTGGGCTTGAATCTGGCCGCGCGGCTCAATCAAGAAGAGTCCACATCTGACAGGGATGGCTTGCCTCCACTCTCTGCTCCGGTTTTCATCACAGAGACGCATGACTATCATCCGCAGATGATCAACTGGGTAGTCGAGCAAATCGATTCCCTCGTCAATCAGCAGGGCGTTCCTGGCGGCGAAATTGTCGTGCTGGCGCCTTATTTATCCGATGTGCTGCGCTTTGGCCTGGTCGAAGGTTTGCAGGCCAAGGGGATTCAGGCGCGCTCTCATCGTCCCTCGCGGGCGCTGCGGGATGAGCCGGCGGCCCGCGCTTTGCTGACCTTCGCCCGACTAGCGCATCCGCACTGGGGACTGCTGCCGACAGAGTTTGATGTCGCTTTTGCGCTGATGACCGCGATAGGCGGACTTGACCTCATCCGCGCCAAGCTGCTGACCGAAATCGCCTATCATCAGGGACGTCTGCATCCCTTTGCCAATATCGTGCCGGCCATGCAGCATCGAATCACCTCTGAATTTGGCGAACGCTATGACCTGCTGCTTGGCTGGCTGAACGATTATATTGAAGGCGAATCCCTCGAAGCCATTGATTTGTTCTTTCGGCGGATATTTGGCGAGATTTTGTCACAGGAGGGTTTCAGCTTTCATCGCAATGATGAGGCCAGCGGCGCCAGCATGAATCTGGTCGATTCGGCCCGCAAATTTCGCTGGTCGCTGGATTTCATGCAGGGCCATGGCGAAGATATCGATGTGGGCCGGGACTATGTTCAGATGGTGGAGCAGGGGGTCATCGCCAATTTTTATCTGCGCGACTGGGTGATGGACACCGAAGACAGCGTGCTGATTGCGCCGGCCTATACGTTTTTGCTGAACAATCGGGCGGTGGACGTTCAATTTTGGCTTAATATCGGCAGCGAGGGCTGGTCGCGCCGTTTGTATCAGCCTTTGACCCATCCCTATGTTTTGAGCTTGGGCTGGCAGCCGGGCCGCGCTTGGGGGGACGAGGATGAGCAGATGATGAATCGTCAGGTTCTCGGCCGCCTGATCTTAGGCTTGACGCGCCGCTGTCGGCAGTCGATTTATCTTGGATACAGCGAATTAAGCGAGAGCGGCTATGAACCGCGCGGGCTGCTGCTGGATGCGATTCAAGGCCTGCTGCGTCAGATGGCGCGGGAGGAGCGTCATGTTTAAGCCGCGTCCCAAACAGCAGGAAGCGCTTGATTATCGGCAGGGGTATATGGGCGTGGCGGCGGTGCCTGGCAGTGGCAAAACCGCGACTTTGTCCTATCTGGCGGCGAAACTGCTGTCCGAAACCGATTTGGCTGATGGGCAGGAAATCCTGATTGTCACCTTGGTCAATTCGGCCGTCTCCAATTTTGCGCGGCAGATCAACGCTTATGTCAAAACCGGTGGTCTGCTGCCGGGCTTTGGCTATCGGGTGCGGACTTTGCACGGCCTGGCCAATGACATCGTTCGTCAAAAGCCGACCGCGGCCAGCGTGGACGAAAATTTTATCATCATCGACGAGCGCGAAAGCAATGAGATTTTGACGGATGCCGTTGAGGCCTGTATTCGCAAATATCCACAGACAGCCGACGCGTACCTGGCGGAGAAATACCGCGGCAAATCCTATTATCGCCAGCATCACTGGAGTCGCATTGTCACGGATACTGCCCGCAGTTTTATCTATCAAGCCAAAGATGAACTCCTTTCGCCCGATGACATTTATGAGCTTTCAGTCAAGCGCGGCGACGAACTCTTGCTGGCGCAAATGTGCGTGGATATTTATCGAGAGTATGAGCGGGCGCTGGCTTACCGCGGGGCGGTCGATTTTCAGGATTTGGTTCGTTTGGCACTGCAAATTCTGCGCCGCGACGAGCCTTATTTGGCATCGCTGCGGTATAAATGGGTGTATATCCTGGAGGATGAGGCGCAGGACAGCAGCCGTTTGCAGGAAACTATTCTGCGACTGCTGGCGGGGGAAGACGGAAATTGGGTGCGGGTTGGCGATCCCAATCAGGCGATTTTTGAGACTTTTACCACGGCCAACCCGAAATATCTGCGCGAATTTATCGATGCCAAAACCGTCATCAGACGCGAACTGCCCAACTCTGGACGCAGTACCCGCAGCATCCAAAAACTGGCGAATCATCTCATTGACTGGTCACTGCGACATCCGCATCAAGCCATTCGAGGGCGCGCGCCCTTGAACAAACCCTATATTCTGCCAACGCCAGCAGGCGATCCACAGCCGAATCCCAAAGACAGCCCATGGAGCGTGATTTTGAATCCGCAAGCCTTCACGCCGGCGCAGGAAACAGCGGATGTGATCGAGTCTTGTCGGCGCTGGCTGGCCGAACATCCTGATGAGACGGCAGCGATTTTGGCGCCGCGCAACGCCCGCGGCACAGAGATTGTGAACCTGCTTCGCGCCAGCGATATTCCGTATGTCGAGAATCTTAGCAACACCTCTTCAACCCGCGCGGTGATTGGCTCTTTAACGCGGGCGCTGGAGTATCTGGCAGATCCCAAAGACGCTAAGAATCTATCCAGAATTTATCAGGCATGGATGCGGGATGATTATCGGAATGATCCACAGGCCATCGACGCGGTGATGAAGACTCTGCGCCAGATTCGCTATGTCGAGGATTATGTGGCGCCGCGCCAGTCCGACTGGCTTGAAAATCACCCCCTGGCGGCGGATGACGACCGGCTTTATGAACATCTGCAAGACTTTCGTGGCCGGGTTGGGGGATGGCTGCGGGCGGCCCAGCTGCCGATTGACCAGCTGATATTGACGGTCGCCGGCGAACTTTTTACGGATGCCAGCGATATTGCCACCGCCTATATGGTCGCATTGCATCTGACGCGGCTAAGTGAGACTCATCCGCAGATGCGCTTGCCCGAATTCGCGGCGGAACTGTATGACATCGCCACTAATCGGCGCAAGTTCGCCGGGCTGGCCGATGACGAAAGCCAATTTAATCCCGATAAGCACAAGGGCAAAGTCACAGTTACCACTATCCATAAAGCCAAGGGTCTGGAATGGGATCGTGTGTATTTAACTTCGGTCAATAATTATGACTTCCCCTCGGCTGACCCCAATGACAGCTTCATCGCGGAAAGATGGTATATTCGTGATAAGCTCAACCTGTCTGCCGAGTCTCTGGCACAGCTTCGCGCGCTTTATCGCGATGAAACTTATCGCGAGGGAAACGCAACCTTGTACGCGCGAATCGACTATGCCGCCGAACGGCTGCGACTGCTGTATGTCGGCATCACCCGCGCTCGCAAGGAATTGATCGTCACCTGGAACACTGGAAAACGCGGCGACCAAAACGAGGCGAGGCCCTTGGCGGCTCTGCGAACTTTCTGGGAAAAGGAGCTTTCCAATGAAACTGCCCGATGATTTCACCTTCAGCCAAAGCAGTTTGCAGGATTATGTGGATTGCGCGCGGCGTTTTGAATTGCGCTATATCAAGAACTTGCGTTATCCAGCGCTGGCGACGGAAGATGCCTTGGCCTATGAAGAGCGGAAACGGCGCGGCGACCGCTTCCATAAGATGATACGGCAATATCTGCTGGGCGTGCCGGCCGATTCGCTGGAAAAGTCGCTTGGCAATGATGATGAGCTTGCTGGGTGGTGGCGGACATTTATGGATTGTGGCTTGGCTGGTCTGCCGCCGGATCGCTATCCCGAAATCACATTGCAGACTCATTTGGACGGCTGGCGCCTCATTGCAAAATATGACCTGCTGGCGATTGAGCCGGGCGCGCAGGCGATGATCATAGATTGGAAGACGTCCTCATACGTCCCGCCGCCGCAAAAAGAGCGTATTCTGGAAAGCGACTTGCAGACGACTGTCTATCGCTATGTGCTGGCGCGGGCCGGCGTGCATTTGTATGGTGGCGAGATACCGCCAGAAAATATCCGCATGACATACTGGTATGCCGCTCGCGATGGACAGCGCATCGACTTTGATTATTCCGAACGGCAGATGCAAGACGACGAAGCGAGACTGCTTCGGCTGATTGGGGATATTGAAACGGCGAGGGAATTCAAGCTGACCAGCGAGAAGCGGCGTTGTCGTTACTGCCAATTTCGCTCATACTGCGGGCGGGGAGACAGCGCGGGGCAGTGGCATCCATCCGACTTCGAGGATGCGCCTGATGATGAGGACTTCGAGATTGATTATGACCAGATCGCCGAGATTGAATTTTAGGCCGCTGGATTAAGGAGGGTTTCAATGTCCCTGCGTCTGCGAATGGGCGTGATTGGCTGCGGCGCCATCGCCCAGATTATGCACATCCCCTATCTTGTCGAACATGAGCGCTTTGAATTGGTCAGTCTGTGCGATGCCTATGGGCCAATACTGGAAGATGTCGCTGACCGTTATCACATCAAACGGCGCTACACCGATTACCGCGAATTGCTGGCAAAAGATGACTTGGATGCTGTCCTCATCTGCCACAGCGGTTCACATCGGGACAGCGCCATTGCCGCGATCCAGGCCGGCAAACATGTTTTGGTGGAAAAGCCGCTGGCCTGGAATCCACACGAAGTCGAAGAAATCGCCGCTGCGCTGCGCGGCTCCGAAAAAATCCTGCAAATGGGCTATCACAAGCTATACGACCCCGCTTTTGAATATGTCAAAGGGCAAATTGAAGCCATGCGAGACCTGGGATTTGTGCGAATTACCGTGCTGCATCCAGCCAATGAATTGGGCTTTTCGCCTCATCGCCTGCGCCGCGGCAAGGGCAGAATTGTTAGCGGGCATATTGACCCCGGCGACTGGGCATCACAGCGCGATGGCCAACGCGAGCGCGAGACCGGCGGCCAACTGGCGCCCCTGGTCGATGAAGTGCTGGGGAATCGCAAGGATAACAAGGCCCTGCGCCTGGCCTATGGCATCATCGTCACCAGCTTGATTCATCAAATTTATATGCTCTTCGGCCTGCTGGGCGAGCCAGAACAGGTCATCAGCGCCGAGATTTGGCGCGAGGGCTTCTCGATGCAATTCGTCATTCAATATCCCAATGACCTGCGCGTGACGATGGGCTGGCATTACCTGTCGCATCTCAAAGACTATGACGAAGAATATGCCTTCTATGGCAACCGCCAGCGGGTGATGATCAACTTTCCCAGTCCCTATTTTCGCAATTTTCCCAGCCCAGTCACGATTCAGGGCGGCGACAAGGAAATGTCGTGGAAAAAAGAGGTCATCGTTTCACACGGGGAGGCCTTCGAAAATGAACTGTTGGCCTTTTATGATTATGTGGCTCATCAGCGGAGGCCGATTGGCAGCGGCATTGAAGACGCGCTCAAGCATGCCCGTTTTCAACAAGCGCTGATAGATGCTGTGCGCTGAATGCGGATTTAAGTTCTGCTCATTGTGGCTTTTCGCCGCCGCCCGCGGGTAATATCGGCCGTCAGCCAGCCCAGACCAATCAGCGCCAGGCCGAGGCCGCCGAGGGTCATCGTATTAAAACGCTCCTCTTCCAGCCGCCGCCGCTCGACATCGGCCGCCACCAGACCGCGCACTTGGCTGTTGGTTTCGACGGTCACTTCCTCGCCGCTTTGATGGATTTGCACGGCCTCATTTGCCGCCAGCCGCCCGGACAAATCCACATAACGAACAGCCGCCACCGCCGCCATCAGCAGGCCGAGGGCAATCGCCGTAAAAAGCAGACGTTCAAACAGTTCCGCAGTTAAAAGTTTTCGCATCGTCTTCATCCAAAAGACTTATCGCCAGAGAATCCAAAACAGCCTGCCCGAATCTTAACGGAATTCGCCCTGCTGTCAAAGAATCATTTTTTGCCTCAATCGTCATCAAAACGTACAATAGGCGAACGGACACGATTTATTTTAAGGTATGGAAGGCGATGATGACAAGGAACAGCTTATCTGTGGGCATGGTGGGGACAAGCTGGTGGGCGGATGCTATGCACTTGCCGGCGCTCGATAGTCATCCGCAGGCCAAAACAGTCGCCATTTGCGGACGTCATCGTCAAAACGCGCAGGACATGGCCGACAGCTGGAACATCCCCCAAGTCTATACCGACTATGAAGAGATGATTGAAGAGGCCAATCTCGATGCCTTGGTCATCTCGACCCCCAACGATACGCATTATCCCATCACTATGAAAGCGCTTGAAGCTGGTTTGCATGTCCTCTGCGAAAAGCCGATTGCCCTGACCTATGCCCAGGCGCGGGAAATGGCCGAAGCGGCCGAGGCCAAACGACTCAAGCATCTGGTGCCTTTCACCTACAGTTTCATGCCGACCGCCCGTTATCTCAAGGAACTGATTGACGGCGGCTGGCTGGGAAAGCCTTATCATCTCAATATGCGCTATTATACTGGTTTCGCCCGCGAGGGAGATTATCGATGGCGCTTTGACCGCAAAATCGCTGGTTCGGGCGTCGTCGGCGATCTTGGTTCGCATTTTCTTTACATTGCCGAATGGCTTTATGGCGAGATTGCCACTATCACTTGTCGCCTTAGCCATATTGTCCCGCGCGTCCCTCACGATCCGCAGGGCAATGCTTATGAGGTCACCGATGACAGCTGCATGCTGCTTCTGGAATTCGTCAGCGGCGCGATGGGCAGCATTCACTGCACGGCGCTTTGCTATGAGGACACGCCTTTTGGGCAGACGCATCACATGGAATTTCATGGTTCGGACGGCACTTTGCACAGCTTCACCGATTGGGATAAAATCCAGCAGGTCAAGGGCGCGCGGCTTGGCGAAGGGATGGTTCGGGAACTGCCGATTCCAGCGCATATCTGGGGGGATGCGCGCCGTGACACGGTGCATCATACCTATAAAGATATGTTCCGCTCGGAAGATTTTATGATCCGCGGGTTTATCAACGCGATACTTAATGATACGGAACTGATGCCGAATTTCAAGGATGGCGCCCGCGTGCAGCGTCTTATCAGCGCAGCCCTGAAGAGTCATCAGACTGGCCGCCGCGTTGTCGTCGAATCCATCATAGAATGAGGGTTTTATGATGCGCTTAAAAGGAAAAGTGGCCCTGGTCACCGGCGCTGCGCGGGGAATTGGCCGCGGTATTGCCACGCGTTTTGCCGCTGAAGGCGCGTCGGTCGGCATTATGGATTTGCAGGCCGCCGCCTGTCAGGCCGTCGTCGATGAAATCAGCAGAGATGGCGGCCGCGCTTTGGAAATCCAGGCCGATGTCAGTCAGCCGACACAGGTCGCGGCCGCCTTGGCCAAATTGGAAGCGCATTTCGGCGCGGTCACCGTCTTAGTCAACAATGCCGCCGTTATGCCGTCTGGCGCCATTCACGAAACCTCCATTGACGAATTTGACCGCTGCCTTGCCGTCAATCTGCGCGGGACGTATCTATTGAGCCGCGCGGTCGCGCCGGGTATGATCGAGGTTGGCGGCGGAAGCATTATCCATATCTCCAGTGTCACTGGGCTGCTGGGCTTGCCGGGGATCGCCGCTTATTCCATGACCAAGGGCGGGCTGATGGCGCTGGCGCGGGCGATGTCTACTGATTATGCACAGTATGGGATTCGCACCAACACGGTTTCGCCTGGCACGATTGATTCACCGATGCTGCATGATTTTTTGGCGGCGCAGTCGCGGCCCGATGCGCTGCGACAGGAATTTGACCGCATACATCCGATGGGGCGGGTCGGCGTGATTGAAGAGGTCGCCAATGTCTGCCTGTTTCTGGCATCGGATGAAGCCAGCTTTGTAACGGGGTCGAATTATGAGGTCGATGGCGGTTTGAGTTCCAAAGGTGAACAGCCGCAGGATTGATGCAAGCGCAATTTTTTTACCACAGAGGACACAGAGGGAAGAAGGGAAAGTAATCTTATGATAACAAGAACAATAGCAGTGTTTGCCGTTTTTGTCGTGATTTACGGGGGAAGTATCGCGCAGGAATCATGCGACCAAGTGGCGTTTGATAGCATTGACAAGGCGCGGGCTGAACACAGTGTCGATATCAATGCGCTGTTCTCTGAAATCGATAACATTGAAGCGGAATGGGAGAGTTGCACGAGCAGCGAGAGCGCGGCAGCAGCAGATGAGGAGACAGCCCAAATGGAGATGTCCGCGAGCGAAATTGTCGATGGCGGACATATTATAGAAGGGCTGTGGGAATTCAGCGTTGAATATACATTATCTGACGCCTGCAACGAACGCAGAAAACGAGAAACTTTTGATTTCTACGAAGATGTGTATTACAACGATGCGAGACTACTGGTTTGGGATGCTGGTCATAAATACAGTAATTTCACCTTCGAATATCTGTTTGCCCAGAGATACCGTAGAAGTGAAGACGGAGATAATTGGGTAGATGAATATGAAATAACGTCAGCGACTAAAACCACAATGTCAGGGAGTTATTCTGGCTATTGGCAAGGCAATAGGGATGTGTGGTGTTCCAGGAATGGCACTTTCACGGCTGAATTGTTTGATACTGAAAATGCCTGCCTTGTTGACGGGGAAGCCAATATTCGCACCAATCCGTCAGTAAAAAGCCCAACGAATGGCGTTATTGATGACCAGCGCCGAGTCATTGCCAAAGTTTCTGGTGATGATGGCTATTATTGGTGGCAGCTTGCCGATGACGAATATGTTCGTGAAGATGTTGTGACGGCGAGTCGGTCATGTGAGCGTCTTTAACCTGACAGCCATCAAGATGATAAGGAGCAGAATATGAGTGCAGCGCCTCTGTTAATTCGCTATTTTCATCCTGAAGAAAAGGCGCGGCTTGGCCTATTGTTGGATGACACGGTCTTTGATGTCAGTCACGCGTTTCCGAATTTGAAGGATTTTTTCCGCGCGTCCTGTGGCTGTGTTGACGATGCTATCGCCGCGCTCATCAACGCCGCCGATGAATCGGCCTTCAGCTTTGCCGTTGGTTCGCTTGATGCCGCGCCCTCGCCTGACCGTTTGCATTGGCTGGCGCCGCTGGATGAACAGGAAGTCTGGGCGGCCGGCGTAACTTATATCCGCAGCCGCGAAGCGCGTCAGGAAGAAGCTGAAGACGGCGGCGACGTCTATGCGCGGGTGTATGATGCCGAGCGGCCAGAGATTTTTTACAAGGCCTCGGCCAAAAACACCGTCGGCCATCTCGATGAAGTCGGCATCCGCGCTGATTCGCGCTGGAACGTCCCTGAACCCGAACTGGGACTGGTCTTGAACCCGGCGATGGAAATGCTTGGCTTTACGATTGGCAATGATATGAGCAGCCGCGATATCGAAGGCGCCAACCCGCTTTATCTGCCACAGGCCAAAGTTTATGAGGCCTCCTGCGCTTTGGGGCCGGGCATTCTGCTGGCGCCAGACACGGCCTGGCCGGAGACGCGCATTCACCTGTCAATCAGCCGCGCCGACAGCGAAATCTTCAGCGGCGTCACCTCGACCGCGCAAATCAAACGCGGCATCCCCGAACTGGTCGATTATCTGGGCCGCAGCAATACCTATCCCAACGGTGTCATGCTTTTGACTGGCGCCGGCATTGTGCCGCCAGCCGATTTCACGCTCCAGCCCGGGGATGTTATCCGCATTGCCATTGATGTCATCGGCATACTGCAAAATCGGGTCAAAGAGGTATGATGAAAATCACCGCCCTTGAAACCCTGCAATGGAAAGCCTATCCGCGCCTGCTGACATTGCGCGTCCACACCGACAGCGGCATCATCGGCCTGGGCGAAACCGTCGATAAAATCCCGGCCGCCAAAGCCGCCATTCACGGCACCCTGGCGCCGCTGGCCCTGGGACAAGACCCGCTCGATATTGAGGGACTTTGGCGTTTCGCGATGGACAACATTATGTATCATGGCTATGCTGGCGCCGAAACCCGCGCCCTTTCGGCCCTGGAAATCGCCCTCTGGGATATTATGGGCAAGCATTATCAGGCGCCGCTTTATCATCTGCTGGGCGGCAAAACCCGCGGCGAAGTGCCGACGTACAATACCTGCATCGGCTTTGGCGCGGTGCAGGATTATCAGCAGTGGCATCAAGACGCCGGGATTCTGGCGCAAAGCTTGCTCGACGATGAAATCTACGCCATGAAAATCTGGCCCTTTGACCGATTCAGCGAAGGCAGCTTCGGGCAGCGCATCTCGACCGCGGACATCAACAAAGGGCTGATTCCCATCCGACAAATCCGCGACCGAGTCGGCGATCAAATCGACATCGGCATTGAATGTCACTTTCGCTGGAACCGCGTCAGCATGGAACGGATCGCCCGCGCCCTTGAGCCGTATAATATCCTGTTTTTGGAAGACGTCCTGCCGGCCGTCTATCCCGATGAGATTAAGGCCTTGTCGCAGCGGACGGCGATTCCCATCATCGGCTCGGAACTGCTGATGACTCGCTGGCAGCTGCGCGAATGGCTGGAAAAGCACGTCTCCCAGATTGTTATGACCGATCCAGTTTGGAACGGCGGCATTGCCGAAACCCGCAAAATCGCCAACCTTGCCGAAACCTTTGGGGTGCCATTGGTTTTGCATAATGTTGCCGGCGCCATCTGCCACGCGCTCTGCATGCACCTCGGCGCCCACATTCCCAATCTTTATTATGTTGAATCGGTGCGCGCCTTTTATAAGGAATACTTTGCTGTCCTGACCGACTTCGCGCCAACGGTGTCCGATGGCCACCTTGATATTCCAGATGGGCCCGGCCTGGGCGTGAACCTGCTGGATTCGGCTTTGGAGCGACCTGACCTCATTCGTGAAATCTCGGAGGGAACGGGCTTGGCTGGCGGCCGGCGGGCGATGGGCGACCATTGGGCCGTCGAGGAAATTCGCTAAAATAAAAAATTGTCAGATAGATAGTTGACAAATAAGAGACGTCAATGTATATTTCAGAAAGTTTGGGGCGGCGCGCCCTTGTGAGCAGACGGCGGACGTCTGTGGCGCGTCAAGAAATCCCGTATGGATGTTGGTCTCAACAGGCATTTCGCTTGAGACATTATTGACAAAAGTTTTGTTGGAGGAATCTCGACATGAGGAAACTGCTTCGCACTATCCCGGTGCTTCTCTTGGCATTGGGTGTCATAATCGCTGGCATAGGCGGCGTTGGCGCGCAAGACCAACTCGTCTTCAGCATGGTGTCCCATGGTGGCATCGGCAATCCCTTCTGGGTCGTCGTCATCAAGGGGATGGAAGATGCTTGTGCGCTGCTGCAAGCTGACTGCGCTTGGCTGGCTGACCCGGTCGACAACATCGACGACATGGCCGGTTATTGGGATGATGCCTTGGCCCGCGGCAACGATGGCATCGGCACGACCGTTCCCAATCCGGAAGTGATTCGAGATGGCGTCAACCGCGCCGCCGAAGCTGGCATCCCGGTGATCGTCTTTAACACGGCGGATCCGAACGCTGGCACGGACGACGCGCTGCCGACTCTGTTCTACATCGGCGCCAATGAGTTCCTGGGCGGCCGCGCTAACGCCAACGCCGTTCTGGATGCCGCTGACGACGCTGGAGTCGAAATCGCCAGAGCCGTCTGCCCGATCCAGGAAGTTGGACACAGTGGCCTGGAAGCTCGCTGCGCTGGTGTTCGCAGTGTCTTTGAAGAAGCTGGCATCCCGCTTGATGGTCTGACCATCAGCAACGACGTCACCGAATCGGCCGGCGTCTTTGCCGATTACTTCAATGCCAATCCCGAAACCAACGCGGTCTTCAGCCTCGGCCCGAACCCGGCCAGCGCTCTGAACCTCTACATTCAGGAAGCCGGCGTCATGGCAGGCGAAATTTTTGCCACCACCCATGACACCAGCGCTGAAATTTATGAGATGATTCAGAACGGCTACCTTATCCAGGCCGTTGACCAGCAGCCGTACCTGCAAGGTTTCGAGACCATCATGTGGCTCTATCTCAACAGCCAGTTCGCGCTGGCGCCGGGCGGCGACATCCTGACCGGCCCTGGCATCATTAACACTGGCAACGTCGACGCTGTCATTGAACTGACGGCCGCCGGCTATCGCTAAACCGAATCGATTTTTTCGCTCGGTTTTCTCAATGGGTGGGAAGCTGTTTCTCACCCATTTTCCCTATGTTTTCGTCAATCAGCTTGGCTTCTTGTCTGGGCTGTCCGCTTTCAAATAATACAGTTGGCTGTGAGATTTATAATGATACAAGCATATTTGGACAACAAACACGAAGGGCGAACCACCGGCGCGATGATCATGATCCTGATGTTTGGCTTTGCCGCGCTGGGGGTCGTCATCGCTGGCATGGTCGCTTGGGGCTGGATGCCGCTGGGCGAGCGGGTAGGATTCCTGCGAAGCGACATCAACATCTACGAGAACATCGTCACCCTGGCCAGCCTCTTGTATGCCGTCGGCTGCTTGAGAACGGCCAACGGCCTCCGTCTGCGCGAATCATCCAGCCTGCGCTGGTCGCAGTGGATGCTGTTTTTTACCATCGCCATCGGCGGCCTGATCCTGTTAAGCGTCATTATTCCCGTCGGCCTCAAGTTTTCACTTCTGCTCGGCCAGGATATTGACCTCCGCACTGTGATTAACGATGAGATTGGCGGCCTGGCGCCGATTGCCCTGTCGATTGGCGAAGGTTTGATAGCCATCTGCCTGTTGCTGATTTCGCTGGTGGCTTTGCTGGCGCTCATTGTCTTTTTGATTCCGCCGCTGGAAGCGCTGCGAACCATGCCCGGCGTTGGCCTCATCGTTTCGCCGCCGCGTCGCTTTATCACCGCGATTGTGGCTGTTTTGGGGATCGGGGTTATCTGCGTGCTGATTGCCGGCGCCTTTGCCGTCCCCCTCTACCCGGGCATAACGAAGATTCGCGACGCCGAAAACCATCGACTGCTGGCCGGCCTGCTCTTTTTCCTGCCGGCCTTGTTCGCCTATACTCAAGTGCGCCAGGTCGAGGAGCAGTCGGATGAACTGCGGCGGGCGATTGCTTTGACTCCTGGCAAGTTCATACGCTCCGAGCTTGCCAAGTCGCCCAGCGCCGGCGCCATCATTGGTTTCATCGCCATCTTTCTCGGCTTCACCATGGCCACTGATCTCTTTCTTGAGCCAGATTCGATAGCATCCTTCCTAAGCAACGTCGCCACCAAAGGCGTAATTGCCATTGGCGTTACCTATCTGATGATTTCGGGCGAGTTTGATTTGTCGGTCGGCTCGATTTTGGGCGTTACCGCGCTCTCGTTTATGCACTTTATGACGCAGGGCGCGCCAGTGCTGGGCCTGCTTGACCCCATACCAGCGGCCTTGCTGGCGATTTTCATTGCCTTCATCCTTGGCGCCATTAACGGCGTGCTGCTCATCACCACGCGAATACCTTCCTTTATCGTTACCCTGGGAACTATGCTGGCCTTTCGCGCCATCACTCTGGTTGCGATTGGCGGCGGCCGCATCCTGCGTTACAGCGACCATCATGAATCCCTGCCGATTATGTCGATCAGCAATATCGTATTTGTCGCGCTGGCGGTCGTCGGCCTGCTTATCGTCGCTTTCACCGCCTGGCGCGTCCTGCCTGTTCTCTCTCGTCAGGCCGCCCATGCTTGGTCGATCCGCGAAAACAATGGCGACTTTGGCACCACCGGCGCCCTTATTCGCCTGCTGGCTCTGGCAGTCGTTCTGCTGGTCATCGCGGCGATTGCCCTCTGGCTGGTGATGGTCGTTTCCTATCACATCAACGGTCAGATGGTGGAAGTCGGCTATTTTGACCTCTTTAACGGGCGGATTACGTCGATTGGCTCGGAAGGCGACTTTTTCCATCTCGAAATTCCGCGCAGCGCCAATGTGCGGCTGGCGATTTTATGGTGGTTCATCTTCGTTGCCATCTTCCATATCATCCTCACCAGCACCACCTTTGGCAACAGTATTTTCGCCACTGGCGGCAATGAGGGGGCGGCGCGCGCGCAAGGCGTCAATGTAGACCGAGTCAAAGTGCAGAATTTCGTTATTGTCGCCGTGCTGACCGGCATCGCGGCCATCTATGAAACGGCCCGCAACCCTGGAGTTGATCCGCTCAAAGGCACTGGATGGGAGCTTGAGGTCATCGCCATGACCGTAATCGGCGGCGCGCTGCTGATGGGCGGTTATGGCAGCGTGGTCGGCTCGCTGCTGGGCGCGCTCATCTTTGGGATGTTGCAAACGGGTCTGGTGCTGGTCGGCATCGAATCACGCCTGTTCACCGGGACTATCGGTGTGATTATCATCGCTGCGGTCGTTTTGAACACCTTTGTTCGCGGCGCCCAGCGAAATTAGGGAGATGAAGCATGGAATACAAGCAAAAAAACAGCGACGCGCTGGTCGACATGATCGACATCCACAAGTATTTTGGCAGCGTGCAGGTGTTGCGCGGCGTCGACTTTCATGTTGCCCGACAGGAAATTGTTGGCCTGCTGGGTGACAACGGCGCCGGCAAATCGACCCTTATCAAGGTGCTGACTGGCTTTCATACGCTGACGCGCGGACAAATCTACTTTGACAGCGAAGCGGTTGACATCCATTCACCGCATGACGCCCGCGAACTGGGCATTGAGACCGTTTATCAAGACCTTGCGCTGGTGCCTTTGATGAGCATTGCCCGCAATTTCTGGCTGGGACAAGAACCGACTTATCATGTCGGCCCCTTCCGATTCCTCGACAAGGAAAAGATGGCATCCGAATCGATTGACGCCTTGAGGGATGTCGGCATCCACATTCGCGATTCGGAAGAAACCGTCGGCAATATGTCGGGGGGTGAACGGCAGTCGATTGCTATCGGGCGCGCCGTCTACTTTGGCAAAAAGCTGCTGATTTTGGATGAACCCACCTCGGCGCTTTCGGTTGGCGAAACGCAAAAAGTGCTTGATTATACCAGAGCGGCGAAGGCCAAAGGCATGAGCGTTATTTTCATCACTCATAACATTCGCCACGTTTATGAAGTTGCCGACCGCTTTACTATTATTGAACGCGGCGAAAAACTTGGTGATTTCCCCAAGAGCGCCGTAACCGAAAACGAAGTTGCCGATATGATCGTTGACGGCAGCGTCCCCAGTCACTTGCAGCAGTATGCGACGGAAGGGGTGCATCTGACATGAAACACACATCGCCTCAACGACGAATCGGCTGGCTTGCCCTGACGCTTATGGCCATGCTGCTGTTTTCGGCCTGCCGACCGGATGACACGCTGGATATTACGCCCTCGCCCACGCCGACGCCCGAACCTTCGCCCACTCCTACGCCGACGCCGCTGCCCGAAGGCTTTGAGGAACGGGGCAATCCCAATGAACTCGCGCTGGAGGCCCTGATTGAACTTTTGCCGAATAGTCTGCCGGCCGGCGAAGTCCAATGGAATCGGGATACTTCGCGCGGCGATAACGGCCTTGGCAGGATTCGCGGCATTCGCGGCACGGCCGAGGCCAAGCGGATCTACTTCAGGACGCAGGAAGGCGGGCTGATGCACCTTGATTTTGCCGTCTTTGACACAGCCGAAGAAGCCCGCGCCAATTATGACCGCATCCTCGGCATCCGCTCGACGCTCGAAACCGGCAAGCCCAAAGACAATTTCCCACAGCCAAATATCTTTGGCTCCGGCCTGTATGGTTCGGTCGCCATTTTCCAAATTGACAATTATTTCATTGAGGTATTCATCGAGATCTTCACCAGGGGCAATCCACTGGAGCCGCTTTCGCGGGAGACCATCCGCTTCTTCGAGAATAATCGAAGCGTCTTTGAAGCCGCGGCCAGCGAAGATTCGGCGGCGGCCAGCTTATCGGCTGTCCTCGATTCCGCGCTGGCGAATATGCCCAATGAAATCATCACCAATACCCAGTGGCGCCGCGACTTTTCGCGTTTTGAGGGGGTGGACACGCCTCCCAATGTGCAGAACGGGACAGCCTTCCGCGTCTTTTACATGGATCAGACCGCCAACGCCTTTAACATGACTTTCGGCCATTTTGACTCGGTCGCCGATTCGCTGGCGCACTATGAAAAAATCAAAGGCATCCGCGAAGGCATCGAAGCGGAAAACACCATTGAAGACTTTCCACAGCCCCATGTCCTTGGCCGCGGCCTTTACGGCTCGGTTGCCATTTTCGCCATTGACGAATTCTTCCTCGAAGTTCTGGTCGAACGGGCGCCTGGCACCAGCGCCAATCCAACCGAAGCCATCGCTCGCCGCGCTTTGTCCCTGCTGGAAGATGCCCGCGCGGAATAGTCAGTCAAATAAGGAGCGGCGATTTATGCAAGTCATGTCTGTATTTCGCGCCTGGCAAATGAAGGCCATGCAAAAAAACCTGCTGACCATTGAACACGTGGTGACCAGCATCGCTGACCCGGCCGTTTTGAGTCGGCGCGATGACGGCGATGGCTGGACGATTGTCGAAGTGCTTGGCCATCTGGCTGACTTTGACGCGATCTTCCACGAACGCGCCCGCTGTGTTGTCGAAACGGACAATCCCCCCCGCGCCCTTTCCCGACCCCAACGCGCTGGTCATCGAAAAGGGCTATGCCCAGCAGGATGTCATGGCCGTCTTGGAGCAGTGGAAAAGCCAGCGCGTCCCTTATCACGATTATTTGACGTCCCTGCCCGGCGACGATGAAGAGCTTTGGGAGCATCCGCATCACATCAAGAGCGGCGGCTTCACACTCAACGACCAGCTTATGCTGACCGCCTATCACGACAGCGATCATCTGCATCAGATTGTCAAAATCATTCGGGCTTAGATCGCCGCGTCTTTCGTAAAAATCTAGCAAGCGCAAACAGCGAAAAGCCGCGCCATGTCACAAGCACCTCTGCCCGAACGGATGCGCCCGCAAAGTCTGGCGGATTTTGTCGGCCAGGGGCATCTGGTGGGGGTTGGCAAGCCGCTCTGCCGCGCCCTTCAGCAAGGCATGATTCCCAGTATGATCCTCTGGGGGCCGCCAGGCGTCGGCAAAACCACCCTGGCGCGGATGATCGCCGCCGTCGCCCAAAAACCCTTTTATCATTTGTCCGCCGTTTCAGCCGGCAAGGCCGAACTCCGCAAAATCATCGAGACCGCCAAACTGTCGACCGACCGCGCCCAACTCAATTTGCTCATGCCCGAAGCCGCGCAGGGCGTCATCCTTTTCCTGGACGAAATTCATCGCTTCAACAAAGCCCAGCAGGATTTTTTGCTGCCTTATGTCGAAGATGGCACGATGACACTTATCGGCGCCACCACCGAAAATCCCAGCTTTGAGGTCATCGCGGCTTTGCTTTCCCGCATGCAGGTCTTTACCCTAAATCCGCTCACCCAGACGGAAATCGGCCAAATTGTTCAACGGGGCCTTGACGAACTCAATCTCGATATTGACGAAGACGCCCTGAACTTTCTGACGAACTATGCCAATGGCGATGCCCGCGCCGCCCTCAATCTGCTGGACAACTGCTGGCGGCTGTATGCCCAAAATCGAATCACGATCGATCATCTGCGCGAAACCCTGCAATCCAAACACCTGCGCTATGACAAAAGCGGCGAGGAGCATTACAATACCATCAGCGCTTTCATCAAGAGCCTCCGCGCCAGCGATGTGGATGCCGCCCTCTATTATCTGGCGCGAATGGTTGATGCCGGCGAAGACCCCAAATTCATCGCCCGGCGCATGGTCATTTTTGCCAGCGAAGACATTGGAATCGCTGATGCCGAGGCGCTTGCAGTTGCCAACCGCGTCTTCCGCGCCGTCGAAACGGTTGGACTGCCTGAATGTCAGTATCATCTAGCGCATGGCGTCGTTTATCTGGCCGGGGCGGACAAAAACCGCGCCGCTGGGGAGGCCTACTTCGCTGCCCTGGAAGATGTCCGTCAGCATGGCAGCCTGCCCATCCCGCTGCATCTCCGCAACGCGCCGACCTCATTGATGCGCGAACTGGGCTATGGCAAGGGTTATAAAGCCTATACCCAAGAGAGCCTCTTGCCAGACAGCCTCAAAAACAAACGTTATTACCGCGGCGAAAGCTGAATTCATGGCAAACGTCAAACTGAAGGGAAGATCATGTCCAAGCTGAATATCCTGCTCATCACATCCGACCAGCAGCATTGGAACACCCTCGGCCAGGACAATCCCGAAATCCAAACCCCGTCGCTCGACCGACTGGCGCAGCAAGGCACGACCTTTACCCGCGCCTACTGTCCCAATCCTACCTGCACGCCGACCCGCGGCAGTCTGATCACCGGCAAATACCCTTCACAGCACGGCGGATATTCATTGGGGACAAAAGTTCCCGAAACCGAACCAACTTTGGGCGATTCGCTTCAGGCGGCTGGCTATCGAACGGCGCTGGTTGGCAAAGCGCATTTTCAGCCCTTGCGCGGCACAGCCGAATTTCCATCGCTGGAATCATATCCCATTTTGCAAGACCTGGATTTTTGGCAGGATTTTGACCAAGACTTCTATGGCTTTGAGCATGTCGAACTGGCGCGCAATCATACTGACGAAGCCCACGTAGGACAGCATTATGCGCTGTGGATGGAAGAAAAGGGCCTGCGTAACTGGCGCGATTACTTCCTTCAGCCGACCGGCCATGTCAAATCACAGCGGCGCAAGTGGCGCATTCCAGAAAAATATCATTACAATGCCTGGATTGCCGAACGCAGCCAAGCCCTCATCTCGGCATATCATTCAAAGGAACAGCCTTTTTTCCTGTGGGCCAGCTTCTTCGACCCGCATCCCAAATATCTCGCGCCTGAACCCTGGGATACGTTCTATCATCCTGACGACATCACAGCGCCGAGCGCAGTCCCCGGCGAGCATGACCAAAGTCCGCCTCATCTGAAGCTGACACAGCAGGCGCGCCCTGATTTTTCAGCCTGGCAAGAACCGAACGGCAACGGCTGTCATGGCTTCCATTCCCATCTGCATGACCGCGATGAACTGGCCAAAGACATCGCCTGTTATTATGGCATGATCAGCTGCATGGACAAATACATCGGCAAAATCATCGATCATCTTGACAGTCTGGGCCTGGCGGAAAACACCCTGGTGGTCTTTACCAGCGACCACGGTCATTACTTTGGACAGCACGGGTTGATTGCCAAGGGCGCCTTTCATTATGACGACGGGATTCGAGTGCCGATGATCGCCCGTCTGCCTGGCCGCATTCCCGCTGGCCATCGCAATCACAGCCTGCAAACGCTGGTCGATTATGCCCCTACTTTTCTGGCCTGCTGCGGGCTGGAAATCCCGTCGGCGATGACTGGCCTCAATCAAGAAACCGTTTGGAACGGCGATGAGGCCGCCGGGCGCGGGCATGTCATTGTCGAAAACCGCCATCAGCCGACCACGCTGCATCTCAAAACTTGCATCGACAAACGTTACAAGCTGACTCTTTACTATCAGCGAGACTATGGCGAGATTTATGACCTCCGCAGCGACCCCGATGAACTGGAGAATCTTTGGTCGGATGCCGTGCTGCGAGCCAAATTGACCGAGCAGTTTCTACGGGCGGAAATGCGTAAGGAAGAGCCTTTGAGCGCCGATGCCCTGTGTCAGCCTCATAAATCCGCCGCCATGTACATCAAAAGCTGCAACCGCGGGCGTCATCAGATTCATTTTGACCCAGCGCAAAGCCGTTATGAACTGTTTGACTTGCTTGCCGACCCGCATCGAACGGACAATCTATGGGACGACCCCAACTGCCAGGCCTTGCGCGCTGATATGGTGCGGGCTTTGCTATTCGGCCGCTGGGGACTGGAGCCGCTTTGGATGCCGCGCATCGCCGCCGCCTGATGCCGCTGAAAATCCCACCAGGGCGCCGGCCGCCGCCCACCAAATAGCTGTTCGCTGGAAGACCCCGATGGGGATGTTGATTTCGAGCATCGACATCAGCAGGCCCGAAAGCAGGATAAGGCCCAGCGCGGCCGCCTCATCTCTCTCGACTGCGCTCCTGGACGGATCCCGAAAGCGCCGCCAGCCAGCCCGCAGGATAAGCGCTGTCATCACCATCAGCAGCAGCGGGGCGGCCACCCCGGTGTAGACCGCCCACTTGAGCCAGAGGTTGTGAATTTCGATCTGCCCGCCCCAAGGGGTATCCAGCTGGACTTGCTCAAGCCCATGGCCAAGCAGCGGCCGTTCAGCCACTTTTTCCAATCCCAGCGAATAGCCTTGAATGCGGCGCGTCGTCAGACTGTCCAGCGGCCCTTGGGCCCAGGCGTCGGGATTCGGCGCATAATTGACTGGCGCGGTTTCCGCCCATCGATTCAGTTTGAGATGCAAGGCGCATGAATCATCCAGGAAGGGGAGGCTGGCCAGGATGCCCATCAAGATGACCATGACCGCCAGCCGTCTGAATGAAGGCAGCAGCATAAAGGCCGCCAGTGTCAGCAGGGATGACAAGATGCCGCCGCGGCCGCCGCTGATAAACTGGCCGCCAATGAGAACAGCTATCCCGATGATGCCGATAAATCGGTGATTCAGCCGCCAGCGCGCCGTGGACGACAGGAAGAAAAGCCCCCCCACCGGGACGAAAACGGCCAGTCCCGTCGACCACATGGTAGACCTGGCGCTAAAACCGATGATGTGACTCGGATCCCACAGACAGGGAGCCTGCCAGTCGTTCGTGTTGAAGAGTGTTCGCAGCAGCGCGATGCCGGCCAGGCCGACAATGATGACAAAGGCTCGCCGGAAAATTGCGCTGACATCGCCGCCCGCGCGGGCAATGCAATAGAAACACCAAAAAAACGCGGTGCAAAGGCCAAGATCAAAGACAAAGACGAAGGCCCGAAACGGCTCGCTGGCTTGTATCAGGCCGGGCAGCCACAGCAGGAGAATGCCAGCGAAACCCCATGGGCCCAGCAATCCAAACGGGAAAGGCCGCCGTCCTTTCAGCAGTTCCATCCCCAATACCAGCCCCACAGCCACCAGCAGAATCGCCCAGTCGAATCGCTGCAAAGCTGTCATGCTGATGCCCGGCAGCCAATAGATCGGCCCCAGCGCCAGGAACAGACTAAGCAGCCACGGCGCCAAGGTGACGCGCGTCAGCAGATGCCAGCCTTTGATTTTACGCAATGCTTCCGCCATTGGCCGTCGATTCAGGGATTTCATTTATACATTATACTCTGCCCCGACGACAAAGCCTTTCTGTTTCAGCCGCGCTATCGAATCTTGAAAGAAACTTTTGCACGGCGGGCAAGTTTGGTGTACACTTTGCGAGTTTGACAAAATCATTCAGGATATGTGCATTGAGCATTCAGGCGCTTCCCCATATTATTCTGCTCGGCTTTTTCTTCGGCTCGTCAATGGTGGCTTCCCGTTTCAGTGTAGGACAGTATGACCCGACAACTTACATCGGTTTGCGGATGGTCATCGCCAGTCTGATATCGCTGGTCATTTACTGGCGGATCGCCGGGCGCGGCCTGCCGCGTGACCTGGAATTGTGGAAACGCGCCAGCCTGCTGGGTGTGTTTGGCACCGCCGTGCCGATGACCTGTGTTGTCGCCTCACTCCAATATCAATCGAGCGGCATTTCATCATTGCTGCTGACCACTGCCCCGGCCCTGACCGTCGTCCTGGCGCATTTTATGCTGCCGGACGAACTCTTGAACCGCCGCCGAATCATTGGCGTGACGCTGGCCTTGGGCGGCGCGGTATTGCTGGCCGTCAGTGGCGAAGATGGTTTGCCGCATATCGACAATGCTGTCCCAATCGGCTATATCCTGGTCGCGGTTGGGATGGTGTTTAGCTCGCTGATGATTATTTATGCCCGCAAGCGTCTGCGCGGGTATGATGCCTACGATGTCGCCAGCATCCGCATCTTCTCGGCTGGGGCGGTCATGGTGCCTTTCTCCCTGTTGACCGTCGGCTTTGATATGAGCGCGGTCACCGAAGCTGGCGTTTTGGGGCTGCTGTATGCCGCGATTATCGGCACCTTTTTGGGCTTGATGCTGTCTTTTTACAATATCAAACGTTTTGGGGCGACATCGGCTGTTATGGCGACCTATATCGTCCCCATTGTGGCTGGAATTGGCGGCGTGCTGGTGCTGGGAGAAGAAATCACGGCGACTATGCTGGTCGGTATGGCTGTTATTATCGGCGGCATCGCTCTGCTCCAAGAAGTTCAAAGAAGACCGAATCGCTGGCGTCCCCGTTTCCGCTTTATGTCAAGTTCCTGATGGCTGACAGATGTTATAAGCCTGCCGCAGCGCCGCTTTCCAATCACCGGTCGGGATAAATTCCTGGCCGACATATCCGCTGTAGCCGGTCGCGGCAATCGCCTGGCAAATGGGACGATAATTCAACTCTTGTCGATGGTCAAGCTCATGGCGCCCGGGGACGCCGGCCGTGTGATAATGGGCAAACCATTGATGATTGCCGCGTATGGTCGCTATGACATCCCCTTCCATCACCTGCATGTGATAAATATCGTAAAGCAGGCGAACATGAGGCGAATTGACCGCCGCCGCCACCTTGACGCCCCAAGCCGTGCTGTCCGCCATGTAATCGGGATGATTGACCTTGCTGTTCAGCAGTTCCAAGACCAGCATCACCCCAGCCGATTCAGCATCCGCCGCCAGTTCCTCCAGCAGCTTGATGGCATTTTCGGCGCCGGTGTCATCATCCATCTCGCCGCGGTTGCCGCTGAAAACAATCAAATGAGGGATGTCCCATTGCTGCGCCAGCTGAAAACTCTTTTCCGCCTGGGCTTTGATGTTATCCCAATAGCGGGGGTTGTTGATCCCCTCTTCGATTTTTCCAAACAGGCGGTCGGCCGCAATGTTTAAGCCCTGGTCTTTCACCAGCTGCAATTTGTCGGCCGGCGCAAGCTCAACTGCGCTGTAGCCGCAGGCTTTCATCGTCTTGAGCAGGTCGAGCGCGTCAATATCCTGGCGGTCAAAGCACCACCACGCCACCGATTGTTCAAATCCCATATTTGTCCCTTTCCTTTGGCATCTCATTGCCAGCCAATACCTGCGATAAGCGCGGATCTCGACAATCAAGTCTATCCCATGCTTGCCGCGCTTGCAAACCAAGCTGCCCTGTCTTCTCGCCATGTCTTCCCGATTTGAGAAACGCCATGCTTCCTATCTTGGATTTCTGCATTTTGTCGGTACACTTATCGGGCTGCGATGAAATAATGGACTTGAATATGAAACTGGCCACGCGAAGGTCCAAGAGCATTCTGCTGGGGTGTTTATTCTTGGCGGTGTTCGTTCTGCTGTCCTTTGCGCTGCTGAACAAGCCGCCGCCGCGGATCGAGACCGAGTTTGGCGGTGCGACGGTGCGGATGTCACTGGATCGCGGGTGGGTTTCAGGGGCCGGCGATTGTGTCATTCTTGAGTGGGAAGTCGAGGGCATCAAGTCGATTTATATTGACAACGAGGGCAAACCTGGCTGGGGCGAAAAGGCATTCTGTCCGACAGCTAACGCGAACATCCTTGAAATTGGAATCACCGCGCAAGATGGAACCCGGCGCATATTCCAGTTTGACGTCATTTATCTGCCGAACTTTGTTATCTACCTGATTGGATTTGTCGGGACGACCTTTACTCTGATATTTGCGCTGTATTATTTCTTAACCCATCGGCTTGATAAACCCTTTCTATGGTGGTGGCTGGCGCTTGCCGCTGCGCTGATATTAATCGGCGGGCTGCTCCGATTATCCGACAGCGCTTTGATTACAGATGCCCTGTCACTGCTTAGAATCCTGTTCACCCATCGTCACTGGCAGCTGTTCGGTGTCATCCTGGCTGGGATCATTTACCTGCCGCTTATTGTGCAAGCCGCGCGGCGCAATCTGAAAAACAAGGCAATCTCGGACTTTATTGTTATCGGCGGTTTTCTGCTATTCATATTCCTGCTGTATTTGCCCTTCGGATTTGAGAGTATTGGGCATTATGAAACGTGGATGATTCATGATTATCTGGCAGGCAGCCCTTCAAGAATAGAGGGGGAACTGGTCATACGCTTCTGGGTGCTGGTGCCGCACACGCTGGCCTATATCATCAGTTCGGAATCCTTCGTTGGCTATCATCTGGTCAACTTCCTGATGCTCTGGGGCAAACTCGTTCTGCTCTATGGCATCTTGCGCCAATTCAGGATTCCCCGCTTGTATGCTTTTCTTATAACGATGCTGTTCATGGTGTATCCGGGCAATTCCGCTTTGATGTCTATTCGGTCATTTCCGATGCAGTTCAGCATGATTTCGCTTCTGGCCGCCGTCTACCTGGTATTCGATTATCAGAAAAATCCGACCCGTTTGGGTTTGCTGGGCATCTGGCTGGGGCTGATTTTTAACGTTGCATCCAATGAATCCGCTTATGTCATCATCTTAATTATTCCGCTGCTATGGTGGCTGGGCAGCCGTAAGCTGACCTGGAGGAACTTTAATCTGTCTGCTATCTGGTATGCCTTTCCGGTGTTCAGAGCCGCCTGGCTGCTGCTGCTGTTATCTGCGAATCAGAGTTTCTACAGGAGAGACGTCTTTGTCTCTTCGCAGAATACGGGGCCAAGCCCGTTTGAATTATTTAATCGCGGCATCATCGATGTCTATCGCCATGCTTTCGTGGACGGCTGGCGAGAAGCATGGACAGCTGTCGGACAGAATCCCTATACGCCGCTGATTCTCATCATACTGGGGCTTGTCGGCGGCCTCGCCTGGCGCTTGTCACGCATCAAAGATAGGGAGACAATTCCATCTGTGAGACAAATCGGCTTCTGGATGATGAGCGGCCTGCTGTTTATTGTGCCGGCGGTGGGTGTGCTGATATGGCTGGAGAGGTATAGCGGCAGCCTGTGGCGCATGTATTTTTATGTGCCGATTGGCGCGGCGGTGGTGATATTCAGCCTAATTGCCCTGCTGACCATGCCGATTAACCGTCTCCGATTTCGCAATGCCGCCATTATAATACTCTGCCTTATCCTGATGTTTCCGGCGCTTTCGCGGCTGATATTGCAGCATGAGCATTTTGTGAACAGCGCGAACCGCAAGGCGGCCTTGTTGCAAAATGTATTGGAAATCGCGCCGCAGACAGCATCCGATGCTCTTCTCGTTTTAACAGCTGAAATGAGCTTGGAAGAGCTTGCTGTAACGGACATCGCTGTTTATGGCGGCTATGGTCTTGTTAGGAGCATCTTCCGCGTTCTCTATCCTGATGCGCCGGCGCATGCTGTTCTATGCGTATCGGGGCCTTGGTGTTCTTATCCGCGTGATTTTATTCAGCAGTCTTCAGATGATTTTATCAAAAACAATCTATCGAATATGCTGCTGCTCAAGATTCACGAGGATTTATCGGTTGAGTTAGTCGAACAGCCGTCTGTCTACTTCGGCTTCGGCAGCGACTCGGCCTATGATGCCCGCCGACTGTACAGCCCTGACGCGCCACTGCCACCGCGGGCGGCGACCATGCTGGGCTCGGCCTTGCATCAATGAGATTGAACGAGAGATGGCTTAACCGAATGAACTTGAATATGAAGCTGTCCACGCGAACTTCTAAGATCATTCTGCTGGGGTGTCTGACGCTGGCGGTGTTCGTTCTGCTGTCCTTTGCGATGCTGAACAAGCCGCCGCCGCAGGTTGAGACCGAATTTGGCGGCGCGACGGTGCGGATGTCACTGGATCGCGGGTGGGTTTCAGGGGCCGGCGACTGTGTGACCATCCAATGGGAAGTCGAGGGCATCAAGTCCATTTATATTGACAACGAGGGCAAGCCCGGCTGGGGTGAAAAAGCATTCTGCCCGACAGCTAACGCGAATATCCTTGAAATTGGAATCACCGCGCAAGATGGAAGCCGGCGCATCTTCCAGTTTGACGTCATTTATCTGCCGAGTTTTATTGCCTACCTGCTTGGATTTGTCGGGGCCGCGTCTACAGCCGCGCTTGCCCTGTATTATGTCTGGCATCATCATTTGGACAGCCCTTTTCCACTGTGGTTAATGCTGATTGCGGTTCTTGGGCTAACATTGGCCGGGGGGCTAGGCGGCCTATCCAGCGGCAATTTGATTACAGATGCACTGTCGCTGCTTAAAACCCTGTTCATCCATCCGTACTGGCATCTGTTCGGTGTCATCTTGGCCGGGCTCATTTACCTGCCGCTGATTATGCAAGCCGCGCGGCGCAATCTGAAAAACAAGGCAAGGTCGGATTTTATTGTTATCGGCGGCTTCCTGCTATTCATACTCCTGCTGTATTTGCCCTTTGGATTTGAGAGCATCGCGCATTTTGAAGGGTGGCGTTACCGCGCTTATCTGGAAGACCACCGATCTTTAGGAGTGGCGTCAGAACTGACCGCGCGCTTTTGGTTAATGGCGCCGCACGCGCTGGCCTACATCATCGACTCAGAATCCTTCCTTGGTTCTCATTTGGTCAACTTCCTGATGCTCTGGGGCAAGCTGGCTCTGCTCTATGGCATCTTGCGCCAATTCAGGATTCCCCGCTTGTATGCCTTTCTGATGACGATGCTGTTCATGGTGTATCCGGTCAATGCGCTCTTGATGAGCCTGCGGTCGCTGCCAAATCAATTCAGTATGCTCTCGCTCTTGGCGGCTGTCTGGCTGATATTGGATTATCAAAAACATCCGACCCGTTTGGGTTTGCTGGGCATCTGGCTGGGGCTGATTTTCAACGTTTCATCTAACGAATCCGCCTACGCCATTATCCTGGTCATTCCATTGCTATGGTGGCTGGGCGGCCGTAAGCTGACCTGGAGGAACTTTAACCTGACTGTCATCTGGTATTTGTTTCCGGCTTTCAAAGCTGCTTATCTGCTGCTGCTAATACTTACTAATCGGAGTTTCTATCGGGATGATTTATTCAACAGCGCCTCGGATTCGCCAGAGATTCCATCAACTATATTCAATACATTCACTACTATGGTTGATGTCTATCATCATACCTTCGTGGATGGCTGGCAAAGAGCTTGGGCCACAGTGGGACAGAATACCTATATGGCGCTGACCATTGTCATGCTGGCGCTTGTTGGCGGCCTGGCCTGGCATCTGTCGCGCAAAAATACAGTATTTCCATCCCTAAGACAAATTAAGATCTGGCTGGTGAGCGGTCTGCTGTTGATCACGCCGGCGGTAGGCGTGCTGATATGGTTCGAGGTGTATAGCGGGGATCGGTGGCGCATGTATTTTTATGTGCCGATTGCGGCGGCGATAGCGGTATTCAGCCTGATTGTCTTGCTGACGGCGCTTATTGCGCGCCCTCGATATCGTAATGCGACAGTCATTATACTCTGCATCATTTTGATGTTTCCGGCGCTTTCGCGGCTGATATTGCAGCATGAGCATTTTGTGAATCGTGCGAACGCTAAAGCGGTCTTTTTGCATAAGATATTGGAAACAGCGCCACAAGCAGCGCCTGGCACAGTCCTCATCTTGGCAGCCGAAAGGAGTATTGCAGACGGGCTTCGTATCTACGGCGCAGTGAACAGCATTTTCCGCGTCCTCTATCAACCTCATATTCCGCCGTATGCCATTTTTGCCGCTTTGTGCCTACCAGGGCCTTGGTGTACTTATCCGCGTGATTTTATTCAGCAGTCTCCAGATGATTTTAATTTCATCAAAAACAATCTATCGAATATGCTGCTGCTCAAGATTCACGAGGATTTATCAGTTGAGTTAATCGAACAGCCATCCGTTCACTTCGGCTTCGGCAGCGACTCAACTTATGATGCCCGCCGACTGTACAGCCCCGACGCGCCACTGCCACCGCGGGCGGCGACCATGCTCGGTTCAAGCGAAAGAAAAGGGTGATGACAATGGCGAGAAAGCCAGTGACGCTGGTAATTTTGGATGGCTGGGGCATACGGGCGGCCGAGCGCGGCAACGCCGTCAGACAAGCGCATACACCCAACTTTGACCATTGGATGAAGACCCGCGAACGGGCTATTGTGCATAGCTCCGGCGAGCATGTCGGGCTGGTGCCCGGGCAGATGGGCAATTCCGAAGTCGGCCATCTGAATCTGGGCGCCGGGCGGATTGTCTATCAGGATATTTCGCGGATTGCCAACGCCATCATTGACGGATCGCTTGCTCAAAATCCCATCCTGCAAGAGGGCTTCCGATACCTTCATCGCCATAACAAAAATCTGCATCTTATCGGTCTGCTGGGGACTGGCGGCGTGCATAGCCATTCCGATCATCTGTACGCCCTGCTGGACATCGCCAAAACAAGCGGCATCAATCCCATTTTGCATCTGATTACCGATGGGCGCGATACGCCGACGCAAAAAGGCATCGAGTTTTGTCGGGCATTGCTGGACAAGATTGAAGCCGAACAAAACGGACGAATTGGATCGATCAGCGGGCGCTATTATGCCATGGACCGCGACCGGCGCTGGGAACGCACCCGCCAGGCCTACGAAGCCATGGCCTTCCGTCAAAGCGAACAAACCGCCCCCGACGCGCTAACAGCGATTCAGACCGCCTATGACCAGGGCTTGACCGATGAATTCATTCCCCCGACCGTCGTTGGTGCCGATGACAGCCTGCAAATTGAGGGCGGCGATGTCCTCCTTTATTATAACTTCCGCGCCGACCGAATGCGCCAGCTGGCACAGGCCTTTGCCCAGCGCGATTTTGAAGCTGCCGGCGACTTCCAGCCGATTGCTGATTTGCGACTGATCACGATGACTCAATACCTGGATGGGCTGACGGACAATGTTCTGTTTCCAGTCGAACTGCTGCGGAATACTTTAGCCGAGACCATCAGCAAAGCGGGCAGAACGCAGTATCACACTGCCGAGACGGAAAAATATCCCCACGTCACTTTCTTCTTCAATGGTCGCCGCGAAGCCCCTTTTGTCGGTGAAACCCGTAAAATTGTGCCTTCGCCCAAGGTGGCGACCTATGACTTGCAGCCAGAAATGAACGCAGCCCAGCTGACGGCGGAAACCCTCAAACGTCTGCGCCAGGCGGATGATGATTTTATCCTGGTCAACTTCGCCAATCCCGATATGGTTGGGCATACTGGATCGCTGGAGGCGGCCATCAAGGCAGTGGAAACGGTCGACGAATGCGCCGGCCAGCTGGTGGATGCCGTGCTGGGGAAGGGCGGCGCCGCCATTGTCACGGCCGACCACGGCAACTGCGAGCGGATGATGGATGCCGCCACCGGCGCGGCGCATACGTATCACACGACGGGGCCGGTCGCCCTTTTTGTCATTGACGGCCGATATGATTATGACCTGCGGACTTGGGGACGGCTGGCCGATGTCGCGCCGACGGTCTTGGAATTGATGACGATTGAACCTCCGCCAGAGATGACCGGCAAGAGCCTGATTCGCGCTGTGCGAGAGCTATGAACCGCGAAGAAACTCTTCAAGCCGTCAGGGACAAGCCGCAGATTTCGGCGCTGATTATCGGCGGCGGGGTCAATGGGATAGGAACCTTCCGCGATTTGGCCTTGCAGGGAGTGGATGCGCTGCTGGTTGACCGCGGTGACTTCGGTTCGGGGGCCAGCGCTGGCTCGTCGCACATGCTGCACGGCGGCCTGCGCTATCTGGAAAATGGCGAGTTTCGGCTGGTGAAAGAGGCGTTGCGCGAGCGCGGCCGAATGCTGGACAATGCGCCGCATTATGCCAAGCCGCTGCGTACCACCATCCCCATCTTCCGTCGGTTTTCGGGCCTATGGAACGCGCCGCTGAAATTTCTCAATCTGCTTGATCGCCCCGGCGAACGCGGCGCGGTAGTCATCAAGCTGGGGCTGACGCTCTATGATTTTTTAGCGCGCGGTCACCAGAAAATGCCCGGCCATGAGTTCAGAATGCGGCCGGCGGCCTTGGCCGAATATCCACAGCTGAATCCCGAAATCGTCTGCGCGGCGACCTATTATGATGCCTGGATGCCGTACCCCGAACGGATATGTTTGGAAATGACGCTGGATGCCGAAGCCAGCCATCAGCATTGTCATGCCTTGAATTATGTCAGCGCCGCGGCTGGCGATGATGAATCGGTGACGCTCAAAGATGAACTTAGCGGCGAGACCTTTGTCGTCTATCCCAAAGTCGTGATTAACGCCGCCGGCGCTTGGATTGATTTTGTCAATCGGCGGCTGGGACAAAGCCAAAATCGCTTCATCGGCGGCACCAAAGGCTCGCATCTCATCCTCGACCATCCTGATTTGCTGGCGGCCACCGGCGGCAGCCAGATCTTCTTCGAAAATGATGACGGGCGCATTGTCTTGATTTTCCCCTATTTGGGGCGAGTCATGGTCGGCACAACCGATATTCGCATCGAAAATCCCGATGACGCTCTTCCCACCGAAGCCGAAATGGACTATCTGCTGGGCATGATTGACAGGGTATTTCCAGCGATTCCAGTCAATCGCTCGCATATCGTCTTCAGCTTTAGCGGAGTGCGACCGCTTCCCTACAGCCCAGTCGGCGCGACCGGGCAAATCAGCCGCGACCATCGCATCCAAACTATCCCCGCCGGCCAGGGCCGCAAGTACCCGATTCATTCGCTGATCGGCGGCAAATGGACGACCTTTCGCGCGTTTGCCGAACAGATCACCGACCGCGTCCTGGAAGATTTGCACCGTCAGCGTCAGGTCAGCACCCAAAACATCTCGATTGGCGGCGGCCGCGGCTATCCGCGCAGCCAGACAGCGCAGGAGATTTGGCTGCGAAAACTGCAAAACGCCAGCGAACTGCCATTAGAACGTCTGCGTCAGCTATTCGAACGTTATGGCGCCCGCGCCGCCGATTTTGCCGACTATATCTCGCGGGCAAACGATGAGCCGCTGACACATCATCCGCGTTACAGTCGGCGTGAAATCGAGTTTATCCTCAAAACCGAAAAACTCGGACGGCTGGATGATTTGGTCTTGCGCCGTTCGGTCATCGCCATGCTGGGCGAACTCAACCGCGGGCTGCTTGATGAACTGGCCGAGCTTGGCGCGCAGACGCTTGGCTGGACTCCTGAACGTCAGCGGCAGGAAACAGCGCATACGATTGAGACGCTGCGCCGGCGGCATCGACTGGATTTATCAGCGCAGCGCCAGCCCCAATAATTGCCGCGCGGCGGCTGTGGCCGTGACCTCGCCGCGCATCACCGCCGCTTCAAGTTCGGGGAGCGCCGACCGCACCTCCGGATGCTGGAAGAAAAAGTCGTGGAGTTGAGCCTCGACCAAGTGATGAAGCCAGTCGCGCATTTGCGATTGCCGCCGCTGTTCAAAGAGGCCCGACTGCTTTGTATGATCCTCAAAGGCCTGGATGACCCCCCAGATATTGTCGATCCCGTCGCCAGTCAAACTGGAGGCGGTGTAGGCGCGGGTGTCCCAGCCTTTTGTCGCCGGCGCCAAAAAATGCAGGACGCGGTTGAATTGAGCGCAGGCCGCCTGTGCTGCGATTTTGTTATCGCCATCGGCTTTATGAATCAGCAGGGCATCAGCAAGCTCAAGCACGCCTTTTTTGATGCCTTGCAATTCATCGCCGGCGCCGGCAATCAGCAGCAGCAGAAAGAAATCCACCATCGAGCGCGCGGCAATTTCACTTTGTCCGCTGCCGACCGTCTCGACCAGAATGACATCGCAGCCGGCGGCCTCGCAGACGAATATCGCTTCCCTGGTTTTGCTGGCGACGCCGCCCAGAGCACCACTGGTCGGGGAAGGGCGGATGAAGGCTTTTTTGCTGCGCGCGAGACGTTCCATGCGCGTTTTATCGCCGAGGATGCTGCCGCCGCTGATGCTGCTGCTGGGATCAATCGCCAGGACAGCGACTTGATAATTCTCTTCGCTTAGTTCGCTTAGATAGAAGCCGAGTGCATCGATAAAGGTGCTTTTGCCAGCCCCCGGCGCGCCGGTGACGCCGATGCGGATGGACGGACGGCGATGAGGCATCAGACGCGTCAGCAAATCCTGCGCGGCCTGTTGATGATGCGGCGCCTGGCTTTCGATCAGGGTAATGGCGCGGGCCAGCATAGCGCGGTCGCCGGACAGCGCTCCCTCCGCATAGGCGCGGACATCAATGTCGGATTTGCGAGGCGTTTGTGAGTTGCCTTTATTCATCATTGCGTATAGACTTCTAAAGTTGCGGCTGGCGCTGATGCCCAGTATAGCAGATTGCCCGTTTTATCGACGAAAGGTTGAGATCATGGCGCTTTTTTTATGGCAGTATGCCTTTACCTCCAAGGCCTGGCGAGAGCAAATCGCGGACGCGGCCAACAGAGATGTCATTGCTGACGATGGCAGCGAAATGGCCGAAAAGTTTGGCGGCAAAGTGCAGGGCAGCTGGCTGGCCTTTGGCGAATACGATATTGTCAAAATGGTCACCATGCCCGACAACGAAAGCATGGCCGCCTATGTGCTGGCGATGATCGCCGATGGACGCTTTTCGGCTGGCAAAACGACCGTCCTGATGACCCATGACGAAGCGCAGTCAGCCTTGCGCCGGGCCGGTGAAACCCGCGGTACCTGAACGTCTGAACTGATTTTCAGCTTTGTTCAGCCAGGCGGCGTTTGAGTTCATGCAGCACTTTCTGCGCCGCGATGGGAATGACGGTGCCTGGCCCAAAAATGGTCGAGGCGCCATGGTCGCGCAGATATTGATAATCCTGGGCCGGGATCACGCCGCCGACAACCACCATCATATCAGCCCGTCCCAGCCTGTTCAATTCGGCGACCAGCTGCGGCAGCAATGTCTTGTGGCCGGCGGCCAAGGAGCTGATCCCAACCACATGAACATCATTTTCGACCGCCTGTTTCGCCACTTCGACCGGGGTTTGGAACAAGGGCCCGAGATCGACGTCAAAGCCCATATCAGCAAAGGCCGTGGCAATCACCTTGGCGCCGCGGTCATGCCCATCCTGTCCCATTTTGGCGACCATGATGCGCGGGCGACGTCCCTCGTCAAGCGCAAATTCATCGCTTAGGCGCCGCACCTGGGCGATGTCATCATCATTGCCGAACTCGCGGCGATAAACGCCAGCAGCCGCGCGAATGACCGCCTTGTGCCGTCCCCAGACCTTTTCCAGCGCGGCTGAAATTTCGCCATTGGTGGCCCGCGCCCGCGCCGCTTCAATAGACAAATCCAGCAGGTTGCCCGCGCCGTTTTCAGCGCAGGCCGTCAAAGCCTGGAGCGCCGCCTGTGTTCTGCCCTCATCCCGCTCGGCGCGCAGCTGCTTCAGTCTGGCGATTTGCGCTTCAAGGACGGCCGTATTGTCAACTTCCAAAATGTCAATCGACTCTTCATAGGGCAGGCGATACCTATTGACGCCAATCAGGGTTTCGCGGCCGCTGTCGATATGCGCCTGGCGTCTGGCGGCGGCCTCTTCGATACGCATCTTGGGCAAACCCGTTTCCAAAGCCTTGGTCATGCCACCCAGTTCCTCAATCTCCTGAATATGCGACCAGGCGCGGTGAGCCAGTTCATGGGTCAGACTCTCGACCAGATACGAGCCGCCCCAAGGATCAATGACGTCGGTGATGCCGGTTTCATGCTGGAGGAACAGCTGTGTATTGCGGGCGATGCGGGCGCTGAAATCGGTCGGCAGGGCAATGGCTTCATCCAGCGCATTGGTATGCAGCGATTGCGTATGACCGAGCGCGGCGGCCATGGCTTCAATGCAGGTTCGCGCCGCGTTGTTGAAAGGGTCTTGCTCCTGCAAGCTCCAACCCGATGTCTGACAGTGGGTTCGCAAGGCCATCGACTTGGGATTTTGCGGCTGAAACGGCTTGACCAATTTGGCCCACAGCATCCGCGCCGCCCGCATCTTGGCGATCTCCATAAAATAATTCATGCCAATCGCCCAGAAGAAGGACAGCCGCGGGGCAAAGTCATCGATGTCCAGCCCAGCCTGCAAACCCGTTCGCAAATACTGCAAGCCATTCGCCAGGGTGTAGGCGAGTTCAATGTCGGCGGTGGCGCCAGCTTCCTGGATGTGATAGCCACTGATGCTGATGCTGTTGAAGCGCGGCATGCGGCGGGCGGTGTAGGCGAAAATATCGGCAACAATTCTCATCGACGGCGCCGGCGGATAGATGTAAGTATTGCGTACCATGTACTCTTTGAGGATGTCATTCTGAATCGTGCCGGTCAGCTTATCGGGAGTAATCCCCTGTTCTTCGGCCGTTGCGATATAAAAGGCCAGTATCGGCAGCACGGCGCCATTCATCGTCATCGAGACCGACATTTTATCGAGCGGAATGCCATTTAAGAGGACTTTCATATCAAGGATGCTGTCGATGGCCACGCCGGCCTTGCCGACATCGCCTTCAACGCGCGGATGATCGGAATCGTAACCGCGATGCGTGGGTAAATCGAAAGCGACCGACAGCCCTTTCTGCCCAGCGGCCAGATTACGGCGATAAAAGGCATTGCTCTCCTCGGCCGTCGAGAACCCGGCATATTGCCGAATCGTCCACGGCTTGAGGGCATACATCGCCGGGTAGGGGCCGCGCAGGTAAGGGGGAATGCCCGCCGCGAAGTCCAGATGCTCCAGCCCGCGCAAATCGGCGGCCGTGCCAAGCGCTTTGACATCAAGCTGCTCTAATGTGTCCCAGATGATTTCACGCGCTGGGACGTCTGATGGCTTGCGGCGGGTTTGCAGGGGGATTTTGGTAAAATCAGGAGTTTCTGTCATTTGCCGACTCCCAATTTATCCTGTAACGTCCGATTCATTTCATAGGCATTGACGCTGATGTCAATAAAATCGTCGATATTGGCTTTCATCTGATTCTTGGCGTCGGCGGCGAACAGCACAGTCAATTCTGGCCGCTGCCCTTTGAGCGCGCGGACATATTCTGGAACAAGCGCGGCATGGTGGCTGTCCCCGGCGCAGATGACGATGGCCGCCGCCTGGCTGTCGATGGTGGCCGCAAGCGCCGACTCAACGGTGTCACAGTTGCCGACGTCGATCACTTCAAAGCCACCCGGCGCATAAAGCTCCCGCGCAAAATCTGCCCGCGTTCTGCATTTCTCGGCCTGGCCCAAACTGATGAGGATCACGCGCGGCAGATGGCCATTTTGCTGGCGATAGATGTCGGCGCGGCGGCGCAGTTCTTCATAAGGGGCCGCCAGTCGCCTGGCCGGCAGCGGCGCGGTATCGGCCATCGCGGACGGCGGCGGATTTTGAAGGTCGGACAGAGTCTCATCAAGATTGGGATACTGGCTGCATCCGACCAAAGCCGTTCGCCCTTCGGCCAAATCCTGGCGGCGCTGCTGCGCGACCTCTGCGATTTGCGCCTGAATGTCTCCCGACCGCAAAGCCTCAATCAAACCGCCCCGCGCTTCAATCTGCTGGAACAGACGCCAGGCCGACTTGGCCAGCTGGTCGGTCAATTTTTCGATGTGCCAGGCGCCGCCGGCCGGATCGATCAGGTCGATGAGTCTGACTTCTTCCTGCAAAATTAACTGAAGATTGCGGGCGATGCGGCGAGAAAATTCAGTGGATTCGCCCAGGGCGGCATCAAAGGGCGCGACCTGCAAGCTGTCGACTCCGCCAAGAGCGCCGGCCATGGCCTCGGTGGTGACGCGCAGCATATTGACATAAGCGTCATGGCGGGTTTTATTGCGGCTTGTGACGCTGGCATGCAGTTTGATTTTTTGCGCCGTCTCACCGCCGCCAAAAGCGTCCACGATCTGCGCCCACATCATCCTGACGGCGCGGAATTTGGCGATTTCCATGAAGAAATTCTCGCCAATCCGCATGAAAAACCCAATTTTGCCGGCGACAAGTTCCACATCCAGGCCGCGCCGTTTCATTTCTCGCAAATAAACGACGGCCGTCGCCATAGCCAAAGCGGCTTCCTGGACGGCATTGGCGCCGGCCTCGTGATAAACATCTGTTCCTACGGCGATGGTATCCAGTTGGGGTGACTGCTGACCGGCCAATTCAACAAAGGCGGCCATCCGATCAAAAGCATCTGATGCGATGCCCCCTGACTGCGCCAAAGTTCTCAAGGGATCATCGCCCAAACAGCCGTGAATCCGCCGCAGCGCATCATCCTTTAGACTATCGCTTAACAGCCCATATAGCTCGGCAGGATTGGCGGCTTGAATCAAAAGCGGAAATTGTGTCAGGTCAATATCGGCAAAGGCGATTTCCAGGTCTTTCATTCGATGCAAAGCGAGTTTGCTGTCCGCGTAAATAGCGGTCTGTCCGTTGGCCAGCGCATGAACAAGGGCCTGATTAAAACGCCGCGGATCGCTTTGGCCGAGATCCTGGGCGATAAGCCAGGCCTGCGAGCGATAGCCATCAGCCCGCGTCCCGCGCACATAAGGATACTGCCCGGGCAGCGAATCCAGATGAGCGATGTCAGCCAGGTCTCGCCGATGCGCCAGCGGATGAACGTCAAAGCCTTCATAACTGCGCTTGATGAGCCGCGCCAAGTCCTGGTCGGGCAGGGAACTGCGGACGGCCGCCAGCCACTCCTCATAGCTGACCGGCGCAAACTCGGTGAACAGGCCTGCGGCCATGGCATATCCTTTGATGAACAGTGTCCCTATTGTACTGCAATACCTGTACTCATTTCGCTTGGAATGATATATCATATCGCAACGAATACACAGGCAGGGTTCATATTTTGAGGAGGCTGTTTATGACCGTTAACGTGGGCATCATCGGCGCCGGCCGCATTGGACGTCTCCATGCCGACACTCTGACGTCGCGCATCCCTGGCGCGCGAGTCTTTGCCATTGCCGACATCTTCGCAGAATCCGCTAAGTCAGCCGCCGAAACCTATGGCATTGCCGATTACACAGCCGACCCGTCCGAACTGATCAACAGCAGCGATATCGACGCCATAGTCATCTGCTCATCAACTGACACCCATACCCGCTTCATCATCGAATCAGCGCAGGCCGGCAAGCATATCTTCTGTGAAAAGCCGATTGACCATGACCTGACGCAGATTGATGATGCCCTGCAAGCAGCGGCCGCCGCCGCCGTAAAACTTCAAATTGGCTTTAATCGGCGCTTTGACCCCAACCATGCGCGGCTCAAGCAGGCCATTGAACAGGGCGAAATTGGCGAGCCGCATACGATGATGATTATCAGCCGCGACCCATCGCCGCCGCCGATTGAATATGTCAAGGTCTCCGGCGGCCTGATGATGGATATGATGATTCACGATTTTGACATGTGCCGCTTTTTGCTGGGCGAAGTCGAAGAGATGTATGCCCTTGGCGATGTCAAAATCGATCCAGCCATTGGCCAAGCCGGCGATATTGACACGGCCAAGGTCTTGCTGCGCTTTGAAAACGGCGTGATTGGCACGATAGAAAACAGCCGCCAAGCTGTGTATGGCTATGACCAGCGCGTGGAAGTGTTCGGCAGCGGCGGGGCGGCGCGAACGGGGAACTGGCATCCCAACGCCGTGACGATCAGCGATGCCGGCAGCGTGCGCCGCGATCTGCCAATGCGCTTCTTCCTTGACCGCTATATCGACAGTTATGTCTATGAAATGACCGCTTTTGTCGACGCGGTTGAAAATGACAAATCCGTCCCAGTGACCGGCGACGACGGCCGCGCGCCGGTTGTCATGGCCCTGGCCGCGATGCGCTCCATGCGTGAAAATCGCCCAGTCAAACTAAGTGAAATCACTTGAGAGGCATCATGACCAAAACCTACGACTCGCTGCACATGGGACGCAGTTCCATTGACCTCTATTCCAACGGTATTGGCGTCCCTTTTGTCGATATTCAAAGCTACGCTGCCTATGTCGGCGGTTCGCCAGCCAATATCAGCGTCGGCGCGCGGCGGCTGGGCCTCAAAACGGCCTTGCTGACCGCGGTTGGCGATGATCCAGTGGGTGATTTTATCCTGCATTTTCTGAACAATGAGGACGTCGACACCAGCTTTATCCCGCGCAAGCCTGAACATCGCACCAGCGCGGTTGTGCTGGGCATCGAACCGCCCGACAAGTTCCCGCTGGTCTACTACCGCGACAACTGCGCTGATATTAACCTGACTATCGATGATGCCCTGGCGGCGCCGCTGGACGACTGTCGAGTTTTCCAGTTCGCCGGCACCAACCTTAGCCTGGAGCCGAGCCGCAGTGCGACCCTCTTCGCCGCCGAATTGGCGCGGCAGGCCGGCGCAGCTATCGTATTTGACGTCGATTTTCGCCCCGACCAATGGCATGATGTCCGCGCGTTTGGCGTCGTGGCGCGGAGCGCGCTGCGTTTGGTTGATGTGGTCATCGGCACCGAAGACGAAATCAACGCCGCCATGTTAAGCGATGTGTCACAGATGCGCGTCAGCCATTCCCAAGTGTCCGACACCAAAGTCGAGGGGGATACGCGTTCTGGCATCGCCTTTATGCTGGGCTTGGGGCCGCGGGCGGTCATCGAGAAAATCGGCCCCCAAGGCGCGCGCGTTCATCTCAAGGGCGGCGAGGTCATCGATGTCCCTGGCTTTCCAGTCGAAGTGACCAATATCCTCGGCGCTGGAGATGCCTTTGGCGGCGGCTTTATCTATGGCTTGGTCAAAGGCTGGGGATGGTACAAATCGGCCAGATTGGGCAATGCCTGCGGCGCCATCGTCGTCACCGAACACGGCTGCGCCAATTTCATGCCGACCCTGCCCGAAGTCGAGGCTTTTACACGGCCCTATGGCGGATTAACATAAGCGGTCGGGGTATAATATGATGAAGTTGATAGTAGGGGGTTGCATCTAATGCGGATTACAAAAGTATCTGTAGAAAAACTGTTTGGGATTTTCGATCATGAGATTCCCTTGAATCAGGATTCGCGCATTACGATTATTCATGGCCCCAACGGCGTCGGAAAGACCGTCCTGCTCAATATGCTGCATGGTTTATTTCACTATGAATATGAATTGTTAAGAGAAACCCCATTTGAACAATTTCACATTGAATTCGAGAATGGCGAATTTATCACGGTGAGAAAGGAAGTAGAAGATGAATTTGATGACACCCAATATCTAACTCTTCTAATCAATTACCAAGACGGTACAGGAAAGGATCACATCCCTTTTAGACCATCGTTGCTTGGAACAACAGATGCAAATCTCCTTGAACTCGTAGAGAAATTGCATCCGGATTTAAAATCAGTCTATATGGTGGGGCTAGGCGTTCCATATTGGGCGTCTATAAATGAGATTCCAGAAATATTTACAAAGGAGGACATGTTGCGAAAGTACCCTTCGCTCCATAATGAGTTATATGGAGAAATACCAGATTGGTTTGCGAGTATCCAACAAGCAGCTAGCCTGAAATTTGTGTCGACAGCGCGATTGAAGAGTGATGTTGTGGAGGCCCAAATTATTAAGTTTGCTATTGAATTTGCTGATTCAAAAATGCAGCAAAACGAATATATTTCTTTCCCCAGATCCGGATATCTTTTTCCCAGTCCGCCTGATGCGATACTTGATTTGAGTTCTAATCTCAAATATAAAATGCTAGAATCGCAAGTCACATCGGAGGAATTTGAAAAACTTAAAACGGAGGGATTCGAGGATCTCAACGCGGAGATAAATGCTCTCACTGTGAAATTAGCCAAACTCGACATAGAGATAGCAGAGTTTGAAGATGTCTTGGCTGAGGATACGGTGATCAACAGTTCTTATGTATCGTCACTGCTGGAAGAACATCGCGCTGAACAGATGGATGAAAGGGAGGCCATCCATCTAAAATTGGAAAGAAACATCAAACGAAAGGATTTTGCACTAGCAACTATTCTTCTTCTTGACCTTATCAATGAACGGTTCTTGTTTAAGTCATTGGACCTGAGGGACACAGATATACTTCCTGTAGGCTTCTTCAAATTTATCGCAGACGACGGGGATAATTCCTTCTTGAGCGGGGCGGCATTGTCATCCGGCGAACAGCATCTTTTTATTCTATATTATTATCTACTCTTTAAAGTCCAGCCTGATACCCTAGTCATGATCGACGAACCCGAACTGTCAATGAATGTCGTCTGGCAGCGCAATTTCTTGAAAGACCTGCAGCGAATCATTGAATTGCGGAAATTCGATGTGCTTGTCGCTACCCATTCCCCGCAGATCATTCACGACAAGTGGGACTGGATGGTGGCTTTGGGTGAACCAGAAGGCGAAAGCTGATGCCGAGTTCAGAATACACACCTAGTGTTGTCTCCGAAATCTTCATGAGGCGAAGGTATCCTGATAAGAAGCATGAAACCTTCGTCATGGTGGAGGGGAAAACTGACGAAGTGTTGTGGGAAGAATATAAAAATAAAAAATGTTTCCTATACCCCGTACCCCGTGGAAAAGGCAAAGATATTATTATAGATGCACTTAAGTCCTACATGTTACGCGGATTGTCAGGCATTGCAGCTATCGTTGATTCGGATTATTGGCTTATTTGCCAAGCCGATGAACTTTCCACAGACAATCTGCTCTATGATGACTGTTGCCCGGATATGGAATCGATTTTGCTGAACTCGCCCGCGCTGAAGAAAGGCTTGCGGCATACTTTCTATAAGTATGAGATTGAACAAATACACGAGTTTGCGGAAAAACTGAAAGAAGAGTCATTGCGTCTGGCGGCGGAATCGGGTTACTTTCGCTTGCTTAACCATATTGAGGATTATGGTCTCAATTTCAAAACGTATCGCCTTAAAGATTTTATTGATAGATATACACTGGAATTTGACCGAGATTTGTTTGCGAGGAGGCTAGCGGAACGCAAGACCTGGATTTCAAGAGAGGCATTGTTAGAAGAAATTGAGGAACTGCGGAAAGAATATCCACAGGAAGAATATAATATCCAACTCTGCCGCGGCAAAGATGTCCTAGACATCATGATCTATATTCTACCGACCCTTTTCAAATCACAGTTTGGGGACGATTTACCGCAAAGCATTCTTAATATGGAACTGACTGGAAATTTGCGTATGTCTTACGAATACGGATATTTTGAGAAAACATCATTATTCAGCAGTATCCGCGAATGGGAATCCGACAACCCGCCATATCGCATCATCCGCCAGGAAGGCTAGCGACATGCCAAAACCTTGGACAAATCATGCACAGACCTAAGTACGAAAGCGCCCTGAATACCTGGCTGGCGGCCGCCTTGCGCGAGCGAAAACTGGACGCCAATGAAGAAAGCGCGCAGGGCGGCGGCAAACGGCTGGACGTCGAAATTCAGCTTAACCAGCTAACAATCGCCCTAGAGGCCGAACAGGGCCAAGCCGCCAATAAAAGACGTTCGGCCATCAAAGACGCCGACGGCCGACTCGACGATGAACTGGCCGACTGCGCCGTCGCGATCTGCTATCCCGATAATCTCTTCTCGGCAGATGACCTTGCCGAATGCGAAGTTATCTATGCGCTGCGGACTCATAAAACACGGCCCTCGGCCGCCAAAACCGAATGGCAGCAGGGCGATCTGGATCAGCTGGCCCGCGTCATCAAGAAAATACCCGACCAGCTGGGCGAACCCGACAACATCGCCAACGCGCTTTCCTTCAGCCTCGACCGCGCCGTCGCCCGTTTGAGCGAAAGTCAAAAGCAAGACCTGGCCGAATGCCTGGATCTGCCGGCCGGCAAGCCGCTGAAAATCGCATCCGACGCGCCTTCCAGCCGTTACAATCAAGCCGCCAAACGCGCCATGCTGGTCATCGCCACCGCCGCCATGTTTCATACCCAGCTGGACAAGCATCGCCACGAAATCGCGCCCTTGTGGGACAATCGCTTCTCGCCGCTCCGTTCATTTGAGGGCGATTGGCCGCCGCCGACAGCCGTCCAGTGCGCCGAAAACGACGATCCCATCGGTTCATTTTACGAGTCTTGGGATTTGTGGCTGGCAGTCGATTACAAGCCGATCTTCGCCACGGCCCGCAATGCCCTGCGCGGCTGTGCCCAGGATGCCGCATTCTCGGCCGCCGTGCAGGGAACGGCCCGCGCCGCTATGAAGGTCACGCGCAACATCGTCGGCCTGCGTCACGACCTGCTTGGACGCATCTTCCACAAAGTCCTCGAAACCGCCCGCTATGACGGTTCATTCTACACGACCACCGCCGCCGCGACTCTGCTGGCCGCTTTGGCCATCAACAAGGACATGTGCGACTGGTCAGACCGCGACGCGATTGCCAGTCTGCGAATCACCGACCCGGCCTGCGGCACTGGGACGCTTCTCATGGCCGCCGCCGAACGAATCCGCGATTTGGCCGCTTCCGCTGGCAATCGAAATGGCGTCTCGCGGGCGCTGATTGAATCCGTCCTGACCGGCTATGACGTCAATTTGACGGCGACCCATCTGGCGGCGACTACCTTGGGACTGCTTTCACCGACGACCACCTTCCGCGATATAAAAATTGGCCGCGCCCTGCTTGGCGTCGAAAATGGCACAGAAGGCTCCCGGGCATACTTGGGATCATTGGAATTTCTTAGTCCAGACAGCCTGCCAAAGATGATGCCTTGGCCAACGGGTGTCGAGCAGATTGAAACAAACGGGGAAGTCGCCCAAGCCGAGCCAGCCGACTTGGTGATTATAAACCCGCCCTTTACCCGCGACAGCCTGCGCCATGACCAGTTCAGCAAGCAGGAAGAGAAAATGCTGAAAGCGCGGGAAAAGGAATTGTTCGCTGCTATTGAAGGCGGAATTCACCGTTCACACAATGGCGGCGGTTTCCTGGCGCTGGCGGACTTCATTGCCAAGCCCCAAAATGGCGCTATTGCCGTCATATTGCCTCTCGTTGGCGCAACAAATTATTCGACGATGCGAATGAGGCAATACCTTGCCGAAAAGTTTCACATTGATACTATCGTCACGTCGCATGACCCCAGCCGCATTTATTTTTCAGAAAATACCAGCATTGGCGAAATGCTTCTCGTCTGCCGCCGCTGGCCGGAAGATGCGGAGAAGCCAGCCACGCGGGTTGTCAATCTATACCAAAACCCAGCGACTCCAATCGAGGCTATTGCTTTAGAGCAGAATATCACCGCAGGCAATCGAGAGCGCATCAAAGGCACAGTGCAGGCTTGGCCGGCCGAACGAATCGCGGAAGGCAACTGGGGCGCGGTGCAGTTTTTATCGCCCTATCTCTGTGAACGATTCATTGAACTGCGCGAAGGGAAGTTTTTTAGAACGAGGGGCCTGGGATTATTGGCAGAGGTCGGGCCGGCTGGACGGCGTACCCAAGACGCGTTTAAGAGATCAGAAGTTCCTGATGAACACGCGAGGGGCGCGCTTTGGTATCATAAGACGGATGTAACGCAAAAGATGTCGACCCAAACAGATTCTTACCTTATCGCAAACGCTGGCAGAGAATCGTATGCAGACTATTTATGGACAACGCGCGGGCAGCTGATGATAGTTAATCGTATGCGTCTTAACACTGTGAGATGTATCAGCGTTCGCCTAAATGAGAGGGCTTTGGGGTCATTGTGGGTTCCGATCAAGTTTAACTCGGACAAACCTGATAAAGAGGTAAGGCAAGCAGCGAAAGATATGTTTGAAAAAGCTGCTTGTGTTTATCTCAATTCAACGATAGGCATTTTGGCGATTCTTGGCGACCGAACGAATAAGATACCCTCATATCCGCAGTTTTCTCTGGATGATTTGCGCCGCATCCCCGTCCCCGATTTCATCAAAATGGATGAGACGAAGGTCGAGATGATGGCCGCCGCCTATGATGACCTTTGCGATTCAATTCTTCTGCCCCTGCCGCAAATGAACGAATGCGATACGCGCAAGAGACTGGATGATATGATTGTCGCCGCGCTGGACATCGACGCCGAAACCACCGCCGCCATCCGCCGCGAACTCACCCGCGAGCCGTCCATCACCGGCCGGCCCTATGAACAGAATTGAATCGAACACAAGCGAAAAGGACAGCCACATGCCAAAACAACGCGGCCTCTTGAATGAAAAAACCCTGTCACAGCAAGTCGCCGTCGAAGAAATCGAAACGGTCATCGTCGCCTTTACCGACCATTTCGGGCGCCTGATGGGCAAACGTTTCGATGCCGAATTCTTTGTCGACCAAATCGCTCGGCATGGCGCGCACGGCTGCGATTATCTGCTCACCGTCGATATGGAAATGGAACCCGTCCCCGGCTATCGCTTCGCCAACTGGGAACTGGGCTATGGCGATTTTCACCTGGTGCCGGATATGAACACACTGCGCGCCGCCAGCTGGCTCGACAAGACGGCCCTCGTGCTTTGCGACGTCGAAGAGGAAAAGACGCATCAGCCCGTCGCCGTGGCGCCCCGCTCGATTCTGCGCCGACAGCTGAAACAGGCGCAAGGGCAGGGGTATCAAGTCAAGACCGCCTCCGAACTGGAATACTACATTTATGAGGACTCGTATCGGCAGGCGCATGACAAGCGATACACCGACCTTCAGCCGATGGGCTGGTACATTGAGGACTATCATATCCTGCAAGGGACGCGCGAAGAAAAATTGACCGCCCAGGCCCGCTATCATCTCAAGCGCTCTGGCATTCCAGTCGAAAACAGCAAGGGCGAATGGGGGCTGGGACAGCATGAACTGAATATCCGCTATGCCGACGCGCTCGCCATGGCCGACCGTCATATCATTATGAAGCAATGCCTGAAAGAAATCGCTGACAGTCTCGGCTACAGCTTGACGTTCATGGCCAAGCCCTATGCCGGCCAAGCGGGTTCAAGCTGTCATATTCACCTTAGCCTCTTGGACGGCGATGATAAAAATGCCTTTGTCGGCGACAAGCCGCTGGGGCCGCTGGCCGCATCAGATGTCTTTCGCTGGTTTTTGGGCGGCTGGATGGCGCATCTGCCCGAATTGATGGTCTTCTATGCGCCGACGGTCAATTCCTACAAACGTTATGAGGACGGCTCCTGGGCGCCGACGCGCATCGCCTGGAGCTATGACAATCGGACGGCTGGTTTCCGCGTGGTCGGCCGCGGCGAGAGTCTGCGGATCGAATGCCGCGTGCCTGGCGCCGACTGCAACCCCTATCTGGCTTATGCGGCCGCCCTGGCCTCGGGCCTGGATGGCATCGCCAATCAGATCGAGCCGCCGCCCATTTTTGAGGGTGATATCTACGCCGCCCGTCATTTGCCGCGTGTGCCTTATACACTGGAGCAGGCCGTCGACAATTTTGAGGCCAGCGATTTTGCCCAAACGGCCTTTGGCGCCGATGTCGTCGAGCATTACAGCCATTTCTTCCGCACCGAAATCGAAAGTTTTCGCGCGGCCGTGACCGATTGGGAACGCAAACGTTATTTTGAACGAATCTAGCGCGCAGTCCATTAAAGCGAGGTCTTGATGCAGTTAAAAAACAAAGTGGCGCTGATCACCGGCGCTGGCAGCGGCATCGGCTTTCAGACGGCCCTGCTGTTTGCCCAGGAAGGCGCGGCCGTCGTCGTTGTCGATATTAACGATGAAGCTGGCGAAAAAACCTGTGCCGAAATCAGCGCGCAAGGCGGACAGGCGAGTTATGTTCATGCCGATGTATCCGATTCGCGGGACTGCCAAAAGATGATCGCCTTTGCCGAATCGGCCTATGGCAAGCTGGACATCCTCTTCAACAACGCTGGTATCAGCCACGCCGCCGATGATGATGCTGTCAGCACGACCGAAGCGGTCTGGGACATCACAATGGACGTCAATGTCAAGGGCGTTTTTCTGGGTTGCAAATATGGCATTCCAGCTTTGCAGCGCGCCGGCGGCGGCAGCGTCATCAACACCGCTTCCTTTGTCGCCCTCCTCGGCGCCGCCACGCCCCAGCTTGCTTATACGGCCAGCAAAGGCGCGGTTTTGGCCATGTCGCGTGAATTGGCCGTGATTCATGCCCAAGAAAATATCCGCGTCAATGCGCTTTGCCCCGGCCCCTTGCGTACCGAACTGCTGATGAAATACCTGGACACGGACGAAAAGAAAAATCGCCGTCTGGTGCATATTCCCATGGGACGTTTTGGCGAAGCTGAAGAAATCGCCAAGGCCGCGCTCTTCCTGGCGTCAGATGAATCCTCCTTTGTGACGGGGAGCGCCTTCCTGGTCGATGGTGGCATCACCGCCGCTTATGTAACCCCTGAAAGAGACGAACGATGAAAATCACCGGCATTCGCTCCATAGTGTTCGAACACAAAATGGCGCGCGCTATTGGTGACGCCAACTATCCCGCCGGCCGACAGCAGTACGCCGCCCTGGCCCTTTTCCTGGATACCGACGTCGGCCTGACCGGCGTATCGCTGGGCAACCCGGCCTTGCAGGATGACATCCACGCCATGGCCGAAAATCTGCTCTTTGGCCGTGACCCGCGCGGTGTGGTGGGTTTGTGGCGGATTATGGCGGATTTTGTCTTTAAGGGCGGCAACCGCGGCACAGTCACCGATGTTATTGCCGCGCTTGACATTGCCCTGTGGGACCTTAAAGCCAAGTACAACCGCGAGCCCTTGTGGAAAACCCTGGGCGCATCCAGCCGCCGCGTCAAAGCCTACGCCAGCGGGATTGACCTGTGCCTGAACGATGATGAGATCTGTAGCTTTTATGACGCGCAGGCCGCGCGCGGCATATCAATTGGCAAGTTGAAGGTCGGCTTGAACCGCGAATCAGATTGGCGGCGCATCGGCATTATGAAATCGGCCCTAGCGGCATCGGGCAAGCCGCCGGTTCTGCTGATTGATTCCAATGAGTATTGGTCGCCCAAGCAAGCCATCCGCCACATCCGCTTTTTCGAGCGCAGCTATGATATTTTCTGGGCGGAAGAGCCGGCGCGTCGCTGGGATTATGACGGCCTGCGCCAGGTCTCACAGAGTATCCAGGCGGCCGTCGCCACAGGTGAAAATCTGGATGATGCCAGTGACTTTCGCCCCTTGATAGCCCATCGGGCCGCTGATGTCCTGCAAATTGGCGTCGGCACCGGCGGCATTACCGGCGCTATGCGGGTGGCGCAAATGGCCGACGGCTTTGATTTGCCGGTTTCGGTGATGAATTGCCCAGGTAATTTCATGGCGCATTTTGCCGCGGTTCTGCCTAATCACATCTGGATGGAAGTTGTCGATGCTGGGCGCGATTGGGTTTTTGACCATGACAGCCGCGTGGAAGATGGCTGGATTATCCTTGGCGACCGTCCAGGCAATGGCATTCAATTCGACCAGCAAAAACTGGAGCAGTGCCGCGTGACTCATGGTTCGCCGGCGTCTGCTCCCAGCCCGTGGGGACGGCGGCGCGGCGCCGGTTTGCATATCGTCCCCGAAGGCGAGCCGCAAGAGGTAGGACAGGAATAAGATTAAAGCGACTGAATCAAATCCGCCTTGCGAGTATGCCAGTCATGGTTGCGCTCATAGGCATAGGCAATCCGAAACAGCATCGCCTCGTCAAAGGGACGCCCGGTCAGTTGAAAGCCGAAGGGCAGCCCCGCCGCCGAAATTCCGCAAGGCACACTAAGCGCTGGCAGACCGGCCAGATTGGCATTAAATGTATGATGGCACATCGACCCGACCGGCGTCTCGTCGTAACCATCTTGGCGCGGCGCATTCAAGTCGGCCAAGGGAACGGTGGTTATCGGCATCGTCGGCCAAATCATGGCATCCAGCTGATGATCGACAAAAGTTCTTTTGAGCGCATTCCGATAAACTGACCGCGCCTGCTGGGCAGCGATATAATGCGTCGCCGGTGCCAACTCGCCCAGCTGAATCATAGTGCGGGTTGCTGGATCATACTTGTCGCCGTGTTCGCGGATCAGCTTGCGGTGATAGGCGCTGCCCTCGGCCAGAACAATCGTGAACACGGCATCCTGCGTCAATTCCAGTTCCGGGATGCTCACCTCGACGATTTCGGCGCCTTGTTCCTGATATTCCGCGATGACACCCTCAACCGCCGCCCGAATCTCATCGTTCAGCCCCTCATAAAAAAAGTAGCCGCGCTCAACGCCAAGCCGCAGCCCCTTAACGCCCCATTCAAGTTCGGTGCAGTAATCGGCCACTGGCTGCCTGGCGCTGGTCGGATCCTTGGGGTCATAGCCCGCCATGCCCTGCAATAGCAAGGCGCTGTCTTTGACTGTGCGGGTCAGAGGCCCAACATGATCCAGCGACCAGGCCACCGGCACAACGCCATAAATGCTGACGCGGCCATAACTCGGCTTCAAGCCAACCAGCCCGTTAATGGAGGCCGGCACGCGAATCGATCCCCCGGTGTCAGTCCCCAGCGCGCCAAACGAAGATCGACTGGTCACAGCCACCCCCGACCCAATGCTTGAGCCGCCGGGATAGCACTCCATATTCCAAGGACTGCGGCTGGGCGGCCGATTGACGCCATAGGCAAATTCATGGCAATGGGTCTTGCCAATGATGATGGCGCCCGCGTCCTTTAACAGCCTGACACAGGCAGCATCCTCATCAGGGACAAAGCCGGCCATGACCTTTGAACCGCTTTCAGTGACGATGCCCTGGGTGTGGATATTGTCTTTGATGCCAATCGGCACGCCATGCAAGGCGCCGCGTCCTTGGCCGGCCGCCATTTCTTCATCGGCTTTCCGCGCGGCCGCCAGTGCCTCATCGGCCAGCACATTGGCATAGGCCCGCACGACCGGCTCGGTTTTTTCGATAGCGCGAAGGTTGGCTTCAACAAGCTCCACTGACGAAATGGAACCCTCGGCCAACAAAACGCTGACGGCGCTCAAAGAAAGATCGGTCAGTTCATTCATGCCACGCTCCTTCCACATCAAAGATGGTCGCCGGCACGACATCCTGCAAATCAAAAACATCGAAAGACTGCGCCGCCGCCAGCTGATCCATCAGCAGCGAGGTCAGGATTTCAGCTTCCTCTAAGGAAACATCCAGCCCCATTTTGTTGGCCAATGCCCAAATGACTTCAGGCTCCAGCGCATCATCTGAACTTGCTCGGCCATAACTCATAAGCTCTTTTCTCCCTCTCGCTTCTTCAAGTGTTACTGACTTCTAAGTTTAGGCCAATAAAGGCAACTCTGTCAAATTTGACCAAAAATAAGGAGAAAGTCCTTTTTCCGATTGATAATCGGGCAATTCGAACATATTCTGCCGCAGAATAGTTTGCTGCTTATGATATGATTGCTAAAGAAAATCCAGCCGACCAAGATGGCATGCGAGAAAGGAAATATGAATCTATGAGGGAACCGAACCAAAAGCCTGCCAGCATCCTCCGCGTGGCCTTTATTCTCATCCTCTTGTCCTTCATCGGCATTGGAGCGATCCTCTTGGCCGCGGATCTGCGGTGCCGTGTCGATATTGAGGCTTATGCGCCGCTTTATCCCAATGCCGAAGCCGTCAATGTGAGCTATGATATGTTTCGGCCGCGGGCCTTGGGGCGAACAATCTTCGAGATGGAATCGCCGGATGATATCGAAACGGTCAAGCAGTTTTATCGTGATAATATCCTGGCGGTGCTTGATGCCGAACGGTCGCGGGGTTTGGCTTCGACGGATTGGCGCGTGCAGCCTTTGGAAGAGGGAACAGGAAGTCGAATTATCTTGATAAGCGCATGCGGCACCTAAAAGCAGGGAGACGATAGATGAAGATTTCCGCTTTTCCCAAATGCTATCTGGATGACATCGCCGGCGGCGGGGCGATGACCGTCTTTGACTGGATTGAGATGGCCAGATCGCTGGACGCCGACGGCCTGGAGATGTATGAAGGCTTCTTCAGCAGTCTCGATGACGCGTATATTCGGCAGGTGGGCGATGCCATTGCCGCCGCCGGGTTTGAGATGCCGATGCTGTGCTGTTCGCCCAATTTCACCCATCCCGACCCTGATGAGCGCAAAAAAGCGATTGAGCGCGAAGTCCGCATGATTGAAATCACAAAACTGTTGGGCGGTGACAAAGCGGTCTGCCGCGTGTTAAGCGGGCAGCGTTATCCACAGGTCAGCCGCGGGCAAGGCCTGGCATGGGTTGTCGAGTGCATTGAGCAGCTAATCCCGACAGCGCGGGAACACAAAATTATTCTTGGTCTGGAAAATCACTATAAAGACGGCTTTTGGCAGTATCCCGAATTTGCCCAAAAGATGGACGTCTTCCTTGAAGTTTTGAACGCCATCCCAGAGAGGGAATTCTTTGGGGTACAATATGACCCGTCCAACGCCATCGTCGCCGGCGACGATCCGATTGCGCTGCTGCGGGCGGTGGCCGACCGCGTGGTGAGCATGCACGCCAGCGACCGCTATTTGGCCGATGGCTTTACTCTGGATGATTTGCGACAGGTCGAGGGCAGCTTGGGATATTCAGAGGCCTTGCAGCATGGCGTCACTGGCCAGGGACTGAACGATTATGACGCCATTTTTCAAATTCTGCGGGATGTCGGATATGATGGCTGGGTGAGCATTGAGGACGGCATGAACGGCATGGCCGAGATGCAAGCCTCGATTGACTTTCTCAAGGTCATGCGCGGCAAATACTTCGCCTGACGAAATAGATTAAGGGAAGACATTTATGGATGCGCTCATCAAATTTGGACGAGACGACAAACAGGTTGAACTGCGCGGCATTGCCCAGCCTCCCGACCCCGGGCCGCAGCAGGTCATCGTTGAAGTGTCGGCGGCCGGCGTCTGCGGCAGCGATCTGCATATGTGGCGCGAGCATCACAGCTGGGAGATCAAACTGCCGCTGGTTTTAGGACATGAATTTTGCGGCGCTGTGGCGGCCGTCGGCACCGATGTGACGGACTTCAAGATCGGTGACCGGGTGGCGGTCGAAACGGCGGCCAAAATCTGCGGCAGCTGCATCTTCTGCCATTCGGGGGATTACAATCAATGCCCTGGCCGCCTCGGCTATGGCGCTTTGCATGACGGCGCTTTTACCCAATATGTGACCGCGCGCCAGCAAATCCTGCATCATATTCCCGACAGTGTGCCTGATGAATACGCCGCGCTGACCGAGCCGATTTGCGTTGCCTATCACGCCCTGGTCGAAAAAACGGCCCGCGTCCGGCCCGGCGATACAGTTGTGATCCAAGGCCCAGGGCCGATTGGCATGATGGCCTTGCTGGTGGCCAAACTGCGCGGCGCTGCTGAAATCATCATGCTTGGCACAGCCCGCGATGAGAAGCGGCTGCCCATTGCCGAACAGCTTGGCGCCACCGCGACGCTTAACATCGACGAGGAAGACCCGCTCGCGCTCCTCCATGAACTGGGCGATGGCTATGGCGCTGATTTGATAGTGGACTGCACTGGCGTTAGCATCGCCCTGAAATCGGCCCTGGCTATGGTGCGCCCAAACGGCATCATCACCAAAATTGGCTGGGGGCCGCAAGCGCTTGGCTTTACCTTGGATCCACTGGTGCAGAAGGCCGTAACCCTGCAAGGAACATTCAGCCACCTGTATTCGACTTGGGAGCGGGCGCTGGGCCTGCTGGCTTCGGGACAGATTGATTTAAGCCCCATCGTCGGCGGCCTGTATCCATTGGCCGAATGGGAAACCGCTTTTGAAGAGATGCAAGCCGGGAACAATGTCAAATCGGTTCTGCTGCCCGCGCAGTGACGGCATAGCGAAAGGACGTATTATGGATGCCAAAATCCAAATTTCAATCGATGTCATCGACCTTGACGAAGCCATGGAACTGGCGCGCGCTTCCGTCAAGGCCGGCGTGGATTGGCTGGAAGTAGGAACGCCGCTCCTGCTGGCCGAGGGACTTCATGCAGTCCGCGCCTTCCGCAGCGCTTTTCCGCAAACGCCTATCGTGGTTGACCTCAAGACAATGGACGGCGCCGGCCTGGAAGCCGAGATGATGTTCAAGGCCGGCGGCGACATGGTGGTCGTCATGGGCCAGGCGCACGATGCCAGCATCATCGAGCAGGTCAAAATGGCGCGGCGCTACAATAAGGCGGTGATGTGCGATGTGATGCTTTGTCCCGACAAGCCCGGCCGCGCTCGACAGGCGCAAGAAATGGGAGTCGATTACATCATCGTCCACACTGGCTTTGACGAGCGGAATATGATCCCAGGACTTAGCCCGCTGGATGATTTGCCGGCGGTGCTTCAGGCGGTCGATATACCAGTGCAGGCTGTCGGCGGCCTAAGCATCGACCAGGCGATTCAGACCTTGGAGATGGGGGCCGAAATTGTCGTCTTTGGCGCGCCGCTGGTGATTAGCGGCAAGGCTTTCGAGGCGGCTGACCCCAATTTTGACCGCCAGCTGCGCGATATTGTCAAAGCCGTTCGCAGGGCATAAAATCTAGAGCAGGAGTGGCGAAAAGCGAGATTATGACGCTTCCTAAATCCCTATTCTGCAAGATATTGAGGTCTCATATATCCCGATTAAGCGCTCCCAAAAAATTAACGCTTGCAAGCTGGCCAATTTCATATTATAAATTAAAACATGATTTATCATTCTCTTTGTCAAAATCAATGATTGGCATCAAGAGAGGGGCAGCGATATGTCGGCGCGCTGTCATACGGTGCCAACCCGTCTGCGAATCAGGATGTCAAGCAGTGAATGCTAGGAACGAACGATAAAGAAAGGAGGACTATCGAAAGAACTGCAAATGATGTGATTGGGCAATCCAGGGTGCCGTCAACGCGCCCGTCATTCCGCTTGAATGACAAACCGAATGCGGAGTTGGCAAATGTTGATTTATTTAGTGTGTTAGGAGTACAGCACATGAAAGCAAGAACTTTTCTTTTCGCGCTTCTCGTCGTCGTCTTGGCTGCCTTCAGCTTCACCGCAGCCGCGCAAGACGTCGCCCGTGAAGATACCGTCATTTTGGACCGTGACGGCCGAGTCGGGCCCCAGCCTGCCTTTGACAACTACAATCCCTTCGTGCCGAATAACCTTAGCAACGGCGGGCTTGGTCAGGCTGTCTTTGAGCCGCTTTTCATCTTGAACTATGAAACCGGCGAAATCATGCCTTGGCTGGCGGCCAGCGCATCCAGCAATGACACGCTTGACGTCTGGACGCTGAACCTGCGCGAAGGCGCGGCATGGTCGGACGGCGAAGCCATGGATGCTGACGATGTTGCCTTCACTTTCGCCTTGCTGGGCAACCCGGACAACAGCGGGCTCTCGCGGGCCGGCAACGTCCAGACTTGGATCGAGAGCGTCGAAGTTATTGACGCGCAGACAGTTCAGTTCAACCTGACCGCGCCCAACCCGCGCTTCCAGCTTGACCTGCTGACAGTCAAAATCGGCGGCAACCTGCTCATCGTTCCAGAGCATATCTGGGCAGACGAAGATCCCTTCACCTTCAAGAACTTCCCGCCGGTTGGCTCGGGTCCCTATACCCTGACCTCTGCTAACGAAACCACCTGGGTCTATGACCGCAACGATGATTGGTGGGGCGCTGCCACCGGCGCGCTGTCGATGCCAGAGCCGCTGCGCTTGATTTGGATCATCACCGGCAACGACCAGATCCGCACCACCCTGGCCGTCAACAACGAAGTCGACAGCATCATGGACGTCACCCTGGGCGCGTTTGAAGCCATGCAGGCCCAGAACGACAAGATCTTCGCTTGGGAAGAGGGCATGCCATACGTATGGCTCGATCCCTGTCCGCGTCAGATTTCTTTCCAGACTCAAGTTGCGCCTTGGGACAATCCGGAAATGCGCTGGGCGATCAACCACGTCATTGACCGCGACGAAATCATCGCTATCGCTTATGAGGGCGTAACCATCCCCTCGCGCACGATGTTTGTCGAATATGGCGCCATGTTCCCCTTCATCGACGCCATCGAAGAAGCCGGCATGGCCTTCAGCACCACTGCCAACCTGGAAGCTGCTGAAGAACTGCTGACCAACAATGGCTATGCGCGCAATGATGACGGCCTGTGGGCCGATGCCGATGGTAACGTCTTGACCCTGCCGATTCAGGTTCACGAAGGTTTCATCGAAAAACGGCGCATCACCGACGTTGTCGTTGAACAGCTTCGCAACTTCGGCATCGCCGGCGAGGCCGCTGTTGTAGCCGGTCCTACCTGGGATGACAACAAGCGCTTTGGCAACTACGAAGCCACCACCGACTGGGACGCCTGCGGCTCGGTCAACGAACCTTGGGCCTCTATGGACCGCTACACCGCGCGGCACTGGGTACCGGTTGGCGAACGTTCATCCGGCAATAACCACGCCCGCTGGGATGGCATGAACAACGAAGCCTACGGCGCCCTCGTCGAGCAAATTGGCACCCTGCCTTTGGGCGATCCAGCTATCCTTGATCTGGTGGTAGAGGCTTACCGCTACTTCTATGAAGAGCTGCCCATCCTGCCACTGAATCAAGCAACCAAGCTGATTCCATTCAACAGCACCTACTGGGAAGGCTGGCCGACGGCTGAAAACAACTTCAACCATCCAGCTACCTGGTGGCATTCGACGCATCAAATCATCTCCGAACTCCGCAAAGCCGGCATGTAGGAAAGATTTGACACCCTTTGAGGCTGGGGCCGCCATTGCGCGGCCCCGCCTCATCATAGATCGCTTGAACAAATTTTTGAAATCGCCTTATTTGAACGTTATAGATATTTTGGCTTGGCTTATTAGGGAAGGACGCTCGCATGGGAGGTTTATCGCTCAATTATCTGGTTCGTCGATTATTGGTCTTCTTCCTGACCGTGTGGGTGGCGGCCACCCTGATTTTCATTATCCCGCGGCTGGCGCCAGGCGATCCCATTGGAGCTATGATTGCCCGTATGTCTCAACAAGTCGGCTTTGTCGAAAATGCTGATTTGATTATCGAAGCCTGGCGAGAACGTTTTGGCCTTGACGATCCAATTCATGTGCAATATTTCCAGTTTATAGCGAATACCATCCGCTTTGACCTCGGCGTCTCTATAGGAAACTTCCCATCGGGCGTATCTGAACTGGTCGGACGAGCCTTGCCTTGGACCATTGGCCTGATGGGGATAGCGACAGCCCTCTTCTTCATTATCGGCAACCTCTGCGGCGCCCTGCTGGCTTGGGTCAAGACGCCCAGGCTGGTCAAAATACTCATACCCATATCAATGACATTCACCTCGATTCCACCGTTGCTGGCCGGCCTGCTGCTGATTTATGTCTTTGGCTTTTTGATACCCATCTTCCCCCAAGTTGGTTCCTATGCCCGCGGGATGTCCCCCGAATTGACGCTGGAGTTCATCGGCAGCGTGCTTCATCACGGTTTCCTGCCGGCGATGTCGATAGTGCTGGTGACTTTTGGTTATTGGGCGCTCGGCATGCGCGGCATGATGGTCACGATTGAGGGCGAGGATTATATGATCCTGGCGCAGGCCAAAGGCCTTAAGCCCTTTTATGTCTTGTATCGCTACATGATCCGCAACGCCATTCTGCCCCAGATGACGGCCTTGGCGGTTTCAGTCGGCACCCTGGTCGGCGGCTCGGTGCTGGTGGAAGTCGTCTTCATTTATAACGGTATGGGTACATTGATTCTTTCAGCGATACGCGATAATGACCTCTTTCTGATCCAAGGAACAGGCCTCATCTTGATTGTGACCAGCGCCCTGGCGGTCTTGATTATTGATTTGAGCTACCCGCTGATTGACCCGCGCATCAGCCTGGAAGGGAGATAGCGATGGCCGAAAACAGCAAAGTCAAAGGCGGCACAAAAAAGAAAGGCGCGTTCAATCGCTTTGACAATCCCTGGCTGAACTGGAAGCTTTTGGGCGGCGCGGGCATATTAGGGCTGATTATGCTGTTTGTCTTTTTGGGCAATCAATTCTGGGATACTAGCCTGGCTTTTACCGGCAGTTCGCCTTTGAATTTGCCGCCGCCGGGCTTCACCAACTGGCGCGGTCACGGCGGCCTGCCAGAACACCCCTTGGGAACAGAAAACAGCGGCCGCGATATGCTGGCGCTGCTGATTGTCGGCACACCGCGCACCATCGGCGTTGGCGTCATCGCCGCCTCCTTCGGCATGGGTGTCGGCATCATCCTCGGCTTCCTCGCCGGCTTTATCGGCGGCTGGGTCGATGATGTCATCCGCCTGGCAACCGATGTGACCATCACTATTCCGGCCCTCATCGTGCTGGTTGTGATACAGTCGGTCTTCCCGCGCGTTGATCTGCTGACCTTTGCGCTCTTGATTGCCCTCTTCGCCTGGCCGAGGCCGACCCGCTTTATCCGCGCCCAGGTGCTGACCATGCGCGAAAGCGGCTATGTGCAGATGGCGCGGCTCTCCGGCGTGCCAGTGCGCGATATCATGTTCAAGGAAATCATGCCCAACCTGCTGCCCTATCTCGCCGCCAGCTACATCGGCAATACGGCCGGCGCGATTCTCACGGCTATTGGTCTGGAGGTGCTGGGCTTTGGGCCGCAGCGCATCCCATCGCTGGGCGTCGCCATCTTCTTCTCGATTGAAGCCGCCGCGCTGCTCCGCAATATGTGGTGGTGGTGGGGCTTGCCGACCATCATTCTGGCCATTGTCTTTATCGCGCTCTTGCTCATCAATCTCGGCCTGGACGAAATCGCCAACCCGCGCCTCCGCAAAGCCTCCGCTGCCTCGTCGGCCCCGGCGCAGCCCCCGCGTATGCCATCATCACCCGTCGCCGGCGCATCTGCGTCTGAATAAAACTGCCTGATACAGGGAAGGGATAATATGTCAGAACAAAATCAATCGGGCAGTGAGCGCGTCGTCCTAGAAGTCGAAAACCTGCGGATCCACTATGCCACCCCGCAAGGCGACGTCATCGCCGTCAGCGACATCAGCTTCGAACTGTACGAAGGCGAAACGCTCGGCTTGGTAGGGGAGTCCGGCTGTGGCAAATCGACAACCGCCTATGGCATCCTGCAGCTGGTGCAGCCGCCCGGCTATATCGTTCACGGCAGCATCAAAGTCGACGGCGCCGAAGTGCTGAACCTAAGCGAAGAGGAACTGCGGAAGTTTCGCTGGACTGGCCTGTCCCTCATCCCACAAGGCGCGATGAACTCCCTCAACCCGACCATGCGCGTCAAAGACCAGATCATCGACGTCATTGAAGCGCATGAAGGCAAGCTAAAAAATAAAGAGGCGCTCCGCGAGCGAATCTTTGAACTCTTTCAAATGGTCGGACTGCCCAACCGCATCTATAATATGTACCCGCACGAACTTAGCGGCGGCATGAAACAGCGCGTCTGCATCGCCATGGGGATTGCCCTCAATCCGGTTGTGGTCATCGCCGACGAAGCCACCAGCGCGCTGGATGTTGTCGTTCAGCGCATCGTCGCCCAAACCCTGGTCAAAGTCAAAGACGCGCTGGGCGTATCCCTGATTGTGATTGGCCATGACATGGGCCTGCTGGCGCAAATCGTCGACCGAATCGCGGTCATGTATGCCGGCAAAATGGTCGAAATCGCCCCCGTCGAAAATGTGTATGCCAAGCCGCTGCACCCCTATACCCAACTCCTGATTGATTCGATCCCGTCCATCAAAGAGCGCAAGCCACTCAAGATCACGGAAGGCATCACTCACGACCCGCGCAACCCGCCCTCTGGCTGCATCTTCCGCCTGCGCTGTCCCTTTGCCTGGGAGCATTGCGCCGAGCTTGAGCCACTGCCTATCTATGTAGAAGATAAACATGAAGTTGCCTGTCATTTGTTTGACGAGCAATTTGAAGAGAGGAGAGCCGATGCCTTCGCCACTATTGCAAATTCGTGATGCCACCAAAATCTACTCAAGCGGCGGCTTTATGGGCAGCAGCAAAAAATCAGTGGTCGCGCTCGATCATTTTAATATGACGATTGACGAATCGCCGGCGACCATCACCACCATTGCCGGCGAAAGCGGCAGCGGCAAAACCACCCTGGCGAATCTGGTGCTGGGTTTCATCAAGCTGACATCGGGGCAGATTATCTTCGACGGCGAAGACATCACCGATATGACCAGCGCCCAGCTAAAGGTCTATCGCCGCAATGTGCAGGCGGTTTTTCAGGATCCCTTCGGCGTCTATAACCCCTTTTACCGCATCGACCACGTTTTCCACTTGGTCAACAAGCACTTCAGCCTGTCCGACAACCAAAGCGAATACCGCGACATGGTCGAATCCGGCTTGAATGTGGTCGGCCTGTACGGCGAGGACGTGCTGCGTAAATATCCCCATCAGTTAAGCGGCGGCCAGCGACAGCGAATTATGATGGCGCGCGCTTATATGATTAAACCGCGCCTGATTGTGGCCGATGAGCCAGTGTCGATGGTCGATGCCTCCCTGCGCGCCTCGATTTTGGATGCGATGCTGCGCCTGCGCGATGATCATAACATCTCCTTTCTGTATATCACGCACGATTTAAGCACCGCTTATCAAATCGGCGACCAAATCTATATGCTCTATCAGGGGACAACGGCCGAACGCGGCCGCGCGATGGACGTAATCGACGCGCCCCAGCATCCCTATGTCCAGCTTTTGATTGATTCAGTGCCGGTGCCTGACCCCACCGATAAATGGGATGTCAACATCTCCCTGCCCAGCGAAGAAGAAATGCGTACCGCCGCCGCCAAGGGCTGTCGTTATTATCCGCGCTGTCCGCACCGCATGGATCAATGCCTGGACGAACAGCCGCCCTTGTATATGATGGACAAACAGGGACATGAAGCCGCCTGCTATCTCTATGAGGAACGCGAAACCGCGCCGATTGAAGCCCCTATTCTGTATAAAACGAAAACAGCTGACCAAATAGCGACAGCCGGCAAGAATCGCGCACCGCAGATCGCGGCCGCGCTCATTATTGCCCTCGCCGCGCTTGGAATTTTGTTCGCAGTCAATCAAAACAATGCGGCCGTCTCATCCCAGGCAACCATGACCGCTGACGCCCAAGCGGCCGCGACCGCGTCTGCCCAAGCCCCAACATCAACCCCCATTCCGCCAACCTCAACACAAGCCCCGGCCGCAGAAATAGCGGAAATCCCCGACTTCCTGCTGGATGTTGATGGCGCCTCCGACAAGGGCGCGCTGTTGCTCAATATCATCACTGAAGGCGAGATCGAAGAAGCGGGCGAAAAACACAGCTACAGCTTTGAAGCGACCGCTGGCCAAACAGTGACCATCAAACTGGGGACGGGCGGCGGCGGTTTGAGCGGCAGTGGCTTCTATTCGCCTTTTGGCTTTCTCTATGGGCCAGATGGCAGTTTTGCCGCTCTGCTGGGCGACAGCAATCGTCCCCGCCGCAACTACACACAGGATATAACCTTGACGGAAGCTGGCAGCTATCAGCTTGTCATCGGGCCATTCGAGAGAAACGGCCGAAATTATGGCATCGAATACTATACGATTGTCTTTGAAGGCGAAGCGCCGGCTGTGGAAATCCCCGACTTCCTGCTGACTGTCGATGACGCGGCGGAAAAAGGCCCATTGACGCTCAACGTCGAAGCAGAGGGCGAAATTGAAGAAGCGGGCGAAAAGCACATCTACAGCTTTGAAGCGACCGCCGGCCAAGCAGTGACCATCAAGCTGGGGACGGGCGGCGGCGGCTTGAGCGGCAGTGGCTTCTATTCGCCTTTTGGCTATCTCTATGGGCCGGACGGCGCTTTCGTGCAGGTCTTAGGTGACAGCGATCGGCCTCGCCGCAACTACACAGAGGATATAACCTTGACGGCGGCCGGCAGCTATCAGTTCGTCATCGGCCCCTTTGAAAGGAACGGCCGAGACTATGGCATCGAATACTATACGATTGTCTTTGAAGGCAGCGGCGGCTGATGACAGCGCGCCAGCTTGACAGATGGAATCGAATTTAGCTGTAAAGGATAGCTGATATGTTGAAGCGGGAACAAATTGACTTCTTTAACGAAAACGGCTTCTTGCATCTGCCGCAGATGTTTTCCGAAGCCGAAATTGCCGACTTGTCGGACAGCCTCGACCGGCTGATCGAAGATTGGGCATTTACCGACCAAGGCTGGACAGGCCCCTGGCGCGAAGCCTATTTTGATGAAAACCTGAACAAGCAGGTCAAACTAACGGCCATGCACGACCTGCACCTGTATTCCGCCGCCTGGATGCGCGCCGTGACTCATCCCAAACTGGCGAACGCCTTGTCCGAACTGCTGGACTCCAGCGTCGAGTTGCATCATACCACCATGCACATCAAACCCCCGCAAACCGGGCATCCTTTCCCCATGCACCAGGACAACCCTTTCTACGAGCATGAAAATGGCAGTTACATTGACGTGCTGGTGCATCTGGATGATACCTTCCATGAAAATGGCGAGATTCGCTTTCTGGCCGGTTCGCATAAACAGGGAAAAATTCCCCACGTCCTGCAAAACGCCGACGGCACGCCATGCACGCCCCATCTCGACCCGGCGGCCTACAAACTGGAAGACACCGTTCCCGTCCCGGCCAAACGCGGCGATGTGGTGATCTTCCACCTGTTCTGCGTTCACGGCTCCTACATCAATCAGACCAAAGACCCGCGTCGCATGGTGAGGATGGGCTATCGCGACCCGCACAACAGCCAGATGGCCGGCCAAAGCTATGGACGTCCCGGCCTGATTGTGCAGGGCTATCGCGAACGCCGCGGCGATGAACCCTTGCTGAAGAACATCTAACGTTCAGGATTATTGATGAGCGACTTGGAATCAGCGGCCATCATCGACTCGGCCATCACTTGCCCGCGCACGATAACGTCCCCTTTTGCGAGGGCGCTGACGACGGCTCAAGGCAATTAACTTTTTGATAGAGGGCAAAACATGAAAACTCTGGCTTATCTTGGTGTGGCGCATATCCACACGCCCGGCTTCGTTCAAAGACTGAACCAGCGTTCCAGCCAATTCAAGGTGAAAGCCGTCTGGGATGAACAGCCGGCCCGCGCCAAGATCACCGCCAAAAAACTGCACAGCCAGACGGTTGACCATGTTGATGCCGTCTTTGGCGACAATGACATTGACGCGGTGATCATCGCTTCCGAAACCAGGGCGCACCAAGACTTGGTCGAACGCGCCGCCGCGGCCGGCAAGCACATGTTCGTCGAAAAACCGCTGGGCATGAAGGCCGCCGATGCCTATGCCATGCAAAAAGCCATTGACGCCGCCGGTGTCATTTTCCAAACCGGCCACTTCATGCGCGGCTACCCGCATTATCGCTTCATCAAGAGCCTGCTGGAGGACGGCAGTCTTGGCGCAGTTGCCCGCATTCGCCATTCCAATGTGCATCAAGGCGCTCTCCGCGGCATCTTTGACGTCGGCCAAGGCTGGTTCGAGCAGGGCTGGATGTGGATGACCGACCTCGAACAGGCCGGCGTCGGCGGCTTTGGCGATCTAGGGGCGCATTCGCTGGATATTATGATGTGGCTGATGGGCGATGTCGCGCGCGTGACCGCTCAATTAGACAATCTGCTGGGCAAATATCCCTGCGATGAATATGGCGAAGGGCTGATGCGCTTTGCTAATGGCGCGGTTGGCGCACTGGCCGCCGGCTGGGTGGATGTCTTGCGCCCCATGCCCATCCTCGTCAGCGGCGCAGAAGGCGCGGTCTATGTGAACGATGATAAATTGTACCTTCAATCCGATCATATCGACGGAGCGGATGGCGGCGAATGGACGGACTTGCCGGACGCGCTGCCCCATGCCTTTGACCTCTTCCTGGATGCGCTGCTGGGCAAGGCTGTTCCGCTGGTCTCGGCAAAGGAAGCGGCTGACCGCACAGCCGTAATGGAAGCGTTTTATCTAGCTGCGGAAACCAATTCATGGGTTCAGCCCCAAACATCTTAAAAGGAGCATTGCAGTATGAGTACATTGAAAGTAGGTGTCATTGGCGTCGGCGGGATTGCGCGGACACACATGCCGGGCTGGGCGGCCTCTCCCCATGCCGAAGTCGCTGCTGGCGCCGATTTGAGCCAGGCCGCCCTGGACCGCTGGGGCGCCGAATGGAATATCAGCCGCCTGGAAACCGACTCGGCCGCCGTCATCAACGATCCCGATATCGATATCATCGACGTCTGCACGCCCAATATGTATCATGGCGAACTGACGATTGCCGCCCTGCAGGCCGGCAAGCATGTCATCTGCGAAAAACCACTGGCGCCGACCCCAGCCGAAGTTCAGCGGATGATAGAAGCCCGCGACAAGGCCGGCAAACTGCTGATGACGGCCCAGCACTTCCGTTTTCATGGACGCTCCAAAGCTATGAAAGCCGAGATCGAAGCCGGCGCTCTAGGTGAAATCTATCATGCCCGCAGTTGGATGCTGCGCCGTACCGCTATCCCGACCCGTCTCGCTTTCCTGCTCAAAAAACACAGCGGCGGCGGCGCCACCATCGATATCGGCGTGCATATCCTCGACCTGACGCTGTGGTTCATGGGCAATCCCACCCCCGTGTCTGTCACTGGCGTCGCCCGCAAAAAACTGGCCGCCAACCCGAAGGCCTTTGGCTTGTGGGACAACCTTAATACGGTGCCGCCGGAAATGGACGTCGAAGAATTGGCCTTGGCCTTTGTCCGCTTCGAAAATGGCGCCACCCTGGTGCTGGAAGTCAGTTGGATGCTGCATCACGACACCCAAAGCGAGGATATGCAGATGTGGCTCTATGGCGACAAAGGCGGTTCGCATTGGCCCAAATGCGAGATTTATCAGACCAATTATGACACCAAGCAAATGTACAACCGCAGCTTGCAGCTGACCAAAGACCTGGCCGAGGCGCATGCCCAAGAGTGCATCGAATTTGCCCAGGCAATCGTCGATGGCGCTCCCTCGCCTGTGCCGGCCGAACAGTCCTTGCAGGTCATGCAAATCCTGAATGCCATCTACGAAAGCCAAGCCAGCGGGCGCGAGGTGATGCTGCAATGATGCTGATAGGGCTGGCCGTCAGCCTTATCCTGCTGTTGATGGGGCCCTATTTCCCGACCCCCACAGCTTTTAACCAAGGATCCGCGGCCGGCGGGGTAGGGCGCTGGCTGCTTGAATATGACGGGCCTTGCAGCGACCGAGAATCCGAATCCATCACTATCAGTCAGCTTGATGCCGCCCAAATGACCTTCGACGACTTTCACCTGCGCCGAAACGCCGCCGGGCAATACGAAGGCAGCGCCGATTTTACCGCCTCAATGCCCGTCGATGGGCGCGACATCCCTTATACGATTGCCTATGTCTTGAATCGAAATGAAGGTGGCGGCTTTGTCGGCGTCGAATCGGTCACTGAAGGCGGCGGCCATGCCCTGGAATGCCCGATTGCGCTGGTGTTTGTGGGCGAAGAATAATGAGGCTCACTCAACCGGATACGCCATAGTCGTTATCACGCTGTCGATGCGCCCGCCGCTGGCATACATCCGCGAATACTGAACCACAATCGGCACATCGCTGCGAATCCGCAGACCATACGGCACATCAAAGGGAATTTCATAACCGCCGATCTGCTCTTTTTTGTCCAGGCGAATATGCGGACAGCGTTTGGGCGGCACCCTGATTTCGATATTTTCAACAGGCGCGCGGTCCTCAAAATAAAAATCAATCTTCAGCCGCGCCTCATCCGGCCCCACATTCAAAATACAAACCGACTCGTGATTTTTCATCACTGGATCAGCATCCACCGGCGCCGCCAAATAAGCATCGGGAACAAACCAAGTCAAAGCGCCCTTGCTCGGCATTCGTCTCCTCCAAATATCGTGATAAGTAACAGCCGAAAAGCAGGGACAGCCCCACCGGCCGCCCCCGCAAAGTTTGACAGGCAATCGCCTAGAAATCGAATTCGTTGATGTTGTCGACGGTGAAGATGAAGGGCGGGCCCAACAAAACTTCACTGCCATTGACGACCATCAATTCGCCCAGACGCCCAGCCATAACCGAAGTGTCGCCAGGCGCGAATTCGCCATCGACCACGGCGCGCATGACATACACAGCCGCATAGCCCAAGTCGACCGGATTCCACAAAATCACATCGCGGACGCAGCCCTGATTGACATACGGCTTCATGTCATTCGGCGTCGCCAGACCAACCACAGCGATGTCTTCGCACAGTCCAGCCTGCTGAACGGCGTCGGCGCTGTTGGGCGTGGCGACCGATGTCATAGCAAAGATGCCATCCAGATCATCCCCATATTTGTTGATGAGTGTCTGTGCCTGCTGGAAGCTCAAAACTGCGTCTTCCTGCGCCTCAAGGGTCTCCAGCCATTCCAGTTCAGGATAGCAATCGCTGGCGTAAGCCCACATTTCAGCAATCCACCGCGCCTGATTAGGTGTGGTGAAAGTGGAGGTCACGATGCCAAAGGAAGCATCAACGTCCATCTGCTCAACCAGACTGTCGATCATCGCCTTGGCGATGCCATTGAACTCGGCCTGATTGACAAACCATTCGCGGGCATCGGGTTCGGAATTGGCGTCATAGCCAACTACATGGATGCCGGCTTCCAAAGCCGAACGCAGCACCGGCGCAATCGCCACTGGATCATTAGCGGCAAACAAAATGCCGTCCACGCCTTGGGTGATATAACTGTCGATGACCTGAATTTGGTCGTCGATGTTGGCTTCGGTCGGCGCATCTGTGGTCACAGTGACGTTGCCCAGTTCGTCGGCGGCCTGCTGCTGACCTTGCGTCGTGGCGGCAAAGTAGCCAATGCCAACCAGTTTCGGCACGTCCACCAGCACGATGTCCATGCCAGCCATGTCTTCGCCCATCATCGGCTGGCCGCCATCATATTCCATCATGCCCATGTCGTCATCTGCGTCTTCGTCCTCGTCTTCATAGTCATACATGTCGCTCATGTCGCTCATCATGCCGCATTCCAGCGGGTTGGTCGCCAGATCATCGGAACCATCCCAGCGGTCCTGGGCGCTCAAAGGCGCGCTAAACAGCGACGCGAGCAGAATCAGAACGAGGGTGAGTGCAGCTATCTTCTTCATCAGTGTATGCCTCCAAACTAAAAGGATAAACGTAGTTGAAAAACGCGTTTGAATGCTTTGCGCCCGGCCACCTCCTTTCTCGGCTAGCTTTCAAGCCGCCGACTCTGAATGAAATTATTCACCAGTATAGCAAAAATTAACACACTGCCGATCACGATAATAGTCGCGTCGCTGGTGACGCCGGTCAGCGCCAGCCCATTTTTCAAAAGCTGTATCAGCGCCACGCCAATAATCGTTCCCGCAACTGATCCACTGCCGCCGAAGATGCTTGTCCCGCCCAGCACCACCGCCGCAATCACATCCAATTCAATGCCCATTCCCATATCCGAGCGCGTCGTACTCACCCGCGAAACAAAAATCGTCCCGGCTATGGCCGACATGAATCCCGAAAAAGCGTAAATCAGCAGCAAAGTCCGGTTGACCCGCAGGCCAGAAAAGCGCGCGCCGGTCTCATTGTTGCCGATGGCGTACAAGGCGCGGCCGAGACGGGTTCGCGCCAGGACAACAGCAAAGACGATGATGGCGAACAACAGCAGCCAAAGCTGCGTCGGAATCCCCAGCGTCTCCCCCTGGCCGAGTTGGAAAAACCACTCCGGATACCCCCGCGCCGATTTAGCCTGACTGATGCCCTCGGCCAGTCCTCGATAGAGCGCCAGCGTCGCCAGGGTCATCATCAGCGGCGGCACGCCCACGCGCACAATAAACAGTCCATTGACCAAGCCAGCGGCCGTCCCGCTCGCGATGCCAGTGACAATCGCCAGTTCCAACGGAAAACCGAGTTCCTGCCAAGTCCAGCCCAGCACAATCGCGGTCAATCCCAGAATCGATCCAACCGACAGGTCGATGCCGCCAGTGATGATGATATAGGTCATCGGAATAGCAATCAACCCGACTTCGGTCATAAAACGACCTTGCTGAAGCAGATTGTCGACCGTCAGGAATTTGTCCGTGCGCGATGCCAAAAACAGCGCCGCCGCCAGCATAATGAAAAACAAAACGCCTTCTTGACGAAAGGCCAGCCGCCGCAGACGTTCCCCAAAGGTCTGATTCGGGATGGGTTTCATCTTTTCCATGTTCCAGCCCCGTTCACAGCCCTTGCCGCCGCCGCCGAAGCAGATCGGCCAGCACCGTCGCCAAAATCAACAAACCCTGTACCGCCTTGAGCCAAAAAGGCGACACGTTGATAAAAATCATCGCCGAGCGGATAAAGTTCAGCAGCAGAGTCGCCAGAGTAGAGCCGATGGCCGTCCCTGTGCCGCCCAGAATACTCACCCCGCCGACCACAGAAGCCGTAATCACCGCCAATTCCAGCGCCGGCGGCGGCGTCGCCTGGATGATGTTGAACTGGGTCGAATACATCACGCTGGCGATGCCGACGAAAACCCCGTTGAGAATAAAGACCGTCATCAGCAGACGCTTCTGGGACAGTCCCGAAAGCCGCGCCGCTTCGGCATTCCCCCCCAGCGCGTAAAAAGCGCGGCCGGTGCTGCTGTAACGCATCCACAGCACAACCACAGCTGTCAGCGCGGCCATGATGATAATCGGCATCGGAATCCCCAGCGGGCGCATCTGCGACAGAAAATAATCAGGCGGCATCCCCGTGACGCGCTCGCCGTTCGTCCAGATAATCAATAGACCTCTGATGATGCTCAACATCCCCAAGGTCACAACAATCGACGGAATCCGCATATACGCCACCAGAAATCCAATCAAAGCGCCGAACACCCCGCCAACCAGCAGCGGCGCCAGCCAGGCCAGCGGAGTCGGCGCGCCTCCCACCACCAGACGTCCACTAATTACCGCCAGCAGACCCAGCAGCGATCCCACCGAAATATCGATGTTGCCAGTGACAATGACCATGGTCATGCCCAGCGCAGCCACAGCGATATAGGCATTCCCCTGCAAAATGTCGGAGATGTTGCGCTCCTGCATAAAACGCGGATTCGCGATGCCAATGACAATAATCAGCAGCAGCAGCCCAAACAGAATCACGCTCTCTTGATTGCCAAAAAGCCGCATCACCCGAAATCGCTCTTCAGTGGGGCCGCGCGGAATCAGAATTTGCAGGATGCCCAGCAGACCAGCGGCCAGCATAATCCAAAAGGCGCTGCTCATACTGCCCAGTACATCGGACTCGTTGATGGCGACGTCATTGAAGAAGTTGATGTAATAAACCACCGCCAGCATCCCGGCCAAACTCATCAGCAGCGAAATCGCGCGGCGGGCCGGCGGCATGATGACATTCCATACGCCCAACAGCAAAATCCCCAATCCGGCCAGCGGGATGACTTCCACGCCAGTTCGGAAAATCCCCAGTTCATTCGAACGCTTGCTGGCCGTAACGACCTCCACAGTCGAGGGCCCCCGCTCTGGCTGAATGACAAATGGCAGGAACATATAGGCGCCGATGATGACCAAGCCCAGCGCAATCCCTGTAAAATCGACTATCCGCGGCCGCCTTCCTTTGCCCTTCATGCGCCGGGCTCCCGACTGCTCATCATAGCTGTGGCAATCCGCTCCTGCGTGGCTTCCTCCCGCGTGAATTCTGCGACCAAATGACCCTCTCGCATAACCAAGATGCGGTCACTCATGCCCAAAATTTCTGGCAGTTCACTGGAAATCATCAGAATGGCCAGCCCTTCTTCAGCGGCCAACTGGCTCATCAAGCGGTGAATTTCAGCTTTGGCGCCAACATCCACCCCCCGCGTCGGCTCATCCATCATCAGCAGCTTGGGACTGCTGGCCAGCCACTTGCTGACGACCACCTTCTGCTGATTGCCGCCCGACAGCTTGTTGACAGTCTGCTCTAAGCCAGTCGTGCGTATCCTAAGCTGGTCAATCGAACGTCGGGCCAGAAGCCGTTCTTTGGCGCGGCTGATAAAATTGCGCGTCGTGACGGATTTAAGCACCGCCATCGAAGTATTTTCATACAGAGCCATTTCCTTGACCAAGCCCTGATGCCCGCGGTCTTCGGGGACGTAGCCGATGCCATGCTTGACCGCTTCGGACGGACGCTGAATATCGACCGGCTGGCCCTCCAGCAAAATCTCGCCGGATTCCGCGCGCAAAACGCCAAAAATCACCTGGGCCGTCTCACTGCGCCCAGACCCGACCAGCCCAGCCAAACCGACAATTTCCCCGGCATGAACCTTGAATGAGACATCGTTGGTCAAAGGCGGCCGATGAAGATTGCGAACTTCCAGCGTTGCGCCGCCGATTTCTGACTTCTGCTTGGGAAACAGATTGTCAATAGTGCGCCCAACCATCATGCTGATGAGTTCGGATTCGCGGGTGTCTTTAACGTCTTGCGTGCCAATGTATCCGCCGTCCCGCAATACCGTCACGCGGTCAGCCAGTTCAAAAACCTCATTGAGGCGATGACTGATGTAAATGATGCCGACGCCGCGCTGACGCAGCAGACGAACAATGCTGAAAAGCTGCTCGACATCGCTTTCGCTCAAGGCCGCGGTTGGCTCATCCATAATCAAAATCTGGGCGTCCAGCGAAAGTGCCTTGGCAATCTCGACCCGCTGTCGATTGCCGACATTGAGCCGCCCAACCTTCGTCTGCACATCCATATCATGGATATTCAATTCGGCCAGCAGATCTTCGGCCTGCGCTTTCATGCTTTCCCAGTCAACCGTCCGAAAGAAACCGAGTTTTCGGGTGGGCGCATGGCCCATAAAGATGTTTTCAGCCACCGACAGTTCAGGATACAGGCCAAGCTCTTGATAAATGGTCGCAATGCCAGCCTGCTGCGCCTCGCGGGGATTGGTGAAATGCACACTCCGCCCATCCAATGTCATCTCGCCGCGGTCAGGCGGATACACGCCGGACACAATTTTAATCAGCGTCGATTTGCCGGCGCCGTTTTCGCCCAGCAGGGCATGGACTTCGCCGCGGCGCACATCAAATTGGACATCCTTGAGGGCCTGGACGCCAGGAAAGGTCTTGTGAATGCCGCGCAGCCGCAGCCAGGCCTCTGTCATCAGCGTTTCCCGTCTGTTTCGAGCAAAGCGCAAAAACGCCCGTAATGCTCGTCCCACGCGCTGGTGTTTTGCGGCAGATAGCGGCGGACATTCATCGACTCGCTTAACATGGCGCGGGCCTGGGCGACATCCCCCAATTCACCAATAGCGATCAGCTGCGCAATGGCGTTGCCGATGGCCGTCGCTTCAGCCGGCCCGGCGATCACCGGCCGCCCAGTGGCATTGGCGGTCATTTGATTAAGCAGGACGTTCTTGGAGCCGCCGCCGATAATATGCAGCCTGTCCACCCGCTGCCCGGAGACCGCGATCAGCTGCTCCAGCACATAGCGATATTTATAGGCCAGACTGGCATAAACGACCGCCATCAGTTCACCGTCATTTTCTGGCGAAGGCTGTCCGGCTTGACGGCAGTAATCAAACACGCGCGCTGGCATATCGCCTGGGGCCAGGAAGGAAGGATCATCGGGTTCGATAAAGGCCTTGAAAGGATCGGCGGCCGCCACCATCGCCCTTAGCTGCTCAAAGCTGTAGTCCCGCCCAGCCGCCTTCCAGCTGGCCCGACACTGGTCAGCGATCCACAGCCCCATGATGTTTTTCAGCAGACGATAAGTGCCGTCATAGCCGCCCTCGTTGGTGACATTGGCCTCATAAGCCGCATCGGTAATCAGCGCCTCTTTGCGTTCCAGCCCCAGCAGACTCCAGGTGCCGCTGCTCAAATAAGCGTAATGCTCGGTCGTCGTCGGGACTGCCACTACCGCGCTGCCAGTGTCATGGCAGGCCGGCGCGATCACATCGATGCCCTCATAGCGGCCAATTGTCGTGCCGGGCGGGACAATCGGCGTCAGAATATCGTCGGGGATGCCGACCGCCTGCATAATCTCGCGGTCCCAATCCTGATGATGCGGATTATACAGTTGCAAAGTCGTCGCTTCCGTAAATTCGCAGGTCTTGGAACCCGTCAGCCAATAATTGAACAAATCGGCAATCGTCAGCAGAGTTTCGGCCTGCTCCAGCAATGGACTGCCCTCGCGGATAAGGGACGCCAGTTGAAAAAGCCCATTGAACGGCATGAATTGAATGCCGGTGCGCTCAAAAATGTCGCGGCGCGGCATACGCTCAAACGTCCATTCCATGATGCCATCTGTGCGCGGATCGCGGTAATGAATCGGATTCGCCAGCAGTTCACCGGCGCCATCCAGCAAAGCGTAATCGACCCCCCAGCTATCGAGTCCAATGGATGCCGCCCGGTCGGCCTTGGCGATGCCCAGCCTGATTTCATGCCACAGACGCAGCGCATCCCAATAGAGCCTTTGCGGAGTTTGAACAGGTATGTTGGGAAAGCGATGAATTTCCCGCAGCTGAAGGGCGCGGCCGTCATAAGCGGCATCCATCACCCGTCCCGATGATGCCCCCAAGTCAATCGCCAGTACATGTTCTGCGCTCATCCATCATCCCGCTGTGCGATAAGGCCCAAAAGCGAACAGTGCCATTATAACCCGAAATCAGCATTTTGCCACCACAAGCGCCGATAGACTTGACAGCGCCGAAGTTAATCCAGTAAGCTGAATACAGGACGAGCGAAGGGAGGATGATGATGCTTTACGGTGAACCTCTTATCATTGACGCGTTGATCTTTGTTGTTGCTGGGCTGCTGCTGGCGGCCTGGATTTATATGTATCGTCAAGGCGCATCGGCCCGCGACTTCATCTTTTGGGGCGCGGTTGCCTACTTTATCCCCGTTCTGGGGCCAATCACTGTGTTTGTTTATTTTCGCCACAAGCGCAGACAAGGCAAAATGCTGGCTTGATTGCCGAATCCATAACAGGCCCGTTCAAGAGAGCGGGCCTGTTATGTTTATGTATTACACCAACTGGTCGGCCGGCGGCTCGACGACGCCAATCGTCAGCAGGATGTTGGCATAGACGCGTTGCTCGCCGGTGGCAATGACCAGACAGCAGTCATCCTTTTTGGCTTCAGCGTAAAAAGCAAAACGTTCCAGCGGAGTCAGCGGAATGCCATCGCCCAGCAGGCGGCGAAAATCAGCGTAAATACTTGGCTCGGCGCCATCATGCCGCGCCATCACATGCGCCGCTTCAATCGGCGTCGCGCTCAAGACGGCTTCCAACACGTCTGTAACGGTGACCATCCCCGGCGCCAAATTAAGATAAACCCGTTCTGCCGACGGATTGGCGCCAGTCATAAAAGGATAATTGCCGTCGGGGATCAGAATAGTCGCGCCGTGTCCGGCTTGACCGAGCGCGCTTAAAATTTGCGGATGAATCAGTTTTCCGGTCAGCATAACGTCTCCAAAATCAATAGGCCCGTCGGCGCTAGCGTTTGGTGATGCGGTCGTTGACCTTGATCGCGCCAGCTTGAATCACCCGCGCATTGACGCCGCGCAGACGAGCGTCCAGGCCAGCTTCGGTCATCACCCATTTGCGAGACGCCGCGCCAAAACGTCGAGCGAATTTGCCGCAGCCAGTATGCGGCTTCTGTGAAATCTCCATGATGACTTCGCCAATTTGAATCTGCGAGCCAGCCGGCAGATTGTCCCGCGATAAATCAAAATCGACAAAAAGCTGATCGCCAGCCTCGGCCCAGCGCGACTTATCGCCAGTAATCAACTGAATCACGCGGCTGTTCATCAACGTAATTTGCGCCTGGGGATCAGCGCGGCCATCGTCTGTGCTGCTGCTGCCGCGCGTGAGCCAGTTGTCGCCTTCCAGCCCGTCAGTCGGGTTGAATTGCGCCGCCAGCAGTTCTTCCCGCCGCTCAATATCCGGCCGGCGCACAATCATATCCACTCTCCCCACCTCGGCCGGCGACGGCTCAAGGCGGTCCCAACTCTCGCTTAAAGCATCAAAGGTCAGTCTGGCTTCCATCATACTCTCCATCAATCTCCTGAAATAAGCGATAGACCAACTATACGGCATTATGCGCCAAAAATCTTGGGGAACTTTGCGCGGCCGGCGCAGATTCAAGCGCGTCGGTAAAAAATCCCCTCCTTGACGCGTCTATAAAACGGACATCATCTTGTCCGCGCAGCTGTTATTTGACAGCATACGAACAATCACAATAGCTCACGAACGGAGTTTCAGATTCAAATGACGATTCAGAATAAGCGTTTGGGAAAACACGGGGTGCTGGTTAGCAATCTGTGTTTGGGAACAATGAACTTTGGGTGGCAGACCACGAAAGAGGACAGCTTTGCCATCATGGATCGAGCGCTGGAATTGGGCATCAATTTCTTTGACACTGCCGATGTCTATGGCGGGGCGGTTGAACAGGGTCTAACCGAAGAGATCATCGGCGAATGGCTGGCGCAGGGAGGCGGACGGCGCGATGCGGTTGTCTTGGCGACCAAAGTATTCAATCCGGTCAGCCGCAAAGCCAATCTGCCAGAGGTCAACAGCGACGGGCGCAGTTTGTCGGCGTATAAGATTCGCAAACACTGCGAAGGCAGCCTGACCCGTTTGCAAACCGACTGGATCGATATCTATCAGATGCACCATATCGACCGCGACTGCCCCTGGGATGAAACCTGGCAAGCCTTTCACAGTCTCGTCCAGCAAGGCAAGGTGGTCTATGTCGGTTCAAGCAACTTCGCCGGCTGGGATATTGCCACCGCCTGCCAAGAAGCAGCCAAGCGTCACATGACCGGTCTGGTCAGTGAACAAAGCATCTATCATCTTGACAACCGCGCCATTGAGCTTGAAGTTATCCCGGCCTGCCGTCATTATGGCTTGGGCTTGATTCCTTGGAGTCCGCTGGCCGGCGGGTTGCTGGGCGGCGCGCTGGAAAAGGTCGAATCGGGCCGACGCAGCCGCCCCAGTTTTGCGGCGCGCGTCGAAGAAAAACGCGGGCAGCTTGAAGCCTATGAATCGCTGTGCCGTGAAATCGGCTCGCCGCCGGGAGAAGTTGCGCTGGCATGGCTGCTCCACAATCCCGCAGTCACCGCTCCCATCATTGGGCCGCGCACGATGGAGCAGCTGGAAAGCGCCGTCCGCGCCACTGAAATTGTCCTGGAAGAGGATGCGCTGGCTAAGCTCGACGAAATCTTCCCCGGCCCTGGCGGCGAAGCCCCCAAGGCCTACGCCTGGTAGACTTGCCTGTGTCAATGACCACTCATAATTGGGTGGTCATTTTGTTTATTGCGATAATGTGCAGGACCGGGACGCTTTAACTTGACTTGGAATCCGCCATTGGCATACAATGAAGTTGAAGGATAATGTCAAAAATAAGCTGGAGGTGCGGATATGGTCAAGTCAGTTTTAACCGTGCGTATTTTTACTGCGCTGGCCTTGTGCCTCTTGCTGATGACGGCGCAAAATGTTCAGGCCGCGACTATCGAGGTGAACAAGGATTGCAGTCTGGGCGATGCGATTCAGGCCGCCAACACGAACAAAGCCCATGGCAGCTGCCCGGCCGGTGATGACGCGCAGGATACCATTGTCCTGACCAGAGACGCCCGGCCCAGGCGCGGCATCCTGCCAATCACCTCAAAGATCGTCTTTGAAGGCAGAGGCCACAGTATCTCGCTGGACAATGACTATATTGCCTTTGAAATCAGAAGCGGCGAACTCACCTTGAAGAATCTCAATGTGAACTACCGAACCCGCCGCCGAAACCGCGTAATTGAGGTCTGGAACGGCCGACTGACCATCGCTGACAGCCGAATACGGGAGTGTGAAATCGGCATTCACGCGCATAACAGCGCCGTCACCATCCGCGGCAAAACGGCCATCTGCGACCTGCCCGCCAGCAGGATCATCACGGGGTCATACACTGGCTCGGTCGATATCACCGCGCCTCCGCAGCCCAACACCTGCGCGGCATTGCCGGGCGGCACGGCGGCCGTTTCAGCGACCAAGGGCCTCGACAGCGGCGTGCAGTGTCAGCAGGTTGACGCCGGCGGCATCGGCATTCCGGCGGTGATTGAGGCTGGTTTCATTGATGCGGTTGATGTTTGGGGCTACGTCGAGCAAGGCGTCGAAATCTGCTTTCCGCAGTTGGGATCCATCACCTTTTTAGATGCGGCGGCGATACCCCGCGCGGTGACGTCGCTGCCGGCCTGGCGCGCTGGCAATATGACCTGCGTTTCGCTTGACCGCCCAGGTACGGTGGTGCTGGCGCCGCTGGCTCCCGGCGAGACTCTTCCAGCAGGCGAAACGTCCCCGGCCGCGCCAGCAGAACAGGAATGCGCTGTCCGGACGACGGCCAACCTCAATCTGCGAGAGACGCCGGCGATGGGCGACAACATCATTGGCCACCTTTCGCGCGGCGTTCTCATAAGCCCCCTTTCGCGCACGACGTATTGGGTGCAGGTGAATTATTCAGGCAAGCTGGGTTGGATTGGCGCCAAGTATGTTCAAGATTCGTGCGGCGATTCATAAGCCTGATGCAGCAGTTCGGCAATGTGCATGACCGGCAGCGGCTTTTGCTGAAGCTCAAGATGCAGTCGCAGTTGAGTCATGCAGCCGATATTGCCCGAAATAACAAATTCAGCGCCCGCGTTGAGGATATGGGAGACCTTGCGCTGGCCGAGTTCGCCGGCGATGGCTGGCTGATCGATATTGTACGTTCCCGCCGAGCCGCAGCACATGCCGGCCTCTGCAATGTCCACCAGCCGCAGGTTCGGAATTTGATGCAAGAGCGCGCGCGGCGGCTGATGATGGCCTTGGGCATGAAGCAGATGACAGGCATCCTGATAGGCCGCAGTCCGTTCCGATTCAAAACCGCGCGGCGACCGCATCCCCAGCTTGGCCAGATAGGCGCTGAAGTCCATGACCTTGCGCGAAAATTCGCTGGCCTGGCGGGCATCGGCCTGATCCTTAAACAGCAGTTCGTAATCTTTTATCCCCGAGCCGCAGCCGGCGGCCGTGGTGACAATCGCATCGACGTCAGCGGGGATTTGGGCGAAGTTTTTGCGGGCAATCTGTTGCGCCTGTTTGTCCGCGCCAATATGCAGCAAAATCGAGCCACAGCAGCCCTGTCCCTTCGGCACAATCACCTCGACGCCGTTCTCCGCCAGCGCATGCGCCGCTGCCCAGCTGATTTCCGGTGCAAGCGCTTGCTGAACACAGCCGAGCAGGAGCGCCACCCGGCCGCGCATTTCACCCTTCGCCGGCACGACTTCTGGCAAGGGCCGAGCAGGTGGCACGCGGTCGGGCAGCAGGTTCAGCATGGCGGCGAATGCTGGTGGCAAAAAGGGCAGAAGCGTCTTGCCAATGCCGCCGGTCCGCACCGCCATTTTGAAGCGATTGGGAAAGGGCAGCGTTTCACAAATCAGTCGGCGGGCCAGCGCATCCAGCGGCCGCCGCTGACGTTCTTTTTCATTCAAGCTGCGGTAACTCACCAGCAAATCGCCATAGGCCACGCCGGAAGGGCAGGCCGGCACACAGGCCATACACCCCAGACAGCGGTCAATATAGGGCTGCGCTTCGCTGGCGTCGAGGCGGTCTTCCAATACATTTTTCATCAGGTAAATGCGCCCGCGCGGCGAATCCATCTCCTCGCCCAGCAGCGCATAGGTCGGGCAGGCCGGCAGGCAGAAGCCGCAATGCACGCAGTTTTCAATCGCCGCCGTCATCTCTGCGGCCCGCGGACTGTCACTTTGAATTTGATGTCGCATCGGCTTGGCCTTAGACAAACTTGTTTTGCGGGTCAAATACCTGTTTCACGCGGTCGGCCAGCGCATTGTCGATTGTTTTGCCGACAAGCGGTGAGTCCACGCCGCCGCGAATGCACAGACCGCTTAAGGCCTGCTGTTTGAGAACTGCATCCAGCCGCTCGATATCATCGGTCGCTACCCAAGCCGCGCTGCCACCGGCGCTGTAACGGCGACGCACGGCTGGAATCATGGCATCAAAGGGCGGAATTTGCTTTGGCGACAATACCACTTTGACCAGATAAGCCGCTTGGGCCGCCAGCGACAGCTTATTCAATGCTTGCCAAACGGTCTCATCGGCGCCAAGCTCAACCGCATCCAGCAAATCGGTATGGCTTTTGAGGGCCTCGACAAAACGCGCAAGCCGCCGCGGCAGAGTCTCTTCAAAGCCGGCCAGCCGCGCCAGCAGTGACCATCCGCCCTCTTGCGGCTCAAAATCCAGCGCATCCAACTCATGCGCGTTTTGATTGATGAAGTACAAGGCGGTCAGCAAATCGGACAGCGAGCGATACGCAAGCCGCAGCCCGCTGAACGTCGGCGCATCTGGAAAGACTTTGAAGGTCATTTCGGTCATCAGCGCATAACGTCCCAGACTCCCCACCAGGAACTTGCTCAAATCAAAGCCGGCCGCATTTTTGACTACCTGGCTGCCGACTCCAAAGGCCCGTCCCAGCCCATCGACCACATTCGCGCCGAGGATGAAATCGCGCGGGCCGCCATAACGAAAGCGCCGCGGGCCGGACAGGTTGCTGGCGACAGCGCCGCCAATCGTGGCCCGCGCAGGGTCGATGGGATCAAAGGGCAGGTATTGCCCATTTTTTTGCAGTTCAGCCTGGATGTCGCGGACAGGTGTCCCGGCGCCGACGGTCAGGGTGTATTCTTCGGGGAGATATTTGACAATGCCGCGCAGGTTTGTCATATCAGCAACCGCGCTGTGCTTGGCTGACCCATGAAGCCCGCTTTTGCTGCCGCTGCCGATGATATGGATTTTGGGACTATCGCGGACAAATGCCTGAATATCCTCAATGGAGGCTAACCTGCTGGAGTTCATTCGCGCGAAATCACCCCCTGTTTTTCCAGCGGGTGCATCCCCGTCAATGTCAATGCTGGCGCTTCGCCATCGGGGAACATTTTGCCGCGGTTGGCAATTTCTTTGGGATCAATCGCCAGGCGCAAGGCCTGCATAATATCCATTTCCTGCTCGCTGAACATCGCCGGCATATAATCGCGCTTTTCCATGCCCACGCCATGCTCGCCGGTAATCGACCCGCCCAGCGAAATGCAAAGCGCCAAAATCTCGCCGGCCAAGGCCTCGGCCTTTTCCAGGGTGCCAGGCTGGCGGCCGTCATACAAAATCAATGGATGCAAATTGCCATCCCCAGCATGGAACACATTCGCCACTTGCAAACCATGCTTTTCCTTGAGCGCGGCGATTTGCTGCAAGGCTTCACCCAGTCGGCTGCGGGGAACGACGCCATCCTGCACAATATAATCGGGGCTTAATCGGCCCACGGCCGAAAACGCGCTCTTGCGTCCCTTCCAGATACGCTCGCGCTCTTCGTCTGTATCAGCCACCCGAATGTCAAACGCGCCTGACTCTCGAATAAGTCTCTGCAAGGCCGCGAACTCGGCTTCAACTTGCAGCGCTTCGCCTTCAAGTTCGACAATCAGGAGGGCTTCGGCGTCGTCTGGATAACCGGCGACGACGGCTTGCTGAACGGCTTTGATGGCCAGCCTGTCCATGATTTCCATAGCCCCCGGCAGCAAACCGGAGGCCACTACCATCGAAACCGCATTGCCGGCCCGTTCCAAATCATCATAGGCGGCCATCACAGTGCGATGCGTTTCTGGCAGTGGCATCAGCCGCAAGGTGATTTCCAGCGCGATGCCGAACAGGCCTTCCGAGCCGACAAACAATCCGACCAAATCAGGTCCAATGCCGACCCCTTCCAAACTGTCACTGCCAAACTGCGTTACGACGCCATCGGCCAACACCACTTTCATCGCCAGAACGTGATTGCTGGTCATGCCATATTTCAGGCAATGAGCGCCGCCGCTGTTAAAGGCGATATTGCCGCCAATGGTGCAAACCGATTGACTGGACGGATCGGGCGCATAATACAGCCCATACTGCCGCACCGCCTCGCTGATATGCAGGTTGACCACCCCCGGCTCGACGACGGCAATGCCTTGCTGCGGATCGATTCGCTTGATGCGATTCAGCCGATTCAAAGCGATGACCAGCCCATCAGGTATCGGCAGTGACCCGCCCGATAGACTGGTGCCGCTGCCGCGCGCCATAAAAGGAACGCCCATCTCATGGCACAGCCGCACAGTGGCGATGATTTCATCGGCGTTCAAGGGCAGAACAACCGCCCCAGGTTTGGTCTGAAAGGCCGTCAGCGCATCGGATTCATAAGGCAGCAGTTCAACATCGCGCGTCAGTATGCGCTCGCTGGGATAGATTTTCTCAAGCTCATCAAAAAACCGACGATTCATAAGCCCGTCATTTCTCCATTAGCGCCGATGAACCCAAGTATAACAGAGTTTGGCGAAACGGCCTCTAAGGACTGTCGGCAAGACGGCTTTCGATCTGCCGCGCCAGCTTTTTGAGGGATTGCCGCGCGATTTGTTTGGCGGCGATATCCAGCAAACGCTGACCGACCGCCGCGATTTTGCCGCCGATTTTGGCATCCCCGGCATAGTGCATCACCGTCTTTTCCGACTGCTGTTCCAGGCGGATAGTCCCTTCGCCGCTGACATGGCCGGCCGGCCCCTTGCCAGTCACGAGGAGCTTATAGCTTTCCGGCGGCTGGACATCGGCCAGTTCAAAGGTGGATTCAAACTTGCCGCTGACCGGCCCGACTTTCACCGCCAGCTTGCTTTGATATTTGTCCGGGCCAATCTCCTGCAGGCCTTTTGACCCTGGAATAATGCTGCCCAGCACCTCAATATCCATCAGCGCCGACCACACCAATTCGCGGTCGGATTCGAATTCATAGTTGCCTTCAATGTGCATCTTCGCTCTCCTCGCAAGCCCACGCGCTAATCATATTGGCTTATGCCCCCACTCGCAAGATGACCTTGTGGATGCCGTCTTCATAAGCGGTGTTGCTGGCATAGGCCGCCGCCGTCTGCGACAGGTCATAGTGATGCGATGCCAGTTCTTCCAGCTTAACCCTTCCCGATGTCGCCAGGTCAAGCGCGCGCGGATAAGTATGTTTCATGCGCCGCGCCATGATGATGGTCAAGCCCTTGCGCCGCGCCACCGAATGCTTGAGGATGAGTTGGTCATCGGGGGGGATGCCGACCAGTACCAGTCGCCCGCCGTGTCGCAGCATATCGGCCGCCTGCTGCACTGAATGGTCGGCCCAGGCGGCTTCAATCGCCACATCAACGCCGCGGCCGTCGGTGACATCCATCACAGCTTGCACGGGATCGCACTGTGAGACATTGCAGGCATAGTCCGCGCCCCATTGACGGGCTTTGCTCACCCGCCAGTCCAATCGGTCAAAGGAAAACACTTGTGAAGCGCCGGCCAACGCCGCCAGCCGCGCAATCAGCAGACCGACCGGGCCAGCGCCAATGACCGCCACGCGACTGGCGACCCGAATTTTGCTGAAGTCGATGGCATGAATGGCAATGCCCAGGGTCTCCAGCAGCGGCCCGACATCATCGCTTAGTGAATCCGGCATCGGGAAGCAGCTGCGGGCGCTGACCGTCATCTCTTCGCGCAGGGCGCCGTCTTGGGGGAACAGGCCATAGAAAATATGATGCGGACACAGGTTGGGATGACCATTCTCGCACAGTTCACAGCGCCAGCAGGACACCGTCGGATCGACCGCGACTCGCTGTCCCACCTGCAAAGGCTGATGCAAGCCATCCCGCGCATCGACGCCCACAGCGGCCACCTCGCCCATGAATTCGTGTCCCAAGATGAAAGGACGGCTGATGCGGGTATAGCCGATGACGCCCGTTTCGTACATGTGCAGATCGCTGCCGCAGATGCCGACCGCCTTGATGTTGAGGATGACCTCGCCGGCTTGCGGCGCTGGCGGACTGTCCTCTGTTTGAATGCGGATGTCTTTTGGCCCGTGCAGGCGGGCGACTTGCATGGGCCGCTCCTTCAGTTTCGGATTGTGGATGTTCCAGCAAAAGAGGGCAGATGTTTATCAACTGCCCCCGCGTGTATCGTCTTTATGCAGCTGGCCGCTTATTCGCTCTGCGCGTCCAGTTCGGCCTGTTCGGCGGCGATTCGCTCTGGCGTGCAGGCCAGGCTTTCAAGGAAGACGCGGTCGGCCGCCATCGACGCTTCCGTTCCCAAATTCGGCTCGGCGAAGACGCGGCCGTATTCCATCTGCAGCGGCGAGTCTTCCTCAAAGCGAAGCCCCGATTCCTGATCGACTAGCATATCAACCTGTTCAGCCAGCTCTTCTGAAATTTCAATGCCTTGGCCAGCGGCCACATCTAGATTCACGCCAACCCTGATGTCGCTGGTTTGCACATGGATGCCGGTGGCGGCGATGTCAAGTTCGCCATTGAGATAGGCTGTCAATATGCGCCCGACATTAAGCCCCTGATCAAAATAGAGGAAATAGCCAGTGCTGACTGTTGCGCCGGCATAGACGCCGTCAATGGCGGCATGGAAGATAGGCAGGCCGTTTTCGGCGGCGATTTGGCTTATGATCGGGATGCCCCGCCAGGTCATCAGATCCATCGGCAGCAGGAAGGCTTCGATTCCCTTGTTGACCAGGCCCTCGGCCGCCGGGGACAAATCTGCCAGTGAGGAAACAGCAGTGAGTTCGACGGTCAGGCCTAGCGCTTGACCCACTTCGGTGATTCTTTCGGCGTCATAACGGGCGCTGCTTTCGGTCGAGTTGTAGATAGCGCCGATGGTCTTGATGTCAGGGTCTTGCAGTATCAGCAGCGGCACGATGTCTTCGTAAGCGATCTCCGCTGACGAACCGGTGACATGAGCCGGCTTGATGCAAGCGGAATCGGCGATGCCGGCTTGGTAGGGGTTGTAGACGGCGGCGAAAAGCACTATTGGCGGCTCTTCCATGTCGCTCGTCGCGTTGACGGCCGCCTGCGCCGCCGGCACCGAAAAGGTGATAAACACATTCACATCCTGGTCCAACATCTGATCAACCATCAGATTCATCGCGGTTAAATCAAAGTTGGCATCTCCCCAAAGGATATTGATATGCTCGCCTTCCAGATCTGGAGATGAAGGATTAACTGCATAACGCGGACCGAATGTCGCATCATGCTCTTCCGCATTGATGAAACCGTAGGCTTGCAGCATATCCAGAACCGCCAGTTCCGCTACAGTGGTTGTAGGGGTAAGGCCAAACCGCAAAATCGCGATGGTCGGATTGTCATCGTCCTGGGCCGCGGCCGGCGCCAGCAAAAGGGAAGACAAAACAAGGAACAGCAGCGCTTTCTTTAACATCTACGGGCCTCCTTCAAGGCTATAAGATAACACAATCTGCATCCAGCATAGCGGAATGCTATCCTGGGCCAGACTCATTCGCTCTGCGCGTCCAGTTCGGCCTGTTCGGCGGCGATTCGCTCTGGCGTGCAGGCCAGGCTTTCAAGGAAGGCGCGGTCGGCCGCCAGCTGCTCTTCCGTTCCCAACTCCGGCTCTGTGATGAGGCGTTCGTATTCCTTGCGGAGCGGTGAGTTGGGCCTAAGGCGAACTGCTTGATTCTCATCGACCAGCATGTCACCCTTTTGGGCAAGCGCGTCTGAAATTTCAAAACCTTGGGCGGCGGCGGCATTTACATTCATGGCGACCCTGATGTCGCTGGTTTGTATGCTGATGGCGGTGGCGGCGACGTCGAGTTCGCCTTTGAGATAGGCGGCCAGCATGCGCCCGACATTAATGCCCTGGTCAAAATAGAGAAAATAGCCGGTGCTGACCGCTGCTCCAGTGTCATAGATCGAGTCAATGCCGGTATGGAAGATAGGCACGCTGTTTTCGGCGGCGATTTGGCTTATGATCGGGATGCCCGTCCAGGTCATCATATCTAGCGGAAGCAGGAAGACTTCGATTCCCTTGTTGACCAGACCCTCGGCCGCCGGGGACAAATCTGCCAGTGAGGAAACAGCGGTGACTTCGACGTTCAGGCCCAGCGCTTGACCCTCTTCGGTAATTCTTTCCGCATCATAACGGGCGCTGCTTTCAGTCGAGTTGTAGATGGTGCCGATGGTCTTGATATTAGGGTCTTGCAGCAGCAGCAGCGGCATGATGTCTTCGTAAGCTATCTCCGCTAGCGAACCAGTGACATGAGCCGGCTTGATGCAGGGAGATTCGGCGATGCCGACTTGGTAGGGATTGTAGACGGCGGTGAAAAACACCGGCGGCGGCTCATCCATGTCAATCGTCGCGTTGACGGTCGACTGCGCCGCCGGCGACGATATCGTGACAAACACATCCACATCCTGGTCCAACATCCGATCAACCAGCAGATTCATCGTGGATAAATCAAAGTTGGCATTTCCCCAGATGATATTGATATGCTCGCCTTCCAGATCTGCAGGCAAATCTTCAGGAAGATCACGCGGGCCGAGCGTTGTCAGCTTCTCTTCCGCATTGATGAAACCGTGGGATTGCAGCATATCCAAGACCCCTTGTCTCACTACAGAAGTTGTAGGGGTAAGACCAAACTCCAAAAACGCAATAATCGGATTGTCATTGTCCTGGGCGGCGGCTGGCGCCAGCAAAAGGGAAAATAAAACAAGGAACAGCAGCGCTTTCTTCAACATCTTCGGACTCCTTACGTTGTTAAAATTGAAAAATGACGGTCACATCCAGTATAGCGCGGCATCGGCCCGACAATGCCATCCTGGGCTGGACTTATTCGCCCTGCGCGTCCAGTTCGGCCTGTTCGGCGGCGATCTGTTCGGGCGTGCATAAAATAGATTCGAGAAACGCTTCGCCGCCGGCCATGTAATCGTAGGGCGGCAGCATGTCCAGGAATGCCGAAATCTCTGGGGATATGGGCAGTTGACCGCTGCTCCCTAAAATGTTCACCAGCACGCGAAACTCCTCGGCTATGGTTATGGCCGACTGCCCGCCCATCCTGCTCAAAGCCGCCACGCGAAATCCGCCGCCTTCCTCAAGCACAATATCCGCTTCGGCCATCAAGGCTTCCGAAACCTCGATATTCTGCGCTCTTGCCAGATTCATATTGATGCCGACGTACATAAAATCGGCCGCTTTGATGCCAGCCGCGGCAATATCAAGTTCATCGTTCAAATGGGCCGCCAGGATATAACCGAGATTCACGCCCCGCAGATAATAGAGCGTCGAGCCGGCGCTGACGGTGGCGCCACTGTAGACGCCGCCCAGAGTCGAATGGAAAATAGGTATGTCGTTGGTGACGGCCGTCTCCACTAACAGCGGCAAACCCCGCGTGGTCATGGTGTCCATGGGGATGAGAAGCGCCTCAATGCCTTTGGTGATCAGCCCGTCGGCCGCCAAGGGGATGTCAGGTATGGAGGTGACAGCCGCGCTTTCGATGGTCAAGCCCAGCGCTTCGGCAATTTCGGTGACTTCTTCAGCGCCAAAAACCCCGCTCGTCTCAAGCGAACTGTAGATGATGCCGATTTTCTTCATGTCGGGATTTTGCAGCAGCAGCAGAGATACGATGTTTTCATACGGCGTCCGCGTCTCTACGCCTGTGACGTGGTCGGGCTTGATGCAGGAGGAATCGGCGATGCCGCTTTTATAGGGACTGTAGACGGCAGTGAAAAGCACGGCCGGCGGATCGTCCATATCCAAAGTGACATTGACCGCCGCCTGCGTGACTGGAGTCGAGATCGTCACCAGCACATCAATGCCCCTGTCAAGCATATCTTCCAGAATCAAATTGATGCTGGAAATATCAAAGTTCGCATCCCCCCAGATGATGTCGACCTTTTCGCCTTCAAGGTCTTGATACTCATCCAGCTGCGCCCGCTCCTCGGCGCTGATGAAGCCATAAAGCTCAAGCGCGTTCAAAATGCCGTGTTCAGTCAGCGTCAGCCCGGTGATGGTGCCAAAGCGGAAAATGCCAATGGTTGGCTTGCTGTCATCCTGCGCCGCCGCCATCGGAATCAACAGCGACATCAGCATAAACGCTAATAAGCCTTTCTTAAACATGACAGTTTCCCCCTTATCAACTGCAAACAGCCTATGCCTATTCGCTTTGCGCGTCCAGTTCAGCCTGTTCAGCGGCGATTCGCTCTGGCGTGCAGGTCAGACTCTCCAAAAAGATCTGGTCGGCGGCCTTGTGTTCCTCTGATGCCAGCATCTCCAGCAGCCGCTCTCCCATAAACGAAGGCACGCGCAGGGAATTGCTAAGTTCGGCGGCGTCCGCGCCCTCTGGGATAGTCATTAACTCGCCCATCTGCTCTTCGCTTACGTCCAGCGCGATTTGGATTCTCGTCAGCCAGTCCGGATCCAGTTTAAGCTCGCCGTCTTCAATCACAAGGTTGGCTCTCTCGATCAATTCTTCGTCAATCTCGACGCCCTGCATAGCCGCTGAATCCAGATTGACGCCAATCTCCATGCCGGTGCGTCTGTCGATGGCGATGGTGGAAATGTCGATGGCATCGTTCAAATGAGCGGTCAAGAGCCGCCCGGCATCAAGGCCTTGGGCATAATAAAGGTTAAAACCGGCGCTGACCGTCGCCCCTTGAGTGATCGAATCGGCATTGGGATGAAAGACCGGTATGCCATATTCGCTGGCAATCGTGGTGATGATCGGCAGACCATATTTTGTCACCTGATCAAGCGGCAGCAAAACCGCCCCGATGCCCTTGTTCACCAGCGATTCCATCGCCGGCCGCAAATCTGTCAAGGCGGTAATGGCGATGCTTTTGACCTCCAGGCCGAAGGATTCGCCAACTTCGATAATCCGCTGGGCATCAACATGGCCGCTGGTCTCGGACGAACTGTAGATGGTGCCGATTACGGTTAAGTCTGGATCCTGCACCTTCAGCAGCGGAATGATCTCTTCATAAGCCACCTGCGCTTCCGAGCCGATGACATGCGCTGGCTTGATGCAAGGGGCCTGGGCAATCCCGGCCTCATAGGGACTGTAGACGCCGGCGAACAGCACTGTCGGCGGATCGTCTATGTTATAGGAGGTCGCGTTCACGGCCACTTGGGTGACCGGCGTGGTCAGCGTGACCAGCACATCTGCTTCGCGGTCGAGCGCCGCGGCGATCATCAGGTTCACATTTGGCAGGCTGAAGTCAGCGTCGTCCCAGATGATATCGATTTTTTCACCGGTCAAATCGCGCCGCTCCTCCAGCCGGCGGCGTTCATCGGCATTGATGAATTCATAGGCTTGCAGCATATCCAGGAGACCTGTTTCCATGGCTTCGTGCGCGGTGAAGGCGCCGTAGCGCAAAATGACAATCAAGGGTTTCCTATCATCCTGCGTTATGGCGGCCGGCGCAAGCAAAAGGAACAACAGGGCAGGCAGCAAGGCTTTTTTAAGCATGGAATCCTCCTTGCGTCTGTGCGTCGGCTAGCCCAGCAAGACCCGATCCGAAAGCTCGGCATCTTCATCTAGGGCATGGAATCGATCAATCAAATCGGTCGGCGTCAAGGCCTCAAGCTCATCGCCGGTAATCTCGAACTTGATGCCGCCCTGATACATCATCAGCAGACGGTTGCCCATCTCGCAGGCCTGCTGCATGCTGTGCGTAATCATGACGACAGTCAGCCCGTGCTGTTCGGCCAGTTCTTTTGTCAGCCTGACGATCTGCTCGGCGGCATTGGGATCAAGGGCGGCCGTATGCTCATCCAGCAGCAGCAGCTTGGGATCGATGAGAGTCGCCATCACCAGCGTGACGGCCTGCCGCTGGCCGCCGCTAAGCAAAGCGACGTCGGTGTCCAGGCGATATTCCAATCCGAGATGCTCATGTTCCAGCTGGTCGATAAACCAGGCCTCTTGAGCTTTTTTGATGTCGCGGTGCAAACTCGCCCGCCGGCCATGAATGGCCGCCAGCGACAGATTCTCGCGAATCGTCAGCCCAGGGCAAGTTCCCAGCGATGGATTCTGAAACACCCGCCCGATGTCGTGCGAACGCTTGTATTCGGGCCAGTTGGTAATGTCGTGGCCGTCCAACTCAATCGTGCCGCTGTCGACGGGAGCGACGCCGGAAATCACGTTGAACAAGGTACTCTTGCCGGCGCCATTCGAGCCAATCACTGTCACGAAATCGCCGTCGGCGACCTCAAGCGACACGTTTCGCAAAGCTCGGACTTCGTTGGGCGTGTCGGGATTAAAGGTTACGGATACTTGTTTAAGAGATAGCATGCTCTTGCCTCGCACTTTGTCTTCTGCGGAATGTCCTCCAGCGGTCATGGACTCTGGGGGCGCCTAGGGCCACCATAACGACCAGGGCGCTGACAAGCTGAATGTCGGTCGGCGGCAGGTCTAGAGCGCTGAATATCCAGGCGCGCGAAATATCAAAGACCAGCATACCGGCGCCAGCGGCAATGAGCATCTGCCCAACCGTCCGCGGCCGCAGCAGCACCTCGCCCAAAATAACGGCCGCCAGCCCGCGAATGATGAGACCGAAGCCGAGACTGACGTCAGCGAAGCCAAACTGCTGCACCACCATTGACCCAGCGACCCCGGCCAACCCGTTGGCCGCCATCAGCCCGAAGATAATCATCAGATAATGATTGATGCCGGTCGCCCGCACCATCTGCGGATTTCTGCCAGTCGCCCGAATCGCCAGGCCAACTTCTGTCCGCAGAAACCAGTACAGAATCAGCAGGACAATGACGACAATCAGGCCAAAAAGCATAATCTCCAGCATATTTGTCGATTGACGGCGCAGACCATCGCCAAACTGTTCGACCACCCAAGCGCGGAAATCCCGCGAAGAGCGGCTGATGATCGTTTCCTCGCCCAGCAGGGGAACATTGCTGCGGCCGTCCATGATGTGCAGGTTGATGGTGTAGGCGCCGGTGATGACGATAATGCTGGCCAGCAGGCCTTCGATATTGAAGATGATGTCAATCAACGCGGTGGCCAGGCCAGTCAGCGCGCCGGCGACGGCCGCGGCCACGATGGCCACTTCGGGGCTGACGCCATCTAGGATAAGCATCGCGCAAACGGCCCCGCCAATCGGAAACGCGCCATCGACAGTCAAATCAACAAAACCCAAAACGCGGTAGGTGAGGAAAACGCAGACGCCGACCAGCGCATAGCCCAATCCCTGCCCAATCGCGCCGATATTGACATTGCCAACAGCCATCAATGCGCCCAACACAACTGCCAGCAGGGCGAGACGGATGACAAAGCCAGAAAATACTGCGCTGCCTCGATGGTGCTGTTCGGAGGATGAGGCATCAGTCATAAAATCACCTCCTAAAATAGCCAAAGTATTTAGAACTATCATACATCAATATACAGTGTAACATGAAACTTTGCAATTTGCAAAATCAATTTCTTGGGCAATATCTTCAAACTCCCCAAATGGCCGCCAAGCCCAGCATCATAGCGGCGAGCGTCACCGCCGTCATCCCCAGGCCGACCTTAGAGAAATCGCTGAACCGATAGCCGCCGGGGCCCATCATCAGGATATTGACCGGGTGGGCGATGGGGGTCAGAAAGGCCATTGAACAGGCCATGGCAACGGCCACTGACATCGCCCGCGGGTCAATGCCGGTTTGCAGGGCCAGGTTAATGGCAATCGGCCCGACCAGCAGAGCCGTCACCTGGCCGCCGATGATCTGCACCACCAGCATAGTTACTAGCGCCATGCCGGCAATCAAGAGCAGGGGACTCGAATCGGACAGCAGATTCACCATCAGTGACCCAATCCGCGCGGCCAGGCCCGATTCGGTGATGGCCAGGCTTAGGGGCAGCATGCCAGCGACCAGAAAAATAACCCGCCACTGCACGGCCTCATAAAACTGCTCCATCGCCAGGCAGCCGGTCATCACCATGGCGGCGGCGCCGGCCAGCATGGCCAGCGGCAGCGGCAGGATGTTCAGGATGGCCAACGTCAGCGCAATCGCGGTGATGAGCATGGCCAAAGGCGCTTTCTGTGTCTGAACCGACCTGGATGAATATCGGCCGGCAGGCAGGATGTAATTGGGATTATGCGACAGATTTTGAATATCGGCCGATTGGCCGACGACCAGCACAGCGTCGCCAACCTGCAAAGGTATTTTGCGTACATCGGTATGCAGGCTGTGGCCGCCGCGCCAAAGAGCCATCGCCAGCAAACCGGATTGACGGTTGAGCTTCATTTGTGACAGCGTTTTGCCAATCGCATCGGAACGGGGGGCGATCATGATTTCGATGGGTTCAAGCGGCAGGCCGTCGGCCGGCTTGGCATCGATGACAAGCTCATTGCCCCAGTCCAGCAATTGCTGAACGCGCTCTTCGCGCCCGACAATCAGCAGTTTGTCCGCCGGGTAAATCATCTGGCTCGATTTGGGAATGGTGATGGTTTCATGTTCGCGCCGCACCGCCGCCACCGTTAATCCCAGTTTGGCATTGATAGCGCTGGCATGCACGGTCTTATGGGCGAGACGCGATTCGGGCAGCACGCGGACTTGCCACAGACGGTCTGCCAATTCGTAAGTATCTTGCAGGCTGGGCTGATGAAACGTCTCTTTCAGCGAACTTCTTTCTGGCAAAAGCCGCCGCCCAATCAGCAGCATATACAGCAGGCCGGCCAGCGCAATCAATCCGCCCAGGGGCATAAAATCGAACATGCCCAGTCCAGCGAAACCCCGCGTCAGCAGGAGTTCGCTCATCAGGATATTGGCCGTGGTGAGATAAGTTGCCATCCCGCCAACCAAGGTGCCAAATGACATCGGCATCAGCAGTTTTGACACCGATAGATTCGAGACGCGCGCCACCCGCACGGCCGCGGGCAGCAAAACAGCGCCGGCGGCGACGTTGTTCATAATCAGCGAGAGGGCCGCCCCAGCGGCCATAAACAGGGCAATCAGCTTGGCTTCCGACCCTTGACCAAAATGATGCAGCTGACGGGCAATCCATTGAATGACGCCGGTTTCTTCCAGCCCGTGCGTGATGATAAACAGACCGATAAGCGTTATCACAACCGAACTGCTGAACCCGGCGACGGCCTGCGTCGGCGGCACAAGGCCACTGATGCCCACCATAAGCAGCGCAATCACTGCGATTAATTCGGTTTTGAGTCGGGTGGCAAAGATCAGGCCAAACAAGACCAGGATAATGCCAAGGACAGCAATCTCGTCGACCGACAGCATCGTTTTTTCGCCAATATGTACACTGCCGCAAGTATAACGCGCACCAGCGATTTTTTGCCACAGCGAACAGAGGACACCGAGTCATGCGGCGGCGTCCTCTATGGTCAAATTGATCAGTTGGGCAGCAGCACAAGCGAACCCGGACTGTCCAGGTAGACGCAGGTCATGCCGTTTCTCACGATGGCATCCAGAGCTACTATCGCCCGCGGCATGGTGCGCGCATCCAAGAATATGACCCGGCCAATCTGCGGGAAACAGACCTCAACCCCCTGCTCGACATAGCCATAGACATCCAAGGCCGCCAAGTAACCAGCGTCGATGATCGACTGAATGCCGATGCCGGCGCCGTCAAGCTGACGAAAATGAACGCCGCTGTCCAGGCCATAAGTGGCCTCAAACGTCATCCCAGTTGCGGTTTGCAAAGCGACATAAGATGCGCCGTAAGCCGGCCGCGGCGTTGGCGTCAAGGTTGGTCTTGCTTCTTCCTTCTTGCGCTTGGGCTGCGGTGTTAATGACAGCCAATAGCTAAAGCCGGCCTCTGGGCAGGGGCCGGTGCTGTTGTCGGTGATGGTGGCTCCAACGCCGGAGGTCCCATAATTGTCTAGCGGCGTGGTGTCGTCCAGGTTGGTGTTGCTGTCAAAGGTTAGGCAGCCTTCAAGCCGCAGCGCGCCTTGCTCGCGGGCTTCCAAAACATTCGTTCTCGCGGCGTTTCTGCGGAAGATGCCGTTGGTGATGACCAGAGAACTGCCTGCCCCGCTGCCCCTGACAAGACTCCCGTCGGTTATCCGGGTGCGGCGATTGTTGAGAAACTGCACATTCTCAAGATCGGCCTGTCCGCCAGCTTGCACTGACAAAATATTGCCGAGAAGCCTATTGTTTCTGAAGATGACGTTGCGGGCATTCAGAGTTCCGCGCACGAACATAGAGGTGGTGTCTGGGGTATTCGACGCCTCCATGATGACATTGTTCAGATAGAGGGTGGCGTCGGAAGCGATAAACATTTTGACTCCGGTGGGCGGCCCGATGATGCGGTATCCGTTGCCGTTGATGGTGTAGGTCTGGCCTGCGAAACGCAGAAAGTTGCTGAAGCCGCCTGGGGATCCCCAGCTGGGCAAGTCGCAGTCGGAGGTCAGGTTGAATTCTGTAACGGTTGAGGACGCGTTGAACTGCGCCCAAGTCGCTGGCAGGCCGCAGTCGTCCATTACTGTGGGATTGGTCATGATCGGCGGCACGGTAGGCACTGGTGTTTGCGCTTGGCTTGCGATTGGAACGGCGAGGAAGAGGATCAGGAATAAACAGCAGAACAGGACGATCTTAACGGAAGATGCGGGGGGGGGGGGGGGGGGGCTTTTCTGGTATGGCTGTTCATATTCATGTCAAGCGCCTTTCCCATTGAATAAATCATCAAATGAATCGTCAGATATAGAGACTATACATCAGCGCTGGACTCTTGTCAAGCGATTCGCAGGTCAATTTTGGGAATGGTAAAAAGGATGGTTATAGGACTTTCTAAATCCAAATGGCGCGGCGCATTTCCTTATCGCTTTTCTCTGTGTTCTCTGTGCCCTCTGTGGTAAAAGTCTTTGCCGCGGTTTATGGCGGATTTTGTCGACGAATATCCTCTATTTTTACCACTCCCTAAAAAATAAGGACACGCGAAAACCATGAACGCCGCCGCGGCCAAAAATCAAAACGGCGAACATTGCGCCGCCCTTTGAAGCTGCTTATGCGCTAGTCCGTGGCCATGAATCAAATACGCTGTCAAACTGCCGAACGCGATCTAACTGCCAGATGCCGCGCGGGAAATCGCCTTATGACCGAAAAAGTTTGCCTTGCGGCCATAAAACGGACACAAAACAGCTGTTCCTCTCTGTGGTAAAAAAACAAATCCCAAACTGCCGAACAATGGTTTATGCGCGAAAAAGTTTGTCTTTCGCGCACAAAACGCGCATAAAACCAGCGGCATGGCGTGGCGGAAAATGGCGGATTTTGTCGGGATTATGGCGAGTTATGGCGAACTTTGACGTAATTTTATCGCTGTTGTGGCGGATTTTGTCCATCAGTTCAGGCAGATTTTGCATCGCGGGGGTGGTGGAAAATGGCGGACTTTGTCGGAATTATGGCGAATTATGGCGGATTTTGTCGAGTGAATGCTCCTTCTAATGGCTTTTCTCTCTGCCCTCTGTGTCCTCTGTGGTAAAAAGATTTGTGGCGGATTATGGCGGCCTTCGCCAAAAACGTCCACTCGACAGGCTTTCATTTGGATAGTAAATTAGAGCGATACAGCCAGCGCATTTTGTTTGGAAAGGAAATCGCATGCCTAAGAAAAATCTTGTCGGCGGCGATGAGACGATATGAAACCTTCAGATATTCGCATCGGATTCGCGCCGATTGCCCGCCCGACATTTGACCTGGAACTTGCCAGATCGATGACGGCGCAGGTCTTTGAAACCGTTGCTGGCGCTGGTTATGCGATGGTCGGCTCGCAGGAATTGGTGATGGACGGCCTAGCTGTCGATGCCCGTATTCGCGAATTGGCGGCCGGCGAGATCGACATGATTCTGATGCTGCAATCATCGTTTGCCGACAGCACAATGGCTTTGCGGCTGGCGCGGGAGATTGACGCGCCTTTGCTGATGTGGGCGCTGCCTGAAGAAAGGGTCGGCGGGCGGCTGCGGCTCAATTCTTTTTGCGGCATCAACTTGGCCGGCCATGGCCTGCGGCGCGCCGGGCTGACTTATGATTATATTTATGCCGCCCCAGATGACCGCGCGGCGATTCGCAAACTGCTTAATTTTGCTACGGCCGCGCGTGTCAAAAGTCGACTGGCGGGTACGCGCATCGGCCGCATTGGCGAAAATCCAGACGGGTTTGACACCTGCCTGGTGAATCGCGAAAAACTCAAGTCGCAGTTGGGCGTCGACGTTGTGCAAATTGATCTTCAACCGCTTTTTGACGCGGCCCGTCAAGCTGAATCCTCCCGCGTCCAAGCGTTGGCCGCGCAGCTTGAAACGCAGCTGGCTGGCATGGACGAACTGGATGAGAAGGCCACTCAAGGCACACTAGGCGCGTGGGCCGCGCTGGACAAAATGGCGCGGGAACAAAATTTGAGCGGCCTGGCGGTTCGCTGCTGGCCCGAATTCTTTACCGAACTGGGCTGTTCGGCCTGTGGGGCGATGTCGATGCTTAGCAATGATATGATACCGTGCAGCTGCGAAGCCGATGTCAACGGCGTCATCACCCAGCTTGTCCTCGGCTGGATAAGCGATGAGCCGGCCTTTGGCAGTGACGTGGTGTCCTTTGATGCCGAAGCCGACGAAGCTGTCTTGTGGCATTGTGGCTTGGCGCCGCTGGCGATGGCCGACCCTGATGTTCAGCCCGAAGCGACCATTCATTCCAATCGGCGGATGCCCTTGCTGATGCAGTTTCCCTTAAAGCCCGGCCGCGTGACGATTGCGCGTTTGAGCGAGGCGGCCGGTGAATTTCGGCTGGTGATTGGCGGCGGCGACATGCAAAAGGCATCGCCGGCCTTCACTGGCACCAGCGGCCGGATACGGTTTGATTCGGGCGCGCCGGCTGTCATGGATACCATCATGCGCGAGGGGCTGGAGCATCATCTTTCGCTGACCTATGGCGACCATCAGGATGCGCTGGAGTCGCTGGCGCGTCTTTTGGATTTGTCCGTTTTGCGTCTGTGAGCGATGACCGCGCTGACGGCCTTGCCGATTAACCCCGCTTCATTATCGACATACCCCCATCATTCAAGTAGACTTGGCGCGGGTTCATTGATGGGATGCAGAGAGGTCAGACATGAAAAAGGTATTTGTGGTGTACGCCGCCGACAATGTAGGGACGGTGGTCGTAGAGCCGATTCGCGCTGGCGATAGGGTCGGTTGCAATGGCGAACGAAGCGACATTCAGGTCATCGCCGGCGACGATATTGCTTATGGGCATAAAATCGCGCTGGTGGACATCACTAAAGGCGATACGATTTTGAAATATGGGCTTAGCATTGGCTCGGCAAGCTGTGATATTCAGGCGGGCGGCCATGTGCATACCCATAATGTCGAAAGCAATCGCGGCCGCGGCGACCTTGCCAACCGCGATGCTGTCAGCGCCGAATAATCCTTAATTTTTAACACATCAACCAGGAGAAATTTCCAATGACTGAATTTATGGGATATGTTCGTCCCAATGGCGATGTCGGGATTCGCAACCACCTGCTCATTTTGTCGGGAACAGTTTATGCCAATGGAGTCGTCGAGCGGGTCGCCCATTCGATCCAGGGCGCTGTGCCGATTACCCATGCCAACGGCCGCTGTCAGGTGGCGCCGGATTTACGGGTGACGCGGCGTTTCTTGGCCGGTACGGCGATGAACCCGAATGTGGCGGCGGTTGTTATTGTCGACCACTTCAAAGAGGAGGGCATGACCGCTGAAGACCTGGCCGATGACATCGACCCGACCGGCAAACTGATTGCCACCGTCAATATCCGCGGCGTCGGCGGTTTCATCAGCGCCGTCGAAAAAGCGACGCGCTATGCCCAGGACTTCGCCCGTCAAATCAGTATGCACACCCGTGAGGCGGCGCCGATGAGCAAAATTCTATTCGGCACGGAATGCGGTACCTCTGATACGACCTCTGGCCTGGCGAGCAATCCGGCCAACGGCATCGCCGGCGAAATTCTGATCGCAAAAGGCGGTCGGATGCTGATGGCCGAATGCACGGAATGGATGGGCTGTGAAAATTGGCTGACCGAAAAGGCTGCCAGTCCAGCAGTGGCCGAAGCTATTGTGGCTGGCGTTCAGCACATGGAGCGGCGGGCGTTGGCCAGCGGCGAAGACATTCGCGGTTCCCAGCCCACTGGCGATAATATGGCCGGCGGACTAACCACTATCGAGGAAAAATCGATGGGCGCGGTCAAGAAAATCGGTGACAGTCCGATTGTTGAATATCTGGAAATTGGCGAAGCGCCAAGCAAAACCGCGCCGGGCAATTATGTAATGTATGGGCCGGGCATGGGCGCGGAAAGCATCAGCAGCATGGCCGCCGCTGGCTGTCAGGTGCTGACCTTCTGCACGGGTGGCGGTCATACTTCGAATCACCCGATTATGCCGACCATCAAAGTCACCGGCAATCGGCAGTCCTATGAACTCATGCGCGATACAGTTGATGTCGATGTGAGCGGCGTATTTTATGATGAGATCACCCTGGCAGAAGCCGGGCAAATCGTCTATGACGAGGTGGAACAGGTTTGCAATGGCTATCTGACCAAATCCGAAGCGCTTCGCGATAACAACAGCTTTGCCATTCACCGCGTCGGCCCCAGCATCTAGCTGGAGGGCGGCCGACTGGCAATATGATGCAGCTGCAAATTCCCTACGGCAAAACCTGGCTCAATGCTGAAATAGCGGACAGCCATTGCCTTGATGTTCTGCTGCCGAAAGATGCCGCGCCAGTTGCCGACCCGGCCAGCGCGGTCAAAGAGGCGATTTATCATCCTTTGGGCGATGTGCGGCCGCCGCAAAAAGGGCAACGCGTCGCCATCGCCATCAATGACAAAACACGGCCGACGCCGCATGACTGCCTTCTGCCGCCGCTGCTGGCCGGCATTCGTCAGGCCGGGATTCCCAATGCCGATGTTGTGTTGATCATCGCCTGCGGCACTCATCCGCCTATGCCACCGGACGAATATCCCTGGATACTGCCGCCGGAAATCCTGCGCGGCTATCGGATAATCTGCCATGAGTCCAATAATGACGCCGATTTAACGTATCTCGGCCAGACCTCGCGCGGCACGCCAGTTCATATCAACCGCGAATATGTTTCTGCTGATTATCGCATTGTGGTCGGCAATATCGAGCCACATCAGTTTCAGGGTTTTTCTGGCGGCGTCAAAAGCGCGGCGATTGGCTTGGCCGGCAAGCAAACCATCCAGCATAACCATGCCATGATGCGCGAAAGCCAGGCCAGGCTGGGTGAATATGAGCGCAACCCGGCGCGGCAGGACGTCGAGGAAATCGGCCAGATGATTGGCATCGATTTCGCGCTGAACGCGATTCTGGATCCTGCCAAGCGAATCGTCAAAGCGCTGGCCGGCGACCCGCTGGCCGTGATGAAGCGCGGCATCCCCAAACTGCGGGCCATGTATGAGATTGCGGTCGATGCCCCCTATGACCTGATGATTGTTTCACCGGGCGGACATCCCAAGGACATCAACCTCTATCAGTCGCAGAAGGGCCTGGCGCATGCCGCCGCGGTGACCAAAACGGGCGGCGCGGTGATTTTATGCGCGGCTTGTCTGGAGGGCAGCGGCAGCCCAAGCTATGAGGCCTGGATGATGGATCCGCAAATCAAGTGTCACTCCGATGTCTTTGCGCGTTTTGCCCGCGAAGGCTTTCAAATTGGGCCGCACAAGGCTTTTCAGGTGTCGCGCGATGCCAGCCGCGTTCATGTCGATCTTGTCTCGGAACTGGATGATGAGCTTGTCCGCCGTCTCTTGTTGCATCCCGCGGCTGATTTGCAGACGGCGATTGACCGCGCGCTGGAGCGTCTGCCAAAAAAACCGCGTATCGGTGTCATGCCGGCCGCCAACGCTGCCATCCCGCTGCTTGTGGAGCAGGGGCAAGCGGCTACAGATGCGGATAAGCCGGCAGGGTCAGAAATTCAGTAAAATCTTCGGCGCGGATCATCTGGTCAAAGAGTTCCATGGCCAACCGAAATCTGCCCTGTTGAAAACGCGCGTCTCCGACTTCGCTGCGAATGGCTTCCATTTCCTCTTCCAATAACCGCCCGAATAAATCTGGCGTCAGCAAGCGGCCGTCGGCGAGCGCGGCCTTGTGATGCAGCCATTGCCAGACTTGGGCGCGGCTGATTTCGGCTGTGGCGGCGTCCTCCATCAGCGAATACAAGGGAACACAGCCATTGCCGCCGAGCCAGGCTTCCAGATATTGAATGCCAACCTTCAGATTCAAACGAATGCCGGCTTCGGTAATCGCGCCTTGATTGGGCGTGAGCAGATCGGAGGCCGATACCTGCACATCATCGCGCTGGCGGTCGATTTGATTGGCCTGGGGCATATAGTCGTCAAAGACCTCAGTCGCAATCCTGACCAGCCCGGGGTGCGCCACCCAGGTGCCGTCGTGTCCGTCTTTGACCTCGCGCAGTTTATCCGCTCGAACTTTGTTCAACGCGGCCTGGTTGGCTTCGGGGTCATGCCTAATCGGGATTTGCGCCGCCATTCCACCCATCGCATGAGCGCCGCGCCGATGACAGACCTTGATAACATGCAAAGTATAGTTGTGCATGAAGGGAACGGTCATCGTAACTTGGGCGCGGTCAGGCAGCAGACAGGCGGCGTGATGGCGGAACTTTTTGATGTAGCTGAAGATGTAATCCCAGCGGCCGCAGTTAAGCCCGGCCGAGTGCTGACGCAGTTCATAGAGGATTTCTTCAGCTTCAAAGACCGCCAGAATCGTTTCGATAAGCACAGTGGCTTTAATTGTCCCTTGCGGGATGTCGAGCGCGTGTTGAGCATAGACAAAGACATCATTCCAAAGCCGAGCTTCAAGGTGGCTTTCCAGCTTGGGCAAATAGAAGTAGGTCCCTGTGCCGCGTTCAAGGGCGGCCTGGGCATTATGAAAAAAGTACAGCCCGAAGTCGAACAGCCCGCCGGGGATGGGCTTGCCGTCGACGAGAAAATGGCGTTCATCAAGATGCCAGCCGCGCGGCCGCACCATCAGGGTAGCAGTTTCTTCGTTAAGCTGATAAAAACGTCCGTCAGGATTGGTGAAGGTGATGCGGCGGTTGATGGCATCGCGCAGGTTGATTTGTCCGTCGACCATATTTTCCCAAGTGGGCGAATTGGCATCTTCGCAGTCGGCCATGAAGACTTTGGCGCCGCTGTTGAGGGCGTTAATGACCATTTTGCGGTCGGTGGGCCCGGTGATTTCGACGCGGCGGTCTTGCAGGTCGGGCGGGGGCGGGGCAACTTTCCAACTGCGATCGGCGCGGACGGCGGCCGTTTCGGGCAGGAAGTCAGGCATTTGTCCGACATCAATGGCCGCCTGGCGGATTTCGCGCTGTCGCAGGAGTTCATCGCGGCGGCGGGTGAATTGACGCGCCAGGCCCGCCAAAAAATCTACGGCCTCGCGGCTTAGTATCTCCTCAAATTCGGGCGGAATACTGCCCCTAATCTCAATGCCCTCGCCATAGTTCTGCTTGCTCATCACAATGCCTTCCTTATATTCCGAAATTTTCAATAGTATAGACGATTCGATGGTTCTGTGCTACAGTTTGCGCGGCGAAATGGGAATAGACCAGCGAACTGTGAAATCCTTCAAATGGCTTCTGCTCATAACTCTGGCCGGCCTGCTCTTGCGCGTTGGTTATGTGCTTGTCACGTATGAACCGTCTCTGCTGAACTATCATTCGGGCGATTACCGAGAGTATAAAAACGCGGCCGAAGATATTTTGCAAGGTGATCTGGAGTTCAAAAATAGCGTGTATCTGGTGCGTCCGCCCCTCTTTCCGTTGCTGGCAGCGGCGCTTGGCATCCAGCCGACTTTGATACTCGCTGTCAATATCCTGCTTGGCGCTGTCATCATTCCGCTAACTTACGTCTTGGCACGACATTTCGCCCCCCCCCCCCCCCCCCCCCCCGACTCTTCGCAAAAACTGGCCTTGCTGGCGGCCTGCATTGTCGCCATTGACCCCACCAGCATTCGATATTCCAGCGTACTGCTGGCCGAGCCGCTGGCGAATCTGCTGCTGGCATTTGGCTTCATAAGCCTAATAGCCCTGAAACAGGCCGGCGCGCGGCGGACAGTGATGGCCTGGGGCTTGCTGGCAGGCGGATTCATCATCCTGTCGGCATTGACGCGGCCGGCGGCTTATCTGCTCTGGATTCCGATGGCTGTTTGGATTGCTTTTGCCCGACAGCGATGGCGCGCGCTGGCTGTAATTTCTCTGATCGCATTAGCATTTTCAGGAATGATGTTATGGAAACAGCACAATGCGACCTACCTCCGCAACAGCAGTTTTACTACTATCGGCACATTTAATTTGCTTTACTATCGTGCAGCGTCGGTATTCCATCAAGCGACGCAGCAGGATATTAACACCGTCTATGTGACCTTGGCGGGCCGTGTTGAAGCGAAACTGGGCAATAACGCACCGAACATCACCCGCGACCGACGTTGGCACCATCGGGCAAGTCCAGCGCGGATGGAAAGCATGATGACCGAAGTCGCTCTCGATGTCTTCCGCGAATATCCCCTGTATTACCTGCTCACCATCCCGGTCGGCTTATATCGGACTCTGCTTGAGATTTGGACCTTTCCGATATGGATCAGCATAGGCTGGAATGCGGTCTTTCTGCTAACGGCGGCCTATGGTCTTTGGCAATTTGCCCGTCAGCGGCGCTGGGTTGAGGGGCTGTTTCTCTTGCTGCCCTGCGCTTATTTTTTGGCGGGAACGCTACTCGTGCAAACCTCCGGCATTGATACCCGCGCCCGTGTGATGGTCACGCCGCTTCTCGCGGTGATGGCGGCTCATGGCGCTGTGTATTGGCTTAACCGGCGAAGAGCGGCGTCGGCGCCCCGGTAACGCCTGGCTTGTAGGCAAAGAAACTGCCGGCCAGCGGATAGTTCTCCAGGTCTTCATCGGGGATGCCGGTGCGGGCAGTGGTGATGTAGAGCGTATCAAGCGCGGCGCCGCCAAAGGTGCAGCTGGTGATGTTGGGGACGGGCATCGGCGCCACTTGCAGGATTTCGCCGGCCGGTGAATAACGCGTGATTCGCGCACCGCCAAAATGCGCCACCCAGATACAGTCTTCGCTGTCGACCGTCATGCCGTCGGGAGCGCCTTCGTCGTCGGCGGTGAACTCGACAAAGGTTCGCTTGCCGCTTAGTTCGCCGCTTGGACTCATATCCAGAGCATAAATTTTGCGCTTGATGCTGTCAGTATGATAAATGATGCTGTTGTCGAGATTGAAGGTGGGGCCGTTGCAGATGATGTAATCGGCATCCATTTTTTGGACGTTCAAGTCGGCATCCAGCCGATAGAGCGCGCCGCTTTCCTGCGTTTGTCCGATGTCCATTGTGCCAGCCCAATAGCGGCCGCTGGCATCGACTTTGCCGTCGTTGAAGCGATTGCCGGCGATGTCGGATTCGGGCAGTTGGATCGGGACAGCTGACTTCGCGTCAAGATCAATGAATCCGTAGCCGTCGGTTATCGTGCCGACAAAACCGCCTTGCTGACGAGGGGACAGGCTGGTGACCGGGAAATCGAATGTCCAGGTCTTTTTGGCACCGTCGGCAAGCGAATAGCGATGGACATTACTGCTGAAGATATCCACCCAATAGACCGCGTTTTCTGATTCGACCCAAAGCGGCCCCTCTCCCAGCAGGGCAGGTATTTCCCAAACGACAACTGGCGCTGACATGATGATTTCCTTTCGCTTTTTGCTGACTATTATACCAGCTAACAGCGAGACCGTCAGCATGATGAAAAGGATTTTTGAATAGCGATGAGGAGCTAAAGCATTTCGGCTTCCCGCAGACTGGTTTCGTCTTCGTAAAGATAGCAGCTAACCCAGCGATTGTCCTCAATCTGCGCCAGTTTGGGCATGGCCTGGTGGCAGACATCCATGACATGCTTGCAGCGCGGCGCAAAGGGACAGCCGCTTCCCAAGTCGGTCAGGTCGGGGATTTCGCCCTCGATATCGACTTCTTCGGTTTTCAGCCCGCGCGACGGGTCTGGCACAGATGCCAGCAGCATTTGTGTATAGGGATGTTTGGGGTTGGAGATGAGTTCTTCGGATTCAGCCTGTTCGACGATGAAGCCGGCGTACATCACCATAATTTCATCGGAGAAATAACGCGCGCTCGCCAAATCGTGGGTGACATACAGAAAGCCAATCCCTTGCCGGTCGCGCAGTTCGGCCATCAGGTTGAGGATGCCCAAACGAATCGATACGTCCAGCATCGACACCGGCTCATCTGCCAGGATCACATCGGGTTCAACGGCCAGCGCGCGGGCGATAGCAATCCGCTGGCGTTGTCCGCCGCTTAATTGATGCGGATACTTTTCGATAAATTCAGCGACAGGGGTTAGAGATACCAATTCAAATAGCTCAATCAGCTTGTCGCGGATCTGGCGTCGGCCGCGCGCCTTGCGATAGATTTTCAGCGGTCGCTCGACGGCATGGCTGGCGCGGTGGACTGGATTGAGTGAACTGAAGGGATCCTGAAAGACCATTTGCACTTTGGCGCGGTATTCAAGCAATGCCCGCCGCCCGCGCTGTTCGAGGACATTGTCGCCATGATAGAGTATGTCGCCGTCAGTCGGTTCATAAAGCCGCGCCAGCATACGGACGATAGTGCTTTTGCCGCTGCCGCTTTCGCCGACGAGGGCGACCACATGGCCGCGGTACAATTTCAAGTTGGCGCCCTGGACGGCCTTGACGATGCCGCCGGAAAATGCGCCGCCAGTATGGAAGTGCTTGGTCAGACTGACGGCTTCGAGGATGGGCTGTTGATGGGATTGGCTCATAGGGCAGTCTCCGGGGCTTCGACCAGATGACAGGCGACATCGCGCTGGTTTCCGATGGGGATAAGCTGCGGGATGATACGCTCGCATGTGCCTTCGATGATCTGCTCGCAGCGCGGATGAAAGCGACAGCCACCGGGCGGATCAATCAAGTCGGGCGGCGCGCCGGGGATGCCCAGCAGTTCGCGCCGCGGCCCATGAATGGTCGGAAAAGAGTTCATCAGGCGATTGGTGTACGGATGTTTGGGATTGCTGAAGATGGCTTGGGCGGGGCCTGATTCGACGAATTTGCCGGCGTACATGATTCCGATGCGGTCAGAGATTTCGACCAGCAGCGACAAATCGTGGGTGATGAACAGGATGGAAAAGCCAAACTGATCGCGCAGTTCCTTGATCTCTTGCAGGATTTGCTTCTGCACAACTACGTCTAGGGCGGTGGTCGGCTCGTCCATAATGATAAGTTCTGGATTGAGCGCCAGGGCGATGGCGATGACCGCGCGCTGCCGCATCCCGCCGCTTAACTGATGGGGATAGCTGTCGACGCGTCTGATGTCAATGCCGACAGTTCGCAAAAGGTGTTTGGCATGGGCGCGGGCTTTTTCATAAGACACCGTCTGATGGGCCTGAATGGCGTCAACAATCTGAACCCCGATGGTCAGCACCGGATTCAAGGCGTTCATCGCGCTTTGGAACACAATCGACAGATGTTCCCAGCGAAAACCGCGCAGTTCATCTTCATTCATATCAAGGATGTTGCGGCCTTGGAACATGATTCTGCCGCTGGTGATGTAAGCTGGCGGCTTGAGCAGGCGGGTTATGGCGTTGGCGACTGTCGTTTTGCCACAGCCGGATTCGCCGGCCAAGCCAAAGACTTCATTGGGATACAGTTCAAACGAGACATTTTCGACCGCGCGAACGGCGCCGCGCAAGGTGCGGTATTCGACGTTCAGCTGCTCAATTTTGATGAGGGGAACTGTCATAGGCCTGTCCTTTAACTCTGCGCCAGACGCGGATTGGTGATTTCGTCGATGCCGTAATTGATGAGAATCAGGCTAAGGCCGACTATGCAAATGGCGAGTCCGGGCACGATGAATGTCCACCAGGCGTCGGTGAGCAAGGCCTGATTGTTCCGCGCCCAGTAAATGATAATGCCCCAGGTAATGTCGTTGGGGTTGCCCAGGCCGATAAATGAGAGGCCGGATTCAGCCAGGATGGCATACAAAACCGCGCCAATCCAACCGGAGACGACCAGCGAGGTCATGTTGGGCAGGATTTCAAAGACGATGATGCGCCAGGTTGGTTCGCCGCTGACGCGGGCCGCTTCAACAAATTCGCTGTTTCGCAGCACCAAGGCTTGCGAGCGCAGCACCCGCGCCCCCCAAGCCCAGCTGAGAAAGCTCAAGACGAGGATGACGGTATCGGGCCCGGGGCGGTCAATCATCCCGGCTACAACAATAATGATCGGCAACTGTGGCAAGACCAGAACGACGTTGGTAATCATCGACAGGACTTCATCGACAGTCCCGCCGACAAAGCCAGCCGTCAGGCCAACGGCGATGCCAACGATGGTAATGACGGTGCCGATCACAAAGCCGACGCGCAGGGTCGTATAAGTGCCGTGCACCATCTGCGCGAAGATATCCTGCCCCTGCCGCGATGTGCCGAAGATAAACTCACCCGATGGGGGATCATGCGGGCGGCCGATCATTCGCTGCGGGTCGATTGGCGCTAACTGGGGGGCTAAAATAGCGACCAGCAGGAAAAAGCCAAGTATCAAAATGCCGACCCGTGATTTCTTATTCTTCAGGATGGCGCGCGTCCAGCCAGGCAGCCTTAGCCAGATGTTCAAGAGCGGATTTTGCGCCTTTGGCTTCTCGGCGGCGGGTGTTAGGACTGTCATCAGGATTGACCTCGCTTTTGTTATCGGGCGCGTGGATCAAGCAGGGTGTAGCTGATATCGACGATGAAATTTCCCAGCAGGACGATTACAGTGATCATCAGGAAAATGGCTTGCATGAGTGGATAGTCGCGGTTGTTGACAGATCGCAGGAGGGTGAGGCCCATGCCCGGATAGGAGAAGACAATCTCGGTAAAGATAGCGCCGCTAATGGCAAAGCCGAAGGCCATAGGGAAGGCTGTCAGGCTGGGCAGAATGGCATTGCGGGCGGCATAAGAGAACATGGTGCGCTTGTCAGAAAGCCCCTTCGCCTCGGCCATGACGATGTAATCCTGCGAAAGAACGCCGATCATGTTGTTCCGCATGCCCAGCATCCAGCCGCCAAGGGACGTCAGAATGAGGGTGAACAGCGGCAAAATCATGTGATGTATCACGCTCGCCAGATATTCGGGTGAAGTCCAGTCCTGTTTAATCGCCGTGTCCCAGGCATGGCTGGTTGGGAAGATATCCAGTTGGAAGCCAAAGAAATAAACGGCCAGCATGGCGATAAAAAAATAGGGAAAAGCGCCAAGACTGATAGCATAAGGCAGCAGGACGGTGTCAATGCGGCTGCCGCGGCGCCAGGCGGCCAGCACCCCCAGTAGCGTGCCAATCACAAAGTATATTATAAAGGCCGTGGTGACCAGAATGAGCGTCCAGCGCAGGCTGGTGACGACGATTTGTGACACTGGAAAAGGGTAATTGCTTACCGAGGGCCCAAAATCCAGAGTGATGATGCCTTTCAGATAGTTTAGGTATTGTTCGTGCAGGGGCGCGGCGACAAAGCTAAACTGCCGCTCAAGGGCTTCGCGCGCCCGGTCGTCTATCCGGCCTTGAGACTGGGCAAACATGACTTGCACCGCGTCGCCGGGCATCAGACGAATAAGCAAGAAAATGAAGGTGATGGAAGTGAAACCGGCGATGAGATAAACAATCAGGCGGCGGCGAAAGAATTCCGATTTGAACAGGGCCAAAATGCCATTCAGCAGCTTGACCGGCAAGCTCGGCGGCCGCCCTGTCTTTTCTTTGGCGCGTTGGTCAGCGGTGGCGGATGTCATAGCAAAAGCCCTTTATCATAACAGCAGGATATTTGGGGACTGGCGGAGGCCCGCAGGCCCCCACCAGATTTAACTTGTGATGCTTACTGTCCGCAGGATGTGTCGTCGATGCAGTGAATGGTGTTGAGGACAATCGGCGCCGAATTGCGCTCCCACGGGCTGCCCTGGGCATAGTAATTGTCTTGCGTCGGGAAGCCGGTAAAGCGATAGGTGGTGTATTCGTACCAGGTCGGCCCAGGGAAGAGCGGAATCGCCGGTACGTTTTCGACGTAGAGCATTTGCAGCTGGTCGACGATGTCGGCATGTTCGGCCGGATCAGCGGTTTCGGTGAATGCGCTTAACAGGGCATCAGCTTCGTCGCTGGTCCAGCGCGACCACAACTGGGCATTGGCAACGCCCTCATCGGTGATCAGTTCGCTCAAAAGCAGAGTGCGGAAGTAGTTGTAGGGCGTGTTGCCGGCGGTGCCCCAGCCGATAGAGACGTCATAGACGCCATTTTGCAGATTGGCGAACCAAGCGCCGAAGTCAGGTGTTTTGATGATGGCGTCCAGGCCAATGTCCTGGAAGTTCTGGCTCATAATCTGCACGCTGGTGACCCAGTCGGTCCAGCCATTGACGACCTGCACATCGAAAGCGATGTTGTCGCCGCCGTCGGGCAGGTTGCGGAAACCGTCGCCGTCGCTGTCAACATAACCAGCTTCATCCAGCAGCGCCATCGCGCCGTCGGGATTGTAACGGGTTTGACCCATTTCATCGGCCATCGCCAGGGCCTCTTCGTTGATCCAAGCATCGTAGCGCGGGCCAAGGCCGACGGCGTTGGACGCATTGGTGTAGCCGTACATGCCGATGCTGGTGACGGCGTCGTAGTCAATCGCCATGCTCATCGCGCGGCGGAAATTGACATCGCTGAAGGGCGCTTTGGTCGTGTTGCTGTAAAGCTGAACGGTGGCGCCGCCCGGCCAGAAGTAATAGCCATGTTTTTCTGGATTGACGGCGATGAAGGTCGTTTCGATATCGGGAACGAAATTACCGACCCAGTCCAATTCACCGTTAATCAAAGCCAAGTTGGCTGGATCATTGCCCTGGAAAAGCACCTGACGGATGCAGTCGATATAAGGCAGCTGTTCGCCATTTTCGTCCACGCGCCAGTAGCTTTCATTGCGGCACAGGGTATAGGACTGCTCGTTGAAATCAGCGACTTCGGTCAGCGGCCCGGTGCCAACTGGCTCGTCGTTGGTGAAAAGTCCATAATCCTCGACGTCGGCCCAATCATGCTGCGGCACAACCCACTGATTGCCGATAAGTTCATGCGCCAGGGTGTAGACGCGGTTCAGATTGAACTTGACGGTCATGCTATCGACGATCTCGACGCTTTCGAGGAAATCAGCGATGGCGGATGTATCCGTGGCCGGATGATTGAGGAACATATTGAAGGTGAAAGCGACATCTTCGGTATCAAAGGCTTCGCCGTCGCTCCAGGTGATGCCGTCGCGCAGGGTGAAGGTCACGCTTTGCAGATCGTCGCCGTATTCATAGCCGGTCGCCAGCCAGAACGTCGGCAGGCCGCCGTCGACTGGATTGAAAAGCAGCATCGGCTCATAGATGTAACGCTGGGAGAAGTTGAGGGGATCGGCGCTGTAGGGGTTGAAGTTCTTGCCAACCAGCTGCTCACCGTCACTGGTAACGACGGTCCCCCCCCGCGGAGTCATTTGGGCGGCGGCGAGGCTGACAGCCAAGACGGCGATCAGCAGGACAGAGATTAAACGAAGCTGTTTCATGTTGTTGTACTCCTGTGTTTATGAACATACACTAATCTGGATTCCGCATAGGATGATTGACCTTATGGCGGCCTCTTATCTCAAACGGATAATCCTAATATAGACGGAAAAGCCGAATCTGTCAATCATCAACTGTAAAGCGCGCGCGGTCTCTCATTTATGGCTTGTCAGTAACGCAGGCCAAAGCCATATTCAAAGAGTGGATTTTCGGAGTCGCGGGGGACATCCGGCTTCTGCTTGCGGACGGCCTCCATCGACGAGGGCAATTCGAAAGGCAAATTGGCCGTCGGCCTGAAACGTCCAAAGATGATATCCAACACAGCGGCATCACTCGCGCCAAAGTTCGCCAGCAGGCCGGCGCAGCGTTCAGCGATCTCGGGGATGACTGCCGGGCGGTCGAGATAAATATCGACGATGGTCGGCGTCGACTCCAGAATGGACAGAATGCGGCTCTTTTCCGGCTCTTTATAATCAAGGTCGCCGGCATGGAAGAACGATTCCAGAAAGTTGCCATGGCGCGGCTCATAAGGAGCTTGCAGGCGCAGGATGGCAAAATCGGCCGCTTCGGGGTCATCGACTACCTCGCCATAACCGGCCACGACCTCCGCTTTGACGTTTTCGACATAGATTTTCGGCCGGCCGGTCAAGGGCAGAACATCGCTGTTTTTGAGCAGGACGATGGATTTGCGCTGGGCCAGTTCGCCGGTGGCGCGGAAAGCTGAATTGCCGGCGATATGCGCGGACGCGGCTTCATCCACATAGGGATTCTCGAACAAACCCAGACGAAACTTGTCGCGCAGCAGTCGACGGACGCTGATGTCGATGCGCTCTTCAGAGACTTGCCCGCTTTGCACCAGTTCGACCACGACTTCGGGACAGGCCTCGCCGCCGAATTGGTCGATGCCGGCCTCCAGGGCTTTTTTGGCGCGTTCAGCAAGGGTGAGATGCTCGACGCCCCAAGCGCGCGCCGGGAAGCTCATCCCGCCAAATTCAGCATCGGTCAGCAAACCCCAATCGGTGCAGACCACGCCGTCAAAGCCATACTTTTCGCGCAGGAGGCCGGTGATAATGCCGTGATTGAAACTGAAACCGACTGGCTCGTAGGGCGTATCAATAGGCATACCGTAATAGGGCATGATCGTAGCAGTATTGGCGTCGAAAGCGGCTTCAAAAGGCAGCAGATGATAATCAAAATGGCCGCCTGGATAAACCTGCTCGCGCCCATAATTGAAATGCGGATCCTCGCCGTCCAGCTGCGGGCCGCCGCCGGGAAAATGTTTGGTCATGCAGGCGACGCTATGCGCTCCAAGTTCCGCCCCTTGAAAACCGCGGATGTAAGCGGCAGTCAGTCGGGCAGACAGCTGATTGTCTTCGCCAAAGGTGCCGTTGACCCGCGCCCAGCGGGGTTCAGTGGCCAAGTCGGCAACCGGATGCAAAGCCGAACGCAGGCCAACCGCGGTGTATTCCTGGCGGGCGATGTCGGCAAATTCTTCCACCAGCTTTTCATCGCCGATGGCGGCCAGGCCAGTCGCTTCAGGCCACTGCGAAAAAGCCTCCGTCGCCATGTGTACTCCCGGATTTTCGGCAAAGCTGTGGCGCGGGTCGGTTGACAGGGTAACGGGAATGCCGAGCCGTTTGGATGCCGCCAGTTCTTGCAGCTGATTGACCCATTTGGCGATTTTTTCGGCGCTGGCCGAGCCAACCAGATTAAAATGAGTCATGTGCTTGTCGGTCATTTCACGGATGGAAGCCAGCCCAAAGGTGCCCTGATCGAGGTCAAAGTCGCCGTCGGGAGTGATCATCACCATGGTATGGAACATCAGGCCGGCTTTTTCTGCCAGCGTCATCCGGCCGAGCAGATCTTCAACCCGTTCTTCAATCGAGCGCTGCGGGTCTTGATAGGGCTTTGCTGTCATGTGAATCTCCCTTGCCTGTAATGATAGATTTTTCGCCTAGGTGGAACGCATGGCGCCGCCGTCGACTCGCAGTGTGGCGCCGGTGATGTAGCTGGCGGCCGGCGAAAGCAGGAAAGCGCCGGCCGAACCAAAGTCGTCAATGTGGCCATAGCGTCCGAGTGGAATGGCGGCCAGGCTGCGTCTTTTGACTTCTTCAATGCTGATGCCGAGCTTGTCCGAGGTGTTGGCGTCCAGTTGGGCGACGCGGTCGGTGTCGATGCGCCCTGGCACCAGGTTATTGACGCGGATGCCGTCGCCGGCCAATTCATCGGCCAGCGTCTTGACCAGGCCCGCCACGCCGGCCCGCATGACTGTCGAAAGCCCCAGCCGCGGAATCGGCTCTTTGATGGATGATGAAGTCACCGTCAAAATCGACCCGCCGCCGGTCATGTGCGGGATGGCCATGCGGATCATCCGAATGCTGCTCATCAGCGTCAGTTCAAAGGCGGCCTGCCAATCGCCGTCGCTAAGTTCTTTGAACATTTTGGCGGGCGGCCCGCCGGCATTGACCAGCAGGCAGTCGATTTGGCCCCAGGCGACAACAGTTTTATCGATCCAGGCCTGAATATCCGCCGGACGGCGCAGGTCACAAGTGCTGGCCAGGGTCTCGACGCCATAATCGTCGGCCAAAGTTTGGGCGGCCGCGGCGACGGCATCGGCGGAACGGCTGCAAAGCGATACTTTGGCGCCATTGGCGGCCAGCGCCTTGGCAACGCCGTATCCCAGTCCTTTGCTGGACGCGGCGACCAGTGCGGTTTTGTCTTGCAATCCTAAATCCATGAGCTTCGTCCTTTATGCGTTGCGCTAAATAATTGCCGCGGCAATTTCTCTGATGAAATCACCTTCATTCCATTGCGGCGGCATGAATAAGTTAGAGAATCAGCTTTTGCGCTGGGTCATCAATGCCGACGCGCTGGAGGATCCAGTCGATTTCCTGATGACTGCCGGCATCAATAGGATTGAAAGGCGGGCGCGGAGTCGAATTGGCGATGGCCCCGCGCCGTTGGAGCAGGACTTTTCGGATAGTCAGGTTAATCTGCGGCTGATTTTCATAGCGAATCAAGGGCAGATAACGATCAAACAGCGCTTGGGCGGCGGCGATGCGGCCAGCGTTGAAAGCATCAAAAACCGCAACCAGAATTTCAGTGAAGGCAAAGCCAGTCATGGTGCCAGAGGCGCCGCGCTGGAGTTCTTCAAGTAGGAACATCCCGCCCAGCCCGCCAAAAATCTCAAATTTGTCTGTGCGCTGACGGATGGCCTCAATTTTCTGCATCAGCGGCGGATCTTCCAGCTTGAGGTAAGCGGCATTCGGAATCGCATCGGCAATTTGCGCCAGCAGATCCGCCGACATGGTGACGTCGTTAATGGGCGGGAAATCCTGTACGACAATCGGCCCGGCAATCGTTTCGGCAATAGCGCTGTAGAGCGCGAGGATAGCCGCGTCCGATTTGTCTTCCATGCGCGGCGGCGCAATCATCACGCCATCGGCGCCGGCCGCAAATGCCGCTGCGCTAAGCGCGATGCAAGTTTCAATTTGGGAATGGCTGGTGCCAACCACCACTGGAATCGTCCCATTGACCGTCTCAATGACCGTGTCCATCACCGCCTGACGTTCGGCGACGGTGAGCTTGGCGGCTTCCCCCATCACGCCCAGGATAGTCAAACCGTGCGCCCCTTTGTCGATCTGAAAGCGCGCCAGGTTTTTGAGGCTGTCGCTGTCAAGCGTATAATCCGCATGGAAGGGCGTCGCCAGAATGTTGAATATGCCGCTGATTTTGCCTGCCATGTATGCGACTCCTGTCTAAAATTCCTTGCTGATTTGGGACGGATTCGGCCGGACAAATTGGCCATCGCCAGCTTGACCGACGATATTGCCGTCTTTGAAGACCGTCTTGCCGTTGACGATAGTTCGATTGACCTTGCCCTTGAAAGTCATGTTGTCATACAGCTTGTCGCAGTCTTTGGCTTGGCTGAAGAGCATATCGCGGCTGATGGTGGTTTCATCATTGGGATCGAAGATGACCAAGTCGGCGCTGGCCTTGATGCCGATGCGGCCGCGTTCAGGATAAATCCCAAATCGCTTGGCGCCGTTGGTGCAGACCCATTCGACGGCCTGGCTGATGCTGATGCGTCCGGCCAGCGCTTCGTTCATCACACCCAGCAGCAGTTCTTCGACGCCAGGAGCGCCGGGCGGCGTCGCCCAGATGTCTTGACGGGCGCGCTCTTTTTCTTCAACAGTAAAGGGAGAATGATCGGTGGTGATGGCCATCAGCGCGCCGTCCATCAGACCCTCCCAGAGCGCGGCTTGGTCTTCGGTTTTGCGGAGCGGCGGATTGATTTTGGCATAGGGCCCGACCCGTTCCAGATCGGCTTCGGTGAACAGCAGATAATGCGGACAGGTTTCGGCTGTGGCCGTCGATCCAGTGGCTTTGAAGCGCCGCAGGACATCCAGCGGCTCCTTGGCGCTGACATGGGCGATGTGCAGGTTGGCGCCGATGCTTTCGTTGAGCGTAAGCAAGTCAGCAATGGCCAGCGCTTCGACATGCGGCGGCCGTGATTCGCCATGCGCGGCGATGTCATTGCGCCCGGCTTTGACCAGCTGTTGGGTATGCCATTCCAGCAGCCCGTTGTTTTCGGCATGAACCGAGCAGACCAGGCCAGTATCGGCAACCAGTTTGAGCGCCTGATATGCGTCCTCCACATTAGGCAGGCACAAGCCTTCAAATTCGTCATCGCGGCCCTTGGGAGCCGCCGTCATAAATATCTTGAAGGCAATCGCGCCCTCATCGACCATCGCCGCAATTTCAGCAGGATCCAGCAGGCCAGGCGCGCCATACAAACCGAAGTTGACATAGCAGTCCCGCTGGGCCAATGCCTTCCGCATCCGAAAAATCTCACCGGTGGCGCAGCAGGGCTTGGAAATAGGCATCTCGAAGATAGTCGTCACGCCGCCGGCCGCCGCCGCGCGAGTCTCGGTGGCAAAATCGCCGCGCTGTGGATAGGCCGGCGCGCGGCAATGGAAGTGAATATCGATGGCGCCAGGCAGTAGCAGTTTGCCACTGGCATCAATCCTTTCGCTGGCATGAATGCCCTCGGAAGCGTCCGTCAGCGCAACAATGCGGCCGTCGCGTATGCCCACATCAAGGCGGGCGATGCCGGTTTCGAGGACAACTTGAGCATTTTGGATTAAGGTATCAACATTCACGGCGTGTTGCCCTTCGAGTCTGTGGTTAGGGTGTATGATTCGGATAAAGCGTGCGACGCGCAAAATCCAGCAGAATGCTTGTGGTCGCCTGATAATCGTCCAGCTTGACGTGTTCGTCGGCGGCATGGGCAAGCTCATAGCTGCCAGGCCCGAAGATAACCATATCTCCTCGCGCCAAGTCCATTAGATGTTTGGCGTCGCTGCCCGGCAGATACCCAACAGGCCCTGGATCCTGATTAAGTTCCCGGCGAATGCAGTCCAGGAAGGTCTGGGACAGCGCCGATTCGATAGAGGAATCGAACCAGTTTGATGTGACAAAATCACCGATGCTGACGGTAGCTGGCTCGACATCTACCCCGTGAACGACCGCCTGAAGCTCGGCTATGACGTCTTGCGGATCCTCGCGGGGGATCATGCGCCGGTCAAGCTCGACCAGACAGGCATCGGGAACGGCGTTGGCAGTGCTGCCGCCTTCGATTACGCCTATGTTGCAGGTTGGAAAGCCGACCATAGGATGAATTCGTTTCGCCAGTTCGCGGTGATAAGCATCCAGGGCCGAGATGACTTTGGACATGGCGACGATGGCATTGACGCCGCGGTCGGGATTGGTGGCGTGAACTGACTTGCCGCTGGCGCGGACAATGGCCCGCATGACGCCTTTGTGCGCGGTGGCCGCTTTGTTGTCGGTTTGTTCGCCGACGATGATAAAATCGCATTCGGGCAGATGGCCTTCGTCGGCCAGCCATTTTGTGCCTAGCTGTCCGCCGGTTTCTTCTTCAGCAGCGGCGACCAATACCAGCGTTCCTTGAAGCTGCGGCTGTTTGGCCGCGGCCATCATGGTCAGCATCATCGAGGCCAGCGGTGCTTTGTCATCAATGCTGCCTTTGCCATAGAGCGCGCCATCTTTTATCACAGCGGCATAGGGGTCGACGCGCCATTTTTCAGCTTCGGTGCGGGCAATCGGCACCGTGTCAATATGGGCGTGGAGCATGATCGCCGGCAGGCCCTGTCCCAGACTGGCGATGACATTGCGCGCTTCTGGCTTGGCGGCCGGCGCCGGCATCTTAACCCGACAGCCGACGGCGCGCATCTGCTCGGCGATAAAGGCCGCGATGCCGCGGGTGTCGCCGGGCGGATTGGGAGAGGGGATTTGAACAAGCTCCTGCAAAAGTTGGATGCTGTTCATGCTGCTTTGCCGGTCGCCGTCGGAAGTCTCATGCCTAAATGCCCCTTACCGATTTGTATTCTTCCAGTTCTTCGGCGGTATAAACCTGCATCAATTCCAGTTCAACGCCGCCGGCTTCCTGTTCGAGGAAAGCGACCCAGCCTTCGGGATGAACATGGCTGCCTTTGACCTTGCAGGCGGCGCATTCCTTGAGGGTGGCGCCTTTGGCCTGCGCTTCGGCCAACGCCTCGTCGATATTGGGGACGGCATAGCAGATATGATGCAATCCCTCATAGCCGCGTTCTTTAATCCAAGCATCAAAGCGGCCGCCTTCGTCCAGGGATTGGCAGAGTTGATATTCGACATCACCGACGTCGAAGATAGCGACTCGGTTGCGCGACTTCTCATAGTCATGCAACTCCGCATCCAACCCAACACCGATAAAATCCCGATAATGATTCAGAGCGGCCTTGGCGTCTTTTACCGCAAAGGCCATGTGCTTAATATAACGTCCGTCCATGTTGCCCTCCAATTTTACATTCTTGTTTATTCATCCTTAAAACGTCCCCAATGTGTCAGGTCTTGCCAGGTAATCTTCTTCCAGGCGCGCATGCCGGCTTGCGCGGTGACGGCCTGATGTCCGATGCAAATAAACATTTCCGGCGTATAAGCATCAGGCAGATTCAAAATCACGCCGACAGCTTCCTTGCTGAATGATGTAACTGGACCAGATGACAAACCGATAGCATGCGCCGCCAGCATCATGGTTTGAGCGGCGGTGCCGACGTCCATATACAAAGCGCGGTCTGTCGGCGGCAGATGATGTTCAGCGGCAATATCCCAGTTAATGCAAATCAGGATCAAGACTGGCGCCTGCTGGAACATGCCCGGCGATACCAGCCGAATCAAACGGCGGATTTTTGGATCTTGAATGACGATAAAGCGGTGAGGCCGCAGATTGCCGCCACTCGGCGCCCAGCGCGCGGCTTCCAGTATGGTTTCAATTTGGACGCGCTCAACTGCCTTTTCGGTCATTTCGCGCACAACGCGGCGCGTTTTGATGTTGTTGAGAACCCGTTCGCTCATGCCGGGCTATCCTCCAGATGACTGTGACGCAGCAGACAGCTGGCGACGGCGCGGCTAAGATGATCGAGAGACGCGGTGTAATTTTCGACGTCGGACATCGCCATGTGCATGGCCGGGATGCGCTCAATGGCATCTTGCAGAAAAGCCCTTGATTTGTCCGATGAGCGTTCCAGCGTTATGGCGCCAAGACGTTCGGCCGCGGTGAGCAGACGGAGCGGCCCATAATGCGCCGGCTCTTCCATTTGGATGCGCGCCGAAGTGATAAGCAGCGCCAGCAGTTCAATCGCTTCAGTTTCGGTCAATACCCAATTCTCGCTCACAGCCAGCCTCCGACGCCTGACACCCGTGGCGCGGTTGATTTACCGTTCCCGTTCTTTATGATTGCCTACAATTATAGACAATCAGCTATAGACAATCAGATTATAAGAAGAGCGGCTGTGGATGTCAAGCGGATGAAACCGAAGTAGGGCAGAATAGACGTTTTATTTTGTCTCCCGCGATTAAAATATAAGCCCATGCCAGCAAAGGCCTCCCCTCAAGATAAGGAGAAGCCCGTCTTGCTGTGATTCACATTGCTATTCCAATTCAAGCAGGGTAACCGGCCCGATGGATTCCAGCTGCTCCTGAATGGCGGCGGCATCCCCGACGACAGCAATCGTGAAATAGTCGTCCTGGATGTATTGGTTGGCGACTTCGATCACGTCTTCGACAGTGACTTCGTTCATTAGCCGCGGCCATTGACCGAGACGGTCCAGTTCAATGCCGCGTATTTTGTAGGACGAGACGGTCTCTACAAAATCCTGATAAGTTTCCAGCCCCAGAGCGAAGCGGCCAATAATGCCATCGCGCGCGTTATTGAATTCCTCATCGGTGAAGGGTTCGTTTTGCACCCGTTCAATTTCCTTGAAGACTTCTTTGATGGCAAGGTCGATGACATCGTTCCGCACCGCCGCCGTCACACTGAAAGCGCCGATGTCTGCTGGGAAGCTGAAGCTGGAGCGGATGCTGTAGGTATAGCCCTTCTCTTCGCGGATATTCTGCGCCAGCCGCGAGGAAAAACTGCCGCCCAGGACTTCGTTCATAATCTGTATCGGGAAGGAGTCCAGACTGTCGCCTTTGGCGCCGATGCCGCCGATGATAAATTCGGCCTGGGTGCTGCCAGGGCGGTCTATCAAATAGATGTGGGTTTCAGGTTGAGGCGGCAGGTCAGGAAAGCTGACGTCCTGCGCGTTGCCTTCCCAATCAGCGAAAAACGTTTCGGCCAAGGCTGTCCCCGCTTCGGCTGTGATGGCGCCGGCGATAATGAGAACAGCGTTGTCGGGCTGACTGCGTGACTGATAGAAGCTGACAATATCGTCGCGGGTAATGGCTTGCAGCGATTCAAAGCTGGCGGACATGCCATAGGGATGCTCGCCATAGAGCAGTTGGCTGAAGGCGCGCCCGGCGACAAGATTCGGCTCGGCCAAACTGGCTTCCAGACTGCCCATGGCCGCTTGGCGCTGCCGTTCCACTTCAGCTTCAGGGAAATCAGCGTTGAGCGTCATATCGCTTAATAGCTCAAAGGCAAACTCGGCATCGTCAATCATGGCAAAGACACTGACGGATAAACCGTCGCGGCCGCCGCTGCTGGCCAATGCGCCGCCTATCTGCTCAATGGCGCCGGCCAGGTCTTGTCCGCTGCGTTCGGATGTGCCGCGCGATATCAAGACGCCGGTCATGCCGGCAAGGCCGGGCAGGTCTTCAGGGGCGGCGCTTGACCCGCCGGCGAAAACCATGTCAAGCGATATGATCGGGACGTTGGGCTGTTCAATGACGACAATTTCCAGGCCATTATCGAGAACTGTTTCGGTGATCTTTGGCAGGGTGAATTCGCTGACTCCCAAAGCCGGCGGCGGTTCAGTCTGTTCGATGACATAGCGGTAATCCGGCGCTTCGTCAACGGCATCTTCAATGGCAAATGGCTCGACTGGCGGCGGCGGCGCGGCTTGGGAAGGGATGACATAGATGACATGGCGGTCGCTCTCCTCAAGATATTTGCCAACAGCGGCCTGAATGTCTTCACTGGTGACAGTTTCGTAACGTTCAATCTCGGAGTAGACCGCCTGCGGATCGCCAAAATGATAATTTGCCCTCTGCACGCTTTCCGCTAGGCCAAAGGCAGTTTCCAGCCCAAGGATATGACCGCTCTGTATCTGGGCAATCGCCTTGTCGAGCTCATCTTGTGGGATGCCCTCATCGAGGATAAGCTGAAGTTCATCATAGACAGCCTGCTCGACCGCCTGGCCATCTGCTCCGACATTGGGAATCAGGATGAACCCAAGCAGGCCCGGCCCGCGGTTGCCCTCGATAACTGTGCTGGCCTGAAGCGCTTGCCCGGTGTCTAGCAATTTTCGCGACAGGCGGCTTGAAGCGCCGACGCCAAGCAGACGCGCCGTCAGATCAAGCGCTGGATAATCATCAGAGGCGAACGGCGGGATCTCATAAGCGACAAAGACCGCCGGCAGGTTGATAAGCGGGTCTTCAACGATAAGAGTTTCCGCCTGGTCTTGTTCGACAGGCTCATAGTCGGGCAAGGGAAGCGGCTCATCACCGATTGGGATCGGCGCGAACAAATCATCAATCAAAGCGCGGGTCACCTCAAAGTCGATATCGCCGGCGACGACCAGAGTCGCGTTGTTAGGCAGATAGTACTGGCGATGAAAATCCTTGACATCTTCGACCACCGCATTGTTGATATCCTCAATGCTGCCGATGGCCCGGCGCTGATAGGGCGGGTAAGTGTGGGGCATGAGATACAGTTCCTGAATGGCCTCTCCATAGGGACTGTTGCTGACCCGCAGCTGAAGCTCTTCAATCACGACCGCGCGCTGATTGTCAAGATTGACCTGCGTGACCGGCAAGCCGGCCATGCGGTCCGCTTCCAGCCACAGCGCCAGTGGAAGCTGGTTGGATGGCAGCGCCTCATAATAGGCGGTTACATCAACCGTGGTATAAGCGTTTATGATGCCCCCAGCCGCCGAAATGAGTTGGCCCATGCCGCCTTCAGGCAGATTTGGCGAGCCTTCAAACATCATGTGTTCAAACAGATGGGCAAATCCGCTCCTGCCTTCGGGGTCATTGGCGGCGCCGACCTGATACCAGACATCAACTGCAATTGTTGGCGCCGAGACATCGCGCGCTAAAATGACCTCCAGCCCGTTGTCCAGAACGTATTGCTGAATATCGAGCCGCTGGCTTGACTGTGCCAGAATTTGCCCGCCGAACAGCAGGAGGAGGAGCATTGCAAAGACGATGCGCTTCATGGATTTGTGTCTCCTTTGGATTAGGAATGACATAGATAAATGCTGCCAAGCAAGGCTAATTGAACAGACGGCGCAGTTCAAGCGTAAATCCAGGCAAGACAGACTCGCCGGACAGACTGCCCTCGCGTCCGATAAACTCGCGTTTTATCCCGTCGTTTTGCGCCGCGCGGCAGACATCGACGCCCTTTTCGGCCGGCAGGACAATCCAGACTCGCTGTGTGCCATGCCGCAGATACAGCGCCGCTTTTTTATGTGCCTGTCGGATAGAATCGCCCGGCGAGAGGATCTCGACCGCCAGATCCGGCATCAGCGGCATATATTTCTTCGGGATTGGCTGTGGCAGGCGCGCTTTGCTTGTGAAGGCGATGTCGGGGGCGAGCAAAGTTGAACGGTCGTCTGGCGGATGATGGCCGGTCTCGACAGTGACGAGTCCCAGCCCGCGCTCATTTGCAAAGCTGTAAATGTGATGGCTAAGGATAACTGCAAGCGATCCGTGTTCGGTGCCTGTTGGTGACATTTCGGACAATTCTCCATCTATCAACTCAAAGCGCTGGCCATCATTGCCCATCTGATGCGCGAGTTCCCAAACATCATCAATATCGTAGGTTTTCTGCTGAAGAACCATTATCTTCTCACCTTGTCTGATTCAGTTGCGGGACAGCACAGATATTTCGAGGGATTAAACGAACAGGCGGCGCAGTTCAAGCGCGAATCCAGGCAAGACAGACTCACCGGACAGACTGCCCTCGCGTCCGATAAACTCGCGTTTCATGCCGCCGTTTTGCGCCGCGCGGCAGACGTCGACGCCTTTTTCGGCCGGCAGGACAATCCAGACCCGCTGTGTGCCATGCCGCAGATACAGCGCCGCTTTTTTGTGTGCCTGCCGAATGGAATCGCCCGGCGAGAAGATCTCGACCGCCAGATCCGGCATCAGCGGCATATATTTCTTCGGGATTGGCTGTGGCAGGCGCGCTTTGCTTGTGAAGGCGATGTCGGGGGCGAGTAAAGTTGAACGGTCGCCTGGCGGATGATGGCCAGTCTCGACAGTGACGATTCCCAGTTGATGCTCCTCGACAAAAACGTCAAGAAAACGCCCCAGCCTAATAGCAAGATACCCATGTAATACGCCCGGCGGTGACATTTCAAATAACTCTCCATCCATTAGCTCAAAACGCTGGCCATCGCCTGTCTGATGCGCGAGTTCCCAAACATCGTCAATATCGTAGGTTTTCTGCTGAAGAACCATCATCTTCTCACCTTGTCTGATTCAGCTGCGGGCTGGCTCATATCGGCAGGGTCAGCGAGTCGAGGTCGCGCGGATAATAGGTGATCATCTCGGCGCCGCTGTCGGTGACCACCACGGTATCCGAATGACGGAAGCCGCCCAGTTCAGGGATATACAAGCCTGGCTCCACAGTGAAGACCATTCCGGCCTTAATCGCCGTATCATCGCCAATATCAAGGAAGGGCCCTTCGTGATAGCGCAGGCCAATAGTATGGCCGCTGTGATGTTTCCAGTAGGGCATAAGCGCATGCTGGTCAAAATAGGCGCGGACTTCTTTATCGACTTCGCTGCATGGCTTGCCGGGTTCAAGCGCTTCCATAGCAATGGTTTGCAGATTGAGCATATGGTCGAACATCCGCTTCTGCTCGTCGGTCGGGCTGCCAAGGATCATCGTCCGTTCCAATTCACTGACATAGCCCCAAATCGGCGCGCTGGCGCCGGTCACAAGCACATCGCCGGCTTGAAATGTGATGTTGCTGGTCAGGGCGTGCGGGATAGCGGCGTTGCGACCAATCTGCCCGCGGTAGTCGGCAATCGCGCCTTCATAGTAACTGCTGTTATTGCGCCAGATAGGCCCGATGGTTTCCAGCATAGTCAAAGTGGCTTCGTTGCTGGCGCGCTGGGAGACTTCGACTTCACCAAGGCCGACTTGGGTGTATTTTTGCAGCAGCCAATGCGCCAGATGACCCCACTTGCAGCTTTCTTTCAGCAATGCGATCTCGGCGGCTGATTTGACCGCCATCTGATCTTCAATCGGCGCGCGGCAGTTGATGACCTGCTGTCCGGTGAGCTTTGACAATGCTTCGCCGCGGTAGCCGAATATCCACGGGTAGCCATCGCTGTCGGCGCCAATGCGGCCCTTCATATCCAGTTCATTGAGGGTATCGACCAGGACATTCATCGGATGATTGAGGTCGGGATATTCCAGATAAAAGGCGACGCGGTCGATAGCGGCCATCGATTCAGCGTGTTCGACTTCCATGCGCGGCACAAACAAGGCGCATTCGCCGCGGCGGTTCATCAGATAGGCCATCGGACGTTCGGTCGGGATGAAGGCAAAGCCGGTATAGTATTTGATGTAGTCGGCGTCAAAAAAGACGACTCCGCTCACCTCAAGCTCATCGATAATCGCCGCCAGAACTTGATTGCGCTGGGCATATTCGGCATCGCTGATTTTGAGTTGCGTCATGGAAAGTGGCATGATGGGTTTCCTGTTCTGTTGAATGTCATTGTTAGGATTATAGCGCAGTCAGATAAGGCGAGGGAAATTTTGGAGTGTCAATTATTTGTTTTCGCTGCTTTGCCGATGAGCAGGCGTTCAAAACGAACGAAGGTGTCAACTTTCCGCAATCTTTTCAAGTCCGGCATGGCTTTGACGATTTGCACAGCATGAATCAGGTCATTGTACGGTTTCCCGCCTTCCTGTCTGAAAATCTGCGTCATGCGTTTCTTGGGATTGGGAATCCGTTCAACCTGGGGAATACGTCTTAGGGCCACTTTGCGATGAGGTTTTGACAAAACTGTACTTATTGCCCGATTGTCTGCCAGTAACCACGTCTCAAGCTCGGCTTTAATGCAAACCAAGAAGACATTTGCAGCATTTGCATCCGTAGCCTCAAGCGAGCGCATGATGTCTTCGCGGTCTTTCTTGCGGCAAGGGGCTTGTTCGTGCCATGACGGGTGCAAATCCCAGATAATAACAACCCGGTCGCAACCGCCAGCGAGTAATAATTGCGCGGCTTTTCCACATTCAGCCACCAGCTTTTTCTTGTTATCCAAGGTTACACTTTCGATTTGGATGTCTGGCTTGATTTGTTTTGCCAAATACTCACATACCTTGAGGTCTGCGCCTTGGGGGCCGCACTCAAATATCATGCCAACTTTCATGAACGTTCCCTGTGGCTGAGTTTGTTCATGGTATACAGACGACCGGAGCCAAAGTTATTGGCCCACTCCTTGAGCGCTTCCTCGTCAGCTGGGCGAGAGAATTCGGGCTGTCCATCTATACGTTCCACCAGCACAATGTGAGAAAGCGCCAGCAAATCAAGCAGATAGGGTGAATGCGTGGTGACAATCACCTGTGTCTGTCCGGTTTCAGCCAAATTACGCAATTCCTCGACAATCAGATGAATCGTGCGTGGGTCAAGTCCATTTTCAATTTCCTCAATAATGATCAGCGGCGGCGGTTCGGGATGACGGAACAGCGCCAGCAAAGCCAGTATTCGCAAAGTTCCGGTTGAAAGCAGCCAGCCCGGTATTTTGTAATCTTCCTCGGTCATTTGCAGATAAACCGCGCGTTCCAATTCAGATGTCAGCGCGGGTTGTAAATCACGGATATAGGGCAGCACATATTGAAGCGTCTCGATGATGCCCTCAAAGGCGTCACTATCGCGCTTGCGAATATCAAGCAGAAATTCTGCGATATTTGAACCGTCGCTTTCCAGTCGAATTTTACCGCCAGTGCGCTGCTGTGGGCGCGGATCTCCCATTGAATATGGATTGAGTCTCACAAACTGCCAACTCTTAATCAGATTATCAGCATCACGATAGGATTGAAGGTCGCCGATGTGTGCCTTACCTGCTAATATCTGTAGTAATAATGGCAGGATATCGGGAAGTGTGATTGAAAAAAACGTTGGAAATGGTGGACTTCCGCTAAATCGCTCACCATCGTCGTCAAAAATCTCACCCTCTTTGTTTCGTGTCATGATTTGCTTCTTGTCAAGCCACAGACTTTCTCCAAAGATAACCACTTCATCATTATTCGGGTGGGTAGCGATAGCCAGGTGATGGGATTGAGACTGCTGCATGAAGTAATCCACCTCAAACTCAATCGAATTGGTTGGGTAGTTCCTCCCTTCATTATTCACTTTGTCTGTATGGGATACAGCGGCGTTGCGAATGTACTCAAAGCCGCGCCACATTTGCATCGCTTTATCAAGTCCATCAGTGACAATGCGCTGATAAGTCTGCAAGCCTTCAATGAGACTGCTCTTGCCAGAGCCGTTATCCCCGATCAGAACCGTCAGCGGCCCGAATCGAACCGGACCACTATCGCGCACGGCCTTGAAGTTCTTGAGTCGGAATGATTCTAGCGCCAGATGATTATTTGTCATTGAAATCCAATCTACAGCGTCGGCGCATTGGGCTGACGGGCGATGAACTGGCCGGCGCCATTGCGGCCCAGCCATTGATCGCCATCGACCAGCTTACGGCCGCGCTGAAAAACTTGTATCGGCTTGCCCATAACCTTCATGCCCTCATAGCAGTTGTAATCAACGCGCATGTGATGCGTCGCCGCGCTGATGATATGCTCCTGCTGCGGGTCCCAAACCAGAATATCGGCATCTGAACCGACCGCCAGCGTGCCTTTGCGCGGGTACATGCCGAAGATCTTGGCTGGATTGGTGCAGTGCAGTTCGACGAAGCGCGATGGCGACAGTTTGCCGCTGTTCACGCCGGCCTGCCACATCACCATCATACGGTCTTCCAGGCCGGGCATGCCGTTGGGGATTTTAGCGAAATTGCCCTTGCCGAGTTCTTTGCCCGGCCGCCGATAGGAAGGATTTTGCTTTTCATAGCCGACCCAATCAGCGCCGCCGGTCTTTTCCTGCCAGGCCTGCCAAGGGCCGTGACCGCCGTCGTACCAAAAATCGCAGTGGTCAGTGCTGACGATTTGCAGCGTTCCGTCGCGCACTGCTTGCCAGAGGATGCCGTGGTCATGGCGGCTGCGGATGGGTGGCGAACAGACATATTTCGCGCCTTCAAAGCCGGCCGCGCCCAAATGCTCTTCGACCGTCAGGAAGAAGTATTGGACGCAGGTTTCGCCCATCACCGGATAGCCCAACGCGCGGCCACGCCGCAAAGCCTCAATCGCCGACTCGCAGGTCATGTGAACGACGTACAGTGGGCAGCCAGTCATCCCCGACATGACCACAGCGCGGTTGGTGGCTTCGCCTTCGATTTCGGGCGGGCGCGAGGCGGCGTGATAGATCGGTTCGGTTTTGCCATCGGCCAGCAAAGCTGGAGTCAGGGCCGCTTCAACGTCGCCGTTTTCAGCATGCACCATCACAATCATACCGTTGTCGGCGGCGACGCGCATCGTCTTAAACAACGTAGCATCATCCACCTGGAAGACGTTTTTGTAGGCCATGAACAGCTTTAAGCTGGTGATGCCCTCGTCAAGCAGAGTCGGAATTTCGTCCATAACCGCGTCATTCAGGTCGGTGACGGCCATGTGGAAGCCATAATCAATCTGGGCGATTCCTTGCGATTTTTTGCGCCAGGTTTCCAGGCCCTCATGCAGACTGCCGCCGATGGGCTGGACGACAAAATCGATGTGCATGGTTGTGCCGCCGAAAGCCGCCGCCTTATGCCCGACGTCAAAATCATCGTTGCTGATCGTGCCGCCAAAGGGCAGGTCAAGATGCGTATGAACATCAATGCCGCCCGGCAACAGATACTTGCCGGCGCAGTCGACGACCTCATGCCCGGCGGCCTCCAGATTTTGGCCGATGACCGTAATGATTTCGCCTTCGACCAGCACGTCGGCCTTCACCATGTCGCTGGCGGTAATGAGCGTGCCGTTTTTGAATACTGTTCCCATGCGTGTTCTCCTTATCTATTCATACTGCCGACCGGTGATGGACGGCTCGCGGGTGAGTTCGCGGCGGATGGCGGCGGTGGTTTCAGCGTCGATCCCCAGCGCGGTGACAATCATATCATCCAGCTTCTTGCGCGTATCGCATTCGTTCATTTGCGGCAGCGGCAGCAGAACCGAATCGCGAAGGTCATCATAAGCGTCCGCCATCATCTTAACCTCGTCCTCTTCCATTTTAGCAAAATCGGGGACGGGGATGCGCCGTAAATCATTCATCGAAAATCGTGAGTAGGAAAGGTGTTTAATTGAGCGATTGCCTAGAATCGCCAGAATGCCTACAGTTGAGTTGAGGTAAGCGCAAATGGCCTTTTCAATGGACACATCTTGCGAATGAGGTTTGCAGGGCACCCATGCCGAACCCAGAGCGCGTTCATTCAGTCTGACGCTAACAGCCCGCACTGTGTTTAAGCGGGCCCGCATTGCCAACAACAGTGTTCCTCGTTGAACCCACAAGGCATCTGCCTGCTTCCTTTTATTCGGTTTTGGGATGATATACGTATCGGTTTGCGCTGACATCTTTTGCGTTATATCGGTCTTGTGATCCCAAAGCGCGGACATCGCGTGTTTATCAGGCACTTCCGACCTCTTAAACGTGGTTCTAGCGCCGACTCCATCAGGTGATATTTCAGCTAAATCACTAAGTTCTCGCGTTTGAAATAGCCGACCTTCCCGCAATTCAATAAACTTATCGCAAAGATAGGGCGACAAGAACTGCACAGCCCCCCAGTCGCCGGCGGCGATTTGTTCGGCCGGCCATTCCTGTACTGTGCCTTTGATTTTGTCTTGACTGTCATTGATGATATTCTGCGCGACGGCGATGGCATCGGCTGGAGTCGCCGGGTTTTCGTACAGGTTGATAACGCGGGTAGGTGGTTTATCGGACTCGCTTTGCCAGCGGCGGCAGACGAGCAGCATTTCGCCAATGCTGGTATTTTCGGAAAAGTAAGCACGGCTTATATCATGCGAAGTAATGATGGTATCAACATGAAAATTGTCCGCCAGATATTGACGAATGCCCAGCGCGGAAACGTTGGTCGCTGTGACTAATGGCAGGATAGAGGCGATTGTGCCGCTTTGAGATTTGGCGATATGGTCTGCCAGGACCAGGAAAGCATTGCCGTTGCTGGATAGATGCACTGGCAACCCGTCGAAGAGTTCTTTTTCCCGCGCTTTCAGCATTTTCTCTTCCTGTCGGCTGAACTGGTCATGGCGCAGGTCACTTCTCGTAAAGGGCGGGTTCATAATCACCAAGTCGGCCGGCTCGGCTTGGGCGAATTCCCCGTTTGTTTCAATCTGCTCGACGCCGGTCGGCCAGGGCAGCAGCCGCGGCTGATGGTCGTCTTGCGGACTAAGAAATTCCAATGATCCCAAGTATGCCCGGGCGCCTTCTGTGCCATTTTCGACGCCAAGCAGCGCGCGGCCAATTTTTATATCGCGGAAGGTCGTCGTCGGTGAAAGCAGCCCCAAGGTAGTCGCCGCCAGGTGCGTTGCTGTCAAATTGACGTCATAGCCAGTCAGAACGGATTCAATCAGCGCCCGCGAGACGCCATTTCGATTGCCGGCGGAAGCGGCCAAATCGCGGATTCGTTCGGCGGCCGCCATGAGGAGCGTCCCGGTGCCGCAGGCCGGGTCAGTGATTCGCAGACGGGCAATTGCGTCGCGGTCCGACCAATCACACATATCAGCGCGAATCGCCAGGGAGGCCAGCAAAGTCGCCGCCGCGGTGGTCGTATAGAATGAGCCGTCATAGCGGGCGGTTTCGAGGACTTTGTGGAAGATGCGCCCAAGCAAGTCGTGACGCAGGCCGACGATGTTGCGCGTGACCTTCATGGCCGCGCGCGCCGTTCCCTGCACCGCGGCCGAGAATGCGGCATCTTGCGGACAGCCGCGCAGGGCATTGCGGGCCGTGGCGAAGATCGGCTTGTAATCGACCGCCAGCCACAAATCCCAAGCCTCGTCAAACGCGCCAATGGGGTCTTCGTCTTCGGCGCACTGGACGGCTGTCCACGGCGGCCAAGTTCCCTCGAATGACCGCAGCGGCGAAAAGCGATTGTCCCACAAGGGCGCGACCTCAAGGCGATGCTTGTCCAGCTGGGCATGAAACATAGCGGCGGTGGCGATGACCAGCATAGCGCGCTTGGCCGCCTGATTGTAACGGCTGGAAGGCGCGTCGGATGCGATTTTCAGCGGCTTGCCGGCCGGCAAATCCAGCGACAAAGCGAGTTCCTGTTTTTGACTTTCGCTCAAGCGCGCGACGGCCCTGTCCAGGCTGAAGGAAAGCGCGTTGGCGATGTTGTCGGGGTCGCCCAGCTGATCGGGTATTTTCTTGATGACGCGCACCAGCTGATCCAGATCGCCCTGCTGCCATTCCGTCCTGGCGGCTGGCGGCCGATCCTTATGAGTCCGCAAAGCATAAAGCACCTCACAGCGCGCCAGGTCATCTGCCGAAAAGAGATTATCGGGATAGCATATCGCAACCGCGCAGTCGGCCAATTCCTGGTCGAGTCGGGCGTCAGCGTCTTTGATGGCCGAACGTCTCTTGTTGGGAGCATGGCCCTGTTCAGCTTCCAATGCGATTTTGATCTGTTTCAGTTGGACTTCAATGTCCAGCCGTCGGCCGCCGCCCTGCGCGCGCTCTGGTTTGGCATCCAATCCGCGTTGGCGCAGATCATCAGCCAGCCAAGTATTCAATGTGCTTTCATAATTGCGCTCTGGCATGTTTGCGCTTCTCCCCAAAGGAATGATTAGCTGAATGCCGGGATGATTTTCTCGCCGTATTCCGCCACGATGCGCTCTTCTTCGCCGCACATCAGATAGATGTTGAACTGGGTCACGCCGGCCGCTTCCAGCTGTTTCAGTTTGGCGATATGGTCATCGACGCTCCCCAGAATCCCAAAGGCATCCACGATGTCTTCGGTGATGAAATCAAGATGCTCGGCGTCTTTATCGGCATGTTCCTTATAGTCATAGCCTTTGCGCCCTTCAATATAGGCGGTCAGACTGGCGGGAATGTCAGGGCTGTCCATGCCATAGCGTTCCACGATGTCAGCTACGTGATTGCCGACCATCGCCGGGAACCAGCGCGTTTGCTCGCGCGCCTTGTCCATATCGCCAATCCAGACCGGCGCCGCCGACATGATGCCATAATCGGACATATCGCGGCCGGCTTCCTGGCCAGCGTGGATCGCCTGTTCGGAAAACCAGCGCACCAAACCCGGATCCGCCAGTTGAATCACCAGCCCATCCCCAGCCCGGCCAGCGCCGCCCAAGGCCCGCGGGCCATAAGCCGCAATCCAGACCGGCAGTTCATAACCATTCGCCCAGGGGAACTGCGCCGAAACGCCGTCATAGTCGACCTCATCGCCGCGCGCCAGTCCGCGCAGGACATCGGCAAAGGCTTCCATATTGGCGACCGTCATCGGCTTTTTGCCCAGGACCCGCCGCGAACTGTCGCCGCGCCCAAGGCCAATTTCGATGCGATTATCGCTTTGGACGGCGAGTGTGGCGTACATACTGGCGGCAACCGACCATTCGCGCACGCCCGGATTAGTCACCAGCGGCCCGAAGATCATCTCATCAGTATGCGCCATGCACAGCGCCATCGTCAGATAGCATTCGCGCCAAAGCACATGAGAATCGAAAAACCAGCCGTACTTAAAGCCGGCGACTTCGGCCTGTTTGCAGAGGGCGACGGTGCGCTTAGGTGAAATATCGCCCTTGAATGTAATCCCGAAATCCATACGTCAACTCCTGAAATTTTGTCCATTCCCTATAGATATACCAACGCTTTCCGCCTCTAGCTGCTCTTCAAAGCGAACATCTTCGAGGATGTCGGCTTCAATCTCGTCTTTATGCAAGTGATAATATGCCAGGGCGGCATAAACCTCTTCCATTTTGAGGACATAACCGGCGGCGATTTGCTCGGGCCTGCGCCTGCCATAGCGCATTTCCAGCACGATGTCTTTTACGCGCAGGCCAGTGCCGACGATGCAGGGGCGTCCGCCGCGCACCTTCGGATCGCGGTAAATAAGATTGATGCTTTCGATGGTTCGCATGGTTATCTCCGGTCGGCTAGTCGGACATGTTCCCGGCCGCACCGTTCCAAGGCGCGCTGGGCGGCGCGGACGTTGATTTTGGGCGCGGCATCCCGATAAAACTGCGCGGCAAGCTGTGCCACCGCTGTTTGACCGCTGTCGGAACTGTCATCAAGATCAAAGGCATAATCGGCCTCATCAAGACCTTCAATCGGCTCCAGGGTGATTTCGACTACGTTTTCGCGGCGCGCCCGCTCCAGTTTTTTGCGGCGTTTGTCGGCCGCTTGGGCGCGGTCAGTCTGGCCGACGCCGACATAATAGTCATGCAGGCGCGATTCCAGCCCAATCGCATAGCTCAAAATGGCGCCAAAGGTGTTTAATGATGACATCGAAACCTCTATACCCAGCGCTCAATTACGATTTTGCGTTCGGTGTAAAACTCAATCGAATCCATCCCCTGGCCGTGCAGATCGCCGAAAAACGAGTCTTTTTGGCCGCCAAAGGGAAATGAGGCCGAAGGCGCGGCGACGCCGATATTGACGCCGATGTTGCCGGCATTGACGCTGTATTTGAATTCGCGCGCCAGCTTGCCGCTGCCGGTGAAAATACTGGCGGCGTTGCCATAGCGGCTCTCATTGATCATCTCGACCGCGTCTTCAAAGTCATCAGCTTTCATCAAGGCCAGCACTGGCCCAAAGACTTCTTCGGTGGCCATGCTGGTTTGCGGCTGGACGTTGGCGATTAAGGTCGGCCCAACCCAAGCGCCGTCTTCATAGCCATCGACGCTGAAACCGCGCCCATCGACAACCACTTCGGCGCCTTCAGCCGCGCTTTGAGCGATCATCGTTTCAATCCGTTCTTTGGCGGAGTCGCTGATGACCGTTCCCATTTGCGTCGTTTCATCGAGACCATAGCCCACCTTGAGATTGACGGCCTGCTTGGCCAGTTCGTCCTTGAGTTGATCATAGGCATCGCCAACGCCGACGGCCACTGCTGCCGCCAGACAGCGCTGCCCGGCGCATCCATAAGCGGCGCCGAGGATATTCTTGACGCTGGCTTCGATATTGGCATCGGGCATGACGGCGATGTAATTTTTGGCGCCACCCTGGGCCTGGACGCGCTTGCCGTTGCGGGTGCAGGTTTCATAGATGATCTTGGCGACCGGGCTGGAGCCGACAAAGGAGACGCCGGTCACATCCGGATGTTCCATTAGCGCAGTGGCCGCTGGGACGCCGCCATGAACCAGGTTGACAACCCCTTCGGGCAGGTCAAGCTCGTCCAGCAGTTCAAACAGGAATTCGGCGCTAAGCGGGGTTTGCGGCGATGGCTTGAGGATGAAGGTGTTGCCGCAGGCGATGGCGGTTGGCAAGAACCAGAGCGGCACCATAAAGGGAAAGTTGAAGGGCGTAATGGCGGCAAAGACGCCGGCCGGCTGGCGCACGGTCGTCTCGTCGATGCCCGAACTGATGTCTTCCAGGCCGTCGCTCCGCATCAGGACTGGGACGCTCATGGCAAAGTCAATGCTTTCAATGCCGCGGCGCGCCTCCCCCCGCGCCTCGTCCAGGGTTTTGCCGTGTTCCTTGACGACAATCTGCGATATTTCCTCGAAATTGTCTTCAACCAATACCTTGAAATGGTGCATGTACTGCGCTCGATTCAATACTGGGGTGCTGCGCCATTCCTCAAAGCCGTCTTTGGCGGCCTGCACGGCCCGCGCGACGTCGCCTGCGATTGAATCGGGGCAAGTCGCCAGCAGTTCACCCGTTGCCGGGTTATGAACCGCAATGAACTCGGAACCATCCGATTCAACCCATTCGCCGTTGACATAATTCTTGATAATCCTGCTCATAAGCCTCTCCTTATCCTCTGCGCTGCAAACTCCGAACACGGGAAAAATTGGGTGCAATCCAACTCTATTGTACAATGCAAGCCAAATGTTATGCTACACTATAAGCGCGATTTAGCGGAAATCGCAGAGCAGGATTGTTATGATGGACTGATGAATGGGAGAATTGAATGACGGCTTCTTCTGATGTTTTGGAACGCTATAAAAAAGTGATGTTTCCGGCGGTCGCCCCCTATCATGGCGAACATCCGATTGTCGTCGATCACGCCAAAAATCAATACATTTGGGATTTGGACGGCAAACGCTATCTGGACTTTTTTGGCGGGATTCTGACGGTTTCGGTGGGTCATTGCAATGACGAAATCACCGAACGCGCCATCGCGCAGCTTCAGCGGGTGCAGCATACGTCCACGATTTACGTCAATGAAGCCATGGTGCGGCTGGCGGAAAAGGTGGCCGAACTGACGCCCGGCCCTTTGCAGCAGTGTTACTTCACCAACAGCGGCACCGAAGCCAATGAGACGGCCGTATTGGCAGCGCGGATGTACACCGGCGTTCCGACCGTCATTGCTATGCGCCACGCTTATTCGGGACGGTCGCTGCTGGCGATGAGCATGACCGCGCACGGCAGCTGGCGTTTGGGCGGCGTGGTCGACCCCTATGTCAAGCATGTCCGCAACCCCTATACGTTTCGAGCGCCGGCCGGCTTGAGCGCCGAGCAGGTGGTCGAGCTTTGCGTGCAAGACCTGGAAGAGACAATTGCGACCACGACCGATGGGCGCATCGCCGCTTTCATTGCCGAACCGATTCAAGGCGTTGGCGGTTTTATTGTGCCGCCCGAAGATTATTTCAAGCGCATCCTGCCGATTGTCAAAGCCGCCGGCGGCCTGTTCATTTCCGACGAAGTTCAAACCGGCTGGGGGCGCACCGGCGGCAAATGGTTCGGCATCGAACAGTGGGGAGTCGATCCGGATATCATGACCTTTGCCAAAGGGATGGGCAACGGATCGCCGATTGGCTGCACGATTGCCACCCCCGAAGTCGCCGCCGCTGTCCAGGGCCTGACCTTCTCGACCTTTGGCGGCAACCCAGTGACGATGGCGGCCGCCCTGGCGACCATTGAATATATTGAAGCGCATGACCTGCCGCGGAACTGCGCTGTGCAAGGCGCGCGGATGACCGAAAGACTGGGCGAATTCGCCGCCGAATTTCCTATCATTGGCGAGGCGCGCGGCATGGGCTTGATGCAGGCGATTGAAATCGTGGCGCCCGGCGGCAGACAGCCGGATGCGGCCCGAACCGCCGCGTTTGTCGATGCCTGCAAGGACATGGGCCTGCTGCTGGGCAAAGGTGGACTGTATGGCAATGTCGTTCGGATTGCGCCGCATCTGAACGTCTCGTCCGCGGATATCGACAGCGCGATGGATATTGTTGGCCAGGCGCTGGTTGCAGTTTCCCAAGACATGGAACAATAAACAAATGTCTTGGAGCGCCGCCCGCCGATTGCGAAAACTGGCTTTGCTGGGCTTGACCGCGCTGGCTTTGGGGTTGGTTTTGAATCTGCTGGCGACATGTCAAAGCCTGGCCTTGGATGATGAACTGCTGATCGAATCGACATTGGGGCGGCTGGCGGTTTGGATGGCCGAGCAGAGTGGCAATGACCCGCAGGACATCTCATCGCCGCTGGCGCATTATGCCGCCGATTGGGCGAATCAACTGGACGCCGAAGAACTCGACCCTGCGCTGCTGCTGAACAGTATGCGGAACGTCCTTGTTATCTGGTGTGGACTCATCGCTTTCCTGCTGCTGCTCGCCTTGCTGACCTTATTTATCCGTCCTGCCCGAAGCCGAGCGATTTTTTTTGCCATCATGCTGCTGCTGGATGCCCTGCTTTTTGTCATCCCCGCCATTGACGGCAGTTCGGCCTTGGCATTGATTTTATGCGCTATCCTGACGGCGCTGACGGCCCTGCTCATGGCGCCAGGCAAAACCAGCCGCATGATTGGCTTTTTCATCGCCCTGTCGGCCTTGCTGATCATTTGGGAAGGCGCGAAAATCTTTGCTGATGCCATCCAATACAAAGTCGCCATGCCACAGGCCAGCTGGACGTATGAGACCCGGCCAAGCCTGGAGGAGGCTCTGGCCGCCCTGCAGGCCGGCGAGATCGATTATGTGATTGCCGACCGCAAAGACCTCGACGACTGGATGCCGCCGCATCCCCCGGCAGACGAAAGCCAAACCGAATCGCTGCCCTGGCCAAACCTGCGCTATCTTAGTCAGCTGAACCGCGCTGAAGGATTGGGCCCTTTGCCGATTCTGCCGATGTTTCCAGGACGTTTGACCTTTGCCGTCCGCGCCGATGAAGCCGGCCAGGCCAGCGCTGTCCGCGGCATTTTCGGACAAAAAACAGCGGCGGTCGCCGGTGAATTTGCCGACAGGAAATTGCTGCCGCTGCCCCGCCAGTTAATCCTGCTCGATTTGAAAATTCTCAACGATTTGAACCTGCCGCATTTGCAGATGATCGCCGAAGCCTTTTGGCAGCCGGCGCGGCGCAATGGCGAATGGCTGCTGCTGCGGATCCTTGCTGATGCCGGCCTTTACACCTTCAGCGAAGCCATTTTTGGCTTTCTGTTTGGGGGACTGCTCGGATTTGCATTAGGCGCCGCGTTTGCCCATTCGCCTTTGATGGAACGCGGCCTGCTGCCCTATGTGGTCGCCTCGCAGACTGTGCCTATCCTGGCGATTGCCCCCATGGTGGTCATCTGGCTGGGCGCAAGTCAGCTGTCGGTAGCGGTGATCGCCGCTTATCTCACCTTCTTTCCGGTCACCATCAATACCCTGCGCGGTTTGCAGTCGCCGGCGGCCGCCCAAATCGAACTGATGCGGTCTTATGCCTCAAGCCGCTGGACGACGATGTGGAAGCTGCGCTTTCCGGCGGCCTTGCCTTATATCTTCACGGCGCTAAAAGTATCCGCGACGGCCAGCGTCGTTGGCGCCATTATTGGCGAACTGCCCTCTGGCATCGGCGACGGCCTGGGGCGGGCGATACTCGATTTCAGTTCCGATTACAGCTTGATATCGACGCCGAAATTATGGGCGGCGATTGTTATGGCGGCCGCCGTCGGGATTCTGTTTTTTATCGCCGTCAGCCTAACGGAGCGCGTGGTCTTGCGCGGTTACATTCGCACACTGGATTAAGAGAAGCATTGATGCCATCAGAAAACAAGGACATCGCTATTTCGGCGCAGGCAGTCAGCAAAGTCTTCAATCCGAAAACGGATGAAGAGGTGATTGCCCTGCAAGACATCCAGCTTGAAGTTGAGGCGGGAGAGTTTATCTCGCTGATTGGCCCCTCAGGCTGTGGCAAGTCTACTTTGATGCGGCTGGCGGGCGACCTCTTGCAGCCAAGCGCCGGCGATCTCACCATCAACGGAAAAAGCCCGCGGCAAGCTCGCCTTGACCGTGATTATGGCATGGTTTTTCAGGCGGCGACTCTCTATGAATGGCGCACCGTTGCTAAAAATGTGCAGCTGCCGCTGGAGGTGATGGGCTATTCCAAAGCGGCGCGGCAGGAACGGGCCGCCGAAATGCTTGAACTGGTCGAATTGGGCCCCTTTGCCAATCATTATCCCTGGCAGCTTTCCGGCGGCATGCAGCAGCGAGTGTCGATTGCCCGTGCGTTGGCCTTTGCGCCATCGATTCTGTTAATGGATGAGCCTTTTGGCGCGCTGGACGAATTTACCCGCGAGCGCATGAACCTGGAACTGCTGAAGATATGGGGACATACTGGGGTAACGATTGTATTTGTGACCCATAGCATTGCCGAAGCCGTTTTCTTGTCGGGGCGAATTGTCGTTATGTCGCCGCGGCCGGGACGGATTACCGAAATCGCCGTCAATAACCTGTCTTACCCGCGCGACTTCAAAACCCGACAAGCCCCGGCCTATTATCAGCGCGTGGCGGAAATCCGCGAGCTTTTGCGCGATGCCCATGAGGTGCAAGCATGAGCCTGGCCAAAGTCAAGGACAGTCAGAGTCGGTCAATGCCCGACCGAATCAGCCGACGGCTTGCTTATTATTTTCCAACGATAGCGGTCGCGCTTGGCGTCCTGCTGCTCTGGGAATTTCTGGTCATCGTCTTTAACATTCAGCAGTTTTTGCTGCCCAGGCCCTCGGCCATCTTTGCCGAATTCAAATGGCAAGTCGAGTTGTGGCTGACGCCTGATGAAAGTTCGCTGCTGTTTGATGCCAGCGGCGCGACATTCTGGGAAGCGATTGGCGGTTTCGTCATTGGCTGCGGCGCCGGTATCCTGGTCGCGCTGACGACGGCGCGCTGGACGATTGTCAGCCAGGCCGCCATGCCCTTTGCCATTGCCGCCAATTCAGTGCCGATTATCGCCTTCGCGCCGATTATGAATAACTGGTTCGGCCTGACCAACCCGGCCTCCAAGATGGCGATTGTGGCGATTATCGTTTTCTTCCCGACGATGATTAACACGGTGCGCGGGCTGACCTTGGTTGAGGTTCGCCAGCTGGAACTGATGCGCTCCTATGCCGCCAGCCCCTTCAAGATCCTGCTCAGCCTGCGGATTCCCAACGCCTTGCCTTATATCTTCAGCGCCTTGCGCGTCGCCAGCGCCTTGAGTCTGATAGGCGCGGTGGTCGCGGAATTCTTTGGCGGGCCGCGTGCCACCTTGGGCGTCTACATCACCCAGGAAGCCGCCGCTTTTGACTTTGCCAAGGCCTGGACAGCGATCCTCATGGCCTCCCTGATGGGCATTTCTCTTTACCTATTGGTGCTGCTGCTGGAACGGCGTTTGATGCCCTGGCATGTGTCCTTTCGGCAAGCGGGATGATTCAGCGCAATAATCAAATAGCCTAAACAAAGTGAAAGAGTGAAAGGACTGTATGATGAAAATCCTCATAATGACCGATATGGAAGGTGTCAGCGGCATCGTGACTTGGGGGCGCGTTGGCGGCGGCAAACCGATGTACGACGAAGGACGGCGGCTGTACACGGCCGAGGTCAATGCGGCGGTGCGCGGCGCAAAACAGGCCGGCGCCGAAGAAATTGTCGTGGTCGATGGACATAATGCCGGCGGCGATTGGCGTTACAATTCCTTGATACCCGAAATGCTCGATCCCGCTTGTGAGTGGGTGGCGCATCACCCTTGGACGCGCTATACAGAATTGCTGGAGCAGGGTGCTGATGCCTGCCTGATGGTCGGTTATCATGCCCGCGCGCATACCCCTGACGGCGTTTTAAGCCACACCATCACCAGCGTAAAATGGCATAATCTCTGGTTCAATGGCGAACTGGTTGGCGAAATCGCGGTCAACGCGGCCCTCTGTGGCCACTATGGCTGCCCGGTGCTGCTGATGACTGGCGATGAAGCCGTCTGTCGAGAGGCGACCGCGCTGCTTGGCGATGGACTGACAACTGTCGCCGTCAAGCGGGGCCTGTCGCGCTATTCCGCCCGCCAAATTCCGCCAGTCCGCGCCCGTGAAATGATTGAAGCGGGGGCCTGTCAAGCCTTGCAGAATCTCGATGCGGTCGCGCCTTATACGCCGACATCGCCGGTCACCATTACGGCCGAGATTACCAAAGCCGAGATGCTGGAAGATTTCCGCGGGCGGCCCGGACTTGAACTGGACTATGACGCTCATCAGGTCATCAGCCGCGCCGAAAGCTGGATGGAGGCCTGGGACCAAATCTGGCACTGGGCAGTCTGAACGCGCCTTCAGCTTGACTGAATTTTGGCGAATACGGCAAGCTGCTTACACGTCATTTATGATTTGGGGTATAATCATAGTGTCGCAGTTTTGTTTCTTATTTCTAACGAACGGAGGCTGTTTATCATGCGTAAGGTGTTAGGGTTATTGTTCATTCTTGTTTTACTGGTTGGGGTCTCTGTCAGTACGGCAGATGGCCACATGACCTCGATAAAGCTGCAGCTGCAATGGGTGGCGCAGTCGCAGTTCGCCGGCTATTTCGCCGCCCGCGACCTAGGGTTTTATGAAGAAGAAGGGCTGGACGTGACCATCCTGGAAGGGGCGGTCGAAATTGTGCCGCAGCAGGTCGTTGCCTCCGGCGGCGCCGAATTCGGACTGGCATGGGTGCCAAAAGTGCTGGAATCCAATGAGCAGGGGGTGAATCTGGTGAATATCGCCCAAGTTTTCCAGCGCAGCGGCACCTTGGAAGTGTCTTTTGTGGATACCGGCATCGAATCAGTCGAAGATTTTGCTGGGATGCGTATCGGCACCTGGGGCTTTGGCAACGAACACGAACTCTTTGCCGCCATGCGCGTCGTGGACATCGACCCCGACAGCGCCGATGATGTGACCATCGTCCAGCAGCCCTTTGATATGTCACTGCTGCTCAATGGCGAGGTGGACGCTGCCCAAGCCATGACCTACAACGAATATGCCCAAGTGCTGGAGCAGATCAATCCGGCGACCGGCGAACTGTATCAGCCGGAAGACCTGAATGTGATTGACTTCAATGACGTCGGCACGGCCATGCTGCAAGATCATGTCTTTGTGAATGCTGACTGGCTGGCCGAAGAGGGCAATGAAGCCATTGCGACGACTTTCCTGAAAGCCAGTTTCCGCGGATGGATCTACTGCCGCGACAACCCGGATGAATGCGTTGAAATTGTCCTGGACAACGGCTCGACCTTGGGCGAAAGCCATCAAACTTGGCAGCTGAATGAAATCAGCAAGCTAATTTGGCCCTCGCCGACCGGGATTGGCATCATGGACGAGGACCTGTGGGCGCAGACTGTTGCGGTTGCGCTTGACGGGCAGGTCATCAGCGAAGAGCCGTCAATGGATGCTTGGCGTTCCGACCTGGCGCAGGCGGCCTTGGACGCGTTGAGCATGGGCATGGAAGACATTGACCTCACCGGCGATGACTGGCAGCCGGTTGACGTTGAGCTTCGCGAAGGCGGCGAATAGCCATCAAGCGGAAGTTGAAAAAAAGAGACGCGTCTGCATCAGTGGACGCGTCTTTGTTTATTACGAGTGCATGGCCCGTTTGCGCGCCAGCATCTTTTCCCGCGCTTCGGGGGAGCCATCGTGGCTGGTGCCAAACCAGTAATCAAAGGGCATGTCAGGCTCGCCGTAGTTGCATTCGAAGTAGCGGTGATGCAGCTGATGAAAATACGACGCGCCGGATGTCACTTTTACGTCTTCATTCAGGACAAGCTCGTCAAAGCCGGAATGCCCCAAAATGGCGGTGAGGGTCGCGTGCTGGCCGTTCATCATCATGTGGATGGGATGCGAGGCGACCACCCAGTGAATCAGCATACAGGTATAGTAGATGAGGTGTTCAAGCGGGTGCATCGCCAGGCCCGACCAGGGTCCGATGTTGATGTTCTTGTGATGGACATAATGCGCGATTTTGTAAAGCGGCCGCCAATGCAGCAGACGATGAGTCCAATAGAAATGAAACACCCGCCACAGCTGCACCAGACAGAGTATGAGGACAAAGTGAATCGGCTGTTCGCGCGGATCAAGGTAAGGGATGATCCGATTGGCATAGGCCCACAGCATCAAAATCTCAAAAGCCGTCCAGATTGTGCCGGCGCTGGCCACACTCCAAAATACATTGTCCCGAACCTGATCGTTCCACAGGAATTGCCGTTTTCCTTTGCCCATCCAATCCGGCGAGTATTTGTACTGGAAACCCTGTTCCTTGCGCGTCCAGAGGCGAATGTGCAGGACGCTGGCCAGCGCAATCAGCATAATTTGGTTGCGGATGAAGACCTCCAGCATCCAGTCGGCGCGGAACTCGGCCATGCGCGCCATCTCTGGCGTCAGGAAAAGCCAGGTCAAGACGGCCACGGCCATAAGCAGAGCATTCACAGGAAACAGATAATGATAGAGCCACTTGAGAACGGCCTTGGGCTTGGGCGGCCAGGCGAACATCGGATTGGGCGCGCCGATTTCCTTGTCGGGTTTCCAATAACCGCGTTCGTCACGCGGCATCCCGTCAGCCAATCCATCTTTTTCGGTCTGTATATTTGTCATTTTACGCTCCCGATTCATGTTTTAATGAAATTTCATCTTGCTCTATGATAGTCACAAATTCAGCCAAACATAATTTAACACAGGCCGACGCATCTGTCGAACTTGCGTAACAGGATAAAATTGACTATAGTTATGCCGGTTATTGTTATTCACAGCAAAATTTGTGTAATTTGGAGGATACTATGTTTCAACGGATATTTGTTTTCAGTCTCATGCTGGCGCTGCTGCTCATTGCATCGGCGACAGGCCTGGCGCAGGATAACATTCTGCTCTACGGCGGCAACCAGGACATTGACAACATCGACCCGGCGACCGGCGAAAACTACTCGATCAATGCCGCGCTGCGGAGTCTCTATGATGCCCTGTTCATTTACCGCGGCAGCGACATCGAGCCTCATCTGGTCGAAAGCTGGGAAGTCAGCGACGATGCCATAGTCTGGACATTCAAGCTGAAAGAGAATGCTGTCTTCCATGATGGCAGTCCGGTCAATGCTGATGCGGTCGTCTACAGCTTCAACCGCGCCATGGCCATCTCTGGCCCGCCGACCTGGCGCTGGGAGACCATCACCGACGAAAATTCGGCCCAAGCGCTGGATGACCACACCGTCCAATTCACCCTGACGCAGCCATTCGCGCCCTTCATCGGCACCTTGCCGCAGCTGTTCGTCGTCAATCCGGCGATTGTCGAGGCCAATCTGGGCGATGACATGGGGCAAACCTTCTTGAAAGAAAACGCGGCCGGCTCCGGTCCTTTCATGCAGGGACGCTGGGAAATCGGCAATCTTTATGAGTTCATTGCCGTTGACGATTATTGGGCTGGCTGGACTGGCGACGATCATCTCGATGGCTTTATCTGGATTATCCAGCGTGACGCTTCGACCCAGCTGAACTCCCTGCTGGCGGGTGAAACGCACGTTGCCGATTCGCCGGCTGGCAGTGACAGAGAGAAAATCGTTGATTCGCCGGATCATGTTCTGGAAGAACACAGCGGCTTCTTTATCAACACGCTCAAGATGAACAATCAGGGCGAATACACCAGCGATATCAACTTGCGGAAGGCTGTTGCCCATGCCATGAACTATGAGGCTATGGTGATGGCGCAGGATGTCAAGATCACCATTTTGCCCGGCCCGACGCCAGCCAACTTCCAAGGCTATGTCGACGGGCTGGACTATCCGACTTATGATTTGGACAAGGCGCGTGAATACCTGGCGCAAACACCGTGGCCCGATGGTGGCATCACCCTGGACTACGTCTATGTGACCGAGTTCCCGCGTGAAGAAATCCCCGGGCTCATCCTGCTGGAAGGTTTGGCGGAACTGAACATTGAACTCAACATGATTCCCATGCTCTGGCCCGATATGGTCGCCAGCTGCGGCTCGCCGGAAACCGGCCCCGACATCATCAACATCTACACCTTGCCGGCCTACCTCGATCCCGACGCCCATCTCTACAATCAGTATCACTCTGACCAATGGGGCAGCTTCAATTCGTGCAGCTTCTACCAAAACGAACGGGTGAATGAACTGCTGGATACCGCCCGCGTGATTGGCGATGCTGAAGAGCGTCAGGCCATGTATGCCGAAGCTCAAGAGACCATCAATGCTGAACAGCCCTCGGTGTGGATGTACACCGAAGACAGCAGTACAGCGCTCAATACCTGTGTTAAAGGATTCCGCTACTCACCGATGTATCCGATCACGGTCTTATTCCAGGACTTGTGGATGGACGACTGCTAGCTTTTCGTAAATCCCCTCGTCGTCAGTATGGCGGGGGGATCTTTTCTCCCAACGCGGATTGCGAGGGGTAGAGCAGGAGAGTATGACGAATCAAACCCGCTTGGATTTGGAGCAGCTTTTTGGAGATTTGACGGGCGTGGAATGAGCCAAGAAACGCTGTGGAAGATGCTGCTGAAAGTTCAGACTGTATCGCGTTTGCATAAAGAAGCGATGGATTATACGGATCGCTCTTTTACAGCGCGAAGGCTCAATGATCGTAACGGCTTCCTCTATTTTTCGAAATTAGCCTATGAAAAAGAAAAGGAAGCCGCCCAGCTGCTAAAGGATGAAGATATTGAACCTACTCGTTCTATTTTATATCGCAGCGCCGCAACCCTGGCCTTTCGCTGTGAGATGCACCAAGAGGCAAAACGATTGATTTATAAAGCTCTGGCTGGCAATCCTCCAGATGATATCGAAGAAGAACTGAATGATTTGCTTGGGAAAGTGAAACTTGCACTGGTAGAGAAAATAAACCCGTAATGACTTGGTGTCAAACATTGGATTAACCCGAACTGTTTCCTATGAACATTCGCTACTATCTATTGCGCCGCATCATTCTTATCATCCCGACGCTCATCGGCCTTAGCCTGCTGACCTTTGCGCTTGCGCGGCTTCTTCCCGGCGACCCGGTTGGCTTGGCCGCTGGTCCGCAGGCCACCGAGGAAATCAAAAACGCGCTGCGGCGTGAATTCGGACTCGATCAGCCCTTGCCGATCCAGTATCTTAATTATATGGCCGGCCTGTTGCGCGGCGATTGGGGACAGTCCCTCTATACCCGCCGCGATGTGCTGGGCGATTTGCAAACCTTCTTTCCGGCCACCCTGGAACTGACGGCTGTCGCTGTGATTATCGCCACGCTTTTAGGCCTGCCGGCCGGCGTCATCTCGGCCATGTATCGGGATCGGCTTCCAGATCACGTTTCTCGAGTTCTATCGCTGTTTTTTGTCAGCTTCCCGGCCTTTTGGCTGGCGATGATCTTCCAGACCTGGTTCGGGCGCGATCTGGGCTTGTTCCCGATTGGCAAACGTCTGCCGGTGCTGGTCTCTCCGCCGCCGACCACTACTGGCATGTTCCTGATTGACAGCTTGATTCAACTCGATTTTGAGACCTTCTTGATTTCACTCAAGCATATTTTTATTCCGGCCTTAGTGCTGTCCTTCGGCGCGTTTGCCAGCATCACCCGCATCACCCGCGCCAGCATGGTCGAGGCGCTGGAAAAAGACTTTGTGCGGATGGAACGGGCTATCGGCATTCCCTACCGCATCATCATCTTCAAATATGTCCTCCGCAACGCCTTTATCGCCACCTTCACCATCATTTCACTGAACTTCGGCTGGCTGATGGGCGGCGCGATTCTGGTCGAGACGATTTTTGATTGGGAGGGAGCGGGCTTATATGTCGTCAATACTTCCCTTAACTCGGATTATCAGCCGATTATGGGCAGCACGATTCTTTATGGCATTGTTTTTATCCTGCTCAACATCCTGACCGATATGGCTTATGGTATCTTGGATCCGAGGATTCGTTATGGCTGATTCCCCTAAGCCCAAGCCCAAGCGCAAGCGCAAATTATTCGCCGCCGGCCCTCGCTGGGAGAATATCGCCCGCGGCCTGTATCGCTTCCGCTCCAATTATCTTTCGATGGTCGGCCTAATAATGCTGATTTTCATTTTTCTAGTGGCCGTCTTTGCCCCGGTTATCGCGCCCTTCCCCGAAGATGCCACCGGCAAGACTCGCGTTGCCGCGCGGCTGATGCCACCAAGCGCCGAATTCGCCTTTGGCACCGACAAGATAGGCCGCGACATTTTCAGCCGCGTCGTGATGGGGACGCCCCTGGCCTTCCAAGTTGGCATAGTGATCATCCTGCTGGCGACAAGCATTGGCGTAACCATCGGCGCGGTGGCTGGCTATGCCGGCGGCTGGGTAGATGATATTCTGATGCGCGTCACCGACATCTTTTTAACAGTGCCGCCCCTGGTGCTGGCGATTGCGATGTCGGCGGCGCTGGGCAAGGGGATTGTCAACGCCATGATTGGCATTTCGCTGGTGTGGTGGCCGGGTTTCGCCCGTTTGACCCGCAGTCTGGTGCTGTCTTTGCGCGAAGAGCCTTTTGTCGAAGCCGCCTATGGCATCGGCGCCGGCCATGCGCGCATCATCTTTCGCCATATTCTGCCCAACGCGGTTTCGCCTATCATCATCAAGATGACGACCGACTTCGGCTTTGCGGTGCTGACGGCGGCCGCGCTGGGTTTCATTGGCTTGGGCGCCCAGCCGCCAACCCCGGAATGGGGCGCGATGATCAACGACGGACGGCGCTTCTTCCCCGATGAATGGTGGATCGCCACGTTTCCCGGGATGGCCATCTGGCTGATGGTCTTTAGCTGGAATCTCCTTGGCGACGGTCTGCGGGACGTGCTTGACCCCCGCGCCCGGCGATAGCCAAAGCAAGGACAAACATGTCGGAACTGCTCAACATCGACAATTTGCAGCTTGAATTTCATACCTACGACGGCGTGGTCAAAGTGCTGGCCGGCGTCAATCTGAAGATGCGGCGCGGCGATGTGCTGGGGCTGGTTGGCGAGACCGGCTGCGGCAAATCGATGACGGCCTTGTCCGTCGCCCGCCTGATTCCCATGCCACCGGGCAAAATCACCGCCGGCCGCGTCACTTTCAATGGTGAAGATATCCTGTCCAGGTCCGAAAGCGAGATGGAAGCCTTCCGCGCCCGGCATCTAGGCATGATTTTTCAGGACCCGGTGACCAATCTGAATCCGCTTTTTACCATCCGCGAGCAGTTGGTGGATGCCGTTTTGTATCAGCGCGCGCAAGGGCAGAAAGTTCCTGGTCGCTGGCGCGGCTTTATGCCATCAGTGCGGCAGCTGCGGCGGGAAGCGCATGAACGGGCAGTCGAGCTTATGCGCCTGACCGGTATTCCCGACGGCGACAAGCGCATTTATGAATATCCGCATCAATTCAGCGGCGGAATGCGGCAGCGGGTGCTGATTGCGATGGCGTTGGCCGGCGACCCGGATTTGCTGATTGCCGATGAGCCGACAACCGCGCTGGATGTCACCATTCAAGCGCAGATTTTGCGACTGATTCGCTCGCTGGTGCAGCAGCTTGGTCTAACTGTCCTGCTCATTACCCATAATCTCGGTGTAGTTGCCCGCACTTGCGAACGGGTCGCGGTAATGTACGCTGGGCGCGTCATCGAAGAATCACCGGTGCGCGAACTGTTCAAAAATCCGAAGCATCCCTACACGCGCGGCTTAATTAATGCCGTGCCGCAAAATAACACCGAACGCGGCGGATTAGTTGGCATCCCCGGCATGATTCCCAACCTGATTCAGCCGCCGGCCGGCTGCCGCTTTCATCCGCGCTGTGAGCATGTCATGGACGTCTGCCGCCAAAAAGTCCCGCCGGCCAAGTCAGTTGGCGCCGCGCATTCGGCATCATGCTTTCTGTATGAGGAGGGCGGATGAGCCAAAAGGGCAGCCTGCTGGAGATCAATCACCTCAAAAAGTATTTTCCGGTGCGCGGCGGCCTGCTGAACCGCCGTGTGGCTGATTTCCGCGCCGTCGATGATGTCAGCTTCACCCTGCTCGAAGGCAAGACTTTGGGTTTGGTCGGGGAGTCCGGCTCGGGCAAGACCACCATCGGCAAGTGCATCCTGCGCCTGCTCGAACCGACGGACGGACAGATTTTATATGCCGGGCAGGACATTACTCATATCCGCGCCAGAGAACTGCGCCGTCTGCGAAGTGAAATTCAGATGATTTATCAAGCGCCGGCCGCTTCGCTGAACGGACGGATGACGGTCGGCCAGATTATAGGTGAGCCGCTGTGGATTCACGAAAAGCTGCGCGGCAGTCAAGCCCGCGACCGCGTCCTGGAACTCATGCACGTAGTCGGCCTGAAAGCGGAGCATTATTATCGCTATCCCCATGAATTCAGCGGCGGCCAGCAGCAGCGTATTGGCATCGCCCGCGCCTTGGCCGTTCAGCCGCGCCTGATTGTCCTTGATGAACCGACCTCGGCGCTTGATGTTTCGGTGCAGGCGCAAATTCTGAATCTGCTGCAAGACCTGCAAGACCAATTCAGGCTGACCTACCTGTTTATCTCTCATGACCTGGGCGTTGTCCGCTACATGTGCGACGAAGTGGCTTTGCTTTATCTCGGCAAAATCGTCGAAGTCGCCTCGACCGAAGTCATCTTTGAAGAACCCAAACATCCTTATACGCAAGCGCTAATCTCCGCCATTCCCGAACCCGACCCGGATATTCAGCGCGAAGAGATTATCATTCGCGGTGATCTGTCACATTCATTTCCACAGCAGGGCTGTCCTTTTGCGCCGCGTTGCCATGCTGCCAAGCTCGATATTTGCGATACGGCGGCGCCACCCCTCGTCGAATCCGGTCGACGGCATCAAGTTGCCTGTCACCTGCACCCAGGAGTGCCAGTCTGATGCTGCGACAAGTCACCCTGGACGATATTCGCCCGATTGCTATCGGCGCCGGCATCCTCGGCACGGGCGGCGGCGGCAATCCCTATCTGGGCGGTTTGCACTTGGCGGCCGTCATGCGGGAAAAAGGGCCGCAAGCTCTGCTTGACCCGTGGCAGCTGGCTGACGACGCCCTTGTTTGCGTTGCTGGCAGCATTGGCGCGCCGACAGTCAGCATCGAAAAACTGCCTGAAGGCACCGAAATGGTTCGGGCCTTGCGCCTGCTGGAGGAGCATATTGAGCGGCGTTTTGATGCTGTTGCGATTGCCGAAATCGGCGGCGCCAATTCCATGCAGCCTTTAATCGCTGGACTGCAGGCCGGCATCCCGACCATTGACAGCGACAGCATGGGCCGCGCCTTTCCTGAAATTCAGATGTCAACCTTTTTGTTCGGTAGCAGCGCCCGCGTAATGCCTTATGCGATGGTCGATGCCGCTGACAATGCGGCCCTTGTCCCCGCCGCCGCCAGTGATCTTTGGGGGGAGAGGGTCGCTCGCAACATTGCGGTCAGCATGGGCGCCCGCGCTGGGCTGGTCGGCGTCATCATGTCTGGGGCGCAGGTCAAAGCGGCTGGCGTCCACTACACGATGAGCCTGGCGCATCATCTTGGCCAGCAGGTTATGGAGGCGCAGCAGCAGAAATCGGATGTGCCGGCGGTGGCGGCGGATGTGCTGGATGGGCGCATCATCTTTCGCGGCAAAATCATCGACGTCAATCGCCGCACCACCAAGGGCTTTGCCCGCGGCGGCCTTCGGCTCCAGAGTTTCCGCGGCGGCGAGTGGCTGGAAATCGAATTTCAGAACGAGTTTCTCATCGCGTATCTCAATGGCGAAGCCGCTGTGACCACGCCCGATTTGATTTGCATCGTCACCGAAGAAGAGGGCGAGCCAGTGACGACAGAAGTTCTGCGTTATGGCACGCGGGTGGCGGTTATCGCCGTGCCGGCTCCCAAACAGCTGAAAACCCAAGCCGCGCTGGATGTGGTTGGTCCGGCGGCCTTCGGTTATGATGTCGCTTTCCGTCCGTTGCCCGGCGGGGTGATTGGGAAGCCCATTGTCCCCTAACCCGCTGTCCATAGAAAGGAGTTTATGAAATGAAAGCCAAATTATTTGCAGTAATAAGAGCCGTTTTTGTTCTGTACAGTGTGGCATTGGCACAGGGTTCTGCTACACAAGTTGATAATTGCTGCTTCATTGATCGGAAGTGCCAAAGCGACACAGAATGGACAAGCGGGTATTGGGCTTTCCAGGATGGTCAATGTGCCGCGCCTGCGCCGTTTCAGCCACAGGCATCAGCACAGCCGGCGGGCAATGTCTCATCTCAAGTTGATAATTGCTGCTTCATTGATCGGCAGTGCAGTAGCGATGAGGAATGGGCAAACGGCTTCTGGGCTTTTCAGAATGGTCAGTGCACTACGCCGCAACAATCCCAGCGGCCAACATCAGCGCAGCATGGGATTGTAGACGGGGTGATAATTGAAGGCTCGCCAGAATATATTGCCTTTGTGAAAGAGACGCTTGACTTGCTGAGGACGCGATCTCCGAAATGGTACAACTATGTGATTGGCGGACCAGCGCGGATTGTTGAAGACCACGACACTATGGTGGGCCATTATAGTTCAAGATCTGTATATACCAGATCATACCTCCGTTCTATTGTGATTGGAAACCATGAGCAGAACTTATTAGCTATGGCTACTATCCTCCAGCATGAAGCCTGCCATGCACATCGAGAGGCAGCTGGGTTTCCTTACAATCAGCTTACCAAAGTGTCAGAAGAATACTTTTGCAATCAATTAGAAGATGAAATGCTTGACTCTATCGATCCTTACAATCAATCGCTCACTCGTGCTGTGGTAGGTCATGCACATTGCAAAGGATCGCTTGAGAACCACCCGCTTTGCGAGCGCTATAAAACGCCATGGCCGCGACATCTCATTCAATGTCATTATGACGATGAATCAAGATGTGAGGATATGATAAATTGGTTAACCAGCCCCAAACCTTAGCAGGCAAACCCCTATGATGAGTTGTTTTATCAAAGTTGCCATGTAGACCCCTATACAAGGAGAAAACGCGATGAGAATAGGAATTGATGTCGGCGGCACCAACACCGATGCCGTCTTGATGGATGGCGTCAAGGTCATCAGTTCGACCAAAACGCCGACGACCGCCAATGTATCCGAGGGCATTGCGGCGGCTCTGCGCGGCGTCATCACCGATTCGGGAATAGACACCGCCATAATTGACGGCGTGATGATCGGCACGACCCATTTCACCAATGCCGTCGTCGAACGGAAACGTCTGACGCCGACCGCCTGCATCCGACTGGGTTTGCCGGCGACGGTCTGCCTGCCGCCGATGGTCGATTGGCCGCATGACCTGCGCGAACTGGTTGGCGCGAACGCTCATCTGGCGCATGGCGGCCATGAATTTGACGGGCGCGAAATTTCCGCCTTTGACCCCGCGGAAATCCACAGTATCGCCAAAAAAATCAGCGCGGCCGGCGTGAAAGCCATCGCCATTTCATCGGTGTTTTCGCCGGTCAACTCCACCTTTGAAGAACAGGCCGCCGAGATCGTCAAAGCGGTCATACCCGACGCCAGCATCACCCTATCCAGCGAAATTGGGCGGATTGGCCTGCTGGAGCGCGAAAATGCCGCCATTATGAATTCCTGCCTGCGTCAGCTGGCGGCGCGGACTGTGGATGGATTCAAAGCGGCGCTGGACGAACTGCGAATTGCCGCGCCCTTTTACATCAGCCAGAACGACGGCACGCTGATGAATGCTGATTTCGCCAAAGCCTATCCGGTGCTGACTTTCGCTTCTGGGCCGACCAATAGCATGCGCGGGGCGGCCTTCCTCAGTGGCCTGAAAGATGCGATTGTGGTTGATATTGGCGGCACGACGACCGACATCGGCGTCTTGCAGCATGGATTCCCGCGGGTGGCGGCGCTGGCGGTGGATATTGGCGGGGTACGCACCAACTTTCGGATGCCCGATACTTATTCAATAGGCCTGGGTGGCGGCAGCATCATCGAAAAAGATCCGCTCAAGGTCGGCCCGCAAAGCGTCGGCTATGAACTGACCGAAAAGGCGCTCGTTTTTGGCGGCGATGTTCTGACGGCAACTGATGTGATTGTCGCCGGCGGCGCGGAGGACATCGGCAGTAAAAACACAGTCAGTGGACTAAGTTCGGATTTCGTTGAGGCGGTGCAGGCGCGCATTATGGAGATGATTGCGGTTGCGGCGGATCGCATGAAAACCAGCGCAACAGCTGTGCCGGTCATCGTCGTCGGCGGCGGCAGCATCCTTGTCACTGGCGAGATCGAAGGCGCGTCCGAGATCATCAAGCCGGCGCACTTCCCAGTGGCCAATGCGATTGGGGCGGCCATTGCCCAGGTCGGCGGCGAATGTGACCGCATCTTTTCTCTGGCGGAACTTAGCCGCGATGAAGCGCTTGACCAAGCCAAACAGGAAGCTACCGACCGCGCCGTCAATGCCGGGGCCGGCGCTGACAGCATTGAAATTGTCGATGTTGAAGAGGTGCCGCTGGCCTATCTGCCGGGCAACGCCACCCGCATTATGGTCAAGGCCGTCGGCGACCTGGTGGAGGCAAGCTGATGCGGCTCATCGACGAAGCAGTCCTCGAAAACCTGGCTTTGGGCGCGGCGGTGCTTGGCACTGGCGGCGGCGGCGATCCTTACATCGGCAAGCTAATGGCGCGGCAGGCCATCCGCGATTATGGCCCAGTCGAACTCTATACCCTTGACGAACTCGATGAGGATGATTTGGTTGTGCCGACGGCGATGATGGGCGCGCCGACAGTCATGGTCGAGAAAATGCCGAACGGCAGCGATATCGTCAACGCTTTTCAGTCAGTCGGCAAGTACATCGGCAAACCCATCAAAGCCACAATGAGCATTGAAGCCGGCGGTCTTAATTCGGTCGTGCCGATTTATCTGGCGGCCCGCTTGAGGATTCCCATGGTCGATTGCGACGGCATGGGGCGCGCCTTTCCTGAACTGCAAATGGTCACGCATACCATTCACGGCATCTCCTCAACGCCCTTCGCTATGTCCGATGAGCGCGGCAATACTGTCCTAATGGAAACCATCAGCAACCTTTGGACCGAGACCTTTGCCCGCAGCGTCACAGTGAATATGGGCGCGATGGCGATGATTGCCCTTTATGCCGCGACTGTTGGGCAACTCAAGCAGGCCGCCATTCCCGGCACGATTACCCTGGCCGAAGAAATTGGCAAGGTGATTCGACGGGCGCGGCTGGAAGAAGACAATCCGGTCGAGACCATTCGACACGCGGTCGGCGGTTTCCTGATTTTCAAGGGCAAAATTGGCGATGTCGAGCGGCGAACTGAATCTGGCTTTGCCAAAGGTGATGCTTTTATGACCGGCCTGGATGAATACGCCGGACAGAGCCTCCAGCTTAGCTTTCAAAACGAGCATCTCGCCGCCCGCATCGACGGTCAATTCAAGGTGACAGTGCCGGATTTGCTGACGGTTTTGGATGTTGACACCGGCGAACCCATCACCACCGAAGGTCTGCGCTATGGTTTTCGCGTGGCCATTATTGCCATCCCCTGCGCTGACAAGTGGCGCACGCCTAAGGGGTTGGAGCTTGTCGGCCCCGCTTATTTTGGCTATGACACCGACTATATCCCAGTTGAACAAACCTACGGAGAGCAGTAATGCGGCTTTTGCATGAAGAGCAGATTGAAGACATTGCGCTGGGCGCGGCGGTGCTTGGCACGGGCGGCGGCGGCGACCCTTACGTCGGCAAGCTGATGGCGCGGGAAGCGGTTCGCCAATATGGGCCGGTTGAGCTTTACAGCCTGGATGAACTCGATGATGACGATCTGATTGTGCCTTCGGCTGGCATGGGCGCGCCGATTGTCATTGTCGAAAAGCTGCCGGCCGGCGATGATATGATCCGCGCGTTTGAGGCGTTGGGCAGATATTCTGGACGGACTCCGCGCGGCACGATGAGCATTGAAGCCGGCGGCCTCAATTCAATTATGCCTATCTATGTCGCCGCGCGGCTGGGCATTCCCATGGTCGATTGCGACGGCATGGGACGCGCTTTCCCCGAAATTCAGATGACCATTTTCACCGCCCACGGCATCACCGCCAGCCCCTTTGCCATGTCGGACGAGCGCGGCAACATTCTGATTATGGACACCATCAGCAATAAATGGGTCGAAACTTTTGCCCGCTCCTGCGTCGTTCACATGGGCGCCGAAGGCATGATCGCGCTCTATTCGGCGACGGTGCGACAGCTGAAGCAGGCCGCCATCCACGGCACGATTACGCTGGCCGAGGACATCGGCAAGACAGTCCGTCTGGCCCGCCTGAACGAAGCTAATCCAGTAGATGCTGTCCGCAAGTCCGTCGACGGATTTCTGATTTTCCGCGGCAAAATCACTGACGTCGACCGGCGCATTGAAGGCGGCTGGAACCGCGGCGATGCCAAAATGGCCGGCACGGGCGACTTTGCCGGCCAGGAACTCGTGTTGGATTTCCAGAACGAACATCTGGCGGTGCGAGTAGATGGTGAATTTGCCGCCACCGTCCCCGATTTAATCGCTGTGCTGGATGGGGAAACCGGCGAGCCGATTACGACCGAGGCTTTGCGGTACGGTATGCGCGTGGCGGTGATTGCCTTTCCCTGCGCGCCGCAGTGGCGAGAGCCTGATGCGCTCAAGCTGGCTCATCCGCGCTATTTTGGCTATGATGTCGATTATGTGCCGGTTGAGGAACGCTTTGGCGCGTGACCAGTGCGACAAAATCATAATCGTAAGGAGGGACGCAATGAAATATCTCTCTGTTATCCTGATACTGTCGCTGTTTGTCATTGGCGGCCGACAAGTTGTCGATACCCAATCAGATCCCTTGACAAGGGAAGAGATTGTAGAGCGTTATGTTAACCTAAGCGGAATCAATTTGCGCGGTCAGGACTTAACTGGCATAGATTTATCCTGGTCCAATTTGTCCAATGCCAACTTGAAGATGACGAATTTGTCAGGGGCAGATTTAAGGAATACAAATCTCATAAATGCCGAACTGCTGCTCGCGGATTTGACGAACGCTGACTTGTCGTTCTCGAACTTGGAGAACGCGGACCTGCCTGGTGTGGATTTGACGAATGCGAATTTGTATGAGGCAGATTTGAGGGGGGCGAACTTGTGGAAAGCGAACTTGTCGGATGCGAACTTGACAGAAGCGAATTTGCGGGGCGCCAATTTGTCCTATATGGATGGGGAGTCATTGTTTAACATAGAGCAAGCCGGAGGAGCAGATTTGTCGAATGCAAACTTGTCGGGCGCAGAGTTGTCGGACACGAACTTGTTTGCTGTGAACCTGTCGGGTGCTAACTTGGAGGGCGCGTATTTGTATGATGCAAATTTGGTCTACGCGGATTTGGAGAATGCGAACCTGTCGGGCGCAACTTTGCAGGATGCGGTTTTGGTTTATGCAAATTTAAGGAATGCGAACTTATCGGACGCTGATTTGCGGCGTGCAGACCTGTCACGTGCATATCTTGTGGGCGCGGGTTTTGAAGGTGCGGATTTGCGGGGCGCAGACTTATCACAGGCGTATTTATCGGGCGTGGACTTGTCAGGCGCGAGGCTGGCGGGAATGAACTTGAAGGATGCGGATTTGCGGCGTGCTGGCTTGTCGAATGCTAACTTGTCGGGCGTAGTCTTGCATGGCGCAGACTTGTCAGGCGCGGACTTTAGCGAAAATACAATCTTGCCTAATGGCAAAAAGTGGTCAGAAGATACGGATATGCGACAATATACTGGATGACACACTGCCCAACGCTATTCCGCGCTTTGGCTGCGATGTCGATTATGTGCCGGTCGAGAAGCGGTTTGACGCGTGATGCTGCATAAAGGGGAACTGCGATGCGATACATGATGGTTATGGTTATGCTGGCGGCCTTCGTTGTCGGCGGCCGGCAGATTGATGCTCAATCCGAGGGCTGGACGCTGGAAAAAATCGCCGAGCGTTACCTTGACTTAAGCGGAATTATCCTGCGCGGCCGAGATTTAACAGGGGTGGATTTATCCTTGGCCAACTTATCCCGCGCCGACTTGACAGGCGCCATCTTGACCGATGCCAATTTGAGTAATGTCAACCTCAATAACGCAAGACTGCCAGGCGCGAGCTTAAACAGCGCTGATTTGTCGGGCGCCAACCTGCCGGGCGCAGACTTGACGGGGGCCATCTTGACGGATGTCAATTTGAGTAATGCCAACCTCAATAGCGCAAAACTGTCAGGCGCGGGCTTAAACAATGCCGACTTGTCGAACGCCAACCTGTCGGACGCCGATCTGTCAGATGCCGATGTGTGGGGCCCGGTCTTGCTGCTAGGCAAGAGCTTGTGGGGCGTGGACTTGTCAGGCGCGGTGCTGCGGGGCGCGAACCTGTCAGGCTCCGACATACCGTTCTCGGATTTGTCAGGCGCGGATTTGCGGGAGGCGGACTTGTGGGGCGTGAATCTGTCGTTCTCGGACATGCTGGCCGCGGTCCTGGTATTAGCGGACTTATCAGATGCAAATTTGGCGGCTGTGAACTTGTCGGGCGCGGACTTGGAAAGCGCGAACTTATCAAGATCAGAATTATCAGATGTGAACTTTTTGGACGCGGATCTGTCGAATGTGAACTTATCAGATGCAAACTTGCTGGGCGCGAATTTGTCAGGCGCGGACTTGGAAGGCGCGAACTTATCAGGTGCAAACTTGCTGGAGGCCAGGTTCAGCGCCGAGACCATCCTCCCCGACGGCACAAACTGGTCAACGGACACCTATATGACAGTCTACACGATTACGATTGAGTGAAAGCCCTAAGAGTCTGATGCGACAAGTTGCGCTGGATGACACATTAGCCATTGCCATCGGCGCCGGCATCCTTGGCACGGGCGGCGGCGGCAGTGCCTACATTAGTCGGATTCGGCTGGAGAAAGAATTGCGCGGGCGTGGCGGGGCTGTTCCGATTGTTCGCGCCGATGACCTGCCAGATGATGCGCTGGTCTGCGCGGTAGGCGGCATGGGAGCGCCAACCGTCAGCAATGAGAAGCTCCCGGCCGGCGATGAAATCAAGACCGCTGTCCGCGCGTTGGAAGGCCATCTCAAGCAGCAGATTCAGGCGATTGTCATTGGCGAAATCGGCGGCGGCAATGCCATCGGCCCCATGATAACGGCCTTGCAGTGCGGCTTGCCAGTGGTTGATGGCGACGGCATGGGACGCGCTTTCCCCGAATTGCAGATGGATACCTTTATGATTGAGGGAGTGCCGCCGGCGCCCTTTGCCCTAGCTGATGCACATGGCAATGTCGCCATCTTCAAGCGCATTGGATCGGCTTTGCAGGCCGAGGCCTTTGCCCGCAGTTTGACGATTGAGATGGGCGGCTCGGCCGGTTTGGTCATGCCGGTCATGTCAGGCGCGCAGATGAAACAGACCATCATCCGCGGCACGGTCAGCCTGGCAAAACGGATTGGCGAAACCGTCCTCGACTGCCGCGCCAACCATCAGGAACCATCAAGCGCCGTGGCCGAGTTATGCCGCGGCCGAGTGATGTTCAAAGGCAAAATTGTCGATGTCGAACGGCGCACTGTGCAGGGTTTTGCCCGCGGCAAGCTGAAAATAAGCGCTTTTGGCGATGCCGAACAACAGCTGCAAATCAATTTTCAAAATGAATTTTTAATCGCCGATCTCAATGGCAAAACTCTGGTCACCACACCTGACCTGATTTGCATCATCAGCCTCGACGATGGCGAACCGATTGGCACAGAGTCGCTGCGTTATGGCTTGCGAGTGGCGGTGTTGGCCTTGCCGGCGGCCAAAGAACTGAAAACGCCGCGCGCATTAGAGACTGTCGGGCCGCGCGCCTTTGGCTATGACCTCGACTTTTCACCCTTGCCGGGAAATCTGCTGTGAGGCTTAAAATCGCGCGAAAGGAAACCATGCCCAAACGTCCGCATATCATCATTTTTAATCCTGACCAATGGCGCGGCGATGTTATGGGACATCTTGGGGATCCCGCCGCTGTTACACCCCATCTCGACCAAATGGCGCAAAACGATGCGGTTTCCTTTCGCTATGCCTTTTGCCAAAATCCGGTCTGCACCCCCAGCCGATGTTCCTTTATGACCGGCTGGTATCCCCACGTTCGCGGGCATCGCACCATGTTTCATATGCTCCAGCCCGACGAACCGGTCTTGCTCAAATATCTGAAAGACAATGGCTATTATGTCTGGTGGGGCGGCAAAAATGACCTGGTGCCGCGGCAGAATGGCTTTGAAAATTACTGTGATGTGAAATATGAAGCGCAGCGTCCAACCCGGCCCAACCTGCATCGCGCTGATGAATGGCGCGGCGCTCCCGACGGCGATAATTATTATTCCTTTTACGCCGGCAAGCTGGACTGCGGCGATGATGATGTATATTACGACAATGACTGGGCGATGGTCGATGGCGCGGTTGACCTGATTCGCGAGGCAGATGACGACCAGCCGCTTTGCATCTATCTGCCATTAGGCTATCCGCATCCGCCCTATGGCGTCGAAGATCCCTGGTACAGTCAGATTGACCGCCAGCTTTTGCCGCCGCGCATCCCCGCGCCCGATTGGGAAAAGAAGCCGAAGCTCCTTTCTGGTATCTATGAACGGCAAGGCCTGCAAGGCTGGAGCGAAGAGCGTTTTACCGAACTGCGAGCGACCTATTATGGCATGTGCGCGCGGGTGGATGCCCAATTCGGCAAGGTCGTCGCCGCGCTGAAAGAAAGCGGGCGCTACGATGACAGCGCGGTTTTCTTTTTCTCGGATCATGGCGATTTCACGGGTGATTATGGCCTGGTCGAGAAAACGCAAAACACCTTTGAAGACTGCCTGACGCGCGTCCCGCTCATCATCAAGCCGCCGGCTGGGCTGCCAATAAGGCCTGGCATTCGCGAGGCCCTGGTCGAGTTGATCGATTTCACCGCGACTGCCTTTGAGATCGCCGGAATTGCGCCAGATTATGACCTGTTCGGACGTTCACTGCTGCCCCTGATTGCCGGCGAAACGGAAGAGCATCGGGATGTGGTCTTCTGTGAAGGCGGCCGCCTGGCTGGGGAAGGGCAGGCGATGGAAAAAGACAGTCCCTCGTTTTATGACCCGACTGGCTTGTATTATCCGCGCGTGCAGCTGCAGGGCCGTGAAGACGGCTCGCATACCAAAGCGACCATGTGCCGCAGCCGCGATTATAAATATGTCCGCCGCCTCTATGAAAGCGATGAACTCTACGACCTGCGCCGCGACCCATCCGAACTGCATAATCTGATTGACGAGCCGACTTATGCCGACGTCCTGGCGCAGCTGCGGGATCGGATGCTGGAATGGTATCAGACGACCTGCGATGTTGTGCCGCATAAAGTGGATGTGCGTTAACGACAGTCTTGATATTGTATCAAAAGCCGCTGATTGGCCGGCGCGTCCGCCAGACTGCATTCCGCGCCATTGCTCCAGACAATCCGCAGATTCGCCGCCGTGGCTGAACCAAGCCCAAAATGCAGTTCCAGTTGGTTATTGCCGCCCAGCCCGGAGCCAATTTTGACAGTTTGCATCTGGCTTGCCCCATTTTCAGCAGTCAGGTAGACGCGCGTTCCGACCGCATCGGCATTAACATCGGCGTTCCCCCGCAGGCCAACCGACAGCCAATGATGATCGCCGTCCATCGGCGTCTGATTTTGATACAGACGATACCCCGTATTCCAGTTCCCTGTGACCAGATCCAGGTCGCCATCATGGTCATAATCGGCATAAGCCACGCCCAGGGTCGCCAGCGCTTCGTCTATGCCGCTTAGGGGACTCATGTCTTTGAAGGAGCGGTTTCCGCTGTTTTGGAACAAGGCATCCGGACGCTCATTCATAAAGCTCATTTTCAGTTCGGGGAAAGTCTGAAAGTATTCGGTGGATGCCACATACAGGTCTTGCCAGCCGTCATTGTCATAATCGAAGAAGGCCGCCCCCCAGCCCACCGCCTGATCGGCCTGAACGTTGATCGCCACCCCAGCGGCATGGGAAATATCGCTAAAACGGCCCTCGCCATTATTCGCCATCAGATACATATTATAGACCATATCCGTGACATACAGGTCAAAATCACCGTCATTGTCATAATCGCTGACATCCAGCCCCATGCCATTGATCGTCAAGTCCACGCCGGCCGCTTTGGATACATTCGTCCAGCACCAATGGCCGCAGCCGGCGCCATCATTGCGCCACAGCACATTGCCGATGTCATTTTGCAGTTTGTCGTTGACGACATAGAGGTCAAGATCGCCATCAATATCATAATCAAGGAAGGCCGGCGCAAACCCGGCGCCCAGTGTCATCGGATAATCCAGCGCCGCCGTCACATCCGTAAAACTGCCGTCGCCATTATTATGATAGAGTCGGTCTTGCTGTGCAGAAAAATCCACTGGGTCGCATTCGGGGAAGCATGACCAGTTGGCGATATAGAGATCAAGCCAGCCATCATTGTCATAATCCCCCCAGGCCGCCGATGTGCCTTTGCCAATGTCGCCCAGGCCGGCAAACGCGGTGACATCGCTGAAACCGCCTCCAGCATCATTATGGAAGAGGGTATTGGCGCCATAATTGAGGACATAGAGGTCGAGCCAGCCATCATTGTCATAATCTCCCCAAACCACGCCGCCGCTGGGTACATCTGGCAAACTGACGTCTTCGGCATATTCGGAGACAGAAAACGTGCCATCCTGATTGTTATGATAAAGGACATTAGGCTCAAGATTGCCGGTGACGTAGAGGTCGACCCAGCCGTCGTTGTCATAATCTCCCCAGGCCTGGCCAATCGCTAGATAACCCTGCAGATCTTCTTCTGACCAGATGCCGCGGTGCTGGGCGGTGATGCCGGCCGCTTCGCTGACGTCTTCAAAGACGGGCGCCTCGTCCGACTGGGCCGAACCCAAAAACGCTGCCGCGCCCATCCAGATCGTCAAAAATGCTCTCATCCATCTCTTCATCTTTGCGCCTCGTTATCGCACTGTAATTCGGGCATATTCGGGCCATTCAAGGACAAAACCGAGTTGACTTGTCAGCATAGTCTGAAAATCGCGCAGATGGGTTTCAGTATTCCTTATCTGCCGCGGCGAAAGTCCTTTGTCCAGACAATAGGCGGCCAGGGCGCCGGCGGCCTCGCCGATATTCCATTCGACCGGATGCAGGCGATAACAGCCGTTGGTGATATGGGTTACGCCGAGATTCTTGCAGGCTGGCAGCAGGTTTTCCACCCGCCGCGGAATCAGCGAACCCAGCGGAATCTGGAAGGGATAGCTGCTGATATCGATATAGGTGCGCTGGCCGGTGCTGGGATGCAAATCAATGCGATAACAGCCGACGCCCACGCTGTCATCAAAACGTTCAGCGCCGATAAGACTGCCGCGCTGTTCAACTCCGACATGCTGCTCCAGCACAGTCCATTCGGCCAGGATGCGCCGCGCTTCGCGGACATAAACATATTTTGCCAATCCATCGCTTGTCCCAACGACGTCGGAGCGCAAACGCAGGCCAGGATAGCCATAGCCCTGGCCGTCATGGCGCGGCGCTTCGGTCTGCATCCAGTAAAGCAGTGAATAACTCAACTGCCGCGCGCCATGCAAGGCCGCCTGTTTTTCGGATTCTGACACGCCGAGCAGAGGCTTGAGCCAATAGTCAATCTGCGGCCAATTCACCAGCGTAATGTCACTGCGGAATGTGCCTTCGGGATAGTGGCCTTGATACAGAATCCGCCTAAAATGCCAGAAATCGGCTGGCTCGCCGCTGCGTTTGTGCTGAAAATCGGTGTGGAAAATGCCGCGGTTGCGAATTTCCAAGGTAATCGGACTGACGTCCTGCCAGGCCAGCTGTTTGCCAGGCCAAAAATCGGCCTGATAGGTCTTCCAAAAGTCATAATCCTGCGGTTTGTCAATGCGATGGTCTTCGCCTTCAAGGTGATCAATGGCAAAACACCAGGAAATCGCCTGCTGATCAAGCGGCTGCGGTTCGCCGGAGACGGCATGGAGTTCGCCGGTTTGTGCCTGGCTTTCGGCGCCAATCACGAATTCGACATCGGCCAGTTCCAGCAAATCGCCCAACTCGGTCGCATCCAGGATATAGGGCGCGGAAATCACAACCTCATCGCCGCTGCGGGTATCTTGCAAAGTAACGGCTGTCACTCGGTCGCCGTCTGTTTCGGCGGCTGTCGGAATATGATTGAGCAGAATATCGAGTTGACGGCTGGAGCGGTAGGATGCCAGCATGGCCTCCATCACGGCCAGCCCGACCCGCGGCTCATGGCACAGGCGGCTGACATTGCCCTGTCCAGGATTCAGATTCATGGTATCGCGCGCCTTGGCCGTGAGCGGATAGTGGCGGCGATAATAATCGCGCACGCCATCAGCCCAGCGCATATAACTGGCGGTCGCCCCAGTCTGGTCGATCCAAGGATGCTCATCGGGCGGGACGGCCTGGGCGGTAAGCTGTCCGCCAATCCAATCGGTTTCCTCGCTCATAATGACGGATTTGCCCAAGCGCAACGCGGCCAGGGCGGCCCCCACCGCGCCAGTTCCACCACCCACAATCAAAATATCAGTCTGCCGCTCTTTCATAAATCTGTCCTTTTCAACTCCAGTTAAGCGTTTTGATAGTTAAAATCGTTTTCGATGCACCAGTCATTGATGGGGTTGGCGCCACCGTCGAATTGAAATTCCTGCCGGTCGTCAACGGGTTCGCCCACCAGGAAACGCTGTATCGGGTTCAGTTTTTCCAGCATGGCCGGCGGCTGCTGACGATAATCGGTCGGCCGAATCCAATTATAGCAATAACCAAACATGACTGCTTTGCGGATGCGGCGGGTCAGGTTGGCCGCGCCGGCGTGCCAGGTTCGATTTTCAAACAGGACACAGTCGCCGGGGCATAGCCGCGGTTCAACGCAGGTCTCTGGATCAGCCTGGCCGGGCGGAATCACAATCGGCCTCTTGAGTTGATTGCTGCCGGCGGCCATCATAGTCGCGCCGCTGCTGGGCTGACTCAAGTCGGTCAGATAGTAGGCGGCTTTAAGGGAATGACGGGGAATATGGGCATGTCCCAAATCGCGCATGGATACAAAATGATCCCGATGCCAGCCCGGCATCCGTCCAGTTGAAGGCGAACCGGGCGGATCTGGATGACGATAAATAAGGTGGCTGGTCAGCAGGCCGAGGTTGGGGCCCAACAGCTGCGCCACAATCGAAAAGACAGCCGAATGGGCCAGCAGAGGCAAAAATCGATCATCCATCGAAACAACATTCCGAAACCCATCATAAAGCCCGCCATGACTGCGCTGACGATTGGCTTTTCGATCACTCGCAATCAAGCGGTCGCCAGCTTCAATCAAACCGTCGATGTCCTCGCTGTCCAGCGCGCCCCTAAGAATCAGATACCCTTCATCATCAAACTGCCGCTTCTGCTCGGCGTCGATCTTGATAAATTCCATATCATTGCCCTTTCTGTCTTATCGGCAATATCGCCTTCGGTCTTGCCCTCCAGCGTAGAGCCGCGCCTGCTCGGCATCTGAACGCGAACTGACCTGCTGATACAGCGCATCCAGCAATTCGCCGCGCGTGCCGGCAAAATCAGCCAAATCCGGCGTCTCGGCCCAACTTGTCCAATTCGCCCGACATTGCGCCGATGCCGTTTCGTTCAAATTGGCGCGCAGGCCGTCCCCCAAAAAGCCGCGCAGGGCAAAATACTGGGCAGCTTCATAATGGTCATCGCCAGGCGCGGCATCCTCATAAAAAATCAGAACAGCGCCGGCCGCCAGCAGACGCCGCTGAAGCTCAATGACATTAAGCTCTCGCACAGTCGCTCCCTCATCCAGGCTGACAGCGATGGCCAGGCCGGCCGCCTCGCCCAAGGCCATCCAGCAGGGTTCCATCCGCAAGGTGCTGAAGCCGATGTGGGTAGACGAAGCCGGCGCTGGAATCAGCAAATTCTCAACTTCTAAAGGAACAATCGCGCCATAGGGGACGCTGTAAGGTTGGGTGCGGTAACCGAATATGCCGTCCAGATGCGGTCGGCCGGGCTCGCGTTTGAGGACAGCATGAGAATCGAGACTGTAATGGCTGGCGGTGATGCTGGTCATGTGGTCTTTTGAGCCGCGCTTGGACAAAGCATCGTGCGCGGTGAACAGGTATTCGCCGCGGATCCGCCGCCCCTCGCGTACATAGACCTGGCGCGGGAAGCAGCCATTGTCGGCAAATTCATCACTGGCAAGCCCCCAGCGATTGCAGCGGTCGCGGAAAACCTGCGGCAGGGCCGGGTCGTTTTGGGCAAAATAAAACAGGCCAAGGATATAATCGCGCAGCCGTTGAGCAAAGCGGTCGCGCCAATCCCAGCTGGATGTCGGCCAGGGCCAATTCTCTTCGGGCAGGTCAGTCGAGATCAAGGCGGCATGCTGATTGTTGGCGTCGACCTTTTGATTGGGCAATGTCACCATGTTGGTGATTCGTCCGATGCCGTCAAATTCCATAGGAGTGGGCGGGCCGGCATTGCGATCCTGCAAAACATCATCGATCAATGACAGGTACTCATCGCGTTGATAGGCGGCGGGCTTTTCGATTTTGGTCGTGTTCGATGGATCCGTCGTCAGCGTCAGGCGGTAATTGTAAGATTGAATCGCATGGTCGCCCTGGCCGGTGGAATAGTGCGGGTCAGGTGGAGATCGCCAGCGCTGATAGAACTTGCCGGCGCAGGGTTCATTGTATTCGTCCTGGCCTTCGCGGCCCAGCATATACGGAGCGCCGGCCGCCGCCGCCAAATCACCCTCATAGGTGGCATCGACAAAGACCCGCGCCGTGTAAATTTCTGTTTCGCCGGTGATGTGATTTTTGACCTTGATCCCGGTCAGCTTATGGCCATCTTTTATGACCTTGTGCGGTTCGGCATCGAACTGCCGCTGAAGCCGCAGCGCCAGATAATCCTCATGTTCGGCGATCATCGCCAGCAAGACCCGCTCGGCGACATGAGGTTCAAAGCGATACCCATCTGAACAGTCGACCACCTGCTGTGATTCAGCCCCATAGCGGTCGATATAATGCTGTTTAACCCGCCGCGTAAATTCGAGAAAAAGGCCGCCAGTCGCGCCGCGGGTGGCGATGTCAGTTGCGCCCAGGCCGTTGGCCGGCAGACCGCCCGCGTAGGATGTCCGCTCTAAGATGACCGCGCGCCGCCGCGATTTTGCGACAGCGATGCCAGCCATGATGCCAGCGGGAGTCGCGCCGACAATGACCGCATCCCAGCCCGAAGAAACATTTTCTGTCATGTGAAAATCCTGCCTTTAACTAAAAATGAACCAAGTCTAGTTGATGCTGAACCTATTTCGCTCCCGACTATTCCTTAAGCGACAGATAAACCAGCGCGGTAAGTTTTGCCGCCGGCGGCAGTTCACCTTGAAGCCGCAGCCACCCGCCAAAATGTTTCGTCTTGCAAAACGCAAGCTGGCCTGGCGCAATCGGCAGCTGCATGACCGCGCCTTCATCCACCCAGTGAATGCCATCGGGCGAAATCTGCACGCGGGCCTGGCCGCCATCGCCGTCGGCAGACAAGCCCTGGCTGTCCAAAGCGCGGACAAAGAAAATCGCCTCGCTCGCCCAGGCCGCTTCATAAGGTTCGGTGGCAAATCGGCCGCGCCATTCCTGGTTTCGCTCGACCGCCGCTGTATAGCTCCGCCGCAGACTCATCCTCAAAACTCCCCTGAAAGCAGTACCGAATCAAGATACAAAAAAGCGCGCTTGTCTCGATTGCTTTCGACCCAAAAGGCGGTGTTCAGCATGCAGTTTAGGTTAGGCATCGCTGGTATCTTGATCACCTTCAGCGCGTCGCCGTCATAAATGCGGTCATTGCATTGAAAGCCGAGAAAGCGGCGAGAGGCCAAATCAACATTGATTTTGAGATAATGCCAATTCATCTTGGTGGCGATTTCATTGTAGCTTAGAGTCTGCGGCGCAAAATCCACATCCTCCCAATTTTCCGGCCCGAGATGAAAATGCGAAACGGTTTCGCCAGAATCGCCAATGGCGCGGAAGGGACGCGTTTGGCCTTTGACCTGCCAGCGCTGGCAGACCTCATCGTCCATCGCATTCAGATAGCGCAGATGCGGCATCCAGCGATATTCGGCCTGAAAGCCATCCTGAAGGTCAAACAGGACGCCAAAGGCCCGCACATCATGCAGTGACAGACGCAGTTCGCTGGCTTCTGGCTTGAAGGTAAAATAGCATTCCAGCTGAATTTGCCCGCGATGACGAAATGTCTGCCGTTTAATGCTGGTGGCGATGGCGCCGCGCTGTGGACGGCTGGCCAATTTGAGCGCGTAAGTGCCTTCCATTGAACCGGCTGTACCCGTATCCCACATCGATAAATTGCTAAGCATGGGCGGCCGCATATCGCTGTACTCCGGCAGCATCGAATCCAGGCTGTGTTCATAATTGCCGATGAGTTCCGACCAGCCGTGCAGCCCCTCGTCAAAATCATCATAAAAAATAATCCGCTCCAAGGGGTCAAAGCGGCTCAAGCGCGGATCCATCGCCTGCCAAGCTCTCATAGGAGATGCCTCTCATCCATATCGGGTGTCTCGCGCATATTCTAAACCTCAATTTATCTAATTTGGCCAAAAATTTGACAGCCTGACAAATTCAGTGTATATTTAACAAAGGTTGGCGAATGTGCATTCATCTTATTCAGTATAGCTGATCTGCGGCAATCTGCAAAATTGCCCATTTTGTTCGCTGCCCAAGTTTAACCTGTGTACGATTGGCCCTCTGGCCATCATTTTATTGAACGATGATTTTGTATAGGAGAATCACATGAGATATTCACTCTTTATACGTTTGGCGTTCGCGCTTGCGGTCCTGCTGTCACTTGGCCTTGCGCCGGCGGCCGCGCAAGACTGCGAGGGCGACATTATCGAACTCGACTTTATGAACTGGTGGGGCGCAGCCCGCGAGGCCTTGATGGACGAACTCATCGGGCATTTCCAGGCTGAAAATCCCTGCATCCGCGTTAACAATCAAGTTCAGCCCTGGGGCAACCGCAGTGAACTTCTGGCCACCGCCGCCGCCAGCAGCAGCCCGCCTGGCATCATTATGACCACCCGGCCAGAAACTTACCAGTTTGCCATTTCGGGCCTGATTATTCCGATTGATGCCTTTGTCGAAGAAGCTGGGACTGACCTAAGCGTCTTCTATGAAGGGGAAATTGGCGTTCAATACTGGAATGGCCAGCTTTACGGCCTGCCGATGCCATCCGCCGGCGGCCTGACCAGCCTGTTCATCTACAACAAAGAGATGATGGCCGGCGCCGGCTTTGACCCAGAAAGTCCGCCAAAAACCTGGCAGGAGCTTGAGGAAGTGGCGGCGGCCCTCACGCAGGGCGATCCGCTGGGCGTCGATGTCATGGGCGCGTCTGTCGGCAACGGCGACGCTGACTTTGTCTCATGGCTCTACACCAACAACGGCAAATACGTCTCCGACGACGGACGCACTCTGCTGTTTAACAGCCCCGAGGGCGTCGAAGCGCTGGAATGGATGGTCAGCTTCACCAACAACATCAATGGCAGCGTGGAAAACGTCAGCGATTTCTTCCAGGATACGGCCTTTGCCGAAGGCGATCATCCTTTCTATGACAGCGAATTGGGCTTCCTAAGCGTCAATACAGCCTTCTTTGGACACTACAATGTCAACGCTCCAGAGAAATACGCGGACACCTCGCACTGGGGTGTGATGCTGCGGCCCTACAATGGCGACAACCCTGATGCCGTCCATGCTGGGGTCACCGGCTATGGTTTCAGCGGCGCCTGGGCTTACACCATCCCGTCGGTTCATCCGCCAGAAAAGCAGGCGGCCGCTTACAAGTTTGCCGAGTTTATCGGCGTGCATCCGCTTGGTGGCTGCGCCTTCCTGTTTGCCCAAAGCCGTCCTTCGCCAGTGCGCGAATGCAACGAAAATCCGGCCTATTATGACGCCAATCCCTATTGGGCAACCGTGCTGGAAGGTCTGGCGACCGACGTTTCAGTGCCGATCACGCCAGCGCAGGGGCGAATCGCTGAAGTCCTGAACAACCATATTGAGGAAGCCTTCTTCGGCATGAAATCAGCAGAAGAGGCTTTGAATGACGCCGCCGCCGAAGGCCAAGCTATCCTTGACGAATTCTGGAGTGAATTCGATGGCTAGCGGCAACGCGGCTCCAGCTTTGCATACCATCAACGGTCGGGCCCCTCTGCGGGCCCGGCTGTCTGAATTTTGGTTTCGCCATCGCAGCTTAATCGGCCTGCTGTTTATCTTGCCCTGGTTCGCCAGCTTCGTCATTTTCGATCTGATGCCCTTTGCCTACAACCTGTACTTGAGCTTTACCGACTATCAAATAGGCGTTGTCGGCAGCCCGCCCTGGATCGGCCTGGAAAACTATGTCAAGATTTTTACCGACGATAAACTCTTTTCAAAAAGTTTATACAATACAGTTTATTATCTGGGCTTTAGTGTCCCTCTAAGACTGCTGTTCGCCTTTTTGATCGCCCTTCTGCTCAATATGCGGGTGCGCGGCATGCAGCTTTACCGCACCCTGTTTTATGTGCCGTCGGTGGTGCCGTTGGTGGCGGCGACGGTCATCTTTGCCGGACTGCTCAACACCCGCTACGGCCTCTTCAATCAGCTGTTCGTGCTGGTGGGCATTACGCCGGTGCGCTGGCTGTCCTCGCCCGACTGGATTAAACCCTCGCTCATCATCCTTAGCTTATGGGGTTTTGGCGGGCAGATGATTATCTTCCTGGCCGGCCTGCAAAGCATTCCAGGTGACTTGTACGAGGCGGTCGCCATCGACGGCGGCAATAGCTGGCATCGTCTGCGCCATATCACCGTCCCCCTGATGACGCCCACCATATTTTTCAACCTGCTCATTGGGGTAATTGGCGGCTTTCAAGTCTTTACACAGGTCTTCATTCTGCTTGATGTGGGCGGCGGTCCCTTGCAGTCGGGCCTGGTTTATATGCTTCATGTTTATGTCAAAGCCTTCCGCGATTTTGAATTTGGCTATGCGGCCGCCCTGTCTGTCATTTTGTTCAGCATTATCTTTGTGCTAACTATCGCCTTGGTCTATACCTCCAATCGCTGGGTGTTTTATGGAGATGGCGGCGAAGACGGAACCTAAAAACCTTTAATCCGCCTGTTAAGAGTGTTTGTATGATTCAAAATCCAAGGGTCAAATTGATCCGCCATATCTTGGTTTATGCCGTTCTGACCGTCGGCGCGGCTGTAATGATGGTGCCGCTGCTATGGACGATTTCGACATCGCTCAAGACTCGCGACAAGGTATCCATTCGCCAGCTGGAGTTGATCCCTGACCCAGTTGCCTTTGAGAATTATCCCAATCTGTTTGAAATACAGCCCATCGAAAGATACACGCGCAATACCCTGATTATCGTTGTCGGATCGCTGTTTGGCGCCTTGGTGCCTTGCACTCTGGCCGGTTATGCCTTTGCCCGCATCCCCTTTCCAGGACGGCAATATCTGTTTGGCATCCTGCTGGCGACGATGATGCTGCCGTATGTGGTGCGAATCATTCCCTTATTCCTGTTCTTTGACGAAATTGGCTGGACGCGGACCTTTGGGCCGCTCATCTTGCCGCGCGTGCTGGGACACAATGCCTTCTACATCTTCCTGTATCGCCAGTTCTTCCGCGGCATCCCCAACGAAATTTATGATTCAGCCCGTATTGACGGCTGTTCCGAATTCGGCGTCTGGTGGCGCATTTTTATGCCGATGTCGCGGCCGGTCATCGCCGCCGTCTCAATTTTCGCCTTTGAATTTGCCTGGAACGACTTCCTCAACCCCTTGATTTATCTGGGATCCAATCAAGAGTTGTGGACGCTGGCGCTGGGCCTGAACGCTCTGCAAGGGTTTGAAGGCGCCGACAGCAGCCTGAATATGGTTATGACCTTCGCCATGCTGATGATTATCCCGATGCTGGTTGTCTTCTATTTTGGACAGAAACATCTCATCACCGGCGTCACGGCTTCGGGCAGCCTCAAGGGATAAGGCAATGGCCAATGGCGCGCTCCCCTGCGTTATGGCTGACGTCATCAATTTTGAAAATCGATATTAACGACCTCAACCGCGGGCCATCGGGTCGGCAAAGCGAGAGCGGTAAAAAAATAAGGACATGCAAAAACCAAAATTGCGATCTTTGAGGCCCGCAAACGCGGTATAGAGAACCTGGACAGCATAGAGGCGAAATGTTTATGCGTGAAAAAGTTTTCCTTTCGCGCATAAAACCCGTCCCGCTTCAGATGAGGACAGCGAATGACCGCGGCATAGCGTGGCGGAAAATGGCGGATTTTGTCGACGAATATCCTCTATATTGACCACTCCCCGCCGCGCATTTCCTTATCGCTTTTCTCTCTGCCCTCTGTGTCCTCTGTGGTAAAAAGTCTTTGCCGCGGTTCATGGCGGTTTTTGTCGCGGCAGGGCGTGGCGGAAAATGGCGGATTTTGTCGGGATTGTGGCGGATTTTGTCGACGAATATCCTCTATATTGACCACTCCCCGCCGCGCATTTCCTGACCGCTTTTCTCTCTGCCCTCTGTGTCCTCTGTGGTAAAAAGATTTGTGGCGGAAAATGGCGGAAAATGTCGCCTATATTGACCAATCCCGAAGCAGGCAGCTTGACGATGCCTTGATTTCGCTTTATCATCTGTGCAGATGAATTGATTTTATGCGGCTGCACAAAGCAAGCGATTTGAGGGCAATCTGTGGCACAAGCGATTGTTATGCCCAAGCTCGGCAATACTGTTGAAAGCGCTATCCTGCTGACCTGGCGCGTGGCGGTCGGGGAAACCGTCGCTGCTGGTGAACCCCTTTGCGAAATCGAAACCGACAAGGCGGCGCTGGAAGTTGAAAGCGATGTCTCCGGCGTATTGCTGGCGCAGTTCTTCAAGGAGGGCGATGAGGTGCCAGTGCTGGAAAATATCGCCGCGGTGGGACAAGCTGACGAGTCCTTTGCCGAACTTATGCCGACGTCGCTTCAGGCAAATCCAGCCGCCAGCGTCACAGCGAGCAAGCCGGTCTTCATTTCACCGCGGGCAAAAAATCTAGCGCAGCGTAAAGGCATTGACTATCAGCAGCTTGTCGGCAGCGGGCCCAATGGTCGCATTATTGAACGGGACATTGAAGCGGTCATCGATAGCCAAGTGAAGATATCCCCGGTCGCCCAGGCGATGTTGGCTGGCGGCGACTATCGAATTCGCGATGATGCCGCGGCTGGCGGCCGTGTGACCAAGACCCATCTGGAAGTTGCCCGGCCGCAAAAATCAACAGCGGTTCAAGCGGCGCCGCTGCGGGGCATTCGCAAGACCATCGCCCGACGTATGCTCGAATCAGCGCAGACCACCGCCCAGCTTACCTTGAACAGTTCGGCAGATGCCACGGCTCTTATCGCCTTCCGCCAAAGGCTCAAAAACAGCGATGAGGCGCTTGGCCTGCGGTCGGTGACGATTAACGTCCTGCTCATGTATGCCCTGGCGCAGACCTTGCCCGATTTTCCCGATTTGAACGCCGTCTATGAAAATGAGACCATCTATCGACATCAAGCGGTCAATCTAGGATTGGCTGTCGATACACCGCGCTGCCTGCTGGTGCCGGTAGTTCATCAAGCCGAATCACTAAGTTTGAAACAGCTGTCATCAGAATGCCGTCGCCTAATAAAGGCCTGTCGAGAAGGCAGCATCCAGCCTGAAGAAATGACCGGCGGCAGCTTCACCTTGACCAACCTGGGCGGCCTGGGCATCGAAAGTTTTACGCCGCTGCTCAACCCGCCGCAGGTGGCCATCCTCGGCGCGGGCAGCATCAACCTAAAACCGATACAAGGCGAAGATGGCCCAATTTTCGTCCCGCATATCGGCCTCTCGCTGACCGTCAATCATCAAGTGATCGATGGCGCGCCGGCGGCTCATTTCCTGGCGGCGCTTGGCGGCCGACTGGCGCATATTGACCTGCTCGCGCTGTAACCAAAAGGGAACACAGAAAGGATAAAGCAAAATGAAACGGCGACCAGAGGAATCAGACTGGCATCGCGCGTTTTCTCACAGACCGGACGCCTATAAACGCAAAGAGATTTATTGGCGTCGGCCTGTGCGAATAATCTTCCTGTTCATATTCCTGCTGATAGCGATAACGATTGTCGAGGCAATCGCGAAGTCGCTCGCGCTGTAATCAAAGGAACCGCGATGCCCAAGTCGCTCACAATTGACCCGCATGAAGTCCGCCGCGCCGCGCAGATTCAGGCGCCCGCTATTCCGGTCAATGCCTATCAGTCCGATGCGGCCGCCGAAGCCAGACGTTACACCAGCGCTGATTTGGTCAATATGTACCACGACATGCTCTTGATTCGGGAGTTCGAGACGGCGCTGGACGGCTTCAAAAAGGACGGCGCTTACCGCGGCATCCGCTATCATCACAGCGGCCCGGCGCATCTATCAATAGGTCAGGAGGCCACGGCTGTTGGACAAAGCTATCCTCTGGATCCCAGCGATTTTATCCTTGGCTCGCATCGCAGTCACGGCGAGATTCTGGCCAAAGGCCTCTCGGCCATCCGCCAGCTGGATGAGGACAAGCTGCTGAACATCATGGAAAGCTATATGGACGGCCGGGCATTGCGCGCCGTCGAATCCTTCGCGGATGCCGCCGACATTCAATCCCTGGCCCAAACCTGGTTCATCTATGGCGTCTATGCCGAAATTTTTGCCCGTGAAAATGGCTTTAACAAAGGCTTGGGCGGCTCGATGCACACCTTTTTCCCGCCTTTTGGCATTATGCCCAACAATGCGATTGTCGGCGGCTCGGCCGGCATCGCCGTCGGCATGGCGCTGTTCAAACGCGTCAATCGCCGGCCAGGCATCGTCATCGCCAATATCGGTGATTCATCGATTGCCAGTGGCCCGGTTTGGGAAGCGATGAACTTCGCCGCCATGGACCAGTATCACACGCTCTGGGATGAAGAACTGGGCGGCGCTCCTCCCATCCTGTTCAACTTTGTCAATAATTTTTATGGCATGGGCGGCCAGCCACAGGGCGAGACGCTGGGCTTTGGCATGCTGGCGCGGGTTGGGCTGGGGGTCAACGCGGCCGCCATGCACGCCGAACGAGTCGATGGCTACAATCCGCTGGCCGTCGCTGATGCTACCCGTCGCAAAAAGGAAGTTCTGCTGGCCGGGCAGGGACCGGCGATGCTGGATGTGATCACCTATCGCTACAGCGGCCATTCCCCCAGCGACGCCTCCTCCTATCGCGGCCGTGAGGAAGTGGAACTGTGGCGGCAGCAGGATGCTCTGCGCGGTTTTGGTGAATATCTGCGCGCCAACGGCCATGCCGACGATGCGCGGCTGGAAGGCCTGCGTGAATCCGTTGTCGAACGCATCCGCAAAACAGTCAGCGCCAGCGTCTCTTTGGGAATGTCGCCTTATCTCAATACCGTCGGCGATTCGATTGGCGCGATGATGTTTTCCAATCAAAAAGCCGAGTCCCTGGATAACCGTCAGCCAGAGGTATTGCAGGCGATGGCCGAGACGCGCGTCAAGGCGACATCAAGCAAGCATCGTTTTGGATTGAATCAGGCCGGCGAGCCTTTGTCGCGGCTGAAGTCATTGACCTACGCCGAGTCCATCTTTGAGGCTATGCTGCATCGGTTTTACCATGACCCGACCATGATAGCTTATGGCGAGGAGAACCGCGACTGGGGCGGGGCCTTTGGCGCGTACCGTGGGCTGACGGAAGCTATCCCTTATCACCGTCTCTTCAACAGCCCGATTTCGGAAGCGGCGATTGTCGGGACGGCGGTCGGCTATGCGCTGGCCGGCGGTCGAGTCGTGGCCGAGTTGATGTACTGCGATTTCATGGGCCGCGCCGGCGATGAAATTTTCAATCAGATGGCGAAATGGCAGGCGATGTCAGCCAATGTCCTCAAGATGCCGCTGGTCTTGCGCGTGTCAGTCGGGATGAAGTATGGCGCCCAGCATTCGCAGGACTGGAGTTCGCTCGTCGCCCACATTCCCGGCCTAAAAGTCTACTTCCCAGCGACGCCCTATGATGCCAAGGGGATGCTTAATCTGGCCTTGCGCGGGACTGATCCGGTCGTTTTCTTTGAAAGCCAGCGTCTTTACAATCAGACCGAAATTCTGTTTTCGCAAGGCGTGCCGCTGGATTATTATGAAATCAAAGAAGGCGACCCTTATGTGCATCGGCAAGGCCAGGACATCACCATTGTGACCATCGGCGCCACCCTCTATCGCGCCCTGCAGGGCGCTGTCGAACTTGAGGACAAGCATGGCATCAGCGCCGAAGTAATTGACGCTCGTTTCCTGAATCCGCTCAACTATGACAAAATCATTCAGTCGGTTCGCAAAACGGGTCGGGTTCTGCTGACATCGGATGCCACTGAACGCGGCTCTTTCCTGCATACCATGGCTTCCAACATCAGCCAGCTGGCCTTTGATTTTTTGGATGGGCCGGTGGCGGTTTTGGGTTCGCGCAACTGGATTACGCCGCCGGCTGAACTGGAAGACAGCTTTTTTCCGGGCAAGGACTGGATGATTGACATCATTCATCAACGGCTGCTGCCTCTGCCGGGCTATCAACCAACAAGCGAACAGGGCGACGAGGGAATTGCGCGCCGCAGTCGAGAGGGAGTATAGACAGGCGACTGGCGAAACTCGCTGCCCAATGCTTGAGTCGAATATCAGGGAGTGTTTATGACCAAGAAAGACACAATCGGAAAAGTCAGTCAGCAGTGCAAAATCGCCGCCGGACTGTTCTGGGCGGATTATGCGGTTCTTGGCGCGCAGGTGCATGACCTGGAAGCGGCTGGCGTCGATTGGCTGCATATTGAGGTGCGCGATGGCAAGTATATGGATTTTGCCATGCCGCGCGGTGGCTTTGACATCATCGAGGCCGTCTGCCGCAGCACGAGTCTAGAAGTCGAGGCGCAGCTGCAAATGATACGGCCGAGTTTCAGCGTCTTTGACCAGTTGGCCGATCTGGGCGTGAGCCTGATCAGTCTGCCGCTGGAAACGACGAACGAGATGATCTTCCAAAACATTACCTACATCAAGGAAAAGCTGAATCTCAAGGTCGGGGTATGGGCTTGGCAGGGTGTTCCAGCCTATGCCTTTGAGCAGTTTATCCATCCCTATATCGACATCATTGAATACGAAAGCCGCGCGCCCTTCTGGAAGCAAACGTCCGGCAGTCAAAGCCCGCATACGATTGACCCGATTGTGGTCGACACGTTGCACAAAATCCATCAAATGATTGCGGCGGCCGGCATGGAAGACCGCATTGAGCTAATGGAAGATGGCGGACTGAACGCCGGCAATGTCGCGCAATTCATCAAGGCCGGGATGACCGTTGGCGAATTCTCATCACCCTTGCTCAAGGGTCCAACCGGCAAACTTCAGCCAGGAACGGGCGAGATTGCCGCCGCTGTCAGAAAACTGCGCCAGGTTATGCGCCAGGCCAGCCATCAATACCGCGATGCGGGCGGCTTGAAAACATCTCAAGGGGAACGCTGATGTCAAAAATCAGAATTGGATTTATCGGCTATGGCGGGATTGGCCGAGTGCATGCGTTGGCTTATCGCGCCATTCCTTTTTACTATGGCTTGCCGGCCGACAGCATTCAACTGGCCGCGGTGGCCACCCGCCGCACGGAGACCGCCAAACAGGCCGCCGCAGAAATTGGCTGTGATGTTTTCACGGGGGATTATCGGCATCTACTGACGCGGGATGACATCGATGCGGTCGACATCTGCGCGCCCAACCATGTTCATCAGGAAATCGCCCTGGCCGCCGCCAAAGCTGGCAAGCACATCTACTGCGAAAAACCGATGGCGATGAATGCCGCCCAAGCGCAAAGCATGGCGCAGGCAGTCGATGCGGCCGGCGTCAAAGCGCAGATGACCTTCAACTTCCGCTTCTTCCCAGCCATCACCCGCGCCAAGCAGCTTATGCGGGACGGCTTCGTTGGCAAAGTGTTTTCCTTTCGCGGCCGCTATCATCGTTCCAGTTACATCTCGGCCGACAAACCGCTTTCCTGGCGGCTCCAGCGCGAGATGACCGGCGGCGGCGCACTCTTTGATTTAGGTTCGCATATTCTGGATTTGCTGGTCTATCTGCTGGGCGATTTCGCTTCGGTCTACGGCACCCTGGAGACTTTTATCAAGGAGCGCCCGATTGCTCCAGGCTCCCAAGAAAAAGCCCCCGTTGACGTCGATGATATTGCCCTGCTGCATACGCGCTTGCCCGATGGCAGTCTGGGGACGGTCGAAATCTCGCGGATGGGAACTGGAGCGACCAATGACCTGATAGTCGAAATTTTTGGCGACAAAGGCGCGATTCGCTTTGACCTCAATGAACCAGCCTGGCTGTATGTTTATGACACCCGCGACGACGACAAGCCGACCGGCGGCCAGCGCGGTTTCCGAAAAATCGAAGCTGTCCAGCGCTATGACGGCCAGCGGGCGCCGGATTGGACGATGACGCCAGATTTCGTGCGGACTCATGCCGAATGCCAATATCAATTCATTCGTTCTATCTGGCAGGATTGCCCGCCGTCCCCCTCGTTTGCCGATGGCCTGCATGTGCAGAAAATCATGGAAGCTGCCCAGCGTTCGGCGCAAAGTGGACGATGGATCCAGCTGGCGGCGATATGAATTGGGTCATTGGCATTGACCTTGGCGGCAGCAAAATCGCCTTGGGCCTGATCAGTCCAGACAATGATATTGCCGCGCGGGCGCGCATCGACACGCGCTCGGATGAGGGACTTGAAGCAGTGATTGACCGTATCTCCGCCCAAGTCGAGCGGCTGAAAAAGAGTCTGCCGACTGATGAGCGTATCGCCGCCGTTGGCATCGGCGCCCCTGGCCCCGTCGATCCGGTGAGCGGCGATCTGCATACCCTGGTCAATCTGCCTGGCATTTCCAATACCCCTTTTGGCCGCAAATTGCAGCAGCGGCTTGGGCTTCCGGTCAAGCTCGACCATGACGCCAAAGCAGCGGCCCTGGGTGAATTTTATTATGGCGCCGGGCGGGAGCGCGGTAGCATGATTTACGTAGCGATTGGCACTGGGGTTGGCGCCGCCATCATTTATGAGGGACGGCTGATCTATGGCGAAGGCAGCAGCGCCGGCGAAACTGGACACATGACCGTTGATCCGAACGGGCATCTATGTCACTGCGGCTCGCGCGGCTGTCTGGAAACCTATGCCAGCGGCCCCTGGCTGGCGCGGCATTATGCCCAGGCCAGCGGCAATGAGACAGTTGCCGGCGCCGAAGTAACCCAACGCGCCATCGCCGGCGATTCGATTGCCATAAAGGTTTTGCATCAGGCTGGCCGCGCGCTGGGCATTGCGGTGGCCTCTATGGCGATGATGATCAATATCGAGCAGTTTGTCATCGGTGGCAGCGTCGCCGGCGCCGGGGAACTGCTGTTTGCATCAGCGCGGGAATCTCTGCGGCAGTATGCCTTCCAAGCGGTCAGCGCCAAAGTGAAAATCACCGCCTCTAAGCTGGGAGAGGATGCGCCGCTGCTTGGCTGTGCTTGGATGGCGCGGCAGCTTTTGTAAGGGAATGCTGATGTATCTTCATGCAGAGCAGCTGCCGGCGGGAATCACCTTGCAGGGCTTTGATGTCTGCATTGTCGGCGCTGGGGCGGCTGGCATTGCGATAGCGCAGCGATTGGCCAACACCTCTCTTTCGGTCCTGCTGCTGGTCAGCGGCCAAGAACGCGACCGCGGCGCGCCGGATACCGCGCGGCAATCTCTGTACCGCGGCACAGTTGGCGATTTTCTGCACAAGGTCGACCCCGCGTTTCTCCACCGCTCGCGGCTGAATATGTATGGCGGCACCACCAACCATTTTGGCTTTTGGGCGCGCCCGCTCGACGCGGCCGATTATATGCCGCGGCCTGGCTTTCGGGATGTCGGCTGGCCCTTTGATGCCAAAGAACTCAAACCGTACTACATCGATGCCCATCAATTCGGACATTTTGGCCCCTTCAATTATGACGATATGGACTTCTGGCAGCGCGTCTTATATGCCCGCAGCTTTGAGCGACTGGACGGCGACCAGCTGACGGCGGCCATTATGCGCGCCCAATACGAAGAGAGCCTGCATGATTTTCAGGTGCAGTTCGGCGCTGAACTCAAGCAGGCGCAGAACGTCACCGTGCTGTTTAACGCCCATCTGCTTGCCATCGCCGCCAACCGCGAACGGTCCCATGTTGACGAACTGAACTGTTCGACCATCATAGCCGGCAAACCTGGCAAGGGATTCAAGGTTCGCGCTGATGTCTATGTGCTGGCCGCCGGCGGCATCGAGAATGTGCGGCTGTTAAAACTGTCGGGAGACCTTGGCAATAACGACCGCGACCAACTCGGCCGCGGCTTTATGCTGCATCCCTTGCTCACCAATGCGGCGCGGGTTTATTTTGAGCGGACGATTCCAAGCGAAATCCGCAATTTCTTCCGCGAGCAGCAGATTCGCCTCAAGCCGCCGTCTCATGACGAGGGCGACTATGTGCATATCACCGCGCCGCTGGTCAATCCGGAGTTGATCTTTGATTATTGCGTCTTCAATGCCTGGGGCGTGCTTGCGCCGCATCATCAAACCCTGCTTGAGGAAAAAATCGGCAATTTCCGCATTATCCTCCGCTTTGGCGCCGATGACGCTTCGGCCGTCGTCAATCTCAACTGGGAGCAGACGCCCAATGAGGACAGTCGCATCACCTTGAATCCCGAAGTGCGCGATCCCATCTTTGGGCAAGCGGTCAGCCATGTCGACTGGCGCCTGACCGAGATCGACAAGCGCAGCGCGGTTCGGGCCTTGGAAATCACCAGAAATTACTTACGGCGACACGGCGGCAGCCATTTTGAGATGATAAGCGATATCCGCGGCGGCGGCGAAGACTGGCCTTGGCCGCCCGATGATGGCGCGCTGGAGACCGGCGATCATCACATGGGCGCGTTGCGGATGTCGACCTCGCCGGCGGACGGAATTGTCGATCTCAACTCGCGTTTGCACCGCGTCGACAATCTATACATTGCTGGATCGGCCGTCTTCCCAACCGGCGGCTATGCCAATCCGACGCTGACGATTGTCGCGCTGGCGCTGCGGCTGGCCGACCACCTCAAAGACCGCGCTTGATGATGAGAGCGTCGACTTCGGCGCGGCGGGGGACGCTGCGGGCGGTGCCAGGTTTGGTAACGGACAAGGCGGCCGTGGCATTGGCAAACCTGACGGCGGCGCGCAAATCCTTGCCTTCGGCCAGCGCGACCGCCAAGCCGGCATTAAAAGCATCTCCGGCGCCGGTGGTATCGACCACATCAACTTCAAAGGTCTCCATGCGGACGCTCTCATTCTGCGAGACAATCTGCGCCCCTTGCGCCCCCAGGGTTACAACTGCTGTTTGCCCATCCCTAGTCAATAACGAACGGGCGCGGGCTGTTACATCCTGGCCGGCTTGTCCGCTCAATGTTTCCAGTTCGGTCTCATTTGGCGTCAGGTAATCGGCCAGCTGCATCATATCGCTGGACAGCGGTGTCGCCGGCGCCGGGTTAAGAATGGTCGCAATGCCCAGCTTTTTGGCCGTTTTTAGCGCATAGGCAGTCATGTCAAGATTGATTTCCAGCTGCGCCAGCAGCACATCGGCGGCGGCGATGCGGTCTTTGGCGGCGTCAATATCGCTTGGCTGAATGTTCAGATTGGCGCCCAGCACGACCACAATCATATTTTCGCCCTGGCTGTCGACGAGAATTGGCGCAACGCCAGTCGCATGGTCTTGATCTTGAATGACATAATCGCGGTTGACCCCTTCGGCATCCCAAATCTCGTAGGCCAGATTGGCAAAGACATCACTGCCGACGCGCCCGATAAAGGTGACCTCGGCGCCGAGACGCGCGGCCGCAACCGCTTGATTCGAGCCTTTGCCGCCGGCGCCGGTCACAAAAGTGTCACCATGGACGGTCTCGCCGGGACGCGGCATCCGCTGGAGATATGAGACCAAATCAGTATTGAAGCTGCCCACAACCACAATTTTTGCTGTCATGCCAAGTCCCCTTGTTCCAGGATTAACCTTTGATGGCGCCGGCCGTCAGCCCGCGCGTGATAAACCGTTCCAGTAGCAGCCCCATAATCACCACTGGCATAACTGCGGTCAGCGTCAGCGCGCTGATGAACCACCATTCAATGCCGCGCGTATTTTTCTGCCCGGCAATTAAGACCGGCAGGGTGATCGCCTTGAAGTTGGTCAGCATCAAGGCAAATAGATATTCATTCCAGGAGAAGACAAAGGAGAATATCGCCACGGCCACCAGCCCCGGCGCGCTCAAGGGCAGCACAATGCGATAAAAGGCCTGCCAGCGAGTCGCGCCATCCACGCAGGCGCTCTCTTCCAGATCGACCGGCAGTCCATTGAAGAAATCGCGCATAATCCAGACGGCGAAAGGGATGTTAAACAGGGTATAGGCCAGGATGAGTCCCCCATAGGTGTCCACTAAGCCAAAGCGGTCATACAGTAGCAGGAAAGGCACAATAAAGATGGCCGGCGGCAAAAAGCGCTGCGAGATAATCCAAAAGGCGATATTATCGTTGTCCCAGCCCAAACGTCCCCAGTAATACTTGAAACGGGACAGCCCATAGCCGGCCATAGCGCCGATAATCACCGATAAAATGGTGCTGCCGATGGATGAAATCAGGCTGTTGCGGAAGTGGCGCAGGGTCGATTCTCGCTGGTTGCCAAACATCTCTTCCCAATGATCGGGAATCGGCTGAAAATCAACATAGGGAATATAATTGGGGCCGCGGCTGACATCAATCGGGCGCTTGACCGAGGTTGTCGCCAGCCAGTAAAAGGGAAACAGCACAATAAAACACCAAAAAATGACAATCGCATACAGCAGGAAGGACTGCCATAAGGGACGTCCACTTGAGCGGAATCGGCGCTTTCGTTTTTTCATGTTGTCCTCTTAACTGTCGTGATAAGTTTATTGTCTTGATAAATTACCCCAACGCCGACCGACTGCTAAAAATATCGTCGCGAACACAATCACCAGAATCAGCAGAATATAAGCAATCGCGCTGGCATAGCCATAATTGCCATTGCTAAGTGCCTGCTCGAAAATATACAGCGTCAGTGATTCAGTGGCCGAGCCAGGCCCGCCGCCAGTGGTCACCACAATCACATCGATAATTTTGAAGATCTCTAGGCCGCGGATCAATATCACCGTCATAGAAATCGGGAACAGAATCGGCAGAGTGATGCCGCTGAAAATCTGCCAGGCGTTGGCGCCATCCACTCTCGCCGCCTCATAAATGTCTTCGGGGATGGACTGCATGCCAGCCAGCAGCAGCAGCGTCATAAAGGGAATCCACTGCCAGGCGTCAATGATCAGAATAGCGACTGGCGCCCAGCCGGTGTCCGTGAACCAGGGAATAGAAATGTTATGCTCCAGTTGCAAGGTCTTGGAAAATTCGCGCAGGAAATGCGCCAAAGGCGAGCGCTGCGGCTGTGAATCGAACATCATCCGGCCGGTATAGGCGACGGCGACCGGCGTCATCATCATCGGCATCAAAAAGATCACGCGGACGATATGACGTCCAAAAAAGGGCTGATTGAGGACAGTCGCCAGGCCCAAGCCAACCGCATATTGAATCATCACTCCAAAAAACACATACACCATCGTATTGCGAACGGTGCTGTGCAAACGGGTATCGCCAAGCAGACGCTCATAATTGCGCCCGGTCAGTTCAAAGCCTAGTCCCAGAAAACCGACGCCTTCGCTAATCCCTTCAGCTTCGGCCTGGCGGGCGATGGTCGAGCCGCCGCGCTGCATATCGGTAAAGCTGATGCCCAGCGACCAGGCCAGCGGAAAGATGGACAAAGCCAGCAGGATCAACACGGCTGGACTAAGAAAGACCCGCTTCATCAGTTTGTCTTCGCGCATGGTGCGTTGGCGCTCCCGGGCAAAAGTGGACAAGCAAGAGCGAGATGACTCCCGCCCCTGCCTGTATGATGTGGCTTAACTTAGCCGTCGAAGCCAACAGCGGCTTTGTACTGCGCTGCCTGCGCGTCACGGCCGAGTCGGTCGGTGATGGCGTCCCACAGGGCGGCCACATTATCGAGCGCTTCCTGCGCGCTGATTTCGCCGGCGACGGCGCGGGCGATTTCAGCATCCAGCGTTGACAGGTATTCGGCCGAGCCGGTGATTCGCAGATCAAGCACGGCGTTAGGATGGTTGATGGTGTTCTGAATAGCGTCCAGATAGTCGGCGGCGCTTTCTTCATCGAAGCCAGCCTCGACCCAAGGCGCGATGTCTTCCAGCTGGCTGAAGCGCGACGGGTTGATGCCGGTGCCGCCGGTTACAGCCAATTCGTTCACCATTTCGCGGCTGGCCAAAAAGGCGGCGAAGTCAAGCGCGGCTTCGGTGACGTCGCTGTCGGCAGCGACCGAGATGATCCAGCCGCCGAAAGCGATGAAAGGCGCCGGGTTCGTTTCCATGACCCATTCGCCGGCTTCATAATCCCAGTAGGAATCACCGCCAGGCAGCACGCCAAAGCCGACGTCGCCCTGAACGATGGAAGCATTGGGATCGACCGAAATCGTGCCGACGTCGCCCCAGTCGAGGTTCAGAACAGCGGTGCCGGTCGTGAACAGCGTACGCGTGTCGGCGACGTCGTAGTTAATCATTTCTGGATCGCCGACGCTGCGGATGTCGACATATTCTTCCAGCGCCCGCACCCAGCCCGGATTGTTCACCTGTGGAGTCATATCGTCGCAGCTAAAGAAGAAGCAGGGATTGCCAGGGACTTTGCCATAGCCAGTCGCGCGCGACAGATAGACCCAGTAGGATTGGGCGTTGCGGCGTTGAGCTTCCAATGCGCCATAAATGGGAGCGGCATCGCCGGCTGTTTCGACTTCCTTGCCGTTGAAGAAGGCGGCGATGTCGGCATATTGCGACCAAGTGACCGGCTCGTCAAGCGGATAGCCATATTCAGCTTCAAAAGCGGCTTGATACTCCTCATTGGCAAACAGGTCTTTGCGATAGTACAGCATATGGGCATCGCCGTCGTAGGGCAGGGCATACGGCACGCCGCCCCAGGTGGTGATGCGGTCAGCGTACAGAGGGATGACATCATCAGCGTCAATCTGGTCGAGGATGTCTTGGGATATTTCCAGCACATAGCCGGGTGCCATAATATCGCCGGCCCAGTCGGCGGCGTAGATGATGACATCATAATCACCAGAGCCAGTGGCTAAGGCGGTCGAGATTTTCTCGAACAGTTCGCCAAAGGCAAAGGTCTGAAGCTCAATGTTGCCGCCGGTCATCTCTTCCCAGATGGGCCCTTTATCCAGAACTGGCCCGCCGATTGCCGAGCCGGTTTGAGTCACCACAACCACGTTTTGGCCGGAGAAATCCTGTGCAGTCACCGCGCCGGCGATGAGCAAGGTCAAAAGTGCAGCGAACAAAGATAATTTACGCATTTCACGCTCCCTGAAGACAAGATTGATAGACGGTTGAAACTTGATGCAGCTTGCTTTGACAGGTTTCGATACAGCGCTCCTTTCTGCTTTCCCAAACGGACTTTCGGATGCAGAGTTATTTCAAAGGCATTATACTTGAATGTAGCCAGATTGTCTAAATTTTGACAAACCGCCAAAAACAGGTTACACTAATTTAGGCGCTTGTTTTTTGAAGCCGCCTGTCATCTGTATGAATATCATTTAGTAAGGAGTGAACTGTTATGAAAAATGGAAAAATTTCTCGCAGGGATTTTCTCCGCGCAAGCCTGGCAGCAGGCGCATTTGCCGGGATGTCCGCATTGCCGGCCGGTATGATGGGCGCCAGCATGGCGCAAACATCCTTGACGTATTGGACGGGCTGGAGTGGCTTCGAGTTTGACGCCCTTCAGGCTTTGGTTGACCAGTTCAACAGCGAACACCCGGACATATCCGTCACCATGACGACCGTCTTTGGTCAATATGAAAAAGTGCTGACAGCGATTGCCGGCGGGAATCCGCCCGATGTCGTATCAGCAGTATGGCTGCATCAACTGGTGCAGATCGCCTCGCAGGGCGCGCTTACCCCCATCACCTCCTTTGCCGAGGAAGCCGGCATCGATGGCTCGGCCTACTTCCCGCAATTATGGAAAAACTGGCATTGGAATGGCGAGCTTTGGGGTCTGATGTGTACCTCCAACGCCCGTATGCTGGCCTATTCGCCGCCGCTGCTGGCCGAGCTTGGCTTTGACGCGCCGCCGACCACCATCGACGAACTGGACGAGGTTTCGCAAGCGATGGAGATCGTTGACGGCGACGGCAATATCGAGCGCGTCGGCCTGTTGCCGGCCAATCTGTCCTGGTGGGGCATCGTCTTTGGCGGAACCTTCTATGATGAAGAGAATCAGCAAATCACGGCCAACGATCCCAAGATTGTCGCCGCTTTGGAATGGATGGCCGGCTATTGGGACCGTCTGGGTCCCGAACGGGTGGCCGCGTTCACCAGTGGCTTCGGCGATTACATCAGCACGCAGAACCCCTTCTTCGTCGGCAAAGAGGGCTTCAAGCAAGTCGGGGAATGGTTCATCCAATTCCAGAAGCAATTCGCCCCTGACCTTGAAATGGCGATGATTTCGGCGCCCTATCCACAAGGCGGCCGTGAAGGCGCAACGACATTCGGCGGCAGTGTATTCACCATCCCAACTGGCGTTCAAAATCCGGATGCCTCGTGGGAATTCATCCGCTGGTTAAGCGAGGACGAGCACATGGGCGAATTCTGCTTCAACATCCAGAATATCCCACCCAAAGTGGCGCCGGCGACTGCCGAACGTTTTGTCCGCGATGAGCGTTTTCAGCTGGCGCTGGATCTGCTCAATGGCCCCAACGCTTTTGGGCCGCCGAAAATTCCAGTCAATGACTTCTACAACTCGCGTTTGAGCGAAGCCGAAACAGCTGTCAAAGCCGGGCAGCTTTCGGCGCAGGAAGCGCTGGACCGCGTTACTGAAGAAGTCCAAAGGGAACTGGAACAAGCTATGATGTAATCCTGCATCCAAACGACAGGGCGGAAGGCTGCCGCCCTGTTTTCTCCTTGAATCATGCTATGAAAATAAAAAGAGCTTACCGCAAATCCAGGCTCACGAAACGGCAGACCCGCTCACTGATGATTGGTTTGCTGTTTATCTCGCCAGCCATTATCGGATTCATCCTTTTTAACATCGGGCCCATCGCGCAGTCCCTCCAGTACAGCTTCACCCGTTACAACATCTTGCAGCCGCCGCGCTACATTGGCTTAAACAATTACATCAACCTGCTGGATGACCGCGTTTTCAAAATAGGCCTAAGCAACACCCTCTATATGGTTGCGATTGGCCTGCCGATTCATCTGGTCTTCAACCTGCTCATGGCGCTGCTGCTGAACACGCGCATCAGAGGGCTGTCCTTATATCGCAGCATTTTTTATGTTCCATCGATTACGCCGGTGGTCGCCTCGACGATTGTTTGGCTTTGGATTTTTAATGGCCAATTCGGCATTTTGAACGAATTTCTGAAATTGCTGGGACTGCCGCCGATTGGCTGGCTGACGGATCCGGCCTGGGTGAAACCATCGCTTATCTTTATGGGCGCCTGGTTTGGCGGCAATACCATCCTGATTTACCTGGCCGGTTTGCAGGATGTGCCGGCGGATCTGCTGGAATCGGCCGAGTTGGACGGCGCTAATGCCGTTCAGAAGACCTTCAGAATCACGCTGCCGATGATTAGCCCGGTGATTTTCTATACGATTATCATCAATGTAATTGGCTATTTTCAATACTTTACCGAAGCCTGGGTGATGACGGCAACGCGCGAAGGCGGAGCTGGCGGCGTCGCCAATTCAGCCATGTTCTATTCGATGTATCTCTATCAAACCGCTTTTCAGCAATTTAAGATGGGTTATGCCAGCGCCCAGGCCTGGATCTTGTTTATGATTGTTCTGTTTGCCACGGTCATTTTATTCAAGACGGCCGGCTGGGTTTATTATCATGCCGAGGATTAGCTGATGACGACAGCGATAAGGTGGCAGGAAAACCGAATCGTGCGCGGGCGCATTCAAAAAGCTATTGCCTATAGCATCGTCATTGCCATGGCCATCGCCTATATCTTCCCTTTGTATTGGCTGGTGGTTACCGCCTTGAAGACGGATGTTGAGATTTTTCAGCAGCCGCCGCCCATTTTCCCGCCCGATCCGCAGTGGATGAACTTCCACGCATCGACCACCTACATTCCTTTCTGGCGCTATATGTGGAATACGGTTGCGATTTCGGGTTTGACGGTGCTGGGGACGGTCTTGTCCTGCACCTTTATTGCTTATGGCTTTGCCCGCGTGCAGTGGCCGGGGCGCAATATCGTCTTCCTGATTTACCTAAGTACGATTATGCTGCCGTCGCAAGTGACTCTCATCCCCTTGTATCTGATTTTCCGTCAGCTTGGCTGGGTTGGAACCTTTTTGCCCTTGGTCGTGCCGCACTTTTTCGGCAGCGCGCTATACGTATTCCTGCTGCGCCAATTTCTATTGACCATCCCGCAGGAGCTTAGCGATGCCGCCCGTATCGATGGCGCCAGCGAGCTTGGCATTCTGTGGCATGTGATGATCCCCTTGATGCGCCCGGCGATGGCGGTTGTCGCCCTGTTCACCTTTGTTCAAACCTACCGCGATTTTCTGGGGCCTTTGATTTATCTGACCAATCAGCAGGACTGGACGATTTCGCTAGGCCTCAAGCTGTTTCAGAATATGTATGGGGCGCAATGGCAGTTGATGATGGCCGCCTCTACGCTGGCCATGCTGCCGACGATTGTTCTGTTTTTCTTCACCCAAAAGACCTTTGTGCGCGGCATTGCTCTGACTGGATTGAAGGGATAGCCGAACTATGAAAATCCGCCGCGGCAATTTTGGGAGTGGTAAAAAAATAAAGATATGTGAAAACCATGAACGCAGCCGCGGACAAAAACCAAAACTGCGCTCTTTTAATCGTCCTTCCAACCCGCAAACGCGGTATAAAGAACCTGAACAGCATAGAGTCGAAATGTTTATGCGCGAAAAAGTTTTCCTTTCGAGCATAAAACGCGCATAAAACCAGTTCTGTTTCAGATTATGCTTCTTGCCAGATCAGCGAATGACACGGCATAGCGTGGCGGAAAATGGCGGTTTTTGTCGGACTATGTGGCTCAAAATGGCGCGAAATGGCGGATTTTGTCGAGTGAATGCCTCTCTATAATGGCTTTTCTCTCTGCCTTCTGCGTCCTCTGTGACCTCTGTGGTAAAAAGATTTGTGGCGGAAAATGGCGGTTTTTGTCGGACTATGTGGCGGAAAACGGCGGACTTTGTCGCAGTATGTGGCGGTGAATATCCTCTATATTGACCATTCCCTTTGTATTGTAGAATTGAATTGTCCTTATGACATGGGCAAGGAGAAGTAAATGAACAAGCGAATTATCGTTGCAATCCTCATCGTATTGACAATCGTAGCGCCGGCGGTCTACGCCGCTGATATTAGGCTAAGCTCAAGCTGTACATTGGCGGATGCCATCATCGCCGCCAACCATGACCGCGCCGAAGGTGGTTGTCCCGCCGGCCGCGGCGCCGATACCATTACATTAAGCCAAGATATTACGCTTAGAGACGAGCTTCCTGCCATCACCTCCAAAATCACCATTGAAGGCGAGGGCTATACCATCAGCGGCGACAATCGTTATCGGATTTTTTACAACGAGGGCGGCGTGCTGACCATAAATAATTTAACGATGGCCAAGGGGTATGTTGAAGGCGGGCTCATCCTAGAGGATGAAAGTCTTAAAAACACTACCGCCAATCCTATCGGCGGTGCCATCGTCAACTGGAAGGGCAGGATAAGCATCAGCGACAGCAGTTTCAGCGGCAACTCGGCTTGGGAAGGTGCCGCGATATTCAACTGGAAGGGGAGGCTAAGCATCGTCAGCAGCAACTTCAGCGGCAACTCGGCTGACCTTTGGGGCGGCGCGATCTTCAACGCAGGCGAACTAAGCATAAGCGACAGTAGCTTCGTCGGTAACAGCAGCGCTATCAGCAACGCGATTGACGGAACGCTAAACATCGTCAATAGCAGCTTTAGTGGCAACTCGGCTGACGAGATTGGCGGCGCGATCAGCAGCGTGGGCGAACTAAGTATCACCAACAGTACCTTCAGTGACAATTCGGCTGGCACGGGCGGCGCGATCAGCAGCGGGGGCGAGCTAAGCATCGTCAATAGTACCTTCAGCCACAACTCGGCTGACATGGGCGGCGCGATCCACAACTGGGAAAGCGGAACGCTAAACATCATTAACAGCATCATCGCCGGGCGCGGCGGGGACGCTTGTTTCTCTGAAAGCAGAATAAGACAGAATATCGGCAATTTTATCCAAGACGGTTCTTGCAATCCGGCCTTCCACGGAGACCCCATGCTGGGCGAACTGGTCGAACCCGCAGACGGCTCGCCGGCCTATTTCCCGCTCTTGGCTGGCAGTCGAGCCATTGATGCCGCTGATGATGACTACTGCCCGTCGACCGACCAGATCGGTGCCGCCAGACCACAAGACGCTGGCTGTGATATTGGCGCGATTGAATACGCCGCGCCCTAAAAAATTGGGGGAAATTTTCACGGGTTTTTGGCATGGATGATCTGCGAAAATATCCAGCGCGTCAACATCTGGGGCGTCCCCTTCCCCCCAAGCTGACGTCCGCGCCGGCTCTGACTGAATTGAAAGGATAGACGATGGGAAAAATCCGAGTGGCAGTTGCGGGAGCCGGGTCAATCGCCGCGGCGCACCTGCGAGCTTATGCCGCCCATGCTGAACGCTGTGAGATTGTTGGCATTGCCGATGTCGTCAAACCGGCGGCGGTGGAAAAAGCCGCGGTGTACGGCGGCCGCGTCTTTGCTGATACGGCGGCCATGCTGGACGCGTGCAAGCCAGACGCGCTAAGCATCTGCACCCCGCCAAAGTACCATCTGCCGGCTGTCAAAGCTGCGGCGGCCCGCCAGATAGCTGTTCTGTGCGAAAAGCCGCCGGCGCGGACTTTGGCCGAAACGCAAGCCATTGTTGAAGCTATGCGCGGCGGCATCCTGCAATTTGCTTTTTGCCATCGTTTCCATCAGCCGATTCGTCAGGCGCAAACCCTTATTCAAAGCGGTCGATTGGGAAAACTGGTGCAGATCGACAATCGCTTTGGCTTTCGCTTCGCGCGGGCCGGACAGTCATGGTTCACTGATGCCGATATTGCCGGCGGAGGTATTTTGATTGATACGTTGGTGCATAGCGTGGATATATTCCGCGCGCTGACCGGGAGTGAAATTGAGGATGTGCAGGCTTATCTGTCGACGTCGCTGCCGATACAGGTCGAGGACAGCGCCGCCATGCTGGTCAGGAGCGCCGATGGTGTGCTTGGCGCGTTGAATTGCAGCTGGGTTTCGCCTGTTTCGGAATCCGAAGTCCGCATTTACGGCACAGAAGGGCAGGCGGTCATTGATTACAGCCAATCGGATGGCCTGCGCTATAAGCTGGCTGATGACGCGCGCTGGACACAGTTGCCCTTTGATGAAGCGGATCGTTTTGTGCAGCAGGCGGAACATTTTCTGGACTGCGTCGAAGCGGGCAGACAGCCGCTTGTCGGCGGTGATGAGGGCCTGGCTGTAATGGAAGTGATTGAAAGAGCCTATCAATCTGTGAGGAAGTCGCCATGAAGCTAAGCCTAAGTATGTGGAGTGTGGTCGAACCCGTCAAGGCCGGGAAAATAAATCTGATGCAGTTCATTGACTTTGCGGCCGGCCAGCCCGTCGCCGGTGTTGAACTGCTGGATTATTTTTGGCGCGATGAAAAAAGCGAGATTCCGGCTGTCAAAAAGAGAATGGCCGATGCCGGACTGGAACTCGCGGTTTATTCGATCAGCAATGACTTCTTCCAGCCCCAGGCCAGCGCCCGACAGCAACAGTTGGTCGATATGAAGCATGGTGTTGACGTCGCCAATGAACTGGGCGTCAGTCTGGTGCGGGTGTTCAGCGGCAGCTATCGCGAGGGGTATTCGCAGGAGCAGGGGATGGCCTGGATTATTGAGGGCCTGGCCGCTGGCGCCGCGTATGCCGAGCAGAACGGCGTTGCGCTGGCTTTGGAGAATCATGGCCTGTTTGCCGGGCGCAGTCAGCAAGTGCGGGACATCATCGAATCAGTGAATTCGTCGGCTTTGCGCGCTAATCTGGATACCGGCAACTTTCTGCTGTCCGGCGAAAATCCACTGCTGGCCGTCAAAAATTTAGCTGATTTGGCGGCTTTGGTGCATTTGAAAGACTTCGGCCACGCGGAACCCAACCAAGCTGGCCATGTGTTTGAGAGTCTGGATGGAAAACGGCTGATTGGGTCGGCGCTTGGCGCGGGTCTGGTCGAACTGGAGTCCATCATAGCGGCGCTTGATGAAGCTGGTTACCGCGGCTGGCTGTCGCTGGAATACGAAGGGCCCGATCCCATGTCAGGCGTGCCGCAAAGTTTGCTGGCCGCTGAAACACTGCTCGCTCGCCGCTAGCTTAAATATCCTGATTTTGCGGCAGGATGACCAGACTGCGAAGGGTGACATGAGGCGGCCGCGACAGCATGAAGATGGCGGCCTCGACAACATCCTCTGACTTGATATAGCCGCGTTCCTGCACCGAAGCGCGTTCAATCTCATCCGGGTCAGAAAAGTTCCACAGTTCATTGGCCACGCGTCCTGGCGCCAGTGACCCGACGCGAATGCCGAACGGAGCAAGCTGACGGCGCAGAGTGTTGACAAAGGTCTCAATCGCATGTTTGGAGGCACTGTAGACTGGCTCCCAGGGAACATCAATATGGCCGGCGATGGAACTGGTGACCAGAATATCGCCGCTGCCCTGCGTTTTCATCTGCGGGATGACAGCATGGGCGCAGCGCAAGACGGCATCCACATTGATTTTGAGCAGGGTTGAATAAGCATCCAGGTCGCCATCGGCAAATTCGCCAGGGACATAGATGCCGGCGTTGGCGAACATGACGTCAATCCGCCCGAAACGTTCCAGTGTGCGCTCTACCATCGCCTCAATGTCGCCGGGAACGGTCATATCGGCGCGGACAACCAGCGTATCGGTGGATAATTGTTCGGCAATGGCCTGCATTTTGTCCAGCGAGCGGGCGGCCAGGGTCAGCTTGCAGCCTTGTTCATCCAGCAGACGGACGGCGGCCGCGCCAATGCCTGAACTGGCACCGGTGACGATGACGACTTTGCCGGCTAGTGTGTTTGTCATTTGCTTTCTCCTTTGACAGTCTAGGGTGTCAGGGTGACTTTCACCGATTCAGCGCCATTTGCCACCAAGTCCATGCCTTCGTGAAAACGACTCAAGGGCAGCTGATGGGTCATAATTCTGTCCATCGGCAGCAGGCCCTTAGCCAGCATATCAATGGCAATCGGGTAGGTATAGGGACTCAGATGCGAGCCGTGGATGTTTAGCTCTTTGGTGTCGCCGATGATCGTCCAATCGACTGTAACTGGTTCGCGCATAACGCTAAACTCGACAAAGGTGCCCAGCTTGCGAATCATGTGCAAGCCCTGTTCGACGGCGGCCGGATAGCCGGTGGCTTCAATATACACATCACAGCCATAGCCATCGGTCAGCTTCAGAATTTCATCAACTGCATCCACCTGACGCGGGTTCAAGCTCATATCGGCGCCGCAGAGTTTGGCGATATCGAGTCGGTCTTCATTCAAGTCAATGGCAACCAGCAGACGTGGATTCTTGAGCCGCGCGGCAGCCACCATGCCCAAGCCGAGCGGCCCGCAGCCGGCGATCACGACCACGTCGTCCAGCTTGATTTCGCCGCGCTGCACCGCGTGAATTGAGCAGCCCAGCGGTTCGATAAAGGCGGCATGATGAAGTGGGATGGACTTGGGGACTTTGTAATTCAGAGCGCCGACCGGGAACAGCATATATTCAGCCATCGCGCCAAAAGCGGCCTGACGAAATCCATAGACATCGTGCTTGTCCTGGCACATCCAATACTGACCGCGCCGACAAAAGCGGCAGTTCCAGCAAGGGACAATCTGTTCGGAGACGGCGGTATCACCCAAGGCCAAGCCATATTTTTCGGCGGCGCCTTCACCCAGCGCGACGACTTCACCGACAAATTCGTGACCAGGAATCACCGGCGCCTGGCAGTATCCCTCGCGCTGGGCATCGCCCCAAAAGAGCGGCGCTCCCTGATAGCACTTGAGATCACTGGCGCAGATGCCGGCTGATTGCACGCGAATGACCACCTCGCCGGCAGATGGCTCTGGCACATCCCATTCCTGCAAACGATAGTCTTCAGGCCCATAGCAGACGATGGCTGGCATAGTCTTGGGCAGGGCTTGACTGGCATCATAGCTCATCGCGGTTTCCTTTGATTTTTTGCGACTGCTCATTTTATTGTACTTCAAATTCGTCCAAATCGCACCACAGAGGCGCGAAAGGGAGTGGTCAATACAGGCGACATTTACCGTCATAATCCGCCATTTTGCGCCATAATCCGCCACGCTCTGCCGCTGGTTTTATGCGCGTTTTGTGCGCGAAAGACAATCTTTTTCGCGCATAAATCTTTTCGCCTCTATATTGTTCAGGTTCTTTAGACCGCGTTTGCGGGTTGGAAGAGCGACTCAATGTTCGCCGTTTTGGATTTGCTTTTTTACCGCAGAGGCACAGAAGGAAACATCTGTTTTGTGTCCGTTTTATGTCCGCAAGACAAACTTTTTCGGTCATAAGGCGATTTCCTGCGCGGCTTCTGTCAGTCAGATCGTGTTCGGCAGTTTGACAGCGCATTTGATTCACAGCCACAGACTAGCGCATAAGCAACTTCAAAGGGCGACTAAAAGGTCGCAGTTTGATTTTTGGCCGCGGCTGCGTTCATGGTTTTCACATGTCCTTATTTTTTACCACTCCCGCGCGAAGGCGCAGAGTCAAAGTAATGAGCGGGTTGATTCGCGGATGACCAGCTGGCTGGGCATAACGATATGAATCGGCGCGAGCGCAGGATTTCTGATTATCTGATGAAGACGCTGCATGGCAATATATCCCATCGCCAGTCGGTCGCTGGTCACAGACGTCAGTTCGGGGGCGGGATAGGCATAGGGTGGCATATCGTCAAAACCGGCGATGCTGATATTATCGGGAACCTTGAGTCCCGCTTCCTTGATCGCCGATATAGCCCCTAAGGCGGTGCGGTCGCTGATAGCAAACACGGCGGTCGGCGGTTTATCCATGGCGAGCAGCGCCTTCATTTCTCGATAGCCCTTATTCGGCAATCCACTTGACAAAGGCTCTTGAATAAGATTCTGGTCGATTTCCATTCCGGCATCCGCCAGCGCATTGAGATAGCCATGAAAACGTTCTGTCAGGCTTTTGTACTTTTGCGGGCCGCGGATGATAGCAATCCGCCGATGTCCAAGTTCAATTAAATGCCGGGTCGCAAGCCAGGCGCCGCGGTAATTGTCCACGATAACGCTGTTCAGAGCTTGCAGATTGCTCTGATTGTCTATTGTCACCACCGGCATATCACTGTTGACGATGCGCTGGAGGAGAGCATCGGTTATATCGCCGCCGCCAATCGCCAGCAGACCGACAACCGAATCTTCATCTACCAAACGCGGCAAACTCTCGGTGGGTTCATTGATCACGCTGACAGCAATGCTATACCCCAGGCCTTCCGCTTCTTTTTGGATGCCAGAAGCCACATCCGCATAAAACAAATCACCGGCGAGGGCGGTGGGAAGTTTTTCTACCAGGAGCCCAATAAACCCTTTGGATTTGCTTTTGGATTCACTTGTTCGCGGTACATATCCCAATTCATCAATCGCATCCGCAATCCTGATTAGCGTCCCGGCGCTGATCCCCGGACGCTTGTTGAGATACATGGATACGGCTGACGGCGACACTCCCGCCAATTTGGCCACATCGGTGATTGTGGGTTTTGCCATAGTGTTTTCTTGACAGCTTTTACTAAACATCATATAATTTATTAAAATCTTGCTGATTGTCAAGCTGCAGATTGACAGATTTTATCCAATTTACTAAAATGTATCGGATAAATCGAATAAATTATACTAAAATATCAACTAATCACTTGACACATATTAGTAAAAGGGTTATTATTTGATTGTCGATTAATAATTTAGGAGGTTAAATCATGTCCAAAGTAATAACGCGCCGCGATTTTTTGAAGTACACCGGCATGGGGGGAGCCGCTGCTCTGGCTGCCGCCTATGGACTGCCATTGGGGGCCGCGCTTGCTCAAGCGCCGCCCAGCGATACCGCCGGCCATCTTGTCATTTACAACTTTGGCGGTGAACAGCAGCAGGGCATGTACGCCAATGCCATCGCGCGTTTTAATGAACGCTATCCCAACGTTGTCGTCGAAGATCTTTACATTCCTTGGCCCGATGGCTGGGGACACTACATTACCAATCTCAAGCTGCGCGTGGCCAGCGGCTTGCCCGTCGACATCATCGCCTTGGCTATTGAAGGCACACGCGAAAGCATCTTTGAAGATCTGGTTCTGCCCATGGATGACGCCATTGCCGCTGATCCAGAATTGCAGCAGATTGTTGATGAGGTCGAGCCGGTGCTGCATGATGCCCTCAAGGGCCCGGATGGCACGACCTATTACTTCACCCGCGAGTGGAATAACATGATTATCCACTATAACCCGGTCAAATTTGAAGAGGCAGGCTTGGATCCGCCGGCGACCGATTGGACTTGGGAAGACTTCCTCGAAACGGCTCTGACCCTGACCCGCGGCGAAGGCGGCGACAAACAGTTCGGCTTTGCCATTCCCTATTTCAACTTCGGCTTGACTCCCTGGTGGCACACCAACGGCACCGCGACATTGACCGAAGATTGGACGCAATCCAACCTGGATGATCCCAAGATGCTGGAATCGGTCAAGTTTGTTCATTCGCTGGTCCACGAACACGGCGTCGCGCCATCGGTCGAAGGCACAAACATGACCGAACTCTTCACCTCTAACAGAGCCGCCATGACCGGCGCCGGACGCTGGCCCTTCGCCACCTATGTATCTACCGATTACCGCACTGTTGACATCACGCCGTGGCCGCGAAATCAAGCCGGCACAACCGTCTTTGGTTCTGGCGGCTGGGCTGTAACCAAAACGGCAGAAAACGTTCCGCTGGCGATTGAACTCATCAAAGACCTGGCAAGCATCAAAACCGATGAAGAGGCGGTCGCTATCGGCACGTCCCTGCCTGCTCGCCGCAGCGCCACCGAAAACGAAGTCTTCAACAGCTTCCCGGCGAATGCACACCGCTTCTTCGGCAGCTTGGAAGACATCAAACCAGTCCCATCGCCAGCCAACTTTGCCGAAGTCGAAAGCATCTTCATGCGGCACATGGGCCAAATCATGGCAAACTCTCTGACCCCTGAACAAGGTCTGGAGATGGCGCATATTGAACTAAGCGCCGCCATGGACAAGCTCGCCGAGAGATTGTCCTCGTGATGCTGGAACATCCTTAAAGCAAGAGACGAGCCTGCATAAACCATTGTGCAGGCTTGTTCCTTTGTCACCATCGGGAGAAGACGATGCTCAAGCGCGGCGTATTGCCAGCAATTACACCCAAACATCATGAAGCGATAGTCGGCTATCTGTTTATCCTGCCGACTTATATCGGTTTCGTGATATTCATTCTGTATCCGCTAATCGAATCCATGCGTATCAGTTTTCTGGATTTCAGCATCCTGCGCGAGTCAGAGTACATCGGTCTGGACAATTATGCAGCCATGCTTTCGGATACGCGCCTTCGCATCGCCTATATCAATACTGTCGTCTTTACCCTGGCTGCCGTGTTTTTTAATGCCGGCATTGGCCTAATCCTCGCGGTTCTGCTCAATCGCCGCCTGCCGACGTTGATACGAAACCTCTATCGCTCGGTTTTTTTCTTCCCGGTGCTGGTGGCGCATACCTACATTGCGGTCATCTGGCGTTTCCTCTATCAGCAGGATACTGGCGTCATCAATTATTATCTTAGCTTTCTCGGCATTGAGGCAATCCCCTGGCTAAGCCACGCGCATTGGGCGATGGCCGCCATCATCATCATGGATGTATGGAAAAACACCGGCTTTGCCATGCTGGTCTTTTTGGCTGGCCTGCAGAGCATTCCTCATACCTATTATGAAGCGGCGCAGCTTGATGGCGCCAATGAGCGGCAGTTATTTTTCCGAATCACCATCCCCTTGCTTAGCCCGACTATCTTCTTCATTTTGGTCATCTTTATGATCGGCGCATTGCAAGTCTTCGATACAATTATTGTCCTCACAGCCGGCGGCCCTGGCGATGCCACTCGAAGCGTCGTGCTGTATATCTATGAAATCGCATTTCGCAGTTTTGATATGGGATACGCAGCTGCTGTATCCATGACCTTGTTCGCCATTATTCTTGTGCTGACGATGCTGCAGTTCGCCATCAGCCGCCGCTGGGTTCATTATGAATAGGCCGGCGCAGATACCTAATAAGGATGAAAATACGTGATACCCCAAGCCCGCGCCCGGCCGCAAAGCAAAATCAATGTCCTCCATCGGCAAAGGTGGAATCTCAAGCGGGGTGATATTTTTTCCTTTATCATCTTGACCATCGCCGCCATCCTGGTCCTTATGCCTCTGCTGTGGATGTTTTCGACGTCATTGCGTCCGGTGAGCGAAAGTTTCAATCTGCCGCCGCAATGGCTGCCGACAGAATTTCGCATCGAAAATTATATCGCCCCCTTTGAATCCAATGTGCCTTTTGAGGCCTTGTTTGTCAACAGCATGAAAATTACCCTGGCAGTCACCGCGGGGCAACTGGTGACCTGCTCGCTGGCTGGATACGCCTTCGCCCGATTGCGATTCCCGGGGCGCAACTTCCTGTTTATCCTGCTACTCGCCTCCCTGATGGTGCCAGGTCAAGTGACTATCATACCCATATTTCTGCTGATGCGCTCACTGGGTCTGATTGACAACCATCTGGCGATCATCCTGCCCGGGCTCATCAGCGCATTTGGCGTCTTTTTGATGCGGCAGTTCTTCAAGCAGATGCCACAAGAACTGTTTGATGCGGCGCGGGTCGATGGCGCCGGGCATATCCGCTCTTTCCTGCAAATCGCCATGCCACTGGCCGGTCCGGCTTTGGCGACGCTCGGCATCATTACCTTCAATGCCATTTGGAACAGCTACTTCCTGCCACTGATCTTCCTTAATTCGTGGGGCAATATGACATTGCCGCAGGGCATCGCGCTCTTGACCGGCTACATGGGATCGGGCAATCCGTCAATCGTTATGGCGGCGGTGACGATGGCCATTCTGCCCGTTCTGGCGGTATTCATCTTTGCCCAGCGTTGGATTATCGAAGCTCTGACGCGCTCTGGCCTGAAAGGCTGACGTCGAATGGGGCGCGCCATGCCGAAAGCGATGTTTTATACGTTCACTAAAGCATTTTGCATTCTGTTCATCGTTGGGGAAGGTCGGATTTGCCCTCTGCAATCGCTATAATGCCATGACATGATATAATATCTGTAAATTACTTTATCTGCGGGAAGAGGATCGCATCGGCAGGGGGCATTAACCCAACGACTTCAGTGCAAGGAGTGACAGGCATGAACGGTTCACCAGGCCCACAAGGCCCCGTCGGGCCGCAAGGCCCCGCTGGAGCGCAAGGGCCTGTCGGCCCGCAGGGTCCCGCTGGCCCGCAAGGTCCCGTCGGCCCGCAAGGTTCCAAAGGCGACCCATCTGACAGCAGTACCCTCGTGCGGCGAACGGCGCTGCCCTCAACGACCGGCTTCAATGACGGCGACATTATCAGTCTGTCGGGCGTGCTGTATGAACTCGTGTCCAGCGCCGAGGACGCCAACATTTACCGCGGCACGATTGCATCCAATGCCGGCGGCGACAGCGGCTATTTTGGCGACAGCGCCTTCCGCTGGCAGACCTCTGCGCCTAACAATATCCGGGCATTCTTTGACAAAACGGCGCTAACCCAATCACCGCCCAACAGGCTGTACATTAGCTTTCATTCAGGCAATGCCTATGACAGCCTCGTCCTTGACAGGGCCAGCGGGCAGGACACCAGCAGCGATTATGCCTACGTCCATGAACCTGGCAGCGCTGGGCTGGACGTCAATACGGTCGGGCAGGCTTTTGACCTCACCGTCTACAGCGACACGAATTATTCAGTGGCAGCCAACGTCCACAGCGCCAGTCGATGGGAGCGGATCGATCGCAATGACCCTAATGTCAATCCTATCGCCTTGGCAAACAACACTACTCGTTGGCCCAAGGACAAACTGCCGACCGACACGGTCTACACCGCCAACGTCAATCAGGTTGCCCTGGCAAACAACACTACTCGTTGGCCCAAGGACAAACTGCCGACCGACAACGCCTACACCGCCGATCTGCCCAACCGCCCGGCGGGCATCCAGCTTACCAAGCTCTCCCCGGGCCTGACGATCCAGAGTGCGGCCAGCGACCTGCCCTCGCCGTCGCCCGACTACTATGACGACCCCGACATTGACCTGGATGAACACACATCGGGCGAGTTCCATTGCAGCTTAGCATTGAGCATATCGGCCACCGGCAGCACCGGCGACAACGTGTCCTTTGTCCGAGGCAGTTCAAACGACTCCGACAAACAGGTCGTGGACTCCAACATCGTCTTTGCCAGCGACCTAGCCGAGGAGGACGATTGGGCAAGTTCGTCGCATACCAATGGTCTGACGGTATTCAGGCAGGAGGTCTGGTCTCAGCAGACTGAACTGGGGGTGTATTATCTGCTGCTGGTGCATAACAGCAACAATCAAGTCGGGGCTTACTGGCACTATGATAGCGATGATAGCGTCTCGAATGCTATCGCTTCGAATATCGGCACGATTACCATCACCGCCGAATTGCGGGTGACGTTCACGCCGTCAGATTTGCCCGCTTCTGTTGTGTCCCGCAATTCGCGCGGGCGTTTGCTTGCAACTACCAATACCCTGCAAACAGGCACGGTTGCTGATAACACCAGTGTCCCTGGTGTCGTTTTCACACTGGAAGCAAATTCTGGGATTACAAAGCCTAATAATTCAACGCTTCAAATGCCGAGAAAACGCATTGCAGATAATCACATTGGCTTTTGGTGGGTCGTAGAAGTTGGCGGCGTATTGATAAGTGAAAGGCTAGTTATCCAGGGCATTAACCATCGTGAAGTTGATCATGAGCTTTTTACCAGTGCAAATACAGACCAGTGGATTGAACTGCGCCAATGGAATAACGGTGCAACTCAACTCCAGGGCAGTGGGCATGCAATTCCTGCTAATACGGTCGTGAAGGTTTATATGGCGGTGATTTGATGATGCGACAGCGCATCTAGGCTTAACAATGGCGTTGGAAAAGAGACATAGAAAGGAATAACTGACATGAAGAAACTGATCTTGCTTTTGACAGCTGTACTCGCTGTACTTGTTATTATGCTGCTTTCGAGTATGGGGCAAGCGCAGTCCGCCGACCCAAGCGCAACCTTTGTGTCCACCGACCATGCTGAAAGGTATGCAACGGGGATGGCAAGGGCGACCGAGATTGAGCAAGGAAACGTGCAAAGGCGGATCAGGCAGACACATATCGTCACGCGAGCCGCGGCGACCGCGCAGGCGTCTCTCACCATATACGCTAAAGACTGGGAGGGTTCCGTCAATCTCGCCACGAGGTCCGTCCAAAACTTGGGCAATTTTGATGAAGCCGTCAATGCTGCCGCCACCTCACTGGCTTTGCCGAGGGATGATGGCTTTCGCAGTGGATGTGAAACCTCAGATTATTACGACGCGGCTCACGAAGCCCTCTGCGCTGCCTTCATAGCCGCGTACGAGGCGCAGCACGGCAGAGCATGTGTAGAACAGGACGCCAGCAGCTTAAGATGCCTGGCCGGCTTTTACCGTCGCCGATCCGGCGTTTACTATTCCGATGTCCCACCAAGACCTGATGGCCCAGCTGAATCTGGCGGCCCATCTGGCCCTGGTGACCCGACTGGGCCTGGCGGCCCGACTGGGCCTGGCGGCCCGACTGGGCCCGTCCACACGGTAGGGGAGGGTCTCTTTGACATTGATGCGGCCGCCACCGCGCTCCATCAAATGATTCACAGCCCCGATGCCACCCCCGCGTTCAGAAGTATCTGCGACTTGCCGCCGAGCAGTCCCGCCGTTGTTGCCGCCTGCGATTTGTACAAGGCCGCCTATAAGCTGAAGTATGGCAATCCGTGTCGGCATAATGACGAGGGCGCAGCCGTCTGCCTGCATTAGCCATAGAAAGGAATAACCGACATGAAGAAACTGATCTTGCTTTTGGCAGCTGTACTCGCTGTACTTGTTATTATGCTGCTTTCGAGTATAGGACAGGCGCAGCCTGAGCCGACTGTGCCAGCCCGTATCCTGACTAGCGAGAGCCGTTGGACCCAAGCTGCCCAATATAATCCTAAACTCACGCAAGCCTTCGTCGCCACGGAATCGCAAGCCGCCGCCCACGCCACGGCCGTGGCCGATGGTGCGGCCACGGCCGCGGTCCACGCCCAAAGCGCGGACGTCGATGCTCTCGCTACCGCACTGCATGCGAATGTGCAAGGGACGCCTGATCACCGAGTGAGTGGATGTGAAACTAACACTTATCACGACGCGGCTCACGAAGCCGCCTGCGATGCCTACAGAGCCGAGTACCAGGCGCGGTATGGCAACCCATGTCGTACCTACGACGGCACCAACTGGGTCTGCCTGCACGATGCGTGGACTGGCCCCTTGCCCGCCTCAACGCCAAACCCTAGCGGCCCAGCTGAATCTGGCGCCCCGACTGGCCCTGGCGGCCCATCTGAACCTGGCGATCCAACTGGCCCTGGCGGCCCGACTGGCCCCGTACACACGGTAGGGGAGGGGCTCTTTGACATTGATGCGGCCGCCACCGCGCTCCATCAAATGATTCACAGCCCCGATGACCCCCGCGCGTTCAGAAGCATCTGCGATTTGCCGCCGCGCGGTCCCGCCGATGTTGCCGCCTGCGATTTGTACAAAGCCGCCTATAAGCTGAAGTATGGCAATCCGTGTCGGCATAATGACGAGGGCGCAGCCGTCTGCCTGCATTAGCCATAGAAAGGAATAACCGACATGAAGAAACTGATCTTGCTTTTGGCAGCTGTACTCGCTGTACTTGTTATTATGCTGCTTTCGAGTATAGGTCAGACGCAATCCGCCGACTCCACTCCAGCCTTTACATCCACCGAACACGCTGAAAGGCACGGAACGGTGATGGCACAAACGACCGAGATTAGCCAAGGCGCCACGCAGCAGCATATCAGACAGACTCAGTACGTCACGGAAGCCGCGTTTGACGCGCAGATGACAGTAACCGTACAGGCCAGCCTTAGAAATCAGAGCGCCACGGCCGCCGCGCGCGCCGCCCAAATCTCGGACGATGACATCGATGCTGCCGCCACCGCACTGCATGCGAGTATGCAAGGAACGCCGAGCGCCGCCGTGAGTGGATGTGGCGGTGATTATCATGACGCGGCTCACGAAGCCGCCTGCGATGCCTACAGAGCCGAGTACGAGGCGCGGCACGGCATCCCATGTGGATATGATATTAACGGCCAAATCGTGTGCCTGCATGATCCAGCAGGCGAATGGACTTGGGATGATCAGTCCGTCTTTTTACTCCCAACTGCCGTGCCAAGACCTGGCGATCCAACTGGGCCTGGCGGCCCAACTGAACCCGGCGCCCCGACTGGCCCCGTCCACACGGTAGGGGAGAGTCTCTTTGACATCGATGCGGCCGCCACCGCGCTCCATCAAATGATTCACAGTCCCGATGACCCCCGCGCGTTCAGAAGCATCTGCGACTTGCCGCCGAACAGTCCCGCCGTTGTTGCCGCCTGCGATTTGTACAAAGCCGCCTATAGGCTGAGGCATGGCAATCCGTGTCGGCATAATGACGAGGGCGAAGCCGTTTGCCTGCATTAGCCGCTGATGATGGTTGCCGCCCGTCGACCGACCGGATTGGCGCCGCGCGGCCGTATGAACATAAGGCTTGATTCCCTGCGTTTTGTGAGGGCAGAAAGGAATAACCGACATGAGAAGAAGGTCACCGCGTATTGAGCATGAAGGCGTGTTTGGCGACATTGGCAAGGAAAAACTGAATCTCAATCTTAATCTTAGTCCGTCAAAGCAAACGCCAGAGCCGTTGCCGAAGCCGAACGTCCGCCGCGCCATGCTGTGGATCGCGCTGTTTGTGCTTTTCCTAATCGTCGTCACCGTCCTTGAGTTGGCTTTGCGGGGATAAGCGCATTCACAGCCCAACATGCTCGGGCTTAATAATGTTAAATCACAGACCGAAAGGCAAATGAACATGACAGCATCAAATCATCTATGGCCGGTTCTAACCAAGTATGACCAGGATCATCTGCGGCAGATCGGCTTGCCGTTGGGTGGCATCGGCACCGGCACGGTATCGCTGGGCGGGCGCGGCAATCTGCATGATTGGGAAGTGGTCAACCGTCCGGCCAAAGGCTTTGACCTGGAGCAGACCTTCTTCTGTCTCTATACGCGGACAAAAGACGGGCGTTCCAGCACCCACGCGCTGGAAGGCATCATCCCGCCGGAAGATTATGAAGGCGCGCGCGGCGCGGTGATCCCCAATCATGGTTTGCCGCGTTTCCGCCATTGCAGCTTTGAGGCCGCCTATCCCTTTGGGCAAGTCCATTTGAGCGATCCCGATGTGCCACTGAAGGTTCGCCTGCAAGCCTTTAACCCGCTCATTCCGACCAACAGTAATGACAGTGGCATCCCGGTGGCGGCGCTGCGCTTTGTACTCACCAATGACACTTTGCAGGACATAGACGTTGCTGTTTGCGGCAATATGCGGAATTTCATTGGCACAGACGGCACCAGCGGCGCATGCCAGGGCAACGTCAACACGTGGCGCCAGCAGGATAACCTGTCGGGCATCTTTATGCAGTCATCAGGCGTCGACCCGCAGTCGGCTCAATGGGGAACCTTGGCGCTGACAACCATCGACCAGCCCGATGTCACTTACCGTCAAGCATGGGCAAACTACAGCTGGGGCGATTCCCTGCTTGATTTCTGGGATGATTTCAGCGCTGATGGACGGCTCGAAGACCGCGATCAAGACGGGGTAGACTCGCCAACCGCGTCGCTGTCCGTATCTCTGCAAGTCCCCGCCAACAGTTCAAAAGCCGTTACATTCCTGCTGACTTGGCATTTTCCGAATCGCATCACCTGGAAAGAAGCCGGCTTGAATCATCCGCAAAGTCCAGTTCAAGCTGGCGCATGGATTGGCAACTATTATGCGACTCAGCATACTGACGCTTGGGACGCCGCCGTCTATACCGCCGCGCGCCTAGAGAGCTTGGAAACCGAGACTTTGGCATTTGTCACCAGCTTATGCGACAGCGATCTGCCAGATGTTGTGAAAGAAGCCGCGCTGTACAACCTAAGCACACTGCGCTCGCAGACGGTCTTCCGCACGCCCGACGGCTTTATGTTTGGCTGGGAAGGCTGTGATGACACCGCTGGCTGCTGTTTTGGGTCTTGCACGCATGTCTGGAACTATGAGCAGGCAACCGCGTTTCTCTTTGGCGGTCTCGCTTGGGGAATGCGCGAAGTTGAGTTCAATTATGCCACGCGCCAAGACGGCGGGATGAGCTTCCGCGTCGATCTGCCGCTGGAACACGCGGCTTCCTGGTCATTGGCGGCCGCCGATGGACAAATGGGCTGCATTATGAAACTGTACCGCGACTGGCAGCTGTCCGGCGACGACGACAAACTGCGTCAGCTGTGGCCCAATGCCCGCAAAGCCCTTGAGTTCTGCTGGCGGCCGGGTGGCTGGGACGCTGACAAAGACGGCGTGATGGAAGGCTGTCAGCACAATACCATGGACGTTGAGTATTATGGCCCCAACCCGCAGATGGGTATCTGGTATCTTGGCGCCCTGCGCGCGGCTGAAGAGATGTCCAGACACCTTGACGAAACCACCTTCGCCGACGAATGCCAAGATTTATATCAGCGCGGCCGCCAGTGGATTGACGACAATCTTTTCAATGGCGACTACTATGAGCATGAGATTCGTCCAGCCGCCAGCCAAGACTCCGTTTTTGGCATGTTAATAAGTTCCATGGGCGCGGCCGACCCGACTGAACCCGTTCTTCAGCTGGGAGCGGGCTGCCTCGTCGACCAGCTTGTCGGGCAGTTCCTGGCGCATGTCTGCGGCTTGGGTTATGTGGTCGATGAGCATCATGTCAAGCGCACCCTGGACAGCATCATGCGCCACAACTTCAAGGCGAATATGTATGGTCACTTCAACCACATGCGCTCTTATGTACTCAATGGCGAATCGGCCTTGCTGATGGCGACTTATCCGCGTGGCCGCCGCCCGGCGCGCCCCTTCCCTTATTATAACGAGGTGATGACCGGCTTTGAGTACACGGCGGCGATTGGCATGCTCTATGAAGGCCAGCGCGACAACGGCCTCAAGTGCATTCAGGCGATACGCGACCGTTATGATGGACAGAAACGGAATCCCTTTGACGAGGCCGAATGCGGTCATCATTATGCCCGCGCCATGGCCAGCTGGGCGGCCGTCTTGGCGCTGTCGGGCTTTCAGTATTCTGCTGTGGACAACACACTCGCCTTTGCCGCGCCCTCCCAAGCCTGTCAGCATTTCTGGTCGACCGGTTACGCTTGGGGAACCTGTCATCTGAACCCCAGCCAAGACGGAAGCTGTGCCGTCGAATTCAAGACGCTGTATGGTGAAATCCGATTTGATGTTTTGCAGCTTGACGGATTAGGCAGCTGCCATTTTGAACAGACGCAAACCTTGCAGGCCGGCGAGACGTTAAGCTGCGCGATTATAGCTTAATGCAGGATGGACTGCTCAATGTTATAATAAGCGTTCACTAATCCCGTATTCTGCTTGTCAGGGAGAATCACAGCATGAGAAGGTCACTTCTGCTCTTTACAGCCCTATTGACTGCGCTTCTATTGGCGTCGCCAGTCTACGCCGCCGATATTACGCTAAGCTCGCGCTGTACATTGGCAGATGCCATCATCGCCGCCAACAGCGACCGCGCCGAAGGCAATTGTCCAGCCGGCCGCGGCGCCGACATCATCACGCTCTCCAGAGACATAACGCTGGATAGCGAGCTTCCCGTCATCACTTCTGACATCACCATTGAAGGCAGGGGCTATACTATCAGCGGCGACAATCGCTGGCGGATTTTTTTCAACGCCGGCGGCGCGCTGACCATCCATGATTTGACCATGACCAAGGGATACTATGTTGAAGGCTATCTCATTATCAACGCCGATAGCGCGTTCAAAATAACCGCGGCTCAGCCTCTCGGCGGCGCCATCGTCAATGTGGATGGGGAGCTAAGCATTGTCAACAGCAGTTTCAACGGCAACAAGGCTGATTGGGGCGGCGCGATTGCCAACTGGGGCGAGCTAAGCATTGTCAACAGCAGTTTCAGCGGCAACAAGGCTGAATGGGATGGCGGCGCTATTGTCAACGGGGGCGAACTAAGCATTGTCAACAGCAGTTTCAGTGGCAATAAGGCGTTGAGCGGTGGCGCGATCCTCAACTTCCCTGTCGGCGAGCTAAGCATTATCAACAGTACCTTCAGCCACAACGCGGCTGAAGTCGGCGTCGGCGCGATCTTCAACTACTGGGGAGGGCTAAGTATGGTCAACAGCATCATCGCCGGCCGCGGGCATGCTTGTTTCTCTCATAACCGACTGAAACGGAATATCAACAATTTCATTCAGGACGGCTCCTGTTCGCCGGCATTCAGTGGCGATCCCATGCTGGGCGCGTTAGTCGAACCCGAAGATGGTTCGCCGGCTTATTTGCCGCTCCTGGCTGGTAGTCCGGCCATTGACGCCGCCGATGATGTCTACTGCCCGGAAACCGACCAGATCGGCACTGTCAGACCGCAGGGCGCCGGCTGTGACATCGGCGCGATTGAATACACTGTGTCCTAATCAAGATGGCGGTTGTGGGGTCAAGCCCAAGATCATCTGCGGCAGCATCCAGTTTGATGTCTTGCAGCTTGACGGATTAGGCAGCCGCCATTTTGAACAGACGCAAACCTTGCAGTCCGGCGAGACGTTAAGCTGCGCGATTATAGCTTAATACAGGATGGACTGCTTGATGTTATAATAAGCGTTCACTAAAGTATTCCGTATTCTGTTTGTCGGGGAGGAGAATCCAGCATGAAGAAACTGACCTTGTTTTTCACAGCCATATTGATGGTGCTTCTATTGGCGTCGCCGGTCTATGCCACTGATGTTAAGCTAAGTTCGCGTTGCACGCTGGCGGATGCCATCATCGCCGCCAACAGCGACCGCGCCGAAGGCGATTGCCCAGCCGGCCGCGGCGCCGACACGATTGCGCTCACCCGAGATATTACGTTGGATAGCGATCTGCCCAAAATCACTTCGAACATCACCATTGAGGGCAATGGCTATACCATCAGCGGCGACCATCGCTATCGGATTTTTTACAACGAGGGCGGCGCGCTGACCATCCATGACTTGGCCATGACCAAGGGGTACGTTGAAGGCGAGCTCATCCGCGACGAAGATGGCACACTCAAAGTGATGAAGGCGAACTCTATCGGCGGCGCGATCTATAACGAGGGCGAGCTAAACATCATCAACAGCAGCTTCAGCGGCAACTCGGCTGACAGTTCTGGCGGTGCGATCTACAACAGGGCTGGAACAGTAAGCGTCAGCGACAGCGTTTTCAGCGACAACTGGGTTGACGAGAGGGGCGGCGCGATCTACAACTGGAAAGAGGGCGAGCTAAGCATCGTCAACAGCAGTTTCAGTGACAACTCGGCTATCTGGGGTGGTGCGATCTACAACAAGGATGGAACGGTAAGCGTCAGCGACAGCGCTTTCAGCGACAACTCGGCTAACGATGGTGGCGGCGCGATCCTCAACGAGGAATATGGAGAGCTAAGCGTCATCGACAGCAGTTTCAGCGGCAACTCGACATGGACGGGCGGCGCGATTGACAACTATGGAGAGCTAAGCGTCAGCGACAGCAGTTTCAGTAGCAACTCGGCGCGGAATAGCGGCGGCGCGATTGTCAATCGGAGCGAGCTAAGCATCGTCAACAGCGCTTTCAGCGACAACTCGGCTGACAAGAAGGGCGGCGCGATCTATAACGAGAGCGAGCTAAGCATCGTCAACAGCGCTTTCATCGGCAACTCGGCTGACGAGAAGGGCGGCGCGATCTACAACTGGCGAGAGCTATTAAGCATCAGCAACAGCAGCTTCAGCCATAACTCGGCTGATAATGGCGGCGCAATCGCCAACGGGGATGGAACGGTAAGCGTCAGCGACAGCACCTTCAGCGACAACTCGGCTGACAAGGCTGGCGGCGCGGTCTATAACGAGGACGAGCTAATTATGGTCAACAGCATCATCGCCGGCAGCGGCAGGGACGCTTGTTACTCTGAGGGCAGACTAAGACATAATATCAACAATTTCATTCAGGACGGCTCCTGTTCGCCGGCATTCAGTGGCGATCCCAAGCTGGGTGAACTTGTCGAACCCGAAGATGGCTCGCCGGCTTATTTCCCGCTACTGGCCGGCAGTCCAGCCATTGACGCCGCCGATGATGTCTACTGCCCGGCGACCGACCAGATCGGCACAGAACGGCCGCAAGGCGCCGGCTGTGATATTGGCGCGATTGAATACGTCTCGTCCTAATCGAAAATCAGCGCGGTAATTGATCTAAGCAAAGCGGGCTCGATGCTCGCTTTGTTGTTATTAGGAAGGGGTAGAATGCCAGGGGAGCTTTGATGCAGTTGGCAAAAACATAAGCCCTTGTGTACAATAAAAGTATAGCCCATTCGTTTGAGAGGCGCTTGTGATGACTGTACTGTCGCCGGACTCGGTTACTCGGACAACCTGCCCCTATTGCGGCGTCGGTTGCCAGATGAACCTGCATATTAAGGGTCAGCAAATCTATCGGGTGGAAGCTCCTTTTGACAGCGCGCCCAATTATGGCAATCTGTGCGTCAAGGGGCGTTTTGGGCTGGATTTCGCCACACATCCGCGCCGCTTGAAAACCCCCTTGATCCGCGATGGCGAACGCGGCAATTTCCGTCCGGCCAGCTGGGATGAAGCTCTCGATTATGTTGCCGAAGGCCTGACGAAGATTGTCAAGACCTATGGCGGTGACAGCATCGCCAGCTATGCCTGCGCCAAAGCCACCAACGAAGATAATTATGTCTTTCAAAAGTGGATCCGCGCGGTGATGAAAACCAACAATATCGATCACTGCGCCCGCCTCTGTCATGCCGGCAGTGTGACCGGCCTGCAGCTTGCGATTGGCTCCAGTGCGATGAGCAACAGCATTGCCGAAATGGAGCATCTGGATACGTTTATTGTGACCGGCAGCAACACCACTGAAACACATCCGGTTATCAGTCTATTTCTGAAAAAGGCGGTGCGGAAGAACGGCGCCAAGCTGATTGTGATTGACCCCCGCCAAATTGAATTGACTGATTTTGCCACACTCTGGCTTCGTCAAAAACCTGGCACTGATGTAGCCGTCTTTCAGGCGATGGCGAATGTGATCGTGGCCGAAAACCGCTTTGACCGAGAGTTTATTGAAGCGCGCACCGAGGGCTTTGATGAATATATTGAATCGCTTGAACACTGCACGCCGGAATGGGCTGAAGAGATTAGCGGCGTCGCGGCCGATGACATTCGGCAGGCGGCGCGGCTGTATGCTGATGCCGAACGAGCCGCTTTTTATTGGGGCATGGGTATCAGCCAGAGTACGCATGGCACCGACAATGCGCTGTCGATTACTAATCTGGCTTTGATGTGCGGCCATGCTGGCAAGCCTGGCACCGGCCTTAATCCCCTACGCGGGCAAAACAACGTACAGGGCTGTTCCGACAGCGGCGGCCTGCCCAATGTCTATACCGCTTATCAGCCAGTCACCGACCCGGCCGTCAAACAGAAATTTGAACAGACCTGGCATACGCAGCTTTCGGCTGAACCAGGCCTGACCGTCACCGAAATGGTCGATGGCGCCTTGGCTGGCCAGATTAAAGCCATGATTGTCATGGGTGAAAATCCGATGATGAGCGAACCCAATCTATCTCATGCCCAACACGCTCTGGAGGCTTTGGATCTGCTGGTTTGCATCGACATTTTTATGAATGAAACCGGCGAAATGGCCGATGTTATTTTGCCCTCGGCCAGCTTTGCCGAAAAAGAAGGCACATTCACCAACAGCGACCGGCGGGTGCAGCGAGTGCGGCAAGCGCTGCCAGCCGTGGGCGATTCATTGCCGGATTGGCAAATTGTGTGTCAGTTGGCTAAGCGGATGGAAGCGCAGCTTGGCATTGAACAGAGCGCCGGCTTTGATTATCCGCATCCTGAAGCTATCTGGGAAGAAATGCGCCAGGTCACACCGCCTTTCTATGGCATCACATACAAACGTCTGGAAGCGGAAGGCGGCGTGCATTGGCCCTGCCCGGCATTGGATCATCCGGGAACGCCCTATTTATTCGAAGACGATTTTCCGCGCGGCCGCGGCAAATTCTGGGAACTCGAATATGGAAGTGACAGCGAACATCCTGATGATGAATACCCTTATCATTTGACAACTGGGCGAGTGCTGTTTCATTGGCATGGGGGGACGATGACCCGCCGCTCCAAGCTGGATGAGGCTTTTCCAATAGCGATTGTCGAGATGCACCCTGACGATGCGCGGCAGCTGCGGCTGGTTTCTGGCGATTGGGTCAAAATCACCTCGCGGCGCGGGCAGATAGAGTGCCGAGTGATGGTCACTGGGCGGTCACCGCAGGGGACGGTGTTTTTGCCGTTTCATTTTGTCGAGGCGGCGGCGAATATCCTGACTCTGGACAAAATCGACCCGCGCGCCAAGATACCCGATTTTAAGATGGCGGCTGTCAAGCTGGAAAAAATAGAGGCAGCCAGATCGGAGCCGGCGCTGGAAGAGCAGGGGGCTATCAAGGATCCGACCCGATTTGTGCATTAGACGTAGGAAAGGATTCAACGCAGTTGAAGCTGTCAGTGGCGATTATCGCTGGGGGCAAAAGCGTCCGCATGGGAAGGGACAAGGCCTTGGTCAAACTCGCCGGCAAACCCTTGATCCAGCATGTCATTGAGCGCAGCCAAAATCTGGGCCAAACGGAGACGATTCTGATAGCCAATCAGCCCGAACGCTATCGGCATCTTGGCCTGCCGGTGTTTTCGGATGTTTGTCCGAATAAAGGTTCGCTGGGCGGCATTTATACGGCATTAAGCTATGCTCAAAATCCGCATACGCTGGTGATTGCCTGCGACATGCCTTTCATCAAGACTGAACTGCTGCGCTTTATGATTGCCCAAATCAACGATGCCATTGATATTGTTGTGCCGCGTGTTGACGGCTATCCACAGGGATTGCACGCCATTTACAGCCAATCCTGCCGCCAGCCGATACAGGAACAGCTTGCGGCCAATCGCCTCAAGGTGATTCGATTTTATGACCGAATGCGCGTGCGCTATCTGGATGAGGCCGATTATGCGCCTTATGATGTCGACGGCCGTTCCTTCGTCAATTTGAACACGCCCGCAGAACTCCAGCAGGCCCGAAAGCTGATTGAATAAAATGCGCGAAGTTTCTTGTTTTTCTGCCACTTCCTAATGTTATACTTAAATTAAGTGAGGTCTTGCCTCGTTTGTTTGTTCAAGCATTCCGTATTCTGCTTATCAGAGAGAATTCAGTATGAAGAAACTGACCTTGCTCTTCACAGCTATATTGACTGTGTTTCTATTGGCATCGCCGGTCTACGCAACTGATATTAGGCTAAGTTCGCGCTGTACATTGGCGGATGCCATCATCGCCGCCAACAACGACCGCGCCGAAGGCAATTGTCCAGCCGGCCGCGGCGCCGACACCATTACATTAAGCCAAGATATTACGTTGAATGGTGGCCTGCCCAAAATCACCTCCGACATCACCATTGAAGGCAATGGCTATACCATCAGCGGCGACAATCGCTGGCGGATGTTTTACAACGACGGCGGCGCGCTGACCATCAATAATCTGACGATGACCAAGGGGCGCGTTGAAGTCGGCTTTATCCGCGGTGTCATAAGGCGCATAAGCGAGGTCATCCAGACAGCGCACGCGCATCTCACCAACACCGATGAAAGACTTATATCTCTCCCCTCCAAGACCTTCGGCGGCGCGATCTACAACGATGAAGGAACGCTAAACATCAGCGACAGCGCTTTCAGCCACAACTCGGCTGACACGGGCGGCGCCATCTATAACAGGGGTGGAACGGTAAGCATCAGTGACAGCAGTTTCAGTGGCAATTTGGCTGGATGGGGCGGCGCGATTAGCGATTATGGTGAGCTAAGCATGGTCAACAGCAGTTTCAGCCATAACTCGGCTAACTGGGGCGGCGCGATCTACAACTGGGAAGAGCTAAGCATCAGTGACAGCGCTTTCAGCCACAACTCGGCTGAACTCAGCGGCGGCGCGATTAACAACTTGGGCGAGTTAAGCATCGTCAACAGCAGTTTCAGCCACAACTCGGCTGAACTCAGCGGCGCGATTGACAACTTGGGCAAGCTAAGCATCGTCAACAGCGCTTTCAACCACAACTCGGCTGACAGGAGCGGCGGCGCGATTGACAATGGGGGCGAGCTAAGCATCGTCAACAGCACTTTCAGCGGCAATTCGGCTGACACGGGCGGCGCGATTAGCAACTGGGTAAATGAACTAAGTGTCGTCAACAGCGCTTTCAGCGGCAACTCGGCTGACACGGGCGGCGCGATCTACAACTGGGAAGAGCTAAGCCTTATCAACAGCATCATCGCCGGCAACGGCGGGGACACTTGTTACTCTAGGGTCGAACTGAAACGGAATATCAACAATTTCATTCAGGACGGCTCTTGTTCGCCGGCATTCAGAGGCGATCCCAAGCTGGGCGCGTTGGTTGTGCCAGAGGACGGCTCGCCGGCTTATTTCCCGTTGCTGGCTGGCAGTCTAGCCATTGACGCCGCCGATGATGATAACTGCCCAGAAACCGACCAGATCGGCACAGTCAGACCGCAAGGCGCCGGCTGTGATATTGGCGCCTTTGAATACGTCGCCGAATCTTAATCGGGCGTCCGCTTGCAAGTTACAGTCGAAGGGAGGGGTGAATTTCATGGATACTGGCAATCTTTCCACACTCCCTCTGCTGGAATCGTATCAGGGCCGCGGCCGCGAGGCTTTGTTGCCGGTGCTGTGGGATGTTCAGACGGCCTATGGCAGCATCAATGCCGATCAGGTGCATCAGATTTCCCACGTTCTGCGCGTCCCGGAAGCCGATATTTTTGGCGTGATTGGGTTTTATGCGCTGTTTTACGATCAACCGACAGGTAAGCGGATCATTCGGATTTGCACTGATCCAAGCTGTGCCTTGGCCGGCGCTGATGATGTCTTGCGGGCTTTGTGTTCGCGGCTGGGCATTTCCCCGAACGAAACCACTGCCGACGGGGAATACACAGTGGAACATGCGCCTTGTCTAGGAATGTGCGATCATGCGCCGGCAGCTTTGACCAGCGCCAGGGGTGAAGCAGATATAGCGTTGCCGTCAGTGACGGTCGATTCGCTGCTGGCCGATTGGAATGGCGACTATTACCGCCCGGCCGGCGATGAAAACTCGGTGATGCTGGATAGCGGGCTGGCCGTTGCGCCGCAAACCCTGGCCGATTATGGCGATTATGCGGCCTTGCGAAAAGCGCTGACGGATTTGTCACCAGAAGAGGTCATCAGCATAGTCGAAGCCTCGGGCCTCATCGGACGAGGCGGCGCGGCTTTCCCGACCGGTCTCAAATGGAAGCTGACGCGGCAGGCCAAAGGCGAAACCAAGTACATGGTCTGCAATGCCGATGAAAGCGAACCCGGCACCTTCAAGGATCGGGTCTTGCTGGAACATCATCCGCATTTAACGTTGGAGGGCATCGCGCTGGCCGCCTATGCGATTGGGGCGCAAACGGCTTATCTTTTCATCCGCGGCGAGTATCCCAAAGCCACCGCGATACTGCGCCAGGCCATTCAGGAAGCAGAATCGCAAGGCTTGCTGGGCAAGGATATTATGGGCAGCGACTTCTCGCTCAAAGTGCATATTCGACGCGGCGCCGGCGCTTATATCTGCGGCGAGGAGACTGCCTTGTTTGAAGCGATTGAAGGCAAGCATGGCTTCCCCCGCATCAAGCCGCCTTATCCGACTGACTTCGGCCTGTTTGGCAAGCCAACGGCCGTCAACAATGTCGAGACACTGTGCGCGGTGCGCGGGATTATCGAGCATGGCGCTGACTGGTTTCGGCAAACTGGCACCGAAAAGAGCGCCGGAGCCAAGCTGGTTTCGGTCAGCGGCCATGTACGACGGCCGGGGGTGTATGAGATTGAACCTGGCATCAGCTTGCGCCGTCTTCTGGATGAACATTGCCAGGGCGTCATTGGCGATTTGCAGACGGTGCTGATGGGCGGCGCGGCCGGTACATTTTTGCGGCCGGATGAGGTTGATGTTCCACTGACCTTTGAGGACTTGCGGGCGGCGGGCAGCACCTTCGGCTCTGGCGCGGTGATGGTGTTTAATCAAAGCGTCGACCTGCGCGATATCCTCAAGCGAATCGGACGGTTCTTCCAGCATGAAAGCTGCGGCAAGTGTTTTCCCTGCCAGTTGGGAACACAGCGGCAGGTCGAGATTTTGGAACGGCTGGAAAGCCCGGCAGTAGGTGACAGCGGACGTCTTTATGATGTCGGCATGACCATGACGGAAGCCTCGCTGTGCGGCTTGGGACAGACGGCGGCTATGGCCGTGATAAGCGCGATGAAGCAGTTCCCACATTTATTTGAAGCGAATGGACAACGTGCATGAAGCAGGAAACGATAAACATTGTGCTGGACGGCGAAGAAATCACCGTGCCGAAAGGGGCAACCCTGCTGGAAGCGGCGCAGGCGGCCGGGGTGGACATTCCGCTCATTTGCTATCACGAGGCGACTACGGCGAACGGTCTTTGTCGGATTTGCGTCGTGGATGTCAATAAGGGCCGAGTATTGCAGCCGGCCTGCATTGCCGAATGCCAGTCGGATACTAAGGTCGAAACCCGCAGCGAACGGGTCAAGCGAAGTCGGCGCACCATCCTGGAAATGCTGAACGCATCGGTCAACCTGGAGCAGGCGCCGGAGATTCAGCAAATGATGTCCGATTATCAGGCCAATGACCAGCGTTTTCCCCAAGCCAAGCGACGCGAGGCCGAGGTGATTGATGACAACCCCTTTTACATGCGCGATTATGGGCAGTGCATTTTGTGCTGGCGCTGTGTGCAGGTTTGCGCCGAGGATGCCCAGTTCACCTTTGCGCTGACGCTCAACCATCGCGGCTATGAGACCGAAGTCGCCACGGCCTTTGACATACCCATGACCGATTCACCCTGTGTTTTCTGCGGACAATGCGTCGGTGTCTGCCCGACTGGCGCCCTCAAGCCTAAGCTGGAATGGGGTATGGAGCAGGGCTGGACGGACGAGGAACTGCGCCAGCGCACCCGACGAAAGAAAAGGGGAAAGAGCAGCTGATTTTGTACTATCAAGACGTTGTAAAAGAGAAAAAAGTCCAGGACTTGACAGGTGCCAAGCCCGTTCGCTATCAAGTCCTTCAAGGCGATTCAGTCCGCGCGGTTAATGGCGGCGTGATTGACGAGCGGCTTGTGTCGATTTATGTCAATGGACAATCGCTGGCGACCATGATGTGCAGTCCATTGCAGCTGGAGGCGCTGGCGGTTGGCTTCCTGTTCAGCGAAGGCGTTATCGAATCGTTTGACGAAATTGGGGTTGTGCGCCGCAACCTGGCTGACAGCGCGGTTGATATCATTTTGACCCGGGACGATTTCCAGCTTCCCCGCCGTATGATTTTGACTTCGGGCTGCGGCGGCGGCATCACTTGGCAGCAGCTTTCGGCCAGCTATGCGGCCTTGGAGACGGACTTTGTGACCTCGCCGGCGATTTTGCGGCGGCGGATGCACGAATTAAAAGGCGCGGCCAAGCTGTATAATGCTGTGCGCGGTGTGCATACGGCTGTACTGGGAAATGAGGCCGGCCTTTTGGTCAGCGCCGAGGATGTCGGGCGGCACAACGCGGTGGACAAAGTTGCTGGTCAGGCCTTAATGCAGGGCATTCTCACCCGCGACCGGATTCTGCTGACGAGCGGGCGCATCAGTTCGGAGATGCTGGGCAAGGCGCGGCGGATGGGCATCCCGATTGTCGCCAGTCGCACTGCCCCGACCAGCATTACACTGGAACTGGCGCAGGCCTGGAATATCTGTGTGGTCGGTTATGTGCGCGGTGGCAGCATGCGCGTCTATACACACCCAGGCCGCCTCGGATTAAGTGAATAATAAGCCCTATCCATTGCGATACATCCTGAATCCGATGATGCTCATGTAACGACTGACCATGCTGACAAATGCTGCATGGTCATAATCCGCTTCTGTCCAAACCAAGCGACACTTTTCAAAGGCAGCCACGAGTATCGGTACGGCAGGTTCAACATACGGAACATCTATCTGCGCTAAAAAATCGCGCTTTGATTTATGGTCAGAATAAACCCGTGACGCAGAATCGATGCTGTCGGCGAGGTGCGTCAGAAAGGCGCGCTCATCTGCGCCGGCATTCAAAGGATCCCAGAGATGAAAGCACTTTTGCAGTGGCGGGATAAGCATGTCGAGGACATAATCAGCATCGGGGAAGGTGCTTTTTTCTTCTTTGCTCAAGGATATTATTTGAGAGTCAGGAAAACCGTTCAGAATGTCAGGATCGTTCCTGCCAGCGCAGTAGACCTTCAATGCCGCAAGGTGCATGAGATGCCCGATCATCGCCGTAAAATGCAAGGAGTCAAAATCAGTTTCGCGCCAAATCAAATAGCACTGCTCAATGGCTGTTTCTAATATGGCGGTAGCCGCTTCAATATGCGGCACATTCGGCTCAATCGAATCGCTGAAATCAATCGGGTCGCCGCGCAGGCAAACCTGCAAGGCCGAATACATGCTGTTGGTGAAGTAAGTCGAGAAGGTCTGCTGGCCTATACGGGCATTGACTGGATCCCAAAGCTGACAGCACTTTTGCGCCGCTGAAACAAAAATGGCCAGGACAGCATCAACATTTGGAAATCCGCCCTTTTCTTCGTCACTGAAGTGGATGATGGGTTCGTCGTCATCATCCATAAAGCCAATGGCAATCGGCATAAATTCATGTCCCAGCTGCTCTAGACATCGTCACTTTTGTCTGTATAGCGCATTGTCGCCACAAGCAAGACAAAAGCTGTGACCCTATCGAGAAATTCGCGGTCATTGCAATCTGGGCTGGCCCAAATAGTGCGAGCCGTTTGCAGCATCTTGCTCAAGATTGGCCTGACATCGGCAAAGTGTGGGATATGTGTCACCGAATGATCATGGCTGTCGGCTTCCGATTCATCAAGGGTTGCCCATATTGCGCCCAAGCTGTGCTGGAAGTGCATGCAAAGGGTCTCTATAGGTATACCGACATTTTTAGGATCCCAAATCGCATAGCATTCGGCTGCTGCCGGTCGAATAACTGACATAATTTCATCCGACTTGGGGAAGCCGCTGGTTCCGCTGCTGTGCATTCCATACATGAAAGAATGCCCGGCGATGTCGGAAAAGATGTCCCTGAACTGTAAAGAACTGCTGCTGTCCAAGCCTCCTGGATACATCTTTTCCCCGATGTCATCTAAGATCATGTGAGATCCAATAGCATAACCGGTATAAATATCTGTCCAGATCACTCGACATTTTTCGTATGCTGTCACTAGGATTGGCAGTGTATCTTCAATATGCGGTATGTCGATCTTGGCACACAAGGCATCGAGATTCACCGCGCCCAGACGGTCGATGCGTTGTATGATCTGAAAGGCGCAGTTGTTGCTATGCACATAGTGTGTCCAGCAAGTTTGCTCGTTTATTCCTGATGTCGCCGGATTCAGAAAACGGTAGCATTGCCTGGCGGCGGCAATAAGAATATGAAGCGCTGCATCTGAATCGGGCAAACTATCCTTTTCTTCTTCACTGAAAGAGATTGTTTGAGACTCTCCAGCTATGGTGACGTCCCCCTTAACATCGCCAGCGCGATACATTTTGTTTGCTATGGTGTATAAATAATGGATAACGATGGAGATAAAAGGACCGTGAGGAACATCTTCTGCTGTCCAAATGCGTTGGCACTGCTCAATGGCTGCTGCTAATATGGGTACTGTATCTTTAATATGCGGTACAGCTGTATCATCCAAAATACTGAAATCAAATTCATACCCTTGTCGCTGAGTTTGATAAACCTTTGGCGCAAAATCCATATTTCGGCTGAAGTAAGTATAGAAGGTTTGCCAACTCATGCGGACATTGACCGGATCCTAACGCTTGTAACACTCCGCTGCCGCCGGAATCAGGATGGCAAGGAAGGCATCAGCATTTGGAAAGCCGCCCTTTTCTTCGTCGCTGAAGTGGATGATGGGTTCGTCATCATCATTCATAAAACCAATAGCAATGGGCATAGGCAATGTTTCTTGTGAACGGTTGAAAGATGATCTCGTGCAAATAATTATATCGCGAAAATAACAGGGTAATTATAATAGCTGTACAGTTATTATAGCATCTTACCGCCTCGGATGAAACGAGTAAGACTCGATGCCGTCGCCAGAGTTTTTCCAAGTGCTGCCGGTTGCCGAAGCGCTGCGCCTGTTTGATGTGTATTGGTCGCCGGCGCCGCAAACTGAAACCCTGCCCACCGCCGCCGCTCTCAACCGCATTGTCGCTGTTGACCTGGTTTCGGCCGAGCAGGTGCCGTCTTTTCGCAAAAGCACGGTCGATGGCTATGCTCTTCGCGCACGGGATACTTTTGGCGCCAGTCAATCTCTGCCCGCGTTCTTAGAGGTTGCTGCCGAAGTGAGAATGGGGGATGTTCCTGCCCATTCTATTCAACAGGGGACGGCGGTTCAGATTCATACCGGCGGGATGTTGCCTGACGGGGCTGATGCGGTGGTCATGGTCGAGTATGTGCAGGTGGCCGGCGAAGGGGAAATCGAAGTTCTCAAGGCAGTAGCGCCGGGTGAGAATGTCATTCAGCCTGGCGAAGATGTGGCCAAAAATGAACTTGTCTTGCCGCGCGGACATTCCATACGTCCGCAGGATATCGGCGGCCTGCTGGCAGTTGGCATCACCGAAGTTGAGGTGATTCGCCGTCCGCGGATCGGTGTCCTTAGCTGCGGTGATGAACTGGTGCCGCCGCAAATCAAACCGCCGCCGGGCAAGGTGCGCGATATTAACGCTTATACCCTCGGCGCCCTGGTGGAGCAGGCTGGCGGGCATCCGATTCGATTGGGGATTGTCGGTGACAGTCTGGACGACTATCAAAGGGCTGCCAAAAAGGGATTTTCCCAATCTGATATTTTGCTGTTAAGCGCGGGGAGTTCGGTTTCGGCGCGGGATTATACCCGAGATGTGATTCAGCATTTGGGGCAGCCGGGCATTTTACAGCATGGTCTGGCGACCAAACCGGGCAAACCGACCATCATCGCCGTCTGTGACAACAAACCAGTCATCGGCCTGCCAGGTAATCCGGTATCGGCGCTGCTGGTTGCCCGTCAGCTGATGCCGTGCTTAATTGCTCGCTGGCTGGGACAAGCTGTCACTCCGCCGCGGCTTATCCGCGCCAGACTGTCGCTCGGCGTCGCATCGGTCAGCGGCCGCGAAGATTGGCTGCCGGTGCGCTTGAAGTATGAAGGCGATGAACATCCACTCGCTGAACCAGTGTTTGGCAAGTCCAACCTGATTTTCACCCTGATTCAAGCCGACGCCCTGCTGCGGATACCCCTGAATGCCGGCGGATTGGATGCTGGCAGTTTGGTTGATGTCATGCTGTTCTAGCCCAAGGTGCGCCATGTCCAAACGTCATATTTACCTTGAAGATATTCCATTGGCAGAAGCCAAGGCAAAATTGCAAACAGCGCTCAAAGAGGTCGGGCGGGACGGGGCATTGCCAGGCGAAAAGGGGCTGTTGGCGGATGCGCTGGGACGAGTGACGGCCGTGCCGATACAGGCCCGCTTGTCGTCGCCGCATTATCATTGCGCGGCGATGGATGGCTATGCTGTCTGCGCCGAGGATACCCAACAGGCGCGGGAAACCCGGGCAGTCGCTCTCTATCGCGGTCAAAATGCCTGGCCGGTCAACACCGGGGATCCGCTGCCAGAAAACACTAACGCCGTGATTATGATCGAAAATGTCAGCCCTATCGACGATGATACGCTGCATATCTACGCTGCTGTTGCGCCCTGGCAGCATGTGCGGCTGATGGGCGAGGACATGGTGGCGACAGAAACCGTGCTGCAAGTCAATCATCGGCTGCGCGCGGTTGATTTGGGCGCCTTGGCCGGCTGCGGCCATCATCATGTTCATGTGCGGCGCAAACCCCGCGTCTCGATTATTCCAACCGGTAGCGAGCTTGTCACCGTCGGGCAAATACCCAAGCGCGGCCAACTGATTGAATACAACAGCCTGGTACTCGGCGCTCAAATTCGCGAAACCGGCGGCGATGCTAAAGTGATGGAAATCGTCGGCGATGACCTTCCGTCGCTGTGCCACGCGATGCAAACAGCCATCAAAGACCAGCCTGATTTAATCCTTGTGCTTTCCGGCTCCTCGGCCGGCAGTCACGATTTTACCGCCGATGCCATTGACGAGCTTGGCGCGGTCTATGTGCATGGCATTGCAGTGCGCCCTGGTCATCCGGTCATCATCGGCATGGTCGCAGGGATTCCAGTTATCGGTGTTCCTGGCTATCCAGTGAGCGCGGCGCTGACCGGCGAGTTGTTTGTCATTCCTCTGATTCACCAATGGCTGGGGCTGGCGGCGGCGGATTCGGAAACGATTGAGGCGGTTTCGACGCGCAAGATCGTCTCGCCTGTTGGTGATGATGATTTTGTTCGAGTGGCGCTGGCGCAAATGGATGATCAGATTCAGGCGACGCCATTACCGCGCGGCGCTGGGGTCATTACGTCGCTGGCGCAAGCCGATGGCCTGGCGCATATTCCGCGTTTTCACGAGGGACTTGACCGCGGCGCGCGGCTCAAGGTTGCTTTGTATCGCCCTCTCAAAGTGATTCGGCAGACGATTATGATGATGGGAAGCCATGACCCCATGCTTGACCTGCTGACGACTTGGCTTCGGTTGCGTTCGCCTGAACATCGATTAGTTTCGGTCAATGTCGGCTCCATCGGTGGGCTGATTGCCTTGCGGCGCGGCGAAGCACACCTTGCCGGTATTCATCTGTTCGACCCCGAATCAGGCAGCTACAACGTCCCTTATCTGAAGCGATTTTTGGGAAATCAGCCCGTGCAGCTTTTCACCTTTGCTCATCGCGAACAGGGTTTGATGGCGCCGTCCGGCAATCCGCGTGGCATCCGATCTATTCGGGATATTCGCGGCTTGCGCTATGTCAATCGTCAGCGCGGGGCTGGCACGCGGGTATTGTTCGATGATTTGCTGGCTCAACATGAGATGCCGCCGCAGACGATTATCGGCTATGAACATGAGGAAGTTACGCACATGGCCGTCGCGGCGGCGATAGCGGACGGCATCGGTGACTGCGGGTTGGGGCTGCGGCGGGCGGCCGAGGCGATGGAACTTGATTTTATCAACATCACCAAAGAACGATTCGACCTGGTGATTCCACAGCGATTCCTTGAGCTAGACAGCATAAAATCACTGCTGGCGGTACTCCAAGACAGCGATTTCAAATCGGAACTGGGCAAGCAGAGCGGTTATCACAGCGAAGAGACCGGGCAGGCTGTGTTGCTGGCATAATGCCAAAAACTTGCCGCCGGAACAGCATTGCGCTATCCTGTTTCTGCAACCACTTATCAGGGGAAATCTAGCATGAAAAAATTGCTCCTGCTGTTTGCATCGACATTGACTGTATTTCTGTTCGTATTGCCAGTCTACGCCGCCGATATCATCTTGAGTTCAAGCTGCACGCTGGCGGATGCCATCACCGCCGCCAACAATGACCGCGCCGAAGGCAATTGTCCAGCCGGCCGCGGCGCCGACACCATCACTCTGGCAGAAGACATCACGCTTCAAGCAGCGCTTCCTGCAATCACCTCTGACATCACCATTGAGGGGAAGGACTATACCATCAGCGGCGACAATCGTTATCGGATTTTTTACAACGACGGCGGCGCGCTGACTATCAATAATTTGACGCTGACCCAGGGGTACGTTGAAGGCGAGCTTATCCTCAACGCGGATTACACGCTCAAAGCGACTGAAACCAATCCGGTTGGCGGCGCCATCGCCAACTGGGAGGGGATGCTTACCCTCAGCGGCAGCGTATTCAGCGGCAATTCGGCTGAACGGGGCGGCATGATTTTCAACGCCGCTGAGCTAAGCATTATCAACAGCACTTTCAGTGGCAGCAACGGGGCTGATAATGGTGGTGCGATCTTCAATGCGTACGGGGGAGAATTAAACATCAATACCAGCAGTTTCACTGATAACTCGGCTGAAGATGGCGGCGCGATTAACAGCTGGGGAGAACTAAGCATCAGCGACAGCGTTTTCACTGATAACTCGGCTATTGGGGTTGAGGATGATCCGACCTTCCTTCATCTGGGTGGCGTGATCAGCAATTGGTGGGGAGAGCTAAGCATTACTAACAGCAGTTTCAGCGGCAACTCGGCTGACTGGGGCGGCGCGATCTTCAACAGGGGAGACCTCACCATCAACAACAGCATTTTCACTGGCAACTCGGCTGAAGGCGGCGCGATTACTAACTGGGATGCAACAGTAAGCATCAGCGACAGCACATTCAGCGGCAACTCGGCTGATGGATTCAGCGGTGGCGTGATCTACAATGGGGGCGATGGAACAATAAACATCAGCGGCAGCACATTCAGCGGCAACTCGGCTGAAGAAGGGGGTGCGATTGACAACGAGTTCGGAGAGCTAAACATTAGTGACAGCACTTTCAGTGATAACTCGGCTGACTGGGGCGGCGTGATCTTCAACAGGAGAGATGGAGAGCTAAGCATCAGCGACAGCACTTTCAGTAGCAACTCGGCTGGTATGTCTGGCGGCGCAATCTACAACGCGGGAGATGAAGAACTAAACACCATAGGAGAGTTAAGCATCACCAACAGCACCTTCGACGATAACTTAGCTAAATACGGCGGCGCGATCTACAATGATAAAGGAATGCTTACCATCAGCGACAGCGGTTTCAGTAGCAACTCGGCTGATGTGGATGGCGGCGCAATCTACAACGATAAAGGAACGCTCATCATCAGCGACAGCACATTCAGCGATAATTCGGCTGACTGGGGTGGCGTAATCTACAACGATGGAGAGTTAAGTATCAGCAACAGCACTTTCAGCAGTAACTCAGCTTTGGATGGCGGCGCAATCTACAACGCGAGAGATGAAGAGCTAGACACCATAGGAGAGTTAAGCGTCACCAACAGCGCCTTCAACGACAACTCAGCTAACTGGGGCGGCGCGATCTTCAATGATAAAGGAACGCTCACTATTAGCGACAGCGCCTTCGACGATAACTTAGCTGAATACGGCGGCGCGATCTTCAATGATAAAGGAAAACTAAGCATCACCAACAGCGTCTTTATCGGTAACTCGGCTATTGGGAATGAGGATGATCCGGACTCGATTGGCTCAGGTGGCGCGATCAGCAACTGGGGAGAGCTAAGTATCAGCGACAGTACATTCAGCGATAACTCGGCTGATAAGGGCAGCGCGATTCACAACGGAGGAGAATTAAACATCAGTGACAGCAGTTTCAATGACAACTCGGCTGGCAGGGGTGGCGCAATCAATAACAGGGGAGACCTTACCATCAACAACAGCAGTTTTAACCGCAACTCGGCTGAAGGCGGCGGCGCGATTGACAACTGGGATGGAACGGTAAGCATCAGCGCCAGCATATTCAGCGATAACTCGGCTGATTCGTGGGGTGGTGTGGTCTACAATGGAGGCGAGGGAACGGTAAACATCAGTGACAGTGCTTTCATTGGCAACTCGGCTGATGGATTCGCCGGTGGCGTGATTGCCACTTGGGAAGGGACGCTAAACATCGTTGCCAGCACCTTCAGCGACAACTCGGCTGGCTTGGGTGGTGCGATCTATAGTGGGGACGAAAACGGAGAGCTAGGCATCAACAATAGCACATTCAGCGGTAATTCGGCTGACTGGGGTAGCGTGATTACCTACAGGGGAGAGCTAAACATCAACAATAGCACCTTCCAGAACAATTCGGCAACAGGCCGTCTTGGCGGTGCAATCCACAACTGGGAAGATGGAGAACTTAATATCACCAACAGCATCATCGCCGGCAACAGGGGAGGCGATTGTAACGCTGGCGGCGGGCTGAAACAGAACAAACGCAATTTTGTTCAGGACGGCTCGTGCAATCCGTGGTTTGCAGGTGATCCCAAGCTGGGCGCGTTGGTTGTGCTGGAAGATGGCTCGCCGGGTTATTTCCCGCTTCTGGCCGGCAGTCGGGCGATTGATGCAGCGCATGATGATTACTGTCCAGACACCGACCAGATCGGCACGGCCAGACCACAAGGCGACGGCTGTGACCTTGGCGCGGTTGAATATGTACCCAAGTCCTAATCAATATACTCGCTAAAATCGGCGCGGTAATCAACGGAAGGCGTCCGCAGCTGGGCGTCCATGCCACCATCGACGACAATCCGCGCGCCGGTGATGTAAGCGGCATCATCAGACGCGAGGAAGGCCACCGCAGCGGCAATGTCGGTCGGCGTTCCTTGTCGCGGCAGAGGGATGACTTCGGACGGCGGGATGGGCGAATTGCCAACGGATGTGCCATGTTCTACCCGCGTGCTGCCCGGCACAACAGCGTTCACGCGGATATTCAGTGGCGCCAAATCCAGCGCCATGGACCGCGTGGCCGCTTCGATTCCACCTTTGCTGGTGTCATAGCCGAACATGTGCCGATGCGCGCGGGAAGCGCCGCCACTGCTCATATTGATGATCGCGCCGCCGCGACCCTGCCTGGTCATCAGGCGCGCCGCCGTCTGTGAGCAGTAAAACAAACCGCAAAGATTGACGGCCAGGGTCGTCTGCCAGGCTTCATCGCTGTAATCGAGAAAATGAGCGATCACGCCCGGCTGGTGAACAAAGGCGGCATTGTTGACCAAAATATCGACGCCTCCAAAAGCCTCCAGCGCGGCCGCAAAGAGCGCTTCGACCGAATCGCGGCGGGTGACGTCGCAATGAATATACATGACGCGCTCTTCGGCCTTCGATAACTCTTTGAGCAAAGCATTACCGCTGGCATCATCAATATCCGCAATGACTACATTGGCAGCCTCGTCCAGCAGGCGGCGAACACAGCCGGCGCCGATGCCATTAGCGCCGCCGGTGACGACAGCAGTTTTTCCTTTTAGTCGCATTTTGATTTCTCCATATTTCGCATAGTCAAGTTAAACACAACACAGACAAACGGTCCAGGCCAAAGGAAGTGATGTCAAGGCAAGTAGCTCCATCAAGCGCAAGATGCACCAGGCACTCCCCGATGGCCGCCGAATGCTTAAAACCGTGTCCAGAACAGGGCGAGGCGACAATGACCCGCTTGGATGCTGGATGAAAATCAATGACAAAATGCTCATCAGGGGTAACAGTGTACATACAGACATCGGCATGAATCAACTTATCGCGGATGCCCTTGAGACGCGGCACAGTCAAATGATGATACATACGAGAGACTTCCTCCGACTTAACCACACGATCTAGGGCCGCGGCGCGAGTGGTTTCAGTATATTGTTCAGTCATCACTTTCACCGCCGGAATCCCATCACGCGGCGCTGGAAAAGTCGCAAACATATCCACTAGCGTATCACCAATCCAGATGATCCAAGGAAAGTTTTCGGGATAAAATGCGCTGATGTCATCGGTCTTGAACCAGTAGATCACTTGACGATAGACCTCGAATCCGCCTTGATATTCGGCTGGCAGCAAATCCGACACCCAGGCGCCGGCCGCCAAAATCAGCTTGTCAGCTATGTAGATGTCCTTGTCCGTAACAATGCGAACGTCATCTTTGCCAGGCGTATAGCCGGTTACGATTTCCCCTGTATGAATGCTGGCGCCGGCTTGATGAGCCAGTTCAAGCTGGGTTTGAATGCACAATTCCGGTCGCAGTACTCCAGCGCCAGGTTCATAATAGGCATCATACCCGCCTTGCATAATTAAATTAGGGAAGCGGCGGCGGACTTCGGCGGCGTTGAGGATTTCATGCTGGATCTGATACTTCCGCGCCAGGCCGGCGCTTCGTTCGACGAAACTGCCATGTGCATGGAATGACGCCGCGCCGTCTTGGGGCGCAGCAATCAGCCCACCGCTTTCCAAGTAGAGACGACGGCCGCTAATGGCCTCCAATTCACGCCAGATTTCATTGGCGCGGCGGATAAAGGGCATATACATTTCGCCCTCGCCGACGGCCTGGCGCGTAATCCGCGTATCGCCATGGCTGGAGCCAAAATGATGCGGCGGATGAAAGCGGTCAATGCCGAGTGCCTTTGCGCCGCGCTTGGCTGCCTGATAAAGAGCCGCCGCTCCCATCGCCCCCAGCCCAACCACAATCAGGTCATAATGCCTGTCGGTCATGCCTGCATCTCCCGGCGACGCGCTTTCGCTGCCAGTCCTCTCAAAAATATCGCTCAAAATCGCGTGTCATCATAATGATTATATGGTATTCTATCAAGCAAGGTTGCCAGTGTGTAGAGTAGACCGAGTATTTGACAAGGCTAAAGTATCGTGTTAAACGTTTTATCATCTGACAAGCACAATAGAAGGGAGGTTATTTATCGCACATTCAGGTTATTGATTGCAGAAGTTCAACGAAGCCATTTTAGTATTTTGGAGAAAGCATGATGACAAGAAAAATGACAATGAGCCGGGAGTGGTAAAAGTCAATGACATAAGAAGTTGATCAAGTGCGTAGGGTAACCTGGATGCTGCTGACGATACAGCTGACGCCGATTCCAAGCATACACAAACAGCTTGACACTGCGCCGAAGCGCCTCAGCACAGCGTGAAAAACAACGCGAACGACGCTGCAAACGCGCCAGATAATGACGCAGCTCGGCATTCATCCCCTCAACCCGATAAGTCTCACTCTTATCCGACATGGCACAGTGTACACCAGGATGATAAATTAAACCCTGATACGACACCATCCGATCACTATAGTACTGCCCAGCCTGCGGACTGGCATCCAGCAAGGCTTGCAAACTCTCCTCGTCCCGCCTTTGACCCACGCGCCAGCCCACAATGCAACTGCTGGCACGCTCAACCAAGGTCATTATGTACCACCTGTTTTTTTCTGAGATACAAAGGTGTACAGTTCGTCCATCTCAACGACCTCCAGCGAACCCTCATCCGGAACGGGCGCCGCTGGCAGCTGCTCACTATGAGCCTTGACCCAATTCATCACGCTCACATGCGATACGCCCAGCAAACGCCCAATGCGCCGATAGTTCACCCCCTCCAGATGTAGACGAACCGCTTGCTTTCGGACTTCATTGGGATAGCCAGGCTCGGCTGGCACGGGCGTATACCGCCGTTGGCAGGGCTTGCATTTGTACATCTGACTGCCGGCGCCGGTCAATCCCGCCTTGACTTGATCAGTTGTGTTTTGGCAATGCGGACATTTATTCATATATCCAGTTTATACCATCTCTACCTCTTTTACCACTCCCATGAGCCGCCGTGATTTTTTACGGGCGACAGCCGCCGGTTCTCTGCTGGCGGGAACGCATTGGCTGCCGGGCATGAGCCGCGTCTTGGCCCAGGATGCCCAGGAAGTCACCGTTATGTTTTGGGATGGACCGCCGCTCATCGGTATCCGCGAAAAAGCGCTGGAGCCGTTTAGCGATGCCTATCCGAATTGCGCTCTGAATTTCACATCTGTGCCAGGCGGCCCCAATCAGGGCTATAACGACAAGCTGTTCACCAGCCTGGCCGCCGAGATTCCGCCCGATGTCTTTATCATCGAAATAGGTGAACTGCCGGGTTTCCTCAACCGCGATCTGCTGGTCGACATCAAGCCCTACATTGAGGCGGACAGCTACGATCTGTCACAGTTCCCCGATTTGGCCATTGAGGCCTACAGCCACAATGGCGGCATCTATGGTCTGCCCGACAACGTCGCCTCTATCGCCATCTACTACAACCAAGACATGTTTGAAGAGGCTGGCGCCATGATGCCAACCGCGCAATGGGATGACCCGGCCTGGACAGTCGATGACTTCTTCGCATCCTGTGAGAAGCTGACCAAAACCGATGCCAACGGGCGCACAACCCAATGGGCTTGCGATGTCACCGGCTGGGACAAGGTCTGGCAAACCTGGGTGCGTATCTTTGGCGGGCAGCTTGTCGATGATCCCTTCTTCCCCACCGAATGCACATTGAACGAGGCGGCGGCTGTGGAAGGCTTGCAGTTCTATGCGGATTTGCGCTGGGAATATGGCTTTGCGCCGCGGCCGGAAGCGCTGGCCGAGATGGGCACCAACGCCCTGATGCAGACCGGCCGGCTGGGCATGTTCTACAGCGGCAGTTGGAGCTTCCCCAGCTATCGGGAAACCGACTTCACCATCGCCTTGGGACACTACCCATCAGGGCCCGGCGGACGCGCCAACTATGTCTATTACTTCCCTCTGGTGATCCCCAAGACATCTGAAGCGCCGGAATGCGCCTGGAATCTGCTGAAATACTTCAATGGCCCGGCGATGGAGACCATCATCAAGGAAGGCGGCCTGCAAGGCACGTCGTTTGAAGCGCAGGAGAAGTGGTTTGTCACCGACCCGCTGCCGCCGGCTAACAAGCATGTGATGCTGGATGCCGCCCGGCACTTCGTCGCGCCTGATCCAGTTCTGACCAACTGGGGTGAGATCACGCAGATTATGCAGTCGCAGATCGACCTGCTGATGATTGGCGAGGAAAGGGACGCCAAAGTGGTCGCTGACGAAATCGTGCGCCAGGTCAATCCGCTTATCCTTGAGGGTCAATGGCGCTCCTGATCCGCCCTCAAGCCAATGAGCCGCTGACATAAGCCGTTGACATGAGCGTCTGATATGAGCCTTTGAGATGAGCATGAAGCGGAAAAAGCCGTTTCCGAAGATCAAAATCGGTTATCGCCGCGGGGAGATTGTCCTGGCTTGGGCTATGGTCTCCCCGTGGCTGATCGGTTTCTTCCTGCTGACCGCCTTCCCGATGGTGGCCTCGCTGGCGCTGTCCTTTATGGACTGGGACATGCTGTCGCCGCCGCGCTGGACAGGACTGGCCAACTATGAAAAACTCTTCTTGACCGACCCGCTGCCGCTGCATTCGCTGAAAATCACCGTCATATTCTCCCTGGTCTCGATACCGCTCAACATCGTCTTTGGCTTAGCAATTGCCATGCTGCTGAACACCAATATCCGCGGGCTGTCGGTCTTCCGCACCATCTATTACCTGCCGGCCATCCTGTCCGGTGTGGCGGTCGCCATCCTGTGGCAGTGGATATTCTCAACCGAATTCGGCTTGCTGAATACCGCCCTGCGACTCTTTGGCATCGAAGGGCCAGCCTGGCTGGGCAGCAAAATATGGGTGATTCCAGCCTTTGTCGTCATGCGTCTGTGGAGCGTCGGCGGCGGCATGGTCATCTACTTGGCTGGCCTGCAAGCCATACCGACCGATCTGTATGAAGCGGCTGAGATCGATGGCGCCAGCTGGTGGCAGCGCATTCTGCGGATCACCTTGCCCATGCTAAGCCCGACCATTTTCTTCCAGCTGATTACCGGCGTCATCTTTTCCATGCAGATTTTCACCGAGACCTTCATTATGACCAACGGCGGCCCCGCCAACGCCTCTCTGTTTTACATGCTCTATCTCTATCGCCAAGCCTTTCAGTATTTTAAGATGGGCTATGCCTCTGCGCTGGCTTGGGTGTTCTTTGTCGTCATCCTGCTACTGACGCTGATCCTCTTCGCCACCGCCAAATTCTGGGTCTATTATGAAGCCGAATCCGACGAGGACAACAGCTGATGCCGACCGCGAAAATAGGCCTGAACGTCCGCGATGCCGTGAGTAAAACGCTGGTCTATCTCATCCTAGCCGCCGGGTCAGTCATCATCCTGATGCCCCTGCTGTGGATGATCTCGACCTCGCTCAAGCCGCTGTCGCACGTGTTCCGCTTCCCGCCAGAGTTCATCCCGCAGCGCATCGTCTGGTCCAATTATCCCGATGCCCTCACACAGCTTCCCTTTGATGTCTATTTTGGCAACACCATCTTTATCGTCTTCTGGACAGTCCTGGGCGAAATCATCGTGTCATCCATCGTCGCCTATGCCTTCGCGCGCCTGCGCTGGAAAGGCCGCAACGCGCTGTTTATCGTCGTGCTGGCCACCATGATGCTGCCGCGCCAAGTCACCCTCATTCCCGATTTCCTCATCTTCAAATATCTGGGCATGATCGACACCTTCTGGCCGCTCATCCTGCCCTCATGGTTCGGCAATCCCTTTTACATCTTCCTGCTGCGACAGTATTTTCTCACGCACTCGCGCGAACTGGATCAAGCGGCAGTGATAGACGGCTGCTCGCGCTTCGGGGTCTTTTGGCGCATCACCCTGCCCATGTCCAAACCCGTCCTGGCGGCTGTGGCGATATTCTCCTTTCAATACCATTGGAACGACTTTTTCCGCCCGCTCATCTTCCTCTTCGACCAAGATAAATACACGCTCGCGCTCGGCCTGCGTTTCTTTCAAGGCACCTATGGCACCGAATGGAACTCGCTGATGGCCGTGTCGCTGGTCGTCATGCTGCCGCTTATCATCGTCTTCTTCTTCACGCAGCGAATTTTTATCCAAGGCGTGGTCTTCACTGGCTACAAATAATCCGGGCTGCAAATAACCTGACAAGGATGGAATCTGCGATGTCAAACGCCAAGAGCTTTCAAAAATTAACCTCCCTGCCAATCGGCGCCGTCGTCTGGGACGAGGGATTCTGGGGCGACCGCTTTGAACTGTGCCGCCGCGCCATCCTGCCAAGCATGCACCAAGCCCTGGATGAACCCGAAAACGGCGCGGTCTTCAGCAACTTCGATGTGGCCGCTGGTCGGCAAACAGGCGAACACAGGGGGACGATGTGGAGCGATGGCGACTGCTACAAGTGGATGGAGGCCATGGCGCATGTCTATGGCATCACCCAAGACGCCGCCATCCTGTCCGCATTGGATGAGCGCATTGACGTCATCGCCCAAGCGCAGGAAGACGATGGCTATTTGAGTACACCCATGCAGCTGCGCTCCGACAAACAGCGCTGGACGAACCTGCATGACCACGAGCTTTACAACATGGGCCATCTGCTGACCGCCGCCGCCGTTCATCACCGCGCCACTGGGCAGGACAATTTTCTGCGGATCGCGGTTAAATTAGCCGACTATCTTGATGAGGTCTTCCAGCCGCGCCCCCCTGAACTGGCGCATTTTGGCTTCAATCCATCGCATATCATGGGCTTAATCGACCTCTTTCGCGTTACCGACAATCCCAAATACCTGGCGCTGGCCCTGGCCTTTGTCGATATGCGCGGCTCACAGCCCGGCGGCAAAGACCTGAACCAGACTGGGGTGCCGCTGCGCGATGAAACACAAGCGGTCGGACATGCCGTCACCGCCGGCTATCTGTACTGCGGCGCCGCTGATGTCTATGCCCAATGCGGCGACAGCGACCTGCTTCGCGCCCTCGAACGGATTTGGGAAAATGTCGTCAGCGGCAGGATGTATATCACTGGCGGCACGGCGGCTTTGCATCATGGCGCGTCCATGCGACCCGAATTTGGCGGCCAGCGCGTCGGCGGGCCCGTCCATGAGGCCTACGGATTTGACTATCAGCTGCCCAATGCCACCGCCTATAACGAAACCTGCGCCAATATCGCCCAAGCCATGTGGGGCTGGCGCATGCTCAATCTGTCCGGCGACGCCCGATACGCCGACATCATCGAATTGATCCTGTACAACAGCATGCTCTCCTCGATGAGCCTGGATGGCATTACCTTTTGCTATACCAATCCCCTGCGCTGGTATGGACATGACCATGTTCTATTAAGTCAAGACGCGTATCAGCGATGGACTATTTCCCGCTGTTACTGCTGTCCGACCAACACTGCCCGCACGATTGCCCTGCTGCATCATTGGATCTACAGCCAATCTGATGAAGGATTTTGGATCCATCTTTACGGCAGCAGCAGCATGAATGCAACACTTGCGGACGGCGCGGCTTTTGCGCTGCGCCAGGAAACGGACTATCCTTGGGATCAGCGGGTCAAAATTACCATTCAGGACGCGCCGCCTCGACAAATCGCTTTGATGCTTCGCATTCCTGGCTGGGCTGACGAAGCGACCGTGAAGGTCAATGGCGAATCATTGCCCCTGGCGCTCCAGCCCAAAACCTATGCCAAAGTCAAACGGATCTGGCGGCCGGGCGATGTGCTTGAACTTGAATTGCCCATGAAGCCCAGGATCATCAAGGCGCATCCAAAAGCCGAAGAGATAAGAAATCACATTGCTGTCATGCGCGGGCCAATCGTCTACTGCCTGGAAGCGATTGACCTGCCATCGGATGTCTCCATCCTGGAGGTCTTTGCTCCAGCAGGAATGCAGTTGACCCCCAATCTGGAAAAGGAATGGTCAGGCGGTCTCATAACACTTCAAGGTCAGGCTCGCCGCGTTTATGAGGAAGGCCAAGCTGATAATTTGTATGCAGAAATAGGTAATGAAAGGGAAGAAAGCATCGATATCACGCTGATTCCCTATTATGCTTGGAATAATCGCGGCGTCTCGGAAATGACGGTCTGGCTTCCTCGCTGTCATTGAGACGTATAAACACCTTCGTATAGTCAATCACACACAATCATACAGGCCACAGCATAATGAGCAATCCATACCAATACGCAAAAGCGCAGCAGAGCCGTTTCCTAGAGGAATACATTCAACTATTAAAAATGCAGACCATCAGCACACAGCCACAACATGCCGCTGATGTTACCGCGGCGGCGGAATGGCTAAGGAGCATGATGCTAAACATCGGCATGACCCGCGCCGAAGTGATCCTGATGCCACAAGGACGCTGTCCACTGGTTTTAGGAGAATGGGATGAGGCAGGCAACGATGCGCCGACTCTGTTGATCTATTGTCATTATGATGTACAGCCAGCAGAAATCGCAGACGGCTGGGACACTGACCCCTTTGAACCCACCATCAAAACCGGAAGACTTTTCTGCCGCGGCGCCGTCGACAGCAAGCTGCATGTCATGGCCAACCTCAAGGCAGTCGAATCATGGCTGGCCAGCGATGAAAAACCAAAGGTCAACCTCAAGGTGGTGCTAGAAGGCGAGGAAGAATCAGGATCAGAAAATATCAATGCTTTTATCGCCAAACATCCCGAACGGCTGTCAGCTGACATCGCCATGATTTCAGATGGAGCCATTTTGGCGCCAAACCAGCCAAGCCTGACCTATGGCCTACGCGGGATCGCCGCCCTGGAAATCCATGTCCAGTCGCCAGTTAGCGATCTACACAGTGGCCATTGGGGCGGATCCGTACACAATCCCATTCAAGCCTTGTGCGAAATCCTAGCCAGTCTGCATGATGAAAACGGACGAGTGACTGTGCCTGGTTTTTATGATGATGTCATTGAGGTCACCGCCAAAGACCGCCAGCTGCTGCAACAGGTCGAGCCTTTCTTACAGCGCGAGTGGGATAATGTTGTCAATGCGCCGTCCGTCTGGGGAGAAGCTGAATATATCCTGCCTGAACGTCTGGGTGCGCGCCCAACGCTGGAAATCAATGGCATCCACGGCGGTTACACTGGGCCTGGCATGAAAACAGTCTTGCCAGCCCGCGCCAGCGCCAAAATCACCTGCCGACTGGTGCCACATCAAGATCCGGCGCGCATCGTACAGTGTATTATCAACTATATCCAGGACATCGCGCCAGCAACGGCGACGGTTGAAGTCCATCCCAGCGAATCTGGCGCGGAAGCCGTCCTGCTGGATGTGGATGGGCTGGCCATGAAGTCAGCGGCGGCCGCCTATACCCATGCCTGGGGTGTCGAACCCGTATTTGAGCGTTCAGGCGGCAGTGTGCCGATTGCTTTTGCGTGCATGAAAGTAGCCGATGAAGTGGTCATTATGAGCTATGGACTGAAGAGCGGGCGGGCGCATGGGCCGAACGAGAATATCTATCTGGATCACTTCTACAAGGGGATCCAGGCGACGATCAAGTTTATTGATGTGCTTGGCAACAGTCGGAGATAGGTTTTTTAGCCACTAACTGCTTCATTTACGAAGTAGGCCACTTCCCAACATCCAGCAGAATCGCCTCATCAGCGCCAGGCCAAGGCGGCATCGTCACAATGATGAATTCCAGCGCGGAATCACCGGTATTACGGAACTGAAAACTCGTCCCCAGTGGAATGGTCAAGCTGATGCCGGCCCGAACCTCAAGCACTTCTTCCCGCGTGGCCTGTCGACGCCAAACCTGCCCGCGCCCGGCCAAAAAATACCAGATTTCCTCTACGGTGCGATGCTGTACAGGGATGGAGACCCCCGCGGCCGGCAAACTGCAATGAACGACGCTGGCCCCAGGTGTACTGTGCAAGAGACGAATCTCGGATCCGTCAGGGGCCAATAGATCATAGTCGGCCGCCACTTGACGACTCTCAAACGCGGTCATGGCTCATCCTCTCTGGCGGGATTCCCAACGCGCTCTGACTTGGCTCCAGACTTCGGGATTAATCAGATGCGGCGGCCGTTCACCGCGCAAGGCCTGCAATACCTGTTCTATGGCATGGACAAACAATCGGCGGCGACCAACCACCGTCGCGCTGGCGATGTGCGGCGTGATGACAACATTATCGCGATTCAGCAAGGGGCTGTCGGCCAGCGGCGGTTCGGGGTCGGTCACGTCCAGACCAGCGCCAAACAGATGGCCGCTGTCGAGCGCGGCCGTCAAGGCAGTTTCATCAACATGGCCGCCGCGCGATACATTGATGAAAACAGTGCCGGCTTTCATCTGGGCAAAACGTTCGGTATTCATCATTTTGTACGTGCCTGCATTGAGCGGCAAATGCAGAGAAACCACATCAGAGCGGGCGAGCAGGCCTTCCAGCGACGACACCCGTTCCACCCCCAGCTGTTTGGCTCGTTCGCTGCTGATATAGGGGTCATAGGCGGCGACTTTCATGCCGATGGCCTTGGCGATGCCGGCGACATGACCGCCAATCCGCCCCAGGCCCACCAAGCCGAGTTGTTTGCCGTTCATCTCCAGCGCGGTATATTCGCCCCATATATCCTTCGATTCGCCGCTTTTTAGCATTCGCCCCAGTTCATTCTCGACGCGCTTTATGCTCCGCGCTACCGTCATCATCAGCGCAATCGCCTGTTCGGCTGTGGAGACCGTCGGCGCATCCGGCGCGTTGACCACGGCGATGCCGCGGGATGTGGCGGCTTCGATATCCACTTTGTCGTAGCCAATGCCGGTGCGGGCAATGATGAGCAGACGTCCGGCGCGATCCATGACCGCGGCATCATAACTGTGACCGCCAGCCATGACCGCATTGGCGTTTTCAATCTGATGGTACGGGTCGATGTCAGATTGATTGCCAGGGCTAATCCCCCGCGCCACGGCCTCAAACAGATGCCGATACTGTGACGGCGCTTCTTTTTCAAACCAAATCCTGTACATATTCGCATAGTCCTTCGCCTGATGAGTGGATTTAGAAATGGACGTTCTCGTCTTTGATATGACCGATATCGTTCGTGGCTTCCCGTATGGTCTTGAATTCGGCCGTCAGGGCGCGGTTAAAGGCAGAAATATCGGAACTGTGCATGACCAGATTGGCGCCGGCCTGGATCCAGGCGATTTCGTGATGGGTGAAATTATGATGAATGCCAACACCGACATGATGGCGGCGCGATGTGGCGATAATGCGGCGGATAGCGGCGTCAAAGTCAGGATGGTCATATTCTTCGGGCAGGCCTAGGCTGCAAGACAAATCATGCGGCCCGACCAAAACGGCGTCCACATAAGGCAGAGCCAGGAGTTCATCAAGACGCTGAAGCGCTGGGAGGCTTTCGATATTGATGAACAGGGCCTTATGGGCATTGCGGCGCGCCAGATAATCGGACAGCGGCGGTTCCAGTTCAATGTCGCCATTCAGGGCCGCTTGCAGTTTTTCGCCTTTTAGCGGGCCCAGCTTGACGGCGCCGCCCAAGGCCTTGACCTGTTCCACAGATTCAACATAGGGCGCGATGATGCCACTGGCGCCGCCATCCAGTACCATCTGCGCCTGATAGGGATCGGGAGAGGGAATCCGCACGACCGGCGCCAGATTGAGACTGCCGAAAGCCTGACAGAGCCAGGACACAGTACGGCGATCATGCGGCGTATGTTCGGTGTCGATGAACACCATATCCAAATCGAGGTTTTTGACGATGCGCGGCCAGATGGGCGAGGGTGAGTAAATCGCTGTCCCATAGACCCGTTCGCCAGCCCGCAGCGCCTTGATTAACTGTTTTCCATTCATCGCTGTCTCCTTATTTCAGCAGGGGTCATTCGGATGGTTATTATCCTCTGGCGCGGTTATCAGCCCAAGCTCTGGACGGCATCAACCGCGGCGAATAACGATAAAGGCGATGGCCAGGGAAATGAGGGTGGCGATGCCGATGGGCAGGATATGTTCCATAAAGCGCAGCCAAAGGAGGTGAATCCCTATCAAAATCACAATGCCAATAAAAACGCGGTCGAAGAGGTTGGTATGAAAGGGGAGGAATCCATCGGATTTTTTTTGGGGCGCGGGCTGTTGGGTCATTGTTCTATTCCTTTACGGCGCCAAAGGTAAGCCCCATGACAATGTAACGCTGGGCAAAAATCACAATGAAAGCCGATGGAATCAGCGTGATCATCGCCAGGGCGGCCATTTCGCCCCAGTTAGTGCCGGTGACGGTGACGAATTCAGCGAGGCCGGTGGTGATGGTGCGGGCCTCGACACTGGTCAGGCTGCTGGCGAACAGGTATTCATTCCAGGCGAAAATCCAACTCAAAATGCCGGTAACCGCCAGTCCCGGCGCTGACAGAGGGATGATAACATGGCGCAGCACCCCCCACAGGCCGGCGCCGTCGATCATCGCCGCGTCGTCCAATTCAATCGGAATGCCGTCCACGACGCCCTTGAGCAGCCAGATGGCGAAGGGCAGATTAAACACGCAATAGAGCAGAATAAGCCCAATCCGCGTGTCAAACAGAGTCCAACCACCCACCCGGAACGTTTGGGTGAACATGATAAAAAGGGGCAGCAGGAAAGCGGCCGGCGGCGCCATCCGATTGGTGATGAGCCAGAAAAAGATATTGTCCCTGCCGACTAGTTTATAGCGCGACAGCGAATAGGTCGCCAGCAGGGCGAGAACCATGACCAGGACGGCGTTGCTGGTCGAAACCACCAATGAATTGACCATATAGCCTTGAAAGGTGGCATCTGTCAGCACATTGGTGTAATTCTGGACAAAAAAGGTCTTGATGCCGAAGGAGGGTCGGCTAAATAGTTCAACGCGGCTGCGCCATGACACCACAAACATCCACCAAATCGGCAGCAGGGTGATCAGCGTCATCAGTATCCAAATGCCATAAGTGAGGATATGCCGCGACAAACGCTGCCGCAAACCGATGGTCATTCAAGGTCTCCTTTGCGCCGTCCCGAAATGCCAATAAACAGCAGCCAGCACAAGACGATGGTTAGGTACAAGGCAATAATCGAAATCGAAGAGCCATAGCCATAATCGGTGCGCGGGAAGACAACCCGCCAGATGTAGATGCCGGTGAACCGCGTTCCCGGGCCGCCGCCGGCCAGCATCCAGACTTCATCGACAGTCCGTATCGCGTCCATAATGCGGATGAAGACCGTCGTCAGCAGCACCGGGCGCAGGTAGGGCAGGGTCACATACCAGAAGACCTGAAGCCGATTGGCGCCGTCGACTTTGGCCTGTTCAATCGGTTCTTTGGGTATCGCCGACAAGCCGGCCAGCATGGTCAGAGTCACAAAGGGCGTCCAGTGCCAGACATCCATAATAATTGAGGTCAGCAAGGCCTGATCGGGAAAAGAGCCGATTTGGTATGTGATGTCAAACCAGCGGTCAAGGTAAAACGGCGCCGGCCCCAAGCCCGGTATCACCAGCAGGCGCCAAATCGCCCCGACTGCAATCGGCGCCACCATGAGCGGCAGGGTATGAATAATCCGAAAAAGGGACTTGCCAGGGAAATCCCGCGTCAGCAGCTGTGCCAGCAGAAAGCCAAGCACGAGTTCGGTCAGGATGGCAAAGGTGGCAAATTTCAGCGTCAGGCTGATAGAGGTCAGGAAATCGCCGTCAAAAACCAGCCGCCGATAATTGTCAAGACCGCTAAACCGCAGCCCATCCTCGGCCGCAAAGATATTCCATTCATTAAAGCCAACAAACAGCACATACAAAAAAGGGATAAAGCCGAAAATAAACAAAATAATTAAGGTTGGACTAAGCAGCAGCCAACCGGTTCGGGGATTTCGCATATTCGTTGCCCTTGTAGGGAAAAATCAGGGTGACACAGTTCGCCACCCTGACTGATTGGCGAGGCACAGCTTACATGCCGTAACCCAAACGTTCAAGTTCTTCGTCCACTGCGGCCGCGGCCTGCGACAGCGCATCAGCCGGGCTTAGTTCGCCCAGGATGGCGCGTTGGATGAAGGGATCGATGATTTCACGAACCTGTGCATGGAAGGGGAAAGGCGGCGCGCCAGCAAAGAGTGGCCCCTGTTCTTCCAGCAGCGTATAGTAGCCATCAACCTTGGCATCCTGTTCTGCGATCAAAGGATCGTCGAAGGTTGCGGTGTGGACGATGCGGGCGCCGACAGCGGCCCATTCCGGCTGAACCGAAGGCTGGCCGATGAATTGCAGCCAGAGGAAAGCGGCTTCCTTGTTATTGGAACTGTGCGGGACACCAAAGGCGCCGCCATCATAGTAGCCAATATAACCTTCGCCCATCTCGGCAGCTTCAATCACACCCGGCGCGGTGGGCGGCAGCATGACACCGACGTTGCCGACAACGTTAGAGCGAGTCTCGTCGGTGGCGATCCAAGCGGCGTTTTCACCATAGACCCAGCCTTGAGCCGCGCGGCCGGCGGCAAAGGTCGCCGCAACTTCGTCCCAGGTGCTTGAGGTCGATTCGGGCGGCGCGAAGGGCAGCATGCTCAACCAGAAGGTCAGCGCTTCCACGGCGACATCACCATCAAGGGCGCCGCCATTGGCCGACTGCGCCGAACCAGCGTCGAGGTTGATGCCCCAGTTGTACAAACCAAACGAAGGCGCAATCGTCTCCAGAAATTCGTAGGTCGATGCCGGATGTCCAGTCGTGCCTTGCACGGTGGTGCCCCACAAATCCATGTCCATTCCTTCACCATAAATGGTAAAGAATTCGGCATTGTCCCGATACTGGTCAAAGGTTGTGGCCGGCGCCAGCGGATAGCCATACCGTTCTTCAAAGGCCGATTGAATGTACTCATCTTCAAACAGGTCTTTGCGGTACAGATAAACCTTCACAAAGGCTTCCATCGGCACGCCGTAGAGATTCTCCAGTTCAGCATCCATGAAGTAATCGGCAAAGCTGGTGAAATCATCGGGATTGAATTCACTGTAGGCCAAATCCGGATTGTCCGCCGCGAATTGGGTCAGATTGACCAGATAATCCTGCGCCAGATACGAGTAGATGATGTCCTGTTCGATATAAACAAAATCATAAATGCCCGTATTGGCTTCCATGTCATTGATGGCCTTGGAATACATTTGATCCCAAGCCGTAGTTTCGAATTCGACGTTGATGCCGGTAAGTTCGGTGAACTGCGGCGCCAAGACATCCTTGACGTAGTTAGACGGCGGTGTGCTTTCGGAGACGCCGCGGATGGTTGAGCCAGCATAAGGGGCGGCCGCTCCATCCCAAAAGTCATCTTGCGCCAAGCCCACCGAAACACTGGCGAGCAGCGCAAAAACGATCAGCAGAACTGCGATAAATACCTTTTTCATTTTCACCCTCCATAGATGAAATTGATGAATAAACAGTGAATTGCCTGACAAGAATTTGCTGATGATAAGCTCTTGCAGGCCAAGTCATTGTACTATAACCGAAATGGATTAACAGCGCAAAAATCGGCCCTCACGATGTTTGCGTAATCGCCTCGCCGACGGTGTTAATCATCAGGTCGACTTCGTCAGCGGTGATGCACAGCGGCGGCGAAAAGGCAATCGTTCCACTCCAGGGCAAGGGCCGAACGCGCAGGCCCATCTGCATCGCCGCATTGCAAATGTCAGCGGCGCGGGCGGTATCGGCGGCGCGGTTTTCTTTGCTGTGGACGACATCAATGCCGGCCATCAAGCCCCGTCCGCGGGCATTGTCGATATTCGGAAATTCATCCACCAAGCCCTGCAAGCCGGCCAGCAGACGTTCTCCCATCGCCTGGCTGTTGCTGATAAGACTGTCGCGCTCCATAATAGCGATGTTGGCCAGACCAACGGCGCAGGCGGCCGCATGACCAGAATAGGTATAGCCGTGCATCCAGGATTGATCAGCCGGCGCGTTGAGGATGACGTCGCGAATGGCGTCGGTCACCTGCATGCCGCCCAGTGGCAGATAGCCGCTGGTGATGCCTTTGGCGAATTGCATAATATCCGGATTGATGCCAAAGTGGTCGCTGCCGAACCATTTTCCAGTGCGCCCAAAACCGCAAATGACCTCATCCACAATCAGCAGAATGTCGTATTTTTTGCAGATGGCCTGCACTTGTTCAAAATAGCCCTCGTCTGGCACAACCAGGCCGCCAGCCCCTTGAATCGGCTCGGCGATGAAAGCGGCCACAGTATCCGGTCCCTCGCGGATGATCGTTTCTTCCAAAGCCCGCGCCGCGGCCTGGGCGACGGTTTCGTCTTCGCTGATGTCGCCAGCATAGCGATAGGGATTTGGATTGGGAATATGAATAAAGCCATCCACCAGCGGGCCAAACATGCCATGATAGGCGCTGATGCCAGTCGCGCTCATCGCCGCCATCGTAATGCCGTGATAGGCAAACAGGCGCGAAATGATTTTGATTTTGCCAGTCTTGCCAAGCTGCCGCCAGTAAAAGCGGGCAGTCTTGAAGGAAGTGTCACTGGCTTCAGAACCCCCAGAGGTAAAATGGGTGAAGTTCATATTAGGACGAAAGAATCCAGCCAGCTTGTCGGCCAGCATGGCCGAAGGCGGATTGCTCATGCCAGCGAAACCCGACGTATAGGCCAGGTCAAGCATCTGGTCATAGGCGGCCTGGGGCAGTTCCGCATTGCCATAGCCGATATTGACATTCCACAATCCCGAAAGGCCATCGAGAAACTTTTTGCCCTCGGTCGTATGCAGCCAGACTCCCTCTGCCTTATGAACCATGAGCGGATTTTCGGCGGCCGCGGAATGATGCAGCGGGTGCAGCTGGCGCTTGTCCTGTTCAATTAAGACAGCGTGATTGTAATCGTTCATCTCTCGCAACTCTCTTCTCGGTAACTGGACTGTGGCTCACAGGATAATGGATTTTGCTTTGAATTGCGACTGCCTATCTAATGAGGGATGGGTTTTATCGTGATTTAAGGACGTTCTTGATAAACCGCGGTATAAATCGCGCGATGACCCGCTTGAGCTTGCGGCTGAATATTCTGAACTGTGCCGATGGCCTATTCGCCAGCATGACCAGGGCGCGGCTGATTCTGTAACGAGGAGAATTAAGCAGGGCTTCAATGTCCGCGGTCGGCCGAGTTTCAAAATCAGAATCGGCGGCCGTGATGGCCTGCCACATCTGCTGAATTTGGGGCGGGTGAGGGCCAGCATAACGATACAGGCAGCCTGGATACTCGGCAACATTATGCAGATGATAGGGACGTTTCAGGGACAAATAAGCCTGCTTGGCCCACACAAGCGCATCCTGGCCCTTTGTCCAGTCAGCATGGCTGTAATAATCGCATTTTTCCATGACCTGTTTGGGCAGCAGGAGTGAATAATGGTACATTCGGATGCCGGCTTTTTCCAATGTCTCGGCCCGCAGCCAATGTCCTTCGCGCAGGTCTTGTCCAGCTGAGTCAGTTACGGTCGGCGGCCGATGAGTGACATACGTATAGCCCGGTCCCCATTTGAACAGACGATGATAAATAGCGGCGCCGCGCCGTAAATACCAGCTATCGACCATGTACTGCGGCGCGCCCCAGAAGGTCATGGTTTTGAAGGATACGGCTGTGATGGACGGCTCCTCTTTCAGCATTTGGATGACGGCTCGCATATCATCGGGACGATAAAATTCATCGACGTCCACCTGCCATAGATAATCCCCAGTCGCCCGCTTGGCATAGGCTTGCGACATCTCGTCTTTTTCCGTCCAAAATCCGTCTTTGGTGACGATGATCACTTTGCCCTTGGGGTCGGATTCGGCTTTGAATCGGCGCAGGGTTTCCAATGTGGTATCGCGGGAATGGCCGTCGGCGGTGGCGATGTTTTTGGCGCCGGGCGCCGCGCCTTCGACAACGATAATCTCATAGGCATAGGGGTAGAGAGCTTGCAGAGTATAGCGAATAAAGGGTTCGCCATTGAGGACGATGATGCCAAAGCTGATGCGCGGAAATTCACTCATGGGCGCTTGCCTTTTATCGATCAATGGCTTTCCGCAAGTGACTGATACAGCTGGATATGCTGCGCGGTGATGCGGCCCAGATCGAAACGTTTAAGGGCCTGCTGTGAAATTGCCCGCGGCGGCAGTGATTGCGCCAATGCCCATTGAATGCCCTGCGCCAAATCAGCGCTGTCCTTGAGACGAGCGAGATAACCATTGCGCTTATGCTGGACAAGATCGCCAACGCCGCCATTGTCGAAGGCGACGCAGGGCGTGCCACAGGCCAGCGATTCCATAAGGGTATTGGGCAAATTCTCCTGCAAGGCCGGCAGCGCAAAAACATCACAGGCGGAATAAAGCAGGCACATGCTCGCGCTGTCGCTCAAGTATCCAATCTGATGCGCGGGCAAACAAATATCCAGCGACTCTGCTTGCGCGGCGCCAAAAACCACCACTTCCATATCCGACTTTGACGGGCGGTCTCTGGCGCCCTCTGGCAGATATCGCAGGGCATCGCGCAGATAGATAAAACCTTTACGCGGATCGCTTGCGCCGCCCAAAGCGCCAAACAAGATTAATTTCTTATCCAGTGGCAGATTGAATGCCTGCCGTGCGCTGTTTTTATCCAGCGGCTTGAATTGGTTGGCGTCGATGCCGTTGGCGATGACCTCAATCCGTTTATCTTTCAAAATGCGGCTTTGACGGGCGCAGTCGGCCAGCCATTGACTGGGACAGACAATCGTTATCGGAATATCAGCCCAGACCCGTTGTTTGCGGCGGCTGATACGCGCGCTGATGTCATCAGCGGCGGGATGAAGCAGCTGTGGACAATGGCCGCAGTCCGCCTGATAATTCTGGCAATCGTCAGCCGAATGACAGCCCCCAGTAAAAGCCCACATATCATGCAGAGTCCAGACCACCGGCGACCTGATTTTGGCAAACTGCTCAATCGGCAGATAATTGTCGCCCAGCCAATGCAGATGAACCACATCAGCCCGAAAACCGTTGATAACCCTGGCCATCGGATAGTCGAAGCCGTTCAAACTCCAATAGCCACTGCCCGACTGCCGCCGATGACGCGCAAGCTGACGTCGATGCCTTGTGGCCGCCAAGCGGCGAAATAGACGTCCGCGCCGGCCGAGATGGAACGACAGACGATGAACGCTGGGATCAGCAGAGACCTTCTTCATCACCAGCATCTCGGCTTCCAGGCCAGCCTGCCGCAAACCTTGATGCAGACGATAAGCAGCGATGCCGGCGCCGCCGATGCGGTCTGTCGCCGAAACGGTTACAATCTTCATGGAATGCCTGACGGGCGGTCTCTGGCGCCCACTGCCGAACACTTAGGCAGATTATACACCCGTTTTCGCGGAGGCTATCGATGTCCATAGCGCAGCAGTCAAACGTCAAAGCCTGGCTTCAGGCCCTTCGTCCGCGCGTCTTCACCGCAAGCTATGCGCCGATGGGCCTGGCCGGCATTATCGCCGTCGACGATGGCGTCTTTGATGGCCGGCTCTTCCTGCTGTCGCTCATCGGGACGATGCTCTTGCAAAGCGCCGCCAATCTGATCAACGAATATGCCGATTATCGCCGCGGCGCCGACCAGTTCAAGCAGGCTGGGCAAGGCATGATCATCAAGCAAAAAATCCTCAAGCCACAAAGCGTCCGCAATGGCGCGGTATTGACCACAGCCGCCGGCTGTCTGCTGGGACTGTTTCTGCTCTCACAAAGCGGCCCCTTGCTGTGGCTTATCGGACTGGGCGGCCTGCTGGTCGTCATCAGCTATACCGCCGGGCCCTTCCCCTTGGCTTATCATGGACTGGGCGAGATCGCCGTCGCCATCTTCATGGGGCCAGCCATTGTCGTCGGCGCCTATTATGTGATGTCCCCCACAGTCGACAGTCCCCGTATGATCGAATTGTGTTTGATTTCGCTGCCCATCGCCTTCATGGTCGCCGCCATTCTGCACGCCAACAACATCCGTGATATGGACGCCGACCGCGCCGTGAACAAACGCACGCTGGCGGTGATCTTCGGGATTGGCTTTGCCCGCGCTGAATATGCGTTTCTCGTCATCGGGAGCTATGCCGCGCAAGTCATTTTGATTGCATCCGGCCTTATGCCGCCTGCGGTGCTGTTGAGTTTTATCACCCTGCCCGAGGCCTTGCGTCTGATTGGGATATTCAACCGCAGCCGCGCCATGTCTCTCATGCACCAAGCGCAGACCCGCACCGCCAAATTGCACGGCCAGCTGGGCCTGCTGATGGTTGTTGGCTGGGCCTTGGCCATCATCGCCAGTGGATGACGACGTTACCAATGCCAGATTTGATCCCAAGCGGTCATCCAGTTCGCCGCGCGGCTCTTCACTATTTGCTTGGCATAGTCCAATTCGACGCCTGGCCGGCCGCGAAAATCGTCCATCTTTTCCACCTTGTCGACTTCAATCGTGATGGTTACAGGTGATTCAGGGACATAAGGCCGAACGGCATCAAGATTTTGCAAAGCCTGATACGCGCCATCCTCAATCATCTGTCGAGCGCGGCGCGGGGGGATTTGCCGGGCAGAATAGCGCGTCAGCCCCTTCTTCACGGCGACGGTCGTCAGTCTATCTCCCAGCAAAGCGCGTGATTCGCGGCAGACGGCATCGTCGCCGGTGACCAGCAGGATGGGACAGCCATAATGCCCGCACAGGGCCGCATTCACGCCTACTTCGCCAACCAGATCATCGTTAAACCAAAGATTATGCCACTTGACAGTCGAGATGGTGTGGCACAGGACGCCGTCGACAGTGTTGTTGCGGGCGTGCATCCCGACCAACAGGCAGGCATCAGCGCCCTCTTCCAGCAGTTCGGTATAACGCGACCAAGGATGATGCGCGACCCAAGTGCAGTCTTCGTCCAGCATATCGGGGATCAGCGAGTTAAAGCTCCAATCGCCGCCGGCCCCATGGCAGTCGACCACCACGATTTCGCTGGCTCCAGCCCGTTTGGCGCCGCGCACAGCCGCATTGACTTCAGCCGTATAAAGCTGTCGACCTTCCTCGTACATGGGCGCGCCACCGTTGACCTGATTCCAAGTGACGATGCCGCTCACGCCTTCCATATCGCACATAATCAGAATTTTCATCGCATGACCTCCCTTTTGACATCTGGCAATAATCCATGCTATGATGATGGAACAATCATAATGAAAAACCCTCCCGGGCAGTATGAACGAGAGGGCTGGATAAAGCGTGTTCCCGACCACAAGGAACGCAGAAAGGATAACCCATCTGAATGAACTCCGCAATTCCTGTTTTGCATCTTTGAGAGAGTCATCACAGCGGGGCAGAAAGGCTTTTGACATGTCCGACATGAACAGCCGCGCGGCGGAAGGGGGTATAAGCAGGCTGATTTGGCTGCTGGCATTTATTCTGCTGGTCTTATGGCAGCTGGCCGTTTTTAGCGGCGCCACAATTAGCGATGGTGTTTGCAATGGATTGCCGTTAAATGAGATGACCATAGAAGAGATTAATGCAGTGGCCGCGCTTGGAAAATGTTATCCGCCATAACGCTTTTGGAAGCCGCTGGAAAAGCGCGGGCGCAGACGGAGCTAATGAACTTTGCCATTCCTGTTTGTATTTTTGAGAGTGTCTTCATAGCAGGACTGAAAGGCTTTTGACATGTTCAGCCAATTTGGCCAGTACCGAGGCAATTTGGTTCCTGACCCGCCACCTGATCCTCCAACGCGGGAAAAGAAAATCCCCTTTGAGTTCACCTTCAAGCACTTCGTGATCTTCATGGTTCTATTCATTCTCATGCTGGTCGTCCTTTACGTTGTGGAAACGACTGGAAAAGCGTCGAGGGAGGCTGGGAAAACGTCGAGCGAGGCTGAATGGCAAAAGCGGCAGACGGCAAAGGATTTCTGCCTAACAAATGGTCTTAACTTCACTTACGCGGAACTGGATAACTGCATAGAGGTCTCTCTGGCATTATCAGAGGCGCTCGATGCAACAGAAACAAGTCAAAGCCGCGCAACTGAAATAAGTCGATGGAGCGCAGCGCAAATAAGTCAAATTCGACACCGCGCAGCAGAAGCAAGTCAAATGAGCGCTGTCAGTCAGCAGGCGGCATTGTGCGAATCACGCGGGGAACACTACCGTTACAGAGAAGGCGTCTGCCAACTGCGCGTTTGGGTATGCGTTGAATCTCAAACCTCTACAGGATATGAAGAAGAGTGCAAATACGAGTGGCGCGATGCCTGAAGGAATGCGAACAGGAAAACATCGATGACTTATCTCATCACCGGCGGCGCTGGGTTTATCGGCAGTCATGTTGCCCACAAGCTGCTGGCGCGCGGCGAACGGGTGCTGGCGCTGGACAATTTCGATGACTATTACGACCCGGCCATCAAACGCCGCCGCATTGCCCGCTTGCGTCATTATGACCAATTCACCTTGCGCGAGGGCGATATCCGCGATGCCGCGCTGGTGAGCCGTCTCTTTGCTGAAGAGGGGATAACCCATGTGGCGCATCTGGCGGCTCTGCCTGGTGTCCGCGCCAGTGTCAAGCAGACGCGCCTGTATATGGATGTCAATCTGACCGGCAGCATGAACCTGCTGGAAGCGGCCAAGTCTGCCCAAATCAAGCAGTTTGTCCTGGCTTCCACCTCGTCGGTCTATGGCGAAACCAAGCAGCTGCCTTTTATCGAGACGGACACTGCCGACCGACCGCTGGCCGCCTATCCAGCCAGCAAACGCGCCGCCGAACTGCTGGCTCACACTTATCATCATCTGACTGGCATGAACATAACTGTCCTGCGCTTTTTCAATGTTTATGGCCCTGCTGGGCGCCCGGATATGATGCCATGGCGATTGATGGAAGCGACCCAAAGCGGCGACCCGATCCCCTTGTTCAATGGGGGAGACATCCACCGCGACTGGACATATATCGACGACACAGTTCGCGGCGTGCTGGCGGCGCTGGATCATCCGCTGGGTTATGAGATCATCAATTTGGGCTGCGGCGCGCCGATGTCCCTGATCGATTTTGTGGCGATTATTGAGGAGATGGCCGGGGTGTCCATCCATACGATTGATGTCGCCACGCCTCTAAGCGACCCGCCGATAACCTATTGCGACAACAGCAAGGCGCGTGAATTGCTGGGCTTCATCCCGATGGTTTCGCTGCCGGAGGGCTTGCATCGGACTTGGGCCTGGTATCGGGAATTTGCTGGGTTATAATTTAACTCTAAATATGTATCATTCTATAGAGTTAAAATTGACCGCGCAGAAACGACATGACCGCTTCATGGAACCCCGTCGGATTTTCCAGATGCGCCCGATGACCAGCATTGGGAACAACTTCCATCGCCGCGCGCGGCATAGCGGCTGCCATCTCCCGATTGATTCGCAGGAACTTGCGGTCAAGCCCCCCGACAATCAGTTGAGTCGGCAGGTTCAGCCGCGGCAGTTCTTCCCATAGGCTGGGCTGTGTGCCGCTGCCCATCCCGCGCAGGCTGTTGGCCAGGCCAAGTGGATGGTTGCCCAACCGCTGACGTCTTTGCGCCGCCTTCACAAGCGCGTCTTGCGAATCCCACAAAGGCAGGTTTTCCCAGAAATCGACAAACCACTCGATGCCTTTGGCTTCAATCTGGTCGGCCAGCTGATGATCGCGGCAGACCCGTTCAGCGCGCGCCTGTTGACCGCGCAGTCCCGGCGAGGCGCTTTCCAATATCAGAGAATGGAAACGGTCTGCATAACGCCATGCCAGATACAGGGCCAGCCGGCCGCCCATCGAATAACCAAGCAAATGGATTTTGCCGGTCGCCAGCCGATCCAGCAAAGCGATGACGTCAGCCGCCACCTGTTCCATGCGATAACAGGACGCGCTGGCCGGCTTGTCACTCTTGCCATGACCCAGAATATCCAGCGCAATTACCTGATGCGATGGCTCCAGCATCGAACGCAAGTTTTGCCAAGCGCTGGCATCGCCGCTAAATCCGTGCAGCAGCAGAATCGGACTGCCGGCGCCGCTGACGATTGCATGATAATGATGTCCGTTAATCGGCATCCTGATTTTCATTACTCTGGCATCTTTCGTTAGCGTTCAAAGAGCTTCTTTACCGCCTGCCGTTGGATCTTCCCCGAAGCTGTGCGCGGGAATCCATCCACAAAGCGGATTTGACGAGGAATCTTATACCCGGCCAGTTCTTCGCGGGCAAAGCGCATCACTTCTTGGGGCGACAGGATTTTCCCATGTTTGACTTGAATCGCCGCCGCGACCCGCTGCCCCCATTCTGCATCCGCCACCCCGACGACAACGGCTTCTTCGATAGCGGGATGACGCCGCAAAGCATTCTCGACCTCGCGCGGATAGACATTCTCGCCGCCGGTGAGGATCAGATCGCTGCGGCGCTGAACGACGCGCAGATCGCCATCTTCATCCAAACAGCCAATATCCCCGGTATGCAGCCAGCCATTCCGCAAAGCCAGCCGAGTCGCTGTCGGGTCATTATCATAACCGCGCATGATGGTCGGGCCTTTGACCAGTATTTCACCGAGGGCATTGGGCGGCGCATCTTGACCTTGCCTGTCAATAATACGCGCCTGCGTGAAGAGCAATGGTTTGCCGACGGAAGCCGGCTTTTGACGCGTTTGGCGCGGCGACGCGGTGGCGACCTGTGAGGATGCTTCAGTCAGGCCGTAAGTCGCGGCAATCGGGATATTCGCCTCCCGACAGCGCGCCAGCAGTTCGGGCGATGACGCTTCGCCACCGAGCAGAACCAGCCGCAGCTTGGGATTCCATGCCTGCCGCCGCGCATCCAGCAAACGCCGCAGCATCGTCGGCGCCAAAGACACCAGCGTAATCGGTCGCTGGACGAGAGCTTGATTGAGCGCGTCCACATCAAATTGAGGAGTCGACATCAACTCAACCGCCGTTCCATATAACAGGGATCGCAAAATAACACTCAAACCGCCCACATGATACAGCGGCAAAGGACACAGCCAGCGGTCATCGGGCAGGACGCCCAGCCGATAAGCCGATGACAGCGCGCTTTGATACAGATTGCCATAGGTCAAGACGACGCCTTTGGGACGCCCGCTTGTGCCGGAACTGTGAATGATGGCCAAGTCATCATCCAGGGCAAAAGACCTCGACATTGGCGTCAGCGGAACATCTTCCTGCTGACGGACGAGTTCATCAAAGGGCATCAGCGCGCCATTGAAGCCATCAATCCGGGCGGCCAGCACCGACGTCCCTTGGTGACAGATGACCAGCCGACAGGCGGTGTTTTTCAGCTGCCACTGGAGTTCAGTCGGTGTCAGCCGCGTATTCAATGGCACAGCCAAAGCGCCGGCCCGCATCAACGCCAGCAGACTTATCACATAAGGCCAGCCAGCCGGCATCAGAAGCGCCACGCGGTTGCCGGCCTGGATGTTCGCATGAGACCGAAGACCGTTGCAGAGTGTCTGCGCGCGGCGATGAGCTTCGCCAAAGGTCAGCCGCTTTTGGCCGATGATGAGAAAATCTTTGTCCGGGCTGGCCGATGCGCGGGCCGTCAGCCAATCTGCTGTATGCGACTTCATTGCCCAAGGCCACCGGTGATGAGATAGGTCGTTGTTTCAGGGGGCAGAACCTGTGCCTGGGGGCTTCTAATTGATGTCTCAAGCAGGTACAGGACGACCAGCATGAGAATGAACAGGATGAAGACAATCACGCTCTCTCGGCAAGAGGGAATAGATTTTTTCTTGATTTCATTTGTTGGCGGCGGCCACTGCGGCTGTGGCGCTTCGCGTTTGTCCCCCCTTTTCTTTTTCATATCGGTTATTCCTTTCTATCCTCATCAAGAGAGCAGCTTCGCGATTGACTCAACAATCGTCATGGCTGTCAACAGGAATATGCCCAAGAGAACGATCAGCAAGTATTTCAGCAGAGTTCGGCGCCTGTTTTCAGCCTTTACTCTCTTGCTGATTTCTGGCGGCGAAGGGTGCTTGTGCTTGAGCGTTTGCTCGACCTTGGCCAACTTTGCCGCCACTCTGTCTTCTGGTAAATGCGGAGGAAGAACATCCATTGTATTTCCTTTCCTGCCCTTTATTTGCCGCACAGCAAGGACTTGCCATGCAGATCAAAATTGGGCAGAAGACTCGGCTTCATTGCCCGGCAGCTGGAGTATCAGGACTACGCACACACATAACCTCGCCATCCGCCACGCGCCAGTGTCCACCCTCGCAGGAATTTCTTAGTCGGTTATGTTCGACAATGGCAAAGAGGATGATGAATAGGATGACAAAGAACAGAGTACGGAAAGCAATAGATCTCCATCTCCAAGACTCACCTATCGGGTATTTTCCTCTTACGTACAGTTCTCTGTCTTTATGCTGCATTTCGCTGTATCCTTTCAGCCCTGACTCGCTTCTGTTGCGCGCTGTCGAATTTGACTTAATTGAGTTGCGCTCCATGAACTACTTTGAGTTGTCAAACTTTGCATTGTCTCCGTTGCGCGAAGTGGACTTTGACTTATGGCAGTTTGCGTTGCGTAGCTTTGACTTATTTCAGTTGCGCTCCTTTGACTTACTTCCGTTGCGTGGGCAGGCATTTGCGCCATTAGCGATTCCACTATCTCTTCGGCAGTCATGCCCGCTTCGAATAACGCTGATAATCCCAGAAAGTTCTGTATGCAGTTATCCAGTTCCGCGTTAGTGCGGTTAAGACCATTTGTTATGCAAAAATCCTCTGCCGGCCGCCGCTTTTGCAATTCAGCCTCCCTCAAATGTAGAAGCAAGCCTGACAAAATCGCAATGAACAGAACGAGGAAGATCACAAGGTGCTTGAAGGTGAAACTTGAAGAGGATTTTCTTTTCCCTCGTTGGAGATCAGGTGAACAGCCCGCACCGGGGTCTCCGCCAGAAAACATGTCAAAAGCCTTTCTATCCTGCTGTCAGGATACACTCAAAGATGCGATATAAAATCTGCCCCTGCCCGACTTCACGCCCGCCGCGGGAATTGAGAAAAGTCCGGCGGCCGCCCTTCCAAAAAGGCATTCTTGCCTTCGCTGCCCTCTTCGGTCATATAAAAGAGCATAGTCGCATCTCCAGCCAAGACCTGCACCCCGGTTTGACCATCCAATTCAGCGTTCAGACCCGCTTTGATAAACCGCAGCGCCAGCGGACTCTTGCTTAGAATCTCGCGCGACCACTGCAAAGCCTCTCTTTCCAGGTCGGCCAAAGGAACGACGGTGTTGACCATGCCCATCGCTTCGGCCTTCTCGGCGCTGTACTGACGGCACAGGAACCAGATCTCGCGCGCCTTCTTCTGCCCTACATGCGCCGCCAAAAAGGATGAGCCGAAGCCAGCGTCAAAACTGCCGACAATCGGCCCCGTTTGACCATAAATAGCATTGTCGCTCGAAATCGTCAAATCACAGCAGACATGCAAAACATGACCGCCGCCAATCGCAAAGCCCGGCACGACGGCAATGACTGGCTTGGGCATGTTGCGGATGTAACGCTGGAGTTGCAGCACATTCAAGCGCGGCACTCCGTCAGCGCCGACATAACCAGAATGACCGCGCACTTTTTGGTCACCGCCGGCGCAAAATGACCAGATGCCGTCTTTGGCGCTGGGGCCGTTGGCCGTAATCCAGACGACGCCAATTTCAGGATCATGCCAGGCATGCAGGACGGCTTCGGTCATCTCGTCAATCGTCTTGGGACGAAAGGCGTTGCGGATGTTCGGACGGTCAAAGGCGATGCGGGCAATGCCTTCCGCTTGGTGATAGCTGATGTCTTCGTAAGCCTTGACCGCCTTCCAGTCCGCCAGCTTCATCAGATCCTCGGTCTTGATTTGCGCTTGTTGCTCTGCTGTTGTTGCCATCTTGATTCGCTCCTTCTTTGCTTAATGCTGTTCAATGTTTTCTAGCTGGGCATGAACGGCCGCCATGATTTCGGCGCGGCGCTTCAGATCGGTCTGTGCATCGGTCCTTACTTCAATAATCGTGGATTGACGGCCCGCGACCGACTCCGCAAAGGCCTGTCGGAATACCTCGCGGCTGTCAGCGCGGACATATCCCAAGCCGTACAGCTTGGCCGCATGAGAAAAATCCAGCCCAGGCGCCGTGATAAAATAATCGCTGAAATGCGGTTCATACGCGCGGATGGGCAAGCGATGGAAAATGCCGCCGCCCTGGTTGTTCAGCAGCACAATCGTTATCGGCCGACCGCACCGCCGCACTGCCAGCAGACCATTCATATCATGGTAAAAGGTGATGTCTCCCAAAATCGCCACCAGGGGATGTTCTGGCCGCGCCGCTCCGCTGCCCAAAGCCGTCGATAGATTGCCATCAATCCCCGACGCGCCGCGGTTGGCCCAGGCGAAAAGACACCGACCAGGCTTGCCAAACTGATCAAGATGACGCACTGGCAGGCTGCTGCCGGCAAAGAGTGTGCTTTCGTCCGGGATCAGATCGACGACATCATAAACTGCCGCGCCATCAAAATACGCGCCCTCTTCAACCTCGCGCCCAATCACCTCCCAGGCCTTAGCCTCCGCCAGTGTCAGTTGATCCAGCCAGCGCGTTTGCGGCTCCGACAGGTCATGCCCCTGCGGAATAGACGCCTTCAGGTCATCAAATGCGATGTGGTCAGTGATGCTGTGCGTATCGTCAGCCCATTCCCCAGCGCGCGCGGCATAAATATGCGCCTCCAGGTCCAGCCCCGAAAAGAGCGTCTGCATATTTTTTGCCAGCGGCGGCGCGCCAAATCGGATCAACGCCTCGACCTGCGAAAAGTCAATCGCGTCCGATGTCACATAATTTTCATAGGCGGCCAAGAGCTTGTACCCAGTTTCTTCCGCAGGGGAAACACAGCGCAGATTGGATGTCAATTCAGCGAAAACAGGCCAGCCGCTCACCCGCGACAAATTGGCGGCCCAAGCCATTATTGTTTGGCTTTCCTCAAGCGTGCGACAAGTCCCATGACCAAAATAGATGATGCCCTTGTGCTGTAAAATCGGCTCCCACGAAAAATCAGTTGAACCGCTTAACCTTCCCCTGGCCGACCGCCAAAAACGCGTCGCGCTTGGGGCAATGCTGACCTCGTCCTGGTCATCGTCATCTGGCTCAAGTGGCTTGCGGAATGGCAGGTTAATATGCACCACCCCGCGCTTTTCAATGGCTTTGGCATAGGCCCGCGCCGCTAAGGTTTGCATATTTCTAAGTGCCAGCGGCGGCAGGTTGACTTCTGGCAGGGGCGCGTCAGCAAACCACTCGACAAAATCACCGAAGATCTTTATCTGGTCAATCGTCTGGTTGGCGCCGCTCCCGCGCAGTTCATGCGGCCGGTCAGCGGTCAGAACAATCAGAGGCACGCGGGATTGATGCGCCTCGACAATCGCTGGGAAAAAATTGGCGGCCGCCGTCCCCGATGTGCAGGCCAGCGCCACAGCTTCATCTAAAGCCAGAGCCAAGCCCAATGCAAAGAAAACCGCGCTTCGTTCGTCGAGATGCGAATAAATCTTGATCTCATCCTTATATCGCGCAAATGCCAAAATCAAAGGGCTGTGCCGCGAACCCGGCGTCAGGCACAGATGCTTCAGCCCCGATCCAATCAAGGCCGTAACGAAGCTGTTGGCATAGCGTGCGCTTGGATTCATGGCAGCTTATTTATCGCCCTCATCAAGCCGAAAGGCCATGTGCATTGAACATCGGGCGGAATTTCAGCGCGGTTTCGTCCCATTCTTTCTGCGGCGCGCTGTCGGCCATGATACCAGCGCCGGCATAAACCCACACCCGCGACTCCTGCGCCACGGCCGACCGAATCGCCACCGCGAACTGACCATCCAAAGCTGCATCAATCCAGCCCACCGGCGCCCCGTACCAGCCGCGCGGAATCGGCTCCAGCTGACGGATTAAGGCCATCGCAGCCGCGCGCGGGTCGCCGCCCAAAGCTGGCGTCGGATGCAAGGCCTCCACCAGCGATAAAACGTCGACATCCCGCGCGAGACGTCCCCGAATCGGCGTATAGATATGCTGGATATGGCGCAGTTTGAGCAATCGCGGCGGCGGAATATCGAGGAAGGCCGTCAGCGGATTCAAGCGGTCGCGAATTTTATCGACGACAATCTGATGCTCAAGACGGTCTTTGGCGCTGTCCAGCAGTTCATAGCTCAAGCGCCGGTCAGCTTCAGGTGAGTCCCCCCGCGCGATGCTTCCTGCCAGGCCCACCGTCTCGATTTGTCGGCCATGCACCCGCGCCAGCAGTTCTGGGGAAGCGCCATAAAAGGCATAATGCGGACGCGGTTCAAATAAAAAGCGATAACAGTCGGCATAATGCTCGGCCAAGTGACGCAAAATCGGCAGCAGATTGACGCGTCCGTCAAATTGCAGTTCGGCGGCGCGCGCCAGGACAACCTTGTTCAATTCGCCGGCGCGGATACGGTCGGTTGCCGCGCTGACCATCTCCGTCCACCTGGCGCCAGTCATCGGCTCATTCACATCGAGGAGTTTGCTTTGCCGCTGGTCAAACAGCTGCCACTCGCCGGCTTTCAGTTGGGCAATTTTCTGCTGCAAGGCCAGCTTCAATTCGTCAATCAGCGCCGCGGGCTGCTCATCTGGCGGGATTTGCGTATTGATGGTCAGCCACATCTCCCCGTCAATGCTGACCAGTTGATAATGCGGCAGGACAAAATAGGCCGGCGCATAGATCGACCATGTATTGTCGGGAGTAAAATCACTGCGGAAGGCAAAACCGCCAAACAGGCGCGGCGCTGTCAGTGGATGGCCGCTGCCCAGCATATCCGCCCGCGCAAACAGTTCGCGAATCTGGCCGGTGATTTTGGCATAGCGATTTTCGCCCCAGGCCATAAGTTCAACGGCCGTCCCAGCGCCGGCAAAGGCCATGCGGTCATCGCGATTTTCCCAATAATAACGGGCGCCGCCACCGGCCGCCTGCAAGAACCCGGCAAAGCTAATGCCATTGCAAGGAACGCTGTAACTAAGCAAACGCCCATAACGCTGCTGGATTTTGGATGCTGTCAATGCAGCTGCGTTGATTGATGACATCCGCGCGCCTTAGCCAGTGTCATCCCGATAGTCGACGCTCTTGAGCAGCAGGGGCAGCAAGGTCTCCATAATGTCGGCTTTGGTCGGCTCGCCGGTGTAGACCCATTGAATCATGATGTTGTAAATCGCGCCCATCCAGGCATGGGAAACAATAGCCGTATCCACCGGCGGGATCGTGCCATCAGCCACCGCCTCATCCAGATAGATTTTGATGATCAGGACAAAACGGTCATTAAACTCGACCCGTTTGCGCTCAAAGACACTGCCCAGCCCAACCGCCTGCACCAGTAGCAGCTTTGCTGGCCGCCGATATTTGCTAAAGGTTTCCAGCACAGCCTCTAAGGCCGCCTGAACGCGCCGGATGCCCTTGGTTTCCTGGGCAATCGCCTCCTTGGCCCGCCGTTCAATCAAGTCAGCGAATTGATCAACCAGCGCGATGAACAGCTTCTCCTTGTTGGGAAAGTGAAAATAAATGGAGCCTTTGCTGGCGCTGGCTTCAGCGGCGATCTCATCCAGCCGGGTATCATAAAAGCCTTTGGCGCTGAAGAGTTCCATCGCCGCATCAAGAATCCGCTCGCGCGTGGACACAGCCTGCCCTTTCATGCCACCTCACCATACTAACGGATTAGCGCGGTCATTTTAGCAGGTTCTTCCAGCAGTGTCAGGGGCATTCGGCCAGCGGCGAGAGCGAAATCGGATTTTTGGCCAACAATACCCAGCCTAGCCGCTTATGGAATTGAGCAGAACAAGCGCAGTGACAGCCCCAGCGGCCGCGCCGGCCCCAAACCCGATCACAGCATATTTGACAGTGTTTTGACGCGCCCGGCCAACCGCGAGGCCAATGACCGCGCCGAGTATGGCGCCGGCGGCGATGAAATTCATTATTGTGGCTGGTCTATCGATTTCCATGACAGCCGCTTTTGTTTATCCCGAATCGCCCCTGTGCATGAAAGCGCCAACAAGCGCGCCAATACCCACAGCAGTAGCCGCGCTCGCGTCAAAGAAATACTTGACGATTTGGATGATGATATTGTCATCTGGCGTCACGTTAATGCTTGGTCCGACTGCCCCGCGGATCACAGCGATAATCCCGGCGGCGACGATGCCGGTGACAATAGAGCCGACAATCTTCCCGGGTATCGCGTGTTCAGCCGCATTTTCAGCCAGCGCCTCTGCTATTTTTCGCCCCGCGCCCAGGCCGCTGCTGAACACCGCGCCCATCACCAGACCAAAAATCAAGTCCTTTCCCATGAGCAGACTGACCGCCACAGCGACAATGATGCCGATGATGGTGACGATGCCGTGAGAATTGTCTCTGACGGCCTGCAGACCTTCTTTTGCTTCCTCGGGCATATCGTGTTTGTGCATAATGAATCCTCCATATCTTCGATAATCTGTTTATGCCTTGCTATTTCAATTATAGCAGGTATCAGACAGCATTGCTTCCTATTTCGGCGCGGAATCAAAAATATGCGAAAATGATGAACGCAATCGCGACCAAAAACCAAAACCGAGAACCTTTAGTCGCCCTTCCAACCCACAAACGCAGTATAAAGAACCTGAACAGCATAGAGTCGAAATGTTTATGCGCGAAAAAGTTTTGCTTTCGCGCACAAAACGCGCATAAAACCAATTCCGCCCCAAAATGAGGGGGAGACTTGACAAATGCAATAATGGCATAGTACAATTTGCCTAGCACGCGCGGGGCGAATCGCTCCCAGTGTCAATTTTGGAAGTAAAGCATATCTTGACAAGGAGGCGTATTGTGACAAGGAAGAATTGTATTGTCAGAACAATGGTCGTGATGATGCTAACGATGGCCATGTTGATTGGAGCGGTCGGCGGCGCGTCGGCCCAGCAAGCCCCGGCCCCGGTGGTGAACGAGCTTGCTGAAGGCGTGTATCAATGGTTCGCCTTTAACTACAATAGCCTGGTGGTCGTTTCGGGAGATGATGTCCTGGTTTCGGAACCGGCAAATAACACGCGGGGCGAAATGCTTCGCGATTTTGTCGCCACACTCACCGACAGCCCCGTTTCGCATATCGTCATGACGCATGAGCATTATGACCATGTTGGCGGGACGAGCGTCTTTTCCGAGGCCACTGTGTACTGCCATGTGAACTGCCAGCCGATTTTCGACCTGGCCGCCGCGCCATTCAACGACGTTCCAGAGGTTGACGAGACCTTCACCGACAGCATCAGCATCCCCGTCGGCGACACGACTGTAGAACTGCATTATCTCGGCCCGGGGGATGGCGATGCGACAACTGTCGTCTACATGCCGCAGGAGAAGATCGTCCTCACTTCCGATATGTACGAGGACAAGGCGATCACCCATGCCAACTGGGTCGATGACAAGAATTACACCGGCACACGCGAGATTCTGAATACGATCAGCGGCTGGGATTTGAATCATGCCATCACAGCCCATTCAGCATCGACCGATCCACAGGTGCTTCAGGACAACGTCCAATTCTACAACGACCTCTACGATGCGGTGTATCAGGCCTTGACGAAGGTACAGGAGGAAGGCGGCCCCTTTGCCATATTTGGCGTGCTTGAAACGCTGCCGGCTTCCATCCAGCTTGAGCAGTACAGCGATTGGGCGAACTATGATTCATCCTTTACGCGCCATGCTTCGCGGATGATGTTCTCCATCTTCCACGCCGATTAGCCATCGGACGAAGAGCGCGCCGCTGTTCCGAATTCCATCATCAGGCGGGGCCTGTGCTTGAGCGCAGTCCCCGTTTTTGGATACAGTGAAGCCAACGATTTCCAAGCATCAGAAAAGTGAGTTTATCCATGACCGACAGCATTCAAAACGCCATCGACTACCTGCAAGAAACACAAGACAGCATGCTTGAAGACTACAAGACATTGCTTGGCTTTCCGTCCATTAGCGCCGACCCGGCCTACAAAGACGATGTGCAGGCCTGCGCCGAATGGATTGTCGGTCAGCTTCAGGCGATGGGCTTTGACAGCTGCGAGGCCATCGCCACCGCGGGCAATCCGGTCGTTTATGGCGAATGGCTGAAGGCCGGCGCCGACAAGCCGACTGTTCTGGTCTACGCGCATTATGACGTCCAGCCGGTCGACCCGCTTCATCTTTGGCTGTCCGAACCCTTTGACGCGCAAATCAATGAAGGGCGGATAACGGCGCGCGGCGCCAGTGACAACAAAGCCGGCGTTTGGGGCAATCTCAAAGTCTTTGAAGCCCTGCTCAAAGCCAATGGCGAACTGCCGGTCAATGTCAAAATCATGTTTGAAGGCGAAGAAGAATCCGGCTCGCCCAGCATTGAACCCTTTGTCCGCGCCAACAAAGACCGACTGCAGGCCGATGCGCTGCTGAATTGCGATGGTGATTTTGACCCCGATGACCCGCGCCTGTATTATGCTGGCCGCGGCATTGTCAGCGCCGAGGTGACCGTCAGCGGGCCGCAAGCCGACATTCATTCGGGCATGTACGGCGGCCTAGTGCAGAATCCGCTGCATATCGCTGGCCAGATCATCGGCTCTTTCCATGATGAGGCCGGCCGCATCCAGCTGCCAGGCTATTATGAGGGTCTGGAAGAAGCCAGTCCTCAAGAGAAAGAACGGATTGCCGCTGGTTTTCAGGACGCGCACATGAAAGAGCAAGCGGGAGTCGCGCAGTTTTGGGGTGATTCCATCGCGCCGGCCTCTGAACGGGCGACCGTCTATCCGACGCTGGATGTCAATGGGATGTGGGGCGGCTATCAAGGCCCTGGCAGCAAGACCATTATTCCAGCAGAAGCCGGCTTCAAAATCACCATGCGACTGGCTCCCCATCAAGACCCGCCGGCCATCGCGCAAAGCCTGAAAACGTATGTGGAAGAGTTTGCGACTGACACGGTGCAGGTCGAATGCCGCATTGGCGATTTGGGCTGGTATTTTCAGCTGGCGACTGACGGGCCTTATCTTGAAGCTGTGCAGTCAGCGATTGAAGCCACCATCCACAAACGCGCGCAGCTGGTGCGGACTGGCGGCTCGATTCCGATTTTGGGGGTCTTCAACCGTCTCATCGGTCTGCCCATCACGGCCTTTGCTTATGGCAAGGGAGAGGGCATCCATTCACCCAACGAGTATCTTGATACCAAGAGCTTTTTCACGTCGCTTGAGGCGGCTGTGCGGCTTTATCACAACTTGGGCCAAATTGCGGTCTAGCTGCGCTCAAATCAGCCAGCCCAGCGCCACAAAGACGATGCCAATCAGCGCAAAATACAAGGATGAACGGCGCGTTTTGGCTTCCCAAGCGGCGGTTCGTTCGGGGTTGTCCTTGCGCCAGCGCGGCTCCAGGGCATACAGCCGCCACACCCAATCCAGCTTAAAGGCGCATAATCCCGCCAGGATCCAAAAGGCCACACCGCCCAAAATCAAGATCGCATCGCCCATCGCCGCGCTCTCCGCTGTTTCACTTTATGCCGACGTGTTTTTAGTTTGGCTGAAGGATAATTTTGGCATCTTGACGGCTCTCCAGCCGTTTGAAGGCCGCCAAGGCATCGTCCAGGGGCATCCGTTCGCTGACCATCTGGCGCATATCGATCCGACCGGCGGCCATCAGACGAATGACGTTCTGAAATGTGCCGCTGCCAGCATGACCGAGCGAACCGGCCAGCTGCACGCCCTGCTGTTTGTAGGTCACAATCGGCAGAGTCGGCCGCTTGCCGCCCAGGCCGATATCGATAATCGAGGCGTTGACCGCCAGGCATTTCTGCAAGGGTTCAAGCGTCAGGTCAGCAACGCCAGCGCATTCGACCACATAATCGGCGCCGCGGCCAAAGGTATGCTCCAAGATCGTCTCATCAAGGTCAAGGCCAAGCGGATCCAAGGCCACAGAAGCGCCCATATCGATGGCAAATTGACGGCGGCTGGCCGAAGGATCAAAGACGATGACCTGGGCGGCGCCGGCCGCAATCGCCAGTGCTTCGGCCGCCAGTCCAATAGGCCCAGCGCCAAAGATGACGACATTGTTGCCCGGTTGCCAGTTGTGCAGGCGATTAAACAGGCCTTGATAGGAGACACCGGTCGGCTCGACCATCGCGCCCATGATGAGCGCCTCTTCTTCGCCAAAACGCTCGGCAATCTCATCCAGTTTCCAGCAGTATTGGCTCCGCACTGGCAGGTATTGCGCCATCGCGCCCGGCATGGTGAAGCCCAGTTCTTCGACGTCCTGACAGTGATTGACAAAGCCGCGCCGGCAGGCCGTGCAGACGCCGCACCACTGCATCTCTTCGACTGCCACCAGGTCGCCAGCCTGCAAATCCCGCGCCTCGGCCCCGCACTCAATGACGCGGCCAGCGAATTCATGCCCGATGATATTGGGCGCGAACGCTTTATAAGGATAAAGCATATAGCCGTCCTCGCCGGCTTCGTACATGTGCATATCGGAGCCGCAAATGCCGACCGCCGCGATTTCCAGCATCACCTGGTCGGCTTTCAGCGTCGGGTCAGGGACATCGCCCAAGGTCAGCGACGGATTCTTCCAGACCTTATTGGCGTTGGCGGTTTGGTGTGTTCGCTCTTCATAGGCCGAGGGCTGATAGTCGGGCTTGGGCGCCCATTGTGCATGCAAAGTAAGCGCTTTCATTTTGTCTCCACTGGATTATTGATGTTCACGGCATAGAAGGCATCCCACTGCTGTTTGAAATCATACAAGCCCGGCAGCACATTATACGTCGTCCGCCCTAATGCCTGACGCGTCTTTTCGTTGCTGCTGACGGTGCGGAAGGGAATTTGTATATGGCGGTAGGCGTCCAATACATGCTGGTCGGTTGGCGCTGGCACAATCAAAGTGCGGTCTATTTTGAACACATCCGCCAGATGAAAAGACAGCTGCAAGCGGCTGACGGCCTCATTCCCCCAACAGTGAAAGATGCCATTTTGGTCATGCTCGGCCAAACGCAGCAGCATGGCCGCGCCATCCGATGCCAACGTTGGATGCGCGACCTCATTGACCTTGGGCCCCGTCCATATCTCGGCTATCAAACCCCGCGAAAGCTGGTCAATCACATAATTGCCTAAGTCAAAACCGAGACCGTTCTCTTTTCGCAGCAAACTCGGATTGCTGTAATTCAAACCATAGATGCCGGCCAGCCGACCGATGCCATAGCTCAAGCCGGCCGCGCCCATAATATCGCGTTCGCAAACCACTTTCATCAAGCCATACATATTGACTGGAAACGGCGGCGAATCCTCATCGACCATTGGCTGCTGGCCATCAAAGACCCAATCCGACGACACAAACACATAGCGGGCGCCGACTTCAGCGCAGGCCTGGGCAAAAGCCAGATTGCCGTCGACCGTCATCTGCCAGGCTTGCGCCCGATGGTGATGAATAAAAACATGATCAAGGATAGCGGCGCAGTGAATCACAGCATCCGGCCGATATTTCCGTATGGATTCGCGCGCTGCCTTTGTATCGGCCATATCCAGCGGGTCAAGCAGATAATCAACATCCCATTCCGGTTCAGGGCCATATTGGGCGGCGATGATTTCGATATCAGGCCTTTGGCGAGCCAGGCGAATGATATTGCTGCCGACTAAACCCGTGCCGCCGGTGAGGTATAAGCGCATGCCATCTCCTCCTTGCGGGCAGTTTTTATGTTATCTATGGTATGATATATGATGCGTGAAAGACTGTCAAACAGATGATTGGCCATCTAATAGATTTGCCAAGCCGAGAGAAATTCAGTATATTCTGTTCAGAAGCCCCATGAAATGTTTATCCGTTTTGTTGATGAGAGCCTAGAAAGTATAAGCAATGTCCGAAAAAACTAGAAGCAATTCATCGAGTAGGCTAGCGCGTATGTTCAGATGGCTTCTACTTGCCATTTTAATCGTTGCCGCTGCCGTTGTCGGGGCAAATTTTGAACCTTTGGCCGATTTTATCACCGAACAGGTCGCATTGCTGACCAATTCAAGGTTGCCTGATTCGAGTTCGCGGCTGGCGTTCTCGCTCACCGCGCCAAGAGATCTGACTGTTACTTTCGACGAAGAAACCAAAGGCGTAGATTTGCAGTGGAGCGAATCCAGTTGGCGACCCAGCAGGCCTCAAAACTCCCATATCAGCTATGAAGTGGCAGTATTCGCGCCTGACAATACCCCAATATCCTCATTCTCTTCCAAACAAGCTAAACTCGCTATTGAAAATGTGGCCGGATATTTAGGAAAAAATCTGAAGTTCACGGTCCGGGCTTTAGGGGCGATTCTTATTGGTGAGCATGAATACGACTTCCAGTCAGAAGCTGGCGAGTTTCGCTGGATCGCGCCAGCAGCTACTCCCACGCCAACTTTCACGCCGACCGCTACACATACGCCGACAATTACGCCGACGAACACACTAACCCCCACGCCAACACATACACCGACGAATACACCTACACCTACTCGCCTTGCAAGAAACGACCCGCAGCTTTCCTATCTGGTTTCAGAGCCAGGCAATCTGTCCTTTGTCTACGATGCGCGCACCGACAGCGCGACAGTAAGCTGGGGTTTATCTGACTGGACGCCGTCCAAACCGCCTGATTCAAGCAATATCAGTTATGAAGTGCGGGTTATCTATCCTCATCGCGTCTTGGGTCCTTACACTGTTTCGGGGAACAAGCATACATTTTCCAACCTGAACACCCATCCAAGTCAGCGATTGAGGTTCACCGTAACGGCTGTTGGTTCAATGCGAATCGGACAATACGAATATGAAATAAAGTCAGTAGTTGCGACGTACCGTTGGATCAGACCGACGTCCACGCCGACCAACACATTCACACCCATATTTACGCCTTCCAATACGCCCACGCCGACAGCAACATTCACACCATCGAATACACCGACGCCGACAGCGACATTTACACCCTCAAACACACCGACGCCAACACATACGTCGACTCCAACTCCCACACGGCTTCCGGCTTCACATCCTAGGGTGGCTTATACCCTTTCGGCGCCGGGCAGTTTGCAATCGACTGTTACCGAAGCAGAGTCCATCATTGTAAAATGGCAAGCGCCCAGATGGAGTCCGAGAAAACCTTCAGATCCCACCAGAATTTCCTATAAAGTCTCGCTCTTGCGTTCCAACTCTGCTAGAGGCGAGACCAAAAACACTAGCGGGACATCCACCACTTTTAACCTGAAAAAGCACGCCTCTAATCAGGAAATACGTTTTCAGGTGGAAGCGGTCGCTGAAATTAGCATTGATGTCCACAAATACGAGATTCGCAGCATAGCAGCTAACGGAGCGGCGCTTTATGTGCCAGCCTACGATTACATGCTGGAAAGGGATGAAACGGATAGTCGCCTGCCTGGATATTGCAGTATATCACTTGCTTTGAGTCGCGGGCGCGGCTACGATCTGGCAGTCGCCTACTATGGCCGAACATACCAATGGTATCGTGTGGATGTGTTCGGGCCGGATGGAAAAGAACTGGATATTTATGCTACCAGACTCTCCGGTTCAGGTGATTCGCGGGCGAATTACCAACGCTACTCGGATACAACCTTCAAGCCAGGTTTATACACTGCTAGAACAGTAGAATTAGACCCCAGAAGAACCAAGACTTTCGCCTTCTTGCTAGATGAGGATGAGGAAGGGGACTATTTCCTGCAAATTGGCGGCTGGGGATGCTAAACTTTGGAGAACAGCATGATAGAAGGTATCGCTCCCATTGTTTTCACCCCATTTGATGAAAATGGCGATATTGACGCCCACAGCCTGCGAAAAATCGTGCGCTTTGAGTTGGACGGCGGCGTCCACGCCCTCGGCATCAACGGCTTTGCCAGCGAAGCCTACAAACTGACCGACAGCGAACGCCATGAAAACGTTCAAATTGTCGCCAGTGAAGTCGCCGGCCAGGTGCCACTGATTATTGGCATTGCCGCCGGTAGCGCCGAGGCCGCTATCCGCCAAGCGCATGAATTCGCCCGCTATCAGCCGGCCGCCCTGATGGTCTTGCCACCAGCGACGATGGACAACGGCATTCAATCCTTTGTCGATCATTACATCGCGCTCGGCAATGCCAGCGAAATTCCGATTATGGTGCAGCAGGCGCCTCATGTTCCACAGTATCGCCACTGCGAATTGCCGGTGGATGCCCTAGCCAAAATCGCGCAGAGTTCGCCCAATGTCAAATACTTCAAAATCGAAGGCCCAGGCTCATCGCAAAAGATGCGCGGCCTGGCCCCTCTGCTTACCACTGGGCAGAAGATGTTTGGCGGCGGTGGCGGCATCACTGTTTTAGATGAGCTTCAAAGCGGCGCCGCCGGCTTGATCCCCGGCGTCGGCTTTAATGAGATATTCCTGGACGCCTGGCAGCAATGGATAAAAGGTGATAAAACCGCCGCCGAAGCCATCATTCAGCGAGCCGACCGGCTGGTCAAAGCCGTATCCGGGCGCGGGCATGAGCATTCATTGCATGTACGCAAGCATCTGATGAAACGCGCCGGCGCTATCCGTCATGCTTATGTCCGTCGCCCAACAGCGCCTTTCCATGAATATGACCTGTCAGCCGTGTTTGAACTGGTTGATGAACTCAATTTACGCATCTCAAAAGGGAGGCTGTAATGCAGCTTACTGGACACAATTATATCGCTGGCGGCGCATCGGCCCAAGGCGAGCAAACCTTTCGCAGTGTCAATCCGCGTAGCAAAGCCAAGGGAGAGATACGATTCCACAACGCCACCCAAAGCGAGATTGACCGCGCTGTGCGGGCGGCGGTGACTGCTTTTCAGGAAACTCGCCGCTACCCGGCCAGCAAACTTGCCGATTTTTTGGATGAGGCCGCGCGGCAAATCGAATCGCTTGGCGACGACCTGCTTAACCTGGCCGACATGGAAACTGGGCTGGGTATCCCGCGCCTGACAGGAGAACGGGCCCGCACCACCGGACAGCTGCGCGCCTTTGCCGCCTTTCTGCGCGAAGGCTCATATCGACGTGCGATCATCAATACAGCCTCGCCTGAACAGCCTTCCATCCGCCAGATGCAGTTCCCCATCGGGCCGGTAGCCGTTTTCGCGGCGAGTAATTTTCCTTTTGCCTTTGCCGTGGCCGGTGGAGACACCGCCTCTGCATTGGCCGCCGGTTGTCCAGTGGTGGTCAAAGGCCATCCTGGCCATCCGGCCACCTCGGAGATCTTCGCCCAGGCCATGCGCCGCGCCGTTCAGTCACAGGGATTTCCAGCCGGTATGTTTTCCATGATTCAGGGTAATTCTATCGAGGTCGGTCAATGGCTGGCGCAGCATGACGGGATTGAAGCGATTGGTTTTACCGGCTCACTGCGGGCCGGCCGAGCGATTTATGACAGCGCCGCCCGACGTCCGCGGCCTATTCCAGTGTATGCCGAGATGGGCAGCATTAACCCCGTGATCATCACCCAATCTGCCCTCGCCTTTCGCGCCCAAGCTATTGCAGAGGATCTGGCGGCTTCGGTCATGCTGGGAAGCGGACAGTTCTGCACCAATCCAGGACTGATTCTGCTGGAAGACAGCCAAGCCTCCCGCGCCTTCATGCAAGCCGTGACGGACAAAATGAGTGCCGCGCCAGTTGGTGTCCTGCTGAATGCCGCCATCCAAAACGGGCTGGAACTTACTGTCGCCCAGACTAAAGCCAACCCCGACATCAAAGTTCTGGCCGGCGGCGAGCCGATAGCCGACAGTGATTTCTACTGTTATCACAATACCGTCATGCAAACCAGCGCCGCCGTCTTCCGCGCCGATGAGCGCCTGCAAGCCGAGCATTTTGGCCCCGTGACTCTGTTTGTCCTGTGCCAGGATATGGCTGACTTGCGAAATACTGTGGATGTTCTGGAAGGCAGCCTGACCGCCACCATCCACGCCGAAGAAAGCGAAAAGGATGAGATTGGCGACCTGTTGCATCAACTGCGCGAAAAAGCTGGGCGGCTGATTTGGAATGGCTTCCCGACCGGCGTCGCCGTCGTCCAGGCCATGCAGCACGGCGGCCCCTATCCAGCCACGACCGCGACCGCCACGACTTCAGTTGGCATGAACGCCATCTATCGCTTTATGCGCCCAATCGCCTTTCAGAATGTGCCGGATGCGCTCTTGCCCGACGCGCTCAAAGACGCCAACCCGCTTGACATTATGCGAATTGTCGATGATAAATACACGGATGTTGCACTCTGAAGGGAGAACATTGCATGTCAGAGGTTATCACCTTGCCCATAGAAGACATCAAAATTGATGTGTCTATGGATCCGCGCTTTGGGGAAGAGCGCGATCACGACGTGGTTGAGGGATACAGTCAAAATATCGACAAACTCCCGCCGATTGTCATTGACCAAGACAATCATATCATTGATGGTGTGCATCGCTACCAAGCGCACCTGCTCGTTGGCAAAGACACGATAAAAGTCTTGCGCCAAGTCATGCAAGACGAAGGCGAAGCCTTTATCGCCAGCGTAGAAGCAAACGCGACCCATGGGGCGTCGCTCAAATCTCATCATCGCTGTGAGGCGGCTAGACGACTGTACGAGCAATACGGCTTTCCAAATGACGTGATTGAGGCTGCTGTGGGACGCAAGTCAAGCACCGTTGAGAAGTGGCTGAAAGACCTCAAAGACAAGTGGAAAGCACACGTTAGGGAGACGGCGTATCGCATGTACGAAGGCACAGACGAATACGTGGACAAGGCCACGTCGAAGGCGGTACGGAAACGCGAGTGGTCGCAAGCGAAACTAGCCGAGCATCTTTCGGGCCCGCGTGCAAAGAAGATCGGGACACGCACCATCAGCAATCATATTGAGCATCGCCGCGATCAACTGAAGGCGGAGAAGGACGCGCTGGAAGAGGCAGTACACGCCGAAGAACAGCCCCAACCTTCCCACGACAGTTCTGATGATACACCTGCGGAAGAAATTGCCACAGTTGCCGTTAACGAAAGCGCGGAAATTGAGGAGCCTGCGACAGAGCTAGATATTCCTGCACAGCCAACAGCTGACGAGGCAGAGGGCGATGGGCAAAAGGAAGCCAAAACTGCTGCTGAGACCCGCGATCATACGGAAAGCCAATATATGCTGCTTTGGCTGGGCGAGAAGATAGGCTTGGATTTGTGGATAGCGAATAATGACAGAAAAAAGAAATATAACGGCAAAAAACTCTCCTCACTATTTAAGATATCGCCTCTGCCAGTGCGAAAGTACGGGGAAGCGCTAGAAACGATTGAATATATTGATGTGATGTGGATGAAAGACGACAATATCATCGCTGCTTTTGAGGTTGAGGAGTCGACGGGTGTCTATTCAGGCCTGCTGCGCTTGTCCGATCTAAAGATAGTTCTGTCTGAACCAGAGCTATACATTGTTTCGAAGAAGTATAGCTTTAGAAAAGTGAAGCGGGAGATTAACCGACCGAGCTTTAAGAAAATCGGACTGTCCGAACATTGTCGATATATTTCGTATGCGCTGTTAGTCGGCAAATACAACGAAGTAGAACAAAGCAGTTCTCCGTCCGATGATTGGCGGCATCTCCTTGATGACATTGCTGAAGAACTGTTGTAGATATAAAAACAGCCCCATCGTCGTTTGATGAGGCTGTCAAAACGTTTACGATGACCGCGATGAGCTAGTCCTCATCCTCTTCATCGTCCTCATCTTCCATATCACCTTCATCGCCGTCCATGTCGCCGCCATGATCATCCATCAGGTCGCCCGAAACCGGGTCAACGCCGGTGCTGATCTCGCCGGCAATCATCAATTCAGCGATCTCGTCCACGCGGTCAAAGAAGGCCAGGTCAATATCAGCTTCATGCGGATCAGCCAGACCGACGCCGTTCAGCGCGACATCCATCAAGTAAATGCCGCCGCCGGGGAAGCTGTCCATGTCGCCTTCGGCCAAGGCGGCCACCATATCAAAGACGCCCTGGTCAACCCGCTTCAACGCGCTGGAAATGATGTATTCAGAACCCGGAGTTTCCCCAGCCCCGAAGCTGGTCACCCATTCATCCTTGTCGACGCCGATGACATAAATGCCTTCCTGCGCGCCGGCCAGAATAGCGCCAGTGCCAGTGGGGCCGCCGCCGCCAAACAGCACCGACGCGCCTTCGCCAATGAACTGCCGCGCCGCCGAAGCGCCCTGGTCTGGCGCAATGAAACTGGGGATGTAGACGCCCAGGATATTCAGGTCAGGGTTGATGTGACGGGCGCCCTGCTCATAGCCGTTGCGGAAACGTTTAACCGGCGGGATGTCAATTCCATAAACCCCGGCAATCGTATCTGATCCCATCGATTCAGCGACCAAAGCCGCCAGAACCCCGGTCATAAATCCCGATTGATCCTCGCGGAATTGAATGCCGACATAATTTTCCGGCCCATCGACCACAAATTGATCGACACCAAGGAAATAGACCTCCGGGTTGGCTTCGGCAGCCGCCCAGGTGGCATCGGCAATCAGAAAGCCGACGGTGATAATCACCTCAAAGCCTTCGGAAACGCAGTTTTGAATGTTGGTTTGATAATCCGTTTCCGCTTGGGTTTCGATGAACTTGTATTCAAGGTCATATTCATCTTCCGCCGCTTCCGCCCCTTCATGCGCCGACTGATTGAATGTGCCGTCGTTGACGCGGCCGAGATCCGTCACGAGACACAAGGTTTCCACGCCGTCCTGCGCCAGCGCCAATGGCGTCGCCGCCAGCGTCAGCGCCAAAACAATGAGAACAACAATGAGCTTTTTCATCCCTTTTCTCCTGAAATTATGGTAAGCCAAGATACGCTTGCAATTCATACTTTACCCTTTTGCGGCCAATTTTCAAGGCGCGGTTTCTGCTCATTCTTTGACATAAGGCTGTCCGATGGCCTTGGGCGGCGATGCCCGGCCGATAAAGCCAGCCAGCACGACCAGCGTCACAGCATAAGGCACCATCTGCAAAAACTGCACCGGGAAACCGACGTCCATGATTTGCAGACGGATGCCGAGCGAATCGGAAAAGCCAAAGAGCAAGGCGGCGCCAAAAGCCCCAATCGGCGTCCACTTGCCAAAGATCATCGCCGCCAGCGCGATAAATCCAGCGCCGCGGGTCATGCCATCATTAAAGCTGCCGGTCGCCTCCAGCGAGAACCAGGCCCCGGCCAGACCGGCAATCATCCCGCTAATAACGACGTTAGTCCAGCGCGTGCGATTGACGTTGATGCCCAGCGTGTCGGCGGCATGGGGATGTTCACCTACGGCACGCGTCCGCAGCCCCCAGCGAGTGTGGAAGAGCATGATATGAGTCAAGGCCAGCGTGGCAAACATCATAAAAAAGATAGGCTGATTGGTAAAAATAGCATCGCCAATCACTGGCAGTTCACTCAATACGGGAATAGCAAAGTTGCCCAGCTTGGCCGCCCCAGCCTCGGTCGAAAGCAGGTATTCCCGCCGCACAAAGCTGGTCACGCCGACCGCCAGGATGTTGATGACCGTTCCGCTGACGATCTGGTCAGTGCGGAAAGTAATCGAAAGCCAGCCATGCAGCAGGGCAATCAGTCCGCCGCTAAGGACAGCAATAATTACTGCTAACAGCTGCGCCGTTTCCAGTGGCAGCGCCGTGCCGCGCAGGAAAAACAGGGTGGTAAAGCCAAAGCAGGCGGCAAAGAGCATCATGCCCTCAATGGCGATGTTGACGATGCCGGCCCGTTCGCACCAGATGCCGGCCATGGCGCCGATGGCCAGCGGCGTTGCCAGGCGCAGGCTTTCGGCAATGATAGTAGTCAAGTTGGTCTGACTGCCCGCCGCGGCGGCGATGATGACCGTCGGAATGAACAGCAGGCCGCAAACCGTCATCGCGACCAGGCCAAGACGCCGCCATCTCGATTTTGGCCTGTCAGCAAGGTTAAGCGCCCCGCTCAAGACAAACAGAATGCCAATCACTGTCAGATAGCCGGCCGTCGGCACATCAATAGCGCCGATTGAGGGGGCTTCGCCGGCCGATGTCGTTTCAAGGGTCAAAGTGGTAATCAGGTCGCTCTCCATCGCCTGCGCCTGCAAGAAGATGAAGAGGCCCAAAATGATAAAAGCGATGGCGATGACGCGCAGTCGCGTCAGCTTGAATGCCAGGCCGGCGGTGGCTTTTGTCTTGACTGCCGCGGTCATGGCCTAGCCTCCCCATCCGGTCGAGAAGACGAGTTCGCCTTCTTCTTCGGCTGTGCGTTTGGGCACCCGCCACAAAAAGCGGATAATCTGGTCGGCGGCGACAAACATAATAATCAAGGCCTGCACGATTTTAACCAAATCAATCGAGATGTCGGCGCGAATCTGCATCAGCCCGGCGCCGCTTAACAGGCCGCCCCATAGCAAGCCGGCCCAAATCATGGACTTGGGATGATTTCGCGCCAGCAAGGCTACCGCAATGGCATCAAAGCCGACCCCGGCGAAAAAGCGCGGCATCATCTCATGTTCGACGCCGCTGATTTCAATGGCGCCGGCCAACCCGGCCAGCATCCCGCTAAGTGCCATCGCCAGCATCACATTGCGCGGGACGCTCATGCCGGCATATTTGGCGGCGTTCGGATTCGCGCCCACAGTGCGGAGTTCAAAGCCCAGCGTCGTTCGCGTTAAAAACCAGTCGGTCAGCCAGACGGAGGCGATCATCAGCCAGAATCCGAAATGCAGTTTGGATTGATCGCCGACGGCAATCAACACCAGGAAAAGCTGTGCCAAAGCCATCATAAAAGCCCAGATGATGCCGCGCCGCAATGCTGCCTGGGGATTATCGCGGCGGGCCGGCCAATAATTGATGCAGAAGGCGATGACCGCCACGGCCGCCGTTGCCAGTGCCAGTCCCAGCGGCGAGCTAATAACATCAATAGTCGGCAGCATCGCCGTCGGCAGGATTTGCGGAGTTTTGGGAACGCTGGCGGTGACATCCCCCAAAATCACCGGATCAACTGACTTGATAAGCCAATCGACCAGCAGGATGGCGATAAAGTTGAGCATGATGGTCGTAATCACTTCATGGGCGCCAGTATAGGCCTTGAGCGCGCCAGGCAAGGCCCCCCATAGAAATCCACCCAAGATGCCACAAAGAATCACTGACGGCAACAAAATGAAGCCAGACGTCTCTGGCGGCGCAAAGGCCCCCAAAGCGGCCACGGCAATAGCCCCAGCATACAGCTGCCCTTCGGCGCCAATGTTAAAGAGACCCGCCTTAAAGCCAAGCCCCACCGCCAGCCCGGCGATGATAAAGGGAATGGCGCGGACAATCGTTGTTTCCAAATTAGCCGGGAAGAACAGCAGAACCCGATCCCCAAGCCGCAAAAACAGCACCTCTAGCCCCTGTTCGTTTTGCAGAATGCCCACGGTTTCGGTGCCGAGTCCAGCGGCGCTAAGCACGCGATTGCCCGGCCGCCGAATCACAAGATGCTGCCGCAGCGCATCATCCAGCTGCGCGTCCAGGGCCGCATTCACGGACTCACCGCTCAAATAGCCGGCTTGATACATTTCCCCGACGATGCGAAACTGCGCGCCCAGTCCAGCCGGATCGTCGATGCCCAGCCCATCAAGCAGCGTCAGCGTTTCAATCGCCTCGCGGACATCCTCATAATCGGCGGCGACAATCGCCACTATCAAATCGGCATCGTTGCTTGTTGTCTCGATGCCTAATGAATCCAGCTGCATCAAGACACTGTGAGCGCGCTGCAAAGCCACCTGTCCATATTCCTCAACCCATTGCAGCTGCGCCAAAACCTGCGCCAGTTCGAACGATGACATCGCACCCAGCGCCGGGTACAAGGTAGCAGCCTGCGCCAGTTTGTCGCCGCTTAATTCGGACTCGCCGGCGACCAGCGTCGTCAGTTCGCGCAGATCGGCGCGCGGCAGCTCGGCCAATTCAGCCAGCAGGGGTTCAAGTTCGCGTAGCGTCTGCTCGCCAATTTCAATAATCTGCGGTATCCGTTCAGCAATGGACGCCGCGCTTTCTTCATCAAGTTCATACTTTTCAAAAAACTGTGCAAACAGACGCGTCTCGGCCATGCCGACCTCTATGACGCGCTCAAAGGGCCGCGCCTGACGCGACAAACTGCGCTGGGTGGTGATGTCATGGCTGGCGGCATAGATCCGCAGTTCATCAAAGCCATCAGCCGCCGCGGCGTCATTGACCGTCAAGCCAGTAATGGATTCGACCAGCGCCGTATAGGCCATCGACGATACGCGCAGGCCCTTGGCAATATCCGGCTGGAGCGCATTGTCGCTGACGGTAATCGTAATCAGAGGAATGCCAGCCAAAAAAGCGGTGATGACTGCCAGCGCCGGCACCAAGCCAGGCGAGATGCCGGACCAGAGCCGCGCGAAAGCAGATAATACACTGGCGGACCCGCGTTCATGCTCTGCCGAGGTTCTCATGCTTCCGCCTCAATCGGACTGTCGCCGCGGACACCGGCCATACGCAAACCAATGGTGTCCCGATCAGCTTCTTCAATCGGCAGAATATCGATAATCTGCCCTTCAAACATCACTGCCACGCGGTCGGCCAGGCTCAAAATTTCATCCAGTTCGGATGACACCAGTAAAATACCGGCGCCGGCATCGCGCATACGAATAATCTGCTGGTGAATGAACTCAATCGAGCCGACATCCAGCCCGCGCGTCGGCTGTGATGCAATCAACAGGTCAACATCGCGCGAAAATTCGCGGGCAACAATGACCTTCTGCTGATTCCCGCCCGAAAGGCCGCCAGCCAGGTTATTGATGATCGGCGGGCGCACATCATATTCTTCGACCAATCGATGCGCGTTTTCGGCAATGGCGCGGTCATTGACCACGATCACGCTGGAAAAAGCGTCTTGGTAATAAGTGTTCAGCGCTAAATTGTGCATGACGGTAAAGCTCGACACCAGTCCATCCCGATGACGGTCTTCGGGAACATGCCCTACTCCCTTTTCGGTTATTTTGCGTGGAGAGGCGCGGGTCATATCCTCGCCTTTGATGAAAAAACGGCCGCTTTCGACCGGGCGCATGCCGGTCAGGGCTTCTACCAATTCAGTCTGGCCATTGCCCTGCACCCCGGCAATCCCCAGTATTTCGCCGCGATGCACCGCAAAGCCCAATCCCTCGACAGCCGGTAGCCCGCGGTCATCATTGACATACAAATCAAGGGCATCCAGGATGACATCGCCGGGATTGGCGGCCGCCTTGTCAACCTCCAGGATGACATCGCGCCCGACCATCAGCGAAGCCAGCGACTCTTCGGTGGATTGCTTCGGGTCAGCATGTCCAGCCAGTTTGCCGCGCCGCAGCACCGCCACTTCATCGCAGATTTCCAGTACTTCTTTTAACTTGTGGCTGATAAAGATGATACTGACACCCTTGTCGAGCAGCGTCCGCATAATTTTGAACAGCCCGCGCGTTTCCTGCGGCGTCAGCACTGCCGTTGGCTCATCCAAAATCAGAATATCAGCATGACGATAGAGCGCTTTGATAATCTCGACTCGCTGCTGAACCCCTACTGGCAAATCAGAAATCAGCCTGTCCGGATCCACATTCAAACCATATTCGCTCGATAATTCCAGAATCCGCCGGCGGGCGACCCCGCGCCGCAGGAAGGGTCCGGATACACTTTCGTTGCCCAGCATCACATTTTCGGTCACGGTCAGCACATCCACCAGCTGAAAATGCTGATGAACCATGCCGATGCCGAGTTTAATAGCGTCTTTGGGGCCGGCGATTTTTACCGCATCGCCGTTGATGAGGATTTCGCCTTCGTCGGGGGTGTACAATCCATAAATCATATTCATCAGGGTACTTTTGCCGGCGCCATTTTCCCCCAGCAGCCCCAACACCTCGCCTTTGTGCAGGGCAAGGCTGATGCTGTCGTTGGCAAGAACGCCGGGAAAACGTTTGGTGATGCTCCGAACTTCAAGAACGGGAACCCGTTCGCTCATCGGCTTGACCTTTCCATCCGATTTTCAGACGGCTCGCTTGGATTATAGCGCAGCTTCGCCCGGCCGTACCTAACAAAAAAGCGAGCAGCAAGCCCGCTTTCCTTTGATCGATTACCGCGCCGATTTTTGACTAGGACGCAGCGTATTCAATCGCGCCGATATCACAGCCGGCGCCTTGCGGCCGTTCTGTGCCGATCTGGTCGGTCGCCGGGCAATAGTCATCATCAGCGGCATCAATCGCGCGACTGTCAGCCAGCAACGGGAAATAAGCCGGAGAGCCATCTTCGGGTTCGACCAGTTCGCCCAGCTTGGGATCGCCTTTGAATGCCGGCGAACAGGAGCCATCCTGAATAAAATTGCGGATATTCTGTTTCAGGCTATTGCTAGACCAACAAGCATCCCTATTGCTGCCGACAATAATACTGTTGCTGATGCTTAATTCTCCGTCCCAGTTGACGATTGTGCTGCCATATTCAGCCGCGTTGTCGCTGAATGTGCTGCTGACGATGCTTAACTCTCCGGCCCAATTGTAGATCGCACCACCCCGTTCAGCCGAGTTGTCACTAAAGCTGCTGCTAGTGACGCTTAGCTCTCCCCAGTTGTAGATCGCGCCACCGCCGCCGTATTCAGCCGAGTTATCCTTAAAGGCGCTATTAGTGACGCTTACTTCTCCTACGGTATTTGACTCTTCGTCTCCCGAGTTGTAGATTGCGCCGCCTTGTTCAGCTGCATTGTCGCTGAATGTGCTGTTGCTGATGCTTAACTCACCCCCGTTGACAATCGCGCCACCATTTATTACAGCTGAGTTGCTGCTAAAAGCGCTGCTGCTGATACTTAGTTCGTTCACGTTGGCAATCGCGCCGCCTTTCCTATCAGCCGAGTTGTTGCTAAAAGTGCTGTTGCTGATGCTTAGCTCGCCCCCGTTGGCAATCGCGCCACCAAGAATGCCAGCCGAGTTGCCGCTGAAACTGCTGTTGGTGACGCTTAGCTCGCCCCAGTTGTTGATTGCGCCACCATTGTCAGCCAAGTTGCCGTCGAAGATGCCGTTGGTGACGCTTGCCTCTCCCGCCTTGCCGATTACGATTGCGCCGCCGTATTCAGCTAAGTTGTCGACGAAGGTGCTGTTACTGATACTTAGATCGCCGTTCTCGTTGCAGACCGCACCGCCTCTCCATCAGCCGAGTTGCCGCCAAAGGTGCTGTTGGTGATGCTTAACTCTCCTATGATGTTTAGCTCTTCGTCTCCCCTGTTGTAGATTGCGCCGCCAGACACACCAGCCGAGTTGCCGCTGAAAGCGCTGTCGCTGATAGTGAGCATTCCTTTATCATTGTAGATTGCGCCTCCGTATTCAGCCAAGTTGTCGCCGAAGGTGCCGTTGGTGACGCTTGCCTCTCCCGCCTTGCCGATTATGATTGTGCCGCCACTGTCAGCCGCCGAGTTGCCGCTGAAACTGCTGTTGGTGACGCTTAGCTCGCCCCAGTTGTTGATTGCGCCGCCATCCTCAGCTGAGTTGCTGCTGAACGTACTGCCGCTGATGCTTAGCTTTCCGTTTTTCCAGTTGTAGACCGCGCCGCCGTATTCAGCCGAGTTGTCGCTGAAAGCACTGTCGCTGATGTTTAGCTTTTCGTATCTCCCGTTGAAGATTGCGCCGCCACTCACAGCCGAGTTGTTGCTGAACGTACTGCCGCCGATACTTAGCTCACCCCAGTTGAGGATCGCGCCGCCTCTTCCATTAGACATGTTTGCCCCGTCAGCTGAGTTGCCGCTGAAAACGCTGCTGGTAACTAGCATTACTCCGTCGTCGTTGTAGATCGCGCCTCCTGAAAAAGCAGCATTGTTGTCGCTGAAAATGCTGTTGCTGATGTTTAGTGTCCCTTCCGAGTTTTCGATCGCGCCGCCCACAATAGCGCCGTTGCCGCTGAAAATGCTGCTGGCGATGCTTAGTTTTCCCCAGTTATAAATTGCGCCACTGGATCTAGCCGAGTTGTCGCTAAAGGTGCTATTAGTAATGCTTAACTCTCCTCCGTTGTCGATCGCACCCCCGTATCCAGCATTGTTGTCGCGGAAAGCGCTGCTGGCGACTAGCATTACCCCTGTGTTGAGGATCGCGCCCCCACTCCCCGCATACGCGCCAGCCCGATTATCAATGAACGCGCTGTCGCTGATGCTTAGCTTTCCTTCCGCATTGACAATCGCGCCGCCGAGAGGATTTGCCGTGATCGGTTTGAGTATTCCATCGACATAGGTGTAGGCAATGGAGCCGTCTTCAGCGCGACCCTTGGTCATCGTCAAATCATGGATGGTCAGCGCGCCGCCCTCGTTGTAAAAAATCCGATAGCGATTGTCGCCGCTGATGGTATAACCCTTCCCCTCAATGGTGATGTCCGAAGTGATTTTGGGCAGACCGCCATCCAGCGTTATGTCTCTGGTGAGCGCAATCGTGTCGGCGCCGCGGCCAGCTGGACAATCGCCTTCGGCGCGGTCTTCGTTGGCGGCGATGATGGCATCCGCCAGCGAACAGCTTGAGCTTAGCCTAATATCAGCGGCGTAGACCGGCGACGCCAATAGAAGCGCAGTCAATATGGCTGTAAAGAGCAGGGACAATTTTTTCATGCCGGATTTCCCTATTCAACTTGTGTGAACTAACAGGTGCGGCAAAACCTCGCTTAGTTTAACATATAACACATTGCGCTCGCATTCGCAAAGAGTGTGCCTTAGCCTAACCGGTCAGGATTCCAGATTTTCTCGCAGATTTGACGATACAAGTCTTGCCGCGCGTCCATGTCAGCTTTCTTGAATTGCTCGTGCGCCCGAAAAGGAAGTCCGCTGCGACTTACAAAGTTGCTGAAGTTAGGATTCTGCTCATAGGCTTGCGGATGAAGCGAGGCGGCCAGCAGGTTTTCGTTGAGGTAGCACTGTAACTTGTCTTGGTAGGCAGCTGCGCCAAGGCTCTGGTTGGTGCCACGCGGCAATAATACCAGCCCGCCCAAATAATTGCGATAGCGCTGGAACTCATATTTATTTTCAAATTCGCATTGATGATGTTTATAATTGTCTGCCCAGATATGCTCAATCTGGAAGGGTTTGCCTTCGGAGTCGCATTTGTAATCGTCAAAGGTTGTTTTTTTTCCACTGCCCTGCTCAATCCAAACGGTCATACGAGTCAGCAGATAGCGTATATGCTTTTGATTCGTTTTAGTCATGTAGTAGCCATCAGTGATATCAAAAAGAGCTAGCTGTCTTGGCTCCAACTTATCCTGCAAGCATATCTGCAATTGCGATACATCCATATCTCTGATGGTTTTTGTCAAGTTAAACATGGTGTGCAGAACAGTGCTGCCAATTCGTCGGAAGTTCATTATTCGGCGAGCTAGATAGATATCGAGGAAGGTCGTGACCAGCCGTATTTTTTCATCAACAGTATCGCTGGTGTCGCTCAATTTCAGGGGCGCCAGCGCCAGCATATATTGCAAAGTAAAATCAAGATGGGCATTGTAGTAAATCTCTTCAATCCCGGGAGATAAAGTATATGATGCTTGGCGTACCTTGATGTAATGCCCGGCAAAGCGGTCAAACTGCTGTGTGATAAAATCATAAAAGTCCTGCGCGGTGTTCAATTCAATTCGTTTCTTATTGTCGCGGACCCAGCGATGAAACCTGTCGATATTCTCGTAATCGAGATCTTTTGTGCCTTCCCTGCGCTCGCGGATGGTTTCGGCATATTTGGCGCGCAGCCATGTCTTGAAGAAGAAGTCAACTTCGTCAGTGTTGGTTTCAGTTCCGATATTGACGAATTCGACAATACGCTTTTTCCAAAGGTCATTTGCCTCTGTCTTTTGCTGGTAACCGTTGATGTTCGCCAGCAGATAGCCCTTGAGCATATCAGCCTGTCCCAGACTAAGTCCACGGTCGTTCATCGTCTCGAAAATGGTAAAGGCGTCATCATCGGTATAAGCCTCAATCTCGACCAAATCCACATTTTTAATCAGCCAGTCGGTAAAATAGGGTAGCGCGTCTCCTTTCAGCGATTCTGGGAACAGTTCTTGAATATCCTCATAACGGACAGCCAAGTTGCGTACCGACAGGTCATCATGATCAGTAGCATCAAATTCGCCATGCTTGAACAGCGCTTGCATGCAAACCATCCGCTCCGGCACGTCGATGTTGAATGATTTCTTCTGATATTTCTGCGAGAAGATCATCGGGCTGACATCTGCAACAGCATGATTGCTGTTCTGTAGATGATGGATGTAAATAAGTAGCAAAGTCAGAGTTGTCAAACGCTGCTGCCCGTCCACGATATAGGCTCGACCGCTTTCCTTGACGGTGATTATGGTCCCCAGGAAATAATGTGGATAACTTTTCACTTGCGCCGGTTCACGCTGCTTTGAATAGCCAGCAGTGAATCTACCCTTAAGGTCGTCAAGCAACTCTTCAATGTGCCGCCGCTCCCAAACATACTCGCGCTGATAAAAGTCGATGCCGTATTTGTTGCTCAGCAATTCACAAACTGATTTTTCTTTTGCCTTAATGCTACGCATGGTATTCTCTCCTCGTTCAATAGGGTCTAACCTGCCCCTTCTCCCAAAAGTATAAAAGAAGGGGCCTCAACAATCTAATCCTCCAAGGTACTCAAATCGCCCAAGGGCTGTCCCATCGCCTGCGCTTTCAGCACGCGTCGCATGATTTTGCCGCTGCGGGTTTTGGGCAGACCATCCACAAATTCGATCTGCGCCGGCACGGCAATAGGCCCAACTTCATGGCGGATATGCGCTTTCAGTTCCGCCGCCAATGCTTCCGAGCTATCGACGCCATCGACCAGAATGCAGTAGGCATAGATGATATTGCCCTTCAAGTCGTCGGGAATGCCAATCACGGCCGCTTCGGCAACCGCGCTGTGACTGACGAGTCCCGATTCGACTTCGGCCGTTCCCAGACGATAGCCGCTGACCTTCAGCACATCATCATTGCGGCCAATCACCCACAGATAATCGTCCTCGTCGCGCCGCGCCGTATCACCAGCCAGATACCAGCCCTGCGCTTTGTACTTCTCCCAGTATTGGCTCAAAAACCGTTCGTCATCGCCATACACGGTTCGAATCATGCTCGGCCACGGCGTCTTAATCACCAGATTTCCGTCTTCACCAGCCGCCACCGGCCGACCATCCTCATCGACAATATCAACTTGAATGCCAGGGAAAGGACGGGTCGCGCTGCCCGGCTTGAGGCCCATCGAAGGCAGGGGCGTAATCATAAAGCCGCCGGTCTCGGTCTGCCACCAGGTATCAATAATCGGGCATTCGCCGCGCCCAATCACCCGATGATACCAGCGCCAGGCTTCGGGGTTGATCGGCTCGCCGACGGTGCCCAAGAGACGCAGGCTGCTCAAATCATGCCGTTTGGGCCAAGCCTCGCCAAAGCGCATCAAGCCTCGAATGGCGGTCGGCGCGGTGTACAGAATAGTCACGCCATAATCCGCCACAATCCGCCACCAGCGGTCGGGATAGGGATGGGTTGGCGCCCCTTCGTAAATGATGCTGGTCGCGCCCAAAATCAGCGGCGCGTACACAATATAGCTGTGGCCGGTAATCCAGCCAGGATCAGCGGCGCACCACCAGCGATCCTCTTCCTTGATGTCAAAGGCCCAGGACAAGGTCGTCGAGGTATAGACCTGATAGCCGCCATGCGTATGCAGAACGCCTTTGGGCTTGCCAGTTGTGCCGCTGGTGTACAGGATGAAAAGCGGATCTTCGGCATCCATGACTTCAGTTTCGGCGCGCGTGCTGGCCATCGGCAGCGCCATCAACTCGTGATACCAGTAATCGCGGCCAGGCTCCATCGCGATATCATGGCCGGTGCGCTTGACCACAATCACCGTATCAACTACTGGCGAACGGCGAACGGCTTCATCGACAGTATCTTTGAGCTTGACGATTTTGCCGCGCAGCCAGGCGCCGTCGCAAGCGATCAATACTCGACTTTGAGCGTCTTCGATGCGGTCGGCCAAGGCCTGTTCGGAAAAACCGCCATAGACGACGCTGTGCGGCGCGCCGATTTTAGCGCAGGCCAGCATGGCAATCGCAATTTCAGGCACGCGCCCCATATAAATCGTCACGCGGTCGCCCTTCTTCAGGCCCATGCCGCGCAGTACGTTGGCGAACTTGTTGACTTCCTGCCACAGCTGCCAATAGGACAGCGTGACCCGGTCGCCATTTTCGCCTTCCCAGATGAAAGCCAGCTTGTTGCGCCGCCAGGTATGGACATGACGGTCAAGCGCGTTGAGCGCCATATTAGTCTTGCCGCCGACAAACCACTTATAAAAAGGCTTGCCGCTGTCGTCGAGGACTTGATCCCATTTTTTGTACCAATCCAGGGTCTCGGCGCGTTTCGCCCAAAAGGCCTGCGGGTCGGCCAGCGCTTCATCATAAACCGCTTCATAATCAGGTACATTCGCCTGATTCACCATCTCGGCCGAAGGATAATGCCATTCGCTGATTGGAGGGTTAAAACCTTGTTCAGACATGGGAAACTCCTGTTCGTTAATCGTTTCAAATCATTAAGTGACTGTGCATTATTGTATCATGCGAACATTTTCTAACCTATAATAGAGTGAACAGCTTATTGCAAAGGAGGGTGGACATGAATCATTCAAAGCGACTGGCGCTGCTGGTCACATTGCTGTCTGCTGTGCTGCTGACGGCGCTTTTGATGAACACGCTGGCGGAAGAGGCGCATTGGAGTTATGCGGGCGACGAGGGGCCCAGCTATTGGGGTGAACTGTCGGAGGACTATACCCTGTGCGCTGACGGCTCGGCGCAGTCACCGATTGACATCAGCGACGCGGCTGAACTTGATCTAGTGGACATTGAATTTCGCTATGGCGACACGGCCAACAGCATTTTCAACAATGGTCACACCATTCAGGTCAATGTCGATGAAGGCAGTAGCATCGTCTACAATGGCATCAACTATAATCTGCTGCAATTCCACTTTCACAATCCCAGCGAACATACGATTGACGGGCAGGCGGCGGCGATGGAAATTCACTTTGTCCATCAAGACCCCAACTCTGGAACGCTGGCTGTTGTCGGAATTATGCTGACCGAAGGCGAAAGTGACAATGAGGCCTACGCGGCTGTTTTCGATCATTTGCCGGCCGAAGCAGGCGAACCTGAAGCCCGCGGTGATGCGCTTTCCCTAGCCGCGCTCCTGCCGCAAAGCCGCACTTTTTATACCTATCAAGGCTCATTGACCACGCCGCCTTGCAGTGAAATCGTGCGCTGGCTGCTGCTCGATACACCGATTGAGCTATCGACTGCCCAGATTGAGGCCTTTGCCGCTATCCATCAAGGCAATGCCCGCCCCGTTCTGCCGCGCGGGAAACGCGATTTGCTGTTGGACAGTCAATAATACATCAAATTCGGGGGCCTGAACGGCCTCCGAATCAATCCCAAATGCTGCCCATTTGCCAGATGATCATTTGCGCCCTTGCCGCGCCGCCAATCGCCGACAGATTCAAGCCCAAAGCATCCTTGCGCGTCGGATAAATGCGGCTGGTCATCGTTAGTCGGTCATTGGCGTAAATTTCGATGACTGATTTATCTAAATAAATGGTCAAATCCAGTGGCTCATCATCAGCTAGGGCCAGTTCGCATTCGCAGGGATCAAGCATTACGTTGCCGCCGCCGCTTGACCGCTCTCGAATCAAACGCAAAACGCCGGCCTGGAAATCATAGATCAGTTCGGTCTGCTCTTCGCCGTCAGAGGTGCGCCTGAACTGGATGACAAGCCGCTCGCAGTTTGTTTCAATGACCCGGCAGGAAATTTCCAAGCAGTCGCCGGCCGCGCCGCCAAGCGAGTTCGACTCTTCAGCAGACACGGATACATCGCCTTCAAACAGCGCGCCCTTTCGCAGCTGGCGCAGTTCGGCCGCTGGCCTGACGATGAGTCGATTGCTCTCATCAAGCGCGATTTCACGCGGCAGCGTTAAACAGGAGGCCCAGCCGGCCTTGACGTATTGATCCCGACTGCGCGCCTCGCGGATCCAGCCCCACATCAGCCAGCGGCCAGAGGGATCGCGCAGACTGTTGGGCGCATAAAAGACATCGCCGCCATCCAATCGCGTCGCCGCGCCGTCGGGACTGAATTGATGATCGACATAATCACCAAGCCAATAGATCGGCCGGCTGTGCGGCGAGACGACCAGCATGTGCCTGTCCCCCAAATCGAGGAAATTGGGGCATTCCCAGTTGACGCCGCTTTCTTCGGGCCGGCCGATGTAAAGCGGATGGACATATTCCCAGTCGATTAAATCCGGCGAACGGTACAGCAAAGCGACTCCGCCCTGCCCTTTGATGCCCGAACCCAGCGCCATATACCAGAGTCCATCGTCCTCTTTCCACAGGAAGGGATCGCGGAAGCCAATCAAATCCAGGCCAGGCGGCGGACTGGCGATGACTGGATTGGCGGGATGCTTCTGCCAAGTTTGCAGGCCGTCAGCGCTAGTGGCGATGCACTGGGTTTCGCGGTCGACCTCAAGGATGTACTCATCACTGTATCCTTGCGGAATCTGCTGTCTGCCCGATGGAGGCGGAGCGTCATCGCGCAGATGCAGATCAAGATTGGCGACGGCCGAATACATCATGGTCGGCGTTCCGTTGTGAATGACGACACTGCCTGACCAGACGCCGGCGCCATCATAGCTGCCAGGCGTCGGCATCATCGCCATCGGACAGTGCTGCCAATGCGCCAAATCAGGACTGCGGGCATGGCCCCAGCCAATCGGCCCGAAGTCAGGAAGGCGCGGATTGTGCTGGAAGAACATGTGATAAAAGCCGTCATAATAGACCGGGCCGTTGGGGTCGTTGATCCAGTTGGCGCGGGTCATCAGATGATAGATGGGCCGGTGCGGGTCATCGCTGATTTTGGCGGCGGCCGCGGCCACAGCTTGATTGGCCCCTTCGAGAATTTGTGAATAAGATTCGGTCATGTCGTTTCCTTCGGACTCTCTTTCAATGAGGGCGCGGCGTATTCAATCGCGCCAATATCACAGCCGGCGCCTTGCGGCCTGGCAGCGCCGATCTGGTCGGTTTCGGGACAGAGGTCATCATCAGCGGCGTCAATCGCTGGACTGCCGGCCAGAAGCGGGAAATAAGCCGGCGAGCCATCTTCCGGCACAGCCAGCGCGCCTAGCTTGGGATCGCCGCTGAATGCCGGATCGCAAGAGCCGTCCTGAATCAAATTGCCGATATTCTGTGTCAGATCGCTGCTAGAGTAACAAGCGCTGCCCTTGCCGGCGATGATGCTGTTGATGATGCTTAATTCTCTCCCACTGCTGATCGTGCCGCCAAATCTTTTAGCCGCGTTGTCGCTGAAAGTGCTGCTGATGATGCTTAATTCTCCATCGCTGCCAACCGCGCCGCCAGCCCGTCCAGCCGAGTTGCCGCTGAAAGCGCTGTTGCTAATGCTTAGTGTTTCTATCCAGTTGACAATAGCGCCGCCAGACCTGTCAGCCGAATTATTGATGAAAGCGCTGCTGACGATGCTTATCGTTCCTTCCCAGTTGCTAATCGCGCCGCCATCGTTAGCCGCGTTGTCGATGAAGCTGCTGTCGCTGATGCTTAGTTCGCCTATGTTGTGGATCGCGCCGCCATCCACAGCCAAGCTGTCACTGAAAGCGCTGCCGCTGATGCTTAACGCTCCTGTGTTGTTGATCGCGCCGCCATTGTCAGCCGCGTTGTCGATGAAAGCGCTATTCGTGATGTTTGCCTCTCCGTCTCCCGCGCTGTAGATCGCGCCGCCGCCTGCGTTCCCCCGGTTGCCGCGGAAAGCGCTGTCGCTGATGCTTAGCGTTCCTTCCCAATTATAGATCGAGCCACCCGCGCTAGCCGAGTTGCCATTGAAGCTGCTGCTGTCGATGCTTAAAGTTCCTATGTTGTCAATCGCGCCGCCATTGTCAGCCGCGTTGCCGCCGAAAGCGCTATCGCTGATGCTTAGTTCGCCTATGTTGTGGATCGCGCCGCCGCTTACGCCCCCCAGGTTGTCATTGAAGCTGCTGCTGCTGATACTTAGCTCTCCCGCGTTATAGATCGCGCCGCCATCGTTAGCCGCGTTGTCACTGAAAGTGCCGCCGCTGATGCTTAACTTGCTCCCGTTGTTTATCGCGCCGCCAAGACTGTCAGCCGCGTTGTGGCTGAAAACGCTGTCGCCGATGCTTAGCGTTCCTTCCCGGTTGTAGATCGCGCCACCAAAATTGTCAGCCGCGTTGTGACTGAAGCTGCCGTCGCTGATGCTTAGCTCGCCTCCGTTGGTGATCGCGCCGCCCCAGTCAGCCAAATTGCCGCTGAAATCGCTGCTGACGACGCTTATCATTCCTTCTCGACTGTAGATCGCGCCGCCATAACTATCAGCCGCGTTGTCGCGGAAAACGCTGCTGACGACGCTTAGCTCACCCCAGCTGGCGATTGCGCCGCCATCGTTAGCCGCCAAGTTATGGCTGAAGCCGCTGTCGCTGATGCTTGACTCTCCGTCTTCCGCGTTGTTTATCGCGCCGCCATAGTCTGCCGCGTTGTCGTTGAAAGTGCCGCCGCTGATGCTTAGCGTTCCTAAGTTGTCAATCGCGCCGCCATCGCTAGCCGCGTTGTCACTAAAAGCGCTATTCGTGATGCTTAACGTTCCTTGACCATTGTTGTTGATCGCGCCTCCATAGTCAGCCGAGTTGTCATTGAAGCTGCTGCCGCCGATGCTTAACGCTCCTGTGTTGTCAATCGCGCCACCCCAGCCAGCCGCGTTGCCATTGAAGCTGCCGCTGTCAACGCTTAACGCTCCTTGATCGTTGAAAATCGCGCCGCCTTCGCTAGCCGCATTGCCGCTGAAGTCTCCGGCGCTGATGCTTAGCGTTCCTTCCCGGTTATAGATCGCGCCGCCGCCATAGTCAGCCGAGTTGCCGCTGAAAACGCCGCTGACGATGCTTAGCTCGCCCCAGCTGGCGATTGCGCCGCCCGCGCTAGCCGCCGAGTTGTGGCTGAAGCTGCTGTCGCTGATGTTTGACTCTCCGTCTCCCGTGTTGTGGATCGCGCCGCCATCGTTAGCCGCGTTGCCATTGAAAGCGCTGTCACTGATGCTTAGCTCGCCCTCGCTGCCAATCGCGCCGCCAAGGCTGTCAGCCGAGTTGTGGCTGAAAGCGCCGTTGCTGATGCTTAACGCTCCTGTGTTGTAGATCGCGCCGCCTCTGTCAGCCGCGTTGTCGATGAAAGCGCTGTCGCTGATGCTCGGCTCTCTGTCGCCCGCGTTGTAAATCGCGCCGCCACCGATCTTCCCCTGGTTGCCGCGGAAAGCGCTGCGGCTGATGCTTAGATCGCCTATGTTGTTTATCGCGCCACCATTGTCAGCCGCGTTGTCGATGAAAGCGCTGTCGTTGATGCTTAGTTCACCGTCTTCCGCGTTGTAGATCGCGCCGCCATTGACGTCTCCCCGGTTGCCGCCGAAAGCGCTATCGCTGATGCTTAACTCGCTCTCGTTGTTTATCGCGCCGCCCGCGCTAGCCAAGTTGCCATTGAAGCCGCTGCTGCCTATGCTTAACGTTCCTATGTTATTTATTGCGCCGCCATCGTTAGCCGAATTGTCACTGAAAGTGCTATTCGCGACGCTTAACGTTCCTTGATGGTTGTTTATCGCGCCGCCGCCCTGTTCAGCCGCGTTGTCGCTGAAGTCACTGTCGCTGATGCTTAGCTCACCCCAGCTGATGATTGCACCACCAAAACTGTCAGTTGAGTTATGGCTAAAAATGCTGCTGCTGATGCTTAGCTCGCCCCCGTTGCCAATCGCGCCGCCGATACCAGCCGCGTTGTCGCTGAAAGCGCTGTCGCTGATGACGTTTAGCTCACCTCCGTTGAAGATTGCACCACCAAAACTGTCAGTCGAGTTATGGCTAAAAATGCTGCTGCTGATGCTTAGCTCGCCCCCATTGCTGATCGCGCCACCGATACCAGTCGCGTTGACACTGACAGCCGAATTGTCACTGAAGCTGCTGCCGCTGACGTTTAGCTCTCCGTCTCTCCCGTTGTCTATCGCGCCGCCGTATTTAGCCGAGTTGTCACTGAAGGTGCTGCTGACGATACTTAGTTCTCCTGTCTCATTATGGATTGCCCCGCCACCGTCACCAGCCGCGTTGTCACTGAAAGTGCTATTCGCAATGCTTAACGTTCCTTGATCGTTGAAAATCGCGCCGCCAAAACTGTCAGCCGCGTTGCCATTAAAAGTGCTATTGACGATGCTTATCGTTCCTTCCCAGTTGGCAATCGCGCCGCCATCATTAGCCAAGTTGTCACTGAAAATGCTGTTGCTAATAGCAAGTATCCCCTGCCAGTTGACAATCGCGCCGCCGATAGGTTGAGCCGTGGTCGCCTTGAGCGTGCCATCCGCGTTAGTGATGCGGTCACCTTCGACGCGCCCCTTGGTCATCGTCAAATTATTGATCGTCAGCGCGCCGCCGTCATTGTAAAAAATCCGATAGCGATTGCCGCCGCTGATAGTATAGCCCTCGCCCTCAATGGTGATGCCCGAAGTGATTTTGGGAAGCCAGCTATCAAGCGTAATATCTTGGCTTAATGTGATGGTGTCGGCGCCGCGGCCAGCCGGACAATCGCCTTCAACCTGGTCACTGTTGGCGGCGATGATGGCGTCCGCCAGGGTGCAACTTGAACTTAGCCTAATATCAGCAGCGTAGACCGGCAATGCAAACAGAAATACCGTCAATATGGCTGTAAAGATCAAGAGTGATTTTTTCATGCTGGGTCTCCTTGACAAAGATTCGGTCATGGCGCTTCTTTTAGTCCTGCCGGCGCCAACTCACCAATCGAACGTTCCAGTTCATCGACCGCGCCTTTTCGTTCAGCTTTGGCCGTGGACGGCAGCGGTGTATCAAATTGATAATCAGGATCGCTTTTCTGACGCTGCCAGGATTGACGCATTTCCTGCCAGGCTCCAATCAAGGTGCGCGGCTGGGGCATGTCGGCGGCGATTTCCTGATGCAGCCGCTTGAGATTGTAACAGGGGACGCCAGCGTACATGTGATGCTCAATGTGCCAGTTCATGCGCCAATAGAGAAAGGATGCCAGCGGATTGAGCTTGACAGAACGAGTGTTTTTGCGAAAATCAGGGCTGTTGTCGCGCAGGCCGCAATGCTGGGTCAGGCCGACAAAATAGGACAGCCAGTTGGCGATGAACGATGGTATGCTGAAGATCAGCGGCAGAACCCACAAGCCCGTAACGAGCGCAATAAGAAGCATCGAGCCATGAAACAGCAGCAGAATGCGCGACCAAAGAATCGACTTGCGATGCTGGTCAGGCTGGTCAGTGTGCAATGCGTTCATCCATTCGTCAATCGGCGCGGACTCGACGCCTGTCAGGCCGGCAGCCCTCGCCGCGGTTACATAAACCGTTGAAATCAGCCCGCCCTTGCCAAAAGTTCGCCCGCGCTGCGTCAGCAGATTGATGGTGAAAAGCTGAAGCATAAATGTTGAGGCCAGCGATGGCTCCAACGGCAGCAGAACTTCGCGGTCGCCTTCGGGATGCAGAGTATAGCGATGATGGTAGGTATGACTGCTGGCATAATCAAAGGGATCCCACCAGCCGATGAGACTGAACAGGTACATGAAAATCTTGTTGAGCCGCTTGGTGCGAAAGACGGTGCCATGCCCAAGCTCATGCGGCGCCGTGCCGATAAAAAAGCTGCTGATGGTGCCATGCGCGAAGAGCGCGATAAGGAAAGCCAGCCAGATTTCCTGCGACCAAAAGAAAAGCGCCAGCGCGCCAGTGATGATGAACAGCGCCAGATGGCCGCCTGCCTGAAACCAGCCTTGGGCATCACTGCGCCGCGAAAGTTCGCGCAGCCGGCCAGGCTTCATCGGCGAACGATACCAATCGACCCTTAATGTTTTTCGGACTTCCGCCAGTGGTTGATAGCTCATGTTAAGACCTCGTCACTCAATAATCAAGCTCTAGCCCAAGCTCGGCCAAGACAGCGCGGACTTCGGTATGGGGTGAGTCAGGATCATTCTTGACCATGCGCTGCAAGCTGTAGATGGCCTGCTCATTGCCGGTTCGCGCCAAGTCCAAGGCTTGTGACAGCCGCTTTTCGCCATAGCTCGTATCTTTGGCGATGACTTGATTGTCGACATTTTCCCAGTAGTATTTCAGGTCATCCGATTCCCAATGCGGATAAATGTCGTCCCATTGCAGCTGACTGGGGCCATGCGGCTCCAGCATGTGTTCGGCAATGGTATCGCCGACAATGTGATAGCGGTTGTCCAGCGAAAGGCGCAGTCGATCTTCGGTGTAATTCGGCAAGGCCTTGTGAATCATCAGCGCCGGGAAGAAGAGCGCGTCGCCCATCTCATAATCAATCGAATGCCAAACCGGGTCGACGTCCTCATGCGCCGTTTCGTCGACGATCAAGCCGCCGGCGCCCAGCGAAAAATGATGCTCCAGCACGCGCCCGACCTTGTGCGAACGCGGGACGACGGCCAGCCCGCCCAATTCAATCGGACAGTCACCCACCGGCGCCCAGCAGGTCAAAGCCTCAAAGCTGCCCTGAAAATGGACAAAATCCTGATGCGTCGGCGTGGTGTGTTCGGTGTATTTGGGAAACCAGATGCGGGCGATTTTCTGCGGAAAAGGCATAACCGGACTGCCGGCGATTCTTTCGACCATATTGATGACTTCGGGCCAGTGGGCGGCGCGATGAAAAGACTCCAGTTTGTAGACTTCAGCGTAACCATCGCTGTATTCATTGTCGCCTTCGGTGTACCTCATGCTGATGTCGGCAATGCCATCCATAGGGTCAGTATCGGCTACCAGCCAGCCTATCCTCTGGATGACGCTCATCATTTCGCGGCGCAGCTCGCGCACCTTATCGGGATTCATGAGCTGCTTGAAGAACAGATAGCCCTCATCGGCAATCCGCCGCTGCAATTCCTGCGGATCGTTCATGGCGTCGTTGGAAGCGCGCATTTCTTTTACTTCGTCAGGCATTTTTCAACTCCTTTATGTATCGTTGAGACCATTTTAACATCAAACAGCCAGCAGGTCACCTTTTCCCTATTTATTATGGAGAGTAATAAAAAAATAAGGACATCCAAAAACTAAAACTGCGGCCTTTGAGTCGCCCTTCCAACCCGCAAACGCGGTATAAAGAACCTGAACAGCATAGAGGCGAAAATGTTTATGCGCGAAAAAATTTGTCTTTCGCGCACAAAACGCGCATAAAACCCGTTCCGCTTCAGAATGCTGCCTAGTAAGCGAATGGCGGAAAATGGCGGATTTTGTCGTAGCAGTATGGCGGAAAATGGCGGATTTTGTCGTAGCGCGTGGCGGAAAATGGCGGATTTTGTCGCAGCAGCGTGGCGGAAAATGGCGGATTTTGTCGCAGCAGCGTGGCGGAAAATGGCGGACTTTGTCGCAGTATAGCGCGGTGAATATCCTCTATATTTACCACGCCCAACCCAAGCGGCGGCATTTCCAATCCAGTCGTTTCAGCTTATAATAGACTGCTAAAAGATAAGCGAGTCCATTGATATGATGATTATTGCCAGCAGCAACGGCGCTATCGGCATGGCCGCGGCCATGCAAATCCTGAAAAGTGGCGGCCGCGCACTCGATGCGGTCGAGGTCGGCATCCGTCAAGTTGAAGCCAATCCACAAGAACATACCGTCGGCTATAACGGCTTTCCCAACATCGCGGGCGAACTTGAACTTGACGCCAGCATTATGGACGGCAGGACTCTCAATGCCGGTGCTGTCGCCGCCATGAAGGGTTTTCCTTACGCCATATCGGTTGCGCGTCAGGTTATCGAAAGGAAGCTGCCGCATGTGCTGCTGGCCGGGGCAGGCGCGGAACGTTTTGCCCGCGAAATTGAAGCTGAACAGTGGGATGTCATGCTGGAGGATGAAGTCAAGGAGATCTGGCGGCGGCGGCTGGCGGAAAGCCGTTCGGCAGAGGCCCCGGCGGCGCTGGATGAGCAGACTCCCCTGCTGGATTGGGTCAAACTGGCGACGGATCCTGAACGGGTTGCCAGCACCGTCAATTTTATCGCTATCGACCAACAGGGCGACATCTGCGCTGGGGTCAGCACTAGCGGCTGGGCCTGGAAATATCCTGGTCGGGTTGGCGATTCACCCCTTATTGGCGCCGGCAATTACGCTGACAATCGCTATGGCGCCTGTGCCTGCACTGGTATGGGAGAAATGGCGATTCGCGCCAATACCGCTCACAGCCTCGTCTTTTATTTGAAGATGGGCCTGCCCCTTCGTGAAGCGGCGCAAAAAGCGATGGAAGACCTGCGCGGTTTGGGCGGCGATTACATAGGCGACATGAACCTGATTGCGCTTGACCGCCATGGCGAACACATCGGCATGACCACCAGGGCCGACTCGGACTATATCTGGCAGACAGCTGATAGGGAACAGCCTCAATCCATCAAGCGAAATCTGGTCGATATTCCCAAACGGTGGGCGAAATAAATGAGCTTATGCGCTAAAATAGGGCGCAGTCAAATTAACAAAAACAGGATTTGTCATGTTCAATAGACCTACGTTTATTATTATCTTTGGCGTCACTGGAGATCTCGCTCGGCGCAAACTCATCCCATCGCTGTACAGCAATTACATCAAGGGACGCTTGCCCAAGTTGTTAAGAATCGTCGGCGTCGGCCGCCGCGAATGGACGGATGCCACCCTGGTTGAACACGCGCATCAATCGCTAAAGGATTTTGCCGCTGATATTTTTGATGAGAGGGTCTGGCGCAGTTTTCAGCGTTTGCTGTCTTATGCCAAGGTGAACCTGCCACAGCCCGAAACGTATCAAAATCTGAAAGCGCATCTTGAACGGCTTGAGGACGGCGATGCCAATCGGCTTTATTATCTGTCGATTGCGCCTGAATTTTACGGTGATGTCATCTCGAATCTGGGACGGCTGGGCATGACGCGCGAGGAAGGGGGATGGCGGCGCATCGTTATTGAGAAGCCTTTTGGCTATGACCTCACAACGGCGCAGGCGCTTAATCAGGTTGTGCATGGTGTCTTTGATGAATCGCAGGTGTATCGGATTGACCATTATCTGGGCAAGGAAACCGCCCAGAATATCCTGTTCATGCGCTTTGCCAATACCATTTTCGAGCCGATTTGGAACCGCAGTCACATCAGCAACGTGCAGGTCACCGTCGCCGAGACTGTCGATGTCGGCACCCGCGCCGGCTATTATGACCAATCAGGTGTCATGCGCGACATGGTGCAGAATCATGTCTTGCAGCTGCTATCGCTGATCGCCATGGAGCCGCCCTCGGCTTTTGATGCGGATGCGCTGCGGAATGAGAAAGTCAAGGTCTTGCAGGCTGTCCGCGCGGTCAAGCTGGATGACACCGTTCGCGCGCAGTATGAGGGCTACCGCGCGGCCGCTGGAGTCGCCGCCGATTCGCAAACCCCGACTTATGCCGCGCTGAAGCTGTTCATCGATAACTGGCGCTGGAAGGACATCCCCTTCTATCTGCGTTCGGGCAAGGCGCTGCGCTCCAAGACGACCCAGGTCAACATTCAGTTCAAACGTCCGCCCAACAGCATCTTTGAGCTTAACGAAAGCGGCGATTTTTCGCGCAATATGCTTTCGATTTGCATCCAGCCCGACGAAGGTTTTCATCTGACGATCCAGGCTAAGATACCCGACCAGCAGATCGCCAAATCGGTCGATATGGAACTGCATTATGAAAATGCCTTCATCGCCGACAACCTGCCGGATGCCTATGAGCGGCTGATTTTGGATGCCATCAACGGGGATGCCGCGCTCTTCATCCGCAGTGACGAAATCGAAAGCGCCTGGAAGATCGTCGATCCCATCATTGAAGGCTGGGCCGAAAGCGGCGCCATGCAAAGCTATGCCAAAGGCTCATGGGGTCCGGCGGCGGCTGATGAACTGCTGGCGCGCGACGAGCATGTCTGGCGGATCAGCTGTCTGCATTAGGACCTATAAGGGCCGGCAGCGACATTATTCTACCCATTCGTCGTAATGATAAACCTGCATGATGTAGAAACAGGCGCCGGCCGGATCAAGGATCATCGCAAAATACCCAGTGCCGGGCGCTTCGGTCTTCGGCACCATGATTCGACCGCCCAGTTCGCCAGCTTTCGCCATGCTTTGGTTGATGTCAGCAACGCTGAAATAGGGTATCCATCCAGTCGGCACATCATCCATTTGAATCATGCCGCCGTTGCTGCGCCCCTTGTTTTTGATGTGGATGTAACCGCTGTCATCATGGAATTCCCAGCCGAAGACCTGGCCGTAAAACGCCTTTGCTTTTTCGGCATCGCCAGTAATCAGTTCGTTCCACAGCATGGCGCCGGGTTTATTGACAATGCCAGCGCCAATATGGTTTTTGGGCTGCCAAAGGCCAAGCCGTCCGCCAGTGGGGTCTTGAATGTAGAGCATGCGCCCACTGTCAAAAACGTCCATGGGGCCGGCCGCGATGAGGCCACCGCTGTCGATGACCACGTCGACCAAGGCATCGACATCATCCACCGAGACATAATTTGACCAATGCGAGGGTATGCCCTGCTCCTGCATTTCGGGCATCATCTGGCTAAGCGCCGCCACATTTTCGCCCTCCAGCTGGAACATGGTATAGGTGGTGTTTTCGTCAATCGGAACTTCCTGCTTGTCCCAGCCAAACAGCGCCATATAAAAGGCTCCGGCGGCTTCTGCATCAGTCGAACTGTTATCCGCCCAGGAAAATGTGCCGTGCGGGTATTTTGTCACTTTGTACATATTACTCTCTCCATTGATGATAGATGCTGACCGTTAGAAAATTTGTTCATATCTTTATCATAATCACTAGAAATCAGCCTGTCAATAGAATACTGGATGAAATTTAGATTAAATGTTCTTATTTTCAGATCTTATTTGATGTACAAGCGCTCATTGAGGATCAGCGCGTCGGCATCGCCTGTTCCAATCCGCTCGCCCGAAGTCGGATGATACCAGCCCAGCCGCAAACGATACTCGCCGGCCGGCAAGGTTAAGGAATGCCGCGTTGTGACATATTCGTCGGGAAGCCAGCCGGTCGTCGGCCGCGTCCAGTCGACGGGAACGCCGTCCCACTGGTCAACTATCGAACCGCGCTGGTCGAGGGCATGCACAAACAGCCGCAGATTATCGGTCAGCAGATGTTTGGTCTGCCACACCAGTTGGATTTCGGCTGGCGCGTCCAGGCTGAACCCGCGCAGGATGAGTCCATTGTCCCACTCGGCTTCGACGGCAAAGGCAAAGTCAGGCGCGGCAAAATCGCGCGGCGGCTGGCGCAGGGTCATCTGCCCTTCTAACTGTATGATTTCTCCCAATGGATTTTGCGCCGTATCCAGCAGTTGAATCCCAAGCCCATAAAGACCGGGGGGGATGCGCGGGGGGACGATGATGTGGTGATGGCCGCGGTTAATTTCGCCGGGAGGCCAATCGGGGAAGGGATAGCCTATCACAAGGGGACGCGCGGCGGCGGCGAATGTTTGGCCGCTTTGGTAGTCAATCCAACGAACCTGCGCCAATAGATCATCGGCGGCGTATGAGGAACGACCTTTCTGCCAAATCCAGCTGATATTCAGAACATCGCCGGCGGCGGCCTCATTGGGGAAGGATGGATTCTCATACAAGGCCGCGGCGCGCTCGCGGGGGATGCCGACAGGAAAATCTGGCGCCGGTCGATGATGAAGCCGTTCGCCAATGACGACTTTGACATCCTGCGGATCCCCAGTGGCGTTGATGACATGAAGAGAGGTCTGCGCTGCGGCGTCAAACAGCGACACCTCATAGCGATAGGGTTCGTCCAGCGGCGGCGTGAAAGGCGGAACTGTGAGGACAATCGCATCCTCGACATACGCGCCCGGCCGCCAGTTTGAGCTTGCCAGGCCGCCTGGCATGAAGGAAGTCGCTTGGGCAATCAGATGGCCTTGCGGGTCTCGCATTCGCAGCGCGCTGGAATAATCCTGATCAATCGGCTCGTCATGCAGACGCCAATAGAGCTTGAAGGTTTTTTTATCGTTATCGCTGGGCATCTCTGCATGCAGCAGGTCAATGACATTTCCGAAAGTGGCCAAGAGACGCGGCGGATGATCGCCAAAGCGAGTCGTCTTCCAAGGGGATTCGTTCGGATCCAGGACCAGGGACTTGAACAGGAAGATGGCCAGGCCAAGCCCAATCACCAGCAGGGACAGGCGCGGGGACAGCGATGATCCGTGGCACGGCGCGCGGCCAGGGCCATGAAGACGGCGCCAGAGGACGGTGACAATGAGCAAACCCATCCATCCCAGCAGCGACAGCAGATGCGACAAGGCCTGCATGGGCGTGGGCTGAAGCGCGATCCACAGGTCAAACTCGCCAACCGGCAAATCGACCGAAACCAATCCCACCGGCGAGGGGAAGACATCGAGTGGCTGTCCATTGAGAGCGGCCCTCCAGCCAGGCACATAAAGCCAGTCAAAGTGAAGTGTCTGTTCTATGGCTGAATCCAGTCGCAGGGTGCCTGATGTGTCCGACCAGCGCTGTGAGATGAGGGTCAGCGCATCAGAAGGCAGCAGGCGGGGAATGATGTCGCTTTGGTCGAAACGTTCGGTCAGTCGATGCGGATCCAGCTGGCGCGCGTCGGCGGTTATGGGCAGATATTCGGCATAGGATGACAAGGCCAGCTGTTCCGTCTTTCGTTCGAATTGATGAACATCGCGAATATCATTCAGTCGGAAGGGCGGCTCGTATCGGGTGTAAGTCCAGGAGAGCGCATACAGCATCAGGATAGCCATGGCCAGAATGAAAAACGTCCATTTTCGCCAGCTGGAGGTTATTGATGTCCATAGCATCCAGACGCTAATCGCGGTCATCAGCGCCAGCAGCAGACTCGCCAGTCCCAGCAGTCGCCAGGGGAATTGGGTATAGGCGATGAGCGGCAGATTTTTCCAGAGCCAGACCGAGTGGGGCGTATTCATCAGCGTCAGAGCCAAGACCATGGCGCCCAGGGTCAGCATCAACCCGCGCCAGCGGCGATAGGGCTTTTTCCAAGTCAGGATGAGCCCGAGAGTGGAAAGAATCAGCTGCGGCCAGCCAAGCGCAATGGGGATGTTTTGATTTTGCCAAGTCGGATCAGCTGTATGTGGTAGGGCCAGGATGTCGGACAGGGGGCGCAGGTGTCGGGTGACGTCGATATGATTGAGATTGTCGACGATCAGGTTGAGTTTGATGGCCGCCGTTTCGGTCAGGGCCGGCAGCCAGTAAAAGGCGGTCATCAGCCACGACAGCGCGAAGGCCAGTATCAGCCGGCGCGCCGTTCCCTTTCGATCATCCGACCGCCGCCACAGAAAGAGCGCATAAACGCCCAGCATGACCGTTCCGTGCAGCGTAATCAGCGTGTGCAGGGGAATGAAGAGCGCCATCGACAGGGACGCAATGACAAAATCCCTTCGTCGGCCGTGCCAGGCCAGGCGCGTCAGGCCAACCATCACCCAGGGCAGCACCGCCAAGGCAGCCATTTCGGGCGCGGCGCCGCGCGACAGGGCATCAAACAGCACAAAAGGCGCATACACATAAGCCGCCGCCGCCAGCCAGCCCCCCAACGGCGACCCCGTCCACAGCCGACCCAGCGCATACATCCCAGCCGCCGCCAGCCACACATACAAAACCATCATCAGCAGCCAGCTTGAGACAAAGCTCAATCCCAAGCCATGAAGCCAGTTGCCCGGATAATAGGACAGCGCCGGGAAATAATTGAAGAGCGGCGCGCCATAGCCATAGACCAGACCCGTCGAATAGCGCAGCCAAGGGGACGACCCGACGCGCAGAGAATGCTCTACCGCCGCCAGACGATGCAGATGAAGAAGACCGTCGGCCGATTCGGGCATTTGATTGAGAGTGAAGGGCTGGATGGCCGCCAGCGACAGGGCGATGAGACCGCACAGGGACAGGAGAATGGCGCGCATCGGATTCGGTTTAGCGTTTCGCCATCGCTTTGTCCTGCATGGCATCCTGAATTTCAAAAATAGACCCGGCTTGTTCAGGCGTTGGCAGGGGGATGATGACCGGCGCGGATTTCATGCGGGGCCTCAAGATGGGCTGGCCGCGGATGATCGAGGCGCGGTAATCCTCAAAACTGGCGCCGAGCAGCGGCCAGGAATCCAATGAGCAGTATTGAAAGAGCAGCAAACGGCGCGGCTGGCTGGAATGATTGGGCGTCGACGCGTGCAGAGTCCGCGCGTGATGAATCGAGATGCCGCCGGCCTTGACGGTGACCGACTCGACGCGGTCTGGCGCAAAGTCGGATTCGGTCACGGCGCCGACGAAGAGGCCCTGCTGATGATGACTGAAGAGCGCGCCTTTATGCGAACCCGGCACCATCAGCATACAGCCATTTTCTTCAGTCATATCATCAATGGCGATGCCGACCGCCAGCAAATCATCGTTGGTATGCGGATAAAAAGCCCAATCCTGATGCCATTCGACCGCGCTGCCGTGCGACGGTGGCTTCATATTCAGCTTGGTGCCATTCGTCCGCAGGCCTGGGCCAATCAACTGCTCAATCATCGCTAGAATCGCTTCATGGCGCAGTATTTGGTCATAGAGGGGATGATGCAAAATCGGGTTCTTCAGGCGGCGCAGGCGGGGATTGTCGGGGCTGTGATTCGGCTCAAGGTCAAAGACTTCATCATTGGCGGATATCGCGCGGGATTTGTCGACAAATTCATCGGTGACCCGCCGCAGTTCAGCCACTTCCGCGCGGGTGAGCACGTTTTCGACAGTCAAAAAACCTTTGTCATGGTAAAAGGCGATTTGTTCGGTGTTTAACATTATCCACCCCCGGCATCCAAATATGTTCTCAAGTATGGAAGATTTGGCGCCGCCTGTCAACTCAAACCGGTCGGGGAGTGGTCAATACAGGCGACATTTACCGCCATAATCCGCCATTTTGCGCCACCCTCGCGATACAAAATCCGCCTAAGCTGATGGATAAACTTCGCCATAATTCGCCACAATCCCGACAAAATCCGCCATTTTCCGCCACAAAGGTTTTACCACAGAGGTCACAGAGGGCAGAGAGAAAAGCCATTATAGAGGGGTATTCGCTTGACAAAATCCGTCATTTTGTGCCATTTTGCGCCACATACTGTGACAAAATCCGCCATAATCCGCCATACTGCTACGACAAAATCCGCCATAATCCGCCACGCTCTGCCGCTGGTTTTATGCGCGTTTTGTGCGCGAAAGACAATCTTTTTCGCGCATAAACATTTTCGCCTCTATGCTGTTCAGGTTCTTTAGACCGCGTTTGCGGGTGGGAAGAGCGACTCAATGTTCGCTGTTTTGGATTTGCTTTTTTACCGCAGAGGCGCAGAAGGAAACATCTGTTTTGTGTCCGTTTTATGTCCGCAAGACAAACTTTTTCAGTCATAAGGCGATTTCCCGCGCGGCCTTTGGCAGTTAGATGGCGCTCGGCAGTTTGACAGCGCATTTGATTCATGGCCACAGCCTAGCGCATAAGCGGGTTGGAAGGGCGACTCAAAGGTCGCAGTTTTGATTTTTGGCCGCGTTTGCGTTCATGGTTTTCACATGTCCTTATTTTTTACCACTCCCAAAATTCGCACAAAACAAACCGCCTGCTTATAATGCCAAACAGGAGACGGGAGGCATTATGACACAAAGGCGATTTGCCAATCAAACCGCGCTGGTCACTGGCGGCGGCGAGGGTATCGGCTATGAAGTGGCGCGGCAGTTTTGCCAGGAGGGCGCGGCGGTGCTGCTGAACGATATTGTCGCTGAACGGGCGCAGGCGGCGGCCGCGGCCATCGCCAAAGAGACCGGCGGCCACTGCATCGCTTGCGGCGGCGACGTTGCCGAGGTCGATACCGTGCGCGGGCTGGTGGCGCAGGCAGTGGCGGCCTTTGGAAAATTGGATGTCTGTATCTGCAATGCTGGCCTGACCTCATGGGGAGGCTTTTTCGATTATGCCCCGGACGATTTCGAGCGCGTGGTCAATGTTAATCTGCGCGGCAGTTTCTTTTTGGCGCAGGCCGCCGCCCGTCAATTCCGCGCGCAAGGCACAGGCGGCCAGATTATCCTGATGTCGTCGGTTGTCGGCTGCCAGGCCGTCCCCCGCCTAAGCGCCTATGCCATGACCAAAGCCGCGCTGAAAATGCTGGCCAAAAACCTGGTGCTGGAATTGAGCGGGCATGGCATCCGCATCAACTGCGTCGCGCCCGGCGCTGTCATCACACCGCGCAACCTCAACGATGATCCCGATTATGAAAAACGCTGGGCTGACTTGATTCCCATCGGCCAAGCTATCGAAACGGCCGATATCGCCAATGCGGTTTTGTTTCTGGCATCGTCAGAGGCCGGCAAAATGACTGGACAGACGATTGTAGTCGACGGCGGCTGGACAAGCGTCAGCCCGATGCCAAGCGCCGATGATGACCTGCGTCCTTAGCTATTAAAGCGCGCCTGCCAAAGGACAGAATCCGAACCTTTTGGCGATGCGCCGTGTTGTATTTCAATAGACTTGTGAATTTTTTCCCATTTTACGCGCCGGCAAGCGCGATATTGTGATAGGGCCCAAATGCGCTTATACTCGTCTGCTTGAGATGACTGATGGATGGGGCTTCCATGTTTGTAAATGACCCGGAATTTGGCGAGATCGTTGATTTCGATCAGCTGCGGCAGTCGATTCATCATATTTATGATTCGATGCTGCCCGATTTTGACATGCCCAAGTCGATGGCGGTTGGCGTGCGTCTGTTTGGCGATGATCCTTCGTCGCTGATTGCCGCGGGCGCCAGTATGCTCGCTTGGATGACGATTGTCGCCGCCGGTGAAGAACCGATTGCCGAAGAACTGAAGGGCAAACTTTTTACGCTGGGCTGGACGGAGGAGGCGATTGGATCGGATTTGTTAAGCGCGGCGACGGTGGCGACTCCGCTGGCATCTGACCCGACCGGCAAGACCTATCATATCAAAGGCCGCAAGTGGCTGATCAACAATTCTTACCATGCCGACTATCATACGGTCGTCGCCAAGATCGACCCAAGCTCGCGTGGGCCGCGGGCCTTATCGCTTTTCCTGGTGCCGCGCGGCAGCTGCAAGAATTGGAAACGGCTGAAGACGCATGTCCTGCGAAAGATGGTGCTGACAACCTTTGAGATTGACGGGCCGGGTCGACTGCTGGGCAAAGCGGGCCATGGCTTGCAGATTTTGCAGAAGATGGCGATGCCCAGCAAATATCAATGCGCCTATGTCGGTGTCCAGATGATGAATGAGGCCATTCCAGCCAGCATTGAGCATCTGTCCCGCAAGCGCATCTTTGGCGAGAATCCCATCAACTTCAGCAATGTCCTGCGGCAGATGTACAACCTTGTTTTGCAGGCGGCGACGCTGAATTTCATTTATTACCGCGCGTTGGCCTTTAGCGCCGGCAGTTTTTTGCAGTTTCATGGCGTGATGCTCAAATCTTGGCTGCTGCTGCGCGCCAATGAGTTGCTGGGGCAGAATTTGCTGGTGGCCGGCTCCAAGGGCTTTCTGGCTGAATCGGTGATTGGGCGCAATGCCATTGATTCCTGGGTGCTGCCGGTGTTTGACGGGCATTACACCATCAATACGCTGATGACCGCCAAGCACATGAAACGTTATCTGGGCGCCCGCCGCCGCGCCAATGTGCAGGAACGAATGGCCATGCTGCGCCGCGGCCGTTTGGCCTCGCAGGCCGGCAACCAAATCCGCGCCGATTCGCGCAAGCTCCGCAATCCCGATTTCTTTGATTATGCCCGGTACATGGAAGATCTGCAGCTGCCGCTTGAACTCGATGCGCGGGCGCTGGTGACGGCGATGCAGTCCCTCACCGATGAATTGGACGCGCGCGGCTTGACGACTGATCCCGAACATCGCTACAAGCTGGGGACGATCATTCACTGGATGGAAGCCCTGCTGGCGGCCGCCGAGCTTTGGAAGGCCACCGAAACGGATGATTACCTCAACGGGGTCATCATGCAGCACAACGCTTTCGTCAATCAGTTCAATCAGATCATCAGCGAAAGCGATTTGCGGACGGATTTTCTGCCCCTCATGCGCCAGCGGCCGTTGTGTAAAATCGATAACCCGCGCGAGTTTCTGCTGCGCCTGTATCATCAGGTCGGGCAGTTTGACTTCCGACGGGACGCGCCGACCAGCGAATAAAGCGGCATCCAGCCGATTTGGAATATGCAAAGGACTTTGCCCGCAGCGATGAATATCATACACGACGAACACTATGGCGACATTATCGACTATGATCGACTGCGGGAGGGCCTGGCCGATGTGCTGGATCATGTCTTTCCGACCTTTAATTTGCTGGGATCGATGCTGGAAGCCACCCGTCATTTTGGCAATGATCCCAACTATATGACGGCCTGCGCGGCGAGCGGCCTGGCTTATATGATGCTGGTCGCCGCCGAAGAAGAGCAGCTGGCGGCCGAACTCAAGGGCAAAATTTTCACCTTGGGCTGGACGGAAGAGCATACCGGCACCGATCTTTTGAGCGTTCGCACCCGCGCCTGGCCGCTGTCGGATGATCCACAGGAAAAGAATTTTCACGTTCAAGGGCAAAAATGGCTGATCAACAACTCCTGCCATGCCGATTATCACGCTGTGCTGGCCAAGCTGGATCCAGAGGCCAATGGGCCGCGTTCCTTGTCCCTCTTCGCCGTGCCGCGCGGCAGCTGCAAGAATTGGAAACGGCTGGAAACGCATGTGCTGCGGAACATGGTCATCGCCCAATATGACATTGACGGCCCTGGCATCCTGATTGGACAGGTCGGGCGCGGGCTGGAAATTTTGCAGAGAATGGCGCTGCCGTCCAAATATCACTGCGCTTATATGGGAGTTGTGATGGTCGAGGACGCGCTGCCGGCGGCGATTGAGCATCTGGCGACCAAGCAGATCTTCGGCAGTCATCCCATCCAGTTCAGCAATGTCTTCCGTCAGCTTTACAACCTGACACAGCAGGCGGCGCTGGTCAATTTCACCTTCTTTCGGGCCTTGGCCTTTAGTGACAGTCCCTTCTTGCAGTTTCATGGCCTGATGCTGAAATCGTGGCTCCTGCTCAAGTGCAGTGAAATTCTGTCGCAAAATCTGCTGGTGACCGGCTCCAAGGGCTTCTTGGAAGAATCGATCATCGGCAGAAACGCGATTGACGCCTTGGTTTATCCAGTGTTCGATGGCCATTACACGCTCAACACGCTGCTTACGTACAAATATGCCAAACGTTATTTGCAGGCGACGGCGACAGGCGACATCGAGGCGCGGATGCAAGCCCTGCGCGATCATGCCTATGTGCCGCGGCCCGGCCGGCAAATCCTCAATGACAGCCGCGAAATGCGCCGCCCGCCCTTCTTCGCTTATGCCGATTATATCCAGCGCTGCGAACTGCCGATCCCCCTGGATGCCGCGCGTCTGGTAGACGTCAGTCAGCAAATCCTGGATGCTGTGCAGGCCTTGCAGGCCACCAACGAACCCGAATACCGCTATAAGATCGGCATGATGGCGCATAACCTGGAAGCCTTGCTGGCCGCTGTGGAGCTATGGAAAGTGACGGGCAATGACCATTATTTGAATGCTATCATCATGCAGCGCAACGAGACGGCCAAGCTGATGAACCGCATGATCAGCGAGGGCTGTCTGGACGTCGATTTTGTCCCTCCTATGCGTCAGCGGCCGCTGCCCCAGGTGTCTGATGCGCGGCGTTTCCTGCTCGATCTGCTGGACGTCAAAGGGCAGATTCGCGCGCCTTGATAGGACAAAATCCGCCATTTTCCGCCATAAAGATTTTTTACCACAGAGGACACAGAGGACAGAGAGAAAAGCGATCAGGAAGTGCACCGCCGCGGCGTTTTGCCGTTACGGATTTAGAAAATCCCATAACCATCCTTTTTGCCATTCCCAACCTCTGCGAAGTATCTATGACATTCACCGCGACAAAATCCGCCATTTTCCGCCATAAAGACTTTTTACCACAGAGGACACAGAGGACACAGAGGAAAACATCATTTTTGCCGCGCGTCTTGATGGCTAGACATTGAAGCGAAACTGAATGACATCGCCGTCCTGCACGACATAATCATGGCCTTCCAGTCGCATCAGGCCGGCGGCTTTGATGGCCTGGCGATTTTTGTACTGCGCGAAAATGGGATAGGGAATGACTTCGGCGCGGATGAAGCCGCGTTCAAAATCGGTGTGGATGAGGCCGGCGGCTTGGGGCGCGGTCCAGCCATCGCGGATTGTCCAGGCGCGCGTCTCGCGGGCGTTGAAGGTGAAATAGCTGATCAGGCCCAGCAGACGATAGCTTTGGCGGATAAGCTGTTCCAGGCTGCTTTGGCGCAGGTCATAGAGACGCAGGTATTCATGGCGTTCATCATCGCTTAGGAGAGAGATTTCCTCTTCCAGGCTGGCGCAGACGGCGATGATCTCGGCGCCTTGGGCCGCGGCGGCCTGACGGGCGGCCGGCAGATAGACGTTTTCGGATTGCAGGCCCTCTTCGTCGATGTTGGCGGCGTAAATGACCGGCTTGGCCGTCAAAAAGCGCATCTCATCATTGAGCGCGGCGAAGAGCGGGTCATCGAGTCGGTCAAAGGCCCTTAGCGGCCGGCCGCTGTCGATATGCGCTTCGACCTGTCGGGCCATATCCAGCATGGGCTGACGTTTGCGGTCGGCTTTGCATTCGCGCTCCAGTTTGTCCAGGCGGCGCTGAAGCTGCTGCAAGTCGGCCAAGGCCAGTTCGGTATTGATAAGCGCGATGTCGTCGGCTGGGCTGGGCGCGGCTTGGATATGAACGACGTTGGGATCGTCAAAACAGCGCACGACATGCAGGATGGCGTCCACATCGCGGATATGGCCAAGAAACTGATTGCCGAGGCCTTCGCCTTGACTGGCGCCGCGCACAAGGCCGGCCAAATCGACGAAAGCGACGCGGGCCGGGATGGCCTGCCCTGCTCCCACCCAAGACTGCAAACGGGTCAGACGCTCATCGGGCAGCGGAACGACGGCGTGATTGGCTTCGATGGTGCTGAAGGGATAATTGGCGGCCTGGGCGTTTTGCGCGCCGGTCAGCGCATTAAAGACGGTGCTTTTGCCGACGTTGGGCAAGCCGACAATGCCGATGCTTAGGCTCATGGTTTCGTCTCCGATGGCTCTAGCCTGAAAACAAATCCTGCTGTGATTTGCCTTCGCCGCTGATGTGGCTTGGCTTATAACGTTCGGCTTGGCGGTGGGTGCCGTGCTGGGGCGGCATGGCGATAAATGCGCCGTCAAAGAGATCGCCAATCGTCAGAATTTGCAGCTTGCGATAACGCTGTTTCCAGAGCGGCGATTCGTAAAAGCCAGCGGCCAAGGCCTCTTTCTGCATAGCGCGGGTCGGCTTTTCGAGGGTGATGAAGACGGCGATGGCGGCTTGTTCGCGTTCGGCCGTGCCTTTGAGATCGCGGATGTCGCCGGCTTTGACCTGGCCTGACTTGACTTGGATGATGACTTTTTGCGGTTTTTTGCGATTTTTGCCGTCTTCGTCGAGGAAATTGATGATGCCGTCGATGCCTTGGTCGGCGCCCTTTTTTCCTTTGCGCGAGCCAGTTTGGCCGCCGAGAGGCTTGGCGCGCACCAATGACAATGCCCACCATTCGAATTGATAGCGGCCTTCGTTTGCGGAATCATGGGCCAGGGCGCGGGCGGCGTCGACTGTGGCTGGCTCGCCGATGACCTCATAATCCGTCCCTGAAACCAACTCGAATGTATCGGCCAGGCGGTATTTTTGCAGGGCGATGCTTAGGTGGGTGATGTCGATGCCTGTCCAGCGGCGGTTGAGTTTGTGGGCGGCGGCGATTGCGGTGCCACAGCCGCAGAAGGGGTCGAGGATGATGTCGCCTTCATTGCTGGATGCAAGAATAATCCGTTCGAGCAGGGCAACTGGCTTTTGCGTGGGATAGCCAAGTTTTTCTTTAGATTGTCCACTAAGATGGCGAATGTCAGTGATATTGTCTTGTATGGGAATGCCTTTCGCCTCGTCAAGATAGCGTTTTTGCATAGGGACTTTGCCTCGCGGGGGCCAATAGACCAGATTAGCTTTGTCCAGCAAATCCAGCTTTTCCTGAACTGACAAGGACGATAAATCCAACTTGGGATAAGCCGCTTGCAGTGAGGAAGTTGGCAGGGCCCAATGCCGTCCCGAAGCCGTTGGATCAACGCCGCGCCAGGGCCTTCCAGAATGCCCTTTACGCGTTCCTGACCCTGTTAAAGGAACTAATCCATAAGGGCCCCTCTCATCTTCATAGCGAAAAAAGCTCTCGATATATTCTTTATCGTATTCTCGATAGACCTTGTTCCAAATATACTTTTTAGACTTTGTATAAAATAGAATGTTGTCGGAAATTGGCCCCCATTTTTTGGCGTTGTTATGCGAGCTTGTCCGCTTCCAAGTGATCTGATTTCTGTAATTTTCCACGCCAAAGATCGCATCCAGCACAATTTTGAGATAGTGGCTGGCGGTGGGGTCGCAGTGCAGATAAAGGCTTCCCGTCGGTTTTAGGACGCGATGGAGTTCGACCAGGCGCGCGGTCATCATCACCAGATAGGCCATCATCTGATTGCGTTCGATGAGGTTCATCAGGGCTTCGATGGCGGTCGAGACTTTGGGCGGCGCGTGGACAATCAGGTCATCGTAGGTCGCTTCGGCTGTTTCGCCCCAGCGCCAGGTGTCTTCAAAGGCGGTGATTTGCGCTTCACTGTCGGCGCCGCTTTGGGATTTGAAGAGGACGTTGTAATTGCGATTGCTGTTGAAAGGCGGGTCGAGGTAAATCAGGTCGACGGATTCATCGGGGAAGTGTTCGCGCAGGATGTTTAGGTTGTCGCCATAGTAGAGTCGATTTTTCATGGGGATGTCCTCTTATATCTTGAGAAATTTTACCACAGCGGGCGCCGAGAAAATAACCCGATCTTTCTTTCCTCTGTTGCCTTAGCGTCCTCTGTGGTTAAATATCATTATTGAACCGATAGGCCGTCTCATCTTATGTCGCAGTCTGTTTTGGCCATCAGCCTGTTTTTTCATATTCTGGCGACTGTCGTCTGGATTGGCGGGCTGCTGGTGATTACGCTGCTGGTCATTCCAGAGCTTCAGCGCGTTTTGGCCGAGGCGCCGACGGTTCATCATACACTGCGGCGGCTGCGAAAACGTTTTTGGCCGATAAGCAATTTGGCGCTGGCGGTTCTCATCATCACTGGGCTTTTTCAGATGACGGCCGACCCGCATTATGATGGTCTGCTGAACTTTGACAATGACTGGAGTCGGACGCTGCTGCTGAAACATGGGCTGATTGTTTTGATGGCGTCAACGGGGCTGATTTTGCAGTTTGTCATGGCGCCGCGGCTGGAGCGGATGAGTCTGCTGATGGAGCGCGGCAAGGGAGATGAGACCGAATGGCGGCGTCTGCGGCGGCGGGAAAAGACGTTAAGCGCGCTGATGATGACGCTGGCGCTGATGATTTTGGCGGCGAGTGTGTGGCTGGCGGCAATTTGATAGGTTTTGTCAGTCGTTTTTCTGTTATACAGGTATAAAGGGACAGTCGACGGGGTGAGCCATGTTAGACAAGCAGCTGCCGCGGCCTAGGGAATTTTCACTGCGCGACCGTTATGCGCTGGAGGAGGGTCGCATCGCGTTGGGTGGGATGCAGGCTTTGGCGCGTCTGCCGATGGACCAGCATCGGGCTGACAAACGGCGGGGCCTGCATACGGCCAGCCTGGTCACCGGTTATCGTGGATCGCCGCTGGGTGGATTGGACATTGTGCTGGAGCAGATTCCTGATTTGCTGAAGGAACATCATATTCGCTTTATGCCGGCGGTGAATGAGGAACTGGCGGCGACGGCGATTTTGGGCAGTCAGACGGCTAATCTGCTGCCGAATCCCAAATATGACGGCGTTTTGGGGATTTGGTATGGCAAGGGGCCGGGGGTTGACCGCAGCGGCGATGCCTTCAAGCATGCCAATTTGACCGGCGTTGGGAAATATGGCGGCGCACTGGCCTTGGCCGGCGATGATCCTTCGGCCAAGTCATCGACTATTCCCTCGCATTCGGAAGCGGCGCTTTATGATGCGTTTATGCCGATTTTGTATCCGGGCAGCGTGCAGGAAATTCTTGATTTGGGGCGGCTGGGCTTTGAGATGTCGCGCTATTGCGGGTTGTGGGTCGGCTTCAAAATCATCACTGACGTTGGCGATGAATACAGCAGCGTCGAGGTGGGCAATGAACGTATCCGCATCGTCGATCCATCGTTTGAGTTTCAAGGCCGGGCCTGGCGGCCGACGCAGAATACCGCGTTGATCGCGCCGTACAGTTTGCAGCTGGAAGCGGAAGTTCAGGAGGCGCGTCTGGAGGCGGCGAAGGCCTTTGCGCGGGCGAATGGGCTGAATCGCATCACGGCGGCGACGGGGGATGACTGGCTGGGCATGATTGCGGCCGGCAAGACTTATTATGACTTGCGACAGGCCTTGATGGACCTGGGGCTGGATGATGAGGGGCTGGCGCGGGCTGGCATTCGTCTGCTCAAGCTGGGGATGATTTTTCCGTTGGAGCCGACAATTCTGCATGAATTTGCCGATGGCCTGGAAGAGATTCTGGTCGTTGAGGAAAAGCGCTCCTTTATTGAGATGTTTGCCAAGGGCCTGCTCTATGGTCGAGAGAACGCGCCGCGCATCTTTGGCAAAAAAGATGAAGAGGGCCGGCAGCTGTTTCGGGCGGATTATGAGCTTGACGCCGATGAGATTGCCGATGTTTTGGCGCGGCGGCTTTCGGGACGGATAACGATGGATTTGCCCGATGCGCCGCGCGATCTGTCGGCGGGAACGATGCCACTTTTGGCGCGTCAGCCGTATTTCTGCTCTGGGTGTCCGCACAGCCGTTCGACTCATGTGCCGCAAGGGTCATTGGCTGGGGCTGGGATTGGCTGTCATACCTTGGCGATTGGGATGGAGCGCAGCACTTCGGGGGTCACGCAGATGGGCGGCGAGGGCGCGAACTGGGTTGGCGCGGCCGCTTTTTCCGATATGCCGCATATGTTTCAGAATTTGGGGGACGGCACCTTGGCGCACAGTGGCTCGCTGGCGATTCGTCAGGCGGTGGCGGCTGGGACGACGATGACCTACAAGATTTTGTACAACTCGGCTGTGGCGATGACCGGCGGTCAGACGGCCGATGGTTTGCCAGCGGTGCCTGAACTTACGCAGATGCTCCATGCTGAAGGCGTGGGGAAAATCATTGTGGTTTCATCTGATCCGACGCGATTTCCGCCGACGACTCGCTGGGCATCTGACGTCGAGGTATGGGAACGCGACCGTCTGGAAGAGGCGCAGCTGCTTCTGCGAGAGATGCGCGGGGTTACCGTACTTATTTATGACCAGGAATGCGCGGCTAATCTGCGGCGGAAACGCAAACGGGGTTTCGCGCCTGATCCGACGCTGCGGATATTTATCAATGAGGCGGTCTGCGAGGGCTGCGGTGACTGCGGCGCGAAGTCAAATTGCCTTAGCGTTCAGCCAGTTGAGACTGAATATGGGCGCAAGACGCAGATTCATCAATCGTCGTGCAACAAGGATTACAGCTGTCTGGATGGCAACTGTCCGGCTTTCATCAGCGTTATTCCCGCCCAAAACGGCGCGGCGAAAGTCAAGAAGATGCACCGCGTGGAACGGGATTTGCCAGAGCCGATTCGCCGCGTGGGGGGCCAGGCCAATATCCTGCTGATGGGCATCGGCGGGACGGGTGTTGTGACTGCCAATCAGATTATCGGCACGGCGGCCGTGCTGGATGGTTTTCATATTCGCTCATTGGATCAGACGGGGTTGAGTCAGAAAGGCGGCGCGGTGGTTTCTAATCTGAAAATCACGGCGGCGGCGGTCGATATCGCCAGCAAAATCGGATGCGGGGCGGCGGATGCTTTTTTGGCCTTTGATGTTTTGACGGCGGCCGAGGCCAAAAATCTGGCGCGGGCCAATCCCGGTCGCAGTGTGGCCATCGTCAGCACCAGTCAAGTTCCGACGGGGGAAATGATACGCGACACAGGGGTTGAATTTCCGCAGGAGGCGCATCTGCTGGAACTCATCAATCGGCAGACCCGCGCGGCGGACAATGTTTGCTTTGACGCGCTTGGGCTGGCGGAGACGCTGTTCGATAATCACATGATGGCGAATATGATCCTGATTGGCGCGGCTTATCAAGCGGGTCTGATGCCAATGTCGGCCGAGGCGATTGAAGAGGCGATTCAACTGAACGGCATCCAGGTTGAAGCGAATCAGAATGCCTTTCGCACGGGACGGCTGGCGGTCGCTGATCCTGATTGGCTGGCATCGCTTGAACTGCGGCGCCAGGGCAAAGTTGAGATTCAGCCGAAAATATCGCCGGCGGCGCAAGGGCTGATTGATTCGGTGGCGGCGACGGGTGAACTCAAGCGGCTGTTAGATCATCGCGTGCCGGAACTGATGGCTTATCAGAACGCGGCTTATGCTGGACGTTATGTGGCCGATGTGAAAAAAGTCTATGATATTGAGCAGTCGGTCTGCCCTGGCGTCACTGACTTGAGCGAGGCTGCTGCGCGTTATCTCTTCAAGCTGATGGCTTACAAGGACGAATATGAAGTGGCGCGGCTAAGTCTGAAGGCGGAAGTTCGGGCGGCGCTGGATGAGCAGTTTGGCGAGGGGGCGCGTTTTCATTATCATCTGCATCCGCCGCTGCTGAAGGCTTTGGGTATGCGGGACAAAATCAAGTTTGGGCGCTGGTTTGATGGGGTTTATCATCTGCTGGCGCGGCTGAAGGGCTTGCGCGGCACTCCGTTTGACATCTTTGGCTATGACCGCGTGCGGCGGGTGGAGCGCGCTTTGATTGAAGAGTATCGGCAGCTGGTCTTTTCGGCATTGAAGGGGCTGGACGCTGACAATTATGAGCGGGCGGTCAAGCTGGCAAGTCTGCCGGATATGGTGCGCGGCTATGATGAGGTCAAGCTGGGGAATGTCGAGCGATTTTGGCAGGAGGCGCGGGGGCTGGGGTATGGGGATTTGCGCGAATAGGGTTCGACCACAGAGGGCACAGAGGGAAGGGAGACGCAGGAATTCGCCTTGCCGCGGGCAATTTCCTGCGTTGTTTTGGCATTGACTTGCCTGCACCTAGTCCACGCGGGAAATCCTTAAGCTCCAAGGTTGGCCGTCGTTTCGTATCTCAATCCGTATGTCACAATCTCTGTCAACATCAACGAAACCGGCGTCCTCGTTGCCAAGGTCAAAAAAACCACCCAAGAAACCACAATACGATGGCTCCCTATGTGTTGCAACGTACACCCGGCCTTCATATCCATACTTCCCTAGTCCCTCTGCTTCATAACTGTAAAGCCCTGGTGTCAATGTGATAGGATTGGAAAGGATTGCCCCCTCTCCATGCGTCGCGGAGGACAACTCAATGACAACATTTCCATCAGGGGTGGGTGCCACTGAATCTGCTGACGGGCTTGGCAGCGCATCGGTATAGCCACTGGCGGCGCAGGCCTGGGTGATACCTAAAAGGGTGGTTTCAACGTCGGAAACCATTTCGGCACTACGCTGGAAAGGATGCAGTCCGTAGTCTCGCACAATCGCATTGATGACAGGACACCAGTACACAATGGGACTCCCATCCACTGACGCCCACTCCTGCTCTGAATCCTGCGTTTGCGCCAATGTTGCGATGACGCTGATGAGCAGAATGATAAATAGTTTTTTCATGGTTTTCCTCCTTATCCGCTTAAAATATGTGCCAATCCATCAAAGCAAGCATTTCATGGCGCGTCGGCATAAGCTATACTGACATCGGAAAGCCTTCGGGTTTTCCGATATTTTGCGGTTTCCTGTGGCAGATTTGGCCGTCAACCTACACTGCCACAGGAAACACTAAGCAAAAGCCATGAAAGGCTTATATTAGTATAGCCTCTTTGCCGCGTGTTGGCAACAGCCAATTTTGAGTATTTTGCCCTCCCCTCTTACGCGTTATCATAGAGACCCTATTCATTTTTAGCTGACAGACAAGGATGTTTGACGATGAGCGAAAAAGTTGGATTTATCGGGCTGGGCATTATGGGGCGCGGGATGGTCGATAACCTGATGCAAGCCGGGTTTGATGTGACCGTCTGGAATCGCACCGCCAGCCGCATGGACGCTTTTGTCGACAAGGGGGCGGCCGCCGCCGATTCGCCCAAGCAAGTCGCTGAACGGTGCGACATCATCATTACCTGCGTCAGCGATACGCCCGATGTGGAAGCGGTGATTTTGGGGGATGAGGGCGTGATTCATGGCGCGTCGGCCGGCGATCTGGTGATCGACGCGAGTACTATCAATCCAGTCAGCACGGTCGATATCGCGCGGCAACTGAATGACAGGGGAATTGCTATGCTGGACGCTCCTATCAGCGGCGGCAGCGAAGGCGCGGCCAACGGCACGCTTAGCATTATGATTGGCGGGGACGAAGCTGATGTCGCCCGCGCCGCGCCCTATTTTGAGGCGATGGGGACGACGATTACCCATGTGGGCGAGCAGGGCGCCGGGCAGACGGTCAAACTCTCCAATCAGATTTTGTGCGTTGTCAATATGCTGGCGGCTGGCGAGGCGTTGCTGTTTGCCCAGGCCGGCGGCGTTGACCTCGATAAGATGCTGCAAGCGGTCACAGGCGGCGCGGCCGGCAGCTGGATGTTGGCCAACCGTGGGCCGCAGGTCATCCGCGACGACTGGCGGCCGGGCTTTACGATTGACTTGCAGCAGAAAGATCTGCGGCTGGTGCTGGGCGCGGCCGATAAAATGGGCGTTCCAGTGGTGGCGACGGCTTTGTGCTTCAATTTGTATCGCACTTTGCAGGCGCAGGGACTTGGCCAGGAGGGCAACCATGGCCTCGTTAAGGCGCTGGAAGCAATGGCCGGCATTCAGGCGCGGCTGGATTAGAGGCCGTCAGATTTTACAGGCACATTGACAGGTGAAAAGGCGACTCATACAATTTTGCTGATGGCCCCTGTAGCTCAGTGGACAGAGCACCGGTCTTCTAAACCGATGGTCGCAGGTTCGAGTCCTGCCAGGGGCGACTGATTAGGGCTGTTCGGATTCCAGTTCCATTTTGACCAGTTCATGGCGCAGGGTCTTGCCCACAGCTGTTTTGGGCAGTTCGTCGATAAAGCTGATGCGGCGCGGAATTTCGTAGGGCGCCAGCGCGTCGGCCAGAAAATTGATGATCTCGTCGGCCGCTGCCCTCTGCCCTGGCTTCAGCACAATCCAGGCCTTCAGCGCTTCCTGCCCGATTCTTTGCGGATGGGGAATGGCGGCGACGCCGACTTCAAGCACGGCCGGATGAGACATGATGGCCTTTTCGACGGTGTTCGGATAGACGTTGTAGCCGCCGATCAGCGCCATGTCTTTTTTGCGGTCGACGATATAAAAATAGCCATCCTCGTCCATGCGGGCAATGTCGCCGGTATAGAGCCAGCGTTTGCCGTCTTTTTCACGGAGCGCGTTTGCGGTTTCGTCCGGCATCTGATGATAGCCGACCATGATATTTGGGCCGGCCATCAGCAATTCGCCTGTTTCACCGACTGCGACATCGGTCTCTTCGTCGTCGAGACTGACAATCCGCATATCCATTTCGGGCAGCGGCAGGCCAATCGAGTTGGGGCGATTTTCTTTATGAATGGGATTGATATGGGTCGCTGTTGGGGCTTCACTCATGCCGAAGCCTTCGCGCACCGAACCGCCGGACAGTTTTTCAAAGGCTTGCTTGGTTGCTAGTGGCAATGGCGCCGAGCCACTGATGCACAGCCGCAGCGAACTTAGGTCAATTTCGCCATTTTGAACGGCCGGATGATTGTTGATGGCATTGTAGAGGGCTGGCACGCCCGGAAAAAGGGTTGGCTTAAAGGTATGGATTGCGCCTAAAACATCATCGATATCGCGGGGATTTGGCACTAGCACAATTTTACTGCCGCGGTAGACGCTGGTACTGACGACGACAACGAGGCCATAGACATGGAAAAAGGGGATGGCGCCCAGGAAGATCTCCTCTTCGGGAGGCAGATTAAGGGTATTCAAGAGGCCTTCGGTTTGCAGCATGTTGGCCACCAGCGCTTTATGCTGTGACATGGCGGCTTTGGGGACGCCGGTCGTGCCGCCGGTATACTGGAAAATGGCCAGGTCATCGGGCGAGACGTCAACATGGGGCTGCTGTCCATCGTATTTGTCCAGCAGGTCTTGCATCCAGTAATCGCCAGCTTGAACATTTTCGATATAATGCCCGTCTTTCTTTTCCCGAGCGAGGGTGAAGAGGAATTTGGCCAGGGGCGGCAGGTATTCCTTGATATTGGCGGCGATGACCGTTTTGACTTGGGTCTGCGGCTGAATTTGTTTCACTAGGGGATAAAACAGGGTCAGCGCGAGGACAAATTCGGCGTCGCAGTCGTTAATCTGATGGGCCATTTTGCTGGCCGGGTAGGTTGGATTGGTGGCAGCGACAACACCGCCGGCCTTGAGAATGGCATAGAAGCTGATGACAAAGGCGACTGAATTGGGCATGACGATGGCGGCGCGGTCGCCCTTTTTCAGTCCCAGATCGACTAGGGCGGCGGCTAGGGCATCGGCGGCGCGGTCGAGTTCGGCATAGCTCACGTCGCGGCTTATTCGTCCCAGCAGCGGCAAGGCGGCCGGCGTTGTCAGCGCGGTCTGATGAGGGATGCGTCTGGTGGTGTCTTTGATGAACTGATGCAGGGGGACGTCGGGAAAATCAAGGGAGGTCGGCATCCCTTCGTCATAATTTTGGATCCAAGGACGTTCGGCATAAGCAGTCATACGGCGCTCCTCATCGCTTCAAAGGTAGTTGGATTCAACAAGTGTAACACAATCCCAAACGGCCGCCATTGAGACCGAGCGGCATTATGAATCCAGCCATGCTGACCAGACGGCGGGGATGCGCGTGATTTGGCCGTGGCGATTCAGGCAAATCAGTTTGATAGAGGCGCGGAACAGGGTTTGACGATGGCGGGATTCCAGCACTTCACAGGCGAAGGTGACGGCGCGGCTTTGGTAATGGTCAATCCAGCAGCGGACGATGATCTGCTGGTCATAATGCGCCGGCCGGATGTATTTGGCCTGCAGTTCGCCGGCGGCCAGGTAATAGCCTGATTCTTCGATGGCGGCATAGCTCCAGCCGCGCTGACGGATAAAGGTGCTGCGCCCTTCCTCAAACCAAATCAGATAGGCGGCGTGATGGACAATCCCCATGCGGTCGGTTTCGGCATAGCGGACGTGGAATGCGGTCTCGTGGATGGGCGAATCGGCGGGTGGCATGGATGCCTCGTTTCAGTATATGGAATTTGAATGAGTCTAATCTGCAATCACGGCTCAACACAAGGATTGAAACCCGCCGGATTTGTGCGATACTTAGGCAGATTTTCATAGAAAAGGGATTAGTGATGACGCGAAATGCAGGAATTCTGTTCAGTTTGTTTTTGATTTTATTGAGCGCTGGCATGATGCAGGCGCAAGAAGTCGAGAATCCTTATGCCGATGTCCCCATGACGCGCACGCTTCACGACAGCTTCGTATTGGGAAATCCGGATGCAAAGGTGAAACTCATTGAGTTCTCCGACTTCTTATGCACAAGCTGCCAAAACTACAAACCGATTATCGACCATTTTATTCAGGAATATGTGCTGACCGGGCAAGCCCAGTTTACGTATCGCATATTTCCGACAGTTGACCTTGAATTGTCCGTTTTGAGCGCCGGGCTGGTGGAATGCGCTGATTTTCTTGCAGACCGGTTTTGGCAGGCGCACGATCTCATGTTCGATATCGCAAGCGCGCAAGGATTTACTGAATCGTCCATTACCGCATTTGCCAGCCAGCTGGGGCTGGATGAAGCGGAACTGCGCGAATGCGCCGGGCGGGCAACACAGTATCGTTTTGATGTCGCGCTTGGCACCGAGCTTGGCGTCAAGGGAACACCATCGCTGTTTGTGCAGTATGGGGATGACCCGCCGGTGGCGATTGCGCTGGCGCTGCCGGAACAATATGACGCGGTTGTGAATGCCATCCGACCACAGCCCGCGCCGCCCGCAATCATCGAAATCGGTCAGTATGCCGGCATCGCGACTTACCGCAGGCCGGATGGGGGATTCGTCCTCGGTGAGCCGGACGCGCCGCTTGCGCTGGTGGCCTTTGAAGACTTCCTGTGTCCGCACTGTCAAAATTATCAAACGACCCTGCAATCGTTTATCGACCAATATGTCCGTACCGGTCAAGCGCGGTTTTTGAATATCGCTTCTTCCCATTGGTTCATCCGCAGTATTCGACTTTGACGGCGCAGATTGCTGAATGCGTCGGCCTCCAGGATGTCGGCAAGTTCTGGGAAGCGCATGATCTCTTGTTTGGATTTGCCAGCGACGGAGAACTTGACGAAGATATCGCCAATAAAATCGCCAGGCTGGTCGATGTGGATGCCGACGCGCTTGGCTCATGCGTCGGGCGGTCGATGCAGTACCTGATTGATGTACACCTTGGGCAGCAGGCAGGGGTTGGCGGTACGCCCGGCATGCGCGCTTGGGGAACATCGGGCCAATTAGAGGTTATTTATGCCGGACAGCAGGCCTTTGACCGCGGCGCTGTTCCACTGGAAGTCCTCAATGCGCTGGCAGAAGGCTCATCGGATGCAAGCATCGGTCAGCCTTTTCCGACGCTGCTGCATCCATACGCTCTGGAGGGTTCCAGCCTGATTAGCGGCGAGCCTTGCGGCCCGCCCTGCTGGCAGAATATGACACCCGGCGTGACAACGATGGAAGAAGCAAGGGAGGCAGCCGAAGCATTGGGAGCCACAATCTATGAGATCGAAACCGAAACCCAAGCAGCCTTCGCTTTCGCCTTTTCTGATGAGGGATTATGCTGCTTCATCTTACCTGATGAGGATGGAAACCTAGTTGACATGATCGCTTTGCTATTTTCCGGCAAACTCACCGTCGGTGATATTATCGCTGTGTACGGAGACCCTTCATATGTAGACGGAGAAGCACTCGACGATGTCGGAGTCGCCCTGCGGCTGTTTTATCCTCAGCACAATCTGATGCTATATGCTGTGATTGACAGCGCGGACAGCAAATTGAGGGAAACCACCCCCATTTACCAGGCGATGTACGCCTCTGAAGATTTGATGGCAGGCATCATCGAATCAACGCCATTGGATAATTGGAAGGGGTATATCAAGTTCAGCGAGTACATGGACGGCGAATTTGACCGTCAGCCATAAACGCTAGGCGGGCGGCTGATGTCGTTCGCGCAGTTTTTGGCGGATGTCATCCAGTGACAGGTCAAGCTCGGCCATCAGCGCCAGGACATGATAGAACAAGTCGGCCAGTTCATCGATTTGCTCGCGCCTGCCCTGCCCTAGCGCGGCGACAATCACTTCAACGGCCTCTTCACCGACTTTCTGCGCGATTTTGACGCGTCCTTCAGCAAAGAGATGACTGGTGTAGCTGCCTTCGACTGGATGCTGTTTGCGGCTTTGGATCAGCGCTTCAAGTTGATTGAGCATATCGTCCATAGTGATTCCAAATCTAGAGGACTTCGGGATTGTTGATGAATTCGTCCAGGCTGCGGAAAAAACAGCTTGGCGCCAGGGTATGGCAGGCTGGGCCGGCCGGCTCGACTAAGATGAGGAGTGTATCGGCGTCACAATCCACGCGAATATCGACGACCGTCTGCGTGTTGCCGGAGGTTTCGCCCTTGTGCCAAAGTCTCTGACGGCGGCGGCTCCAGAAGACTGTTTCGCCCCGTTCTATGGTCTTTTGCAGTGATTCGGCGTTCATAAAGGCTGTCATCAAGACCTGAAGGGTGCGGACGTCCTGCACAACGGCTGGGATGAGGCCTTGGTCGTTCCATCGGATGGCGGCGATGACTTCGCGGCTAAGAGACATCGAAGCTCTCCCATCCGTTCAGGCGCACCGGCAGGCCGCTGTCATGCAAATACCGCTTGAGTGAACTGATGCGGAGTTCATTGAAATGAAACAGGGTGGCGGCCAGGGCGGCATCGGCCTGTCCTTCGTCAAGGGCTTGGCGAAAGTGTTCTTTGCGGCCGGCGCCGCCTGAAGCGATGACTGGGATCGAGACGGCATCAGCGACGGCCTGGGTGAGTTCGATGTCATAGCCCGATTTGGTGCCGTCTTTGTCCATGCTGGTCAGCAGGATTTCGCCGGCGCCGCGCGCTTCGACTTCTTTGGCCCAGTCGACGGCTTCTTTATCGGTCGGGATGCGGCCGCCGTGGATATGCACGACCCATTTGCCGTTTATGCGGCGCGGGTCAATCGCCACGACGATACATTGACTGCCAAAGCCCCAAGCGCCTTCCGAAATTAGAGTCGGGTTTTTGACGGCCGCGCTGTTGATGGAGACCTTGTCGGCGCCAGCCAGCAGCGTTTCTCGGATGTCGTCAAGGGTGCGGATGCCACCGCCAACGCAAAAGGGGATGAAGATGCTGTCGGCTACCTGTTTGACCATTGCCAGGCGCGTTTGGCGGGCTTCGTGGGAGGCGGTGATGTCAAGAAAGACAAGCTCATCGGCGCCTTCGCGGTCATAGATGGCCGCCTGCTCGACTGGGTCGCCGGCATCGCGCAGATCGACGAAATTGACGCCCTTGACGACTCGTCCATCTTTGACATCGAGACATGGGATAATGCGTTTGGCCAGCATGATTATTCTCCTCTGGACTCTCTGGCGGCCCGCAGCGCGGCGCCTAATGAGATTTTGTTTTGGTACAAGGCCATGCCGATGACAGCGCCGGCGACGACTTGGCTTTTGGCCAGCTGTTCAATTTGCGCCAGTTGGCTTAGGCCGCCGGAGGCGATGATTTTCAGGCCGGTCTGATGGCCGAGGGCGATGGTGTCGTCGATATTCACGCCGGCCAGGCCGCCGTCGCGACTGACATCGGTATAGAGGGCGTGTTTGATGCCCTGTTGACGCATGAACCGTCCCCAAGCCAAGGGACTGTGTTCGGAAAGCCGAGTCCAGCCATGCGTGGCGACTTTGCCGTCTTTGGCATCCAGCGCGACGCAGACTGCTTCGGCGCCAAAACGGTCAACAGCTTGGGCGATGGCCTCGGGATCCTTGACGGCCAGGGTGCCAATGACCATGCGGCTCGCGCCTGAATCGCTGGCCTTTCGCAGAGCGTCCAGATCGCGCAGGCCGCCGCCGAACTGCACTTTGACATCGAGTTTGGCGACCGCTTCCAGGATTTTGCCGTTTTGATTGACGTTATCGAATGCGCCATCAAGGTTGACCATGTGAATCCAGGCCGCGCCCTGGTCGATCCACTGCTTGGCCGTGGCCAGGGGGTCATCGCTGAAGGTCTGCTGCCGCGCTGGATCGCCTTTGCGAAGTCGGACAACCTTTCCAGCGCGCAGGTCGATGGCCGGATAAACGATCATGCTGGACTCCTCAAAGGCGCAGAAAATTGGACAGAATCCGCAGGCCGACGCGCTGGCTTTTTTCGGGGTGGAACTGCACGCCGTAGATATGATCCTGCTGGACAGCGGCGGCGAAGGTGAGGCCATAATCCGCAGTCGCCGCGATGACGGTCGGGTTGGTCGGCGCGCAGTAATAGCTATGCACAAAATAGGCATAATTTTTCTCGCCCAGATTCGCAGTCAGTTTGGATTCGGATTTGAGGTCAAGCTGATTCCAGCCCATGTGCGGCACTTTATGCTGATTGGATTTGGGGAAACGCAGGACGCGGCCGCTGATAAGCCCCAAGCCTTCGTGTTCGCCCATTTCTTCGCCTATATCAAAGAGCATCTGCATGCCTACGCAAATGCCGAGATAGGGGATGCCTTGCGCGAGGGCCTGACGCAGAGGCTCGACTAATCCCTGCGCGCGCATTTGCGCCATGGCCGCCCCAAACGCGCCGACGCCGGGCAGGATGATTTTCGATGCGCCGTCGAGGTGTTCGGGTTTTTGCGCCAGTCGCAACTCTGTCGCTTGAAGGTGCTTGAGCGCGTGCAGCACGCTTCGCAAATTGCCGGCGCCATAATCAATCACAGCCAGCATCGGGCCGCTCCTGTCTGGTCAACAGCCTTTTCATCAAGCCACCCATGGGACTTGAACCCATAACCTATCGCTTACGAAGCGATTGCTCTGCCAGTTGAGCTAGGGTGGCAGTCTGCTGGCGGATTGTAACAGCAGCTAAGGCGGCAGTCAAGGCAGGGAGCGTCCGAGAGTGGTCAATATAGAGGACATTCACCGCGCCATACTGTGACAAAGTCGGCCACGAAGGTTTTACCACAGAGGTCACAGAGGGCAGAGAGAAAAGCCATTATAGAGAGGGCATTCACTCGACAAAATCCGCCACATAGTCCGACAAAATCCGCCATAATCCGCCACGCTCTGCCGCTGGTTTTATGCGCGTTTTGTGCGCGAAAGACAAACTTTTTCGCGCATAAGGTGATTTTCCGCGCGGCTTCTGGCAGTCAGATGGCGCGCGGCAGTTTGACAGCGCAGTTGATTCATGGCCACAGTTTAGCGCATAAGCGGCTTCAAAGGGTGACTCAAGGGTCGCAGTTTTGATTTTGCATGTCTTTATTTTTTTACCACTCCCAGCGTCCTATGATCATCAAAGCGCGAGGGCTTGCGTTCACCCAGCCATTTCCACAACGTAAAGGACGACCAACATGAGAATGAATAGAACTATGAAGATCACGAAGTGCTTGAAGGTGAACTCAAAGGGAATTTTCTTTCCCCGCTTTGGAGGATCAGGTGGTGTCATAGACGATAACTCTGTATTCAGGTTTGATGAACCTGGATCATCATAATACATATCTCTAGCCTTTCTATCCTGCTATGAGCATAACACAGGTTAAAACCATGTCAAGGGATTGGCCCGCAATCGGTTTATCCCGTACGTCTTTCTGCTATACTTGAGGCGCGATAAAACAATGTGGAACTGGATGGATCGATGGCGATTGTCATGCTGTCTGAAGAGGTCGTTGCCAGGATCGCGGCCGGCGAGGCCGTCGAGCGCCCGGCCTCGGTCGTCAAGGAACTGATTGAAAACTCGATTGACGCCGGCGCCAGCGCCATCCACACCGACACGGCCGGCGGCGGCCGAAAGCTGATTAGGATTAGCGACAACGGCAGCGGCATCCCGTCCGACGAGGTTGAACTGGCCTTCGCGCGGCACGCCACCAGCAAGCTCCGCGCCGCCCAGGACTTGCAAGGCTTGGTTACGCTGGGTTTTCGAGGCGAGGCACTGGCCAGCATCGCGGCCGTCAGTCAAACGACGGTCATCACGCGGCACCGCGGCGAGGCCATGGGTGTCTCATTCAAGCTGCATGGCGGCGACGTCCAGCATCATCAAGCCATCGGCGCCCCGGCCGGCACTGTTGTCACGATTGAGAATTTGTTTTTCAATACGCCGGCGCGGCTTGCGTTTCTCAAGAGCGGCGCCACTGAAAAACGTCATATTCATCGGGTTGTGACGCGCTATGCTTTGGCTTATCCTGGCATCAGCTTTGTCTTGAAACAGGACGGGCGCGAGCAGTTTCGGTCGTCTGGCAGCGGTCGTCTGTCGGATGCGGCGGCGCAGGTTTTTGGATTGGAAGATTTCAAGCGGATGGCGGCGGTGTCCAGCGAGGAGAGGCCCCGGCGCGGCCTGCCACAGATCGGCGTGGTCGGCTATGTGTCGCAGCCGGGTCTGCATCGTCATGACCGTTCGCGCCTCATCCTTTTCATCAACGGCCGCGCCATTCAGGATTCGGCGCTGAGTCATGCCATCGCCCAAGCCTATGGCGATCTGCTGCCATCGGGACAGCATCCCTTGGCGGCACTGTTGATCACTCTGCCGCCCGATGATGTCGATGTCAATGTGCATCCGACCAAGGCCGAGGTGCGCTTCCGAGAACCCAGTCAGGTCTATGCCGCCGTTCAGCGCGCCGTCCGCCGGGCCGTGCTGGATTCGGGCCATCAAGCGCCGACTAAGGACGCAGCCATAATGCCTCCTCCCCGACCGACTTATCAGACTTCGGCCAGCTATGACCTGGATGATGACGCTGACCTGGATTTTATCCCCGAAGCCGCTGGCCAGCCGACGAAACCCAGGACTCTGCCGCTGCTGCGGATCGTCGGGCAAATCGGCGCGGTCTATATGATCGCCGAAGGCCCGGCCGGACTGTATCTGATCGACCAGAACGCCGCCCATGAACGGATTCTGTATGACCAGATTCACTCGGAAATGCAGCAGGGAACGCTCCAGTCGACCGCGCCGATGGACAGCCCAACCCTCGTGCTTTCACCCGAAGACAGCGCGCTGCTCACCGAAGTTGACGCCGCATTAACGCAGATTGGCTTTGAAATCGAAGTCTTTGGGCCGAATGCTTTTGTTTTCCGAAGACTGCCGCAGTGCATCGTCTCGCGTCCGCTGGCCGAGGCCTTTTCTCAAATGCTGTCCCATCTGCGCCAGTCGGCAAGGAAGCTGGACGACGCCGTGGTCGCGCTGGCTTGGGCGGCGGCCGTCAAGAATGGGCAGATTTTACAGCCTGAAGAGATGCAGTCGATGCTGCGCCAGCTGGAGCGATGTCCTTCGCCTTATCAGTCGCCGACCGGCCAAACCACGATGATCCACATGACCCGCGAGCATCTGGCCAAGGAATTTCGCCGCGCGCCATGATCATCAAAGCGCGAGGGTCTGCGCTTTCCCAGCCATTTCCAAAAGCGTTATGACTATCAGCATGAGAATGAATAAAACCATGAAGATGACAAAATGCTTGAAGGTGAACTTGAAGGAGATTTTCTTTTCCCGCGTTGGAGGATCAGGTGAATAGCCAGCGCCGGGGTCTCCGCCAGAAAACATGTCAAAATCCTTTCTGTTCTGTTATGAGGACGCTTTCAAAATACAAACTCGGTGAAACAGCATCCTCCCTCAATCATCAATTCGCCAGGGCTGGGAAAACGCCAAACAGGTACAGCAGCAGCAGTCCGGCCACAGCGGCGAAAGCCAGTCCGGCCAGGGTGAGGGTCACGCAGTCAAGTCCGTCTCGCTGAGTCTGTCGTTTGGGCGCCAAAGGCCCCGTGTATTCACCAGCCGCCGCGGCATTCACGCTGCCATCGGGATTGAAAACCGGGCTGGGCAGATTGGGAATCGGGTTTGAGCTTGACGGCGCGTGGCTTCTGACGGTCGGTGGCCTGGCTGGACGGTCTTCTGCGGGCCGAACGGTCTTTTGGCCGGCGCTTGGGGGACGTTCGCGCAGTCGCCGCAGGATATGTCCCAGCTGGTCGGCGCGTTTGTAGCGGTCGTTGGGACGTTTGCTCATCACCTTGGCGATGATGGCGCTGATCTCTGGGCGGACGTCGGGATTGACGTCGATGGCGCGGGGAATCTTCGCCTGAATATGCGCCAAAGCCAATTCACTCTGCGATGCGCCAACATAAGGCAGACGTCCTGTGAACATCTCAAACATGACAACGCCTATCGAATAAACATCCGAGGCCGGCGATGGCTTCTCGCCGCGGGCCTGTTCGGGCGCGAAATAATGCGGGCTGCCCCAAACCACTTCAGTTTGCATCTGCGGCATGGTGTCCGCATAGGCCTGGGCAATGCCAAAATCGGCCACTTTCAGGACGCCGTCCGGGTTGATGAGAAGGTTCTGCGGCTTCACATCGGCATGGACTAACTGCGAGCGATGGGCAAAACCCAGGCCGGCGCAGATCTGAATGGCGTAATCCAAAGCCTTTTCATACGGGAGCGCGCCGCGCGCTTTGATGATCTTTTTCAAATCCTGACCCTCAATCATCTCCATGACGATATAATGCGTCGACCCGTCATGCCCGACGTCATGCACTGTGACGATATTCGGATGCGACATCCTGGCGATGCTGCGCGCTTCCTGCTGAAACTTCTCCAAAAAGGCCGGATCCTGCGTCAGGCTCGACCGCAAAATCTTGATGGCCACCATCCGTCCCAGCGAACGGTCAAGCGCGCGGTAAATCACCGACATGCCACCTGAACCCTGCCGCGCGGCAAGCTCATAGCGCTGGTTTAGCACGACCTCTGCTGGCATGGCTGTCCTCTCTTAAGGCCGCGTCAGCGGGTCAAAAAACAGCTGATACTCATGCAGCGCGCTACGATCAGTCAGGCTGGCGATGTAATCTGCGACCACGCGATGCGCCGTCTCATGCTCCAGCCGCGCGCGGTAATCGTCCGGCAACTGACCTGGCTCTTTGATATAGCTGGCGAACAAGCCTTCGACAAAACGCTCGGCGCGCGCCTGCATCCGCAGCACCCGAAAATGACGATACATGTTCTCAAACAGAAAGGCCTTGAGACCGCGGTTGAGCTTGCGCTGGCCGGGGCTGTGCATCACGACAGGCTGGTCATGTCCCTGGATATCAAGCGGCGACCGCGGCCTTAGCTGGGCCAAACGATCCGCCGTCTCATGCAGGACATCATCCACCTGCAAGCCGACAAGCTCGCGGATGATGTGGTGGCGGGTGATCTCGTCCAAGCAGCGCCCATCCCAGCCAATCCGCGCGCGCGCCTGCCGCCATATCTCAAGCTCTTCCAGCTGCTCTATGCGGATGAGTCCAGCCTGCAAGCCATCGTCAAGGTCATGGGCATTGTAGGCCAGGTCGTCGGCGATATTGGCGATCTGCGCCTCCAGGCTGGCCCGCGTCTCCGGGTCAATGTCCGGCAATGCGCCCATGTCAAAATCGGTCTCATGCTTGGCTATCCCTTCCAGCGTCTCAAAGGTCAGGTTCAAGCCCTTCCATTGGGGGTATCGCTTTTCCAGCTGCGTCACAACGCGATAGCTCTGATGATTATGATTAAAGCCGCCAGCGTCAGCCAGCAGATGATCCAGAACACCCTCGCCGGCGTGGCCAAAGGGCGGATGACCCAAATCATGCGCCAGGCAAATCGCCTCTACCAAATCCTCATTCGCGCCCAAGGCCCGCGCCAATGTGCGGCCAATCTGCGCCACTTCCAGCGTATGTGTCAGCCGCGTCCGAAAATAATCCCCAGCGTCATTGACGAAGACCTGCGTTTTATATTCCAGTCGGCGAAAGGCGGCCGAATGCACAATGCGGTCGCGGTCGCGCTGAAAGGCAGTGCGATAGCGCGGTTCCGACTCATGGTGTTGCCGCCCGCGCGATTTGCGACTGCGCAGCGCGTAGCTCGCCAAAGTATCAAGCTCATGCTGCTCAAGCTGTGTCCGACTGAAATACATTTCACTTTCCTTTGCTTTTTTATTATAGCGCGGCGAGGCAAACTGCACATCCTGCGGCAATCCGTTACAATGGTAAAAACGAAGCCATGCTGATTCAGAAAAGCGCGGTTATGTCAAATATCATCGCCATGCTGACCGACTTTGGCCTTGAAGACAGCTATGTTGGCGTGATGAAGGCGGTCATGCTCGACATTTGTCCCGATGCGCGGATCGTCGATATCACTCATGCCATTCAAGCGCAGAATGTCCGCGAAGGCGCGTTTGCCCTGCTGAACAGCTATCGCTATTTTCCTGTTGGAACGACCTTTTGCGCGGTGGTTGATCCTGGCGTGGGCAGCGCGCGTTTGCCCATTGCCGTCAAAGCCAACGGCTATCAGTTTGCCGCGCCGAACAACGGCATCTTGAGTTACGCTTTGGCGGCTGTGAAGACGGATTATCAAGCGGTGGCGCTGGAAAATCCGCTTTATCATCGGCTTCCGGTCAGCCATACCTTTCATGGCCGCGACATCTTTGCGCCGGCGGCCGCTCATATTGCCCGCCGCCGCGACCTGCCGCCAGACATAGGCCGAGAACTGGCGACCCTTTTCACCTTTCCCAGCCCGCAGCTTCGCTTTGCCAACCAACGTCTCATAGGCGAAGTGATGCACATTGACCATTTTGGCAACATCATCACCAGCATTGGCCGTTTCGAGTGGCCAAATCAGGATGAACTGACGCTGGCCGCGCTTTGGCAGGGTCAAATTCCGTTTATGCGCTTCCCCGCCCGCCAGACTCATATCACCATTCACAGCCACACCATCCACGGGATTTCCCATGCTTATCATGAAGTTCAGCCGGGCAGTCTGCTGGCGCAAATTGACAGCAACGGCTTTTTGGAAATCGGCGCCAACCATGACGACGCGGCCGGGCGGCTTGATGTTCAAGTGGGCGACAAGGTTATGCTCAAGCTGTCCTGATGATGAAATAGTTGACAACGGCTTTTATTTGTGCTTAAATTTTTGGGAACTATTGTTATGTTCGACTTGCCGCTGTTTTACAAAAATCATTACTGTCTTTATTTCATCGTCCTCATCAACGTTGAATTCAGCGCAAGCGAACAAATCCGTTAGCTGTGATAGCAGTCGGCCTTGTCTTTTTGGAATGGCTGCTCACTCAAGGCTCAAGTTCAGGGAAAGCGAGGGACTATGCAGACAAACCGCCCATTTTATTCGTTTTATTCCTAGAGGAGAATGTGAACATGAAGAAACATCTCATTGGTTTATTGGTCATCGCCCTTCTGCTCATCGGCGCTGGCGGCGCTGTGGCGCAGGACGTTACGCTTGAGTTCCAGCAATGGTGGGCGCCAGAGCTTCCTGAAGGCGCGTTCCGCGCGCTGATGGATGAGTTTGAAGCCGCCAACCCTGGCATCACAGTCGAATTGCTTAGCGGGCCCTATTCGACGACCCGCGATCAGATTGTGGCTGGCGCTGCTACTGGCACCATGGCCGACGTTGTGGGCTTGGACGGCGCCTGGGTGAATGACTTCGTGAAGCAAGGCTCGCTGGCGAACCTGTCCGAAATTATGATGGGCGCTGGGTTTGATGACAGCGAACTGGCGGCGCAGATTCAGCTGGATGGCTCGACCTGGATGATTCCAGTCGTCAACTTCATCTATCCCGTCTTTGTCAACGTCGACCTGCTTGAAGCCGCTGGCGTGATGCCGCCGTCGACCCGCGCTGAATTCGCCGCCGCCGCCGCCGCGCTGACCGATCCCGACAACAACGTCTATGGCTGGGCATTGCCGCTTTCGCTGGAACAGCCCAATGGCGTCCAAAATGATGTGATGTCCTGGGTTTGGGCCAGCGGTGGCAGCATGCTCAAGGACGGCTTGCCCAATCTGGTCGACAACGAGCTTTTGGCTGGAACGATGGAATACATCAAAGGCCTCTATGATGCCGGCGTCATCGCGCCCGGCGCCTTGTCAATGCGCGAGCAGGACAAGGTCGAGGAATTTGTCAACGGCCGCGTCGCCATGGTCATCAACACCCTGGCGCATTTCCACCTGATCCGCGACCGCAGCCCTGACCTGAACTTTGATATTACCGCCCTGCCAGCCGTCGAAGGTTACGATGGCCCGCGCGGCCTGCCCTATGCCACCTGGGGCATCGGCATCGCATCCAACAGCGAAAATCAAGAAGCCGCCTGGAAACTGGTCTCCTTCTTGATGAGCCAAGACGGTAATTCAAAGCTGTCGTCGATGGCGAACGCCTTCCCCGGCAACGTCAACTCGACGCCCGACTTCATTCAAACAGATCCCCTGTTTGAAAAAGCCTTTGAAGTCTTCCAGACCGGCTATCTGGCCAACGAATTCACCGGCCTGCCGGTCGCCGAAGAACTCATGGCTTTGTTTGACGAGCCGCTCCAGTTTTACCTGGAGGGCGACTTGAGCCTCGACGAATTCCTGGAAATCGCCCAGGACGAGTGGATGGACAAATTTGAATAGGGCCCCAATCGGGATGCCCTTGATGTAATGACGCGGCGGCCAGGCGCAAACCCCGGCCGTCGCATAACAGGCGAATGGAGCAGCGATGAAAACAGCCGCGGCTCAACCCGCAAGTCCCGCTTGGGAACGGCATCGAAAACGGCTGCTCCCCTATGCCTGCCTTTCGCCAACGCTGATCTTGCTGGCTGTGCTGACCTTTGTTCCGATAGCGACCGTCTTCCTCTATTCGCTGGTCGACAACGTCATCATCACCCCCAAGCCGCCAACATTCGTCGGCCTCGACAACTACGTCGAAGTGCTGACCGACCGCAAATTCGGCGGCGCCTTCCGCAATACCATGTTCCTCGCCATCGTCAGCGTCATCGGCCACTTCATCATCGGCCTCGCCTTCGCGCTGCTGCTGAATACGCGTCTGATTGGCCCCGGCGCCAAAGCCATCTTCCGCGCCGTCTATATCCTGCCATGGGTCTTCACCGCCTCAATCATCGCCATCCTGTGGCGGCTGCTGCTTAATCCGCACGGCGTCGTCAACTTTCTGCTTATCGAGCTTGGGCTGGCGCATGAACAAATCGAATGGCTTAGCAAGCGAGACTTGGCGCTTTACGCCGTGACCTTCATCAACATCTGGGCGGGATACCCCTTCTATATGGTCAGCTTCTTGGCTGGTCTGCAAGGCATCCCTGACGACCTGTATGAAGCCGGACGAGTCGATGGCGCCAGCTTTTGGCAGCTCTTCCGCTTTATCACCCTGCCACAGCTAAAGCCGATTATCCTTAGCCTGGCCATGCTGGATTTTATCTGGACGACGCATCAATTCACGCTGATATGGATGACCACCGGCGGCGGCCCCATGCGCTCAACCGAAGTCCTAAGCACATTCACCTACAAAGCCATCCGAGCCACTGAATTTTCCATCGCGTCCACGCTGGCGATGATCATCTTGGCGCTTTCGACTGTCGTGGCCGTCTTTTATGTGCGGAATCAGCGAATGGCGGACGAATAATATGGTCGCGAATCCCACTCAAGTCCGCTTGGCCAAAACGCTGACGCTGATAGCGCTGATAGCTGGCGCATGCTTCGCCGGGCTGCCCGTGCTGTGGATGGTCGCCTCATCCTTCAAATCAAACACGCAGATATTCGCCTATCCGCCGCAGTTCATCGACCATTCCTTCTCGCTCAAAGCCTATCATGCCGTCCTGACCGACCCTATGCAGCTGCGCTTCTTTTTCAACAGCTATCTCGTTTCCATCCTGGTGACGATTTGCACGGTCATAACCAGCATCCTGGCCGGCTACAGCTTCAGCCGCTATGACTTCCGCTTCAAAAAAGCCCTGAATCTGATCATCATCGGCGTCCAGTCAGTGCCGCCCATCACGCTGGTAATCCCCTATTTCGGGCTTATCGTCTGGCTGGGACTGTACAATTCTTATTGGGCGCTGATCCTGACCTACATGGTCTTCACACTTTCCTACGCCATTATTATGATGACTGGCTATTTCAACACCCTGCCGCGCGACCTGGATGAAGCTGTCATGATCGACGGCGGCGGCAGCCTCGTCATTCTGTGGCGCATTCTCGTCCCGGTCTCGCTGCCGGGCATCGTTTCGGTCGGCGTCTATACCTTCATGCTGGCCTGGAACGAGTTCCTGTTCGCGCTCACCTTGACGCGCACCAACGATATGCGTACCGTCCCCATTGGCATCCAACTGCTGATGGGACAGCATTCCTTTGAATGGAATCAGATGATGGCGATGAGCGTGCTGGGGTCGCTGCCCGTCTTGATCCTCTTCCTGCTCTTCCAGCGTTATTTCATCGCCGGGATGTCAGCCGGGTCAATCAAAGGCTAAACGATTGGATGAACACCGCAATTCCTGTTTTCGCATCTTTGCGAGCGTCCGCATAACAGGACTGAAAGGAATTTGACATGTTTCCTGAAGGCCATGAGCAAGACAACAATTTGATTCCAGGCGGCCCGCTTGACTCGTCATATAAAGACAGAAGAAGACCTGCTTTCACCTGCCGACAGAGCGCGCTATTCTTCATCCTGTCCATGCTTGCACTGCTGTTCCTAATGCTTCACGAGATGTAAGAGCTAAGAACGACCGACCTGTCATCAGCAGGCGTCTTATCAACCGCAGCCCCATATCAAGGAATGAAACACCTATGTTAATGAATATGAAAAACCTGCTGACCGTGGCCCGCGCCAATCGATTCGCCGTGCCAGCCTTCAATATCAGCAGCAGCATGCTCCTCGCCGGCCTTATCGAAGCCGCAGAAGAAGCCGCCGCCCCAGTCATCCTGGCCATCCACCCCGACGAGTTGGCCTTTGTCCGACCCTCTTTCGTCAAAGCCGCCGTCGCTGAAGCCATCCAGGCCAGCGTCCCCGTCTGCATCCATCTGGATCATGGCTCATCGCTGGGGCAGATTATGACCGCCATCCAGGCCGGCTTTACTTCGGTGATGATCGACGCCTCCACCCAGCCGCTTGACGACAATATCGACATCTGCCGACAGGTTGTCGAGCTTGCCCACGCGGTCGATGTTTCAGTCGAAGGCGAATTGGGCACCATCGGAACAGCCGACGCCGAGGCCGAATCCGAATCCGAAGAGATCATTTTCGTCGATCCCAGCGACGTCAAAACTTTCATCGAATCCACTGGCGTTGACACCTTGGCCGTCGCCATCGGCACCTTGCACGGCCTCTACCCCAAGAACATGAAACCGAAACTGCGCCTCGACCTTCTGGAGGCCATCGCCGCCCAAGTCGATATTCCCCTGGTGCTGCACGGCGGCTCCGCCAACCCCGACCGCGAAATCGTCCGCGCCATCCAGCTGGGCATCAGCAAAATCAACATCTCCAGCGACATCAAAAACGCTTTTTATCAGCAATGCCGCCAAACCCTAACCGACCCGGCCTTGCGCGAGCCGCTGTCTATCTATCCGCCGGCCATCCAAGCCATGAAAACAGTCGCCCGCCATAAACTCGACCTCTTTGGCGCCACCAGCCAAGCCAGCCTCTACTAACCCCACGCGCCAACAACACCGATGAATGAACACATCGCCCTCGGCTTCGGCAGCAGCGTCGATTACGAAATTGTCTGGGACGCCGCGATCTTTGAAGATCTCATCGTCCATTACAGTATCCGCGACGCCGAATTGACGACCGACGCTGTCATCGCTTCCGAACGCGATTTGGTCGTTTCGATCCTGGCGTTTTTGAAGATCGCCCAAGGCGGCGAACGGTTCGTTTCCGCGTCAGCCCTCATCGAGGAGTTTTCGCGAAAATTCAAGAAGAAAATCACGCTTGGCGGAACGTCGGTGCGGGCAGCTATTGCCATGCACAAACTCGGCTGTTCATCAGCACTGCATTTGGTGACGGTCAATGACCATGTGCGCCGCCTCATCCCCCCGAACAGTCCCTTCGTTTGCAGCAGTGACCAAGACAGCCTGCATCCACATCTGATTGTGCAGTTCGGGAAAAACGCCCGCGTCAAGGCCGGCGACATCGACATCCGCGCCAGCCAGGCCAACCGCCTCATCTACCATAGCGACGATGACAATATCGCCATGAACATCAATGAGGACTTCGCCAAACTCGCCGTCGGTGCCAAAGCTCTGCTGATTTCGGGATTTAACGCCATGCAAAGCCGGCCGCTGCTGGCCGCCCGACTGGAATCGCTGAAGCGAATCATCAAACGGCTGCCCGAAGATGCGCTGGTCTTTTATGAAGATGGCGGCTATTTTGACCTCGATTACAGCCAGCTGATCTATCGCGCATTAGGGAAAAGCATAGATATTTTCAGCTTGAACGAAGACGAGCTTCAAGCTCATCTCAAGCGCCGGGTGGACTTGCTGGATGCCGCGCAGCTGCGGAGGGCCCTGGGCGACCTGCGTCAACAGCTGCGGATTGACACCATCGTTCTGCATACCCGTCATGGGGCGCTGGCTTATGGTCATGGGGCTTATCGTTTTGCCAAGCCGCTCAAGGTCGGGACGAGTCTGGCCACGGCGCGCTTCTGCTATGGCGATGATGTCACCGCGCAGCATGTCCGTCACATCGGAAAACGTCCCCCGCAAGCCGATTCAGCGGCCTTTGCCGAATCCATCCAGTCGATGCTGGGCGATAAGGTCGTCTGCGCGCCGGTCGCGGATGTCCCATCAATGAAAGCTGTCACCATCGGGCTTGGCGATGCCTTCGTCGGCGGCTTCCTGTCAGCGCTTTGACCCAAAATGGCGGCCGCGGCGGCGGACGTCGCCAACGCGCTGGGTGATGCCTAGCGAATCGAGATGATCGAGGACGGCGATGGCGTATTTCCGCGAGGTGCCAAACTGATCGCGCAGGGTCTTGGCGTCTATTTCGCCATCGGTTTCAATGCGCTGTCGGATGGCCCTCACCAGCTGTTCATAATGGGCTTTGGCAAAGACGATGCCCTCGCTGACCCTGATGATCTGCCGCAGGTCGATTAAGGCGCGCAAAAGATCTTCGCCAATTCGCTGATTCAATTCGACCAGGGAAGGCGGCGAATAGGGCTTGTCGTTCAGGATTCGCATCAACTCATCGATGCGCGCCTGCTGACTTTCACTGAAGATAATCTGATGTTCCCGCAGCCGCACTGCATCCCATTCACTGATCAGCCGCGGGTCGCGTTCAATCAGATGGTCAAGCAGACTTAGCTTGATGTTCAGCCGGCTGGGCAGTTCCGAGCGCGGCAGGCCCAATCGCAGCGGGTTGTCCCGATGATGTCGGGCAAGCTCGGCCTGCAGCTGACTGTTCAGCTTGTGATAAGACGATGCCGCCCAATAATGCTGCGCGTCGATTTGGATGAGCCGTTTGTCCTGCAAAGCCGCCGCCAAGGCCGCCGTCAGTTCCTCATCGCCGCTGTCAAAGCGCGCGCGCAGTTCGGCCCATTTTAGAGGGGTTCGGCCGCGGGCGACCAAGGCCAGCTGTTCGGCCGGCGACCCCGTCAGCCGCCATTCCAAATCTTGAATAATGTCCGGCTGAAAACGTTTGAGACGTCGACCAGGGTGCGCGTTGAGGATCACACCGCCGCCGATGGTCTGGGCCGGCGAGGGACAGCGCAGGATAAATCGATCCCCCCGACTCAGCGGCAGGGGCCGGCGCAGACGGATTTGCAGCCAGCCTTGACTGTCGGGCATCAGCGCATCGGCATCCAGCAGACGAGCATGGGCCATCGATTCAGCGGCGCCCGAAAAGAACTTGACTTCCGCATTGTGTTCCAGCGTCCGGTCGACGTTGGCCAACTGCCTGACATGCGCGTCGACCAGCGTCGTCGGACGGATTTGCCCAGGATAAGCCAGCATATCGCCCCGTTTGATGTCGCTACCGCTGATGCCGGCGATGTTCACGGCCACGCGGCTGCCTGGCAGAGCCCTTTCCACCGCTTGCTTATAGCTTTGCAGGCCGCGAATGCGCCCGATTTTGCCATGCGGCTGCAATTCCACAGTGTCCCCAATCGACAAAGACCCGCCCGAAAGCGTCCCAGTGACCACGGCGCCGAAGCCGCTTAACACGAAAACGCGGTCAACCGACAGCCGCGGCCGCGCATGGTCAGAGGGATGCGGCAATCGATTAAGCATCTGCTGAACGGCGGCGACAAGCTCATCCAGCCCAGCGTCAGTCACAGCTGAAACCGGCACAATCGGCGCGCCGCCAAAGCCATTTTGCGCCAGCAGCTCTTCAATCTCCAGCATGACCAGTTCCATCCAATCGGCATCGTCAATCAGGTCAGTTTTGCTCGCCACCGCGATAACATGCCTCACGCCCAGCAGCCGTAAAATCGCCAGATGCTCGCGGGTCTGCGGCATAATGCTTTCATTGGCCGCGACCACCAGCAAAGCCGCCTCAATGCCACCGACCCCAGCCAGCGTATTCTCAATAAAATCGCGGTGGCCCGGCACGTCGACAATGCCGACGGTCTCGCCATTGGGCAGACGCATCCAAGCGAATCCCAGGTCAATGGTCAAGCCGCGCCGCCGCTCCTCGGCCAGCCGATCAGGGTTCATCCCGCTTAGTTTCTCGACCAGCGTCGATTTGCCATGGTCGACATGGCCAGCTGTGCCAATCACGCGCATAATCAGGTGCCGTTGTATCGTCTGGGATGAGACTGATGACCGCCGCTGGGAGGCTCTTGTGACTCGGCGTTTGTCCCGGCGACATCAAACTGATGCAGCAGCGCTTGATAGCGTTCGCGGTACAAATCGGCGCGGGCCCGTTCAAGCTGCCACAGTCGCTCAAGGCTACCGCGCAGGCCGGGCATCAGGACTTCGAGGTCGTCGATGCGTTTGATGTAGAGGGCGAATTCGCGGTCGTGACTGCGCCAGACTTCATCATTGGAAAGGGTCAGCTGTTTCCAGCGTTTTTGGTCGTCATCGCGCCAGTCGTTCCATTCCTGCCGAAACCGCTCTTCACTCAAGCGCTGCATCTCGGCAACTTCGTTAATGCGCCGCTCAAGCCGGTCGCCAATCCGATTAAAGTCGTCAATAATCCGTTTCATTTCGCGATGCGTCTGCGACCACATTTCAAATCGTTCAATGTTTTTCTGCAAGGCCTCATCATGCGCGCCAAAGCGTCTCGTCAGGTCAGCTACCTGCTGGTCGCGCTGCTGCATGACCAACTGCTGCTGGTCGATAAACTGCTGAAGCTGTTCGCGCCGCTCGCGTTCCACATTGCCAAATTCCTGGATACGGCCTTCGTTGCGAATCGCCAGGTCTTCGACCAGAACCAGCTTGGGCCGCAGGGTGTCCATGGCGCGCTTGTATTCGGGCAGTTCTGTCTCGATTTCCATCAGCCGCCGCGCATCGGCCCGCCTCTGCTCTTCCAAAAAGGCCAGCCGCCGGTCAGGCTCTTCCAGTTTTTTGGTCAAATCATCCATTTCCTGGTTCAGCGCCCGCATGGCATTGGTCAGCCGTTCCCGTTCCGTGTCCAGGCCGCTGAAGGCCGTCATCTGTTTTTCCAGTCGGCCGAGCTTTTCCGATAGATCGCGAAGTGACCGTTGGACGTTTTCCCGCTGCAATTCGAGGCGGCGTTCGGCTTCCCGTTCGGCAGTCAGGCGCCGCGCTTCGGCATTTTCGAGTGACTGGCGCGTTTCCGTCCGCAGCCGTTCCATGATTTCGCGCTCTTTTTGCACCGGCAGCGTCTCCTGTTTCATCATGCTTTGGTCAGATTCGACGCTGTTGATGCGCCGCTGCATTTGACCAATGGTCTCGGCTTGCTGCGCCAGGCGCTCTTCCAAAGTTGCCATAGCCGCCTTGTCTCGCCGGCGCTCTTCATCCAGCCATTCGATCATGCTGGCGATTTGATTGATCTCCATTGCGTTTCCTCCAGGCGCCGCTCCAAACAGCGCGGGTTCGCGGGCAAAGGTCATTATAGCACCTGCGCCTGATATTCCAAAATTGCGCGAACAGGCATAAATAATCGGCTGTTGACATGAGGCGGGCTGGCATGATATTATGATGACAAATTGGATAGCATAAGACGTTGACCGGGAAGAGTAGACAGTCCGCTTGGTCTACAGAGAATGCAGGTCTTGGGCTGGAAACCTGCTGATGAATGGCTGTTGAAGGTCGCCCGCGAGTTGCCCGAAAGAACGCATCCGCCAGTAGAATCGGGCCGGTTCACGCCCGTCACCGCGTCAAGAGCGCGGCCGGCCGAGGTCTGCCGAAACAAGGTGGTACCGCGAGAGCCTGGCTTTCGTCCTTGTATGGGGCGGGAGCTTTTTCATTTATCAAGGAGGCAAGCGACATGAAAGCGAGCGCGGCATCAAATATGCCCTCCACCTTTGCCTTTGCCGAGTCCGAGTCCCGGCTCTACGCGTGGTGGGAAGCCCAAGGCTGGTTCAAGCCCGAAGCGGCCCCCGCCGCCGCCGAACCCTTTGTGATCAGCATGCCGCCGCCCAATGTGACCGGCCGTCTGCATATCGGTCATGCCCTCTTTACCGCCATCGAAGACCTGATGATACGCTATGAGCGGATGCGCGGCAAAGCAGCCCTGTGGACGCCAGGAACCGACCACGCCGGCATCGCCACCCAGCTTCAGGTCGAAAAGATGTTGCGCGCCCAAGGCACCAGCCGCGAAGAGGTCGGCTATGAAGAATTTCTGTACCTCGCCTGGCAATGGAAAGAAGAGCAGGGCGGCGCGATCATCCGGCAGCTGCGGCGTCTGGGCGCCAGCTGTGACTGGGAACGCGAGCGCTTCACCCTCGACGCCGGCTTGTCCCACGCGGTTTTGCAGGCCTTCATCACCTTGTGGGAACAGGGCTTGGTCTATCGCGGGCCGCGCCTGGTCAACTGGAGTCCAGGCCTGCGGACAGCCGTCTCCGATTTGGAAGTCGAAACAGCCGAAGAGCGGGTCACGCTGTATTATTTCAAATATCCAGTCGCCGGCGGCGGACATCTGCCAGTGGCGACAACTCGACCCGAAACGATCCTGGGCGATGCGGCCGTCGCCGTTCACCCTGACGATGAGCGCTATCGACATCTGATTGGCAAACAAGCCCATGTGCCGATTGTCGGACGCGCAATACCGATTATTGGCGATGATTATGTGGATATGACCTTCGGAACAGGCGCCCTCAAAGTAACGCCGGGGCATGATTTCAATGACTATGAACTGGCGCGGAAACACGGCCTTTCGCTGGTGAATATCCTCAACAAAGATGCCAGCATCAATGCCAATGGCGGCAAATACGCCGGTTTGGATCGTTATGAATGCCGCCGGCAGCTGTGGCGCGATATGGAAGCCGCCGGCCTGACCATCAAGACCGAGCCGCACATCACCCGCATGCCGCGCAGTCAGCGGGGCGGCGAAGTGATCGAACCGATGTTGAGCGTCCAATGGTTCGTCCGCGTTCAGCCCTTGGCCGACAAAGCGCTGGCCGCCGTCCGCAATGGCGATGTCAAAATCGTGCCGCGCCGCTATGAGAAGGTCTATTATCACTGGCTGGAAAACATCCAAGACTGGTGCGTCAGCCGTCAGCTGTGGTGGGGACATCGCATCCCGGCCTGGTATCGTGAAAAAGACGGCGACCCCGAAGGCGAAATCCACGTCGGTCTCGATGCGCCACCAGGCGAGGGCTGGGTCATGGAGCGCGATGTGCTGGATACCTGGTTCAGCAGCAGCCTGTGGCCCTTCAGCGTCTTGGGCTGGCCGCAGGAAACCGATGACTTGCGGCGCTACTATCCAACGCAGGTCATGGAGACCGGCCACGATATTCTCTTCTTCTGGGTGGCGCGGATGATGATGATGGGCCTCTGGCTCACCGACAGGCCGCCCTTTCACACCATCTATCTGCACGGCTTGGTGCGCGATAAAAACGGCAGAAAATTCAGCAAAACCCTGGGCAACGTCATCGACCCGCTGACCCTCGTCGATCAATATGGCGCCGACCCCCTGCGCTTTACCCTCATCACCAGCGGCGCGCCCGGCAGCGACGTCAGCCTGGACGAAACCCGCGTCGACCATACCTTCCGCTTCATCAACAAAATCTGGCAGATCACAGCCTTTATCAATCAGAACCTCGACGGCGAGCTTGAGCTTGGCCTGCCGCCATCGCACGAATTAGACCTGCCTTCGCGCTGGATCTTGAGCCGCCTGCATCGCCTGACGGCCAATGTTCAATACCTCTTCGACATCTATCAGTACGGCGAGGCGGGCAGTCAGATTTTGGCTTTCATCTGGGACGAATTGGCGCCCTGTTACCTCGAAATCAGCAAGCATGCCATGTATGAGGGCGATGAGACCGACAAAATCAGGACGCGGCGAACGCTGGTTCACGCCCAAGACACCTGCCTGCGGCTGCTGCACCCTTTTATGCCCTTTATGACCGAGGAGGCTTGGCGTTATATCCCCCACGACGGCGAAGCCCTCATCATCGCCCCCTGGCCAAAAGCTGACCCACGGCTGATTGACGATGACATCGAAGCGCGCATGAACGTCTGGCTGGATGTGACGCGCGGAATCCGCCATGCCCGAAGCGAATACAAAGTCGACCCCGGCCGGCGCATCAAAGCCCTCATGCGGGATACGGCCCAAGCGCGCGAACTCTTCCACTGCGCTTATGTTTTGAAGCGGCTGTGCCACGTCGACCAGCTGGAGTTGATGACGGCCGATGCGGCGGCCCCAGAAAACGCGGCGGCCATTGTCGCCGGCGACATCACCCTTTATCTGCCGCTTGAGGGTATGCTGAATATCGAAGCGGAATGCCAACGGCTCAAATCAGAACACGCGCGCCTTTCAAAGCAGCTTGATAAAACCGAAAGGATGCTGGGCAATCCAAACTTTGTAAGCCGCGCGCGCCCCGACGTCGTTCAGCGACAACGCGATAGACAGGTCGAGATTCAAGCCGCCCGCGCCCACATCGAAGACCGCCTGTCCAAGCTGTGTCCCTAGCGGAATCAGCGTTCTGCCCGAACTTGGCAGGCCTGATGCGATGGTCATGGCGCGATAGGTAATGCCTAGATGAAAAGGAGTTTGACATGTTCTTTGGCAGTGGTGGCCCCGGCGGCCCTGGACGCTTGGAAGAACGTCCATCGCGGGGAAAGAAAATCGACGTCAAAATCTCCAACAAGCGCTTTATGGTCTACTTCATTTTATCCATCGTCCTGTTCATTCTCATGCTGATCATCCTATCCGTTGTGGAAATGGCAGGCAGAACGCAGGCTCACGCGCTTTTTTGACCTGCTTGTAGGGCCTGATGCGAATGGACATAAAAATGGACGACCCCCGCAAAATCTGCCCGATATGCGCCGCGCGCCAGCATCCCAACGCGGCGGTCTGCTCAACCTGCGGAACGGCAATCGATGATGTTGAACCCCAGCGGCCGCAATCCCATGACCGACCATCGATGCGCTATGATGACCACTATGGCGAGGCGGATTTGTTTGAAGGTTCCGCGCGTCGTTTCGGGAGGACAGGGACAGCGGCTTTGCTGGCAGTCGTCATCCTGACCGGGATTGGCTTGGTGATTGTCGCTATTGCCGCCTCCTGGGATGATGGGCCAAGGCCGGCCGCGCCGATGCCCAGCCCAACGCGGGTCCAGCGGCCAACGGTCACCTGGAGTCCACCGACGTCAACCCACACGCCAAGCCCAACCTTGACTTTGAGGCCCACCGAAACGGATACACCGGCGCCCTGCATTCAGCGCGTGACGGCCGGCGACACCCTGATTCATATTATCCTGCGCTGTGGACACAATACCCGCGCCATCATCCCAACTGTGGTGGCTTTGAACAGACTGGCGGACGAAGCGCGCATTCAAATCGGACAGGACATCGTGGTGCCATGGCCCAGCCCGACAGACGACCCCCAGACGCGCCCCACCCATACGCCAGAATCAGCCGCCCTGCCGACCGGCGCCAGGCCAGAGGATGGCTTGACCCTGCTGGCTTTTGACTTTGACCCCTTCGCGCCAACGGCCACCGCCACGCTCCTGCCAGGACTCATGTGGCATACTGTCCAGCCCGACGAAAACATGATCCTTATCGCCGCGCAGTACCGCGCCAATGCCAAGACGCTGTCCGATCTGAACCCCGAAATTGTCTTCGCCCGCTGTGATTTTGGCCTGGCCTATGGCGGGCCAGACTGCATCGTGAACCTGTACCAGGGTCAGCTTATGCGCGTGCCGGCCCCAACGCCGACTCCAACACAGGCGCCGACGCTTTCGGGGAATGAAACGCCGCCGCGGCCCTCCCCGGCTTTCAATCGGCCCCATGCCATCAGCCCGCCCGACCAGACCTTCTTTGACCGACGGGAGCAGGTTACGCTGCGCTGGGTGGCGACTGGCCGACTGGCCGACAATCAGGTCTATCGCGTGGCGGTCTCCGACGTCGAATCGAACAGCGCCTTCACAGCCGACACGAACGAACTCTTTCTGATCGCGCCGCTGGAATGGCAGGCGACAGATACACAGCGACACAATTATGTCTGGCAGGTCAGCGTCTTCAATACGGAAACCGAGAGCGCGCTGCTTTCAACAGAGCCGCGGACCTTCGTCTGGCAGGGCGCAGGTAAAAAACAGCCATGACCCAGCAAATCCCGCTCATTGTCCTGCTGGCGTGGAGTCTGGCCGCCTGCAACATCAGCCGTCCAAATCCGATTGCCACGCCGACGGTTCGCGCCAGTTTGGCGGCGACGGCCAACCCGCGGCATACAGCGACGCCAACTCAAATAACGATAATGCCGGCGCCAACAGAAACCGCGCAGACGGCGACGTCCACTGACACCGCATCGCCGCCAACTCCGACGCCGACGCCGACAGAAACGCCCGGCCCTTTTGAGTATGTCATTCAGGAAGGCGACACGCTCTTTTACATCATCCAGCTGCCCCAGCACGGTTACGGTTACGACGAAGCGGCGGCGCGGGCCGTCGTCGCCCTCAATGACAATATGAGCAGCATTGACATTCTGCCGCCGGCGGGCAGCGCGATTTTGATTCCGCGGCCAACCATGACCTCAACTCCCATCGGCGCCCAGGCGACGCAGGCCTTGCTGGAAGCCATCGGCATAGATGACAGTTCTGGAGTCTTACTGGCGGCGGGGGCGGTCGTCAGCTGCCATGAGGTCGAATCGGGCGATTCACTGGTGAGCATCGCCGTCGAATCTGACACCACGCTGGAAGTGCTAAGTCAGCTGAATCCCGATCTCAACTGGTTCGGCTGCGATTTCACGGAAAGGAGCGGCGGGCCGGACTGCAATCCGACCATACAGATTGGCCAGTGTATTCGAGCGCCGCGGCCGGCGCCATTGCCCAGCCCTACCCCTACTCCATCGGGGGACGAGACGGCGACGCCGCTGCCAACTTATCTGGCGCCACGGCTGCTGTATCCGGCCGATGGGGACGTCGCGCCGCCCGGCGCATTGACCCTCCAGTGGGTCGGATTGAGCGGGCTGGATGCGGCCGATGAGTATCTGATTGAACTGCGAGACCTGACTGACGGGCGGGAAATGCAGCAGATCACCCAAGCCAACGCTTTGACCGTGTCGGATGAATTTGTTCCCGAAGACGGGCAGATGCACATCATGCTGTGGCGCGTGTCGGCGGCGCGGCCAAACGACGACGGCGCTTACAGTTACAGGGGACAGCCAGGCATTTGGCGCAGTTTTGAATGGATGAGCCGCTAAGTCAGGGCCAGGTGAACGAATCCAGTTCAAAGACATCATCGCCGCTGCCGGTCAGCAGACGCGAGCCAGAAATCGGGTCGTACCAGCCAACATGCAGATGATAGCGGCCGGCGGCCAGAGCATCAGTCGGCAGAACATAAACCTCTCGATAGACTTCGGCAATCGGCCAGGACGTTGAATCCAGTCGGCCCTGCTGGGGAAACTGGTCATGCTGGGAGCCGATGCGGCCGGCATGAACGGCATGAACGAAAGATTTTAGCGGCTGGCTGGTCGGGGCGGTCGGCCGCCAGTAAAGCCAAAGCAGCAGTTCGCCAGTGGGCAGCGGCGCGGCAAAAAAATCATAGCCCATAAGCTCAACGGCGGCGCCAAACTGCGCTAGTGGCGGGCCAAAATCAGCGTCGACCTGCCAGGTTTTATACTGTCGCAGTCCCAGGCCAGAGGCGTCTGACAGCAATACCGGTTGCATATTAGCGTTCATCCAGTTTTCGACGACGTCGGCATTACCCCAAGTGGGGATGGCATTGGAGACGACGTAAACGCTGTCATATTCACCCGCGGCGGCGCTTAGGGCGGCGGTGATTTCGCTGGCCGGCTGGGATGGCGAGGCCGGCAAGGCCGTATCTTCGGCGCGGCCACGATAATAATAGCCAAAGGCGGCATCATTGGATAACTGAATCACCAGATCATTTTCATGCACGCGCGCATTGAGAAACGCGCCAAGCTCATCCCAGGCCGGCGATTTGGCGGAATGGTTAAAATAGTCGTTCAGGGTCAGCGAGGCCAGGACAAACCAGGGCAGCAGCAGGGCGCAGATCCAGACCGGGCGGCGGCCAGTCAGATGAAAACTGCCCAGCGCGAAGAGCAGGATGAAGGCGGGAACGGTCGCCAGCACATAGCGCGGGTGGAAGATATTGACGCGCAAAGCGGCCAGACCCAGCAAGAGCAGCGGCAGGCCGGCGCAGATAGCGATGAAGTCAATTTGCCGCGGCGATTTGACGGCGATGACCGCGGCAAAGAAGGCCGTCGCCAGCGACAAGGGCAGCCACATAAAGGAAAGATCGGATGGAATGGATTCGCCTAGGGTCAGCGCGGGGACAAAGCGCGTCAGGTAATCGGCGGCGGCAAAGGGCTGGAGGTTGCCAGGATAAGGCGCGTCGCCGGTCAGCACAGGGCCTTGAAACGTCAAAAAAGCGACAAGGACGGCGGCGGCGATGAGGCACTGCAAAGCCAGGAAGCGCGGTAAAAAACGGCGATGCAAACGGCGCCAGGCAACGACGGCAAGGGCAAGCATCATCAGCAGTTCGGTATAAAACATAAACGCGCTCAAGCTGGCGGCCAGGGCATAAAGCGTCCAGTTGAGACGGCGGCGCGGCGCATCCATCAGACGAAGCCCAAGCCACAGGGCCGTCGCGCTTAGGCCGGCCCAAACCGCGTAATTGCGAAAATCCTGGCTGTGCCAAATTTCGAAGGGATGCAGGGCCCACATCAAAGCGGCCATTAGACCGACGGCCGATCGACGCGAAAGACGGCAGCCCAGGGCGAACATGGCGGCCGCGCCGATGATATTGCCGAGCAGGGGCAGAAAACGCAGGGCGAAAGGCGAACCGATGCCGCCGATAACGCGACCCCAAAGATGAAACAGCAGATAAGCCAAAGGCGGGTGCGGATCACGGAAGGCGATTTCGGTCAGGGAGCGCGCCGGCGGCAGTTCCGTCCAATACTGCGCGCTGAAGGCCTCATCGCCGCGCAGGGGGACGTCGGCCAAATCGTGCAGACGCAGCGCAAAGCCCAGCCAGATGATGAGGATGAGCAGGCCCAGCCGCATTTGATTATAAAGTCGCCTGTTCAAAGGCCTCGATCTGGGCGTCGCTAAGGGGCATCAGACTGGCATTTTTGCGCTTGGCATCGTCGAGTTCGCGTTTGGCATCGCGCAGATAATCTTTGAGGTTGGGCTTCTGCTTGGGGTCGGCAAACAGCACCGGGGCTTCCAGCTTGTCTTCGAGATCAAGTTGGGCGGCTGAGTTGACAAAGACGATGAGCGGCTGGACGGCAATGTCGGAATCGATCTCATCCAGCGCGCTCTGCACCTGCTGACGGGCGGACTCGGCATCGCGGAAGGGTTTGCCGACGCCGTCAAAGCGGATGAGCGAAAAGAACTTGCTTAGGATATTGCGCTGACTGTGGAATTTGCCGTCGCGGATGATGAAGGTCTGGTCATGCCAGCGCGTGACAATCGCATAAACGCCCTGCGGACAAATCAGCACATGGCGCGCTGGAAAGTGATAGTAATTGTAGAGGACGCTCTTGTTGCTTAGGCCTTTCAGGCCGTCTTGGATGGCGTTTTCGGGGCGAGGGGCGCGCGCCCACAGGTTGGTCATCCGCACCGAAACAATGGTCAGGACAAAGGCGACTGGCAGCACGGCCGTTTGCAGAAGCAGCATGAGCGTATCGGGGGCTTGCCCGGTGAAGAGCGATGAATTGATGACGACGAAGCCCAGAATCAAGGCGCCGAACGTGCCGAAGAAGAGATAATTGGTGATTTGGCGGTTGCGCCGCGCCAGTTTTTTGTTGGTTACGATTCGCATAGCTTGTTATCCCCAGCCGCAATGCTTGGGCGGCAGTCGTTCAAGGATCATTAACAGAGGCGTCACCAGAATAACGGTAAGGGTCAGCCAAATGCCAATAATCCATTTGATGAGCCTACTGTACATTCTTTCAATGGCGGCCAGATGACTGGTTTCGGCTTGCGGATTGCCTTCACGGGTGACCATAGTTTGCTCCTTGCGCTCATCTGCATGGTATCACATCTTGGCAGAAGGACGGCGGATTATCCTGATGGCATCGTTGGCGTGTGGGTTGGTGTTGGCTCCTCGGTTACTTCCCATCTTCCTTCTGCAACTCCTACAACCACACGAACTCGCCCCCCATGCCTTTGGTCTACGTGAGCCGCTCCTAATGGCGCAATATAGCCAGGGGTCGCAGGAGGCATAACAGCAACTCTTGCTGGGGTCGCAGGCTGCCAGCCTCCTGACGGAAGAACCTGCCATTGGAATTCGTATTGGGTTGCGTCAAGGACTCTATTCCATGAAAAACCGAGCGCAAGAGTTCCAGGAGTGGCAGTTATTCTAGCCATCGTCAAAGTCAATCTTGGTATACGGCTCTCGGTTTCTCGGATTGCGGTCTCGGCTTCCGAAGTTAAGACTTGTGCTGAGAAGGGCAAGGTGGCCTCAGCCCATTCTCCGCCACCTTGCGCCTGCACGCGCCATTCATACCTCTCGGACTTGGTAACGGTAATTTCCGCTGCGGGAGTAGAATTGATAAGAATCGAAGTTGGCCAGGCCGCTCCGACTCGACGTAATTGCAACTCATACTGGGCGACTGGGGTTCCGGTCTCATTGACAACACCCCAGGCCAGCCCGAACTTATTGCTAGGTTCAATACCTTCAAAGGGAGTATTTACCGCCATCAACATCCTGGGCGCCGGAAGTTTTGGCACATTGAAGGTTGAGGTTGATCTGGCCCAAGGGCCAAGGCGAGAATCAGAAGTCTTCGCCTGGACTTCCCAAACATAATCGACGCCCCTAACTATGTCTACGTCTACAGCTAATACATCAAGTGTATGTGTCAGCGCAGTTACGTCCTCTGTAACTATCCGCAAAACATGGCCAGCGCGACCATAGCGGAAATTGTAGGTATTCGCTCCTGTAACACCTTCCCACTTGAATTCAACCTGTCTGGCTCCTGCATTATAGTTACCCGAAATAAGTCGGGGCGCGGAAATCATGCTATCCGGTATGAATTCTGCCTCGATAGTTTGTGTTTGGCGAGCCGAAGCAGTGCTTGCAATTTCATCAGGTTTCAAGGTCGGCGGCGGTGGGTCGTGGTCAATCACTAAATGACGAACGATTTCGCCGCCCACTTCTATTTTTTGACGATATTGGCGGAAACTGCCGGCAGCACATTCCCATACTCTGGTTGCTGCTACTTGGGTTCCTGGCGTTTCGGTTATTGTGATTACCCCTCTTTCGGTTTCTCCTGGCGATTGCCTACTCGACCAGCGCACCCTCACATCCTGGCCGTCTACTTCAGTGTACACCCGTATATCACAGCCGCGCAGAGTATGCTGCCAGGCCGATGGCTCTTCCACAGGGCCTTGTCTGAATTCATCAATATGGCAGGCATCCGAATAGCGAATGACGATTTTGCTGCCATCCCGTCGCGGCGGCAAATCGACAAAGCAAAAGCCCTCGACCAGATAAGGGGCGGTCGGCGTCGCTGTCAGCCATGGAACATCGAAACAGCGGTCGCTCTGCTGGGCATTCGATAAAATGTATTCGGTGAACCAAACATTGTCGTTCTCGTTGGTCTCTTGGATCTGATTGTCAAAGTCGGCGCGCACCTGCAAGCGATGCAGTTCATTGACGTAGGTTGTGACGTAGATCGGCGCGAAGACCAGGATATGGCGCATGCCAGGGCCCAGCTGTGAGGTTTCGATACTAAGCTCGACGGCGCCGGTGGTGATGCCGCTGCGGACGTGGATGTTTTCGATGATGAATTTGACGTTGCCCGAGACGGTCGAAAACCAGCTTTGGCCGGTGTTGGTGACGGGCGCTTCAACATAGGCTGGCAGGCCGCATTCGAGCGGATGGGGCGAGACCTTTGACCAGCCCATGACCAGATTAACATTGGGCGGCGAGTCGGCCCCGCGCGGCAGGAAATAGGACAGGTAGCTGGCGGTTGTGATTTCGGCGCAGACCACATCTTCAAAGCGCACCGAGGGCAATGCGTGCCAGCGTTCGGGGATGCCGCGCGCTTCGGCAATGACGGCCTGCTCGAGGTCGCCGGCTTGGATTTGGATGCAGTGCGTGACGGGGACTGGCATGACGTTGACGGCGCCATGAACCAGCTGGTCTTGGGGGATTTGCGCTTCCAGCTTGTACAGGTGGCCGGCGCGCTGCAAATCGAGAAAATGGCCGTCGGGATGGACGATTTCGGTTGGGGCTTCAAATTCGCTGGCGACGCCGCAATGCACAGTAAAGGAGGCGCGCGAGGTGATGGCGATGTCTTCGGGGTCAAACAGCAGGCCGCCGCAGTGGGGATAGCCTTGCAGAAGCGAGGTGTCCTGCTCACCTTCGGCGATCAGCTGATTGCCCAGCACGGCGTCTGATGCCATTTCCTGATGAAAGAGGGGGCGCAGTTCGGCTGTGATGCGCGCCACGCCCTGCATGTCGATGCTGACCGGCTCTGTTCCGTCGCCAGGGCCGAGGACCGGCGCGCTGGCCAGGTTATCAAGGGGGAAGGTGCCGCCTGGCGCCCAGGCCCAATAGGTCAAGACGGATGGGCCGGATGTATCGGCATGGAATCGGAAGCCGACCGGCAGATAAAAGCCGACCCAGGCCACGGGTTCGGTGATGATGGCCGCTTCATTGAGGATAAAACGCTGGACGCCGCTCCGATTGATTTGCACCGACTGGCGATGCACCAGGGAGGCGTCAACTGGCGAGCCGCCGTTGGCATCCTGATAGACCACTAAGTCGATGTGGCTGCCGGGCGCTGGCCGGTCGACCGAGATGCTGACGGCGTCCAGGGCAATCGGAAAGCGCGTGGTGTGAGGCGAAAGGTCGAAGCCATTGATGACCAGCGATGGTTCATCGTTGACAAAGAAGACCGCGTTTTCGCCGCCGCGGTTGTGAGTCAGGATGATGTCCCCGGCCGCGCTGGGGTTGGGCCGCAGCAGCAGGACAGCCACTAGCGCGATAACGGATAATAGGATGACTTTGAATGATCTGTGCATGGTTTTTCCCTGCCAGGCTTGCCGAGAGCTTTCACTTGATTATTGTAGACTGCTTTTGGAAAATGGGCAAGCGATTTTTGAGGGCTGGATTTTGTGGCTGGGTTCATTATAATATCGACGGTTCAAAGCGCACAGGAAAGGGCCCATGTTAGAATTTGCATTCGTGTTTGCCATTTTGGCGCTGGTTTTGGGGGGATACTGGACGATGTTCGTCTTTCCCAAGCAGCGCGCCTTCCGCCACAAGCAGAAACTCGTCCGCTCTTTGCATGTTGGCGACGAGATTGTGACCTATGGCGGCCTCATCGGCAAAATCATCGATATCGACGTCGGCCAGGGGGTTTCGCATGTTGAGATTGCTGACGGCGTGACCATTCGACTGCTGACGGCGGCCTTGCAGCATGTGTATGACCCCCAGGAGATCGCCCGCAGCGCCGGCATGGGCATAGAGTCGGAGCCAAGCTGAAGTTGATGGGGATAAGGAAAGGCAGGCGGTGATGAGCAGTCATGCTCGCTGGCTTATTGTGATTATTTTGCTGACTCTGTTTTGCGTCTGGGTGGCGACTCCGCCGGCCTTTAAGGGCGTGCAGAGCGAGGCCTGCGCGGCCGCCGAGGATCCGAGCGGCTTGAAATGCGCTGAAAATCTGGAGATCGATTTCAATGGCGATGGCCAAATCGATTTCGCGCTGAACATCACGCAGAGCTTGGGGCTGGATTTGGTGGGTGGCCTGCGGGCGCTTTTGCAGGCTGACATCCCGACCGACAATTTCACGATGGATGATCTGGCGGAGACGGCCAACAACGTCTCGCGGCGGGTCAACGCCTTGGGTCTGACTGAAGCCACCGTGCAGGTTCAAGGGCGCGGCCGCATCCTGGTTGAACTGCCCGGCGTCCGCGATCCCGAGCAGGCGATTGCCACCATTCAGCAGACGGCTCTGCTGGAGTTTGTCGATTTTGGCGGATTGAGCGGCCAGGTGCGCGGTTATGTCGGCGACAAAATTGTGACCAGTCATCAAGTCGACATGCGGGGGGATGTCAGCGAATCCGAAGGCGACGATCCTTTGGCCGGCCGGCGCGCGCATCCGGTGAACGGCCTGCCCTTCCGAACAGTGATGACTGGCGCCGGTCTGCAAGCGGCCAGCGCCGTTTTGGCTCCAGCGCAGGGCAGCGGCAGTTCGCAGTGGCTTATCAACTTTGAAATCAAGCCGGCCTATCAAGATGTGTTCGGCAGTTTCACGGCCTCGCGGCTGAACGAACCGATGGCGATTGTGCTGGACGGCGAGGTGCTTTCGGCGCCCACTATCCAGGCGCAGCTGACCGACGGCGGCGTCATCAGCGGCCAATTCACCGAAGAAGAGGCGCAAACGCTGGCCTTGCAGCTGCGGTCGGGCGCGCTGCCGATTCCGCTGCGGATTGAAAGCATCGAGGAAGTTGGGGCGACTTTGGGCCAGGAATCGGTGCGTCTAAGCGTGCAGGCCGGCATCATTGGCGTCATCATCGTTCTGGCTTTTATGCTGATTTATTATCGCCTGCCCGGGCTGGCGGCTGATTTGGCTTTGATTGTGTTCATCTTTTTGAACATCGCCATCTTTAAGCTGCTGCCGGTGACGCTCACCCTGCCGGCCATCACTGGTTTTCTCATCTCGATTGGCACGGCGGTCGATGGCAACATCCTGATTTTCGAGCGGATGAAAGAGGAACTGCGCGCTGGGTTGCCGCTGGATGAGGCCCTGCAGGCCGGCTTTGACCGCGCCTGGACGTCGATTCGAGATTCTAACCTGTCGACCATCATCATCTGCGGCATTCTGTTCATGTTCGGGCAGACTCCTGGCGCCAGCATCGTAGCTGGATTCGCCGTCACGCTGGCGATTGGTCTGATTTTGAATCTGTTCACGGCGGTTATCGTCACGCGCACTTTCCTGTATCTCATCGTCGGCGCCTTTCGTCAGGTCATTGAGCGTCACCGCGCGTTGCTGGGCGCCTAAGGAGAAGGGATTGATGTTTAATATCGTAGAAAAACGCCGCTGGTTCTTCCTGCTTTCGGCGCTGGTCATCCTCCCCGGCCTGGCGGTCATGCTGTATTCGACCATCACCGCCGGCGCGCCCTTTCGCCTAAGCATCGACTTCCTCGGCGGCAGCATCTACGAACTGCGCTTTGAAGCCGCCGGCGCCGACGAGAATGATTTGCGGGACGCCTTTGCCGCCGTTGGCGATGAGAGCATCATCATCCAGCGAATCGGCGCTGAAGACGATTATCGCTGGTCGGTCCGCGCCAGCTTCCATGACGCCGCTGTCACCAGCGATATCCTCGCTCGGCTGGGCGAACTGGCGCCGCTGGACAGGGACAGCTTCCGCGTGGAAACCGTCTCGGCGGCCATCGGCCAAGAGGTCGCGCGCGCGGCCCTGGCGGCCGTGGCTGTCGCGGCTTTGGTGATTACCGGCTTCATCGTCATCGCCTTTCGTCAGGTGCCGAACGCCTTTCGCTACGGGGTATGTGCTATCGCCGCCATGATCCACGACATCCTGGTCGTCATGGGGGTCATGTCCCTGCTGGGTCTGCTGCTGGGCTGGGAGATTGACGCGCTGTTTTTGACGGCCGTTCTGACGGTGGTCGGCTTCTCGGTGCAGGATTCCATCGTCGTTTTTGACCGCATCCGCGAAAACATCCCCAAGCATCTGGGCGAACCCTATGAAACCATCGTCAACCGCAGCATTTGGGAAACGATCCACCGCTCGCTGGCAACACAGCTGAACGCCTTCTTCATCATGGCCGCCATTTTGCTGTTTGGCGGCGAGACCGTCAAGCAGTTTATCGCCATCTTGTTCATCGGCCTTCTATCCGGGACGTATTCATCTATCTTCACCGCGGCGCCGCTGCTGGTCGCCTGGCAAAAAGGCGAACTCCCCTTGGTCGGCAAATTCAAACTAGCCGCCGATGATGATGAGTCCTAATGCCGAAAGTGGCGGACGCCAGTAAAAATCATCGCCAGGCCATAATCGTTGGCGGCCTCAATCACCTGGGCATCGCGAATAGAGCCGCCGGGCTGAATCACCGCGCGAACGCCGGCCCGCGCCGCCGCCTCAAGGCCATCAGCAAAGGGAAAGAAGGCATCCGACGCCAGCGCCGCCCCCTGTGACTCGCCGCCGGCTTTTTGGATGGCCAGCTGCACTGCATCGACGCGGCTGGGCAGGCCGCCGCCGATGCCGACTGTTCGGGTATCTTGCGCTAGCACAATCGCATTCGATTTGACGTGCTGAACGGCTTGCCAGGCAAAACGGAGGGACGTCAATTCTTTGGCCAGCGGCGTCCTTTTGGTGACTGGGGTCATCGTTTGATTTTCCGGGTCGCCGCGGTCATAGCGCTGCGCCAGCAGGCCGCCCATGACGCTGCGGATTTCAAGACCGTTTCCGTCATAAGGCGCCGACATCTGCAAGAGGCGGCAGTGTTTGCGCTGGAGGCGGAATTGATCGATGGCCGGCGCGGAAAAAGACGGCGCGGCAATTGCTTCAATAAAGAGTGAACCCAAGGCGGCGACAAAATCCTCATCCACCTCCCGATTGACAGCGATGATGCCGCCAAAGGCCGACAGCGGATCAGAAGCCAAGGCTTGAGGGAAGGCGGCGGCGATGGACGCGGCGCTGGCGATGCCGGTTGGATTCAGATGCTTGACGATAACCGCCGTCGGCTCGCTGAAGCTGCTGACGGCCCGCCAAGCGGCGTCGGCGTCGAGGATGTTGTTGTATGAAAGCTGCTTGCCGCCCAGTTGCCGGGCGCCCAGAGGCCTTTCATTATGGCCGCGCGGATAATAAGCGGCGGCCTGGTGCGGGTTTTCACCATAGCGAAGTTCATGGCTGCGCGGCATGCTAATCGCGATGCTGTCGGGGACAACATTCGGCTCAAGCGGCGGCGCGTCCGCAGCCGACAGCCAAGCGTGAATCGCCTGGTCATAGTCGCGGGTGTGGGCGAAGGCCTTAATAGCCAGTTCACGGCGCAGGGCGAGGTCGGTTTGGCCGGCGATGCTGATGGCGCTGATAACGCGGGTATAATCGGCTGGGTCGCAAATCGCTGTCACCCGCAGGAAATTCTTGGCCGCCGCGCGAAGCAGGGTCACGCCGCCAATGTCAATCTGCTCCAGCGCCGCCGCCAGGCTGACATCGGGCTTTTGGATCGTTTCGCCAAAGGGGTACAAGTTGCAAACCACCAGGCTGATCGGGGCAAAGCCAAGTTCGGCAAGCTCCTGCCAATCTTCGGCGCGGTCGCCGGCAAGGATGCCGCTGTGGATGGCTGGATGCAGGGTCTTGACGCGTCCGCCCAGCATTTCGGGCTGACCAGTGACTTGGGCGACGCTCGTCACCGGCAAATCCGCCTGGCGAAGGGCTTGTTCCGTGCCACCGCTGGCCACAATCTCCCAGCCGCGCGCGATAAGTTCAGCTGCCAAATCGACGATGCCGCTTTTATTGGATACGCTGAATAAGGCTCTGGGCATAAGCTGTCCTCCTTGATGAAATGGATGACCTGGCATGCGCCAATGATAACGATTGGACTGCGGTTTGTCACAGGATTTTTTATGTTGGCGCCAGTGGTTGGATGGCCTCCAGGGCAATAAAGACCTTGACGGCGGCACCAAGCTCGTCATGGAGGCCGCGCGAAAGCAGCGACAGCTGCAGTCCACCCGACAGCCGCACGGTGACCTGGCTGTGGTCGCCGCGAAAAATCAAGCCCTCCAGCTGGCCGGCCAAGGCCACGGCCGGCCGGTTGGGCGGATGATTCAGATAAATGCCGGCCGGATGAATCAGGAAGGGATCGGCTGGCGAAAGCGCCAGATGAGCTTGGCTGGCCAGGCTTTGCGCTAGGGGCTGGTCAGCGCCGTGAAAGATGTTTGACAGGCCAAGAAAGCGCGCGACAAAGGCCGTTTGGGGATGATGATACAGGTCGAAAGGCCGGCCCTGCCGCTGGATGGCGCCGGCCTTCATCACGGCGATGCGGTCGGCAATCGCGTAGGCCTCTCGATGGTCGTGCGTGACATAGATGGCGCTCAAGCCATCTGCTTTGATGATCCGCCGCAGGTCGACGGCCAGCTGGTCGCGCAGCGGCGCATCCAGAGAGCCCAGGGGTTCATCCAGCATCAGAAACTTGGGGCCGGGCGCCAAACTGCGCGCCAGGGCCACGCGCTGCTTCTGCCCGCCGGAAAGCGCGGCGACATCGCGGCGGTTGAGTCCAGCCAGGCCAACCCGTTGCAGCAGGGCTTCAACTTTGCGCTGTCTTTCGCGCTTGCCCGCGCCCTGACGTTTGAGCCCATAAGCCACATTGTCCTCGACAGACAGATGCGGAAAGAGGGCAAAGTCCTGGAACATCAGTCCAAAGCCGCGTTCATGCGCCGGCGCCGCGCGCAAATCCCGACCATTGAATGAGATTCGGCCCTGATAATGAGTCTCCAGCCCGGCGATAAGACGAAGCAAGGTCGTCTTGCCGCAGCCGCTTGGCCCCAGCAAACACAGAATGTCGCCCGGCTCGACCCGCAGCGAGACCTCGCGCAGCGACATGACCTCTTCATAGCGATGGGAGACGCGTTCAACCTTCAGCATTAAAATTCACCTAGCCCAACCGCCCGCAAACGTTCAATGATGACAAAGCCCAGCGCGCAGACAAGCATCAGCAGTACGCTCATCGCCAGGGCCTGACGATAGGATGACAGGCCAGGATCGCCAATGAGGCGGTAGATGACGACCGGCATGGTCACCGATTCGCGCTGGGCGATGAACAGCGACGCGCCAAATTCCCCCATGCTGACGGTGAAGGCGAAGGCGGCGCCGACGGCCAGCCCACGGCTGATGAGCGGCAAATCGATGGTCAGCAGTAAATCCAGCGGCCTGGCGCCAAGGACTCGGGCGGCTTCAGGGATGGAAAGCGGAATAGCCCTTAAACTGGGCAGTACGCTGCGGATCACGAAGGGCAGCGCCACCAGCGTATGGGAAATAGGGATGATAAGCCACGAGGCGCGCAGGTTGAGCGGCGGTTCATCCAGCGCCACCGCAAAGCCGAAACCAAGCGTGACCGCGCTGGTCGCCAGCGGCAGCATAAACAGCGGATCGGCAAGGCGCGCCAGACGGCCGCCGCGCTGAATCATAAAGGCCGCCGTCAATCCCAGCAGCAGCGCCGACAGCATGGCCAAGAGCGCGAAACGCAAAGAATTCCAGACCGCTTCGATGGGCGCGATAAACAGCAGCGAGCCGCGCGATCTCTGGACAAGCGCCAGAAAAGCCGTCACATCCAAGGCGCCGCCGGCCCAAACCGAACGAACAATCAAAGCCAGCAGGGGCGTAAAGAGCAGCAGGCACATGAAAGCGACCACCGCGCCGACCAGCAGCCCTTCGCGCCTGGTCTTGACCGGCCGGGCAATCGAGACGCTGCTCCCCAGCGCCGGACGCGCCTGTCTTTGCGAACGCGTGTACAAGCCCATCATCAGGCACATGACCGCAATCTGCGTAATCGACAGCGCCGCCGCCATAGGCAGATTGAAGATGCTGACCGCTTGATAGTAAATCTGCACTTCGAGCGTGGCAAAGCGAATGCCGCCCAAAATCAGGACGACGCCAAAGCTGGTGAAGGTGAAGATGAAAACCAGCAGACCAGCCGAAAACAGCGCCGGGCGAATAAGCGGCAGGCGAATATCGCGCCAGACCGACCATTCATCAGCGCCCAAAAGACGGGCGGCCTCCTCCGTCTGAAGACCGAGCGCCGACCAATAGCTGGTGATGATGCGGAGCGCAATGGCGAAGTTGTAAAACACATGGACGATAATAATGATAGCCAGCGTTCGCTCAAGCTGAATCGGCGAGTAATCGAGGGAAAAAAGCGTCGTCAGCAGATCATTGAGCAGCCCGCGCCGCCCCAGCAGCGACATAAAAGCCAAGGCGACCACCACGGTCGGCAGCGCGAACGGCAGGATCGACAGCGACAGCAGCAGCGTTTTGCCGGCAAAGCGCCAGCGCGCCATGACATAAGCGCAGGGCAAAGCCAGAGCCAGCGTCGCCAGCGTCGAAAGCGCCGCCTGATAGACGCTAAAAAGCAGAACGCCGATGTAATAATCCGTCGAAAACAGCCGAATGAAGGCCGACAGGTCAAGATGACCGCCCGGCCGCAGGCTGATGTCAAACAGGGTGAGCAGTGGATAGACATAAAATACCCCGACAAACAGCAGCGGCAGGGCATAAATGAGCGGCCGCAGACCGACAATCCATCGCATCAGCGCATCATCGCCTCGCTCCAGGCTTGAATCCAGACCTCGCGGTTGGCTTCAATGCGGTCATAGTCCAGACGCGCCGGCGCCCGCGGGATCTCGGCAAGCTCCTGAAACAATGGCGGAAGCTCGACCGACTCTATCACCGGGAAGACAAACATATTCAAGGGGATGTCAGCCTGAAAGACCGGGCTCAGCATGAAATCGATCAGCCGCCGCGCGCCCTCTGGATGACGGGCATTGACCAAGACGCCAGCGTATTCAACCTGGCGGAAGCACATATTGTCCCCCGTGATGGCGCCAGTAAAGGGGCCATCATCAGGATCAGGGCTGAAAAGAACTTCGGCCGGCGGACTGCTGGCATAGCTGACGACCAGCGGACGCGTCCCAGTGTCGCGGCCAGGCGCGCTGAACTCGCCATAATAGGCCTCCGTCCAGCCATCGACCACAAGCGCATCATTCGCGCGCAAATCCTCCCAAAAATCGAGGTAGTCATAGTCGCCTTCGGTGTCAAATTCAGCGATGGTCGCCAGCAGAAAAGCCAAGCCAGGCGATGATGTGGCTGGATTCTCGACCACCAGCAGACCAGCGTAAGCCGGCTCGGTCAATGCCCGCAGACTGGATGGCAAAGCCAAATCGCGCTCCTCAAAATAGCCGATATCATAATTCAGGCAGACATCGCCAAAATCAATCGGCGTCACGCGGCCAGTGTCATCAGGAATAAACCCAGCGGCGATGCGCTCCAGACGCGGCGACCAATACGGCTCGAAAATCCCAGCATCCAGCGCCCGACTTAAGAAGGTGTTGTCGATGCCAAACAGGATATCGCCAAGCGGATTGCTCTTGGTCAGGATGGCCTGGTTGACCATCCGACCAGCATCGCCAGCCCGCAGGATGTCAACCGTCAGACCGCTCTCATCTTCAAAGGCCTCCAAGGTGGCTTCGGACACGGCAAAGCTGTCGTGAGTGACCAGAACGACTGTGTCAGCGCCCTGCCCCCCAATGCTGGATACCGCGGCGGCGATGATGACAAACGTCAAGACAATTCGGAACATCATAAGGAACTCCCATCATAACTATGACGAACATAATGAGACCTGGGAGCTTTTGGCCTTGACATGAGATCACCCCTGCTGGGGCGTCTGCGGGGTGGCTAAACCAAAGTGATTAGACATCCCTACGCCAGCATTAACTGGATCAGGTCATGGGTCGGCGCCGCGCACCCTCTCAGCCTGCTCGCGCAAGCTCCCCAAGTCTCTGTGCAACTGTTTCTTTATTAAGTATAACGCAAATGGAGATGCAAGACAACTGGGTTTTTATCCTATTTGTGGATGAACTCTTTTAGGAACGGCATAAACTGTCCGGCATGGCAGGCCTCAACATAATTCAGGATGTCGCCGCCATGCAGTGGATACAGTGGATAGCAGCTGGTTGGCGCGGCGCCCCGCGGCAGATGAACTATCATATCACAGCCGGGAAAAGGAATGATGCGGCCTTCAGTGACCGGCTTGAGTTCTTCGACGTGGTTTTCGACGGTGGCGATAACGTTATCGGCGGCGCAGACCAGTTCTATGTCGATGCCTAAATTATTGTTGATAAGCACATTGCCATGTCGGTCGCCGGCCAGTCCGTGAATGATGGCCGTATCGCAGGGAATGGCCGGGAAAGCCAGTAGTTCTTCATGGGAATAGGGGTCGCGGACGGTCTTAACATCGGGTCGCAGCCGCGGTAGATCGGTGCCCAGCCAAGCGCGGGAGGGCATAAAGCCAACGTCGGCCATCTGCGCGCGGATGCCCATGACAATGCTGGCCTCGGTTTCCTCAATGACTCTGATTCGTTGTTCTTGTGCAAATTGTGTGAACATCGGCGCCAGTCCAAAGGCCTCTAGGCCGAAGTAAGCTGACCGCACGGCTTTAACACAGCCTGCGCCGATTAGCAGGTCTGATTCGAGGCCGCCGGTGAAACTAAGCAGCGTTAGGTTTTGGGGTGGTTGAGCTTGTCGTAGCATTGCTTTGACAAAGCCGATAGGACGGCGATAAAGGGTCATGCCGCCTAATGCTATGATACTGTCGTCTTTGATGGTTTGCGTGGCTTGATCTAATGTTGTGTAGATGTTATTCATGGTTAATATGTTTTGAATTGACTATGCGAAACTTTTCCGCATGGGCTAATTTTACAGTGTATAAGAAAACTATAGCCGTTTATACTATTATGCACCGGCATTTTTGAACAGCTTGGAGATGGGCGATGAAGCGGATGAGAGAGTTCAGGCAAAATTCGCGGCGACGTCAGTCAATCCTGCTGCTGATGGCGGTCTTTGCAGCTGGTTTTCTGGCGGGCAATCTGTCCACATTCGGCAAGATGAGCGCCTTTGCCTTGAGCGATAGAGAAGAGGCCCTTGCGCCCTTTTGGGATGCCTTCTCGATAGTTGAATCGCGCTATGTAGACCCAGTGGATGTCGATCTTCTGGTTGAAGGCGCCATTGATGGCATGGTCAGCGCGCTAAATGATGAATACAGCGGTTATCTGCGGCCGGGACTGTGCGAAGCGGCTATGGATTTTTCGGGTGAATTTTCAGGCATTGGCGTAACCATCCAAACGATTGCGGAAACAGGCGAAATCGCTGTGGTCACAGTGATAGCCAACTCCCCTGCCGAGCGCGTCGGCGTGATGCCCGGCGATATGTTTTATGCGGTCAATGGCGAAACCGTGGCCGGCATGACCCAGGCCGAACTGACGGCCCTCGTGCCAGGCCCGCAAGGCACCAGCGTGAATATCACTTTCCGCCGCGGCGACGAGCTTGTCAATTATGATATTGTGCGCGATGTATTTGCCCTGCCGAATGTATCGCACGAGATCGTCGGCGGCAATATCGCTCATGTGACCATGCTGGCCTTCAACAAAGTATCGCGTTCACAGCTGGACGATGCGCTGGCGGCCGTTGACATCAATGAACGCCAAGGCCTGATTTTTGACCTTCGCGGCAATCCAGGCGGCATACTTTCGAGCGCCATTGAAGTCGGCAGCGCCTTTATCGAAGATGGCGTGCTACTGCGCCAGGTCTTGCGCGATCAAAGCGAAGAAGTCACCCGCACGCAGGGCGATTACGCTGACATTCGAGTCCCAATCGTCGTCCTCGTCGATGAAACGAGCGCCAGCGCATCTGAAGTCATTGCCGGCGCCATGCAGGATTATGGGGTGGCGACCATCATAGGCGAAACAACCTTCGGCAAAGGCACTGTGCAGAATGCCCCGTCGCTGTCAAACGATGGCTGTATTCGCATTACCGTCAAACGCTGGCTGACACCAAATGGCGCCTGGATTCACCGGCAGGGCATAAAGCCGGACATCGCTGTTGAATGGGATGCAGAAGCAGATGAGACGTCTGAAGATGATCCCCAGCTGGCCGAAGCCATCCGTTTTCTTGAATCTTTGAGCGATTGAAGATTCGGACAGAATTTCAATCTGGTCAGCGCGGCAAACAGATGATATACTGCTGTCGCTTTATGGCATGATTCTAAAGGAGTTGCAATATGGGCGTTGCTCTGCAAATTTCTTCCATCGTCATTTCGGTCGTCCTGATTATCCTGATTCTGCTGCAAGTCAAGGGGGGCGCGCTGGGCAGTCTGCTGGGCGGAGATGCTGGCGGCGGCATTGCCCGCACTCGCCGCGGCCTGGAAAAGACCCTCTTTCGCATCACCATATTTTTATCGATTGCGTTTTTGGGCATCGCACTGTTCGCCGTTGCCACTCCCAATTAAAGGGCTGAAATATCCGAACCAGGCAATGGCGCGCGGCGGCGGCATAGTGATGTAAGCGAAGAGGCCGGATATGTTTCGTGGTTTTCGCTGGCAGTTGGCCGCGCTCATAGTTGCTATCGCGCTGTTTGCCGTCGCGCTTATCTACCGCAGCAGTCTGCCTGATAGTCGAATCAGCGTCAGCGCGCCAAGGCCGACAGCCACAGTTCCCCCCTCCCCTACAGCCATTCCCGCCACAGTCCCAGCAAGCGTCAGTGGATGGGATCAGAGAATTTACCGCGAGGGCCTGGTCGGCGGCGTCCAGCGCTTAAACCCGATATTCGCTCATCTCAACCCGATTGACAATGACATCGCAAGTCTGATATTCGAGGGCTTGTATCGAACGAATGCTTACGGCGAGCCAGTTCCTAGTTTGGCGGCCGAAGTATGGATTTCCAGCGACAGCCTGGAATATGTGGTCAAGCTGCGCGAAGATGTCAAATGGCAGGATGGTATCGCCTTTAGCGCCGCCGATGTGATCTACACGATGTCTTTGTTAAGTGACCTTGACTATGCGAATTTTTCGCCCTTGTCCCGCTTTTGGCAAACCGTCGAAACCCAGAAATTGACCGATCATCTGGTTCGTTTTCGCCTGGCCCAGCCGCTTGGGAGTTTTACGGCCCTGCTGACCATCGGCATCCTGCCCGAACACGCGCTGAAAGGGACGGCGGTCACCCAGCTGGCGCAGCACCCTTTCAATTTGTCACCGATTGGCACGGGGCCCTATCAGCTGGCCGCGCTGGAGTCAGCGACCGGGGACCGCATTGACGCCGTCCATCTCGCGTCGGCCCCGGTATATGGCGAACGCCCGGAAGGCCAAGAGGAACATTGGTTTGATGCGCTTCAATTCAAGCTGTATGACAGCCCAGCCGAGGCTATTCAGGCCTATCGGGCGAATCAGGTTGATGCGCTGGCCAATGCAGCGGCCCGCGATGAACTGCTGGCCCTGCCGAACAGTCAAATTTACACGCAGGCGGCGCCATCCCTAAGCATTTTGATATTCAACTGGGACGGGCAGATTTTTGCCGACCGGCGTCTGCGGCAGGCTTTGTCGCTGGGATTGGATCAGCCGGCCTTGACGCAAAGGCATTTCGCCGCGCAGGCCGCTTTCGCTGACAGTCCATTGATCGCGGGTTCATGGGCCTATCAGCCGAATTCCATTTGGGCAAATGTGGATACGGAGCAAGCTCTCAAACTCCTGGAATCAGCCAAGTTTATGCAATCGGAGTCAGTCGATGACGCGCCGACCCCGTTCCGTTTCTCGCTGCTGGTCGAAGATGCGGAGTCACTGCGAGCGCTGGCCGATGATATCGCCGCCCAATGGCAGCCGCTTGGCTTCCAGGTCGACGTTGAAGCCGTCCCCGCCAGTCTGTTGACAGCGCGGCTTGAAGCAGGCGATTTTCAGGCGGCCATCGTCGCGCAGCAGATTGGCGGCGACCCCGACGTCTACCGCTACTGGCATCCCAGTCAGCATTCGCAGGGGCAGAACTATGGCGCGGCGGCGAACGCTGAAATCGCTGAATTGCTGGAAAATGCACGGCGCGCGCGCAACAGCATCCATCGCACCCGCCTGTACCAGCAATTTCAGGAAACATTTGCCGAGCAGACGATTGCTATCCCCCTTTACTATCCGCTCTATACTTTCGCTGTGCGAGATACGATTGAAGGCGTCCGACTGGGGAGTCTGGGGACGTCTGCCGACCGTTTTCGCAGCATCAAACATTGGCGGCCAGCCGCGTTGGCCGGCTAGAGCGCATTCTCCTGGCGCAGGATGCGACGGAGCCATTTTTTTCTGGCGGCGCCCCCCAAGGTTTCCAGCTTGCGAATGCCGAGCGGGTCAATCTCCTCGCGGAGCAGGCGCAGGTCTTCCTTGTCCGGCGGCGGGGTCTCATGCAGATGGGGCGAAACTTCAAGCGGAAAGCCAGTTTTGCGGCGGATTTTATGGATGTCCACATCGGGATGACAGCTTGTCAGACGCATACGGCCATTGGCCCAATCAAACTGTCCCAGATCGGTAACCATATAGCGCGGGCCGCCGCCGAATTGACGTTGGGGCGCATGGCCTAGGCCGCTAACGAAGTCAATCGACTCGGCAAAGGTCAGGCGCGAATGCCGCGGCACATACAAAAATGTTTCGTCATATCTGGGGGTGACGTCGGGGATGCCGCCGCTGCCCGGCAGACGCAGGCGCGGTTTGTGATAGTCTTTGCCGAAAGCGATGTTGTTAAAGTTGCCTTGCGCGTCAACCTGCGCTGGCCGGAAGAACTCTTTGGGGCGATACTTGGGCAGAATATCAGCGGCGCCGACCGCGAAACCGAGATGAATCAAGCCTTTGCCCACCCATAGCTCTTCAATGCTGGCGAGACTCAAGGCTCCCCAATCCTGCACCAAAGCCTGACCGATGGCCGACGTAAAACGCGCGCGCGGCGCATAGCGGATCTTGCCTAAAATCAAGCCGGCCGCGACCAGCGGGGTGTTGATGCCCTGCGCCCAGACATCGCCGTCGTCGATTTGACGCGAAATGCACACGCTGATTAGCTCATCGATGGTATAGTCAGCGTCCATTGCCGCGTTCTTCTGATTTCACCAAGCGGATGAACTGTCGCTTGCCCACCTGCAATACGGCCGGCAGCATGTCCGGCCTAATCGTGGCTTGTATGTCGCCAATCTTCTGTTCATTCAAGCGCACGCCCTGCTGCTGAATAAGCCGTTTGGCCTCGCCGCGGCTGCTGACCATATTGAGGCGGACCAGAATATCGCGAATTTCTTCTTCGCCCGGCAGCGCCGCTTCCGCCATATCCGCAGGGATGCCGCTTCCGCCGCGAAAAACTTCATCCCAGCGGGCCTGGGCGGAGGCGGCCTCTTCTCGGCCGTGGAAAATGGCCACAATATCCCGCGCCAGTCGCATTTTGACTGTGTTGGGATGCCATTCGCCTGACTCCAGCTTGGCCGTCAATTCCATCACCTGGGCCGGCCTCCAGCCGAGAATTAGCTTGTGATAAATGCCCATCGCCTTGTCGGGCAGGCTCATCACCTTGCCGAACATATCCCAGGATTCAGACAGCAGCGGGATGTGATTGCCCAGGCTTTTGGACATTTTGATTTCGCCGTCGGTGCCGGGCAGACTTTCGCCCATGATGACCGCGATCTGCGGCTTTTGTCCCAGCCCGGCCTGCAATTTTCGGCCGGCGACCAGGATATTAAACAGCTGATCCTGCCCGCCTACCTGCACATCGGCTTCCTGGGCGACGGCATCATAAGCCTGCATCAGAGCATAAAAGAACTCATGCAGATAAATGGCTTTGCCTTCGTCGAGACGCTTGGCGAAATTTTCCCGAACCAAAAACTGCTGGACGGTAAAGTGGCTGGCCAGGCGGATAATATCGGCAAAGTCCAGCGGCGACAGCCATTCATCGTTGCGGCGCACGCGCGTTTTGCCGCGGTCGAGGATTTTGAAGGCCTGTTCGGCATAAGTTTGGGCATTGTCCTCGACGCGCTGCATGGTCAGCTGGTCGCGGGCCGAGTCTTTGTCGGAAGGATCGCCAATCAAGCTGGTAAAGGTGCCAATCAGGAAAGTCACATCATGGCCAAAATCCTGGAACTGGCGCAGCTTCCGCATGGTGATGGTATGTCCGAGATGCAAATCAGAGGTGCGCGGATCATAGCCGCAATAGACGCGGAGCGGCCGTCCCGCTTTTTCACATTCCAGCAGGCGGTCGCGCAGGTCTTTGGCCATATTCCTGTAAATTTCGGGGTCGCCATAGGCCGCTCCCGACATCAATACTTCAACTTGCTCTTCAATCGTCGCCATGATCGTCCCTATCAAATCATCCATTGTCCAACCGCAATCAGTATAGCACAGGGAGGGAGGGGTCAATATAGAGGGCATTCACCGCGCCATTTTCCGACAAAATCCGCCATTTTCCGCCAGCCTGCGCCCGTCATTTCCCGACAAAATCCGCCATTTTCCGCCACGCTGCGCCGCGTCATTCGCTGTCCTCATCTGAAGCGGAACGGGTTTTATGCGCGTTTTATGCGCGAACGACAAACTTTTTCGCGCATAAACATTTCGACTCTATGCTATGCCAATTCTTTATACCGCGTTTGCGGGTGGGAGGGGCGACTCAAGGTTCGCAGTTTTGGTTTTGGGCGCGGCGGCGTTCATGGTTTTCGCATATTCTTATTTTTACCACTCCTCACTAGATGCGCCCTTGTTCAGGCTGGGCAGCTGTCGCTATAATTTTGATTGAGACTGTCAATGGGGAAATCAGTATGGAACAGATGACCAGCGCGGAGGCGCGGCAGGCCTTTCTTGATTTTTTTGAGGAGATGGGCCATCAGCCGGTCGCCTCATCCTCACTTGTCCCGGCCAGCGACCCGACTCTGCTGTTCACCAATGCCGGCATGGTGCAGTTCAAGGATGTTTTTCTGGGGCTGGACAAGCGCCGTTACAAGCGGGCGACCACTTCGCAGAAATGTATGCGGGTCAGCGGCAAGCATAATGATTTGGAAAATGTCGGCCCTTCGCCGCGTCATCACACCTTTTTTGAGATGCTTGGCAATTTCAGCTTTGGCGATTATTTCAAGCGCGACGCCATCCGATACGCTTATGTGATTTTGACCGAGGTTTATGGCCTGCCGGCCGAGCGGCTGGTCTACACTGTCTATGAAAATGACGATGAGGCTTATAATTATTGGGTCAAGGACCTGGGCATCAGTCCCAAGCGGGTGGCCAGAATGGGCCCAGCGACAAACTTTTGGCAGATGGCCGATACTGGGCCCTGCGGGCCGACTTCGGAAATTCATTGGGACAACCATCCGCAAATGGGCGAAGACAGCATTATCCCTATGCTGCAAACGGAGGACGACCGTTTCCTGGAAATCTGGAATCTGGTCTTTATGCAGTTCAACCGCCGTCAGCCTGACCCTGAACACAGCGGCCAATGGGACGAGCCTTTGCCAGCGCCCGGGGTCGATACCGGCATGGGCCTGGAGCGGATTCTGTCGGTTTTGCAGGGCGTGGAGGCCAACTATGAGACTGACCTCTTTATGCCGATTATCGAACGAACGCAGCAGCTTACCGGCCATTCCGACGAAGAGCGGGATGCGAACATCGTCCCCTACCGCGTGATTGCCGACCATACCCGCGCGGCGGTCTTTCTGATTAGCGATGGCGTGCTGCCGGGCGCCAAGGGACGGGCCGCCATTCCGCGCATCGTGATTCGACGGGCGGTTCGCTTTGGCAGCAAAATCGGCTTTGAGCGGCCCTTCCTGGCGCAGATCGCCGATGCGGTAATCGACTTGATGAGCGAACACTATGAGGAGCTTGCCGCGCAGGCGGAACACATCAAGCAAATCATCACGCTGGAAGAAGAACGTTTCTATCGCACGATGGCGCGCGGCCTGAACGAACTTGATGAGATGCTCGACCGACTCAAGCGCGGCGGCACCTTGGCCGGCGACCAGGCCTTTTATCTCAAGGCGACTTTGGGGCTGCCCTTTCAAGTTGTCAAGGACGTCGCTGAAGAGCGCGGCTATGATGTTGACGAGGCTGGTTTTGCGGCGGCCGAGGCGGAACACGCCCGGATTAGCGGCGGCGGCCAGGCGATGGGCGAAATGGAGTCGGGCGAATTCTATCGGGGTCTGCTGGCGGATTTGCAAGCCGATCATAAACTGGGCGGCGATGGCGCGATGTATAATCCCTACACAGACGCGGCGGTCAATACGCGGACGCTGGCTTTGGCGCAGGACGGCAAGCGGGTGAACAGGGCGCTGCTGGGCGAGAAAGTCGAGGTTATCCTGGCCGAAACGCCATTCTATGTCGAATCCGGCGGACAGATCAGCGATACCGGCATAATCGCGGCAGAGGATTGGATGATCGAAGTTGAAGCCATGAAACAGCCGCTCAAGGGCCTGGCTGTCCATTGCGGCGAAGTGGTTGAAGGCAGTCCCAAGGCCGGCGACCAAGCTGTGGCCCAGGTCGATTTGACGCGGCGGCGCCATATCATTCGCAATCACACCGCCACGCACCTCCTGCACGCCGCCCTGCGAAATCAGCTGGGTTCTCATGTTCAGCAGAAAGGCTCGCTGGTGGCGCCGGAGCGGCTGCGATTTGATTTCTCGCATTTTGAAAAAGTCACAGAGGCGGAACTGGCGGCGGTGGCCTCTGAAATCAACTTGGCGATACTCCAAAATTACCGCGTGCAGGCCGAGCAGAAATCGCTGGAACAGGCTCGCCAAGAGGGCGCGATGGCCTTATTTGGCGAAAAATATGATGAGACCGTGCGGACAGTCAGCATCGAAAACGACAGTCATCGCTACAGCTATGAGCTTTGCGGCGGGCTTCATGTGCGGGAAACGGCCGAAATTGGCAGTTTTCTCTTTGTCAGCGAAGGCAGCGTAAGCTCTGGCATCCGTCGTGTGGAGGCGCTGACTGGGCAGGCCGCGGCCGATCTCACGCGCCAAAAACTGGCGGCTTTGAATCGGATCGCCGACCAGCTAGGCACATCCGCGGACCTGGCGGTCGATAAAATCATCGCGCTGCAAACCGAGCTTGGCGCGGCGCGGCGTGAAATCGAAAACCTGCGGCGCAGACTGGCCAAAGACAGCTTCGATCAAATGCTGGACAAGCAGCTTGAAAGTCTGGATGGCAAGCAGGCCTTGATTGCGCGGCTGGACGGGGCGCCGATGGAGACCATGCGGGAAATGAGCGATTGGTTTCGCAATAAAGTCGAAAAGGGCGTGCTGGTGCTGGCCAGCGATGTCAAGGGCAAGCCGCAGATTGTGGTTGCCGTGTCCGATGAATTGGTCAAAGATGGCATCCGCGCCGGTGATTTGATTAAGCCGATTGCCAAAGTCGTCGGCGGTGGCGGCGGAGGACGTCCGCAGATGGCGCAGGCCGGCGGCCGGGACAGCAGCAAAATCAGCGCCGCTCTGAAAAAAGCCCGCGAGCTTATCGCAGGGGCTTAATTCATCTGCTTGCCAAACGCTGGCGCCGCCTGTGGTGAAGACAAAACATGGCAGCCCAAATTGAACATGTCCAGCTTGATGCCAAGGACAATGCAGCGATCATAAAAGATCGGCTTTCCTTTATTCGCGGCCGGCGGGTGCTGCTGATCTGGCCCGAACGCGGCAAACCCCTGGCGCAAAAGCTGGAACTGGTGCTGATTCAGCGCGAAGCTGACCGCCGGGCGATTCAACTGGCGATTGTAAGCCGCGACCCCGATGTCATCCTGCACGCCAAGGGGCTGAACATCAGCGTCTTTGAGACAGTGGAAGACAGTCGGCGCAAACGTTGGAAACGCGGTCGGCAAAAAGTGTTCCTGCCCCGCTATCACAAGCCGAGCCATGAGCCTGCCCCGGCGGATTTGCAGTCGATTGCCAGCCGTCTTTCATCGCGCGGCCGCCGTCCATCGCGCCTCCGATTCATTTTGGAACGGCTGGTGGTGCTGATTCTGCTGATTGGCGTCATTGGCATGACGATTTATATGGTTTTGCCGAGCGCGGTCGTGATGGTCAGGCTGCAAGAGGATGAGATTAAGGCGACTGTGGAGATTGTGGCCGATGCTGACGTCCAAGCGGTGAACATTGAGCGGGGCATCATCCCGGCGCAAATCATCCGCGCCACCGTCGAGACCACGGCAGCTGTGCCGACCAGCGGCGCCCAAAAGCTGGAGAATGCACTGGCGCAGGGGGTGGTGACCTTCACCAATCAGACCGATGCCGAAGTGAACATTCCAGCCAACACCAGCCTGACGACCAGCGCCGGCGCGCCGATTCTGTTTCGGACGGTCAGCGCGGTCACTGTGCCGGCTGGCGTTGGGCAGCATATTGAATCTCGCATTGAGGCGATGCAAAGCTCAACTGGCAGTCTGGGCAATGCCGCCGCGGGGATGATTAATGCGGTGGTGGGGCCGCTGGGCAATCTGGTTTCGGTCATCAACCTTTCGCCAGCGACGGGGGGTGAAAATCGCATTGTGAACATCGTCGCCGAAGCTGACCGAATCGCCTTGCTGAACAGCGTGCGGACACAGCTGCAATCCCTGGCCTATGAGAAGATCCAGACGCGGATTACCAAAAGCCAGTTGATTTTTATCGAAACGATGCGAATTGAGGAAGAGCGCAAGGACTGGACGGCCTATTCGGCCGAGATTGGCGCGGTGGCCAATGAACTGTCGCTGACGATGCGGGCAGTGGTGTCGGCGATGGTTGTCGATGATCATTTCGGACGTCAGGTCGCTCTGGCGCGGCTTTCGGCGCAGAAACCACCCAACGCGGAACTGCGGCGCGAATCCATCGCGTACATGCGCGGGCCCATCACGCGGCAGGAATCGTCCAGCCGAGTCATTTTCACGGCCAGCGTCAGCGCTAAAGCAATGCCCCAATTCGACGCCGCGCAGCTGCAAGAGCGTCTGGCTGGCCTTAGCCTAGCCGAAGCAGAGCAGATTTTGGCATCGCAGACTGAACTGGCCGGCCCGACGCGCCTTTTGGTCAGGCCCGAAGGCTTTGGGCGAATGCCGCTTCTGCCCGTCCGCATCGATATTCAAGTCAGCGGGCCGACATGATGGGTCGACTTATCGGCATCGATCACGGCGGCCGGCGAATCGGATTGGCAGTTAGCGACGCTATGAGAATCAGCGCCAGAGAACTTATCATTATAAACCGCACTGCCGATCAGGAAGATTTCGAGAGGATTCGGATGATCGCCAAAGGCCAAGGGGCCGTCGGCTTTGTGGTGGGGATGCCGCAAAATCCCAATGCGCCCGAAGGCATTCAGACCCAGGCCGACGTTGTGCGGCATTGGATAGCGCGGTTTCGACAGCATACCGAACTGCCGATTGTCGAGGTCAGCGAATATCTGACGAGCGATGAAGCCCGCAAGCTGGCCAGACAATATAAGCGCGGCGTCAGGCAGCCAGTCGATGATTTGGCGGCGCGGGTTATCCTGCAAACTTACCTGGACGCCTTGAGCTATGGGGCGGAGGTGTTTCCTCCTGGCGAATGAGAGTTTTCGCTGGAAAAATGACGCGGCTGTGTTATAGTTGCCTTTCCTGTCAGCCACGAGAGCGGGACTGTGCGCGATTTACATGACACCCAGCCCAGCCGAAGTTATTATCGTCCGTCCGATGGGCTAAGGGCGCCGCCTAGGCTCCTGTTTTGGGGGGTGATTTTATGCTTTCTGCTCGTCGTGTTTGGCATTGTCGGCGCGATTTTCGGCTTTCGGCAAATTCTCCAGCCGGCCCAGCAGCAGCGCGTCATTCAGCAAATTCCCTTTATGCGTATGTTCCTGGAGCCGACGCCTATGGGCGGCGTGTTCCCATCAGTGGTCTCGACGCCGGACAGTGACAGCGCCATGTCACTGCTGGAGGGGCCGCTCATCCTGGCCAGTCCGACTGTTTCCGCGGCTTCGCCGGCCGCAGTCATGCCAACCGCCACTGAAGCCTCCCCGGCTGTTAGGCCAACGGAATCCATTGAAATCACGGCGGCCAGCATTGAAACAGCGCCGCCGGCCGAATCCAGTCCAGACGAGGTTTCCATCCCGGCGGAAGCCAGAATATACGGCATTCGTCACCAGCAGCAGACCTGGAACAACTGCGGCCCAGCGGCGATCACCATGGCGCTTAGCTATTATGGCTGGCAGCAAGATCAGTCGGCCGCCGCCGCCGCGCTGAAGCCCAATCGCGAAGATAAGAACGTCAGCCCGCATGAACTGGCCGCCTTTGTGGACAGCGCGACTCATGTCAAGGCCATTGTGCGGATGGGCGGCAGTCTCGACCTGCTCAAGCTGCTGGTGTCACAGGAATTTCCGGTCATTATTGAAACTGGCGCGATGTTTGAGGCTTACGACTGGATTGGTCATTACCGCGCCGTTGTTGCCTATGATGATCGATTCGAGTTGTTCTATTTCTTCGACAGTTTCCTTGGAGTTGGCGAGGGTGAAGGCGTTACTGAAACCTATGAAAAAGTTGACCGCGACTGGCAGGCCTTCAATCGAACCTTCATCGTGGTCTATCCACCCCAGCAGGAAGGCTTGCTTCGCAGTCTTTTGGGGGAACATTGGAACGAGCGGGATGCCGCCCAAATCGCCTTTGAAACGGCGCAGGAAGAGGCGCGGCGCGAGCCACAGAATCCCTTTGCCTGGTTTAATATGGGCAGTTCCCTAGTCGCCCTGGGCAGATACGAGGAGGCGGCCACGGCCTTTGACCAGGCGCAGCGTTTGAAATTGCCCTGGCGCATGATGTGGTATCAATTTGGGCCCTTTGAGGCCTATTTTCAGATAGGACGCTATGACGATGTGATGAGTCTGGCGCTGATTAACCTGAACAATGCCGAAGAGCTTGAAGAGACCTATTACTGGCAGGGGCGCGTTTTCGCGGCGCAGGGGCAATCGGAGCAGGCCGCCGCCGCTTTCCGCCGCGCCTTGAGCTATAACCCCAAAGATGAAGAGGCGCGCCAAGCGCTTGATGAACTGAATCAAGGTCTTGGATGACAGGCAGAGAAACGCCCCCTCAAGATGACCGACAGAAGCGGAATCGGCGCATCGCCCGCTCCACCGTCACGGTCATGCTGGCTTTTGCCGCCGCCAAGGTCATCAGCCTGTTCCAAACACTCATCATCGCCCAGACCTTCGGGGTCGGCAGTCAGCTGGACGCTTATGTGGCTGCCAATCGCATCCCCGAACTTATCGTGATCTTAATTTCGGGCGGGGCGCTGACACACGCTTTTATCCCCATTTTCAGCGGCTTTTTGGCCCAAAATCGAATCGAAGACGCCTGGCAGCTGTCGAGTCATCTTATCAATACTATTTTTACGTTGGCCTTAATCCTTAGCGCAGCTGTCTTTGTTATGACGCCCTGGCTGGTTAAGAATGCCGTTGCGCCTGGTTTTGATGCGGCGACGACGCAGAACACCATCGAGATGATGCGGATTCTGCTTGCTGGCACAATTATTTTTTCGGTCAGCGGCATCTTCAGCGGCATCCTCAATTCGCATCAGCATTTTCTGCTGCCGGCGCTGGCGCCAATTATGTACGACGTCGGCATTTTGATTGGCGTCCTGTTTCTGCTGCCAATTTATGGGGTTCATGGCCTGGCGCTGGGGGCGGTTCTGGGCGCGGCGATGCACCTGGGCATACAGGTTCCAGGGCTGGTGACTCATAAGATGACTTGGAAATGGGGGCTTGGGCTGGGCAATCGGGACTTGTGGCGCGTCATCCGCTTGATGCTGCCGCGCATCGGCGGCCTGGGCGTGTTCAGCCTCAATTTTCTGGTGATGAACAGCATTGCATCGCAGCTTGGCGCCGGGGCAGTGAGCGCGCTGGATTGGGGCTGGCGGCTGATGCAGATTCCGCAAACGTTGATTGGCACGGCGATGGGCATTGTGATATTCCCGACGCTGGCGGCGTTAAGCGAGGTCGATGATATAGATGGCAAGCGCGGCGCCATGTCGGGAGCTTTGCGTTTTATCCTAATGGGCAGCATCCCGGCGGCGGTCGGCCTGATTGTACTTGGCCGGCCTTTGATTGGCCTGCTGGAGCGCGGCGCGTTTGATTCAGCGGCTTCCGCGCTGGTCTACAGCGCCCTTAGCATGTTCACGCTGGGTCTGGTGGCACATTCGGCTTTAGAGGTGATCGCCCGCAGCTTCTATGCCGATAAAGATACTTTGACGCCGCTTGCCGCGGCCTTGGGCGGCGCTCTGGTCAATTTCGTCTTGGCCTTTATGTTGAGCGATGTCGGGTCCGTACAGGCAAGGAACGTTCACAATCTGGCGGCCATGACCTTTCCGACGGCCGGCTATCCGCTTGAAACCGGCAACGTCAGCGGGCTGGCGCTGGCCAATTCTTTTGGGGTGATGTTTGAAGTTCTCGCGCTGCTCTATCTGCTGCGGCGCCGCTGGCAGGGCATTCAGGAAGACGCATTGGCGCGAACACTGGTCAAAACGCTGGCGGCATCGCTCGTCATGGGCGCGGCCATCGTCATCGTGGATACATTATGGCCGGCGTCAAACGGCGGTCTGCTGATGACCCTGGCGCGGCTCATCGTGGAGAGCGTTATCGGAATAGCGGTCTTTATCGGCGCGGCCCTGGCGCTTAATATGCAGGAATTGTCCGAATTTTGGCGCATTATGCGACGGACGTAGAAAGGGAAAATATGACGATAAAAGTCAGAGCGCTTACACTGGGCGCCTTTGCCACCAACGCCTATCTGGTCGGCGACGCGGAAACCAAGCGAGCCGTCTTGATTGATCCAGTAGATGATGCTTCGCGGATAATGAAGGCCGCTGCGGAACAGGGCTGGACGATTGCGCTGATGCTTGCCACTCATGCCCATTTGGATCATGTCTTGGCCAGCAAGGCCATCAAAAATCGACTGCGGATTCCATTTTACATTCACCAAGACTGCCTGACCTGGCTGGACAGTCTGCCGGCGCAGGGCAAGCTGTTTGGGCTGGGCGAACTTCCGCCGGCGGCAAAGCCTGACCGTCTGCTGACTTCCGAATCTGAAGTGATCGCGCTGGATGGAATTCATCTAAAAACGCTGTACACGCCGGGACATGCGCCCGGACACTTGAGCTTTTACCTGGAAGAGCAGAAGATTTTGTTCAGCGGCGATACCCTGTTTGCCGGCAGCATTGGCCGTACCGACTTGCCCGGCGGCGATTTTAACCTGCTGATGACCTCTATCCGTGAAAAGCTGATGGTATTGGACGATGATGTTCGGGTATTGCCTGGTCATATGCGGGCGACAACAATCGGCTATGAGCGGGCGACCAATCCCTTCCTGCTTTCCTTTGACGGCGATACGGCTATACAGACATGACGCGCATTTTGGCGCTTTTCCTGGATGGCATTGGCCTAGGCGAAGACGACCCGCAAAAAAATCCCTTTGCCGCCGCCGATATGCCAACTGTCCTGGAACTCACCGGCGGCCGCTGGCTGGCGAAAACTGGCATACGGCATACGGCGCGGGCCGTTTTCATCCCCACAGACGCGCGGCTGGGCGTCCCTGGGCTGCCACAAAGCGGCACTGGGCAGGCCAGTCTGCTCACTGGACTCAATGTGCCGCAAATCATTGGACGGCATTATGGCCCCAAGCCGGACTTGCAAACCCGACAGCTTATCGCCAAGCACAGTTACTTCAAGCGGCTGGTGGAACGCGGCAAAAAAGCGCAGCTATTGACAGCCTATCCGCCGCGCCTCCTGCATGATTTTGCACGAGGGAAAACATTGCGCTCAAGCATTCAGCAGGCGGCCTATGAAAGCGGCCAAGCGCATTTTACCGTGGATGATGTCCGCCGCCGTCGGGCGCTCACCGCTGAATGGACAACGGAAAGCTGGCGAAAACACCTAAAAATTGACTGCGCTGTCAAATACTCGGCGCGAGAGGCCGGCCGGCTGCTGGCGCGGCTTTCGCGCGGTTATGATTTTGCTTTCCATTCGCATTGGCTGACTGACCACATCGGGCATCGCGGGCCCTTGGCGCGCGGAGTCGAACTGCTGGAGATGTTTGATCAAGTCCTGCGCGGCCTGCTGGATGAATGGGATGATGATGAGGGCCTGGCGCTGGTGGTCAGCGATCACGGCAATTTGGAAGATGTCAGCGTGCGCCGTCATACTCATAACGATGTGCCGACGCTGGTTATCGGCAGCCGCGCGGCTGAATTCGCCACAGGCTACAAGACGCTCGCGGATTTTGTCCCCGCTTGTGATAAAATGCTGTTCAGCGCCGACTAAACGATTCCAACCGAGGCGAGAGACTTTTGAGCAAGCCCATCATCCGTTCCATCCTGGCCATTGTTTTCGCCCGTCTGGTCATCAACATCGCCAAGCGGTTTCCCTACCCCTTCGTCGCGGCGATTGGCGCGGCTTTCCAGGTATCGGCCGGCAGCATCCAAAACGTCATCGCGCTAACCAACGGCAGCGGCCTGCTTAGTCCGTTATTAGGCACCATTTCGGAGCATTACGGGCGCAAGACGGTGATGTTCGGTGTTGTGGCAATGATGTCGATTATGAGTCTCATCGGCGCCCTGTTCGCTGACTATGGCATCTTTGTGGTGGTGATGTTCTCTTTCGGCATCGGCAAAATCATCTATGACCCTACCTTTCAGGCTTACCTGGGCGATGTGATTCATTTCAAGCGGCGGGCGCGGGTGATGGGCATTGCTGAACTTAGCTGGGCGCTTTCGCTGGTGATTGCCGCGCCATTAACCGGTTTTCTGCTGGATTCCAGCACTCTACAGGCCGTATTCGCGTTTTTGGCGGCCGCATTGGCCGTCGGCGCTGGCGCATTGTGGCTGTTTGTCGAGTCGGATAAGCGGCCCGGCCAGGCGCGTCAGCAAATTCGGCTGGTCGGCCCGCTGGCCGCCATCCGCATCGTCAGCAGGCATCCGCCGGCCGTTTTCGCTTTGCTGTTTGCGCTTTGCCTGACAATCTCGCATGAAATGTTTTTCATTAACTACGGTCTTTGGATGGAAGATTCCTTTGACTTGGGGCTGACGGCGCTGGGCGCAGTGACGATTGTGATCGCCATAGCCGAAATTATTGGCGAATTCATTGTGATTGCGCTGGCCGACCGGCTGGGCCCGAAGCTGACGTCCATGTCGGGCATGCTGGCGGCGGCGGTCAGCTTTTGCATCATCCCCTCGCTTTCATTCAGTCTGCCCTTCGCCATGTTCGGCATTTTTGTTATGTTTATCAGCATTGAAACGGCCATTGTCGCCTCGCTGCCGCTGTTCACCGAGCTTCTGCCGCAGTCCAGGTCGGTCATGATGAGCGCTAATATGGGCGCGCATTCACTGGGGCGCGTGGCCGGCGCGGCTTTGGGCAGTTTGATTTACGCGGCATCCAGCGGCAGTTTCCTGTTTGTCGGCCTTATCGCTGGCGGCCTGGGATTGTTTGGATTTATCATCATGCGGCGCTTCATCCCGACAGAATAAAACACCTGGCGCAAGGAGAGCGTAAATTGATGAGGCAGATGAAGATCAACGCGCTGATTGCGTGCATTACTGTGCTGCTGATATTGGCGGCGCTGGAGGTCGTGGTGCGATTGGGTGGCAAAGCCAATAAGATCGGTCAGTTCACCTTTATGGGATATGTCTTGGAATCCTATACGCCGCCGGCGGGGAGGCAGCGCCGCTATGTTGAAGAATATCTTGAGAATCAGGATCAAGCGATCTATATCTATGATGAGTGGCTCGGCTGGACTTATCCTCCCAACGCGGCGAGGCATTCAGGAACATTCACAATTAACAGCACCGGTCTGCGCTCACAGCGCGAGTACGGTCAGAGGCCGCCGCCCGATACACTGCGGATTGCCCTGTTTGGCGATTCCTTCACAGCCGGCGACGAAATCAGCGATGATGAAACCTGGGGACATCAACTGGAAGTGAGACTCAATCAAGCTGGCCTCCGAACCGAAGTCTTGAACTTTGGGGTTGGCGGCTATGGGATGGATCAAGCCTTTTTGAGATGGCAGGAGATCGGTCGGGATTACGCGCCCGATATGGTCATCTTTGGCTTTCAGCCAGAAAATCTCGACCGCAATGTCAATATCTTCCCCTTCGCATCGTATTCTTACCGGCCTTTCTCCAAACCGCGTTTCATCTTGACTGAATCGGCGGGGCTGGCATTGCTGAACTCACCGACGATGCCGCCTGAACAGATTGCCGATGTGTTTGAATCCTTCGCGAGTCATCCCCTGGCTCAATATGAGTATCATTACCAGAAGCGCGATACGGCCCCGCGCTTGTGGCCTTCCAGCCGGCTGGTTAGCTATCTGCATGAAGCGCTGAAGCCGCCCGAAGACGATGAAGACAGCCAAGACGCAGGCCCAGCCAATGAGCGCGGCATGCTGGGGAAAGCGATTGTCGATGCCTTTGCGACCGACGTCAAGGAAAGCGGCGCGGCCTTTTTTGCGCTGTATTTGCCGCGGCGAGTAGAGGTGCAGCGCCTTCATGATGGAACGCCGCAGCCTCACCAATTCCTGCTTGATCATCTTGACGAAGCCTATCATTACATCACATTTGAAGACCAGCTGGACCGTTCCCATCTTGATCATGGATGGGCCAGGCACGGACATTATGGGCCAGAGATCGCCAGCATCGCCGCGCGGGCGGCCGCTGATGAAATACAAAGCTGCATCGAAAGCGGCGCCTGTGAACTGTCAAGATTCGAGGATAAGCGCGCGATATTCATATCTGAATAGGCGACTGCGCTTTGGCAAGGAGGAAAATGAATTGATTAGGCGAATAACAGTCAACGCGCTGATTGCGTGCATCACCGTGCTGCTGACCTTGACGGCGCTGGAGGCCGCGGTGCGCTTGGGAGGCGAAACTGGCGCCAATGGGCAGTTCAGCTTTATGGGATATACCTTGCATCCCTATGCGGCGCCGGTGGAGAGGCAGCGCCGCGTGCTTGAGGCCTATATCGAGAATCAGAGTCAAACGATCTATGATCAAACGATCTATATCTATGACGAGATGCTCGGCTGGTCTTTTCGCCCGAACGCCACAATAGACGCAACAGTGATATGGCATCCGTTCACGATTAACAGCGCCGGGCTGCGTTCACAGCGCGAGTACAGTCAGAGGCCGCCGCCTGATACGCTGCGGATTGCTTTGTTTGGCGATTCCTTCACAGCCGGCGACGAAGTCCGCGATGATGAAACCTGGGGACATCAACTGGAAACGAAACTCAATCAAGCTGGCATCCGAACTGAAGTTTTGAATTTTGGAGTTAACGCTTATGGGATGGATCAAGCCTTTTTGAGATGGCGGGAGATGGGTCGGAGTTATGCGCCTGATATAGTCATCTTTGGCTTTCAGTCAGAAAATCTCAAGCGCAATGTCAATATCTTCACCAACTTGTACATTGGCACCCTGCCTTTTTCCAAGCCGCGCTTTGTCTTGGCTGCGGGAGGGGGGCTGGAATTGCTGAACTCGCCGGTGATGCCGCTTGAACAGATTGCCGATGTGTTTGAATCCTTCGCGAGTCATCCTCTGGCTCAATATGAGTATCATTACCAGAGCCGCGATGTGGTTTCGCGATGGTGGTCTTCCAGTCGGCTGGCCAGCTATCTGTATGAAGCGCTGAAGCAGTCTGAAGACGATGAAGACAGCCAGGACGACTATGGGCCAGGCAGTGAACTCGGCCAGCTGGGCCAAGCGATTGTCGATGCCTTTGCGGCTGATGTCAAGGCGCGCGAGGCCGAGTTCTTTGTGCTGTATTTGCCGAACCGACGTGATTTGCGCCGCGCTCATAATGGAAAATCGCGGGACTACCAATTCCTGCTCGACTATTTTGACGAAGCCTATCATTACATCACGTTTGAAGACCAGCTGGACCATTCCCATCTTACTGATGGATGGGCCCCTATGAAGCATTATAGGCCAGAGATCACCAGCGTCACCGCGCAGGCGGTCGCTGATGAAATACAAAGCTGCATCGAAAGCGGCGCCTGCGAATTGCCAAGATTTGAGGACGCAGCGATATTATTTTCCTCTCCCCGCAATCCTTAGCCTTGACGAAGGGCCGCGCCTGCGCTACAATGTTCAATCGTGATTTTTGGCGAGAATGAATGATGTTTGAATCACTGACGCAAAGATTGGATAACGCATTTGAGGGCTTGCGGAAAGGCGGCCGGGTCAAGGAGGCCGACGTCAAGGCCGTCATGCGCGAAGTTCGCATGGCCTTGCTTGAGGCAGATGTGGCTTTGCCGATTGTCAAGGATTTCATTAAAGAGGTGCGCCAGCGGGCCCTGGGCGAAGAGGTGCATAAGGCATTGCGGCCGAGCGAGCAGGTTGTCAAAATCATCCACGAAGAACTGGTGGATATGCTGGGCGAGGCCGGCCGCTTGAGTTACAGTGGCAGCGCGCGGCCCCATGTGATGATGCTGGTGGGGCTTCAGGGCGCGGGCAAGACGACCAACGCCGCCAAACTTGCGCTTCATCTGCGCCGCGAAGGCCGCAAGCCGTTTATGATTGCCGCCGACACTTACCGCCCGGCTGCGGTTGATCAGCTGGTGACCCTGGCCAAGCAAATTAAAGTGCCTTATCACGAAGAAGGCGCTTCGAACAGGCCGCCGGCCATCGTCAAGCGAGGCCTCAAAAAGGCCAAAGAGGCCGACGTCGATGTCGTGCTGGTCGATACGGCCGGGCGGCTGCAAATCAATGACGCGATGATGCAGGAGTTGGAAGAAATCAAGAAGATTTCATCGCCAGCCGAAATCCTGCTGGTGGCGGATGCCATGACCGGTCAGGAAGCGGTCAACATCGCCCGCGGCTTTAATGAGCGGCTGGGCATCACGGGTTTAATGCTGACTAAGGTCGATGGCGATGCGCGCGGCGGGGCGGCGCTTTCCATGCGGGCCGTGACCGGCGTGCCGATTAAGTTTATGGGCACCGGCGAAAAAGTCAGCGCAGACACGCTTGAGCTTTTTCATCCTGACCGCATTGCCCAGCGCATCCTGGGCATGGGCGACATCATGTCCTTCATCGAAAAAACCGAGTCGCTCTATGAAGAAGAGGAAAGCGAACGGCTCCAGCGCAAAATGATGAGGAACGAGTTCACCTTGCAGGATTTCTTGGATCAGCTGCAAAAGATTCGCCGCATGGGGCCGCTGGGCAAGGTGATGGGGATGATCCCCGGCATGTCCAAACTTCAGACGCAGGCGAATATCGATGACCAGGACATCGAACAGCGCATCAGGAAGGTCGAGGCGATTATCAATTCAATGACGCCGGCCGAACGGACGCGGCCGCGCCTGCTGAAAGCCAGTCACAAGCGGCGGATTGCGGCCGGCAGCGGCGTTGAAGTGCGCGATGTCAACGACTTGCTCAAGCAGTTCCGACAAATGAGTCGGCTGATGAATCAGTTAAGCAGAGGGAAATTGCCCAATATACCCGGCTTGTCTTTATAAGCCGGCATTCAGGAGAGAAGATATGGTTCGCATTCGCTTACGACGTCAAGGCTTGAAAGGTCAGCCGACCTATCGAATTATCGTGACGGACAAACGCAAGGCGCGCAACGGCAGTTATCTGGAAAATATCGGCTATTACAACCCGCGCACCCAGCCGGCAACCGAGGTCATCGCTGAAGATCGGGCTTTGTATTGGCTTAGCGTGGGCGCGCAGCCCAGTGATGCCGTGCGGCGTCTGCTCGACCATACAGGCACCTGGGCGCGGTTCCAACGTCTCCGCGCTGGGGAAAGCCTGGAAGATCTGGTCAGAGAAGCAGAAGAAAACCGCGCTGAACTGCCCAGCCCCCAAACCAATTATCCGGCGCCGGGCGCGGGCGAAAGCAAGATCAAAGCACGGGAAGCCGCTCGCCTGGCCGCTGAACAGCCGGCCGACGGCGACAGTGAATAAACGGGATTGACATCGCATGATTGAAGAAGAATTTGTCCAGTACATTGCCGAAAACCTGGTGAATGACCCCGAACAAGTCAGTATCAGGCGCAAGGAGACCAGCCGCACTGTGATTCTCGAATTGTCGGTCGCTTCAGACGATATGGGACGGGTCATTGGGCGCAGCGGCCGCGTGGCCAATGCGATTCGCGCTTTGCTGCGGGCATTCCCATTCGACGAAAGCGCGGATTGGGACCGCCGCCGCAAAAACGTCATCCTTGAAATCGAGTAAGATGACAGCCGACATAGCGCGCAAGCGGCCCAAGTATCTGGTATTGGGCGAAATTTTGCGCCCGCACGGGATAAAAGGCGAGGTTCGGATGCGAATTGTCACCGACTATCCTGAACGTCTGCCTGAACTTGACAGCGTGTACATCGGGAAATCGGCGGCAGACAAAGACATTGTCCGGCTGGCCTTGAAGCGGGTTCGTTTCAACAAAAACTATGCCCTGCTGACCCTCGAAGGCTGCTGCAATCGCAATGAGGCTGACAGGCTGCGCGGCAAGGTCGCGATGGTGGATATTGATGATGCGGCGCCGCTGGAAGATGGCGAATATTACCTGTTTCAGCTGATTGGCCTGCAGGTGGTCGCCGGCGATGAGGCCGTCGGCCGCGTCAAGGAAGTTCTGCAAACCGGCGCCAATGATGTCTATGTCGTCGAGGGCGGCAAATATGGCGAAGTCCTTATACCAGCGCATGCGGAAACGATCAACAGCATCGATTTTGACGCCGAAGTCATCACCATGTCGCTGCCAGAGGGCTTGCTGCCTTCGGTTTGATTTTCAGCAAAAATCGCTGGCTGATGCGCTCATGCCGCCAACAGTACGGGTCATAATGATTTATGCAAAACCGACATCATCGATATTGGCTGGGCTTGCATCTCATTCCCCAATTTGGCAGCGTGAAAATAGCTCAACTGCTGACGCGCTTTGATTCAGCCGAGGCCTTGTGGCAGGAGCGCGACGAGAATCTGCGGCGTCTGAATCTGCCGCGGTCTATGCTGGAGCAGTTCATTGCCGGGCGGCGGTCAATTGATTTGCCAAAAGAAGTGGACAAAGTGCGGCGGGCATCGGCCAAGCTGATCACCCTGGCCGATGATGCCTATCCTCCCCTGCTCCGCGCCATCTCTGGCTGCCCACCGCTGCTGTATGTCCGCGGCCGCCTTGAGAACGTCGACAAATGCCTGGCCATTGTTGGCACGCGCAAACCCAGCATATATGGGCGGAATGCGGCCTATGAGCTTGCCTCTTCACTCGCGCAGCAGCAGGTGATCATTGTCTCCGGGCTGGCGCAGGGCATTGATGCGGCCGCTCACCATGGCGCACTCAAGGCCGGCGGGACGACGGTCGCTGTCATGGCCACTGGAATCGACCGCATTTATCCACAGGAAAACACGGATTTAGCGGCGCATATTGTGGAACGGGGGGCGATTATAACCGAAATGCCGATTGGCACAGCGCCGCTTCCACAGCATTTTCCACGCCGCAACCGCATCATCAGCGGCATGTCGCTGGGCGTGCTGGTGGCCGAAGCCCCCGAAAAGAGCGGCGCCCTGATTACCGTTGCCGCCGCCAGCGAACAAGGCCGCGATGTCTTCGCGCTGCCGCATAATATCTTCAGCAAAACCGGCCGCGGCAGCAATCGACTGATTCAGGACGGCGCCAAGCTGGTCATGGCCGTCAGCGACGTCCTGGAAGAACTGGATATCGCCTATCTGAATACCCAGGTCAGCATCAAAACCGAGCAGGTTCAGCCGACAAGTCCGACCGAAGAGACGATTCTGGAGCAGCTGGATGTGGAGCCTGTTGATGTTGATACGATTGTCCGCAAAACACAGCTGCCGGCGGCCACAGTGACCAGTACATTGGCGTTGCTGGAATTAAAGGGGCTTGCAGAGATCGCTGGCCCTATGCAATACTGTCGCCCGCGCCAGCCATTGACATGAAAGCGGACGTTAGATGGAAAATTACTGCGCTTTGATCGTTGCCGGAGGTCAAGGCACAAGACTATGGCCGATGAGCCGCGCCAGAATGCCAAAGCAAATGCTGCCGCTGATTGACAACGGATCCATGTTTCAGACAAGCATCAAACGAATCGAGCCGCTTTTTGCGCCAGAAGATATTTTTGTGGTGACGACCAGCGATTACGCGCCTGAACTGCGGCAGGAGGCGCCCCAAATTCCAAGCGACAATTTCATCATTGAGCCTTATGGCAAGAACACGGCGCCGGCCCTGGCTTTGGCGATGACTTACATTCAAAAGCGCGATCCCAAAGCCACGATTGCCATATTAACGGCTGACCATTATATTTCCAATCGGGAGAAGTTTTGCCGCGTGCTGGAATCGGCTTATCATGTGGCGCAGGACGGCAAAATCGTAACACTGGGCATCGCGCCATCCCATCCAGCGACCGGCTTCGGCTACATTCAGCAGGGCGATGTCATTGCCAAGGTCGGTGATTTTACGGTCTATCAGTCCAAGCGATTCACCGAAAAGCCTGATATTGTGCGGGCGACGCAGTTTTTGGCATCGGGACAGTACAGTTGGAATTCAGGCATGTTTATCTGGAAAGTCGAGCATGCCATGCGCGACCTTGAGCATTATCAGCCGGCCATGTATGCCTTGTTTTCGTATTTGCAAGAGGCCTTTGACGCCGCCGATTATGAGCAGAAGCTGGCCGACATTTGGGAAAAACTGCCGCGGCTGTCGATTGATTTTGCGATTATGGAAAAAGCCGAACACATCGCGGTTATCCCCGTGAACATCGGCTGGAGTGACATCGGCAGCTGGTCGTCGCTGTATGATATACTTCCGCAGGACAATTTCGGGAACTGCATCAAGGGCAAGACAGCCGACAGCCGCGTCATCCTGGACACGCGCGATACGCTGGTCTACAGCAATCGCCTGACGGTCGCCATCGGGGTCGAAAACATTGTGGTCGTGGACACCGACGATGTTCTGCTGATTTGTCACAAAGACCGCACAGAGGATGTGAAGCAGGTTGTCGATTACCTGAAAGAAAACGGCAGCGAAGAGTATCTCTAAATCAGACAGCGATGACATTGCCAAAGGAAGGGGCATGAGCGGCGAAAAATTGCAAGCCTATTGTATGAAGTGCAAGGCCAAGCGCGATATGCAGGACCCGCGGGCGGTTTATACTCGCACGGGTATTGCTGGCAGGACAAGCGCTTGCCAAGTATGCGGCGGCGCCCTTTTTCGCAGGGGAAAGACCGAGGCCCATGCCCAGCTGCCCAAGCCGGCCAACATTGAAAAACCCGCCCGCAAGAAAAAGGCGGCCAAAAAGAAGGCGGCGCGAAAAACAAAAGCGAAAACAAAAGCGAGAAGAAAACCCGCCCGCAAAAACATTGACAAGCTGGTCATCGTCGAATCGCCGGCCAAAGCCCGCAGCATCGGCGGATTTTTGGGCCAAGGCTATACGGTGATGTCCTCTGTGGGTCACGTCCGCGACTTGTCAAAGTACACCCTGTCAGTCGATGTTGAAAATGCCTTTGAACCCAAGTACACCGTCCCCAAAGACAAGCGGGCGGTGGTCAAGGAATTGAAGACGGCCGCGCAAAATGCAAAGGAAATTTTTCTGGCGACCGACCCTGACCGCGAAGGAGAAGCGATTGCCTGGCATTTGGTTGCCGCTGCCGAAATGCCGCTCGACAGTGTAAAGCGGGTGATTTTCCATGAGATTACCGACGCGGCCGTGGCCGAGGCCTTTTCACAGCCGCGAAGCATCAACATGGATTTGGTCAATGCCCAGCAGGCGCGGCGCATCATCGACCGTCTGGTCGGCTATAAAGTATCCAACCTTTTGCGATACAAGGCGCGGCGGGGCTTGACGGCCGGACGGGTGCAGAGCATCGCTTTGCGTTTGGTTGTCGAGCGCGAGAAAGAAATCGAGGCTTTTATTCCAGTCGAATACTGGACGATTGACTGCCGGCTGGCCCAGCGAAATCTGAACGGCCGCAAAGGCGAATTCACGGCGCAGCTGGTCAAAATCAATGACGTCAACATCATCTACAAGGCCGACAGCGGCGAGGATCCGATGCTTGACAGCGCCGCGGCCATCCTGCCGCATCTGCGCCTGCTGGGCTGCGTCTTTACTGTGGATTCAATCAAGCGCGGCACGCGTCAGCGCCGGCCCTCGCCGCCTTTTACCACCAGCACCTTGCAGCAGGAGGCATCGCGTCAGCTTGGCTTCAGCGCCCGGCGAACCATGCAAATCGCCCAGCAGCTTTATGAGGGGATTGATCTTAGCGGCAAATCGGTCGGTCTGATTACCTATATGCGTACCGACAGCCTGCAAGTTTCGGGACAGGCGCAGGCCGAGGCGCGGGATTATGTTCATAAAAACTTTGGCGAGCCGTACACCCCGAAAAAGCCGCCCCGATACAAAACCAAGGCCAAAGGCGCGCAGGAGGCCCATGAAGCCATTCGGCCAACCAGCGTCATGCGCTCCCCGGCCCTAATGAAAGCGCGTCTCAACACCGCGCAGTTTCGGCTCTATCAGCTGATTTGGCGGCGTTTTGTCGCCAGCCAGATGTCCAGCGCGGTTTATGATACGATTCGCGTCGAAATCAAAGCCGGCCCGACCGAATCCAGCAAGCCCTATCTGCTGCGGACGGCCGACAGCAAACTGAAATTTCCTGGTTTCCTGGCGATTTATGGAGATGGCCGAGACGATGACGAGAATGAAGGCCAGGCCTTCTGGGGGCTTGCGCGCGGCGCGCGGCTTGACCTGCGCGGCCTGATAAACGGCAAGCATTTCACCCAGCCGCCGCCGCGTTATACCGAGGCCACGCTGGTAAAGACGCTGGAAGAGCATGGCATCGGCCGTCCCAGCACCTACGCGCCAACCGTTACGCTCATCCAAAGCCCAGATCGTGATTATATCCACCGAAACGGCCGGCAGCTTGTCCCCACGGCGACCGGCCGCCTGGTCAGCGATCTGCTTTCAGAATACTTTACCGAAGAGATGAATTACACTTTCACCGCCCGCATGGAAGATCAGCTTGACGGCATTTCTGAAGGCAAAACCGACTGGCGGCCGATGCTGGACGAATTTTATCAGCCCTTCGAAAAACGGCTGCTTCATGCCCAGGAGAATATGCCAAAACAAAATCTGGTGGAGTATGTCGGGCGCGGCTGTCCCAGCTGTCATCAGGGCCAGCTTGTCATCAAGCACGGGCGCTATGGCAAATTCATCGCCTGCGACAATTATCCTGAATGCCGCCATACCGAACCCTTCCTCAAGCGCAAGGGCCTGCTTTGTCCCGAATGCGGCGGAGAGCAAAGGGGCGAAATTGTTGAACGGCGCACGCGCAAGGGACGGATTTTCTATGGATGCAATCGCTATCCGGATTGTGAATTTTCCGCCTGGAAGCTGCCTAGAGGTCTGGTCAAAATCAAGACGGCCGCCAGCGAAAAAAGCAAAGAACCTTCGATCAGTTAAAATAAGCAGCTAAAATAGGCGTGATGGAACTTTGCTTTACAAGGCAAATGTCGTTATACTGAAAAGAGATGCGGGGCAGCTTGTTTGTTGAGCCGCGCTTTACGCACAAAGTGATACATCGACTTGAAAGGTCGTTATTTATGAGTTTTCTAGATGGTAAAAGAAACAGTTCCCAAACCGCCGCGCCGCCGGATGAAACGTCAAATGGCCCTGGCGAAAACAGCGGACGGTTCGGATTCATAAGAAGAACGCGAAACAGACTCGCTGATTCATACAGCAGCCGTTATCGCATCATGGTTGAATCATCCATGCCGCAAAGCTCGACGATTGCACAAATCATTTTGGGCATGGTGATTGGCATGATTACCGCCTATCTGGTCATTCCGACTGAACTGACCGGCGCATCCCCGCGCCATTTGAGCAGCGCCGTCATTGAGCAGTGGGTGCGGATGATCGCCGTTGGGCATTCGCAGGACATTCATTACAACGACGCCAATACCCTGTTGGTTTTGAGGCAGATTCCAAACCCGCAGCAGGTTGTTGAACGTCTGGCGAACAATGCCCAGATTCCGGCCAGCGAACGAGAGGCCCTCGCCAAGCTGCAAGAGATTGAAGGCTTTGATGACTTGACGGGGACAATCGCGCCGGCAGACCCCGGCCTCGTCGGCAGCAGCGCCCAGATTGCCCTGGCGATAGCCGTGGTGGCGATTGGCGTCCCCATCGCGGCGCTTGTCTGGAGGCTGTTTATCTATTCCAATGTCGCAGCGCCGGTCGCCAATCGAGTTCGGCAGGCGCCCGATGCTCCCCCCAGCCCGCCGCCAAGCCCGTCCGCGGCGGATTATGATACATTCCAGGCCCAGCCTTGGCTTGAGGAAGAAACCGAACGGAGCGGCCATATCCATGCCGAGTTTGGCGTGCCGGTTCTGCATACCCTCTCTACATACACCAAAGGCCGCAATTATGATGATTCCTTCGCCATTGAATTGGGGCCGGAACAGGGCAGTCGGTTTCTTGGTGAATGCGGCATCTCGATGGCCACCAAAGTAGACGATGAACTGCAATCGGTCGAATTGTGGGGCTTTGACATGGCCTCGCAGGAGACCTTCGCCAAAGTGTTCGCGGCGCCTGGGGCCATCAATGATCCGGCCCTGCAGGCGGTCGTGGCCAACCGCGTCAGGGATGTCGCCGCGGATGTTGTGGCGGCCGAACCTGGCGCCGAGCTTGTTTTGGATACCAATTCGATGCGGATCCAAGGCAGAATCAAAACAGTCGCCTATAATTATGGCGGCGGCGCGCCCAACAGCTGCATTGAGGCGCTGCAAATAGAGCTATGGGCCTGGCAAAGGCAAGGTCAGCGATTTGGCCCGCCGGACGACTATACCGATATGCAGTTTGTCCCGCCAGCGCAAATGCCGCCGGCATCACCGACGCCACCGCCGCCGGCCAGCGGTCAAGCGCCACCCAAGCGGCCAGAAGATGAAGACAACGATCCTTTTGGCGGCACCGGCAATTTTATGCCATTGTCCTAGCGGCAAGAATACATCACTTTACAGCGGGGTTAAGGCGTCTCGACCTCTTCACAGTCCGACCAGTCCTGGCTGATCTGAAACGCTTGGATGCAGCGGCTTAACAGCGATCCAATTTTCTGATGCCCAGCGCTGTTCCAATGCGAACGGGTGCCCGACTCATAATCAAGCTCGTCATCAAGCAGATTGACCGGATTAAGATAAGGCATTTCCAGTTCTTCCATAAACTGAAGCGCTTTGGGATAACGGGAGTGGTAAAAGAGGTAGAGATGGTATAAACTGGATATATGAATAAATGTCCGCATTGCCAAAACACAACTGATCAAGTCAAGGCGGGATTGACCGGCGCCGGCAGTCAGATGTACAAATGCAAGCCCTGCCAACGGCGGTATACGCCCGTGCCAGCCGAGCCTGGCTATCCCAATGAAGTCCGAAAGCAAGCGGTTCGTCTACATCTGGAGGGGGTGAACTATCGGCGCATTGGGCGTTTGCTGGGCGTATCGCATGTGAGCGTGATGAATTGGGTCAAGGCTCATAGTGAGCAGCTGCCAGCGGCGCCCGTTCCGGATGAGGGTTCGCTGGAGGTCGTTGAGATGGACGAACTGTACACCTTTGTATCTCAGAAAAAAACAGGTGGTACATAATGACCTTGGTTGAGCGTGCCAGCAGTTGCATTGTGGGCTGGCGCGTGGGTCAAAGGCGGGACGAGGAGAGTTTGCAAGCCTTGCTGGATGCCAGTCCGCAGGCTGGGCAGTACTATAGTGATCGGATGGTGTCGTATCAGGGTTTAATTTATCATCCTGGTGTACACTGTGCCATGTCGGATAAGAGTGAGACTTATCGGGTTGAGGGGATGAATGCCGAGCTGCGTCATTATCTGGCGCGTTTGCAGCGTCGTTCGCGTTGTTTTTCACGCTGTGCTGAGGCGCTTCGGCGCAGTGTCAAGCTGTTTGTGTATGCTTGGAATCGGCGTCAGCTGTATCGTCAGCAGCATCCAGGTTACCCTACGCACTTGATCAACTTCTTATGTCATTGACTTTTACCACTCCCGGATAACGTTTGTGATTCTGTCCAAGCTCCTCAATATCGCGCCAGCGCGGGATGAGCAGAATCAGCAAGGCTGTATCCTGCGCGGCGGCGGCATCGCGCAAGGCTTGCAGGTATTCGCGCGTGGCCTCCGCCGGACATTCGCTAAGGCAAACAGGCACAAGATCCGTCTCTTCCCGCGCCACATCTATTGCTTCCCGCGCCACATCCATTGCTTTCAGCGCCAGCGTCCCTAGGCGCGTGATGCCAATCAGCCGTTGGATTTCATTGGCCGGCGGCGAAACGCCATAGGCATGATAATTGAGCGTCTGATCGTCCAGCTTCGTCACGTTCCCTTGAAAATCAACCGAATAACGTCTTATCGCGTCTTGATTGCCCCGCGCCCAAAGCCAGGCATCCATGGGCAGAACATTGTCTGTGAAATCATTCATGGAGAAGCCAAGAATGGTGATATGCGGCTGAAGCAGGGGCGCATAAGTTTGAAATACAGCGAGGGCATGCTGTGTCCCGACGCCATGAATCCCGGTATTCCAGACGATGCTCTGCGGCAAGCTGGCTTCAATGGTCTCCACATACGATTTTCCGATGTCGGCCGACATGCCAAAAGTAAATGAATCGCCCAGCATCAGAATACGGGTTCGCTCATCAAGGTCAGCGTCAGCTGTAAAATCCTGCCGATCATGGAAACCCTGCCGATTGACGATACAATGGCGGCTGGAACGCGGAAGCTCGCCATTTTCACAGGCGGCGACCATCGCATCGTCGTCAAAGCGGCAGCCAAGCTCATCGCAAATCCACCATGGCGCCTCTTCGGGGGGCTGACTGACGAGGAGGGGATAATAGATGGATACGCCGCCAGCCGCCAAAACGAACTCAAGCGCAAGCAGCGTAATGATGCTGATGAGCAGGCCGACCCGCCAATGTCCGCGCAGTTTTGTCCAAGTCCGCTGACGCGCATCAGCATGGCGCAAACGAAATCCCACCAGGGACACCAGCAGGCCGGCGGCAATCAGGAGCAGCTGCGGCAGGTTCAAGCCGGGGTGCGTGCCAAGGAGGAAATCCATCCCCAAGCCAAACAGGGACAGCAAAATGCCTAGTACAACAAGCAGCCTGAAGACGATATTCAATGCAGCTGTCCGCCATGATGCGCCTCGCATACAGAGGATCCTTTCCGTTCCGTCAACATGATGGGGTATCAGCGAACACTGCGCCGCATCCTCGCTTTGACGGGGCTTTCTGCGAGACGCTAGCGAACATCAATGATTTTGAATTTGATCGGCCCGTCGGGCGTTTTCACTCTCACTTTTCGGCCTTTTTTCTTGCCCAAAAGCGCCTTGCCGATAGGACTGTTTCCAGAGATTTTGCGCTCGCGCGGATTAGCTTCAGCGCTGCCGACGATTTTATACTCTTCGTCTTCATCCATCCCCTCTTCGCGGATAATCACTGTTGAGCCAATTCGCACTTCGTCGCTGGGCCCCTGGTCTTCAACGACAGTCGCATCCCGTAAAATCGCCTCGATATGCTGTATGCGGCCTTCGATGAAGCCTTGCTGCTCTTTGGCATCGTGATAATCCGCATTCTCCTTCAAGTCGCCCTGGGCAATCGCCTCTTTCAGCCTTCGCGCCAATTCGGGACGCTTGACTTCGACCAGTTCCTTGAGTTCATTGCGGAGATTGGCTTCACCTTGTTTGGTTAAGTAGGCCTGTTCTGATGCCATGATGCAGTTCCTTATTCGTCGGTTTCGTTGAGTATAGTCAGACGGACATTGAAAATCAAGATGGGATGGCCTTAGCTTTCAATCAACACATCCAAGAAGGCCGTCTGATACGCTTCGACCTTGACCTCGCTGCGATGGGCCAGGCGGCCGGCGGCATCAAGAATGACGATCTCATAGATTCCCTGCGGCAGATCGCTGACGGTGAAATTTTCGCCCCAGACCGGGTCTCGATTCACGCGTCCCTCCCCATAGGTGAAGACCTCGCGGTAGACGTCATCGGAACGGACGACAATTCGCCTGCCTTCAATCGCCTGCCCTTCAGCATCATGCACAAAGCCAGCGATCATGCCGTGGTCAATATAGTATTGCAGCCACAAGGCCGGGTTGCGAGTCAAGCGATAATCAAAGGGGTCGTCGACGCGGACTTCAAAATGCAGGTGCGCCCCCAAGGCAATGCCAGAAGAGCCGACCCGCCCCAAGCGCTGGCCATCCTGAACTTCCTGCCCATTTTCAACTTCAACGCGGTCAAGGTGCGCGTAAAGCGTAAAGACCGGCCGATTGTCCAGCGAGTGGAAATCATGCGCCAGAATGATCACGTTGCCGTAATAGCCTTTGTAGGGCCCGACCAGAACATCCGCATCTTCCCCCGCAAATACGACCTGGCCAGCTTCAGCCGCGTAGACCGGGGTAAAGCGGGGATTGACAAATTCAACGCCAAGATGAACCGAACGGGTATTCCATTGGGTGCTGCCATAGGGATAAGTGCGGTCAGCCCAATGGGTCTTATCGTCCGAAAGCTCGATGGGGCGGCGCAGCCAGTGATGTTCTTTCGGCTCTATTTTTGATACAGCCGTCGCCGTGGCCAAATCCGCCTGGAGTCTATTTGCGTCCGGGGTTGCGCTCGGTGGAACGATGGCCATATCCTGGGCAGAGGCCGTTATTGAAAGCCAAAACAAGCAGAAGAAAAGGGCTGTTTTTCGCATCATATACCACCAACTGTGTCTTGTCGGCCTGACCAGGATTAACCGGCGCGAATCGAAAATGGGATGGAAGGTTCGGGCTGGCCATTGACGTATAATGTGGCTGTATAGGCGCCAGGCAAAAAGGGAAAGTCGGACGGCGCGGCATAAAACCAGATACATTCAGCCGCCGCCGAATAATCAGCTTGCCAGGAACTGCGGTAGACCGCTCGATTTTCATACAGCCAATCGACCACAAAATCAGTCTCATTTGCCAGCGGCGAGACCCTGGCCGTCACATAAATGCGCTCATCATCGCTGTTAAACTGAACGACAGCGCCGCTTGCACAGCCGTTGTTAGGATTGATGCGCCGGGCCGTGGCGGCATTTGAGACGCGCATCTGCACATCATCATTTGCCGGCCGGTCATCCATCATATCCATCCCCAAAGAACTGCTCATGTCGGCCGCGCTGACAATCACGGCGCGAATGGGCGGAGTCGCGGTGAAGCCAGCGCTGATAGTGGCCGCCAAGGCCGCATTGACAGACGCAGCTTCAGCAGCTTGGGTACTGGCGGCGGCCAGGGTGGATACGGCGCGGGTTTGGTCGATGGCAACGGCCTGCTGGATAGCGGCGGCTTCGGTCAAAAAATACGTCATCTCCGCGATCAGGGCCGCCGAATTGTCAGTGCTGGTCAGCGCCTGGCATCCGGTCAGCAAGAGCAGACACAGCAAAAAACGCAACGGACTATCCAACTTTCCCGCACAAGTCAATTCATCCTATTATATCATATAGAGGTCATTCACTCGACAAAAACCGCCATTTTCCGCCATAAAACTTTTTACCACAGAGGTCACAGAGGACAGAGAGAAAAGCTATTATAGAGAGGCATTCACTCGACAAAAACCGACAAAATCCGCCATTTTCCGCCATAAAACTTTTTACCACAGAGGTCACAGAGGACAGAGATAAAAGCTATTATAGAGAGGCATTCACTCGACAAAGTCCGCCACCCTCGCAATGCAAAATCTGTCTAAACTGACGGATAAACTTCGCCATAATCCCGACAAAAACCGCCATTTTCCGCCATAAAACTTTTTATTTACCACTTCGTCAGGCCAGGGCTTGTGAAGCTGACATGAATCTGTTAGGATAATGGAAACAGCCCCCGTAGCTCAGGGGATAGAGCATTGGTTTCCGGAACCAGGCGCACAGGTTCGAATCCTGTCGGGGGTATTAGACATTCATTTCGCGCGTTTCATTCTCCAGCCGTTCCCGAAATTCTGCCATGCGGATGACTGTTTTGCGGCGGCGGGATTCTTCGGCGGCAAAGGCCAGCAAATGGCTTTCCAGCGATTCCCGCGCGGTGGTTGCGCTGTCGTCGGGTTGGCCTTGGATCGTATTCAGGAAACTGCGGACAATGCCAAAGTCGCCGCCGCCGTGGCCGCTGCTATCGCGGTCAATCACCGGGACATCCTCGACCTCGCCGGTAAGATGATGATGAACTCGGATCTGATGACCCTTTGAGGAAAACTTGCCATACAAGGTTGCTTTGGCGCCATCCCAGCGCATGGTGCGGCATTCTTCGTCGCCCTGCCCATTCATAATCAAGGTCACAGTCGCGCCGTCTTCAAGCTCCATATTGACGGTCTGATGATCGACGACGTCATTGTCGCAATAATAGACGCAGCGTCCATACCAGCCTGTTTTCAGCGCATGCAGCCGCGCGGCCTTGGTCGGGATGTAGGATACGGCGTTTTGCGGCCAGCCATCGCCGTCGCGCACATAGAGCTTGGTTGCTTCGTATTTGCATGTTTCGGCGGCCGGGCAGCCGTCGGTGCAGCGCTGGGTGGCGCCGGGCGGGGCATATTCGGGGCGGAAATGCGTCAAGGAGCCGAAAGAATTGAGATAGACGACTTTTTGGCCCAAAATCCACAGCAAGACATCAAAATCATGGCAGCATTTCGATAAAATCATCGGGCCGGAAGTCGCTTCACTGCGCCAGTTGCCGCGCACAAAGCTATGGGCCATGTGATAATAAATCAGATTTTCGCGATGGGTGACGCTGACGATGCGGCCCAGCTTGCCTGAATGCACGACGGCGCGCAAGGTCTGCCAAAACGGCGTATAGCGCAGGACATGACAGACTTGCAGGCAGCGGCCGGTCTCTTCCGCTTTTTGCGCCAATCGCACATTTTCATGCGGTATCGGGGACATCGGTTTTTCCAGCAGAACGTCGTATCCCAAATCGAGCATCTTCATAGTGGACTCGTAGTGAGAACGGTCCATGGTGCAGTTCATAATCGCGGCGGCTTTCTTTTCTGGGGAGGCCAGCAAGGACTGCCAATCATTGAAGATCATGCGCGGGGGGATGCTATGGCGGGCGGCCATTCGTTCGCGGCGAATTTTGTCCGGCTCGGCAAGGCCAGTTACCTGAAGCTCCTGTGGGTATTCCAGCGCGAATTCTCCATAAGCATTGCCACGACCGCCGGCGCCGACAATAATCGCATCAATCGGTGTCATGTCCTTCCCTTCATCATAAAAGTCTAGCCATCGGCCAGCAAGCGGTCGACTGAATCGGCCAGCTGGCGCAGGTTCCTGACCATAAATACATTGTCGGCGTGCATGCTGTATTCCCACATGTCACTGTCGCCCGTTCCCCATTGGCTGCGCGGTTCGGGACAAAACCAAACCAGGCGCCGGCCCTTGCGCTGCATCTCGCGCGCGATGTCCAGCCGCGGGTCGTTGTAATTGTTGCGTCCGTCGCCAAAGAACAGAATAGTCGTGCGGCTGTCCACCAGCGCCATGTGATTTTGCTGGAAGGTATTGAGGCTGCTGCCTAGGTCGGTGCTGTAATAGCCTGGCGGGTTTTCGATCATGATGCGCGCGACCGCTTCTCTGGGTGGCAGTTCCGCCAGCGTGGCGCTGACATCGACCAAGTCGCTGATGAAGATGAAGCTGTGCGTGCGCCGCACCTGGTCGGACAGTTCATAGACCATCGTCAGCAGAAACTCGACTGCGTAGCGCATTGAGGTGCTTAGGTCGCAGATCAGAATCAGACTGGGCTTTTTGTGCTTTTTGCGGAATTGAACTTCCATCGGCACACCGCCGTAGCGCATGTTCCTGCGGACGGTTTTGCGCGGGTCGAACTGGCCGGATTTGGCGCGTTTTTGGCGCAGAGCGGCGCGGCTGCGGAGTCTGGCGGCCAGGCGACGTATCTCATCCCGAACATCATCGATGTCACCGCTGTCCAAATGCTGAAGCGGCACATCCAGCAAGTCGGGCCTTTCGTCGGGCGGCCGCTGGGCCATCTGCTCGGCCAGCGAACTGCCGACGTGCTGCGAAATCTGCTCGGACAGGCCGGCCAGATTGCCGCGCAGCATGGCCTCCAGTTCGGCCAGCGTCTCGTCTTCCAGGCCCATCGCTGCCAGTTCGTCCAGCATATCGTCCAGCATCCGCGCCATCTGGGTCAAACCCGCCTGGCGGTTCATGCGCCGCTCAAACCAGGAGCGCATATACATTTGATCGCCTTGCGGCAGGCCAGACATCTCGCTCAATCGACGCAGTTCTTCGCCGCTGAAAGGCCGTCCCTCCAGCAAGCGATCCATTAGGCCGCGCAGGGCATCCATCATCGACTGCATCGCCGCCTTCAGCATGGCCTGCTGTTCGTCGGTAAGCTGCTCCATGATATTTTCCAGCGGCGGCTTGCTGTTGGAGAAGAAGAGTGGGAAAAAATACTCAAAGGTCGGTTGGTCGCGGTGGTTTTTGACGAGGGTCGCTTTCATCGTATGTTTGAAGGCGGCCGCGTCTCTGACCCCAGCATAATCGACGCCGAACATGGCATCCTGACTTTCGGCCAGCGAAACCCTCACGCCAGCCGCACGGAGGGCACGGATAAATTCGATCATTCGTTTCTGCATAAGCGCAAGCCTTGCCAATATCCGCCGTCTGTTTAATGGTAGACGATTTTGGCGAATATGGCAAAAGTTTCATCTGATCATTTTTGACTTTTTACGGCTGCTGTCCCAGCGAATATCGGGGACAAGCGCCTCGCGATGCGCTTCAATCCGCTCTTTATTGTCCATCAGGTCAAGCATGATCTGCTTCATTACCGATTTGATGTCACGGGTTGGCCGGTAACCCAGGTCAATCAAATGCTGACGGTCGGGGTGATAGTAATGCTCTTCTAGTTCCTGGCGCGGATTGTCATAGTGTCTAATTTCGACGGCCAGACCGATTTCTTTGCCGACTGCTTTGACCATTTCCGCCAGTTCAGTGACCGTATAGGCATTCTCGAATTGATTGAAAACACGGAACTCGCCAGGCTTGGGCGGATTTTCGACGGCCAGGCGCAGGCAAACCATCGAATCTTTCAAGGGCAGGAAACCGCGTTTCTGTTTGCCCAGACCAAACAAAGTCAAAGGATGGCCAATCACCGCCTGACAGCAAAAGCGATTGACGGCCGTCCCGAAACACTGATCAAAATCAAGGCGGCTGCGGAGGCGCGCATCATCGCCCATCTCCTCAATCCGCGTGCCAAAAACCACTCCCTGCATAATATCCGTCGCCCGCAATCCCCACATTTTCGAGGCAAAGTGCGTATTGTGCGAATCATGAACCTTGCTCTGATGATACCAGCTGCCGGCCTGGCGCGGGAAAGGCAAACGATCCCGACGACCGCGAAATTCAATTTCAAAGAAGCCTTCGGGAATATCGAGATTGGGTGTTCCATATTCGCCCATCGTACCCAGCTTGACCAGATGCGCTTGCGGAGCCGCTTCTTTAATGGCCCACAGCAAATTCAGATTGTTGATGACATTGTTCTGCTGTGTCCAAACACAATGGGCCTGATCCATCATTGAATAGGGCGCCGACGGCATCTGCCCCAGATGAACGACTGCCTGCGGCCGAAACTCTTCAAAGAAACCTTTGACAAAGGCATAATCGGTCAAATCGCCAATGCGGAAATCAAGCTCTTTTCCAAATTTTTCCTTGAACGCTTGTCGACGAACCTGGCGGGTGGCGAGGGGTTGCGCGCTTGTTCCGCCCACTTCTTTAACCCATTTGCGCCGCAGCATCAAATCAGCGCCGGCGACTTCATGGCCATGAGCGGTCAGGTAAATGGCCAGCGGCCAGCCCAGATAGCCATCGATGCCGGCGATAAACACTCTCATGCCCTGCTCCTGCCCGTCTTGATAGGGTTCCCGCGTTCATTGACAATCTTACAGCGTTCGCCAAAGATTTGAAAGGCTGCTCGCGATTGGCCCCATATCTCTTATAGTCGAGCGTCAATAAACAGCTATAATAAGCGCATTGAAAAAACCTGCTAAGGCCTTCATCTTGACCACAACCCAAGACAGATCTCTCGGCTATTTGCAGCTTGTCCGTCAAAACAAAGCCTTTCGCTATTTATGGGCCGGTCAAATCATCAGCCTGCTGGGGGATTGGTTTAATCTGATTGCCTCGGCGGCCTTAATCGCCACCCTAACGCAGTCTGGCGCGGCAGTGGGCGGTTTGTTTGTGCTGCGGATGCTGGCGCCCTTTTTGGTGAGTCCATTTGCCGGCGTGGTGGCCGACCGCTACAACCGCAAAACTATCGTGATGGCGACCGATATTCTGCGCGGATTTGTGGTATTGGGACTCGTGCTGGTGCGCCAGCCAGAACAAGTTTGGCTCATCTATGTCCTGACGACTATACAAAGCGCATCGCAGGGATTCTTCTTCCCAGCCTGGAACTCAATGCTGCCGGACATCACCAAAGCGGAAGAATTGGGCGTCGCCAACGCTCTGTCATCGGCAACCTGGTCGGTGATGCTGGCCTTTGGCGCGGCGCTGGGCGGGCTTGTCTCCGGTGTTGTCGGCGTCTATCCAGCCTTTGTCATTGACGCTCTGACCTTCTTTTTTAGCGCGGCGATTATCTTCCGAATGCCTTATCGTTCGCTCTTGCCGTCGGATTCCGACAAATCGATTATGGCCGGCATACGGCAGTATATTGATGGACTGGGCTATCTGCGCCGCCATATCGACACCTTCGCCATTACCCTGCACAAAGGCATCCTTGGTTTGCTGGTCATCGGCGGCTATCAGGTGGTGCAGGTCACTATTGCCGAACGTTATTTTCCGATTGGCGAGGGCGGCAGCATCAGTCTGGGCTTGATGTATGTCGCTGTGGGCATCGGCTCTGGGATTGGCCCCATAGTCGGCCGTCATTGGGCCCGAGACCGCAATCGACGTCTGCGGTTTTTCATTGGCATCGGCTATATTTGCGCGCTGCTGGGCCTGCTTATCACATCCACTCTCATATCATTTCCGGTCATGCTCGTCGGCGCTTTTGTGCGCGGCATCGGCGGCGGCGTTATCTGGGTGTTGGGAACACAGCTGCTATTGCAAATCGTCCCTAATCAAGTGCGCGGGCGGGTGTTTTCGACTGAATTTGCCATGTACACGCTCTTTAGCGCGCTGTCCTCGGGGATCATTGGCATACTGACTGATTCGCCGCTGGGCGTATCTGGCATCCTGCTGATGAGTTCGGGCCTGCTGCTGATTCCAACCGTGTTATGGGGTCTGTGGATCGTCTTCGGAAAGCGCGAGACGGCAAGGATTGAAGAGCCAGCGGCGGCCTGAATTCCAGTGTGGGAAGGCGGGGCAAGGCTGATTATAATAGACATGTCGGTACATCAATGAAGCGGCGGCAATGATTCCATTCAATCAACTGAAACCCTTGCATGACCTGCATGCGGATGAAATCGCGGCGGCGATGCGGCGAGTCGCGGACAGCGGATGGTATATTTTGGGGCCGGAAGTCGAGGCTTTTGAGGCTGAATTTGCCGAGTATCACGACGTCCCTTTTGCTGTCGGCGTCGCCAGCGGCACCGACGCCATTGAACTGGCCTTGCGGGCCGGCGATGTTGGCCCTGGCGACGAAGTCATCACGGCAGCGCATACGGCCATGGCCACCGTCACCGCCATTGAAAACACCGGGGCGGCCCCCGTGCTGGCCGATATCGACGGCGACAGCTTTACTTTGGATCCACAGCAAGCCAATCAGGCCATCACCGCCAAAACCCGCGCCATCGTCGTCGTTCATCTTTATGGCCGCCCGGCGGATTTGGATGCGCTCAAAGCCATTGCCGAGGCCCATAACCTGCTTTTGATTGAAGACTGCGCCCAGGCACATGGCGCCGAATACAAAGGCCAAAAGGTCGGCTCTATTGGGCATTTAGGCGCATTCAGTTTCTATCCGACCAAGAACCTGGGGGCCTATGGCGATGGCGGCGCCGTCATTACGCGGGATGCCGGGCTGGCCGACAAGCTGCGAAAACTTCGTAATTATGGCCAAATAAGCCGTTATGTCCATCAATCGCGCGGGACAAACAGCCGCCTTGATGAACTCCAGGCCGCCGTCCTGCGCGTCAAACTCAAATATCTCGATACCCATAATCAAACGCGGCGGGAACTGGCCGCCATTTACGATAACCGACTGCGCGCTGCTGCGAGGCCGCGCACTGCGCCCGATATTCGCCATGTCTATCATCTCTATGTCATCCGCGACGGCCGGCGCGATCAACTGATGACAGAACTCAAGGCGCGCGGCATCGGCACGTTGATTCACTATCCTATTCCGATTCATCTGCAAGCCTCTCACCACGACCTCGGCTTGGACGTCGGAAGTCTGCCTGAAACCGAAAAAGCGGCGCGGGAAATCGTCTCCCTGCCTATGTACATCGGCTTGACCGACGCTGACGTTATCCGCGTATGCGATGCCATTCAACAGCTGCGGGGTGGCTGATGAGCATGGATTTTGGCGGCGATTTTCAGGGCAAACGGGCTTTAATCACCGGCGGTCTGGGCTTTACGGGCAGCAATTTGGCGATTGCGCTGGTCAAGGCTGGCGCCGATGTTACGATTGTGGACGCTATGCTGCCTGGTTATGCCGGCAATCTCTTTAACATCGCGCCTGTCCGCGACCGCGTCGCCGTTCATTTTGATGATGTGCGCGACGTCGAGGCGATGAATAACCTCGTGCAGGGGCAGGATTATGTCTTTCATCTGGCCGGACAGGTAGATCATGTGCTAAGTCTGACCAACCCCTTCCCCGATATTGACATCAACATCAAAGGCACCGCCATTTTGATGGAAGCGCTGCGGCGGCGCAATCCGCAGGCCAAAGTCATCTACACTGGCACGCGCGGACAGTATGGCCCAGCCGTCTCCCTGCCGGTCAGCGAAACCGCCCCGACTCACCCCAAGGGCATTTACGAGATTTCCAACCTGACCGCCGAGAAAATCATCCAGGTCTATAACGATATTCATGGCATCGCGGCGGTTCTGCTGCGCTTGACGAATATCTATGGCCCGCGCGCTCAAATGAAACACCCGCGCTATGGAGTCGTCAACTGGTTTGCGCGGCTGGCAATCGATGACGAAACCATCAAGGTCTTTGGCGATGGCCAAATTCTGCGCGATTTCCTCTATATTGACGATGCGGTGGAAGCTATCTTAATGTCGGCGCTGGCACCAAAAGCCGTCGGCGAAGTCCTGAATGTGGGCATTGACCGGCCGCATAATTTTGTCGAACTGGCCGAGACTCTGATCGATGTCGCCGGGGCCGGCCGCTGGGAATTCGCCGCGTTTTCACCCGAACGCAAAGCGCAGGAGCCAGGCGATTTCTATTCCGATATCAGCAAGATACGAGAGCTTGTCGGCTGGGAGCCGCGCACCGGCCTAAAGGATGGCCTGCGTCAAACCGTCGCCTTTTATCGCCGTTATAAACAGCATTATTGGGGGAATGATGGCACAAGTTAACATCCATCCGTCAGTGCGCCGCGCCGCCAACATGGTCATTCTGGGCGATTTGAGCCTGGCGCAAGGGGTTGAAGTCGGGGCAAATGTAACCTTTTATCCCAATGTGTTCGTTGGCGAAAACACAAGAATTTTCGATGGCGCTGTTATCGGCCGTCCGCCTATACGCGCCGGCACGACCAATCGGCCTATTTCCCGCGGTGATTCGACGGTGCATATCGGCGCGGACTGTGTGATTGGGGCCAACTGTGTTTTGTACACGCATCTTCGAATCGGCAGCAATATCCTGATTGGCGATCTGGCGGCGATTCGCGAAGGCAGTCGGCTGGAGGATGGGACGGTTGTCGGCCGAGGCAGTCAGCTGCAGAACGATGTTGTGCTGCAAACGCGCAGCCGCATCCATGACCTGGTGCACATCACCAATAATATGCTAATCGAATCCGATGTGTTTATTGGCCCTGGTGTCACTACAATGAGCGACAATGAGGTCTATCTCAAACGTTTTGGACTGATTCCCTTTGAGCTTAAACCGCCGCGAGTACGACGTTTCGCGGTGATTGGAAGCGGGGCGTCGATTGGCTCCGACGTTGAAATTGGCGTGGGGGCTGTGGTGGCGCCGGGGGCTATGGTGACGAAGGATGTATCACCGTGGACGATTGTCGCCGGCGTCCCCGCCCGTGAAATGCGAAAAGTCGATCCGCGCGACCGTTCACAGCTATTGCGGCATTTTGGCTTGGCTGACGAGGGGGCTGAATGAGCCTGTTTTCGATTGTCGTTCCGGTCTATCACAACGCCAGCAGCCTGGCCGATTTGCTGGGCGAGATGCAGGCGGTCGCTGACAAAAATCCGGACGATGATTTCGAGTTCATCTTTGTCGATGATGGCTCCGCCGACCATTCCTTTACCGTGCTGGACACCCTGGCGCGGTCGGAGCCGAGAATGCGGGTGATCAAGCTGTCGCGTAATTTCGGCTCTAATCCGGCCGTCATGGCCGGCCTGGCCCAAGCGAAGGGCGACGCGGTCACGGCCATCGCCGCCGATTTGCAAGACCCCCCGGCCCTCATCCATGACATGCTTCAGCTTTGGCGCCAAGGCCGCAAGGTGGTCATCGCCGCCCGCCGCACACGCGAAGATCCTTTCCTCTCGGCGCTGCTGGCCGATGGCTTTTATAAGCTGTTCCGCCGCTATGCTCTCAAGACTATGCCAAAACGCGGCTTTGATTTCTTCCTGATTGACCGACAGGTTTGCGCTCTGATTAACGATATTCAAGAGAACAACGCTTACCTGATGGGCTTGATTCTCTGGCTCGGCTTTGACCCCTATGTCCTCCATTATGATCGGCGGGCGCGGGAGAAAAAGTATGGGCGGTCAATGTGGTCGCTTGCCAAAAAGTTCAAGTATTTCGTGGATTCCTTTGTCGCCTTCTCTTATTTTCCGATACGACTCGCCTCTGGGCTGGGCATCCTGTTCAGTTTGGTTGGCTTGGTCTATGCCGTCTGGGTGGCCTTTGCGCGGCTGGCGCTGGGGATTGAGGCTGAAGGCTGGGCATCATTGATGATTGTTGTCCTGATTGCCGCCGGCGTGCAGATGTTGATCCTGGGCATCATAGGCGAATATCTGTGGCGCAGTCTTGATGAGATCCGCCGACGTCCCCGTTTCATCATTGAGAAAATTATCGAATACAAGCAAAAACAAGCAGAAAGCGAGGAAAAAGATGACAATTCGCGGAATTATACCACCGATGGTCACGCCCTTTGATGTCGCAGAAGAGATTGATGAAGCCGCTTTTGGCGCCGAAGTCGACTACTTGATAGAAACGGCCGGCGTTCATGGATTAGCGGTTGGCGGCAGCACCGGCGAAGGGCATACTCTGTCCACAGGAGAGTTGAGACAGCTGGCGCGTATTGCCCTGGAACGGGCGGCCGGGCGCGTGCCAGTCATCGCCGGCATCATTGTCGACAGCACTCGCCAGGCCATCGAAAAGGCGCGGGCGCTAGCCGATTTGGATGTCGCCGCCCTGCAAGTCACCCCAGTGCATTATCTGTTTCGACCGACCGATGACATGATGATGCAGCACTTCGCCGCCTTGGCCGAAGAGGCCGCCCAGCCGGTCATTGTGTATAATGTCGTGCCTTGGGCCTATTGCTCGCCAGCCCTGCTCGACCGAATGATGCGCGAGATCGACGGGCTTATCGGCGTGAAGCAAAGCGCCGGCGATCTCAAGCTGATGGCCGATTTGCTGATGAATTCGGCCGATGTCGGCCTGATTATGTCGGCTGTGGATGCCTTGCTCTATCCTTCGTTTTGTCTGGGAGCGCATGGCGCCATCGCCGCTATTCTTTCGGCAGTCCCAGAGTTATGCGTGAAACTGTGGCAGCGGGTGGAAGACGGGGATCATGCCGCGGCACTTGAACTGCATCATCGTTTGCTGCCCATCTGGAACGCCATTATGGACGACAATCTGCCGGCCAACGTCAAGACTGCGCTGGCCTTGCAGGGACGTCCGGCTGGCATGCCGCGCCGGCCGATGCCGCCAAGTTCGCCGGCGCAAACCCAGGCCATCCGCGCGGCCTTGCTGGCGGCGAGGGTCAAGCTGGCCGAATAAAGCTGGCTTATCATTGGCCTTATTTCATGCCGGTGGTTGCGATGCCGGTGGTGATAAAGCGCTGTAAAAAGGCAAAGACGAGCGTAATCGGCAAGAGCGTCACAACTGTCATCGCCAGGACATAATGCCATTGAATCTGCAATTCGCCCTGAAAAGCGTTTAGTCCGACCTGTAGGGTGAAGAGGTCATTTTGGCTAAGGACAATCAGCGGCCAAAGGAAGTCATTCCAGCGCCACATCACCGAGAAAATCGCCAGCACAGCCAGCGCCGGGCGCGCCAGTGGCAGGATAATCCGCCAATAGATATGCCATTCACTGGCGCCGTCAATCCGAGCGGCATCCAGCAGTTCGTCCGGGATGGTGAGCATATATTGCCGCAGCAGGAAAATGCCGGTAGGTGTAGCGGCGCCTGGAATAATCACGCCCCACAGGTTGTTCTTCCAGCCAATCGTTGTGATAACCAAGAAAACCGGCACCAGGATTACAGTAATCGGTATCATCAAGGTCGAGATAAACAACACAAAAATAGCGTCCCGCCCCTTGAATTGATACTTGCTTAGGGCGAAGGCGGCCATGCTGTTGATGATCAAGGTAATCAGCGTCGCCACGCTGGTCACAATGACGCTGTTTTTGAGATAGGTAAAGAAATCAAAGCTGTCGAGTTCAACCAGCGGATCGAAATAGTTTTCCCAAGCCAGTTTTAGCTCGTCGACTTTTTCGCGCTGTTCGATGCGGACGACAATTTCTTCGGCGGCTGGATTGTCCGGGTCAATCATTCGGGCCTGAATCCCGACGCGGCGAACCTGCGCCAATTCCTTGATGCTGCCATCATCCAATCTGACCCTGAAAAGCGGAAGCGGCTTGTCAAAACCTTCAACTTCGACTTGGGTTTGCTGATAGGGTAGCAAAGGCGGCGGAAATTCGATTAGGCCTGCCTGCGTTTTGAACGAGGACAAGACCAGCCACACCACTGGCCCAAACATCAGCAGAGTCCCCAAAGTCAAATAGACGTAGGTCAGAATATCGGAGGTGTTCAGCGTTTTGCCGCCGCTGCGCTTCATCAAAAATTCTGAAACGCTTATTCTGTCTGTACGCATGGCTTCTCCGTATTAAACAGGCTATGCCGCGGGCTTCATGACAAACTCGATTGATTGCCCAGCCGCAGCTGAAGCAGCGTCAAAATAAGGAGCGTGATGCCCAATACCATGGAGGCCGCCGCCGACAAACCGAATAGCTGTATCTGATTGGAAAAGCCGGTGCGGTAGATATATTGAACGATGAGTTGGGTTCTTGTCCCCGGGCCGCCGCCGGTCAGGACAAAAATATGATCAAACATCTGCACCGCGCGGATCAAGGCCAAGACCAGCACGACAAACATCGTCGGCATCAGCAGCGGCAAAGTGACAAAACGGAAATCCTGCCAGGTATTGGCGCCGTCGATCGAACTGGCTTCATAAAGTTCGGGGGGGATAGATTGCAGGCCCGCCAGCAGAATCAACGTATAGAAGCCCATCAGCGCCCAAATACTGACAAACACGACCCAGAACATCGCCCAGTTGGGATCAAGCAGCCAGCGAACACTCTGGCCGCCAAAGGTTTCGACAAAGGCATTAAGCACGCCTTCATGCTGCAAAATCCATTTCCAGATGAGCGCAACGACCACTGGCGAAAGCAGCACGGGATAGAAGAAGACACTGCGAAAGAAGCCGCGGGCAGCGATATTGCGATTCAGAACCAGCGCCGTCATCAGTGAAAACAGCACGATGCCGCTGACTTGAAGAATGACATATTGAATAGTATTAAAAATACCGCGCCAGAATAAATCTTCCTGGCAAGTGTTTGGCGAGAGAAAATCACCGCAATCGAACAAGGTCGCAAAATTACTCAAGCCAATAAAGGGGCGGTCTTGCGGGAATAAATTGGTGCCGCCGGTCATGGCATAATAAAAATTAAGCAGCATCGGAAATAACACAAAAATTCCGAAAATGATTAAATTGGGCAGCACAAACAGGTAGCCCATCCTGTCGGTGCCGATTCGCCGCTGAAGCGGGGTTAGGATAAGATCGATAACCGTCGTGATGGCAAGAAAGATGGGGCGCGTCAGGGTGTCGACAAAAGTTAAGAATTGGAATCCCCGCGATACGGGTTCCGATTGGCTTGAGTTTGAAAGGGTCATTGTCTCGATCTCAATGGACTGTATTTATCCGCGGCAGTAGCGAGCGGACAACCGGGGTTAAACTGCCGGCTGTCCGCAAAAATGACGATTATCGAACCGACTTAGCCAGACTGCTCGGCCAAGGCGGTATCCACATCGTCCTGGATACGTTCAATCGCTTCGTCCAACGTCAATTCGCCCACCATCGCCTGGGTCAGGCGGTCGCGGGTCGCATCGAAGAGGACTCGATTAAAGGTATAGGCTTGCAGATCGAAGGCGGTCTGCTCCAGCGTGCCTACCTGGCTGACAAAGACGCCCAAAGCATCTTTCGCCAGCTGGAGGTCGGTGTCAAAGTCGACGCCGGCGGCGGACAGACCCGCATGACCGGGGATGAAGAGCGTCCGAGCCGAAAATTCACCAAGCGCATCCTGGCTGGAGAGATATTCCATAACGCGGGCAACTTCCGCCGGGTGTTCGGTGCTTCCGATACCCACCAGCGCCGCCCCCCCCGGCATACCAGTACAGCCGCCGGGTCCACAGGGATTTGGAACGGCCTGCCAGTCAAAGGCATCGCCGATCTGCTCGCTGAACTGACCAACCTGCCAGCTGCCGGACATATAAAATACCAGTTCGGCGTTGGCAAATTCCTCGTTGGCGCCGGCGTAGCCATCACTAAGCGGCCATTTTTCCGGGTGCATCACGCCATCAAGATGCCAGTTGACAAACAATTCGGCCATGCTGCGGAAACCCTCGTCCATCACTGTCGGATGTCCCATGTCATCAAAGTACATGGCGCCAGAACTGATTGCTGGCCCGGCGAAGCGATGTCCACTGCGATCCATGGCCATTGGGTAGGGAATATCCAGCGCTTCGGCAACTTCAACCGATGCCGCTGCCCATTCTTCCCAAGTGACGCTGTCCGACTCATCACTCGGAACCGCTATGCCCGCCTGCTCAAACAGCGTCCGATTGATGTATGGGCCAGTGATCGTTAATTGGGTCATAAAACCAGGGATGCTGGAATCGTCACCAGGAGTGCGAAGCCAAGTGAGGAATGGCCCAAAATTGGCTTCCCAATAATCCGGGTCACTTAGATAAGGCGTCATATCGAGATAGTATTGCGCTAGGCCGCCAAGGTCAGTCACCCGCGCCATATCCGGACCCTCGTCCGCCGCCAGATCAAGCGGAAGATTTTCCAGAATAGCTGTGTAGGGAACGGTGTCGATTTCGACGCTAATGTCGGGATTGTCCGCTTCAAAGACATCAAGCAGATCACGCAGGACTTCGCCCTCATTGCCGTCGTTGTACCAGCGGATCCGCAATTCAACCGTATCCTGTGCAAATGCCGGCGCAAGCGACATGAGCAGGATAAAGATGATTAAAGCAGCTGCAATTCTACGCATTTCGTCTCCTCCAAAGGATGCTAAACTCATACAGGGTTCTTACTGAAGACTGATTTTAGGCAACGCGCTCCTTTCATTCCAGCTTAACTACAACAGTGAGGTTACCATTAGATTCGAAATCTGTACAGGTGATTATTTTCTCTGCCTTTCGCTCAAGGGCGATATGTGATACCATTTTCATCAGATTTACTGATACGTTTCCAAATGAAGAGGAGAATCCGCGCTTATGTCCATCGCGCCTTTCCCGTCCCTGATCAAATTTTTACTGATTGGAATTGGCCTGCTGTTCCTGTCCCTCTACTCGGCCAGCGCCAACGATTCATCAGAGGCCTGCGCCAGCGATGCGCTTGATGTCGGTTTCTACGCTTACTTTGCGCCAGTGAGCCACAGCGCCGCCGAAGAGGCCGAGGACGACGAATTTGATACGCATCTCGGCTATGAATCGGATCTACTGACGGCCCTGGAAGCCATGAACGGAATTGGGCTGTCCTTTAACCGCCGCGCCATCGCTGTCTGGGACGAAATTTGGCTGAAATCCGCCACCCCGCAATACGATATTGTCGGCGGCGGCATTACTATTCTCGATTCGCGGACGCGCGATGCCGACGGCGAAGAACAGGTCACCTTCACTTCGGGCCACATCGCCTTTCGTCAGTCTTTGCTAGTGCGAACGGAAGATGCGTCAAGCCTGCAAAGCCACGCCGACCTGACCAGCGATACACGCGTCGGCGCCCTGGCCGGCACCACCGGCGAATTTCGTCTGCTTGAACTGACTGGGCTTGTCGACGCTGAAGGGACGCTGGCCGCTGGCGTTCGCATCGACACGCCGCAAGGCATGGCAACGGCCGATGGCAGCGCCGATTATGCCATTACCGCCGCCGGCGAATCATCAAACCTGGCCGAACGGACGCGCCTCCATCCGCCAGCTGACACCATGCCCCAGGTCATTTATCTTGGCAGCGAACTTGGCGAAGCTGAACTGCTTGACGCTCTCGCCGCCGGTGACATCGACGCTCTCGCCAGAGGTGAAATCGGCAACCGCGACGCCGCTTATCTTTCCGACGGCGCGTTTGTCGTAACCGCCCTTGATGACCAGGTTGAATATGGCGGCTTTACCCTTGATGTCGATGATGCTGAACTGGCTTCCTGCCTCGACGAGAAAATAGACTGGCTCACCGACAGTCGACAAATTGGCTATGCCGAATGGGTCGAGGATCCGGCGGTTTTCATGGCGCGCGCCCAAATGTGGAACGACCGCGAAACATCAGAAGAATAACCGCGGCATCATTGCTATTCGTCAGGCCAGCCTTCAGCGCGTTCGCCGCGTTCCAAGGCTTCCTGGATGGCAATGGCCGCCGCTTCGGTGACCCACTGACTCCAGATTTGCTCGTTCTCGTTAAGCCACCAGAGAGCGGTATCGGCATAGCTGGCGCCGCTGGATGTTTTCCAGGATGACATACTGCTGAAAACGGCGGCGTTCAACTGCCATTTTCGCAGCATTTGACTGACTTCAGGCGCGCGTTCCAGCAGGGTCGGGTGTGCCGCAATCAAGATCATCCCCTCTCGGCGGGCGCAGGCTTTGGTCGTTGCCCAACACAGGTCGCTGTGCGCCGGCTCTTCCAGCTGAACTAGATCCAGCCGAATCCACGGCTCCGTGACGCTTTCCAGATAGCCCAGCCAAGGCTCCCCCTTCTCATAGAGGTCAAAGAGTTCGCTGTCCTTCGCCGCTTCCGATTCGGGCGCGTGGACATAAACATGATCGGCAAGGCCATAGCCCGCAACCTGCATTTGGTTAATGCTGTGGCAGGCCCAGCTGGCCGGGCAGGAAACCAATCGGGCTTTGCCGCCGCTTTCAGAAACAGCGAACAGGTTTTGATATAGGTCTTTTTTCAGGTCGTCAACCGAGTCTAATTCGGGATGCGCCGCCTGTAGATAAGCCGGTATCACGAATGCCGACTGCACAATCCCATCCACGCTGACACCAAGCGAAACCACTTCCCCGACGACGGATGCCGCATGCCAGGCTTCAGCCATGTTGGGGAACCAGATTTCCATCATCACATCGCTTTCGCCCCGCCGCAAACCGTTGAATGAATCCAATTCACCCCCTGGCGCGGCATCCGTGACGTATCCGTATCCCTTTTCGATCATATATTGAGCGATGCGGTTTTGGATGCGGATCGTTCCCCAGTCGGAATCATTGAAAATAATAGAATCCCGCTGCGCCATAACATAACTTGCCGACAGAACAGTCAGCAAAAAGAGCAAACAGAATAAGCGCGCTTGTCTGAACATCAGTTTCTCCTGAACTAAGCCATAAAAATGCGCCGACGATATGATGCCCAGCGATTATACAAAATTCTGAACGGCTATTGAAACGGCTCATCGACTTGCTTTCCCTAGCAAACGGCCTTTGAAACCGGGCAGAATCTCTGTTATCATCGCAGGGGTTCTGATGAATGGACAATCAACGATTAGAGGAGGGCAGAACGATGCCTGTCGGGAGTAAAAATCAGGCGATGGCCGGGCTGGGATGTCATCATATCGCCATACAAACGCGCGATTGGGACGCTTCGGAAAAATTCTATATTGAAGTGATGGGGATGGAAAAGACAGTCGAGTTCATCGGCGGCGGACGACGGATTGCCCTGCTGGACATCGGCGACGGCAGTCATCTGGAACTCTTTGAGCCGACAGCCGATCTTGAAGACACAGCTGCCAATGACACCCTGACTCATTTTGCGCTGACCACAACCGATATAACCGCGGCCCTTGAGCGAGTCCGCGCGGCCGGCATGGAAATCACGCGCGAGGCGACTGACGTCAATCTGGGCGGCGTGAACGTCACCATCGCCTTCTTCACCGGCCCCAGCGGCGAGGTCATTGAGTTCTTTCAGGTTCATTAGCGGCAGCTTGGCGGCCCTCACAACTCGATATAAACCGCGGCCTCTTCGATTACAATCGGAAACCGCTTGAGTTTTCGCTTGTCTGTTAGGCATTCGCCGCTGTGCAAATCAAATTCCCAGCCATGCCAGGGACAGCGCAGAATTTCATTTTCCCGCCCCCAGATGAATTCACCCGGCCTGGAAGGCAGGGTCGTGCCGCCGACTTTGCCAAGACAAACTGGCGCAAAAGCATGAGGACAGATATTGAGAACGGCGACAATCTGCTGGCCGGTATTAAAAACACCGATGGATCGATCCCCGGCCTGAATAATGCGCCGCTCACCGACGGCAAGCTCATCCAGCGAGGCGACAAAGACCCGCGTTTTAGCTGACATGTTCAGGTTCCTCAAGATGAAAGACATCCAGCGCGTTGCGGTACATCACCGCCTCTCGCATTGAAGGATCCAGCTGCCGCATGGCGAAGTCGGGGGTGTCGCCGTCCCAATGTGGAAAATCGCTGGAAAATATCAGCATCTTTTCGGCATCGAACATATTCAAAACCTGTCGAAAATGACGCTGGTCATCGGGTTCTTCAATGGGCTGGGTCGTCAGGTAAATATGATCCTGGATGATTTCGCTGGGCCGGCGGCTTAGCCAAGGTGTGGTAGAGCGCAGGGCTTTCCAGTTTTTGTCCAGCCGCCACATCAGCGCCGGCAGCCAGGCAACGCCCCCTTCGACAAAGACAAATTTGAGCGTCGGAAATTTCTCAAAGACGCCCTCTACCACCAGGCTGACCAGTTGAGTCATGTAGGACGTGGCTAGGAGCGTGTGCCACTCCAGATAATTGGCGACAAATCCGGCTGTGGTCGGCGCGCCGGCGATGCCAACTCCTTCCAGTCCTGGGTGGATGGCCAAGGGCAGATCGTATTCGGCGGCGGCTTCATAAATCGGATGAAAATACGTATGCCCCAGCGGAAAAGGCGATGCGCTGGCCATAAACACCTGCGCCACCCGCGGATGCGCGCCCAAACGATGAATTTCCTGAACCGCCAGGTCGATATGGCTAAAGGCAATCGTAATCGATGCCAGAAAACGCTCATCCACCGGCAGCCAGTCCTCGACAAAGTGCGTGTTGACGGCCGAAAGCGCCGGCGCCGAATAATGCGCGTCGGGTGAAAGGCAGTGTTCCATCGCTTCGGCCGGATTCAAAATCGCATAGGAAATATCATAGACATCCAAAAAGTGGCTGGCCATCGTTTGCGGCGTGGTTTCGATGCGGATTCCCTCTTCAGTGACCGCATCGGCTTTCATCAGCCCGTTGGGATTAAAATAATTGGGATGGCCGGCGCCATGGTCGCCGCGCAGATAGCGCGAACGCCAAGGCTCGTCCAGATACTCCGCCACTTGGGTATGGATTGGCACTGGATGGATGTCGGCATCAATGATCATTTTAGTTTGCGCCATATTTGCCTCACTAATAACTGGACTGACTTGTCCTGCTCGAATTATAGCACAAGGTTTGCAATTTTTCAGCAAATGTGTCAAACTAACGCTGTCGGAAAGTGTTTTACCATAATGACCGATTTTGAGTGACAGGATGTATGATGAAATTCAGACTGCTTTTTGCACTTCTTTTGTTCGCTGGCCTGTTCGCGATGGCGGCGCAGGCGCAAGAAGATCAGGTAACGGTAACCTTATGGATGCACAATCACACGCCGCGGATTGCCGTTGACGAAGAACTGATCGCCGAATTCATGGAGGAGAATCCCAACATCACCGTAGAATATGAAATCGTAAATGATTTCTTCACCGCCTTGTCAACCGCGCTGGCCTCCGGCGCTGGGCCCGACGTATTCAATCAGTTCACCTACTACAACGCGCAATTTTACGCCCAGGGTTTGCTGGCGCCAGTGGACCCAGTGGCGATGGGCTATCAAACGATTGAAGACGTTTATGACCGTTATGGCGAAGGGGTCATTGGCGAAACCGTCCTGGCGGGCGACACATTCAACGGCGTTCTTTATGGGGTGCCGACCGAATTGAGCAATTACGCCTGCTATGCCAATGACGATTTATGGGCCGAGGCTGGACTTGATCCGGCGACCGATTTCCCAGCCACTTGGGAAGGCTTGACGGATGTGGCCAAGCAGCTGACAGTCCGCGGCGAGGACGGCGAGCTTATTCAGCGCGGCTTCGATTTCAACTGGTATGGCAACATCTATATCATACTTCACTTCGACGGGATGGTGCGGCAGCTGGGTCACAGTATGATCGACGAAGACACCTATACCGCCCATATCAACACGCCGCAAGTGGCGCGGGTCATGCAGTACTGGAATGATCTGGTCAATGTCCATGAGCTTGGCGGGCCGCAGTACACCCGCTCGCGCGATGCCTTTAACGCTGGTGAACTGGCGACGGAATGCACCTTCGGCAACTGGGGTACGGCTGGCATGGAAACCGCTGGCATCAATTACAGCATCCACAACATCCCGCGCTTTGCCGATGCCGTCGACGACATTGGCTTTGCCACCTACGCCTTTTATTTGCAGGTGAATGCCAACGCCCCGCGCGAAGTGCAGGAAGCCGGCTGGAAGCTGATCGCCCATCTGACCAGCCAGCCTGAACGCTATCTGAACGAAGCCGCATTGTTCCAGCCAGTGGCCGAATATCTGGCAACCGAGGACTTTGCCAACAATGAAATCATGCCGGTCTTCCTGGACGAACTCTACCGCGGCGCCTATCATCCCCGCTATGCCGCCGCTGCTGAAGTTGGCGATGCTTTGGGCCGCGCCCGCGACCGCATCATCCTTGGCGGTGAAGATATGGAAACCGTCTTGCAGGAAACCGAAGATGAGGTGAATGCCATCCTTGAACGCGCGCTGGCCGACATTGAAGCCGCCGGTTCTGGATAAGCCATGAGTCAATGTCGCCTGGCTGGGGCCTTGCGTCGCGGTCGGGCGACTCTTGCTTGCGCGCCAATGCGGGAGTGCGCCGTCAATGCGTAGACTGTATCGCCGTCTGTGGGTTGAAACATCTGTGATCAGCCGCCGTCAATACTGGGGGCTGATCTTCGTTCTGCCCGTCGTCGTATTCTTTGCTGTGTTCTTTTTGTACCCTTTGGTCACTGGCTTTATCTTGAGTCTGACCGATTTTACGCTGCTGCGGCCGCCGGTTTGGGTCGGGCTGGATAATTATTTTGACCTGCTGAAAGATCGGCTCTTCCTCAAATCCATCAGCGTCACCTTTGGTTATGTGTTTGGCAGCACTGTGCCGACCTGGGTTTTGTCGCTTATGGCGGCGCTGCTGTTTTATCAGAAGTTCCCTGGACGCGAAGGGCTGAAGCTGCTGTTCTTTTCGCCATTATTGCCCTCGGTGGCGGTCGTCTCGGTAATCTGGGTGGTTCTCCTGCATCCCAACGGCATCTTGACTAATCTTATCGGGCCCCTCTTTGGCAGAGCCGAGATCGCCTGGCTGCACGATTTACAGCTGTCGCCAATAGTCATTGTGATCGCCCGCGTCTGGTCGGTCATCCCCTTTTATATGCTCATCTGGCTGGCTGGCTTAACGGCGATCCCGCAGGAAATGCGCGATGCGGCCCGCGTTGATGGCGCCAATCGCCTGCAATCCTTTCTAGCAGTCGAACTCCCTCTGCTGCGTCCCACGGCCGTTTTCGTCATGGCCGTCTCGACCATCGCCGCCTTTCAAGGATTTACGCTCCAATTCGTGATCGCGCCCAATCAAGGCGGGCCAGTGGATGTGAATACCACGCTGGGCATTGTCATCTGGAAGTACGGATTTCAGTTTTTCCGTATGGGCGATGCGGCTGCGGTTTCGGTAGTGCTGTTCGCTTTCATTATGATTATCACCGGCTTACAGCTTGGTTTGGGCCGCAGTGACGATTATTCACTGAATTAGCGCCAGCAATACAAGGAAATCTTATGAGTAAAATCGGCGCATCTCGAATCGCAAGGCCATATGAAAGCAACGCCGCCTTTGAAACTCGCCTGCGTAAAAGAATTACTAAGCTGATCTTGTTAAGCGTCGCTATTTGGGTCGCTGTTCTTTTTGGCTTTCCCATGTATTTTATGGGGGTGTCCGCCTTTAAGGCCGAGAGCGAAATTCTGGCGACTCCTTTCCGTTGGCTGCCAGAAGAATTTGTCGGCGCCGCCCACTATGAACGCGCTTTTGACATTGCCCCGATTGGTCAATGGTATGCCAACAGCGTTTTTATCGCGGCGGTGCAAGTCGGGGCGTCTATCTTTTTTGGCGCGATGGCTGGTTATGGCTTCGCCAAATTCAGTTTTCGCGGCAAACGTCTGTTATTTGGCTTGATATTAAGCATTATGGCGGTGCCGTTTCAGATTCTATTGATTCCCCTGTTTGTGCTAGTGCGTCAGTTTGGCTGGCAGGACAGTTACGCCGGCCTGATTGTGCCGGGTTTATTGAGCGCTTTTGGCGTTTTTATGATGCGTCAGTTCGCCTACAGCATCCCCGACGAGCTATTGGACGCGGCGCGAATTGACGGCGCCGGCGAATTCCGTATCTTTATGCTGATCGCCCTGCCACTGCTGGCGCCGGCATCAGCAAGCCTGGCGATTATTCTGTTCCTCTTTAGCTGGAATAATTTTCTGTGGCCGCTGGTTGTGGTGCAGGACCCCAATTTGCTGACCCTGCCAGTCGGGATGACCGTTTTCTCCCAGCCCTACCGCGGCGACCCTATCATTGGCCCCGCGATGGCCGTCTCGACATTGGCCACTCTGCCGGTCGCGCTTCTGTTCATTTTCTTCCAGCGTTATTTCATCGCCGGCATGATGGTTTCGGGCATCAAGGGATAAATCACCGCGCACCGCGGCACAGCACATACCAGCCGCGCTGTCCTTGACGGATAAAATGGCGCACCTGATACCCGTTTGCCAGCAGAGCGGTCATGGCATCGCGCAGGTAAAGCTGCCAGGTTTTGGCCAATTCGATATCGGTCTGTTTAAGCGAGGCCAGATGCGGCGGAACTTCAATGCAGCAGCGCTTTTGGACATCAGTCGGCAGCTGCGCCCGAATTAAGCGGCCGCTGTCGTCAGCATAAACCAGCTTGACATCATCTGGTCGCATTGCCGTTATATCCGTGGCGGGCGGCGCATCAAGATGCCACACAGCTTCCAGGCGGTCGCTGGCCAGCCCGGCGTTGATGCTGTCCTGCATAGCGCCATAGTAATTCACATAATAGCGGTTCGCCGTGACGCCAAGCCGATTGAAGTTGAAGTTGGCATTGCCGCTTTGCATGGGGTCAAATGTCCAGGCCATGACGCGATACCCCTGCTTCAAGCCCCATTCCCGCTGCGCCTGCTTGAGCCGCAAGCCAATCCCCTGTCCCTGAAAATCGGGATGGACGCCGGCCATGTGCGACCACAGCCACAGCGCATCGTCTCGTTTGGCCGCAAAGGCAAAGCAAAATCCAACCAGCCGCCCCTCAAGCTCGGCGCCGATCACACTGCCGCCGGCATGAACAGCGGCGTTGAGGGTATAGGGCGAGGCGCATTCATAAGCCTGCATCCGCCAAACGGCCTGCTGCAATTCAACAGTTGACAGCAGGTCGGACATCTGATGGAGTTCGCGAATAATCAAATTGCCGCGCATAAGACCTCAATCATAGCAAGCGACTCGACAAAAGGCAAAGTCCGCTTGTCGGGAAAACTTGGCGGGGATATAATCCAGCTATGAATGAAACCTGTCTGCCTTCAGTCGTTGAAGCCATCGGGCATACCCCAATGGCAGCATTATCCCGCATCACGCGCGGATTGCCCGGCCGCATTGTCGCCAAGCTGGAGTTCCTCAACCCAGGCTATTCCAAAAAAGACCGCATCGCCCGCCAGATGATTGAAGATGCCGAAGCGCAAGGCCAGATTAAGCCCGGCGACACCATCGTCGAGTTGACCAGCGGCAACACCGGCGCCGGCCTGGCGATTGTCTGCGCCGCCAAGGGCTATCATTTTGTGGCTGTGATGTCGCGCGGCAATTCAATGGAACGCGCCAGGATGATGCGGGCCTTGGGCGCCGAGGTCATCCTGGTCGATCAGCTGGACAAATCTGTTCCAGGACAGGTTTCTGGCGGCGATTTGGCGCGGGTTGAGGCCAAGGCGCAGGAGATTGTGCGAGAGCGAGGGGCTTACCGCGCCGATCAATTTCAGTTGGCCGGCAATGCGCGCGCCCACTATGCCACAACCGCCCCCGAAATCATGCGACAGTCGGGCGGCATTGACGCTTTCTGCGATTTTGTCGGCAGTGGGGGTTCATTCGCCGGCTGCGCCCAATACTTCAAAGAGCAGAATCCAGCCATTCAATGCTATATCGTCGAGCCGCAGGGGGCCGCCGCGTTGGCTGGGGAAACCGTCGTGCGTCCCAATCACAAAATCCAGGGCGGCGGTTATTCCATGCCCGATTTGCCGCTGATCAACCGCGATTGGGTCGATGGCTTTCTCAAGGTGAGTGACCAGGAGGCGACGGCGATGGCTCGGCGGCTGGCGCGCGAAGAGGGTTTGTTCGCTGGATTTTCGGCCGGCGCGAATGTGGCCGCCGCACTGCAATTATTGCAGACGATTCACCAAGGGCAGACCATCGCCGCGCTGCTCTGTGATTCGGGACTGAAGTATCTAAGCGCCGATTTATGGGAATAACGGTCAGGCGCGGACGTTCGGGTCGAGGGCATCGCGCAGGGCATCGCCGATGATGTTCAAAACAAGCACCACCAGCGTAATCGTCATGCCGGGGAAGACGGCAACCCACCATTGAGTCCGCAGATAATTGCGGCCATCGGTTAGCATGGCGCCCCATTCCGGCGTTGGCGGCGGCACCCCCAGGCCCAGAAAACTCAAGCTGGCGCCGAAGACAATCGCGCCCGAAACGCCCAAGGTGGTCACGACAATCAGCGGCCCCAAAACTCCCGGCAGGATGTGAAAAAATATAATCCGCCGCGAGCCGGCGCCCATGCTCCGCGCCGCCATGACATATTCCATCTCGCGGATGGACAGGACAATGCCGCGAATCAGGCGGGCATAGCCAGGTATGGAAGAGAGGGCAATGGCGAAAATGACATTATTGAGGCTCGCGCCCAGCAGACTGACCAGCCAGATCGCCAGAATCAGCGCTGGAAAGGCCAGAATGACGTCCATCACGCGCATAATGATATTATCAAGTCCGCCCTTCCCCATATAATAGCCAGTGATAAGGAACTGCCACAGCGCATTAGGATGTGAGAGGGCGCTCTTCCCCCCTCTTACATAGCCGGCGATAAGTCCCAGCGGCACGCTAGCAGCCAGCGCCAGCGCGACGGAAAAGAAGCCAACTTGCAAGGACAGACGCCCGCCATACAAGACTCGGCTCATGATGTCGCGGCCGATTCGGTCGGTGCCGAAGGGATGCAGCCATGAGGGCGGCTGATTGCGCTCTGGCGCGTTTCGCTGGAGGGGGTCATAGGGCGTAATCTGCGGCGCGAACAGGACGGCCAGCAGGATCAAAATCAGGCAAAAGCCGCTGGCGAGGGCGACGCGGTTGCGAACGAACTTCATAACGGCCAGCGCATAGAGTCCGGGCGGGCGGTCGCTGGCAGTCCGTTTGGATTTTGTTTTGCGAGGGACCATGGTCACGAACCTTGTCCATAGCGGATCCGCGGATCGACAAAGGCATAGATGACATCAACGATCAGGGTGCCAAAGATGAAAGCCGTGGCGCCCAGAATGACCACCCCTTGTATCATCGGATAATCGCGGTTGGCGATGCCATTAATGAACAGACTGCCGACGCCGGGCAGCCCAAAGATGATTTCGGTGATGATCGCGCCGCCCAGCAGGCCGCTTAACGAAAGGCCAACGACAGTGATGATCGGAATCAGGGTATTCTGGAGGGCATGACGAATCAGAACGCGCCGCTGATTCAGGCCTTTGGCGCGGGCCGTCCGCACATAATCGGCGCTAAGGACTTCGATCATGCTCGACCGCGTCAGTCGGGCAATCAGCGCGCTCTGTCCGACGGCTAGGTTGGCCACCGGCAGCACAAAATGCTTCCAAGTCGCCGCCCCTTGCACCGGCAGAACGCGCAAGGCTATCGAGAAAATTAAAATCAGCAGCAGTCCCAGCGCAAAGGTCGGGATGGAATAGAAGAAAACGGAGGTCACAATGCCCAGGCGGTCAATCCAGCTGCGCTGATAGACGGCCGTAATGATGCCGATGGCCAGCCCCAGCGCTGTGCCTGTTGTGACGCTCAAAAAGGCAAGCGTGGCCGTGAAGGGGATCGACTTGGCAATCCGCTCGGCGATTGGCTCGCGAAATTTGACCGAACGGCCCAAATCGCCTTGCGACAAGTTCCGCAGAAAGATCAGATATTGCTCAAAAACCGGCCGATCCAGCCCCATATCGCGCCTGATCTTCTCAACGAGTTCTGGGCCGGCCCGATCTCCCGCCATCACCTGCGCCGGGTCGCCGGGCGAGGCGCGCATCACTACAAAGACAATCGTGACAACCACCAAGATCAAGGGAAAGGCGATCAGAACGCGCCGCAGGATGTATTGGCTCATGCTCCTTTCCCTCCCTGGCCCTCCCCCAAAATTGAGAGAGGGCCTGATGTCAGGGAATGGATTGGAAGCTACTCGGTTTCAAAGTAGGCGTTCCAATACATAAAGGTCAAATCGGGATGAACCCACCAGTTTTGCAGTTCGGCGCGAACTCCAAGCAGAGACGGCGGCACCGCCAGGAAAACCCACGGCGATTCAGCGATGATATACTGACTGATGGCTGTAACGGCTTCATAGCGCAAGTCAGGGTCAAGCTGGGTATCGGCATCAATTAGCAGCTGCGTCAATTCATCGGTCGAGAACCAGGCGCGGTTGCTGCCGCCCTTGCGGTCTGGATCGAAGAAATAGGTCAGGATGCTGGGGTCGCTGTAGCCATAGAGCAGCAGGAACAGGTCGTGCGTTCCGGTCGTCGTCAGGTCAATCAGCGCTGTGAATTCCAGCAGTTGGATTTCGACGGGGATGCCGACATCGCGCCACTGCGCTTCCAGAACTTCGGCCTGTCGGCGCCATTCATCTGGCGAGGCCGTACTCAATGGAACTGACCAGGGTTCGCCGTCGGGAGTTTCGCGCAGGCCATCGCCGTCGACATCGACATAGCCCAATGAATCCAGAAGCTCGCGGGCGCGGTCGGGGTCAAAGCTGTAGGCCGCCGCGTCCAGTTCGGGGTTGTGGCCCCAGATGGTCGGCGGAAGCGGTTGATAAAGCGGCTCGGCCAGGTCATCCCAGGCCAAAGTGACAAATTCCTGGCGGTCAGTGGCGTAAGCAAAGGCGCGGCGCAGTTCCGGGTTCGTCCAGGGATCCTTGGAGGTATTGAAGCCGACATAACGGATCTGGTTCAGCTGCGCGACATTGACATCAATATCGGGGTTGGCTTCGGCATCGGCCAGATTTTGCGTCGGGATGCCGGCAACAGATATTTCGCCGGTTTCCAATGCCGCCAGCACGGTCTGCTCGTCGCCAATGAACAGGATTTGGAGTTCATCGAGATAGACCGGGCCAGTGTTCTCGTTCAACTCTTCCGGCGCCCAGGTGAAATCGGGGTTGCGCTCAAGCAGCAGGTAGTTGTCCGTCACCAGTTCCTTGAAGACAAAGGGCCCGCCGCCGACGGGGTTGGTGCCGAAATTATCGACGCCAAGCTCTTCATAGGCGGTTGGCGACACGATCTCCACGTTCGCAAGGACGAAAAAGAGCGGCGCATAAGGCGAGTTCAGGCGCATGGTGAAGCTGTAATCGCTGTTGATGACGACTTCTTCCAGCAGGTTGATCAAATCGCGCCCCTGCGATGCTCCAGTGTCGGGATTGGCGTACTTTTCCAGATTCCACTTAATCGCCGCCGCGTCAATCGGCGTGCCATCGGTAAAGGTGGCATAGTCGATCAGGTTGATGGTCAAGGACTTTGAATCCTCCGAGATTTCCCAAGTATCCGCCAAAAATCCGACATAGCTCAAGTCGGTATTACGCGCAAACAAGGTCGGGAAAATGGCGTAATGCGGCCAGCTGTGCCATGACGAAACAAAGGGATCAAGCGAGGTGTTGGAATTGGCGTCGGCGACAACCAGACGTCCGCCCTTGCCGGCGTAAGCGTCGTCCTGGGCCATCGCCATGCCGCCCAGCGCGACCAGCAAAATCATCAGCGCAAACATAAAAGCTCTTGATCTTAACATTTCTTTTCCTCCTCAAGGGTCGAATAAAATCAGCGAAATTCCGTCTTTTCCCATCGCCCTCCTTTATGATAAAACCGTCAAGCCAAGCGTTCAGCCAAACGCATCATAAACGGCGCGGCCGATATGGCCCATCGCCGTCTCGACCTCAAAAACGCGCTGATGACAGGCGGCCGGCCTGTTCCAATAGGCCGCTTCATCCCATTCGGTGAACAGGGTCAGGATGACATGGCTGCTGTCGCTGATGTCAATAATACCACTGTCGTTGCGGATGCCGCCAATCGTGCCGGTCTTGTGCGCCACTTTAACGCCCAATGGCAAAAAGCGCGACAGGCGAACGTTGAACTGCTGTTTGTACAGGATACCAAGCGCTGTCTGGCGTGTTTCGTCATCAAACAGCTGTCCGCTGTAAATCAGATGCAGCAGGCGATTCATGTCATTGGCGCTGCTGACGTTGTTGTCGGGGCCCTTGCTGAAGGCCAGGCCATCGCGCTGGACATCATGCCGCGTCGTCCAGGCAATCAGTTCCTCGCGCGGCAAATCAACCACTTCAGGCGGAAATAAATGTCGCAGCAATTGTTTGCAATTCCACTTGAAATAAATGTCGGTCAAGCCAAGCTGGCGCATGGCGTCTTCGATGATTTGCGGGCCGCCCAGCAGGTCAATGACCATATCGGTAGCGGTATTGTCGCTGATAATAATCATCAAGGTCAGCAGATCGCGCAGGGTGGGCTGGAGGCCGCTTTCAAAATAGGGCAGAATGCCGCTGCCCAGACTTTTGTCGGCATCTTCCAGGTCTACGCGGGCATTTAGATCGATTCTGCCCTGTGAAATCTGCTGGCAGGCGACTGCCAAAATTGGAATTTTGAAGACGCTGGCCATGGGGAAAGACTCGGCGCCATTGACATCCAGCCGCGTATCCGATTCGATATGCCAAACAGCGATGCCGGCCTGCAAATCAGCTTGCCGCACGATATTTTGAATGCTGTCGGTCAGGCTCATTCTTTCGCTCCTCAATAGCTGTAGGGGGCATGGGCCAGCCAATCCTGCTTGGCCTGTTCCAATCGCCCGCGCTGGACCTCAAGGCCGATGCCAGGGCCGTCGGCCACGGCCAGCGCACTGCCCGGCCCCAAAACAAAGGGGGGTTCGGTCAAATCGGGGTCAAAATAGCGGTCGGTCGCTGAAATATCAGAGGGCAGATTGACGGCCGGCAAGGCGGCGAAAGAGAGGTTGGCGGCGCGGCCGACGCCGGTTTCCATCAGGCCTCCAATCCACAGCGGCAGCTGATGTTCAACGCAGATGCGATACAACTCCAGGGATTCGCTGAATCCGCCCACCCGCGCTGGTTTCAAATTGAGGACTTGGATCGCGCCCACCGCCAGAGCCAGCCGCAGGTCAGAGGCCGATTTAACGCTTTCATCGAGGCAAACGCGAGTCTTCAAGCGGGCTTGCAGCTGTCCGTGTTCATAAATGTCATCATGCGCCAAGGGCTGTTCGACCATGAGTAGGTCAAAGTCATCCAGCTGCGCCAAGTGTTCGGCATCCGACAGACGATAATCGCTGTTGGCATCGAGCATCAGCATAATGTCGGGGTGTTCAGCGCGGACGGCCTGCGCCACTTCGATATCCCAGCCGCGCTTGATCTTGAGCTTGACGCGTCCATAGCCCTCGTCCAGACGTCGGCGAATCGCCTTGAGGGTATCATCAAGACTGGGCTGAATGCCGATGCTGATGCCGACTTCCGCTTGTCCCTGCGAGTCGTGTTCGGGCAGCGCATAGCGGGCGAAGCAGTCGGTCAGGCGCAGGTCATTGGCCTTGGCGAAGGCATCCCAGACGGCGGATTCCAGGCCGGCGCGGGTATGATGATGGCCGCGGAGATGCTGAATGAGAGCGGGAAAGTCAGTCGGGTTATGGATGGTTCTGCCCATCACGGCCGGCAGCATAAACTCGGTCAGGATGTGGCGGGCGGTGACCACGGTCTCCGAGCCGTAGCCTGGCGCGATTTCGACCGCGCATTCGCCCCAGCCAGTGACGCCGCCGTCTGTTTGCAGTTCGACCAAAACGGCCGCCTTGCCCGCTTCGACGCCAAAGCTGGTTTCGATGGGGTCGAGGTAAGACAGAAAAACGGTGTGCAGGGTGATGGCGCGAATGGCAATGGGCTTCATGGGTTTGCCTTATGAACGGGCGGCGCGGACGGAAGCGGCGGTGAAGAGCAGCAACGCGGCAAAGTAGCCAATGGCGCCAACCCAGGTAAGCGTGCCTCCGTTGCCGGCGAGCATCAAAATAGCGGCCGCGGCGGTCAGAATGCCGATGACAAACATAAAGGGCTGACTGACCGATGATTTCAGGCTGCTGGCCGGCTTGGCGGCGCCATCGACAATATAGCCCTGTTCTTCGAGCCGCTGGCGCGATTCAGGGTCGACGCTGGCATAGCCGCCGCGCATATAATTGAAGGTCTGACGCAGGCCAAACTGCAAGGAACTGGTCTCTGGGTGCAGCAGCAGCACCGGCGTTTTGGTGGTTTGGGCGACAATCATGGTGGTATTGCCAAACAGCCGTTGACGCAGGCGCGGATCGCGGGAGGCCCCCAGCACCAGATAATCATAATCCTGCGAGGCCTGCACCAGCGTTTCAATGCGGTCGGCGCTCTGTTCAATCAGCAGATTCACCTGCACGCCATCCAGCTTGATCGATTCAATCTGTCGCTGAAGCGTCCGCTGGAATCGTTCGCGCTCGGCGGCCGGGGTGCCAAGCGAGAAGATATGCAGCAAATCCAGTTCCAGTTCAGGCGATCCAGAAAAGAGTTGGATTAACTGCAAGGAATAGCTGACTTGGCGGGGATCGGCAATCGGAATCAGGATACGGCGGGCGCCGTGGGTGTCGCCAGGCTGAATCATCATCACATCGCAGTTGACCTGGTTCAATATCTGCTCGATATGAGGGCCCAGGACAATCGTTTCATGCTGGTTTTTGTCACCGCCCCAGCCAATCACGACCAAATCAGCCCGCTGCTCATCGACGGTGTCAATAATGGCCGGCGCGACTCGTCTCGCCACGCGGACAATATAATCCACCGCCACCTCTTCATCCCGCACCATGGCAATCGCTTGCTCGCGCAGGGATTCGCTTGATTCAAGGTATTGATAGCCAGACGACAGCGGCGCCGGCGCCGGCACTGTGATAATATGAAGCAAGGTGACTTTGCCTTGGTGCAGGCTGGCGGCATGGATGGCCGGCGGCAGCAGGGTCGAAAGCGAATCAGGGTTGGCCACCGGCACCAAAACGCGGTAGGGGGCGTCGGCGGTGGGGGTCATAAGCTCGGTTTGCTGGACAACTGGCGTGCGCTGGGCGCGTTCTTGACGCGGGCGGACATAGAAAAAGTAAATCGAGAAGCCGGCCGCCATCCAGGCAATGGCAAAAACCCAGGCAATCGGCGACACATTAAACAGGGACAGCACCAGCAAAAACTGCATGCCAATCGCAATCAGCGGCAAGATCGGGAAGAAGGGCAGCAGATAGCCATAACGGAGATTTTTGCCATATTTGCTGCGGATGGTGATGACGGCCAGATTGACCTGCAAGAAGAGCAAAATGAACATAATGTCGGCCGAAGCCGCCACATCCTCAACCGGCAGGGCGATAGCGGCAAACAAAATCAGCAGGCCCGACCAGCCCAGGGCAATGTGCGGCGTGCGCGTCTTGGAACTGACCTTGGCGAATCCATCTGGCAGCGCCTTGTCACGGCCCATGGCAAAGGAAACGCGGGTCGACGAAAACGTAGTCGCATTCAGCGCGCTCATCGTCGACAGCAGGCCGCCGACCATAATCAGAAACGTACCGAAAGGCATGAACTGGGCCGCGGCGCGGGCAATGCCAATCTCGCCCAGTTCGCCCAGCCACTCATAAATGAAAACCCCTTCGGGCGCTTCGACCGCTCCGATAATGACAAAGGCGACCAGCATATAAATCGGCACGACGATAGCCAGTGACAAGAACACGGCGCGGGGGATATTCCGGCGCGGGTCGCGCACCTCTTCGCCAGCCTGAACGATGATTTCGTAGCCTTCAAAAGCGATAAACGTCAAGCCCATGGCGCTGACAATGCCGATAATCCCCTCTGGCGCAAAGTTGTTGAACTTCTCGAAGTTAATCGGATTGCCAGTGATGACGAGCAGCCCGCTGACAATAAAGATGAGGATGATGACCACTTTGAGGACAGTCACGATATTGCCGACAGCGCCTGTTTCCGAAGTGCCGCGGTAATTGATGTACAAAAACAGCAGAATCACCAGAACCGCAAAGACCTTCTGCACTAGGGCGGCCTCGGTCAGTTCCAGCCCGAAAGGCAGCATAATCGGCCCCGAAAGAAAGACGCCAACCCCTTCGGCATGGGCTTTTTCTGGATCTAGGAACAGGATCCGCAATAGTTCATAGATGAACCCGCCAAATCCAACACCATAGAGGCTGCCAGCGACGGCGTGCGCGAACCAACTCATCCAGCCGGCCAGGAAACCGTTGGGGCCGGGCAAACCTTCCTTCACCCAAAGATACCCGCCGCCGGCTTCTGGGATGGCCGAGCCGAGTTCGGCATAGACCATCGCCGTTAATACAGTGATGACGCCGTTCAGGGCAAAGGCCAGAATCAAAGCTGGGCCGGCTGTTCCGGCGGCGATGCCCGTCAAGACGAAGATGCCAGCGCCGATCATAGCGCCGACGCCAATCATCGTGATGTCAAATAAGCCCAGGTTGCGAACAAGTCCTACGTTGTGGGGTGATGATGCCATGAAATCGAATCCTTGTGTTATTTCACTGCTGCGCTGCCAGCGACATCGTACCACAGCCGCGGTTGATTATTCAAGACACAGATTAAACGCAAAGGAGACTTAAAAATGACTTGACGAAAGGCCGATATTAAAATGTATAAGCGTATTCAACAAGAAAGTTCTGCTCTGCTTCTTATTGATCTTCCTCGCCATCCCCGTCCAAAGTCAAACAGCGACGTCCACACTACCGCCGCGGCTGACCAGTCCAGGTTCGCTGGCGCTGATGCCTAACTAAGGCCGAATCGCCAGGCCGCATCATTCCAGCGCAGTTCGTTTTTGAACTGACGAAGCTCGGTTGTTTCGTCAATCTGAAGATATTCGATCCCGGCCATCTCGCAAAAGTCATAGACATGTTCGGCGCTCAAGGCCTGGCTGAAGACGGTATGATGGGCCCCGCCGGCATAAATCCAGGCGCTGGCGGCGATTTTCAAATTGGGATGCGGCCGCCACAGCGCGCGCGCCACCGGCAATTTGGGCAGGGCGGCCTGCGGCTCAATCACATCGACGGTATTGACAATCATACGGAAGCGATTTCCCATATCGACCAGCGAGGCGTTCAAGGCCGGCCCGGCGCCGCTGTTAAAGACCAAACGCGCTGGGTCAGCTTTGCCGCCAATCCCCAAGGGATGAACTTCCAGGCGGGGCTGGCCGCTGGCGATAGTCGGGCAGATCTCCAGCATGTGAGCGCCGAGAACCGCCATATTATTCGGCTGGAGATGATAGGTATAATCTTCCATAAACGACGTGCCGCCTTCAAGGCCTTCGGCCATTGCCTTCATTGAACGCAGCAGGGCCGCCGTCTTCCAATCGCCCTCGGCGCCAAAGCCATAGCCAGCCGCCATCAAACGCTGGACTGCCAAGCCGGGCAGCTGCGTCAAGCCATGCAAATCCTCAAAGGTGGTGGTAAAGGCATCAAAGCCGCCGTCGTCCAAAAACTGCGTCAGGCCAATTTCAATCCGCGCCGCTTCCCGTATTGAATGATGACCTTCGCCGCCGATTCGCAAGTTGGCGCTTATCGCATAAGACCCTTCATATTCCTGCGCCAGCGCGTCAATCTCGGCATCGCTTACTCGATTGATCCATGCCACCAGATCGCCGACGCCGTAGCCATGCACCTGATAGCCAAAGGCGGCCTGCGCGGCCACTTTATCGCCTTCGGTAACGGCAACCGCGCGCATATTATCGCCAAAGCGGGCGACTTTCATGTTTCGCGTCTCATGCCACGCGGCGGCCGCCCGTGACCAGATTTCGATTTGGCCCTGCACATCTTCGTCCTGCCAATGGCCGACGACCACTTTGCGATTCATCCGCAGGCGACTCATCATAAAGCCAAATTCGCGGTCGCCATGCGCCGCCTGATTGAGATTCATAAAGTCCATGTCAATCTCGGCCCAGGGGATGTCGCGGTTGTATTGAGTATGCAGATGCAGCAGCGGTTTGCTCAATGCCGACAAGCCGGCGATCCAGTTTTTGGCTGGCGAAAAGGTGTGCATCCAGGCGATGAGACCAACACAGTTCGGCGTCTGATTGGCCTCGATGCAAGCCTGGTGAATTTCCTCGGGGGTGGTCAGCACTGGTTTATACACGATTTCGAGTGGAATGGCGGCCGCGTTGAGAAAAGCGACAATCTCGCGCGAATGCTGGGCGACTTGTTTAATCGCTTTGGGGCCATAAAGATGCTGGCTGCCGGTCAAAAACCAGATTTGATAATCGCTTAATGGCATCATCCTGTTCCTTTCTTCATCATTGCCCATAGACGTTCTGATAGCGTTCGTGCAGGCGGTCAATGTCCTCTTGCGGTATCGGAATGACGCTGCCCAGCTGCCGCGCCGCCCAGACAATAGCGGCATTGTCTTCAGTCATCACCGCCGCTTTGACTGCCGCTTCAGCCGTTCTGCCGATGGTGAAGACGCCGTGATTTTGCAAGAGCGCCGCCGGACTGCGATGGCCCGTCAGCGTATCCACCACCAGTCGACCGATATCCTCGCCGCCGATCAGGGAAAATCCAGCGCAGGGAATCTCGGCGCCGAACTCATCGGCCATAGCGGTAGTCGCGCAGGGGATGGATTCGCCGACGACCGCAAACGCAGTGGCATAGCGCGAATGCGTATGCACAATTCCGTTCACATGGGGCAGATGACGATAGATGTAACAATGCGAGGCGGTATCCGAAGAGGGCTTGAGTTCGCCTTCCAGGACGCGCCCCTCCAAATCGACAACAACCATATTTTCAGGAGTCAAATCATCAAAGCGGAGGCCGCTCGGCTTGATGACCACCTGGCCGCTGGCGGCATCGCGGGCGCTGATGTTGCCACTCGTCCAAGCCACCAGATTATTTTTAGGCAGTTCAGCATGAAGTCGACAAACTTCGGCGCGCAATTCCGGCAGTAACACGCGCGATTCTCCTCACAAGATGATTCAGGCAGTCGCTTCAGTCGTCCCGAACAAGCGTTTGACCAGTCGATTGGCGAAGGGAATCGTTCGTTCCTGTCCGCGCATCGCCACAGCCAGGCCGATAAGCCAGTTCGCCGCCAGGAAGATAAACATAGCGATGACCAGCGAGAACAGGGATATGGCGATGATGGGCCCAACGATGGGAATCAGTCCGACCAGATAACCGACAGCCGCCCAAACGACAAAGCTCAAGGCCAGTGTCAAAACCGCCGCGATGCTTTGCTGGGCGTGGGCGCGGGTGAGTGGATTGGCGCGGTCGGCTGCCAGTCCGATGATGCCGCCGAGCAGTGGCAGCGCATACGCCAGCATAGCAAAGAGCCTCTCATTGACTGCCGGGCGGGCAATTTCAGATTTGTTCGCTGGGGACATTGACAACTCCTTGCAATTCCAGTTCATGGGCAAAGTGGCAGCGGGCGGCATGATTCGGCCCTATCTCGACCAGCGGCGGAACTTCCTGCTGGCAGATATCGGCGGCATAGCGGCAGCGCGGATGAAAGACACAGCCCGAGGGCGGATTCGCCGGGCTGGGAACATCGCCTTCCAGGATGATGCGCTCCATTTTTATCAGTGGATCGGCCGGCGGCACGGCTGAAACCAGCGCCTCGGTATAAGGGTGTTTTGGATTGCGGAGCAGTTCGTCTGTGGGCGCCAGTTCGACGATATTGCCGACGTACATCACCGCGATTTTGTCACAGATATGCTCGACAACTGATAGATCATGCGAAATAAAGATAAAGGTCAGGCCGAGGTCGTCTTTCAGATTTTGCAGCAGATTAAGCACCTGCGCCTGCACCGATACATCCAATGCCGAAACCGGCTCATCGGCGACGATAAGCCGTGGATTGAGCGCCAGAGTGCGGGCAACGCCAATCCGCTGCCGCTGACCGCCGGAAAACTCATGCGGATAGCGTCCCATATAAGCTGGCTTCAAGCCAACCGCTTCCATGAGTTCAGCGACGCGGGCGGTAATCTCGCTGCCCGAAGCCGCGCCATGAATAATAATCGGTTCGGCAATCAGGTCTTTGACCGTCAGACGCGGGTTGAGCGAACTGAAGGGATCCTGAAAAATCATCCGCATTTCCTTACGCAGGTCTTTCATCTCCTTGCGATTGAGCTTGGCTACATCCACCCAGTCGCCGTCCTCTTTGTGGAAGAGAACCTCGCCGTCAGTCGGGTCATAAAGGCGCAGCAGCGTCCGGCCGACGGTGGTCTTGCCACAGCCGCTTTCGCCAACCAGGCCCATCACCTCTTGTTCGCGCAGTTCAAACGATACCCCATCCACCGCTTTAATCGTGCCGACCTGCCGCTGGAGCATCCCTTGACGGAGCGGAAAGTGCATCTTGAGGCCTTTGACTTTCAGGATCAGGTTATCGCGATTCGCTTCTGCCATCTGTCAGTCACTCCAGCTTAGAGGTTGGAATAGGGGTCGGCGGCGTCCCGCAGGCCATCCCCCAAAAAGTTGAGGCCCAGCACAGCGACTACAATAGGGAACACCGGCGTAAGAATCCAAGTGTTTTGGCCCAGCGTTTCCAGGCTTTGGGCGCTCTTCATCAAGAATCCCCAGCTAGTCAATGGCTCTTGAATGCCGATGCCGAGGAAGCTAAGGAAGGCTTCCGCCAGGATAATTTCGGGGATCATCAGGGTCAAAATGACAATCACATGACTTAGCACATTTGGATACAGATGGCGAAAGATAATGCGAAAATCCCCGGCGCCCTGCTCTTTGGCCGCCAGGATGAAGTCGGTTTCGCGCAGAGACAGCACCTTGCCGCGCACTTCCCGCGCCAGCACTGCCCAGCGCAGGAAAGGGAAGATAAAGGCCATCACCAGGAAAATCTGGCCAGGGGGCCATGTTTTGGGGATGACGGCCGCCAAGGCCATCCACAGCGGCAGTTCTGGGAAGGACATCACCACCTCGACGAATCGCTGGATGACATTATCGATTTTGCCGCCATAGTAGCCGGAAATGACGCCTACCGATGAGCCGACCACAATCGCAATCAGCGCGGCGATCACACTAAGCGACAGCGAAACCCGCCCGGCCAGCGCAATCCGTCCCCACAGGTCACGGCCAAAGCGGTCGGTGCCCAGTAGATGAATCCGCACCTCGTCGCTTTCAATGCCGAACAGGTGCCAATCGGTATCAATCAGACCCAATAATTTATATTCCCAGCTGCGGACAAAAAACTGGACTTCATAGCGATTTTCGGTATCAATTTGCGGCCGTGCTTGATAGGTTACGGGGTCGATCACCAATTCCTGTTTATAGACAAAGGGCCGAAAATGAAAATTGCCATCGGCGTCAAAGAAACGGATTTCGGTCGGCGGGATATACGAGTCGCCCAGGGTGGTCGCATAAAAGTTATACGGGGAAAAGAACTCTGGGAACATCGCCAGCATCACCAGCATCATCACCATCAGCCCGCCGACAATCGCGGCTCGGCTGCGGCTGAAGCGCTGCCAGACCAGTTGGGAATACGAATCGCTGCTTTCTTCGGTTTCTTCTTCAGGCAGCTGCTCGTTTTCGTAGATTTCCTGCATATTTCAACCCTTTGGTCTAGCTGTAGGCGATGCGCGGATCAAGAAAACCGAGCGCAATATCAGCGATAAAATTGCCCAGAATCAGCAGCATGCCATAGATCAGCATAATACTGCCCGAAAGAAAGATGTCTTCCTTGAGCAGGGCTTCGGCAAACATGGGCGCAATCGTCGGCAGACCAAATACAAGCGCGGCTTCCAATTCTCCCTGAAACATATAAGGCAATACCGTGCCTTGATAGGCAATAATGGGATGCAGCGCATTCGGCACCGCATGGCGATTCATCACCGTGCGTTCCTGCAAACCTTTGGAGCGGGCGGTGGTTACATACTGTTGATTCAAAACATCAAGCAGGTTGCCGCGCATCACGCGCATATTGCGGGCGACGCCGCCAAGACCAGCAATTAAAATCACCGGCCAAATATGCTTGAGTAAATCAATCGCTTTATCAACTGACCAGGGGGCATAGCGGTATTCGGGCGAAAAAAGCGCGCTGACATGCTCCTGCCCCAAATGAAAAGCCAAAATATACATAATAATGAGCGCCAATGAAAAGCGCGGCACCGAAGTAGCAATAAAAGCGAAGGTGGCGGCGGCGTTATCGGCAAAACTGTATTGTCGATTAGCGACATAAATCCCCAGCGCAATCCCAACCAGCGACGAAATGGCGTGGGCCGCCAGCGCAATGGCAATCGTGCGCGGCAAGCGTTGAGCAAGCAATTCGCTGACATCAACCCGCTGCACCGAAGACCAGCCAAAGTCTCCCCGTAATACAATCCCGCCCATCCAGTTGATGTACTGTATCGGCAGCGGATCGTTCAGGCCATATTTTTCCCGCAGCTGGTTGGCGGCTTTTTCGGCTTCTTCCTCCGATTGTCCACCAAGCGCAATCAGTTCTTGCTTGTAGACTTCGGTAAAATCACCAGGCGGAAGCTGAATGATAATAAAGGCAACGGCTGTAATGACAATGAGAATCAAGACAGACGAAATGAGACGCTGCACAATAAATCGAATCATAAGCGCTTTTCCCTTATGCCGGGCTGCGGGTTTTCATGGAACGAATCAAGTCTAAGCGCAAAGCATTCATCTGATCGCGATAACAGGGACGAGGCCAAGCCCGCCCCTGTCTGAAATACTGCGATGATGAGCGACGGTCAGTGTCTACGCGGACCGAAGCTCATCCCGATACTACATATCACCGTCATAAACGGGAACGGTGCCAGGGAACTGCTGATCCAGCTGTTCGTCCGGGTTGACCCAAACGGCCTCGGGAATCACATTGCCCCAGGTCCACTGATAGAAGAAGGGCGGCGCGCCAACCGGAATGTTGTTGAAGCGTTTTGCCAGGCCGAGTCCGTAACGGCCAACAACGCCGCCGATGACGTACACGTTCTCGGTATAGAGTTGATTGTAACGGAACATCAATTCCTTGCGGGCATCAAAGTCCGGCTCCAGGCAGAATGCGTCCACAATCTCGATCAACTCTGCTTCAAAGTCCAGCAGTTCGCGTTCGCCGCCATCGGAGCGATGGAAATCGGGCGTGACATCGGTAACTGGTCCCAAATCCTTGCAGCGCGTAAAGGAAGTTGTGTATTCCTGCCCAATGCGGTCCACGCGCATTTCCCAAGTCCCCGTGGTGATGGCATCGCCAGCCGCCGGGCCCTGAAGCGGACGCAGGTTGACTTGAATGCCGACCTCTTGCATCAAGAGGACAAAGGCTTCGCCGATTTGACCGGTCGCTTCGGCATCGACGCTGGTATTGAGGACAACCACCAGGTTTTCACCTGCCAGCGGGCCATCGGTCCAGTTGAGGATGCCATCGCCATCGGTGTCTTCAAAGCCGAGTTCCGCCAGCAGCGCGCGGGCTGAATCCGGCGAGTAGGGATAGTAGACCACACTGTCGATGTCATAGTAGGGCGAACCGGGAGTGATGCCGCCGGCGAAGGCGCGCATGAAAGGCCCGCGAATGACTGCTTGGCCGATGCCGTCGCCATCTACCGCATGCTGAACAGCGCGGCGGAAACGCTGGTCGCGGAACAAGCCGCGCAAAGCCTCATCGCGCTCGTTCTGCACGCCCAGGGTGGCCGACAGATTGAAGTCGATATTGAAGGCCAGGGTTTCCGGGCCCCATTCAATGCGGAAGTGAGCATCATCTTCCTGCGAACGGGTGATGGCTTCCACGTAGGTACTCGGATTTTCGAGGTTGGTATGGTCGATTGACCCCGCCAGTGTCCCCAGTGTCCGGCCGATGCCACTTGGGCCTTTTTCAAAGGTGACTTCATCGAGATAGGGCAGCTGATTGCCTGCGCTGTCAACTTTCCAGTAGTAGGGGTTGCGGCGATGCACCATGTACTCGTCGATTTGATAATCCACTGCGACCCAGGGCCCCATGGTCGGAACCGGCAGGTCATCCTGCACCTGGAAGGTTTCGAAGGTATCGTAATCGGATTCGTCGTTGAAGGCCGGGTGCATCGGCTTGTAGGCGTGTTCGGCGCAGATGTTGAAGTCGAGGAAGTCCATATCGAACAAACGCTGCACCGGATAGGCGACCGGGAAGGTCCAGAGGATGGTGTCATCATCAACCGCTTCTAGGGTGATTGGCTCGCCGCCGATTTCCCAAGTCGAAGCCGTCGTCCAGGAATTGACGTTTTCGTCCTGGATGATGTATTCCCAGGTGAACATGATGTCATGGACGCCAAAGGGCGCGCCATCCGACCATTTCGCGCCGCGGATGATGTTCATCGTCAGCTGCGCGCCATCTTCGCTCCATTCCCAATCCGTCGCCAGATTCGGAAGCGGCTCCAGGTTGTCACTGCGTAGGAACATCGGGCCCGACTTGGTGAGCGATTCGCCATAGATGTAGTTGATGCCGAACCAGCCCTGGGTTTGACGGGCGCACAGATTCCAGCCTTCGGTCGGAACGGCGGAGAAGTCGCGCCAGACACCGCCATACACACCGAGACCGGTGGACATGCCGGATTCCAGAATGACCTGCGGATTTTCGGGCAGACGCTCTTCCACCGGCGGCAGTTCGCCAGCTTCAACCAGCGCCGCCACCCATGCCGGCTCATTGTAAGAATCGAGCGCCTGATAGGTAAGCAGTTCACCCAGCGGGAAGCGGACAATCGGGTTGTCGCCCAACTGCACTCCTTCTGGATACGGTATCGGGTCAGCGACTTCACCGGTTTGGGCGAAGATCCCCCCCCCCGCGATTGCTGTCAGCGCGAACGCTGAAATCAGCAGAAAACGAATAAAACGGCTAAATTTCATTGCTTTTCCTCCAACTAGGTTGATATAAAAATTATCCTGCTCGCCCGTTTAGGCAAACAGGTTAATTCACCTGATCGTCATGCAGCCAGCAGGCGACTTGATGCTTGCCTTCGACCACAGTCGGCGGCGGCAGATGTCGGCGGCACTTCGCCATCACATGAGGACAGCGGTCAGCAAAAGCGCAGCCCTGAATATCGGCCGTGGCGTTGGGGACAATCCCTTCAATCGGAATCAGCGTTGCCTTGCGCTGCCCCAAAACCGGTATCGACTTCAAGAGGCCGACTGTATAAGGATGCTGCGGATTGCGGAAAATATCCAGCGCTGTACCGTACTCGACCACGCGCCCAAAGTACATCACGGCCACATAATCGGCCATCTGCGAAACCACGCCCAGATTGTGCGTAATAATGATAATCGAAGATCCAAAGTCATCTTGCAGCTGTTCCATCAGATCAATAATTTGCGCCTGAATGGTCACGTCCAGCGCGGTCGTCGGTTCGTCGGCGATGAGAATCGAGGGGTTGCAGGACAAGGCCAGCGCAATCATCACTCGCTGGCGCATCCCGCCGCTCAACTGATGTGGATACTGATTGACGCGCTCTTCGGGGTCAGCGATTTTGACCCGATGCAGCATATCAATGGCGACTTTCATCGATTCCTTGCGGGACATGCCCTGATGCAGTTCAACCACTTCAGCGATCTGGCGGCCGACCGAATACAGCGGATTGAGCGAGGTCATCGGCTCTTGAAAAATCATCGAAATTTCGCCGCCGCGGATACTCCGCATTTCTGGGCCTTTGGGGTCAAGCTGGGCGATGTCAATGGTTTCGGCGCGGCGTTTTTGCCGTCGGAAGACGATCTCGCCGTCTACAATTTTGCCTGGCGGCGATTTAATCAAGCGCATAATCGAACGGGCGGTGACGCTTTTCCCACAGCCGCTTTCCCCGACAATCCCCAAAGTTTGCCCATTTTCGAGGCTAAAACTCACCCCCTTAACAGCCTGCACCACCCCTTTTTCGAGGAAATAATGGGTCTTGAGGCTGCGAACTTCCAAAATCGGCTCGGCGCCGTTATTCACGCGCATACCGCCCTCTCTCATCTGGCTCATTGGGGCCGCCTGTCCTGCGCCAGTTCAGCAGCGCTTCGGGTTGGCAGACGGGCCGCGCCTTCGCTCTGGGCAAGTTTAACCCGCGTGCCGCGCGCTTCATGTTCGGCCAGACGCCGCGCCGCCGCCTCTATGTCTTCGGTGCGATAATTGGGCAGCCACTCGGCCTGCGCGGTTAGCAGTTCATCGGTCATCTGCCAAACTTCTTCTGGATTGCAGACCGCGCCGACCAGCGGGTCATGCAGCATCGCCTGTTTGAGCAGGGTCACGTCGCCATGCACGGCCGCTTCCATGCCCATCTGCTGCACGCGCACGCTTGCCGAACAGGTCGCGGCGGCCGCCATCGGCAAATCCCCGACTATCGGCATATTGATGCCATTCCTGTCTGCATAGCCCGGAATCTCGACGATGCAGCCGTCCGGCAGATTGGTAATATGCCCCTGATTCGGCACGTTAAAATGCCCGCGGTAGACGCGCCCGGTTTCCAGCCCTTCAATGATATACGATCCATGTTCCAGGCTGCGGTCCTCGGCCGATATTTGGGGCGGCTCTTCTTCCAGCCAGTTCGGAAAATCGGTCTCGAACCAGCCGCGTCCTTCGGTGCAAACGCGCAGATAGCCGCCGGTTTCCCCGTGGATCCAATGGCTTAGGTCAATCCAGTCCCGAATCTCATGGGGCCGTTTGCGATACCAAGGCACATATTCGCTAAGATGGCCGTTCGATTCAGTCGAGTAATAACCGAAACGCCGCAAGACATCGATGCGGACTTTTTCCTGTTCGCGAAAGGCCGGATGCGCCTCAAAGAGTTCCAGCAGCCTCGGCCTCATATCCAGCCCGCGCCATTGAACCTGAATATACCAGGTCTGATGATTGATGCCGGCGCAGATGATATCGACATCCTTGAATCCGACCTTTTCCTCTTCAGCGATCATGCCCTCGCGCTTGGCCCATAGCTCGATGCACTCGGCAATCTGCTGGTGGCCATGCTGCACGCCGTGGCAAAGGCCGATGGTGCGAACGCCGCCGTATTGATTGCAGGCCCAGGTGTTCATCGCCATCGGATTGGAATAGTTGAGGAAGAGCGCGCCTGTTTTGGCGACTTGGCGAATGTCCCTGCAAATATCCAGCAGGACGGGAATGGTGCGCTGGGCATACATGAGGCCGCCGGCGCAAATGGTGTCGCCAACGCATTGGTCAACGCCATATTGAAGCGGGATGTCAATATCCAGCCGAAAGGCATCCAGCCCGCCCTGTCGAATCATGCAGATGACATAATCGGCGTCGGCGATGGCCTGGCGGCGATCCAGCGTCGAACTGACGGTCGCCGGCAAACCGTTCGCCTGAATATCGCGCTCGCAAAGCTGCGCGACCATGTTCAGATTGCGGGCGGAAATATCCATCAGCGCAAAATGCGTATCGGCAAATTCCGACACCGTCAGCAAATCCATCATCAGACGACGGGTAAAACCAATCGAGCCAGCGCCAATCATCGCAATTTTAAGCGGCATATCCAACCTCGTCTGCTGATCAAATAAATGGAATAGCCAGATGAAGCGAATGTATCTTTGAACACTATCCCGCATATCGTACAGCAAACATATCATTTGTCAATGATGTATAAAATGGCGCGCAATGGGGCTTGCGACAGTTTAGGCCAGGCCGGCGGCCTCCCACAGGCGATTCATATAATCCGCCGTCAGCTGCGCCGCTTCCAATGGATCTTCAATCGCATTGACGCGTTTGCTGAACGGCTCCGGCGTCACCGGCCCATCATAGCCGAGTTCGACCAGCTTGTGCATAAAATCGGCCAGCGGCAGAACGCCAGTTTCCATAGGCAGACGGCGGTCATGGTCGTCATATTCGGCCAGGCTCAAGCCAACCGGCGCATCGTTGACATGCACGTTCACAATGTCCTGCTCGCTGATTTTGTCGAGGTCATCCACCGCGCCGCCCGAAGTGTGCAGGTGCCAGGCATCCAGCAGCAGGCCGACGTTGCCGGCGTCAATGGCCCGCGCCAATTCCATCATGCCTTCCATCGTATAGATGAACGCGTGTCGGTCAGGGGGACGCAGACTTTGAGGCCCGATAAACTCGATGCCAAAGCGAATGCCATACGGCTTGAGGACTTGGGCAATAGCGCCTAAACGTTCGACGTGCCAGCTAAAATTGGCCTCAAATTCGCGTTCGGCCGATGAGGGCGGACACCAGGTCGAAGCGCGCAAAGCCCCTAGTTCAGCGGCGACATCGGCAAACTGCGGCAGATTGTCGAGGTCTTCGCGCCAGCTGTCGCCCTGCCAGTTGACCGGCGGGGCCCAAGCGCCAGGCTGGATGCCATACTCGGCAAAAAGCTGCTTGACGCGGTTAATGCCCTTGTCCTTTGCCAGCCGCGCCGCTTCCTGAATGCTGAAATCGAGGCCAGCAAAGCCGGTTTGCCGCGCCAATGACAGGCTGGCTTCCAGTGAGTGATTGCGGATGCCAATCGCGCCCGCGTTTAAGGTCTTGTACATCAAAAATACCTTTCTTAGCGTTTGTCAATAATCGTCCGTCCTTGACAGATTATAACTGCATTGATGGCATTTTATCATGGTGAGAAAGCGAATAAAAAAACCCGCTCTCGCGAACGGGCTTTCCCTGCATGAAATGATAAAACTGTCAGCGTTTGCGTTCGTCATGCCCTCGAAAATACGCAAAAGCCATGATGGCTCCGAGCGGAACGAAAACGACAATGAAATCCCACAAAAGCAAATCCCGTTCCGAAAGCGATTGGCGGCGAAGGTGAATCATCGCCACGATGACAAGTATAACATACCCCACCACGAAGCTGATATTCAACAACTGCCAGGCTATTGCCATTTTAAGATGCCTTTCTCTCTATCTATTTTTATTATAACAAGTATAAGTCGATATATTCATAAAGTTCGTACATTTTGCACAAATCGTCCGCATATCATTATTCAAAAAATGGCGCGTATGCTATAATGAATTCGTTTTGCTGAACTGATGAAAATTACCGCGGAGATCACCTTGAAGGTACAAATTCTGAAACAGCAGGCCGCTGAATTTGCGCTGCAATTTGTCCAATCGGGCATGACGCTTGGGCTGGGCAGCGGCAGCACGGCCCTTTTCGCCACGCGCGGGATTGGCCGGCGGATTCAAACCGGCGACCTAAAGGAAATCGTCGCCATCCCGACCTCCTTGGCCATTGAAGCTGAAGCGCGGATGCTGGATATTCCCCTGACCACCCTCGAATATCATCCGCAGATTGATGTGACGATTGACGGCGCTGATGAAGTCGACCCCGAACTCAACCTGATTAAGGGCGGCGGCGGCGCTTTGCTGCGGGAAAAAATTGTGGCGCAGGCGACCCAGCGTCAGATTATCGTCGTCGATGAATCCAAGCTGTCCGACCAGCTAGGGACGCGCTGGGCAGTGCCTATCGAGGTCATTCCCTTTGGCTGGACAGCGCAGGCAACTTTCCTGCAATCGCTGGGAGCCGCGCCCAAATTGCGGCGGCAAGACGATGGACGTCCCTATTTGACCGACCAAGGCAATTTCATCCTGGACTGTCACTTTGGCAAAATCGAAGATCCAGGCTGGCTGGCCGAGGTCATCAAGAGCCGCGCCGGCATCGTTGAGCATGGCCTGTTTATCCAGCTGGCGCATGATGTCATTGTGGCTGGCCAAAGCGGCCTGCGTCATCTTTCGCGCCGATGATTTTTCTCAAGCGGCGGCTGAAAACAGCTTGAGAGATTCATTCTCGCTTGGTACACTCATCGGCAAAATAGGAGTGTTCTGATGTCTGAACAAACGAACTGGCGTGAAAACGGGGTGCGGATTGTCCGCAGTTCCGAGTTGGACACCAACACGCCGCAAACCCCTGGCATGACCCGCGCCGCCGCCATCAACCACGCTAAGGCCGGCGCCAATAAGCTGTGGGCCGGCACCGTCAATATCCAGCCCAATGCCAAAACTGGCGCCCATCATCATGGCGAACTGGAGAGCGTCATCTATGTCGTCAGCGGGCGGGCCAGGATGCGCTGGGGCGAACGTCTGGAATATGTCGCTGAAGCCGAGGCCGGCGATTTTATCTATGTTCCGCCTTTTGTGCCGCACCAGGAAATTAATGCCCGGCCAGATGAGCCGCTCGTCTGCATTCTCGTCCGCAGCGACCAGGAAGCGATTGTCGTCAACCTGGACATTGAACCAGCCGAAACCTCATCTGAAATCTGGATTGGCCCCAACCACCCGCCAGAATCAGGCCGCTGACCTTTAGCTGTCGGGAACAAGCAGCGCTTTGGCGACATTTCCTGGCGCCTCAATCAAGCGGTCGAACCATTTGCCGGCCTCTGACAGCGGCGCTTCGATAATCCAGGGATCCAGCCGAACCGCGCCGCGTCCCAGCAAGTCAAGCGCCTGGGCAAAATTCGCCGGCGAATAGGCAAACGAGCCTTTGACCTCAATTTCACGTCGAATCATATCGGCCGCCGGCATCATACTGCGCTCTTCATGCAGACCGCTTAAAATCAGGCGGCCGCCGGCCCTTGTGGCCGCGATGCACTGTTCGCGCGTCACGGCGCTGCCAACCGCATCAACCGACACCGCCGCGCCTAGCCCATCAGCCGCGTTCTGCACTGTTTGCACCGCGTCAGTTGCGCGCGGCTGAATGGGGATGCCGCCCAGTTCCGCGCCCATCCGCAGCCGCTCATCATCCGTTTCAGCGATAAAAACGCGTCGGGCATCCTTCAGTTTAAGCATTTGCAGCGACAGCAGTCCGATGGGCCCAGCGCCGATAACAAGACAGTCTTCGCCGGCGACATCCCCAGCCAATTCGGCAATGCGAACAGCGCAGGCCACTGGTTCAGTCAGAGCGCCGATTCGCGTGTCCATCCCGGCCGGCAAGGCCAGCGCCAGCTTGGCCGGCACGCGAACATATTCAGCGTATGCCCCTGGACGATGCGCGCCTAGCAGCTGCCGCCGATGACACAGCTGATTGACCCCTCGCCGGCAATACGCGCATTCGCCGCAGTGCCATAGGGGATTGACCGTTACGGTTTGGCCAGCGTTGAGGTCAGGCCGAATGGATGAAACCTCGCCGCCGAGTTCCACGATTTCACCAGCGAATTCATGCCCCATAATCAGCGGCGGCGTCCGCAGCGCGTTATACCCCAGATAGCCGCCAAGCTCCGAGCCGCAGATTCCAGCATGGGCCACCTTCACCAAGATTTCATCAGCGGCCGCCCGCGGCATCGGCTGATCGCGCATGGCCAGCGTCCGCGCCGCTTCCCATACCAGCGCTTTCATCACATCTGCCCTCTGTCCCATTTAAGATATAATCCTAGGTACAGTGTATCCAAATCGGTCAAAATTGAAAAGACACCAGCTAGGCAGACGTCAATATATCGGTCAGATTTATGATCCGCAGGCACAAGCGCAAATCCCTTTATTATGGCTGGTACATTGCGATTGTCTTCGCCATCACCGAAACAGTCTCTTTTGGCGTCATCTACTATGCCTTTACAGTCTTCATTACTCCTATGGAAGCTGATCTGGGCTGGTCGCGCGGCGAGCTTTCCGGCGCATTCTCCCTGTTTCTGCTGATGACCGGCCTCATGGCCTTCCCGGTCGGCTGGTGGCTGGACAAACGCGGATCGCGCCTGCTGATGACGCTGGGATCCACCGGCGCCACCCTGTTAGCGCTGATGTGGTCACAGGTGAACAGCCTGCCAGAGTTCATGCTGATTATGACACTCATGGGATGCTGCGGCGCCGCTATCCTCTATGAGCCGGCCTTTGCCGTGATCGCTGCCTGGTTCACCCATAAGCGCGGCGCGGCCATGGCGATTGTGACCTTCACCGCCGGCTTCGCCAGCACCATTTTTATCCCTCTGTCCGATGCGCTGCTGGTCGCTTTTGGCTGGCGTCAGGCGGTTTTCATGCTTGGCGTCCTGCTGGGCATCATCACCATTCCCCTGCACCTGCTGATTTTGCGCGGCAAGCCCGCGGATTTGGGACTGCTGCCCGATGGCAAAACCAGCCTCCCCGAAACGAAACCAGCCTCATCCGTCAGCTTAGGAATGGCGCTGCGCTCGCGGTTTTTTTGGCTGATGACCCTGGCCTTCGCGCTGTCCACCCTAAGCATCTCGGCCCTGCGCGTTCACTTCATCCCCCTGCTCATCAGCCTGGGCATCCAGTCCAGCGCCGCCGCCCTGGCCAGCGGATCTATCGGCATCATGCAGGTCATCGGCCGAATGATCTTCGCGCCAATCGAAGCGCGGTTTTCTGCCCGAACCATGACCATCGGCGTCTTCGCGCTGCTCACCCTGTCCCTGACCATGCTGCTGTTTGGCCCTTCGCCAGCTTGGATTGTTCTGTTTATCGCGCTCTTCGGCATGGCAGTCGGCACGCACACCCTCACCCGCCCGCTGATGGTCGCCGATGCCTATGGCGCCAGCTTCTACGGACGCATCAGCAGCGTCATGGTGATCGCGCTGACCATGGCTCGAACCTCCGCGCCTTTTGCCGCCGGCCTGATTTTTGACCTGTTTCATTCATACGGGCCCGTGCTCGTCGGCGCAGTCGGCTTCAGCGCATTGTCCCTCGGCCTCATCTTGTTCCTGCCCAAAAAACATTGAATAACTTGTTCAAAGCTGCAATATCATCTAGCCCGCATTCGCAATTTGGCCATCGCGCAGAACAATCGTGTCATCGGCAGCCTCGTCCACAAGCGGGTCATGGCTTGACAGCAGAATGGCGCTTCCCTGCTGGCGCACAAACGACTGCAAGACGGCCAGCACATCGCGGGTCGTTTCGCTATCGAGTTCGCTGGTCGGCTCATCGGCCAGAATCAGGCGCGGCATCGTCACCAGCGCGCGGGCAATCGCCAAACGCTGCTGCTGGCCGCCCGACATTTCATAAGGCCGATGCTCAAAATAATCCAGCAGGCCGACCCGTTCGAGGCTGTCGAGAATACGGCGGCGGCGCTGACGTCGCGGCACGCCCCCCAGCCGGGCCATCACATCCAAATTCTCATAAGCCGAAAAACTGGGCAGCAAACCCATCTGCTGAAAGACAAAGCCGATCTCTTCGCGCCGCCATCGCGTCCGATCCGCTTCGTCCATAGTCGAGATATCGGCGCCATGAATGGCAATGCGGCCGCCGGTCGGATGATCCAGCCCGCCCAAACAGTTCAGCAGCGTCGTCTTGCCACTTCCCGAACGCCCGCGCAAAGCCACAAACTGCCCTTGCCGAACCTGAAAAGAGACTTTTTTCAAGGCCTGCACATCCCCCGCGGCCGAACGATAGACCCGCTCGACATCCTGCGCCAAAATCGCCAGGTCAGCGCCCATCCTTCCCATCCTTCCGCCGTCTGAACCTGGCAAGGAGTCCCCGTCGTCCAGGGCCGCCGCCAGCTCCAGTTTTCCGCTCCAGCCGAATGTCGCTTTCAATCTGAATTTCGCCTTGCGACGAGGTCTCTTCAAGGTTTTGCGCCGGTCGAATCAACAGGCCTTTCTCCGTCAGCTGCATTTCAACGCGGTTTTTAAGCGCCAGCTGCTCGCGGTAAGATTTGGGAATTTGCAAACGGCCAGCTGAATCCAGCACAATCAATTCTTCAAACTGATCCGCCTGCGACATGGCGGCTGTATTGGCCTGTCCATTTTGACGGCGGCGCACGGTTTCGCTGGCGAGTTTGCCGTCGCGGATGGCCACCACCCGCTGGACGTGACGGGCGATCTGCGGGTCATGGCTGACGATGCAGACCGTCAGGCCCCATTCCCGATTCAAACGCTGGAACAAGGCATAAACCCGATCAGAAGTAGCCGAATCGAGTTCGCCAGTGGGTTCATCCGCCAAGAGTAATTTGGGTTCATTCGCCAAAGCAACCGCAATCGCCACCCGCTGCTGCTCGCCGCCGGAAAGCTGCGATGGCTTGTGGTCAAAGCGATCCGCCAGGCCGACTGTATCCATCAGCATCCGCGCCCGTTCGTTCGCCTGCTGGCCGGCGCGGCCCGCCAGTGTCATCGGCAGTTTGATGTTATCCAAAGCCGATAGATAGGGAATCAAATTGCGGCTCCCCTGCTGCCAGACAAAACCAACCTCCTCTTGCCGATAGGCCGTCAGTTGGCGCGGGCGCATCTGAAGCAGATTAACCCCATCGACGATCACTTGCCCCGCCGATGGACGCACCAGCCCGCCCAGCACATTCATCAGGGTCGTTTTGCCGCTGCCGCTCGCCCCGACCACACCGACCAATTCGCCCCGCTTGACCGTCAGGTCTAGCCCTTGCAGCGCCAGCACCTCAATATCAGACACCTTGAAAATCTTGACCAGACTGTCGCAGATGATAAACGCGCCATGGCTTGCCATCAGAGCGATTCTCCTAATTTCACCGCCTGGAAGATCCGCATCCGACGCAAAATCACCAGCAGGATAACCATAATGACCAGGAAAGTCGCGACGAACAAGGCGATGATCTGGGCGATTTCCCCCCAAGCCATCGTTACCACATAGGGCGGGACAATCCCTTCCAGGCTGCTCACAAACTGCATAAAGGGGATATAAAGCACACTGACAAGCAAGCCAATGCCAACCCCCAGCGCCAAACCCGTCACAATCAGCAGGCCCAGTTCCCAAGCGACCGATCTCATCATCGACGATTGCGACAGTCCAATCGCCCGCAGAATCCCAAGCTCAACATAGCGCCGCTGATAGGAAAAAACCGCATACAGCAAAAAGCCAACCATGGTCGCCAGCGACGAGGTGATAAAGCCAATCGACAGCAGGCCAAACAGGCCTTGACGTTCGGGGCGCGCCTGCTCGCGTTCAATTCGTGAAAACGGCTCGCGGATCGAGACGGCCGCCGCCCCGCGCGACATCAGCGTCCGCGTGAACTCGCGTTGATTGAATTCAGGCGCAATCCGCGCAATGACACTGTGCGCCAGTTCCAGCTGCGCCTGTTCAAACAGATAATCGAGATTGCCGACAAACAGCGCGCCTTCGTCCTGTGGCTGCCAGCGCGGAAAATAATCCAGCACCCCAGCGATTTGCAGGTTGATCTTAAAAACTTCGCCGCCGCTGCGGACATCCAATTCCAGCAGGTCGCCAATTTCCAGGCCGCGCTCTTCGACAAATGGTCTTGAGGCCAGCGCGGCATCGTCTCTTTCGGCCAGGGCGTTCATCAGATAGCCCAAGCGGATCGGCGCAAAGTCAGGCCGCCAAAAGATGACCGGCCCCAATTCAGCGCGGTCGACGCCAATAAACGTGCCATCAACGCTGCCAGAGGTCAGCCGCGCGGTGGCTCGATATTCGCCAAGCCGAGTCGCGTTGATGATATGCGGCATGGACGTAAATTCGGAGATGTGCATATAAGCTGGCGGAGCTTCATTGGCCGCCGCGCCCGGAAAGCCGCCGCCGCTTTGGCTGAAGACCCGCACCGCCGCATCAGCCGACACCCGATAAAACTGCTGTTCATACAGATAGCGGTCGATGGTGCGGGCGAATGATGCCGTGTAAATGCCCAGACTGATGGTCGTCACCAGCAGAATCAGCGGCAGGCCATAGGCGCCCGGCGAACGCTCCAGCTGGCGCGTGACGATGAGCAGGCCGACGCTGTTCGTCAGCTGAATCAGCCAGGCCATGACGCGCAGGATGACCGGCAGCAGACGCAGCCCAAACAGCGTCAGCGCGAAAATCGTCAGCGGCGGCAGCAAAAAGACAAAAGGCTGATCGTAAGCCTCGTCGATGCTGGATGCGCCGCCTTGAACGTCAATCAATCCGCCCTGCTGGACAGTCTGATAATAAAAATAGCCGATGAGCGCCAGCAGCAGCAGGTCAATGCCCAAACGCTGCCACCAAGGACGGCGCAGCAGACGCGATCTGTCCATCTTGTAGCTGATGATGGTATGTCGGGCAGCGCCAATCGTCGGCATAACCCGAATAACAATGGTGAACAGCAAGGCCAGCGCCGCCGTCGCGCCAATGGTCGTCGGGAAGGAGACGATGAACCGCTCGCCCCAGCGAAAATCCATGAAACTGCGCGTCGTCCCCATCAGCTGCGTAAAGGCCGCCGCCAGCAGCATGCCGACCACCAAGGCCGCCGCGCCCATAATAAGGCCCTCAACCAAGGTCAGGCCAACCACCTGAAAGGCCGAGGTGCCGCGGCTTCGCAATACCGCCGTCTCATTGCGCCGGCCATCCACCACCAAGCCGACCAGCATCATCAAAAAGACGAAGAGCAGGATGACAATCGGAATGCTGAAGACCGTCAGAGTCAGCGTCAAAACCGATACAATGCGCTGATACGGGCGCAATTCTTCGACCGGCGAGGCTTGAATATAGGCGCCGGGCAGGTATTGATCAGCGATTTTTTCCGTTTCATTGTGACGCTCAATCAGTTCATCAACGCGGCTGGTATTGACGCCGCTGCCATCGGTGACCAGATACCAAACCGCCAGATTGATTTCGGCATTGGAATGCGGGCTAAGGCGATTGAGGTAAGTCTCTTCGTTGACCAGCAGGATATCCTCAAAGACATTCGGGCGATAGAACCAGTAAGGGGCGTATTCATCGCGCGGACGCCAGATGCCAGCCACGCGGATTTGAGTAATCTGCATGGGGTCGTTAGCGTCCAGCCGCCAGTTATAGCCAAGATACAGTTCGCCATTTTGTATCCCAAATTCAGAGGCGAAATTCTCGTGAATCATCACCTCGACAACGCTGTTCGCCGCTGGATCGGCCGGCGCTGGATAACGGCCTTCCACCAATTCGACCTGCGCGGCGATTTTTTCGGTCGTGCCGAAGCTGACATAATCCAGCGAGCGGCTTTCGTCGCGGTAGTTGGTCTCGCCAGCCGGATACAGACGAAAATTCTGCGTTTCCAAATGGCGCACCAGCATCGTGGTGTTCAAGCCCAGCTGCGTCCCGCCCTGCTCGCGCAGAAAGCGGTCTAATTCAGTGATATCTTCCCAATTCACCGGATCGTTCCAGGAGCCGATATAGCTGAACATAAAGGAGAAAGGCGGTCGATTCACCCGGTCCGGGCCTTCGCCAAGCCGTTCGGTCAGAATGCGAAAAGCGACCGACTCCGCATAAATCGGTATCGTCAAAATGAGAGCGGCGGCCGCCGTCAGTCCGATAATCGTCGCCGCCGAAAGCAAACGCTGCGCCAGCAGACGTTTAAGGGCCAGTGTGAAGATGGCTTGGATTCGCAGAATTTGTCGCATCATGGGCCAATAACGGTCTGATTCTCTTCCAGGCCTTCGAGGATTTCAACCCGTTCTCCGCCTTCCAGCCCCAGCCGCACATCCACCCGCCGCTGTATGCCCTCATGCTGAACGACGACGAAATCGCGCCCGCTGAACTGACGAATAGCCGACGATGGCAGCCATAGCGCATCATGGCGCTCTTCGACGACCACGGTGTAAGCCATCCGATCTCCGACTTTGAACGCGTCCGGCGGCGGCTGTGTCTCGAATGCGACATGGACAAGGGGGTCTGCTCCCAGGCCATAGGGCGCTGGCAGGATGGCAATCGCGCCGGCATAGACTTCATCGGGCAGGCTGACGCGCTGAATGGCGACCGGCATGCCCTCGGCCAGTTCAGCCAAATCATCGGCGTTCATCTCGTCCGTAATTTCCAGCAGCGACATATCAGCGACAACCGCAACTGCTTCAAAGGCCGTCATCGGTTCGCCGGGGTCTGGCGAAAAGAAAATCACCCGCCCGGTCATAGGCGCCCGCAAATCGGCCTTGGCGATGATCTCCTTAACTTCGTCAACCCGTTTTTGCGCCCGCGCAGCATCAAAACGCAGCTGTGGATCAACGCCTTCGGTCAATTCGTCGATGGCCACCTGCGCCAGATCGCGTTCAATGTGCCGCAGACTGATATCGAATTCGCCGTCGGGTGAATCGGCGGCCTGGGCAATCGCATAATCCAGCCGCAGCTGCGCCATTTCAAGATTCAGCTGCGCCCGGCGACTGGCAAAGCGCATCTGCCCCTCGGCGCTGTCAAAGATGGACTGGGCAATCGCCAAATCCTCTTCAGCGGAAAACAACTCATCTTCCCAGGCCGATGTATGCAGCCGCGCCAGCACGTCGCCTTCGGTCACTTCATCGCCTGCCGCGGCATAGGTCTCCAAAACCTGGCCATCAATCTGAAATCCGATCTCGGCAGTGACCACCGGCGCAATCCGCCCGTAAAAGCGGCGCTCATAGACAATCGAGCCGCGCTCAACCTGATACACCGGTTTTTGAGGGACAATGGGGGTTGGGATGGGCGTTGGTTCGCCTTCGGTAATGGCATCGCCAAAGGTCGCCTGTGAAGCGCAGCCGCTCATCATCAGCAAACCCAGCGCCAGAATCATAAAATAGAACAAAACAATCCCCTCCTCATGGCAATTTTCTCACCAGCCGCGCTATTATGCAAAATCCTGACGGCAAATGCCAGAGGCAACGCGAATTGTCGTCGATTGACCAGTTCTATCGCCGCTGACTGTACAGGGCCGCGCCGACCAGGCAGACATCTTCCCCGATGGCCGCCGGCCTGATGAGATCATCGGCGTAAAAATCCTCGTGCAGAAGGTGCTGGCGAATCACCGCGCGGGCCGGCCCCAGCAGCATCTCACCAAGATTAACAGCGCCTCCGCCAACGACAATCGCCGCCGGGTTGAACAGGTGCAGCAGATTGACCAGCCCCAATCCCAGCCATTGCCCGGCCTGACGAACAACGCGCAAGGCCAGTTCGTCGCCGGCCAGCGCCGCTTGACCAACAGCTTTGCCATCAACTGCGTCTTGCCCGCGCAGCGATGAGGCCTCTTGGGCAATGGCCAACTCATGCCGCGCCCAATAACCCAAGGCCGTACCGGAGGCCAGTTCTTCCAGCCGCCGATGACTGCCGTCGGGCAGGCTCAAGCGCATGTGGCCAGGTTCAATGGCCAGCGAATTGGCGCCGGTGAACAGCTTGCCGTCAATGATAGCGCCGCCGCCAATCCCAGTGCTTAGAGTCAGGTAAATCATCGGGTCAGCCCCCTGGCCGGCGCCGCGGTGATATTCGGCCAACGCGCCCAAATTGCCGTCATTCTGCACATAAACAGGAACATGATCGAAGGCCTGGCTCAAAACATCCGCAATCGGGACATTCGACCAGCCGGGCAGGGTTTCGGCCTTGATGATGACGCCAGCCGCCACATCCAGCGGGCCGGGCGCCGCGACGCCGACCGCGTTCAGTTTCATGGCCGGCCGGATGAGGGACTGTCCCAGCGCAGTCAAACGCCGAAACGTCTTATCTGGCCCCTCTTCGACTTTGCTGGACGTCTCGGCCCGCCGAATCATCCGACAGGCCGCGTCAAAAACAGCGGCGCGGGTGCGGGTGCCGCCAAAATCAACAGCCAGATAATAGCTCATAAGTCATTGACCAGCGCATATTGGCGATAATCGGGCGGCGGTTTCGCTTCGTCCGGCAATATCCCCTCATGCAAGGTCATGGCGCCCTCCCGCGAGACCACAGCGCCGATGCGAAGGCCGTCGCGCAAAGCCCGCCAGGCGATGAAGCTCATATCATGCGCCGCGCATCGGTCGCGGTGTGACACAGCCGCCCCGCGTTGGGCATGGCCCAGCTTGATATGCCGCAAACGAGCGCCAGTCTGGCCTGGAATATCATCAATCAGCCGCCGAATAGACGGAACGCCTTCGGAAACGACTAGCAGCGCATACCCCCTTTGCGCGACCAGCGTTTTCAGCCGGCGATAAAGCCGCGGCGGCCAAGGATATTCCGGCACAAGCGCGATTTGAGCCGCGCTGGCATAAGCGATGGACAAAGCCAGATAGCCGCTGTCGCCGCCCAGCGTTTCGACCATAAAGATACGGCCGGGCAAGGCATGGGCCGTCGCCGCTATGCCCTCAATCGTCTGAACGGCAAAATTGCAGGCCGAATCATGCCCCAAGGTGTAATCCGTGCCGGCGACATCGTTGTCAATGGTTGTCGGCAGGGCAATACAGGCAATGCCCCAGTCGCGCAGCCGCGGCAGAATATGCTTAAATGTGCCATCGCCGCCAAACAGCAAAAGGTTGTCGATGCCGCGCCGTTTGAGGACAGCGGTCAGCTTTTGTCGGGCATCGACGGCCTTCAGCGCCGGGACGCGGCTGGACGAAAGATAAGTCCCACCCCGGCCAGCCAGCAAGGCCAGCGTCTTCGGATCCATCTCGACCACATCCCCGGCCAGCAGACCAGCGAAGCCGCCTTGCGCCCCAAGGACCTCATCCTGATTTCGCGCCGCCAAGCGCATAAAGCGGGCAACCGCCGTATTGATGCCCGGCGCATCGCCGCCGCTGACGACTATCAGAGTCTTCATCGCCTGAATCCTGCATCTGCCGCAACGCCGATAAAAATAGCAAAAAAAGGAAAAGTTGACAAACCAAACGAAACTGACTATAGTTATTCCAATAAAATGAAACATCCACATCAAATCGGCAGTCATTTGCCAGCGAAACAGACGTATTCGCGCATCGCCTGCTGCCAAGCGAGAAAGGACATCTATGGTAAAAATCTAGGAAATGCGCTATGAAACAGACCACCGTCTATATCTAACAGGAGATTGACAATGAGAAAAATTCTTGTTTTGCTGACCCTCGCGCTGCTGCTGGCAATGAGCCTGATGCCAGGGGCAATGGCGCAGGATGATGCTTATACCATCGCTTTCGTTCCCGGCGTGAACCCCGATCCCTTCTACATCACCATGAGCGCCGGCGTGAATCAGGCGGCCGAGGATTTGGGGCTGAAAATCATCCAGCAGGATCCCGAACGTTTTGATGTGACCATCTCGGCGCCCATCATCGAAGCCCTGATCGCCCGCGGCGACATCGACGCCCTCGTCACAGCCCCCAACGACAAAGAACAGTCAATTCCCGTCCTGCAAGAAGCCCATGAGGCCGGCATCCCCGTCCTGACAGTCGATACCTTCATCGGCGACGGCAACTATGCCGACGGCGAAGTCACCTTCCCCATCTCATACATCGGCTCCGACAACGTCCAAGGCGGTTACATCGCCTGTTCCTCATTGGCCGACCAACTGGGCGAAGGCGCAAAAATCTACGTCTCGAACACGCGCCCCGGCATCAGCACCACCGACCAGCGCGAAGAAGGCTGTTTGCAGGCCGCTGAAGACCGCGGCTTGATCGTCGCCCGCGTCGACTACAATGAAAACAGCGCCGACACCGCTCAACAGCAGACGGCGGCCGTCCTGCAGGCCAACCCCGACATCGTCGGCATGTTCGCCACCAACACCTTCGGAGCTTTGGGCGCCGGCACAGCTATTCAGAACGCCGGCCTGCAAGGCGCTATTGAAGTCGCGCTCTTTGACGCCAGCGAAGAGAACATCGGCTTTTTGAACGATGGCATCGTCTCGCTTGTCATCGCGCAGAAACCAGCCGACATGGGTTATCTGGGCGTGGCGCTGGCCACTGCTTACCTGGATGGCGTCGCCAGTATTCCGGCGCGGATCCCGACAGGTTATGCTGTCATCAACGCCGACAATGTGGATGACCCTGATGTGGCGCGGTTCATCTATACCAGCAATACCAGCGTCCCACAGCCAGCCCTGGATGAAAATTACACCCTGGCCTTTGTCCCCGGCGTGAATCCCGATCCCTTCTACATCACCATGTCGCGCGGGGTTTATGGCGCGGCTGGACGTTTGGGCATCAACGTAATCCAGCAGGATCCCGAACGTTTTGATGTGACCATCTCGGCGCCCATCATCGAAGCGCTGATCGCCCGCGGCGACATCAACGCCCTCGTCACAGCCCCTAATGACAAAGAGCAGTCGATCCCCGTGCTGCAAGAAGCCCATGAGGCCGGCATCCCCGTCCTGACCGTCGACACCTTCATCGGCGACGGCGACTATGCCGACGGCGAAGTCACCTTCCCCATCTCATACATCGGCTCCGACAACGTCCAAGGCGGCTATATCGCCTGTTCGTCATTGGCCGACCAACTGGGCGAAGGCGCAAAAATCTACGTCTCGAACACGCGCCCCGGCATCAGCACCACCGACCAGCGCGAAGAAGGCTGTTTGCAAGCGGCTGAAGACCGCGGCTTGATCGTCGCCCGCGTCGACTACAATGAAAACAGCGCCGACACCGCTCAACAGCAGACAGCGGCTGTCCTGCAGGCCAACCCCGACATCGTCGGCATGTTCGCCACCAACACCTTCGGAGCTTTGGGCGCCGGCACAGCCATTCAGAACGCCGGCCTGCAAGGCGCTATCGAAGTCGCGCTCTTTGACGCCAGCGAAGAGAACATCGGCTTTTTGAATGATGGCATCGTCTCACTGGTCATCGCGCAGAAACCAGCCGACATGGGCTACTTGGGCGTCGTGGCGCAGATAGCCAATATGCGCGGCGTGACATCCATGCCAGCCCGCGTCCCGACCGGCTATGCCGTCATCACCGTCGACAATGTAGATGACCCCGATGTCGCGCGGTTCATCTATACCGGCAATTAAATTCAAGTCTTGGGGTGGGCTTCGGCCTGCCCCGCCGCTTACTGATACTGCTGTTTCAGGATTCGTCTATGGCATCAAAAATACAAACAGGCAAACGCCGCGCGGTGGTCAATCCCCGCCTTATTGAATTCTTGACCAAAAGCTGGTCTTACTTATTTTTGCTTGGACTCGTCATCTATTTTTCCCTGACCGGCACCGGCTTTTTCAGCGTTCGCAATTTCTCCTCGATTCTGACGACCAGCACCTTGATTATGCTGATGGCCATCGGGCAAACCTATGTGGTCATCACCGCCGGCATCGACCTGTCGATTGGCTGGACGGTCGGTTTATCTTCGGTGACAACCGCCCGCGTCATGCGCGACCTGGCCGAGACGGGCAATGACGTCGCCTTTGCCATGCTGGCCGGCGTTTTTGCCGGGCTGCTGGTGGCGCTGATTCCTGGCTTCATCAACGGCGTTTTGGTCGCCCGCATCAAAGTCCCGCCTTTCATCGCTACCCTGGGCATGTTCGGCATTGTGCGCGGCGCCGCCTTTCTGCTCACCGACGGCCAGCAGGTGGTGCGCGGGCTTTCCTCTGAACTGCGAGAATCACTGCGTCTGATTGGCAACGGCAGTCTGCTGTATTACATCCCGGAACGCGGCTTCGAATGGCTGGCCCTGCCGCCCGATCTGCCGCCCCAACAGCTGCGAACCGCCGCCCAGCTTTTGCCTTATCCAGTCATCATCACCGCGCTGGTTGTTTTGGTCTTTGCCTTTATTCTGGCGCGGACAAAATTCGGCCGGCATACCTATGTCATCGGCGGAAGCGAAGAAGCCGCCCGGCGCTCTGGCATCAATGTTGACCGCCATCTCATCATCATCTACGCCATTTGCGGGTTCACGGCTGGCATCGCTGGCGTCCTGCACCTGTTCCGCTTTACGGCCGGGGCGCCGCAGGCCGGCGAAGCCGCTCTCCTGTCCTCCGTGGCGGCAGTCGTCATCGGCGGCACCGATCTTTTTGGCGGCGAAGGCGATATTATGGGGGCGGTCGTCGGCGCTTTGATTATCGCCGTCCTCCAAACCGGCCTGGTCATCCTCAATATCGACTCCATCTGGCAGTTCATTGTTGTCGGCGTCGTCATCATCGTCGCCGTCCTGGTCAATCAAGCCCAAGAAGCTCTGGAAAAGCTGCAAGCCAATGTCTGAAGCCATCCTGACCGCACGCGGCATCAGCAAATTTTTCGGCGGCCTGACCGCCGTCGACCGAGTCGACCTTGACATTTACCCTGGCGAAGTCGTGGCCTTGCTTGGCGACAACGGCGCCGGCAAATCGACCCTCATCAAGTGCATCTCCGGCGTCTACCGCCCCGAACACGGCGCCGTCACCTTCAACAACGTCGATATCACCGCCCACGCCCCAGCCGACATTCGCAGCCGCGGCATCGAAACCATCTACCAGGATTTGGCGCTGGCCGAGAACCTGGACGTTGGCGCCAATGTCTTTCTCGGCAAGGAAAAAACCAGACGGCTGTTTGGACTCATCCCCGTGACCGATGACGCCTTTATGCAGGCCGAAGCAGCCCAAGCGCTGGACAAACTGGACATCAAAATGCCGTCTCTGCGCCAAAAACTGGTCAATCTGTCAGGCGGTCAGCGGCAGGCCGTGGCGATTGCGCGGGCGATGTATTGGCAGGCGCGGCTGGTGATTATGGACGAGCCAACAGCGGCCCTAGGCGTGCCAGAGCAGCGGCGCGTGCTGGACTTGATCCGCTCCTTGCGCCAGCAGAACATTCCCGTTATCCTGATCAGCCATACCTTGCAGGATGTCATGGCCGTCGCCGACCGCATGGTAGTAATGCGCCGCGGCCGCGTCGTCGCCAATCTGCCGCGGCATGCGGCAACCGAAGAATTGATCGTCGGCCATATCGTCGGCAGCGCCGCCGTCGGAGGAAACGATGCGAACTGAACTGACACCTGGACGCTATCGCGGCCTAAAAGCCAGCGGACTGGCCGAGCGTGACGTCTTTGGCATCCTAGCCTTTGACCAGCGCGGCAGCTATCGGGCGATGATGCCGCAGCCAGCCGAGTACGCCCATCTGGCGCAAGTCAAGCGCGAAGTCAGCGGCGTCCTTTCAGCGGCCGCCAGCGCGGTTTTGCTTGACCCGATTTATGGCCTGCCGGCGGCGATGTCAATGAGCGGCCGCGCCGGCCTGCTTCTGGCCCTGGAAAAAAGCGGCTACCGCGGCGATTCAAGCTATCGACAGTCCGAACTTCTGCCGGGCTGGACAGCGGCAAAAATCCGCAGCATCGGCGCCAATGCCGTCAAGCTGATGGTCTACTACAACCCACAGCGCGAAAGCCTGGCCACCGAAACCGAACGTTTCATCGTCGACGTGGTGCGTGATTGCCATCGCCTTGATTTGCCAGTCTTCCTGGAGCCGATGAGCTACAGCGCGCGCGGCGACATATCAAAGAACAGCCCAGAGTTCGCCCGCGAGCGACCCGAAATCATCATCGAAACCGCGCGGCGGCTGTCACAAACAGGCGCAGATGTGCTGAAACTGGAGTTCCCAGTCGATATCGAATATGACGACAACTGGCGGACGGCCTGCCTGCGCTTGAGCCAGGCCTGCGCTGTGCCTTGGGTGCTGTTGAGCGCTGGGGTCGATTTTGAACAGTTCAAGCCACAGCTGCAAATCGCCTGTGAATGCGGCGCCAGCGGTTTTCTGGCCGGACGCGCCATCTGGAAAGAGGCTGTGGGCATGTCGCCGGCGGCGCGGGCGGCTTTCCTGCATGAAACAGCGCTGGAACGACTGCGGCAGCTGCTTGACATTGCTGAACGCGACGCCCGGCCCTGGACCGATTTTTATCAAGCGCAGGACTTTTCCGAATGCTGGTACGAATCCTATCCCCCAGCTGACTAATGGCCCAACCCACCCGTCACTTGCCAGAGATCAATCCCCGGCCGGCAAAAGCTCCTCCTTTGGCCGGGCTGAAAGTCATCGACCAGACCCAGGCCCTCGCTGGCCCTTACTGCGCCATGATGCTGGGCGATTTGGGCGCCGAGGTCATCAAAATCGAACGACCAGGGATCGGCGATCAGTCGCGGTATTGGGCGCCACCCTATATCGGTGACCAAAGCTGTTATTATCTGGCGGTCAACCGCAACAAGCGCAGCATCGCCCTGAATATCCGCGCGGCGGCCGGCGCCAAAATTATTCATCAACTGGTCAGCGGCGCCGATGTGTTCCTGACCAACCTGGCGACGATGGACTCCCAGCGAAAATACAGCATAGATTACGAAACCCTGCGCGGCATCAACCCGCGTCTGATTTACGCCGCCATCAGTGGCTATGGACGCACCGGGCCGCGGGCCGGACAGCCGGGATATGACCTGGTGTCACAGGCCGAATCGGGAACGGTGGCGCTCACTGGCGAGGTCAATGGCGCGCCCATGCGTTTCCCCACGCCGATGGCCGACATGACCTGCGGCCTCTTCACCCTGATTGGCATCCTCGCCGCCCTGCATACCCGCCACCACAGCGGCCAAGGCCAGCTGATCGACAGTTCCCTGCAAGAAGGCCAGCTGACTTGGCTAAGTAATTACGCCGGCGAGTATTTTGCCTCCGGTCAAGATCCACCGCGCCGCGGCAACCGTCATCCCCAAGTTGTTCCATACGAAGCGGTGCAGGGAAGCGGCGGCGACTGGTTCATTTTGGGAGTCGGCTCGGATAATCTGTGGCAGAGCTTTTGCCGCCATGTCGGCCGCGATGACCTGGCGCAGGATGAGCGTTTTGCCACCAATGCCGACCGCATCGCCCACTACCGCGATCTGCTGCCCGCCGTGCGCGGCATTATCAGCCGCAAAACCACCGATGAATGGCTGGCGGAACTGCGGAAAGCTGGCATCCCCTGCGGCCGAATCAACACTGCCGCCGAAGCCCTAAGCGATCCCCACGTCATCGAGCGCGGCATGATCGTCGAACTGGAGCATCCCGCGCTGGGCTGGGTCAAATCGCTGGCAACGCCGGTGCATCTTTCTGACGCGCCGCTGGTCTATCATCGTCATCCACCGACTTTGGGCGAACACAGCGACGAAGCGCTGGCCGAACTCGGTTACAGCCCGCAGGCCATCCGGCAGCTGCGTCGAGAAGGTGTCATTGCATAAGCCACTTGGACGTTTTCCCCGTCCGATAAATTGCGTTCAAATCAGCCGCAAAATATGTTAAACTGGTGGGCGAAGCAGCGCATTCTATGTTATCCGCATCGTGACAAAGGACAATTCAAATGACCAAGAATCCATCACACAGCGTTTCCGCGCATCTTTCCCGCCGCAATTTTTTGCAGGTCTTCGCCGCTGGCACAGCCGCCGCCGTCGGCTCGATTGCACTGAACCCGTCGACGCTGGGCGGCCGGACATTGGCGCAGGACAGCAGTACGCTCCGCATCGCCTGGCTCACGCCGGCCACCCTGGACCCGCGCTCGGCTTCGGGAGACAGCGAAATCGCCATTTTGAACGCCGTCTACGATTATTTGATCGACACCGACGCCGCCTTTAACCTAGCGCCGCGCCTGGCCTCATCCTGGGAGGTGAGCGATGACGGCCTGGCCTACACCCTGCACATCCGCCAAGACGCCGCCTTCCACGATGGCAGCCCCGTCACCGCCGACGACGTCCTCTGGACGCTTCAATGGCAGCTGGCCGCCGAAGGCACCGTCGCCAACCTGCTGGCTGACGCGGTCTCGGTCGAAACCGGCGGCGGCAATACCGTCGTCATCACCCTGACCGCGCCCAACCCCGATTTCCTCTACAGCCTTAGCGAAAACAAAATCGTCATTCTCAAGGCCGAAGCGGAAAATATAGGTGAAGTCCTCAACGGCTCTGGACCCTTCGTACTGGAAGAAATGATCCCCGGCGACCGCGCCATTATGACCGCCAACAGCAATTACTGGGGCGGCAAACCCGACATCGACCGCCTCGAATTCATCTTCTTCAATGACCAGCAGGCCGGCATCGCCGCCGTGCAAGGTGGCACAGTCGACGGCATTATGCGGATGGACAATGTGAGCTTTCTTGGCTTTGCCGGAGATGTCAGCTTCAACACGACCGACATTCCGACCAGTGGGCATCATCTGACTCGTTTGCGCGTCGACCGCGCGCCAGGCAATGATCCCCGCGTGCTGCAGGCCTTCAAGCTGGCGACCGACCGTCAGGCCGTCTGGGAACGAACCCAGTTGGGCTTTGGCGCCGTCGGCAAAGATTCACCGATTGGCCCCGCATTTGGCCAGTATTTCCTGGCCGAAGCCGACGTACCGCCGCGCGATCCGCAGGCCGCGGCCGCTCTGCTGGCCGAAGCCGGCTATCCCGACGGCCTGGACATGACACTGTACGGGCCCAACAGCGGCAGCTACCTCGATTTGGCGCAGACCTTAGCCGCCCAATGGGAAGAAGCTGGCATCCGCGTCGAAATCCAGCTGGAAGACGAAAATACCTACTGGTCAGAAGCCTGGATGGAAGTCGATCTTGGCATCACTGGCTGGGGCCCGCGGGCGACTCCGCAAATCTACCTGGATGTCGCCTATCGAAGCGACGGAACCTGGAACGAGTCGCGCTACAGCGATCCCCGCGTCGACGAACTGATCGACTTGGCGCGTGTATCGATCAATCAGGAAGAGCGCATCGCCGCCTACAAGGAAATCCAGCAAATCATGCTGGACAGCGGCCCGATTGTCGTGCCTTATTTCTTCGCCCAGTTTATGGTGCTGGCCGGCCATGTCAGCGGCATTGAACTGCATCCATTCGCCGGCCGAACCCGCTTTAACAAGGCGACCATCGGCTAACAGCGCAAGCAAGGCGAGGGGCGATGACATCAGGCGCCGTCAGCCGCAATCTCATCGCGCTTTGGCGCGTCCCGCAGCAGCTGATGCGCCATCCGCAATCGGCCGCTGGCACATTGCTGGCGGCCTTTTTTCTGATTTTGGCGCTCTTCGGCGCGCAGTTGGCCCCCTACCCCAATCCCAACGATCAAAGCCATCAGCCCCGCCGGCCGCCAACGCTCAACCTAACGGCATTGCAGCTGGGCGCGCATCCCTTCGGCACTGACCGGCTGGGCCGCGATGTCTACAGCCGCGTCATCCTTGGCGCCGCCAGCATCTTCCGCATCGCCGGGCTGGGCACCTTGATTAGCGTTGCGCTGGGATCGACCCTCGGCCTGTTCATGGGCTATCGCGGCGGCTGGATAGATGAGATCCTAGGCCGCATCATCGACGCCCTGCTGGCCATTCCGGCCCTGCTGCTGGCGCTGGTGCTGGCCGGCATCATCCGCAATCTCGATTTCGAAATCGGCAGCTGGCAGGCCGAACTCTCCAAGCAGGTCGTGCTGTTTGTGATAGCCGTCCTCTATGTGCCGCTGGTGGCCCGCGTTGCCCGCAGCGCCGCCCTGGATATCAAAACGCGCGAATTTGTTGAAGCCGCCGAGATCCGCGGCGAATCAACCGCCTATATCCTCTTCCGCGAAATTCTGCCCTCGGCAATTCCAGCGCTGGTGGTCGAAGCCGCCCTGCGCTTTTCCTATGCCATCTTCCTGGTGGCCTCGCTGGGTTTTCTCGGCTTTGGCGCCCGACCGCCCTCGCCCGACTGGGGGCTGATGGTCAATGAAAGCCGCGGCGGCTTTTATCAACTAACCCCCTGGGCCTTGGAGTTCCCAGCCCTGGCCATCGCTGTTCTGGTCATCGCCGTCAATCTGATGTCCGATGGCATCCGCCGCCTGGTGCAAAAAGGCAGCGGCGCATGAGCCTGTTGGATGTGGAAAACCTGACAGTCAGCTATCGGATGAACAATGCCTGGATCCCGGCCGTGCGCGGCTTTCGCTTGCGGCTCCAGCCCGGCCAAATCTATGGACTGGTTGGCGAATCTGGATCGGGCAAATCAACGATTGCCATGGCCCTGATGCGTTATTTGGGCGCCAAGGGCCGTATCGAAACCGGCAGCAAGCTCCACTTTGACGGCATCGACCTGCTCCAGGCCGATATGCGCCAATTATGGGCCAAGCGAATCAAGCTCGTCCCGCAAAACGCCGCCGCCGCCCTGAATCCATCCATCAAAATCGGCGCCCAAGTCACTGAAGTCCTGACCGGCGCGCTTCATATCAGTCATGCCGCCGCCTATGAGGCCATGATGCAGATATTCCATGATGTTCGCCTGTCGGATGCTGAAAACGCCGCCAAACGCTATCCGCACGAATTGAGCGGCGGCATGCAGCAGCGCGTCGCTATCGCCATGGCACTGGTGACCAATCCCGAACTGCTGATTATGGATGAACCCACTACTGGCCTGGATGTGACCACCGAGGCCGTCATCCTGGATTTGGTGCGGGAACTCATCGCCCAGCGCCGCGCCGGCCTCATCTACATCACCCACAATTTAGGTGTGGTCGCCCAATTATGCGAGCGAGCGCTGGTGCTGTACGGCGGCGAAATCATGGAAGAGGCCAGCGTTTCTGACTTGTTTGAGGCGCCCTGGCACCCCTACAGCGCCGGTTTGCTGCACAGCATCCCCAAGCCCGGCCAAAACAAGCGCAAATCGCGGCTCCTCTCGATTGGCGGCAATCCACCCACACTCGCCCAGCGGCCGCGCGGCTGCATCTTTGCCGAACGGTGTCCCTTTGTCATCGAACGCTGCCGCGAAAGCATCCCTCCCCTAGAAAAACTGGACGACCATCGGCTGGTGCGCTGTCACCGCTGGCCAGAAATCAAATCAGGCAAACTGCAATTTGTCGGCGACAACGAACCAGCCATCCCCCATCCGCCAAATCAAGCCGCGGCTGCCCTGATGAGCGTCACCGACCTTAGCAAGCATTTTCCAGCGCCGCGCGCCGTTTCCGATATGATCAAAGGCATTCACCCACCGCCCATCCGCGCTGTGGATGGCGTTCATCTTAGCGTCCGCGCCGGCCATACCCTCGGCCTCGTTGGCGAAAGCGGCAGTGGCAAAACTACCCTGGCGCGAATCATCATCGGCCTGCAGGAGCCCACCAGCGGCCAGCTGGAATTGCTGGGCATGGACATCCAGGGCAAAGCGCGCCGCCGCAGCCAAGACGTCCTTGCCAAAATACAGATGATCTTCCAAAACCCGCAAAATTCGCTCAACCCTTACCTGTCCGTCCGCCAAGCGATTCGCCGTCCCCTCATCAAACTGCGCGGCCTTTCGGCCAAGGCGGCCGACAGCGAAGTTCTCCGACTGCTGGCCAATGTCAGCCTGCGCCCGGAATATGCCGACCGCTTCCCCGACGAACTTAGCGGCGGCGAAAAACAGCGCGTGGCGATTGCGCGGGCCTTTGCCGCCAATCCCGAACTCATCCTCTGCGACGAGCCAGTCTCGGCTTTGGATGTATCAGTGCAGTCGACCGTGCTGAATTTGCTGGCGCAGCTGCAGGCCGAAAGAGGCAGCGCTTATCTGTTCATCTCGCATAATCTGTCGCTGGTCGGCTATCTGGCGGATACCATCGCCGTCATGTATCTGGGGCAGCTGTTTGAAATTGGCGCCGCCAGCGAACTGTTTCAGCCGCCCTTCCATCCTTACACCGAAGCGCTGGTATCAGCCATTCCGATTGCTGACCCCGGCCGCAAAGCCGAACGCATTCTGCTAAGTGACAGCCTGCCCAGCGCCCAAAATTTACCAAGCGGCTGCCGTTTCCATACCCGATGCCCGCGCAAAATAGGCGAAATCTGCCAGCAAGAGCCGCCGCCCTGGCGCGATGACGGCCAAGGCCGCCTGATTCGCTGTCACATCCCGCTGGACGAACTTCATCAGCTTCAGACCGCCCCCGACCGAAAGACCTAGCCCCCATGCTGCATTTTTTGAGACGGCGATTCCTCTTCTTTATCTTTACCTGCCTGTTAAGCTCGCTGATCATTTTCTTTTTGCTGCGCGTCCTGCCTGGAGACCCTGCGCGGGTGATCGCCGGCGGCCGTGAAGCCACCCCCGAACAAATCGCGGAAATCCGCGCCGAATTAGGCTTGAACGCGCCCATCCCAGCGCAATATCTGACCTGGCTGACGAATTTCGTCGGCGGCGACTGGGGCCGAACGATTGCCTTCCGCGGCGCCGACAACCGCCAACTCGTCCTTGAACGAAGCCGCAATTCACTTCGCCTGGCAGCCGTCGCTTTGCTGCTGTCAGTGCCGGTTTCACTGGCCTTGGGGGTCATCGCCGGGCTTTCCGAAAACAAACTGCCCGACATCATCATCTCCCTGTTCAGCCTGTCCCTGGTCAGTCTGCCGGAGTTTGTGACTGGCCTGTTTCTCATTAACATCGTGGCTTTGCGCTGGGCGGACAACCCCCTGGCGCAGGCCCTGGGGTCATGGTTTCCGGCAAGTTCGGCCGTCCGCGCCAATGCCTCCTTTGCCGAGATGCTCCCGGCGCTGTGGCTGCCGGCCATCGCCGCCGCCCTGGTGCTGCTGGCTTACATCTCTCGCCTGACCCGCGCCGGCGTCATCGAAGAACTCAAGCGCGATTATGTCCGCACCGCCGTGTTCAAAGGCATCCCCTACCGCGACGTCATTTTGCGCCATGTCCTTCGCAACGCCCTCTTGCCGACCATTACCGTCATCGCCCTTAGCATTACCTGGCTGATTAGCGGACTGGTCGTCATCGAATTCGTGTTTGGCTTTCCTGGGTTGGGCAGCCTGCTGATTACCGCCATTGAGCGCCGCGATCTTCTGCTGGCGCAGTCCATCGTCATGGTCACCGTGGGCGTCATCCTCTGCGCCAACCTCGCCGCCGATATGATTTATGCCATCCTCAACCCGCGCATCAAGCTGGAATAGCGAACAGCCTCACTCCCCCAAACTCACAAACTGACGCTGATACAGCCGATGATACAAACCGCGCCTGGCCAGCAAATCAGCGTGACTGCCCGTCTCCAGAATCCTGCCCTCATCCACAACACAAATCATATCCGCATGAACAATCGTGCTTAGACGATGAGCGATCACTATCGAACTGCGCTTGGCCAGCAGTTTGCCCAGGGCATCTTGTATCAAGGACTCGGTCACCATATCAACGCTGGACGTCGCCTCGTCCATAATCAGAATGCGCGGATCAGCCAGAATAGCGCGGGCAATCGAAATCAGCTGCCGCTGCCCAACCGACAGATTGGCGCCATCTTCCAGAATTTCGGTGTCATAGCCGTCCGGCAATTCCTTGACAAAAGCATCCACATTCGCCAGTCGACCAGCCTCAATCACCTCGGCCAAGCTGGCCTCCGGCCGGCCAAAGCGGATGTTGTCGGCAATCGTGCCAGAAAAGATAAAGGGATCCTGCGAAACCCACCCCATCTGGCGGCGCATGGAACGCTGCTTGACATCCCGTATATCCAGCCCGTCAATCAGCACCGCGCCCTCGCTGACATCATAAAAACGGGCCAGCAGACTGGCGATAGAGGTCTTGCCGGCGCCGGTCGGCCCAACCAAAGCCACCATCGTTCCAGCGGCCGCATCCAAGTTAATCCCCCGCAGCACTGGCTCCCCCTCGCGGTAAGCGAATCCGACATCCCGAAACTGAATGCGACCCTTGATAGGCGGCATCTCGATGGCATCCGCTTTGTCAGCCACCGCCGGCTCGGTATGAAGCAGGTTAATCACCCGTTCGCCGCCGGCCATGGCCGTTTGCATGGTCGCATAAAGACGGCTCAATTCCTGCACCGGCAGAAAAAATCGGTTGACATAAGCCAAAAAGGCGATCACCGTCCCCAAAGTCAAGCTCCCCTGCGCGACGCTCATGCCACCGAAAAGCAGCACAATCGCCGTCGCCGCCATGCTCAAAAATTCGACCGTCGGCAAAAACACAAAGGACAGCGAAATCGCCTCGATATGAGCATCGCGGTTGGCCTGATTGACCTCATCAAACTTCTCAAAGGTGATGTCCTCATTGGCGAAGGCCTGGATAACGCGGATGCCGGTCAGGTTTTCGGCCAAATCGCCAATCAAATGGGCATTGCGCGCCCGCGTCTTGCGAAAGGCCCGCTTGGCCCGCCGCGCAAAAATCATCGTCGCCAGCACAATCAAAGGGATAATCGAAAACGTCACCAAAGCCAACTGTGCATTCAGCGACAGCATCACCGCAATAATGCCCAGCAGCAGCAGGGTGTCGCCGGTGAGCGTAATCAGACCTTGCGACAGCAGTTGATTGATGACCCCCACATCGCTAATCACCCGCGAAATAGTGACGCCAACCACATGGCGGTCATGGTAAGCCAAAGGAAGCTGCTGCAAATGCTGAAACAGAGCCGCGCGCAAATCAGCCAGAACTTTCTGCCCGACCCAGCTTAACAGATAACGTTGGGCCATTGAGGCCAGGTACAAGCCGACAAAAGCGAGCAGCATCACCAGCGCAATGCGATTCAAACCCTCAACATCGCCCTGGGCAATCGGCCCGTCAATCGCCACCTTAACCAAAAAAGGCGCCGCCAGGGTCAAGGCCGAAGCCGCCAGCATAGCAGCGAAAGCCCCCACCATCCGCAGCGCGTAAGGCCGCAGGAAAACCAGCAGATGCCACAGCACCCGCAGGTTAAACGACCGCCCCTCTACTTGGTCAGCGTACTGTGCCAGAGTGCCGCCCGGCCCACCGGTGCGGATGCCAGACGAGCCAATCGAAAATCCCATAAACTTCGCTTCCTAGCGCAAATGACGGTCATAAATTTCGGCATACAGCCCTGATGCGCGCATGAGTTCGTCGTGGGTGCCGCTGGCCGCCACGCGCCCATCTTGCAGCACCAGCACCTTGTCGGCCATCCGCACCGTGCTTAGCCGCTGGGCGATGACAAAGGAAGTGCGGCCTTCCATCAAACGTTCCAAAGCCAGTTGAATCAGACGTTCAGTCTCGGCGTCCACGCTGGAAGTGGCGTCATCCAGCAGCAGAATACGCGGATCTTTCAGCAGCGCGCGGGCAATCGCCATCCGCTGTTTCTGGCCGCCGGACAGAGTAAGGCCGCGCTCGCCAACCTGGGTCGCATAGCCGTCCGGCATGGCCATAATGAAGTCATGCGCCTGGGCGGCCTTGGCAGCTTCGATGATGTCAGCTTCGGCGACGTCCTCCATCCCAAAGGCGATGTTCTCGCGGATGCTGGCGGCGAACAAAATCGTCTCTTGCAGCACAATCCCAATCTGGTCGCGCAGTGAATTCAGACTCACATCGCGCACATCATAGCCATCGACATGAATCCGCCCGCCGGTCACATCATAAAAGCGCGGAATCAAGTTGATAATCGTCGACTTGCCCGAACCCGTCGCCCCCAGCAAAGCCACCACCTCGCCTGGCTCGGCCTGAAAATTGAGTTTGTTCAGCACCGGCCGCTGATTAAAATAGGAAAAGGACACATCCTCAAAGCTCACCCGCCCGTCAATCGGCGGCAAAGGACGCGCATCCGGCGCATCACTGACCTCTGACTTGGCATCAATAATAGTGTAAATGCGCTCGCCGGCAGCTGAAGCCATCGCCACCGCCGGGATAATCACTCCCAGCCGCCGCACCGGCGAAATCAGCTGACCCAGATACGTCGTGAAAGCGACCAGTTCCCCCAAAGTCAGCGCATCCTCAATCACCAGCCGGCCGCCCAGCCAGACAATCACAACCGTACTCAAGCTGGCGATGAAATCAATGAGCGGAATATGCTGCGTCTGAACGATCACCTGCTTTTGCGCCAAGTCAAACCAGCGCTGATTTTTTTCCTCGAAGCGCTCAACTTCGGCATCCTCCTGGGCGAAGGCCTTGACGATCTTGGCGCCGCGCAAATTCTGCTCCAATACCGTTGTCATCTCGGCCAAACGCTGCTGAAGATCAAGCGACAGCGGCCGAAAGATGCGACCAAAGCGAAAGGCGATATAGGCCAGCAAGGGCATCAGCAGCATCGACAGCAAAGCCAGCTGGACGTTCATCAGCAAAAGCGCGCCAAAGGTCAGCAGCAGCAGCAAAGACGACTGAAACAGACGCAGCACGCCGCGGCCAGTCAAAAATCGAATCCGCTCCACATCCGAAATCGACCGCGCCAGCAGTTGGCCGGTCTGCGCCTGGTCATGGTAGGCGAAGGACAGCGAACTTAACTTGTCATAAATCGTATTGCGAATGTCATAGGCGACGCCCTGCGACACAACTTCCGTCCAGCGTCCCAGCGCATAATCGACCAGCCCCTTGACCACAGTCAGGCCAATCAAGCCCAGCAGCGACAGCAGCAAAATCGACATATTCCGCTGGATAATCCCGGCGTCCACAATCCAGCGAATCGTCTGCGGAATAACCACCGTCAAGCCGTTCACCACCACAGCCAGCGCATAAACCCCCAGGGCCTTGTGGCGATACTTGCCCAGCAGAATCAAACTGCGCCAAAGCGAACTGCGCGGCGGCGCCTGCGAAGGACGGGGAAATGTCTTGGTTTTCTGCGCCATAAACACCTGTCGGTCGCGGCCGATGCCTTATCTTAACGGCGCGCCCCCCAATCCTTAAAGACTCAATCCTATTTCTAACAATTTCAGACTGGAAGGGAATCGCATCTCTGCTATACTGCGCGGCGATGAGCGCGGAGAGCGTCTAATTCTCATCCTTTTGCGTTTGCTAGGAGGCATCTTATGGCATTCGTCAAAACCGCCCTCAAGCCCGGACTGCCCGTCCAGCTTCCACCGCCGCCAGTGGCCGCCGCCCTGCTTGCCATCTATTTAATCTGGGGATCGACCTACCTGGCCAGCGCGGTCGCCCTCGAAAGCTACCCGCCCTTTATGCTGATTGCCATGCGCCTGCTGGTTTCCATCGTCATCCTCCTGCCCAGCATCAAATGGCGAAAAACAGCCCGGCCATCTCCCCGTCAGGTTTTCAACGCCGCGCTGGCTGGAGCCTTGATGTTCGGCGGCGGCGCCGGCCTGGTCTCGTTGGCCCAAGATTTGGGCGTCGCCAGCGGCCTGACCTCCCTGGCCGCGGCCGGCGTGACCATCTGGGCAACCGTGTTCGCCGCCTTCTTCGGCCATCGGCCAGGCGCGCTGGAACTGCTGGGCCTGGTCATCGGCATCAGCGGCGTCGCCATCCTCAATATGGAAAACGGAATGCAGGCCCAGCCCTTGGGCGCGGCCGTCCTGATCGTCGGCCCTATGCTTTGGGCTTTCGGCGCGGTGATGAGCAATCATCTGTCGCTGCCATCGGGCCGAATGGGCATCGCTTGGCAGATGGCCGGCGGCCTGCTGGCCTTGGCGCTGATCAGCTGGCTGCGCGGCGAAACCTTCCCCAGCGACCCCTCGCTCATGGCCACCGCCGCCCTGCTTTATCTGGGGGTCTTCGGCACCTTGGCGGCCTTCAGCGCTTATATGTTCCTTGTGCGGCAGGTTCGGCCAGCCCTGGCCAACAGCTATGCCTATGTCAACCCGGTTATCGCCGTGATTTTGGGCGCCTGGCTCCTGGCCGAAACGGTCAGCCCCGTCGGCGTCCTGGCCATGACCGTAATCGTCGCCGGCGTCGTGCTGGTGATGATGGGCAAAAGCCGCCGCGGCACCCTAACAGGAGGCGATCAATGAAACGGCAAAACATCTCTTCAGGCACCGCATACGAAAAAATCGCCGGTTATTCGCGGGCAGTGCGGCTGGGCAATCGCGTTCTCGTGGCCGGCACAACCGCCACCGACGGCGCCAGTCAGCTGATCGGCAAAGATGACAGCGGCGCCCAAACCGAATTCATCATCCAAAAAATCGAAGCCGCCCTCCAGCAGGCCGGCGCCCAGCTGCATGATGTCGTCCGCACGCGCATCTATCTGACACCCGACGCCGATTGGGAAGCCGTCGCCAGCGTACACGGCCGATACTTCGCCAATATCCGCCCCGTCAATACCCTGCTTTATGTCCACGCGCTGGTCGGGCCAGACTATCTGGTCGAAATGGAAGCCGAAGCCATCATCAGCCCGGCGAACACCGATGAAATTCAGCCTGCGCTTTAACAATGACCTGCCCGTCGCCGATTACGCGCGCTATGCTCAAGCCGCCGAAGCCGCCGGTTTTCAGCAGTTTTGGGTGAGCAATGACCTCTTTCTGTGGAGCGCGCCCGTCATCCTGTCAGCCATCGCCACAGCCACCGAACAAATCGAAATCGGCAGCTGCATCCTCAATCCCTACACCATCCATCCAGCCGAAATCGCCATGTTCGCCGCCACCCTGGACGAGCTTGCCAAGGGCCGATTCAATCTGGGACTCTCGGCCGGCGCCGCCGAATTCATCGACTGGCTGGGCCTGGACTATGACCGACCGCGCACCTTGACCCTCGAAACCATCGCCGCCGTCAATCAACTAACCTCCGGCCAGCGCGCCGCCAGCGACGGCCAAATCCTGCGCTGGTCCGAACAGGCTTATCTGCGCTTTGAGCCGCGCCGCCGCGTGCCGATTTACCTGGGCGCCATGAGTCCCAAAATGCTGGAAGACATCGGCGCCATTGCCGACGGAGGCCTGCCCCTGCTGCTGCCGCCGGAGCATTATCAAACCATCAAGCCCTATATCCAACGCGGGCTGAAACGCGCCGGCCGCCAGCCCGATGAAGTTGATGTCGCCGCCTGCATCTGGTGTTCGGTTTCAGAGGATCATTCGGCCGCCGAAGCCGCCCTAGCCGACAAAATCGCTTATTATGGCTACGCGATGAGTCCGCTGATCTTGGAACGGCTGGGATTGAAACAATCCGATTTCGCCCCGCTGTGGCAGGCCTGTCATATTGAGCGCAATCCCCAAAAAGCCCGCGCCCTGGTCACCGCGCCCATGCTGAAGATCGGCATCGCCGGCACAACCGACGCCCTCATTCAACGGCTGGAGGGCCTGGCCGCCTTAGGCCTGCGCCACATGAGCCTTGGGCCGCCGCTGGGGCCCGATATTCTGGCGGCCATCCAAGCCATCGGCCGCGACGTCATCCCGCATTTTTCGCAAGCCTAACCACTGTCGTTTCCCTCTGCGCCCTCTGTGTCCTCTGTGGTAAAATTGTTTTTCCCTCTGTGGTAAAAAAAGGAGAAGCCATGCCCGCCAAGAAACTCATCGAAGTCGCCCTGCCACTCAAAGCCATCAACCACGCCAGCGCACGCGAAAAATCCATCCGACACGGCCACCCCTCAACGCTCCATCTCTGGTGGTCTCGCAAACCCTTAGCCACAACCCGCGCCGTCATCTTCTCCTCACTCGTCGATGACCCCGACGACCCCCAAGCCAACCCCGACTTCATCGCCGCCTGCAACGACCTGCCACCCGCCGACAACGTCAAAACCAACGGCGACACCCCGCGCATGCGACTCTTCGACTTCATCGAACGACTGGTCACATGGGAAAACACCACCGACGAGCAAACGATGAATACTGCCCGAAAACTTATCCGCATCGCCACAAATAACCGCCCCCCACCCCTGCTTGACCCCTTCGCCGGCGGCGGCAGCATCCCCCTTGAAGCCCAACGTTTGGGATTGGAGGCCCACGCATCCGACCTCAATCCCGTCGCCGTCATGATCAACAAAGCCATGATCGAAATCCCGCCGCGCTTCGCCAATCAGCGGCCGGTCAATCCCGAACAGCGCGGACAAATGGGCAAGGAAAATTGGCAGGCCGCCGCTGGTCTGGCCGCCGATGTTCGTTATTATGGCGAATGGATGCGCGAACAAGCCCACGACAAAATCGGCCGTCTTTATCCCAAACACAAAGGCGAAACCGTCATCGCTTGGCTCTGGGCGCGCACCGTCATCAGTCCCAATCCCGCCCTCAATGCCCATGTGCCGCTGGTCAGTTCCTTCGCCTTGAGCAAGAAAAAAGGCCGCCAATGCTGGGCGAAACCGATCATCGAAGGCGATTCCATCCGCTTTGAAGTCACGCCTGGGACGCCGCCAAAAGACCGTCCAGGCACCATGATTCGGCGGCAAGGCGCGCGCTGCATTTTGTCTGATACGCCGATCCCTTTTGATTATATCCGCGCCGAGGGCCAAGCTGGACGAATGGGCGCGCAGCTGATGGCGATTGTCACCGATGGCAAGCACGGCCGCAATTATCACGACCCGACACTCGAAGCTGAAGAACTGGCGCGGTCAGCCCAACCCGAATGGAAACCAATGGGCAATCTTCCCAAAAAGGCTTTAAGTATCACAGTTCAGCTATACGGAATGGATGAGTACAACAAATTATTTACCCCGCGCCAATTAACAGCCCTGACAACTTTCAGCGATTTAGTAAGTGAAGTGCGGCAACAGGCCTATCAAGATGCCCTGGCGGCCGGACTCCCCGATGACGACATCCCCTTGCGCGATGGCGGCCGAGGGGCATTTGCATACAGCGAGGCCGTCAGCGTGTATCTGGCCTTTGCTGTGGATAAAGTAGCCAATACATTATGCACCATTGCAATATGGTCAACATCAAGAGACCAAACAGCTACAGTATTTGCAAGACAAGCAATACCTATGACTTGGGATTATCCTGATGTCAACCCGTTTGCTGGTGCAGCTGGAGATCCAATAATATCTATTGAATCAATAAGTAGGGTGTTAAAGAATTTGCCAGCGAATTTACCAAGCTCGGCTTCGCAACAAGACGCGGTGCAAATCAATGGAAATGCCATCACGCTTTCGACCGATCCACCCTATTATGACAATATCGGCTACGCTGATTTATCCGACTTTTTCTATGTCTGGATGCGCCGCAATCTGCGCGATATCTACCCCGACATCTTCGGCACCATGCTTGTCCCCAAAGCCGAAGAACTCATCGCCTCGCGCTATCGACATAACAACAGCAAACCGGCCGCCAGCGAGTATTTTGAAAGCGGTATGCTGGAAACCTTTATCAACATCCGCAAGTTCGTCACCGATGAATACCCGCTCACCGTCTATTACGCCTTCAAACAGCAAGACGCCAGCTTCATAAAAGACGGCACTCTTCACCGCGCCAGCACCAGTTGGGAAACCATGCTCACCAGCTTAATCAAGGCTGGATTTATGATCTGCGGAACTTGGCCTATGCGTACCGAAAGAGGCGGCCGCATGAATGCAATCAAAACCAACGCCCTCGCCTCATCCATCATCTTGGTCTGCCGCCCGCGCCCCCACGACGCATCCATCCTCTCACTCGGCGCCTTCCTGCAAGCTCTGCGCCGCGAACTTCCCCCCGCCCTCAAAGCCATGCAGTCCGGCAGCATCGCCCCCGTCGACCTCGCTCAAGCCAGCATCGGCCCCGGTATGGCCATTTATTCGCGCGCCAGCCGCGTCCTCGAAGCCGACGGCTCCCCTATCGACATCCGAACCGCCTTGATGCGAATCAACGAGGAACTGCAAAATCACCTGGCGCAAATCGACGGCGACCTTGATGCTGAAAGCCGTTTTGCCATCGATTGGTTCAAGCAGCACGGTTTCAAGGACGGCCTTTATGGCGAGGCCGAAACCCTAGTCCACGCCAAAAACACCAGCGTAAGAAGCGTGGAGAAGTCGGGTTTGGTCATATCGGGCGGCGGCAAGGTGCGTCTCAAGGATTGGCCGGAGATGGAGCCTGGCTGGGATCCGCAAAAAGACAAATATCCGACCGTCTGGGAAGCTGTGCATCATCTTATCGAGCGGGCGACGAATCATGGCGATAAAATTGCCGGCGAGCTGCTTTCGCGCATGCCCGGCGACATGGGCGGTGAAGTCCGCGATCTGGCTTATCGATTGTATGAAATCTGCGACAGCAAAGGTTGGGCCGAACACGCTTTCTATTACAATGACTTCGTCGTCCGCTGGCCGCAAATCAGCGAAGAAGCCCTGCGACACAAACGACAGCCCGAACAGTCAGCGCTGATGTAAAGAAGGGGCCGACCACAGAGAACACAGAGGAAAAGAAGGAAAAACAACGTCCACATTTTTACTATACTTAAGGAGATTATCAATGAAAGTCAAATGCTTTGCGGTCATAATAGCTGTGTTTGCTCTGTACGGTGTGGCAGCGGCACAGGATTATGCCATTCGCGCCGAGAGCAGAAACAATTTGCGAAGCTGCGCCGGATTCGACTGCCGCGTTGTCGAGACGGTGCCAGTCGGCACGGTATTGCAGGTTACAGGCGAGTTCAATCGCTGGCTGAAAATCAGTCGCAACGGCGCTGAAGTGTGGATGGCGAATTGGGTTGATTACAGCCGCGTTGAACCCGGCGAGCAGGCATCATCGCCGCCGGCGAGCAGTGTTGATAATTGCTGTTTCGTTGATCGACAATGCAATACCGACGCAGAATGGTCAAGCGGGTTTTGGGCATATCAGAATAATCAGTGCGCCGCGCCTTCGCAATCTCAACCGCCAGCATCCTCGCAGCCCGCGAGCATTGATCCGTCTCAAATTGATAACTGCTGTTTTCTTGACTGGCAATGCAATACCGACGACGATTGGCTGACTGGCTTTCATGCCTTTCAGAATAATTCATGCAAACATCCGGAGGTGACAATCGAGGGGTCAGCAGACTTTATTGCCCGGGTGGAAGCCGCGCTTGATATGCTGAAGGACAGAGCGCCGGAGTGGTATGCTTACGCGGTCAGCGGGCCGGACAAGTACAAAGAGTCGCAGAACGTAGGCACATTAGAAAGGACATTTAATATAACCCGAGGCCATGCTTTTGCGGAGCCTCTAGCCTGGCTGGTCGGCGTGATTGTTCATGACAGCTGCCATATAAACCGATTCGTAGCTGGACTGCTTCGTTATGAAAGTGAAGCAGAACAGTTGTATGAAGAACGGCTGTGCTTGCAAATACAGATTGAAGCGCTTGAAGCAATGAATCTTCGCGGGCGAGACAATCAGGATATGATGGCGTATCTTCGAGACACACTCGAAAATATCGACAATCTGGAATATCAGTGGTGGCATTAGCGCCGCCTGTACGGCATTTAATCGGACAGTATTCGCCGCATCTCCTGCAAGGCCGCCGACAATTCGATATTGCGGTTCGTCCCCGTGCCGCCGCCGATATGCGGGGTCAAAATCACATTGTCCAGATCGCAAAGCGGGCTTTCGGCCGGCAGCGGCTCATCGACAAAGACATCCAGGCCAGCCCCAGCAATCCGATTCGCGCGCAGGGCATCAATCAGCGCGTCTTCATCGACGATTTGGCCGCGCGCAATGTTGACCAAATACGCGCTTTCCTTCATCAGCGCCAGCTGTTCAGCGCCAATCAGGCCTTCCGTCTGTGGAGTCTGTGGCGTGGCAATGCAAACATAATCGCTTTCCCGCAGCAGATCATCCAAATCGCGGTACGCCGCCGCAAAGACCCCCTCCAGTTCAGCCGAAAGCCGACTGCGCTTGTAATACAGATTCGTCATGCCCATAACCTGACTGCGCCGCGCCAGTTCACAGCCGATCTCGCCCATGCCGACAATCCCCAAAGTCTTGCCGTGGATCTCGTGGACGCGCGTATTGTGCATCCAATGAAAGGCGATTTTGCGCTCGGCGGTGCGCTCTGGCTTCAGCCCGCGGTAACGATAGAGTCCCGCGGCCACGCTCTCATGCGACACAGTCAAATCTTTGCTTAACGCCAGAATCAAGGTCATCGCCAGTTCAGCCACGCAGTTAGGCCCCTTGCGCGGCACACAGCCAAAGGTCAGCCCTCGCCGCCGCGCCGCCGCCGTGTCAATGTTGTAATAGCTGCGCCCCAGCTTGAGGACGGCCCGCAGACCCGTCATCTTGGCCAGCAGGGACTCATCAACCTCGGCCGTCTGGGCAATCAGTCCCGCAATGTCGCCGCCGGCAAGCTCGCTGACGTCTTGGCCAGCGCGCGGACAAAGCAAGTCCAAATCAGGATAGGCCGCGCCAAGTTCGGCCGCGCTCGCCGCATATTCCGCATCAGCGATCAGGATTCTCTTCTGTGCTTCAGCCATCATCTCACCTCATCTGTGATTCCCTAAAAACAGCCCAATTATAAAATTGCCGACCAAATCTGTCAAGCTGTTTGCCCGCCCGAAGGTCTTGTGTTACACTTTGGCAGCTTGTTATTATCGACAGTGGCGAAAGGAGAGGTGTATGGGTTTAGCGACAAATGCAGACCAGCTGGTCGAAATGGCGGTTGTAGGCTATGTCAGCCAGCCCACAGTGCGCGGCTATATCCCCCAGGCTTCCGGCGAGGCGACCATCCTGCCCGGCATGTCGGGTATGATTTACAATGCGCGGGTTGGCGACGCCGCTTTTGGCTGGGCCGCTGACCACCTCGAACCCGGCGCGTCCATCGCCCACCCCGACCTGGACGCTGATTACGCCATGCACTACCTGACCTGCATCGGCAACCGCGCTTTCGTGATGAGCGGCCTGGCCAAAGGCGCCGAAGGCATCGTCACCGGCGAGCACGCCCGCCTGCTGGTCGATCTGCCCCCCGATGCCGCCGATATAGTCGGAGTCGGCGACGCCATCCAAATCCGCACTCTCGGCCAAGGCCTGCGGCTGACCGATTATCCGCATATCTTCCTCAAAAAATGCAGCCCGCGCCTCATCGACAGCCTCCCCATCGAAGCGGTCGATGACAAAACCATCCGCGTCCCAGTAACCATGGAACTGCCGATTCAAATTATGGGATCCGGCGCCGAGCTTAACCCCGACTTCGTCGACCAAGACCTCATGTCCGGCGACCGCCAGCTTATGGCCGAACTGGGCATCGACCAGATGAAGCTGGGCGATCTGATAGCCATCAACCACGCCGACCATCGCTATGGCCGCGGCTACAAACCTGGCGCCGTCGCCATCGGCCTGTGCATCCATGGCGATTCGGTGATGACCGGCCACGGCCCCGGCATCCTAACCTTAATGACCTGCGATAGCGCCTGCATCGAATGGACGATTGACCCAGCCGCCAATATCGCCAATTACCTAAACATCAGGGAAATGTTATGAGCGCAAAAAACAACGCCCAATACGTCGTCAGTGTCTCCGTTCAAGGCCTCATCGCGCCGCCGCGTATGCCGCCGCTGCCGGCCATGCCCTACTCGCTGGCCGCCGATGGAACGCCCTTCCTGATGCCGGCCTATGGCAGCATCGTCTATAATGTGTCCGTCGGCGATTCGGCCTATGGCTGGCTGGCCGACTGCGTGCATCCCAGCGTCAGCGTCAAGCTGGATGAGGCGACTGGCAACCGCGGCCTCAATGTCCTGTCCTGCGTCGGCAATGAAGCCATCGTGATGACCGGCAATGCCCAGCGCGCCCGCGGCATGGTCACCGGCAAAACCGGCCGCTTCTCCGAACAGGTCATCGTCCATTTCGATCCGCAAGTCCGTCAAGAACTGGCGATTGGCGACAAAATCGTCATCCGCGCCAAGGGCGTCGGCCTGGCCTTTGACGATCACCCCGACATCAAGCTCAAAGGCTGTTCGCCCGAACTGGTGGACGCGCTGGAAGTCGCGACCAATTCAAACGGCAAACTTTCGGTGCCGGTCGTCGCCAAAGTGCCGCCGCATCTGCTGGGCGCCGGCGCCGGCCTGACCAGCGAAGGCGGCTCCATCCATATTCAGACCGCCGACCGCCAGGCCCTGGCCGAAGCCGGCCTGGACAATCTGCGGCTAGGTGATGTCGTCGCCCTGGATGACTATGACAGCAGTTGGAATCATGGCTATCTGCGAAACGCTGTTGGCATCGGCGTCATCGCCCAAGGGGACAGCCCCCGCGCTGGCTATGGGCCAGGCATCACGCTGATTATGACCTCGGCCGGCGGTAATATCGAGCCGATGATCGCGCCCGGCGTCAATTTGAAGACCCTGCTGCTGGACGGCTAGCGGCGGCAAAGGAATTTGAGCGATGGCCATTAGACTGGTCCGCGTCGAAGTGGATGCGCTGGAAGCCTTTGTGCATCGCGCTTTCCTGGCGATGGGCCTTTCACCGGCGGAGGCCTCCTGCTGCGCCCAAGGCCTGATGCAAAGCGAACTGCGCTGCCTGCCCGGCCAGGGCCAAGGTGTCAGTCGGCTGATCGGCTATTATGAGCGCATCGCCAAAGGTCTTTACCAGCCCGGCGCCCAAATTGAGATCATCAAAGAATCGCCGGCCCTGGCGCTGATTGATGCCCGCATGGCCATGGGTTCGGTCGTCGGCCAAAAGGCCATGAAGATCGCCGTCGACAAAGCCAAAACCTGCGGCCTCGGCATGAGCATCGTCCGCAACAGCACGCATTTTGGCTCGGCCGCCTTTCACGCGCGGCTGGCCCTGGAATCAGACTGCATCGGCATCGCTATGACCAACGCCGGCGCGGAAATGGCCCCCTGGGGCGGATCCTCTCCCCGCGTCGGCACCAACCCCTGGGGCTTGGCGGCGCCCACCGGCGGCGATTTCCCAGTCGTTCTGGATATCGCCCTGACCACAGCCGGCAAAGGCATGATGCGCTGGCGCGAACGCCAAGGCCGAAAAATGCCGCTGGATTGGGCCCTGACGCCCGACGGCCAGGAAACCGATGAGCCAACGGCCGCGATGGCCGGCGCCCTGCTGGGAATCGGCCAATACAAGGGCTACGGCCTGTCACTGTTCACCGACATTCTCACTGGGGTCATCGGCGGCGGCGGTTTTGGACTGGCGCCTTATCACGACCGCTCCATCGCCAAGCTGGACGTCGCCCACAGCTTCATCGCCATTGACATCGACTGGTTCATGCCCGTTGACGAATTCAAGGCGCGGATGGATGCCTTCATTGCCGAAATCAAGACCAGCCAGCTTCGGCCTGGCTTTGATGAAATCCTGGTGCCAGGCGAGATCGATCATCGGCGCGAGCAGGCCTATCGACGTGAAGGCGCGCAGCTAGATGCGGAGGTCTTTGAACGGCTGCGGGGACTGGCGCAGACTTTGAACATTGAATTCCCATTGGCAGACGAAGGAGCGGCTTGAATGAGCGCCATCAAAACCTTGAGCCGTCCCTTGGCCGAGCGGGTCGCCGGACTGGACAGACTGACCGAACGGCCCAGCGCCGAATCCGATCTGCCGCCGAACGTGATCCAAGCGGCCACAGACGCGCTGGCCCGCGGCGAAACCCATTATACCGACCGGCCTGGCATCCCCGAATTCCGTCAATGGGTCGCCAATGATCTTGACAAGACTTACGGCATTCAAATCGACCCCAAAGAAGTCACCATCACCTGCGGCTCGACTGAAGCCCGTTATGTGACCCTAACCCTGCTAACCGCGCCGGCGACCCAAGTTTTATGCTTGAGCGATGCCGAACCGATCCGAGGCGCGCTGCATCTGGTCGGCGCCCAGCCAGTTGATTCAATCGCCGCCGCCAAGCAGATCAGCGTCCTTTATCTGCGCCCGAACGACAGCCGAGAAGCCCTAACGACGCTGCTGCGACAGGCCGAAACCGAAAGCTGGTGGCTGATTTGGGATATGAGTCTGACGGTTGACCGCCCAGATTTTCACCCAGCGCAAAACGAAAAATTAGCCGACCGCGTGGTCACGATTGATTCACTGTCCCACCGCATGGCTGGCTGGCGCGTCGGCTGGATGGCCGGCTCCGAAGCGGCCCTGCGATTACGCGCCCGCAAGCAGGCGATAACCATCTGCACAACCAGCGTCTCCCAATGGGCCGGGCTGGAATGGGTAAGGTCAGGTTCACGATGGCCGCGCTGAATCCGAACATCCCCGCGGACGTTCGCGAATCAGCCGCCGACGGCACCCAGCTGCGCTATCGGCTGATGGAGATGGCCGCCGGGATGAATGACGTCATCGCCTTGGGCCGCGGCGACCCAGACCTGCCCACCCCGCCGCATATTGCCGCCGCCGCCAACCAGGCCATGCGCGAACAGCGCACCGGCCCAAGCCCAGTCAAGGGCCTGCCCCAACTCCGCCGCGCCATTGCCGATCATCTGCGTCGCGAAAACGGCCTGCCCGTCAGCCATGACAATGTGATGGTGACCACCGGCGGCCAAGAAGGCCTGTTTCTGGCGGTGCAGGCGGTCATCAACCCCGGCGACGACATCCTGGTGCCAGACCCGCGCTACAGTTCCTATGATGACGCCATTCACCGCGCCGGCGGCAAGATGGTCATGGCGCCGACCAACCGCGAAGACGCTTTCAATCTGGAAGCCGAGGCCGTCGCCGCCGCCATCACGCCAGCCACCAAAGCCCTGCTGATTGTCACGCCCAGCAACCCAACCGCCGGCATCGTCACCGAAGACCGCCTGCGAGACATTGCCAAAGTCGCCATCCAGCGCAATTTGATTGTGATTGTCGACGAGATCTATGGTAAAATTGTCTACGATCCTTGGCGGCATTTTAGCATCGGCTCGCTGCCGGGCATGGCCGAACGGACGATTACCCTAGATGCTTTCTCCAAGGCTTATGCCATGACCGGCTGGCGATGTGGCTATGCGGCCGCGCCGCAAAATGTCATTGAGGCCATGGCCCGCATCAAGCAGGTGACCACCGGCCCAGTGGCGACCGTGTCCCAATGGGCTGGATTGGCCGCCATCGCCGGGCCCCAAGACTGCGTCGAGGGCTATCGGCAAATCTATGCCAAGCGCCGACAGGTTTTGATGGAAGGGCTGGACAAAATGGGCTTTGCTTATGGCGAACCGCGCGGCGGCCTCTTTGTTTGGGCCGACTGCTCCTCGACCGGCATCCACGCGACCGAACTCTCGTACCTGCTGCTGAAAGAAGCCCGCGTCCTGATTTTCCCAGGCACGGCCTTTGGCGAAAAGTGGCGCGAATATCTTCGAATCACCATGCTGGAGCCGATTGAAATTCTCAAGGAAGCGATTGAGCGGATGATGCCAGTGGTCAGCCGCTATCGTCTGTGAAATCGGCTTTTCACAGCGCATACAAGCAGAAAGGAGGCGCATATCGGCAGAAAAGGCAATGCAAATTTCGTAAGTTTTATGATTTATGTCAGGAGTACAAAATGAAGTTTAACCGTTCGATAAAGCTCTTGTTCATTCTGGCGCTGATTTTGGGGATGATGCCGCTGGCGGCGCAGGCCCAAATGGTGCCAGTGCCCGATGATGACACCCTTGTTGTCGCCATCAACGGCGAGCCTGGCTCAATGGATCCGTCGCAGGTCGGCGGCGCGACCGGCGGCAGCAATTTCCGCATCATGATGCACGTCTTCGCCTCACTCTACGAACTGGGTCAGGCCGATGGCGCTATCGATCCTTACCTCGCGCACAGCTTCAGCGTTTCCGAGGACGGCACGGAATGGACATTCCACCTCCACGAAGGCTTGACCTGTCACGACGGCGAGCCATTGACAGCCGAAGATGTCGCCTACAGCTTTAATCGCATGGCCGATCCCGACAACGGCTTCACCGGCAACTCGGCCGGCTTTGTCGTATCGTCAATTGGTTATGTTGGCGCCCGCGCCGACAGCGAACTGGACGTCACCATCATCACCCAAAAGCCGCAGAACCGCGCCATGCGCCTCGGCCTCATCGCTGAAATCTTGGTCCACTGCAAGGACGCCTATGAAGCCATGAGCCTGGAAGAAGCGGCCCGCAACGTCGTCGGCAGCGGCCCCTACGCAATGGACGAATGGGTGCCCGGCGAATACATCAGTATGCAGCGCGTTCCGGACTTTGGACTGCGCGAGGCCCACTTTGAGGAGCTCGTCTGGCGTTTCATCCCTGAACCATCGACAGCAGTGGCGGAAGTCATCACCGGCAATGTCGATATTTACAAGGAATTCCCAGCGACGCAGGGCGACTCCATCAGCAACTCCGGCATGGCCGAAGCGCGCTTCTTCCCCGGCACAACCCGCGTCTACATCGGCTTCAACATGAATCCCGAAGCCGGCTTCCGCGTGGATATGCCGAGCCTTGGCGCCGACGCCATCATGGAAACCGATGTCCGCGTTGCCTTGCAATACGCCGTTGATGTTCACGCCATCTGCGAGAATCTGCTGCTCACCACCTGCGAACGCGCCACCAGCCTGGTCAATTCGCCCAACGATCATCCGACGCTTGAGCCTTATCCCTACGACCCCATGAAAGCGGAAGAGCTGCTGGATGCCGCCGGTTACCCGCGCGGCGATGACGGCGTGCGCTTCTCGCTGGATTTGAAGGCGCGGCGAGGGACAGGCGCCGACGGCTCCGATGTCACGCTGGCCGTCGCCCAGTATCTGACCGATATCGGCGTCCAAACCGAACCCATCTTTATGGAATCAGGCGACTTCCGCGAACAGCTGATCTTCCATCAGCTTGGTCCCATTTACATGGGCCGAACTGGCGGCAGCAAGTGGAGCGCGCAGTATGACATGGCGGATATTCCGGGTCATATCGCCGGTGGCGCCGCCGCCGAAACCAACTACACCCATTGGGACAACGATGTCTGGTTCGATGGCTGGGATGCCCTGCCCGACCTCACCGCTGATCCCGAAGCCGAACGGGCGCTGGAAATCGCCATGCTGGAAGAGTTCTACCGCGACCCGCCCTGGCTCATGCTCTATGCCGGGCCGCGCAACGAGGCCGTCAGCAACCGTATCGAATACCAGTCGCGGGCAGATTACTTCATCACCGCCTACGCCGCCAAGCTAAAAGAATAGCCGCGATTTGATTTGGAGGTCGGCCCAGCCGGCCTCCATATTTTTGGAAATGAATCTATGAATACCTATATCATTCGCCGCCTGCTGCTTCTTGTAGTTGTCATTATTGGCGCTACGTTTGTGACCTTCTATTCAAGCTGGCTGTCTGGCGATCCAACCTTATTCTACACCAGTGACCGACCTAGCGCCGAAGAGATTGAGAGGACCCGCGCCGCCTACGGTTTTGACCGTCCTCTGCCCGAACAATACCTTCGCTTCCTGTTTAACTTGGCGGGGGGGGATATGGGCAATTCGCTTTATTATCGCGTGCCGGCCTTTGGTTTGGTGATGGAACGGATGCCGGCCACGCTGGAACTGACGATTGGCAGCTTTCTTTTCTCAACGCTACTCGCCTTCCCTATCGGCGTCATTGCCGCCACGCGGCGCGGCACAGCAACCGACGGCACCTTGATGCTGGGCGCCATGATCGGACAGTCCATACCCGGTTTCTGGCTGGGGCTAATGTTCATCCTGTTCTTCGGCGTTACCCTGCGCTGGATGCCAATATCCGGACACGTTCCTTTTTTGAAACCACTGCTGGAAGGGGATATCGAGCAGGCGATTCAAAATTTTCCTAACACGCTGCGCTATCTGATCATGCCGGTGGTAACCGCTTCGGTCTATTCGCTTGCCCGCACCTCGCGCCTGATCCGCTCGACAGTATTGGAAGTGCTGCACCAGGATTATGTGGTTACAGCACGCGCCAAAGGCTTGACCGAACGAACGGTGATGACGCGCCATGCCATTCGCAACGCCCTCATCCCCATTGTGACCCTGCTGGCCTTGCAATTCGGTTTTTTATTGAGCGGCGTTATCATAGTCGAAATTGTCTTTTCCTGGCCGGGGGTCGGCCGCCTGCTTCTCGATGCCATCAACAACCGCGACATCCCTCTGATACAGACAGCTGTTGTCTTGCTGTCGTTTTTGTTTGTGGGCGTCAATTTAATCGCTGACCTGCTCTATGGCGCTCTCGACCCGCGCATTCGCCTGGAGTGAGTAAAGCGCGATGACAAATCATTCTAACCCAAGCCCAAGCGCCATTAAATCAATCAGCAAGGCGGGGAATTCCAGGCTGGATATTCAGATTGACGGAATGTACGAAACGCGCTCGTTCACACGGCGGGCCCTTTCCAGCATGGTACAGGCGCGTTATCCCCTAATTGCTGTCATATTTTTGAGCCTGGCCGCACTCTGCGCTATATTTGCCCCGCAGCTGGCACCCAAAGACCCCAACCGCGTCGAGATATTCGCTGTCCTCAAACCACCGCTTAGCCAAAACCGGCAAGGGGAAATTGAGCATATTTTGGGCACCGATGCGACTGGGCGCGATGTGCTTTCGCGGGCAATCTATGGCGCGCGGGTATCGCTTTCGGTCGGCCTCATCGCCGTCGGCATCGGCGGCAGCCTCGGCACCGTTTGGGGCTTGCTGGGCGGCTATCTGGGCGGCCGAGTGGATGACGTGATTATGCGCCTGGCCGAGATTCAACTGGCTATTCCTTTTATCCTGCTCGCCATCCTGGTCCTGTCGGTGCTAGGCGTAGGAGTGCCGCAACTGATTTTGGTACTGGGAATCGGTCAATGGGTGGTCTATGCCCGCATCGCCCGCGGCGAGACTCTGGTCCAGCGCGAAAGAGAATATGTTGAAGCCGTCCGCGCTTTGGGCGCCAGCGAATGGCGGATTATCTTTCGCACTATCCTGCCCAATATCCTGACACCACTGGTCGTCATTGCCTCATTTAACGTCGCCGGAGTCGTCTTGGCCGAGGCCTCACTGTCCTTCCTCGGGCTGGGCGTTCCCGAAAGCGTGCCGGCCTGGGGCGCCATGCTGGCCGACAGCCGCAACCAATTATTGAGCGGCTCCTGGTGGCTGGCCGTCTTCCCCGGCGTCGCTATTATGCTGACCGTGCTGTCGATCAATGTGCTGGGTGATTGGATGCGCGATTTTCTCGATCCGCGCCTGCGCGGTTCAGGACAAGGACTGTAACCCATGCCCATAAACAGCCTGCGAGGTCAAACCGCCGTGGTCACCGGTGCCGCGCAAGGTCTAGGCCATGCCATCGCCAAGGCCTATGTCAGCGAAGGGATGCGGGTCGCGCTGATGGACGTCCGCGCCGACATTTTAGCGACCGTCGCCGACGAATTGAAAGCGATGGGCGGCGATGTTCTGCCGATTGCGGTCGATCTGGCCGATGCCCAGCAGACACAAGCCGCTATCGACGTCGCTATCGACCATTATGGCGCGCCGCTCGTCCTGATTCACAACGCCGCCCTCCTGATTACGCGCTCAATGCTCGAAATTACTTTGCAGGACTGGCAAAAGGAAATCAACATCATCCTGCAGGCCGCCTTTATCCTAAGCAAAGCGCTGTGGCGGCCGATGATTGAGGCCGGCGGCGGCAGCATCGTCTATCTGTCGTCGGGTTCGGGTTACAAAGGCTTCGCCAATGAAGTCGCCTACAACCCCGGCAAACACGGCATCGAAGGCCTGATGAAGTGCCTGGCGCTGGAAGGCCGAGAGTTCAACATCGCCGTCAATGCGGCCACACCCGGCGCGCCCATCCATACGCCCATGTCGGACGCCAATTATACCGAAGAGCAAAAACAGCGCTGGGTGAACCCGGCTTTGCTGACACCGGCTTTTGTCTTTCTGGCGCGGCAGGATGCCAGCGGCCTGACCGGCCACCGCGTCGCCGCCCGCAGTAATGGCGACTGGGACTCGACCGATCTGCTTTAGAATAAGGAGACGCAAACATGGCCGAACACTATTTGGATGACAGCATCACCCAGCCCTTTTGGGACAATGCCGTCGCGCCGCGCCTGGAAATCGACCCCGGCGATACAGTCGTCATCGAATGCGCCGAGCCAGTCGGACAAATCACGCCCGATTCGACCGCCGCCGACCTGGAAACTCTCGATTTCAGCAAGATTCACGCGCTGACCGGCTCCATCTACATCAAAGGCGCCACCCCTGGCAGCGCGCTCGAAGTTGAGATTTTGGATATGAAGCACAAAGGCTGGGGCTGGACGGGACATATTCCCCATTTCGGCCTGCTCCAGGACGATTTTGATTACGCCTACATCCATCACTGGGAATTGGACGGCGATGAATGCCGCTTCGGCCTGAACGACATCAGCCTGCCCTTTGAACCCTTTCCTGGCTGCGTCGGCGTCGCCCCAGCCGAAAGCGGACGTTTGACGACCATCCCGCCGCGCATCAACGGCGGCAATGTTGATATTCGCGATCTGGTGGTCGGCTCGCGGTTTTGGCTGCCGATCTTCGTCGATGGCGCGCTCTTTGCCACCGGCGACTGTCACAGCGCCCAAGGCCAAGGCGAAGTCAGCGGCACCGGCATCGAATCGCCAATGACCATGACCATGCGCTTTCAGGTTCGCCGCGACTTGAACATCAAAGAATTGCAGATCCAGCGCCCCAGTCCGATGACCCAAACCGACCGCCGCGGCTGGCATATAACAACCGCGCACGGCCCCGATCTGATGGAAAACGCCAAAAACGCCGTGCGCTATATGATTGAGTGGCTGACAGCCAATCATCGCCTCACCGAAAGCCAAGCCTATTGCCTGTGCAGCACAGCCGGCGATCTGAAAATCAGCGAAATCGTCGATGTCCCGAACTGGATTGTGTCGATGCACATGCCGCTGGGGATTTTCGCTCCCTCATAAATCCAGAGAATCTGTTTGCAGCGCGCGTCATATTGTGCTAATCTTGTTTCGAAATATCGCTCGCCTTTCAGCCATTCGAGGATTGCCATGTCAACGTTCAGATTGATTTTCGTCGTTTTGTTTGCGCTGTTTTTCGCATCATCGGCCTACGCCGCCGATATAAGGCTAAGTTCGCGCTGCACCTTGGCGGATGCCATCATCGCCGCCAACCGCGACCGCGCCGAAGGTGATTGTCCCGCCGGCCGCGGCGCCGATACGATCATCCTAAGTCAAGATATTACGCTTCGGGCCGAGCTTCCTGCCATCACCTCCACGATCACCATTGAGGGCAATGGCTATACCATCAGCGGCAATAATCGCTATCGGATTTTTTACAACGACGGCGGCGATCTGACCATCCATGATTTGACCATGGCCAAGGGTCGCGTTGAAAATGAAGGCGACCTAATCTTCGACGTCGACGGAACCCTCAAAGCGACTGAAACCAATCCGGTTGGCGGCGCGATTGTCAACTGGGAGGGTACGATCACCATCAGCGGCGGCACTTTTAGCGGCAACTCGGCTGAAGGGGGCGGCGCAATCTTCAATGAGGGCGAGCTAAACATCAGCGACAGCGATTTCAGTCGCAACTTGGCTGAACGCGGCGGCGCGATCTACAACTGGGACGAGCTAAGCATCAGCGACAGCGATTTCCAAAACAACTCGGCTGAAGGGGGCGGCGCGATTGCCAACGATGGAGAGCTAAGCATGGTCAACAGCAGTTTCAGCGATAACTCGGCTGAATGGGGCGGCGTGATCTACAACTGGGACGAGCTAAGCATCAGCGACAGCAGTTTCAGCGGCAACTCGGCTGACAGACACGGCGGCGCGATTGTCAACTGGGAAGAGCTAAGCATCAGCGACAGCACTTTCAGCGACAACACGGCTGAATATGGCGGCGCAATCGCCAACAGTGAAGAGCTAAGCATCAGCGACAGCACTTTCAGCAACAACTCGGCTGATAAATATGGCGGCGCGGTCTACAACTGGGACGAGCTAAGCCTCGCCAACAGCACTTTCCAAAACAACTCGGCTTTATTCGGCGGCGCGATTGACAACGGGGGCGAGCTAAGCATCGTCAGCAGTACCTTCAACGGCAACTCGGCTGACTGGGGCGGCGCGATTGGCAACGGGGGAGAGCTAAGCGTCATCAACAGCATCATTGCCGGCCGCGGCGAAAACGCTTGTTACTCTGAAAGCAGAATAAGACAGAATATCAGCAATTTCATTCAGGACGGCTCCTGTTCGCCGGCCTTGTGGGGCGATCCCAAACTGGGCGCATTGGTTACGCCGGCGGATGGCTCGCCAGCCTACTTCCCACTCTTGGCCAACAGCCGCGCGATTGATGCCGCAGATGATGATTATTGCCCGGAGACCGACCAAATCGGGACTAAGCGGCCGCAAGGCGCCGGTTGTGACATTGGCGCGATTGAATTCGTCGCGCCCTAATCGAGAATCAGCGCGGTAATTGATTTAAGCAAAAGCGGGCTTCTGCTCGCTTTTTTTGTTATTGGGGCTTGACAAATGGAACGAATGTTTTATATGATGGCAATGGTGTTTGTGAATTTGCTGATAGGGAGTTTGTTATGAAAGACATGTTTCCAGAATACTACTATGAGCCTGACTGCGATAAACTGTGGGAACAAGCGATATTCGTTTTTGACGCTAACGTGTTGCTTGATATATTCCGATTTTCTCCAAAAACGAGCGGGGAGTTGATTGAGATTTTGGAGCGTTTGAAAGGTACAAAAAGAATTTGGATACCTCACCAATTTGCTTACGAGTACCATAAAAATCTGATGCCGGTCCAAAAAGCCATCAACGGTGCAAAGGGAAAAATTAAAACCGCTATGCAACAACATAAAAAAATAAAAGAAGAGCTTAACCGATTAAGCACTCGGGCCGGCTTCAAAGTGAACGAAATACACATTGAGGAAATTAAGGAAGTTGAAGGTATCTTTGAGAAAATTCTTCAGGATTTGTCGAATTTCGAGAACGAGTATAAAAGCAAGGGCGATGGAGATCTTCTAGCAGAAAAAATAGCTCAACTTTTTGCAGGCAACGTCGGGGAATATAATTCAGATCCGCGAATTGAGAATATATCCTCTATAGGCAAGCAACGATTCGACCGTAAAATACCTCCTGGATTCAAAGATGCGAACAAACCTGATCCATTTGGTGATTTAGTTGGTTGGTTTCAAATGATCGCCCATGCAAAAGAGGAAAGCAGGCCTTTAATACTTGTTTCTAACGACCGTAAGGGCGATGACTGGTTTCTCAAGCAAAACAACCAGCTTAAAGGGCCTCGTCCAGAACTTAGAAAGGAGATGTGTAATGAAGCGAATGTAGACTTCTATTTGTACACAACCAAGGCATTTATGGAACAGGCTCGTGATCGTCTAAAAAGCCCAGTATCAAATGAGACAATAGAAGAAATGGAACAAGCGGGGTTGACACCTGGATTTTATACTCAGGATTTAATGCGTATGATGGAGCAAGCGGGGTTGACACCTGGATTTTATACTCAGAATTTAATGCGTATGATGGAGCAAGCGGGGTTGACACCTGGATTTTATACTCAGAATTTAATGCGTATGATGGAGCAAGCAGGGTTGACACCTGGATTTTATACTCAGAATTTAATGGAACAAACAGGGTCGGCGCCCAAATTATCTTCTCAAATAAGCCCAACAAATGACGATGAAGGCGATATGATTGATGACAATGGTAATGATGACTCCACTTAACCCCCTCTGCGCCCTCTGTGGTAAAAGTAAAAACTACCCGACCACAATCAACTCCTGCCAGCCATTCGTCAGCTTCTCGCCGCCGCCCGCCCGCGCCACAACCACATCCTCCACCCGCGCCGAATAATCATCCAACTGCATGATGCTCGGCTCAATCGTAAAAAGCATCCCCTCTTCCAGCGGCGTCTCGTCGCCTTGGGTCAGGAAGGGCGGCTCATGCACATCCATGCCGATGCCATGCCCCAGCCGATGACGGAAAGCGGCGCCATAACCAGCCGCCTCAATCACCTGGCGGGCGGCGCGGTCAGCGTCAGTGGTCGTCGCCTGTCCAGCTTTGAGCGCGGCGATGCCAGCCGCCTGCGAGGCCATCACCAGTTCATACACGCGCACGGCTTCGGCGTTCGGCTCGCCAAAAAAGACGGTGCGCCCAAAGTCATAACACCAGCCGCGGTAAATGCCGCCAAAGTCAAACAAAACCGACACCGGCGGATCCAGCGCCCGCGGCCAAGTCGCCATGCGCTGCCCAAACAGCAGGGGATGATTGGGGCCAGAATTGTAAAGCGAAGTCGTGAAGGACTGCCCCAGCGAGCCATGCTTTCGCAGCTGATAATTGACTTCAGCGACAATTTCCAGTTCGGTCATGCCCAGCCGCAGCGCCGCCAACGTGTCAGCAAAAGCGGCTTCCGTGATGCGCCCGGCTTCTTTCATCTCATCAATGTCGGCTTGGGTTTTGATGGCGCGCATCGGACGCAGCAGATCAGTTGCCGAAAGCCAAATAGCCCCAGGCAGCAGCGCTTGCAAATTGGAAATCGTCTCGCCGCGCGTGAAATCGCTGATGGCGACCCGCGGGCGGTCAGGCAACATGAAACCGTCGAGGATCCCCGCAAGAAACGCCGCCGGCTCATCCCAATCGCCCAGCACGCGGATATCGATACCCTCCAGCTTGTCCAGGCCGCCAAATTCGGCCGTCATGCGCGGCAACGGCAAAATCGGCTCATGCCGCGGCGCAATCCACGCGCCCTCCAGCCAGTCGCCAGGGTGGATATTATGCCCATAATTGGGGACATCGCGCGGCACGCCGGTTAGATACTGCAAATCGGACGAGATGGGAAAAAAGGCGAGGTCGGCCTGTTCGCTCAACAGAGCTTGAAAACGTCGCAGGCGGTCTTGATGAGACATGGGACATTCCTTTCGATAACATTTTCCTTATCTTAGCGCGTTTATGATGAACTTGCACCAAAGCCGCTGCCTGTTATTCCGTAATCGTCACCTTCGACAGACCACGCGGCTTGTCAACGTTGAGTCCTCGCGCCCGCGCCTGTTCCATCGCGAAAATCTGGCCAGGCATCACGCTGACAATCGGACTAAGCCACTCCGGCGCCGACGGAATACGCATAGCTTGCTTACCTCGCCGCAGCAGATCGTCCTCGCTGCTGATGATAAGCGTCTCGGCCTGCCGTTCCTCCAGCGTCTTGCTCATCGCGGCCATGCCGGCGAAGGTTCGACCCGGCGGCGCGACCAGAATCACTGGATAGCCCGGCTGAATAACGGCGATGGGCCCATGGCGAAAATCGGCTTCGCTGTAGCCTTCGCTGGCGATATAGGTCAATTCCTTGACCTTGAGGCTGATTTCATAAGCGGTCGCCACATGATAGCCGCGCCCCAAAACGACCAGCCGATCCATAGCGCGGTAACCTTCGGCCCAATCAGCGATGCCGGCCGACAAATCAAGAGTTTCGGTCGCCAGACGCGGCAGATTTGTCAGTTCTTCGCGCATGACATCATTGTTCGCCAGCAGCGCCGTCAGCATGGCAATGACCGTCAGCTGGGCGGTGTAGGTTTTCGTGGCGGCAACGCTCAATTCGCGTCCAGCCAAGAGTGGCAGATGATGATGCGCCGTCGCGGCCAAGGGCGAATCCTCAAAATTGGTGATGGTCAGCGTGAGCGCGCCCTGTCGATGAGCATCCCGCAGAACCGCGCGGACATCTTCAGCTTGACCAGACTGCGAAATGCCGATGACCAGCACAGGCGACAAATCAGGCGGACTGTCATAAATCGTATGCAGCGACGGCGCCGCCAGCATCACCGGCAGACGCAGAACGCTCCCGAACAGATATTGGGCATAACGGGCGGCATGGCCCGATGTGCCGCGCGCGGCGATGCAGACATAGCTTGGGTTGAAATTGTGGATGGCGTCAACGGCCGCGCGGACAGCGGCCCAGCCTTCATCAAGCAGGTTTGTCAGGACGGCCGGCTGCTGCGCGATTTCGCGTTCCAGGTGCATCGATCCCCTCGCTTCATCAAGCTAATCATCAAGCGGCCGATAATTGACGTTCATGGCATCCAGGCAGGCCAGGTGTTTTTTCAGGCGCGCCTCAAAGGCCTCAATATCGCGGTCGTCAGGATGACGCCAGAGGACTTCGGCAATCGCAATCGCCCGCGGAAAAGCCATATATTCCAGGTGGCTGGACGTCGGTATGAATTCAGTCCAGATATTGCCCTGCCCGCCGAGGATGTGATGCGCCTTGTCAGCGGCGACTTGTTCGGGAATGACGACAAATTGATATACCTGTTTCAGCGGCAGAATGGCTGGAATCGCCGGCGGTTCGCTGTCAGTGTCTTCGCTCTGATAATAATCGAGATAGCAGTAAGTGTTGGGCGTCATCACAACATCATGGCCGGCATTGGCCGCCTCAATCCCGCCCTGACTGCCGCGCCAGCTCATCACCGTGGCATTCGGCGCCAGCCCGCCTTCCAAAATCTCGTCCCAGCCGACCAGCTGACGTCCGCGCGCATTCAGCCAGGCTTCAATATGACGGACAAACCAGCTTTGCAGTTCATCTTCATCGGCCAGCCCTTCCGCTTGAATCCTCGCTTGGCAGTCGGGACAGGCTTTCCAGCGGCTTTTCGGGGCTTCATCGCCGCCAATATGAATGTGCTTGGACGGAAACAGCCCCAGAACTTCAGTAAAAACATCTTCCAAGAAAGCGAAGACCTCATCTTTGCCGGCGCAGTAAATGTCTTCGGCAATCCCCCAGCTGGTGCGAACCCGATAATCCCGGCCGACGCAGCCCAATTCTGGATAAGCTGTCAAGGCCGCCACGCTGTGGCCGGGCAATTCGATCTCGGGGACAACCGTAATATGACGTTCAGCGGCATAAGCGACCATCTCGCGGATCTCGTCCTGCGTATAGAAGCCGCCGTAAGGTTGACCATCATACTGCTGCCAAGTTTTGGGAATGGGTGTTTCCTTGCGCCAGCCGCCAATGTCAGTCAGCTTGGGATATTTCTTGATTTCGATGCGCCAGCCTTGGTCGTCAGTGAGATGCCAATGAAAAGTGTTGAATTTGTAAAAGCACAGCAGGTCGATGAACTTCTTGATGAACTCGACTGGGAACAGATGCCGCCCGACATCAAGATGAAGCCCGCGCCAGCCAAATGTCGGTGCGTCGGTGATGCTCAAGGCTGGAATCGTCCATTCGACCCGGCCGACAGGTTCAGCGCCGAGAATTGGCGGTGGCAGCAGTTGGCGCAAAGTCTGCATGCCGCGAATGAAGCCGGCGGCCGCGGCGGCGGAAATGATGATCCGTCGCGGCGATACGTCCAAGGTGTAGGATTCATCATCGCCGTTGCCAGGCAAAAGCTGAATGCTGTTGTCACCGACCGTCTGCTGACCCAGCTGATCGACCGGTAAGTCAAATCCAGTCGCCGGCCGCAGGTAATCGGCCAGCAGTTCACCCAGCTTGATATCGTCAGCAACAATCCGAGTGTCAGCGTCCAGCGTAAACTGACCGGCGGCCCATTCAAGCTGCTGTGGCTGTGGAAAAAGCGCAATATCTGTCATGGTTTTATCCTCCGCGGTTAGATGCCGTCAAGCGAAATGACCGCGCTAAGGTTATGCGGGCGGTCGGGATTCTGCCCCTGGAACAGCGCCCGATGATAAGCCAAAAGCTGTAGCAATGGCAGGTGCAGGACAGCGGCATTCCAAGTCGGCAGGTCGGCCGGCAAGGCGATATGATGCGGAAAGCCACTCTCACATTGAGCAATAGTCAGGATACGGGCGCCAGCGGTTTGCATCTCTTGCAGCGTTTGAAGGTCATGCGCCGCTGAATCGGGCGAAATCAAACCGACAACCAGGCTGTCTTCGGCAATCATCGACATCGGCCCATGCCGAAATTCCATCGTATGAAAGGCTTCGCTGTACGACAGAGACATCTCTTTCATCTTGAGCATGGCTTCACAGGCGATGCCATACAGCGCATCCGACCCCAAAAAGAAGAACTTGCTGATGCCGCCATCAACACCAAGCGACTCGACCAAATCACCATAGCCGTCGAACAGGCCCTGACAGGCGGCCGGCAAGCGAAAGCTGCTGCTTAGGTCATCGCCGGCCAGCGCGGCCGCCATCTGCTGGACAACCAGCCCCATGCTGCTAAAGGAGCGGGTTTGGGCGACGCTTTTTTCCTGGGCGGCGTCAATAGCAAAAGCGAGGTCGGCATTTTGGGCAAGCGGGCTGGCACTGTCACAAGTGACGGTGATCGTTTGGCCGCCGACAGAGTCTTTGAAGCTGGCCTGGGCGCGAACGGTTTCCGTCGTTGTACCTGAACGCGACAGGCAAATCAGCAGGTATCGTCTGCGCGGCAAATAGATCGAATCGGGATAGAACAGCAATTCGGAAGCGGGATAGGCAGCGGCGTCCAGGCCGCTTTGGCGCAGTAATCGAGCGGCGAACAGCGCTAAATAATAGGTCGATCCGCATCCGGTCACAATCGCGCTGTCAAAGGCGGCCGCGGTCATCATCGCTATGAAAATCGACCGCTGATCGTCAAAGGCCTTTAAGGCCTGCGGCCACACCTGCGGCTGACTCATAATTTCGTCGAGGGTATGTCGGCCTCGGTCCACGAATTTTTCCTTTGCGGGCAATCCCCACCTTGCCTGATTATAAATCAAAAAACGCGCAAACAGCTATGAACGTCAGCCAATTCACGCAGCGCTTATCCGTTTTTCACCAGCGCATTCGGCATATCCAAAAAAGCGCGGCTCTCCTCACCTTGCCGCAAGGCCGCCGGAATATCAATGAAATCACAGGCATAAGCCGCGCGCAGGAGATGCTCTGGAACATAGACGTCATATTTATTGCGCTGCCGAAGTCCGCTGACCTCAACGCGATTCGCCAAATCCAAAGCCGACGGCGGCTGACGGTAAAGCTGTTCCAGTCTGCATTTGACTTCGCGCATATCGGCAGTTCCGCAGTCCAGCACATAAAAATAAGGCGACCAGCTGCCTGGAATTTTGAACCCGGCATATTCCAGCAAAAGCCGCTGCGTCTCGAAAGGCGCCGTGCCGCGCCAAGGGAAGACAAGAAATTGACTGTCGGTCAGCGGAAAAATAGAAGCATCGCCCAAACAGGCGGATCGCGCTGACTGGCGGGCGATGTCCAGCCGTTTCCGCGCCCGCGGCTGAAGATAAGGATAAGAATCATGGGATAGCAAAATGTCACGCATTTTTTGCAGAACGCGCGTGTGTATCGGCGGCCCCTCCCCGCGCCAGAATGTATCGGTCTTGCCTCTTGCCCGTTTAACCTCGATCACCCGCATCTCTTCATCTACTTTCAGCACGCGCCAGGCATAGCCCGCCAAAAGGATAGTACTATCAACTGGCGGCGCGGCCTGTATCGTGCCAATCTCGCGGGATTTATCGCGCACGCGGTACTCGATTTCATCCTTGAATGTGGCGTAAAAGCGATAACTGCTGACGATGTTCTCGGCTTCGATGCCAATAATCAGACCGCCTTTTTCAGTCCGTTCAAGATGTTCAATTTCCAGCAGATGTCGCAGCAGTGCGCGGAAGTGTTTCTCTGTTATCTGCTTGAATGGCGACAGGGTTAAAACCCGTTCGGCAAGCTGCGGCGGCGAAAGTTCAGTGTGCGATTTGATGATGCTCATCGTCTGGTGATAAAGCAGACTCAAAGGCATTTGCGGGATCTGCGGCGGCTCAATCCATCTTTCTTCAGCATAGAGTTGAATCATGGCGATGGCCTGCAGCAAGTTCCACGGCAGTTCTTCGCCCAAATGCCGCGCCTCGTCTGACCCTTGATTGATGTAGAAAAACATCCGCGCCGGCCCGCCGCGCCGCCCGGAACGCCCCAAGCGCTGTACAAAACTTGACACCGAATGCGTGGAATTGATTTGCAGAACCTGGTCAAGCTGTCCCAGATCAATACCTAGCTCAAGGGTTACGGTGGCGGCGACGCAGGCTTTTTGGCTTTCGGCCTTCATCGCCGCTTCGGCCGATTCGCGCAAGGGCGCCGAAATGCTGCCATGATGAACATGATAGAAGGCCGCCAATCGCCGCCGTTCAGACAGCTGCCGCAGGTTCATCACAATCGCTTCAGTGTCCTGTCGAGCATTGGCAAAAATAAGAGTCTTGCCGACTCCTTTGCGCTGGGTCATCTTATGCAAATGCCGATAATACACATCCGCCTCAACAGCAGGCTCATCCGGCGCTGACTGGCCTGATGGCAGCTTATCGGCTGCTTTATCATCATCGCCTTTATTCGGCGGCAGGTAAAAATACTCCAAGCCGATTTCAGCATTCGACCGAGGCGCCGCCTCAATCAGCTTCACCCCGCGCTTGGAATGGCCTTTCAGCCAATTCATGGTCAGCTGCGGCTCGGCTATGGTTGCCGAAAGCCCGATGCGGCGGGAAGGCCTGCTTTGCACGCGCGACAGCCGCTCTAGCTGGCACAGAACTTGCCGTCCGCGGTCCGAAACAATAAAAGCGTGAACTTCATCAATGATGACATAGCGCAAATCAAAGAAAAGCCGCTTCAATTCATGCTGTCGGTTGATCAGCATAGATTCCAGCGATTCGGGCGTAATCTGAAGGATGCCCCGCGCCCGTTTGAGAAAACGCCGTTTTTTCGCCGACGAGACATCGCCATGCCAGCTTTGCGCCGGTATATCAGACTCTTCCAGCAAGCCGACAATCCGCTCAAACTGGTCATTGATAAGCGCCTTCAAGGGGCCAATATACATCGCGCCAATCGACAGCGGCGGATTTTGATATAAATCAGTGATAACTGGCAGCAGCGCGGCTTCGGTCTTGCCGCTGGCAGTGCCGCTGGAAATCAAAACATGGTCGGGGGTGTCAAGAATAGCTTCAATCGCCTGCGCCTGAAACCCGTGCAGCTTTTCCCACTTGTTTCGATAGATGTATTCCTGGATAAAAGGCGCCAGTTTATCAAACGAATTTTCGGTCATCAGATTTGGAAGCTGGCAAAAGGCGCCGCATCATCAAGATGATTCTCGGTTCCATCAGTGACGAAATCGACCTTGCCCAAGATGGATTCAAATGTCTCGTCAGGGTTTTGATGCAGGAGGTTCAATATAGAAATAAACTCGCGCAAGACCTCGCGGGGCGTAAGCAGTGTATCAGCGCCGACGCGACTCGAAACTTCGGACATAAAGGCCCTTAACTGCTCCTCATCCAGACGGGGTTCATATTTATAGTGCCAGCCGTGAATATCGCGGATAGTTTGCAGCAGTCGATGAATCTCGTCCTTGCCAAGGGGGTCAAGACGAATGAGCGGCCCAGACATATCACGCAGGCCTTGCCGTGAAAAGCGGCTTTCTTCCAGCCGCGTCCGCAATGCCTCATGGCTGAACAGGCCCTTGCGCGAATCCTCGACCATCGTTGGCGTCGCCCCAAGCAGCACCCCCAAATAATCAGCGCCGCCCTGCGAGGTGTCGTTGATGATGGCCAGCAGCTGTTCATAGTTGTTATTGCGGGAAACACGGTTGGATATTTGATACAGACTGACCGCCTCATCAATAAACAGTATCAGCCCGCGGTAACCGATCTGGCGCACAAAGTAAGCCATCAGCTTGATGTAATCATACCAGTGTCTATCTTCAATAATCACGCGAACGCCCAAGGCCTGGCGAGCCTCGGTTTTAGTATTGAATTCGCCGCGCAGCCAACGCAGCGCCGCCCGCTGAAGCTCGTCATCTCCGCTTTGATGACCGCGCAGATAAGTCTTAATAACTGTACTGAAATCGGGGCCGTGCACCATGCCCTCCATTTCATGTACGGTATCCTCAATTCTGCCTGCCACCATGCCATCAAATATAGATGAGGACGATTCAATGCCGGCTTTGGTGATCTGCAGCTGAATATCGCTGATCCACTTTTCCAGCAGAGCGACAAAGGCATCGCCTTGAGGACGGGTGCGAGTAGCCATATTGGACATCAATTCGCGGTAGAGCGCCAGGCCCTCGCCTTTGGAGCCGGTCAGACGTCTCTGCGGGCTAAGGTCGGCGTCGGCGACGACGAATTTGCTTCTCATGGCTTCATTGCGAAGTAATTGCAGCAGAAAACTCTTGCCCGCGCCATAACGTCCGACAATCAATCGGAAGCTGGCGCCGCCGTCGCTGCCAATGTCATCAAAGTCACTTTTAATCGCCGCCAGTTCAGCTTCGCGCCCAACAACAATATGTTCAGCGCCGGTCCGCGGCACAACTCCGCCCGCCAAAGACTGCAAAATAGCCCGTGACGTCTTCCTTCTGGTTAATTTTTTTGCCATGCGACCTCGCTGTGTTTAGCCGATTTGCTGGCGATATTGATCAGGATGGGCGAGGATGGTTTCAATCGCAGGGCGACAATCTTCGCGGATTTCCCAGCGGCCGCCTTCAAACTCCAACAGGTTATCATCCATTTCGTCTTGGGCGCGGTCATTGATGTCATCTATGATCACCCTCACAAAGACGTTCTTGTCATCCTCAAAGACGTCTTTAAGGTCATCAACCGTACATTTCCAGCCATTTTTCACCATCGCTTCAATCAACTTTACATCACTCTCGACTGCGCCTATTATAGTAGCGATTATCGACAAATCAAGTAAATCATCGGAATCATCGACAGGCCTCTGGCCATCTTCATCCTCTCGCGGCGTCGCCCGTTCATCTCGACGGCTGGCAGCATCGGCGGCGCTTTTAGCCGCTTCCACCAGCAGCGAACGAAGCGACACTGGTTCCCGCGGCGGCGCGGCTTGGGGCGGCTCAATGACAGATTCTTGCTGTGGGACTTCCGCAGGCGATGTCGTATGCCGGCGATGCCATAGCTCACCAGCCGCGCTCGGACGCAGTTTATAGGATGCCGCCGGGCTGCATTCCAGCATGCCTGCCAGGTACAAACGGTCTACTTGCGTTTGTGGGAGGTCAGCTTGGCTGTAATTCAGATATTGACCGTCCTGGCAGGCCTCGATAAACGCCGACAGCGCTTCAAGAACTTTGGGACTCGGTATTAAGTTCATGTTGGCTTCATAGCACAGGACAACATGCGCTCTATTCGGGTGCATCAGACGTTCGGTGCGGATTCCCGACGCGGACATTCCAATCTCATCAACAGAAGGCCGCGGCGGAACAGGCGCGTCATCGTCATCCTCGTCGGCAAGCGCAGAATCGACCGAATGAAACAGATTCGCCGCGCTCCAAGCGCCGTCTTCCTCATCCTCGGTCACAGATTCGACCGGCGACTCCGACGGCAGATTTTCCGCTGTGGCTTGGTCTGCTTCGCTTTCCAGCGCCGTAATTCGCGCCTGCTGGGTCTGAACTGTCGCGATAAGTTCGTCAATGCGACGCTATTTGTCGGCAAGTTCGCTTTCCAGTGCATCGATTCGAGCCTGCTGGGCGCTTTGAATCTCGGCAACCTGCCGCCGAATCCGAGAGGCCATCTCATCAATCCAGTCCTGCTCTTCGGGGCTGACAGGCGGCCCTTTGACAACGCGGACAACCTGATAGTATTTATCATCCTGCGCGGCCTCAATCACAGCCGGAACATCAAGAGTCTTTTCCTGCCCTTCAGACATCCGCAGCATGAAATCCTGCAGCTTTTTCGCCTCCCCTTCCAGCCAGTGTGCCTCCTCCAAATCGCCTTCAAGCACAGAAACAGGGCTTGCGTGCGCCTCGGACCAGAGTTCCCAGTAACGCTTGTGCGGTTGGGAATATCGGGTTCGCTTAGCAATAATGCGCGTAATCAGAATAGCCATATCTTGTTCCAGCCAGCCATCAAATTTGTTATGATAATAGGCAAAGCCAAGCGGATGACCTGTTTCTTGGCGATTATAACATATACAGCGCGCGCCATATCATGCTAATCTTGTTTCGAGATAGTGTTCGCCAATCAACCATTCGGGGATTTTCATGTCAAAGTTCAGATTGATTGTTGTTGTTTTGTTTGCGCTGTTTTTCGCATCATCGGTTCACGCCGCCGATATCGCTGTTGATGCTGATTGCAGTTTGGCAGATGCCATCATCGCCGCCAACCGCGACCAACCCGAAGGCAATTGTCCAGCCGGCCGCGGTGCTGACATCATTACATTAAGCCAAGATATTACGCTTGATGGCAGTCTGCCCAAAATCACTTCAAACATCACCATTGAAGGGAATGGACATACCATCAGCGGCAATAATCACTATCGGATTTTCTATAACAACGGCGGCGCGCTGATCATCAATAATTTGACCATGACCCAAGGATATGTTGAAGCCGATCTCATCCGCAACGAAGATGGCACACTCAAAGTGACGACGGCTCGGGCTTTCGGCGGCGCGATTGCCAACACGGGTGAGCTAAGCATCACCAACAGCAGTTTCAGCCACAACTCGGCTGAATACGTTGGCGGCGCAATCTACAACGATGGCGAGCTAAGCATCAGCGACAGCACTTTCAGCCATAACTCGGCTGACATATTTGGCGGCGCGATCTACAACACGGGCGAGCTAAGCATCAGCGACAGTGCTTTCAGCCGCAACTCGGCTGACGATGAGGGCGGCGCGATTGAGAACGTAGGCATTCTAAGCATCAGCGACAGTGCTTTCAGCCATAACTCGGCTGAATCGGGCGGCGCGATTGCCAACGGGGGCGAGCTAAGCATCGTCAATAGCAACTTCAGCGACAACGTTGACAGCGCGATTGAGAACGTAGGCATTCTAAGCATCGTCAGCAGCACTTTCAGCCATAACTCGGCTGAATACCTTGGCGGCGCGATCTACAGCTGGTACGGAGAGCTAAGCATCGTCAGCAGCACTTTCAGCCACAACACGGCTGGTTCGCAGGGCGACGCGATTGGCAACCAGTCGTTCTCGTTCATCGTCTCCTGGGACGGGCAGGGCGGCGCGATTGGCAACTGGCGCGGAGAGCTAAGTATCAGTAACAGCAGCTTTAGCAACAACTCGGCTAGCAGTGGCGGCGCGATCTTCAACGGGAGCGACAATACATTAAGCATCACCAACAGCACTTTCAGCGACAACTCGGCTGAAGAGACTGGCGGCGCGATTGACAACGGGGGAGAGTTAATCATCGTCAGCAGTACGTTCAGCGGCAACTCGGCTGAATGGGGCGGCGCAATCCTCAACGATGAAGGAGAGTTAAGCATGGTCAACAGCATCATCGCCGGCCGCGGCAAAGACGCTTGTTACTCTGACAGCAGACTAAGACATAATATCAACAATTTCATTCAGGACGGCACCTGTTCGCCGGCCTTTGAAGGCGATCCCATGCTGGGCGAACTTGTCGAACCCGAAGATGGATCGCCGGCTTATTTCCCGTTGCTGGCAGGCAGTCCAGCCATTGACGCCGCCGATGATGCCTACTGCCCGGAAACCGACCAAATCGGCACCACCAGACCACAAGGTGCCGGATGTGATATTGGCGCGATTGAATACGTCTCGCCCTAATCGAAAATCGACGCGGTAATTGATTTAAGCAAAAACGGGCTTGACAAATGATGAAAATCTGGTATAATGCTGAACAGTGTTCGGATAGTGCTTGGAGGGTTGTTATGTAGTAGTTTTGTTATGTTAAAGGCAATTTCGCCTAATTATCAGAATCATAATTTGTGAAAGGATAAACACATGATATTAAAGAGAAAAGAAGTTACAGTCAAAGAAACTACAATCAAGGAAACTGTAATCCATTCAGACATATCGGAAGATTTATCAGATTTTTCAAGTGATATATCAAAACTTTTCGCAGAAGAGATGAAAGGACAGCCAGCTGACCTCCCGACACAATACAATGTCTATTATCGCGCACGAAAACATATCTGGCCTACCTTAAGAAAGGTCGTCCGCGCAGGGATTGGTTTTCTGATACCCTATTCGGCCACTCTATTTCTTGACCTACTCATTGAGATGATTTGATTATCCATTGACGCGATCAGTGGCCGCCTCCTCATCAGCGGCGGCCCTGATCCAGATAAATGGTAAAGCGTGCTCTGCGCCCTCTGTGGTAAAATCTTAGACAGAGATTGCCCCGCCCGTCATCAGCGAGCAGCCAAACATGAGCCGCACCCTGATTGAAAACAGCCGCATCTGGCAGGACGAAGCCTTCCTTGACGACCATACCTTGATCCTTGCCGACGGCATCATCAGCGGCATCCACCCGACCGCCGCCGTCAAGGCCAGTCCCAAAGATCAGCGAATAGAGGGCCGCGGCTGTTATGCTTTGCCAGGATTTATTGACCTGCATATCCACGGCGGCAATGGCTTTGATGTCATGGACGCCAGCGAAACGGCCTTGCAGGGCTTATGCGATTTTTTGGCGCGGCAGGGCGTCACCAGTTTCCTGCCAACCACCATGGCCGCCAGCCGTGAGCAGATCGACGCCGCGCTGACAGCGATAAAAACCTTCGCCGCCCGACCCCATACCCCCTATTTGGGCGCCCACCTTGAAGGCCCCTACCTCAATCGCCATTACCGCGGATCACAGCCAGCCAGCCATCTGCGGCCGCCGCGGCGCGCTGAATACCTGCCCTGGTTTGAGAGCGGACAGGTCAAGCTGATAACCATAGCCGCCGAGCTTGAAGGCAGCGAACAGCTAATCCGCGACGCCCATGCCCATCAAATCACAGTCTCTTTGGGACACAGCGGACTTAGCTATGAACAGGCGCAGGCGGCTTTTGCCATCGGCCTGCGGCAGATCACCCATACCTTTAACGGCATGGCCGGCATCCATCACCGCCGGCCTGGCATCTTCCTGGCAGCGATTGAAAACCCGCAGATCTTCTTGCAGATCATCCCCGACGGCGTGCATCTCCACCCAGCGATTCTGCGAATGATCCTGCGATTGGCCGGCCGCCATCGAACCCTGGTCATCACGGATGCCATGCGCGCCGCCGGCCTGTCCGATGGCCGCTATGCGATGGGCGATGTCGACGTCACCGTAAAAAACGGAGAAGCGCGAACCCAGCAAGGCGGGCTGGCCGGCAGCACCTTGCGAATGCCGCAGGCCCTGCGAAATATGATGCGCTTTTGCGATTTGACCCTAGCCGAAACTGTCCCCATGCTGACCAGCGTTCCCGCGCGGTCAATAGGGATGCACCCGCAGAAAGGCTCGCTGAATATCGGCTCGGACGCTGACATCGTACTCTGGGATGAAACGCAGGGCGTGCAGGCGACCTTCATCGGCGGCCAGCCAGTCTATCAAAAGGAGAAACAGCCAGCATGAATCCCCTTCGATTGGGCGTGATAAGTTTCGCGCATGGCCATATCCATGCCTATCTCCGCGCCATTGCCGATTTTGCCGATGCCGCGGTTATAGCCTGCTGGGACGATGACCACCAGCGCGGCGCAGATTACGCCGGCCAATACGGCCTGGATTTCATCCCCGACCTCGACCGATTCCTCTCGCGCGATGATATCGACGCCGTCTTCATCACCAGCCCGACCAACCAGCACGCCGCTCATGCCATCGCCGCCGCCCAGGCCGGCAAGCACATCCTGCTGCAAAAACCAATGGCGCTGACCCTAGCCGACTGCGACGCCATTATTCAAGCCGTCAGAGGAGCCGGCGTCAAATTCAGCATGTGCTATCAGATGCGCGCCGACCCCATCAACCAAAAAATCAAGCAGCTTGTCACAGAACAGGCCGTCGGCAACATCGCCGTCGTGCGCCGTCGTCATGCCATCAATGCTCTGCTCAATCCCGACTGGGCCGTCGCCGGCAACTGGCATATCGACCCGATTCAAAATAGGGGGATGTTCATGGATGACGCCTCCCACGCCGCCGACTGGTTTTACTGGCTCTTGGGTCGTCCGGTCAGTGTTATGGCGGAAATCGACAATGTGGTCACCGACATCGCGCCCGATGACAATGGCGTCGCCGTCTATCGCTTTGACAAAGGCGTAATGGGCATCTTACTGAATAGCTCGACCCAGCTTGCCGCCGAATCGACCACCGAAATTTATGGCGACAGCGGCTCGATTGTGCAGAATTATGGCGACGCGCCCTCATCTTCCCTGCCCGCCGAGACCGCGCCGCTAAAACTGTACCGCGTCGGCGCCGACAGCTGGCAGAAATTCGACTTTCCCTTTGTGCCGCATGGCAGCCGCATTCAAGCCGTGCCGCGCCCGCTCATCGATTATCTGAAAGGCGAAACCGGCCCGCTCGCCACAGCCGAAGAGGGCCGCGTTTGCATCGAGATGATCTTGGGCGCCTACCAATCGGCGCGGGAAGGCCGCCGCGTTCAGTTCCCCCTGTAAATTGGCGGAAAGGCGGATTTTGGCGGAAAATGGCGGAATTTGTCATTCCGCGGCCTTTAGGATATACTGAAAAAGGTTAGGCGCGGATTGGCTGCGCCGCCAAGCTGTATCATCTCTGTAATGAGTTCTATTGATGAGGAGTATCCCATGAGAATGAAAGCATCATTTCTTAGCTGTCTGATTGTCCTTTTAGTCGGCGTGTTCAGTGTTTCGGCGCAGGACACATTTTTTGGAAAAACGGCGGAAGAGCTGTTCCCGATTCCAGGTGTTGCCGCCAATGAATTGGAGCAGACCCTCGCCTTTGAAGCCCTGCTGGCGGCGAACGTCCCGGACGGGCATGAATTGGGCGAAGGCAAGACCATGACTTTTGGCGTGCTGGGCCAAGGTTCGCGCGGCGGCATTTCAGGAACGATCTATTTCTGGCGCAATGCCTTTGAGGCCGCCACCGGCGCCACCCTGGACATTGTGGAAATTCCCTACAACCAGCTTGGCACAACGATTCCGGCGGATTTCCTGACCGGGCAATACACCTATGACGCCTTTGTCGGCGCCGCCTGGCAGTATGGCGATTGGATAAGCAATGGCTGGATCCAACCGGTCGACCAATGGATCGGCGATGAGCGCTTTACCCACTGGACACCGGAAGACACCGCGCCGGCATTCCGCGCTCTCCTGCAATGGGGCGGACAAACTTACGGCACGCAGATGGACGGCGATGCCCAGCTTTTCTACTATCGCCACGACGTCCTCAACGATCCCGAATGGCAGGCCGCCTATGAAGCCGAAGCTGGCGAGCCAATGCCCTACCCCATGGAAACCTGGCAAGACCTGCTGGCGATTGCCGGCTTCTTCAACGGCAAAGACTGGAACGGCGACGGCGATCCCGACGACGGCATCAGCCTGCATCTGGCGCCCGGCGGCCAAGGCCACTTCCACTATGCGACCTTGGCGGCATCCTTCGCAGTGACGCCAGCCGATGGCGATAACCCGCGGGCCGTCAGCAAATATGACAACGTCTTCTGGTTCGATCCCGATGACATGACCCCGCTGATCAATGAGCCAGGCCATGTCCTTGCCCTGGAATTCCTGCAAGAACTGGCGGCGACCGGCTCCGAAGCGCAGGCCGGCTGGCAGCTGGGCGAGGCATGGGACAACTTCCTCAGCGGCAACGCCATCGCTACCTTCTCCTGGGGCGACGTCGGCTCGCTTTCGCAAGATGAAGGACGATCCACCATCAAAGGCAATTTGGGGGCTTCGGCCATCCTCTGCTCATCGGAATGGTATGACCGCGAAATAGGCGAATTTGTCACCGATGCCGAAAATCCCAACTGCGTCGGCAACACCACCGGCGGCTCATGGCACCCCACCATGTCGAGCTTCACCGAAAACGCGGAACTGACCTACTTCTTCATGTCGATGATCGCCAGCCCGGCCATCAACTTCTACAACGCCACCACCGGCTGGCAAGGCATCGACCCCTGCTGCACCTATCAGCTGTATCAGCCGCGCGGCTCGGCCACATCCGAAGATTACACGGCGGTTGGCTTTAACGCCGACGATATGGAACGTTACATCAACGCTTACGGCGCCAACGTCTACGACAAACCAACATCCGTAACCTACCTCCGTATTCCCGGCACACTGGAATACATCCAGGAAACGCTCGACATTCGCCTGTCAGAAGCTATGACCGGGCAATCGACAGCGCAGGAAGCGTTGGACGCCACAGCCGAAGACTGGATGGAGATCACCGACGACCTTGACGCTGACAGCCAGCTGGAAATTTATCAGCAGGCTATCGGCTACGGCGGATAACCTCTGCATTCTCGCTAGGACAGGGGTATGATGAGTTCATGCCCTTGTCCCCATTTATTGAGCGGCTGGATTGAACGATGAGCAATAGAGCGAAATACATCTTTTTGATGCCTGGGGTGGTCTGGATTCTCCTTTTTACCCTGTTCCCACTGGTGTACTCATTTGGCTTGAGCATGACCAACTATCGTCTGGGCCGAAATCCCAAATATATCGGCTTCGAAAACTATGCCGAAATCCTAGGCGTCGGCGAGGAAAAGCCGGACAAGAAAGCCATCAGCACCGCCAGCTTCAGTGCATTCCTCTTCATTGGCAGCACGGCCTCCACGCTGATTTTCGGCACTTTTGTCGCCTGGGTGTTCAATCATAATCTGCCCTTTTTGCGACAGATGCGAGCCATCATCACCATGCCGCTCTTCGCCGCGCCGATTGCCTTGGGCTGGCTGGGCGTCGTCATCTTCAATGAACAGGCTGGCCCCATCAACAACATCTTGCAGGGAGTCGGTCTGCCGCGCATCAACTGGTTCATTGAGCCGATACCGGCCCGCTTTGCCGTCATGTTCACCGACGTATGGCAGTGGACGCCCTTTGTCTTCATCATTGTCCTGGCGGCCATGCAGGCCATCCCTGACGATCTGTACGAATCAGCGCGGCTGGACACCAAATCGAACTGGACGCTCTTCCGCTGGATCACCTTTCCCATGATCGCGCCGGCCCTGGGAACAGTCATGCTGCTGCGGATGGTCGAATCATTGAAGATCATCGACATCCCCTACAGCCTAACCCGCGGCGGGCCTGGTTCAGTGACGCAGACCTACGTTTATTACGCTTACGAAAAGGGTCTGGTTGGCAGCTTCCAGTTGGGCGAAGCGGCGGCTTTGGCCTATCTGCTGGTCGTCGTCGCCATTGTCATCTCATCCATTTATTTTTATCGCGTGCGCGAACGCTTCGAGTAAAACAGATGGCTGTAACAGAAAAACGCAAAGCGCAGGGACAAAATACGCTTTCCCGCCGTTCACTTGGCGACTGGCTCATCATCGCCCTGGCGCTCATCTGCACCCTGATTGCTTTTTCGCCATTCGCCTACGCCGCGGCCACTTCCCTTCAAGAGGATTGGAAGGACGGCGCGGTGATCCCCTTTCTGCAATTCGAGCCGACCCTCGAAAACTGGCAGCAGGAGTTCGGCTCCGGCGGCCCCGAGACGATGAAAGCATTACGCAACAGCGCCCTGATTTCGCTGGGGGCGACCCTGGTGGCGACCACGCTTGGCACCTTGTCCGGCTATGGCCTGGCGCGTTTCAAGTATGGCATCGGCAATCGCAACCTGGTCTCATGGTTTTTGTCACAGCGCTTTTTGCCGCCAGTGGCGACCTTAATCCCCTTCGTTTTGATGTTCCGCGATCTGAAGCTGCTCGATACGCTGCCGGGCATGGTCATTGTCAACGCTACCTTTACCCTGCCCTTCGCCGTGCTGATTATGCGCGACTACTTTGCCGACCTGCCCCCCGAACTGCGCGAAGCGGCCCTGGTGGATGGCGCCGGAGAAGTAACGACTTTTTGGCGCATCGCCCTGCCCTTGGCGCGGCCGGCGCTGGTCGCCTCGACATTGATTTGCTTCGCCTTTGCCTGGAACGAATTCCTCTTCGCCAGCGTCCTGGCCAACCGCGACTGGAAACCCTATCCCATGCTGGTCGCCGGTTCAGACACGGTGCGCGGCATCGATTTCGGCTTTGTGACAACCCGTATGCTGATTGCCGTCACCGTGCCGGTCATCTTGTCCCTGATGGTGCAGCGTTTCATTGTCAAAGGACTGACCTTCGGCGCGGTGAAGGGCTAAATCCCCCAAGCAAAAGGAACCGCCTATGACAGCAGGCAAAGTACGAATCGGCATTGTCGGCCTGGGCAATATGGGCGAGGTTCATGTGGGCCATGTCCCGCGTTTGCCCAATACAGAACTGGTCGCGGTCTGTGACAGCCGCCCCGACAAGCTGGCGGAGATCTGCGCCAAACACGACGTCCCCGGCTTCAGCGATTACGCCCAAATGCTGGAATCAGCCGAGATGGACGGAGTGATCATCGCCACGCCGCATTACAGCCATCCGCAGATGACACTGGCGGCCTTTGCCCGCGGCCTCCATGTCCTAGTCGAAAAGCCGATTGCCGTTCATGTCCGCGATGCCCAGCGCATGATCGCCGCGTATCATCAAGCGCGCGCGGCCCGCCCCGAACTGGTGTTTGCCGCCATGTTCATGCAGCGCACCTACGGCTTTTGGCGCAAAATCAAAGCGATGATTGAGGCTGGCGAACTAGGGACGTTAATCCGCACGACCTGGATCATCACCGATTGGTTTCGCACCCAGCATTATTACGACAGCGGCGACTGGCGGGCGACCTGGCAGGGCGAAGGCGGCGGCGTTCTGATCAACCAGTGTCCGCACAACCTCGATTTGTATCAATGGCTGGTCGGGATGCCGACGCGGGTTCATGGCTTTGTCAGCTTTGGCAAGCATCATCAAATCGAAGTGGAAGATGAGGTGACGGCTTATTTTGAGCATGAAAACGGCATGGTCGGCCATTTCATCACCACCACTGGCGAATCACCCGGCGCCAATCGACTGGAAATTGTCGGAGAAAACGGCAGGCTGGTGTATGAGCAGGGCGAACTGCTGTTCTTCCGCAATCAATGGTCATCCATCAAGCAAATTCAGGAATCAAAGCAGGGTTTTAACAAAGTCCCTTGCCAGCGCGAAGACATCGCCTATCAGCATCACAGCACAGATGGCCATGAACTTGTCATATCGAACTTTGCCGATGCCATCCAAAACGGCGCCAGACTAATCGCGCCAGCCGCCGAAGGACTGAACTCAATTATGCTTAACAACGGCATCATTCTTTCGGCGCACAAGAAGCAGAGCCTCGATTTGCCGATTGACGGCGATGAATACGTCCGCCTGCTCCAGCAGTACATAGCCGCATCAAAGGAGAAATAGACATGACTGCGACCGTATTAGTGGCCCAGCTTTATACCGTCCGCGATTTCACAAAGACGCGGGAAGACTTTGCCGCCAGCATGAAAAAAATACGAAAAATTGGCTATCGGGCGGTGCAGGTGTCGACGATTGGCGATATTCCCCATGCCGATGTCAAGCGCATCGCCGACGACAACGGCCTGACCATCTGCAATACCCATATCAGCTATGAGAATCTACAGAATGACCTTGACGCCGTGATTGAACAGCACAAGCTCTGGAACTGCCGCCATGTCGCCTTGAGCAGTATGCCGCTGGAGTTTCGGGACAGCGCAGACGGCTATCAGGCCTTTGCCGAAATCGCCAGTCGCATTGGCGAAAAACTAGCGGCCGCCGAACTTAGCTTCAGCTATCACAACCACAGCTTCGAGTTCGTCAAGTTTGACGGGCGCAGCGGCCTGGAAATCTTTTTTGACGAAAGCGACTCTAGATATGTCCAGGCCGAGCTTGACACCTATTGGATTCAGCATGGCGGCGGCGACCCAGTGGCTTGGATTGAGCGGATGGCCAATCGAATGCCGGTGGTTCACCTCAAGGATATGACTATGCTGCCGAGTGATGACGGCGGCCGACCGCAGCAGACCATGGCCGAGGTTGGCGAGGGAAATATGAACTTCGCTGGCATCTTGGCGGCCTGTCGGCGCGCTGAAGTCGAATGGTATTCCGTCGAACAGGATATTTGCCAGCGCGATCCCTTTGAAAGTTTAGCCATCAGCTATAAGAATTTGCGGGCGATGGGCCTGCGGTAAGCTCACCGGCGGCAAAGTCGAGTTGGGCGGCCTGGTCGCCTACGGTGAAGCCATCCTGGCCGCGCAGTTCGGCGGCGATATTGTCGCTCACCCACAAATTCTCCAGTTCAAGGGTATTTTTGATGCGAACGACGCGGGCCTGACAGCTTTCGGCTGGATCGGCGCGGTAGACATCAAACAGCGCCGCCTGAATAGTCTCCTCATCATCAGCAAAGACCAAGGGCATCCGACCGCGCTCCAGAAAGCCGCTGGTAAAAATGTTCTTGGTGGTGATGGCGAAGTCGATTTTGTCGAACAGACGCCGCGACATAAAATCCGCCAGCCCATAAGCGGTTGCGTTGCCATGCGATGCCGGCGTTAAATCGAGAATGACAATCCGCTTGACATTCGGGGATGTCGGTTCGCTTTCGCCGGCGATCATCCAGCGGCCGATGATATTGGTATCCAGCCCGGCGCCGCTGATGTCCTTGCCGATTTCGTCGATGATGAGGACATCGATCTCATCCACTGGAATATGCGGCATCAGTTCGCGGGAAAGCTGCAAAAGACGCTGGTCGCCGGCGACTATGGTATCGGCTGTGAATCCTTCCAGATGAGCGACAGCATGACACGCATCTTCGACAATCCCGAAACCAGCGACAAAAGGGATGCTTTGCAGCAGATGTCGGGCAATAATCGGCATATAATCCCGCAGGCCGACAATGCCATGCTGATGAATCGCGCCGGCGCCGATTTCCTTGCCCAGGCCAATCGCCATCATCTTGAGCAGGCCGCTTTCATGCGGCCCATGAAAATCGGTATGCACTTTGGTGCGGTTGGCAATAATCAGCCCATCGGCTTCAGCGACGTTTTTATCGATGTACGCAGGCAGGCCGACGCTGGTCAGGCCTTGGTCGACGACTTCCATAGTGGCGTGGATCGGACAGCCCATAGCGGCTTCGGTGATGCCCAGGCCAGCAAGCACCTCGATTTGGCCGGCTGGATTTGCGCCGCCGTGACTGCCCATCGCTGGCACAATAAACGGCTGTCCCCCCGAGGCCTTGACCAGGGCCACCAGCGATTTGGCGATGAGGTCGATACTGGCGATGCCGCGGCTGCCAAAGCCCAAGGCGATGCGCTTGCCTTGAACCTGCGCCGCCAGCCCCAGCCGCTTCCATTCGGCATCAAGCGTTTGGGGGATGTCCAGCGGGTCAGCTTTTGGCAGGTCTTGCCTGACGGGATAGAGGGTGGGAATAGTTGCGGTTGGCATGAGGTCTCTCGTTTCATTTGAATTTTAGGCTGCCTGCATTATACCGACTTTGGGAAAGTTCGGCAAAGCGATATACCCCATTTCGCGATTATTCGGTTGCAATGCGCGCGAAAATAGGTTATGCTTGAGGTGGCGATGAATTTTTTCATGGCTTCTATTCAGGATTTCCTGTGGCAGTGCGGCGTCGACTCCAAATCTGCCACAGGAAACCTCAAAACTTTTGAAAACCTCGCGGTTTTCGATTTGAGTATATCCCATTTGAAAGCGCCATGAAACGCCTGCTTGTTCGGAATGGGAATAATGCGAAGGCAAACGTGGCCGAACTGAACTTTCAGAATCGCACGCTGTATCACGGCGACAATCTTGATTTTCTGCGCGGGATGAACAGCGAGACGATTCATCTGATCGCGACTGACCCGCCCTTCAACAAGAACCGCGATTTCCACGCCACGCCCGACAGCTTGGCCAAAGGCGCGCGCTTCAGTGACCGCTGGTCATGGGAGCGCGATGTGCATGAGGAATGGACGGACAGCATCAAAGACGATTGGCCAGCGGTTGGGGAGGTCATCAAGATGGCGCGGGCGGCCTATGGCGATGACATGGGCGCGTTTTTGTGCTGGCTCGGCGTGCGTCTGATGGAAATGCGCCGCGTCTTGCGGCCGGACGGCAGCATCTACCTGCATTGTGATTCGACTGCCAACAGTTACATCCGAACCCTGATGGATGGCATCTTTGGACAGAAGCATTTCCGCGACGAAATTATTTGGAAACGACATTCTTCATTACAGCGAGGAAGCCAGCACCGCGCGCGGAAATGGGGAACTGTAACCGATTCAATTATGTATTATGCCAAATCCTCCAAAGTCCGTTTAAGCCCATTTCGCGAACTTACCGAAGATGAAGCCTTGAAGAAATTTACGAAAATCGATGAACAGGGGCGCCGATATTATGATGACAGTTCGCATATATGGAGTACGCCCAACATGGGAGCGAGGCCCAATCTCTGTTATGAATGGCGCGGTTACAAAAATCCTCATCCTTCTGGCTGGCGGTTGAGCAAAGAACGGCTGGAAGAAGAGTATCAAAAAGGGAATATCGTCATTCGCGAAGACGGCCGACTCGAAAGGCGCAAATACGAATCGGATTACCGCGGTGTTCCCGTTGGGTCTTTGTGGACAGATGATGATTTGCTGTTGTCGGGCAACTCAAATGAACGCACAGGCTATCCCACTCAAAAACCTCTTGCCCTCTATGAGCGGATTATCAAAGCATCCAGCAATGAAGGCGATTTTGTCCTCGATCCTTTCTGCGGCTGCGCGACAACACCCATCGCCGCCGAACGTCTGAAACGCCAATGGATCGGCATGGACATTTGGGACGGCGCATTAGAGCAGGTGCAAAATCGCTTAGCCCGCGATACGATCTTGCGGTTTGACGACCAGCAGCATCACGTCACGCTGCCAAAAGTCCATTATGAGACCAAAGCGCCTATTCGCACTGATGATAACGAAATCGCCGCGCCGACGCTGAAACTGCGAATCCGGCGGCCAGTAGAGGCTTGGGAAAAAATCTCGCACAAGGGAATGGTCAATATCCTGGCGCAGGCCCAGCGCACGATAGACGGCATCATCTGCGGCGGCTGCGGACGGGTGCTGGAAAGAGAATTCATGGAACTCGACCACATCACGCCAAAGAAAGACCGCGGCGCCAATCACATCCTCAATCGGATCCTGCTCTGTCGCCCCTGCAACCGCCGCAAGCGCGAAAACCTGACCCTAAGCGGACTGTTGCGCGAGAATAAAAAGGCTGATTGGATGCGCGACGAGAATCTGGCCAAACGAGCGCAAAATCGCGCCACCGACAAAGCGGAATGGACACGCGATCACTTTCATACCGAAGAATGCCAAGCCCTGATTGCAGGAAATTACCCCGACAGCGCCGTTTAGCAGGCTCCCCTTCCCTCTTGCGCGGTCAGACCAGTACAATAGCAGTCTGACTGAAAGAGGCTGCCCGATGACAAAACGCGAAATCAGCATTGCCTTTCAAACCAACAAACGCGCCCAGGATTATATCGCTCTGGCCAAGCTGGTCGATGAATACGATTTTGATGCGGTCAGCGTCTACTGCGATGCGCCCTTTCATCCCAGCTATGCCCCACTGATGCTGATGGCCCCGCATATCAGCCGCGCTCGTCTTGGGCCAGCCGCGGTGCCTCCTTCGCGCATCCACCCCCTCGATATCGCATCGCAAACCGCCCTGCTGGCCGATGTCGCCCGCGGCGGCGTCTATATCGGCCTGGCGCGCGGCGGCTGGCTGGCCGAACATGGCATGGCCGAAATCAAGCCTGGCATCCAGGCGATTCGAGAATCAGTCGAGATTATCCGACGAATGCTGCGGGGCGAGTCAGGCGGGTATAATGGACAGGTTTATCAAATTGCCGAGCATGTCCGCGCGCCCTATCCGCTGCCGGCCGATGACATTCCGCTTTTGATCGGCACCTGGGGACGGAAACTGGCCGCCCTGGCCGGCGAGCTTGCCGATGAGGTCAAAATCGGCGGGTCAGCTAATCCAGATGTAATCCCGGTTATCGCGGATTACATTGCCGCCGGTGAGGAAAGCGCCGGCCGCCAGCGGGGAAACGTCAGCCTGGCGATTGGCGCCGTTTCGGTGATTGATGAAGACCGCGAACAGGCCCGCTGGATGGCGCGGAAATCGGTATCGCTCTACCTGCCGATTGTTTCTCGATTAGACCCGACTGTCGAGATCGATCCTGAACTCATGGCGCGGGTGCAGGCGCATGTCCAGGCCGGCGAAGATGACCAAGCCGCGCGGCTGATACCCGATGACATCCTGGAGCGATTTGCGTTTGCCGGCAATCCAGCCGACATCATCCGTCAGTGCGAAACTTTGTTCGATGCCGGCGCCAACCGCATCGAGCTAGGCACGCCGCACGGTGTGCAGAGGGCCGCGGCCGGCATTCATCTCATCGGCCAAAAAATTATCCCAGCGCTGAAATCACATCTGAAAGCAGGCCCAAGGTGAAGTCCGATAAACCAATCATCTGAAAAGCCGCCGCATCCAAAAACCAAAACTGCGGCCTTTGAGTCGCCCCTCCAACCCGCAAACGCGCTATAAAGAACCTGAAGAGCATAGAATCGAAATGGGTTATGATCGAAAAACACTTTATGCGCGAAAAAGTTTTTCTTTCGCGCATAAAACGCGCATAAAACCCGTCCCGCCTTAGATGAGGACAGCGAATGACGCGGCATAGCGTGGCGGATTATGGCGGAAAATGGCGGACTTTGTCGGGATTATGGCGGAATATGGCGGGTTTTGTCGCAGTATAGGCGAGTACAGGTTGGCGGGATGTGGCGGAAAATGGCGGACTTTGTCGGGATTGTGGCGGGATTGTGGCAGGTTTTGTCGCAGTATAGCGCGGGTATGGATTGGCGGGATGTGGCGGAAAATGGTGGACTTTGTCGGGATTGTGGCAGGTTTTGTCGCAGTATGGCGCGAGTACAGATTGGCGGGATGTGGCGGTTTATGGCGGACTTTGTCGGGATTGTGGCAGGTTTTGTCGCAGTATAGCGCGGGTATGGATTGGCGGGATGTGGCGGAAAATGGCGGACTTTGTCGGGATTGTGGCGGAATATATCAAGCGAATATCTCTATATTTACCACTCCTCGCGGCGCGCTTCCTGACCGCTTTTCTCTCTGCCCTCTGTGACCTCTGTGGTAAAAAATCTTTGCCGCGGTTCATGGCGAGCGAATATCCTTTATTTTACCACTCCTAGAATGAGCCGAATTTTGCTATGTTTTTCCTTAGAGGTTATACTCTATCGCTATCGTTTATAAATAATTGGCAAGAGAGGAAGTTCGCATGAATCGGAAAATGATATTTGTATGTCTTATCGCTGTGATGGCGATGGTCTTCGGTATGAGCGCGCAGGCGCAGGACGACACCGAAACCTACATCCTCGGCGTGGCGCAGCCCTTTACCGGCGCGCTTGGCACTTTTGGCGAAGACTTTGCCCGCGGCATTGAATTGGCCGTGATGCAGATGAACGGCGAACTGGAAGCGGCAGGGTCAGCAGTTCGCTTTGAAATCGCCAGCGCCGACACAGAACAGACTCCCGAAGGCGCGGCGCGTGCGGTGCAGACGATTGTACAGACCACCGGCGCCCAGGTGATTGTCGGGCCACTGACGACCAGCGAAGTGCTTGGCGCCAAGCAGTTTGCCGATGAAAACGGGATTGTTCTGGTGGCGCCGGCTTCAAGCGGGACGGCGGCTTCCATTCCCAACGACAGCATCTTCCGCGTGATACAGGCGCCGGACACCTTTTCGTCCAAAGCCTATTCCATACTGGCGCATGACCGCGGTCACGAAAACATGGTTATCCTGTATATTGATGACCCCTTCGGCAATGGGATGGCAGCCCAGTTTGCCGCGAATTATCAAGCGGCTGGCGGCGGTGAAGTCACTATGTTCTCCTATGCGCCGGATGCGCCTGATCTTTCCAGTGAAGCGGCCGCCATCAGCGCTGAAATCGCCTCGCTGGGCGGGAATACCGGCTTCTTCTGCATCTGCTTTTTGGGCGATGGCCAACGGCTGCTGCAAGTGGCGCAGGTCGACCCGATTTTAAGCACAGTCGGCTGGATGGGCGCCGAAAACATGGCCAACGACCAGCTGCTCGAAGATCCCGGCCATGCCCAAGTATTGGCCGCCGCGCAATTCGTCACGGTATCCTTCGCCGGCACATCGACGCCATTAACACCGCTTTTTATCGCTGACTTTACCGAAGCCTTTGGCGATCCACCTGGGCCCTTCACCAGCAACGCCTTTGACGCCGCCAACATCGCCATGCTGACCATGCTCGCCGTGGGCAATGACGGAAACGCAGTAAAATCCATGCTGCCCTTTGTCGCCAGTCACTATGTCGGCACATCGGTGCAGGCCTTCCTCGACGAAAATGGCGACCAGGCGATTGCGATTTTTGGCATTCGTCAGGTCAATGCCGATGGGACGGCCTTTGAGCAGATCGGTGAATACAGCGGTGATACACTCGTCTACAGCAATTAAGAAATGGCAAATCCATACACAGGCCCCTTCTGCGCTGCGGAGGGGGCTTGTCCATGCCCGCGGACCCGTTTGACAAGGTGATGACATGCCCTCGGCGCTGTTGATGAATTCCATCGTCAATACGATCCAAGTCGGAAGTTTGTATGCGCTGATGGCCTTGGGGATTACACTCACCTTCAGCGTGATGAAGCTGCCCAATTTCGCCCACGCCGAATACATCACCGTCGGCGCCTATGCCGCGCTTATCGTATCACAGAGCGGTGACATCCACCCGATGATCATTTTGGCGGCGGCCTGTGTCGTTGGCGCGCTGACAGCCCTGGCCAGCCATCAGATGGTATTCAAGCCCCTGGAAAAACAAAAGGCGTCCTTTTATACCCTGCTGCTGGCTTCCTTTGCCTTCGGCCTCATTGTCCGCTATATCCTGTACATCATCGCTGACCAATTTTCCCTGTTTGAAACGCGCATTCGGATTCCACTCGAAATCGTCTATCGCAGCCAAACGATCATCCTGACCAACGTTTTTATGTGGGCGGTGCCAACCAGCATCTTGTTGGTGATTCTGCTTACCCTGCTGCTCAATTACACGCCGCTGGGGCGCGAGATGCGGGCTTTGGCGAACAATATCAGCCTGGCGCGGGTCATCGGCATCGCTGTCGAGCAGGTCAAGCGCAATACCTGGCTGCTGGTCGGCGGGCTGGCGGGAGTGGCCGGCGCTCTCTGGGGATTAAGCACATCAGTAAGCCCCCTGACCGGCTGGGTGGCGATTCTGTCGGTTTTCGCCGCCGCGATCCTGGGCGGACTTTCCAGTTTTCCAGGGACGATTTTAGGCGCGTATGTGGTCGCTTTCTCGGAAAATACAGTCATGCAATTCCTGAATTTTTATCTGGACGTCGATTTTGGTCTCAAGCCAGCCATCCCCTTTATGATGATTATCCTTGTCCTGCTCATTCGTCCACAGGGTTTCACCGACTTTTTTTCGTGGAATAGAGACTTCCAGCGATGAGCATCGACATCATCGCTACCATCATCGCCCTCTTGACCATGTTCAGCATTTATTCGCTGATGGCCATCAGCCTCAATTTGGAGTATGGCGTCGCTGGCGTGCCGAATTTTGGGCAGGCTTTGTTTGTGTCACTGGGCGCTTATGTCACTGGTGTAACCTATACGCGTCTGCTGCCCCCGCTCGCCGGCCTGGAAGCGATTCACCCTTGCGGCAGCAGCTTGGGCGCCGCCTTGCAGCTTCGCTCGGAGATTATGGCGACGCAGCCCTTGGCAGGCTTTCTCAACCTGGCCTTGACCTTCGTTATTGCCGCGGCGCTCGGCGGCCTGGTTGGCTTTGCCGTGTCCTATGTAACATTGCGGCTGAAGCAGGAATGGTATCTGGCGCTGGTCCTGCTGGTCGGCGGCGAGATCGTGCGAATTGCTGTACGCAGCGCCGATGACCTGATCTGTTCGCACAATGGCATTTCTGGGGTCGCCGGACCTTTCTATTATCTGGATGATGCCCGCGCAAGTTCCGCGCTGTTCATGCTGCTGGCATTGGCTTTGGCCTTGGCTGCTTACCGCTACAGCGAAGGGCTGATACGTTCTCCCTTTGGGCGGATGCTCAAGGGCCTGCGCGAAAACGAAGCGGTGACGCGCAGTCTGGGCAAAGGAATTTCACTGGCGCGGGCGCAGATTATGCTGATCGGCTCGGTCATTGCCGCCATCGCCGGCGTGCTGTTCGCGCTCAATACCGGCTTCGTCAACACCAATGATTATGTCGTCACCTTAACGCTGGATGTATGGGTGATGGTGGTGCTGGGCGGCCTGGGCAGCAGCCGCGGAGCCTTGCTTGGCGCGGCGCTGATCGCGATTATGGATCGCTTTACTCAAGTGGCGGCGATACAGCTGAATATGAGTGGCTTCCCGATTGAATTCAACTACGTCCGCTTCATCCTCTTCGGCCTTATCCTGCTGTTCATGCTGCGCTTCCGACCCCAGGGCCTGCTGCCAGAATCTCCCTTGACAACCCATGCCCATGAAGCGCTGCGGCCGGGGAATCCAGAGGCAGAGAGGAGCCGCTGATGCCCTTGCTGGAACTCAAAAATATCCGCAAAAATTATGGCGGCCTGCGGGCGGTTGATGATGTCTCCCTGACGGTGCCGGCCGGGGCGATTGTCGGCCTGATTGGCCCCAATGGCTCCGGCAAAAGCACCCTGATTCATCTGATCGCCGGCACGGACTCCCTGACCGACGGGCAGATTTTCTTTGACGGCCGCGACATCACCGCCTTATCTTCCGACCAGGTGTTTCAACATGGAATAGCCCGCGGCTATCAAGACCCGTCGCTTTATTTCAAGATGACGGCGCTCGATAACGTCTTGCTGCCGGTCAAGAATCAGCGAGGCGAACGTCCCTGGTATGCGCCCTGGCGGCGTTTCTGGCAGGATGAAGAGGCCGCTCATGCCCAAACAGCCGGCGATATATTGGAGCAAGTGCAGCTGCTAAAGCATTATGATAAATTGGCGGCGGATTTGTCGGGCGGACAGATGAAACTGCTGGAGATCGCCCGCGCTTTGATGGGCAGCCCGCGGCTTCTGCTGCTGGACGAGCCGACCGCCGGCGTGGCGCCAAAACTGGCCTATGACATTTTCCAGCAGATCGCCCGCCTGCGCGATGTGCATGGGCTTACCTTCCTGATTGTTGAGCATCGGCTGGAGATTTTGCTGGATTTTGTCGATTACGTATATGTCATGCACCTTGGCCGTCTGCTGGCCGAGGGGACGGCCGCCGAAATCGCCAGTCATCAGACTGTGCGCGATGTCTATTTTGGGGACTAACGATGATTAAGGTCGAAGCCTTGACGGCCGGGTATGGCAAGCTGGAGATTTTGCAGAACTTGAGCCTGACTTTTGCCGACCAGCAGTTCAGCGCCCTGCTCGGCCCCAACGGATCGGGCAAGAGTACACTGATGAAGTCGATTATGGGCATCGCCAATATCTTTAGCGGCTCAATTCGCCTGGACAAGCAGGAATTGATCGGTGTTCGGACAGAAGACATTTCCAAACTGGGAATCGCCTATGTGCCACAGCGCGGCAATGTCTTTACCGAATTGACCGTGCTGGAAAATTTGCAGCTGGCGCTGCGCCGTCTTGGCCGGGCTGAACGGCAGGCGGCCTTAGATGAGATGCAAGGGCTGTTTCCGATTTTGGCGCGGCGTCCCCGCCAGAAGACTGGGCAGCTTAGCGGCGGCGAACGTCAGATGGTGGCGATTGCGATTGCCTGGCTGGCCCGCCCTAAGATCATGCTGCTGGATGAGCCGAGCGCGGGACTGGCGCCAGTAATTGCCGGCGAGGTGTTTGCGGTTTTGCAGACCTTGCGCCGTCAGGGCATCACGCTGGTAGTGGTTGAGCAAAATGCGCGGCGCATCCTGCAATACTGCGATTATGCCTTTATCCTGCGCGAGGGCCGACTGGCATTTGAAGGCGACGCCGAAGCCTGCCTGCGTGACGAGGAGACGATTAAGGACTATCTTGGCATCCATTGAACGTTTAGGCCCTATCGACTTGCAAGGCCTCCATCGCCTGCCGCAGCCGGCCTTCAATGCGGACGGGTTTATGGGTGCCGCGCTGGACAAAGACGTGAACAAAATAGCCGACGGCCGCCGGCGTTTCGTCGCCGACAATAAAGATGCCAATCTCATAGCGCACGCTGGAATTGCCCAGCCGACTGACCCGCAAACAGGCATCCACCACCGCCGGGAAACAAACGGGTTTGAGGAACTGGCAATGGGTTTCGACCGCAAGACCAACCGATGCGCCGCCGCGGTAGTCCAATCCGCCCCGCTCCATCAGATAGCCATTGATGACGGTATCGAAAAACTCGTAATAGATGACATTGTTGATATGATGATAAACGTCATTGTCGCGCCAGCGCGTCGGGATTTGACGGCAGCGCTTATAATGCTCGCGGCGCTCCTGTTTTGGGTCCCTGCCAGACATTTATACCCGCCTCCAGCGCTTATGCAGGCTAGCTATCATTGGTCGGACGCACAATCGGCAAACGCATCGCATCGCCTCTCACATCCACCAGTCCGCTCCAGACCCACATCAGCTGTCCGCCCGCGATAAACTGAAACCAGCTGCCCTGGTTATTGCGTCCCTGCAATTTGACGCTGTCGCCAAGCGATCTGAAGGCGGCGATAGGATAGTTGGTTGAGGGTCCACTGCGAACATTGACGTTTTCGGTGTTGATGGTGGCCGAAAGCGGCAGCCGATGCGAAAACCAAAGTTGATAGCGGCCAGCCCAGCGCGGCGCCAGATTAAAAAAAGTCCTGCCCGGCGAGAATACGAATTCGATATCGGCAGTGTCAAAAAAGCGCATTTCGGCATGAGAATGCGGACGCTGCCAATAGCCTTCGACATAGCTGCCATCGCGGAACAAAAGGGCGCGGCCGCTGCCAGTCAAGGGGACATCAAAGGCATAGTTGGTAGGGCCCCAATAATTCTCGTAGACAAGAGGCTGTTCATTGTGAGGGGCTTCCAGAATGACGACATTATGGGCGGAAATTCGCTGATTGCTTTGCGCGTCGATATGAGCTTCGCCATCCTGTGAGCGCAGCCAGAGACCAGCCCGTCCGTCCCATTCCCATTGAACTTCGGTGTGCATATATCGAATTCCGAAGTCATAGATGGGGACGCCAAGATGGGGCGAAACATCGCCAAAGACCATGCCCCGAATAGTCTGCGGACTGGTGTCGCGCCGCCGAGTTTCAGCCAGATCGCGCAGCGCCGGCAGATTGCCATAAAGGCTGTATTCCAGCCGGCCGCTGATGCTTAAAGGATCGCGGCAGAGCGCTGGACAAGGCCCCGCGCCAGAGATGCTGTGCGGGAAAATGTCCCCTTGTCGGAACATGGCCTCCTCGGTGCCAATCGACATGCCCGACGACACCAGAAGCGCCTTGTAATTGCGGAGCAGACTGAAATCGGCCAGGCGGGCGCTCCGTATGGGGCCGACCTTGATGGGATCATTCGTCCAAAACAGCGCCGCGAAACGGGTAATCCCCCCCGAAAGCAAAACCTCCCAGACAAGATCGGCTTCCAGCAGGCCTCGCTGAAGCTGGCGGGTTTCTGGCGGTGAATTGTTGATTTTGACGATCACCGGACGGCGGTTAAGGTTCCGCGGCGCTTCGACCACAAGTCCAGTCAGGGGATTGACGCCATCATAGGGCAGATTTTGCGCCCCCGACGCGGCGGCCAGCAACAGAAAGAGCAGGCTGATCAACACAATACGCATGGGCAGTCTCATTCATCTCCAATCAGTCAGCAGTGCGGATTATATTGTACTCGCTTGCCTGACTTTATTGAATGTGTAAAATAGAGGTATCTGTCGGTTCGGGAATCGCGATGGGGCATACCGCTATGGCAACAACAGAACATACGATTAACGATGCGCTGGCGGGACTGCTGCGGGGTACGCGTTATGCCTGGCGCGGTCGGCAGGTCATACGATCTGAAACGACGCAGCTGTTCGCTGGATCACGCTCTCGGCCGGACATATTGGTCGCTGAACCTTACACCGCGGCAGTTATTATCGAAACCGAAGTGCTGCCGGCGCTAACAGTTGAAGCCGAAGCCTTGTCGAGATTGGGCGAAACACTGGGCGAATACAGCAGCGAGATACTGTCGTCGATTGCCATTCGACTGCCACAGCGATTTCGGGAAGCGCAGGGACGGCAGCTTGAGGAAGCGATTAAAAACGCGAATGATCTTGAGTTCGCCCTTTACACCGGCAAGAGCCGTGAAAATTACCGACGTCATCCGCAAAGCGGCTGGATTTCGGGAAGTCTCAACGATCTTTCTCTGCTGGTTCAGTCGGCATCGGTTCCGCCATCGCTGATCGATGAAGCCGCCAATCAACTGGAAATCGGCGTCCAGCAAGCAGCGGCATGGCTGGAAGAAACGGCGGCCAATTATCCAGGCGCTATGCAGAAAATCGCCGACGCGCTGCATCAGCAGGACGGCCCGCAGACTCGAAGAATGGCGGCCGCTATCCTGACTAACGCATTTATGTTTCATGAGCATTTGGCCGGCGGCCCAGGCGATTTGGCGGAAGTCCGCTCGATTGACGAACTGCGGGGGTTATCCGGCTTTACCAAGTTAGCCATACTGTTGGAGTGGCAGAAGATCTTAAAAGTGAATTACTGGTCTATATTCGATATCTCGCGGCGCATTCTGGAGACGATGCCGGCCGTTAGGAGTATCATTCTCATTGACCAGCTGACCAGAACGGCGCAAGCAATAGTCGCGCACAACCTTATGCGGTCGCACGACTTGACCGGGGCCGTCTTTCAAAGATTGATTGCCGACCGAAAGTTCCTGGCCGCCTTTTACACCACTCCAGCTTCAGCCGCTCTGCTGGTTGGCTTGGCGGTTGATGCAGAGACGCTGCTCGCTGACGGCGACTGGGGGAAACCAGAGGATGTCAAGGCACTGCGTATCGCTGATTTCGCCTGTGGGACGGGAACACTGCTGTCGACCGCGTATCAGCGCATCAGCCAGCTGCATGAACTGCATGGCGGCGATTCAGCCAAAATCCATGCGGCGATGATGGAAAGGGCCTTGGTGGGATGTGACATTCTGCCGGCGGCGACGCATCTTACCGCCTCGATGCTGTCCGGGGCGCATCCGCAGATGACGTATGAAGGCAGCGCGATATTCACCCAGCCCTACGGCCTTCAGGAAGATGGCAAGATCGCCCTCGGCTCGATTGATTTATTGAAAGACTTGGCTTTGCTGGAAGGCTCGCAGGTCACTGCCAAAGCGCTGGAAGGCGGCGGCGAAGCCGAAAAGGATACGTGGCGGTTTGTGGCGCATGACTCTTTTGATATGGTGATTATGAATCCGCCTTTTACGCGGGCGAACAACCATGAGCGCCGTATCCCTGATACTCCCAATCCGAACTTTGCGGCTTTTGGCTCCAGCGCCGCCGAACAGAAAGCCATGGCCAAAGCCGCCAAGCAACTGACGCGCGGCACGATTGCCCACGGCAGCGCCGGCGAGGCCTCGACCTTCATGGCCTTGGCCGATAGAAAACTAAGGGCTGGCGGGTCCTTGGCGCTGGTGATGCCGCTGACGTTTTTAACCGGCTCATCATGGGAAAAATGTCGCACACGGCTTGCCGAAGCCTATGATGGCCTGATTTTGATATCGATTTTAGGTACGGACGGCGGGGTATCTTTTTCGGCCGATACCGGCATGGGCGAATGCCTGGTCATCGGGCGGCGCAACGGGCATCGGCAAAGGCGGGCGGCCTTTGTCATGCTTAACGAATCGCCAGATTACGCCATCTACGGCATTGAGGTCGCCCGGCGAATCCGCGAATTGATTGCCGCCAAGATGGTTAGACGATTGGAAGACGGGCCGACTGGCGGCAGCATCATCCAGTTTGGCGATGAGATCGTCGGGCAGGTCATTGACGCGCCCCTGCCGCCGGCCGGCAGTTGGAAACTGGCGCGCATTGCCGACCTGACACTAGCCCAAAGCGCCTATCAGATGGTGAATAAAAGCCGTATCTGGCTGCCTACCCAGCATGAATCGAAAGCCAGCGATATACCGATGACGACGGCTGCACAAATTGGCGAGATTGGACCCTATCATCTAGACGTCAGCAGACGGCACAGTGACGGCACGCGCAGACCATTTGAATTAAGACCACTGCAAGGCGATACTGTGCCAACCTATCCCATTCTGTCGGCGCACAATGCCGACCGCGAACGAACCATGATGTTTGGGGCTGACCATGACGGCATCCCTTACCGCGCCGCCGACAAAGAGGAACAAGCTGCCGTCGATCAAAAAATAGCCGACCTCTTCGCAACCGCGTCGCACTGTCATTCCAACCTTGATTTTCGCTTCAACAGTCAATCGACGGCGATGCAGTTCACCGAGCGCAAAACCATCGGCGGGACTGCCTGGATATCGATTCAGCTGCCCGAAACGGCGCATGAGAAGGCTTTGGTGTTATGGGCAAACACAACGCTTGGGCTGCTGATGTTTTGGTGGCATTCATCTAAACAGCAGTCTGGCCGCGGCCGGCTTACCAAGACAACACTGCAAACCCTGCCCATCCTGGACGTCACTGCGCTGGATGATGCCCAGCTGGAGGAGGCGGCGCGGCTCTTTGATGAGATGAACCAGCTGCCTTTGCGGCCGCTGCATGAATTGGACTCGGACGACAACAGGAAAACGCTGGATCGGCGTTTTTATGGGGATGTACTGGGGCTGGATGATGCGATTCTTGCGGACGGCGGCCCTTTGGATATTCTGCGCCAAAAGCTGTGCCGCGAGCCGTCTATCCGCGGGAGCAAGAAATGATGATGCGATTATTCCCAGCGCATTGAATACAGGACTATATCGCTGGTGGCGATGCCGCGCGGGAGCGTGACGACGGCATAAACCAGATCGGCAATCGTTTCGGGCTGCACCAGAATTGACTTGTCGATGCCCGGCGATGCGGCCGCCCGCATGGGGGTATCCGCCGGCCCAGGCGAAATCATCACCACGCGGATCAAATCGGGTTTGAGTTCGGCGGCCAGCGCGCCGGTCAAACCGCGCAAACCGACTTTCGACGCCGTGTAGGCGCTCACCGATGGCACCGATATAGATGTCACCAGCGAGCCGATGTTGATGATGCTGGCATTGTCACTTTGGCGCAGATGACTAAGCAAGGTGCGCGACAAAATATAGGGCGCGCGCAAATTGACGTTCAGAATATGGTCAAGCTGTTCGCTGCTGGTGTCTTGCAGGTATTCAATGAGCCAGTCGCCGGCGCAGTTAATGAGCATATCCACAGCGCCGCCGGCCAGCGTCCGACCTAAATCGGCAAGGGCAGAATCATCGGTCACATCCAAGGCATGGACGGTTGCCTCGCCGTCAAAATCGCTGATCTCTTTGGCGACGGCCTGCAGTTTCGATTCGGTCTTGCCGACCAGCGCGGTATGAATGCCGCAAGCGGCGAACTTGAGGGCAATGGAGCGGCCCATACCCTGCCCGGCGCCGGTAATCACGGCTCTTTTGCTTGTCATAGGCTGGCCTCGGGCTGGTCGATCAGCTGACGCAGGCGGGCAATGTGGACTGGGCCGACCTCACAGCAGCCACCTACAATCGCGGCGCCAGCGGTGATCCAATGCTGAACGCGGTCGGCATAGGCCGGCGGGGACAGGTCAGTACGCGTCTGAAGCTGCGCTACACCGCCGTAGTCATCCCATTCATCGGGGATTTCGACGAAGCCGTTGGCATAGCCGCCAAAGGGCCGCCCGCTTGAGCGCAGGGCCGGCAAGGCGCTGTCGATGCTGTCCGGGGTACAGCAGTTAATCAGAATGGCATCGGGCAAGGAATCAAGGCTGGTCAACGCCGTTTGCAGGGTTTCGCCGCCGCGCAGGACACTTGAGCCGTGGTCTTGCAGTGTCCATGATACCCAAATCGGCTTGTCTCGGCCCTGGGCGGCCTTCAGCACAGCGCGCGCTTCCTGGCTGGTGGACAGGGTTTCGCCCAAATAGCTATCGACATAGGGATCAAGCAAATCCATCAACTCGCGATACCGCGCCGTCATTTCGTCAAAAGAGAGTGCAAATTGGGATACATAGCTGGCTTCAAGCGGCGGCAGGCAGGCGGCGATTTTGACATGGCCGGCCGCGCTGGTCTCGCGGGCCTGAACAGCCAACTGACCGGCCAGCTGGACGAGTTCCTCAAAGCGGTCTTCCATTGCGACATGGCGAAGGCGGGTGCGTGTCGCGCTGTAGGTATTTGTCGTGATAATATCAGCGCCGGCCTGGATGTAGTCGCGGTGAATCGCCTGCACCATCGCTGGATTTTCGTACAAGGCGGCGACGGCCCATTCGCCATAAGCGACCTTGCCGCCGCGATTGACAATCTCCTGCCCCATGCCGCCGTCCAGCAGAATAACCTCGGATTTCGCTTTCATCGCGCCCCCTTGCCTAATCGCCTTCAACGATGGTGTGCGACTGCTCGCGCATGTACTGCTGCAAATAATACCAGCTGCCGGCCGCCTTGCCGCTGCCAGTGCTGCCCTTCCAGCCGCCGAAGGACTGATAGCCCGGCCAAGCGCCGGTGGTGGCGCCAGTTTTCCGATTGACATAAAGGACGCCGGCTTCGATGCTGTCAAGGAACCAATCGACTTCGGCCGAATCCTCGCTGTACATCCCAGCCGTCAAGCCAAGCGGGACATCATTGGCCAAGCGCATGGCTTCATCGCGGTCGGCAACGCCGCGCACAGCGACAATCGGCGCGAACATCTCATGTTTCCAGAGGCGATGGTCATCGGGCAAATCAGTGACGACCGTCGGCGCGACAAAATAGCCATTGCCGATCTCAAGCGTCTGGCCGCCGATGAGGATGGACGCGGCGCTCATCTCGTCGATATAGCTCTGGTAGGCTTGGTAGGCATCAGCATGAATGATTGGGCCCATGTAGGTTTCGGCTTGGGTTGGATCGCCGACGTTCAGGCTGGCCGTCAAATTTACCAGCTTATCCAAAAATGCGGTCTTCACGGTTTCATCGACATACACCCGCGAGCAGGCCGAGCATTTTTGCCCGGTCAGGCCAAATGCCGAGCGCATCACGCCCAGCGCGGCTTTGTCCAGGTCAGCTTTGGCGGTGATGATGGTCGGGTTCTTGCCGCCCATTTCGGCAATCACCGGCCGATAGTGACCGACGGCGGTTGGGAAATTTTTGATGATGCTCATGCCGACCGCATAGCTGCCAGTGAAGGTAAGGCCGGCGAGATCGGGATGAGCGGCCAGGGTTTTGCCGGGTTCGTCGCCGCCCAGCGCCATGTTAAAGACACCTTTGGGAATGCCGGCGTCCTCAAAACAGCGCGCCAGCATCCAGGCGGTCAGCGAACCTTCGGCGGCCGGCTTGAGAACGACGGTGTTGCCGGCCACCAGCGCCGCGCCGGCCGGCCCGCCGGTGAGCGCGGCTGGAAAATTGAAGGGGCCAATCACGCCCCAAACGCCGTAAGGCTTGAGTACACTGCGGTTGTGATGACGCGCGGTCTCGCTAAGCAGCTGGCGGTCAAAGCCCTGATTAGCCTCCATCGCCGCCACACAGTAGCGGATCAGGTCAGCCGTCTCTTCGACGTCGCCAATCGCTTCCAGGCGGTTTTTGCCGATTTCCATACTGACCGCGGCCGAGATTTCAAACAGCCGTTCGCTGATGAGGTCAGCAACTTTGCCAAGCAGGGCCGCCCGTTCCTGCCAGGGGGTATCGCGCCAGGCCGGAAAGGCCGTTTGGGCTGCGGCCACGGCGCGATTGACATGGGCATCGGTCGCGCTGGCAAAATGACCCATCAGCCAGTCAGTGTTGACCGGCGAGCGATTTTCAAATGTATCGGCCGCGTCCAGCCATTCGCCATCAATATACATCGGATACGTCTTGCCGAGATTGCGCTTGAGTTCGGCAACATCCTCATCAAAATACTGATGCAAAAGCGGGTCGGGACTGCCCAAGGTCGAGTAGGTTACTTTGATGTGCTTCCGTTCCTTTGCCATACCATCCTCCGCCAGCGGACGTTCTTTAGCCTTATTTTACTCAATAATATCGCGGATTTACGCAAATTATAGCACAGCTTAGGTCAGGTCATCGCTGTCCAGCGTGCGTTTGCGAATGCGTTCAATCCGCATAATCAGCCGCTCATCGACATCGGGGCAAGCGGCGACTGAATCCTGCGCCAGCCAGTCATTGTCGTCGAGTTCGCGCTGTTTCGCCGCCAGCAATGGCAGTACCGAACTCAAGGCATAGATGCAAAAGTGCTTGCCAGCTGGGATGCGGAGTTTGGCGCTTTCGACTAACTCAAAATAATCGCCAACTTGCAGACCGCAGACCGAGCGGCCTTCAATCGCGGTCACCGTTACGCGTAAATCATACAGTTCAAACTGTCCCATCACGCTACCTCCAACGCTTGAACATTTATCCCGATAAGTCCTGCTCCTTTGAATGGACAGTTACAGGTGAATCATAATATCGCCCAGCGACTTCTTGGTGATGACCGGGACTTGGGCCTCTTCCTGCGGATAGCCGACCGGTATCAAAACGAAGGGACGTTCATGCGGCGGCCGACCGAGCATTTGGGTAAGGAATTTCATCGGGCTGGGGGTATGCGTGAGGGTGGCCAGTCCTGATAAGTGCAAGGCCGTCAGCAGAAAGCCCACTGCGATGCCGACCGATTCTTCGCTGTAATAATGCTTGACTTTGATTTCGCTTCCAGTCTGGGGGTCATGCCGCAGCGCATAAGGCTGGCGGAATACGACAATCACATAGGGCGCGTCCTCAATATGCGGCTTATGCCAGTCTGTGCCGAGGTGCGCCAGGGCATCCAGCCATTCCTGGCTCATGCGCCGTTCATAACTCTCCCTTTCTTCGGCCTCGGCGGCCACTCGCAGTCTGCGTTTCAAATCAGGGTCACTTATCACAACAAAGGTCCAGGGCTGCTGATTGGCCCCTGACGGCGCTGATCCAGCGACCCGAATGGCATTTTCAATCAATTCAAAGGGGACTGGCCTGGGAGAAAAATCGCGCACGCTGCGCCGTTTGAGCATCCGCCGGGCAAAGTCGATGGCATTTGTCCTCTGCTCATCGGGCGTCAGAACATCAAAATCAAGCCGCTGATACTGCGCTTTCTGTGCCATGATCTTCACCTACCAACTCAAGTGAACAGGAGGATTGGTAAATATAGAGGGCATTTATCGCGATAAAATCCGACATTTTCCGCCATTTTCCGCCAGCCCGTATCCGCCATGCTCCGACAAAATCCGCCATTTTCCGCCACACCATGCCCGCCATACTCCGACATTTTCCGCCATTTTCCGCCAGCCCATGCCCGTCATGCTCCGACAAAATCCGCCATTTTCCGCCACGCCATACCCGCCATGCTCCGACATTTTCCGCCACGCCGTATCCGCCATACTCCGACAAAATCCGCCATTTTCCGCCACGCCATGCCGCGCCATTCGCTGGACTCATCTGAAGCGGAACTGGTTTTATGGACGTTTTATGGCCGCAAGAAAAACTTTTTCGGTGGTTTTCACATATCCTTATTTTTGCCATTTTCGAACAGGTCTAAATCGTTTGCGCTGATGACTTCGCCGCCATAATCAGCGCGAATTTCGGCAAGCAGTTCGTCGGTCGTGGCGCCCCAAAACAGCTGATGATACAAAAGCAGGAGGCGCGGCTTGATCTTGTTGGCCAAGGCCGCCAGTTCATGGGTGGAGGTATGCACGCGCGCATGATAAGCCTGCCAGGCGGCCGGGCGCTGGGGAAAGCCAACCGATGAATAAACCTCATGAATCAGCATATCACAGCCGCGCGCCCATTCCGCAAAGCCGTCAACTGGCTTCGTATCGCCAGAAACAACAATGGTTTTATCGGCCGTGACAAACTTGTAGCTGTAGGCGCTCAAATCGCCGTGGTTCGCCGGCAGCGCATAAACAGCCAGCCGCGCATCTTGATAGCAGCGCCCTGCCGTTACCGCATGGACCTGGACTTGATACCCGTTCGGAGTCGAGGGGTGCGCCTGCAAGTGCTCGCGGATGTTCTCTTGATAGGCCAGCAGGATGTGTTCCACCATAGGCGCAAGCTCGGCTGGGCCATAGGCCTGGATAATGTCTTGCCGGCCATGGATCCAGGGGGTGAACATCAAATCCGGCAGTCCTACTGTATGGTCGGCATGCAGATGGGTGATGAAGAGGCGGTTCAGGTCGACTGTACCCCAGGCTATTTTGCCGACGGCCTGCGCTTCGACCACGCGCTGCACGATGCCATGTCCGCAATCCAGCAAATAGGGCTGGTCGTCAACGGCAATCGCCAGCCCGGCGCTGACTCGGTTCGGCTCGGCATTGGGCGTTCCCGTCCCCAGCATCAGAACTTGGGTCGTCATTATCCCCACCGCCGGCGCAGATAACGGATTTTTTCAAGCAGATGGTCGGCGGCGCCGCCTTCATGGTTATTGAAATAGTAGACTTTGATGTCTTTTTCGGCGCTGACGTGATTATAGGAGGCGTAGACTGTTGAGGGCGGGCAGATGTCGTCCATGACAGCCACCGAATAATAGGCGGCGGCGTTTATGCGGGCGGCGAAGTTCAGGCCGTCAAAATAGCTTAGTGTATGGAAAACTGTGTCGATTTTATCGCGGTGAATGGTCAGGTAGGCGGCGATTTCTGGATAGGGGCCGCGCGGCGTGATTTCGACTGCCCGGCGAAAATGCGACAGAAACGGCACATCTGGCAGGCAAAATGCGACATCAGACAGGCCCGCGGTTGAGATGGCCAGGCCGCCGCCCTGGCTGCCGCCGGTCACGGCAATACGCGCTGGATCGACTTCACCGCGGCTGCGGATGGCCTCAATCGCCCGCACAGCGTCGGTATAAAGCCGCCGATAATAATAGGTTTGGGGGTCAAGGATGCCTTGGGTCATAAAACCAGGGTGCGATGGATTGGCGCCATTGGGCAGGTCGGCCGTGTCGCCGCGCCGCCAAACACTGCCCTGCCCGCGCGTGTCCATCACCATATAGGCGAACCCGGCCGAGGGGAAGGCCAGCCATTCGAGCGGACAGCCGCGCCCGCCGCCATAGCCGATAAACTCAACCACCGCTGGCAGGGGGGTTTTCGCATTTTTGGGCAGCATATACCAGGCTTTCACCTCCTGCCCGCCAAAGCCGGCAAAGCTGACGTCAAAGACATCCAAGGTCATCAAGTCAGTATCCAGCGGCGCAAAACGGGGGTTCAAGTCATGCGACCGCGCCGCCGCCAAGGTCGATTCCCAGAACGAATCAAAATCGGTCGGCTCCTGGCGCGTTGGCCGATAATTTTGCAGTTCTTCGAGCGGCATATCAAACAAAGGCATGGCATCGTTCCCTCGTAAGTTCGGCAGATGGCATCATTATACAGGCGAACGCGCAAAAGGGCATGAGCATTGGCTGGCAAGGGCCGTATATCCATTGTGTTTGTGGTAAAATCTTTCCACTTCAGTTAAGCACACTATCGAGGCGCTTGATGTTTTCTAAAAGACCGCGGTTGATTCTGGCGGCGGCTATGGTGACTGCGCTCTGCTTGGCCTGCATTCGACTTGGCGAAAAGGCTATCTGGCTCGACGAGGCTTTTACCTTTTACATAGCGCACCAGCCAATTCCTGAATTCGTGGGCCATTTACAGAATGATATTCATCCTCCCCTTCACTCTTTGCTCATGTGGGTGTGGCTCAAGTTTGGCGACAGCGAGTTCTGGTTTCGCTTCTCTTCGGTTCTGTGTTTTGTGTTCATGGCGCCGGTTGTCTATGTTATGGGGCGGACAGCGGGCGGCTGTCGCACCGGCTTATATGCGGCCTGGCTGGCGGCGACGGCGCCTTTCCTGATTCGCTATGCCCGGGAAGCGCGGATGTTTGCGCTGCTGGCCCTGCTTTGCAGCCTGGCGCTGATGTGCGCTGTGTTGATCATCTCAAGGCAGTCTGGCCGGCCGCCGGCCATTGGGGCTGGCCTGTGGGGCCGGCTGCGCCAATCGGACAGGCCGTCTTCGGGTCATGGCTGGGAAGACGATCTGCTGTGGGGGCTGTATATCGTCTCTGTCTTGGGCGCGATGCTGACCCGACATGAGGCTGTCTTGCTGCCGGTGATAACGTCGCTCATCTTTTTGGCGGCGATTGCCACTGAACCGCGCTTCCGACGGCGGCGGCTGCGGAATCTCATTATCGCCAATGCGGCCATCCTCGCGCTGTACGCCGTTAGCATTCCCGAACTGCTGGCTGACTTCAATCAGGCAGTCACTTCATCGCCCCCGCCGCTGCCCTGGCGGATTCGTCTAGGCTTGCTCACAGTCTACGGCAATGAACATCTGCATGATCAGGCCGCCGTGATGGCAGCGCTGAGTCTTGCTGCGCTGTGGGGCTGGCGGCGGCGCAAAGACTGGCGATGGATCGGGTTTGCGCTGATTGGCTCAATCGCCCTGCCGCTGGCGCTGCTCATGCTAGCCAATGTCGCTTCTGGAACGATATTCCAACCTCGCCTCTTCATCTGGGCGGCGATTCCCTTCATTGTCACCTGTGCGGCAGGCATCGCGCGGCTGCCTTGGGCCGGTCTGCGCCGCATGGTCCTGGCCGGGCTGCTGCTGGGCAATCTGTACGGTGTTCTGAACGCGCATCTGGCGCCTGAACTTTATCATGGCCCGCGCGATGAGCCTTGGGATCGGGTGGCGCAGATTGTGGCTGAGGCGGTGGCGGATGATGGCGCGGTGCTGCTTTGCCCGCATTATATTGTCCAGCCTTTCAACTATTACTGGCGCCGTCATCCGCGTGAACTGGCTGCGGTTTTTAGTGGTGTGGATATGAGAGTCTTTCCTCTATTGGCATCGGCCCACGGCCAGGTTTCGCAGTGGCGGCTGATTGGCAATCATCGCGATTTGGCGTCGCTGCTTGATGATTATGCCGAGCTATGGATTGTTGGCTTCCCCGGCTGTGTCTCGCCGGCCTTGCGCGACGTGCTTGCTGAACGCGGGCGGCTGATGACGGAACGCGACTTCGGCAAAATCAAGCTGCTTGGATGGGTTAGGGGCGATTAAGGTCGGCTGATTCGCATGTCAGCTTAAAAAAGCATACACTGGTGATTGACAGGCGGCGGCGGATAGGTTAAGATAGGTGAAATTGAGATGGAAAGGAAGCACAATGGTTCTCGTTGAACAGCAGTCGATTGGCGTCATTTCGGATAATGCGGTCTTGACGGTAACGCCGGCGGCCACGTCTATCATCAAAAATCTGCTTGAAGAGCGCGGCATTCCCAACCATGCTCTGCGCGTCTTTGTGACTGGGGGCGGCTGTTCGGGGCTGCAATATGGCATGGCCTTTCAGGAGGCTGGCGAGGCGGGCGATACGGTCGTTTCCGCTGATGGCATCCGTCTGCTGATTGATGCTACCAGTCTGATGTATTTGCGCGGCGCGACCGTGGATTACGTGGATACGCTTATCGGCGGCGGCTTCCGCATTGACAATCCGAACGCGGCTTCAAGCTGTGGGTGCGGGCATTCATTCAAGTCATCGGATGACCAGCCTGCTGAAGAGGGATGCGGCACCTGCGGCAGCTATTAGGCCGTCCTCTTCATCAGCATCAGCCTAGCGGCGAATTGAATAGACAAGCAAGCCGATCATGCCAAAACCGCCCAGCATGATGATGGGGAAGAACGGCGGCAGGTCTGAATTGTCGGGGGTTTCGCTGTTTGACAAGGCCGCTGGCGTGGCCGCCGAGGCCAGGAAATTGGGCGGGTAGGTAAAGGTCGGCAGCGCGGTCGCGGCAATGACTTCGTCGACTTGCTCAAGGGCTTCGACGGCGGTTGGCGCATTCAGAACGCGGGCATTGTCGGCGGTGGTTTCTTCTGTGTCTGGGGCGGCTTCATCAATGGCGGCGGCGGGCGCGTCTTCCCATCTGTCAATTATCTCAATTTGGCTGATGTCGCCGCTGATTTCGACCAGTTCGCCAAAAACCCAGGCCTTTCCATTCGGCGCGGGGTCATAGCGCAATTCATACCAGAGGAAAAATTGGCGCAGCACTGGATATCGCGTGCCGAAAGCGATGGCGCCGAGTCGTTCGCTGTTGACGTCGGGCGCGGCGCGGACATTGACATTGCCGCCGGCCGATTCCCGCGCTTCCAAGAGGACTGGGCCTGGCGGAGTCGGGGTCATGGTGAGGGTGACGGTGGGGGCAAGCTGCTGACGATTCAGCGGAGTCGGCGTGAAGAGCGCGGCGGTAATCGGGGTTGATGTTTGGCGAACCTGCGCGAAGGCCAAGGCGGCTTGGCTCGATAAAATCAGCAGCAAGGCCATCCAGCGGCCAATGAGAAACAAGAACGGCGTCACCATGATATTTCATTGATTTTGGCTATTCTACCCTGTTCCGCCACAACCCGCCGACTGTCTCGCTGATTTATCAAAAATCCCTGATATTCCTGATTGGGCAGTCCGACCGCCTGCCAGCCACTCATGACAAAGGGCGGCGCAGTCAAGCTGGGTGGGCAGTGAACGCAGTCGGCTGGAATCCATTCGCCATTGTAACGGCGGGCGATGTGCAGATGGGTTGCCGTCGAATAGCCGCCGCCGCAAGCCGCATAGCCCAGAACTTCGCCGGCTTCTATGATTTGTCCCAACTGCAAGGATTCATCGACGACGATGTGCAGATAGAGTATTGTCCAGCCAGTGCCTTCATTGCCGTCTTCATCCAAATCGGTGACGGCCAGGCCCTCGCCCAGTCTGGTGATCCGACCGCGGGCAACGGCGGTTGTCGGAAAGCCAGTCGTGTAGCACAGCCCATAGCTGATTTCGTCAGGGGGTGTAAAATCCAGCGCCGCCCATGCGCTTCCCCGCCCCCATCCGCCGTGAAAACCGCCTGTAAAACGCCAAATTTCGCCAGGCCGAAACGGCAGGGAAAACTGCGGCTGAACAAGGTCGGCTGGCACGGTCGGCGCTTCATCGGCGGCGGGAACCCCAAAATAAGCGGTGTAGGCCGCATAAAGGCCGGCGTCACTGGCCGCCCGCTTCCATTCCTCAAGGTCATACAGCTGCGCCAGCGCATATTGGATCGCCGCTGAACCAGCGTTCAGGTCGGGGTGATAAAGGAGTCGGCTGCCGTCGGGCAATTCCAGGGTCGTCCCGCTTCGATATTTCCGGTCGTAATAGCCGGCGTTCAGTCGGTCGGCCAGCCAGCTAAGCTGATTGTACAGTCCAGCGCGGTCTAGGCCAAAGGACTGTTCGGGTCTGATGAATGGATACAGCTGCCGTTCTTGGGGGACATCAGATTGTGACAGCAGGCCGGCGGTGTATTCCAGGAAGGTCAGGAGTATGCGCGGGTCGACGCTGTATTCCTGTGAGACGCGTTCGACGATTTGCGCCGCTGTCAGGGTATCGGTTCGCGGCGAGCCATCCGCCTGCCGTGTGAAGACGGGGAAATTGAGGGCGCGGATGATGCCGGGCTGGGAGCGAATGAAGGCTTCTGTATTGAATTGCTGGGCGCTGGCCGAACGAATCAGCTTTGAATCGGGGAGGGCGCGGAAGGCCGAGCTATAGGCAGATGGGGCTTGCGGCAGGTTAATGACCTGATTGACCTCCAGCAGATCCGGATTTTCCAGATTATTGATGGCCAGGAGGGAGGCCAGCGAGACGTTGTATCTGGCCGCGATTTGCGACAGGGTATCGCCCCATTGGACGATGTGCTGGGCCGGGCTGGCGGTGGCATCAAGGGCTGCATCAGGGATAGAAGTCGAAACGGCGACGGGAGTCGGGGTATTTTCTTGGTCAGGCGCGTAGGTAATCACGACAACCCGCGGCGGATTTGATGAGCAGCCGACCATGACCGTCATCAGCATCAAAGTCATCGATATTTTCCAGCGTTTCACTTTTCCCTGCCTGCACAGCGATTTTCAAACCACACTTGGGCATCAGCGCGAATCATTGCTATACTAACCGAGAATTCAAAATGATGGTACATGGACAAGGAGTCGAATTATGGCGACAGCTGAAGAAGTCAGGAATTTGTTTCCGGAGATGGCCGCCAGTCTTATTCCGGGCAAGGCCGATGGCATTGATGCGACTATCCTGTTTGATTTGAGCGGTGACAATGGCGGTCAGTTTTGGATTAAGCTGGCGGATGGCGCGGCGGAATCCGGCGAGGGCGCGGTCGAGGGCGCGGCCATGACACTCAAGGCCAGCGCGGATGACTGGTTTGCGGTTTCGACTGGCGAGATGAATCCCATGCAGGCTTTTATGACTGGCAAGATCAAAATTCTGGGCGATATGAGCTTGGCGATGAGAATGCAGACCATGTTCAAGCGGTAGGCTGTCAATGAAAGTCAAGCATCGGCCCACCGAGGCTGAAGCTGGCGGCCTCAAGAGCCTCGTCAATACTATCTTCCATTTCCTCATCTTCGATCTGTTCGGCCAGGCTGGACAGCATTTCGAAGGCCTGTCTGCCGCCGATTTCACCCAGGGCCCAAACCGCCATAAGCTGGATTTCGCAGTCATCGCTGAAGGCTAACTGGCTGATGCTTTCGAGGCTTGATTCAAGCTGAATCTCGCCACAGGCCCGCAAGGCTTCACAGACCAGCTGGCTGTCGCTGTTCGCAAGCTCTTCGATCAGGATGTCCTGCCACTGGGCGTCGCAAGTGCGGCCCATGGCGGACAATGCGCTGGCTTTGGAGAGGTGATCGTTCTGCTGATAGGCGTCTCGAATCAACTGGCTGACGGCGGGGTGATTGGAGTTGGCGAGGGCTTCTAGGGCCTGTCGCCGGACTTCGGCCGATTCATGCGGGCTGTGATGGAGTTGAAGGGCAAGCTGCTGCGCTTCTTGGGCCAGCGGCGCGGGGATTTCGCCATATTCACCCAGCAGAATGAAGTTGCCCAAACCAGTCAAAGCCCGCGTCTTGACATAAGCGTCTGGGTCGTTACGGGCGATATTCAGGAACAGCCGCATCGTTTCCGCTGAATCCTCTTCTTGCAAAAGGTCAAGGGCGGCGGCGCGCACAAGGCCGCTTTCATCTCTGGCGCTTAACAAGGCAATGGCGCGGCAGTTTAGCTCAAATCTGGTTTCGCTGGCCTCATGCAAGGCTTGCAGAATCTTATGCTTGTACGCGGATGACAGACTGCGCCAAGTCGGTTCGAGGGCCTGGATATTTTGCGGGGATAAATCTGACAGGCCCTCCATTAACGGCGCGAGGTCGGCATCTGAATGCGCCTCTTGATCCAGCGCGGCGACAAGCTCCTGAATCGGCCGTTTTTGCGGGGCGGCTGGAAACTCAAGCTCTGACATCATCGATCTTTGCCGCGTTATGAGATGCTGGGTGGGTTGATGAGGTCATAAATCATCACCAGCACGCCCAGGATCATCAGCAGCATAATGCCGATTTGATGGATGCGGGCTTCTGTCTGCGGGTTGATCGGCTTGCCGCGCAGGATTTCGAGCAGGACAAAGACGATGCGGCCGCCGTCAAGCGCTGGGATGGGCAGTAGATTGGTGATGCCCAGAAAGATACTGATAAGCGCAATGAAGTTCAGCAACAGGCCAGGCCCTTCTCGCAGACTGCGCTGGATAAATTCGCCGCCGATTTTGCTGATGCCGATGATACTGATGGGGCGGGCATCTTCGCCGCGCAGGGAGCCGTCGAGCAGTCGTCCTGGAATCGAGGCAATGACCTCAAAGGTGGTGGCTGTTGTCCGCAGGCTGTGGTTGATGGCTGATGAGATGTTTTGTGGAATCAGTTCGGTTTTATAGCCGGCGTCGGCAAAACGGGTATGGTCGCCAAGTCCGAACTGCGCGCGGGTTGAGACGCCCAGCCGGCCGACGCCTTGCGGGGGATCGACGCGCGGCACTACGCTAATGTCAAGTCGCTGACTGCCGCCCTCTTCGCGCTGGCGCCAGATGGTCAGTGGCAGGGGCCGGCCTTGATAGGCGCGGCTTGCTTCTTGCAAGACCTTGACTGACTCGCCTGAAGCGGGGAGATGGGCGCGGTTGATATGCGAAATCAGATCGCCTGGCTCTAGGCCGGCGGCGGATGCTGGGGATTCTTCTTCGACGCTCATAATCTGCACCCAGCCGCTTCGCTGGGCAAAATTCGACTGAACCCTGACTGCATAGGCCTCGCCGGTTTCATTGCGGACAAGCGAAAATTCGATTTGCTCATCCTGATAGGCGGCCAGGGCATCGTGGAAGGCGGCGAAATCGGCAAATCGCTGGCCGTTGATTTTTTCGATGGCATCGCCAGTCTGCACGTCGCTACCGGCAAAGATCGAATCGGGGGGGATGCTGGCCACTTGGCTAAGGCCGCCGACCACTTTTGGCAGGCCAATCAGCGCGACAATGACAAACAAGGCCATGGCCATAGCAAAATTGGCAAGGGCGCCGGCCGCCATAAAGAAAATCCGTCCCAGCGGCGGCGCTTCACTGACGGACATCATGCGCTTGTCATCGACGCCGCGCAGTCTTAATACTTCGCGTTCGGTTAGGTAGGCGCGATCCAGGATGGTCTGGCGGTCGCGTTTGATTTTGTCTTCGCCGGCCGGGCCGATCATGTCTTCGCCCAGTGGCCGTACGAAACCGCCCAAGGGCAGCAGGTTGATGGTAAATTCGGTTTCGCCCCACATAAAAAGCCGCCCCAGCCGCGGTGGAAAGCCAATGCCAAATTCGAGTACGTTAATCCCGACCAGCTTGGCGGCCAGGAAATGGCCAAGCTCATGGATGATAATGGATGGGATCAATATGACTGCGAATGCTATTAAGGCCAGAAGGATGTCATTGCCAAGCGCAGAAACGAGCATTGCGAATCACCTCACATTGGATTGACTGTATTGGCATTATACGCGAGAAGGCCGGTCGGCGCAAGCCAGAAGACTTTTTACCACAGAGGGCGCAGAGGAAAGGGAGAAAAGCGGTCAGGGAAGCGCGCCATACTTGCGACAAAACTCGCCATAAAGATTTTTTTACCACAGAGGACACAGAGGGCAGGGAGAAAAGCGGTCAGGAAATGCGCCATAATCCGCTAATCCGTACCCGCGCTATTACCGCAACAAAACTCGCCATAAAGATTTTTTACCACAGAGGGCGCAGAGGGCAGGGAGAAAAGCGGTCAGGAAATGCGCCATAATCCGCTAATCCGTACCCGCGCTATTACCGCAACAAAACTCGCCATAAAGATTTTTTACCACAGAGGGCGCAGAGGGCAGGGAGAAAAGCAGTCTGGAAATGCGCCACAATCCGCTAATCCGTACCCGCGCTATTACCGCAACAAAATCCGCCATAAAGACTTTTTACCACAGAGGACACAGAGGAAAGGGAGAAAAGCGGTCAGAAAATGCGCCACAATCCGCTAATCCGTACCCGCGCTATTACTGCAACAAAATCCGCTATAAAAATTTTTTTACCACAGAGGGCGCAGAGGAAAGGGAGAAAAGCGGTCAGGAAATGCGGCGCGGCGTTTTGACGTTAAATCCCATCATCATCCTTTTTACCATTTCCAAGCTCTGTGGGGGTATCTATGACGTTCACCGCGGCGAAGATTTTTTATCACAGAGGGCGCAGAGAAAAGCGATCAGAAAATGCGGCGCGGGGTTCATGGTTTTCGCATGGCCTTATTCTAGGATAAATGCGCCTGGCCCGGCCGCGGCGGCTATGACTTCTATGGCGTTGGACAGTTGGCCAAGCCTGGTTTTCACAGTTTCGGCGTCGTCTTTGGCGCAGATGCAATGGACATTGGGGCCGGCGTCCAGCGTAGAGCATACTTGAATGCCGTCGGTTTCGCGCCATTGTCGGACGGCGTTCATCACCGTCAGCGATGTCGGCTGCCAGTAGAAAAGCGGCGGGCGGCTGGTCATCATCACGGCGTGCATCAGATGGCTGTCCTCTTCGACGACTTGGGCGAAGCGCGCGAAATCTCGTTTGATAATCGCCTGTTTGGCCGCATGCAGACGGCGCGGCGCGTCCTTGATGCGCGTTTTTTGCAAGATGCTGGTATCGGCTGTGGCGTGTCCGGCGGTCGAGCCGATTCGTTTATGCGCGCGGCTGACTATTGCGATGACATCCACCAGTTCCCAGTAATCGGCATCGACGAAGGTTTCGGCGTAGGACTGTTCATGCGAATCGGCGGCGAACCATTCCACATAGCCGAATGGGATGGAACGGGCGGCCGAGCCAGAGCCGCGTCTGGCCAGGGTCGATAGTTCCCGCTCCGAAGGCCTTTCGCCCAGGGCAGCGACGGCGGCCAGGGTGAGCGCGGCAAAGGCCGATGCTGACGAGGCGATGCCGGCGCCCATCGGGAAGTTATTTTGGGATTGCACGCGGGCAAATCTATTCGTCCCAAAGCGGCCGCGCAACAGCTGCAAGTGTTCGCTGACCCGCCGCCTGGCCTGGTCATTGGCCGGTTGGCCGTTGATGGTCACTGAATCAGAAGCGTCATCGGATGACCACTGCACGGTGGTGGTGGTATGAAGCTGGTCGAGATTCATGCTTAGAGAGGAGTTTGCCGGCAGCCGCAGCTGATGGTCGCTGCTGCCCCAGTATTTGATGAAGGCGATGTTGGGGTGCGCCCGCGCTGTGGCCCTCTGGCTCATCGGGTGCGGCCTCTCAAGAATTGAATCTGGCATTGCTGGACAATAGCATTAGACTATAGGGTTTGTCTACACCCAGCAAAATGGAGGCGAATTTGCAAGTCCTGCTCGGCTTAATTCAGACGATGCGCCCGAAGCAATGGATCAAGAATGTTCTGTTTGTTTCGCCAGCGATTGTCTTTGATGTCAAATTATTGGAAGCGGAACTGCTGCTGCGCGTGATGGCGGCCTGCGTTCTGCTGATTTTGATGTCGGGCAGCATGTATATTGTCAATGATTTGGCCGATGTGGAAAACGACAGACAGCATCCCACCAAGCGGCGCCGTCCGATAGCGTCTGGCGTTCTGCCCCGCTCTATTGCCACAGCGACGGCGATATGTTTGCCCGCGCTGGCGGTCGTGGCGGCCTTTCAGCTTGACCGCGAACTGGCTTTGATTCTTATCGCCTATGGGGTCATTCAAATTCTTTATTCACTGCGGCTCAAGCATCTGGCGCTTATTGATGTTCTGGTGGTGTCAACGGGTTTTATGCTGCGGGTTATGGCCGGGGGCGCCGTTATCGATGTGGTCATTTCACCGTGGCTGTATGGCTTCGCTGGTTTGCTGGCTTTGTTCCTGGTCATCGCCAAACGGCGTCAGGAATGGGTCAGGCTGGGAGATCGGGCGCTGAAGACTCGGCCGATTTTCAGGCAGTACAATCTGGCGCTGCTGGATGAGATGCTACGGGTGGTGACCACGTCAGCGATGATCACCTATGTTTTGTACACGATTGAAAGCGGGGCGATGGTCAAATATGGCGCCAATCTGGGTTTATTGACCGTTCCTATCGTCATTTATGGGCTGTTTCGCTATTTGTATCTGATTCATGTCGAGGAGACGGACAAGGCGCCCGATGAAGTTATGCTCACTGACCGCCCGATGCAGCTGACGGTTATGGCGGCGGTTTTGACGGTCTTTGTCATTTTGTATTTGCTGTAGTCGATTGATGGAAACCAGCGCTGCGGGCAAAATCATCCTGCTGGGCGAACATGCGGCGGTTTATGGCCGGCCGGCGATTGCTGTTCCTGTCTCCGCATTACGGGCTTATGCCGTTATAACCCCCAACAAGGGCCGCTTGACTATTTCATCGGCTGACTTTGACAATCGGACGTTTGATGGCCGGCCCAATCCTTTGGAAAAAATGCGGTCGCTGACGCTGGATTGTTTGCAGGTTTCGGCAGTCGGCGGGGAGATCAGGATAAGGTCGGATATTCCCATCGCGCGCGGTTTGGGCAGCGGCGCGGCGGTTTCGGCGGCTTTGGGCCGCGCGATTGCCCTGCTGCATGGCCGCGTTATCCCCGATGATGTTTTGAATCGTCTGGTTTTTGAAGTCGAGAGGATTCATCACGGCAGGCCGAGCGGGATTGACAATACTGTCGTTGTTTATGAGCGTCCGATTTATTTTGTCAAAGATAAGATGATGGATCGGCTGGAAATCAAGCGGCCGCTTCGTATTCTGATCGCTGACAGCGGGCGGGCGGCGTTGACCCGCGAGGCCGTTGCCAAGGTACGTCGACTTTATCAGCGTCATCCTGATTCAACTTGGGCTATTTTGGCGGCAATTGGCGCGATTGTCGAGCAGGCGCGGGCTTGTCTTCGGGCGGGGGATCATCGGCGGCTGGGGGAACTGATGACCGACAATCATCGTCAGCTTCAGCGTTTGCGGGTGTCTTCGGCGCGGCTGGATGGGCTGGTCGAGGCGGCTTTGTCGGCCGGCGCGCTGGGAGCCAAACTGTCGGGAGGCGGCTTGGGGGGGAATATGATCGCTTTGGTGGACGAGTCAAAAGGGCCGGCGGTTCGGGAGGCCCTCATTCGCTGCGGGGCGGTCGATTTGGTGGAGACTGTGGTATGACGATCCTCATCAAGCTCGGCGGTTCGCTCATCACGGACAAAGGCCGGCCGCGCGCTTTTCGACGCCGGGCGACGCAGCATATCGTGAGGCAGGTCAAGCATATCCGCGCTCTTGAGCCGAGGAGGCGCATGGTTATTGGGCATGGCAGCGGCGCGTTTGGCCATGTTGAAGCGGCGCGGTATCATACGATAGAGGGCGTTCGCAGCGAGGAGGATTGGATCGGTTTCGCCAAAGTCGGGCAGGCCGCCGCCGAATTAAGTCAACGGACGCTGACCGAATTTGTCGACGCTGGGCTGCCGGTCGTTCGATTTCCACCGTCGGCGCTGCTCCAGGCCAATGGACGTCAGATTCAATCGATGGATGTCAGTTTGATTGCGCGGGCGCTTGACTGTGGGCTGATTCCGCTGGTTCACGGCGATGTCGCCTTTGATGAGCAGATTGGCGGCACGATTGTATCCACCGAGGCTATTTTCGCTTGGCTGGTTGGGCCCTTGGAGGTCAAGAGCATCCTGCTACTGGGTGAAGTTGATGGCGTCCTGGACAGCGGCGGTCGGGTTATCGGAGAGATTCGGCCGAGCGGCCTGGCGGGCATCAAAGGTATGCTGGGAGGTTCGGGGGGGACGGACGTCACCGGGGGCATGGCGCAAAAAGTGACCGAGATGGTCGACTTGGTGGAACGTTATCCTGATTTGGAGATTGTGATCGCTAATGGCAACAGGCCTCATGCGCTTGTCGATCTTGTGTGCGGTCAAGGCGAAATCGGCACGCGGATTCGTTCGGGATAGGCGTTTAGGGAGCCGTCAGCCGCGTCTTATGCAGAAGTGGATAGAGGCCGCTGGCATCAAAGGGTAGATTTTGAACACGTGCGCGCAAGCCGCGGATACGGACATTTTCCCGAATGGGCAGGATGAGGGCTTCGTTCATCAGAATGGTCTGTATCTCAAAATACTGTCCGCGTCTGGCGGCCGGGTCCTGTTCGGCGGCGGCTTGACGAAGCAGGCTGGTCAGCTGTTCGTTTTGGTCATAGGGAAAGCGATAGGAGGAATTGTCAAGGAAGACGGCGCCAAGGATGGCCGGGTCTAGTCCGCTGCCTTCGACGGGGAACAGGTCAAAATCGCCTGACTGCGCTATCTGCAAAAGACGGGTGAGGCCTGGGGCCGGCTCAATGATCAGTTCAAGGCCAATCGTCTGCCACTGTCTCTTAATGGCGGCGGCGACTTCGGGCAGCTGGCCCCAGGGTGGGGCAATCATCTTCAGTTTGAGCGGCGCGCCGTCGCGGTCGAGAATGCCGTCACTGTCGCGGTCTGCATAGCCGGCCTGTTCAAGAAGCTCCTGCGCCAAACTGATGTTAAAAGCGAATTCATTGACGTAGCCGGTATGCGCCAGGCCGGTATTTTGCGAAAGCGGCGCCCAGGCCACGGGCGAATAATTGAAGAAGATGCTGTCGCGAATGGCGATTCGATTGGTCGCATACAGCAATGCCCGACGCACAAGTCGACTATCAAGATGCTGGCGGCTGGTGTTGAAGATAAACTGCGCTGTTTGGCCGGGGATATTGGTCGGCAAAAGCCGCGCCTGGCTGCTGCCAATCAGATTTCGCGCCGCTGACGGCAGGAGATTGTCGGCCACATCCAGGGAGTCGGCGAGGAGTGGTGACAATGCCGCGCTGGGGTCGGGCAGGATGACAAATTCGACGCGGCTGATGTCAGATTCTTCTCCGCTGTCATAGCGTTCATTGCGCCGCAGGGATACGCGGTTTCCGGGGAGGTAGCTTTCCAGGATAAAGGGGCCGCTGCCGATTTGATGGAATTGATAGCGCAGGCTGTTGTAAGCGTCCAGGGCTTGCGGGCTGGCGATGCCCAAAAATGGCTGTGACAGGCCGTCCAAAAGCGGGACGTAAGGCTCTAGCAGAATGATCTGTATGGTGTATGGGTCGACAATTTTATAGCGGCTCAATGGCCCCAGCAGGGAACGGGCGTGGAGGGCGTTCATTTCTGGGTCATAGATGCGGTCGATGCCGCGGGCGACGGCGGCGGCGTCAAAGCGGGTGTTATCGTGAAAGAAGACGTCCTGGCGCAGATGAAAGGTATAGGTTAGGCCGTCTGCGGACAGTTCCCATGAGCTTGCCAGCGCGGGGACAAAATCGCGCGTATCGGGGTCGCGCTTTATCAGCGTATCATAGATTTGTCGGAAGATCATGCCGGCTTCGGCCGAACTGGCCAGGTGGGGGTCTAGGATGGGGATGTCGGCGCTGATGCCATAACGCAGGCAACGCGGATCTATGTCGCAGGGAGGGGGCTGCTGTTCGCCGCGGCAGCCGGCCACAATCAGCAGGGCCATAAAAATGACAAGCGAAATGCCTGGCGCGTGTTTCGCATTCATAAGTTCAGCATAGCATAAACCCGCTTTTGTCTGAGTCCTCTGTGGTAAAATGTTTCTGTTTCGATCTGTTTTAATCAGACGCAGGGATTTCGCGGCATGAGTTATCGAATCATCCCACCCGCCAGCGATGAGGAGGCGTCTCCTTATCGGCAGGTATGGCCTGGTCTGGCGATGCAAGCGCTGCTTATGGCGGCCATAGCGGCCGCGGCGGTCGCGGCGGGGGAGATATTCAATCTCAATCCACAGCCTGACAACGGCCTTAATCGACTGCTGGGGGTCGTTTTGACGTTTCTGCCGCTTCTGCTGTGGCTGGGCGCGGCTGTCCTGCCTGAATATCGGGTTTCGCGGCCGCGCAAGCATCTGATCGGCACCGCTGCGCTTTCTGCTTTGACGGCGGCGGCGATTGGATTGCCGATGGCGCAGGATTTTTTCCGCGTTGAGCAATGGCTGCCGCTGGAATCATCGTTCCGCCGAATCGCTGGATTCACCTTCACCGCCGGCATGGTCGATATGGCGCTGAAACTGTTCATCCTCCGTTTCACCATTTATCCGCACAGTCTGCGGATTCGCAGCGATGCGATTGCTTATGGCTTGGCCAGCGCCGTTGGCTACAGCTTCTATCTCAATCTGGCGCTGATATGGCATTGGCAGCCGACCTTTGGCCTCGCCGCTATTTACATTTTGGCTAATTATGCGATTCAATTCGCTTCAAGTATGTTCATCGCGCTGGGCCTCATCGAATCTCATTTTGGCAATGCGCGGCCGATTGCTCTGCCGCTGAACCTCTTAATGGCGGCGGTGACGACTGGAGTTGTCACGACGCTTTTTTCGGAGGTGATGAATGGGCGGCTGGGTCTGGCCGGCAGCAGTGACCGGCCGTTTTCTGGTCTGATCTTCCTTATCATCGCTTTGCTGGGCGCTGGGCTGGTCGCTTATTTTTTGTACACGGTTTCCGAAAACCGTCAGCGCGAGGCCTATGGCGGCGGAAATGGGGATACTGATGGCTTTTCCGACTGATATTCGGGCGGGTCGACGTCAGCGATGGTCAATCGTTTTAAGCTGTTTGCTTATTGCGGCGGGTTTGGGGCTGGGCGTTAATTTGCGCGACAGCAGCATCAGCCAGTCGAATGAGTATGTCAATGTGGCGGCGGGCATCAGGGCGCGTTACCCGCGGCGCTGGCTGCTGGATGAGGGGGGAGATTATGTCTTTCGGGCGCGTGATATGGCTTATCGCGGGTACAGCACCCAGATTGAGATTAGCGCGCTACCGGTCAGCCCGGACACTGTTGAGCGCAATCTGCTCGACCGCTTGACTTTGATGAGGTCGCAAACCCTGATTGACTATACGATTTTGGGCTATGATAATTACAGTTTGCCTGATGAATCGGCGGCTGTGGCGATGTCGTATTCATTTGTGTCGCGCGATGCCAGTCCGTTTTTGGAGGGGGTTTCGACGATTGTGGTCGGTTTGGATATTCTGACGATCAACCGCGGCCAGGCGCTTATTATTTCTTTTCGGGCTGATGCCAGCATCTATGAGCAGGAACTGGCGACGCTGGACTGGTTTATTCAAAATTTGGATTTTTGATGATGATGGCGCGCTTCAAGTCAAGTCTGGCGACGCTGGTCTGGCTGTCTGTGTTTTGGGCGGCCGCGCAGTCCAGTTTTGAACTTGATCTTGATCGAATCAAGCGGGCGACGGTGTTCATTTATCAGGTGGAAAGCCGCGGCAATGATTTGATTGTCAAATGCGCCAGCACGGGGACATTGATCAGCGCCGATGGATTGATTGTCACCAGCGCTCACAGCATCCTGCCCAGCCGAAACTGCGATGGCGACAGTCTGATTGTGTCCATGAATGTTGATTTGGCCGAGCCGCCGATTCCCAAATACCGCGCCGAGATCGCCACCGCTGACGAGGGGCTGGATATTGCCCTGCTCCGCATCACCCGCGAGCTTGATGGACGTCTGATTGCTGAAGGGGGGCTGCCGGCCTTGCCTTTTGTCGAAATTGGCGATTCGGCCGCTCTGGACATCGATGAGAATGTGGCTGTCGTTGGCTATCTTGATTTGGGCAATCAGGCGGTGGCGATACGGCGCGGCACGATAACCGCTTTCATCGCCGAGCCGCGCGGTGGCGGCCGCGCTTGGTTCAAGACCCGCGCTGAAATCCCTGGCGCCATGTCCGGCGGCGGCGCTTACAACTCGGCCGGGCAGCTGATTGGCATACCGACTCATGCGCCTTTTGGCCCGCTGGGGGCTGATTCCAACTGTCGTTTTATTGAAGATACTAACCAAGACGGACTCATCAACAGCAATGATCACTGCGTGCCGACCGGCGATTTGATCAGCACCGTGCGGCCGATTAACCTGGCGCAAAGCCTTATCCGCGGCGCGGCGCTCGGCCTTGAGGTCGATATGGCGACTGTTCCGTCGGCGCGTCCGCAGTCGATGGGCCCGCCGCAGTTTTCCCGTCTGCTTTTTTCGCCTTCGGTCATCAAGGGTCTGCCGTCGACTGTGGTCGGATCGATGCCAGCCAACACCAACAGTCTTTATCTGTTTTTTGACTATGCGAACATGACACCCGAGACGGTCTATGAGATGCGCGTGACGCGGGATGGGGTGCCGGATGCCGCCTTTAGTCTGCCGCCGGTGCGCTGGAGCGGTGGTGAACAGGGGCTTTGGCATATTGGCAGCCGCGGTCAGCCTTGGGCAAATGGCGCTTATGAATTTACGCTTTTGGTGAACGGCTTGGCCGAGGACAGCCAGCAGATTGTCATCGGCGGCGGCGCGGATCGTTCGCCGGCCTTTAGTGATATTGTGTTTGGCCTGCTGGATTTGCAGGGAAATCTGATGGGGAACGGCGCGATTTTGTCGGTGGGCAGCATTGCTTCGGCGCGGTTTGTCTACGCTAATATGGAAGATGGCCTGACGTGGACGGCTATTTGGTATTTCAATGGCAGCGAGGTCGCGCGGTCCGAGGACGCCTGGGCTTTTGGCAGAAACGGCTCCAATGTCGTCAATCTGCGGCCGCAGGGTGGTCTGCTTCCAGGGTCTTATCGTTTGGAGCTTTATGTGCAGGGCGCGCTGTCGGCCACATCGGATTTCGTGGTGGCTGGTCTGCCGGCTGGGCCGCTGCCGCAGATTTTCACCAAGGCGCGTTACAGTTCTGGCCCGACGGCCTTTGCGGCCTTGGATGCTCCAGCGATGACGTCCTTCCCCGATTCGATTCCGACTCTGTATGCCCTGTTCGACTGGCAGCGGATAGCGCCTGGGACGCCGTGGACGGTGCGCTGGCTGGTCGATGGCCAGGCTTTTTTTGAGGCGACTTATCCGTGGGTGACCGTCGAGACTGGCGCGAACTTTCTGATGTCGGTTGATGCGCCGCCCGATGGCAGCTATGAACTGCAAGCGCTGGTCAATGATCTGCAAGTTTTGGAGATGACCGCCACAGTTGGCATTGGTCAGCTGCCGATTGACCGCTTTGCCGAGATTGAAGGCGTGGTTTTTGGCGGGCGCGTGCTGGATGCCGCTACACAGCTGGGGATTCCAAGCGTGACCATTATTTTGATCAGCGAAGATTATTCGGCAGGCGATTTTGAATGGAAGCAGGAGCAGGTATCGGCTTTGGCGACCACTGACCGCAACGGCGATTTTCAGTTCGACCGCCCTCTCGCATTTGACACGCCCTACAGCGTTGTTATTGAGGCCGAGGGCTATCTGCCGCTGGCGGCCGATGGTTTTGAATTCAAGTCTGATGAGCGGGCGGCCGATATTCAGACCGATATTCAGATTGAGCTTGTGCGTGGATAAGCGGCGGTCGGGCAAAGAGCGGCTGGATGCGCTGCTGCTGAAGAGGGGGCTGGCGGCGAGTCGAAGCAAGGCGGCGGCGATGATTATGGCGGCCGAGGTGTTTGTCGATGGGAGGATGATCGACAAGCCTGGCGCGCAAGTGTTGGCCGACGTGGACATCAAGCTCAAGGCCAAACCGCGTTATGTCGGGCGCGGCGGCCTCAAGCTGGAAGCGGCGCTGGCCGTTTTTGACGCTGATCCGTTTGGCAAGGTCTGCGCTGATGTTGGCGCCAGCACCGGCGGCTTTACTGACTGTCTGCTTCAACATGGGGCGGCCAAGGTGTGGGCGATTGATGTCGGGGCTGGCCTGATGGATTATCGCCTGCGGATGGATGAGCGGGTCGTCTTGATGGAAAACACGAATGCGCGGTATTTGAACGCGCTGGAGGAGCCTGTGGCCCTGGCGGTAATTGACGTGTCCTTCATCTCGCTGCGCCTGATTTTGCCGGCCGTCAAAAAATGGCTGACGAATCCTGCCGATGTGGTCGCGCTGGTCAAACCGCAGTTCGAGGCTGGCCGCGCTGACGTCGGCAAAGGCGGCATCGTCAGAGACCGCGCTGTGCATAGACGAGCGCTGGCTGACATCGCCCAGTTCGCTGAATCGATTGGGTTCGCTGTGGCCGATGTTATCGCCTCGCCCATTCGCGGCCAAAAGGGCAACATTGAATATCTGATGTGGCTGACGATAGGAGATAAGTCGGCTGTTTTGGCATCTTATCACGATAAAATCGAGCAGGTCGCCGCCGCCTGGCCATAGACCGCCTGACGGCTTGGCTTTATAATCGCCTGGCGCGCTTGGAGATGAACCGATGATGAAAATCGATCATATTCGCAACTTCTGCATCATTGCCCATGTCGATCATGGCAAAAGCACATTGGCCGACCGCCTGATGGAACTGACGCAGACGGTGGCCGTGCGCGATATGCAGGAGCAGCTTTTGGACAGCATGGCGCTGGAACGCGAGCGCGGCGTGACTATCAAGGCCTCGGCCGTCCGCATGAGTTATCAAGCGGCTGATGGCGGGGAATACATCCTGAACCTGATTGACACGCCTGGTCATGTTGATTTCACTTATGAGGTGAGCCGCGCTTTGCAGGCCTGCGAGGGGGCTGTTTTGGTGGTTGACGCCAGTCAGGGGATTGAAGCGCAGACGCTTTCCAACATTTATCTGGCGCTGGAGCAGGACTTGGAAATTATCCCGGTGATTAACAAAATTGACCTGCCGGCCGCCCAGCCCGACGCCGTGGCGCAGGAGATTGAAGAGCTTTTGGGGACGTCGGCCGAGGATATGCCGCGTATTTCCGCCAAGAACGGCATCGGCATTGGCCAGGTTTTGGAGAAGGTCATCCGCGAGGTGCCGCCGCCGGCGACTGATGAAAGCGAGGGTTTTCGGGCGCTGGTTTTTGATTCGCATTATGATGCCTACAAGGGTGTCATCGCTTATGTCCGCGTTACGGATGGCGCGGTCAGCAGACGGCGGGAACTGCTCAAGCTCTTTGCGGCTGGCGCGCGATTTGAAGCGGTTGAAATTGGCGTGTTTGATCCCGTGATGCGGGCGATGGGCGAACTGCGGGCCGGCGAAGTCGGTTATATCGCCACTGGACTAAAGACGGTTCAGGAATGCCGCGTGGGCGACACGGTGACCTTGGCCTCTAAAGGCACGGAAAGGCCTTTGCCTGGTTACAGGAAGGTCAAGCCGATGGTGTATGCTGGCATCTATCCGACTCACAATGACGATTACCCTGATTTGCGCGATGCTTTTGACAAATTGCAGCTTAATGACGCCTCTTTGGTTTATCAGCCCGAGACGTCGCAGGCGCTCAATTTTGGCTTTCGGGTCGGGTTTCTGGGCTTGTTCCACATGGAGATTATTCAGGAGCGGCTGGAGCGCGAATATGATTTGGATATTTTGGCGACGGCGCCCAGCGTCGAATACCGCGTGATCCAAAAGAACCATGAAACGGCTCTGATTGACAGCCCGGCGCTGCTGCCTGATGAGAATTCGATTGAGGAGATTCATGAGCCTTGGATGACGATTCAGATTTACATGCCCCAGTCGTATATCGGCGCGGTTATGGAACTGGTCATCAACAAGCGCGGCGTTTATGTCACCACTGAATATCTGGATGCGGCGCGGATTATCCTGCATTTTGAGATTCCGCTGTCCGAGATTATCATTGATTTTTATGACCGGCTGAAGAGCGCGACTCAAGGCTATGCCAGCCTGGACTATCAATTTTTGGAGTATCGGCGCGGCGATTTGGTCAAAGTCGAGGTTTTGGTCAACAACGAGCCAGTGGATGCTTTGGCGATGATCTGCCATCGGGAAGATGCGTATCACCGCGGGCAGCGTTTGGTGTCCAAGCTCAAGGCGCTCATTCCGCGTCAGATGTTCACTGTGCCGGTGCAGGCGGCCATCGGCAAGCGCGTTATTTCGCGGGCGAATGTCAAGGCATTACGCAAAGATGTCCTGGCGAAGTGCTATGGCGGCGATGTCACGCGCAAGAAGAAACTGCTTGAAAGGCAGAAAAAGGGGAAAAAACGGATGAAGATGATTGGCGCGGTGGAGGTGCCGCAGGAGGCCTTCATGGCCCTGCTCAAACTTGATGATTAGCTGCGCGCCTCTTTTAACAGCCGCCACAGACAGGCCAGTCCCCACCTGGCCAGCCAGTCGCGCGCCAGGTTTGATCCTGCCCCAAAGCCATACACCCGCCAGCGCGTGTCCTGCTCTGTTGATACGGCAACCGCGCTGCCCTGTTCGATATCGGCGCTGTCGTTCAGATGAGGATAACTAAGCACAAGGATACTGGCGTCCGTTTGCTGTTCCAATCGTATGCGCTCGGCAATGTCAACCGCAAGGTCTTTCAGGGAAACCGCCGCGTCAACCGCGTAGCGCGCATAGACTTCGCTGGGATGGGAGTATGAATCGGCCTGGACATAAGCGGCTTGATGGTGATTCCATTTGTCCATAATCACGCCGGGCAGGCCGGCCTCGGTGACGTGGACGCGCAGATTATGCTGTCGCAGCAGATCGAAGACGGCCTCTTCCAGCGCGTCATCATCGATTCCGAAGATGTGTTCGCCAATTTTCGCTTCCAGTTTGGCCTGCATTTCATCCAGGGATTGGGCGGCTTTGCTTGGGCTGTCGGCTTTGGCAGTGATCCGCACGTCGACGCTGCCGTGATGCGCTGCCAGGCCGACGCTGGGATTGCCGCTGCTTAGGATGGTTTTGCCGATTTTGTCGTCCAGCGAGCTTTCGCCAATGCCGGCCGTTCGCAGGGTTCGGGCGACGATTACCCCCAAGCTGTATTTTTCCAGCAGATGGGGAATGACCGAGGCTGACATGAGATATTTCATTTCGCGGGGGACGCCGGGGAGGCTGATGACTCGGCCGCGGGCGGTTTCGACGACAAAGGCTGGGGCTGTTCCCACTGGATTTTCGATGACGCTGGCGTTTTGGGGCAGAAAGGCCTGCTGACGGTTGTTGCTGGTCATGTCGACGCCAAAGCCGCGAAAACGTTCGGCAATGACATCATAGAGCGATTGATGAAATTCAAGCGGCCGGTCTGTGGCCTGGGCTATTGCCTGGCGCGTCATGTCATCGACTGTTGGGCCGAGGCCGCCGCAGGTGATGACGATTTCGGCGCGTTCCAGAGCTAGGTCGATGGCATCGGCGATCCGCTGCAAATTGTCGCCAACGGTGGTCATAAAAAACACATTGACGCCAATGTCCCGCAGCTGCCGCGCCATAAAGACGGAATTGGTGTCGGTGATTTCGCCCAGCAGAATTTCGGTGCCGATGGCGATGATTTCCGCATTTGGATTATCGGACATATTTCCTCATTTGGTTGTGAATTTATTCTATTTGCAGTAAAATCTTGCCAAACAGAAAAAACGCGGTATAATTGCCACTATAAATTCATTTTATTGTCAAGTAAGATGATTTTACCAGTTTTTCGATAAGCTGCTTATTCAAATGGGGGGTTCTTGTGGCTAGTGTTACTTTCAATCAAGTTTCTAAGGATTTTGGAGAGTTGCGGGTCGTATCCGACTTAAACATCGAGGTTGCTGACAAGGAGTTTTTGGTGTTTGTCGGGCCGTCTGGCTGCGGTAAATCGACGAGTCTGCGGATGCTCGCTGGCTTGGAGGAGATTACCGAGGGCGAAATTTTGATCGGTGACCGTGTGGTCAACAATGTCGCGCCGAAAGACCGCGATGTGGCTATGGTGTTCCAAAGCTATGCGCTGTATCCGCACATGACTGTCTATGACAATATGGCGTTTGGCCTCAAGCTCCGCAAGACGCCGAAGAAGACTATTGACGAGCGGGTTAATGAGGCGGCGAATGAATTGGGCATTGGTCATTTGCTTGATCGTCGTCCGCGTCAACTTTCTGGTGGTCAGCGTCAGCGCGTGGCTGTTGGTCGGGCGATTGTCCGCGAGCCGGCCGTCTTTTTGATGGATGAGCCTTTGTCCAACCTGGATGCCAAGCTGCGGGTGGAGGCGCGCTCTTTCATCAGCCGTCTGCATCAGCGTTTGGAGACGACTTTCATCTATGTAACCCATGACCAGGTTGAGGCGATGACCATGGGCACGCGCATTTGCGTCCTCAATGAAGGCGAGCTTCAGCAGATTGATTCGCCCTTCAACCTGTATCACAATCCGCGCAATATCTTTGTGGCCGGCTTCATCGGCAGTCCTTCGATGAACTTCTTCGACGCTGATCTGCGTTTTGACAATGGCAATATGGTCGTGGACACTGGCGCATTCGCTCTGACTATTCCCGCCAGCAAAGCCGAGCAGTTTCAGGAGGCCCAGGCGGGCGACGTGGTATGCGGCATTCGGCCCGAGGACATTCACGACACCAATTATCTGCCGCAGGGGATCACTCCCGCTAATTTGTCCACCCGCGTTGAAGTTGTCGAGCAGATGGGCAATGAAGTCATCATTTATCTGGAGAAGGACAGCAAGAACTTCATCGCGCGCACTGATCCGCGCACGGGAGCGCAGGTTGGCGGCGAATTGGGCGTCACCTTCAATCTGGATAACGTCCATATTTTCAATACCAACACCGGCATTTCGATGGCTTATGAAGGCAAGCAGAAAAACACAGCTTGATTCAAAGCCGCGCAGTGAATTTGCCAGCAAAAACCACTCCGCGATGGGGTGGTTTTTTATTTCGATGCTGTTTTGGCGATCAAGGGGCGGAACTTGTAGCCATAGACGATCATGCCGCGCGAACCATCGGTGGTCAGTTTTCGGGTGACCATTTCGACGCGGTCGCCAATTTTCGGGCTGTTATCGATGTCGGTCAGCTGGGCGGTGATGAGGCCGCCCTCGTCCAGTTCGATTAAGGCCAGGATATAGGGGGCTTGGCTTTCGAAGCCGGCCGGCGGCTCCTGCACCACTGTAAAGCTGTAGACTGTCCCTCGCACGCCGCGGTCATACTGACGGGCGCGGGCAGGCTGATTCATGCTCATTGGCCGACGGCGGCCGGCGCGCGCTGAATGTGGTCTTCGCGGTTTGGGGTCGATTTCTTTGTCGGGCGCGGGGCGGTCATGTCCTGATTTTTCGGCCGTTTCATACCCAGAAGACGATAGCGAAGTTTGCTGCTGCGCCAGTATTTGACTGCTTGCATGAACGACCTCCAGTTTTGATTGACGTTATGAGTGTAGGCGCGGGAAGCTGTCAAAAGCTATCGCGATTGTTAGTGGCGCTGTCAAAGTCCATCAGGCTAATCGGCAAAAGCTCTCAAAATATGCGTCGTCACTGTGCTTCCTAGGCCGCCGATGTTTTGGATGAGGGCTGTTTTGGCGCCGGCGACTTGGTTCGCTTCGGCCTCACCGCGCAGCTGGCGCAGAGATTCCACAGCCTGGTAGATGCCGGCCGCGCCGCTTGGATTGCCCCTGCTCTTGAGGCCGCCAAATGCGCTGATGGGCATCGCGCCGTCCAGGCCGATTTTCGCTCCGCTGTCGTTTGCCCATGTCCAGCCTTGGCCCGGGGGACTAAGCTCCAGCGCTTCAAATGTTAGGGCGGTCAGGATGGCATAAGCATCGTGAAGCTCCATTAGGTCGATGGCTTTGATGCTTAACCGCGCCTGGTGGAGGGCTTGCTTGGCCGACTGTCGGACAGCGTTCAGCGTCAAAAGCTCTTGGCGGTCTTGCAGCATGAGATGATCGATGGCCACGGCACTGGCGCTGACGGCGATGGGCTTGGGGACTGCATCGGCGGCGTCATCTGATGAAACCAGCACAAGCGCGGCGGCGCCATCGGCTTCGGGAGCGCTGTCAAACAGATTCACTGGGTCGGCGATCATCGGCGCTTTGGCGAAGGCCCCAGCCCGCAGTCGATTGCGATACATAGCGAAGGGATTGGCCGCGCCGTTGCGATGCGCGTTCAGGCTGAAGCCCTCAAACTGCGCGAGTTCAAGGTCGTATTCGTGCATATAGCGGCGCATGAGCAGCCCGGCCATAGCGGTCAGGGTCGCGCCATTGACCGATTCGAAGTCGGCATCGAGGCTGACACTGCGCGCGCTGACGCGGGGTGGGCCGACGATATCGGTCACTTTTTCGACGCCGATGACCAGGGCCGATTGGATCATGCCAGAGGTAACCGCCAGGCATCCCGTCCGCAGAGCGACGCCGCCGGAGGCCTCGCCCGCCTCGCAGGTGTAGGCCTCAATGCCGGTCAGGTTCATATCGCCGGCGATCAGGCTGCCCAGCTGGGTCTGCTGATTAAAGGCCGCGCCATAAGCATTGCCAACATAGAGCGCGTCAACGGTTGAGAGGCCGGCGTCTTCCAGCGCGATGGCCGCGGCTTCGGCAGCCAATTCGCGGATACTTTTTGACCAGTGTTCGCCCACTGGAATCATGCCGGCGCCAATAATCGCAACGTTCATTTTCCTAATCCTTCAGCTTGTCCCGATAGCGGGCATAAGTGGCATAGTCAATTTCGGCGCGCCGTTTCAGATAATCCTGCGTGGTGGGGAATTGGGGAGATCTTGTCTCGATTTTGTCCGTGACGCGCAGGTCGAAAGCGTCGGAGCCGGCGCCGCTGCCATAGCTGACCATCAGGATACGGTCATCAGGCGCGGCAATATCCAGGATGGCCGTCAAGCCAATCATGCAGGAGCCAGAATAGACGTTGCCGATTTCGTTGGCCAGCAGGCCGATTTGGATTTGCTGCGGCTTGAAACCCAGCAATTTGGCGGCGCGCGCGGGAAATTTGACATTGGGCTGATGGAAAACCGCATAATCATAGTCGGCTGGCGCGGTGTTCATCATTTCCATCAGCGTTGAGGCGGCGGTTATGGTATGGGCGAAATAGGCCGGCTCGCCAGTAAAGCGGTCGCCGTGGCTGGGATAAAATTCACCGGCGCGCCGCCAGAAATCGGGAGTGTCGGTGACATAGCTGTAGCTGCCCTGATAAATGGCGAGGCTTTCGGCGGCTGGACCCAAGATGAACGCGGCGCCGCCAGATGCGGCCGTGTACTCCAGGGCATCGCCGGGGCGGCCTTGCGCGGTGTCCATGCCGATGCTCAAGGCATAATGTCCCATGCCGCTGCCGATGATGCCGATGGCGGCCTGGACGGCTTCTGTGCCGGCTTTACAGGCGAATTCCCAATCAGCCGCTTGAATATGGGGCGAGGCGCCGATGCTTTCGGCTACGATGGTGCTGGTGGGCTTGACTGCGTAAGGATGGCTTTCGCTGCCGACCCATACGGCGCGGATGTTTTGTGGGTCGATGTCGGCGCGGATGATTGCGTTGCGGGCAGCTTCAATGGACATGGTGACGACGTCTTCGTCGATGCCGGCGACTGCTTTTTCGATGACTGGCGCGGCACCTAGGCCCTTCGTCCAGATGCGCGCGATTTCGCTGCCGGGCAGGCGATAACGGGGGATATACGCGCCATAGCCGACGATGCCGACGCTGCGGTCGGACTGCATAAGCCAATGCGGATTCGATGTCATGTCATGTCCTTTTCTTGGCGTTTCGCATTATTTCCCGCGCTCGTTCCAGCCGAATGTGGCCTTCGTCAATCATCTGCCGCGCGATTTGAAGGGCCAGCTGGCCATCGGCGCCGGCGGCCAAGGCCAGCTGTCGGGCGTGCATTCTCATGTGGCCGCGCTGAATGCCGTCGGTGGCCAGGGCGCGGATGGCGGCGAGATTTTGCGCCAGGCCGACGGCCGCGGCAATTTCGGCCAGCTGTCGGGCCGATTCAACGCGAAGCAGCTTGAGGGAGGTCTGCGCCAGACGATGCGCGCGCGTGGCACCGCCGACAATGCCCAAGGCCATCGGCGTTTCAATACGGCCATGCAAATTGCCAGATTCGTCTTTTCGCCAGGTCGTTAGGCTTGTGTAGCGGCCGCTGCGGGAGGCATAAGCATGGGCGCCGGCCTCGACGGCCCGCCAGTCATTGCCGGTGGCGATCAGCAGCGCGTCAATGCCGTTCATAATGCCTTTGTTGTGCGTGGCGGCGCGATAGGGGTCACTGTCGGCCCAGGCCGCGGCTTCAATGATGGCATCAACGACTTCCTGGCCGCTGGCGGTTTCAGTGGCCAGGCGCTCGTGGGGGATCATGCCTTCGGCGCGGACGCATCGCCGGTCGCTCAAGTTGCTTAGGATTTTCAGGTTGACTCGGCCGCCCGCGATTTTCTCGATAAGGGGGGCCGTATGCTCAAGCGCGCTGTTGACGGCATTGGCGCCCATCGCATCGCGGGTATCGTAGAGAATATGCAGAATCAGCATATCACCGGCCGCCGTGTCCTTCAATTCGCGGACTTCAATATCGACCGCGCCGCCGCCGCGCTGGAGGATGCTGCCGGCGATTTCGTTGGCCTTGGCCAGGATTTCGTTTTTTCGAGATTGAATCTGCCTGACGGCGTATTCTGGATCCGCAATATCAAGAAGCTGGATTTGGCCGATCATAACCGGATCATCGCTGGAAACGGCGAACCCGCCCCCACTGCGGAACAGCTTGGCGGCGTAACTGCAAGCGGCGACCACAGATGGCTCCTCGATGACCATGGGGATGAGATAATCCTGCTGATTGATGAGGAAATTGGCGGCGACGCCTAAGGGCAAGCTAAGACGGCCGATGACATTTTCAATCATCAGATTGGCTTCCGCAAGCGAGAGGCCGCCGTCCTGCAAGGCCTGAAGATCATTCTGATTCAGGCCGGCCCAATTTTTGACGATGGCCTGTCTTTCTGGCAGGCTGTGTCGATAAAATCCAGAAAACGTGGATTGCGGCTTATTGTCCATGTCCCAAATGTATCATGGAGGGCCTTGCAAAATCTATCAGGGATATGGCGATAGCTCTCATGCCTGGTCGGCAAACAAAAAATCCACTCAAGGGTGGATTTGAGGATTCAGAACAGCGGAATTTCCTAGTCGGGCAGAATACGGGTGTCCATAAAGGCGTCCAGCCAGATGACAAACACCAGGCCGATGGGTACGGCCGTGAACAGGAAATAGATGATGCCATATTCTTGGATGGATACGCCCTGCGGCGTCTGCACCGCGCTGAAGAGCGGCAGCATATCAAAGCCGACGGTGATGATGCCATAGCCGACGACAAAGCCCAATCCCATAGAGATAACCCAGACAATGATGCGGCGAATGGTTAGGCTCGACATGGTTTGCTCCTCTGTGAACAATAAGCGCGTAATTGGATTTTACCTTGTTTGGCATTATAGCGCAAGTCGGATTTTTGGCAAGGGGAGAATGGCCGGCGCGGATTTTGCATTGTGAAAAGGCTGGACTCCTGCTAGACTTGGCCTACAAGCTGATATTTGCAGTCATCATCGCCGTCGGCAGCCAAAATGCGCCAGGCAGTTCAGGAGAAAATTGTGGCCGATTTATTCGACAAAATATCCAGCTTCACCGTCGCCAAAGAAGCGATGGAAATGGGCATCTATCCGTTTTTTCGCGCGCTTAGCGATTCGGAAGGCACGACGGCAACCTTTGAGGACAAAGAGGTTGTTATGCTGGGTTCCAATAATTATCTGGGCCTGACGACTGATGAACGGGTCAAACAGGCGGCTATTGAAGCCACTGAACGGCACGGCACAAGCGTTACCGGCTCGCGCTTTCTCAATGGCACGCTGGAACTGCATTTGGAGGCTGACCGGCGGCTGGCGAAGTTCGTCGACAAGGAAGCGGCCTTGGTCTTCTCCACTGGCTATCAGACGAATCTGGGAACTGTGTCGGCGCTGCTGGGCAAGCATGACGTGGCTATTTTGGATAAAGACGCGCATGCCTGCGTCGTTGACGGGGTTGCCATGTCGCGCGGTTCGATGAAACGTTTCAAGCACAATGACATGGATGATCTGGAGCGCGTATTAAGTCGAATTCCAGATGAGGCCGGCAAATTGGTCGTCGTGGATGGCGTCTATAGTATGGGTGGTGATTTTGCGCCATTGCCGCAGATTGTGGAGATTTGCAAGAAATATGAGGCGCGGCTGCTGGTGGACGACGCGCATGGGATTGGCGTCGCTGGTGGGGGGCGCGGGACTTCAGCGCATTTTGGCCTGACCGATCAGGTTGATTTGATTATGGGGACTTTCAGCAAGAGTTTCGCTTCGATTGGCGGTTTTATCGCTGGTTCGGCCGATGTGATTCATTATGTTCAGCATCATGCGCGGTCGCTGATTTTTTCGGCGGCCTTGCCGGCGCCTAACCTGGCGGCGGTGCTGGCGGCGCTTGATATTATTGAGAATGAGCCGAGACACGTGCAGCAAGTTTGGAAAAATGCCGAATATATGCGGCAAGGGCTGAAAAAGCTGGGCTATGACACCGGCAACAGCCAAACGCCGGTCATCCCGGTCAGAATTGGCGAGCAGTATCGCACTGGCTTAACATGGATGGCTTTGATTGAGGAAGGCGTCTACACGAATCCGGTCGTTCCGCCGGCGACGCCGCCCAATCAGGCGCTTTTGCGAACCAGTTACATCGCCACTCATCGCCGCGAGCATCTCGACCGCGCCTTGGTCGCTTTTGAAACAGTCGGCAGAAATCTCGATCTTATCCCCGCCAGGGCCTAAAGGCATTCCTTGTCAGGGCAACACAGCGATATGGCCTTGGCCGGGGATGACCTCGCCAATCACCGCCGCCTGCGAGCCTTGACTGCACAGATCGGCCAGCAGGGCGTCGGCGCGGTCGGCCGAAACCGCCATCAGCAGGCCGCCTGACGTCTGCGGGTCAAAAAGCAATGCCTGCTGCCAGGCCGATAAACGGTCATCACAAGCGAGCCAGCGTCCAAAATACTGTCGATTGCGTTCCAGGCCGCCGGGGAATATCTGCTTTTGGGCATATTGGAGGGCGCCGGCAAGCCATTCAAGTTTGCTGAAATAGACGCGGAAGCCGACCTGCCCCAGCTGGGCCATTTCGTGGCCATGGCCGGCCAGGCCGAAGCCGGTAATATCCGTCATGGCGCGGACTTGGTAGTTTTGCGCGAGTTCGGATGGGCGTCGATTGAGCCGCGACATGGATATGATGGCCGCTTCGATGTGGGCTGTTTTCGCCAGGCCGCGCTTGAGGGCGGTTGTGATGGCGCCTGTACCCAGCGGCTTCGTCAAAATCAGCCTGTCGCCGACGAGGGCGCCTGATTTGCGGATGATTTGGTCGAGATGGACTTCGCCTGTGACGGACAGGCCATATTTGGGTTCCTGGTCGCTGATGGAATGGCCGCCGGCGATGACTGCCCCCGCTTCTTTGACTTTTTCGGCGCCGCCGCGCAGTATTTCGGTCAAGAGGCTCATATCGAGGCCGTCGGGCCAAGCGGCCAGGTTAATCGCCATCAGTGGTCGGCCGCCCATCGCGTAGACATCACTAAGGGCATTGGCCGCCGCTATCGCGCCGAACTCATAGGGCGTATCTACTACTGGCGGGAAGAAATCGGTTGTCGAGATCAGCGCGCGCTGGCTGTCGATTTGATAAACCGCGGCATCATCGGGCTGGGACAATCCGACCAGCACTTGGGGGTAATCGCCGCTGGAAAAGGTTTCGCTTAGGGGACGCAGCACCTGCGCCAAATCGCCCGGATCGAGCTTGGACGCTCAACCGGCGCAGGCGGCCAGGGATGTCAGTTTGACGGCGGATTGATTCATCAGCCTATCCTTTCGCATAGATGGAAAAAGCTCACCGCGCGATGAGCCTTGATGAACTGTGTCGGGGTACCCGGATTCGAACCGGGGACCTCTTACACCCCATGCAAGCGCGCTAGCCGGACTGCGCCATACCCCGAAGGTATTTTGATGGTAGCATACTTTTTTTGATTTTGCCAGTTGGATTTTTTATCACAGAAGCACAAGCCCTCCCCCAAAATGAGGGAGGGAAGTTCAGCCTTAATTCGGCAGCAGCACAAGCGAGCCTGGACTGTTCAGGTAGACGCAGGTCATGCCGTTCTTCACGGTGGCCGGCAGAGTCGTTATCGCCCGCGGCATGGTGCGCGCATCCAAGAATATGACACGGCCAATCTGCGGGAAACAGACTTCGACGCCCTGCTCGACGTAGCCATAGACATCCAGGGCGGCCAGCGGGCCAGCGTCGATGATTGACTGAATGCCGATGCCGCTGCCGTCAAGCTGTCGAAAATGGACGCCGCTGTCGAGGCCATAAGCGGCCTCAAAGGTCATGCCAGTTTCGGTCTGCAAGGCGACATAAGACGCGGCATAGGCCGGACGTGGCGTCGCGGTTGGCGTTGGCGGCAAGCTCTCCTTTTCCTTTTTTCGTGGCCTGGGCATGGGAGTCAGTGTCGGTGTTGGCGTCGCCGTCGGCGTCATTGCTACGACCGTCGCTGTCTCTGCTGCTGCGGCCATCGCCGTCTCTTCTGCCGCGGCCGTCAACGTCATTGCTGCCACGGCCGTCGCCGTCTCTGCTGCTACGGCCGTCGCCGTTCCCGGCCCAGGCGTGGGAGTCGCTGTCGTGAAGCCGCCGCCCACGCAAGCGCCGATGTTATTGTTGTTGAGGGTGCCTTCGTTGTTGTGCCTGGCGATGCTGTTTGAGCCAGTATTGCCGCTCATGGTGAAACAGCCGGTTACAGTCAGGGTGCTGGCGCTGGCATAGACCGCAACCACATAACTATTACCGCCGCCGCCATTGCCGGTGATGATGGCGTTGTGGAGGGTGACTGTGGCCCCCACATTGACCGACAGCACAGAAGCGGAGCCACCGACACTGCCGGTGTTGTTCAGGAATCGCATATTGGTGAGAGTCGCCTGCACGGCGCCCGCTATTTCTATTGCGGTCCTGGACGTATTGTTCCTGATGGTGACATCTCTGGCGGTAAGATTGCCATAGGCGCGGATAACTTCAAGGGACGTACTGTTGAATCCGCGGATGGTGACATTCCTTATCTCGAGGGAGGCGCCGCTCGCAATTTGGAAGGCCCGGGCGTTGGGATCGCTATAGATGGTATAGCCGTTGCCGTCGACGATGAAGGAGCCGGAGTTGATACGTATAAAATAGTTGCCGCTGGCGCTAAAGGTGCAGTCCGCGGTCATGTTCCAGGTTGTTTGGGTCGTTGAGGACGTCCAAGTCGCTGCTGATGTCGGCAGGCCGCAAGGCCCCGCCGTCGGCGTCGACTGGCTTTGAACAGGAAGAGTCAAAGCGAAGGTCAGCAATAAGCCAAGAAGCAAAGCGGTCTTACGGCGCATTGCCCCCCCCCCCCCCCCCCCCCCGCATTTACTGGTCAGGCGATGAACGGTCATAACAGCGTTTCCTCTCTGTTTGTCCCTGTATTTCATTTTACTGCGATATATTATCTTATGCGCGGCCGTCTGTCAAATCCTATTTTGCCTCATTTCGGCCAATCGGGCAGAATAAAATCGTTGACCGAGCGGCTTAACGATGAACGGGCAGCACGCCATAGGTGCATGAGCGGTAATCGCGCCCAAGGATCACCTCATAATCATATTGGCGATTGGGATTTGGCTGCGTCTGCACTTGAGTCAGCGGCAGGTTGAGGGCTTTGCTGATGGCCGGGACGATGCTGCCTTTTGCCGATGCCACATAATCGATCAGCTGGCTGGCCTCTTGAACCGCGCCGTCATCGAGTGGGCCCATGGCGATGGCATGGTAACCGTCCCAGCGCAGACGTTCGCTGGCGACTCGGTCCCAGTCGGCTTGGCCGGAGCCGTTGTAGATGGCAATTGAGGGGCCGGTCAGGGTCAGCTGATTGGCTGTCGGCGGGGCGTAAAAATCATGCAGCAGCGCGGCAATCAGTTCATATTCCGGCAGCTGCACATAATCGCCGCGCGGCGTTTGCCAGGGCGTGGTGTGATACGTGCGAAACATGGTGAAATTCTGCACATTGCCCAGATCGAGATTGAGGGCATGAGGCAGCAGTCTAAGCATGACATCAAGGGGCAGATTGGTCTCTACGGTTTCGGTCAGTTCAGTCCAGAGGGCCGGCAGACTGGAGAGCCAGCCGCTGGTTCGCGCCTTGCGCCAGATGGCCCGAAGAAGCTGCTGCTGACGGCGGCCGCGGTCAAAATCATCGCTTAGTCGCCGCGTCCGCGCATACCAAAGCGCGTCAAAGCCGTCAAAAGCATAATAGCCCACATCGAGGGTCCGCAGTTCATAATTGTCTTCGGTTGACGCTTGGGGGTCAAAATTTTCGACTGGGTAATAGTCTTGATAAGCGCAGTCGACGGCAATTTCGACGCCGCCCAGCAGGTCGATCATCGTCTCGAAGCCGGCCAGATTGACGCGGGCATAATAATGGACGTTAATGCCAAAATTGTAAAAGATGGTTTGACGCAGCAGGCCAAATCCGCCGTCGGGCTGCCAGCCGATGTTCTCGCCGATGCCGAAAGCGACGTTCAGCCGTCCCATGCTGCCGCTGGGGATATAAACAAAGAGGTCGCGCGGCAGGCTTAACATGGCGGCTGTGCCGGTTTCCATGTTCATTGACAGGACAATCATGGTATCGGTATGCAGAAAGCCGCTGTCGCTGACGTCATCATCACTGCCCAGCAGCGCGATATTGACAAGCTCATGTCCGCGGGGGATGATCGGCACGCGGGTTGGGACGGCGGTTCCCTCTAAGATCAAATCGGGATCGGGGCCGGGCGGCAGCAGAAGGGTCGGCAAATCAACCTGACTGCTTCCGCTTTCAGGTTCGGGAGGAGGCGGCGTGGCAACAATTTGCTGGAGCAGAATCGTTCGCGGTTGGCCTGCCAGGCGCGCTTGGCCGTCCTCGGGCGCTATGGAGGTGGCCGTGGCGATATAGGCCGGCCGGCGCGCATCAAGCGTTTGAACGGCCTGCTGGCGCTGATGATAGACCGCGCCGGTTTCAAGCAGGCTCCAGCCAATCGCCAGGAGGAGGATGAGCGCGGTCAGGCCCAACAGCAGCTTGAATGTCAGCCGAAAAACAGCACGCATAAGCGCTCCACAATTCAGGATAGGACAAGTGTAGCCTGATTCGATTTTATTTTCGACAATAAATCGCGGTCGGTGGCAAGAAACTGTTCTTTCTCTGCGCGCTCTGTGGTAACGTTTTCTCGTCAGCTGAAGATGAACAGAAAGCGAATCGAAGCCCGGTGACAAGGCAAATCGCAGCGCTCATCCGCCGTTATCCTTTTATTATTCATCTGCCTTATCTGATATCGCGGCGCGTGCAGGCGCGTTATACGGCCGGAGTCGTCGCCGTCATCATCGACAGCCGCGGCCGGATATTGATTGTCGAGCATGTTTTTCATCCGCATCGGCCCTGGGGATTGCCTGGCGGCTGGATGGGGCATGATGAAGCGCCGGCCGCGGCCATCGCCCGCGAACTGCGCGAGGAATTGCAGCTGACCGTCAAGGTGATCAGAACTTTGCACATCGCCAAGTCGTCTCGCAGTCATATTGACATCGCCTTTTTATGCCAGGCGCAGAACGCTATCGGCAAACTTAGCAAGGAACTGCTGGATTACCGATGGGCTGAACCGCATCAGCTGCCCGATATGCAGCCCTTCCACAGAAAGGCGATTGACATTGCTTTTGAGGGCCTTGGTCGGAGTCCGAAATGGGCGCAAGCCTGAATTCTCGCCGCCGACGACGGGGTCTGCCCGTCCTTCTCATCCTGTCGCTTTTGATGGTTCTGGCGGCCAGCGCGCTGCTGCTCAATGAACTGGTTTTGTTCAGTCAGCGCGAGGAGCAGCTTTCGGCCGGCATCACGGCCGGCGGGGTCAATGTCAGCGGCCTTAGCCAAAACGACGCGGTGGCGCGCTGGGAACAGGCCTATGCCCAGCCGATTCAGATGTATTACAGCGATGTCAACGGCGATCATCCGATTATGCTTCATCCTGATCAGCTGGGCTGGAGGATCAGCAGCGCGCCTATGCTGGCCGATGCTTTGGCGGCCGGCGAGGCCGATGGTGGTTTTTGGCGCCGCTTTTTGGATTATATGCTGGGCAATGAGCAGACTTTGCCACGCGATATTCCGCTCTTGGCCGATTATCAAGAGGAGGCGCTGGCGGCCTTTTTGCATGACGTGGGGCTGCGTTATGACAGCAAGGCCGGCGCGCCTGGTTATGATTTGCAAACTTTGACTGTATTTCCTGGCGAGAGCGGCTATGCGCTGAACATCCCGGCCGCCATGAAAGCCATTGACGCGGCCTTGCGGAGAGTCGACGCGCGAACGGTCGATCTGCCCATTGACAGCATGGTCAACAATCCGCCTACCCTGCTTACCCTGCAAAATTTGATGATTGACTATCTCGACAGTCAGGGATTCATCCACGACGGGCAGACGACGACCGCTTCTCTCTTTGTGCTGGATCTGCTGACTGGCGAAGAGATCAACCTGCTGGGAGATGTCGCTTATTCGGCCGCCAGCACCATCAAAGCGCCGATTATGATTGATTTTTATCGTTTGCTGGACCGCGAGCCTTCGCCTGATGAAGCCTGGCTGCTGGCCAATTCTTTGCTGTGCAGCAACAACGCCTCTTCGAATCTCATCATGGAAATCATCGGCGGCGGCGATGGCTTTGCCGGCCTGCAGAGCGTCATCAATACTCTGCAACATATTGGGGTGGGCAATACTTATATCAGCGCGCCTTTTTATCTGGGCGTGGAAGGTCAGCAGCTTGGCGCCATTCCAGCCCCGTCCACATCGCCAAACGCGGCTTATGACACCAATGCCGACCCTTTTAATCAGACGACGGCCGAAGACATGGGCAGCCTTTTCAATTTGCTTTATGACTGCGCTGAATTTGGTTCGGGCCTGGCGGCCAGCTATCCTGATGGTCAAATCACGCAGTCGGAATGCCGTCAAATGCTGGAGCTTATGAGCGCCAATGACATCGAGCGGCTGCTGCAAGGTGGTATCCCGCGTCAGGCGCGGATTTCGCATAAGAACGGCTGGATTTTCGATACGGTGGGCGATGCCGGCGTCGTTTATTCGCCTAATGGCCGGCATTATGTGATATCGATCTTTTTGTGGGAGCAGACCGATTTTCAGGATTATGAAAAATTGTGGCCGCTGGTCGAAGAGCTTTCACGGGCCGCCTGGAATTTTTTCAATCCTCAAAATACTCTGCTGGCGCCGCGGTCGAATCTGCCGCTGACCGCCCAGGAATGCGAGGTCAATTACCTGCCGCCGTCGCCCGAACTGGTGGATTTGAATGACATCAACAGCTGGAAAGGCAATTAGTCATCGCCGTCCCAGCGCGGTAAAGACTTTTACCACAGAGGACACAGAGAACGCAGAGAAAAGCGATCAGGAAATGCCCCGCGCCGTTTTGCCGTTAAGGATTGAGAAAGTCCTATAACCCTTTTTATCATTCCTCTATCGTTATTAGCTGGTGCGGTTTATTATAATGGCAGATGTCTATATGTTGTTCTGGTAAAACGCGATAACAGGTGTCGAGTTAATCGCAAAGACATTGTAAGCCGATAACAGGTGATTGACATGGACTTGAGTTATGCGGCGCTGATTGCCATCACGGTGACGCTGCTGCTAGTGTTGGTTCAGCGAACCGAGAAGACCAAGCGGCGCCTTGTCATGGGTTTTGTGATGATTTGCTTTCTGGTCATCCGTCACAACGCTTTTCTTAAAGGCGATCTTCACGATGAGACGCTGCTGGCCTTTGCGGCTGGGTTTCTGTTGAGCGGCTTGTTTTGGCTGCTGGTCGGCAAATACAATCCGGTCGGCGCCAGCGACGAGATTCATGTCATTGGCATGGACGATTAGCCGATGATATCGATGGGGACGACGTCGGCTCCTTGCAGCATGGCCAGGCTGATTCGGGCGGCGGCCGCTTCGGATAGTTTTCGGAAGGCCTGGCCGGATACGCTGTCGGGGTCGTGAATGGCGACTGGTCGGCCAAAATCGCCACCCTCGCGGACATCGGCTGACAGAGGCACACGTCCCAAAAAGGGAAAATCGCGTTCGGAGGCAAACCGTTCGCCGCCGCCGCTGCCAAAGAATTCGCCGGCCATATTTTCGATGACTCCTAAAATTGGCACTTTCAGCTGAACGAACATGGCCGCCGCGCGGATGGCATCTGACACCGCGACGTCCTGCGGCTGGGTGACGATGATGCTGCCGGTGAGCGGGAAGGACTGCGCCAGTGAAAGGGGGGCATCGCCAGTGCCGGGCGGCAGATCGACAATCATATAATCCAGCTTTCCCCATTCGACATCGGTGAAGAACTGTCGGATGGCGCTGTGCAGCATGGGGCCGCGCATAATCATCGGTCGGTCGGGCGCGGTGAGAAGGCCGGTGCTTATCAGCTTGACGCCGTAGACCTCAAGCGGCTGCATTTTGCCGTTGATCACTTTGGGACGGCCGGCGCCCAAGCCGAACATCTGCGGGATATTGGGGTTCAAAATATCGGCATCCATCAAGCCGACGCTGGCGCCGACATCGGCCAGGGACACCGCCAGATTGGCCGCGACGGTGCTTTTGCCGACGCCGCCTTTGCCGCTTGCGACAGCGATGATGCTGTTCATCGGCACATCAAGGAGTCCATGGATCCGCCGGTCGCTCGGCACCTGGGCATCCCAGTTGATTTTGACCTCGCGAATGCCTTCAACCTGCCCAATCAGCGCCGCATTGCAGCGTTCAATGAACACATCTTTTAGGGGGCAGGCTGGCGTGGTCAGCACAATCGTGAATTCGGCAGCGCCGTCTTTCACGCGCAGGTTCCGCACCATGTTAAGGGACACGATATCGCGATTGAGTTCGGGTTCAATCACTGCGCCGAGGGCTTGCATCACCGCTTCGTTCAAATTTGTCATGTTGGCCTCGTGGTTATGGCGGCGAAGCTATTCACCGCGTCTGGCGGCGCGTTTGCGTTTGCGTTCCAATGCTTTGCGGCGACGTTCTTCGCGCTTGGCCTCATCCTCATTCCAGGGTGTCGGCCCCGTGGCCGTGGTTGGAGCGACGGCCTCGGCAGTTGATTGCGCGGAGGCGGCTGCTGGCGCGGCGGCCGGCTGGGGCGTGGATTTGGCGGGTGGGCGGCGTGCGCTGGTGGTGCCGCGGCGGGCTTCTTTGGCGGCGTCTTTGTGTTCCCAAGTGCCGCGGATCTGCATTTCTTCATAGGCGCGGGTGGGCGCGATTTCACGCCAATAGGACGTCGGCTTGGAAAGACGCTCCTTGTCATGGATATGAGACGTGGTGCGGTCATAGCTGGCCAGTTCATAGTCATGATCCATTTTGATGGCATCGAATGGGCAGTATTCGGCGCAAAAACCGCAGTTCATGCAGATGTCGATATCGATGAAAAAGGCCTCGGGTTCAGGCACCGGTCGGCCGGTGTCGGGGTCATTGCCGCGCACAATCCAGATGCACTGCGGCGGACACACTTTGGCGCAGATGCCGCAGCTGGTACACCAGTCTTTGCCGGCCCGCGTGGGGTGATCTTCATCTTCGACGATCAGGAAAGGGATGAAGCGAAAACGTTCGGGGACGGCAATTTTTTCGTCGGGATACTGCACGGTGACAACGCCTTTGGCCTGCGTTCCCTGTCGAATGGCGAAGTTGTCGGTGGCGTGGTGATACTTGCGAAAGCCATAGCGCAGGTCATCCACATAAGAGGCCAGAAAATGCCGCAGGGTCAGCAACAGTCCCTTGGCCAAACCTGTTCCATACATAACGGACTCCTTCAGTCAAAGCCGACTAGCGGTCGGTTTCTCCAAGCACAATGTCGATGCTGCCCAGGATGCCGACAATATCGGCCACTTTATGCCCGACGCTCATCGCGCCGAGCGGGGTCAGGTTGATGAAGCTGGGGGCGCGGACATGATAGCGCCAGGGGTTGGATGAGCCGCTTCGGCCGCCGGCCGAAACCACATAATAGCCTAGTTCGCCTTTGCCGTTTTCCACGCGGCCATAAGCCTCTCCAAAGGGGACGCGCGGCGCATAGGCACCAGCTTTGCCATCGGCCCAAATCGATTCGCCGGCGGTGGATTCCAGGCGCGGGAGAATTTGTTTGAGGATGCGGACGCTTTCGCGCAGTTCGGCGACGCGGACTTTGTAGCGCGCGTACATATCGCCGTCCTGCTCGACCGCCACGTCAAAATCAAGCTCGTCATAGATGCTGTAGGGGTCGGCGCGGCGAATGTCATAGGGGACGCCACTGCCGCGCAGCAGCGGGCCGGCGGCGCTGAAATTGATGGCATCCGCTCTGGTCAAGACACCGACGCCCTTTGACCGTTCGATAAGGATTTCGTTTTCGGTCAAAAGCTGCTCAAGCTCGTCAATGGTGCGCGGTATCCGTTCGCTGATCATTTCGGTCAGGAATTGCATGGTGTTGTAGTCGCGGATGCGGTCGTTGGTCAGGTTGGTCACACTTTTGATTCGCTCTGGCAGATCGGCGAAGAGGCCGCCAAAGCGCATATAATTGCACATCATGCGGCTGCCGGCGACGGCCTCAAAGAAGTCCATAATTCGCTCGCGCTCTTGGATGAAGTAAAGCACTGGGGTAAAAAAGGCGCCGATGTCGTTCAGCCAAAAGCCAATCGCCCACAGATGATTGACGATGCGGCTCAATTCGACCATCAGGACGCGGATGGCTTCACAGCGATAGGTGGGTGGATTGTATCTTCGGCCGAGGCTCATCAGCTGTTCGACGGCCAAGACATAGCCATGATTGTTGCCCATGCTGGAGATGTAATCGAGGCGGTCGGTGAAGGGTATGTTGTGCAGATAGGTATTGCGCTCGCCAATTTTTTCGTGGTTGCGGTGCAGGTAGCCCATCACTGGCTCAAGCGAGGTCACGGTTTCGCCGTCGACGGTCAGCACCATGCGGAAGACGCCGTGCGTGCTGGGATGATGCGGGCCCATATTGACGACCAGCTGATTGGTTTCAAAGCCGTCTTTGTCCATCATCCGCTCGACATCCACGCCCAGCCCCAGCCCTTGATAGACGGCCTGCTCTGAAGTGTCGACAAGGCGATTCAGGTCGATATCGGTCGGATAAGAGACGTTTTTGCCGAAGACATTTTTCTCTTCGGAGCGATGAACATGGCCGCCGGGCCAACGGCTGTCAAAGGGTTTGGCCTCTTCTTCGTAATAGGCTTCTTTCCAGTCCTTTCGCATCGGATGGCCTTGGAAGCCTTCCCACATCAAAATTCGCTTGAGGTTGGGATGGCCGGCAAACTTGATGCCGAACAGGTCCCAGGCTTCCCGCTCCTGAAAATCGGCGCCGCGCCAGACGGAAATCAGCGAGGGGATTTCGGCTTGGTCGCGGTCGGTCTGCGCTTTGAAGACTAGAGGGCCGCCGCCGCTGGTGCGATAGGCATGATACACCATTTCCAGATGGTCGCCGGCGCCGAGGTAATCGACCGCTGTGGCGCTTGACAGATAATCGAAGCCCAAATCGTCGCGGATGGCGCGGGCAACAGCGAGCAGGTGGGCGCTTTCGACAACAATGCCTTCATAGCCGGCGCGGTCATCGGCCTTGACGGCTTGGGGCCAGCTGGATTGCAGGCGGGCGATGGCCTCTTCGATTGAATTGGCCGAATTGGCCGAGTTGGTTTCCCGCTGCGCTTCAGGAGCAAGGGTCATATTGGCTTATTCCTCTTCCGCTTGCGCTCGTCGGGCCGCGCGAATGGCTTTCCGCGCCAACGCGCGCAAACGGCGTTTTTCTCGGATGTCTTCGGCTTCGTCCCAAGGGGCGGCGCCGGTGGGGAGTTTGTAATTGAGGGCATTATCGTCGACTGGCGCGGCGGCGGTTTCCACTGGCGCGGCTTTGGCGGCGACTACCTGTGTCATAGCTGGCAGTTCGCGCGTTCCCAGGGCTTCGATGCCTTGGGCGGCTCTTTCGGCCTGGCGGCGAATCATGTCCATCTGGCGGGGGTCGATAATGTCTGGGCCAAGCACTGGCACTGGCGTTGGCTCGGCTGGCCCGACGCCATACCATGGCACATCGTCGCCGTTGGCGATGCTTTGGCCGTCGATTTTTCGCTGGAGGGCAATCATGCCATACAGCAGGGCCTGCGGGGTTGGCGGACAGCCAGGGACATAGACATCGACCGGCAGATATTTGTCCATTCCTGAAACGACGTTGTACCCTTCCTTAAAGGGCCCGCCGCCGCTGGCGCAAGCGCCCATGGCCAAGACGTATTTCGGCTCTGGCATCTGGTTGTACAGGCGCACAATCGGCACGACCATTTTTTTGGTCACTGTGCCGGAGACAATCATCAAATCGGCCTGACGGGGGGTCGCCCGCATCACCTCAAAGCCGAAGCGGGAGAAGTCAAAGCGGGAGGAGGCCGTGGCGATCATTTCAATCGCGCAGCAGGCCAGCCCGAAGAGCATCGGCCACATTGAATTGCGCCGCCCCCAATTATAGAGTTGGCTCAAGCTGGTAATGGCCAAGCTGCTTTCCAACTCGGCCGGGACTGGGAACTCGGTTTGATGCAATTCCTGCAAATTCAATTCCATTTAGGCACCAGCCTCCTCGTACCATTCGCGCAGTATCGCCTGCAAAATCTCGTCATTAACCAGGGCCGGGTCATCGGCAAAGTCGGGCAAGGCAAGGATTTTCGCCTGCACATCATCCAGACTCAAGGTTTCCAAGGCCGTATCTGGATGCGCGGCCATCAAGGCCAGGACGATTTCATACGACGAATCCCAATACAGCGCTTGGTCAGACATGACTCCTACAGTTTAACACATTTGCCCGAAGATGCCTGCGGCAAATTGTCCGCATCAAGCCTGGCGATTTTATCCCGCTTGAGCAGCATCCTGCGGCAAGTATAAAGAGCGAGGGCGCGCTTGTCAAGAATTTCACAATTTATTCAGCGTTTAATATGATTGAGCCGCGGCGGTCTACCTGTGTGACCTGCGCGAGGCAGTTCATGTTGATTGCGTCATAGGTCATCTTCATGGTTTGAGCTACGCGCTTGGCTGTCGATTTTTTGTCACAGACGGCGCACAGGGTGGGCCCGGCGCCACCAATAAAAACGGCGGCCGCCCCGGCCTGCTTGGAGGCCGCGCGGGTTTCATCGAGCAATGGCATCAATTCGGCGCGGGCCGGTTCAGCGACGCGGTCATTTTCCATCGCATCGGCCATCGCCACCAGGTCTCCGCGGTGCAGCGCGTCGACAAGCTGGGCGACTTTGCCGGTTTGGTAAATCAGAGTTTTGAGTGAAACATCGGGAGGCAGCACAGCGCGGGCTTGGGCCGTCGGCACGGCGACTTCGGGTGTGACCAGCGCCAAATGCAGATTGTCGGGGATCGGCAGCGGCCGGATGGATTCGACGGTGATGCCGGCGACCAGGGCGATGCCACCCAGCAGGCAGGGCGCCACATTGTCGGCATGATAGCCGCTCACCAGGGCCTCCCCTTCCAGGCAAAAGGGCAATAACTGTTCGCGCGTGAAAGGCTCGCCATACAATTTATTCAGGGCCACTACCGAAACAACCGCACTGGCGGCGCTGCTGCCCAAACCACTCGAAAGCGGCAGGCCCTTGACCAGCTTGATTTTGATCCCCCGTTTTTCCCCCATGCGCTGCAAAAAGGCCTTGGCCGAAACAGCGGCGACATTTTGGTCTGATTCGCGCGGCAACTGGCCGCCGTCGCCCTCAATGTCGGCAATGACGATTTCTGGCGATCTTTGAAACTCCACCACGGCGCGGTCACCCATGCCCACCAGCGCCAAGCCAAGGATATCGAAACCCACGCCAAGGTTGGCCACTGTCGCCGGCGCAAAGGCTTCCGCTCTGGTAAATGCCATAAAAATCGCTATCCTTGCAAAATCCTGAACGCGGCGAGAGGAACGGCAAATGCCAAGCATATTACAATGTATGGACTGTGGCCGGCAATACTCAATTCAGCGCGTGATCTATACCTGTGAAAGCTGTCAAGGGCTGCTGGATGTGCATCATGCGTTCGCCGCCGGGTTAAGCCGCGATCTGTTTGATCGTCGTCTGGGCATTCTGGAACCGCCTTATAACAGCGGCGTTTGGCGTTACAAGGAACTCATTCATCCAGAGGTTGACGGCGAAAACATCGTCAGCCGCATGGAAGGCAATACGAATCTGTATGAACTGCCGCGCGTCGCCGAGTTCGTCGGCCTTGATGGGCTGTATCTCAAGCACGAGGGCGAAAATCCGACTGGCTCCTTCAAAGACCGCGGCATGACCACTGGCGTGACTCAAGCGAAGGCGCTGGGCATAAGCCGCGTGGCCTGCGCGTCGACTGGCAACACATCGGCTTCTATGGCTTCGTATGCGGCGCGGGCGAATATGCAGGGGATTATTTTTCTGCAAAACAAGCAGATCGCGCTGGGCAAACTGGCGCAGGGCCTTGCTTTTGGCGCGCGATGTCTGCAAATCAACGCTGATTTTGACCGCAACTTGGAATTGGCGCGTCAAGCGTCAGAAAAACTGGGAATCTATGTGCTGAATTCGGTCAATCCCTTCCGCCTCGAAGGCCAAAAATCGATCATGTTCGAGACCTTGCAGCAGATGCGCTGGCAAACGCCTGACTGGGTTGTCGTCCCCGGCGGCAATTTGGGCAACAGTTCGGCCTTTGGCAAAGCGCTGTTCGAGATGAGCCAGGTCGGCCTGATTGACCGCATACCGCGCTTGGCCATCATCCAGGCAGAGGGCGCCAATCCCCTTTATCGGCATTTTACGCGGGGCTTCCGCGATTTCCAGCCGGTCAAAGCCGCGACTATCGCGACTGCCATTAAGATCGGCAATCCGGTCAATCTGGGCAAGGCTATTCGCAGCATTGAATGGACGGGCGGCCTGGTCGAGCAGGTGTCAGATCAGCAGATTATGGATGCGAAAGCGATGGTGGACGGCGTCGGCGTCGGCTGCGAGCCAGCTTCGGCCTGTTCGGTGGCCGGCATCAAGAAGCTGGTCAGCAAAGGCATCATCAAACGCGGCGATGTGGTGGTGGGCGTGCTGACCGGCCATGTTCTGAAAGACCCTGAAGCCACGATTGGATACCATGCCGATCAATTAGACGGCATTGTCCCGCGCCGCCGCAACGTTATGCTGCAGGCCGAAGACGACATCGACGAGATCATCAAATTGCTGGACGCGCCTTAACCGTTCGCCGGCACATCTCTTAGCGACTGCGCCAAATCGCTGATGATGTCATCGGCGTCTTCAATGCCTAACGCGAACCGCACCAGATTATCGCCAATGCCCAACTGCTGCCGCTCGGCGCGGTCCAAGTCATAATAGCTGACATAGGCTGGCTGCTCAATCAGACTTTCGACGCCGCCAAGACTGGGCGCGATGTAGGGAATTCGCAGGCGGTCGATAAAATCGGCAGTCGACTCCAGGCCGCCGGCGACTTCAAAGCTGATTACCCCGCCAAAGCCGCTCATCTGGGTTTGGGCAAGCGCATAGTCTGGGTGCGATTTTAGGCCAGGATAAAAGACGCGCTCGATTTTGGGATGGCCTTCCAGATAGCTGGCAACTTTCAGGGCCGACTGGTTTTGATGTCTGACGCGCACTGCCAGGGTTTTGAGGCCGCGTTCAAGCAAATAGGCCTGGTGGGGGTCAATCACATTGCCGAACATCCCGCGGGCGTCTTTCAGGGCTTTGATGCGCGGGCGGCTGCCGGCGATCACCCCAGCCAGCACATCATTATGTCCGCCCAGATACTTGGTCGCGCTGTGCATCACAAAGTCAATGCCGTACTCAAGCGGGCGCAGGTTTATCGGCGTGGCGAACGTGGCGTCAATCAGCGTCATCGCCCGATAACGCTGGCCCAAGGCGGCCAGACGTTCCAGGTTCGCCACTCGCAAATAGGGGTTGGTCGGCGTTTCGGTGAACAGAAAGCGCGTCTTTTTGGGGATGATGGCCGCTTCCATGGCCTCTTCGTCGCCCATCGGCGCGATGCTGGTCTCGATGCCGAATTTCTTGAGCGTCGTCAGGCAGAATTGACGGGTGCGGCGATAGCAGTCGTCGGTCATCACAATATGCGCGCCAGGGCGCAGGACGGTAAGGAGAAGCGATGTCACGGCCGACATGCCCGACGGATAGACGGCGGCATCCTCGGCGCCTTCTAAATGGGCGATGCGATTTTCGACTGACCAGACCGAAGGATTGCCATAACGGGCGTATTCCTCGCGGTCGAGTTCGCCGCCATAGACTTTTTTGTCCAAAAATTCGATCAGCCTGTCGGTATTCTTGAAGGTGTAGGTCGCTGACTGCACAATCGGCGTGGTGATGGAATGAAAGCCCTTGTCTCTTGGCGCGCCGCCATGCACGGACTGGGTGCTTGGGCCCTTATGCTTCTGATCGCTGGATGGATTCATGGTTCTGTCCTCATCAATAAAAAAAGCCCAAACCGCGGTCATCACAACGCCAGCTTGGGCTTCCGTTCGTCTTCAAAGCGAGTGACTGTGGCGCAGTCGACGGAATAACCTGACGGGGGTCAGGCGTCTACCCTCATCTTCCAGAAAGCTCTGCCGAAGTTAGCACCTTCCCATTGCCATTGGGGGTTGCTGTGGTTTCATCGAGTCGGTCTCTCCACCACATCTGGATAAGCGTAAAACTTACTCTTCAGTTGTTAAGCGCTGATACTGTAGCACAGTCCATTTCAGGATGCAACTGTCGATTAGGCGCAGGTATCCCGACAAAATCCGCCATTTTCCGCCACATTGCGCCATAAAGACTTTTTACCACAGAGGACACAGAGAAAAGCGATCAGGAAATGCGCCGCGGTGTTTTGCCGTTAAGGATTGAGAAAGTCCTATAACCATCTTTTTTACCATTCTCTTAGGCGCGGGGTGAATTTCCATTGGCAATAATCCATCTTGTTTTTTGGGGCGACGTCATCCAAACTGGCGCGGTCAATATCAGGAGAGGGTATGAACGGATCAGCTTTGCGCGTGGTGGGTGGACGTCCTCTTTATGGAGAAATTCGCGTCCAACGCGCCAAAAACGCCATCCTAGCCATGATTGCGGCCGCGCTTGTCGTGGAAGAGGGCGAGACTGTTCTGCATGGCGTGCCGGATATTGAAGACGTGGACCGCGCCTTTGAACTGCTGGGGGCTGTCGGCGCGCGGGTCGCGTATGACAAGGCCGCCAAAACCGTCAGAATCGACGCCACCGAGCTTTCATCGAGCGTTTTGCCAGATAATCTCGCCTCTCGTTTTCGCGGTTCGGTTCTCTTTTTGGCGCCCCTGCAAATCCGATTGGGTCGGGTCGAATTGCCTGGCAGCGGCGGCTGTGATATTGGCACGCGCAGCATCGATTTTCATCATCGCGGCTTCGCGCGGCTCGGCGCCAGGGTGCAGTATTTTGAGGATGGGCGCACCGTCATTGACTTGGCCGAGGGCCGTTTTAAAGGGGCGATGCTGTATCTCGATCTTCCCAGCCACACCGGCACGGAGAATCTGATGCTGGCGGCGGCCCTGGCCGAGGGTCAGACCATCATCGAGAACGCATCGGTTGAGCCAGAAGTGCTGGATTTTGGCCGTTTTCTGCTGCAAATGGGCGCTGATATTCAAGGGTTAGGCACACATACCCTAACCATTAACGGCGTCCGTCGGCTGCGGCCGATTGCGTATCGGCCTATGCCTGACCGTCTGGCCGCTGGAACGATGATGATGGCGGCGGCCATCACCGGCGGCGACGCTGTCATTCACGGCGTCGAACCCGATCATCTGCGGATTGTGACGGCCAAATTGGAGCAAATGGGCGTCGATATTGACGTAGCGGACGAGTCGATTCGCGTGCGGCGGCCTGTCGGCCGGGCTTTGAATCCCATCAATATTATGACCCATCCCTACCCTGGCTTCCCAACCGATTTGCAGCCCTGCATCGCCGTTCTGTCCACGCTGGCCAGCGGCACAAGTTACATCCGCGAGCGGATATTCGAGAACCGCTATGATTATGTGGATGCGCTGCTGCAAATGGGCGCCGATGTGCTGATTAGCCAGAGCGATGTCTGCATTATTCAAGGCATTGATCAACTCAAGCCGGCGCGAATCAAGGCCGAAAGCATCCGCGCTGGGGCGGCGATCCTCATTGCCGCGCTGGCCGTCGATGGCGAAAGCATCATCGACAATGTCTATCAGATCGACCGCGGCTATGAACGCATTGAGGATCTGCTGCGGCAGCTGGGGGCTGATGTGACGCGAGTCGAAACCGAGCCTCCACAGCCGATATGGCAGAGGTCGTTTTAGAGTCTGCTGATGACCGCTTGGGCGAATTCATCGGTCGAAACAGCGCCTTTCCGCTTGATGTCAGCCGTGCCGAGTCCTTCTTCCAGGGCGGCGTCAACCGCGGATTCGATGGACTGCGCTTCGGTTTCCAGCTGCATGCTGTAGCGCAAAAGCATGGCGGCGCTCAAAAACATTCCAATCGGGTTGGCCTTGTCCTGCCCGGCGATATCGGGCGCTGATCCATGCACTGGCTCATACAGGCCAAATGAATCGGAACGCAGCGAGGCCGACGGCAGCATGCCCAGACTGCCGGCCAGCACCGAGGCCTCGTCGCTCAAAATATCGCCAAACATATTCCCAGCCAGAATCACATCAAAGCTGCCTGGTCGGGTCAATAGGTGCATCGTGGCGGCATCCACCAGCAGATGCTCTAGTTCAACGTCGGCATATTCTTCGTGGACTTCGACCACCGTTCGCCGCCAAAGCCGCATCGAGGCCAGGACGTTCGCCTTGTCGACCGAGCTTAGTTTTTTGCGCCGTCTTTGCGCCGCGCGGAAGGCCACAGCAGCGACCTGTTCAACCTGCTGGCGGGAATAGCGCATGGTGTCGTAGGCTTCTGTTCCCGCGCCCTGCTCTTGGCGTTCGCCAAAATAAATGCCGCTGACCAACTCGCGCACAAACAGGATGTCGAGGCCTTGCAATAGGTCGGCGCGGAGCGGAGCCTGTTCCATCAGCGCCGGATAGGCCTTGACTGGCCGCAGGTTGGCAAAGAGGCCAAAATGCTGACGGATGCCCAGCAGGCCTTGTTCGGGGCGGACATGGGAGGTCGGGTCTGACCATTTGGGGCCGCCGACCGCGCCAAGCAGAATGGCGTCGGCATTTTCGCAGATGGCCAGGGTTTCATCAGGCAGCGGGCCGCCGGTTTCGTCGATGGCGATGCCGCCAATCAGGCCGGCGGGGAATGAAAAATCGTGTCCGTGTTTTTGTGCAATGGCCGACAGCAAATAGACAGCATGGGCGGTCACTTCGGGGCCGATGCCATCGCCGGGAAGCACTGCAACAGTCGCTTTCATATCGCGTTTTCTCCAATATAAATTGGCCAAGCCTAGCCGCCGGCCGCCAGGGTGTTCTGACGCTGTTTTTCGCCGCTGATCGACAGGCCATATTCGACGCTGTCGACCAGGGCCAGCCAACTGGCGCAGATAATATCCGTGCCAGCGCCAACTGTACTCCAGCGTCTCTGGCCGTTGTACGAATCGATTAGAACGCGGGTCATGGCGCCGGTGGCATTTTCGCCATCCAAGATACGAACTTTGTAATCGACAAGCTGGATATCGCGCAGCGCCGGATATTTGGGCAGCAGGGCCTTACGCAGCGCCAGGTCAAGCGCGTTCACCGGCCCGTTGCCCTCGGCGGCGGTATGCACGACATCGCCATCGACATCCAGCTTGACCATCGCTTCGGCCAGCTGGCCACGGCCGCGGCGGTCTTCGACAATCACCGTGAAATCAAGCAGGGTGAAGAGCGGCTCATAGTTGGGACGCGCCCGATGCAAGCGCGCGGCCACTGAAGCCTCGGCGCTTTCAAAGGCAAAGCCCTCATTTTCCAGTTCCTTGATGTCGGCAAGCACCTGAAGCGCCTCGTCTTTGGATACATCCAAGCCAAGCTCTTCGGCCTTGCTAAGGAGATTGCCGCGGCCTGACAGGTCGGAGATGAGGACTCGGGTCTGGTTGCCGACCTGCTGTGGTTCAATGTGCTGGTAGCTGTCGACGTTGCGCCGCATCGCCGCCACATGAATACCGCCCTTGTGGGCAAAGGCGCTGCGGCCGACATAGGGCAGATGGGTATCGGGCGCCAGATTGGCGATTTCGGCCACGGTGCGCGACAGGTAGGTCAAGGTGTTGAGGTGTCCGTCTTGGGCCAGGCAGGGGATGTCCATCTTGAGCATAAGGTCGGGGATGACACTGCACAGGTTGGCATTGCCGCAGCGTTCGCCATAGCCGTTGATGGTTCCCTGCACATGAACGGCGCCAGCGCTGACAGCCGCCAGCGAATTGGCGACGGCGAGTTCACCGTCGTTATGGGTGTGGATGCCGAACTGCATCTGCGGGAAGAGTTCGCGGGCCTGATGCACAAAATCGGCAACTTCCCAAGGCATGGAGCCGCCGTTGGTGTCGCAAAGCACAATGACATCAGCGCCGCCGGCCGCCGCCGCCGCCAAGGTGTCAAAGCCGTATTCCATATCCAGCTTCGCGCCATCGAAAAAATGTTCAGCGTCATAGACGACTTCTTTGCCTAGGCCCTTGAGATAGGCGACGCTGTCACAAATCATGCGGAGATTTTCGGCGGGGGTCGTTTGCAGCACATCGGTTACGTGCAGCATTGAGGTTTTGCCGACTACGGTGACGACGGGGGTATGGGCGGCGACGAGGGCGCGGATATTGTCGTCATCTTCGGGTTTGCTTTGCTTGCGGCAGGTTGAGCCAAAGGCGGCGATTTTGGAATAATGAAGGTCAAGCTGGCGCGCTTGGTCAAAATACATGGCATCTTTGGGATTCGAGCCAGGCCAGCCACCCTCGATATAATCCACTCCTAGGTCGTCCAGCAGTTTGGTAATCCGAATTTTGTCGGCGACGGAAAGCGAGATGCCCTCGCGCTGTGTGCCGTCGCGGAGCGTTGTATCGTAGATCGCGACCCTTTGCTTCACAATCGGCCTCCTTGATGATTGAAATCCACGATTGAAATTCGGGCTGTCAGGCCGTTGTGACGACTCGCTGCGGATTGCTGGATTCATAGCCGCGCACTTCGTCGTCCAGGTTCATCAAATAGCCAAGCTGGTCGACGCCATTGAGCAGGCAGTATTTGGAAAATCCGTCCAGCGGGAATGGCACCTGGCGTCCATCCGGCAGCGTTAGGGTCTGCGCCTGGACATCAACCGCCACTGAAGCGCTGGGATCCTCTTCGGCCAGGCTGAAGAGCTGCTGTTGGGTGTCTTCATCGACGACGATGGGCAGCAGGCCGTTCTTTAGAGCGTTGTTGCGGAAGATATCGGCAAATTCGGTGCTGATGACCGCCTTGAAGCCGGCGCCAATCAAGGCCCAGGGGGCGTGTTCGCGCGAACTGCCGCAGCCGAAATTGCTGCCAGCGACCAGGACGGACGCGCCTTGATAATCGGGCTGATTCAAGATGAAGTCGGGATTGGGGGTCTGGCCATCTTCCAGATAACGCCAGTCACAAAAGGCGGCTTTGCCCAGGCCTTGCTTATCGGTCACTTTCAGGAAGCGGGCCGGGATGATTTGGTCGGTGTCAATGTCGTTGATGGGGATGGCGACGATGCTCCCCTTGATATGGCTTAGTTTCTGCACAGATTCCTCCTGGCGTCATGGCCTCATCATAGTGCGCGGGTCGGTGACGGCGCCGTTGACGGCCGAGGCGGCGGCGGTTAATGGACTGGCTAGAAAAGTGCGTCCGCCTTTGCCTTGACGGCCTTCAAAATTGCGGTTGCTGGTCGAAACGGCGTATTGGCCGGGCTGAAGCTGGTCGCCGTTCATAGCGATGCACATTGAGCAGCCGGCTTCGCGCCATTCGGCCCCAGCCGCCTTGAAAACAGCGTCCAGGCCTTCGGCTTCGGCCTGCTTTTTGACCTGCTGGGAGCCGGGGACGACCATCATGCGAACGCTATTGGCGACTTGACGGCCGCGGATGAAATGGGCGGCCTGGCGCAAATCGGTAATCCGCGAGTTGGTGCAGCTGCCGATGAAGACGACGTCGATGGCTTTGCCCAGCAGGGGTTGGCCGGGGCGCAAGTCCATATAATCCAGCGCCTTGGCCAACGCGCCGCGGCGGTTGTAGTCGCTTTCGCTTTCGAGCGCGGGGACATCGGCCGTTATCGGCATTCCCATGCCTGGATTGGTGCCATAGGTGATCATTGGAGCCAGTTCATCGGCGCGGATGGTGATTTCTCGGTCATAGACGGCGCCTTCATCGGAGGGCAGCTGACGCCATTTTGCGACGGCGGCCTCCCAATCGGCGTCATCGGGAGCGTGTTTGCGCCCTTTGATATAGGCGAATGTGGTCTCATCGGGAGCTATCATGCCCGCGCGGGCGCCGCCTTCAATCGACATATTGCAAATGGTCATGCGGCCTTCCATGTTGAGGCGCCGTATGGCCTCGCCGCGGTATTCAAAGACATGGCCGGTGCCGCCGCCGATGCCGATTTTGGAGATGATGGCCAGGATGATGTCTTTGGCTGTGACGCCGGCGCCGAGTTGGCCTTCTACGTTAATCGCCATTGTTTTGGGTTTGGTCTGGAGCAGGGTTTGAGTCGCCAGCACATGCCCGACTTCGCTGGTGCCGATGCCAAACGCCAACGCGCCAAAAGCGCCGTGAGTGCTGGTATGGCTGTCGCCGCAGACAATCGTCATGCCCGGCTGAGTCAAGCCTTTTTCGGGGCCGATGACGTGGACGATGCCTTGATGCTCGTCGCCTAGGGCATACATGGGGATGCCGAAGTCACTGCAATTTTGGCTGAACGTTTCAAGCTGCTTGGCGGCCATGGCGTCGGTGACTGGGATGATGCCTTGGCGGCTGCGCGGCGTGGTTGGCGTGCTGTGATCCATCGTCCCAATCGTCTGGTCGGGCCGGCGCACATTGAGGCCGCGCTGACGGAGCATCGAAAAGGCCTGGGGCGAGGTCACTTCGTGGACAAGGTGCAAATCAATGTACAAGACGGCTGGCGCATCGCCGCTTTGCCTGCGGACTGTGTGCGCGTCCCATACTTTTTCGAACAGGGTTCGGGGTCTGCCATTTTCGGTCATCGCTCCTCCTTTGCCTTGCCGCGTTGATGAATGCGGGAAATCGAATAAAAATCAGATGCCGACGGTCGCCGCGTCGCCTTCGGGTTCGACGTCGCCCAGGCCGATGCTGGCAATCATGCGATTCAAAGCCACGACATAGGCTTTTACGCTGGATACGACAATATCGGTGTCGGCGCCATAACCGCCAAAGGTGCGGCTGCTGTTTGCCGGCGAGATGCGGACAGTGACTTCGCCTAGGGCATCAATGCCCTCTGTGACGCTGTGGACGTTAAATTCGATCAGGACGTTGGGCGCTTTGATGATTTGATCGACGGCGCGGTAGGAGGCGTCCACTGGCCCGGTGCCAACGGCGGCGACGACAGATTCTTCGCCTTTCTGGTTGATCATTTTCACTGTCGCTGTCGGCATTCCCATTGTGCCGCAGGCCACTTGAATATCAAGCAGGCGAAAGAACTCTTGTGGCTTCTGCTCTTCTTCATCGGCGACCAGGGCTTCCAGGTCGGCGTCGGTCACCGTCTTTTTGGCATCGGCCAGGTCTTTGAAACGTTTGAAGATATCCATCAAATCGCCGCCTTCAAATTCATAGCCCAGTTCGCGCAGTCGGACGCGGAGGGCATGACGGCCGCTGTGCTTGCCCAGGACCAGTCGGCTTTGGGTCAGGCCAATATCTGCGGGGGTCATAATTTCAAAGGTTTCGGCGTTTTTCAGCACGCCGTCTTGGTGGATGCCTGATTCGTGGGCAAAGGCATTGGCGCCGACGATGGCCTTGTTGGGCTGAACGGGCATGCCCATATAATTGCGAACCATGCGGCTGGTTTTCATAATTTGGGTCGAGTCGATATTGGTACGCAGGCCGTAATAGGCTTTGCGGGTATGGATGGCCATGACGACTTCTTCGAGGCTGGTGTTGCCGGCGCGTTCGCCGACGCCGTTCATGGTCACCTCGACCTGGCGCACGCCTTTAGAGACGCCGGCCAGGGTGTTGGCCGTCGCCAGGCCTAGGTCGTTATGGCAATGCACTGACCAGATGACGCCACTGCCGCGGCCGGCGCCGGGGGTCTCGTTAATCAGCAGTTCCAGCGTTTCGCCCCATTCTTTGGGCATGACATAGCCGACGGTATCGGGGATGTTCAGCGTTGCCGCGCCGCATTCGACGGCCACGGCGCAGGCGCGTATCAGATATTCGATATCGGTTCGGCCGGCGTCCATCGGGCTGAACTCGACATCATCGCAAAGGGATTTGGCCAGCGAGACGGCGGCGCGGATCCGCTCCAGGCCTTCCGCCTGGTCAATCCGCAGCATGGCCAGATGACTTGATGAGGTGCCGAGAAAGGTATGGATGCGCGGTTTGGCGGCTTGCCTGACGCCTTCCCAGGCCGTCAGAATATCGCTTTCGACGGCGCGGGCCAAAGCGGCGACGGAGGGGCCTTCTGGCGTGCCGACTTCTCTGGCGATGCGCTGCACGGCCCGCAGGTCGTCGGGAGAGGCGGCGGGAAACCCGGCCTCGATGACATCAACGCCCAGCCGCGACAGCTGACGGGCGATTTCAAGTTTTTCGGCGCTGGTCAGGGTTGCGCCGGGACTCTGTTCGCCATCGCGCAGGGTGGTGTCAAAGATGATGACGGTATTGTCGTCGTAAATGCGCTGTGCCATTTGGAGACGTTCCTTTCATCAATCGAATCGGGCTGAAAAGAGATGCGTTCAGATGATTAAGGTCAGCAAGGCTATCTTCTGACATGCAGCGCCTCCTTTCGACCGGATACAGCGACCAGCCGCGGCTAATCCTGCTGTTTGATGTTCTTGGCATCCAAAAAGGGCATCATCTGGCGGAGTTCAGCGCCGACCTGTTCGATCAGCAGGTCATGCTCGCGCTGGCGGCGGCGGTTAAAATTGGGTCGGCCCTGCCGATTTTCTTGGATCCAGTCTTTGGCGAATTCGCCATTTTGAACGCGCTGCAAGACGCCGGCCATCTCTTCCTTGACGGTTTCCTCAAACTGGTCGCCGATGACATAGCCGCCGTGTTCGGCTGTGTTGCTGACGCTGTACCACATATAGCTCAAGCCGCCTTCATACAGCAGGTCGACAATCAGCTTCAGTTCATGCAGGCATTCAAAATAGGCGACTTCGGGCTGATAGCCGGCTTTGACCAGGGTTTCGAAGCTGGCGCGAACCAGCGCGGTTACGCCGCCGCACAAGACGACCTGCTCGCCGAACAGATCGGTTTCCGTTTCTTCTTTGAAGGTGGTTTCGATAACGCCGGCGCGGGTGCAGCCGATAGCTTTGGCATAGGCTAGGGCCAGGGCGGTCGCTTTGCCGGTCGCATCCTGCTCGACGGCGATCAGGCCTGGTGTACCGGCGCCTTCCACAAAAACCTCGCGGACGCGGTGGCCGGGGGCTTTGGGCGCGATCATCGAGACGTCGACGCTTTTGGGCGGGACGATTTCCTTGAAGTGGATGTTGAAGCCGTGGGCAAACATCAGCATGGCGCCATCCTTGAGGTTGGGCGCGATATGCTGGTCATACACCTCGGCCTGGCGGGTATCGGGGATTAGAATCATCACGATATCGGCCTGCTTGGCGGCGGCGGCGACTGTGAAAACTGATAAGCCATCTGCCTGGGCTTTGGCCTTGCTTTTGCTGCCATCGTGCAGGCCAACGATAACATTCTGGCCGCTGTCGCGGGCATTCAGGGCGTGAGCATGGCCTTGGCTGCCGTAGCCGATAACTGCGATTGTTTTGCCGTCGAGCAGTGAAAGGTCTGCGTCGCTGTCATAATATAGGGTTGCCATGTATGTCATCTCTCCCAACTGAAAATACGGTTCATCAAATTATGCGGCCGTTGCCGGCGGGTCTGGCTTCGGCGCTGGCCTGCATCAAATCTCGCCGTCTGAAATTGGTGTCATGGATCCGCGTGCCGCGCCCCATTGAGACGACTCCGGTGCGGATCATTTCGACGATGCCGACTGGGCGCACTTCGTCGATGAATTTTTCCAGGATATCTTCGGCACTGACCATTTCGATAATGGCGACGTGGGGGCCGATATCGACGATGCGGGCCGGGTAGCGGTCGCAGATTTCGGTAATGGTGTTGCGGGATTCGGCGTCGTCGCTGCGTACCTTGATAAGGGCCAGGTCGCGTTCGATATGCGGTTCATTGTCCAATACCCGCACATCGATAACATTGACCAGTTTTTGCAAATTGGCGGCGATGCGTTTGGCGTATCCTTCACCGGCGACTACTCGAATCGTCATGCGCGACACATGGGGCTTGTGGGTGCGGCCGACGGTGAGGCTGTCGATATTGAAGGCGCGGCGGCGAAAAAGGCTGGCGACGCGGTTGAGGACGCCTGGCTCATTTTCGACCAGGGCGACTACTGTGATTTTGTTGGAGTCGATTTGTTCGCTCATTAGGCTTCTCCTGGCTTGGGCCGACGTTTCATATCGTGCAGATTGGCGCCGCTTGGCACCATCGGATAGACCATCTCTTCTTTTTCGACCACGAATTCGATCAGGGTCGGCCCGTCGATGTCTTGGGCGAATCGAATGGCGTCTTCGATCTCATCGCGCTGGTCGACGCGTTTGGCCGGGATTTTGTAGGCGGCGGCCAATTTGCAGAAATCGGGGTTGAACATGGGCGTCGCCTGGTAGCGTTTTTCATAGAAAAGCTCCTGCCACTGGCGCACCATGCCCAGAAAATGGTTGTTGATGATGGCGATGTTGACGTTAATGTTTTCCTGCACGGCCGTTGCCAGTTCGCAGAGGGTCATTTGAAAGCCGCCGTCGCCGACGATGGCCCAGACTTCTTCGTGGGGCATGCCGAATTTGGCGCCGATGGCCGCTGGGAAGCCGAAGCCCATGGTGCCTAGGCCGCCGCTGGTCAGCAGGGTCGCTGGGCGCTGATGGGGATAATACTGCGCTTCTAGCATTTGATGCTGGCCAACGTCGGTCACTGTGATCGCATCGCCTTGGGTGAATTTCCAAATATCGTTGATGACCTGCGCCGTCATCAGCTTGCCTGGCGTCTCATAATTGAGGATGTCGCGCTCGCTGGTATCTTCCAGCCAGGTGCGGATCTGGCGAATCCAGGGCCGGTGCGTCTTTGACTGCAACGCGGGCAGGAGTTGGCCTAATACGGTCTTCAGGTCGCCGGCGATGCCGACGTCGACTTTGACGTTTTTGTTCAATTCGGAGTGGTCGATGTCGATGTGGATTTTTCGGGCATTGACGGCATAGGTCTTCAGATTGCCGGTCACGCGGTCATCGAAGCGCATGCCCAGCGCGATGAGGAGGTCGGCCTCTTGGATGGCCAGGTTGGCCGAGGCCTCGCCGTGCATGCCCATCATTCCGATGACAAGCGGATGCTCTTCTGGTATTCCGCCCTTGCCCAACAATGTCAAGGCCACTGGGATTTGGGCGCGTTCCGCCAGATCGCGCAATTCTCGCATGGCGCCGGACATCACGACGCCATGGCCGGCCAAGATAATCGGCCGTTCGGCTTCCTGGATGAGACGCAGCGCCTGGTCGATATCATCTTGACCGGCGGCAGATGGCGGATGATAGCCCGGCAGAGTGATCTCGCCTTCGGGATAGATATATTCCGTCAGCGCGTTCTGAACGTCTTTGGGGACGTCCACCAAGACCGGGCCGGGGCGGCCGGTGCGAGCGATGTAGAAAGCCTCTTTGATGGTATAGGCCAGGTCAGCGACGTCTGTGACCAGAAAATTATGTTTGGTCACGGGCAATGTCACCCCAGTGACGTCGGTTTCCTGAAAAGCGTCCGAACCGATGGCTGGGATAGGAACTTGGCCGGTGATGGCGACAATCGGCGACGAGTCCATCATCGCGGTTGCCAGGCCGGTCACTAGATTGGTGGCGCCGGGGCCGCTGGTGGCGATACATACCCCGACGCGGCCGGTGGCGCGGGCATAGCCGTCGGCCATGTGGGAAGCCCCCTGCTCGTGCCGCACCAGCACATGATGGATCCGATCCTCATACTGGGACATGGCATCATAGGTGGGCAGAATCGCCCCGCCAGGATAGCCAAACATGACGCTGACGCCTTCCCGCAGCAGGCATTCCATGATGATTTCCGAACCTTTTAGCTTCATCATCTCCCCCAGCGAACTCATATAACAATACTTATAAAAATTCAGGACTCATCGACATAGGTCAGCCAATGATGTTTGTCGGCCGCCTGCCCGGAGGTGATGGCAAAGAACGCTGACTGAACGGCGGCGGTGATGGGGCCGCGTTTGCCGCTGCCAATCGGGATGCGGTCGACGGATTTGACAGGTGTAATTTCGACGGCGGTGCCGGTGAAAAAGATTTCATCGGCCATATAAAGCATCTCCCGCGCAACGGGCTGGAAGCGCACTTCGATTCCCTGTTCTTTGAGGATGGTCAGGGCGCTGTCGCGTGTGATCCCCATCAGGATTGAAGACCAGGCGCCGGGGGTATAAACAGCCCCGTCAAGCACAACGAAGATGTTTTCTCCTGCGCCTTCGCTGACATAGCCGCTGACATCCAGGGCGATGCCTTCTTGGAAGCCGTTGTCGTGCGCTTCCATGCTGACTGATTGGCTGTTGACGTAGTTGCCGCCGGCTTTGACCAGCGCCATGTGGGTATCGGGCGCCATCCGCCGGAAGGAACTGACCTGCACATCGACGCCCTGTTCAATGGCTTCGGCGCCTAGGTAGCGTCCCCATTCCATCGTCAAAATAAAGACTTCGGTAGTGGTGCGCCCGCGGCCTTCGAGGCCTAATGCGCCTGGCCCGCGAAAGACAATCGGACGGATGTAACAGGATTTGTGGTCGTTTTTCTTAACGATTTCGATGATGGCTTCGTTCATGGCGCCGGCGTCGTAATCATGGTCGATTCGCATGATTTTGGCACCCTGCATCAGCCGCGCCGTGTGTTCGTGGAGGCGGAACAGGGCCGCGCCTTTGGGGGTGTCATAGGCGCGAATGCCTTCAAAAACGCTGGAGCCATAGTGCAGGGCATGGGCGGTGACATGCACGGTCGCCTCTTCCCATTTTATAAACTCGCCATTGCGCCAAATCCATTTTGCAGTCATCTGACTTTCCCTCTCTGAAATAAAACGCGCCCGCTTGTCATTCTCGATGCCGCCTTAAAATAAAAAGCCCCCCAAGGCTTGGGAGGCTGTTTTTCGTTAATCGGTTTCGCACCCGCAACCCCAAGCCGTTACAGTCCACTGACAATCACGAGGACAAGGACAATAATAATGAGGCTAATGAGGCTACGCGAGTTCTTGCTGCACATGGCTTGGCCTTTGCCGATTTCAAATTCAGTGTACAGTTTATTCAGCTTTGCGGCCGATGTCAAGTAAATAGTGGGCGCGAATTCAAGTTCGTCTATTTTTGCCTTGATTCTTCGTATAAGATGCACAAATCAAGGCTTTAATTTTGACTTGGCCAGTTGAATTTGCCTGCGGACGGCCTCTGGCGCGGCGCCACCCTGCACCTTGCGCTGGGCTACCGACTGGCTGAAATCGAAGACCTGTTTGACGTCGGCGGAGAAAAGCTCGGAAATTTGCCGCAGGCTGTTCAGCGGCACCTCGGATAATTTTAATTTCGATTCAGCTGCCAGGCGCACGACCTCGCCGACGGCATGATGCGCCTGTCGAAACGGCAGTCCCTTGCGTACCAGATAATCGGCCAGGTCAGTCGCCAGCATCTCCTCGTCGAGAGCGGCCTGCATTCGGTCGGCGTTGATCTGCATGGCGCCGATGATGGCGGTCATCACCGGCAGGAGTTTGTGCATGGCGTCGATGGAATCAAAGAGGGCTTCCTTATCTTCCTGAAGGTCTTTGTTGTAGCCACTGGGGAGACCCTTCAAAGTGGTCAGAAAGCCGGCCAGATTGCCGATAAGCCGGCCGGTTTTGCCGCGCATCAGTTCCATTGGGTCGGCATTGCGCTTCTGTGGCATCAAGCTGGAGCCAGTGCTGTATCGGTCGGCAAGCGTGATATAGGCAAAAGATGGATTGGAATAGATGAGAATATCTTCGGCCAGGCGGCTTAAATGCACGGCGCACAGCGCGATCATATACAGCAGATCAGCGACAAAATCGCGGTCACTGACGGCGTCCAGGCTGTTTTGACTGCATGAATCGAAGCCAAGGGCCAGCGCCATTTTCTGTCGGTCGAGGCCAAAGGGATTGCCAGCCAAAGCGCCCGCGCCCAAGGGGGAAACGGCCATTCGCCCGCGCGCCGAACGCAGACGGTCAAGGTCGCGTTCCAGCATCCAAAAGAAACTCATCAGCCAATGGGCGGCCGTAATGGGCTGCGCCGGCTGCATGTGGGTATAGCCCGAAAGCAGCGTGTCAATATGCGATTCGGCAGTTTGGATGAGGGCCATCTGCAAGCGGCGAAGCTCATCGTCCAGGCGGTCGGCGGCGCGAATAGACCATAATCTGAAATCAGTCGCCACCTGGTCATTGCGGCTGCGGCCGGTATGCAGTTTGCCAGCGGTCTCGCCAATTATCTCGGTCAGGCGGCGCTCGACTGCGGTGTGGATGTCTTCGTCGCCTGGCTGAATTATGAAGCTGTCGTCCTCAAATTCCTGGCGCACCTGATGCAGGCCGGCGATGATGGCCTGTGATTCGGCGGCCGCGATGACCCCGGCCTCGGCCAAGGCCTGCGCGTAGACGATGCTGCCGTCGATGTCTTCGCGATACAGGCGAATATCAAAACCGATGCTGTCATTCAGCCGCTTCAGGTCATCGGCGCTCGGTTCAGAAAATCGGCCGCCCCACAGACTCATTGGCAATCCTTTGGCAGGCAAAAGCTCAATCGCGTTTGAATTTGCTGTAATCCGGCTGGATATAGTCGGTTTTGTCGCCGCCTTCCATTCGCAGCATGGCCTCTACTTTGACGGGCAGGCCAAACAGCTGGATGAAACCCTGGGCGTCCTGCTGATTGTAGACATCCTCTTCGCCAAATGAGGCGTAATCTTCGCGGTAGAGGCTGTAGGGGCTTTTGCGGCCGGCGGCGATGATATTGCCTTTGTACAGCTTCAGTCGGACAGCGCCGGTGACTGTTCTTTGGGTCACGTCGACAAAGGCGTCCAGCGCTTCGCGGAGTTGGCTGTACCATAGGCCGTTATACACCAGTTCAGCGTATTTGGCGGCGGCGAGGTCTTTATAGTGCATGGTATGCTTATCGAGGCAGATGCTTTCCAGCTGTTGATGGGCGCGGTGGATAATGGCGCCGGCGGGGGTTTCATAGACGCCGCGGCTTTTCATGCCGACCAGGCGATTTTCGACAATATCGATGCGGCCGATGCCATGTCGGCCGCCGATTTGATTGAGCTTGACAAACAGTTCGACTGGGTTCATTTCTTCGCCATTCAGGCTGCGGGGGTTGCCCTGGAACATACCTATTTCGATGTATTCGGGCTGGTCGAGGGCCTCTTCGGGGCTTTGGGTCATCTGGAACATTTTATCTTCGGGCGCATTCCATGGATCTTCCAGCAGGCCGCCTTCGTGGGACAGATGAAAGATGTTGCGGTCGCGGCTGTAGATGTCTTTTTCGGTATGCGACACCGGCACATTGAACTCTTCGGCATAGGCCAGCGCGTCTTCGCGGCTGCGGATGTCCCATTCGCGCCAAGGGGCAATCGTCTTCAGCTTGGGATTGAGCGCCATTGTGGAGACTTCAAAGCGAACCTGGTCATTGCCCTTGCCAGTGCAGCCATGCGCGACGGCGTCCGCTTTTTCGGCGATGGCAATTTCGACCAGGTGCTTGGCGATAAGCGGGCGGGCAAAGGAAGTGCCGAGCAGATATTCGCGTTCGTAGACGGCGCCGGCCCGCAGAGTCGGGAAGACAAAATCGGTCAGAAACTCTTCGCGCAGATCGCGGATATACAGCTTGGACGCGCCTGACGCCAAGGCCTTGTCTTCCAAGCCGTCGAGTTCGTCCTCTTGCCCCAAGTCGGCGCAGAAACAGATCACCTCGCAACCGTAATTGTTCTTCAGCCAAGGCACAATCACAGAGGTATCGAGTCCGCCGCTGTATGCCAAGACGACTTTTTTCACATCGGATTTCGCCATGATTTCACTCCTTTTCATCGGACATCATATTCCATTCTGCGTCATTCATCCAGCGCGAATTTAAGAATTTGTCAAATCATCAGGCGCGGGGATTTTATGATGAATCGCCGCTTGTTTATCTGCTGGCATAAAGCTAAACTCATGCTAATAGGAAAAGCGTCGACAAAATGGAGTATGGCATGACAACGGTTGAAGAATTAAAAAGCAAACGCGATCAGAAGGCATTGCCGCATCTGGAGCAGTATGCGCCGGTGTGGATGATTAGCGAGTATGTTTTTGAGGACGAGGAAGCGATTCAGTTCCATACCTTGTTTCAGCACAGCGCGCATGGCTGGGTCAACCGCCGTTATCGTTACGACGGCTTCAATGACACGCTTTATCATAAGGGTCAAATTCTGGTGTCGGAAGACGAGGCGCTGGATTTTATGGAGCAGCAGCCTTATATCCAGGCGGCGGTCAGCGACATCCCCAACGCTTACGGCGGCTAGGTTCGGGTTCGGCTGTGGCCGACGACGGTTTCGAAAACGTGCAGCAGGCGCGCGGCGATCTGCGGCCAGGTGTACTCTCTGGCGATTCGCGAGGCGGAAAGGCCCATGGCGGCCGTCTTTGATGGGTCGCTGACCAGCGCGATTATACATTCGGCCAGCGAGATGGGTTCGCGCGCTGGGATATGGAAGCCCGTTTCCTGATCGCGCACCAGGAATTGAAGTCCGCCCACCTGCGAGGCGATCACTGGCGTTCCAGAGGACATCGCCTCCAAGGCCACCATGCCAAAGGATTCATAATCAGAAGGCATGATGACGGCCGTCGCCGCCGCATAATAGGCCGGCAGCTGCGACTGTTCTTTGGCGCCGACGAAACTGACAAACTGCGCGATGCCCAACTGGACGCTCATCTCCTGAAGCCGCCGCATTTCGATATCGTGTTTGCTTTTGGGGTCGCCGCCGACGATCACGAAATGCAGTTTTTTCAGCAGGCCTGGCGTTTTTTCACGCAGGACATACAGCGCCTCCAGGATGGTATCGACGGCCTTGAGCGGCTCGATGCGTCCGACAAAAAGCAGCATACTGCTTTCGGGGTCGATGCCAAGCGTCTGGCGGGCTTCGGCTGATGACACGGAATCCTGAAAGCGTTCGGTGTTGACGCCGGGCGGGATGACTTCGATTTGTCGGCGACTGGCGCGGTACAGCCATCGCAGCTGCGCCTGTTCGGCCGGGGTGGCGGCGATGATGCGGTCAGCCCATCGCAGAATATGCGCTTCGGTCATAATTCGTTTGTCGGGCCGATAAAATTCATTGGCGCGGATGCGCTTTTTCATGTGGCCGAGCGTATGGTACATGTGAACAAAGCGGATGCCCCAGGCTTCCTTGAGCTTGGCGGCGACTGCTCCACTAAGCCAATAGTGGCTGTAGGCGATGTCGTAGTGGATGTTTCGCAGGGTGGCGAACGCCATTAAATTGGCCGTGAATTCTGACAGAAAGTCGGCCTGTTCATCGGCCGTCAAGGGGGCTGGCGGCCCGGCCTCGAGGCAAATGACGCGAACATTGTCACCGATGGACGTATCAACATCTGGCGCGGCGGGCGACGAGCGGCGCGTGAAAATATCGACAAGATAGCCCTGTTTGCCCAACTCGCGGGACAGTTCGCGAATATAGACATTCATGCCGCCGGTTTTCCTGCCGCCCATCGGGGCCAGCGGGCTGGTATGAACACTGATGAGCGCGATCCGTTTAATTGACATCACTTTTCCGAAAGTTTTATTTGGCGATGAGGTTCATTACCGCCGTGTCTTGGCCGCCCATGCGGTATTTATAGGTTTCGGCGCCGCGCAGAAAATCATAAATTTGATAGCCCTGTTCAATCGCATACTGGATATTATAAGCCAGCAGGACAATGCCCGGGCTTAGCTGGCCGTATTCCTGATGGTTCAGCCCGGAATTATAGACCAGCACGCGGTTTTCATAGACAAAGTTGATATAGGCGGCCGCCCGTTCAGCGCCCACTGTCAAGAAATTCATCTGAAGCCAGCCGCATTTTTGCGCCAGTGGGACGATATTTTTGAAGAATTTTACGTTGCTGACGTTCTGGAGAAACTGCTCTTTTTGCGGGTCGCTGGCGGCCATCAAGCGCATAAACTGATCGATTTCCTGCGACAAATGATGACTGCCGTTGACGATATACCAGTCGATTGGGCTGGCTGTCCCATGAATGCGCCGCAGCTTGCGCCGGACTTCGTGACGCTGCTTTTTGTCAAGCGAGGCGAGATAGCCGCTCCAGTTTTGGGGCAGTTCGATAATCGGGCAAACCTCCTGCTGGGTTACGGAAGCATCGAATCCTCTCATCTCCAGCAGCGCGGGCAGGATGGACTGGGTTGGCGAATGCTGGGGGATGTTGCAAAAGTCAAGGAGGTCAAACGAGGCGCGGTGGTCGGCAAAATAATCAGCGAAGGCGGTCAAGACATCTTGCAGACGGTCGGCGTCGATGATGAAATCGAGATAATCGGTCACATCGACGCAGCCAATAATCTGAATCGACCGGCCGCGTTCGGATTCGGTGACAAACAAGGGCGCGATGCCAAGCAGCTGGTCATCCTCGCGGCAGACCAGAATCAGCAGTTCGCCGGGCTGATAGGCGTCCCACCAAGTCGACTGCCATTCCCATGTATAAAAGATACAGTTCATCGGGGCGCGGGCGAGCAGACTGTTCCATTCGGATTTCAGTTCATCAAAGGCGGCGGCATCTTGATAGACAAGCAATTCCAGCAAAAATTTGCTCCTCTGTTCGCTATGATAAAAGGCAGGCCTTCCCATTTATGACAGGGCAAAGGCGGCCATTCTTACATGCAATGCCGCGTTTTCGGGATTCATCTGGCTATCGGTTTGGCTGGGTCATTGCCCCATTCTTTCCATGAGCCGTCATAAACGCGCAGATGCCGGGCGCCAGCGATTTCCAGCGCGAGCAGGCCGAAACTGGCTGAAACGCCTGAATTGCAATAGAGGATGGTATCGGCGGCCAGGTCAATGCCGGCCTTGGCGAAACCGTCTCGCAACTCATCAGCTGGCTTGAGCGTCATATCGGCGGCGACCATTGTCTTGCGCGGCAGGTTAATGGCTGATGGAATATGGCCGGCATATTGGGCGCGGGAGGCCTGGCCGGTGAATTCCTGCGGCGATCTGACGTCAATCAGCTGCGGGGCGGCGGTTAGGATGTCTTCGGCCTCGGCCTTTAGCTTGGGGTTGATTTTGGGCTGGAAGATTTTGCGGTCATACTGCGGGATATTCTTATCCACTGGGCGCTTCTCGGCTGTCCATTTATGCCAGCCGCCGTCGAGGATGCTGACCCGCTCATGTCCATAATAGCGCAGGGCCCAGCGAAGCCTGGCCGCAAACATGCCGGCGGCATCATCATAGCAGACCACTGTGACGGCGCTGTCAATGCCAAGCTGACTCATCTGTTCGGCAAAGCGTTCGGCCGAGGCCACATCGTTCGAGGGCGAATCGGGTTCGACGATATCGGTCTGCCAGTCGATGAAGGCCGCATTGGGGATATGGGCTTCGCGATAGGCGGCGCGATGGGTGAAATAATGCGGCGGCGGCTGGGAGGCCGGCAGGACTTTTCCGCGTATGTCGATGATGCGAAGGTCGGGGTCGTGCAGGCGCGATTCGAGCCAGGCAGTCGTTACAAGCGGCGCGGGCATGATTCCCTCCAATATAATGTTGGCAATGCTCTTATGATGGCCGATTTTGACGTTATTGGCAAATCTGCAAGGCGCGGCAAAGATTTTTTACCACAGAGGACACAGAGGGCAGAGAGAAAAACGATCAGGAAACGCGCCGCGGCGTTTTTGCCATTAAGGATTTAGAAAGTCCCATAACCATCTTTTTTTACCATTCCCAAGCGCGGCAAGGGCTTTTTACCACAGAGGGCACAGAGGACAGAGAGAAAAACGATCAGGAAACGCGCCGCGGCGTTTTGCCATTAAGGATTTAGAAAGTCCCTTAATCATCTTTTTTACCATTCTCAAGCGCGGTTTTGTGGTGAAAAACTTGTCAATCGTCAGTCCTATTTGGGATTGTCGATGACCTGCGGCCGGCCGGCGCGCATGAGGATCAGCTTGCGAAAACCATCGCGCTCAATCGTGTCGTAATCATGCCCGGCCTCACCCGCCCAAGCCGCAAAGAAGACAAAATCATCATTGCCGATGTTCACGGTGCGATGCGCCCAAAACGGCGGGACATAGGCAGCCGTGCCAGCTTTCATCTCGATGACTTGACTGGCGCCGCTTTCATGCTGCATCACCAGACAGCCCTGCCCCGACAAACCCAGATAAACTTCGCCCTGTTCGCGGCGAGCATGATAATGTCCTTTGGTCATGTGGTATTCGGCGCCGATCCGCCCTGGTTTTATCCTGGTGGTACCGTGCAGGATTTGTCCCTCTTCTTCCGGCAGCGGCGCGGCGTACACCTCATAAATGAGACGGTCGCCTTCGTCAGCCAGAATCCGAGCGGCTTCGGCCGTATCGGCATACATCATTTTCATGTGGCTGAGTCGGCGCTGAATGAATTGGCCGTCCGGTGAAAAGCGGCCCGACTGAAAGTCAATTTCTGTCTTGAAGGGGAAGATCATTGTCATCGTCATCCTGTTCTTATGCGGGTCGAAGGGCGGCGGCCGCTTCGTCAAGCTGCTGAAAAATCTCGTTAGTCAGCTGAATCTGAAAAATTTCGGCAATGGCCTGCGTCCAGCCATACAGAAAATAGGCCCAGCCGTCTTCAATGGTTAGATGATGGGACTGCGCCTGTGCCTGCGCCTGCTGCATGAACCTGCGCTCGCCGCGGTAGTTTAGCTCCCAGGCCAGTCCATTTTGGGGAAACTGCGCGGCATCCGTCAATGGCGATCCTGGCCGGTCTTTGCCTAATCCTGTGGCGTTGATCACCAGCGACCCGGCTGGCAAATCCCGCAGACAGGCATCGTTGCGGGACGTCTCTTGCGCCAGAATCGCATCAAACTGAATCCCAGTATCCAATTTACGCAGGATTTCGCTGATGGCCGCCAATCGCTGCGGCAGGACGTCGGTCAGGATAATCTTGCGCGGATGGCCGCCAGCCCGCGGCCCTTCGCTTAGGCAGACGCTAATCGCCGTGGCCGCGCCGCCCGCGCCCAGACAAAGAACATCGCGTTCGCCGGCCTGCCAATGGCCAGCGGGGACAAAATGATCCAGCGCCAACGCGGATGAAATCGGGTCTTTGGCAAAGCCCTTCAAGCGGCCCTCAACTTTGGCGATGCAGGAGACTTCATGGCAAATATGGGCATAGCGGTCAAGCTCGTCAAAGCGTTCGCGGCAGGCGCGGAACAAGTCGATTTTATGGGTGGTCACCAGCGCGCCTACTGTTTGCGGGTCATCTTGAATATGCTGGACGAGGCGGCGATAGACGGCGGCTGGCGCGCGAATCGGCACATCCCAGCCCAAAATCTGCGCGTCCAGGCCGAGAATGTCCGCCCATTTGGGAAAGACCTTCATAATGGAGGACTGGCGGGTGGTGACGCCGATGAAATAGAGCTTGGCTGTCATCTTTTCGGGTCTCTAGGGCTGCAAATCGGCAATGTCATCATAAATTGGCGCCAGGGCTTCATAGAGTTTGTTGAAAATGGGCTGCATGCGGTCATAGACGGCCTGCCGCTTTGGATCGGGCAGAACGGTGACGGCGATGTCGTTCATCGTTTCGATCATCGAGAAATCGGGGTACAGGCCGACTCCCACGCCGCCGACCAGCGCCGCGCCCATCGAAGTCGCTTCTTCGAGGATGGCCAGGCGATGAACGGGCATGCCATAAATATCGGCCATCATCTGATTCCACAGTCGGCCGCGGGCGCCGCCGCCGATGACGCGCATGGCATCAATCCGTGTGCCTTGCTGCCGAAAGGCGTCCAGAATGACCCGCAGGTTCATGGTGATGCCTTCCAGCACAGCGCGGTACAGATGCGCCCGCGTGTGACGGATGGTCAGGCCGACGAAAGCGCCGCGGGCATGAGGATTCCAGCGCGGGCTGCGCTCTCCCATCAAATACGGCAGATAAAACAGCCCCTCGGCGCCGGCCGCGATCTGGTCAGCTTCCAGATTGATAAGCTCGTAAGCGCTGATGCCCAGACTTTCGGCCGCCTGTTTTTCAGCAAGCGCCAGTTGGTCGCGCGTCCATTGATACGAAGCGCCGGCGGCCTGCATCGTGCCAGTCGGCATGACCATATTGGGGATCACATGGCCGAAGGTGAAGGTGCGGTATGCCGGGTCATAAATCGGCTTGGGAACTGAAATGGCGATCCATGACGACGAGCCGACATAGTTATAGGCCGATCCTTCCTGTATGACGCCGGCGCCGGCCGCCGCGCAGGCCCCATCGCCGCCGCCGACCACGACTTTTGTCCCGGCCGCCACCCCAATTTCATCCGCGGCATCACCGCGCACCTCGCCAGCGACATCCACCGACTGACGAATCGGCGGCAGCTTGTCGGCCGGCAAATCCACAGCGTCCAGAATCTTCCCCGACCAGTCGCCCGCTTCCAAGTCATATAGATTCGTGCTGGAGGCATCGGAGGGGTCGGTGACGAATTCTCCGGTCAGCCGCGCGATGATGGCGTCTTTGGCCTGTACGAATTTGTGCGCGGCGGCATAAATATCAGGCTGATGGTCGCGCAGCCACAGGATCTTCGCCAGCGAATAGGGGGCGCCGAGCCGATGTCCGGTGATTTGATAGACTTCGGCAAAGGACAGCCGCTCGCCAATCCAGCGCTCCTGCTCCAATGCCCGTCCGTCCGCCCAGATAATCGCATTCCGCAAGGGTCGTCCGGCCCGATCCAGCGGCACCGCGCCCATCATCTGGCCGCTGAAGCTGATGGCGGCGATGTCGTTTTTGTGGACGCCGGTCTCGGCTAGCAGTCGACGCGTCGATTGACAGACGGCCCGCCACCAATCCTGCGGATTCTGTTCAGCCCAGCCAGCGCGGGCATATTCCGTTTCATAAGCCGCGAACGCGCTGCCAGCCAGTTGGCCTTCGCGGTCATAAAGCGTGGCTTTGTTGCCAGTAGTGCCGAGGTCGTGGGCGAGGATGTGATTCTTCATGTCGAATCTCTCTAAAATCAGGCGACTGGACTATAGCATATTTAATTCAGGCTGGGATTGCAAGCCATAGCGCGCGGCGGGAGTTTTATTGTTTTCTATGTCGGCAAACTCGGCTATACTTAATCAAACAGGCAGCAGCGTAAATCAATATGGCAGAATTGCCGCTCTTTCCACTCAATACTGTTCTGTTCCCCGGGATGCAGCTGAAACTGCATATCTTTGAGGAGCGGTACAAAGTGATGATGAATGAATGTATTGAAGCGCAGAAACCTTTTGGCGTGGCGCTGATTAAACACGGCCGCGAAGCTCTGGGGCCAATGGCGACTCCACATGAAGTCGGGTGCAGCGCCAGAATTGCCGAAGCGCATCGACTGCCATTCGACCGACTCAACATCCTCGCCAGCGGGCGGCGGCGTTTTCGCATTCAGGCGATTACGCGCATTCATCCTTATATGCTGGGCGATGTACGCTATTTTTCATTGCAGGAGGACAGGCCCGATGTGAACGTCCGTTATGGCAAACTGCTCCGTCCTCTGCTCATCCAATACCTGCAACTGCTGTCGTCGGTCGAGGAGATTCGCTTTGATCCTGACCAAATCCCCCATTCGCCCAAGTCGCTGGCCCAAGTCGCCGCCATCCTGCTGCAGGCCGAAAACATCCAAAAGCAGACGCTCCTGTCGCTGGAGAGTCTGTCCAAGCTGCTGCGCCAGTTGGTTGAACGTTATCGATTGGAAACGATGCTGCTTAAAATCAGGCTGTCGCCGCCCGATGAGCATTTTAACATTGGGCCTTTTTCCAGCAACTAGAGGAGCGGTGGATTGGCAAAAATCCTCACATTTACCTTGCGGGCAGGACTCATAGCCTTCATTGCGCTTGTCAGCATCGAAATCGCCTTGCAGATCGCCTTTCTCAAGCTGCCGCAGACGCTCATCAGCCGTATGCCGCAGTATCCAGAACGTTATGGCATCCAATTCAATACCGAACATGGCGCCCGTCAATATCCGCCAAATGAACGGGTTGATTTTGAAGTCACCAGCGCGGGCGGCGACCTTTACCAAAACACATGTCTATCGCCGGCGTATGTTGAATCTATTGAACCTTACCGCGTTGTCTATACCCGCGACCGACAGGGTTTCCGCAACAATGAGCCGTGGCCTGATGAGGTAGAGCTTGTGATCGCTGGCGATTCCTTCACCGCCGCCGAATCTGTCAGACGTCCTTACTGGGAGGGCATCGCCGAGTCCATGCTTGTCTTTGGCCTGCCCGGCAGTGGGACGCTGGAACAAAAGCTGCTCTTGGAGGCCTTTGGATGGCCGCGTCATCCGAAAATCGCTGTTCTGGCCTACTTTGGCGGCAATGATCTTATGGACAATGAAAAATTTGCGGAACTGCGGCAGGCGGGATTGACATTCGCTGACAAAACTCATCAAAATAGAAACCCTTTAGACTATCTGGTGAGTTTTCATTTGGCTTTGCTCCTGCGCGATTCAATCCGCGCGGCAGATAAACCCTGCCCTTATCCCCAAACGGCGCTCACCGATCCGCCCACATTGATTGCTTTCTTCAATAAATTTATTCCAACGCTTGCCATTGAAGAATCTGCGCTTCGGGCCAGCGACATGTATCAACTCACTGAAGCGGCCATCATCGACATGGCGGCCATGGCCCAATCAAGCGGCGGTGCCTTTGTCCTGATGTACATTCCACAAAAAGCGGAACTCTACTGGGACTATCTCGATCAGGAAGCCAAGCAACTCATCCTGGAGAAACTGGCAATCTCGGTGGATCAGGTAGATGCCAATCTGACAGTTCAGCGCGAGGCCGTGGCTTCATTAGCGGCCGAACATGGCTTTATCTTTCTCGATCTAAAGCCAGCGCTGGCGGAGGCCATCGCCCAAGGGAAATCGCCTTATTTCTTTGCTGACACGCACTGGAACCAGGTCGGGCATGACATTGCCAGGCGCGTTTTGCTGAAATGCGTCCGTCAGCTAACCCTTGATAAAAATCCCGATTTGGAAAACAATCGTGAAGCGGCGAATGCTTTGATGACATCAGGAGGATGCTCTTGAAGAAAATCCGAGAGATCGCATGGCATCGCTTTAACGTCAATTCCAGCATCATTGCCGACGGGAATGGGCGTTTTATTGCGACTTTGTTTTATTTTACGGTGCTGGTCCCGTTTGGGCTGCTTTCCGCTTTGATGATGGATCCGCTGGACGTCAAGAAAGCTAAAGCGCGCAAGAAAACATCGGCGCGGTGGCACAAGCGCGAAGCCGTACCCGCTGACATCAAATCGGCGCGCGAACAGGGATAGGGATGTATATTCTGGGCCTATCGGCCTTTTATCACGATTCGGCCGCGGCGCTCATCAAAGACGGGGAGCTAGTCGCCGCCGCCATGGAAGAGCGTTTTTCGCGGGTGAAACATGACAGTGGCTTCCCGCAGCTTGCCGCCCAATTCTGTCTCGATCAGGCCGGCATCACCGCGAACGAATTGGAATATGCCGTCTTCTATGAAAAGCCGCTGCTGAAATTTGAGCGCATCCTGCAAACAGCCGTGAACACCTTTCCGCGTTCGGCTGGCCTGTGGCGCGAGGCCATGATGGCCTGGCTGACCGATAAATTGTGGGTTCGCAGTCATATTGCCCGCGGCATCGGCATTCCATTTGACAAGGTGCTGTTCTGTGATCATCACATGAGCCACGCCGCCAGCGCTTTTTTGGCCAGTCCGTTCAAGGAGGCGGCCATTCTGACGGTTGATGGCGTTGGCGAATGGACGACGACGACGCTTGGGGTTGGCAAAAGCTCACTTGGCGATGCTGATGCATCGGCGCCGACGATTGACCTGTTTGAAGAGCAGCGCTTCCCACATTCGCTTGGCCTGCTGTATTCAACATTCACCGCCTGGCTCGGATTCCGCGTCAACAATGGTGAATACAAAGTCATGGGGATGAGTCCTTATGGCGAGCCGAAGTATAAAGACCTGGTTCACAAGGTCATCTCGCTGGATCGAGCCAGCGGCGCCTATCGTCTCAATATGGAATACTTCGATTTTCATCGGTCAGCTGTGCGGAGCTACAGTCGCAAGTTTCTTGAGATTTTTGGAGAGCGGCGAGATGCGGATGTTGAGTTTTTTACCCGACGCACTCACCCGCAGCGTTCGGCTGAACAGGCGGCGATGGACAGCAATCAGTATTATGCCGATATTGCGGCCAGCGTCCAGCAGGTTACGGAAGACGCGCTGATTGGGATGGCGACCTATCTGCACAAAAAGACCAATATGAGCAAGCTGGTTATGGCCGGCGGCGTGGCTTTGAACACCAAGGCCAACTGGCGGATTTTGAACGAAACCCCCTTTGATGAGATTTGGATTCAGCCGGCGGCTGGGGATGACGGCGGCGCGTTGGGGGCGGCTTTATGGGCCTGGCACATTCTGCTGGGCAAACCGCGCCAATGGACGCAAGCGCATTCGTATTATGGGCAGGGTTACAGCGACGGCGAATGTCGGGCCTTTTTGGATGAGGCCGGGCTGAAATATCAATCATTCGACGACGAGGCCAAACTGACTGAAACGATTGTTGATGCGCTTACCCGTCAGCAGGTGATTGGCTTTCATCAAGGACGCTTTGAATGGGGGCCGCGGGCCTTGGGCAACCGCAGCATTTTGGCCGATCCGCGCGGCGCCGATATGAAAGAAATCGTGAACACCAAAATCAAGTTCAGAGAGCCGTTTCGGCCCTTTGCGCCGGTGATTCTGCGCGAACGTTCGCCGGAGTATTTCGATTATCCCGACATTGCCGAACATGACGCGCCGCGTTATATGCTGATGGTGGCGCCGATTAAAGCGGAGAAACAAGCCGAAATCCATGCGGTCAACCATGAAGGCACTGGGCGGCTGCAATCCATTGACCGCGAAACCAACCCGCGCTATTATGATATTGTCAGGCAGTTTGGCGAGGCGACTGGCGTGCCGATTGTGCTGAATACATCGTTTAACCTGCGCGGCGAGCCTATCGTCAACACACCTGGCGAGGCCTTTAACACCTTTCGCAACAGCGATATTGACATCCTCGTTTTAGGGTCGCATATCGTCCGCAAGCCTTTATCATAGGGTCAAATGAGGCGCAAATGACAAACAAAGCGAAACCCAAACACAACGCACCAACGGCGAGGCAAGACTTTTTTATGCGTCTGGGAGTCTTGGGAGAACTGCTGGCTTTTCTGTGGAAACGGAAGCTCTACTGGATGCTCCCGCTTGTCATTACCCTGCTGGTATTCGCTCTCGTGATTATCGCCGGCAGTTCGGGCCCGGCCGCGCCCTTCATTTATACGCTGTTCTAAGTCATCTTCAGCAAGCGGAGAGAACTATGGACAGCAAAGCTCTCGGACTGGTCGCTCTGATTGCGCTGGCGCTGTATTTGGGCTGGCGCGTTAATCGGCATTCGATGCAGCGCGAACCCGTTTATGGCGGTCGGCCGGCGGCTCTGTTCAATTTTCTGTCGGCAGCTTTTTTCGCCGCCATTTTCCCAACGGTCTGCATGAGCGTTCTCGTCCTGCATCCCGACATGGTGGAGATCGCTGGGATTATCGTTAATCCGATTATCCTGATTGCGGTTATTTTCGCGCTGTTGAGTTTGGTTTCGGCCCTTTTGTTCGCGATTGTCGAACGCGCGCCGCTGGAACGGGCCCAAAAGGAACAGGCCAAGCGCGAGTCTCAAGGCTGGACGGAGCAGGACGCCAAAACCTCTGGTCTGTGATGGCCGATTAAATGTCCAGGTTGCGTACCTGCTTGGCGTGAGTCTGGATGAAGCGGCGGCGCGGCGGCACACTGACACCCATCAGCATATCGAAAACCTTGTCGGCGTCAGCGGCGTCCTCAATGGTGACTTGCAAGAGGGTGCGCGTCTGCGGATCCATCGTGGTTTCCCAAAGCTGGTCGGGGTTCATCTCCCCCAGCCCCTTGTAGCGCTGGACAGTCACTTTGTCAGGTCTCTTGAACTGCTTGAGCGAACGTTCCAAAAGCTGGGCATCGGTGGAGCCAGCTTCGGGATAGACATAGCGGAGATTTTTGCCGTTTTTCAGCAGATAGATGGGCGGCTGGGCGATATAGAGATGGCCATCCTGGATAATCTGTGGCATGTGGCGGAAGAAGAAGGTCAAAAGCAGGGTGCGGATATGACTGCCGTCCACATCGGCGTCGGTCATAATAATCACGCGCCCATAACGGAGTTTGTCAATCGTCATTTCGTCATGGATGCCGGTGCCCAAGGCCGAAATTAGGGCTTTGATTTCGTTGTTGTCCAGGATTTTGTCGATCCGCGCCCGCTCGGTGTTGAGGATTTTGCCGCGCAGGGGCAGGATGGCCTGAAAGTGCCGGTCGCGTCCCTGCTTGGCGCTGCCGCCGGCCGAATCGCCCTCGACGATGTAAATCTCGGCATTTTCGCCGCGCTGCGAACAGTCGGCCAGTTTGCCGGGCAAGGCGCTGCTTTCGAGCAGGCTGGGGCCGCTGCGAACCAGATCGCGCGCTTTTTTGGCGGCTTCGCGGGCGCGTTTGCTAGTCATGCACTTGTCAACGATGCGCCGCGCCTCACGCGAATTCGTTTCGAGAAATTCGTTGAAGGCCTCGGTGACCACCTGTGACACGGCACCCTGCACTTCGGGGTTGAGCAGCTTGACTTTGGTCTGGCTCTCAAACTGCGGGTCGGGGTGTTTGACGCTGACAATGGCCGTCAGTCCTTCCAATGTGTCATTGCCAGAGAAGTTGCCCTCTTTGTCTTTCAGGAAGCCGGCTTTGCGGGCATAGCGATTGATGACACCGGTCACCGCCGAGCGCAGGCCAGTGACGTGCGTGCCGCCGTCGGGCGTGTTAATCGTATTGGTAAAGGCCAATTCGGCAGTTGTGGCGACATCGGCATACTGGAAAGCGACTTCGACGCCGACAGCATAGGGATTGCCGCTGCGATCTTCAAATTCGATGTCCCGCTCGGCGTGAATGATGCTGTGGATGGCCTTGCGATTGCGATTCAGATAACGCACAAACGACCGCAGGCCGCCGTCAAAGTAAAAGGTCATCTCCTGGGGAATGGGCTCGACGCGCTCATCGCGCAGGGTGATGGTGACTTTGCGGGTGACAAAAGCCATCTCGCGGAAGCGGGTCATCAGGGTATTGAAGCTGAACGGGTTCTCTTCCATCACGGTGAAATCCGGCGCGAATTGAATGACGGTGCCGCCCTCTTCATCGCCGCGCAGGGGGCGAATTCGCTCGACGGGCGTGACGGCCAGGCCTTCGCGGTAAGACTGCCGCCAAACATGGCCGTCGCGGTAAATGGTCGCCGTCAGTTCAGACGACAGCGCGTTCACAGCCGATACGCCGACGCCATGCAGGCCGCCACTCACTTTATAGACCTCATTGTCAAATTTGCCGCCCGTGCCAATTTCGGTCATGACCAGTTCCAGCGCCGGTTTGCCGCTTTCGTGCATATCGACGGGAATGCCGACGCCATTATCCCGAATGGTGGCGCGGTAATCATCGTGCAGGGTCACGAAGATGCGGTCACAGCGGCCGGCCAGCGCTTCGTCGATGGAGTTGTCGACAACTTCATAGATGAGATGATGCAGCGCGCGGGCGTCCGTGCCGCCGACATACATGCCAGGCCGGCGGCGAATATGCTCGCGCGGGTCAAGTTTTTGGATATTCTTTGCCGTGTAGCCGTTTTGCTGCTGTGTAAAAAGATCTTGGTTTTTTGCCATGTCTTTCTCCTTGCGACCAAACGTCAGAGCGAATCCTTGGAGTTGAGTTGAATCGCCATTCTACTTGTGCCTAATGCGCTTGTTTATTATTATACAGCGCGGTTGAGAAACAAGCAACCGAGTTTGGCGGTGAATCAACATCGCTTGACATGCTGATGAATTCGACTCGCTGCCGAAAATACCAGGCGGCATTCTTGACAGCCAGCTTGCCGCGCAGTCTTTTTATCAAATTGATTTTGAGTTTCCTGAAGGTCTATGGCTCACTGATGAAAAAAGGGCGTTTCAATGTCAATGCTAAGAATCTGTGCAGTCGTTCTACAAAGCGGCGGCTGATCATCTTATTCGTCCTGCTGGTGGTGGTCTTTCCTATATCGGCGCAGGTCGGATTGAGAAGAACCGTCGGCGTTTTGGTTCATACCGAAGGCGCTTATGAGGGCTATACGCTGTTTTCACAGAAGTACACGCCATGGGTCTATTTGATAGACAATGATGGTCGGGTGATTCATACGTGGGAGATTGAAAATACGTCGGCTGTCCTGGAGGCGCATCTGCGCGAAAATGGACATCTGGTCGTCGTTGCTGGGCCCAGAACCGCGCCAGCGGACAGAGTTATAAATGTCGGAAGCATCCGAGAATATACATGGGATAATGCGTTTGTCTGGGAATATTATTTCGACGGCGTCCAAACCCATCAGCATCATGGCATTGACATTCTGCCGAATGGGAACATCCTGGCCATTGCCTGGAATAAGCGCACGGCGGACGAGACGGCAGCGATGGGACTGAAGCCTCAATTCAGCGATATATTGAAAAACCGTTCACTGTTTGTTGAGATCATCGTCGAGATTGATCTTTCCGCCAATGAAGTCGTTTGGCGGTGGGATACGTGGGATCATCTGGCGCAGGATTTTGATGTCGCCCTGCCCAATTACGGCCAAATCGCCCAGCATCCGCAGCGAATCGACATCAATTATCAGCCTCGTCTTCTACAGGAGTCGCCCGGCTCTATACGTGATTGGATGCACGTCGATGCTGTCCATTATCATCCTGAATTGGATCAGATTGTCATCAACGCGCAGCTGTTCAACGAATTCTGGATTGTGGATCACAGCCTATCGACGGCAGAAGCGGCTGGCCCGGCCGGCGATATTCTCTGGCGATGGGGCAATCCCGCCGTTTATCAGCAGGGCGATCCAGTCGACGACCGCCGGCTGTTTGGCCAGCAGCATGACGTCCAATGGATTGCGGATGGCCTGCCGGGCGCCGGGAACATCCTTATCTTCAACAACCCCAGCCATATCGACACTGGCGAAGCGTATTCTTTGGTTCTTGAACTGAAGCCTCCTCTGCGGTCTGACGGCAGCTATGATTGGGAGCGGGATGTGGAGATCGCTTGGTCATACAAGGCTGATGGATTCCACTCGCCTTTTGATTCGGGCGTCCAACGGCTGCCAAATGGCAATACCTTGATTACAGATGGACGGGGCGGACGGCTGATTGAGGTCAGCGCCGACGGAGAAGTTGTCTGGGAATTTGTGAATCCAGAAACCCCGATTGGGCTGATCAAACAGGGCGATGTCCCTAGTTTGAATGCCGGCCAACGGAATAGCCTGTTTCGCGTTCGCAAATATCCGCTTGATCATCCTGCTTTCGCCGGGCGCGATATGACCCCTGGCGAGCGAATGATCGATTAGGATTTCAGAGATCATTTTCGCATTGCAAATCGGCCATCAATCGGGCATAATGCTTCAAACTTATTGACCAATGATACTGTGAGGGCCTGATGAATCCGATACGCGTAACGATTTGGCATGAATTTCGACACGAAAAGCTGGATGATCATATCGCCAGCCTGTACCCAGATGGGATGCACATGGCGCTGGCCAAAGGTCTCGACTCTTTTGGCTTCGCTATTCGAACGGCGACGCTGGATGAGCCTGAACACGGGCTGACGGCGGATGCGCTGGACAATACCGATGTGCTGATCTGGTGGGGTCACATGGCGCACGAGGAGGTCAGCGATGAAGTCGTGGCGCGCGTGCATGAGCGCGTTCTGGGCGGCATGGGGCTGATTGTGCTGCATTCGGGACATCTGTCGAAGATTTTCCGCCGTCTGATGGGGACTGGCTGTATGCTGAAATGGCGCGAGGCCGACGAGAAAGAGCGTATTTGGGTGGTTGATCCGTCGCATCCGATTTGCGATGGCCTGCCGGAATATATTGAAATTCCGCAAGCCGAGATGTACGGCGAGCATTTTGACATACCGCCGCCGGATACGCTGGTGTTCATCAGTTGGTTCGAGGGCGGCGAGGTCTTCCGCAGTGGGTGCTGCTATCAGCGCGGGCAGGGCAAAATTTTTTACTTCCGCCCCGGCCACGAAACCTATCCGATTTATTATCAGGATGAGGTGCTGAAGGTGATTGGCAATGCGGTTCGCTGGGCAAAGCCGGTATCGAATCCGCCCATGGTGCGGGGCAATGTGCCTGAATTGATGAGCTAAAGGAGTCGCTGTGGAAACGCTGAATGTCGGAATAATTGGAACCGGAAATATCGCGCCGGCTTATCTGCGCGGCTGTCGGCCTTTTGATGTGATTGAGATAAGGGCCTGCGCCGATATTCTGATGGACCGGGCGCGGGCCTTTGCTGATGAACATGGCTTGGCGGCCTGCAGCGTCGATGATCTGCTGGCCGATGATGACATTGACATTGTGATCAACCTGACGATTCCGGCGGCGCATGCCCAGGTGTCACTGCAAATCATTGCGGCCGGCAAGCATGCCTACAGCGAGAAACCGTTGGCCTTGAACCGCGCTGACGGCGAGAAAATCATCCAGGCCGCGGCGGCTAAGGGTGTGCGGATGGGCTGCGCGCCGGATACGTTTTTGGGCGGTGGCGGCCAAACGGCCCGCAAGGTTATCGATGACGGCCTTATCGGCAGGCCTATCGCGGCGACGGCTTTCTTTTTGAGCCATGGGCCGGAAAGCTGGCATCCGAACGCTGGATTTTATTATCTGAAAGGCGGCGGGCCGCTGTTTGATATGGGCCCGTATTATCTGACAACATTGGTGAATCTGATGGGGCCGGTGGCGCGGGTGGCCGGTTCAGCCAGCATCACCTTTGACGAGCGGATTGTGACCAGCGACGCGCTGCGCGGGCAGGTCTTGCCGGTCGAGGTCAATACGCATATCGCCGGCACGCTTGAATTTGAAAATGGCGCGATTGCCAGCGTCATCACCAGCTTTGACATCTGGGGACATCGCCTGCCCTACATTGAGATTCATGGCGAAAAGGGTTCGCTTGGCGTTCCTGATCCGAACCGCTTTGACGGCACTGTGCAGACGGTGGTCGGCGGTCAGCGCGAATGGGCGGATAGGCCGCTGACGCATACGACTGATATTGGGCGCGGCGCTGGGGTGGCGGATATGGCTTACGCGATTCAGTCGGGACGGCCGCATCGGGCCAGCGGCGATTTGGCTTTCCATGTGCTGGACATCATGCAGGCTTTGGAAGAATCGGCGGCGCAGGGGGCGCATATTGACATCCACAGCACGCTCGACCAGCCCTTGGCGGTGCCGGCCGGTTTGGCGGCGGGTGTGTTGGATCCGTAGATTTTACTTCCCTACTCGCCTATAAAAAGCGGGAGGTTCAGCTTACTGCGGCCGTTCGTAAGCGCCAATATCGCAGGCGGCGCCTTGTGGTCTGACTGTGCCGAGCATATCGGTATTTGGGCAGTATTCGTCATCGGCGGCGTCAATGGCCGGGCTTCCTGCTAGCAGTGGGTAATAGGCCGGCGAGCCATCTTCGGGTTCGACAAGTTCGCCCAGCATAGGGTCGCCGCTTAAAACAGCGAAACATGAGCCGTCCGCGATGAGATTGCTGTTGTTTTCGTCTAATCTGCCGAAGCAGTCGCCGCCTTTACTGCCAGCAATAATGGTGTTTTGCAGATTAAGAAAGGCATCAACTTCCTTGTGGATTCCACCTCCTTTACCGGCTGAGTTTTCTGTCAATGTGACGTTTGTCAGGGTGGTAGTGGTCCAGTATTGAACGTATAAGCCTCCACCGTTAGCCGCCGAATTAGCATGGATGATACTGTTAATTATACTTAGCTCGTCGTTGTTGCGGATTGCGCCGCCAATCTCTTTAGCAGAATTGTTGCTAATGTTGCTGTTGACGATGTTTAGCCTATCATTGTTAAAGATTGCACCGCCTGAATCAGCCGAGTTATTATTGATGATACTATCAGAGAGACTTAAAGTACCCCAATTGAATATCGCGCCACCCACCTCAGCCGAATTATCATTGATGGAGGTAGTAGAGATAGTTATCGAACCACTTCTGTTTACGATTGAACCACCATCATATTCAGACGAATTATGATTAAATGCACTGTCTGTGATGATTACTACTCCACCACTTAAATTGAGAATCGCGCCGCCTCCGCCCCCTATAATATCACCAGAGACATTGTTGCTAAAGGTACTTTCAGTAACGATAAGCTCCGCATCCTTGTTATAGATCGTACCACCACCGCCTTTTGCCCTATTATTATTCATGGTGTTGTTAATAGAAGTTAGCGTTCCATCTACGTTGTGAATAACACCACCGTAGTCAGCTGAATTGTTGCTAAAGGTGCTGTTGTTGATGTTTGTCATTCCACTATTGCCAATCGCGCCGCCTTCAGCAGCCCGACTGCTAGTGATACTGCTGTTGTTGATAGTCAGCGTCCCATTATTCACATTGACAATCGCGCCGCCCCAATCGCCGCCTTTCCCTTTGGTCATTGCCAAATTATTCACTGTGAACGTACCGCCATTGACGACGAAAATACGGAAGCGATTGTTTCCGCTTATCGTAAATCCGTTGCCTTCAATCGTTATCTCCGTCGTGATTTGAGGAAGCTCGGCTCTAAGTGAAATGTCGCCTGATAAACTGATGATGTCTGCGCCATCGCCCGCCGGGCATTCTTCCGTTGCCTCATCCGTATTGGCGGCCGTGATGGCGTCCGCAAGAGTGCAGGAATCGCTTGTCTCGATGTTGGCGGCTTGCGCTGTCGGGAGCAGCAAGAGCATGATTGTTATGGCGAGTGCGATTAGGGGCAGTCTGTTCATCTTGGAATCCTTTGTACATTGTGATGTGGCAATTTTATATCAGCCGTTGACAATTTACAAACATTATTGGATAATAGCGAAAAATTTCAAGGGAGATATTTGGCAATGAGCGAATTGACAGATAATTATGAAAAATTCGTCAGCCTGTATGAGGGTGAAGGCAAGCTCAATCAGCAAGAATGCAAATTCAAGATAGGTCAGCAATCTGATGGCGCTATCATAGTAGAGTGTGAATTTTCTGATTTTCCTGAAACCGTCGACTTCCATAGTGTTGAGTTGTGCGGACATACTGACAAGGGCCTCAAGGTGTTTGGGAAGGGCCCACATTGGAACCGGACATGGGGTGCCAGCCCTGATACCGTCCATGAAGCCATAACATACTTCAGTCACTATAGATTTTGGACCTTGAATGTAGGAGAAGCAGACTGGAGTAAAGCGCATTCGATAAAATTTGCAATAACCAATTTCCTGTTTTGTGACAACGGAGGACCATATTGGTGCAACGCACTTAATCTAAAGCTGGACGGTTTGAACATATCTTTTCAAAGAGTGGCTAGTTATGATAATGTCGTGAATTCCGTAGACCGTGGTGAAGAAACCGAAGTAACTTGTGAACTCGTTATTGAAGTTGCCGATCGCAGTCAAAAAGAAATAATCAAAGTAGCTACCAGCATCTGCGATCTCTTGACTATCGCCAAAAGCAGAAAAATCAACTGGATCAACTACAAAGTGTATGATGCCAACTCGTCAATCATCTTCACTTCTCATCAGAGTCGACTTACCGATCCCAATAATGGATATGAGCTAATAGATTTTAAGCGGCCGCGAACCGCAGTCACCTACCTTGAACAGTGTTATCCAGCTTACAAGCGATTCGACTTGTGCCATCCAGCTATGCTCAATGGTGTTGCTAGTATGATGTCTGACTCCAATGCAACTAGATTTCCGCTGTCCCGTGCTTTGGTTATGTTTAGCGTGGTTGATGCCTTGAGCAATAAAGTAAGCAGCAACAGCGATTTTAGAGCCAGAATCAGATGTCTAAAAACGCTGTATGATGTATGCTTGGATGAGGCAGAAATTAACTTTTTTGTCAACAGCAGAAACAGTGTTGTGCATGAATTGAAGTTCGACACCAACGATGCGAGAGAGGAATACGAGAAATGCTATCACATCTTCCATCGTCTGCTTCTGCGGATATTAGATTATCAATCACATTATTTTGATATTACCTTGCAACGGCATTCTGGAATTAAGATCAATATTTTACGTCCTTGCCCCTAGCCAGCGGCTTTCGGCGGCAAAAGCATTTGAGCAAGCTAAAACTTAGGCTGCTCGCTGACCTTCACCGCATCTCGGCCGCGCAGAAAATCAAAATCACAGCCCAGCGGCGCCTGAAGCACATGACGCAGGAAGAGCTGGCCATAGCCGCGCTGGAATGCTGGTGGCGGTGGATTCCAGCTGGCGCGGCGACGGGCCAGTTCCTCATCGCTGACGTGCAGATGGAGTCGGCGGTTCGGCGCGTCAAGCTCAATCTCGTCGCCGTCCTGCACCAGCGCCAGCGGCCCGCCCAGCGCACTTTCCGGCGCGGCATGCAGAACAATCGCGCCGTAAGACGTGCCGCTCATGCGGGCATCAGAAATCCGCAGCATATCCCGAATCCCCTGTCGCAGCAGCTTGCGCGGAATGGGCAGATGGCCGACTTCGGGCATGCCTGGGCCGCCGATGGGGCCGACATTTTGCAAGATGAGAACATGGTCTTTGCTGACATCCAGGGCGGGATCGTGAATCCGCGCTTTGACGTCATCGACGCCCTTGAAGACGATGGCTGGGCCGCGGTGCCGCAGGAGTTCGGGCGCGGCGGCGGCGTGTTTGATGACCGCGCCATCAGGGGCCAGATTGCCGCGCAGAATGCTTAAACCGCCTTCAGCCTGAAGCGGCTTGTCGAGCGAATGAATCACATCCGAATTCGTGACCGCGGCTGATTCCAGGCTGGCGGCCAAGGTTTTTCCAGTGACGGTCAGGGCATCGCCATGCAGCAGCGGCAAAAGCTGTTTCAGCACTGCTGGAATGCCGCCGGCATGATACAGGTCTTCCATTTGGTACTCGCCGGCCGGGCGCATATTGGCGATAAGCGGCGTGGTTCGGCTTAGTTCGTCAAAGCGAGACAGCGGCAGTTCAATCCCCAGCCGACCGGCAATCGCTGGCAGATGAACAATGGCGTTGGTGCTGCCGCCGAGGGCATGAAGCAGGGTGATGGCGTTGTCAAAGGCGGCGGCGGTCAGGATATGCGAGGGGCGGATATTCGCTTCGACCAGCTTGACAATCTGGCGGCCGGTCTGCTGCGCCAGTCGCATACGGCGCGAATCGACGGCAGGAGTGGCGCCATTGCCAGGCAGGGCCATCCCCAGCGCTTCCATCAGCGAATTCATAGTCGAGGCGGTGCCCATGACCATGCAATGTCCAGCGCTCCGCACCAGATTTTCCTCAATGGCCTGATAAGTGGCGGCCGAAATGGCGCCGGCTTGATATTCGCTGGCATAACGGCGGCAGTCGGTGCAGGCGCCCAGAACTTCGCCTTGATAATGTCCATTGAGCATCGGCCCGCCGCTAAGCATCATCGTTGGGATGTCGGCGCTGGCGGCTCCCATCAGCGCGGCTGGAGTCGTTTTGTCGCAGTTGGTCAGCAGAACGACGCCATCGAGCGGGTTGCCGCGGATCATCTCTTCGGTGTCCATCGCCGCCAGGTTGCGATAGAGCATGGACGTTGGGCTAAGGTAGATTTCGCCCAGCGAGATAGTCGGAAATTCGAGCGGGAAGCCGCCGGCCTGCAATACGCCGCGCTTGACGGCTTCGCTGATGAGCCGCAGATGGCTGTTGCAGTGGTTGAGTTCGCTGTAGGTGTTGCAGATGCCAATCAGCGGGCGCGCCATATCGGCATCGTCATAGCCCATTGAACGGGTGAAGGCGCGGTGAGTCAAGCCGGCGACGCCGTCCTGCTGGAAGAAGGTTTGGCTGCGGCTGTTTTGGGTCATGGGGATTGCCTTTTTGATTTTGATTTTTTACCACAGAGGGCACAGAGGGAAGGAGGGTTTAGAGTGGGATTAGCTCTCCACCCAATCTTCAATGTTCAGTCCTGGAATACGGCTAAAATGCTTTGTGTTATGTGTTGCGACAGTCAAGCCATGCACTATCGCAATCGCGGCAATCTGCATATCATGCCGACCAATCAGCAGGCCCAATCTTTTCAGCCGCGCGCGAATATGTCCATAGCTGTCGGCGGCGGCATCGTCAAAGGGCAAGCTGACAAAACGGCTGAAAAACAGGTCTTGTCGGGCCCGCGAACGCCGCGGCGTCTGACTGTTGACAGCGCCAGCGTACATTTCGCCTTTGGTGATGGCGCTGATGGCAATATCGGAATCTGATATGCTCTGCACGCGCTGACGCACTTGCGGTTCTCGACCATTGATGTAATAAGCGCAAATATCGGTATCCAGCAAATACCTCATTCCATTTCATCCAGCGCGTCAGTTCGGAATGATTCGTCCCATTCAATGGGGTCATCAGCCAGACTGCCATACGTCAATTCGATAAACTGTTCCCAAGGCATGTGCCGATAACGTTCGATTTCCATATCGCGCTTGAGTTTGTCGATAAGACGTTCGGACAGCAGATGCAGTTCCTTGGCGTATTCCGCCGTCAGATGTGAGGAATCGGTTTGAGCGGACAAATCCTTAGTGAATTTCTTCAAGATCTTCCGATTTTGTTCGTTCATTTCCTGCATGAACTGCGCCAAAGCCGCGCGGTTTCGATTGCTTATCTCCTGAATGAATCGCTCCAAGGCCTGGCGGTCTGATTCGGCTGTTTCCTGCATGAGTTGGTCGGACATTTTCGCTGTGGGATGTGATTTTTCCATTGATGAATCCCTTCTTTGATTGCACGCTGATTATATCACGAAAAAACCCAATCCAATTCCTTGCGCGAAAAACAAAAATGAGTTATGCTTATTGACAAGCCTTTCATGGCTTGACTTTGGAGTTTCCTGTGGCAGCAGGTTTGACTGGCCAAGTCTGCCACAGGAAACCAACAAAAACTGGGAAACCCTCGCGGGCTTCCAGTTTGAGTATATCCCATTCCAATGCGCCATGAAATGCTTGCTTGTTCGATTGAATGCGAATGACACGCGGGCATGGCCGAAGTCAACTTCAAGAACCGCACGCTTTATCATGGCGACAATCTTGCGTTCCTGCGCGGCATGAACAGCGAGACGGTGCATCTCATCGCCACGGATCCGCCTTTTAATAAGAACCGCGATTTTCACGCCACACCCGACAGCCTGGCGAAAGGCGCGCGTTTCAGTGACCGCTGGTCATGGGAGCGCGATGTGCATGAGGAATGGACGGACAGCATCATTGACGATTGGCCGGCGGTTTGGGAGATCATCATTGCGGCGCGGGCGGCTTATGGCGATGATATGGGCGCGTTTTTGTGCTGGCTGGGCGTGCGGCTGATGGAGATGCACCGCGTTTTGCGGCTGGATGGGAGTTTGTATTTGCATATCGACCATACCGCGCATGCCTATGTGAAATGCTTGATAGACGCGATTTTCGGCTGGAAAAATTTCAGGAATGAGATTGTGTGGTGTTACACGGGCCCCAGCAATACTAAGCGATGGTTTCCCCGCAAGCACGATACAATTTTGTTTTATGTCAAAAGTAATGATGCACAATTTAATAGGGACGCAGTCCGAGTCCCTTATGCAGAATCTTCTGTTGCGCGGACAAAATATAAAAACAAGCCAACTGATGGAATGCAGTTTAATGTTAGGAAAAATCACCCTGATGGCAAAATACCCGAAGATTGGTGGGCGGATATCCATGCAATGAAAAGTTACAGAAATGAGATAACAGGCTACCCTACCCAAAAACCCTGCGACCTGTACGAACGCATCATCAAAGCATCGAGCAATGAAGGTGACATTGTGCTGGATCCTTTCTGTGGCTGCGCGACAACGCCTATCGCCGCCGAACGTCTGAAACGCCAGTGGGTCGGCATGGATATTTGGGACGGCGCCTTAGAGCAGGTGCAAAATCGTCTAGCCCGCGATACCATTTTGCGCTTTGATGACCAACAACATCACGTCACGCTGCCAAAAGTCCATTACGAAACCGCGCCGCCGATTCGCACTGATGACAATGAGATGGCCGCGCCAACCTTCAAGCTGCGAATTCAGCGGCCGGTGGAGCCGTGGCAAAAGCTGACGCGCCATCAAATGCTGCGGGTTCTGGCATCGGCGCAGCAGTCAAGCGATGGGGTCATTTGCGCTGGCTGTGGGCGCGTGCTGGAAGTCGAGTTCATGGAGCTTGATCACATCACGCCAAAAGCCGAGCGCGGCGAAAATCATATTCTGAATCGCATTTTGCTTTGCGGGCCCTGCAATCGGCGCAAGCGCGACAATCTGACTCTGCGCGGTCTGCTGCGCGAAAACAAGAAGAAGGCGGTCGGCTGGATGAAAGATGAAAGCATGGCGAAGCTGGTTCAGGAATATGTCCGCGAAAGAGCGGAATGGGTGCGCGATCATTTTGACAGCGAGGCCTGCCAAGCGCTGATTGCCGGGCGGGATGGGAAGGTTTAGGGTGAAGATAGAGTAGCACCTTGCCCTTACGACCATTGACTCTATGAAAAGCAAATATTAAGATTAGTTTGTCTTTATAGATAAGCGGGGATTTACTTTGACGGTTTTTATTAGCTATGCAAAAGAAGATGATGCCAGAGTCGCCAGGTTAGAGGCTATCATTAGACACGGCGGTATAAGATGCTGGCGATATATTTATGATTTATACGGAGCTCAAGACTGGAGAGCAGGAATACAAAGTGAAATAGACCAACGTGAGATATTCCTTTTTGTCATTACGGAATACTCCCTACAATCCGAATGGTGCAACAAAGAATTACAGCATGCGGCTCTGTCCGATAAGCCTATTGTTACAGTAGTATTCACATCGGATATCAATGCCTCGTATCCGCTAGACACTATTCAATACGTTTTATTTGATGAAACCCCGGAAGCAACCGCAAAACTGTTTCGCGCGTTGCAGGATCCGCAACCGATAAGCCGTGACAAAATACCGCCAAACTGGGAAAGACTCGGTGGAGGGCCGATGGGACTTCCAATATCATCCCAGAGTCGAATCCCAATACCAAGAATCAAGCGCGAACTTACGGACGTGGAAAAGGAAGATTTTCTGTACGGGGCTATAAGAAAAATTCGCAATTATTTCGAGCAAGTGCTTAACGCATTTGAGAAGTCTGACTCTCGAATTCGAGTTCGAATACGAGATAAATCCGATTCAGACTTCGAATGTCGAATTTACAATGACGGCAAGCTAACCAAAGCATGCAGGATATGGGTAGACAAATCTATGGGCCTTGGCATTGCATATTCAGAAGCCAGAGGAAATATAGCTCGCTATGATGAGATGGGCGGTATAAACGAATTGGCCAGAGTAAGTCAACTAGATGGAAACCCTGCATTAGAATTTACGCTTGGGCTGACTATGTTTGCTAAATCCACCGATTGTCGGATTTGCACAGTCGACCAAGCCTGTGAACGTTTCTGGACACATTTTGTTAAGGACTTCGGTATGGAATCGATGTGGTAATTCTATCCGCCGATCAGTATCCTCTGTGTCCTCTGTGGTCAAAATCCCCATTTCCTGCTAAAATACCCTTCGCTGTTGACAAAATTCTGTGAAGGGTAAAACAATGACAGACAAAAAGTACGACGGACTGCTCGAATTTCGCTGTATCGGCCCCTTCCGCGGCGGGCGCGTGGTGGCGGTGGCTGGCGACCCGCGCGACTCCAACACCTTTTATTTTGGCGCGGTCTGCGGCGGCGTCTGGAAAACGACCGATGCTGGGCAATACTGGGAAAACATCAGCGACGGCTATTTCACCGCCTCATCAGTGGGCGCGCTGGAAGTGGCGCCGGCCGACCCGAATGTCATCTATGCTGGCACCGGCGAATCGACCATTCGCATCGATGTTTCCATCGGCGACGGGGTCTACAAATCGACTGACGCCGGGCGCAGCTGGAAGCACATCGGCCTCAAGGATACCCGCCAAATCGCCAAGATTCGCACGCATCCGAACAATCCCGATTTGGTTTATGTCGCCGCCTTGGGCCATGCCTTTGGCCGCAACGCTGAACGCGGCATCTATCGGTCGGCAGACGGCGGCGCAAGCTGGGAAAATATCCTGCATGTCAGCGACAAAGCCGGCGCTATCGACATCAGCATCGACAAGAACAATCCGCGCATCATTTACGCCACATTCTGGGAGGCCTATCGCAATTTCTGGCAGATTTCTTCGGGCGGCGAGGACAGCGGGATTTGGCGGTCAATGGACGGCGGCGACAGCTGGGAAAATATCAGCCGCAATAAAGGCCTGCCCAAGGGCCTGCTGGGCAAAATAGGGATTGCCGCTTCGCCGGTTCAGCCAGGGCGAGTCTGGGCGATCATCGAAAATCAGCCCGACGGCGGCCTCTATCGCAGCGATGATTATGGCAAAAGCTGGACAGCCAGTTCGAAAGACCAGCGGCTCATCTCCCGCGCCTGGTATTATATGCACCTGACGGCGGATCCGCTGGATGCCAATACGATCTACGTCAACAATCTGAACTTTTGGAAATCGACCGACGGCGGGCATAACTTCAGCGAGATCACTACGCCGCACGGCGACAATCACGACCTCTGGATTTTCCCGACCAACAATCAAATTATGGTGCATGGCAATGATGGCGGCGCCTGCGTTTCATTGAATGGCGGGCTGTCTTTTTCCAGCATTTACAATCAGCCGACGGCGCAGTTTTATCATCTGGATACGGACAGCCGCGAGCCATACTATGTTTATGGCACCCAGCAGGACAATTCCAGCGTGCGCGTGCCGAGCCGCAGTCCCTATTCGTCGATTTTGTGGCTGGATTGTGACATTGCTGGTTCGGGCGAAAGCGGCTATATCGCTGTCAATCCCGATGACCCTGATCTGGTGTATGTCGGCGCGGTCGGCAGTTCACCCGGCGGCGGCAACAGCTTGCAGCGTTATGATCATCGCACCAAGCAGATTCGTCTAATTGCGACTTGGCCGCGGTCATCGACTGGCTTGGGCGCCGAGGCTGACAAATATCGTTTCGCCTGGACTTATCCGATTGTCTTTTCGCCGCATGACAGCAATGTGCTTTACATCGGCGGCAATCAAATCCTCAAAACCACCAACGAAGGTCAAAGCTGGGAAGAGATCAGTCCCGATTTGACCAAGGCCGATCCCGAGACGTTAAAACCATCCGGCGGGCCCATCAACCGCGATGCTGTCGGCGCCGAGCATTATGCGACGGTGTACGCGCTGGCTGAATCGCCGCATGAGCCAGGGGTGATTTGGGCCGGGTCGGATGACGGTCTGCTGCATATCAGCAAAGACGGCGGCGGCTCTTGGGACGAGATTACACCGCCTGGCCTGGGTGAATGGACGATGTTCAACATGATCGAATGTTCACCGCATGACAAGGCGACGGCTTATGTGACGGCGACGCGCTACAAGAATGATGATTACGCGCCTTATGTCTTCCGCACGCGGGATTATGGGCAAAGCTGGGAGTCGATTACTGATGGGATTGGCGAGGATCATTTCTGCCGCGCTGTCCGCGAAGATCCGAATCGGGCCGGCCTGCTCTATTTGGGGACGGAATTCGGCTTGTATGTCTCTTTCAACGGCGGTGATTCGTGGCAGCGTTTCCAGCTGAATCTGCCCATCAGCCCAATCTATGATCTGAAGGTCAAGGGGACGGATTTGGTCGTGGCGACGCATGGCCGTTCGTTTTGGATTTTGGACGACTTGACCGCGCTGCATCAATACAGCGATGAGATTGTCGAACGGACAGCGCATCTTTTGGCGCCGCGCCAAGTGGAAAGACGTCTGCCGAAAGTTTTTGAGGGCATGTTTGAAAGCGGCGAGGGCAAGCAGTATATGAGTACGCTGGGGGTGGTCGCCGCCTATACTTTGGAAGAGACGCCGGAGCATGGGCGCAAGCTGACCTTTCTCGATAGCGGCGCTAATCCGCCCAATGGGGCTGTCATCACCTATTTTCTGCGCGAAGAGCCGACCGAGACCATCGCGCTGCGGATTGAAGATGCCGATGGCGCCGAAGTGAAAACTTTCAAGAGCATCCATGCCGATGAAGAAGAGAAGGCGGCCGACGGCAAAGATGATGAGGATAAGCCGAAGGAACTGCGGATTTCATCGCGCGCCGGCTGGAATCGTTTTGTTTGGGATTTGCGCTATTCCGATGCCCAGCGCGTCATGCCGCACAAGGACAAGCAGCAGGGTTTTATCAAGGGGCCGCACGCGGCGCCGGGGACGTATCAGGCGCGCTTGACCGTTGGCGATGAGACACTGACCGAGCGCTTCGAGATTGTGAAAGAAGCCGGAGTACCAGCAAGTGACGCGGATTTGAAGCAGCAGTTTGACTTGCTGATGACCATCCGCGACAAAATTTCGGCGGCGCATAAAGCCGTTAACCAGATGCGCGATGTCCGCGCTCAACTCAAAGGCTGGCAGGAGCGCATCGCCGGCCTTGAATCAGCCGCGGGGATTGTCGAGGCGGCCAAAGCGCTGGAAAAACAGGTCTTGGAAGTTGAGAAGACCTTGATGATACCGGATACGCGCGACGGCTGGGGGGACAATATGAATCATGGTGATCGGCTGGTGGCGCAGATTAGCAGCCTGACCTTTAATGTCTCGCTGGGCGATTACAAGCCAACCGATTATGAGTTTGCCGCCTATGAGGAAATCGCAGCGGATATCGATGGCGCGGTCGGGCGTTTCCATGACATCGCGGAAGGCGATCTGGCCGAGTTTAACACCATGCTGGGCAATGCCGGCTTTGGCAAAGTTGTCCTCAAAGTCGAGTAGGCTGGGCGCGGGGAGTTTCATTCAAGCCGATATGCGCCGCTCGAAAGGCTTTCTCAATCTTATGCTGGCCGACTTCCTGGCGAGGTCGGCCTATCAGATGGGCAAGACTCCGCTTCTGCCCATTTTTGCCGCCGCGCTGGGGGCTTCGGGCGCGTTTTTGGGCATGATTGTCTCGGTTTCGACGGTTACCGGCCTGTTTCTGAAGCCCCTGTTTGGCATTTTATCTGACCGCTGGGGGCGGCGAATTTGGCTGATTGTCGGAGCCTGCTTCTTTGCTTTGATGCCCTTTCTCTATCCTTTGGTCAGCGCGCCAGAGCATCTGTTGCTGATTCGGCTGGCGCATGGGCTGGCGACGGCGATTTATGGGCCGGTGACGCTGGCCTATATTGCCGAACTGGCGCAAGGCAAGCAGGTTGCCGAAGCTATCGGCTGGTTCGAGATGGCGCGCAGTGGCGGCTATATCGTGGGTCCAGCGCTGGCCGGCTGGCTTCTGCTGTCGTTTGATGCGGTCACAGTATTTACCTTTATCGGCCTGATCAGCTGTCTGGTGTTTGTGCCGGTATTGCAGCTTCCAGAGACGCGTCCGACCCAGCAGCGCAAACTCAAACCGATGCTTGTGCATATCAAAAACGCTATTCGGGATGGCAGTCAAACCCCAGCCATCTGGATGACAGGCTCGCTGGAAGCGGCCGCGTTTATTGCGCTGTACACTTTGAAGGCTTTCCTGCCGATTTATGCGCTGGAGGCCGGGGTGAGCGTGGCGCTGGTTGGCCTGTATTTTAGTTTGCATGAAGCGGTGCATGTCCTGCTCAAGCCGGCTTTGGGGCGGCTGGGCGACCGATGGGGTTATTTGCCAGCCATTGCCTTGGGCATGTTCATCCTGGCGGTCAGTCTGCCGTTGGTGCCGATGATGAATGAGGGCTTGCTGTTTTTGCTGCCGGCGGCGGCGATGGGCCTGGCGCAGGCGCTCATCTTCCCGGCGGCGATTGCGCTGGTTTCCAATCATATTCGCCCAGAAAACCTAGGCGCTGGCATGGGGCTGATTGGCATGATGCAAAACTTCGGCAAGGTCGCTGGGCCGGTTTTGGGTGGACTGGCGATCCAAACGTTTGGCTATGAATCGACTCTTCTGCTCTTGAGCGCTATGTTGATCATCGGCATGGTCATCATCTGGCAGGTCTTCGCGCTTCGCCCGAAATTAAAGCGGAGATAGTTTATGCGCGGCCGGCGCATCGTCCAGGAACTTTGCAATCAAACAATTATTTTGTAGAATATCATTTATCCCAATGTTGCCGCGAGGATGTCCTATGAAGAAACTATATTTCACAGCAGAAATGTTCGACAAACTCACGAAAGAAATCGATGCTCGCAATCAGGAGGCTGTGGCGCAGATCATAGAGGAAGCCACTGCTCGACATGCTTTATCGGAGATGCTTGATGACTGTCTGATGAAACCGCTTGCACAAGCAGCTTTATTGGGAATCCTCGACGACAGCTTGAGAAAATCCTTTGCTCAAACAGGATTTGCCGAGACGCTTGCTGAAAACCTGAAGGAATCCTTTGCTCAAGCGGATTTTGCGGACTTGCTTGCCGAGCGCATGAAAGAACTTGCCGGCCAAACAGACTTTTCGGTCTTGCTTGCCGAAAATCTGAAAGAGTTATCTGTTCAAGCGGATTTTGCGGAATGGCTTGACGAAGGTATGAAAGAATTGTCCACACCAACTGTTTTTTCGGACTTGCTTGGCAAACATATCAAGGAACTGGCTGCTCAAACGGATTTTGCGGGCTTGCTTGGTGAACGGATGAAGAGATCTTTTGCTCAAACATCCTCTTCTTTGCTTGGCGAGCATATCAGGGAACTGGCTGTTCAAACAGATTTTGCGGGCTTGCTTGGCAAATATATGAAGGAGTCGCACCCCCTGTCAGAAGACTTCATCGGCAAACTCAAGCAGGAAATTGAAATTGAAAGCTACCGACACATGCCTTGGGAGCAGTTTCTTGATTTGACTTATGGGAGTCTGGCAGATGACCCTATTGAGCGCGATCAACCTTTGACAGCTGATGCGCGGGCAGAGATCGAATGAGGTATTTGCTGGATACCGATACTTGCATCTTTTATATCAATGGGAAAGAACCGCGCATACGCGAACACATGCAAAGGGTATCAAAAGCGGATATTGCCATCAGCGCCATCACAAAAGCCGAAATGTATTATGGTTCGGCAAGACGCAAAGCGCCGCAAGGTTCACGCGCCAAACAAGAGGCGTTTTTCAGAAATTTTGGCAATTTGTCGTTTGATGAAGCCGCAGCAAATGAATTTGGGCGAATTCGCGCTCATCTGGAAGACGCCGGTATGTCGATTGGCCCTTATGATACGCTGATTGCTGCGATTGCAATGGCCCATAACTTGATTGTTGTGACGCACAACACCAAACACTTTGGTCGTATTCCGGGACTAAAAATCGAAGACTGGACACAGTGACTTCCCCCACCCTCTCTGTAAATCTCACAGCGCGGCCTGCAAAATCCCCTTGAGTTCAGCGGCGCTCAACTGAATCGGATTGCCTTTCATGCTGCTTGACACGCTTGATTTTTCGACGATGACATCAAAGTCGGCGGCCTGGACCCCATAGCTGCCGAGCTTGGGAATTTCAAAGAGTCGGCTGGTTTCGTCAATCCAGTCGAGGGCGGCGCTGGCATCGGCTGACGGGTCGTCCAGGATGAGTCTGGCGATAGCGTCAAAGCGCGTCAGGGTCGGATGATTGGGCTGGCGATCTTGCAAGGCTTTGATATTGGCTTTGATGACAGGCGGCAGCAAGGCGGCGCAGATGGCACCGTGCGGCGCGGCGTACATGCCACCGAGAACGCCAGCGAAACCATGAACCGCGCCCAGCTTGGCATTGGCCAAGGCCAGGCCGCCCATCAAACTGGCGAAAGCCATATCCTCGCGGGCGGCCGCATCATCTGGAGCGGCATACACGCGGCGCAGTGAGCGGCCGGCGCGGCGCAAGCCTTCAACGCAGAGAATATCTGTGAGCGGATTGGCAAGGTGAGAAACATACGGCTCAAGCGTCTGGGTCAAGGCATCCATGCCGGTGCTGGCAGTTATGGCCGGCGGCATAGAATGCGTCAGGATCGGGTCGAGCAAGGCGATATCGGGCAGCATCCGACTGTCGCGCAGGCTGACTTTCTGACGATGCCGCGGCGAGAACAGCACGGCGTTTTTGGTGACTTCAGCGCCGGTGCCGGCTGTGGTTGGCGCGGCGATAAAAGGAATGGGCGCTTGCCGCAGGGTTTGGCCTTTGCCGATGACTTCAAGATAATCCAGAGCCTCGCCTTCGTTCGGAATGAGGGCGGCGATGGCCTTGGCGCTGTCCAAAACGCTGCCGCCGCCAATGCCAATTACCAAATCACAGCCAGCCGACAAAGCCGCTGCTTTCGCCTGACTGACGACTTCAATAGTGGGTTCGCCGGCAATCGGATAAAGGGTGTGTCGCAGCCCGGCCTCGCGCAGGGATTGAATGCAATCGCCGACGCGCGCTGGCTGGCTGCCGGTGATCAGCAAGACGTGACGGCCCTTTTCGCTGGCAAGCTGTGGCAGTTGACGGATGCTGCCGCTGCCAAAAATAATCCGCGATGCCGTGGCAAATTCAAAGTTCATTAGGCTCATCCTTTACACGCGATGACTATCCAATTTAAGGGAAGATATCTTCCTAACTTTAATAGCGCCGAGGAGCGTAATCTTCTTTATAGAAAGATATATGGAAACTGTTATGATTCATGAATTTGATGACAGAATCGGAATTTCTTGTACACGCCAGTTCGCTTTTTTGTGAAGTTCAGTGAAGCTGATACGCACACGAAAGTCTTCGCCTAATGAAGGTGCATTGCGCCCTACTCGCCAGATTGTATCATTTTCATTAGGGTTGTATATATCTTGCAAAAGACCATTAGGCAAGCATATTGCCATAACCCTTTTAAGAATATGTGAACCATCGAAAGTTTCGTAGATGTATTTTGCAATGACAGTGACTACATAGAGAGAACGGTTGTCGCGTTCAATAAACGCCGGTAATCTGCCAGGCTCATCAATGACCTGGTCTCTGCGTTTCATTCTGACGCGCATTGACGTTTGCGACATTTGGATAGCAGCTGTGCGGTTTCCATTGGGCTTTTCCGCTTTTGCATCCAGCATTAGCGCTACTGGATATGCCTGCGGCAAAAACACATACACAGCCTTCTTTATATCGACCTTGCCATAGAGACGTATGTGCAGCTGCGGGAGTCCCATGGCTTCAACTGCCTCTCTGGTTACATCTTCGGCAATATCCTGAGGCTGATCAACCTCCTCGCCAAAGATATGGAATGCTTGAGAAGCATAATCATTTAGCGCTTGTATCACCATAGAGAACGCAGTTTGTTCCAAAAGTTCCATCTGTTCAGGGGACATCGGTGCGCCTTCGAGCCAAGTCAGCATAATCCTCGCTGATCTCTATGCCAAGCCATTTTCGACCCAACTTTTTGGCTGCGGCGGTCGTAGTACCCGATCCAACGAATGGATCCAACACTACACTGTCGGCGGATGAAAACAATTTTATCACGCGTTTGGCCAATAATTCAGGAAACTCGGCTTCGTGTCGGTCATTACGAGAAACGGAGCGTATTTGCCATACGCCGCGAGAGCCCCAATCAGACCATTCTTGACTGGTCAGACGTTCGCGGTCGTATTCCGTAATTCCTGGTTGCCAGAATATATAGATATGCTCAAATTCGTCTATAGCGCGATAGGAATTGGAGTGCCAGCGACAATTTGCCCAACATGGATCTTTGTGCCAAATGCGCTGATCATAAAGATAAAGACCAGCCTCCGTCGCCCATTCTTCCAATAAACACCCGGTAAGTTTAATTCGTGTTGACGGCTTCTGTTTGCCTCCGCGTACATTGTTATGTTCCAGACGGCGTTGAATGGTTTGCTCACTGCATCCCAGCATTTTGGCCAGATCGACGCGTTTTGCTTCGGGATACTGCTTTTGCAGATCTATTATCTGTTCTCTCGTAACAGGTATTTTCTTACGCCGTACATTGTTCGCCTGAAATCGCGGCATGGATTCATCGGGGAAGCACAAGATATCACCTATGTTCACAGCCATGAAACCACCCGGCTTTATAATTCGTGAATGAAGCAGAACCACTGACTTTATCAAGGCTTGCCAATCACTAAAACTCCAGTTGCGTTCATACGATTTACCCACAAAATAGGGTGGAGACCAAAAACTCAAATCGATACTTGCCGTAGGCAATGAAGCCAAAATCTGCCTCGCATCTCCTGTTAAGATACGGTTAAAATGAGCCTCTAGCCTGTCACCTTTGGTTGAGACGGCATACCTTGTATTAGGAAGCGCGGCCGATTCAGATTGTATGATATTCATATTTACCCCTTATCATCCCAAAGCACAGGACTATACTTGCATTATAGCGAAAAAACGGGAGAAATGCGAATGTCGGAACTCCAATCTGTGATGACGGACGAGGTGCAGGCCGGGCGCGCTTTGGTGGCTTATGTGGGGCGGATGCTGTTTGACCGCCATTTAACTGATGCCGGCGGCGGCAACATCAGCCTGCGGGTTGGCGATGTGTATTGCATGTCGCCCACTCTGGCCGGTCATCTGCGCCAATGGCAGCTGGAGGCTGAAGATGTGCTGGTTGTCAGCAAGGAATGGCGGATTTTGGCGGGTAATGGCGGATTGACCCGCGAGAGCGCTGTTCATTTTGGCCTGCACGAAAGCTGCGGCGAGTATGGTCGGGCGGTTATTCACTGTCATCCGCGCAATCTGATGGTCTTTGCCTGCGCCAATATGGCGATGCCGCCGGTGATGGAAGCGACGCGCAAATTCGGAGTCACGCCCATTATCAAGTACGCCCCGGCGCACAGTCCCAAGCTGGGCGAGCGCATTGTCGCCACCATGAAAGGACGCGAAGAGCGGATTGCCAAGCACGCCGCCGGTACGATTGCCCCCTGGCATGGCCTGTTCTTGATGGGCCGGCATTTGGAAGCGGCGCTGGATGCGGTCGAACGGCTCGATACCAACGCTTATGTGATGATGATGTCGCGGCATTTGGGCGCCAGCGCGCTGCTGCACGAGGAAAGCGCTCAAATGGAAACGGCGATTGCCAGCTTCAGCGAAGATGAACCGCTATGATCCTTTCGCTGACCCCGAACACCACCCTTGATTTGACGGTTTTCATCCCCAAATTCGCAGCGGATACCACCATTCGGGCGACGCGAACCTATCACAGCATGGGTGGCAAACCGACCGATGCCGCTTGGATACTGGGACGGATGGGCGTCGGCAGCCTGGCGCTGGGTTTATCGGCCGGCGCAGTTGGCGAAAAAGTCAAAGCCATGCTGGAAGAGTTTGGCGTTGAAACCGATTTTGTCGACGTTGATGGCGAAACGCGCATTAACACCGTGATTGTGGATGAGTCAACAGGCGAACACACCACGATTACGACGGCGTCGATGTCGGTCACAGCGGCGCATCTGGCAGTGCTGCGGCGGCGTTATCTTGACGCGCTGGAATCGGCTTCGGTGGTGATTACTGGCGGGTCGCTGCCGCCGGGCATGAGTCCAGAGTATTATGCTGACGCGATTGAGTTGGCGCGGACGCGGCGGGCACCGGTGATTTTTGATGCCGCGCAGCCCAATCTGGAGGCCGGTTTGGCCGCCGGCCCCACTTACATCAAGCCGAATCGACATGAATTGGCGGTTCTGGTCGGGCGCGATCTACCCACACTTGAAGCGGTTTATGCGGCCGGACAAGCGATCTTGCAGCGTTATGGCGCGCAGTCGATCATTACTTTGGGGGCAGAAGGCGCGCTGGCGGTTTTGCAGGATTGCAGCTATCGAATTCCGGCGATTGCGGTCGAAGTGAGCAGTCCGGCCGGGGCCGGCGATGCTGTGCTGGCGGGTTTGGCCCATGCGATTCATTATGGCCGGGCGGTTGAGGATGGCTTGCGTTTGGGGATGGCAACGGCGGCGGCCGTCTGCCGACAACCAGGGACAGCCGCCTATGATGTGGCCGATATGAGGCGGTTTTTGCCACAGGTCGAGCTTGTTCCTTATCCTTGAGACGGTCGACAGAATCGGCGCGATGATTCTACCCCACCCTAGTGGTTCTATAACGCCGCCTATACAAACAGCGGCTCCATCTGCCATTCAGCGACCATCGCCTGCATGACCGTATCCGACGTGCCTTCGGTAAAACGCTGGGCGGCATCCAGCACCTTCGGCAGCAGATCGATATCCCCAACAGTATTGAGGAAGACATCTTCATTGCTCAAAACCCAGTGGACGGCTTTATCGATGCTTGGCTGGTCGGTCAGGGGTTGATACCAGGTGCTGTGGCTGCGCTGCTGATTGGGATAGGGGCGGCGCGTGATGGATTTGATGGTTTGGACAGCGCAGTTTGTTTGCTTGCACAGCCGCACAACCTCTTCAAAGCCGACGCGGTAGGTCTCATTCTGCATCATCAGATAGTTGTAGGGCAGCAGCACCGAATCAAAGTCAAAATGGCGGAGACTCTTCTGGTGCATGCCGGCGATAGCGACATCATGCCCGGTTACGCCGATGTATTTGACCAAGCCCTGTTCCCGCGCTTCCTGCAAATACTTGAGCGCGCCATTGGGGCCCATGGCCACTTCCCATTCCTCTTCGCCGACGAGGTAATGCAGCTGAATCAGGTCGACCTCGCTGACCCGCAGGCGCCGCAGTGAACGTTCAAATTGGGCTTTGGCGCCGTCATAGCTGCGTTCACCGGTTTTGGTGGCGAGGAAAAATTCTTGACGATGTTTTTCCATCCAGGGCCCTAGGCGCAATTCCGATTCGCCATAGCTGGCGGCGGTGTCGATGTGATTGATGCCGTGTTCCATGAGCAGCTGCATCGTCTGGTCGGCTTCGTCTTGGGTGACATCCCCGAATGCCGCGGCGCCAAACAGCAGGCGAGCGCTTTGGTGGCCGGTGCGTCCGAATGCTTTCTTTGCGATTGCCATGAATATCTCCTGTGTCGAAACTATTTTGGCTGAATGCGTTCGCCATTTCATTATAACGCAGGGCTTGGCTGGCTTTGCATTGGTATTTTGTTAGAGTGTTTGGAAGTGAGCGAGGTATTTATGAAAAGAAGATTCAGTTTTTCAAGATTTTACCCATCCTTCGGCAATGGCTGGGCGCGTCAATTTTCCTGCACATTCAGGGTGGTCAAATAGTACAAAGAGCCTATCTCGCCGCCATCCGCATAACGAAACGGCAAAGCCCGCCCGCTCATGCTCTCCTTCATGCCAAGAAGTAAATCGTAGCGACCACCAGCAAGATCAGATAGATCACAAGGAACCAGCAAACTCGTCCGGTCACGATAATACCGACCCGGCTTCCACTCTGTCGTGAATTTATCAGCAGGCACCGCATCGGCTATCGAAATCTGACCAGAACCATCCGAAAGAATGACCGACAGCGTGTACGGAACAGCATCCACCTGATCCATCTGCCACCAGCTTTCAATCACCACCTCCTCGCAAGCCCCCACATCCACTGAACCCGCAAGCGTCCATAAATGCAGCCGAAAAACATCTCCCACATGTATCAAAAACCCATCAGAAGGCACCGACGGAAACTCAACCTCATCATAAAACAGCGGCAAGGGCTGATCGAATGACCTTATATCGTAAATCAAAACATCAGCATCCTCATAAACCGGCGTCTCCAAAGAAAAAGCCTTGAATACCCAACCCGCCGGATATTCTATAGCCGAAAGCGACACCGGCACCCGACGATGCAAAATCAAATAGCGAAATCCGTCCTCCACAAGCTGGGCAAAGGACCGCCGCCAATCCTCAGCCGTCAGCGCCTGCTCATTCACAGCCGACGGCTCATGCAAAGCCGACAGCAAAAGGTTGGAATTGATGTAATCATAAGCATCAAGCGGCGTGCGGGCAATCATCCCTTCCACGATGGGACGACCATGAAAACGCTGAACCGACATATAATACTTGGACGAATGACGACCCAACGGGACATCAATGACCGCGCCAGACGGCAAATCCGACAGCGCCGATACATAAGACGGCCGCGGCGCCGGACGAGTCGGTATCGGGAAGATACTGGCGCCATAGAGCAGCATCGCCACAGACACCGTCAGCAGAAGCCATTGCGCCCGATCAAGAACCAGCGAACTCAAACGCCCATGCAGACCATAGCCAATCAATAGGGAATAGGGAAACAAAAACACGAGTTCCATGCGATAGGGCCACTTGAGCGTCCGAAAAATCAGGTTGTCTTGCAGCAGACGATAGGGCGTCCAGTAAAGACCCTCAATATAACTGCCGTTAAAGTAGATATTCACACCAAGACTAAGCAGCCAGAACACAGCCGCCAAAACCACCCAGATGACAGCGCCGCGCTTCACCCGGAAAGCGTACACCGCGCCCATCAAGGCAAAGACCATGCTGACAATCCCCACATGCGCCAGACCTTGGAACAAATGCCACATCTCCAGCTGCTCATCGCCCAAGCTGGCTATGCTCTGCGTGTAGGTCAACGGATGGGAAAGGTCGGCTTTGGCATAAGAAAGTATATCTACACCAGCGGTTCTATAAGTTCTCACACTGTCCGAGACTGCGCTTTGGAGGTCGTTTGACTGAAGGACGGCGCTCAATAATGGCAAACTGAAAGCAAGCGCGGACATTCCAAATACGAGCATCGCCGCCCAGAACAGCCGCGACGCCCATAATCTGTGGGCAATCATGTACAGCAGAACATAGCCGCCGCCCAGCAGCATGGCGAACATCGCAATTTTGAGATTGACATAGGCGTTCAATGAAAACAGCAGTCCAGCGGCGACCATCAGCAGCAGCGCCGAGCGGGTCGATTTTCGGGCGCGGACTTGTGAAAGGCCAGCCAGAAAAGCCAGCATAAACCAAGGAATCCATTCAGTCGCGCCTGTATAAGGCTGTTGTAACGCTCGCGTTAAGGCTTGCGAGGCGAAAGCATAAAAGGCGCCGCTGACCCAGGCCGGGATGCGTTTCTTGAAGAGCGTCAGGCCCACCAGGTACATGCCGTAGGCTTTGAAGAGGATGCCCATCATGGACGTCAGGTTAAACGCAAGCGGGTCGCCAAACAACAGATACAGCGGCGTCCAAATAATCAACGTTGTCCAGCGCGGCGGCTGCAATGTGTAGTCCAAACCATTGGGATGGAACAGAAGAGGGACTTGGTTGACGTTATCTCCTTGTGTCAGCGCCTCAAGAACCCACCAGTTGCTCCAAAGCGCCTGATGCGTATCGACGTTGTTCATCATCAGCGAATCGTGCATCCGCAGGATAAAGGGATAGCTCATCGCGATGAAAGTCAAGAGATACAGCAGCAGCGGAACCCTGTCCTGCCGCCAGCGCTTGCGTATCAATCGGGCCATTGCGTATCCTTCGGACGCACCTCATTCAGCGCGAAATGATAGCAGAGCATTCGGATAAACACAAAGGCAGATTAGGCTTGCCCGGTCGTCTCAAGGTACTCGGTATAGCCGCCGGCATAGGCCTTTAGCCCGCCATCTCGAAGCTCGACCACGCGGTCGACGGTTTGATCGAGAAAGTAGCGGTCATGCGAAATCATCAGCGCCGTGCCGACAAATTCATCCAGCGCATCTTCCAGCGCTTCGACCGAGGGGATGTCGAGGTTGTTGGTCGGCTCATCCAGCAGCAGCAGATTGGGCTGACGGAGCATCACCAGCGCCAGCTGCAAGCGGCTGCGTTCACCGCCCGAAAGCGCGGCAATCGGCTGACGCACCTGCTCATAGTGGAAGGCCATCCGCAGCAAAAAGGTCACGGCATTCGATTCGCTGCTGTTTTGGAGACTGCGGATCAGATCCAGCGGCGTCTTGTCCAGCCAGCCGGCGAGGGTCTGGTGCTCCTGTGAATAGCGGCCAATCCGAATGCTTGGGCCGACATAGATTTTGCCGGCGGTCGGTTTATGCTCGCCCAGTATCAGCTTGAACAGCACTGTTTTACCGGCGCCATTGGGGCCGATCAGCCCGACCCTTTCGCCGTGCCGCAGCAGCAGATTGGCATCGAAAAAGAGTGGCTCATCGCCAAAGGCCATGGAGACATCCTCAAGCTCCAGCGCTTTTTTACTGCCGCGCCAGCCGGCGATTTTGAAATCCATTCGTTTGGCGTCTACTACTTTTTCGATGATTTCGCCGCGCGCTTCCATTTTTTCCAGCATTCGCCGCCGCTGACGGGCAGCCAGCATGTGCTTGCGGCTCAAGACCTGCTTGGCCCAACGTTCAAAACGTTCAATCATCTCTTCCAGCCGCGCAATTTCCTTCTGCTGTGTCACATACTGCTGCCGCTGGCGCAAACGGCGTAGTTCGCGTTCGTTCAGATAATAGGAGTAATTGCCGTGATACACTGTGATTTTGCCATCGTCCAACTCGACTGTCTGCGTGGCAATTTCGTCCAGCAGATAGCGGTCATGCGAAATAATCACGACGCTGCTGCGATAATTGTGGATAAAGCGTTCCAGATGACGTTTGCCGGCCATGTCGAGGTGGTTGTCGGGTTCATCGAGCAGGAGGATATCGGGCGCGGCGACGGCCAGCTGCACCAGGCCCAGCATCTTCTTTTGGCCGCCGGACAGCGCGGCCGCGGGCAGGTCATCATTTTCCTGGTGAAAACCCAGCATGGCCAGCAGTTCGCGGACGCGGCTGGCATGACGATGGCCATTCATGTTTTGGTACAGGGTCAGCTGCGCTTCATGCTGGGCCAAGACGTCGGCCAGCCGGCGCTCGTCGCCATAAACTTCGGGGTCGGCCAACTGCGCTTCCATCGCCTCCAGCTGCGTTTCCACCTCGACCAGTTCAGGCGGTTTTATCATCGCCATTTCGATCAGGGTTTTTTCGGGCGGCAGTTCGATGTCCTGTGGCAGATAACCGATCCGAATCCCCTTATGGCGCGCGATATGGCCTTTGTCTGGCTCGATATCGCCCAGCAGCAGCTTGAACAGCGTCGATTTGCCGGCGCCGTTGGGCCCAACCAGTCCGATGCGGTCGCGGTCGCCAATGACCCATGACAGATCGCGGTAAAGCTCACGGCTGGCAAAATTGACCGTGACGCCGTTGACGCGGAGAATATGCACTGCTTTTGTCTCTTTCGCCGCTTAATCGGGCTTTAGCATATCACAGGCGCGCGCAATCCTCTACCATCAGCGGGAAAGGCGGGTTAAACTATTGAATATAATAGCGGCCCTGGATGGCGACAGGCTGCGGATGGACATGCGGATATGTGGCGTTTTGCACAGGTAGGCATTGCCTTGGGGGCGATGGGCGTCATGCTTTGTTTGATGGGGCTGTTTCCTGGCGTGACTGGCGCCGCGATTACCGTCGGCATCGGCCTCATTCAAGTGACGATGGTGCTGCTGGGCTATGCTCTGCTCATTTTGGGCGCTTTGGTTTATCTGAAATTCACCTTTTATCTGGATATTCCCTCGACTTTGGCCCAACAGATCGGCACGCGGCTGGCGCTGACTGGCATTCTCTTTGCGGCGCTGTCCGGCTTGGCGGATATTCTCGGCTTCGGCACGCATATTCGCAACGATGTAGGTGACATTTTTTTCGGGCAGCTGCAAATGGTGGGGATTTTGGCGAGCTTTGCCCTGTCATCGCTGGGCGTTTTGGTCTATGTTTTGGCTGGCTTGCATCTGGCGCGTCATGCCCCGTTTGAAGCGCTGACCAACGGCGTCCAGGAAGACTCGAATTTGTGATCCGCTTATGCCAACTGATGCGCCGAGACTGCTGTATGTCGTCAATATCCCGCGTTTTTTTGTCTCGCATCGTCTGCCGCTGGCCTTGGCCGCCCTTGAGGCCGGCTTTGAGGCGCATGTCGCCGCGGCGGGACATGACCGCGAATCCGTCCAGCAGATCATTGACAGCCGCCTGCCCTTTCATCCACTTCCTTTGCGCCAGCATGGCCTCAATCCTTGGGCTGAATTGAAAACGCTGAAGGCTCTGCGAAAGCTGTATATCGAACTTCGTCCCGATTTGCTGCACCATGTCAGCGTCAAGCCGGTGCTGTATGGCGGTCTCGCCGCGCGATGGACGGGTCAAAAAGCCGTCGTTCATGCCATAAGCGGGCTGGGCTATGTCTTCGCCGGCCGGGGGATGAAGGCGGCCCTGCTGCGACGTCTGACTCGACCGCTGTTCCGCTTGGCGATGGCCGGCGAGGGGACGCGGATCATTTTTCAGAATCCCGACGACCGTCAGTGGTTTATCCAGCAGGCTTTGGCCGCGCCTGAAAAAACTGTACTGATTCGCGGCTCTGGGGTCGATGAAGGCTATTTTCGGCCGCAGGCCGAGAGTCTGACTGGCCTGCCGGTCGTGCTGTTTGCTGGACGGCTGCTTTGGCAGAAGGGACTTGGTGAATTTGTGGAGGCGGCGCGGCGGCTGCGAGGCCAGGCGCGGTTTCGCGTGGTGGGCTATGAAGAGGCGACCAGTCCGCTCAATGTCCCGACGGCGCGGCTGCGGGCTTGGCATGATGAAGGGCTGATTGAGTGGTGCGGCAAGCAAACGGATATGCCCAGAGTCTATGCCGAAAGCAGCATCGTTTGCCTGCCCTCGACCTATGGCGAAGGGGTGCCGAAGGTTCTGATCGAGGCGGCCGCCTGTTCGCGCGCCTGTGTGACGACTGACAGGCCGGGCTGCCGCGAGATTGTCAAGCAGGGCCAAAACGGCCTGCTGGTGCCGCCGGCGGATATTGACGCGCTGACCGCCGCTTTGCGCTGGCTTATTGAAAATCCGCAGCAGCGTCAGCAGATGGGCGCGCGCGGCCGTCAAATCGCGCTGGAGGGCTTCACTTTGCGCCAGGTCACAGCGGAGACCTTGCGGCTTTATCGTTCACTGCTGGACGATGATTTTTAGCTTTCGGCGGCGGCGAGATGGGCCTGACGAATCGGGCGCGGCAGGCGATATTGGGGCGCGCAGGCGAGAATCAGTTCAACCGCGCTGTCGATATCGGCCAGATGCCCGACCGAAACATAGACTGGTTTGACATTGGCGCGGGTCCGCAGCACGACGCCCAGCTGTTCGCCGCCATAGCTCAAGACGGTCAAACTGCCTTTTGGCTTGGCGGGCATCTCATAGTCGCCGATGAAATGCGTTTTGCCACAGCCCACCGTTGGCCGCTGGAGCCATAGGCCGAGGTGAGCGGCGATTCCCATGCGGCGCGGGTGAATTTGGCCCATGCCGTCAAAGATGAACACATCCGGCCAGGTCAGCAACTTGTTGAAAGCCGCTTCCAGGGCTGGGCCCTCGCGGAAGGTCAAGAGGCCGGGAATATAGGGATAGGCCGCGATTTGCTTGGCGCGGACGGTTTCCATTATTTCCAGGGCGGGATAGGACATGACGACCACAGCCGCCTGGGCCATTCCATTTTTGACGCTGACATCCACACCGGCGACGGTTTTGATTTCGCGCAGGTCAATCGGTCGGTCGCTTATCAGCCGCGGCGCAAGCTGTTTTTGCAAGGCGATGGCCGCCGCCGGCGTCAGATTCCAGTCATGCAGTCGATGGAGCTTCATCGTCTACATTTCGAGATAGTCGCGAAGCTGGCGCGAGCGGGTGGGATGACGCAGTTTCCGCAGCGCTTTGGATTCGACTTGACGGATGCGCTCGCGGGTTACGCCAAAATAGCGTCCGACCTCTTCCATCGTATAGTCTTGGCTGTCCAGCAGGCCAAAGCGCATTTCCAGCACTTGTCGCTCGCGTTCGCTTAACACGCCCAGGGCCGAGCGAATTTGGTCTTTGAGGAGTTGGCGGCTGGCGGCGTCCACGGGCGCGGGCAGGCTGTCATCGGGGATAAAATCGCCCAGATAGCTGCTGTCTTCTTGGCCGACTGGCATATCCAGGCTCATCGGCTCTTGGCTGATTCGCATGATTTTGCGGACTTTTTGGACGGCGCGGCGCAGTTTGCGATTCAGGCTGGGGTCAAGCGGAGTCTCTTCCCGCCGTCCTCGTCTGACCGCTTCCCGTTCCCTATCCGTCAGGAAATTCATCTCCAGCGCGATCTGCTCGGCATTGGGTTCGGCGTCCAGTTTTTGCAGGAGTTCGCGCTGGACTCGCATCAGTCGATTGATGGTCTCGACCATGTGAACGGGGATGCGGATGGTGCGCGACTGATCGGCAATGGCGCGGCTGATGGCTTGGCGGATCCACCAGGTGGCATAGGTGCTGAATTTGTAGCCTTTGGCATGGTCGAACTTGCTGACGGCGCGGAGCAGGCCGATGTTGCCTTCTTGAATGAGGTCAAGGAAGCTGATGCCGCGGCCCATGTAACGTTTGGCGACGCTGACGACCAGGCGCAGGTTCGCCCGCGTTAGATCTTCTGTGGCCAGCCCGGCGCGGTTTTCGACCTGCTCCTGCTGATATTTCGCCAGTTCAATCGGGTCGGGCGTTTCTTCGAGCCAGGCGTCGAACTCGGCAAAGTCGGGCAGTTCGCCGTGCTGCTGAACGTGGCGGCGCATCTGCATTTGACGCTCTAATGGGAAGAGGAATATGGCGTGGATGACTTCGAAAAAGAGCCGCGCCACTTTAGTCCAATCGTCGTCGCGCCCCCAGTTTTGCTGATTGAGCCAGCGGCGGATATAGGAATCGTCCTGACTGTCCCAGCTGCGGGCAATCGCCTGCGCTTCGTCGAGAGTCTGGCAGAAATCGGGCTTGGCGGCCTCGAAATTTGTGACTGAGGTCAGCAGTTCTCCCCAATTTTGGCGCATTTTTTTGTAGGCGAAGCGTTCGACATCCAGATAATTGGGCTGTCGCTGGCCGGACTGGAGATTGTCCAGGCTCATCAGTTCGTCGCGCAGGGCCTCCAAATGCTGTTCGGCGGCGATTTGGGCGCTTAGCCACATTTCACGATTGCTATCGAGCAGTGGCACTTGGCCGATTTCTTTCAGGTACATCCGCACGGGGTCATCTTTTTCATAGACGCCGCTGTCCGCGCCGCTTTCCGCGCCCAAGCCGTCCTCTTCGAGATCCGCGTCCTCATAATCTTGGTTCGCGCCGCCAGTGACTTCGGCCAGCGAGCGTTCATCTTCGCCGCCGTCATAAAATTCACGGATCCTGCTGTCTTTGTTCGTCATCGGCTTCCCACTTTCCCTTCTCGAAGCTAAGGCGCTGTCAGACCGCCGTTTGACTGACGGCCCAATCGATGCGGGCTTTTGCCTTGATGGACAAAATGATTTTTCGGTTGAGGCGATGATGATGCGCGGAGTCCTGGTCATCGCCAGATTGGGCCTCCTCTTGCAAATACTGCATTTCGACGCGCTCCTGTTTCAGCCGTTCCAGCCGCAGCTGCAAGGCGCGCCCCACCAATTCCTGCCGAACGTCCCTACTTGGGCCGCCCTTGTCCGTCCGCTTTTTGAAGATATCAAGCAAATCAACCTGAAAAACCCCATTCACCCGCGCCGAAACGGCTTCAGGCGCCTCAAGCAGCAAGGCCTCAAAATCGGCGCGCAGTTCGCGTTCAATCACCGATTCGACATAACGCAGCGGCTCCATGTCATCCTGCTCTATCGATTCCTGAAAATGGCGCATCAAGGCGCGATACTGGCTTTGCGTGAAGTCGCCTATCCCCAAGTCGGCTAGAGGGCCTTGCAGCAGGTCGTCATCATTGTCGGCCAGTTCCCGCAGCTTGCGATTGACCTGATAAATCAGATTGGGATGTTTCATCAGCAGGCCCAAGCAGTAGGGTTCGATGGCGCGGGCTTGGGTTCGGGAGGCGGTCGATTTCGCGGGCGCGGGCTGTGTCATCATGTCGGGCGGCATGTCATCATATTCGTCGTCCGGGTACATCGGCGGCGCGTCCGATTCTTGCAGCCAGGACGGCTGGGCAGCGCTTTGTTCGGTCGGTCGACGCTGCTGCGCCCAGGCCAGCAGATCGCGCTCGCTTATCCTTAGCCGCCGCGCCAATTTTTGGATATTCTCCTGCTGGTAAAGGTTATTTTCGGATACGGTCAGGATCGGCAAGACTCGATTGGCCAGGGCTTGACGCTCCTGCATGCTGGCCTGCGCGGACAGGTCGGCCGTTTCCATATCGATCACGAAATCGGCTACTGACTGCGCTTGGTCGACTAGGTCGTTCCATTGATGCGGGGCTTCGCGGAGGAAGTCATCGGGGTCTTTGCCGGCCGGAATTTGCAGGATGCGGACATCGACTGACATTTTGCCGGCGAAATCTTTGGCCAGCGTTTGGCGGGCGACTTCCAGGCTGCGGCGGGCGGCGTTTTGGCCGGCTTCATCGGCATCCAGCGCCATGACGATTTTGCGGGCATAGCGCGGCGCCACCAGTCTAATTTGGGATTCAGTCATGGCAGTTCCCATTTGGGCGACGACATTGCGATACCCAGCTTGATGAGCCTGAATCACATCCAAGTAGCCTTCGACAATGACCACTGTTTCCGTGTCGCGGATGGCGCGTTTGCCGCTGTCAAGCCCAAACAGCAGTCGGCTTTTATCGAAGAGCGGCGTCTGCGGCGAATTGATGTATTTGGCTTGGTCTTGCGGATCCAGCGCGCGCCCGCCAAAACCGACCACGCGCCCGCGCTCATCGCGAATCGGGATCATCAAGCGATGCCGAAAGCGGTCATACACCGTTCCTTTGTCACTGCGAATCGCCAGGCCGGCTTCAATGATTTCATCTTCGCCATAGCCAAGTCCGCGCAGCATCTTCAGCAGTTCATCCCAGCGGTTGGGCGCGCAGCCGATTTGAAAGGACTTGATGGACTCATCGGTGAGGCCGCGTTTGCCACGGGCATACAGCAGCGTCTCATGCGCTTCGGCGTCAAACAAAAGACTGTGATAATGATCGGCGGCGGCCGCCAGCAGGCCTCGCAGCCGCTCCAGATGATCTTGGCGGGATTTCTGCGCGGCGGTTTGTTTGCGAATTGGCACGCCGGCCTCTTGGGCCAGTTCATGCAGCGTCTCTTTGAAATCCCAGCCGTTCATTTTTTGGGCAAAGGTGAACAGGTCGCCGCCTTCGGCACATGCGCCAAAACAGCGCCAGGTCTGTCTTTCTGGGTTGACGACAAAAGACGGGGTTTTTTCAGCGTGGAAGGGGCAGCAGGCTTTATAATGGCGGCCGGCTTTTTTGAGCGAAGGGACAAAACGCTGAACATAATTCACAATGTCAATGCGAGTCTTAATCTCATCCGTCACCGACATGGCAAATATCCTCCATTCATTGGCGGTCGATTATAAATGCCCGTGCGGACTTATGCCAGCCAAATCGTTCTTGGGAGCGGTCGATATAGAGGGCATTCACCGCGCCATGCTGCGACAAAATCCGCCATATTCCGCCACCCTATGCCGCACTTATTCGCTCCTTATCTGAAGCGGAACTGGTTTTATGCGCGTTTTATGCGCGAAAGACAAACTTTTTCGCGCATAAACCATTGTTCGGCAGTTTGGGATTTGCTTTTTTGCCACAGAGGACACAGAGAGGAACAGTTGTTTTGTGTCCGTTTTATGTCCGAAAGCAAAACTTTTTCGGTCATAAGAATTTCGATCCTATACTGTACAAGTTCCTTATACCGCGTTTGCGGGCTGGAAGGGCGACTCAATGTTCGCGGTTTTGATTTTTGGGCGCGGCTGTTGAGGATGCCCCTTTTCTGCGCCGCCCTAAAAATTGTCTAACTCGCTCAAGTCGGCGCGGCCCTTCTGCATTTTGCTGATCTCTTGCAAGAGCGCAATCCGATTGTGACGCAGCTTGAGGTCGTCGACATGGACTAGAACATGATCGAAGAAGTCGACAATGGCCGGCGTCATCGGTTCAAAAGCCTCTAGAAACTTGCCCACATTGTCCGACCGCGCAAGCAGGCTGTCGGCCCTTTGCCAGGCTTGATGAAGCGCTTTTTCCTGTGGTTCAATCAGCGATTCGGAATTCAAGGCGCGCGGCTGTTCGGAGCGGGTCATCCGCACACAGCGGGCGAAGCTGTCCAAAATAGACTCCCAATCATCGCGCATGACCCACTGACTTAGCTCCTTCACGCCCTGCACGGCGCCGGCTGGATTATGCGCCTGCTCTTTCAGCACGGCCTTAATGACATCTGGCTTGGAAGCATATTCATCGTCCAGCCAGGCCGCCAAACGCGCCTGCATAAAATCAAGGACCTGCCGCTTGATGGCCGGCGCGACTTCTACTGGCTGACGCGGCGCGATGCGTTCAATCACTTGATCCAAATCAACTTCAATGTTCCTATCTACTAGAATTTGCAGAACACCCAAGGCCATCCGGCGCAGGCCATAGGGGTCGGAGGTTGATTTTGGGGCCAGTCCGACGGCAAACAGTCCCAGCAGACTGTCCAGCTTGTCGGCAATGGCCAGCAGACGTCCGGCATCACTGGCCGGCAAGGCATCACCGGCGCCACGCGGCAGCCAATGCTCAAAAATGGCCTGGGCAACCGCCGGCGGCAGTCCCTCTTGGAGCGCATACTCGCGGCCCATAATGCCCTGCAAGGAGGTCATCTCAACGACCATGTTCGTCGCCAGGTCGGCTTTGGCCAACGGCGCCGCCTGCTGTGCGATGTCAATGTCGGCCGCCGCGAATCCCAGCATGTCGCCCAGGTCTTTGATTGTCTTGGCGACGCGCTGGCTCTTTTCCAGCATGGCGCCTAAATCGGTCTGAAAGGTCAGGGTGCCGAGGCGCGGCAGATGGTCTTTGAGGGACTTTTTGAGATCGGCCTGATAAAAGAAGCGGGCGTCGGCAAAGCGGGCGCGGATGACATGCTCATTGCCGCGAATCACCTGGTCAAGATGTTCGCCGTCGCCATTGCGGACGCCGATGAAATGGTTCATCAGACGACCTCGGGGGTCTTCGAGGGCGAAATAACGCTGGTGTTTTCGCATGACCGTCACCAGCACATCGCGCGGCAGTTCGAGATATTTGGCATCAAAGCTGCCGCGGAAAGCAGTCGGAGCTTCGACCAGGTTCGTCACTTCGGCCAGCAGGTCATGATCGGCCGCCACAAGGCCGCCGACTTCAGCGGCCAGGGTTTGCGCTTGGGCTTCAATCGCCGCGCGGCGCTGGCCATCATCCAGGACAATACCCTGCTTTCGGCTGGACTCGAGGTAGGATTCGAGGCCGGTGAGCTTGGTTTCGGGGGAGCCGTAGGGCCGCAGGCCGCGGGTGATGTTTCCGCTGGTCAGGCCGGCGAATTCAAATGGAATCACGGCATCGCCAAACATCGCCGCCAGCCAGCGCACCGGCCGGGCAAAGACGGCGCCTGTTTCGTTCCAGCGCATGGACTTGCCGAATTTCAGCCCGGCGACAAATTGGGGCAGTTTTTCCGCCAGAACTTCGGTGGTTGGCCGACCGGTTTGGCGCACCTTCGCTGCAACATAGCGGCCGCCATCCATCGCGCGCACTTGCAGGTCGGTCACATCCAGGCCTTTGCTGCGGGCAAAACCCAGCGCGGCTTGGGTCGGGCGGCCATCGGCGTCAAAGGCGCGTTCGGCCGGGGGGCCCTTGGCGAGAAATTCCTGGTCGGTTTGACGCGGCTGGCAGGCGCGGGCCGTCACGACGATGCGGCGCGGCGTGGCATAGACTCGCAGGTCATCACAGATCAGGCGCAGGTCAGCAAATAAGGCCGGCGCACTCTGGCGCGCTTGTTTCAGGGCTGCGTCCACATCGGCCGCCGGCAGTTCCTCGATGCCGATTTCAATCAGCACATCGGCGGCGGCAGCTGACGGCGGCGGCAAAGCGGCGGCCGACTGTATTTCGATGCCACCCCAAGCCGACGCCATTTTCATAAGCGGATGATTCAGTTCCGCTCGTTTGGCGGTGTATTCTTTGGCGATATTGCGGGTCATTTCACGCATGCGCCTAAAATAATTCGCCCGTTCGGTCACGCCGATGGCGCCGCGCGTATCCAGCACATTAAACAGGTGGCTGCACTTGAGAACGCAGTCATAGGCGGCGATAAGCGCGTCGCCTTCCAGCGCGCGGGCATATTCGCGTTCATAAAGCTCAAACACCTGACGCAGCGCAACCACATCGGCAACGTCAAAATAATAGCGGCAGTGTTCAAGCTCTTCATCGAACATCAACTCGGCATAGCTAAGGCCGTCCAGCCAGTCAATCGCCCAAGCGGATTCCTTGTTTTGCAGGGCCAGGGCAATTCGCTCAATGCCATAGGTGATTTCGACGCTGACCGGCTCAAGGCGCAGACCGCCGGCCTGCTGAAAATAGGTGAACTGCGTGATTTCCTGGCCGTCCAGCCAAACTTCCCAGCCCAGTCCCCAGGCGCCCAAGGCCGGCGATTCCCAGTTATCCTCGACAAAGCGGATGTCATGTTCGCGCGGGAAGATGCCCAGGGCTTCCAGCGAGGCCAGATAGAGTTCCTGCGGGTTGCCGGGGTCGGGCTTCAAGATGACCTGATATTGATAGTATTTCTGCATTCGGTTGGGATTTTGGCCAAAGCGGCCATCGTCGGGGCGGACGCTTGGCTCGACGTAGGCGGCGCGCCATGGCTCTGGGCCCAAGACTTTGAGCAGAGTCGCTGGGTTGCCTGTCCCGGCGCCGACCTGCACATTGTAGGGCTGCCAAATTACGCAATGATGCGCTGCCCAAAACTCATGCAGCTTTAAGATGACCTGCTGAAAATTCAAAGCTGGCGACAAAAATATCCCCTCTCGATCTATCGATTTGCCTGGCTATCGATTCGTCTGGCAGTGCATTATACGCGCGGCGCCTCCGTCTGACGAGAGGGAGCCTTTAGGGCGCGGGTTCTTCGGCGGGCGGCGCCAGTGTTTCATGGCTGACATCGGCAAAGGCATCAATTACTGCCGGGCGCGCCAGCGCAATATAGTCGCTTGTCGACGATTTAAGCGCGAAATTGCCGTCGGCCTGCTCGGCGCCAACGGACAGCGCATAGGACGTTTCGGTGTATTCAACTTGGGCTTCGGCGGCATCATTCATTCCATCATCTGTCGTTTCATCATCTGCCGCTTCATCCGCCGTCTCAACAGCCTGCCGATGCCAAACTTGCAGGGTGATTTGCGGGTTATCCAGCCCATATTCGTCCCGCGTCTGCCGGCCAAGCGGCGCGGCCATGTGAATTGAAGCTGCATTCCGCAGTATGGCTGCCATTTGAACCTCATCCACCGCCTCATCGGCGCCATCATAAAACCAGGCATCGCCGTCGCGCTGGAAGCTGAAACTGCCATGTGAATTGTCCAGCCGCAATGCAAAGATGTCGTCCTGCGGCACACTGACGTAACTGGTGTCGATCCACAGCGAAACCTGCGTTGGCGCTTCCCAAGTGTTTAGGCCCATGCCCAGATAAACGCGGTCGTCATCGGCGCGGCGAACATAGGTCGTATTGGCGCCGCCGCTGCCGCCCAGATAAATCACCTCGGTCGATGACGCGCTGACCAGATTCAGTCGGCGCTGAAAGTCATCGTCTTTGACTTCGAGCCGCGCCAGGCTGGACGGATTGGAGGCGATGAGACGACTGGTGTTCAAGTTGGCGATTTTGTCGAGCAGCTCTTCCACTTTTGCGGCGTCCACTGGGAAATCATCGGCGTTGGGCAGAACCCAGCCCGCTTCATTTTTCGCCAGACTGACCTCATTGCCCAGGTCATCGGCAACTGTGATTTGATCGACGGCTTCGGTGGAGAATGCGGTCAACAGAGGTTCCGTGCGCGCTGGCTCAAGGCGGGTCGCGCTAATGGCGGCGATGCCCAGAAGCGTCAGCTGAATCAAGAGCAGGACGGCAAGAATCAGATTGCTGCGGTTCAACATCAGGTTTCTCCTTGTGTCTTGTTCGCCGCGGCGGCGGGTTCATCTAGCGGGATGAGCGGGAGGGGCTGTTCGGCGCGGCGCTGAATTTGCCAGGCGCCGGCAATCAGCAGCAGGCCGATGATGGCGACCGCCACATTGAGGATGATCCATTGATTTTGGGCGGCCTGGACGATGGGCGGCAGGATGCGGGCGGCGCTGCCACGACTGCGGATGGAAAGCAGCGAACCGTCTTGGGTGAACCAATCGACTGCATTGGCGATCAGCTGCACATTGCTGGCAAAACGGTCGCCGCTGAAGGTAAGCGAAATTTGATACACATTATCATTCACGAATTCGGAACTGCCCAGCACGATGAGTCGGGTATGGCTGGGCGACTGTTCGATCAGGTTGGCCAGGCCGGCCTGGCCGGCGGCATCTTCGGGCAGCGGCGAAGGCTTGTCGAGGAAGAAGCTGTCAAGCGATCCTTCGACGGCGACCGCCAGCGAAAATGAGGCCTGCTCTTCAGCCACGGGGAAGCCCCATTCGGGATAAAGCTCCAGATCCGGCTGCAAGCTGCTGTCTGTGGTCTCCCAAGCGGCGGCGCTGGAGCGAATCAGGGTGGTCAAGGCGGTTTCATCAAGCCTCTCTGCGTCGGTCGTTACGGGGGAAGCCCAGTTCATGGTGACAAAGGGCAGGCCGCTGACGACTGGATGCTGGTCATCAAAGCCGTTCGGGCGCACATCGACAAAGAAGGGATAGTCCAAAGCCTGCAATTCACTGACGACCATATCGCCCAGATCGCGCTCGATTTGCACTGGGAAGGGCGCGTTTTGCTGGTCTAGGATGAGGCTGTCACCGATGATAACGCCATAGCTTTCCAGCATGTCCTCGATGCCGTTTTCGTTGACATCCAGCCCAAGGCCGCCCTGAATCGGGTCGATGCCCAACCGATAATGTCCGCCGGCGACGATGACCGACCCGCCGCGCATGAGAAACTGGTCGATGGCATAACGCTGCAAATCGGTCATGCTATGGGGCGCGACGAGGATGAGGACATCGATCTCATTGGGGACTTGTCCGTCGTCCAGGGTCAGGCGGCGCAGTTCAAAGGTTTCGCGCAAATCGTTTTCCAGGATGGTGTACTGCTGGAGGCTGGGCATGGGCTGGCCGAATTGGCTGGTCGTCTGCTCTGGCGGCAGCCACAGGCCAATCACCTTCAGAAATCCTGATGACAGCCGCTTGAGGGCCGCTTCCATGGCGTTTCGCGTCTCGGTTTGGCTTAAATTGCCGGCCGGGTAAATCACCTGAAAGCTGTCGCCAGATTCGATTATCAGATGCAGATAAAAGGTCTCGGCGGCAAAGAAGCTGACGGCCACGGGCTGAATCTCATACTGGTCAAGCAGGTCTTGTTCGCTGATGGCGGCGTCGGGCGCGGACATATCGACCACTTCAAAGGTGACTTTGTCGGGCCGGCCGACGGCGATGTCAGCGGCGACATTCTGCATCGTCTGACTGGCTTCCTGCATTGATGGCGGCAGGGTCGTCGACGACAAAATCAGCCTTAGCCGCGCCGGCTCATCCAGCGAATCCAGCACGGCGTCCAGGCTTTGAAAGCCGAACACGGCGCGCTGGATGCTGCTGGTCAGGTCATATTCCAGGTTTCGCAGCCGAACGTCGATGCCGCCCGGCGCATCGGTAATTTCGATCAGATCGGCGAAGTTGAGGCTGGCGGTCTGGTCGCCATAGGCAATCAGCACATCAAAGTAGACATTGACCAGCGAGACGCCGCCGCGGTCATTAACCTGGAGCGGAGTCGGTCGGATGCCATAGATTTGATTGGCTTCGCGCTCCATCTCTGGGTTGGTCAGAGGGTCGACAAATTCAAGTGTCATCATGCCATTGGCGGCAAGCTCATATTCGCGCAGGGTATCGCGGATGCGCGGCATCAACGGCGCCAGCAGGGGGTGGCTCTGCTCACTGAAATAGCCGCGCACCAGCAGTGGCTCCCGCAAGCCGCCCAGCAGGTTTCTGGTCACATCGGACAGGCTGTATTCGCTGTTTTCGGTCAAGTCGAGCCGCGCCGCGCTGGCTGGGGCCAACAGCAGATTGAAGGCCAGCAGATTCAGGCCGAACAGCGCCGCCGTGATTTTGCCGCTGCGGCGATAGGAGCGCAGATGTCGGCCTTGGCTCCAGCGTTTGCTGTCCAGCGAAAGGACGTTCAGGCCAAGGAAGAACAGCGTCAGCGACAGATAATACATCAGATCGCGCAGGTCGATGACGCCGCGCTCGATGCTTTCGAAACGGCTGCCGGCGCCGAACAAACGCAGGATGTCACCGACGGCAGCGCCAAACAAATCCGTAATGGCCGGCGAGCCGACAGCTTGGAACAGGCCGCAGACCGCCGCCGTTCCTATCAGGGCGACCAGCTGATTGCTCGTCCGCGAGGACACCAGCAGGCCGATGGCGATATAGGTTGAGGCCAGCAGGAGCGCGGCCAGATAGCCGCCGATGACCGGCCCCCAGTCCAGCGCCCCCAGCGAGGCGACGGTGACGGGCAGAAACAGCGTCAGCGAAAGGGCGACGGCGACCAGAAACAGCGCCGACAGGAATTTGCCGATGACCAGTTCGGCCAGGCGGACGGGCATGGTCAGCAGCACTTGCAGATTATCGCTGTCCTCTTCGCGGCTCCATTGGTGCATGGTCAGCGCCGAGACCAGGAAGATCATCAGCAGCGGCATCCATTCAAAGAGAGCGCGCACGTCGGCTATGCCGCGGGCAAAAAACGAATCCACCCAAAAGAAGACGAACAGGGTCAAAATCAGGAAGATGCCGACAAAGATGAGCGCCATGGGCGAGCCGAAATAGAGGCGCAGTTCTTTTCGCGCAATCGAAAGGATTTTTTTCATCGTTCCCCCTTTTATGCCGTGGCCGCCATTTGATTGAAGAAGGATTCGAGCGTGGCGCTGTCGCGGCGGATTTCACGAATCGGCCACTCTTTTTCGCGGGCCATTTGGCCGATGGCCGGCATGATGTCGGCCGAGCTTGCGATGCGATAGGCTGGATAGTCATCGCGCGAGCGGATGGCTTGGATCTGCTCGATTCCGTCGATGGTTTTCAATGAGGCCGATACGTCGGCCGTTTCCGTTTGCAAGACCAGCGTGGCGTGGCTGCTCATGCTCAATTCTCGCAGGCTTTGGTCGGCTTTCAGCTTGCCGTTGATGATGATGATGACGCGGTCGCAGATGGCTTCCACTTCCGATAGGATATGCGACGAGAACAGGATAGCGCTGCGCTTTGCCAGGCGCTTGATAAGACTGCGAATCTCGATGATTTGCGTTGGATCCAGGCCGCTGGTCGGCTCATCAAGGATCAAAAAGGGCGGCTTGTGGAGGATCGCTTGGGCCAGGCCGACGCGCTGCCGCAGGCCCTTGCTCAAGGAGGCGATGGGTCGGGTCAGATAATCCTGCAGGCCGACGCCATAGACCGCATCGGACAGCAGCGGCAGGAATTGGTCGGTCGGCAGGCCGCGCAGTTCGGCCATCATCCGCAGATAAGCCTGCACCGAGCATTCTGGGTAGAGCGGCGTATTTTCTGACAGGCAGCCGATTTTGGCCTGCACGGCGCGGCGTTGATGCAGCACATTGCGGCCTTCAATTTCGACTTTGCCTTCATCGGGATGCAGAAAGCCGGTCATAATTTTAATGGCGGTGGATTTGCCGGCGCCGTTGGGGCCCAGCAGGCCGACAATTTCGCCGGGCTGAATATCAAAGCTCACGCCGCGCAGCGCTTCAATCGCGCCGTATCGCTTGGTTATGTTTTGGACATGGATCATAAGCATCCCCTCCCCGTCTTTTTCGGCCATAGTTCAAAGCCATTTTATTTTCGGCAGCAATCATAGAGATGAAGTGTATGAATTTTATATGAAAAATTTTAAGGATTTGTAAAATTTTCGCAGGGGCGGTCAGTCGGGCAGAATTTCGATTTGGGTATGGCGCAGGATTTTCTGATAATGCCGATAGGTGAATTGGGCGCCGCCGGCATAGCGCGCATTGACAGTCCCAGCGGCGACGCCAGCGCGGACAGCTTCGACAAAACTGTTTCCAGCGGCCAGCGCGGTCAGCAGGCCAGCATGAAGACAATCACCACTGGCGACGGGGTCGATAACTTGGATTGGCGGCGGTATTGCCTTGACGCTGACATCGGCGCTGACCAGCAGGGCCCCAGCCGCGCCCATCGAAATCACAGCTACGTCAAGGCCGGCGGCGATGAGTCCTTTGGCGGCCGAAACGAGATCTTCATCGGTGTCCATCTTCATATCCAAGACTGCGGCAAGCTCATCCTGATTGACCTTGATGGCATAGGGCTTGGCGGCGATAGCATTTTCAAGCGCGGCGCCGCTGGAATCGATCCAGACTTGTCGGCCCATGGCCTTGAGCCGTTCAATGGCATCGGTCGGCGCGTGCGACGGGGCGCCCAAGGGCAGACTGCCGCAGAAACAGACCATGCTGGCCCGCTCGCGTTCGGTGATTCGGCAGATGTCATCGACCAGTTTGGCCCAGTCGGCGGCTTGGATTTGGCCGGATTCGTTGATGACGGTCGAACGGCCGTCGGGCGGGGCAATAATGGTGCAGGTGCGGGTTTCGCCTTGGTGCCAAGTCCATTCGGCGCGATAGCCCTCTTCGGCGGCCAGCGCGGCCACCGTGCGCCCGGTATGGCCGCCCAGCAGGCCCATGGCCAACGGCTCGCCGCCCAGGATGCGGATGGCGCGGACGACGTTAAGGCCTTTGCCGCCGGGGACAGCGATGCCCTGACGGATGCGCGAGATATGCCCGACAGCAAAATCGGGGACGACCAAGGTGCGGTCCAGGGCTGCATTGGGGGTGACGCAGATGATGGTTTCGCTCACCGCGCCGCCTCAAGTACGGGGATTTTCGCTAATTCGTCCACAATCTCGACTGTCCGCAAACTCGCAATCAAGCAAGAAATTGAGAAAACCGCTCTAATTCTGAAGCAGTTGCAATAAGACCTAGTCGGGTTAGATTAGCAAGATAATCTTCAAGGGTGTATGGTGGATTCTTCAATCGCGCCCGCACTTTACGGACTGCCCTGCAAAATCTTAATGGAAAGATGTTCAGATGATGCGCCAAAAAATCATCAGGATGCTGAACCTCAATTCCATAAGGGTCTAAAGCATTTTGCGGAAAATGTTTCAAATTCTCCGTGACAATCGCGTCACAGCGGCCAACAATCGCCGCCGCCAGTACGTGACGATCATCAGGGTCGGGCAGCTTCAGCGCATCAATGCGGCTTTCATAACCGATAATGAGCGCATCGCGGATTTCCGAGTCCATTCGTTCGCTCGTTCTTTCCAGCTTACGGCGGTCTCGATGGGGTTCGTTTCTAAGAAGAGCTTCAATCCATTCGCGCTGAATATCAGCTGTCCATTTTGCCCGAAATACATCATCCTTGGCAAGTTGAAGAAAAATATCCCGCATGGGCGCAGGATACAGGATATTAGCGTCAAGCAGCGCGGTGTACTGATTCATATCAGTCGTAGCCCATGCCACCCTGCTCCTGGGCATCGGCCACGAGTTGATCGAGGATGGCTTCGCGCCTTTGGTCAATCGCTTCCTTATAGGCCATCACATCCTCCAGGCGGACGCGGCGACGAGGCCCCACTTTGCGATAGGAGATTTTACCCTCGTCAAGCAGTTCAATGAGAAAAGGATGGGACACATTCAGAATTTCAGCCGCCCGCTCGGTCGTCAATTCGTCGCGTTCCACAGTGATTGTGAAGCCTTGTTTGGTCGCTATGGCCTCTAAAATATCGATGATAGGCACCGCGGCATCAGACGGCAGTTCAATCAGTTCTTCATCATCGCCATCGACCACACAGAGTCGAAAAGGCTGATCCTGGCGCATATAACGGAGAAGAATGGATATTGAATCAAACGCGCGCTTTTCCTGTTCCGTCGGCGGATTCTGCTTTTTTGGCATATAAGTTGTCGCAGCCATCTCTCAATCCCTTGTCATTTTCTCACTATTAGATTATTGGCTAAACATAATAAACGCAATAGATAAAAAGAGATAAGACAAATCAGGCGCGGAAGGGGATTTTCGCCAATTCGTCCACAATCTCGACCGTCCGCAAACTCACCCCAACGACGCGCTCGACCAAGTCCACAATATAACGCTCATCATCGCTGTAACCATTGGGGTCGTGGGTGATGCCGCTGCGTTTGTCGGTTTTGACGCGGTACTGATCGACAATCCAGTCCAGCGCCGAGCGATTGCCCAGCCGATAAGCAAAGGCGCGTTCGGGGATGCCGCGCAGAGTCAGGCTGTCGTTGACTTTGAGGCGGTCATACACCGTATAGCCGACTTTGGATTTGCGCTTGTTTTGGGGAAGCATTTTGTCGATGCGGTAAGAGATCGGCTTTTGGGAGGCTTGCCAGTCCAATTCATAAGGTTCGGAGGTCTCATAATCGAGGTGCAGGCCGGCCAAGGTCTTTCCCGCTTGGCTGAAGGCGCGGAAACGGGGGGCGAAGGGGATGCGCGGCAGCTGACGTTTGAGGTCAATAGCATAGCGCGAGCGCCAGCCAGGATGATGCAATAGCGCATACACATAATAGAAAATATCCCATTTGCTGATGCTTGGGTCGCCATAATGTTCACGGAAACGCGCCAATGCCCAATCGGTGATGTTTTCTTTGCGATTGTCACCCTCTTCGTTATAGACGTAAAATGGGAAGCATTGTGCGCCGCCCCATGGCGTGAACAAGTTCAAATCTGGTATAGAATTAGACATGAATACTGCAAGAGAATGTGCGCGAGGTGTGACATCATTACAAATAATGATTTTGTTTTCCGCTTCAGTCGGCTTGTTGGGGAAAATGCGGTGTTGTTGATAGCGTCGCTGATTCAATAAATGATCGAAATACAGATATTTGTGAGTAAAGGGGCGATATAAGGACTTACGGATTTTTACGTCTTGAAACTCAAGAAATTCGTTTTTGGCAAGGGCTGTTTTTAACCTGTCAGTCCACTTAATAAATTTATGATCATTATTGATCAGATTATCAAGAGGAGCTTTATTTAGAATATATCCACTTAATCTTGCTCGCTCAAAATTATAATTATCAACATGGATTTGTACCTTCTCATTTAGCTTATTTTGCCCAAAGGCATATATCCAACTGTCTCGATTAGTTGCTACGCCAAGACTGTAAGCCTTGAAAATCACTTTTGGCGTCTCACTGGATTTGGCGCGTTTCGCCTCCTTGCTGCCGATGGGGATGTGGCTTTCAAATTCGGCTTCGGTTTCGGAAACCAGCCAAGTATGCTTGCGGTTGGGCCGCAGCCGGCCCCATTCGACGTCCTTGGGGGCATGCTTGCTCAAAAAGTCCAGCTTCTCTTCTTTCGGCCAGCTGTCCGGCACGCGGTAATAAAACAGTTTGCTGTCTTTATGCTTTGCCGAACGAATGGCCAGGGTAATGCCCACCCCGACCCGAATGTTAAAGACGTTGCCAATCGGTCCGCCCGATTGATTTTTGCGGAGGTTGCCGCCCAAATCGAGATGATAAACCCGGTCAAAATCCTGCAAAAGATGCTTGCGAAAACCGTCAAAGGAATGATTATCGACAAATCCGTTATTGGTGACATAACAAACGATGCCGTCCCGTCCCTCCAACCTGTCGATTGCCCATCTGAAAAACTTGACATAGGCGTCATTGATTTTAGCTTTGAGAGTCGCTTTGGAGTCTTTGGCGTAGGTTTCGCGGATCCGTTTCTCAATGACGTCGTACTTGCGATTTTTGTTGTTGTCATTCTCGTTGATTTGCCCGACGTTGTAAGGCGGATTGCCGATGATGACGTTGATCTCGGCCGCTTTCTGCCGTTCAACCCGTTCGGTGTTGGCTTCATTGAAAAAGGTCAGCTGGCGGCCGCGCGCCAAATCGAGGGTATCGACAAAACAAAGCCCAGAGAAGGGCCGCGCGGCGCCGGTCAGTTCATAGTATTGGTGTTCGATGTTGAGCGAGGCGATGTAATAGGGCATCAGCATGACTTCGTTGGCGAACAGGCGATGTCGGTAAAAATCCTCAAAATGGCGCGGGTTGCGTTCAGAGGCGCGGCGCAGCAGATTGACGACAAAATTGCCGGTGCCGGTCGCCGGGTCGATCAGAATCACGCCCTCATCGCCCAGCTTTTTGCCGAATTCGCTTTGCAAGGCCTCCTCGACGGCGGCGCACATAAAATCGACGATTTCCTGCGGCGTATAGACGATGCCATGCGTATCGGCCACCCGCACGCTGTAGCCCTGAAAAAAGCGCTCATAGACAGTATTGATGAACTTCTGCTTGTCATGGAAATCCAGTCCGACGGCGGCCCTTTCGACGACGTCGTGGAACTGCTCAAGCTCTTCATAAAAATCGCGGCGGATAAAATACTTGCCGGCGAGGGCTTGGATGACTTTTTCGATTTCGGCGGCGATGATGTTCACAGTGGTAAAATACTCGACGTCAAAGACGCGGCGGATGATGCGCTCGGTCATCAAATGCTGGATGAGCATTTCGTCGACGGCTTCGGAACTGATGTTGGGGTTGAGCGCGCGGCGGCACAGGGCCATGAAATCGGCAAAGCGCGCCTGAAAATCGGCATTCTCGCGGTGGGCGCGGTCGATCTTGGTTTTGAGCGTGGCGGCGATGTGACGGATGTCTTCGCTGTAGCTGCGGATAACTTCGTCAAAGTCGCCGGCGTCGTCCAGCTTGTAATTCAAGAATTGGGCGAGCAGGTCGGCAAAGGCGCGCTTATTGCTGATGAGTGTTTCGCGGACGCGCAGGCCGCCCTGATACAGCGCCGCCCGCCGCGTGTCTTCAAAAATCGTGTTGTCAAGCGGATAGCCGGCGGCGATTTTCTTATCGATTTCGACGTCCAGATTATCGCTGCTGTCTTTGGCTTCCCAATAGCCCTGTGGTCGATTCCATTCGCTGACCAGGGCGCCGTCAAGCCGAATGTAACGTTGGCCGAGTTGGACGGCTTTGGTGTATTCTTCGATGAGTCGCCATTTGCGCCGGCGGGCGATTTTCCGCAGCAGGTCAGCGAAACCGTGTCGGGTGCCGCCTTCGTGCCGCACGCGCTGCTGACGCAGGTCGGCCATGGTTTTGTAATACGTTTTGAGGTCGCGGTCGTCGGGCTGAATGGCGATTTTTGGCATAATTTGACGGCTTTCGCTGGCTAGACGTTTTGATTGTATCACAGCGCGGCAAAATCCTATATTGTCACAGCGAATTCTCTATTCTATAATCAGTCATTCAGTGAAATTCGTTATGATGAGGGACAATCGAAACCCATGAGCAAACGACCGCCTGTCTATCCCTTCACCGCCATTGTCGGGCAGGATTTGATGAAGCTGGCGCTGATTCTTAATGCGATTGACATGAGGATTGGCGGCGTGCTGATCCGCGGCGAACGCGGCACCGGCAAGTCGACGGCCGCCCGCGCCTTGGCCGCCCTGCTGCCAGAGATACAGGTCATCGCCGATTCGCCCTTCAACGACGATCCCCATCGTCCCGAATCGTGGTCGGATTTTGCCCGCCAAAAGTACGGTGACGCCGCCGATATGCCAGTCGCCAGCCGCCGCATCAGTTTTGTCGATCTGCCGGTCAGCGCGACCGAGGACCGCGTGGTCGGCACACTTGATATCGAAAAGGCGATTCAATTTGGCGAGCGGCATTTTGACACTGGCGTGCTGGCCAACGCCAACCGCGGCATTTTGTACGTCGACGAGATCAACCTGCTCGATGATCATATTGTTGACCTTTTGCTGGACAGCGCCGCCATGGGCATCAACATCGTCGAGCGCGAGGGCATCAGCTTTAGTCATCCGGCGCGTTTCATCCTGGTCGGCACGATGAACCCTGAAGAAGGCGACCTCCGTCCACAGCTGCTTGACCGTTTTGCGCTTTCGGTCGATGTCACTGGCATCAAGGCCGCCGGCGAACGGATTGAGATCCTGGAACGGCATATCGCTTATGAAAACAGTCCACTGGACTTCAAGGCTGAATGGGAGCCAGTCGATGATGAATTGTCACAGCGCATCGCCGCCGCCCGCCAGATTATCGACCGAGTTTCGCATACCAGCAGCGACCTGCGCGTCATCGCCAGCATCATCAGCGATCTGCATATCGACGGTCACCGCGCCGATTTGGTTGTTCTGAAAGCCGCGCGGGCCCATGCCGCTTATGAGGGGCGCGTGGCCATCAATGACCGCGACATTACCCTGGCGATCCGCCTGACCATTCCGCACCGTCTCAAGCGCGGGCCCTTTACGGATGCCCAAGCCGACCTCAACGCGGTTGAATCGGCCGTCGACGATAAACGGCAGGAAATTGGCGAAGGCGAAGAGGCCGGCGAATTCACCGAAAACAGCGACGAGCAGGCCGCGCAGTCTAAAAAAAAAGTGAGGCGCTAGACGGCCAGGGCGAGCCGCAGGAAGAGCAGCTTGGCCAAACCGAAGCCGCCCCGCAGGATGTCTTTCCCAGTTCGGATGCTCGATGGTGGGAAGGCGGCCAGCAGGTCGAATCGAGGGCCGAATTCGAAGCCCGCAAGCTGAACACGCAGCTTGACAAGATGACTCGCCGTCAGTCGGGCCGCCGCTCGACCACGCGCACTGACCGCAAGCGTGGCCGTTATGTCCGCGCCAAGCAGGCCGGTGACAAACCGCGCGACATCGCCTTTGACGCCACATTGCGCGCCGCCGCCCCCTTTCAGAAGCAGCGCGATGCCCAAAAGCAGGAAACCGGCATGGCCTACGCCCTGCGAAAAACTGACTTGCAGGAGAAAGTCCGCGTTCGCAAGGCCGCCAACCTGATCATGTTCACGGTCGACGCTTCGTGGAGCATGGCCGTTTCGGAGCGGATGCAGGCCACTAAGGGCGCCATCATGTCTCTGCTGACGGATGCTTATCAGCGCCGCGACCGCGTCGGCCTGGTCGTTTTCCAAAAAGACCGCGCCTCGCTGGTGCTGCCGCCCACCAATTCGGTCGTGTTGGCCAAGGAGGCCATGGCCGATATTCCGGTCGGTGGCAAAACACCGCTGTCAGCCGGGCTGCTGATGACCTATGAGGCCGTCATGCGCGAAAAGAACCTCAATCCTGATGTGATGCCGATGATGATTCTGCTGACCGACGGCGCCGGCAATGTTTCTATCAGCGAATCCATTTCGCCACAGGAAGAGGCGCATTCGATTGCCCGCAAAATCCATGAGGCTGACATCCGCACCGTGACCATCAATATGGAGCATGTCGCTTTTGACCAAGGCCTGGCGCAGCGTTTGGCCGATCATCTGGGCGGGCCCTGCTATACATTGGCGCAAATCCGCGCCGAAAATCTGCTCGATACCGTCCGCGCCGAGATGGATAAGATGTAGCCTGTGAAATCATCGACTTTGTTTCATGGCCGTATCATCATCCCGCTTTTGCTTGTCCTGATTATGAAAGAGGATCAAGACGATAAATCCTCCGAACGGAACAAACACAACAAAGAGAACCCACAGCAGCAGTTCATTTGCCGAAAGGGATTGGCGGCGAAACTGATTGCGAAGACGCGCGATCCCGGCGACGACAGCCAGCGCATAAAAAACAATAATCAATAGGGGAAGCCAGTTGATTGCAAAATACGTCAACGTCTCATTCATCGGCAGCTTCCTCCCACTTGCTTGTCATCTCTATGATAATCGAATATAATGCAGCTAAGGAGGATGGACATGAAAAAGATACGGGTTGTCAAATTGTCGAGTTCGCCTTATGAGATGGGATGGGCGCACGGGCAGCTTTTTCACGATGAAATCCACCTGTTCACCAAAGACCGCGTGGCGCTCTGTCAGGACAAACGCTGGACTGGGCATAGTCTGCCGCGCGAAGCCGTCATCAGCTTGGCCGAAGCCTGCGTCGAGGAGCATCAGCGCTATGCTCCCGATTTGATGGACGAGTTGCAGGGCATGGCCGACGCGACTGGCCTAAGTTTGGCGGAACTGGTCATCAACAACGGCTTCACCGATTTTATCGATGTCGTCTATAACTTGGGCGGCGATGTCCAGCCGGCCGCGATGCCTTCCTATGCCGCCGACAACTGCACCGCTTTTATGATCCCCAACCGCCGCAGCGTCACTGGGCAAGGCTTCTTCGGCCAAACTTGGGACATGCACGCCTCGGCGACGCCTTATGTGATCTTGATTCATGGCCAGCCGCCGAATGCGCCGGCCTTCCTCGCGTTCACCATCACCGGCTGCGTGGGCATGATTGGGATGAACAGCGCCGGCATCGCCGTTGGCATCAACAATCTGATGTCGACCGACGGTCAAATCGGCGCGACTTGGCCTTTTGTCGTGCGGAAAATCCTCCAGCAAGGCAATCTGGAAGATGCCATGGCCTGCCTGACCGAGGCCAAATTGGCTGGGGCGCATAATTATATGCTGATGGACGGGCAAGGCCGCGGCTATGAAGCTGAAGCCATGTCGACATCCATGCACATCCGCGAACTGACCGACGAGACCATCGTCCACACCAACCACTGCCTCATCCAGAAGAACCTGCGGCTGGCCCGTCAACGTCCGCCTGACTCCCAAAACAGTTCAGAGAATCGACTGCGCCGCGCCCGCGAACTGCTGGCTAAAGACGCGGTTGCCATTGGCGATTTGATGGCGCTGACGCGTGATGAAGAAGCGATCTGCACCCGCCCCAAGCCGCCGATGGACGTCGAAAGCTGCGGCGCCGCCATCATGTGTCCGCGCACCGGCGATTTCTGGTCAGTTTGGGGGCTGCCGGCCGAAAACGAATACGAGCATTTTGTCATTTGACACATTTATTCGTGCGTTCTGTACGAAATTGGTGGACAATTTTCCTGCGCCGCGTACAATAATAGGAAAGCGGACTGTACAGGAAAACGATCCATGAATGTTGGCATTCCCAAAGAACTGAAAGCTGATGAGCATCGCGTGGCGCTGCCGCCGGCTGGCCTGGGCGAATTGGTCAAGCGCGGCCACGGCGTTTTTGTGGAGAGCGGGGCTGGGAACGGCAGTGGCTTTTCCGACGAGGAATACGCGGCGGCCGGCGCTGTCCTGCTTGATTCGGCGGCCGAGGTCTGGTCGCGGGCCGATTTGGTCATCAAAGTCAAGGAACCGCAGGCGATTGAATACGCTTATCTGCGCCCTGACCTGACCCTTTTCACCTATTTGCACCTGGCGGCCGAGGAGAGTCTCACTCATGCCATGCTTGACAGCGGCGTGACGGGGATCGCCTATGAGACCGTCGAAGATGCGGCCGGGCGTCTGCCACTGCTGGAGCCGATGAGCGAAGTCGCTGGGCGGATGGCGGCGCAGGTCGTCTCGCATTATCTGGAAAAACCACAGGGCGGCCGCGGTATCTTGATGGGCGGTGTGCCTGGCGTGGCCCCTGCTCACGTCGTTATTCTCGGCGGCGGCGCGGTCGGCGCGAATGCCGCTAAAATCGCGCTGGGCATGGGCGCCCGCGTCACTCTGCTTGATATTAACCTCGACCGTCTGCGCTGGCTGGATGATGCGCTGGCCGGCCGCTTCGTCGCCCTCTATTCCAGCCACAGCAATATCAGCCAGGCCATTCAGACGGCGGATGCTCTCATCGGCTCGGTTTTGATCGCCGGCGCCCGCGCCCCCATGCTGGTCACGCGGGATATGCTGCCCGCTATGCCAAAAGGCAGTGTCATTGTTGACGTCGCTGTCGATCAGGGCGGCTGTGTGGAAACGACCCGCGTCACAACACATGGCAATCCGACTTATGTTATCGACGGCGTTCTGCATTATGGCGTGGCGAATATGCCCGGCGCCGTCCCGCGAACGTCCAGCCTGGCCTTAGCCAACGCCACCCTGCCCTATGCGCTGAAAATCGCCACTATGGGAACAAGAGCGGCGCTGCAAGCGGATGACGGTTTTCTCAAAGGGCTGAACACCTTTGCTGGGCAATGCACGCATCCAGCCGTCGCCGATACATTCGCTTTGAGGCACGCGCCGCCCGATCAGGCCTTAGCAGGGATGCCGCTGGGCGTTTGACAGCATACTTTCATCTACACAGTCCCCCCATCCTCTGCTATGGTAAGGCAATGAACAGTGGCGGCAAGCGCATTCTTATCGGCATCGGCCTGCTTATCAGCCTGGTCATGCTGTTTCTTACCTTTCGGGATTTGCAGCCCGAACAGTTTTGGGACAGTCTGCGGCAGGTTAATTTGCCACTGCTGCTGCTGGCGGCGCTGGTTTATTTTCTGGCTGTGGCGGTGATTGCTTTGCGCTGGCAATTTCTGCTGCGGGCCGTAAAGCGCATCCCCTTGGTTTCGCTGACCCAGATTGTCGCCATCGGCTATATGGGCAACACCGTTTATCCACTGCGAGCCGGCGAGGCTCTGCGCGCCTGGCTTCTGCGCCGCGGCCATCAAGTTCCATTCGTCCGCGCCATCGCCACTATTCTAGTCGAACGGGTCTTTGACGGCCTGGTTATGCTGACCTTTGTTCTGCTTGGCCTTCTGCTGGTCGATGTGCAGTCATCCGAAGTCAGGGCGATTGCCACAGTGACGGCGCCTTTGTTTGTCGGCGCGATGCTGGTCTTCTTTTTCTTGGCGGCCCAGGCTGACCGCTGGCGGCGACTGGTCGGCTTTCTGCTCAAACTGCTGCCCCAGCGGCCGGCGGCTTTCATCGGCGGCGTCAGCGAGGACATTCTGGTCGGGCTGGAAGGCCTGCGAAGTCCGCTTGACCTGCTGGGCGCGGTGGCCAGTTCATTTTTGACTTGGGCCATTGAAGCCAGCGTTTATTGGATTGTCATGTTCGCCTTCGGTCTAGAATTGAGCTATCCACTGGCGCTGCTGATGATCGGCACGGTCAACTTGGCCGGTTTGGCGCCGGCTTCGCCTGGCCAGATCGGCGTTTTTGAATTTGTCATCAGCGCTATTTTGATCGCCGTTGGCATACCGGCGGCCACGGCGGCGGCCTATGCGGTCGTTATCCATATCATTGTGGCGCTGCCGGTGACTGTGGCCGGTTTCGCCTGTCTGGTTTATCAAGGTTTGGGCCGGGCGGACATCACAGCGGCCCGCGAACCGCTCCAGCCCAAACACAGCTAGACGGCAATCGCCGTGTCAAAGTGCTTCACTAGGGGCCGCAAATCCGTCCACAATTCAGCGGGAATATCTATTTGCGCGGCGGCCAGGCTGGTTTCGGCTTCGTGCGGCAGCCGCGCGCCTGGGATGACCGAAGCGATCTGGGGATGGCGCGTGCACCACTGCAAGGCGACCGCAATCATGGGGATGTCATGTCGCTGGCACAAGCGCTGGATTCCGCTGACGTGATCGAGGCAGGCTTGGCTGAAATTTCGATTGAGATAATTCGTATCGGCCACTGGCCCCGTCACCAGCAGACCGCGTTCCAGCGGCGTCGCGGCCACCAGGCCGACGTCGTGTTTTTGGGCGGCTGGGAGAATTTCTTGCTTGGCTGTCAGGTTGATGAGGCTCCAGGCGTCGGCGATGACGGCGGCGTCAAATTCGCCAGTTTGGATATAGGCGGCGTTGGTGGCTGGGTCGTTGGCGGCCGTCCCCACGAATTGGACGATGCCCTCATCCTGCAAATGACGCAAAGCCCCCAGCGCGCCCTGCTTTGACAATATCTCTTCCATTGGCTGTCCCATGGCGTCATGGATGTACACGATGTCCAGCCTGTCCAGCCCCAGACGCTCCAGGCTGGCATAGACGCTGCGGATGATGGCGTCAAAGCTGAAGTCATAGCCTTCATAGACGCGGCCGGCTTTGGTGGTGATGACAAGGTTCGCTTTCAATTCGGGCCGCTGGCGCAGGGCTTGGCCGATCATCTTTTCGCTCAAGGCGCGGCCATAGAGCGCGGCCGTGTCGATAAATCTACAGCCAGCATCCAAGGCGGCCGTCAGCGTGGCGACGCCAAGCTCTTCATCGGCCTGATTGGGCGCGCCTTCATATTCGGCGACGGTTTGATTCTGGGTTGGGATGCCAGTAAAGGCTGTGCCGATTCCGACAATCGGGAGTTCAAGCTCGGTTCGTCCCAGTCGTTTTGTTTTCATGCACATTTTCTCTGGGGGCTTGGCAAGATGCAGCCGCGTCAAAGGCCAGGCTCGGCGTCGATCTGCTCGTCGGTTTTGCCAAAGCGCCGCCGCCGTTTGCCATATTCCAGCAGGGCTTTATAAAATTCAGCTTCGTCGAAATCTGGCCAATGGGTCTGGGTGGTATAGATTTCGCTGTAGGCGCCCTGCCAGATGAGGAAGTTGCTCAAGCGGAATTCGCCGCTGGTGCGGATAATCAGGTCGGGGTCGGGCAGGTCGCTGGTGTAGATGTAATCGCTGATGGTCGCTTCGGTGATATGTTCGGCGGGGATGCCGTCGCGAACGATACTCTGCACAGCGCGGACAATTTCGCCGCGGCCGCCGTAATTGAAGGCGACATTCAAGATCAAGCGCTGGTTATCCCGCGTGAACTGGCAGGCTTCGATTACTTTGCTGGCCAGGCGCGGCTCTACCCCGTCCAACTCGCCAATGTGTCGAATCTGCACGCCGTCATCGTGCATTCCAAGCAGTTCGTGGTCGATCATCATTTCGAGGAGGCGCATCAGCACCATGACTTCGCGGCGCGGCCGCAGCCAATTTTCCGTCGAGAAGGCATAAATGGTCATCACCTTGAGGCCAAGGTCAATCGCCGCGCGGATGATGGGTCGGACGTTTCTGGCGCCGCGGCGATGGCCTTCGGCGCGCGGCAGACCGCGCTGTTTTGCCCAGCGGCCGTTGCCGTCCATAATCATCGCCACATGGGTTGGCACTTTTTCGAGCGGCGGCAGCTGGCGCGGCAGTCGATAGTTCTTTTTTGTCACAATAGTCATCGGCGCAACCCCGAAATTCCAATCGGGTAATTCTCCTTATTTACACAGCCCAAGCGGCAAATCCTTGATAATCCGCCGCGCCCTGCCGCAGAATTCGCTGATCTGGCGGGCTTAAACGGGTTTTATGCGCGTTTTATGCGCGAAAGCAAAACTTTTTCGCGCATAAACATTTCGCCTTTATGCTGTTCAGGCTCTTTATACCGCGTTCGCGGGCGGGAAGGGCGACTAAAAGTTCGCAGTTTTGGTTTTTGTCGGCGATTGCGTTCATGGTTTTCACATATCCTTATGACGGCGGCGGCTAGATTTCCATGATGTCTTTTTCTTTGTCCGCGCCGAGGTCGTCGATTTGGCTGATGAAGGAGTCGGTTAGTTTCTGCACTTCATTTTCGCCGCGTTTGCATTCATCTTCGGAGATCATTTTCTCTTTCTCAAATTCCTGCAAATCGCTGTTGGCGGAACGGCGGATATTGCGGATGGCCACCCGCGCCTCTTCCATGCGGCGGTTGAGAAATTTCACCAGTTCGCGGCGGCGCTCGCGGGTCAAGGCTGGCATATTCAGGCGGATATTTTCGCCGTCGGCGCTGGGATTGACGCCGATGTCGGACATTTGGATGGCTTTTTCGATGCTGCGGAGGGCTGTCTTGTCATAGGGCCGTATCAGGATTTGCATGGCTTCGGGAGTCGAGATGTTGGCCAGCTGACGCAGTTCGGTGTCTTGTCCATAGTATTCGACCATCAGCCGGTCGACCAGGGCGGCGCTGGCGCGGCCGCTCCGCATTCGGCTTAAATCTTCCTGAAAGACCGACAAGCTGGCGTTCATTTTGTGTTTGGCTTCATCCAATATATCGTTAATCATCGCTGCCGTCCTTTTCCAGCATTTTATGCCGCAGGGATACTGCCATTGCTGCGGAATTCATTTTATCATAGCGTTATTCGCCTGACAAGGTAAGCGTCATATTCGTTGGGCGCGGCGAACTTTGACATCCTGCTGTTCAAAACTTGCCGCGAATGTTAGAATAAAAGCGGCGCGGGCTTGTGCAAAGATGAAATATGGGGGACAGGTCGCATGAGTGGCCGACTTTTCGCCAACTTCAGGAAAACAGCCAACCTTCGTCTGCGGCTGGTCACGGCGATTGCGCTGCTGCCGATTGCGCTGCTGGCCTCGTTCGCTGGCGGCGTTTCCTTTCTGATGGCGCTGCTGCCGGTTATGTGCATCGGCATGCTGGAATTTTATGTGATGGAAAAAGACACCACCATGCAGGGCAGTTCGCTGACTGGCATTCCGACTGGGGCCGTGATCGTGCTGGGTTTCTTTTTTCAGCAGGATTGGCTGTGGCAGCTGGCGCTGGTCATCGGCATGGCCTTGACGCTGGCGCTGGAATTTTCGCGTCAGCCGAAAGCTGGCCGCCGCGCTTTGGCCCAGGTTGGCATCACTTTGTGCGGCATCATTTACATCGCTTTTCCGACGGCCTTTCTGTTGAGCATCCGCGGCATGCAGCCCGACGGTTTGATTTGGCTGCTGGTGGTTTATGCCATTACTTGGGGAACTGATACCTTCGCTTATGTTTTTGGGCGCATTTTTGGCAAGACCAAGCTGGCGCCGCTGATTTCGCCTCATAAGACTGTGGAGGGCGCGATTGGCGGCATCTTGGGGGCTTGGATTCCGGCTTTTGTTATTCTGTTGGCCAGCGGCCTTTTCCGGCCGATTTTGATTCCGATGGTGGTTGTGGGGCCTTTCTTGGCGGTCAGCGGCGATTTGTTTGAATCGGCCTTGAAACGTTTTTTCAGCGTCAAAGACAGCTATGTCAAGGGTTTTAACCTGTTTCCTGGCCATGGCGGCGTGCTGGACAGGATTGATGCGCTGGTTTGGGTGACGACATGGGTTTTCCTTTATCTGTACGTCATCGGCATGGTATAGCGCGAGTTTTGGGATTATTGAATAAAGAGGAAGCTCATGCCCACATTCGAAAATCAAATTCTCATCAATCGCCCGGTGTTTCAGGTGTTCAAATTCGTAGGCGATTTCACGAACGACGTCCATTGGCGCGGCGTTCAGGGCATCGGCATCACCAACGGCGATCCAGTGCGGGCGGGAACGATGGTGGCGATGACGCGCCGTCTGATGGGCCGCAAGGGATTCGTCAACTGTGATGTCACTGATTATGAGCGCAACCGCAAAATCGAGCTTAAAGGCTCCTATTGGGGTTTTCCCTTCATCGCCACTATTACATTTGAGCATCGCGGCCAGCAGACCAGCGTCCGCGAAACGGTGAATATCCGCACGCGCTGGATGTTTTGGTTCGGATTTTTCTTCAGCCTGACCCTCAAAAGCGTCTTACGCAAAGAGTGGGAGGCTCTCAAACAGCTGCTTGATTCGCATGGCGACCTCAAGACGGGCTAATCAAAATCAACCTTGTCCTTTGGCCCTGGCCCGCCGATGCCGATTCGCATGGCGTACTGGGCGATAAGGTGCTGCGCCGAAAAATGCTGGAAGAGGTTGAGCGCGAAGAAGACAATCGCTGATATAACCAGCGCCGTCAGCGCAACGCCGCCTGCCCCGGTGATTCCATTGATCAGACCGTCCAGAACTCTCGTCCCGATGTTATAGATGAGGCCCAATAGAATCTGGAAAATCGCCAGGCTCACTCCTGGGCCGATATTGGCGCGGGCGGTTTTCATATTTTTCCAGATTTGGAATACTGCGCTGGGGTCGTTTTCGGCGGCGTAACGGGCCATGCCGATGTAATATCCCCAGCCCATGACAAACAGAAGTGGGATGGCCGCAATGACCGCTATAAAGACAAACAGACCGCCCAGATTGGACAGCAGGCCAACGACAATCAGATAGACGACGAAGAGCAGACCATACAGGACGGCCGAAAGAAAGAGCGTGAAGCCCGCCCGCATATTTCTGCCGAACTCGACCGCCGGCAAGACATCCTGGCCGGCCATGACGGCGCGAACGACATCGACGCTGTAACCTGAAAACCAAAATCCGCCGACGATGCTGACAATGACAAGTCCCAGCAGGCCAAGCGCGGCGCGGCCCAGGCCGACGCCAAGCCCTTCCATCTGCTCTTCGTTCAGCAGGTCATGGCTGGCGGCATCCGCAGAAGTCTCGACGGCGCCAAGAGCTTCGTTGACGCCACTGCTGACCGCTTCGGCCAAGGAACTCCAGTCATAAGAGCCGATAATCAAGGCCAGGCACAGGGCAAAGGCAATCGTCATCACCAATACGATGCTGAACACTTTGGCGATGCTGTTGAATGGGTATTTGAGTGCGGTAAGGAAATCCATGTTTTTCTCCGAATGTTTTAGCAACGCTTCTATTATAGCGCGCTTTGCCGACTGGGGCAACTTGGTGATTTTTTACCACAGAGGTCACAGAGGACAGAGAGGAAAAGCGATTATAGAGGGGACATTCACTCGACAAACTCCGACATTTTCCGCCATTTTCCGCCACAAATCTTTTTACCACAGAGGTCACAGAGGACAGAGAGGAAAAGCGATCAGGAAGCGCGGCGCGGCGTTTTGCCGTTAAATCCCCATAAATCATCCCTTTTTACCATTCCCAAAGCCGCGACAAATCCCGACAAAAACCGCCATTTTCCGCCACGCAAAATTCGCTGACTTGGCGGGCCTAATCTGAAGCGGAATTGGTTTTATGTCCGCGAGCAAAACTTTTTCGGTCATAAGCGATTCGATGCCGCGCCGATTCCTTATACCGCGTTTGCGGGTTGGAGGGGCGACTCAAGGGTCGCGGTTTGGTTTTGGGATGCGACGCGTTTATGGTTTTCGCATGGCCTTATTTTGCATCGTTCTCGGCGCTTTCTTCCAGGCGGTCATTGGCGGGCGGCGGCGCGCTGGAAAGGGCTGCGATCTGGTCATACCATTCATCGGTCATCGCCACATCCAGCGAGGCCAGCGAGGCTTTCAGCTGTTCGAGACTGCGGGCGCCGATGATGGGGGCGGTTATGGCCGGGTGGGCCATGACCCAGGCCACGGCCAGGGTGGCTGGGTGGATGCCGCGCTGCTGGGCATGGGCTGTAAAATCGGCCGCCGTCTGATAATAATCCGTCAGGCGGTAGCGTTTGATGTACATTTCATTTTCCACCAGACGTCCGAAGTCGGGTCTGATTTGGGGCGCGTATTTGCCGGTCAGCAGGCCGCCGCCCAATGGGCTGTAGGGGATGACGCCGATTTGCTCATTGGCGGCCATGGGCAGGATTTCGACTTCGGCTTGGCGTTTGACCAGGTTGTACATGGGCTGCAAGCATTCGATGCGCGCCAGTCGGTCGTGTTTGGCGATGCCCTGCGCTTTCATCGTCTGCCAGGCTGACCAGTTGCTAAGGGCTGGGTAGAGGATTTTGCCCTGCCGCACCAGGTCGTCCAGGGCGCGCATGGATTCTTCAATCGGCGTGTCGGCGTCATAATGATGCAGGAAATAGAGGTCGATGCGGTCGGTTTTCAGTCGTTTCAAGCTCTGCTCGACGCTGATTTGGATGTGTCGACGCGAGGCGCCGGCCTGGTTGATATCGTCGCCGGCGCGCATGGCGACTTTGGATGTCAGGATGATTTCGTCGCGGCAGTCGGCGATCAAATCGCCAAGGATCTCTTCGGAGCGGCCGCCGGCATAAACATTGGCGCAGTCGAAGAAGTTGATGCCGGCTTCGCGGCAGCGATGAAACATTTTGGCTGATTCGGTTTCGTCGGCAATATCGCCAAACGACATCGTTCCCATGCACAGCGGCGAGACTTTGACTCCTGTTCGTCCTAGATTTCTGTATTTCATATCCTCTCCTTTTCAGAATTCAATTTGAACATACTCAATCCCACTTCTTTATAAAACTTTTTATTTACCACAGAGGACACAGAGGACAGAGAGAAAAGCGATAGGAAATGCGGCGCGGCGTTTTGCCCTTGAGGATTTAGAAAGCCCTATAACCATCCTTTTTACCGCTCCGCGCAAATGAGGGGGCGCTTCATTTCGTGGATATATGAAACCGCGGCGAAGGCTTTACCACAGAGGGCGCAGAGGACAGAGAGAAAAGCGATAGGAAATGCGGCGCTGCGTTTTGCCGTTAAGGATTGAGAAAGTCCCATAACCATCTTTTTTACCATTCTTCTTTATACCTGAATGCTGTCGGGATCGCGCTTGGCGTGGTCGACCGCTTCCGATTGTTGCAGCTTGGCGAAGTCGGCGAGACTCTTATCCTTCATCCATACCTTCCCTGTCTTCTCATCTTTCTTCTTGTTGGCGCGATGCAGACCTGTAAGCGTTAGGCCATTGCTCTTTCGGCCATTGCACGGGCGGCATATTAAGATGCGATTGATGATGCTGTTGGCGCCGCCATCCGATTTGGGCGAGATATGATCTAGCTCCATGAACTCGACCTCTAGCTCGCGGCCGCAGCCAGCGCAAACGACTAGATTTTTGCTCTCATCCCGCGTTTGATATTGCGCGAGATGTGATTTCATTTGTTTATGTGAGAGCATCTCCCATTTCTCTTTGGGAATTGGGATTTTGTGCTTGATGCGCGGCGCGGCGATTTCATTGTCATCGGTGCGAATAGGCGCTTTGGTTTCATAATGGACTTTTGGCAGCGTGACGTGATGCTGCTGGTCGTCAAACCGCAAGATCGTATCGCGGACTAAACGATTTTGCACCTGCTCTAAGGCGCCGTCCCAAATATCCATGCCGATCCATTGGCGTTTCAGCCGTTCGGCGGCGATGGGGGTTGTCGCGCAGCCGCAGAAAGGATCGAGGACAAAATCGCCTTCATTGCTTGATGCCTTGATGATGCGCTCGTATAACGCGATAGGCTTCTGCGTTGGGTAACCCGTGCGCTCATTCCCCGCGGCGGCGTTAATATCAAGCCAAAGACTATTCGGCATAACGCCGCCACGCGGTCTCTGCTTTCTATACACGCGATTGTTAGCGAATTCTAAATCCCCGTCTGCATCCATTCTTTTCAACGCAGGCAGTGTAACATTCCATCCCGAAGGATGAGGGGGATAAAATCCTTTGTATTCATAGCACTGATTAGGTCTTGCGCCTTGGCCCGGAGCATTAAAAGGGGAACGTCTTCCATATATTCCCTTTTTATCACGATACTTAAAATGTCTCTCCATATAGTCTTCACTATATGGCATTAAAATATCGTCTATGTTAAATGTCGTGTTCTTTGATTTCGCATAGAATAAGATGGTGTCGGCAGCGGGCCCGAAGGTTCTCTTTTTATGTTGAGTTACCTTGCCTGCGCCGCGAATACGTCTCCACGTTATTTCATTCCTAAAGTTACGCGCTCCGAAAATGGCATCGAGAAGAGCTTTTGCATACGCGCCTGCTGTTTGGTCAATATGAAGGTACAAACTGCCATCGGCCCGCAAAACGCGGCGCATCTCCATGAGCCGAACGCCCAGCCAGCATAGGAACGCGCTCATATCCTCACCATAGCTTAACCGCGTGCTTTCAATCACCGCATAGGCCGCTGGCCAATCGTCCTTAATTTTGTCCACCCAATCGCCCTGTACGTCCTGTTCCCAAGACCAACGGTCTTTGAAGCTCGCGCCTTGCGCTAGACTCCCCGGCGCCGCGTGAAAGTCGCGCCCCTTCTTAAACGGCGGATCAGTCGCGATAAGATGGATTGTCTCGCTGTTTATCCCGCGCAGGAACTCTAGATTGTCGCCATGAAAAATCGTCCTGTTCCTCACGTTTAACTCGTTCATCTCTTCCCCTACTCTGCTTCGGCTACGCGCGCAGACATTAAACTCATAGCGCAACTCCTTCTAGATTAAAATAAAGACAAAATAAAAAGATGGCAAGTATGTCCAGGATTCAGCCAATCTAGCTTTGACCGTATATGAATATGCTTCCGGTGACGATCACATCACCTATGTGCTTGTAGAACCTCAGCTTTAGCTTCTGCATTGCATTGCCCTTTCATAATTAAACGAGATTGGAAGAATTATTTATTTGCCAATCCAGATCCAATAATCTTTTTCATTGCCGGGTAAAACTTGGTTTGTTTCCGCATAAATCTCTCTTCTATCTTTTTCATGCTCAAACTTACCTGTATATGGAGAAGGATACCCACCCCGTCCCGATAATTTTGGATTTGGATAAAGTACATATTTTCTTAGATTGTCAAGCCTTTCTTTTCTTATGCTTTCTTCAATCAAAGGGCTATTGAATTCACGAATATACCTAAGAAAAGCAAAGTAAATCTCCCAGCCCAATTTTAGATGGTTAATCTCAATCGATATAAATTCCTTGCCGTATTCAGTTTCTTTTATAAATGCAACCGCTTTTTCTCTGTTTATACTAAACGCTATTCCTTGTACGGAATCACCATGCAACTCGCTGTTCCTTAAAAGATATTTCAAAATATCGAATTGATGTTTTGTATATTTCCCAGATGTTGCAAGAATATATTCCCAACCTTTTATTTGAGGATCATCGCACTCACCCAATACCTTACCCAGACATTCTATAAAAGGCAATATGCCTCTAATAATATCCCCGTATGCAAAAAACCTCTTTTTCTTAACAAGTTCATTTAATTTTTGTCTCATAGGATCTATAAAGTTTAGCATCATCATAAATGCAAAGAAGTCTATCAATTCGTCATCAGTTTGGATGAAATCTTCTAATTTAGGATCCTTAAAAAATGGCAGATAGTTGTATGTTAATAAAAACCTGTCTATTACACTGTTCCCAACCGTGAATCTTTCGTCTCTTATGAGAACATCAATAATATACTCTCTGATCTCACTGGGTGCCAATGAGGGAAAATCATTATTTATTGATACAAGTAATTGGACTTCCCGATCGTTAACGTTAACAATCTCCGTTTTCCAAGTCCACTTTTCTCCATCATATATTATCTCCCTCATGTCACTCCACCTGTTAACAAGGCGCCCATCAAGATATTGCTTAATTCCCCGACTTATCATCTGTTTAATCATCCGTTTGATTTCTTTCATGTCTAGGCCTTTTTTACTCATCTCGCCCCCTTAAATACTGAATGGACATAAACATCACTATTGATATACTGGTAAGTGCCAGTATTATATTGGGAAACACCTGCAATACACCCAGGCATGAGGCGGGGGACAGCATGACGTATGCAAATAAGATTGCCCTAAACACCAAATACAATCCGACAGTCGCCAATGCGATAATGCACAGTTCACGGAGAATCAAGGGAAGTATGTCGATAAATTGAGGGAGTGCATCCTTAAACATTCTTGTAAATATCCTTTTCACCTTCCCATCCCCCTTACGCTTTTATACTATCGGGATCGCGCCGTGCGCTTTCCACTGCTTGCGTTTGCATCAACTTTGCAAAGTCCGCGAGTTCCTTACTTTGCATCCACACCTTCCCGGTCTTATCATCTCTCCGCTTATTCGCGCGATGCAGGCCAGTAAGCGTCAGACCACTGCTCTTTCTGCCATTGCACGGGCGACATATCAGAATGCGATTGTTAATGCTATTTGCGCCGCCATCTGACTTAGGAGAGATATGGTCTAGCTCCATGAACTCAACTTCTAGCTCGCGGCCGCAACCAGCGCATACAATCAATCCCTCTTTTCCTTCTCGCTGCTGGTATTGCGCGAGATGTGATTTCATTTGTTTATGTGAGAGCATCTCCCATTTCTCTTTGGGAATTGGGATTTTGTGCTTGATGCGCGGCGCGGAGATTTCATTGTCATCGGTGCGAATAGGCGCTTTGGTCTCATAATGGACTTTTGGCAGCGTGACGTGATGCTGCTGGTCGTCAAACCGCAAGATCGTATCGCGGACTAAACGATTTTGCACCTGCTCTAAGGCGCCGTCCCAAATATCCATGCCGATCCATTGGCGTTTCAGCCGTTCGGCGGCGATAGGCGTTGTCGCGCAACCGCAGAAAGGATCAAGGACAAAATCGCCTTCATTGCTTGACGCTTTGATAATGCGCTCGTATAAGGCAAGGGGCTTCTGTGTTGGGTAGCCGACACGCTCTGGGGAATTTCGAGACATAAGTTTTGTCTCTTCATCATCCCATATATTATCTACACGGGGTGGATTAGCTTCAAATAAATAACGTCTCCATGATGGATTGCCATTACGCGAAAAATCAATATAACCCGCGTCAGCCAGAATATCCAGACGTTCGCGCACTGTTCCCTGTAATTTTCTGTTTTGCTCCTTTTCATACCTGGCAGTTAGCAAGCGGGGAACGATCCAATGGCCTTTGGGGGCGACGCCGCGCCAGACTTGCCCGCTATCCCCTTTTGTCGCCCCTGACGCGAGAAGAGGCCTTGATACATATTTACCCCTTTCATCCTCTTTTTTATACCAGCTATCATCAACTTGCTTTAATCGCGGCGGGTCAAAAGTCCATTTTTGACTCTTGGTATAAAAAAGAATGGTATCAGAAGACCTCCCATATTGTCGGGCATCGTTTTTTGCTCCTCGAATACGTCTCCACACGATTTCATTCCTGAAGCTGCGCGCGCCAAAGATGGAGTCGAGAAGCGCCTTCACGTACGCGTGCGCCGTATGGTCAATATGAAGATACAAACTGCCATCGGCCCGCAAAACGCGGCGCATCTCCATGAGCCGAACGCCCAGCCAGCATAGGAACGCGCTCATATCCTCACCATAGCTTAACCGCGTGCTTTCAATCACCGCATAGGCCGCTGGCCAATCGTCCTTAATTTTGTCCACCCAATCGCCCTGTACGTCCTGTTCCCAAGACCAGCGATCCTTGAAGCTCGCGCCTTGCGCTAGACTGCCCGGCGCCGCGTGGAAATCCCGCCCTTTCTTAAACGGCGGATCCGTCGCGATAAGATGGATTGTCTCGCTGTTTATCCCGCGCAGGAACTCTAGATTGTCCCCATGAAAAATTGTCCTGTTCCTCACGTTTAACTCGTTCATCTCTTCCCCTACTCTGCTTCTGCAAGCTGTCGGTTATTCATCGGCGGCCAGCCGTCCCTGCGCGACCATTTCGACTTGGCCGCCGACTCGAATCACGATTTCATCGGCTGTCCGCTGGGCTTGGAGGTGCAGCAGCGAAGGCCGTCCGATTTGGTAGCCTTGTTCGGAACGGAGCGCGATGCTGTCGCCGCCGAAACAGCGATAATGGACGAGGTAGCCGGCGATGCAACCGTTGGCGCTGCCGGTGGCCGGGTCTTCGGGGGCGCCATAAATATCGTCTAAAACCCGCACATGGATGTCGTTTTCCTCGTGCAAGGTCTGTGGGCAGAATATCGCCGGGCCGATGGCCTCGTGCGCGCCGAGCAGGGCCCGCAGGCGGTCGAGATTGACCCGCGCCCGTTTGACCGCTTCCAGCGAGCGCATCGGCACAATCACAAAGGGCAGGCCCGTCGACACTTCCTGGATTGGATAGCGGCTGTCGATATCGGAGGGGTCGATGTTGAGTATCTGCGCCATTTCGGCCCTTTCAAACTGTTGGCCAAAGGCGGGTGGATTCTGCTGCATCCAAATTATGTCATCTTCGCCAAAGGTCACGGGAATTTGTCCGACCGCCAGGTTGAGCAATAGGCCGTCGATGGGCTTGCGGATAAGCTGGCGCTGGATGATGTAAGCTGTGCCAAGCACGGGATGGCCGGCGAAAGGCACTTCGATTTCGGGCATGAAGATGCGGACGTTATAGCCGCCGTTTTCGGGCGTGCTGGAGGTTATGAAGGTGATTTCGGAGAAGTTGATTTCTTTGGCCAACTGCTGCATGAGCGCGGTCGGTGGGTCGCCCAGGTAGACGGCCAGCTGATTGCCGGTGTATTTGCGGCCGATGGTGAAGACGTCGACGATGTAGAATTCGATCCGCGGCATGGGGTCCCTGCCTGCGCTGTGTGAACATTTTTGCTGTCTGCTGGGATAAGCATACCTGCTGCGTGGCGTCCGCGCAAATGACGTGGCAGGATTGTTAAATTTATGTTAGCATAAGAGAGTCATGCACAGTAATTGGAGATGTCTGGGTGATTGAGGCAGACATTCGATATCAGATAGACCGCCGTTTAGAGGCGAAGGGCTGGCTTCTCGATGCTCATGATCATGGGCGGAATGTCTTTTTTGAGGAATCCGTTAAGGTTCGGCTTTCGCGTCAAAGCGCGCAAAATCTGGGCCAAAAAAGGCCTGATTACACTTTATTTGATGGCGTGATTCCGCTTGCTGTCATTGAGGCTAAGAAGCCGACGGTGATGAATCTTGATAATGCGCTTGGTCAAGCGAAAGATTATGCGGATCGGATTGGAGTCAAAATCGTCTTCGCCTGCAATGGCACGACCTTAAAGTCTCACTATCTCGACAATGACAAGCCCTTATATTTGAACGGCATAGAGGTCAACGAATTTCTTCCTTTGGAACTGCTGAAGAGGTTTCAGAGCGAGGGGACGAATGAGATATTCACCGTTCCCAAGAGAGTCATCAGGTCTAGGGAACAGTTGATTCAGCTGTTTTCGGAACTGAACAATGATCTTAGGGCGGCTGGACTTCGGGCTGGCATAGAGAGATTCAGTGAATTCGCCAACGTCCTCTTTTTGAAACTACTTAGTGAAAAGGGCGATGATGGGATTTGGCATCAGCTGCTTCAACAGCCTGAAAAGGACTTGCTGCTTTATTTGAATGAGGTAGCGATGAATCGGCTTAGTGAAGTCTATGGCGGCGAAGTGATCGCTAAATCGTCTATTAAGCCTGAACATGCCGGCGCAATGAGGAAAATCATCCACAAGCTCAATCCATTGCACCTCACGGGTATTGATGAAGACATAAAGGGCGTCGCTTTTGAACATTTTATTCAGAAGACCACTGACACTCAAAACGATCTGGGCGAGTATTTTACACCGCGCCATATCATAAGGTTCATGGTTAGGCTTCTTAATCCGAAGTATGGCGAAAACATCTATGATCCATTTTGCGGCACTGGGGGATTTCTTACTGAATCATTTAAGCATATCAGCCAGCAATGCCGATTGTCGAAAGAGGTGTTTGACACATTGCATAATCAAACGGTCTTTGGGGGAGAAATTACCACTACGGCGCGGATAGCCAAGATGAACATGATTTTGTTTGGCGATGGTCATTCGGGGGTAAGGCAGCAGGACAGCCTTCAAGCGGATACGAATGGGAAATATGACAATGTTCTTTCTAATATCCCTTTTTCTCAAAATGTGTCTCAAGAGATATTAGACCGCGTTGAGGGCAATCCGAAGGACGCTGATGAAGCGTGCGTTATCAAGTGTTTTAACAGTTTGAAGCTGGGCGGGGCTATGGCTATTGTGGTGCCGGATGGCCTGCTCGTCAATCGCAAGCATACCGAGTTGTTGAGATTTTTGTTTTCGAATTCGCGCGTTAGGCTTTTGGCCAGGCTGCCGCGCGGCTGTTTCGCGCCTTACACTGACGCTAAGACTGGGATTATTTATTTGACGGACAAAGGCACACAGCGAACAGATTGGTTTTATCAAGCGGCCATTAGAAACGACGGTTTTGACAGCAAGCGCAATCCGGTCAATGGCATAAACGATTTGGAGAAGACGCTCTTCTTTTATCAGGATTCGGACGAGCCTGAAGAGAATATGCCCATCAATCTTGATATTAGCGTGATTTCAGTTAAAGGCCTGGAAAGCCGACAATCCTTATTATTATATGAAAAATGGGAAGTCGCAGATGATAAGGATTATATTAGCCTGGAAGAGGCGGCTGTTCTGCAAAATGGCAAATCCATTACCAAGGCCGATACAATTCCAGGCGATATTCCGGTTATTGCTGGGGGGCGCGGCACTGTTCCTTATACGCATGGCGACTATAATCACTTGGGGGGTGTCTTCACGATAAGCAAATCTGGCGCGTATGCCGGTTATGTGTGGTGGCATGACGATCCGATATGGGCATCTGATTCAATCGTGGTCAAAAGCAAAGATGAATCGAAATTTCTGACCCGATACCTTTTTATGTGCATGGCGCAGAAGCAGCGGGAAATTTACAATCGGCAGCAAGGGACTGGGCAGCCGCATATTTACATAAGCCATATCAAAGATTTTCCGATACCCATCCTGCCTATTGAGAAGCAAGTTTCTCTGTTTGAGCCGTTTGAAGAAACATGGATAAAGCTGAAGGCGCTGGAGCGGAAATTGACTGAACATACCGACCGGATTAAAGAATTCATTCAACTGCAATATAAATGAAGGGGGATGGCGAATCCCTGTCCAGGATTGTTAGCATGACAAGCTCTGTTAAAAGCAAACAAGAACGCTGCCGATGCGAAAGCTGCGTCTGCTCAAAGCCTGTCGATGCCAAAACCGGCTTCAAGGTTTCGGGTGATTTTAAGCGTTTCAATCAGAAATATGATATGTTCAATCGGTCTATCTGGGATGATGAGGTTCGGTCTGACCGCGCCCGCCGATTCTATGAGTCTTACTTTACCGATTTGGCGCAGTTCCGCAAGGTCGAGGGCTTTCAGCATCGAGATTATGCCCTGCGAAACGCCGCCTGGTACATTGCCGATTTCACGGCCGATCTGCTGGAGATGTCAGCTGACCGCAAAGAAGGTTTTTTGGACAGTTATACTATGTTTCGCGAAGGCGCGACGCGTAAAACTGAAGGCACAGCGGCCGAGAATACGGCTGATGTCAAACGCGCCGGCCGGTTTCTTGGCGCCGATATGATTGGCATCTGCGACTATGACGAGCGCTGGGTTTATACGCATCGCTACAGCCGTCAAAAATTGACTGACAAGGCGATGGATTTGCCTGATGATTTGTCTCATGTGGTGGTGATCGCCAACGAGATGCACCATCAGACCATTCAGACTGTGCCGTCGGCCTTGAGCGGCGCCGCGACTGGGCAGGGCTACAGCAAGGACATCATTGCCGTTTTATCGATAACGCAGTATATTCGCAATTTGGGCTACCGTGCTGTCGCCAGCCTCAATGACACGGCGCTGTCGATTCCTTTGGCGATTCAGGCTGGCTTGGGGCAGTATGGTCGGCATGGGCTGCTGATTACGCCAGAATATGGGCCTAGGGTGCGGATCGCCAAGATATTTACGGACTTGCCGCTTTTGGCGGATGAGCCTATTGATTTTGGCGTGACGGAGACCTGCAATCTGTGCCGCCGATGCAGCGATGGCTGTCCGATTAAGGCTATTCCGTTCGATCAGCCCAGTTATGAGATTTATGATGGCGTGTCGCATCTCAAGGGCATCAGGAAATGGACGATTGACGCCAAGAAGTGCTTCAAGTTCTGGGTTAATCAGGGGACGGACTGCTCGATTTGCATTCGCGTTTGTCCGTATAATAAGGATTTTTCTCAATTTCATAACCGCGTTCTGCGCTGGATGCTGGGCAATCGCTGGCGGCGGCTGGCATTGTGGCTGGACAAGAAGCTCAAGTATGGCGCGCGCAAAAAAGCTGGCTGGTGGTGGCGTCAGCCCAAGGTCTAGGTCAGGCGTTGCGAGAAAGACATTCAGCTATGGAAAGACTATTCATACTGCTGCAAAGGCATCCGATACGGTGGACGGCGGCTATTGGCTGGACGCTGTGGATTACCTTTTGGCTGGTGCAGCCTGAAAGCACGCTCACCAGGATTGGCATTCCCTCTGGCTCTAGGGTGCCGAGCCGCGAGGCTGTGTCCAATGGATTTCATTTTTTGGCGTTCAGCGTCGCCTGCGCTTTTTGGTTTTGGGCTTGGGTTGGGCATTTGCGCCCTTCCGTCAGTCTGGCGCTGGCGGCTGTCATTGCCATCAGCTTGGGCTTCATCACTGAATATCAGCAGAATTTCGCCCCTGACCGTCAGCCCTCTTGGAATGACCTCATCTCGAATTGCGTTGGGGTGATCATCGCTGCTTATTTCATCTGGCGGCGGTGCATCTACAAAGCCGAAAATGCGTACAAAGTCAAAAACGATCTTTAAGCGGCTGGGCTGTTCTGGACAAATCGCTGTCTTTTCGCCGGGTTCGTTTTGATTGGCCTTAAGCGGCCTGCATTGGATATATTGTTTTTATTTGACATCCTTTAAGATGGGATTCGGATGAATTGGCATGAAAGGGGTCATCTTATGAATACAGGCAGACATCAGCAGAATGGCAGCATCGAGAAAGGCACTGCTCGGGTCAAGCGCGGCTTGGCGCAGATGCTCAAGGGCGGGGTGATTATGGATGTGGTCACGCCGGAACAGGCGCGGATTGCTGAAGAGGCTGGGGCGGCGGCTGTGATGGCGCTGGAGCGGGTGCCGGCTGATATTCGCGTGCAGGGCGGCGTTGCCCGCATGAGCGACCCTGACATGATTGAGGGCATCATCCAGGCGGTTTCCATTCCGGTTATGGCCAAGGCGCGCATCGGTCATTTTGTCGAGGCGCAGATTTTGGAGGCTTTGGGCGTGGATTACGTCGATGAGAGCGAGGTTTTGACGCCGGCTGATGAGGAGCATCACATCAACAAGTGGGCATTTGAAGTTCCCTTTGTCTGCGGCTGTCGCAATTTGGGCGAGGCGCTGCGGCGCATCAATGAGGGCGCGGCGATGATGCGTACCAAAGGCGAGGCTGGCACTGGCGACGTTGTCGAAGCTGTCCGTCATGCCCGCGCGGTTCATGGCGAGATCCGCCGCGTCAGCAGCATGGACGACGATGAACTGTACACATACGCCAAAGAGATTCGGGCGCCGCATCATCTGGTCAAGGAGACGGCTGAACTGGGTCGTCTGCCGGTGGTGAACTTTGCCGCTGGCGGTGTGGCGACGCCGGCCGATGCCGCGCTGATGATGCAGCTTGGCGTGGACGGAGTATTTGTCGGCAGTGGCATCTTCAAGAGCGGTCATCCAGAGAAACGCGCCAAGGCGATTGTGCAGGCTGTCACGCACTATCAGGATCCGCAGATTTTGGCTGATGTCAGTCGCAATTTGGGCGAAGCGATGGTTGGCATCAATGTTACACCCGATCAGGTTGTGCTGGGCAAGCGCGGCTGGTAAGCGTGTGTTTTGCTGTCGGCGCAGAAGGGTCTCTGCTCATGTCCGATCAGCGGCGGCTGAACAGACTGCGCGGCATCATGCGTCAAGCCAAGCTGGATGTCCTGGCGCTGATTCCCGGCCCTAATCATCGCTATCTCACGCAGGCGGCGCACTTCGCGATGGAACGTCCGATTGTGATGTTCATCCCCTTGGAGGAGCCGCCGCTTGCTGTCATTCCCGAACTGGAAATTCCCCTGTTTGAACGTCATCCGATCCAGTCGCGGATTTTCTCGTGGGCGGATGCCGAGGGGTATGACCAGGCTTTCGCCGCCGCGCTGGACGTCCTGCAAACACGCGGCAAAATCATCGGCGTCGAGGGCTTGCAGATGCGTTTTTTCGAGGCTGAAATCATCCGCGCCTATGCTCCTGACGCGGCCATCGTCGACGCTTCCAGGCAACTGGCCGAATGGCGCATCATCAAAGACGATGCCGAGATCGCCGCGCTGCGACGGGCCATTCAAATCTCTGAAGACGCGCTGCGGGCGACGCTGGACAATGTGCGGGTGGGCATGAGCGAACGGGAGATCGCCGCTGACTTGGAGGCGCGCATCAAGGCGTTGGGCGGCCACGGTTTGGCTTTTGACATTATCCTGCACGGCGGCGGCAATACGGCTCTGCCACACTGCGGCCCGCTTGACTATCGCCTTCAGCGCGGCGACCCTCTGCTGGTTGATTTCGGCGCGTCCTTTGACGGCTACTGCGCTGATATTACCCGCACGGTGTTTGTGGGCGAGGTCAGCGAGGAGCATCGGCGATTTTATGCTGTGGCGCGGGCGGCGAATGCGGCTGGACGGCGGGCCGCTGGGCCTGGGGTGACTGCCGATTCGGTTGATGCGGCGGCGCGGCAGGTGATTATCGATGCCGGCTGTGAACATTTGATGCGGCATCGGACTGGGCATGGATTGGGATTGCAGGCGCACGAAGCTCCGTACATCGTCCAGGGCAATCAACGGATTTTGCGGCCGGGGATGGTCTTTACGATTGAGCCGGGCATTTATCGTCTGGGGGAAATTGGCGTTCGGATTGAGGATGATGTGCTGATAACCGACGATGGCTGCGAGAGCCTGACGACGTTTCCACGCGAAATTCTCGCGCTGGATTGATAAGGCTGTGGTTTGCGCGGCGCGCGAAAGTATGTTATTGTACCCGTGTTGCGCTATATTATTGAGCATGATCGGTTTTTTAGGGGGTGAAGATGGCGAAGATGTTCCGAAGAGAAGTACCGCATCAAGACAGTAATCATGATTTGTTGGAGGATAACCATGAAAAATAAGAACAAGATGAGTCGCCGCGATCTGCTGAAACTGGCGGCAGCTGGCGGCGCTGGTTTGGCGATGAGCGGCCTGCCTGTGCGGGTGATCGCCCAGGATACGATTGTCGTCAAGGTGCAGACCGCTGGTCTGGATGACAACACTCTGGCGCCGGTCGGGGATATGCTCATGGCGCAGAATCCCAATGTGCAGGTGGAATGGGTTATTTTGACCGGGATTGACCATGAAGAGGTCGCTGCGAAGATCCTGGCGCTGGTCGCCGCCGGCGAGTCGATTGACGTTGGCTATGCGGCGACGGAAGCCACCCAGCTTTTCGCTGGCCAAGGTCTGGCGGTGGCGCTGGATGACCGTATTGTCAACGATCCTGACCAGGACTTTTGGACGGAATACTTTTCCGATGTCCATCCCTCGCTGGTCGAAGCCATGATGTACGAAGGCAGTTTGTATGAGCCGCCGCGCGACTTCAACGCCGCCAATATGTACTTCAACACCAAGGTTCTGGCTGACAATGGCTTTGAGGTGCCGGGGCCGGGCTGGACCAAGGACGATTTCCTGGAGATCGCCCGCGGCACGACCACCAAGAATGACAGCGGGCAGACCGAGATCTTCGGCTATGCCTGGACGAATCGTCTGTGGGGCAGCTGGATGCCGTGGATCTTTGTCGCTGGCGGCAATTTGTACACTGAAGAGCGCGCGCCGGGCGGTGAATGGCTTTGGGACGGCTATTACGCCGGGGATGCGGCTGTCGAGGGGCGCGGCGGTGGTTTCCGCTGGCGGACGCCGATTGCCAATTCATCTGAAGTTGTCGAGGCCTTGCAGCTGGTCGTTGATCTGTGGCAAGAGGGCGTGTCGCCGGACATCGGCATGGGCACCGGGCAAACGCTGACTGGCTTTTACGCCACTGGGCGGCTGTGCATGACGCCGGCGGGTGGTTTCTGGGCTGGCCGGCTGGGCAACGAAGGCATGGCCAAGGGCGATTTCGATGTGCAGCTTTGGCCGGCATGGCGCAATCAGAAGCATCAGTTCGGCACTGGCGGCCATTGGCTTAGCGCCACTTCCCAGAATCCCGACGAGGCTTGGGAATTTATGAAACTGGAGGTCAGTCACGAAGGCTTCCAGAGCAGTGAGTTCTTCAACCCGGTCATCATCACCACGCCGTCGCGGCGCTCCTACAGCCAGGCGGACGCCTTTGAGACAACCGGGCCGGCGAACAGCGATGTTTTCTACAGCACCCTGGACGATCATCCTGACACCGCTCCCATTCCAGCGCCGCCGTGGTCAAATCCGATGACGACTATCTTCACGACTTACACCGGCTTTGCCACTTCTGGCGAGATGGAACCCCAGCAAGCGTTGGATGAGATGCAGCGCGAACTGGAAGAACTGACCAACCGCCAGCCGCGGTACTACGGCGAATAAAGCTGTCTGCATGCGTGGGCCAATGGTTTGTTCTGTTGGCCCATGCTTTGCCTGGATGGGGAGCGAGGAATGAAATCCAAATCTATGCCAGCCGGCGGCCGTCAAGGCATCTGGCATTGGCTTATGCAGGATACGATGGACGGGCTGCGGCGGCGGCGCGCTTTGCTGGGATATTTATTTTTGCTGCCGACCCTGCTCGGCATTTTTATTTTCACCGCTGGGCCTATTTTTGTCTCCTTTGGACTTAGCTTGTTTCATTGGAATATCTTTCGGCCGCCTGATTTCATCGGCCTGGACAATTTTGAGAGGCTGCTAGGCGATGGCCGCGTCATTATCGGCTTGGGCAACACCGTCAAGTTCACGATTCTAGCGGTCACCAGCCAGGTTTCCATCGGCTTGATACTGGCTTTGGCGGTTCATCGGATCTCGCGGGTATGGCTGCGCTATTATTTTCGCACGGCTTTTTTCCTGCCGCTGCTGATGTCTGGCGCTTCGGTGGCTGTCTTTATGGGCTATATTTTTCATAAAGAGTTCGGGCCTTTGAATTATTATCTGACGCTGCTTGGCCTGCCGCAGATTCCGTGGCTGACTTCGCCTGATTTGGTGATGATTTCGATTGCCATCATCTCGGCTTGGCGCAACTTGGGCTTTACCTTCGTCATCTTTTTGGGCGGGCTGTCCAATTTGTCGCAGGAGGTGCTGGATGCGGCCGATGTTGATGGCGCGCAGGGCTTTCGGCGTCTGTGGTCGGTGGTCATTCCCCTGTTAAGTCCGCAGATTTTGTTCGCCACGGTCACGGGCGTGATTGGCGCGCTGCAAGTTTTTGATGAGCCGTACATTATGACGCGCGGCGGCCCGGGCAATGCCAGCCGAACTTTGGTGATGGTCATGTATGAACACGCTTTTAAGCATATTGAATTTGGCTATGGATCGACCGTCGCCATTGTACTCTTCCTTATCATTCTGGTCATGTCCATCGTGCAGATGTGGCTCTGGCGCAGTCGGGTATTTTATCAATAGGGCCGCGGGAGATGACTGATGACGACTAGCTTGCGAAGCGGCCCCAGAGATATTTCGGCGGCGGATCATCGGCGGCAGGTGCTTTCGCATCAGTTGGGGCGCTGGCTGCCTTTGATTGTGCTGGCGATTATGAGCGGCGTTATTTTGGCGCCGATTATGTGGACGATTTCGACTTCGCTCCGCACCGGCGCGGATTCTTTTACGGTGCCGCCCAAGTGGCTGCCGACTGACTTGGCGGTCAAGAACTATGTCCAGGTCTTCGAGACGGTGCCCTTTGCCCGCCAGATCCTCAACAGCAGCATCATCACCTGGGGGACGGTGCTGGGGCAGCTTATCACGGCCTCGCTGGCCGGCTATGCTTTTGCCCGCTTGCAGTTCCGCGGGAGGGATATGCTGTTTTGGGTGGTGCTGGCGACGATGATGATTCCCGTCCAGGCGACGGTTATCCCCGTGTTCATTTTGATACGGAATTTGGGTTTGTATGATACGGTGTGGTCGCTGATTCTGCCGGCGGCGCCGACGGCTTTCGGCACTTTTCTGCTGCGTCAGTATTATTTGACGATCCCTATTGAACTGGAGGAATCGGCGCTGATCGACGGCGCCAGTCAATGGCAGCTTTTCCATCGGATTTATCTGCCGCTGGTCAAGCCTGGTTTGGCGGTGCTGGCGATTTTGAGCTTCAATTTTCACTGGAACGAATTTTTCCGGCCGCTGATCTTCTTGAAGCATGAGAATCAGCCCATCACCATCGGCATTTTTCAGCTGCAAGGCTATATGATGACCGGCAGCATATCGGTTGTGCTGGCTGGGGTGGTGATATCGCTGGTGCCGGTGATTATCATTTTTCTTTTTGGGCAGCGTTATCTGATTGAAGGCATTATGCGCGGCGCGATCAAGGGTTAATCGCAGGCATGAATGTTTTTTACAGGCCGGTGGACGGCTTTGTGGGCGATGTGATTCCCTTTTATTGGGAGGGCGTCTATCATGCTTTTTATTTGAAAGCGCCGCTGCCGCCGCATCGCCATGGCGCCGATGGCACGCCTTACGCTCATCTCGCCTCGAAAGATCTGGCGCATTGGGAAGAACTGCCGCTGGCGATTGAACCTGGGCCGCCTGGCGCGCCTGATGCCGTCAGCTGTTTTACTGGCTCGGTCATCGAAAGAAAGGGCGTTTTTCACCTCTTTTACACTGGCTACGCCGGCGAAAATCAGCCGCAGACGGTGTGCCGCGCCACCAGCGATGATCTGCAAAGCTGGCATAAAGACCCGCGCAATCCGATTATTGAAGCCGATGCGCGCTGGTACGAAAGCATTGACTGGCGCGATCCGTTTCCTTTTTGGAATGAGGACGCGCAGGAATACTGGATGCTGCTGGCGGCGCGTGAAAAAGATGGGCCCGACAATCGGCGCGGCTGTATTGCGCTGATGACGTCGCCTGACTTGGAAGAGTGGGAAGTTCGGCCGCCGTTTTGGTCGCCGCGTTTGTATTACACGCATGAATGCCCGGATTTGTTCCGTTGGGGGGAAAATTGGGCGCTGGTGTATTCGACTTTCAGCGAGCGTCATGTCACCCATTATCGCATCAGCGAGTCTTTGCAGGGGCCTTGGCTGGCGCCGACAAATGACACTTTTGACGGCCGCGCGTTTTATGCGGCTAAGACGGCTGGCGATGGACGCAGGCGGTTCGCGTTTGGCTGGAATCCGACCCGCGAGGGCGAAACGGATAGCGGCGGCTGGCAATGGGGCGGCGCGATGGTCGTCCATGAGATTGGCGAAACACAGGACGGCGGCTTTCGCGTATCAGCCCCGCCCGAGTTGGAAGCGGCATTTACACAGCCTGAAGAGCTTGATTTTCGGCCCTCTTTTGGTGAATGGCAGACGGATGAGTCTTCCTGCACAGCGCGGGCTGATGATCATTTCGCGGCCTGCGCCTTGGGCGATTTGCCGCCGCGCGCGTTGATCGAGGCGACGATATTCCCGCTTTCACCGACGCGCGGCTGCGGCCTATTGCTGCGCTGTGACCAGGATATGGAGCGTTATTATCAGATTCGATGGGAGCCTGGGCGGCAGCGCGTTGTCTTTGACCGTTGGCCGCGGCCGGGCGATCAACCTTTTATGCTGGAGCGGCCGCTGCACATGTCGGCTGAAGAGCCTTTGCGGCTCAAGGTATTCATAGATGGCAGCGTTATTGTGGTTTATCTGAATGATTCGGTCGCTTTGAATTGCCGCGGCTATGACCATTCGGCTGGTCAATGGGGGCTTTTCGTTTCTGAAGGCGGCGCCAGGTTTGAGGGCCTTTCCATACGAAGCTGGTCGGCCGGATAAGCTATGGCCGAAAAAGCTCCCTTTCAATCTCGCAAGATTTACCGGCCGGGGCTGGTTTTTCAGCCTTCGGCGCATCGACGAATGCAGCGGGGCATCAACACTTTGGTGGCCGCTGTTCGGCCGACTTTGGGGCCGACGGCGCGGACGGTGGCGATAACGCACTTGATGAACGATCAAAAGAGGCCCGAGATTCTCGATGACGGCGGCTTGATTGCCCGGCGCGTGATTGAATTGAGCCAGCGCGGCGAAGACATGGGCGCGATGCTGGCGCGGGCGCTGATTTGCCGTCAGCATGAGCGGATGGGGGATGGCGCGGCCACGGCGGCTGTTCTGTTTCAGGCGGTCTACAATGGCGGTCTGCATTATTTGGCGGCGGGGGGCAATGCCATGCGGCTGCGCGTTCATCTGCAAACGGCTTTATCCTGCGCGCTTGGCCTTTTGGATGAGATGACCTTTCGGATTGAGGGCAAGGAAAACTTGGCGCGGGCTGCGGAAGCTATCTGCCATGATCCGCCCATGGCCAAGCTGCTCGGTGAAATTTTTGATATCATCGGCGCTTATGGCCAGCTTGACATTCGCAAAGATCATCGCCGCGAACTGCGCCGGGAATACATCGAGGGCATGTATTGGAACAGCGGATTGTTTTCGCGCGAGATGATTATGAACCGCGCCGAGCTTCAGACGGTCTATGAGGAGCCGGCGATTCTGATTGTCGATTTCAAGATCAATGACCCGCGCCATATTATGCCGATATTGGAAATTGCCGTTGAAACAAAGATAGAGAAGCTGATTTTGGTCGCGGGCGATTTGTCCAAGGAAGCGCTGGCTGGTCTGCTGCTGGCCAATGGCAAGCTCAAGAATTTCCAGGTCATGGCCGTCAAGGGGCCTGGGCGCAATCTGGATGACCGCATCGCCGCTGTGGAAGATCTGGCCATCCTGACTGGCGCGGAGCCGATGCTGAAGGTGGCCGGCCACAGCCTCAAGGACGTCGCCCCGCGGCATTTTGGCCGGGCGCGGCGCGGTTGGGCCAGTCCGCATAATTTCGGCATTGTGGGCGGCAAGGGCAATCCGCGAAAACTGCGTCAGCACGTCAGTGATTTGCAGTCACGTTTTCAGCGCAGCGATGATCCCAAAATCCTGGAGCGCATCGGCAAGCTGATGGGTGGTTCGGCGACGTTGTGGGCAGGCGGCGCATCGGAAGCGGAGATTGAGCGGCGCAAGGAACTGGCCGAGCGCACGGCCTCGGCTATGCGGGCCGCTGTCAAGGATGGCGTGGTGCCTGGGGCTGGTCTGGCTTATCTTGCCTGTCGGCCGGCCCTGGAGTCGGGTCAAAGGGAAGGCGCCGATCCTGATGAAAGGGCTGCTTTTCGCATTTTGCATCAAGCCTTAGCTGAACCTGCGCGGGCCATTTTTGAAAACGCCGGCTATGATCCTGGCGAGGTCATGGCGAAGCTGATGAACGCTGACGGTCGCTGTGGATTTGATGTGGTGTCGGGGCAGCTGATCGATAGGAGGCGGATTGTGGATGGCGCGTCCATACAGAAGGCGGCGCTGCGGAACGCGGTTTTGACGGCGGGCATGGCTTTGACTGTGGATGTGCTTGTTCATCACAAGACGCCAGAAATCGCCCGTCATCCTGGATAAGGCCTATGACAGCGCATCTTACCTTTCCCTTTCAGCAGGCGGATGACACGGTGTTTTCGCTGGCGGCCTCGCCCGATTTCGCTGTGGATGGCATCTGCTTTGCGGCCTGCGCTTCGGGGCTGTATCGCTCGCGGGACGGCGGGCAAAGCTGGGAATCGCTGGACATTGGGACTAGGCTGGCCGTCACTGGGCTGGCTGTCTCGCCTGATTATGGGCATGACCGCAGTCTGTTCGCGGCTGTACAGGGCGGCATTCTGCGCTCAAGCGACGGCGGCGATACGTGGTTCGCGGCTCGTTTTGCGGCGCCTCCGCCATTATTTTCGGCCTTGCGGGCGTCTCCCAGCTTTGAATACGACGGCGTTCTGCTGGCTGGGACGATGGAAGATGGCATCTTCGCTTCATCTGACCGCGGCGCGAATTGGCAGTCCTGGAACTTTGGCCTGTTTGACCTCAATGTGCTTTGCATCGCCCTTTCGCCCAGCTTGGCCGAGGATGAGACTGTTCTGGCCGGCGCTGAAACCGGCCTGTATCGCAGTGACAATGGCGGGCGAGCCTGGCGGGAGACCGCTTTTCCGACTGATCGGGCGCCAGTTTTGTGTTTGGCATTTATCGATGACGGCGCGGGTAAAATCCTGGCCGGCACCGAAAATCACGGGCTTTGGGTTTCTGGCGATCAGGGCAGAAATTGGCTTCGGCTGGCCGAAAAATCCATGCCCGCGACGGTCAATGACATCCAAATTGCCGGCCGACGGATTTTCGCGCTGGTCGACGATGGCCTGCTGACTTCCGCAGATGATGGGCAAACCTGGACGCGGCTCATGCAGACCCGCGATGCGCCCACGGCATTACTGACGCCGGCCGAGGGGCCCATTTTCGTCGGGCTGCTGGGCAAGGGGATTGTCAGGTTGGACGCTTCATCATAGAAATGATAAAATTCAGATTTTAGCGAAAGAATAGGGGATTATGGACTACACTTCGCGCGTTCCAAAATACCGCTTTGCCGAGAGTTTGGCCGAGCAGGAAGCACAACTCAAGGCCAATCCACTGCTGCGGCGCCTCCATGAAGCGCGTCAAAGCCTGGCTGCTGATCCGCATCGTCCGCTTTATCATTATGTCAATCCCGAAAGCACATTGAACGATCCCAATGGGCTGTGTTTTTGGCAGGGGCGCTGGCATCTGTTTTATCAGGCTTATCCGCCCGAAGACCCGCGTCAGCATTGGGGCCATGCCGTCAGCGATGATTTGATTCACTGGCGGGATTTGCCCTACGCCATCTATCCCCATCCCGAAGAATGCTGTTTTTCGGGTTCGGCTTTGGCTGAAGATGACCGCGTGATCGCGATGTATCATGGCACGAAAGTTGGCAATATGGTCGCTGTCTCGAATGATCCGCTGCTGCTGAATTGGGAAAAGGTCACCGCCGGCGCGGTCATTCCATTTGCCGGCGAGGACGAGCCGCCGCATCCCTACACCGTTTTTGATCCGTGCATCTGGAAAAAAGGCGACTGGTACTATGCGCTTTCTGGCGGCACATTGCCACAGGGGCCGGACAAAAAACAGATACGGGCCAATTTTCTGTTTCGCTCGCGCGATTTGGCTGACTGGGAATATCTGCATCCCTTTGTTGAGGATGATCAATTCAGCTTGGTTGGCGATGACGGCGCCTGTCCTTATTTTTGGCCGATTGGCGATGACAAGCATATCCTTTTGTTTTTCAGCCACATGAGCGGCGGGCAGTATTTGCTGGGCGATTATGACAAAGGCCGCGATAAGTTCGTGGTGACTGACCAAGGCCTTTTTAATTTTGGCGCGGCTCTGCCCTCTGGCGTCCATGCGCCTTCAGCAGTTCCCGACGGCAAGGGCGGTGTCATCGTTTTGTTCAATATGAATCAAGGTCGGCCGTCGCAGGGCTGGAATCAGATTATGACTTTGCCGCGCCGTTTGACGCTGGCGGCCGACAATACTTTGCGGGTGGAGCCGGCCGGCGACATCGAATCACTGCGCGGGCCGCATCAGCATATTGGGGAAACCGTCCTGCCGGCCAATGAGGAAGTCGTTTTCGATTCGATTCGGGGCAATGCGATGGAGCTTATGCTGGAGATTGAGCCTGGCGACGCGCCTATGATTGAGCTAAAAGCGCTGCGTTCGCCCAACCAGGAAGAGTACACGCGGATTGTCTTTTACAAGCATCGCGGCTTTGTCTATCGGGAACGGGTGCCTAATCAAACCGCGCTGAACGCCAATTCGGATGTTCTGAAATCGCTTGCGGTGCGGCAGGAGAGCTTAATCACGATAGACACTTCCTATTCTTCCGTTTTGCCGGATGCGCTTTCGAGAGCGCCGGAGACCGCGCCGATTTATCTTGAGCCGAATGAGCCATTGCGTCTGCGCGTTTTCATTGACCGCAGCGTGGTCGAGGTTTTTGTCAATGGCAAGCAGTGCGCGGCGGTGCGGGTTTATCCTGGGCGCGGGGACAGTTTGGGAATATCACTGCGCGCGCAGGGTCAATCGGCGCGGCTGACGCGTTTGGATGCCTGGCAGATGCAGAGTATTTGGCAATAGATTTCAATATAGGGGATAGCATGACATTTGAAACGGTTCACGACCTGGAAACACCCAGCGTCCTCATCGATATGAAGATCATGGAAGGCAATATCGCCGCCATGCAGAAACGCTGTGATGACTTGGGGATTCAGTTTCGTCCGCATATCAAAACCCACAAAATCCCGGACATCGCCCGTCGTCAGATTGAAGCTGGGGCTGTTGGGATCGCCTGTCAAAAGGTCAGCGAAGCCGAGGTGTTCGCCGACGCTGGCTTTGATGATATTCAAATTCCGTACAACATCGTCGGCGAGCGAAAGACGCGGCGGCTGGCGGCGTTGGCCAAGCGGGCTGACGTGACGGTGACTGTGGACAGCCGCGCGGTGATCGATGGCATTGCTGCCGCGGCTCAACAGGCCGGCGTTACTGTGAAGATGATGGTCGAATTGGTCGCTCTCAATCAGCGCACTGGCACAAGGCCTGAACATGCGCTTGAACTGGCGCGGCGTATTGCGGCCGCCGAGGGGCTGCATTTCGCTGGGGTGATGATTTATCCTTCTGATGCCGCTATTCGGCCGCGGCTGCAAAAAACTTTGACCCTGCTTGAAGAGGCCGAGATCGAAGTCGAGATGGTCAGCGGCGGCGGCAGCGGCGCCATTTTGGAATCGCATCTGCTGCCTGAACTAACCGAGATGCGGGTTGGCACGTATGTATTTTGGGATTGGGGCAGCGTGGACAAGGGCATGACAGATTTTGGCCGCTGCGCCATGCGTATCCGCGCCAGTGTGGTCAGCGCCCATGAGCCGAGCCGCGTCATCCTCGACAGCGGCAGTAAAACGGTCAATGCCGAAACTGTGGACGGGCTGCTGGGTTACATCGTTGAATATCCCGATGCGCGTTTTCATCAGGCCAATGAAGAGCATGGATTCGTCGACTGCACAGCTTGCGCGGCGATGCCCAAGGTGGGAGATGTCGTTCATATTATCCCAGTGCATACCTGCGTGGTGACCAATCTGCACAATCAGCTTTATGGCGTGCGCGGCGAGGCTATTGAGCAGATATGGGATGTGGCCGCGCGCGGGCTGGTCTGGTGAGTCATTCGTCTAGGATCGCATCAAGCTGTTCGCTGGCCTGCTTCAGGATTTGCGTCAAGGCAAAATCGCCGCCAAAGGGGATCATCTTGGCGCCTTGTTTGCGGTAGACGTCAAGCTCTTCAATCGATGAGGCCGTTCTGGCCCAAACTTTATTGTGCTTGCGCGTTGCCGCGGCGACTTGGGCGACGGCTTCGTCGAGGCTTATGGTCAGCGACGGGTCAGCATCGAGGCGCAGCTTCAAATCGGTCGGGCCGACAAAGAGGGCGTCAATGCCTGGCACGGCGGCGATCTCTTCGGCATTGGCGACGGCTTGGGGCGTTTCGATTTGGGCGACGATAAAGGTTTCGCGGTTGGAATCGGCAGTATATGTACTGTTGGGCCGCCAGGAATCGCCGCCAAAATCGGCATCGAGGCCGGCGCCGTCCAGGCCGCGGTTGCCCAGCGGTGGATATTTGACGGAACTGACAATCGCGCGGGCCATTTGGGCGTCGGACACGAAAGGGATCATCAGGCCGGCGGCGCCATCCTCAAAATAGCGGTAAAGGCGGGTGCGCTGGAGGGTCGGCGGGCGAATCATGCAGTCGATGTCATACAGATGGCAAAGCGCCTGCAAATGCTGAACTTCGCGGCTGTCCATACTGCGATGCTCAAGGTCAAGCCAGATGCCGTCATACTTATAATGCGCCGCATAACGGATAAAAAAAGGCAGCACATGCCCCATTGAGCAGAAGCGGGCAAATTGATTACTGCGCCATTTCGCCAGGACTTTACTCGCTCTCATCAGCCATTCCCCCCAAGATAAAGTGATGATATGGTACTATAGTCAAAGATTTTTTACCATTCCCGCGAATGCAGCTGTCGCAAAATTGGGCGCGAAATGATTTGACAAGGGCCGATACTGATGTATAATTTTCGTATGTGATGAATAGAAAGGCGATTGACATGAATATCCCTATCAGGAAAAGCCCCCCCCCCCCCCCCCGCATTTTCTGATTAAGAACGTCATCTGCTGTTTATTCCTGCTCCTCTTCCTCGCCCTTCCCGTCCAAAGTCAAACACCAGTTCCCACAGTACCGCCGCGGCTGATCAATCCAACGTCGATGGCCCCTTGCGGCCTGCCAGCGTCTTATGCACAGTTCGATTCATCAGCGACGGTTACAACTTTCAACATGACTTCGGACTGCGTTTTTAGCAGATGGGCCGTCCAAACTAACCTTGCCTTTCTGTATTTTTCATCGGGCGAGTTCACCATCAACGGCAACGGATACAGCATCATTGGCCCAGCAAGCGCGAACGTGTCCCTATACGTCGGCGATGGCACCAGTGGCGCTGTCCTCAATCTGAACGATGTGACTGTGCGCCAGGCCGGCGACGAGAACGCGGTCATTAGCGTGGACGGTGGCCGTCTTAACGCTCGAAACCTCATTTTCAGAGACAATCACAGCACTTGGGTATTGAGCTTGAACAGAGGCGGGCAAGCCTATCTTGAAAATGCGCGGGTCTTGAACAACCGCGGCGTAGGTTCTGATACGGCAGTTTTTAATCTCGGAAGTTCCGGTGGCCCCTTGTTACGCATCACCAACGGCGTCTTTCGGGGCAACACAGATTTCGATTACTTCATCGAGTTCGCTGGCGCTGTGGAGCTAAGAGGCTGCATCACCCTTGCCGACGGCCTTGATAACAATCAACGGCCAGGCGGTGTCCTCACCGACAGAAGAAGCTGCAAGCGCAAGAAAGAAGAAAAACTCCCCACCGCGACGGCGACGCAACGACCGTTGGCCGTGACCTGCCCTGTTTTGTCCCAGTTCGGCATTGCTGTTCATGCGACTTATGGGCTGGCGAGCGGCGTCCAGTGTCAGCGGCTTGACGGCGGCGGGATTGGGATTCAGTCAATTGTCGAGGCTGGCTTTATTGAGGCCGTGGATATTTGGGGTTATGTCGAGCAGGGGATCGAGGTCTGTTTTCCGCAGTCGGGACGTCTCTTGTTTTTGGATGCGCGGACGATGCCGCGGGCGATTACGCCGCTGGAATCGACTGTCGTCGATGGCATGACCTGCGCTTCGATTGCGAGTCCGGGTTCGATTGTGCTGATGCCCAACTAGGACGGCCGCGCGGCCAATCGTCTTAGGTCAGCAGGGGTTTCATGCGGCGCAAGACTCGCTCAAGCAGGTCGGCGTCGGCCGCGAAGCACAGTCGCAGATACCCTTCTCCTTCGGGGCCAAAGGCCGCGCCCGGGGCCAATCCAACTCCGCTTTTGTCCAAGACCTGGCGGGCAAAGGCCAGGCTGTCATCGACGCCCTCGACGGCAAAGAAGACGTAAAAGGCGGCATGGGGCAATGGACATGTGACGCGCGGCAGATCGGCAAAGGCGGTCATCAGCACATCAAGGGCGGCCTGATAACGCTGGATGGAAGTCTGAATAAAGGGTTCGCCCTCTTGCAGCGCGGCTATGCCGGCGATTTGCGTCGGCGCGAAGATGCAGGAAAAATTATACTCAAACACCGTTTCCAGGGACGTCATCAGTGATTTGGGCGCGGTCAGCCAGCCTAAACGCCAGCCGGTCATCGCCCAGGATTTGGAGAAGCTGTTGGCAATGATGAATTTGTCCTCATCGCTCACTTTGTCGGCAAAACTGGGGGCGCAGGGGCGGTCATAGACGATCCGATTATAGACTTCGTCGGCGATCAGCCAAAGGCCGCGGCGGCGGCAGAAGTCCAAAATGGTCTGCTGCTCCTCATCTTCGAGCATCCAGCCAGTGGGGTTGTTGGGTGAATTCAGCAGCAGGGCCGATGTGTTTTCTCCGCAGGCCGCGAAGAGTTCATCCAGGTCTAGATGCCATCGGCCCGCTATCGGGCGCAGGGGAACGCGGGTGATTTTGGCGCCAAGGATCTCGGCCATCGAGGGCAGGTTGGGCCAAATCGGCGACGGCAGAACGACAGCGTCGTCTTCGGCAATGATGCACTGGAGGGCGGCCGCCAGCGCTGACATGCCCGAGGGGGCCACGGCGATATTGTCTATGTCAAAATTGGCGCCATGAAGTTGATTCATGTAGTCGACCAGGGCCTGGCGCAGTTCGCTCATCCCCAAATTGGCTTGATAAAACGTTTGTCCGGCGTCAATGGCTGTTTTGGCGGCTTGGCGGATGAAGGGCGGCGTCGGCAGGTCGGGTTCGCCAAACCACAGGGGGATGACGTCTTTTCGGCCTATGGCGGCGTTGGACAGCTCGCGGATTAGGCTGGACTGCAAAGCGCGAACGGTCGGTCGGGTGGCTTTAATCATCGGCTGTTTCAATCCCCTTCCTGCTTGTAGATGGCGACGGCGGCGACTATGATGATACCTTGGATTAGGCCTTGGACAAATTGGCTGACGCCCAGCATGACCAGCAGATTGGCGGTAAGGCTTAATAGCAGCACGCCGCCGAGGGCGCCCATGACACTGGCGCGGCCGCCGAATAAGCTGGTGCCGCCGATAATCACCGCTGTTATGGCCTGAAGCTCAATGCCATCTCCGATAGCTGGATCGCCGACGCCCATGCGCGAGAGCCACAGCAGGCCGGTGATGGCCGCTGAAATGCTGCACAGAACATACACGCCATAGCGCACCCGTTTAACCGGCACGCCAGAGAGTCGGGCGACTTCTTCATTGCCGCCAATCGCGTACAGATATTTGCCAAAGGCCGTATAACGAAGCAGCAGCATGGTCAGGATCAGCAGCAGGCCGAACATTAACGCGATAATCGGCGCCGGGCCGATCTTCTGGTCGTAAAACAGTTGAAATTCACGGCTGGCGCGTCCCACTGGCGATGTCGAAATGCTTAATCCAACCCCGCGCAGGATGACCAGGGAGGCTAGGGTAACGATAAAGGGCGCGATCTTCGCCTCGTTGATCAGAAAACCATGGATGAGGCCCACCAGCAGACCCAGCCCAATCACAGCCGCAACGGCGCTGCCGACATTGCCGCTTTCGCCATTCATCACAATCGCTGAAACCAGAATCGATACCTTAATTAGCGAGCCGATTGAAAGGTCGATGCCGGCGGTCAAGATGACCAGCATTTGCCCCAGGGCGACGATGCCCAAAAAGGCCGACTGACGGGCGACATTGGCCAGGTTGCGTTCGGTCAGAAAACGTTCGGACTGCGCTGCCCCGATGATGAACAAGAGGATGATAAAGGCGTACACCGCGACAATCGGGCCATTGCGGCGCAGGAACACCCTTTGGGAATCAGTCAGGCCAGACCATAGAGGCCATGAGATTTTCACGAATGCGCTCCGGGTTTGCCAATGGTCGCCAGTTCAATGATGCCGGCCTCTGTGGCTTCTTCTTTTGAAACTTCGCCGGCTATTCTGCCGTCGCGCATAACCAGGATGCGGTCGCTCATGCCAATGATCTCGGGCAGTTCGGAGGAAATCATCAGAATAGCGATGCCGCGGTCATTCAGCTGGCGCATGAGTTTATAAATCTCAAACTTCGCTCCCACATCGACGCCGCGGGTAGGTTCATCCAAAATAATCACATCTGGGTCTGTTTCCAGCCATTTGGCCAGCACCACTTTTTGCTGGTTGCCGCCGCTTAGACGCTGCGCTTCCTGGTCGGGCGAGGCCATGACGATGGACAGGCGTTTTTGGGCCTGCTCGACAATTTGTCTCTCGGTTTCCTTTCGCAGAACACCTAACCGCGTCAAGCGCGAAAGAATTGGCATGGTGATATTGATGCGGACTGACAAGGCTGTAAAAAGGCCATGTGTTTTGCGGTCTTCTGGCACCAGCGCCAGGCCGGCTTGGATCGCTTGGGCTGGATTCTTGCAGCTGCCGCTTTTTTGTCCTTTGAGGGAGATCGTCCCGCGGGTCAGTGGATCGGCCCCGAAGAGAGCGCGCGCCAGTTCAGTTCGTCCAGAGCCGACCATCCCGGCAATGCCCAGGATCTCGCCGGCATAGAGTCGCAGGCTCACGCCGTCGAGGATGGTGTCGGTTGCGATATCTTCGGCTTCCAGCGCCAAATCGCCTTGCTGATGAGCGGTTTTGGGGAAGATTTCGTCCAGCGGTCGGCCGACCATGTATTCGACCAGCGTCGGTCGGTCAAGCTCGTCAATCGGATGGCTGGCGACGACCTCGCCGTCTTTCAGCACGGTGACCTCATCGGCAATCCGAAACACCTCTTCCAGGCGATGTGAGATGTAGATGATGGTGACGCCCTGCTCGACCAATGAGGCGATGATGCGGAAAAGCTGATCGAGTTCGGCGCCGGCCAGAATAGCTGATGGCTCGTCCATGACGATCAGGTCGGCATCCTGTGAAAGGGCCTTGGCGATCTCGACAAGCTGACGCTGGGCGATGGTCAGTTCGCTCACCGGCAGGCGCAAATCCAGCGAAACACCCAGTCGATCCAGCAAGGCGGCCGATCTTTGATAAAGCTCCTTGAGGTTTAATAGGCCAAATGCCCGGCGCGGTTCGCGGCCGAGGAAGATATTTTCGGCAACTGACATTTCTGGCACCAGCGCCAGTTCTTGATAGATGATGCTGATGCCGCTGTCGATGATGTCGCCGGTGGAGGCCTGGCCGCGCTTTTCGCCTTTGAAGATGATGTCGCCGCTGTCGGCTTGGTAGGCGCCGGCCAGGATCTTCATCAAAGTCGATTTGCCGGCGCCGTTTTCACCTACCAGGGCGGCCACACGTCCCGGTCGACACTGAAACGAAACCTTTTTCAGCGCTTGCACGCCGGCGAAGGCCTTGGAGATATTGTGCATTTCGAGTATGCAGTCACTCATGGATGGTCTCATCTGCCAGCGAGAAGGGGTATCCGGGGAGCATTGGGTGTCCCCGGATAACGGGTTATGCTTTTTCAGGCTGCGATTTGTCCGTTCCTTGACAGATCGTTAATCGGAAACCAGGAAGCCCAGTTCGGCCAGTTTTTCGTCTGGCATGGTGATGGGCCCATGCACATCGTCGCTCCATTCTGGTCGGAAGTAGCTTTCCCCTTCGGCGTCGGTAAAGGGTTCGCTGTTGGGGATGCGGCCGACAAAATCGATGAAGCGCGCGGTCGGCTCGCCCTGCAAAATCTGAATAGCGGTGTCAATGCAGAGGGTGATCATCGCATTGGGATACTGCCAGGCGGCATATTGCACGTCATTTTCGATAGCCAGGCGCAGGAAGCCGTTTTGCCATTCGCCGCCGCCAATCGGTGGGATGTCCATGCCGGCGTCCAGGTAGGCGCTGATAATCCCCTGGGTCATTTGGGCGCCGCCTGACCAGATGCCGTCGATTTCGTCACCGTGCTGCACCAGCCAGGTTTCCATGAGTCGCTTGCCTTCGGCCGGTGACCAGTTGCCGGGCTGGTTGTCCAGAATCTCAACCGCGTCCGCGTTGTCTCCAAAGACGGCCATGGCGCCTTCTTCCATGACGACGGAAGTGGTCACGCCGGGGATGCCGGTCATCATCAGGATTTTGGCCGGGTCGTCTTCACTGCCCACTGCGTCGACCAGCCATTGCGCTAGGCTGGCGCCGGCCGCAAACAGATTGGTGCCGACTTCGGTAACAAAGTTGTCGGTTTCGACGGAACTGGCGCACAAAACCACTGGCACTCCCTGCATCATCGCCCGCTCTACCGGGGCCGAAAGCGCGGCCGCGCCCATCGGCACCAGGACTAGGGCGTCAGGCTCTTGGGCCAGCAAGTCTTCCACCTGCGGCACTTGAATATCGGCTCTCGCTTGGGCATCGCCATAGAGCAGTTCGGAGATGACATCTTCGCCCAGTTCTTCAACATACCAATAGGCGTGGGCATCCATCAAGGCCGACCAGGCATTGCTGGTTCCCTGCGCGGCGAAGGCAATCCGATAGGGGCCTTCTTTGGCGAATTCGCTAGTGTCATAGGTTTCATCCAAACGCGCAAGCACACTCTGCAAATAAGGCGAGGCGGCGATTTGCTCTTCGGTGAATTCAGATTCGGCCGCGCCTTCATCTTGCCCGAAAACCACTGCCGTCACAGCCAAAAGCAGTGACAGCGCAAGGATTCCATACAGCAGTTTCTTCATCATGATTTCCCTTTCAAGCTAAACTCTGTTTTATACGAACGTTCCTGATTTGTCATTTGACCTCCATTCCACTCGGTATTCCGCTTATGATTCGGCGCTGGCCACGCTGTAGAGCGTCACCGCGGCGAGTATCACCAAGCCTTTGATGATAAACTGCACTTCAATATCCAGGCCCATCAGCACGGCCACGGTGCTAAGGATCTGGATGATTAAGACGCCGGCAATCGTGCCGAGCAGGCCGCCGCGGCCGCCGACAAAGGCTGTTCCGCCCACCACGGCCGCCGCAATCGAATCAAGCTCAAGCCCGGTGGCGACGAAACGGTCGACGTAGCCGACGTAGCCGGTCAGTACGACGCCAGAAATCACCACCAGACAGCTGCCCAGCATATAGATGGATATGCGGACGGCATCCACTGAAAGGCCGGAAAGCCGCGCCGCCTCGATACTGCTGCCGACGGCATAGACTCGGCGTCCGTAAGCTGTGCCGCGCAGGACAAAGATAAAGACCGCGTTCAAGCCCAGCCACAAGACGAGGGGGATCGACAGGAATCCCCACGAATGATTGACCGCATCAAGCGCTTGAGGCACAAAGCCGCCCGGCACGCCGCGGGTATAGGCTTGGGTTGCGCCCTGCACCAGAACCAGCATGCCCAGCGTCGCCACAAAAGGCGGCACCCGCCGTTTCGTCACCAGCAGGCCGTTGCCTAGGCCGACGAGCGCGCCAAAGCCCAGCGCAATCAAGATCGCCGGCAGCACCATTTCATCGCGGCCGTTGCTGACTTCGGCCACAATCACCGACGTTAGAACGATAACCCCGCCTACTGACAAATCCAGCCCGGCCACCAGCAGAATCATCGTTTGGCCAATGGCGACGATGCCCAGTTGGGCCGCTTGCCGCATGACGACGGCGATGGTATCGACTTCGTAGAGCTTGGGCGTCAAGAGCCAGGAGGCCAGCAGCAGGATGCCCAGCGCCATATAGACGCCAAAATCGACAAGGAGCTTCCGCAGCCGCCACCCAGCCGACATCGCTTCGTATCGCTTTGCCACGGTCATGTGCTTGCCCGCCTGTCAGGCCCTAGTCATTGAGGTACTTCGCCGCCCATTCGACGCCTTCCCAAGAGATCGTCTTTTCTGGGATGATTTTGACCCAGTAACGGGGGCGAACCGCCGATGGCTCCAGGTATTCTGGTCCGCGCTCGCCCAGATAGCGAACCGCCATGCGCCGCGCCATTTCCAGCCAGTCGCCGTGCATAAGCGCCGGGCCTTCCACAATTTCGGCCCGGCCGCGGAACAAGACGCGGGTATAAGGGCTGCTGTCTTTGGCGCAGGAGGCCGCGCAGCGCGGCAAACGCTGCAAATGCTTGACAAGAATGGTCTTCTCCCGCGGGATGAACCACAGGGATTCGCCGTCCCATTCCTGCCATACTGGCGTGATGTAGGGGTCGCCTTGGCTGTCCACTGTGGCAATCCGCGCCACCACTGGCCCATCAAGGAACTCTTTAAGCTCTGGCGGATAAAGCCCGCGCATCTTGCCCATCCAGTCGGGGTATTTCTGCTGTTCAGCCATAAACACTCTCCAATCCTGTATAAATCAAGAGTCGCCGTACGCATGATGCCACTTTATTTCGTTTGATTATACATTTTTGCGGCTGCATTGCAAAATGACCGGCCGCATCGCTTGACTTATGCCGTCAAATCGGGTTTATTTATCATAGCAGGCTTTGTTCTTTGGGGGGCGCGAATATGAAACTGACCAGCGATTTGCATGTTGTGGGCGGCGGCTACTTTGGCTTTGGGCTTTCTGGCCGGCTTGACTGCCATGTATTCGCGCTGAACAGCGGCGCGGAACTGGCCTTGGTGGATCCTGGCATGGGCCTGAAGGGTGATTTTGATACGATTTTGGACAACATTCGCCAGGACGGGCTTGATCCCAAGAAAATCCGCAAGCTGATTCTGACGCATTATCATTGCGATCATATTGGCGCGGCGGCCGAAGCGCAGCGGCGATTGGACGTCGAGGTGTATTCATCGGCCTTGGCGGCGCCGGCCATCCGCAGCGGCGACGAACAGGCGGTCGCTCTGGATGTGGCCAAGGCGGCGCAGTTTTATCCCGAAGACTATGTTCTGCCGCCCTGCCCGGTGGATGTCGAACTGGTGGAAGGCGACGTCATCCAAGTCGGCAATCTGACGCTTGAGACCTTTGAGACGCCTGGCCATTGCGATGGACACCTTAGCTTTATCATGCGCGGCGGCGACCGCACTTACCTGCTCGGCGCCGATTTGGTCTTTTGGGGCGGCAGGGTCGTCTGGCAGAACATTCACGACTGCCGCATCGATGCTTATGCCGACAGCATGTTCAAGATGGAAAAGCAGGAATTCGACGCGCTGATCCCTGGACATCTGCAAATCACGCTGGCCGGCGGCAAGGTTCATTTGGACGCCGCGGCGGCCGCTTTTCGTCAGCTTGGCATTCCGCCCAATCTGCTGTAAGCCACATCAGAATGAACAGGACAAAACATGAACACAGACTATCCGATTCAAGCCATTCCCTTGACGCAGGTTTCGATTCAAGACGAATTTTGGCGGCCGCGCATTGAAACCGCCATCGACGTAACGATTCCTTATGATTTCAAAAAATGCGAGGAAACCGGCCGCATTGACAATTTTGTCAAGGCCAGCGGTCTGCTGGAAGGCCGGCATGAGGGCCGCTTCTTCAACGATTCCGATGTCTTCAAGGTCATCGAAGGCGCGGCTTATGCTCTACAGATTTCGCCCGATGCCGAATTGGAAGCCTATGTCGATGATCTGATCGAGAAGTTCGCCGCCGCCCAGGAAGACGATGGCTATCTTTACACCGCCCGCACCATTGACCCGAATAATCCGCCCGAACAATGCGGGGCTGAACGCTGGTCAAACCTGATCTTCAACCATGAACTTTACAATGTCGGCCACATGTACGAAGCGGCGGCGGCGTATTTCCAGGCGACTGGCAAGCGCCGTTTTCTTGAGATCGCGCTTAGGAACGCCGATTTGATTGATGAGGTGTTTGGCGCGGATAAACTGCGCGATGTTCCTGGTCATCAGGAGATTGAACTGGGGCTGGTCAGGCTGTATCGGGTGACCAAGAACGAAAAATATCTGCGGCTGGCAAAATTCTTCCTCGATGAGCGCGGCCGGGCCAATGGTCGCGAACTGTATGGCGAATACTGTCAAGACCATCTGCCGGTCATCCAGCAGGCCGAAGCCGTTGGCCATGCTGTCCGCGCCGCTTATATGTACGCCGCCATGGCCGACATCGCCGCGATAACCGCTGACGCTGATTATTTCGCCGCCGGCCAAGCCCTCTGGGAGAATGTGGTCACCCAAAAACTGGCGCTCACTGGTGGCATCGGCGCGCGGCACCAAGGCGAATCCTTTGGCGACGGCTATGAACTGCCGACTCTGACCGCTTACAATGAGACCTGCGCCGCCCAGGCCAGCATCTTCTGGAATCAGCGTATGTTCCTGCTGACTGGCGAGGCTAAATACATCGACGTTTTGGAGCGGACTCTGTACAACGGATTTCTGGCTGGAGTCGGTTTGGACGGCGAATCGTTTTTCTATGTCAATCCATTGGCGGCCGATGGTCATTACCGCTTCAACCGCGATAACGCGATAACGCGGCAGCCGTGGTTCGAGACGTCCTGCTGTCCGACTAACGTTGTGCGCCTGCTGCCCGCGCTTTCTGGTTATGTGTACGCCGTCCGCCAGCGGGAAATCTGCGTCAATCTGTACATCGCCGGCCAAGCCAGGTTTCAGCTTGCCGAGAGCGAAATCACCCTCAAACAAGCCACAGATTATCCTTGGGACGGCGCGGTCACTCTGGAAGTCAGCGTTCAACAGCCGACGACATTTACGCTCAAGCTGCGCGTTCCGTCTTTCGCTCAAAATCGCCCTCTGCCCGGTGATTTGTACCGCTATGCCGAAACAACAGAGGAGCCAGTCCGTCTTACGGTCGATGGCGAGCCGTTTCCCATCAACATCAACAGGGGTTATGTCAGCATTGCGCGCCGCTGGGCTGGGACTACACGTCTTGCGCTTAAACTGCCGATGCCGCCGCGGCGCGTCTTGGCGCATGAGGCTGTGGACAATCTGCGAAACAAGGTGGCGCTGGAACGCGGGCCCATCGTCTACGCTATCGAATCGGCTGACAATGGCGCGTCTGTACTTGACCTTGCGCTGGAAGATTCAAGTCCGCTTGAGGTCAAACATCGCCCAACGCTGCTTCAAGGCGTCACGACGATTAGCGGAGAGGCCTTGGATGCCGCCGGAAAGCCGTCGCGCTTGACCGCCATTCCTTATTATGCCTGGGGACACCGCGGCGTCGGGGCAATGACCGTCTGGCTTAATCGTGTATAATATCGGTAACGGATTTTTAATCGGAGGGGAAATGATGAATAGATTGTTCCTTTTGCTCCTTCTGTTATTGCTGGTTAGTTCCGTTTCCGCACAGGATGAAGGGGCCGGCACATTCAAAGATCCCTTTGTCATCAATTACTTGGCTGATTCCGGCGCTTTGACTTCTCTGCGCGTTACAGGGCTTGAGCGTCCGGCTGATCGGGGAGATGGCATGGCCGCCCCAGCGGAAGGCGAAGAGGCTGTCATCGTATCGGTTGACCTTGAATGCGCCGTTTCCCGCAGTGAAAACTGCTATTTCAGTTCCTTTGATTTTGAGTTGTCGGGCGAGAATGGCATCGTCTATGAAACCGATTTTGAGGCTGGAGGCGCGGTCGAAATTGAGTTGCTGCCGGGCGGCGCGGCGAGCGTCGATTGGCCTTTCCTGGTCAGCAGTGATGATGCCCATCTGACGCTTCATTATTACAATCATCAGTCTATGCAGTTTGCCTTTCCGCAGATATTCGCGACGGAAGCGCGGGCCGAGGTTGAACCTATCGAGGCTGTTCCGACAATCAGCATCGTCACGCGTGTCGGGCCGCGCAGTGATCTGGCCTTCGCGGGTGTTTTGCATCGCGGCGAAACTCTCCTTGCCCATGGCCGTAACGCGGATGGCGACTGGCTGGAAATGGGGTCTATTGGGTGGGTTCCCGCCGAATTTATCGAAACCGAAGGCGATATTATGAGTCTGCCGATCACGCGGTAGGGTTTGTCGGCCGCGCGCTGGCTTTCATCGTCAAAAATGAAAGAAGAGGCCAATGTCCTCAAAACCGAATGTCGTCGTCCTGCTGACCGATCAATGGCGTTTGCAGGCCTTGGGATACAGCGGCAATTCACAAGTTCAGACCCCGAACATCGACCGATTGTCGCGGGAAAGCGTCAATTTCAAGCATGCGATATCTGGCTGGTCGGTCTGCTGTCCGTGGCGGGCCAGCTTCCTGACCGGGCAGTATCCTCTGACACACGGCGTTTTTGTCAATGATGCGCCGATTGGCAGTCATCCGATTGGGCTGGGCGATGCCTTCAAACAGCAGGGGTATCAGACGGCTTACATCGGCAAGTGGCACGTCGATGGCCGCGGGCGCAGCGCCTATATTCCGCCGTCAAGACGCTTGGGATTCGACTATTTCAAGGCGCTGGAATGCAGTCACGATTATAATCAATCGGCTTATTATGCCCATGATGACCCGACTCGGCGGCAATGGGAAGGCTACGACGTATTCGCCCAGACGCGGGATGCCCAGGGTTATATCCAAGCGCGGGCCGACAAAGGGCCTTTTTTGCTAACGCTGTCTTGGGGGCCGCCGCACAATCCCTATCAGACGGCGCCGGCCGAATATCGCAAGCTGTATGACCCGCAAAACATTGAACTGCGTCCGAACGTCCCGGCCGAACGCGCTGATGAAGCCAGGGAATGGCTGGCCGGCTATTATGCCCACTGCACAGCCATCGACAAAAGCGTCGGCGATATTATGGATACGCTTGAAGAGTGTCATCTGACTGAAGATACGATTCTGGTTTTTGCGTCCGATCATGGCGATATGCTCGGCTCGCAAGGCATGGAACGCAAGCAGAAGCCTTATGAGGAATCGATTCGCGTTCCGTTTCTGCTTCGCTATCCAGCCCAATATGGGCGCGGGGCTGCGGTCTGCGAGGCTTTCCTGAACGCGCATGACATTATGCCGACTCTGCTGGGCATCTGCGGCCTGCCGATTCCGACGACGGTCGAAGGCCGCGATGTTTCACCTGTTTTGGCCGGCCAAGATGATGATGGACAGGCGGCCCTGCTGGCCTGTTTTCATCCTTTTGGCGAATGGCCGCGCGCCCGCGGCGGCGTCGAATACCGCGGAGTTCGCACGGCCCGCTACACCTACTGCCGCGGTCTTGATGGGCCTTGGCTGCTCTTTGACAACGAGGCCGATCCTTACCAGCTAAACAATCGGGTCAATCAGGCCGCCTATGCGTCGATTCAGCGCGAACTGGAGGACATCCTTCAGCGCAAGCTGGACGAGATGGGCGATGAATTTCGGGACGGCGAGTCGTATATTCGGCAATGGGGCTATCCGCAGGACGACAGCGGCACCGTCCCTTTTACCTGGTGAATCAGCCGCGGTAGCGAACATACTCCTTGCGGCGATGATAAATCAGCGGCGACTGGTCATCGTCATCCAGCAGATCGCCAACTTGATAGCGCGCCGCCTGCTCTGGCGTCAGGATGTTTTGTTGGCCGTTGAAGGCGCTGCCGTCGGGCATATAAGCGCAGGTCATCGCCCGCCGATATTGGGGAGTCATATTCGCCCCAGCGCCGTGGGCCAGCAGGCCGTTGTGGAAGGAGCAGGAGCCAGCTTTCATCTCGGCGGCGACGGCGGTTTGGCCGCTCCACTGCGGATAAGCATCGAAAAGATCGCCGATATTGCTGCCGATGCTCACATTGTCATAGCTGGCTGTTTTGTGCGTCCCCGGCGCGAAATAGAGGCAGCCATTGTCGCGGGTGGCATCATCCAGCGCGACCCAGACGCTAATGGCATCGCGCGAATAAAATGACCAGTAGGGGTTATCGATATGCCAGGCGGTCGGGTTGCCCCAGGGCGGTTTGATGAGGGCTTGGTCGTGCCAGATTCGCATGCCGTCCACGCCGGCCAAATCGGCCGCCATTTTGCCCAGCCGATCATCGATCATCAGCCGCCGCATCCCTTCGTGGTCTGTCCAGAGGTTGATGCGCTGCACGAATACGCGGTCATAGTATTCATTGCCGCCGTCTCGCATCCGCCCATCGGCCAGCTTGCGGTCATCGCGATTGGCCACCGCCTCATCGACGCAGCGCCGCCATTCAGCAAGCTCCTCATCCGATAAAAAGCCGTCGATGACCACATAGCCCTGCTCTTGATAAAAGCTGATTTGCTCGTTTGTCAGTTCATGTTTCATCCGCCGCGCTCCTTTGTGGCTAGTCTTTTACCAAATTTTGACGATATTTTCGGCTGTGCGCCAGGCCAGCGCCATAATGGTTTCGACTGGATTAAAGCCGCCGTTGGTCACATGCACCGAGCCATCGGCGACGAAGAGATTGTCATGGCTGTGGACGCGGCACCAGGGATTGACTACCGAGCTTGCCGGGTCTTCGCCCATGCGACAGGTGCCGGCCTGATGCTGGCCGCCGGAAAGATACTGCGGGGGTGGCTGGCCCCATACTTTGACCGCGCCTGAAGCCAGCAGCCATTCTTTGGCGCGGTGGTGCATAAAGGCGGCGGTTCGCACAGTTTCATGGTGAGACTGGCCCGAAAGATGGGCGACGGGGATGCCATAGCGGTCTTTCAGCTTGGGATTGATTGTTACGCGGGCATCAGGATGGGGAATTTCCTGCACTGGGCCTTTGACGTCATTGATGCGGCGGAAGTTTTCGCGCATGAACTGCTTGGCTTTCAGGCCCCAGCGCGGCGTATCGGGCGGGTAATCGCGCTTCCAAAAGGTCATCGGCAGCACAATGTCCTCATCGGTCAGCATGCCGCCGCCGATGATGCCGTCGTTGCCATGATTGAATTCACAGGTGGCGACCGAGGCGCCTGGGCCAAGGCCATCATACATTGCCTGCGGGAAGAGGCCGACTGCGCCGGGATAATAATGGCCTTGCAAATGTCGGCCGACTTGACCGCCGCCGTTGCCGATGCCCTTTGGCTCTTGCGGTGTGGCCGAATTCAGCAGCAGGCGGGCCGTTTCGACCGCGCCGCAGCTTAGGACGATGACAGCGGCCTTTTTGACGGCCAGCTGCCCGGCGGCATCGACAATCTGCACGCCTTCTATCCGCCCATTTGGACTGAGGGCCAGCCGCTTGACCATCACTTCGGTTTGCAAAACGCAGTTTCCTGAACGCAGGGCGCGGGGTATCGCCGTGTTTTGGCTGCCGTTTTTGGCGTCTACGGGACAGGCAAAGCCAACGCAATGCTGGCAGTGAATGCAGGCTGGGCGGTCATTGTAGGGTATGGAGTTGATAAGCCGCGGCGTCCGCAGCCATTGCCAGCCCAGGGTTTCTAGGCCTTGGCGGTGAATGGATGATTTGTAGGGCAGTTTCAGGGGCGGCATCGGATAGGGCTGGTCATAGGGCGGCAGATGGGTCATGGCGCGATGATCGCCGCAGATGCCGATTTCCCGCTCGACTTTTTGGTAATAGGGCAGGACGTCCTCATAACTGATTGGCCAATCGGCCAGGGAACTGCCGGCGGGGACGCCATAGACGCTGGCCATGCGGAAGTCCTGTGGCATGAAGCGCCAGGCTTGTCCGGCATATACGCGGGTGCCGCTGCCCAGACAGGCGGCGTTGTTCTGATAACCGCGCTCATGCGGTCGAATCACGCGGCCGTCGTCGCTGCTGCGCGGATTGCCCTCAATATCGGGCCCGGCGTTATGTCCATAATGCGACAGCCGTTGATTGCGGAGGTGATCACGGCCTATATCTTCAAAGGACAGCGCCGCGCCGCGTTCCAGCAGCAGGACGGATTTGCCGGCCTCGGCCAGCACAGCCGCCGCCACACCGCCGCCAGCGCCTGACCCGACTACAATCGCGTCATAATCGCTCATCCGCGCACCTCGAATCCGATCATGTCCCAGGCGACGCCATCCTTGTTGCCGCCGTTGCCAGGGTCGCTGTAAAATCCTTCGATGCAATGCTCGACAATCTGCTGGAAGAAACTCGCCGCGTCTATCGGCCAAGCTGTTATGACTTGTCCCTGCTCAATGGACTCCAGCAGGCGCGTGCGTTCGGCCAGGCTTAGTTCGGCAAAGGGCCGCTGACAGGAAGCGCGCGACTCGGCATCCAGGGCCGTCAGCCATTGGGCATAGGCCGCCGCCGCTTCAGTTAGATCGCGCTTGAACTGCCGCAGGAGATAATCGCCTACTCCGGCCTGCCAGCCGCTCGGCCAGTCGTCAGCGGGGATGATCGCATTCACCAGCGCTTTGAGGGTGTTTAGCTGCTGTTCGTCCAGCATTGGCGCGCCTCGCTGAAGACAATCAGGCCGGCTCGGCGGCCGCGTCGTCGTACAGGAAGCATTTGACACTGCGCCCTTCGTGGATGACGCTGGGCGGTATGTTGTTGTGGCAGATGTCCATGACCGCTGGACAGCGCCCGGCGAACTTGCAGCCAGTGCGCGTGTATTCATCGGTTTCGATGACTGCCAGGTCGATTTTTTCGTTCCAGGCATCGCTGGTATTGATGCTGGGGATGGATGCCTTGAGATTTTGGGTGTAGGGATGCAATGGATTGCCAAGCACCTGCTCGGTCGTTCCCATTTCGACAATCCAGCCGCGCAGCATAACGGCAATGCGGTCGCCGGCATAAAAAGCGGTCGCAAGGTCATGGGTGATATAGATGACGCTGACCTCATTGTCGGTCTTCAGCTTGCGGAACATATTGACAATCGACATCCGCAGGGAAGCGTCCAGCATGGAGACTGGCTCATCAGCGACAATCAGCGAAGGCTTGGTAATCAGGGCGCGGGCGATGGCGACTCGCTGGGCTTGGCCGCCGGAGAGTTCGTTGGGATAGCGGCCGGCGATTTCGGCCAGCGTCAGGCCGACTTCGCTCAAAACGGTATTGATGTATCTGCCGGCGTCTTTTTTGCCTTTTCTGCGCGGGGTTATTTTGTAATTGCGGACGGTTTCATAAAGATAGCTGTCAATTCGCTTGAGCGGGCTGAAGGCGGCGAAGGGGTCTTGGAACACGGGCTGGACTTCTTTATAGAACCAGGACTTCATCTCGCGCTTGCCGATGTCGTTGATGACGCGATCTTTATAGCGCAGGGTGCCTTCGGACGCGGTTTCCATGCCCAGCACCATTTTGGCGAGGGTGGTTTTGCCGCTGCCGCTTTCGCCCACAATGGCAAAAATCTCGGGTTTGTCGGAATCAATCGTAATCGTGGCGCGGTCGACCGCGTGAAATTCCTGACTGCTAAAGCCCTGTCGAATGTGAAAAATCTTGCTCAAGTCTTCGATTTGCAGCAGGGGCGTTTGGCTTTTAGACGGCTGGCGCATGGCTCAATTCCTCTTCGACAACGTGGCAGGCGGTGCGATGTCCGGGCGCAATTTCAATCAGATCAGGGTCGATGGTGTGGCAGATGTCGCGGGCCAGTGGACAGCGTTCATGGAAACGGCATCCAGACGGCGGCTGGTCCAAGGCCGGCGGGCGGCCGGGAATGCTGACTCGCTCTTCGCGCGATTCCAGGCTGGGCAGTGAATCAATCAGGTACTTGGTATAGGGATGACGTGGGTTCTGCAAGATGGTCCCGGTGTCGGCTTCTTCGACCAGTTTGCCGGCGTACAAAATCGCAATGCGGTCGGCCAGGTTGGCGTGAACGCCCATGTCATGCGTAATCAAAACTAGGGTGCTGCCCTCTTTTTGCTGGACTTCTTTGAGCATTTGAATCACGCCGCGCTGCACGACCACATCCAGCGCCGTGGTTGGCTCATCGGCAAAGACGAGCTTGGGCCATAAGATGGTCGCCAGGGCAATCGTCACCCGCTGGCGCATCCCGCCCGAAAGCTGATGCGGATAGGATGTCATCACTTTTTCCGGCAGGCCCAAATCACTTAGATAGCTGGCTGTCAGCTTGAAGGATTCTTTTTTGGTGACCATGCGGTGCGCGCCGATGAAGTCGTGGAAGGTATCGCGGATGCGCCGCACTGGATTCAAGACGTGCATGGAACCCTGCGGGATGTACGAGATTTGCCGCCAGCGCAGGTCTTGTTTCTGCTCTTCGGTCATCTCGTCGGCCTGGATGGTCTTGTCCTCAAGGTGGTAGGTGATGTCACCGCCGACGACCGTCAGCGGCGGCTGATACGAACCCAGCAGAACTTTGAGCAGGGTCGATTTGCCGCAGCCAGATTCGCCGGCAATGCCATAGACTTCGCCCTCTTGAATCTGAAGCGAGATGTCATCGACGGCCTTGACCGTGCGCTCGACGCCGTAGGCCTTGGTGATGTAATAAGCGCGCAGGTTCTTGGTTTCGATGATAGGGGCCATTACTCGTCCTTCGCTTTCCGCGGGTCGTCTTGCGCGTGCGTCTGAAGCCGAACCAGCCGTTTGCGCGGGTCAAGGTAGTCGCTTAAGCCCAGCGATACCAGATAAAAGCCGAGAACTGTGAGAATCGCGGCGACCACCGGCGCGACCAAAACCCAGGCGCGGTTCACCCAGAGCGACTGATAATAGTTGCCCCAATAAATCATAGTGCCGATGGTTGGGCTGTTGAGGTCGGACAAGCCGAGATAGGACAGCGTAATCTCAAGGCCGATGGCGAAGAGAAAGCCGCTGATGACATCGGCCAGCAGGAAGGGAATGATAAAGGGCAGATGCTCGCGGATGACAATTTTGACGGTGCTCATGCCGCTGAAGACGGCGGTATGGGTGAAGTCGCGCTCGCGCAGGCTAAGTATCTCGGCGCGGTAACGTTTTGATGGACGCGCCCAGTCGAGCAGGCCAATCATTATGCCCAGCGAATACATGGTCAGGCTGCCGCGCAGAATGACGCCTATCAAGATGAGCAGGGGCAATCGCGGTATGACAATCACGCTCTCGACAATGGATTGAATCACGCGGTCAAAAGTTCCGCCCAGATAGCCGGAAATCATGCCGAGGATCACGCCGATACCGCGCCCAATCAAGGTCGCGATGCCGGAGATGATAAGGGTATTGCGGATGGCGAAGGTTATCGTCCAAAAGACATCCAGACCTTGCGATGTCGTGCCGAAAATGTATTGGACTGAAGGCGCTTGGTTGCGCTTGACCTGGCGGGTCTTACCCTCCTCAAAGGGCGAGTAGAAGGACAGAATCACCATAACCGCCACCAGCAGCAGAATGAGCGAACCGGAGCGAAATGAGGGGCTGAACTTGAGCAGGTCTCGTATGGTTGTGAGCATGGCTGACTCCCTATCGCAGGCGGACGCGCGGATCAAAGATGGGATAGAGCATATCGATGAGCAGCGATGCGGTAGCGATGCCGACAATCGACAAGAGCGTGATGCCCATAATGACGTTGTAGTCGCCATTTAGGATCGCGTTATAGGTTACAAAGCCGATGCCCGGATACGCAAAGAAAACCTCGGTGATGAGCGCGCCTTCAAAGATCGCGCCCAGAGAGAGCGCCAGATCGGTCACTTGCGGCAGCATGGTATTGCGAGCGATATAGAAAAGAATAATTTTGCGCTTTGGCACGGCGGCCAGTTCAGCGTACTGCACATAGTCGCTGGCGATTGCGGTTGTCGTCAAGGCCTTGGCCATGATAAAGCGAAAGGCAGTCGCGCCAATGACGATTGACAGCGCCGGCATAAAACCGAAGTAAAGCAGTGTGCTGATATATTCCCAAGTGAAGGCCGGCTCCCCGCGCGAACCGCCCATCATCGGAAACCATTTTAGCCAGGCGACAAATATAAAAAGGAGGATATAAGCGATAATGAGATAGGGAATCGGATAGATAACGACCACAACCCGTTCAAGAACCTTCGCCCAGCTTCGATCATGGTAATAGCCGGCCAGCGCGCCCAGCAGCACGCCTGAAACCCAAGATATAAGCGTGGCGACGGTCAAAAGCCCGATTGTCCAGGGCAGAGAAGTGGCGATGATATCCCAAACCGGCCGCGGGAAATTGCCAAACGAGGGGCCAAGATCGCCTTGCAGCAGACGCGACCAGTACCGTAGATACTGCTCATGAATTGGGGCGTCGAGGCCGTACAAGGCCAGCGTTGATTCGCGCATGGCGGCGTAGGCGTCGGGATCCATCGACTGGAACTGGGTCATGCGCTCCAGGATTTTATCGACTGGATTGATGGGCGACAGGCGCGGAATCAAAAAGGTGGCGGTGATGCCGATGAATACAACCATCACCCATTGGACAAGGCGCGGCAGGATGTAGGTTTTTAACAAGTTCATAATGGGCCACCGAAAAAGCTGTGATAACGGATTTTGCGAAGCATGGGAGGGGCCTTGTCGGCCCTTCCCATACCTTTATTCTTACACTAGCTGCTTGGTGTCAAGTTCTGGATGGCGAACTTGCCGCCCATGAACCAGTACAAGGGCTGATAGTTCGGATTCTCGGCGGTCGGGAAGCCTGTCCAGTATTTTTCGTCCCAAGTGACGAATTTCTTGAAGGCAATGGCGGTGATATCGATCATGTTCTCGACCCAGTGCTTGATGAACTGGGTACTAAGCTCGATGTTCTCCGCTTCCTGCCCGACCGGGTTGACCGCTTCCATAGCGTCGATCAACTCATCGAGAACCGGCTCCTGCTGACGGCGCAGCGAATTGCCGCCCAAAGGCTGATAGTCTTCGGGGACTGGCGCATAGTATTTGGAATGGTATCCGCGCACATTCGGCCACATATCGCCTGATGCCAGCGCGAAGCTCGTCCAGGGCGTGCTGACCTCAAAGGCGCCGACCCGATGATTTTGGGTCCAGGTGCTGCGGTCAAGCGTGGTGAAGTTGACGTCAACACCGAAGTCATCCCACATATCGGCGGCGGCCTGTCCCATGCGATAAGCATCGTTCTCGCTCGGATCAGATTGAATATCCAGCGTCCAGAGTTCGCCGTCGGGTGTCAGCCAGCGGCCGTCGCCGCCGCGGCTCATGCCGGCTTTCATCAGCAGCTTCTCGGCCGCTTCAGGATCGAATTTCCACCAGCCAGAGCCAAAGACGTCGCGCGGTTCGCCTGGCACGGTATAGCCATAACCTTCGGCCCAAGCCGCGATCTGGTCGGGGACGGTCGGGTCATAGGGATTGTACATTTCGCCGTCGCCCAGGTCGATTTGCAGGTTGATGAGCCATTCTTCCAGCGGCGCGTGATAGAGTTCGTAGAGCTTGGCGGTCGGCGGCACCGGGAAGGGTGTCACTTTGGCCACGCCGCCGATGTACTCGGTCTGCAACTCGACGATGTTGATGGCCAAGGCCAGCGCCCAGCGGACGTCTTTGTTGGCGACCATTGAATCGCCTTCCAGATTGAAGGCCAGCTGACGGCTGCTGACTTCATTGGGATAAGCCCAGGGGAAGTCGGTGTACCAGCTGCGGGCCGTCTGCGCGTTGTCCAGGGTGTATTCGAAGGATTCGATATCGACATCGAAGTAGACGTCAAGCTCGCCGCGCGACATGGCGATGGCTTTCTTGATGTTCTCGTTGCCGTACCAAATGCCCAGCGCGTAGGGAGGGCCAGAGCCGCCGGTGATGATGCCGGCCAGCGAATTTTCGGGATCGTCGCGGCGCTTGAAGAGCTGCCAGTAGCCGTTGTCATCCCAATCCATCGGCAGATAGTTGCCCAGGACGACCATATCTTCGGCTTCCCAATGCCACGAAGTGAGGTTTTCGCCATCGGCCAGGCTGGCTTCCACTTCGGCAACGACATGGCTTGGCATCATGTAAATGCCGTTCCAGCGCGATTCAAAGAGCGTGTGGAAGCGCGGATTCGGGCGGCCAAGCGTGAACTTGACGCTGTAATCGCCAGTCTTTTCGACTTCGGTCTCGAAATCGTTCAACTGCACTTGCCAGCCGGACTGCGTGCCATCGAATTTGTTTTTGAGGGCATCGATGGTGTAGACGACGTCATCGGCGTTGAATTCCTCGCCGTCGCTCCACATCACGCCCTGCCGCAGTTCGACCGACATCTCGGTGAAGTCGTCATTGTAGACCGGATCAGCGGCCGCCAGCGCATGGATGAACGCGCCGGTTTCCTGATCGCGGTTCCAGAATGTCTCGTGCATCAGCGCGTGGAAGAAGGCGGTATGGATGCCGCTCTTCCAGATGTTCCAGTTGGCCTCTGTCGGCAGACGATAGATGCGGTCAAAGACCCAGAGGTTCTCGCGGCCGCCCGGCACTTCAACCGGCAAGCCCTGCGGCTCCTGCGCGAGTCCGACGAAGGTTGGCACCATCAGCAGCGCCAACAAGAGGATAAATACAAACTTCTTTAACATACCTAGACTCCCTTGCTTAGATAAATGATTATTTAAGAGCGTCATTGACGACGCCCCTAATTCACTGATACTTGATTTGACCAGCGCGATGTTCATTATAACCAGAAAATCAAAATGTGCAAATTGTTTGCGCGAATCAGTTTTTCTGATTATACTGGCGCGCGGTAAACGCTGCAAGTCATTTGCGCTGTATTGAGAGACGAATTATTGTGAAAAGGATGATAATGTGCCGAAGAAACCCAATATCCTGCTGATTGCCATTGATTCAATCCGCGCCGACCACATGAGTTGTTATGGCTATCCGCGCCTGACAACACCGCATATCGACCGCTTCGCCAGCCAGGCGACGCTTTTCGAACAGACCTACAGCCCGCATATCCCGACCACCCCGGCCTACGCTTCCATGCTGACCGGCATGGACTGCTTCAGCACCCAGGTGGTGGCGCTGCGTCATCAGGGGCCGCTGCGTCCTGAAGTCAAGACGATGGCCGAGATCATGCGCGAGCAGGGTTACAACACGACTTCGGTCGGCTTCAGCGGCAATCCAAGCTCGCGCGGATTTGACACCTATATTCAGTACGCTGGATGGGGCAGCTGGAGCCAGGGCCGCAGTCCCAAAGCGCAAAATCTCAACGACGTGACGATGCCCGAACTGGCGCGGCTGGCGGCCGATGACAAGCCTTGGTTTATGATGCTGCGTCACATGGATCCTCATGCGCCGTATCTGCCGCCGGCGCCCTATGAGCGGATGTTTTATCAGGGCGATGAAACCGACCCCAGCAACAAATCCATGGAGCCAGTGATGAGCTTCAAGCCCTTCGGCAGCTTTTTCGCTTCGTGGATGCCGCCGGGCATCACCGACAAGGATTATATTATCGCCCAGTACGACGGCGCGATTGCTTATATGGACGCCGCCATGCAGTCTATTTTTGAGGCGCTGGAAACGCACGGCATCATGGACGATACCATCGTCGTCATCAACGGCGATCATGGCGAAACGCTTTATGACCACGAATGCTGGTTCGACCATCACGGCATCTATGACAATGTGCTGTATGTCCCGCTCATCATCCGCTATCCGTCCAAGCTGCCGGCCGGCAAGCGCGTCAAAGGCTACAATCAGCACAAAGACCTGCTGCCGACCCTGCTTGAACTGGCCGATATTCCACAGGATGCGATTGATTGGCCATCTGACCTGCGCTTCGACGGCCAAAGCCTGACCAAGCTGATCGCCGGTGATGTTTCGTCATCGGAAAGCGAGTTTTACATTTCCGAATGCACCTGGATGCGGAAACACGGCTGGCGCACGCCGCAATGGAAGCTGATGATCGCGCTTGAACCCGATTTTCATTTCAAGCCAGAAGTTGAACTTTACAATCTGGTCGAAGATCCAGATGAGAATCGTAATCTGGCCGACGAACAGCCCGATACGGTCGCCTGGCTGCGGGGACGCATGGAGGCCTGGATCGCCAAACGCGAGCGCGAAACCGGCCTGCCGAATCCGATGTATCATCAGGGCGATTGGCACGGGAAAACCGGCGTCGGCGCCTTTACTTCGTCGCAGCAGGCCTATGATACCCTGTACATCGGCAGCCTGGACGAAGCCATCCGAATTCAGGCCGAATCGCGGAAGACGTCAGAATCCGACGACGAGGAATAAACACAGAAAGGACAATATCATGACACTTAGAGCAGCGATTGTTGGCATGGGCGGCATCGGCAACACGCATGCGCGCATTTATGCCGAACATCCCGACAGCGAGGTCGTCGCCGTCTGCGACATCATCCCCGAAAAATCGGACAAGGCGGCCGAGGCCTATGGCTGTCAAGGGTTTTATTCGGTGCAGGCGATGCTGGACAGCGGCATCGAGTTTGACATCGCCAGCGTGACCACGGCCGGCGTCGAAAACGGCGGCGATCACTATGAGCCGACCATGCAGCTGCTTGCCGCCGGCTGTCATGTGCTGGGCGAAAAACCGATCTCCAATCAAATTCCCCAAGCCGAAGAGATGGTCGCTTTGGCGCGGCGGAACAACCTGCGCTATGGCATCAACCTGAATCATCGCTTTACGCCGGCCGCTCTGCTGGCGAAAGAATGGGTCGTCGATGGCCGGCTGGGGGAAATCAACATGATCAACATGACGATGTGGATCAACAACCCCAACGAAACCTCACCGCATTTCCATATGCGCGCGCTTCATCCGCATTCTTTGGATGTCATGCGCTATTTCGCCCAATCCGAAGTCAGCAAAGCGCAGGCTTTTTTCAAGAAGGGCAAGGGACGGCGCATCTGGTCGAACGCGCAGGTCAATCTTTTGTACGAAAACGGCATTATCGGTCATTTGCGCGGCAGCTATGACGGCAATTTTGGCGCCGCCGGCACCTATGGCCTGGAAACATTGGAAGTCGTCGGCTCGGATGGCCGATTCATCCTGCGCGACGCCTGCGAAGAGCTTACCTTTTATCCACGATTCGAAAAAGAACTGGAGCGTCACGAAAATCTGGGCGGCATGACTCACTTCAGCCAGACCTTCAAAAGCCGCATTTCGCGTTGGATCGAGCAGAACGCCGCCCAAGCCGCGCCCGACGAGATCGACGCTTCTGGGGCCGATGCACTCAATGTCCAGCGCGTCATCGAAGCCGCTATTGAATCTTGGGATAGCGGAAAGGTCATCGAGTTGTGATTACGGTTATCGGCCGCGGGCATTCAGGGACGCGCACCATCTCTCATACCCTGTATGCCAGCGGCGTCTATATGGGCAATTGTCTCAACCCCTCCGGCGACCTTGTTCCCGCGCATGCCATGTACGACGCCTGTCGAGTTTTCGCCCGATATGTCAAATGGAACGGCGATTTAAGCTGGGATTTCAGCCGCGTCCATGAGGTGGAGATTCCGCCGCGATTCATCAATCTGCTGCGCGGGTATCTGTCATCGACGCTGAATCATCAAGGGCCGTCCAAAGGCTGGAAAGTCCCTGAAACGACGCTGGTGTATCCTTGGGTGACCCGACTGTTCCCGCAGATACACTATATTTTCTGGATTCGCAATCCGCGCGACTGCATTCTGGGGAGCCATAAAACGGATGACCTGCGCGACTTTGGCATTCAATATCCCGAAACCGAAGACGAGCGTCTGCGCCGCGCCATCTCCTGGAAGTATCAATATGACCTGGTGAAAGCATCGCCCAAGCCCAAACATTGGATCGAAGTCCGCTTTGAGGATTATGTGCTGAAGCAGGAAGAGACTCTGAAGCGATTGGAGGATTTTTTGGGGATGCCGCTGGCGCGCATTATTCTGCGTCAGGACACCATTCATCGCTGGAAGCGGGACGCGGGGCCGAACTATTTTGATTTTTTTGCGCCGGCGATGCGCGGCTATGATTACGCTATACCGGCCGCCGATTCGCCAGCCCGATGGAAAGGGGAAGATTTTGACGCTTAGAGCCGCGGTCATCGGCCTGGGGCCGATTGGCAACCTCCATGCCCGACTGTATCAGCAGGACGAACTGGCTGAACTGGTCGGCGTTTGTGACATCATCAAAGACAAGGCCGACCAAGCCTCCTGTCGTTATGGCGCGCCGGCCTTTTATGAGGTCGAAAGGATGCTGAATGATCTGGCGCCAGATGTCGTCAGCATCACCACCGGCGGCTATGAAAACAGCAGCGATCATTATCGGCCGACTATGCAGGCGCTTGCGGCCGGCTGTCATGTGCTGGGCGAAAAACCGATTTCCAATGAGATTCCCCCAGCCGAGGAGATGGTCGCCAAAGGCCGCGAGATGGGGGTTTGCTATGGCATCAACCTCAATCACCGCTTTACGCCGGCGGCGCGGCTGGCGAAGTCGTGGCTGGATGAGGGGCGGCTGGGGCATCTGCTGTTTGTCAATATGGCGATGTGGATTATGAACCCGGCCGAAACCTCGCCTTACTATCATATCAAGTCGCTGCATCCCCATACGGTCGATGTCATGCGCTATTTCTGCGGCGATATTGAAGCTGTGCATTGCTTTGCGGCCAAGGCGCCCGGGCGGCGAATCTGGTCGACGGCGCAGTTCAGTTTTCGCTTCAAAAACGGCGCGGTCGGCGTCTTGACCGGCAGCTATGACATCGAGCGCGGGCATCCGATGGAACGGTGCGAAGTGGCGGGGACGGGCGGACGTTTTGTCTTGGATGACATGTGGCGCGAACTGACGTTTTATCCGGCTGGGGATCTGCAAAAGACGGTGTACACCGACCCGCTCTTTGGCGGATTTCATAACTTTGAAAACACTTTTCGCGAGCGGATTCATACCTTTCTGCGGCAGGTGACGGAGGGCGTGGCGCCGGCGGATATTGACGGCAGCGCGGCCGAGGGCCTGGCGGCGCAGAAGGCCTTGGCGGCGGCGATTGAATCGCTGGAAACGGAATCGGTGGTATATTTGTAGTATAGGAGGGATCTCTAAATGCAAAATCTTGTAGAGCGCGACACCGAAACGCTTATTGACACCCAGCTTCGCAATCTTGGCTGGATTGATTCGCCATCCGATATAAAAAGAAATGTATGGAAGCAGTCAGTAAAAACTAGAAATCAAAGGGAGGCTCTTGGGGGTAGAATTCCTGATTATGTGCTGTATCAAACTGATACTGACCGACCAATCATCGTAATTGAAGCCAAGAGACCTTATGGAAGTGTTGAAAGGGCGTTAGCGCAAGGCGAAGACTATTGTCGCAGGTTAAACGCTCCGATATGTTTTGCGACAGATGGAATCTATGTCAAAACGAGGCATATTAAATCCCAGCAGCCCCTCTTCAAGGATGGCGAGGAAATTGATGAGTTCATCAGAGAGACGATAGCTCTTCAATACATACAGCAGGAAACGAATGAGATCAGAACACTCGATAGAAGAGTCATCCAATCCAGAAGAGAATTGATTCAAATTTTTGAGATTGCAAATAACCTGCTGCGCGGCGAAGGTCTTCAAGCGGGGCTTGAGAGATTCAGTGAATTTGCGAATATCTTATTTCTGAAGTTAATCAGCGAACTTGAAGACATCAAAGAAAGCACAGGGGAGCAAACAGTCATTGAACCTGAATTTCGGTGGAATTTCTTCAAGAATAAGCATGGTAATGAGCTTCTGCACTATGTCAATGACACTGTTCTTAGGTCTTTCTCGCAGAGTTATGATGATCGAACCATATTTGAATCACTTCAGCTGCGAAACCCGAATACGCTAAGAAGGATTATTGACATCCTTGATCCGCTGAACTTAACCGATGTCAATTCGGATATTAAAGGCGATGCTTTTGAATACTTTTTGCGAAGATACATTAGCAGTCACAACAATGACTTGGGGGAGTATTTCACACCCAGACATATTGTAAAAACTTGCGTTAAGCTGGCAAATCCGCAAATTGGAGAAACTGTATATGATCCATTTTGCGGCACGGGGGGGATGCTCATTGAATCGTTCCGCCATATTAATTCCAAAATGATAAGAAATTCAAGGAATGCGCGGGCGCTCAAGGATGATTCTTTATTCGGGCATGAAATTACCAACAATGCCAGAATCGCCAAGATGAATATGATTTTAATGGGAGACGGACACAATAATATCACTCGATGCGATTCATTGGAAAAGTTAGATCAAATCAAAGAAAAGTACGATGTTGTCATTACCAATATGCCATTTTCGCAGGATACGGAATATGGGAATCTTTATGATCTTCCTTCCAGGAATGGCAACAGCATTTGCATACAGCACTGCTTGAAAGCCATCGACTCCAAGTCTGAATCAGGTCGGATTGTTCTAATCTGCGGCGATGATGTGCTTGTCAGCAATCGTTATGAACGTTTGCGGGAGTATATTTTCAAGAACTCGACTGTGCATACTGTCGTGTCCTTGCCGCCTGGTGTCTTTGCGCCGTACAGCAATACAGTAAAAACGAATATCCTTTATCTGACTAACATAAAACACGGCTCTCAACAGGAAAAATACTGGTATTTCAAAGTCAAACAGGATGGATATACATTTGCTCGCAATAGAAGGCGCGTTAAACGCGGAACAAACGATCTTGATACTTTCTTGATGTACAGGTTTAGCGGCGACCATGAATTATTCAAAGAAGTTGACATAGAAGACATCAGGCCAGACGGATATAAAATGATACCGTTTCTAAGCAGTGGGCTTGGAAGCGAGAACGCGGTTTTACTGGGCGACATAACAACGCAGCAGTCCCGCAAGGCTGGAGCGGATTTCAAAAATTATGTAGTTGGCACCGTTGCCGCGAGAGCCAGAGATCATGGCGGGGTAATTCCTAAGCTGGACTATTATAAAAAAGCGTTTCAATCCGAAAATAGAAGCGGGTATAAGCTGGTTATGCCAGGAGAATTCGTTTATAGAAAAGAGGGGGCTGATATTGGCAATTTCGGTTGGAATCGCTACTCGTATCCGTTGGCGGTATCTCCTATTTATGTCGTGTTTTCGATTGATCAAGACAGGATACTGCATGATTATTTATTTAATGTGCTTCGCGGTGAGTTCTTTAAGGAAGCGGCGAGCAATCTGATGGTTGGAGTCGCTCGCGCCAGTTTATCATATCAGGATTTTTCCAGGATGGAAATACCGCTGCCATCCTTAGAGCGACAAAGGGAAATCGTAGAATTGGAAAACCAAATTCGGGAGAAAGTGAAGGAAATTGCCGAAGTGAAAGAGAAGATACAAGATCAGCTAATTGACATTTACGCAACCAGCTAACAGGAGGCAGACAAATGAAAATCGGAGCAAACTCACTTTTATTCGGCGCGTGGGACATGGAAACGGCTTTCAAGTACCTGGCGATGGCCGGCTATGATGGCATCGAAATGTCGGCTATCGACAGCATGAGTCAGCACCTGGTACTGGACCGCTGGCAGGAAATCGCGCCCGAAGTCAAGCGGCTCGCCAATACTTATGAACTCGAACTGCTGGCGATGGAACAGTCGTCGCGCGACCCTGAATTGATGGAAAAGGCCTTTCAGGCGGCGGTCGAGATCGGCATTCCGATTATCAACTGCGGGCCGGGGGGCAAGGCCGACGATGAATCGACCTATCCGCAAATGCTGGATGAACTGGGGCTGCTGGTTGGCAAGGCCGAAAAGTACGGCGTGACGCTGTGCATCAAAGCTCATGTCGGTCAATACGTCTACAATACGCCGACCAGCCTCAAGGTTCTGAACGACATCCAATCGGATTATTTTGGGCTGGATATGGATCCCTCTCATATTCACCGCGCCAATGAAAATCCAGTGGAAGCCATCGCCGCGGTGGTTTCGCACATCAAGCACGTTCATATCCGCGACTGCAAAGGCCGTCAGCAGGGGCCTGGCGCTCCCGAAGATCAGGCCAATGGGCGCGGCGATATTGACTTGGTGGGCTATATTCGGGTGCTGCATGAAAACGGCTATACTGGCGCGCTGGATTTAGAGGTCATCGGCACCAAAGCGCAAGGGCATACGCTTGAGCAGTGCTGCATCATCGCCGCTGAATCGCGCGGTCACATGCAAGCCTGTCTGCAAGCGGCCGGGGCGCGGTAAAGGACAGCGCGATGACATTCAAACCGAGTGACAGACAAATTGACGCGGCCTTTAGTATCGCCAGCGAACGTTACGCCGCTTTTGACGTCGATGTGAGGGCGGCCATGCAAACTCTCGGCGCGGTCGCTATCAGCCTGCACTGCTGGCAGGGCGATGATGTGGGCGGCTTTGAGGACCCTGAACGCGGCCTTAGCGGCGGCATCATGGCCACTGGCAATTATCCTGGCAAGGCGCGCACTCCTGAACAGCTTCGCAGCGATCTCGACAAGGCCTACAGTCTGATTCCAGGAACGCATCGGCTTAACCTTCATGCTTCGTATTTGGAAAGCGAGCGCAAAATCCCCCGCAATGAGATTCAGCCGCGGCACTTCCAGGCTTGGGTGGATTGGGCGCGGGAAAAGGGCCACGGCATCGATTTTAATCCGACGCTGTTTTCGCATCCGCTGGCCGACGACGGTTTTACTTTGTCGCATGCCGATGAAGCTGTGCGGAACTTTTGGATTGAACACTGTCAGGCCTGCCGCGACGTTGGGGCCTATTTTGGCGCTGAATTAGGGACGGCCTGCATTACCAATATCTGGATTCCCGACGGCTATAAAGACCTGCCGGCCGACCGATTGGCGCCGCGGCGGCGGCTCAAGGATTCGCTGGACAAGATCTTCGCCCGGCAACTTGATCCAGCGCATCATCTCGACGCGGTCGAATGCAAGCTGTTTGGGCTGGGTTCGGAAAGCTATGTGGTTGGCTCGCATGAATTTTATCTGGGCTACGCTATCGCCAATCAGAAAGTTTTGTGCCTGGACGCCGGCCATTTTCACCCGACCGAAACCATCGCTGACAAGCTGTCGGCCGTTCTGCTTTATGTGCCGCAAATTCTGCTGCATGTCAGCCGCGGCGTGCGCTGGGACAGTGATCATGTGGTCACCCTTAGCGACGATTTGCAGGCGATTATGCAGGAAATTGTCCGCAGCGACGCCCTAGAGCGAATTCACATCGGGCTTGACTTCTTTGACGCCAGCATCAACCGCGTCGGCGCCTGGACGATTGGCACGCGCAACGCTCTGCGGGCCTTATTGATGGCGCTGCTGGAGCCGCGGGATTTGCTGCGGCGGTATGAAAATGAGGGCAATTTCACGGCGCGGCTGGCGCTGCTGGAAGAATTGAAGGGACTGCCTTTTGGCGCCGTCTGGGACTATTACTGCCACGCGCAGGATGTGCCGGTCGGGCTGTCGTTTATGGACGACATCAGCGCCTATGAAGCGAAGGTTCTGCCTGAACGGCGCTAGATTCACCGATTCACAACCACTCACAGGAGACGATATGCAGCTGTTCAAAGCCGAAGATTATCGGCATGTCAAATACTTATGGGATGATGCTCATGCCGATTCGCTGGATGATGTCGACCGTCTGGTGTATCGCTCCAATCTGCTCGGCGGCGACCAGCGCATCACCAACACTGGCGGCGGCAACACCTCCAGCAAAATCATGCAGGCCGATCCGCTCACCGGCGCGGAGGTCGATATTCTGTACGTCAAAGGTTCGGGCGGCGATCTGCGGACGGCCAAACGCGCCAATTTCGCCGCTTTGCACCTGGACAAAGTGATGCGCCTGCAAGAGGTTTATCATGCCGCCGCGCCAAAAGGCGTCAAAACACCCATCGAAGATCAGATGGTGGCGATGTATCCGCACTGTGTCTACAATTTGAACCCGCGCGCCAGTTCGATTGATACGCCGCTTCACGCGTTTATCCCCTACCGCCACGTCGATCATACGCATCCCAACGCCGTCATCGCCATCGCCGCTTGCAGTCATGGCCGGCGGCTGACCGATGAAATCTACGGCGACGAGGTGCAATGGGTCGATTGGCAGCGGCCGGGATTTGACCTGGGGCTGGTTCTGCAAGAGACGATTGCCGCCAACCCGGGCATTGTCGGGATTGTTCTGGGCGGGCATGGCCTCATCAACTGGGCTGACGATGACAAGACTTGCTATGAACTGTCGCTGACGCTGATTGAAAAGGCGGCGCGCTATCTTGATGAGCATGACTTGGGCGAGCGCGCGTTTGGCGGCGCAAAATACCCGCGGCTTGATGACGTCACCCGCGAGATCCTGTGGATTGACCTGTTGCCAAGTCTGCGCGGCCTGGTCTCACAGCAGAATCGCTTTATTGGCACGGTTCAATATGATGATGATATTTTGGCTTTTGTCGACAGCCATGACGCTGAACGTTTGGCCGAGTTAGGCACATCCTGTCCCGATCATTTTTTGCGTACCAAAATCAAGCCGCTCTTCGTCGATTGGGATCCGCAAACGGGTGACACCGCTGCCCTGCTGGACAAGCTGCGCGGCGGCATTGAGCAGTATCGCCAGGATTACCGCGCTTATTATGAAAACTGCAAACATGAGGACAGCCCGGCGATGCGCGATCCTAATCCGCGCGTGATTCTTGTTCCCGGACTCGGCATGGTCGCTTATGGCAAGAACAAGAGCGAATCGCGCGTGACGGCCGAATTTTACAACAATGCGGTCGCTGTGATGAGAGGCGCCGAGGCCGTCGGCGAGTATATTGCCCTGCCCCATCAGGAAGCCTTTGACATTGAATACTGGGCATTGGAAGAGGCCAAGCTCCAGCGCATGCCGGCCGAAAAATCACTGGAGCGCAAGGTGGTGATTGTGATCGGCGCCGGTAGCGGTATCGGCGCGGCAGTCGCTCACCGCGTCGCCAAAGAGGGCGCCCATGTCGTCTGCGCTGATTTGAATCTTGACGCGGCGCAGGCCATCGCCGGCCAGCTGACTGCGATTTATGGGCCGGGCATCGGCGTGGCTGGCTCTGGGATTTCCAGTTCGGGCCCGGCGATCCCCTTGTCGGTGGACATCACACAGCGTGCGAGCGTGGCGGCTTTCTTGAATCAGATTTTGCTGGCTTATGGCGGCATTGATGACATCATTGTGACCGCCGGTGTCTTTTTTGCGCCGGACAAGAGTGGTCGCATCCCCGACGAACGCTGGCGTCTTACCTTTGACGTCAATGTGCTGGGCGGTTATATCGCGGCTGACAGCGCCAGTGCCATTTGGAAAGCGCAGGGTTTGCCGGGCGCGTTGGTATTGACCACCAGCGTGAATGCCGCCGTCTCCAAAAAAGGCTCGGTGGCTTATGACACCAGCAAGGCGGCCGCCAATCATCTGGTGCGCGAAATGGCGATTGAACTGGCGCCGCTGGTGCGCGTCAATGGCCTGGCGCCGGCGACCGTAGTCCAAGGCAGCGGCATGTTCCCGCGTGAACGGGTCATCAGTTCGCTGGTCAAGTATGATATCGAATTTGATGAGAGCGAAAGCGCCGAAACCCTGCGGAGCCGTCTGGCGGATTTTTATGCCCAGCGCACCTTGACCAAAACAGCTATCACGCCCGAAGACCAGGCCGAAGTGGCTTATCTGCTGATTACGGATGCCTTCAGCAAGACGACTGGGCAGATCTTCAGCGTCGATGGCGGCCTGCATGAGGCTTTTTTGCGGTAGGGAAAGGTCGCTGTTTATTTGGCGTCCGTCAGCTGACGCTGGATGTTATCAATTTTGTCATCAACGTAATCGACCCGCGCGGCAATGGCAGCCAAATGCGTCTCTACGTTGTTTAAGCGACCCTGTATATCTTTATGCGCGGTTTCGGACGCTTGGCGAGTTTCCCTAATCTCTTGCCGCAGTTCGCTATGCGAGTTTTCGGATGCCTGACGAGCTTCCCTAATCTCCTGCCGCAAATCGCTATGCGCGGTTTCGGACGCCTGACGAGCTTCCCTAATCTCTTGCCGCAGATCACTATGCGCGGTTTCGGACGCCTGACGCAAATCGCTATGCGAGTTTTCGGACGCCTGACGAGCTTCCCTAATCTCTTGCCGCAGATCGCTATGCGAGTTTTCGGATGCCTGACGGACTTCCCTAATCTCTTGCCGTAAATCGCTATGCGCGGTCTCAGACGCCTGCCTCAGTTCGCTATGCGCGGTTTCGAACGCTTGGCGAGCCTCTTTAATCTCCTGCCTCAGTTCGCTATGCGAAGTTTCGGACGCCTGACGAGATTCTTTAATCTCCTGACGCAGGGCGCTATGCGAGTTTTCGGACGCCTGACGAGATTCTTTAACTTCCTGCCGCAGATCGCGGCGGATAATCTCCAAATATCCAAACAGCGCAATGAGTACGCCAAGACCAGCGATAATAGCGCCTGTGTCAATCATCCCCTGACCATAACATCAATTTGCAATGATTTTTAGTTGCAGATGTAAAAATACTGTGTTAGTTTTAATATGCCATTTATTGGCGATATTTTATAGTGTTTCCTGTGGCAGTCAGGTTTGGTCGCCAAGTTCTGCCACAGGAAACCCCTAAACGTTGAAGACCGCGACGGAAAACCCGTCTCGGTTTTCAATGGCGATTATATGATGAATCAGCCAGCGGGATTAAGGGTGAACACACTCTGCTATAGCAAGCCTCTGCGAGTTGTTATCAGGGCTTCGCTGGCCTTGATTATCATATTGTTTTTCCTCTGCTTGTATTTGGATGCCGCGCAAAAGCAAAGTCCAGTCAATTCTAAGCTGTCGAAAAATGATCAGATTGTCTATATGGACATCGCGAAACAGGCTTATGAGACCCGTTTTCACTATACGGGGAATCGCAATCAAATGCCGCTTTACCCTTTCATCCAGGCTTTGTTTTACTCGCCGCAGCTGGATGATGAGGCCTTTTTCCAACAGGGCAAATGGCTGAATGTTGTCTTGTCTCTGCTATGTCTGCTGGTGCTGGGCATCGCTTTTTTCATCAAGTTTTCCAAAGTCTATGCTTTTTACTCTCTGCTGGTTATCGCCTTTCTTGTGTTTGCCATTAAATCGCCTTGGTTTCAGGTGGAGATTCTGTTTTATACCCTGTTTGGCTTGGCTTTTATGCTGTCGCTGGAGACAATCATATCGCCCAAGTGGTACAAATCCATCGGCGTCGGCCTCTTGTTTGTCTTGGCTCATCTTAGCAAAGCCAGCGCCATGCTCGGCCTGTTCATTTTTATAAGCAGCTATGGCATTTTGTTCCTGCATAAGCTGTTTCACCGCAGCCTGAATGGTGAAGAGGTCAGGCGAATCCTGTATCATGCGCTGACGCCGCTGGCAGTGTTCATGATTCTGCTCTTTCCTTATTTTCAGGAAAGCAAAGAGAAATACGGCTCTTACTTTTACAACGTCAACACAACTTTTTATATGTGGTATGACACTTGGAGAGAAGCCGAAAATGGCACGCGGGCAGCCGGGGATCATGCAGGCTGGCCCGATCTGCCCGACGAAGAGATACCCAGTTTAAGCAAATATCTCAATGAACATTCGCTAAGCGATATTATTGCTCGCTTCAGATTGGGCGCAAAACGTATCATCTGGTCGGGGTGCAATGACCAGTTCAGTCCATTCGCGTATGGATACTGCAATCAGATTGTGCTGAATGTGATAATTGTCGCTGTTTGTCTGCTGTTTGTCACCGTTTTTCGAGGAGGACGGGTCAAAAGCAGTCATAAAAATAGGCAGGCTGCTTGGTGGATTCTCTTGTTCTTTGGGCTTTATGTTTTGTCATTCACTTGGTACGTGCCGATATCGTCAAGGATTGGGGGGCCTAGGATGTTTTTAGCATTGGTCATTCCCTTGCTTTGGACGGTTGGGACGGTTGGGCATGCTCCACGGATACAGTCCTTGCAGTTAATGATATTGAGACGCCCGGTCAAAGTCTTTCATATTGCTTATCTGCTTATGATTTTGACGGTGTTCTATGAACTCTACTTGAATGCTGTATTCCGCGCGGCAGCGATGTATGGCGGAGCTTAGATGCTGCTGCGAAAAGCGCAGAAATAGGCTTTATAATGAAGATGAGTCTTTTACAGGCTCGCTTTTTATAGTGTTTCCTGTGGCAGTCAGGTTTGGTCGCCAAGTTCTGCCACAGGAAACCCCTAAGCATTGAAGACCGCGACGGAAAACCCGTCTCGGCTTTCAGTGGCGATTATAACGATGAATCGGCCAAAAACGAAAGCGAGGCAAGATTATGAGACGATTACTCCTGATTGGCATATTATTATTGTGTCTGGGGCTGTGGGTCAAAGCCGATGATAACCTGTGTCATACGATATGGCAGGGATTGTGCCATACAGACCGCGACTGGCAAGCAGGCTATCTGGCGAGTCTTGGGGTCAATGCAGACCCCCCGTCAGGCGCGCAGTCCTGCATCACTATCAGGGTAAGGTCAAATCTGCGTACATCACCTGTTATTAGCCAGCGCACTTTGATAGACACGGTTCCAGCAGGCACAGTCTTGCGGATATTGGCAACAGTGTCTGACGATGATGGTCGGCAGTGGTATCGAGCGCATTGGAACGGGCGACAGGTATTCTGGGCAAAATGGCTGCCGCATTCTCATTCTTGCGGTTCCAGCGGACAATCTATACCGCCGCCGCAGCAGTCAGTGACGCGGCCACAGAGCAGATTCTCTTGCAGCCCCAGAAAAAACTGCGGGCAAATGTCGTCCTGCGCTGAAGCGAGATTTCACTTTATTCAATGTGGCAATGGGCGGCTTGACGGTGATAACGACGGGATACCATGTGAGGTTATTTGCAGATAAATCATCAATGATCCTTCCCGATATTTTGCGGTGCCAGGCATTGTTAGAGAATTTAAGCTGACGAGGGACGCGCCTCAAAGGTCCGAAAGTAATTGACAATATCCCAGCGCTGGTCTTCGCTCAAGGGCGCTGTGCAGGCCGGCAGACCGCGCCAGCCATCGACGACAGCCGCATACAGAAAATCGTCGCGCGCATCGTCCAACCGCGCGCGCAAGGCGCGAAAATCAGCCGAATGTCCCTGCCAGGCCAAGCAGTGTTCTCGGTACAGCGTTTCGCCGCGCCGCAGTGAATCGGCGTCGGGCAGAACGGCATTGATTTGACTGGGCGGCGGATTAAGCGTGCGCTCATAGTCGGTCTGCTGCTGGGCGATAAAGACGGCGGCGAAACCCATCACGACCAGCGCGGCCGCAGCGGCAACCAAGGCCAACAGGCCGCTCGCCGGGCTGACATCCAAGCTGGCCAGCCGTTTTTTGGCCGTCGGCCAGCCCCAAAGGCCAAGTGCCATCGCCATCAGCATCAGCAGAAACAGATGAATGAACTGCGGCGGCCGGGATTGCAGAATAGCGGCTGATTCGTCAATTTCCCAAACAAAGGCAACGCGGGTCATCTCTCCAGCTTCATCGACAATATCGATCAGCGTCCACCAGATACCGGCGACGTCGATCTCATCGCCGCTGGCGACATACAGCCCCTTTTCCAGCGGTTCGGCCAACAGCCATTCGCCGCGTCGGCCGCGCTTGGGATTGACCATTTGCAGATAAACCCGCGCGTCGTCTGCTGGCCTGTCGGCGCGGCGCAGAACAATATCATAGGTGTTGATGCCCGGCCCGCCGGGGATGACCGCGCTGGCAATTTGATAGCCGTTCAGCCTTTGCATCGCCTGCGGGACATCGGCCTGGCTTTGCAGCGACGGCGGCTGTGGGATGGGCGTCGCGCTTAGCCAAGCGGCGGTCAGCATGATCAGCAGCGCGAAAACGACCTCTATCCGCAGCCAAATACCCAAACGCAAGGCAGCAATCAGCCGCGCGGGAAGGGGCCATGGGCGCAGCGACAGATGATTCAGCCCGGCCGCCAGCAGCAGCAGCGCCGCCATTATCAGTTTGAGGCCCAGCGAGCGGCCGTAACTGGTGGCGACATCGGCCGGCGAAACAAACCAGTTCGAAGCATTGTAAGCGCCGCTTATGATGACAATGATCACCATTGGCGCGATCAGCTTGGAAAAACGGGCCATGACGGCCCTGAAGGCCTGTCGCCGCGCCTCACCCTCATAAGGGCCCAAGGCCAGCGGCAAAATCAGCGTCAAAGTCAGGATGCCACCCAGCCAAAAGGCGGCCGCCAGCGCATGAATCCAGTTGAGGGCCAGCGCCATCCAAGGCAGAAGCAGCGAGCCAGCGGCATGACTGGTGACCATTGATGCGCCAATCAGCAGCGCGCCCAGCCAGGCCAGGCCCCGCCAGATGCCGACGCTTAACTGTGGCATGGCGCCGCGGTAATAGGCCGCCGCGAAAATCAGCACGGCCATGAAGGCCAGCAAAACCATCCGAAAGGTCCAAACATCGCCAAAGCGCGAGCCAATCTGTACTACCTGCCAAAGATTCTGCTGAATGACCTGACTGGCGCCGACATTGAAAAAAGCCATAGACTGCTGTATGAGCGCCAGCGCGTTCGCCGCCAAGGCCAGCGTCAAGGCTGCGATGAGGCATCTTTGGAGACGGCGCATGACCCGCGGCGGCAGACCGTCGACCGCAGGTTTTCGGCCGCCCCAGGCCGGCAGCAGCACGGTCGAATAGAGCAGAGGCGCGCCAAAAAGCAGGCTGTTGGCCAGAATTAAGAGTGTCCGCCAAAAGGATTCCAGGGGAATGGCCTGGTCATTGGCCGCCTGCCCGCGGAGGCCGCCGACCTCTTCACCGACAAAAAACACGCGGCTTTCGGCGACGACATGACCATCGCTGGCAAAGGCTGGCCGCAGTTCGACGATATAAGCGCCATCCGGCAAATCGGGCGGCACTTGCAGGGACAGCAGGGCTGGATTGTCCTTGTCCACGCCGCCGGCCGCGATCACCTCGCCCGACTGATTCCGCAGCTTGAGTTCACTGAAACGCCGTTCAAGCTCTTCGCTGAACCAGTATTGCAGGCGGGTGGGCGGCCGCGGCAGCGCGCTTCGGTCGGCGGGGATGGCGCGAACCACATAACCATGCGCCTGCATAGACAGCGCAGTCAAAAAAAGCAGAAACAGACTCGCAAGTCGCAGACGCATCAGGCTTTCCTTTGCTCAATCAAGGCCTATCGCTTATTGTTCTTATTTTAGCAAGCCCTGTCAAACAATTCTGGAATCATGGTATAATTAAGCGCATGACAGACACAGCCAACTGGGGCATGGTCGGGCATGAGTGGGCGGTGGATTTTTTACGGCGCGGCCTGCTGAATCGGCGCACCCGTCACGCTTATTTATTCACCGGCGCGCGCGCGTTGGGCAAAATGAAGCTGGCGCGAACCTTTGCGATGGCGCTCAACTGCGAGCATGAAAACCTGGCCGAACGGCCCTGTGGACGATGCCGCGCCTGCCAAAACATCAGCGCCGCCAACAGTCCCGACCTCATCCTGCCGTCGGCCGATGCCTCTGGGCAGCTGAAAATCGATGCCATCCGCGAGGTCAGCCGTCTGCTGGCCCTCAAGCCTTATGCCGCCCGCTATCGAATTGCCATCTTTGACGATTTCGATTTGACGGCGCCGCTGGCCCAGGACGCCCTCCTGAAAACGCTGGAAGAGCCGCCGCCGTCGGCCGTGCTGATGCTGCTGGCGCAGTCGGCCGAGCGCATTTTGCCGACCATACGGAGCCGCGCCCAAAACATCCCCCTGCGGCCGCTGCCCTTGTCAATCATCAAATCGCATTTGATGGCCGGCGGCATTGATGAAGACCGCGCCGATTTGATCGCCCGTTTGAGCAGTGGGCGCATTGGCTGGGCGCTGGCCGCTTTGGAAGATGATGAGGTATTGGCCTTTCGGCAGGATAAGCTGGAACTGCTGCGCGATGTTCTGGCGGGGGGCCGGCTGGAGCGCATCAAAATTGCCGAAAAGATGAACCGCGACGTAGGCCGAGACAAACCGCGCCTGCGAAACATCCTCGAAATTTGGCAGACCTACTGGCGCGATGTCCTGCTGGAAAGCCACGACAGCCCAGTCAAGCCCTGCAACAGCGACCGCAAAGACGAAATCCGCTCGCTGGCGATGGATATGGACGCCGCCGCCGCCCGCCGCGCCATGCACGCGACCCGCCGCACCCTCGACGCGCTGCGAACCAATGCCAATCTGCGACTGGCTCTGGATGCGCTGTTTTTGGATTATCCGCGGCTCGATTAGGCGCGCTTATTCAATCGGAATCCAGTTGGACGGCTTTTTGGCGGCCTCTAGGATGGCGTCCGGCACCAGCAGAATTTTGCCAAAGCCGGCCTGTCTCTCCAGTTTTTCATGGGCCTGCCGCGCCTGACTCAAGGGCAGCGTCGAATCAACTACTGGATGATAATCCCCTTGCGCCAAGCCGCGCAGAATCGATTCATAATTTTGGGCTGTCGGCCGCGGGCCAGGGCCGAGGATGCGAAGGTTCTTCAGATAGAGATCCATAATATCCAGGCAGGCCTTGCGGCGGCGGCCGACCTCGACGATGACCAGCCGACCCTGACAGCCCAGCATATCGATGGACTGCTGGAGTTTGTCGCTGGCGGCCTTATGCAGCGCCAGAGCAGCGCCGCGTTCATCGGTCGCCACCTTGACCTGGCGCACCAAATCGTCGCCGGCGGCGTCCAGGACCACATCCGCGCCAATGCCGCGCAGGGCGGCCGCCTGTTCACTGCGGCCAATGGCGATGACGCGGGCGCCTTGGCCACTGGCGATCTGCACGGCGGCTGTTCCGAAACTGTCGGAGGCCTGAATCACGACCGACTCCGCTTTTTTGATATGGCCCTGATCGACCAGCGCATGCCAGGCCCGCACAAAGGAGGTGCCAGCCGCGGCGGCCGTCTGAAAGTCAAGTCCCTGCGGCATCTTCACCAACTGCTCGGCCGGAACGGCGCAGTATTCGGCATAGCTTCCGTCGCGCTCGCTCCCCAGTTCGTCAAAGGCGGCGGCCACGCGGTCGCCGGGCTGCCAGCCAGTCACATCATCGCCAATCTGCGCGATCTCACCGGCGAGGTCGCTGCCAAGGATATGCGGCATGGGCTTGCGGATGATGAGATGGCCGCTGCGATAGGACAAATCGGCTGGGTTCACCGAGGCTGCGTGGACTTTCACCAGCGCTTCATCAGCGGCCAGCGGGGGCATCGGCCGCTTGACGTACTTCAGGACTTTGGGTTTGCCGATTTTTTCGATGGCGATGGCGCGGATGACCTGGCGCATGCGTTTTCCTTATGAGGCTTTGGTTCAGTCTAAATCAAGCCGCGGGCGCTGTAAATGGTCGCATCAGCTGGCCTCGTCAGCCGCGGCGCAGACGATGATCCAGGCCGCGATAGGCCGGCGGCATAAAATCCTCGATATCATCCCGCTGCAAAAAGAGCTTCATCAAGGCCAGGCTGTCCGGCCGGTCGGGATAATGGGCCCGCTTCCAGCTGTGATAGGAATGCACCCGCATACGGGCAGCGCGAAACTCCTCAATAACCAGATGGCCGACGATGCCGCACCGTTCAGCGAATCGCTGCCGTTCAAACTCGGCATAAATAGCGGCGTAGTCAAATGGCACGCGGCGATGCGCGGTCAATTCCCAGCCGCCCTCATTCCCGTCGAGAATCATATAGCTGGCGCTGAAATCGCCGTCCAGCGGCACACCGACTGACCCTGGGTTGAAGATATGCCAGCCATTGATACGGCGTTCCATAGCGATGTGGCTGTGGCCGCCGATGAGGGTCGTCTCGGCGACGCCGCGCAGCCATGTTTGCACCTGACGGACGCTGGAGCCAGGGTTGATGGCGACCCAGGGATTGTCGGGTATGCCATGAAAAACGCGAATCGGCGCCGCATCTCGAAAGCGAAGAACGAGCGCGTCGGGCAGACTGGCCATTTGATTAAGGCAGCCGCCGTCAAGCTGGGTGTGAATGAAGGCTGGCATCGTAAAGGCCGACCAGTGTTTTGGCGCCCGCGCCGTGTCATAGTCCAGCAGATAGTATTCATTGTTGCCGCGCAGAAAAGCCCAGCCGCGCTCGTTCAGAATGTCTATCACCTGACGCGAAAAAGGCCCCCAGCAAACGCTGTCGCCGGCCACAACCACATGGTCGACTTCAAACGGCTCCATATCGCGTATGACGGCCTGCAGGGCGGGCAAATTGCCGTGAATGTCGGATAAGACGGCCAAGCGGGTCATATCATGTCCCCTCCGCTGTCCATCATACAGCCCGATTTTCGCTTTTCATCACTGGGATTCATAGCCGCGCGGGTGCCGCTGATGCCAGTTCCAGGCGGTTTGGATGATGCGCTCCAGGCTGTTGTACTGCGCTTTCCAGCCCAATTCGCGTTCGATTTTGCCGCTGTCGGCAATCAACACAGGCAAGTCGCCGGCGCGGCGCGGAGCAGTGACGGCCGGTATGGGATGGCCGGTGACCCGCCGCGCGGTTTCGATGACTTCGCGCACCGAATAGCCGCGGCCGCTGCCCAGGTTATAGGCCCGACTGCGGCCATCGGCCAGCGCCTTCAGGGCCAGGATGTGCGCCCGCGCCAGATCAAGCACGTGGACATAATCGCGAATGCAGGTGCCATCGGGCGTATCGTAATCGGCGCCATAGATTTTGATGTGGTCGCGCTGTCCCAAAGCCACCTGCAAGACCAGTGGAATCAGATGTGATTCAGGCTGATGCGCCTCGCCAATATGGCCCTGGGGGTGGGCGCCGCAGGCATTGAAATAGCGCAGACAGCAATACTTGACGCCATACAGCCGCTCCATCCAGACCAGCAGACGCTCGCCCATGTACTTCGTCTCGCCATAGATGCTGCCTGGCTCAAGCGTTTCGCTTTCATCAATGGGAATCCGCTTGGGCTGGTCAAACAGGTTGGCCGTCGAGGACAGGATGAAACGTTTGACATGGCGGCGGCTGGCCTGTTCGAGCAGGTTGATGGTGGTATAGAGGTTGCCGCGCAGATATTTGAAAGGTTTTTGCATGCTTTCGCCCACCAGAGTTTGCGAGGCAAAATGCAGGATGCCCTCAAATTGATGGGCGTCAAACGCGGCCCGCAAGGTCGGGATGTCATGCAAATCGCCAGCAATGAGCGTGGCCTTCGGATGAACCGCCGGCCGATGCCCGTTGACCAGATTGTCATAGACCACCACCTCATCGCCGCCTTCAATCAGCATTTGCACGACGTGACTGCCGATGTAACCTGCGCCGCCTGTCACCAATACTTTCATCCTGTTTCGCTCTTTCTTTTGCTGGCCGATGCGCCGTCATTATAATCCGAAGCGGCCAAGGGGCAATACAGCATCTTGCCTGGCCGCCAGCCTGTGGTTTAATCATCATCAAGCTGTTTATCGGATGCGCGGTTTATGGCAAACAAGCGAGACGACAAATCGGGATGGACGCCGGCCGAGCGCGCGGCCCTCCGCAAGCTGCTGTGGATGGGCTTGACGCTGCTGCTGGCGATTGCGATTGCTGGAGTCGCGGCCGCGCTGCTTAGTTCGGCCCTGGGCGTTAGCGTCTGATGAAGAGGGGTGTGATTCGATGGAAGACCAAACCCTAAACCTGATTGCCGCCGCGCCCAACCAGCGGCTCGATAAATTTGTGCTGGAATATCTGCGGGATTTTTCGCGAAGTCAAGTGCAAAGCCTGATTCGACAAGGTCGGGTGCGGGTGAACGGCAAGGTGGAAAAGGCCGGCTACAAGTGCAAGGGCGGCGAAACGGTCGCGGTCGCGATTCCGACTCCAGTCGAACCGATGATCGAAGCCGAAACGATTGACTTGGATGTCGTCTATGAGGATGAACAGCTGGCGGTCATCAACAAGGCGGCTGGGCTGGTGGTGCATCCAGGAGCAGGCAACCCGTCTGGCACGCTGGTGAATGGGCTGCTGGCGCGGTATCCTGAACTGGCGGATGGCCCGGATGGCCGATCAATGGGGGAACGGCCGGGCATTGTGCATCGCCTGGACAAAGGCACCAGCGGTCTGATGGTTGTCGCTCGCCGTCAGCCGGCCTGGCTTGACTTGACGCGCCAATTCCAACAGCGCAGCGTCGACAAGGGCTATCTGGCCCTGCTGGAAAGGTGTCCCGAATCCAATCGCGGACAGGTAGATGCGCCGATTGCCCGCGATCCCCGTCAGCGGCGGCGAATGTGGGTTCATCGAGACGGCCGGCCGGCGCAAACCGAATTTACCGTGCTGGACAGTCATTTTCAGGGCGACCGCGCTTTGGTGGAACTGCGCCTGCTGACTGGACGCACGCATCAGATCCGCGTTCACATGGCCTTTATCGGCTGTCCGGTGGTGGGGGACGCGGTCTATGGCTTCCGCAAGCAGCGCCTCAAGCTCAAACGTCAGTTCCTTCATGCGCGCGAACTGGCTTTTGATCATCCGACAACTGGCGAACGGCTGACGTTTCGCGCGCCATTGCCGCCGGCCTTGCAGAATACACTGGATAAACTGCGTTCTCGATGATGATGAAGCGCATAAAGCAAAACGGATGAGCCTTGGCCCACCCGCATTGCTGTTGTCTTCATCAAACCTGGAGGCTGTTTAGGCCAGCGCCGCTTTGACCGCCCGTTTGAGATAAACGCCGGCCATCTGCTGCCGATACGATTCGGGATAGGCAATATCACCGGCCAGCCACTCCTCAATATCGGATTTCACAGCGTCCGCCGCGGCATCAAGCGCCGCATCATCCAACATTGCGCCAGTCAACGCGGCCTCGGCGCCGGCGCATTTGACAGCTTTGACGGTGGCGCCGCCGACAGCCACACTCGCGCTGACACAGGCATCGCCGTCCATCTCCAAGGCCACGCAGACCCCCACAATCGCATAACGGGAGGCTGGATGCGGGAATTTGGCATAGGCGGTCTTGTGGCCGCTCAAGTCGGGGAGGGTTACGCTAGTGATAAGTTCCCCTTCTTCCAGCGCCGTTTCAAAGAGATCAACGAAGAACTCTTCGGCGCCGACCGAACGTTCGCCATCTTTTCCCTGGATATTGATGGCCGCGCCGGCCGCCATCAGCACCGTCGGCGGATCGGAAGCCGGGTCGGCATGAGCGATATTGCCGCCCAGCGTGCCGAAGTTGCGTACCGGCGGATCGCCGATTTGCCCGGCCGCGCTGGCCAGGGCCGCGCACATCGACTGAACTTCGGGGGAAGCCGCGATTTCGGCATGGGTGGCCGTGGCGCCAATCGTCAGCGAGCCATCGGCCGAGATGCCTTTCAAGTCGGCGATTCGTCCAATATCCACCAGCTGCTCCGGGGCCGAAAGACGCAGTTTCATCACCGGCAGCAGACTGTGGCCGCCAGCGAGAAACTTGCCTTCGTCACCGATCATCTCCAGCGCTTGCTCGACGGTTTCCGCCCGTTCATATTCAAAATCATTCGGCCACATCCTAGGCACCTCCTCCATTTGCATTAGATTGCTGTATCGCTTCCCAGACTTTGAACGACGTCATCGGCATGTCAATTTTGCTGATGCCAAAGGGCGCCAGGGCATCCAAGACCGCGTTGTAGACGGTCGGCGTGCTGGCGATGGTGCCGGTTTCACCGACGCCTTTGACGCCAATCGGATGGTGCGGCGACGGGGTTACGGTTTCATCCAGTTCAAAATTGGGGAACATATCGGCGCGCGGCAACGTGTAATCCATCATCGAGCCGGTCAGTAATTGCCCGTTTTCATCATAGACAACCCCTTCACAGAGCGCCTGGGCGACGCCTTGCACCACCCCGCCGTGGATCTGCCCCTGCACAATCTGCGGGTTAATCTGCGGGCCGCAGTCATCGACGGCAATGTAACGCCGCAGGTCAATGTCGCCGGTGTCCGAATCGACTTCGACGATGGCAATGTGCGTGCCGAAGGGATAAACAAAGTTGGGCGGGTCGTAAAACTGCGATTCCTCAAAGCCTGGATCCATGCCTTCGGGCAGATTCCAGGCGAGGGTCGCCATCAGCGTCACATCCTGAATCGTCTGGAATTTGTCGGGCGAGCCTTTGACCGAGAATTTGCCATCGGCATACTCGATATCTTCGACCGCGGCTTCCATCAGATGCGCCGCCAGGGTCTTGGCTTTGTCTTTGAGCTTGCGCGAGGCTTTGGCCAGCGCCGCCCCAGTCACGGGAGTCGTGCGGCTGCCATAGGTGCCCCAGCCCATCGGCGTTTCGGTCGTGTCGCCATGAATGATTTCGATATCTTCCACCGGGAAGCCGAGTTCGTCGCCGATGATCTGCGCCAGAGTCGTTTCCGAGCCTTGGCCATGAGGCGATGCGCCAATCAAGGCCTGCACCTTGCCAGTGGGCGTCACGCGGACAATCGCGCTTTCCCAAAGGCCGCCCTGAAAGCCAACCGCCCCGGCCACCTGGCTGGGGCCCAAACCGCACATCTCGGTATAAGCGGTAACGCCGATGCCCAGATAACGGCCGTTTTGGCGGGCTTCGGCCTGTTCTTCGCGAAAGGCCGCATAACCGGCGATGCCAAGCGCTTTTTCGAAGGCCGCTGGATAATCGCCGCTGTCATAGATGAGGCTGGTGGCGACTTCATAGCCGTCTTCGAATTTCGGTATCAGATTTTTCCGCCGCAGTTCAACTGGATCCATGTCCAGTTCATTGGCGACCATGTCCACCATTCGCTCCAGCAGGAAGGTCGCTTCAGGTCGGCCGGCGCCGCGGTACGCATCGGTGGGAGTGGTCGTGGTCATCACGCCAATCGATTCGCAGTAAGCGCTGGGTATCGTGTAAGGACCCACATACAGCAGGCCGTGCAGGATGGTCGGGATGCCAGGCGCGGCGGTGGATAGATAGCCGCCCATGCCAGCATAGACCGTCGCGCGGACGCCGAGGATCTTGCCGTCCTGGTCAGCGGCCATCTGGGCGTGCTGGACGTGGTCGCGGCCGTGAATGGTGATGAGATAGTTTTCTGACCGCGTTTCTGTCCATTTGACCGGCCGGTTCATTTTGGCCGCGGCCCATGACACCAGCGCCTCATCGGGATAACAGGGAATCTTGCTGCCGAATCCGCCGCCGACTTCGGGCGCGATCACCCGAACTTTGTTCTCGGCAATGCCAGTGACGGCGCTGATGATAAAGCGGTGAATATGCGGATTCTGCGAGGTGCACCAAAGCGTAAGCTCTTCGGTGGCCGGGTTGTACTGCGCCATCGCCGCGCGCGGCTCCATCGCCGTCGGCAGCAAACGCTGTTGGATAATCGTATCCGACACGACCACAGCGGCATCCGCGAAAACGGCGTCGCTGGCCTCTTTGTCGCCCATCACCCAGCGAAAGGCGATATTGTTTTCGACATCATCAAACAGCTGCGGCGCGCCAGGCTGGGCGGCCTTTTCAGGGTCGACGACGGCCGGCAGTTCCTCATATTCGACCATAACGGCATCGGCGGCGTCCTGCGCGAGATAGCGGTCTTCGGCCAGCACAACAGCGACGCCATCGCCAACATAGCGCACTTTCCCCTTGGCCAGCGCCGGATGCTCTGGAGTTTTGAGATCGCTGTCCGGGATAAGCCAAGCAGTCGGAATCGCCGCCAGGTCAATGTCATCGCCAGTAAATACGGCCAGCACGCCGTCCATCGCTTCGGCCGCCGACGCGTCGATGCTGATGATATTGGCATGGGCATAGGGGCTGCGGACGACGGCCATGTGCAGCAGGCCAGGCAGTTTGAGGTCATCGGTGTATCTGGCTTCGCCGGTGATCAGACGCGGGTCTTCGCGCCGTTTGATGCCAGAACCAAAAATTCGGCTGCTCATTAGTCCCCTCCTGCGGCATCAGCAACCTGCTTGACGGCCTTCACGATATTATGATAGCCCGTGCAGCGGCAGATATTCCCTTCCAGGCTGTGCCGGATCTCCTCTTCAGAGGCGCCCGGGCTGTCATTCACAAACGCGGCCGCCGCCATAATCATGCCCGGCGTGCAGTAACCGCATTGCAGTCCGTGGTTTTCCCAGAACGATGTTTGCATCGGGTGATGTTCACCGTCGATAGCCAACCCTTCAATGGTTGTCACATCTGCGCCATCGGCCTGAACGGCCAGCAGTGTGCAGGATTTCAGCGCTTTGCCATCGAGATGAACCGTGCAAGCGCCGCATTGGCTGGTGTCACAACCGATTTTTGTACCGGTCAAGTCCAGCTCTTCACGCAAAAAATGGACTAATAAAGTGCGGGGATCCACATCTCGCTGATGCGCCGCCCCATTGACCGTGACTGAAATTTGCATGAAAACCTCCTTGTCGATGACGAGAATTCTTAATTAAGCGAAGTTATTTTGCGCTTTAGCCTGCATTATAACTTACGATAACCCGCTTTGCACAAAATTATAACTTGGATTCAAAATACGCGCTAGCGCGTTTGAAGGCAAAGGCTGGATTCAGGGTTCAGGAGGACAAGGGCGGCAAGGCATGACGCCGAATAAAAGTTCGCTTGTCGTGGATGACCACCAGGCTAAATCCGCCCCTCATCACCAGGTCGGCTTTTTCCCGTTCAAGGCCTGGATAGGCTTGCAGGCTGTACCAGGCGGAAGCGGCGCCGCTGTAAAGAACGCCTTCAGCATAACTGGCCATGGGCTGATGAAGATGGCCATGAAAAACGCCGCCGATGTTATCCGCGTATTCAGTCAGGATGGCTTGGATTCGCTCGCCGTTCTGCACGCGCATTTTACGGTCAACCCAATCGACGCCGCTGGGCAGCAGGGGATGATGCACGGCGACAATCACTGGCTGGCCGCGGGTTTTTTTCAAGGCATCAGCGAACCATTCGATCTGATTTTCTTGCAGCGAGGGCGCGTGTCGGTCATCAGATTGATTGCTGTCCAGGGTCAGCAAAACATGATCTTTCACAGCCGTGCAGTCATCGCGCAGGACATGCAAACGGTCCCCATCGTGCAGAATATCCATCATCAAGTCGGCTGAATCGTGATTTCCTGGCAAAAGATACATAGGATGATCAAACTTGAGCAGCATATTGCGGGCCAGGCGATAATCGGCCGCCTGCGGGTCGGCGCAGACATCGCCAGTATGCAGGATAAAATCGACGTCAAAGGGAAGCCGACGTATAGCCCGCCACAGGAATTCGACGCCGCGGTTGGGATGATGCTCCGTCTGGTGCATCTCATGCAAATGATAATCCAGGTCGGCGCTGATATGCGTATCGCTGATATGCAGAAAGGTCAGCACAAGAATTTTCCTCGTTTCAGAATGCTAGGTCATCTGCTCGGCATCGACATAGGTCGGCACATCTTCTTCAGTAAAGATGCGATCGATCTCGGCGCGGTCGTCATCCGTCAGACGCCAATCCGCGGCGGCGATGTTTTCCTTGAGTTCGCGGGCGTTCCTCATCCCCACCAAAGCGACGGTCACCGCCGGCCGACCCAGCAGCCAGGCAATCGCCAGCTGCGCGACGGTCTTGTCATAATCGGCGGCCAGTGTTTTGAGCCTTTCGACCACGCGCAGTTCCTTGAGAAAATTATCGCGCGTGAACAAGGGCAAACCAAAAGCCAGGCCCTCACTGCGCCAGTCCCAATCGACAAAGCGGGTTTCGGGAGTCAAGGCGCCGCTAAGCAGACCAAAACCCAGACTGCCATAGGCCATAAAACCGATGCCCTGCTCCAGACAATACGGCAAGACTTCGGATTCCATGCGGCGGTCAAAGAGATGATAGCCGACCTGATTGGCGGTCAAATGGCCGTGTTTTTGGCAGGCGGCCATCATCGGCGCTGTGTAATTGGAAACGCCGTAATGCCGAATTTTGCCGGCGGTCTTCAGAGCTTCCAGCCCGGCCATAGTCTCTTCATGCGGGGTTTTATGGTCGGGCCAATGAATCAGCAGCAGGTCGATATAATCGGTGTTGAGCCGCCGCAGACAGCCTTCGGTATGTTCTGTGACGCTGGCGGCCGTGGCATCTTTGCCGATGATGGCCGCATTGCCGCGGATGGTTGGATCGTCATGGAAAGCAATGCCGACTTTGGTCACGACGACGACGTCTTGGCGCCGCTTTCCCAAACCGCGCGCCAGCAGTTCTTCCGATGTATAGGGCCCATAGGCTTCGGCCGTGTCAAAGAGCGTGATGCCCTCATCAATCGCCATCTGCACCGCCCGCACCGCCTCGTCAACATCAATTTCGCCATATTGAGTCGTCCCCATCTCCCAAGTGCCGAAGCCAAGCGCCGAACACCTTAGGTCGCTGCTGCCAAAGCGGCGCTGTTCCATTTGAATCCTCCCCGTTCATCGCATCTCTATAAGTATAGCCGCGAAACTGACGAAGGGAAAGTTGGGGGCCAGGCGAAAACGGCTTGCAGGAATCTCAATTCTATGCTAAGGTATGGCAATGGTCTTCCATGACCAGTATTTGAGGTTCCTGTGGCGGAATACGGCCACCAACCAAAATCTGCCACAGGAACACCAAAAAGCCTGAAGACCCGAAAGTCTTCATGGCGAAGTGTACCTTTTTATCGGGCGTCATGGAATACTGATTCATTTGCTTTGCGGGGATGCTTGGCTATGAACCGAATTTTGTACGCCGCCGACTGTCTGGACGTCCTCAATGGCGAGGATGAACTGCCCGATGAATCGGTCGACCTGATTTATCTCGATCCGCCTTTCAATTCCAACAGCAATTACAATCTGCCGTTCAAAGGCCGCGACAAAAGCCTGAAACCAGTCGAGGCGTTCAAGGACACATGGGAATGGACGGCCGATGACAATGGGCGGCTGGAAGAGATGGAACGCGACCCGCGCACCCGCTCATTGGCGACCATCGTCAAGTTCGCCCAGGAAATCGAGGGCGGCCGACGCGCCAAAAAACCCAGCTTGGCCGCTTATCTCATCAATATGTCGATTCGTCTGCTGGCCATACGCCGCCTGCTGAAAAAGACGGGCAGCATTTATCTGCACTGCGACCCGACCGCCGGACATTATTTGAAATTGTTGATGGATTCAGTGTTTGGGAGAGAGAATTTTCGCAGTGACATAACATGGAAACGCACAACCGCGCACAATGATGCCAAGCGGTTTGGGCATATACACGACATCATTTTTCATTATTCAAAATCCAAATCCCCAACTTGGAATAAGATATTTCAAGCCTATGATGATGATTATGTGCGGAAACTCTATCGCAATCAGGATGATGATGGCCGCAGATGGATGTCAGGTGATATAACCGCTTCGGGTTTATCTGGCGGCGGTTATGAATATGAATGGAATGGTTTAACCCGTCTTTGGCGATGTCCCATTGAAACGATGAAGCGTCTGGAGAAGGAAAATCGCCTCCATTACACTCGCACTGGTCTTGCGCGCCGAAAGCGATATTTGGACGAACAAAAGGGAAAAGCGGTTGGTGATGTGTGGACGGACATTAACCCGATAAGTTCGCAAGCCAAAGAACGACTCGGCTATCCCACGCAAAAGCCACTCGCCCTCTTGGAACGAATCATCAAGGCCTCATCCAATCCTGGCGATATGATACTCGATCCTTTCTGCGGCTGCGGCACAACGGTTCACGCCGCCGAATCGCTGGGACGGCGCTGGATCGGCATCGATATTTCGCCCTTCTCTACTGGCCTAATACGCGAGCGGCTGACCGATAATTTCCCGCAGCTGGCCAAGTCGGCCATTGTGATCCGCGGCATCCCCGAAACGATTGACGATGCCCGCGCGCTGGCCCAACGCGACAAATTCGAGTTCGAAAAATGGGTCTGCGGCTTCATCGGCGCCGAGGGGATGTTCCATGACCCTGGCACGCGCGGCGCTGACGGCGGCGTCGATGGCCTGCTCAAATTCTATCGCCTGGTCCCCAAGAAAGTCGCCAAGGCCGAATATGCCATTGTGCAGGTCAAGGGCGGCCGCGTCAGCCCGGATTCGGTGCGGGCCCTGCGCGAAACGGTCGACCGACTCGGTGTGACGGCCGGCGTTCTGGTCTGCTTTGAGCGGTATATGCGAACAGTGGAAAATCAGCGCAGCCGCGACACCTTTGACGATCTATTCGGCAGTTATCCCGTCATTCAAGGCTACAGCATCGAGAATTTGCTGGCCAACGCGCCGCTGGATTTGCCGACCTATGGCCGCAAACGACAAGGCGCCCTGCTCAACCTGTAACTCCCCCGCCCATCCCCTCATCGACAGACGCCGCGCATTCGAGTAGACTGTTTGACGAACCTTGTCGATGGGGAAAATGATGACCAAACGGGAATCCGGCCGCCGCTGGACGTTCCAAGCTGACGGGCAGCTGCTGCGCCTGGTTTCGGAGGCCTATCGCATCAGCCTGGCCCATCTTTTTGACCCCCTGCTGGCTGTGCATACCTCGCTGATCGACCCCCTGCCGCATCAAATCACGGCGGTTTATGACGAGATGCTGACCCGCCAGCCCTTGCGTTTTTTGCTGGCCGATGATCCTGGCGCCGGCAAGACGATTATGGCTGGCCTGCTCATCCGCGAATTGATGGCGCGCGGCGATGTGCGGCGTTGTCTGATTTGCGCGCCAGGCAGCCTGACCGAGCAGTGGCAGCGCGAGCTTTTGACAAAATTCCAACTCAAGTTCACTATCCTAACCCGCGATCTGATGGAAGCGGCGCCGAATCCCTTTGCCGAGCATGACTGCATCATCGCGCGCCTGGATCAGGTCAGTCGCAGTCAGGCCCTGCAAGCGCGGCTGGAAGAAACCGACTGGGATTTGATCGTCTGTGATGAAGCGCATAAAATGTCAGCTGCCTATTTTGGCAATCGGCTGCAAGAGACCAAACGATACAAACTGGGCCGACTGCTGGGAAAGCTGACGCGGCATTTCCTGCTGATGACCGCCACGCCGCACAACGGCAAACAGGAAGATTTTCAGCTTTTTCTGAAACTGCTGGACGCTGACCGCTTTGAGGGACGTTTTCGCGAGGGCGCTCATCGGATCGACGCGGCGGATATGATGCGGCGGATGATCAAGGAAGGTCTGCTAAAATTTGACGGCAAGCCGCTGTTCCCCGAACGCAAGGCCTATACCGTCAATTATGAGCTTTCGGGCGACGAGGCGGATTTATATGGGCATGTGACCGAATACGTCCGCAGTGAGTTCGACCGCGCCGAAAAACTTGATCATGGCGGGCGAAAGGGGGCCGTCGGCTTTGCGCTGACCATCCTCCAGCGGCGTCTGGCCTCTTCGCCAGAGGCCATTTATCAATCCCTGAAGCGGCGGCGCGAACGTCTGGAAAATCGCCTCAAGGAAGCCGCCGAAAACCATGAGACCGTCCTGAAAGCGCCAAAGCTGGCTTATGATGACGAAGACTGGGACGATTTTGAAGAGGCCCCCGAAGCCGAAGTCGAAAAAATCGAGGCCGAATTCATCGACCTGGCCACCGCCGCCGGCACCATCAGCGAACTCAAAGCCGAAATCAACACCCTGCGCGATCTGGAAGCGCGGGCCCTCGGCGTGCGGCGCAGCGGCAATGACCGCAAATGGAATGAACTGCTGCGTCTGCTGCAAGACACGCCGGAAATCAAAGCCGACGGCCAACAGCGCAAACTGGTCATTTTCACCGAACACCGCGACACATTGAATTATCTGATGGAAAAACTGAATACCCTGATCGGTCGGCCGGAAGCGATTGTCACCATTCACGGCGGCATCGGGCGCGCCCAGCGGCGGCAGGTTGAAGAGCGTTTTCGCAATGACCCGGATGCGCTGATTCTGGTGGCGACGGACGCCGCCGGCGAAGGCATCAATTTACAGCGGGCGCATCTGATGGTCAATTATGATCTGCCGTGGAATCCGAACCGTCTTGAACAGCGTTTTGGGCGGATACATCGCATCGGCCAAAAAGAAGTCTGTCATCTTTGGAATCTGGTCGCCAGCCAAACCCGCGAAGGCGCGGTCTATCAACGGCTGCTGGAAAAGCTGAAAACCGAGCGCGATACGCTGAACGGCCAGGTCTTTGATGTGCTGGGCAAGCTGTTCCAGGAAACCCCGCTGCGGAAATTGCTGATCGATGCCGTCCGCTATGGCGACAGTCCGCAGATACGGGCGCGGCTGGAGCAGGCCCTTGACAGCGCCGCCGACCCCAATCATGCGCGCCATGCCCTGGAAGAGCAGTCCCTCATTAAGACGGCTATGGATGTCAGCCGCGTGATGCAGATACGCGAAGACATGGAACGGGCGGCGATACAGCGTTTGCAGCCCCATTACATCAAAGCCTTTTTTCAGCAGGCCTTTACTCATCTGGGCGGCGTCATGCACGAGCGCGAGACGGGACGCTATGCTATCGATTATGTGCCGGCGAGGATCCGCGGCCATGCCACCGAGCAAGGCCTTCTGCCCATCGCCGTAAAATATGAGCGCATCTGCTTTGAAAAGGCCCTGATTGACCGCGAAACCCAGCCCCAAGCGACCTTTATCTGCCCCGGCCATCCCCTGCTGGAAGCCGTCATCAGCCTCATATTGCGGCAGGAAGGCCATGTTCTGCGGCAAGGCGCGGCGCTGATCGACAAGAATGATCCCGGCCAAAAGCCGCGTGTCCTGTTTTATGTGGAGCAGGCGATTCAAGATGCGCGGTCGAACAACGGTCAAGGCCGCGTTATTTCACGCGAGGCGCTTTTTGTCGAAATCGACAGCGACGGCCAGCCATGCGAGGCCGGCGGCGCCCCTTATCTTGATTATCAGCCGACGACCGCGGACGAGAAAGCGCAAATTGAAAATCTGCTGCAAGTCGACTGGCTCCAGAACGACCAACTGGAGCGCAAGGCGATGGAGTATGCGATTGACCAGCTTTCGCCGCGCCATTTGGAACGGATTCGTCAGCGCCGCAGTCAGCTGATTGACAAAACCGAAGCGGCCGTGCGCGAACGTCTGACCAAGGAAATCAACTACTGGGATGCCCGCGCCATTCAGCTGCGAGATGATGAGCAGGCCGGCAAGATCAATGCGCGGCTGAACAGTCGGCGAGCGCAGGAACGCGCTAATGAACTCGTCAAACGGCTGGACTGGCGGCTGGAAGAGCTGGCGCAGGAACGTCAAATCGAGGCCGTCCGGCCGATTGTCGCCGGCGGCGCCCTGATTATCCCCATCGGTCTGCTCCTGGACGAAAAGCGGCGTTCGCAGGTGGACGACCGGCGCAAAATCGAGGAGATTGCCATGCAGACGGTGATGCAGGCGGAAAGGGCCCTGGGCAATGACCCGCGCGATGTCAGCCGCCACAACCTGGGTTACGATATCGAAAGCCGCGCCCCCGCAGACAAGGCCGGCGAGTCCGACCGCTTGCGTTTCATCGAGGTCAAAGGCCGCCGCGCCGACGCCCGCACCGTAACGCTCACCCGCAACGAACGGCTTTGCGCCTTGAACAGCCCGCGGCAGTTCATCCTGGCGATAGTGGAAATCGAGGGGAATAATGCCCGTCCACCCCGTTACCTGCGCGGCGATTCCTTAGATGTAGAAGATGCCGTCAGCGTCAACCTTGATTTGCCAAAACTGCTCAAGCGCAGCCAAAGTCCAGAGCAGTCACAGCCCTAATTCGGCAGCAGCACCAGCGAGCCTGGACTGTCCAGGTAGACGCAGGTCATGCCGTTCTTCACCGTGGCCGGCAGAGTCGTTATCGCCCGCGGCATGGTGCGCGCATCCAAGAAGATGACGCGGCCTATCTGCGGAAAACAGATCTCGACGCCCTGCTCGACATAGCCATAGACATCCAAAGCGGCCAGCGGACCAGCATCAATGATCGACTGCACGCCGATGCCGCCGCCGTCAAGCTGACGAAAATGAACGCCGCTTTCCAGGCCATAAGTGGCTTCAAAGGTCATGCCAGTGTCGGTCTGCAAAGCAGTATAAGATGCGGCATAGCGCGGCCGTGGCGTCGCGGTTGGCGTTGGCCGCGGTGGATCCTTCTTTTTCTTTGACGTCCGCGGTTCAGGCGTTGGCGTTGCAGTAGGAGTCGCCGTCGCCGTCATTGCCAGCACCGTCGCCGTCTCTGCTGCTGCGGCCGTCGCTGTCCCTGCTGCTTCGGCTGCGGCCGTTCCCGTCATTTCTGCTTCGGCCGTCGCTGTCCCTTCTGCTGCGGCCGCGGCCGTCGCCGTTCCCGGCATTGCTGCTGCGGCCGTCGCCGTCCCTTCTGCCGCGGCTGTCGCTGTCCCTTCTGCTTCAGCCGTCGCCGTTCCTTCTGCTGCGGCTGTCGCTGTCCCTTCTGCTTCAGCCGTCGCCGTTCCTGCTACTACGGCCGTCATTGCCAGCACCGTCGCCGTTCCCGCCAGAGGCGTGGGGGTCGCTGTCGTGAAGCCGCCGCCCACACAGGGTCCGATGTTGTTGTTGTTGATGACGGGGGTGCCGGCGCCGCCGCTGTGCGACGCGATGGCTGTGCCATTATTGCCGCTCATGGTCAAACAGCCCCTTACATTCAGCGTGCCGTTGCCATAGACCCCAATCACATAACCAGAGCGGGAATTGCCGGTGATGTAGGCGTTTTCGAGGTTGACTGTAGTCCCTTGACTGACCCTTATCGCAGAGGAACTAGAACTACTGGAATCGCCGGTGGTGTTCAGGATGCGTATATTGGTAAGATCCGCCCGCGCGCCGCTTCCCGCTACGTTTACTGCGGCGTTGGCCGTATTGTCCCTGATGATGACACCGGTGGTGGCGTTGAAACGGCCCCCTACATCAATAAGGGTGCGTGTGGCATTGCTGGTTTTCCCCGTGATGGTGACATTGTTGATATTGAGGGTGCCGCTGCTCTGAATATGGAAGAGCCGGGCGTCGTTGTCCGTGTTGATGGTGTAGCCGTTGCCGTTGATGGTGAAAGTGCCGGATGCAACACGCAGATAATAGCCGGCGCTGGTGCTGAAGGTGCAGTTTGAGGTCATGCTCCAGGTTGTTTGGGTCGTTGTGGACGTCCAAGTCGTCCTTGATGCTGGCAGGCCGCACGACTGGCTTTCAACAGGAAAGGCCAAAATGAAGCACAGCAGGAAGCCAAGAAGCAAAGCGATTTTACGGCGCATTGCCCCCCCCCCCCCCCCCCGCATTTACTGGTCAGGCGATGAGCAGTCATAATGAATTCCTTTTCTGTTTGTCCCTGCGTTTCATTTTATTGTGATATGTTATCGCAAGCGCGGCCGCCTGTCAAGCCAAACATCCCAGCCCTAATTCGGCAGCAGCGCCAGCGAGCCTGGACTGTCCAGGTAGACGCAGGTCATGCCATCCCGCACCGTGGCCGGCAGAGTCGTTATCGCCCGCGGCATCGTCCGCGCATCCAAAAAGACGACCCGACCTATCTGCGGAAAACAGACCTCGACGCCCTGCTCGACATAGCCATAGACATCCAAGGCCGCCAGCGGGCCAGCGTCAATGATCGACTGAACGCCGATGCCGCCGCCGTCAAGCTGTCGGAAATGAACGCCGCTGTCCAGGCCATAAGCGGCCTCAAAAGTCATGCCAGTTTCGGTCTGCAAGGCGGTATAGGATGCGGCGTAGGCCGGCCGTGGCGTCGCGGTTAACGTCGGCGGCAAGCTCTTCTTTTCCTTCTTTCGCGGCCTGGGGGTGGGAGTCACTGTCGCGAAGCCGCCGCCCACACACTCGCCAATGCTGCTGTTGTTGATGGTGCCTTGGCCTAGGTGGACCGCGAGGTTTTGGCCAGTATTGCCGCTGAAGGTCATACAGCCCATTACATTCAGCGTGGAATTGCCAAGGACAACAATCACATAGACCCCGCCGGAGTTGCCTGTGACGTAGGCATTGCGGAGGGTGACTCTAGAACCTATATTGAGCCTTAGCGCAGAGGACCCAGTGTTGAGCATGGTAGTGGTGTTGTTCAGGAATCGCATATTGATAAGCTCCGCCGACGCCTGGTTGCCCAATACCTCTATGGCGACTTTGGCCCTATTGTTCCTGAGGGTGACGTCGGTGGCGTTAAGACGGCCCTGCACCTCAACAACCGGGTGGGTTCCATCGTCGTGTCCCGTGATGGTGACATTGTTGAGATTGAGGGTGCCGCCGCTCAGAATGCGAAAGGCCCGGGCTTCAGGATCGCTATAGATGGTATAGCCGTTGCCGTTGACGGTGAATTCACCGGATGAAACACGCAGAAAATAGTTGCTGCTGGTGCTAAAGGTGCAGTCCGCGGTCATCTCATAGGTCTTTTGAGTTGTTGAGGACATCCAAGTCGTCCTTGATGTCGGCAAGCCGCAAGGCCCCGCCGTCGGCGTCTGGCTTTGAACAGGAAGGGCTAAAACAAAGGCCAGCAGGAAGCCAAGAAGCAAAGCGATTTTACGGCGCATTGCCCCCCCCCCCCCCCCCCCGCATTTACTGGTCAGGTGATGAGCGGTCATAATGAATTCCTTTTCTGTTTGTCCCCGCGTTTCATTTTATTGTGGTATGTTACCTTACGCGCGGCCGCTTGTCAAGCCAAACATCCCCATCCTAATTCGGCAGCAGCGCCAGCGAGCCTGGACTATCCAGATAAACGCAGGTCATGCCATCTCTCACCGTGGCCGGCAGAGTCGTTATCGCCCGCGGCATGGTGCGCGCATCCAAAAAGACGACGCGGCCAATCTGCGGAAAACAGACCTCAACGCCCTGCTCGACATAGCCATAGACATCCAAGGCGGCCAGCGGGCCAGCGTCAATGATCGACTGCACGCCGATGCCGCCGCCGTCAAGCTGTCGGAAATGGACGCCGCTGTCGAGGCCATAAGCGGCCTCAAAGGTCATGCCGGTTTCGGTCTGCAAGGCGACATAGGACGCGGCGTAGGCCGGCCGTGGCGTCGCGGTTGGCGTTGGAGGTGGATCCTTCTTTTTCTTCTTTCGCGGCCCAGGTGTAGGGGTCGCTGTCGTGAAGCCGCCGCCCACACAGGGGCCGATGCTGTTGTTGTTGATGGTGGGGGTGCCGAGGCCGCCGCTGTGCGACGCGATGGGCACGCCATTATTGCCGCTCATGGTCAAACAGCCCCTTACATTCAGCGTGCTGCTGCCATAGACCCCAATCACATAACCAGAGCGGCTGCTGCCGGTGATGATGGCGTTCTCGAGGTTGACTGTAGTCCCATTATCGACGTATATCGCGGAGGAATCATTAGAGCCAAAACCGCCGGCGTTGTCCTGAATGCGTATATTGGTAAGATCCGCCCGCGCGCCGCTGCCCGATATATTTACTGCGGCATTGGCCGTATTGTCCCTGATGGTGACACCGTCGGTGTTGAGACGGCCCCGCACATCAATAACGGGGCGGGTTCCCTCGTTGTGCCCCGTGATGGTGACATTGTTGAGATTGAGGGTGCCGCCGCTCTGAATTTGGAAGGCCCGGGCTTCGCGGTCCGCGTAGATGGTGTAGCCGTTGCCGTTGACAGTGAATTCACCGGATGAAACACGCAGATAATAGCCGGCGCTGGTGCTAAAGGTGCAGTCCGCGGTCATCTCATAGGTCTTTTGAGTTGTTGAGGACATCCAAGTCGTCCTTGATGTCGGCAAGCCGCAAGGCCCCGCCGTCGGCGTCTGGCTTTGAACAGGAAGGGCTAAAACGAAGGTCAGCAATAAGCCAAGAAGCAAGGCAGTTTTACGGCGCATTGCCCCCCCCCCCCCCCCCCCGCATTTACTCTTCAGGTGATGAACGGTCATAATGAATTCCTTTTCTGTTTGTCATTGTTATTCATTTTATTGTGATATGTTATCGCAAGCGCGGCCGCCTGTCAAGCTATTTGAGGCTTCATTTTGTGGATAGATGAAACCGCGGCTGGGCTGAATTGGCGGCGGCGGGTCGGCTGTGGTATGATGGCGGTCATAAGCAGAGGGTATGGAGCAGGCGGCGATGGCAAAAACAAACCGCGTTCGCGTTGAAGAAATTATGGATGCGCTGAAGGATGGGCTGGGGCCTTATGTGCTGGCGCGGTATAAAGCGCGTTACCGCGGCAAGTATTTGCAGGAAATGGAAGTGGCCCTTTATGACGCGAGTAGACGTTCCCAGCGCTTGTCGGACGAGGCGGCGGCCTTGCGGCAGCTTGACGCGCAGGCTTGGCTGAATCTGATGAATCACCGCGATAACTGGCATGAGGCTTTTGGCGGCCAGCTGGGGCGAACCGAGCGCAGCTACGTCTTTGAACTGCGGGATGCCCGCAACAGATGGGCGCATCAAAAAAACTTCGGCAATGATGCCGCGTATCGGGTGGCTGATACGGCGACTCTGCTGCTGGAAGCGATTGGCGCCGAAAAGCAGGCGCGTCTGACCAGGGTTCATGCTCAAGAACTGCTGCGCGTGCGCTATGAACGAGATGCCAGGAGATCGGCCAAGCAGTCGGTGTCTCCCGAAGACGCGACGCGGACGACTAAGGCCGGCCTCAAGCCGTGGCGGCTGGTCATCCAACCGCATGAGGATGTGACGCGGGGTCGATATGCCCAGGCCCAGTTCGCGCTTGACCTTTCGGATGTGGTGCAGGGCAAGGCGGCGATGGAATATGGCGATGCCAAAGAATTCTTTCGGCGCACCTATCTGACACAAGGCCTGCAGGATTTGCTGGTGACGGGCTTGCGGCGGCTTGGCGGCCAGGGCGGCGACCCAGTTGTGCAGCTGCAAACCAATTTTGGCGGCGGCAAAAGCCACAGTATGCTGGCGCTTTATCATCTTTTTGGCGGCGAGATCGGGTTAAGCGATTTGGCGGAGGCGGAAGACATCATCAAACGCATCGACGACGCGGACGGCGACATCACCGCCAGGCGCGCGGTCATCGTTGGCACGGCCTTTGACGCCAATCAGCCGCGCGAGCATGACCGCTGCACGACCTATACGATTTGGGGCGAGATTGCCTGGCAGCTGGGCGGCGCCGCGGCTTATGAACTGGTGGCCGACGCCGACATGAGGCGAATCAGCCCGGGTTCCGATACCCTGCTGAAGCTGCTGAACGATCATGGGCCGGCGCTGATTGTCATGGATGAACTGATCGCCTTTGCCCGCAACATTTACGGGGCGGCGGAGCGTCCTTCGGCCGGCAGTTTTGATTCGATGATGACCTTCATGCAGTCGCTCACCGAGGCCGTCAAACGCGCCGACAAGGCCATGCTGCTGGTTTCATTGCCGGCCAGCAAAACTGAAGTCGGCGGCGCGAGCGGCGAAGAGGCCTTGGAAGCGCTGGCCAAGACGCTCGGTCGCATTGAGGCGGTTTGGAAGCCGGTCAGCGCCACAGAAAGCTATGAGATTGTGCGGCGGCGGCTGTTTTCGGAGGTGGGCGACCCGGCGGCGCGGGATGCTGTGTTAAGCGCTTTTCTTGATATGTACAGCCAGAAGAGCCGCGAATTTCCGAGCGGGCTGACTGAAGGCGAGTATTACAGGCGGATGCGGCAGACCTATCCGATTCATCCTGAACTGTTTGCGCGGCTGTATGAAGACTGGTCGACTTTGGAGCATTTTCAGCGCACGCGCGGCGTTTTGCGGATGATGGCGGCGGTGATTCATCAGCTTTGGACGGACGATGATCATTCGCTGATGATTATGCCGGCGTCGATTCCGCTGTGGGCGCCCAAGGTGCGCGAAGAGATGGTCAAGTATCTGCCGGGGAACTGGCCGGCGATTGTGGATGCCGATGTGGACGGCGAGGGTTCCAAGACTTATGAGCTTGACCAGGATGTGCCGTCGCTGGGGAAATTTATGGCCAGTCGGCGGGTGGCGCGGGCTGTTTTCGTCGGCAGCGCGCCGTCGGTGGTCGGGCAGACTTTGCGCGGCATCGAGGAGATTCGCATTCGGCTGGGGACGGTGCAGCCTGGCGAGCCGATAGCCCCTTTCAATGACGCGCTGGGTCGGATGAGCAAACGTCTGACTTATCTGTACAGCGATGGCACCCGTCATTGGTATGACACGCGGCCGACGGTGAATCGGCTGGCCCTGGACCGGGCGCAGGAGATCAGCGACGACGATGTGCGGCGGGAAGCCGAGAAACGTCTGCGGGCCGAGCAGGCGGGGCGCGGTGAATTTGCGGCAGTGCACGTCACGCCAGAGACTTCGGGGGATGTCGCCGATGATCCGCCACTGGCGCGGGTGGTTGTGCTGAACCTGGACGAAACGCATCATAGAAGAGGCGGCGAATCAGAAGCGCAGAAGGCCGCCAGAGACATCTTGGAAAACCGCGGCAGCGTGCCGCGTTATCATCGCAATATGCTGGTCTTCATCGCGCCTGACAAGATCAATGCCGAAGCCTGGAAAGATGCCCTCCGCGAACATCTGGCCTGGACGTGGATTAACCGCGAGCGCGAGGCATTGAACCTGGACGTCCGACAGGGCAAGCAGGTAGAAAGCGCCCTTGAGCGAACAGAAGAGACGGCGCAGTCGCGTCTCAAAGAGACTTACAGCTGGCTGATTGTGCCGACGCAGTCCGACCCCAAGGGGAAAATTGACTTTGCGGCTGAAATCATCAAGGGGCAGGGAAGTTTTTATGAGCGGACGGCGAAGCAGCTTGAACGGAATATGCAGCTGATTCGACGCTGGTCGCCAGATCATCTGCGAGACGCGTTGACGGCGCATCTTTGGGAAAATCACGCGCATTTAGAACTGCGGCAGCTTTGGGCCTATTTCACGGATTACTGCTATCTGCCGCGTCTTTATAATGAAAAAGCCCTGCTGACGGCGATTGAGGCGGGGGTGGAACGGCTGCTGGATGCGCCCTTTGGCTATGCGACCGGCATCAACGACGACGACAGTTACAGCGGGCTGGTCATGGGAAAAATCATCAAGCCCTACTTTGATGGCCATGATCTTATCGTCAGGCCCGACATCGCCAGAAAACAGCTGGATGAGCAGGCCGCGCAGGCCGGACAAGTCGATCATCAGCCGTTTGCCGCGCCAGCTAAGGATGCGCCGCCGCAAGGGCCCGCGGATGAAACGCCGTCGCCGCCCAAGCCGAAGACCCGCTATTATGGGCATGTGACGCTGGATCCACAGCGCGTCAACCGCGATATGTCCCAGATCGTCAGCGAGGTGATTGAACATCTGACCAGCCTGACGGATGCCGAAGTTGAGATTACGCTTAACATCAGAAGTCAGCGGCCAAGCGGATTTGATGAATCGGTGGTCAGGACCGTCAGCGAAAACAGCCGCACCCTCAAGTTCGATGGACATGGCTTTGAAGAGACTTAACCGCTAGGCAATCGCAATCGGATTCACCCATGAGCCAGTGGCGCCAGTGAGCTTCAGCGGGGCGACAATCAGCAAAAATTCATAGCATTCGGCCGCGGCCAGTTCGTCCAGGCACAGATTTTCCAAGTGAGTAATGCCTTGATGCACAAGCAGAAAGCGATGAACTGAATGATCGAATGGCGGCATGGCTTCGACGGCCATGTTGTCAGCGCCGACCAAGTGCATGCCCTGCTCGACTAGGAACTGCGCCGCTTCCAGGCCTAGGCCGGCCTGCGCGTCCCGATAGACCGGATTATTGTTTTTGAGATGCTGATAAAAGCCAGTGCGAATCAGGACGGCTGTGTTTTCGGTGATGCGCGCGCCTTGTTTTCGCAGGGCTTCGCGTATATCGGCGGCGGTGATGGCATAAGCATCCGGCAGGACGTCCAGGCCTTTGCAGGCGGCGACATCCAGCAGGACGGCGCGGCAGACAATCGGCGGCATCTTCTCGATGCTGTAATGTTTTTGTCCAGCCGAGTCAGCGGTTTGGCTGGCGGCGATGGTCTTGCCTGGCCCGGCGTACAGGCGCGGCTCGCCTTCTGGGTGGGGATCGCCATTTTCGTCCTGTTTTTCGGCAATGTGGCAGAGCGCGTCAATATGCGTGCCGACATGAATCGACATCCGAATGACTTCGGCGGCGGCCGAGGCGGGGCTGATCGCGGCGGGGTCGCTGTGGCGCAGATGAGGCGCGATTGAATACGATTTCATCACCGGCCCCGGCGTCAGCATCCCCTCTTCATAATCGACGCCCAAGCTGAAGACCTGGCCGGTTTTCACCAAGGCCAGCAGTTCGGGCGTCAGATGCGGCGCTGGAAGTTTGCCATAAGCTGACAGACTCATTGTCAAGCCTCCTCTTCAAACAGCGGCAGCTTCATCAGATTGGCGGTGTAATCTTCCTTGAGCCAGGCATAATCTGGGTCATCATAGGGCGGGGTTTTGCGGTCGTCATCCAGCAGTTCGCCCGCCAGATAATTCAGAAAATAGATATTGGAGCCAGGCGCCGCCGCCGTTGAATGAAAGCCTTGCGTGACCAGCGCTAAATCCGTGTCTTTGACGGCGAAAATCTCCTCAAAATCGGTATCGACTCGATAATTGCGATGCAGCGCGACTCCATTTTTGGGATCAGTGCGAAAATAGTAGGTCTCATCCAGATGGGCCGAGCCGCCGTAACCGTCATGACAATGCGGCGGATAACCTGACCAGGCGCCGCCGGGGACATAGACCTCAAACAGAATGAGCCGTTCGGCCGGCAAGGGATGCGCCAGGATATGATTGACCTGTCGCCGCGCCGCGCCGCCGCCGCGCACTTCTGATCTGATCTCGCGCGGGGAAAAGAGCCGCAGAGGATATTTGCCGCAGGCTGGAGCGCCGCCAACCGCGAATTCAAAGCTGTCCGCCGTCTCGACCGTCAAATCATGGCCGGGCGGCACATATAAAACTTGCGGTTTTTCCCGAAACACATCGGCGCGGCTGATGCTGAACCTTTGGCCGCCAGCTTGGATGCTGCCGGCGCCGCTAAGTGGCACCAGGGCGATTTCGGTGTCGCCGGTCGTATGGGAATACGTTTGCGCGCTGTTCATATTGATGACGCGAAACGACAGATAATCCCAGCCGGCCGACTGCGGACTCACATCCAATACGCACATCGCTTCATTGTTTGATTTCAAGTGATGATTCATCGATCAGCCTTTCTCCTCTTGGTTTTGACAAGCCAGAAATTCATCCACTTCGCTTCGGTATGGCAAGGCGCGCGCGCAGCCATGACGGGTGACGACAAGCGCGCCGCAGGCATTGGCGAATCGCGCCGCCCGCGCCCAATCCCAGCCTTGCGCCCAGCCATAAATCAAACCGCTGGCAAATCCGTCGCCAGCCCCGACTGTGTTCAGTATGTCGACGGCGAAACCGGCCGCCGAAACTTGATCTTCGCGCTCATAAACTGTCACGCCGCGGCCGCCCTGTTTCAAAATCAGAGTCAGATCGCGCCGCGCCTGAAAGTCGAGCATCAACTGATGCAATTCGGCCTTCGCCGCGGACGTAACTTGGCGGCCGGCCATAACGGTCTGCGGCCTTGGCGCCAAGGCGGCGTAAAACTCCTCTTCGGTGCCGATGATGACATTGCAGAGGGGCATTATGCGGCGCAGATGCAAGCCATAAGCCAGGGGATGCGACCATTGATCGGGGCGCAAATCAAGGTCGATGAAGCAGGTCACTCCATGTCGGGCGGCTTCTTCGGCCAGGTAAAGGCTGACATCATGGGCGCGGCCGCGGCTTAACGCGGTGCCAGACAGCGCAATCGCCCGGGTGGCCGCCAGCGGCAAGGTCTGCGCCTCGTCAATGGTGATGTGAATATCGGCCGGATTTTCCCGATAGAAGAGCAAGGGGAACTTGTCCGGCGGCTGTACGGCCACCACGGCCATGCCAGTGCGCGCTTGGGGTTTTGTCGAGATAAAGTCGGTGTTCACAGCCTCTTTTTGTAGATAATGACGCACAAACCGCCCTACTTCGTCATCGCCAACCGCGGTCAAGACAGCCGACTTCAAGCCCAATCGACTGGCGCCTATGGCAATGTTGACTGGACTGCCGCCAACGCTGGTTTCAAAGGACGTGACATCATGGAACTCTGCGCCGATGTCGCGGGCGAACAAATCCATCGAAACCCGCCCGGCTGTGATGAGGTCATAGGCGAAGTCGGTCATGCGCCATCTCGCTTCAGCAGTTCCAACAGCTGGCCGTTTTCAATCGCCTGCAACGCGGCGCCAATCTGGTCGGTCAGCCCGGCCCTTTGACTTAGATCCGTCCCCCACAGTTGGGCATTGGCCAGCACGGCCCGCGCCAGATCTTCTATCGACACCGCGCCGTCATCGACCTGCGTCCACTGCGCTTTGAACCACAGCAAGACCTGCTCGTCGTCATTAAGCGGGATGATTTCGCCGCGCCATTCGCCTTTGTAAAAACGGATAAATCCAGCCAGCGCGATGACCAGCCGCGGCGGCAGTTCGCCCTTCGCATCAAGATAGGCCAGCAGTGATGGCGTCAGCCGCTCTTTGAGTTTGGATGAGGTGTTCAGCGCAATCGTCAGCAGGCGGTGATGAATATGCGGGTTGCGAAAGCGGTCAAATACATCGCTGGCAAAGGCCGTCAGTTCAGCTTGGGGGATGTCGGCTATCGAGGGAATGACTTCCTGAAAAATCAGATTTTGCACGAAGGGCCCCAGCGTCTCATGCTCGATGGCCTGGCGCACGGACTCGATGCCCAGCAGACATCCCAGCGGCGCCATCGCCGTATGCGCGCCATTCAGCAGACGGACTTTAATTGTGCGGTGCGGGGCGGCGTCCGATACGATTTTGACGTTGAGCGGGGTACGGGTTTTATCAATCGGAAATTCGTCCAGCAGGGTCGGTTCGGCTTCGATAATCCAGCTGTGATAGATTTCCCCAGCGACCAGCAGCGGGTCTTCATAGCCCAGCCTGGCAAAAATCCTTTGGGCATCGGCCTGCGGATAACCTGAAATGATGCGGTCGACGAGGGTATTGCAGAACAGGTTATGCTGATGGATCCAGGCCGCGAAACCCGGCTCCAGGGCCCACAAATCGGCATAGCGCAAAATGATCTCGCGCAGTCTGTCGGCATTGTCGACGATCAACTCGGTCGGGATGATGATGCAGCCCTTGTCGGCCGCGCCGCCAAAATGCTGCCAGCGGTGATGCAGGAAGCGCGTCAGTTTGGCGGGGAAGCTGGCCGGCGGCCGGTCTGACTGCGAATCATTGGGATCAAAGGCGATGCCGGCCTCGGTCGTATTGGAAAAGATAAAGCGAATTGAGGCTTGCCTGGCAATATCCAGGTAACCCTCAAAATCCTGATAGGGATACACAGTGCGATTGACGGCCGTAATCAATTTGCTCTGTTCAATCGGTTGGCCGTCTTGAATCCCATGCAGCCAGGTCGTGAACAGGCGGTCTTGTCGGTCAAGCGCGTCGTATGTGCCTGGAGTCGCTTTCACCAACACAATGCCACTGCCAAAATCGGTTTCGTCGTTCAGAATTTCCACTGCCCAATCGACGAAGCCGCGCAAAAAATTGCCGCCGCCGAACTGCACGATGCGGTCGGGCCAGGTTTTGGGACGCGGCAAAAGTCGACGGCTTAGGGGCTGTGTCATGGCTGTTTTTCCAATTTATAGGTCTGCTTTGCCAAGTCATAGGCCAAGGCGCGAATCATCTGGCGGGCGTCTTCATCATCAATAAAGCCGCGCAGAACTTGATGGGCAAGCCAATCAGCGCAGGCCCGGCGCCAGAGATCGTGGCGGGCCGGAATGGATGGATAGGCGCGGGTATCATCATTGAAGCCGACCAAGTTGTAAATGCCGGCCGTTTCCACCACCGCATCCAGGAAACGCTGTATGCCCAGCCAGCTATCGAAGAACCACCAGGGCGGGCCCAGGCGCAATATCGGATAGTGGCCGGCCAGCGGCGCCAGTTCACGGCTGTAACTGGATTCGTCCAGCGCGAACAAAATCAGAGTCAGCCGCGGATGATTGCCATAGCGGTCGAGCAGAGGCTTGAGATTTTGGGTGAATTCGCTGCGAATGGGCATATCGGCGCCCATGTCGGGGCCGTGCCGCGCATGGATTTGGGGGTTGTGATTGCGGTAAGAGCCTACATGAATCTGCATGACCAGGCCGTCTTCGGCGCTCATCCGCGCCATTTCGATCATCATGTGGCCGGTGAAACGGGCGGCGTCTTCGGCGGCGCTTTGGCCTTTTAGGGCGCGTTGGAAAATGGATTCGGCCTCGGCGGCGCTCAACACTTCGGTATAAGCGGTAAGCGCGGCATGATCGGCGGCGGTGGCGCCCATCGACTTGAAGAAGCGGCGGCGGTTTTCCAGCGCGTGAATATAGGAATTGTAATCTTTGACATGAACACCCGCGGTCTCGCTCAAACGGTCAATATGGCCGCGCCAGTCGGCTCGGTCAAGGCTGACGACGGCGTCGGGACGAAAGGTAGGGATGACGCGCCCGCCCCAATCGGAGTCTTGGATGGCCTGATGATGACGAAGGCTGTCAGTGGCGGCATCGGTGGTCGCCAGAACTTCAATGTTAAAGCGGTCAAACAGCCTGCGCGGCCGAAAATCATCACTTTGCAGCTTGGCCTCTAGGGCATCATAAATAGCCTGGGCATTGGCGCTGTTGAGTTTTTGGGAGATGCCGAAGACATCGCGCAATTCGTCGCGCATCCATACGCCGGTGGGAGTCGCCTGGAACAGATGCCAGTGATCGCCAACCGTCTGCCAGATAAGACGATGATCGCGCGGCGGCGCTGATGTCTGCGATGCGATTCCGATGGATTCCAGCGAGATTCCCTGCGAATACAGCATACGGAAAATATAATGGTCGGGGATAATCAGCAGATCGACTGGGCTGCCAAAGCGGTAATCAGGGTCAGCGAGCAAACGCGGGTCGACGTGGCCGTGCGGACAAATCAAGGGCAAATCCTTGACCGTCTCATACAATGCCGCCGCCGCTTTGTTTTGCGCTGAATCGGAAGAAAAATAGCGATTTTCCATCACGCGTTCCCATCTGCTCTCACAGGGTGATTGTACCGTATTGCGCCAAGTCTGCCAGATACAGTACAATTCATTTTACAGTTTAACGAAAGTGAAAAGGGACGACAGCGCTTATGGAACAGCGACAGCTTGGCAGCGCATCTCTACAGGTTTCCCCGATTGGACTTGGCTTTTGGGGGATTGTCGGCGGGGACTATTGGGGGCCCCAGGCCGAAAGCGACACCATCAACACGGTACACTGCGCTTTGGATGTCGGCATCAATTTTTTTGACACGGCCGAGGGCTATGGCGACGGCTATTCTGAAGAGATGCTTGGCCGGGCGCTTCAAGGCCGCCGTGGACAGGCGATCATCGCCACCAAAGTAGGCCGCGGCAATCTGGCGCCGTCGGCTGTTCGCGCCGCCTGTGAACGCAGTCTGAAGCGGCTCGATACCGATTATATCGATCTGTATCAGGTTCATTGGCCCAACCGCGAGCTTTCATTTGAGGACAGCATGGAGGCCTTGCTTGACCTGCAAAGCGAGGGCAAAATTCGCGTTATCGGCGTCAGCAATTTTGGGGAATTGGATATGCCAGAGATGCTGCAATATGGGCGCTATGAGGCCAATCAGCTTCCCTACAGCCTTTTGTGGCGCGCCATTGAATTTGACATCCAGCCGCAGTGCGTCCAGCAGAACATCAGCATCCTGCCCTACAGTCCGCTCAATCAGGGCCTCTTAGCCGACAGGTATCGGAACGCTGATGAAATGCCCTTTTCACGAACTCGAACCCGCCATTTTCGCGGTGACCGCCGCGATTCTCGACATGGCACGGCCGGCTTTGAAAAAGAGACCTTCGCGGCGGTGGCGGCCATACGTCGCATCTGCGCGGACATTCAAGCGTCTATGGTTCATACTGCGCTGGCCTGGCTTTTGCACAAGCCAGGGGTGACGTCTGTTCTCGCTGGGGCCCGCAGCCCGGCCCACATTGAAAGCAACCGTCTGGCCGGCGATTTGTCCCTTTCGGCCGAAACCATGCAAAGGCTGGATGCGGCGACAGATGACCTCAAGGAGAAGTTGGGGCCGCAGCCGGATATGTGGATGACCGGCGCCGATGCGCGTTATCGTTAAGCGCGCGGCAATCTGAACAAATCATCAATGTCGATCTGTTTGCCGCTTTCTATCGATAGATTGGCGGCCATTCCCAGCAGAATCGATGCGGCGCCGTCAATATGCGAGGCCGCCCGCCGGTAAGGATCGGCAGGGGGATCAGCGGCGAAAAGCTGCTCCAGCATAATCGGATCCGCGCCGCCGTGGCCGCCGTCGGCCCTCGGCGCATCGACCTCATACGGCTCGCCAAACATAGGAAAGACGCGGATGACGGTCTGCTTAAACGCGCCTTTGCTGGCGGCGGCCTGGGGATGTGTGACATTTTCGACGACGTCCATCTCGATGCGCCCTTTGCTGCCGGTCAGGGCGACGCGCAGGCCTTCCCACGGCGCATAGGCGATCAGGCTGTACGACAAGAGCAGTCCATTGTCATAGCGGGCGGTTACGGTCATGGTGTCTTCGATGGTGATGGGTTCGCCAAAGACATTGCGGTCGCGGATATAGCCAGTTTCTTCTTCGGCATCCAGATACAAGGCCTTGTAGTCTGGTCTTTTGTCCAGGAACAGGGCAAAGGGGTCATTTTGGGCTTGGTCGGCGCCGGTGTAACGGCTGTATGAATAGGTTTCGCCGCGCGCCGCCGCATTGGCTTGGCCATAAAACAGCAGATCGCCCATGGCAAAAACCTGTTTAGGATGGGAATCGATCCACCAATTCACAAGGTCGAAGTGATGACAGGCCTTATGCGCCAGCAGACCGCCGCTATGCTGTTTTTCCCGATGCCAGCGGCGGAAATAATCAGCGCCATGACGGGTATCCAGCATCCAAGAGAAGTCAAGCGCCAAGGGCCGTCCAAGGATGCCGGCCATCATCAGCTTGCGGAACTGGGTATACGCGGGCGCATAGCGATAGTTGAAGGTCACGCGCAGTGACTTGCCGGTGCGCTGGATGGCGCTGTCAATCGCTTTCAGTCGGTCGATGGTGGTCGTCAGCGGCTTTTCGCTAATCACATCACAGCCGAGTTCCATGGCGCGGATGATGTAATGATGATGCCAGGCGTCGACTGTGGTGACGATCACGGCGTCGGGTTTGGTTTGCCTGATCATGGCATCGAAATCATCGGCGTGACAGCTGGGCAGCGGCTCCATCCCGAATTTCGCTTGCATCTGCTGATTGTGCCAGGCCATGCGGATTCGGCTGACATCGCACAATCCGACCAGTTCGGCAGTTTCGGCATAGTCGCCGGCAATCGCTTCAATGAACATGCCGGCCCGCGAGCCAGCGCCGACTAGGGCATAGCGTTTTCTGTGATTCATCTTTCCGTCCTCGCATCGACAGCCAGCGTATTATAGCCAGAGAGTCCTATCAACATCAGTCTTCCTATCTGCTATAATGGCAAAATCAGCCAATGTATCGAATCGGTCAGCCTATGATAGAACAGCTGTCCCTGTTTCCACAGCTAAAGGGCAAATTCCCCAGCACGCGCTATCAAGGCAGCAAAGCCAAACTCGCCAACTGGATTTGGAATAAGATATCAACCTTGCCATTTGACACCTGCTTAGATGTTTTTGGCGGCACGGGCGCTGTGGCTTATCGACTGAAACAAGCGCATAAACAAGTGACTTACAACGACCGACTGCGCTTCAACTGCTGGATTGGGCGGGCTTTGGTCGAAAATTCGAGTGCGCGGCTGACGGATGACGAAGTGAACTGGATACTGGCGCGGCATGACCTCCCCTACCCCACGCTGATTGCCGACACCTTTGCTGACATCTATTTTCGGGATGATGAAAACCGCTGGCTTGACCGCGTGGTCACGAACATTCATCAGATGGGCAATGTGTATAAGAAATCGCTGGCTTTCTTCGCTTTGGCGCAATCCTGCATCATCAAGCGACCGTATAACTTGTTCCATCGCAAGAATCTTTATATCCGCACAGCCGAAGTCGAGCGGTCATTTGGCAACAAGGTTAGTTGGGACAGGCCTTTTGAAGCCTGGTTTCGACAATTTGCCGCCGAAGCCAACGAAGCTGTCTTTGACAATGGACGGGGCAATCGCGCGCTGCATCGAGACGCGCTTGATATTGAAGGCGATTTTGACTTGGTTTATCTCGACCCACCTTATATTTCGGCCAAAGGCGCCGCGGTGGACTATCGGGATTTTTACCATTTTCTGGAAGGTCTGACCGATTATGAGGCTTGGCCTGAACAGATTGATATGGCCTCAAAGCATCGGCGCCTGCGTCGCGAGCCGAACGATTGGACAGACAAGAACAGGATTTATGATGCCTTTGAGCGGGTTTTTGACAAATACGCCGACAGCATTCTGGTCCTATCGTATCGCAGCGACGGGATTCCAGCCGAATCCGAGTTGACCGCGCTCTTGAAGCAATTCAAATCGAATGTTCGGATTGAGCGTTATCATCATTATCAGTATGCGCTATCGAAGAACAAGCAATCCAGCGAAATTCTGCTGATTGGGCAATAAGCGATGTCCAGATTTGAACAGCGCGATTGATTCGACCGCGCCGTACACCAATCTAAAAACGTATTGGGCATGGCGCAGTCGTTAAGTCAATGACCAGCTTGGCTAACATTGCATTATCCTAAAAGCGATTTTGAATTTGTCAGGAGCTTTTATGTCACATCAACGGATTCTCACCAAGACCAGCAAGGGCGGCAGCATCTTCCCTGATATCGACTATCGCACCAGCAAGGCGGTTCGCGCTGGGAACATGGTTTTTGTCGAGGGTCAGACCGGTTTGACGATGGATAATCAGTCATTTGTCGGTGAAGGCGACCCAGCGGCGCAGGCCGAAAACGCCATGCAGAACGTCAAAATCATCCTGGAAGCCGCCGGCGCCCGCATGGAAGATATTTGCAAAATCACCACCTACGTCACCGATGCCTCCTACCGCGATCTCGTCTATCCAGTTATCGCCCGTCATTTGCAAGACGTCTATCCCTGCTCGACCGGGGTTGTCGTGAGCGCGCTGGGCAAACCGTACGCCGATTTTGAGATCGATGTCTTTGCTGTGATTCCAGAAGGCCGCGGCTCATCGGGCTGATTCAGACTTCGTGCCACCTGGCGGCATCGGCCTGCGCCTGCTCAAGCGAGGTCATCGATTCCAAACGCGCCCAAATATCCTGCGCCTGTGCAGAGTCCGCGCGCAGCTGGGGCGGGTCAGCGTCAAATTCATAAACCGAAGCCGCGGGTTCTAATGGCTCATTGAGCGGCAGGATTTGAACATGGCGATGCTGAAGCAGATGGCGATACACAGCAGCGTAAATCGGCGGCGAATAGGGGGCATCGGCGTCTGATTCGGCCAAGCGCAGTCGGACGGCGGTGCGATGCAAATCCTGCCACAGCGCGCGCAGCAAATCGGGCGGCGCATCTTCGGTTTCGTTGGGGTGCCGCGGCCTGGCGATTGTTCTTTCGCGGCTGGTTTCAATGACGGCGCGGACTTCTTTTGAGGGGACTGGCACGACAAACCGCGTCCCTTCATCTCGCAGCATGACTTCGGCATCATCATCGAATGGCCTGGCAATTTCCATCAGTCGGCCGCCAATCAGCGGCGCTTCGCCAATCAAGAGGCTGGCCGGCTTGGGATGCGCTTTGTCCCAATCCAGCAGCGCCGGCCGCAGCCAAAGACCGACGGCTTTGATGACCATGGGATGGGTCGCGCCACCTTGAAGGGGATATTTTGACGTCTCAAAGGCCGGGCGAACAGTGTCCCATTGCAGCAGATGCGCTCGTCGGCCGGCGTCTTGCGCCATCAAGGTCAGCTGCTGAAGAAGCAGACTCTTGCCGACGCCTGGCAAGCCGACAAAAAACACGCGGTCGGCGCGGTCGATCAAATCGGCAAAGGTTTGGTAGATGGGCGAATTCGGCTTGAGGAGGAGCGCGGTCATGGCCTTGTTTTCTGTGGCGGACGGATGCGCCCGGCGCGATGGATATGAGAGACGTTTGGCGTCTCACCGATTGGCGCTTCGATGATCGTCGGCAGTTCGCTGGCCAGGCCGCGGCGGATGGCCTGACGAAGCTGCACATTGTCATCGGCGCGGAAAGCATTGGCGCCAAAGGCCTGACCCAGTTTGACAAAATCGGGATTGACCAAATCTGTGGCGATCACCCGCTCATCATAATCCCGAATCTGCATCATCCGCACATTGCCATAAGCGCTGTTGTTGAAGATGACCGTCACCAGGCTGATTTTATGCTGCACAGCGGCGGCCAGCGATTGCAGGGTGAACATAAAGCCGCCGTCGCCGGCAATGGCCAGGACTGGCAGATTCGGCTTGGCAATTTTGACGCCTAGTCCGGTTGGGAAGCCGTAGCCCAGCGTCCCCTGATAGCCAGTGGTGATGAAACTGCGCGGCTTATAGACCGGCATCATCATCCGCGCGGCATAGCCGACCTGGGTCAGTTCATCGATGAAAATCCCATCCTCGCCCAGTTCTTCGCGGATTATTTTGAGATAGGTATGGTGCGGTTCAAGGCGGGCGGCGGTCTGCGCCCATCTGGCTTTAAGCTCCTGCATTTCAGCTTGGCGGGATTCGCGTTTGCGGTTGTATTTTTCGACCGCGTTCAAAAGGGGCGGCAGCGCATCTTCCGCACGGGCGACAATCGGCACATCAGGGGGCTGAATGCGCTGCATGGCGTAATTGTCGACATCAATCCGAATGACCTTCATGTTGTCATCCGTCCCCCATCGCTGCAAGGGGATGCGAATATGCGCGCCAATCGCCAGTATCAGATCGGTCGTCTTGTAATACTCATGCGCTGGCGGCATGGTCAAGCTAAGATAATGCCGACTGTCAAGGACGCCGTGGCCGGTGCGATAGGCGACCACCGGCGCTTGCAGCAGATCGGCCAGCTGTGTCACTTCGGGACTGACGTCTTGGGCGCCGCCGCCGACAAAGATCATTGGCCGTTGGGATTGGCCCAAAAGTTTGCCGGCAGTTTCGATGGCGCCGCTGTCCACGGGCGGTTTGAATGTCGGCCAGGGCGACGGCGCGGCGGGAACTTCTGTTTTCATCGCCAGGACGTCCATTGGCGCTTCCAGCGCGACCGGCCGCGGCCGGCCTGAATTCATCTCATAAAAGGCTTGGGCCACTTTGCGCCCGGCATCGGTGGGATGGAGGACGGTGTCGGCCCATTTGGTCAAGCCGCGCAGGACTTCCAGCTGATGTGGAATCTCATGCAGCTGGCCGCGCCCTCTGCCAATATCGCCGCTGGGTATCTGGCCGGTCAGGCAAAAGACCTTGGCATTGAGGCCATAAGCCGTCGCCAGCCCGGCCGAAGCGTTCAGCACTCCTGGGCCGGGGACGACATTGAAGACCATAGGCTCGCCGCTGGCCAGCGCATAGCCCAAGGCCATATAGGCCGCCCCTTGTTCGTGGCGCGTATGATAAACCTTGATTTTGCCGCGGTTGTCATAGAGCGCGTTGTAGAGCCAGTCGTTCTGTATGCCCGGCAAGCCAAAGAGCGTATGCGCTCCGTGGCTGATGAGCGCCTCGACGACCGCCTCGCCGCCTGTTTTCACTGCCATTGCATCTGCTTTCTGTCTATTTGATGTGTCCGATTATTCGCCAGGCCAGCCTTCGGCGCGTTCGCCGCGGTCAAGGGCATCGCGAATAGCGGCCGCGGCCTCTTCACTGACCCATTGCCGCCAGATGTCCTCGTTTTCATTCAGCCACCAAATGGCGGTATCGGCATGGCTGGAGCCGCTGTCTGTGCCGCGCAGGGAGAGGATGCCATACATTTCGGGCGTCAATTCCCATTTTCGCAGCATTTGACTGACTTCGGGCGCCTGTTCCAACAGCTGCGGGCGCGCGGCAATGATGACTGTCGCGTCCTCATAGGCGCAGGCCTTGGTCGTCGCCCAGCACAGGTCGCTGTAAGGCGGCTCTTCCAACTGCGCCATATCAAGTTTGATCGCCGATGACATAGAATCGTCCAGATAGCCCAGCCACGGCCGCTCTTGGGCGTAGGCCTCAAAGAGATCGCTGTTCATGGCCGCTTCGGTTTCTGGGACGACGATATGGATATAGTCCCTCATGCCATAGCCGTCGATTTGAAGCTGGTTGATGGCATGGCAGGGCCAACTCGGCGGGCAGTTGACCAGCCGCGCTTTGCCGCCGCTTTCGGGAGTGGCGAACAGATTTCGGTACTGCTCTTCTTTCAGGTCTTCAATCGAATCCAGTTCGGGATATGCCGCCTGGACATAGGCCGGCATCATAAAGGCGGACTGCGATATGCCCTCCAGGGAAGCGCCGAGAGAAACGGCGTCGCCGGCGGCGAAAGCATCCTGCCAGCCTTCGCTGATGGAAAGCCAGAGTTCCATAATGACATCAGTCTCACCCTGGCGCAGGCTTTGCATCAGGCCGGTCATGTCTTGCAGCAGGCCGCTGATATTCCCATCCACCACATCGGTAGGCCAGCCATAGCCTTTTTCGATGATGTACTGGGCGATGCGATTTTGAGTCAGGGCGGTGTCAAACGTAAGGTCGCCAAAGATGATCGGCTCGCGCTGCGCCATAGACGTCATGCCGTAACCCGACAGCAGAATCGCCAGCAGGGAGATGAAACACAGCCGCGCTTGTTTTAACATGATGATTTTCTCCTAGAGAACTTAATCAGATGACGGTCTCGCCTGGCGCAAGGTTTTTACTTTATCCATGAGACTGCGAACGCGGTCAGCGTCCACTGGATTTTCAAACGCGCCCGCGCGCTTAAAAGCTGTGCCGATGATGGCCGCGTCAGCGATGTCCAGCTGTTCAGCCACATTGGAAAGGCGAACACCGGTGTTGGCGACCACAGGCAGGTCTGGCATGGCCTGCTTGACCGCTTGCAGTGTTTCGGCAGATGTCTCTTCGCCGGCGGTCAGGCCCGACACGCACAAGGCATCAGGATGGGCATTGAAGACCGTCGAGCGGGCGATTGAAACGACGTCGCGGCGGGCAAGGTAAGCGGCGGCTTCAGGCACGATGTTAAAAAGCAGACGCACACGCTGGGCGCCGATAGCGTGCTGATGACGGACGACGGCCCCGCAGTTGGTATCCCACAGGCCAAAATCGCTGGCATAGACGCCGGTGAATATCTCGCGCACGAACAAGGCATCGACAGCCGCGGCCAGGTCAAGCGACGCGTAAGGATCCCACAGGACATTGACGCCAAAGGGGACTTTGATGTGATCATAGAGTTCGGCGATCACCCGCGACATGGCGGCGACGGTCGCTGTTTCGACTTGAGTCAAATAGGGCAAGCTGAATTCATTGGAAAACATCACCCCGTCTGCCCCACCCGCTTGGAGCGCGTCCAAATTGGCGGCGGCATCCTCCACAACCGCGCGCATCCCGGCCGCGCCGTCATAACCCGGGTCGCCAGGCAGCGCGCGCAGATGACACATCCCAATGACCGGCTTGTCCACGCCAAACATATCTTGCAGCCAGCTTTTCATGTCCGCCTCGCAGTTTGCTTTATGTTTATGGGTCTATTATCCTTGTTTAACTTGGCTTCATTGTCAAGAGTCGGGATTGGGAAACAGCGTTCAAAGGGCCACTAGCGAAACCGATGAGTCATTTGTTATACTGAAACGGCTATATTCTTTGCACAAGTTTTTAATGAAGGAGAAAGCTATGCACAAGTTCATCAGAATCATCTCTTTGCTGGCATTTGCCGCCGTCCTCGCGGTGGGCGCGAATGCACAAGATGCGGGGGGGGGGGTCCTAATCGGCACCAACTTTGGCGGGGATCCGACCAATATGAACCCGCTTATTTCCAACAACACGGTTGAATTGGCGCTGAACGAATTCCTCTTCCCCAGCCTTTTCAACATCGACCCAGAAACGCGCTCGCCGATGAAAGCCGGCCGCAACGACCAGGACAACGGTCTGGCGCTGGATTGGGCGGTTTCCGACGACGGGCTGATGTACACCTTTAGTCTGCGCGACGACATCACCTGGAACGACGGCGCTCCCGTAACCGCTTACGATTACAAGTTCACCTTTGACGCGCTGGCCAGCGGGGAAACCTCTTCGCCGCGCACCGATGTGCTGCAAAGCGTGGAAAGCGTGGAAGCTCCTGACGCCACAACTATTGTCGTGACCCTCAAGCTGGCCTCCTGCCGCGTGATTGAGGAGCTCGATGATTTTGGCATTCTGCCGCAGCATGTCATCGAGCCGCTGCTTGACGGCGATTACAGCGCCATCGATACGCTGGACTACAACAAGAATCCGAATGTGACCTCTGGCGTATTCAACTTCGGCGCCTTGGTGCCTGACGAGCAGACCAGTCTGATTCGCAATGACAGTCATTCGATGCCGGTATCTCCCGAAGGCTACATCATCCGCAACGTTCCCGATCAAATCGTAGGCGTTGAGCAGTTTTTGGCGGGCGAGGTCAATTCGGTCGGGACAGCTGGTTCGGCTTCAGTGCCGCCCGTGCGGATGCAGGAATTCCGCGACCGCGCCGAGGCCGGCGAATTTCAGATTTATGAATACGTCGATGACGGCTTGACCTTTGTCGGCTTCAACCTGGCTGATCGGAGCAATCCGGTAGACGGCCTGGACGAGGACGGCAATCCGATTGACCAGGGCGCGCATCCCCTCTTTGGCGATGTCCGCGTGCGCCAGGCGATTGCCCAGGCCATCAACTACGACGATATTATCGCCGGGGCGTCCGAAGGCGAGGCTGTGCAGGTGAACAGCTTTGGCACGCCGGCCTTGTGGGGCTATGATTCGAGCATCGCGCCTTGGGAATACAATCCTGAAGCCGCGCTGGCTTTGCTGGCCGAAGCTGGTTTTGTCGATGATGACAATGACCCCAGCACGCCGCTTGTCGCCACTGAAGACGCGCTTTATGCCGAACCCGGCGCGCCCTTTGCTTTCGAGCTTCGGACGAACTCCGGTAATTTGGTGCGCGAGGCCGCCGGCACGATCATCCAGGATCAACTGGGACAGATCGGCATCGACGTCGACTTCCAAACCCAGGAATTTGGCGCTTTGGTGGGCCATCTGCTTGGGCAGGATTTCGACGCGATTATGATTGGCTTTACCAACCTCGATCAGGATACGGACGCCCGCAACGTCTTCACGCCTGTAGGCGACGGCGTTGGCGGCGGCTTTAACTTCGTCTCCTATCGCAATGACCGCGTAACCGAGCTTTATGACCAGGCGCTGGCCCTGCCCGGCTGTGATTTTGGCGAACGTCAGGCGCTCTATCACGAAGTCAGTCAGATTTTGCATAATGACCTGCCTTGGCTGTGGCTCTTTGCGCCCAATTCAATGTATGCCGAGTCTAATTCGGTGCAGAACTGGCAGCCCTATGCCGAAATGCGCTATGTGAACATGGCTGACATTGCCATCAGCCCCTAAGTTCCGCGCATTTGATGCAGATGAGAACGCGTTGGCCGACTGGCCGGCGCGTTCTTTCATTGCCCTTTGGCCCTTGATTTGCAGGTTCTTGTTTTATGACCAAATACATTATTCGCCGCCTCGTTCAATCCATCCCCATATTTTTTGGCATCACTCTGCTTTCCTATCTGCTGCTGTGGATGGCGCCTGGCGATGTGATTACCCGTTTGTTTTTCGCGCCCAACATCTCTGAAGAAACCCGCGAGCGGCTGAAAAACCAGCTTGGCATCAATGACCCCTTCCATATTCAATACATTCGCTGGCTGGCTGGCGATGACTGGATGCGATGGGACAGCGACGGCGATGGCATTGCTGACCAGGCAGTTGAATTCCTGGCGCCGCTGGATGCGAATGGCGATGGCGAACCAGAGCCGCCCGGTGAGAATTATGGGGTTCTGCGCGGTGATTTTGGCCGGTCTTTCATCCGCAAGAAGCCAGTCATGGAGGTCATCTTAGCCAATCTGCCGGCCTCTGCGGAGCTTGGCGCGGCGGCTTTATTGATTTCCCTATCGTTTGGGATTTCGCTTGGGGTGCTTTCGGCAGTCAAGAAAGGCAGCTGGCTTGACAAAATCACCCGCGTGACGGCGGTTTTATTGAATGCGATACCCAATTTTTGGCTGGGGTTAATGCTGTTGATGGTGTTCGGCTCTTTGCTGGGGATTGTGCCGATGGGCGGAAGATGTGTTCCGAACCTGCAAGGTCTCTGCTCGTCTTTGCTTGAGCGCATCCCCTATATCATCCTGCCAGCTATCGTGCTGGCCGGAAACAATATGGCTGTGTTTTCGCGTTATATGCGTACATCGACGCTGGAAGTGATCAACCAGGACTATACGCGTACAGCGCAGTCAAAGGGCCTTTCGAGGCGGGTTGTCTATTTCAGGCATGCCTTGCGGAATGCGCTGATTCCGATAGCGACCCTGCTCGGCCCGATTTTGACCTATCTGTGGAGCGGATCGATTGTCATTGAAAGAGTCTTTGCCTGGCCGGGCGTCGGGCGAATCTTTTACAACAGCGCCATTCAGCAAGATTATCCGATGGTGATGGGCTTTGTCATTTTTGCGTCATTCGCCACCATCTTTGGGTTTTTGCTGTCCGACATCTTCTACGTCATCCTCGACCCGCGCATACGGCTGTCCTAGGAGGACAAACAGCTATGAAAAAAAAGCGCAGTCACATCGCAAAAATGGATATGGAAGCAACCCTTCGCAGCAAGTCCCTGACACAGAAAGCCTTCATACACATCCGAAAAGACCGCATCACGCTGGCATCCATCGGCGTCATCATCCTGCTGGCGGTTCTTTCGGCCGGCGCGCCCGTCATCACCGGCCTTTTGGGAGTCGACCCGAACACCACCGACGCTTCCGAATCAAAACGTCTGCCGGTCGGCAGTGAAGGCCATCTGCTCGGCACTGACAATCTGGGGCGCGATCATCTGGCTAGGCTGCTGTATGCCGGGCAGGTGTCTTTGCTGATCGGTTTCCTTTCGGGGATTCTGTCCTTGGCAGTTGGCGTCAGCCTAGGCATTCTGACCGGTTTTTATGGTGGTTTTATCGATGATTTGGTCATCTGGATTATTACGACTCTGAACTCGATTCCCGGGTTGGTCTTCTTAATTGTGATTTCAGCCCTTTTTTCACCCGATCCCCTAACTTTGATTATGGTGCTGGCGCTTTTGATTTGGACGACAACCGCGCGGCTGGTGCGCGGAGAAACGCTGTCCATTCGCTCGCGGGAGTACATCATTGGCGCACAGGCCCTTGGCGCATCTGATGCCAGAATTATGCTGGTTCATATCCTGCCCAACGTCTTCTCGATAACGATTGTGACGCTGGCGATTAACATCGGCACCGTGATCCTGATCGAATCCGCCTTGAGCTATCTGGGGCTTGGAGTTCAGCCGCCAATAGCCACTTGGGGCAATATGCTTAGCAAATCACAAGAGTTTTTTAAGGTGGCCGGGCATCTGGTCATCTTTCCGGGCGTGCTGATTACAGTAGTCGTGCTGTGCCTGTACCTGATTGGCGACGGCCTGCGCGATGCCTTTGACCCCACTTCCCAAAACTAGGCCAGTCGGCTAATCCGTAGAAAAGCGATACACCGTCGTCGATTGGAAACGGCTTCCCGGCCGCAGTACCGTCGATGGAAACTGCGGCTGATTGGGCGAATCGGGAAAATGCTGCGTTTCCAGCGCCAGCCCGTCGCTCTGGCGATACAACCGGCCGCTGGCGCCAATAAGCGTGGCATCAAGGTTGTTGCCGGCATAAAACTGGATGCTCGGCTCGCTCGTCCAGACTTCCATGCGCCGCCCAGAAATCGGCTCATACAGACGGGCCGCCCAGCCCAATTCGCCGTCCGCAAGGCCAGCGCGCTTCAGCGCAAAAGTATGATCATAGCCGCGCGCCATCACAATCTGCGGATGCGCCGAACGCTGACCAGAAGCAATCACCCTGGGCCGCCGAAAATCAAAGGGGGTGCCGCTGACGGCCGCTATTTCGCCAGTCGGAATCTGGGTCGCGTCAGTCGGGATGTAATCATCGGCGTTCAAGGTCAGGATATGACCGTCAACCGCGCCTTCGCCCTCGCCCATCAAGTTGAAATAACTGTGATTGGTCAGGTTGATCACAGTCGGCGCGTCGGTGACGGCGGCATAATCCATGCGAAGCTCATTGGCGTCGGTCAGGCTGTAGGTCACGGTCACGTCCAGCTGGCCAGGAAAACCCTCTTCGCCATCGCCGCTGACATACGACAGTTCGACGCCGTCCTGCCCGGCGATTTTGACTTCTCTGGCCGACCAGATGCGGCGGTCAAAGCCGATGTTTCCGCCGTGCAGGGTGTTTGGGCCATCGTTGGCGGCCAGCGAATAAGTCTTGCCATCCAAGGAAAACGCGGCTTGGGCGATTCGATTGGCATAGCGTCCCGTCACCGCGCCAAAGTAGGGATGTTCGCCTTCATATTTGTCCAGGCGGTCAAAGCCAAGCGCGACATTGGCGAATCGTCCCTGGCGGTCTGGCGCGTTGATTTCGGTCAGGATGCCGCCGTAGGTGATGAGCCTCACTTCCAATCCCTGGGCATTGGTCAATGTATATTCTTCAACGGTCTCGCCGGCCGCCGTCGTTCCATAGAGTCTCATATCGCATTTCCTTTCGCTCGCAGTCGTCCATCATCATAGCGCATTTGACGCGGCATGGCTGAAAACAAGTCGACAGCCCAGCAAACTTATAGTAGACTGGCTTGGCAAACAATGCGGCTTCAGCGACAAGAGAAACCATCGGCCCATGCGAATTTTATTCATAGCGCACTACTTCGAACCCGACAGCGGCGCCGCGCCCAATCGACTGACGCGTCTGGCGAAACAGCTGGAAAAGCGCGGGCATGACATCACGGTTTTAACCACTATGCCCCACTATCCAATCGGCGTCGTCCATCCTGACTATCGAGGTCGATTCGTCATCAGCGAGAAGCGCGGCAATATCCGCGTGATACGGGTTTGGCTTTATGCCGCGGCCAGCCAGCGCATCGTCTTTCGTTTGATGAGCCAGATTTCATTTATGTTAAGCTGCTCTATCCGCGGGCTGTTCGTCAAACGTCCTGATGTCATCTATGTTGAGAATTGGCCGGTTTTTACGGCTCTGGCCGGCTGGTTCATCAGCCGCGTCAAGCGCGCGCCTTATTTGGCCAATGTCAGTGATTTTTGGCCGGACAATCTGCTGGCGGCCGGCGTGACCACGAAATCGAGGCTTGATTATCGCCTGTTCACAGCCTTTGTCAATCATACCCAAAGACGGGCGGCGGGCATTGTCGCCTTGTATCCACCGCTTTTGTCACACATCGAAAAGCGCATCGGGCGCCGTGACATCGCCAAAGTCATTTACAACGCTGTCGATACCGAGAGGTTCAATGGGCAGGCTGATGAAGCTGAATTTCGCAAAAAACATCGGCTGGGCAAGGCCAGACTCATTACTTTTCTGGGCATCTTGGGCTATCATATCGACCTTGACACCATGCTTGAGGTCGCTCTGCGCTTCAAAGACGTCCCTGATGTCAAGTTTGTCTTCACCGGCGCCGGCAAGCAAAAATGCCGTCTGCAAAAAGTCTTGGCAAAGGCCGATTATGCCCATTGCCGCTGGATCGACTGGATTGATTATGATGAAGTGCCGGCTTTTTGGGCGGCCTCTTATCTTTCCTATTGGGCGCTGGCCGATAATCCACTTGACCAGATGCGCTTTCAGGCCAAGCTGTACGAGGCTATGGGCAGCGGCACGCCGACTGTGATCGCGGTTCGCGGGTTGATGCAGGAGGTGATCGCCGATGCTGGCTCTGGCATCGCGGCCGCGCCTGGCGATGTCAAGGCCATGACGGCCGCCATTGCCAAACTGCTCGAAGATGAGGACGTCTATCAACAGATGAGCGAAAATGGACGGCGCTATGCCCAGCGGCATTTCTGCGTCAAGCGCAATGTGGATGAATATGAAGCCATACTGCGCCAGGCGGCTGAATCACCTTGAGATATATAATACGCTGAAAAGGAGGCGCAGATGCAGATTGCCGACATGAACTGGATGCAGGTAGAAGATTATCTCAAGTCTGACGACCGTTGCATTTTGCCCGCGGGCAGCGCCGAGCAGCATGCTTACCTTAGCTTGAGCGTCGACAGCATCTTGTCGGCCAGGCTGTCCAGCGAGGTTGGCCGGCGGTCAGGCGTCCCGGTATTTCCGGTCATTCCTTACGGGCTGGCGCAGCAGTGGAGCGCGTATCCTGGCACCGTCACCCTGCGTATTGAGACCTATATGGCGCTTGTCCGCGATGTGCTTGACAGCATTTACCGCGCTGGCTTCAGGCGCATTTTGATTGTCAATGGCCATGGCGGCAATTCGCCGGCGGCCGGCCTGGTCAAGGAATGGATGATGGACAATGAGGACGCGCAGGTCAAATGGCATAACTGGTGGAATGCGCCCCAAACATGGGATGCGGTAATGAAAACAGACCCCAAAGGCTCGCATGCCTCTTGGATGGAAAATTTCCCCTGGACCCGTCTCAACAACGTCGTCATGCCCGATTCACCCAAGCCGATGACAGACATGTCCACTATCGCGGCTCTCGGCCCAAAAGCGACTCGACAGCGTTTGGGCGATGGCAATATGGGCGGCCTGTACCAGCGTCCCGATGAGGATATGCTGGCGATTTGGCAGGTCGCCATTGAGGAAACCCGCGCGCTCATAGAGGAAGGCTGGATGTAAATGCGAATAATAATCTGGGGCGCCGGCGCGATTGGCGGCACACTGGGCGCTTATCTGATTCGGCAGGGCCAGGATGTGCTGTTCGTCGACGTCGATGAAGACCATGTGGCGGCCATCAACCAATCGGGGCTGCATATTTCGGGCCCCGTCGAGACGTTCAGCGTCAAGGCCCAGGCCCTTATGCCCGCGCAGCTGGATGAAACCTGTCAGACGATTCTGCTTTGCACCAAAGCGCAGCATACCCGCCAAGCCACTGAATCGCTGGTCGGCTGTCTGGCGGCGGATGGCTTTGTGATGTCGGTGCAGAACGGACTGAATGAGCTTATTATTCAGGACATTGTTGGACGCCGGCGAACGGTTGGCGCTTTCGTCAATTTTGGCGCCGATTATCTTGGGCCAGGCAAGATTTTCTTCGGCGGACGCGGAGCGGTAGTCATTGGCGAACTGGATGGAAAAAGCACTGCGCGGCTCAAGCGGATGGAATCGCTGTTTCGTCATTTCGATGCGAACACCCGAACCACCGATGACCTTTGGGGCTATCTGTGGGGCAAGGAAGCCTATGGCGCGATGCTGTTTGTCACGGCGCTGACTCATGAGTCGATTGCCGATGCCCTGGCCGATATGAACTATCGGCCGCTGTATATCAAAGTGGCGCAGGAGATCTTGCGGCTGGCCGACAAAATCGGCGTGCGGCCGCGCGCGTTCAATGGCTTTGAACCCGCCGCTTTTTTGGCCGATGACGCCGCCAAAATGAATGAATCGCTGGATGCCCTGGTCGACTTCAACCGCCAATCGGCCAAGACGCACAGCGGAATCTGGCGCGATTTGGCCGTCCGCAAACGCGAAACAGAGGCGGCCATGTTCGATATCATCCTGTCCGAAGGCGACAAAGTTCAGTTCGCCATGCCCTTTACCCGGCGCTGGATTGAGATGATCCACGAGATCGAAGACGGCAGGCGGGAACAGTCACTCGGCAACTTGGAACAGTTGAAAGCGGAATGGACATGAATATGGATTTTACTGGCAAATCGGTCATTGTCACTGGGGCGGCGCATGGTTTTGGCCGGGCGATTGCCTTGGCATTTGCCGGGCGCGGCGCTTCGGTTTGGGCTTGCGATGTGCTGGGCGATGAACTGGAGGAAACCCGACAGCGATGCGTCGAGGCCGGCGGCAAGTGCCAGGCGGCGGTCGTCGATGTTCGCCATCGCGGTCAGGTCTTCGCTTTTGTGGCCGACGCGCTGGCGGCAGAGAACAAAATCGACATCCTGGTCAACAATGCCGGCGGTGTGCTGGGCCAGGTTGGCCGGCCGCTGGAGGCCGTCAGCGAGGAAGAGTGGGACAGCATCTTTGAGGTCAATGCGCGGGCGGCCTTTTACTTTGCCCAGGCAGCCGCGCCCAGTATGAAAAAACAAAAGAGCGGCCGCATCATCAATATATCGAGCGGCGCCGGCCTGGGGGTCAGCCTGACGGGGATCCAGGCTTACGCCGCGGCCAAGGCCGCCCAAATCGGATTGACGCGGCAGCTGGCGCATGAGCTAGGCGCCTGGAACATCACCGTCAACAATATCGCGCCTGGCTTCGTCCTCTCCAACCCCAACTCCATCCGACAGTTTGAATCGTATGGCGAGCAGGGCCAAAAAGCGCTTATCGATAAGATCGCCCTCAAACGTCTCGGTTCGTCCGAAGATATCGCGCATGGCGCGCTGTTCTTCGCTTCTGAATACGCCGATTGGATCAGCGGCCAGGTCTTGTCCATCGACGGCGGCCGCTAATCCCAAAAGTCTATTGCTGTCATCACCTAACGCTGTTTGAGCGCGGTCAGCACGCGCGGCGCTGTCATAGGTGTTTGTGTCAGGCGAACCCCCGTGGCATGGGCGACGGCATTGGCAATCGCCGCCACCGTTGGAATCACTGGAGGCTCGCCGACGCCGCGGGCGCCAAAGGGGCCGCTGATGGACGGTATCTCCAGAATTTCCGTTTGGATCGGCGCCGCCTGCATAGCGTCTGGCATAGCGTAATCCATCCATGAGCCTGAAAGCAGCTGGCCGTCGTCGTCATAGCGCATTTCTTCATACAGCGCCCAGCCGATGCCTTGAGTCGCGCCGCCCTGCATCTGCCCCTCGACCGCCATGGGGTTGATGGCGCGGCCGACTTCCTGGACGACGGCCAAATTGACCACGTTGACCTCGCCGGTCTCTTCGTCCACCTCGACTTCAGCGATTTGGGCCGAAAATGACGGCGCACGGTCGGTGACGGCCTGTCGGCCGCTGCTATGCACTGGTTCGTACTTGCCATCAAAGCCCATCGATTTGCCGGCGATCTCGCCCAGCGAAAGGGAACGGTCGGGAAAGCCTTTGACCTGCACCTTGCCGTCGATGATTTCCAGATCTTCGGCTGAAACCTCAAATTCTTCAGCGGCGATGGCCAGTGTTTGCCGCCGCGCCTCTTGGGCCGCCCGAATGACCGCGTTGCCCAAGGTATAGAGGGTCTTGCTGCCGCCCACGCCGCCGGCATAAGGCGAACTGTCGGTATCGCTGTAGACAAAGCGCAGCTGTTCGGGGTCGAGTCCATAGGTTTCGGCGGCCAGCAGGGCAAAGGCCGTCGGTGTGCCAGAGAGATCGGCCGAGCCAACTTGAAGCTGCAAGACGCCATCTCGGTTGAGTTTGCAGACGGCGGCGCCTGGCTCAAGTCCGCCCATCCAGCCGCCAATGGCGACGCCGACGCCGCGGCCCTTTTCTTTGGATTCGGCGCGGTTTCGCCAGAGGGGATGCTGGCGCACGGCCTGCAGGGTTTCGACCATCCCTATCGGTGGAAATTCATCGCCATCGGGCATCAGGTCGCCGGTTTTGGCGGCATTTTTGAGGCGCAGTTCAATCGGATCCATGCCTAGCTCTTCGGCGGCCTCGTCAAAAAGCGTTTCGACGGCCATGAAGGCTGTCGGTGAAGTGGGCGCGCGGTAAGCCCCGACTGACTGCTTGAACGTCACCACATTGACCGATTCCAGCAGCAGATTCGGCGTCGGATAGAAATTGGCGAATTGGAAAGCGGCAAAGCCACCGAGTCCACTGGGATAAATGCCGGTGTCGGCAATAACATGAGCTTGCATGGCCAGCAGCGAGCCATCGCGTTTGAAGCCCAGCTTGCCAGCAAAACGCAGGGCCGGCGCGGGATTGGTAGTCAGCAGTTCCTCGCCGCGCGTCAGGATCAAACTGACCGGCCGCCCCACCGTCACCGCGACCAAGGCCACCAGCGGCTCATACAGGCCAAATTTGGCCCCGAAAGCGCCGCCGACCGGCATGCCATACACATTGACGTCCGATTCAGGAATGCCTAGGGCTTCGGCAACTGTGAGACGGACGCCAAAGGGCGACTGTATGCTGCCCCACATCGTGACGCCGTCGGTCATCGGATGCGGCTGGGCGATCAGGGCCTGCGTCTCGATGGAGCTTTGATGCACCATTGGCGTTTCAAAAGTGCGCTCGACAATCACATCAGCTTGGGCGAAGGCCTGTTCAGCGTCGCCTTGCTGCATTTTGGTTCGGCCGGCGATATTGGAGGCTTGCTCTTCGCTGTCCTCGCTCTCGCCGCCGGAGTCAGCGCCATGGGCCGCTTCATCTTCGGCGCCGGTGGGGATGCCCGTCGGCCAGACCAGGGGAGCATCTTCGGCCAGGGCGGCGTCTATCGTTGTGACGGCCGGCAGCGGCTCATAATCCACTTCGACGCATTCAGCCCCATCAGCGGCGGCGGCCTCATTTTCCGCCAAGACCAGCGCGATGGGATGACCGACAAAAATCACCCGTTCACGCGCCAGCATCAAGCGGGCCCGCGACGAGGGGGCCAACGACGGCAGGTCGGCGGCGGTGAGGACAGCATGAACGCCTGGCACGGCCAGCGCCTCATCTTTGTCGATGCCCTTGATTTTGGCATGGGCATAGGTACTCATCACAAAGCGGGCGTGCAGCATGCCGGGCAGCTTCAGGTCGGCCGTGTACTTCAAATGGCCTGTGACTTTGGCGCCTCCGTCGATGAGAGGCGTTGGTTTGCCAACAAAGGAAAAATCTGACATTTTGACATTGCTCCTAAACTATCTGATCGGGATGCGATGAAAGCTGGCGCGATGGATCTTCAACCACTGAATATCCTTCGTTCTGTGTTCGCTGACGGAACAGCTGACTCAATTTGCGGGTCATCTCGCCAATGGCGCCGCGGCCGATTTGTCGTCCATCCAGTTCGATCACCGGCGCCAGTTCGCCCATTGTGCCGGTGCAGAACATCTCATCGGCCCGATAAACCTCGCCCAGCGACAGATCCTTGACCTGATGCGGTATGCCATTGCGCTGGCAGATCTCCAGCACAGTCGCGCGGGTGATGCCTTCTGGGCAGGAAGTCGCATGCGAGGTCATCACCAGGCCCTGATGAACGATAAACACATGAGTGGCGTTGGTTTCGGCAATATAACCCTGATAATCCAGCATTAAGGCATCATCGGCGCCAGCGGCATTGGCTTGAATCTTGGCCAGAATCGAGTTGATGAGATTGCAGGAGTGGATGTTCTGGTCAACGCAGTCTGGCGGTATCCGTCGAATGCCGGCGGTGATCAGCCGTATGCCGCGCTTGTCATACACCGGCGGCTTGTGTTCGGCCAGCACAATCAAGGTCGGGCCTTGCGTATTGAGTCGGGTATCCATTCCGCTTGTGTATTTTACCCCGCGCGTCAAGGTCAGGCGAATATGAACGCCGTCAAACATTTGATTCGCTTCGAGGGTTTTGCGGATTTCGGCAATAATCTCGTCATGCGAAGGAATGTGGGCAAAGGCCATCGCCTTGGCCGAATCGCGCAGGCGGTCGAGGTGGGGGATGAGTTTGAAAATCCGCCCTTGATACAGGCGCAGGCCCTCCCAAACAGCGTCGCCGCCCTGCACAGCCGAATCAAAGGGGCTTATCCCAGCGACATCCCGATGATAGAGGCCGCCGTTGATGTTGATCTGAATATCCTTGTTTTTGGGATTAAAAGTTTGCTTCATACTGTGTCCCAATGCAGGCGGTGCCGCGCCAGTTTATTGTAATAGAATTGGCATTCTTCCAGCAAAGGCCGCAATCGCTTTGGCAGGCGAGTATTGTCTTCATGGTAAGGCTGGAATCCTGTCGATTTTTCGACGTTGGCATACCAGTATTTCCCCCAGAGGCCATCGGTTGAGCGCCGGCCCGCCGACCAGCGCAGCATGGCTTCGTCAAAGGGGACATCAAGCGCATGGCACAGTCGGCGCAGGGTTTTGGCGGGATGAAGCAGCACATCGCGCGCCTCGATGACTGGCGGGATTTCATTAGTTGTCTGGCGCACATACTCAAAAATCTCGGCTTGCTGGGCCAGGCCCATCTGCTCTGACGTTGGATTGGGAATGACTTTGGCATAGGACAGGATCATGCGGCGCGGGTCGCGTATCAGAAAGCAGTTTGACACCTGCCGCATCCAGGCGCGGTCGATATGTTTCAGCATGTGGTGAGTCATGTGCTTTTGATAGACGATGGGACTGTCGCCGTCCGCCAGCAGTTGATGAACAATGGTCTGCCAATCAGTTTCATAGGCGGCCATGACCTCTTCGGCGCCAGGATGATCGCAGTCGGTCTGCTGCAAATAATGGGCATAAAAAGGCTCATCCATGACCACAGTATCGCGGCGGCTGCCCCAGGCGCGCATCATGGCTGTTGAGATATTGCGAGGCCCTGACCACATGGCTATGATTCGCTGCTGCATATTCTTTCACTTTGTCTTGGATGATGACAGCTGACGTCCCTTATTGTACCTGATCGGGCGCGGCCTGTCACGATGCGCTTTTGCGGGGAGTGGTAAAAAATAAAGACATGCGAAAATCAAAACCGCGGCCTTTGAGTCACCCTTTGAAGCCGCTTATGCGTTAAACTGTGGCCATGAATCAACTGCGCTGTCAAACTGCCGAACGCCATCTGACTGCCAGAAGCCGCGCGGGAAATCGCCTTATGCGCGAAAAAGTTTGTCCTTCGCGCACAAAACGCGCATAAAACCAGCGGCAGAGCGTGGCGGAAAATGGCGGACTTTGTCGGACTATATGGCGGATTATGGCGGACTTTGTCGGACTATGTGGCGGAAAATGGCGGACTTTGTCGGATTATGTGGCGGAATATGGCGGACTTTGTCGCAGTGTGTGGCGGAAAATGGCGGACTTTGTCGAGTGAATGCTCCTCTATAATGGCTTTTCTCTCTGCCCTCTGTGACCTCTGTGGTAAAACCTTCGTGGCGGAATATGGCGGAAAATGGCGGACTTTGTCGAGTGAATGCCTCCTCTATAATGGCTTTTCTCTCTGCCCTCTGTGACCTCTGTGGTAAAACCTTCGTGGCGGAATATGGCGGACTTTGTCGGACTTTGTCGGACTATATGGCGGATTATGGCGGACTTTGTCACAGTATGGCGCGGTGAATGTCCTCTATATTGACCACTCTCCTTTTACGGCCTTGAGAGAAAGCGGCGAACGGGTATAATCACAGATAGATAGTTGTGAATGGGCAGATGAGGGGAGCAGGCTGTGAGCGATAGAATCCGCTGGGGCATCTTGAGTACAGCGAACATCGGGCGGAAGGTCATCCCGGCCATACACGCGTCGAGCAATGGCGAAGTGGCCGCTGTCGGCAGTCGCAGCCTGGCCACGGCGCAGACCTTTGCCAAAGAGCAGAGCATACCAACCGCCTATGGGAGCTATGAGGAACTGATTGCCGATGAAAACGTGGACGCCATCTACATTTCGCTGCCCAACCGCCTTCATGCCGAATGGAGCATCAAATGCGCCAAAGCGGGGAAAGCCACCCTGTGCGAGAAGCCCTTTGCCAGTGATGCCCAGGAGGCGCGGACGGTTGTCGATGTCTTCGATCAGGCGGACGTTCTGCTGGCCGAAGCCTTTATGTACCGCTTTCATCCGCAGCAGATCAAGGTAAAGGAAATCATCGCCGACGGCGGCATCGGTGATCTGCATATCATCAGCGGCAGCTTCACCTTCTCTATCCACAACGAGGGGAATATCCGCTTGAGCAAGGCGCTGGCCGGCGGCGGACTGATGGACGTCGGCTGTTACTGCATCAACCTGATGCGCTTCATCACCGGCGAGGAGCCGACATCTGTTACGGCGGCGGCGCGGATAGGACAGCTGACCGGCGTTGATGAGGCGCTGGCGGCGACGCTTGAATTTCCGTCGGGCGTCATCGGGCATTTTGACTGCGGCCTGCGGTCACAGCGGGAGCAGACGTACACAGTCAAGGGTTCGGAAGGAATGATTGTCGTCCCGACAGCTTTCACCCCAGACAAAGTGACGGGCAGCCGCATTCAGCATTGGCGGGGGAACAGCCGCGCTGAACATACCATTGAAGCGGCCGACCATTATCAGTTGATGGTTGAGGACTTTGCCGATGCGCTTCTGAATCGGCGCGAGCCGCGGTTCCTTCCGATGGACGCCGTGCAGAATATGGACGTCATCGACCGCATACTGGCGCAGGTGGGCTAATCGCCGGCTTCAAGCAGCATCCGCTCGCCGGTTTGAACGCGCCACAGGGCGGCATACAGACCATCCTGATGAACGAGGGTTTCGTGGGAGCCGCGCTCTTTCAGACAGCCATTTTGCAAGACATAGATCATATCAGCATTGCGGACGGTGGACAGGCGATGAGCAATCACAATGGTGGTGCGGCCGACGACGATTCGCTCCAGCGACCGTTGAATGGCGGCTTCGGTTTCGTTATCGACCGAGGAGGTGGCCTCATCGAGAATCAAGATGGGCGGATCTTTGAGGACGGCGCGGGCAATCGACAGCCTTTGACGCTGGCCGCCGGAGAGTTTCTGGCCGCGTTCGCCAACAATCGTATCATAGCCCTGCGGCAGTTCCATAATAAATTCATGCGCTTCAGCGATTTTGGCGGCGGCGATAACAGATTCATCCGCGGCCTCAAAACTGCCATAGGCGATATTTTGGCGCACGGTGCCATGGAAAAGAAAGACGTCCTGGCTGACCAGTCCAATGGCCTGGCGGATGTCTTCAAGTTTCAGATCGCGCAGATCATGGCCGTCGAGCCGAACGCGCCCGTCGGTGACATCATAATAGCGCAGCAGCAGCTTAATGACGGTGCTTTTGCCGGCCCCGGTGGCGCCGACGATGGCGATGGTGTCCCCAGCCGGCGCATCAAGCGTTAGGTCTTTGATGATTTCGCGGCCGTCGCTGTAGGCGAACTGGACATTTTCCAGCCGCATAGAGCCTTTAACATCGGCAACCGGCAGAGATACCTGGCCTTCGTTGATTTGCCGTTCAATGCCGAGCAGGTGCAGGATGCGGACGGCCGATGCCATGGCGCGCTGATACTGGTCAAAGGTTTCGCCAAGCCGCGTCAAGGGCCAAAGCAGCCGTTGGGTCATAAAGACGAGTACGCTGTAGGCGCCAACCGCCAGGATTCCATCAAAGACCAGCTGGCCGCCAGCGATGGTGATAGCGATAAAGCCGCAGACGATCACCATTCGAATCAAGGGGGAAAAGGCCGAACTCAAGCGGATAGCGCGGTAGTTGCGCTCCATATATTCATTGCTTTCGGCATGCAGCCGCTCGACTTCGTAATCTTCGGCTGTGAAGCTCTTGATGGTGGCGATGCCGCTTAGGCTGTTGGCAAGCTGATGATTGATCAAACTGACCTGTTCGCGGACGTCGCGGTAACGGACGGTGAGCAGTTTTTGGAATTTGATTGATCCCCAGATGATGACGGGGATGGGTATGGCCGCCATCCAGGCGACGCTGGGCGCCACCATAAAGAAGATGCCGCCGATGACAATCATAGCGGTCGAAACCTGCACAATGTCATTGGCGCCAATATCAAGAAAACGCTCCAGCTGATTGATGTCGTCGTTGAGGATGGCCATCAGCCCGCCGGTGCTTTGGTCTTCAAAATAGGACAGTTCAAGGTGCTGCACATGATTATAGGCGTCGACGCGCAGATCGTGCTGCATGGACTGCGCCAGGCCGCGCCAGTGGATGCGCTGGATATATTCAAAAAGCGATTCCAATATCCAAACGATCAGCGTTACGATGCCCAAGACAAGCAGCTGTTGGGATGGATTGGCGATGCCAAAGCCGGCAAGCAGCGAATTTTGCTGTTCGACGACGGTATCGACGGCGACGCCGATGAGGATTGGCGGGGCGATATCGAAAATTTTGCCAAGCACGGAATAGAGCGTGGCCAGGGCGATGCGGCGTTTGTAGATCGCGGCGTAGTCCAGCAGGCGAAGGAAGGGATGACGGGTGTTTTCGGTTTTCATGCAGGCATTTCCGAGCGGTCAGTCATCACCAAATTATAGGGGATGGCCGGCGGGTCTGCCAGCGGCAATCACATCTCATCCACAACGGAGTTTTCGCCGCTAGCGGATAAGGCCGCCGCCTTTCGCGCCTTGCACTAGGGCAGCGACTTCATCATAGTCGACCAGGGGCAGATCGCCGGGGAGGGTGTATTTGCAGGCTGACATGGCCGCGCCCCATTTAAGGGCCAGGGGCAGACTGTCGTGTTCCAGCAGGGCATAGAGGAAGCCAGCGGCAAAAGCGTCGCCGCCGCCGATACGGCCGATTTCGCCGGCCTGGATCGCCGGCTGACGCCAATTTTGGCCTTGCGGCGCGCGGGCGAGCGAGCCATCTTTGCCCAGGGTCATCGCGATCAGGGCTTTGGGGTATTTTTGGGCGAGGAAGTCGAGAGCCTGCTGCGGATTTTTATCACCGTACATCACTTGAAAATCGCTCAATGGGCAGAAGATGACATCGGCCATCGACATAAGATCATCACAGGCGCGGGCGGCTTCATGGCCGGGCCAAAGGGCGCGGCGATAATTGGTGTCAAAACTAAGCATCCAGCCGGCTGTTTTGGCGCGGCGGGCGGCTTCATAGACGGCGGCCAGGGCTGTTGGGCTGATGGCAAGGGTGATGCCGGTGACGTGGAGCAGTTTGGCGATGCCGGGTTCAAACAGGCCGGCGGGCAGATCGGCCGGGCGCATTTGACTCATGGCCGAATTCTGGCGGTCGTAGAGTATGCGGCTGGCGCGGGGGGATTGGGCTTTTTCGTGGAAGTAGAGGCCGAGCCGCGCGTCGTCGGCCCAGACGACGTGTCGGACATCGACGCCGTACTGCTGGATGCGGTTGCAGACATAGCGGCCGAGCGGTGAGGCCGGCAGGCGCGACAGCCAGGCGGTTTTCAGGCCCAGCCGCGTCAGGCCGACGGCGGTATTGGATTCGGCGCCGCCGACCCAGACGTCAAATGAGCCGCTTTGCTCGATTCGCAAGAAGCCCGGCGGTGTCAGGCGCATCATCGTTTCGCCAAAGGTCAGGACATCGTATTCGGCCATGGACGTCTCCTGGTTTTCTATAGCATAGCTGCCATGATAAGGTTATACTGCTGCTATGGCACGCATCGGCATTGACGCCCGGCTGACGCACTATCGCACTGGTGGCATTTCCACATACATTAAGCGCATCTTGGCTGCTTTGGAACAGCTGCGGGGCAGGCATGATTTTACTGTGTTTCAGAGTCGGAAGTCAAAGAGCGTTTTGGCAGAGCGGTTTCGCTTGGGCAAACTCTGGACGCCGCCGCATCATCCTTGGGAACGGACGGCCCTGTCGCTGGAACTGCTGCGGCATCGGCTTGACCTTATGCACAGTCCGGATTTCATTGCCCCTTGGCGCGGCGCCAGACGGCATATTATCACCGTGCATGACTTGAGTTTCATTCATTATCCGCAGTACATCACGGCCGCCAGCCGCCGTTATTACAATGCCCAAATTGAGGATTCGGTGAAGCGGGCTGACCATATTTTGGCTGACAGCCAGGCGACGAAACGGGATTTGATGGCTATTTTGGATGTGCCGGCGTCAAAGATCACCGTTCATCTGCTGGGCGTGGATGAGCGGTTTCGGCCATTGTCGCCCGAAGTCAGCCGACCGGTGATACGGACGCTGGGCCTGCCTGATGAATATATTCTGTTTGTGGGGACGATAGAGCCGCGCAAGAATCTGGTCGGGCTGGCCAAGGCTTACCGCGACTTGCTGTTGGAGATGGCCGATTTGCCGAAGCTGGTTATCGCCGGGCGGCTTGGCTGGCATACGGAAGAACTGATGGCCGACTTTGCCGCCGCGGGCATCAACCACCAGGTGATTTTTCGGCATACGCTTGCTGATGAGCAGCTGCCGGCACTTTACAATCATGCCTTGGTATTGGTGATGCCGTCGTTTTATGAGGGCTTTGGCCTGCCTGCGCTGGAGGCGATGGCCTGCGGCACGGCGCCGATTGTCAGTCGAGTGGCTTCACTGCCGGAAATTGTGGGGGATGTCGGCCTGCTCTTTGACCCGCATGACACGGCGGCCATCGCGCAGGCCCTAAAAAAGGCCTTGACGGACAGCGCCTGGCGGGAGAGACAATCCCAAGCCGGCCTTGAACGAGCGAAGACGTTTTCATGGAAGACAACGGCTGACATCGTGCAGAAGAGCTATGAGACGGCGCTGGGCTAGCTTGATGAATATCCTGCTGCTGACCCATGATATTCCTTTCCCAAGCGAGTCGGGCGATGCGCTGCGGAATTATGGTCTTTTGCGCGGTCTTTGCGCCGCCGGCCACAAACTGACGCTGTTGAGTTTTACGCAATCCGAACTCGACCCGGCGACCAACCTGCTCTTTCGGCATTGCCATGAGGTTCACACCGTCCCTTTGCCGCGGCACAGCCCATTCAAGCGGGCCCTCAAGCTCATCAGCGCTGGCGAGGCTGACGCGGCCTTTCGGTCGATGAGCGCAGAGTTCGCGAGTCGACTCAAGCGGCTGCTGCGAGACGGGGCCTTTGATGTCATTCAGTTTTCGGGGATTACGCTGGGCTGCTATCTGCCGCTGATTTTGGCGCATAAAAAGGATGCCAGCGTGATTTATGATGCGCTGAACGCCGAGGCGGAATTGCAGCGCGTGATTTTCGATGTTGACCGCCGTCAGGCAAGGCGATGGCCCATGGCTTTCTATTCGGGCCTGCAGGCACGGCGGCTGAAGCGGTTCGAGCGGTGGATCTGTCGGACTGTTGATGGCGTTCTTTCGGTCAGCGCGGCGGATCAAAGGCTTTTGGATCGCTATGGCGGCGCTTCGACTTTTGTTGTGCCGAATGGGGTCTTTGTGGATGATTATCTCCCAGCGGCGGCCCCCCATCGCGAGCCGAATCAGCTGGTTTTCATTGGCAAAATGGACTATCGCCCAAATGTGGATGCGATGGAATGGTTCAGCGCCAGGGTGCTGCCGCGAGTGCGGCGGCGGTATCCGACAGTTGAGCTTGTCATTGTGGGGCGCAGTCCGCATCGACGCGTCCAGGCCTTGGCCAAGGCGGCGCACATTCAGGTCACTGGCCATGTCGATTCGCCGCTGCCGTATTTGCATCGGGCGGCCTTGGTGACTGTGCCGCTGCGGATGGGCAGTGGGACGCGGCTGAAGATCTTGGAGGCGATGGCGGCTGGATGCGCCGTTGTCTCCAGTTCAGTTGGCGCGGCCGGGCTGCATGATGACATTTGGCAGGCGATTGAAATTGCCGATGGCGAGGTCGACTTTGCCCAAGCTGTCCTGTCGCTGCTTGAGGACGAGAGTCGGCGGCAGGCCTTGGGGCAGCAGGCCAGGCGACAAGTCCGCGCGCATTATGACTGGAGGGCCATTATGCCGAAGCTGCTGGGGGCCTACAGGGAAATCGGCCTTGGATAGAGAGACGCTGGTCGCCCGCAACAAACAGATGGCGGCGGTTTTTCATCGGCCGGCGCTCAAACACCGTCTGCGCGATGGTTTGCTTTCGGCCATCGCCAAGGCGCCGATTCGCTTGCAGAACACCGATGCGCGGCGGCTGCTCATCATTCGTCCTGACCATCTGGGCGATGTTCTGCTGGCGACTCCGGCCATTCGGGCCCTCAAGCGGAAGCGGCCGGACATCAGCATCCATGTTTTATGCGGCGAATGGTCGGCGGGACTGCTGGCCCATTATGATGAGATCGACTTGGCGCTGACTTTGCCATTTCCAGGATTTCAGCGTCAGTCAAGCGCGTCGGTCGAGAATCCTTGGCTGCTGGCGCTTAGGTCGGCGCGGATGCTTCGGCAGATCGGCTATGACAGCGCGGTTATTATGCGGCGGGATCACTGGTGGGGGGCGATGCTGGCCTTTTTGGCCGGCATTCGGGAACGGGTTGGCTATGATTTGCCGAATACGGCGCCTTTTTTGACGACCGCGCTGGGGTATCAGCATCAGCACGCTGTCAAGCAGAATTGGCGGCTGGTCGAGGCCTGGGCGGGTGGTTTCGAATCAGAGCAGATCGACTTGAGCTATCCGCTTGGGGCTGATGACCAAGCCTATATTGAGAAGTACCTGCTGGAATGGGACATCCAGTCGAATCGGACGATCATCTGCATCCATGCGGGTTCGGGCGCGGCTGTCAAATTGTGGACGGCGGAGAAATGGGCGGCGGCGGCTGATCGCCTGGCGATGGAATTTTCGGCGGCGGTCATCTTCACGGGAAGCTCGGCCGAGACGGCGCTCATCAGTGACATCGCCGTCAAGATGAAGGAAAAGGCTTATGTCATCGCCGGGTCGACCAGCATCGGCCAGCTGGCGGCGCTTTACAAACGGGCTTTGCTGGTTTTGGGGCCGGACAGCGGGCCGATGCACCTGGCGGCGGCAGCTGACGCGCCGACGGTGACGCTGTTTGGGCCGGCTGATCCGATTGAATTTGCGCCGTGGGGCGATTCGGGCCGTCATGCCGCGCTGACGTCTGGCATTGGCTGTCGGCCCTGTCGGATACTGGATTGGCGCGATGACCCGCTGGAATATCATCCCTGCGTCGCCGAGATCAGCGTCGGTCAGGTTTTGCGCGCGGCGCGGCGCGTTTTACAGGCATAATCATTTCAATATCGTTTCATCCTGCGGCTGGACGCTGATGGTTTTTTCGTTGCGATAAGTGACCATGCCTGGGCCGGCGCCTTTAATCGCTTTGACATATTTGACGCGGGTATAATCGACGGGGACGCGGCGGTCGCGGCGTTTTTGGCTGTAGTAGGCGGCGACGGATGCGGCGGCGGCGATTAAGCTGTCTTTGATGCGGCGGCCATCATTGCGGATAATCACATGAGCACCGGGGGCCTGCCGCGCATGAAGCCAAATATCCTGACCGTTGGCGGTGGCAAAGGTTATTTTTTCATTTTGGCGGCTGCTGCGGCCAATCCAAATCACATAGCCGTCGCTGGTGACGATTTTCAGCGGGCCTTGCCGGCCGCCCCCACCCAGACGTTTGAGTTTCTTGCCCTGCCAATAGCCGCGGGCCTGGAGGGCCTGAATGACGTCGTCGATCTCGGGCCAGCTGGCGGCGGTGATGAGGTCATTTTCCAGCTGGGCGACGAAATCCCATTCAAGCTGCGTCTTTTTGATCAGCTGCGGCACAGCGCGGCGGGCGGCCTTGGCTTTTTCGTACTGTCGGAAATAGTCCTGGGCGTTTTCGAGGGGAGTTCGCTTGGGGTTGAGGCGAATGAGACGTTCGGGTTCGGCAATATCATACTGCGCTTTTAGCTCTTCTTGGCCGTCTTGGATGCTGTATTGATAAGCGAGGATAAGTTCGCCGCTCTGCTTGAGAGTTTCCAGTTCGGCCTTGTCTTTTAGGCCCTGCTGCAAGGAGCGGCGTTTGGATGAGAGTTTGATTTTGGCTTCTTCGATGGCGGCCTGCACGGGTTTTTTGGCTTCATCATAGGCGGCCGCGCCGATGACAGAGCCGAAGCAGGCGGTGATTGCCTGGCTTATCGAGGGGGCGGCCTGCCATTCGATAAAGGACAGGGGGAAGACGGCAAATTCGGCGGCGATGTGATTTTGCAGGCCGATGCCTGGCTGCCATTGACGGCGCAGCAGAGGCGCGGTGATGGCTTGAAAGGCGGCGAAGAGCGCGGCGCTGTCGGTATCGGACACTTTTGCTTCGGGGTCGCCGGCGGCGGCAAAGACGATCTCTTTGGCCAGCAAGGGACTCATGCCCAAGATGCGGCCGGTCAAGATGCGGCGCGTCTGCACAGATTTTTTGGCCTGCGCCAGGATGAGGCGAAGGTCGTCAGCTGTCAGTTGGTCTGGCTGGATTCGGCCGCGCAGGGGCGGCGGCGGCATATAGTCGTGATTGGGCAAACTAAGGCGATAGCGATTTTCTTCAGGGCCGACGCGTTTGAGGCAATCAAGGATGAGACCTTTTTGCACCAGCAGGACGTTGGCGCGGCGGGGCATCGGCTCGATAATGATGGTCACTTCGCCTTCTGCGCCGGCGGCGTCAATATGCAGCAGACGTTCCCAAGCTGGCTGGCTGATGCGGGTGATGAGTCCCTTTTCGATATAACGGCGAAACAGCAGGCCGAGTTGGGTTGGCTTCATCAGGCCGCGGCGCAGTTTGGCATCAGTCAGATGGACGCGCGGCTGATTGGCATCGGCGCTCATGTACAGATAATGACGCTGGCGGCCGGCGTAGATTTCCAGGCCGATTCCCATGTCATCAACATCGATGACGTCCTGGATGCGGCCGCCGACCAGGACAGCTGAAAGCTCATCAACCAAGGCCGAGATGGTGAAGACATCAAAACTCATCGCGTTGCCTCTTGGGGATCTATCGGGGCATCAGGACTCGGTGGAAAGCGTCATCAGATAGGCGATGATATGGCCGATTTCCTGCTGTGACAAGCGCAAGTCATAGTCGTTGGGCATGGCATTGGCGTATGGCTCCAGGATATAAGCGGCGGGATGCGCGATGGATTCATAGAGATACTGTTCGGCCGAGAGCGGCGGCCGCTGCTGGGCTGCGCGGTCAGCGATTCCATCGAAGAGCGGCGCGACGGCGCCATTGCCCAGCGCGTGACAGGCGATGCAGGCGTGATCTTCAATGAGGGCGGCGCCGGCCGAGGGGACCGCGCCTTTGAGGGCGGCCGCGGCTTCGGCCGCGTAGGACTGCTGATTGATGGGCGCGGCATCTGTGTTTGTCGCGCTGCTGATGACCAGGGCGATGACAAAAACAAAGGCGACGGCGGCAAGCAGGGCGATGGTCAGGATGAGCGCGGCTTGCGTTTGTTTCGATTTGGTGTTTGTCTGTGCCACCGAAACGTCCCTAACTGAACAGCAGGCGGTCGGCCATCATGGCGAGGAACAGCAGCGCCAGATAGGCTGAAGAGTATTTGTAGACGGCGCGGGCGGCTGCTTTGTCGGCGCTTCGGATCAGCTGCAGGGCCCGCCAGACCAGGCCGAGTCCCAGCGCGATGGCCGCCAGCAGATAGAATCCCCCCAGCATGGTCGGGGCCGAAGGCCAGAGCATCAGCAGTCCTGGAATCAGCGAAATGACGAGCATTTGAATGGAATAGAGGAGGATTTGGAGACGGGTCGCCGGTTCGCCGCGGGCGACTGGCATCATCGGCACTTGGGCGGCGGCATAGTCTTTGTTGACCATAATCGCCAGCGCCCAGGAATGCGGCGGCGTCCAATAGAACACGATGGCGAACAGGATGAAGGCCTGGGGCGCCAGCGCGCCGGATGCGGCCGCCCAGCCGACCAGCACAGGCATAGCCCCGGCGCCACCGCCAATCAGGATGTTGACGACGGTATTGCGCTTGAGGATGACCGTGTACAAAATCACATAATAAAGCATGCCCAAGAACGCGAGGCCGGCGGCCAGCCAGTTCACGAACAGGGCCAGGATCAGCGCCGACCAGGCGACCAAAGCCAAGCCAAAGATCAGCGCATTGGCCGGTCTGACGCGCCCAGAGGGGATGGGCCGCCTTGAGGTTCGGGCCATTTTGGCGTCCATTTCGCGGTCGAGATATTGATTGATAGCGCTGGCGCCGGCCGCGGCGAGTCCACCGCCAAGCGCGGTAAAGATGACCGTATCCAGCGGCGGCAGGGCATCGGCGGCCACAATCATGCTGGTCAGGCAGGTGAAGACGAGCAGAAGCACGATGCGCGGCTTGGTGAGTTCAAGGCCGGTTCGCAGCGCCTCTCCCCATTCCAGTCTGTTTCGGGTGATGGCTGTCATAGGAATTCCGTTCTGTTGAGCGAAAAGCGGCGATGATTTAAGGTTTCGATGACGGCCAGGATGACCAGCAGTCCCCAGGTCGCGGCGGCCAGGCCGACATGGACGACGCCCCATTCTGGACTGGCGATGCTGAAGATGAACATGGCGCCAGTGGCGATTTGCAGCAGGTAGGCGGCGCCGGCGGCGAGGGCGATTTGTTTGATCAGGGGGTCGGCGCGGTTTTGCAGGACTTGCCAGACGAGAATGGCGATGGTCAGGGCTTGGGCGGCGACGGAAAAGCGGTGGAGCATGTGAATATGGGCCAGCTGGCCTTGCTCAAGGGGCAGCAGGAGGCCGTTATGACACAGCGGCCATTGGGTGCAGGCGAAAGTGGCGCCACTGCCGCGCACCAAGGCGCCGGTCAAGATGATAAGCAGGGCAAAGGCGGCATTGATGTAGGTTAGGCGGGAAACAGCGTCGGCTTGATAGCTGATTTTGGGCTGATGCCAGGCCGTCACCGAAGCGGCCAGCAGCGCCGCCAGCAGGAGCATGGCCACGCCAAGGTGCATGGTCACGAAGGTCGGCGGCAGATCCAGAGCGACAACGACCGCGCCCAGGCCGCTTTGCAGGATGAACAGGCCGGCGGCAGTAATAGTCAGGGTTAGGGCGCGTTGATTGCGGCTGCGGCGGGCGGCGGCCAGGGTCGCCAGGCCAAGCAGGCCGATTAAAAGCGCGAAGAGACGGTGCAGCCATTCAATCCAGGCGGCCAGGTTGTCCAGCGGCGGAAAGATAGTGCCATGACAGAGCGGCCATTCGTTGCCGCAGCCCAGGCCAGAATCGGTCACGCGCACGACGGCGCCGAAGACGATCAAGCCCAGCGTGAACAGCGCGGTCGCCAGTGACAAAGCGATGAACGAGTTGGGACGCGAAGGCTGTTTCTGCTGATTCACAAAGGCCATCCGGGCAGAGTCATCAGGATGGGGCTTGGGTTTCGCGTTGGACGGCGGTCACTTGATGGTTGAGCAGCCACAGGACCAGGGTCAAGGTCAGCCCGGCGCCGATGACGTTCATCACGATAAAGCCGACAATCAGGATGAAAGCGGCGGCTTGGTCGGGTGTGGCGGTCAAGGCATCGCCGTTTGGATCGGTGGTCTGCTGGATGGTCAAATCCGATGACAGCAAATTGGACGAGATGGCGCCGCCGCCCAGCAGAATAACAAATATCAGCGCAAGGATGCCCAGTCGTCTCATGCCGAATCTCCTCATTTGGTCAAGGCTTATCGGATTGTACTCTTCATTGCGGGCGATGGCAAGAGTCTTATGCGCGTTTGACGGCAAGCTGACTGCGTTCGGGGCCGACGCTGACGGCGCGGATGGGCGTCTCGCACAATTCAGCGATGCGCTGGATGTAGGTTTGGGCGGCGGCGGGAAGCTCCTCCCAGCGGCGGCAATGGCCGATGTCCTGCTGCCAGCCGGGGAGCGTTTCATAAAGGGGCCGGGCGCGTTCAAGCTGTTCATGGGCCGCCGGGGGATATTCAACTCGCTGGCCGGCGATGTCATAGGCGATTGCCAGTTTCAATTCGTCCAGGCCGGAAAGGACATCCAGCTTGGTCAGCATCAATTCGCTGAATCCATTGATACTGACGGCGTAGCGCAGCATGACCGCATCCAGCCAGCCGCAGCGGCGCGGACGTCCAGTGGTTGTGCCGAATTCATCCCAGAAATTCGTCCCGCTGCCGCGCAGTTTTTCGGCCACTGGCCCTTGCAGTTCGGTTGGCATGGGGCCGCCGCCGACCCGCGTGCTGAAGGCTTTGGCGATGCCTAAAACGCGCTCGACGAACAGAGGGCCAACGCCCAGGCCAGTCAAAGCGCCGCCGACGCTGGATGAGGAGCTTGTGACGTAGGGATAGCTGCCGTGGTCGATATCAAGCAGGGTGCCTTGAGCGCCTTCGCAGAGGACTTGCTTGCCGGCTTTGAGGGCTTGGTGCAGATAGATGGACGCGTCCTTGATATAGGGGCGCAGAAAGTCGGCGGCCTCAAGGCATTCGGCGGCGGCTTGGCGTGGATTAAGCGCGGCCAGGCCGTGCTTCCTCAAGGTTGGATTGGCGGCTTGGATGGCGGTAATGAGCCGTTCGGCAAAGGTTTCGATATCGAGCAGGATGTCGCCGGCGCGAATGCCTGAACGTCCCGTTTTATCCAGATAAGCAGGGCCGATGCCGCGCAGAGTTGTGCCGATTTTGGCTTGGCCGCGAGCGATTTCATGGGCTTGGTCGAGGGCGATATGGGCCGGTGTGATGATATGCGCCCGCGAGCTAATGATGAGACGGCGCGGGGAAATGTCGAGGCCGATGGCCTGCAAGGCTTTGATCTCTCTGACTAGGCTGACGGGATTGATGACCATGCCATTGCCGAGGACGGCGACCACATGGCGGCGCAGGATGCCAGAAGGGATCAGATGCAGTTTGTGAACTTGGCCTTCAAGGGCGACGGTATGCCCGGCGTTGTCACCGCCGGCGTATCGGGCGACGATATCGGCCGACTCGGCCAGCCAGTCGATGACGCGGCCCTTGCCTTCGTCGCCCCATTGCGCTCCGATTACAATCGTGATTGGCATAGTTTCTGGCCTTAGCTGTTTTGGCTTGCTATTTCGGCTGGACTGCCTAGGGCGAAGGTGATTTGCGGCTGGCCCCAGGTTTCGATCTGCTGGTTTGGCCCCAAGGCCAAGGCGGCGCCGCGGTCGATGGCGATCAAGACGGCCTTGGGCTGCGCGCGGTGAATTGTCTGCGCCGCTGGGGTTTTCATGGCGCTGTTTGCGTTGACGGCGATGCAGGCATTATGGACGAATTTCAGCCCTTTGGTCAGGTCGCCGCCGGGCAGCGCCAGGTATTCGCCGGCGAGTGTGGCCGCCAGGCCTTCAAACAGGACCAGCGCGCGGCGGTCAAGGGCTTCTTTCAGGGCATGGACGGCTGTTTGCGACATCAGCCTCTTGAGCCGCTGGATGTCTTGGCCGGGTTCAATCACAATCATGCTGGCGGTGGACAGACGTTCATAAATCTCACTGCTGTCGCCCTCTTGCAGATCGACCAGATAGCCGGTCGGGGCGCCCAGTTCCGCCAGGTCGTCCATGAGGTTGTCGCCCATGTCGTCGGCCAGGGAGACGCAGGCGATGACGCCGCTGGCATTGGCGCGGCTTAGGGCCTGGGCGCGAATTTCACTGCGCGGGCCGGGACTGCCGGAAAGCATCAGCCAGCCATTTGATTCTGGCCAGCGAATGGGGAATGACTGGCGCATAGATCAGCCGGCCTGCAAATAATCGGCGATCAGGGCTGACATCAGGCCGACGCCAAGCGGCAGAACCTCTTCATCGAAGTCAAAGCGCGGATGATGATGGGGATAATCAAGCCCGCGCTGGTGATTTGCCGAGCCGAGCAGCAGGAAGGCGCTGGGATTTGGTTTCATCAGCCAGGTGACGTCTTCAGAGGCCATCCATGGCTCTTCAACCACCGAGACGGCGTCGTTCATTTTGGCGAAGACGGCGCGGGTGTGTTCAGCGACTTCGGCATCATTGACCACAGCGTCCAGGCCGATGCCCAGCTTGATGTCAGCGCGGCAGCCCATTGCAACGGCGATGCCTTCAGCGATGTCACGGATGCGGGCGGTGAGCGTGGGGCGCGTTTCTTCATTGAAGAGTCGATAGGCGCCGCTGAATATGACGGATTGCGGGATGATGTTGCGGGCGCTGCCGCCGTGGATTTTGCCAATGGAGACGACGGCTGTATCAAGGGGGCTGACATTGCGGCTGACAATGGATTGCAGGGCGACGATGATTTGGGCGGCGCAGACGATGGGATCGGCGGTTTGATGGGGCATCGCGCCGTGGCCGCCTTTGCCGGTGATGGTGATTTCAAACATGCCGGCGCCAGACATGACGGGACCCGAGACCACGCTGACTTTGCCGACTTCAAGGTCGTTCCACAGATGGATGCCGAGGGACAGGTCAGGAGTCGGTTTTTCCAGCACGCCGTCTTCGATCATGGCGCGGGCGCCGCCGCCGCCTTCTTCGGCTGGCTGGAAGACGAATTTGACGCGGCCATGGAGTCGTCCGCGGTGGCTGGCCAGCAGTCGAGCGATGCCCAGGGCAATCGTCGTATGGCCGTCGTGGCCGCAGGCGTGCATCTTGCCAGGCTGACTGGAGACATAATCCACGGCGTTTTCTTCAATGATGGGCAGAGCGTCCATGTCGGCGCGGTACAAGAGGGTTGGGCCCTCCCCTGCCCCTTCGAGGATGCCGACCACGCCGGTTTTGCCTACTCCCGTTTGCACCTCCAGCCCCAGATGATTGAGTTCATCGGCGACGATGGCCGACGTTCGCCATTCTTCAAAGGCTAATTCGGGGTGTCGATGGAAATCGCGGCGCTGTTCGATTAACTTGCCGCGCATGGCTTGGGCTTGAGCGATAAAATCAATGGTCATCCTGCACTTACCTTAGGTTAATGACGCGGAACTTTTCGATATGACGGGGGTATTCGGGCGGCGAAGCCGGGTCGAGCGAGCGCTGGCGGATGCGTTCGGCCATTTTGTCCATATCAGCGATTTGGCTTTTGTGGGCCTGGAGGGCGCGGATTTGGGTTTCGATGGCATTGGAGACGTCCACAGTCAGGGTTGGCTGGGCGGCGCCGGCGATATAGACGGTCAGGGTTTTGTGCGGCTCGAGGCCTTCGTCGCGTTCAAGTTCGATGAAATTCAGGCGGTCTCTGGCTGTCGGGAAGACGGCTTCCAGGGTGGCCGCGCCGATTGCTCGATGGTCAGGGTGATTGATGCCGCGCGTCTCATACCAGAAGACGGTCGGGTCGAGCGTTACCACAATGTCGGGTTTTTTCATGCGGATCAGGCGCGTAATATCGCGGCGCAGTTCCAGGGTGGGAAACAGTTCGCCATCTTTATAACGCAGAAAAACGACCTGCTTGACGCCCAGCGCGGCGGCGGCTTCGCGCTCTTCCTCTTCGCGGATCTGGGCTAATTTTTCGGCGGTCATTTGGGGATCGGCGCTGCCTTTGTCACCGCTGGTGGCGATTACAAAGGTGATGCTGGCGCCGTCGGCGGCCCATTTGGCAAAGGTCGCCCCGGCAAAGAATTCAGGGTCGTCGGGATGCGCGAAAACGCCAAGAATCCGTTTTGGGCCTTCGTTCATGTTTTCAGTCATTGCGCTCATCCGTTTTGCGGTTTGGACTGTCTTTGGTCTCGGCTTTGCGTTCAGCGCGTCGGCCACGCCGGCGGCCGCGGCTTCGTTTTTGATGTCGGCCTTCGCTGCGCGGCGGCTTGCGGCTTGGCTTTTCCGTTTCGGATTTTTCCGCTGACGTTTGGCGGGCGGCGATGATGTCAGACTGTCGCTGGCCGGCTGGCTTACCGCAGTCACAGGCGCCGTCGCCATGCTTGTCACAGGGAGCTTTGGCTTTTTCGGCCAATTTACGGAACTCCTCTAGGGGGATGATGTCTTGACGCTCGACTACCTTGCGAATGCCGTCGCCGACATCGACCAGGACAGCGTCTTTGAGCGGCAGCTGCGTAATAACCCGCCCTTCCCCATGTGGCGTGCCGACCTGTTTGCTGCGGCGGGGCAGCATTCGCCGGGCTTCGACGTACTGTTCATATTCATAGACCAGACAGCAGCGCAGCCGTCCGCACATGCCAGTGATTTCGGATGGATTCAGCGAGACGTTCTGGGCTTTGGCCATCTTGATGGAGATAGGGCTGAAGTCGGTTAGGAAGGTGCTGCAGCAGCGCGTTTCGCCACAGGCGCCGAAGCCACCCAGCAGTTTGGCGGTGTCGCGGGGGCCGATTTGACGCATTTCGACGCGGGCCTCAAATTTTCGCTGGAGACGTTTTTGCAGCACGGCCGTATCGATTTTCTCTTCGGCGCTGCACAGGAAGGTAATGACGGTGCCGTCGTAATTGTACTGCGCGGCGACAAATTTGACGTCGTTCAAGCGGCGCATATTGGCGGCTGTTTCATGGCAGACGGCGAGGGCCTCGGCCTGTTTGGATTCCCAATGCTGACGAAGCGCCAGATCGCGGGCGGTGGCCGGACGGAGGATGTGACGGATGCGGCGGCTGGCGTCGGGCGCGGTGAAGCCCATGATCTGGCCCATCTGCCGGCCGCGAAGCGTTTCGACGATAACGAAGTCGCCTTTTTGCAGATCGGGATGGCGCGAGAAGTCAAAATGATACAGCTTGCCGATTTTCTGAAACCTCACCCCGGCCACAAGATCGTTTTTTTCTTTTGTTTGTTCTGCTGGACTGTCTATCATCGTGAATTGGCCTTTAATCATCGGGCCGCGCGGGCTGGCGGTCGGATGTCTGGTTTGCGATGCTGATTTGTTTATGACTTTACTCGACAATTCGATAAAAATCAACAGAGAGGCCGCTGGCGTTTTATATCAGAGTTGCCATCGCGAGGCGGTCGCGGCTAGAATGACAGTGCAGGGTCGCGGTGATTGGGGGACGGCATGGGAACGTTAACCATGAAATTCGGCGGCACGTCGATTGGGACGGCGGCCGGCCTGGCGCAGGTGGCCGACATTATCCTTGATGAGTCTAAGCGGCGCGAGCGGATTCTGATTGTGGCGTCGGCGCTGGAAGGCGTCACGGATATGCTGCTGGAGGCGGCCCAGCTGGCGCGGCTGTTGAATCAGCGGGGCTATCGGCGCATCGCTGCCACCTTGCGGACGCGGCACATGGCGCTGGTTGAGCAGCTGCCGCTGGATGAGGCTGGCCGCAAGTCTTTGCAGGCTGACATCGACCGACTGCTGTTTGACATGCTGGAGCATTGCCAGGAGATCGCCGGCCATCTGGACGATGAGCTTTCGCCCAGTTTGAGTGATTCGGTGGTGGCGGCTGGCGAACGTCTTTCGGCGCGGATTATCGCGGCCTTGCTGCGTCAGAACAATATCCGCAGCGCGGCGGTGGACGGAACTGACCTGCTGATTACGGATGATGTTCATGGCAACGCCAATCCTGACCTGGGGCTGACAGCGCGGCGAGTCGAGGATTTGCTGATGCCGATGCTGGAGCGGCGGATGATTCCCGTGGTGACGGGCTATATCGGCGCCAGCGCGGCCGGCGCGACGACCACCTTGGGGCGCGGCGGCACTGATTTAACCGCTTCGGCCTTGAGCGCGCTGACCGGCGCGGAAGAACTGTGGATATGGACGGATGTTGATGGCATGATGTCGGCCGACCCGCGCGAAGCGGCTGACGCCGATGTCATCCCCAAATTGAGTTACAGCGAGGCGGCGGAACTGGCGTATTTTGGAGCGACCATCTTACACGCGCGGATGATGGCGCCCTTGGCCGAAAAATCAGTGCGGCTCCGCATTAAGAACATCGACAAGCCACAGCAGACCGGCACCTTGATTTCAGACGATGCGGGCAGCGGCGAGTCGGTGATTAAGGCGGTGACGTCGATTCACGGACTGGCGCTTTCGCGGCCTTGCGGCGGCTCGATGGCCGGCATTACTAAGATGGTCGGCAATACACTGTTCGAGACTTTGGGGATGCGGGCGGAAGTGATGATCGCTTCGCAGTCTTCCAACAGCAGCTTCCTGTGCTTTGTCATCCCGACCAGCATTGGGATTGACGGCGTTGACCGGCTTCAGCAGGCCATGCGGGCCAAGATGGCCGCCTATCCGCAGAAAATGCCGTGGTCGATTGAGACCGTGGCCATGGTCACGGCGATTGGCAGCAGCCTTCATCAAGCGCCAGGGTTATTGGCCAAGATACTGGAAAAATTGGAGGGCATTCGCCTGTATGGCCTGGCGATGGGGCCTTCAAATTGCAGCCTGACGGTGGCGATTGGCTTGGCAGATGAACGGGAAGCTGTACTCCGCATCCATGAACTCACAGCTAGAAACGCCCTAAGTAGCGATTGATTTCCCACTGCGTCACTTGCCGATTGTATTCGGCGCATTCTTGGCGTTTGGCGGCGATGTAGCGGTCACTGACGTAGGGGCCCAAGGCTGACAGGATGACGTCATCACTGCTCAAGGCGTCCAGGGCTTCATCCAGCGAGTGCGGCAGGACGGCGATTTGGCGCATACGGCCGGGCATACCCTGCATCAGCGTTTCTTCTAAGGGATCGGGCAAGGGCATTTTGCGGCGGATGCCATCAAGGCCGGCCTGCAGCATGACGGTCATGGCCAGGTAGGGATTGGCGGTTGGATCGGGACAGCGCAGTTCAAGGCGGGTGTGATATTCTTTGCCGGGGGCGGTGCTGGGGACGCGGATCAAGGCGCCGCGGTTGACGTGGGCCCAGGTGATATGGGCGGGAGCTTCAAAGCTGGTGCCGAGCCGTTTGTATGAATTGACGAGGGGCGCCAGCACAGCGCACATGGCCGGGGCATGCTCCAGCTGGCCGGCCAGAAAATGCCGGGCGGTGTCTGACAGGCCATATTCGCTTTGGGCATCGGCAAACACGTTCGCGCCGCTTTGGCGGTCATGCAGGCTTTGGTGAGTGTGCATGCCTGATCCTGGCAGTTCCATGTGCGGGCGGGGCATAAAAGTGCAGTGATAATGGCGGCGCATCGCTATGGTTTTGAGGGCGACGCGCGCCGTTAGCACGTTGTCGGCCGAGCGCAGGGCATCGTCGTACTGAAAGTCGATTTCATGCTGGCTGCCGCCGGTTTCGGAATGAGTTGAATCGACGTAGATGTCCATATCGGCCAGGGCGGCGAGCATCTGACGTCCCAAGGACTGAATGGGATCGGCGGGTATGTCAAAATAGCCGGTGATGTCATGGCTGGCGCCGACCCTGGGCTGTCCCTGCTGATCAAGGGGAAAGAGGAAAAACTCCAGTTCCATGCCGGTTTTGAAGCGGTAATTCATATCTTGGGCTTGGTCGAGGGCTTTGATGAGCAGGCTGCGCGGGTCGCCGATAAAAGGCTCGCCATTCTGCGTCTGTATCGAGCAGATCAGCCGCGCGGTCTTCTCTTCCTGACGCGTCCAGGGCAGGATGACAAAGCTGGAGGTGTCGGGTATGAGGATCATGTCGCTTTCGGCGACGCGGGCGAATCCTTCGATGGCCGAGCCGTCAAAATGCGAGCCGTTTTCGAGGACATTGCCAAGCTCTCTGGCGGGGATCATAATACTCTTGACCAGGCCGGCGATATCGGTGAACCACAGGGCGACAAAGCGAACGCGCTGCTGTTCTATCGTTTGCAAAATTTTGTCTGCTGGGGTCATACGAACTTCCTGGCGGATTCAAGGCGGCCGCGCTTTTTTATAATCATCTGATTAGGCGGTGAGCATATCCCAGCGGCGCAGAAACGCATCAAGGCCGAGGATATAGCTGTGCCAGCCGAAGCCGGCGATTTGTCCCCAGCAGACTGGCGCCAGCATGGAGTGATGACGAAACGTTTCGCGGCCGTGGACGTTGGACAAATGAACTTCAATGACCGGCGGCTCAATGGCGGCGATGGCATCGCGCAGGGCAATCGAGGTATGGGCATAAGCGCCAGGATTGAAGACGACGCCATCGGCCCAATGGCGGTCGGCGTGGAGCCTATCGACCAAAGCGCCTTCGTGGTTCGACTGCTGGATGCGGATGTCGATGGGATAAGGTTCAAGGTAACGTTTGATAGATTCGTTGATGTCATCGAGAGTTTGGCGGCCATAAACGTCGGGCTGGCGCGTCCCCAGCAGATTCAGGTTGGGGCCGTGAAGCAGGAGGATGTGCTTGGTCATGCGAAAATCCTTTTTCAGAGAACGGCCAAGACATCGGACTTGGGCAGATCATCAACGATTGTGGCTTGGCCCAGGCCTTTGAGCAGGACAAAGCGCGAGCGGCCGCCTTGCCATTTTTTGTCGGTGGACATCGCATCGTACCATAAATCGGCGTCCAGATCTATGGTCAGCGGCAGGCCGATCTGCGTCAGGATCGTTTCGATTCGCTCGACAAGCTCGGCGTCGATCAATCGCAGACGGCGCGACAATTTGGCGGCCTTGACCAGGCCGATAGCGACCGCTTCGCCGTGCGGAACTTGATAATCGGTTATTTTTTCGATAGCGTGGGCGAAGGTATGTCCCAGATTAAGATGGGCGCGGATGCCCTGTTCAAAGGGATCGGCCTCAACTATTTCGACTTTGACCTGCACAGCTTGGCGCAGGAGATGCTGGATATTTTCTTGTTGCCACATTTTGGGGTCAAGCAGGGAGGGCCGGGCGATCAGGCCGTGTTTGATGACTTCGGCCATGCCACAGCGCCATTGCAAGGGCGGCAGGGTTTGCAGGACATCGATGTCTATGAGGACGGCTTGCGGCTGCTTGAAGGCGCCGATGAGGTTCTTGCCCTGCGGCAGATCGACGCCGACTTTGCCGCCGACGCTTGAATCGACCATAGCCAGCAAGGTCGTCGGTATTTGGATGAGACAGATACCGCGCATATAGGTCGCCGCGGCATAGCCGGCCGTGTCACCGACGACGCCGCCGCCCAGGGCGATCAGCGCTGTTTTGCGGTCGGCCCCCAGGGCCAGCATCTCATCATAGACAGCGGCGACTGTTTGCAGGTTTTTGTGTTCTTCGCCATCGGGGACGGCGATCAGATCGGCTTGGGGAAGTCGGCTGGCCAGCTGTTGGCCATAGCGCGGCGCTAGGGTATCGTTGGTCGCGATGACCGCGTGGCCTTGCAGATTCAGGGCTTCAATATGGCGGTCGATGTTAGACAGGAGGCCTTGGCTTATCCAGATATTGTAGCCGCCGTCGGGGGTTTTGACGCGAAGGGGCTGTTCGGTGAGGGCGGCGATTTCACTGGCGATTTCGGCGGGGGATTTGCCACTGGTTTCGATTTGATAGTCGATTTGCGCGTAGGCGGCCTGCCGTTCTTGCAGCAGCCGTTCCCAATTCCTGGCCAGCGGACGTCCATCATTTTCGGCCAGGCGGGCTTGAATCTCGGCCTTGCTGGCATTCAAGCAGACCAGCGTTCCCTGCCGCGCCATCAGGCCGCGCAGTTCGGCCTTGACCAGGGCGCCGCCGCCAGTGGCGATGACCAGGCCAGATCGCGCGGCCAATTCATGCGCCAGGCCCTGTTCTATGGCGCGGAAAGAGTCCTCGCCGCAGGTGCGAAAAAGCTGGGGAATGGACATGCCGACGCGCTGTTCGATCAGCTTGTCCATATCGACAAATTGGCGGTCAAGCTGCTGGGCCAGGATTTGGCCGACGGTGGTTTTGCCGCTGCCCATAAAGCCGGTGATGACGATGTTTCGGGTCTCATTCATAGCCGAACCGCCAGGTCACATCGTCCATAGGGAGGTCATCCAGTCGATTTTGACGCAGACTGGCGAAACGCGGCTTCATTTCGCTGATGCTGTCGCCGCCCAGCTTTTCCATGAGGGCATCGGCCAGCACAATCGCCATCATCGCCTCGCCGACCGGCACAGCGCGGGGAAGGGCGCAAAAATCGCTGCGTTCATAGACGGTCATACTGGGCTGTTTCTGCGCCAGATCAACCGAAGCGGCGCCGCGCAGCATGGTCGAGATCGGTTTCATGGCGACGCGCACGATGACAGCTTCGCCGGTGGTGATGCCGCCTTCCAGGCCGCCGGCGCGGTTTGTCCGCCGCGACAGACGGCCCTGTTCATCCATGACAATTTCATCATGCACCTGCGAGCCGGGTTTGGCGGCGTTGACGAAACCGTCGCCGATTTCAGCGCCTTTCATCGCTTGTATGCTGACCATAGCCGCCACCAGCCGCGCATCCAGCTTGCGGTCAAAATGGACATGAGAACCCAAGCCGGGCGGCACCCCCTGCGCCGCGACTTCAAAGATGCCGCCTAGGGTGTCTTGGCCGATTTTGATCTGGCGGATGGCTTCGTGCATCCGTTCGGCGGCCGCTGGATCAGGACAGCGGACGTCGTTGTCTTCACTGGCGGCGATCCGTTCGGCAAGGGACATGGCCAACAGATCGGCTTTGACAGCGCCAATCTGGACGACGTAGCCGTTGACGGATATGTCAAATGCGCTTAGGAACTTTTTGCAGACGGCGCCGATAGCGACGCGCATAGTGGTTTCGCGGGCGCTGGCGCGTTCCAATGAGAGACGGAGTTCGCGGTAGCCGTACTTGAGAGCGCCGGTCAAATCAGCGTGGCCGGGTCGGGGCGCGGTCAGCGGCGGTATATCGCGGTCTTTCCAGCTTTTGAAATCGCGGTTGTCGACGTGCAGGGCGATGGGCGCGCCGGTGGTCATCCCGTTCATCAGGCCGGCGGTGATTTTGATTTTGTCTTTTTCGATCTGCATACGGCCGCCGGAGCCGTAACCGCGCTGTCGACGGCGCAGATCAATGTTGATATCGGCCGGCGCGAGCGGCAGGCCGGCCGGCAGGCCTTCCAAAATGGCGGTCAGGCTGGGGCCGTGGCTTTCGCCGGCGGTAAAGAATCGGATGGGCATAACAAATCCTCAATTTTCAGTCGATGCAGGCCGCTCCATTTTCCTCATTCAATCGCGCAATCGCGGCCGGCGGTGTCTTCCAAGGCCTGGCGCAAGGTCTTCATCATCGCGTCAATCGGCGCTTTGACCCCAGTCCAGAGTTCAAAAGCGACAGCCCCCTGCCGCGCAAGCATGCCCAAGCCGCCGACCGACCGACCGCCGCGCGCCGCGCACTGCTTCATCAGCGCCGTATTCGCCGGGCGATAAACCATATCATAAACCGTCACACCATCGGGAAATGGCAGACCATGAATCCAGGGCGAGCGGTCGACATGGGGATGCAGGCCAACCGAGGTGCAGTTGACGATAAGCGACATGCCCCAATCGGCGGCTTCATCCAGAGTCATCACCCGCAGGCCGCTGATGCCGGCCGTTTTTTTCAGGCGGGCCGCCAGATTTTCGGCGCGCGATAGGGTGCGATTGACCACAGCCACAGCCGCGCCTTCGCGGGCCAGTCCATAAACAGCCGCCCGCGCCGCGCCACCGGCCCCCAAGACCAGAACGCGCTGATTTTTGATGGGTATATCGTTGGCCCGCAGGTCATTGATAAACCCAGCGGCATCTGTGTTCATGCCGATGTTGCGGCGAAAGTCGATGGTATTCACAGCGCCGATGGCCTGCGCGGTTTCGTCAGGTCGGACAAAAGACATCACAGCTTCTTTATGCGGCACGGTGACGTTGATGCCGATATAGCCATGATTTTTCGGCTCGCGAATCCCATAGCGCAGAATATCGGGCGGGATGGCCATGGCGTCGTAATGCCAGTCAGTCATGCCCAGCGCGGCAAAGGCGGCGTTGTGCATCAGCGGGCTTAGGCTGTGTTCAACTGGAAAGCCGATGAGGCCAACCCGTTTTTGCGTCATCTTTCGTCCTTCGGCTTGCGCTTATTCTAACATCCATCAGCTGTTCTGACATTGGCGCCGATGACTTGGAGCGTTTCAGCGAATTGGGGGAAGGAATCGGCGGCGCAGGCGGCGTCGGTCAGCAGGGTTTCATGGCTGGCCAACAGGCCGGCGACGGTCAGGCTCATGGCGATGCGGTGATCATCATGGCCATCAACTTGCGCGCCTCGCAGACTTTGTGGGCCGATGATTCGAAAGCCGTCTTGACGCTCTTCAATTTGGGCGCCCATTTTGCCAAGCTCTTGGGCCATAACAGCGATGCGGTCGGTTTCTTTGACGCGCAGTTCTTGGGCGTCCCGCACCACCGTCTCACCGTCGGCGCGCAAGGCGGCGACCATCAAGACGGGAAATTCGTCAATCATCCGCACGACGGTTTCGCCGCCGATGTCGATGCCTTTGAGTTGGCTGGTTTTGACATGGAGATCGCCTATCGGTTCGCCGGCCTGCGCGCCAGTTGGCTTAACGGTGATGTCAGCGCCCATCTCCAGCAGGACATCCAGAAGGCCGGTGCGGGTTGGATTAAGGTTGACGGCGCGGATGATGAGGCTGCTTTCGGGGATCAGCAGGGCGGCCGTCAGCAGAAAGGCGGCTGATGAGAAGTCGCCGGGAACGGTGATGTCAAGCGGGGACAGGACGGCGCTGGGGGACATGGTGAGACGATTGTTCTGGCTGGTGATGGGGACGCCCATAGACCGCAGGATGCGTTCGGTGTGATCGCGGGCTGGGCCGGGTTCAATAATGGTGGTGGGACTGTCAGCGTACAGGCCGGCCAGCAGGATGGCGCTTTTGACTTGGCCGCTGGCGATGGGCATTTCGTAGGTGATGCCGGCCAGCTGGGCCGGACGGACATACATCGGTGAACCGCCGTTCGTCGCCCGAATATCGGCCCCCATCATTCGCAGAGGCGCGGTGATGCGTTTCATGGGCCGACGGCGAAGCTGCGCGCTGCCATCAAGCACCGTGGCGAAGGGTTGGCCGACCATGAGGCCGGTCAGGAGGCGAATCCCAGTGCCAGCATTGGCCAGATTGAGCGGCGTTTTGGCCTTTCGCAGGCGGCCGCCGTGAATGGTCAGCGTGTGGGGGTCATGCCGTTGGATGCGGACGCCGAGACTTTGCATCGCGCCCAGTGTGGCTTCGGTGTCGCCGGCGGCCAGCCAGTTGCGAATGTGGGACGGGCCTTTGGCGATGGAAGCGAGCATAACGGCGCGGTGCGAGATGGATTTGTCGCCGGGGATCTTGGTCTCGCCGCGCAGCTTTCCATCTGAACGGAGTTGAAGGCTAGCGTTTGTTTTCATAATTTTGCGTCCATTCCTTTCGCGCTTGTCGTATCGGTTTCAGGGATTGGTGCAGGCGGCGGTCATCGCCAGAGATCAGCATCGTCTCCAGCATCGCCAGCTGCATTCGGAACTGGGCCAGCAAGGTGGCCACCGCTTGGGTGTTGGTGCTAAGAATATCGCCCATCATGGTGACGTCGCTGGCGGCCAGGCGGCTGGTATCGCGGAATCCGCCGGCGGCCAGTTCCCAATAGGCGGCGTCATGCTCGGCTTGATTGGCGACAGTGGCGACCAGGGCGGCGCTCAACAGATAAGGCAGATGACTGATGCCGGCGACGATTTGATCATGACGCTCGGCTTCCATTTCAATCGGCAGGGCGCCCAGGGTTTCGACCAGGGCCAGGGCGCGCAGTCGGGCGGCTGGAGTCGTGCGCCGCGAGGGGCATAAGACGAAGGGTCGATTTTGATAGAGCCGCGGGTCGGCGCCTTGGATGCCATTGTCTTCCTTGCCGGTCATCGGATGGCCGCCGATAGCGTTGACGCCGATGGGCAGCTGGGCCATAGCGTCGACGATGTCCTGTTTGGCGCTGCCGATATCGATGACCAGCGTATTGGAGCGCAGATAAGCGCCGAGACGCATTTGCAGCATCTCGATGATGACGCGCACAGGGGCGGCCAGCACGACGACATCGGCATGATGAACGCCTTCATACAGATCATCGGCAACGACATCGACAATACCCTGGTCGAGGGCATAGCGCCGCGCCGATTCGCTTAGGTCGACGCCGCTGATTTTGTCGGCATGGCCGCGCAGGGCCAAGGCCAGCGAGCCGCCCATCAGCCCCAGGCCGACGATGGTCAGATGCTCTGCCCGAAAACTGGCTGCCACGATGTCCCCCCTATTTGATGTCTGGCCGCAGAACAACGGCGCCGCGCAGAAAAACATGACGGATCTCGTCCAGCGGCTTGTCGGTGTTCCAATGAATAAGGACGCGGATGCACATCGGCAGGCCATCCTTGACGTCGGCTTCGGCAAATCCCATCAGGGCGGTGCGCGTCCAGCCCAGCAGACGGGCGGCTTTGGCGGGATAGGCGGCGGTGAGTTCGGGGGTGGTGGTAAAGAGGATGCTCGCCACCTCGTTTTCAGGGATGCCGTTGCGGTCTATCATGGTTTTCAGCAGTTCGCCGGCCGCCGCCAAAATCGCTTCGGGCGAGTTGGCTTCGACGGTGATGGCGCCGCGCACTCCTCGAATCATCAGCAAAACACTCCTTTATTCAAACAAAAAAAGAGGCGGAGTTCTGCACTCTGCGCCTCAATTCAATTTCTGAAATCGTCAGCTTTCAGCCGCCGGCGCAAAGCACTCCAAACTTAGTCATATAGCTTGGAAAATAATAACCGCGCTGGCGGGTTGAATCCAGTCTCTCTTTAGCCATAGTCGACTCTGGCTCCGCTTGGTATCGGGTAGGACTTGTAACGCGAGGCGAGACTGCGCCAGTTGATGTCCGAATAGGTGTTGCCGCTGCAAATGACGCGGTTGGCGTTATTGGCGCTGATGTGAATTTCGACGCTGGGCGATTTGAACTTGCGGCCGACGTCGCTCTTAAAATGCCCCTGCCCCGTGAACTCCAGCTTGTGCGGAATTTGCCCGCCGCGGCGGAGCGCGCAGATCATCTTGAACAGCACTTCATGGGCGATCTGTTCGTTGGGGACGAAGGGCCATGGTTTCAGGTCGTATTCGATCTCGGTCGTACTGCCGCGCTGGCTGATTTTCAGAATGCGGATGTCGTCGGTGTAGCGATTGACCTGCGAACGGATGGTTTGCTCATTGAAGGCCGCCGTAGATGAAGAGGAACGCGACGGCGTCGGTGTGGCGCGGCGTGTGGATGTGGTCGTTGTGCGGACAGTGGTCGAGCTTGTGACTGGCAATGACATGATGTTGCCATCGGCTTCGAAATATCTGGATGTAGCATAGATCCAGCCGATTTGAGACTGCAACCAAATCTGTAACCATGTACTGTCTTGATTGCGACCGATAGCAACTGCTTCTTCATCGCGTCGAAAAACCCCAAGGCTGTCAAAACCCGTAGCGCCTGGTCCACTTCGCAAAGAAAGGTCACGAGTCGCTATAATTATAATGCCATCTGGCCGTGATGCTTTGGTGGCCGATTCTCCTGATGTGACTGGCAAATCCATAATGTTGCCAGCAGGATTGACCGAGACAACTAGGATCCAGCCATCTTCTACTTGCAACCATTTACCATCTTTATCGCGACCGATAGCAACCACTTCTTCGCCTCTTTGCAAGCTCCCAACAACATCATAACCTACACTCGGTCTACTCCTTACCGAGACGTTGTTATACTTCGCTGTGATTGTAATCCCAGTCTGTCCAGTAATCGGCAAGTCCATGATGTCACCATCGACTTTTACATTGAGCTTAGCATAAATCCAGCCCTGGGGAATTTGCAGCCAGTCGCCCTTTTCGTCGCGGCCATAAGCAAACCTTTTTTCACCCCCTGTCAAGTTGGTAGTAATAATAGAACTGCCGTGCGGTTCACTCCGTACAGGGGTAGTAAAGGTATCATCCACAGTAATTGTGACGCTATTTTTTGATGATGCTTTAGCTGTTGATTGAGTGGACGATTCCCCCGATATGACTGGCAATAACATAATGTCGCCGTCGACTTTAACCAAGCTAACGATAACCCAACCGGACTCTATTCGCAGCCAATCCCCTTTTTCATTGCGCCCGATGGCAAGTGCTTCTTCGCCTCTTCGCAATGTCCCAACGCGAACAGATCCTCTCGGCTCTTTCCGTATTGCATTCGATAAATTCGCTGTGATTGTAATCCCAGTCTGTCCAGTAATCGGCAAACGCATCACATCGCCGCGGGTTTCAAGGCCCTGTTCGGTGGATACCCAGCCGCCGGGAATTTCCAGCCAGCTTCCGTCGCCATTTCGGCCGAAAGCAATATCCTTCTCGCCCTGATTCATAACTGCCAGACGCCCAAAATAATCTTGTTCGGGGGCGCGGTATACCGTTAGAGTCTGCGCGGCGGTCACGCTGACGGTCGGCGCCGGCGGTAAATCCATAATCTCGTCTTCCAGCGCAAGACCGCGATTGACAAAAACCCAGCCTTGCGGCGTTTGCAGGGCCGTACCGGTCTCATTGCGGCTGGTGGCAACCGCTTCCTCGCCGCGCGCCAAAATCGCCAGGACTTCGGCATCTCGACTGGGGCCGCGGTGCAGGGCGACATTGATGTTAGCGTAGATAGTTATACTGGAAAATGTGATGGGCAAGTCCATGACGCCGCCGCTGATTTCAACTTGGTCGGCGGGGATCCAGCCACCTGACACTTGCAGCCAGCTTCCGTCGCCATTGCGGCCCAGGGCCAGCGCCGTTTCGCCACTCGGCAGATTTCCAGCCGCGTCAAAGCTGTCATCGGGGCCGCTTCGCAGGGAACGGCTGGCCGCGGCTTTGACCGTCACCGCATTGGTCGTCACAGGCAGGGCCATGATGTCGCTGTCGGCATCAACATTTTTAGCGGCGATCCAGCCATCGTTGATTTGCAGCCAAGCGCCGGCCTCGTCACGGCCAAAGGCGGCCGCTTCTTGTCCGCGCTGGAAAATGCCCAGCACATCCGAATCGTAATCGGGCTTGCTTTGCAGGGCGAGATTTTGTTTGGCGGTGATGCTAATCTCGCTTTGCGCGAAAATGTTGACCGCCAGCAGACCAAGCAGCAGAATAATCAGGCTGATTCTTATGTTTTTGAGATGATTCATGGATTTATCACCTTGTTAGTTTTTGCTGGGGCCGTTCAATGAATCGCGCTTTGAGGCGGCGATCTGCGTTTTGAGCGCGTCCACTTCTTCCAGCGCCTTGTAGGTCAGGTCGACCAGTCGGGTATAGATTTCCATCTGCTCATCTTGTTTGGACAGTATGGTTTCGACTTTGGTCAGCACCGCGTCGTATTTGTCCAGCATGGCGTCGTATTTGTCCAGCAGCGGGTCGAGTCTGTCTAGGATTTTCTTTTGGCCCTCTTCAAGCAAAAGCACGGCGTTTTCCAAGCGGTCTATGCGATTTTTGCGGTTAATCATTATGCCTCCTCATTCGCGGGTGCGATTAACAAGCGCAGCTGGGGGGATTATATGGCAAAGCGGCTATTTTTGCCTTGCGCCTTCTTAGGTTTGCCGTTCATTTGGCCTATCCAATCGGCGTTGAATGGCATCAATTTTATCATCAATGCAATCAACCCTCGCGGTCATGGCGGCCAGCTGCGTCTCTACATTGCCCAAGCGTATCTGTATCTCTTTATGCGCCGTATCCGATGCTTGGCGAACATCCTTAATATCACTGCGAACGTCTTTGATCTCACTGCGAACATCTTTCATATCGCCCCGAAAATCCCGAATTTCGCCTCGCAAATCACGGCGGATTGTCTCCAAATACGCAAACAGCGCGATAAGCACACCAATTCCGACAACAGCGGTACTCGTATCCACAACACATCTCCTTTTATCAACAGCGCGGTTTGTGAAACATTATACCATACTAACATGATATTGCCAGTTCAAATGAGCCAGTTTTTGCGCCTCTATGTAAAAATTAGTCCAGCGCGTTTCGCAGGCCGCGCGCCAATTCACGGACGGCATCGACGTTCTTTTGGCCGGCGCGCACCAGAGCGCTGCCAACGATAAAGCCGTCGGTCAACTGGCTGACCTGACGGGCATGGTCAACTGTGCTGATGCCAAAGCCCAATACCAGCGGCTTGTCGGTTTTGGCGCGCAGGCGGCTGATAAAATCAGTCAAATGGCGCGGCAGCTGTTCACGGGCGCCGGTGATGCCGGTCAGGGAGACGACATAGATAAAGCCAGTCGCATGTTTGGCGCTTAGGTCGATGCGGCGGTCGGTGCTGGTTGGCGCCAGAAAAAAGACCAATGCCAGGTTTTGCTGGGCGCAGCTTTGAGCAAAGAGAGCGGCCTCTTCGGGCGGCAGATCTGGCACGATGAGGCCATCGGCGCCGGCAACGCGGGCATCGCGGACAAAGGCATCCGCGCCATAAGCAAGCAGGGAATTGGCATAGCTCATCATCAGCATGGGCTGGTCGACGCCTTGGCCGCGCAGGGTTTTTACGGCCTCCAGGCACTTGCTGACCGTAACGCCGTTTTCCAGCGCGGTTTGGGTGGCGGCTTGGATGGTGGGGCCGTCGGCGATGGGATCGCTGAAGGGGATGCCAATTTCAAAACCGTCGGCGCCGACCTCGGCCATAGCGGCGATGGCCCGCAGGGATTGGTCATAGCTGGGAAATCCAATCGGATAATAGGGCAGAAAAGCCGCTCGGCCTTGCGATTTGGCGCGGGCAAACATCTCTTCAAGCGCTTGCAAACCATAGCTGTTTGACATATCAAAATCCTAAAACGCTGATGACGGTATCCAGGTCTTTGTCGCCGCGCCCCGACAGATTGACCAGCAGGATACTTTCGGGTGGCAGGGTCGGCGCCCGTTTGATGGCTTCGGCCAAGGCATGGGAGCTTTCCAGGGCGGGGATGATGCCTTCTGTTCTGCACAAGGTTTGGAAGGCCGCCAGCGCTTCTTCATCGGTGGCCAAGGTGTAATAAGCCCGTTCTATCTGGCGCAGATGTGCATGTTCGGGGCCGACTGACGGATAATCCAGCCCGGCGGATACGCTGTGGGTCTCCATGATCTGCCCATCCTGATTTTGCATAACAAAGGAGCGCGTGCCGTGCAGAATGCCTGGACGGCTTATCTCCAAATCAGCGAAACGGGCGGCGTGCTGCTGACTGGCGATGCCGCGGCCGCCGGCTTCGACGCCGATGAGTTCGGTATTTTCGTCATGTCGGAAAGCATGGAATAGACCGATGGCATTGCTGCCGCCGCCGACGCAGGCGATGCAGACATCAGGCAGGCGGCCGGTCATCCGCTGGATCTGCTGACGGGCTTCGATGCCTATCACGCTCTGAAAATCGCGCACAATCATAGGGTAAGGGTGCGGGCCTAGGGCTGAACCCAGCAGGTAAAAAGTGGTTTCGACGTGGGTGACCCAATCGCGCAGGGCTTCGTTAATGGCGTCTTTGAGGGTGCGGCTGCCGCTTTCGACAGGGATGACTTCGGCGCCGAGCAGCTTCATTCGGAACACATTGGGCTGCTGCCGTTTGATGTCGACGCTGCCCATATAGACATGGCATTCCAAGCCGAGAAGCGCGGTGGCCGTGGCGGCGCCGACTCCATGCTGGCCAGCGCCGGTTTCGGCAATGATGCGCTGTTTGCCCATTCGCTTGGCCAACAGGCCTTGGCCGAGGGCATTGTTGATCTTGTGAGCGCCGGTATGCGCTAGGTCTTCGCGCTTGAGATAAATTTGGGCGCCGCCCAAGGCCTCGCTCAAGCGGCGGGCATGGGTTATCGGCGTCGGCCGGCCGGTATAGGTGCGCTGCAAATGCGCCAACTGACGATGAAACTGCTCATCGGCCATCGCTTCTGCATAGGCCGCCTCCAACTCATCCAAAGCTGGAATAATGGTTTCGGGGACAAAGCGGCCGCCAAATTGACCATAATAACCGCGCGCATCGGGCAGGTCAACGCCGTCGGTTGGGATATACCATTCAGTCATCATCCATCCTCACTTTCAGATCCATAAACAGCGCCGCGCCAGAATCTAGCGGTCATCGATTGGCCCTCCGCACAGCGTCGATAAAGGCCCGCACTTTGGCCTCGTCCTTGCGGCCAGGCGCATCCTTTTCGACGCCGCTGGCCACATCGACGCCCCAAGGCCTTACCGCGTTTATTCGGTCGGCGACATTGCCTGGCCGCAGCCCGCCGGCCAGCATCAGCCGCGGTACAGCCTGATTAAGCGTCAAGGCGATGTCCAGGCTGGCTGTTTCGCCGGTGCCGCCGTAGAGGGCTGGATTAAAAGCATCCACCAGCAGGGAAGGCGCGCGCTCATCGGCGGGAAAAGTCGGCGCGAAGGTTTCCAGATCGGCCAAGGCATCGGCTTTGCTGGCCGGCCGTATCGCCTTGAAGGCCAGGCCTTGCAGACTGGCAGTCATCTGCGCGGATTCGCCGCCATGCAGCTGCGCGAAATCCAGCCCGACCTCGACAATCATTTGACGCACATCGCTGACGGCGGCATTGACGAATACACCGACCAGAATCGGACATTGCTCGGCAAGCGTTTGACGCAGTTCGCGGGCGATTTCGACGGCGGTTTTAAGGTCGATGCTGCGCGGCGTTCCGCGATAAAAATTCAATCCCAGCATATCGGCGCCGGCGCGGGCGGCCATCAGAGCGTCGTCAGCGGAGCGCAGGCCGCATATTTTGATCTTGGTCATCTTAGCCTCGCCGCTGACTGCTGAAGGCGCGGACAAGCTCGACAGGGTGATCGGACTGCACCAGCGATTCCCCGACCAGGACAGCATGCGCGCCCAACTGCCCCATTCGCCTGACATCGGCCGGCCGCTGGAGGCCGCTTTCCGCCACCAGGACAACATCATCATCGACCATTGGTGCCAGCCGTGCCGTGGTCGTCAAATCCAGGTCGAAGGTTTTCAGATCGCGGTTGTTGATGCCGATGAGCTTGGCTTCGAACTTGAGCGCGCGTTCCATCTCGGCTTCATTATGGACTTCGACCAGAGCGGTCATTTTCAGTTCAGCGGTCAGGTCATGCAGGTCGCGTAACTGACTATCCGAAAGCGCGGCGGCAATGAGAAGGATGGCATCGGCGCCGGCCGCGCGGCCTTCGTGAACTTGGTAAGGGTCGATGATGAAATCCTTGCGAAGCACCGGCGCGGCGACGGCCTTTCGCACAGCGGCAAGGTAGTCGAGGCTGCCCATGAAAAAATCCTCATCGGTCAGCACGGAAATAGCTGATGCGCCGTTGCGGTCATAGATGAGAGCGAGCATAACAGGGGCAAAATCAGCCGCGAGCAGACCTTTGCTGGGTGAAGCGCGTTTGACTTCGGCAATGAGAGCCACCGTGTTTTTTCGCAGGGCTGACATCATGCTGCGGGGCGGATAAGGGGTTTCCTGCGCCTGTCGCCGGACAGCGCGAAGAGGGCGGCTGGCTTTGCGTTCGGCAATTTCCTCGACTTTGCGGGCGAGGATTTTATCCAGCACAGTGTTAGTGGTGACGAATTGTCGGTTCATGTCGCCAGGCTTTGACTGAATTGGATAAGCTGGTCGAGTTTGGCCAGGGCCTGGCCGCTGTTGATGGCCTCTTGGGCCAAGGCGATTCCGGCGGCGATTGAATCGGCTTTGTCAGCGACCCTGATGGCCGCGCCGGCATTCAGCAGGACGACATCACGTTTGGCGCCGCTGATTTCGCCACTTAGCAGGTCGCGCAGGATAGCGGCATTGGTCGATGCGTCGCCGCCTTTGAGTTCGTCGATGCTGGCGGCAGCAAAGCCCAGTTCGGCCGGGTCGAGTTCAAAGGTTTCTATCGCGCCGTTCGCCTGCAAATAGCTGATGCGGTTGGGGCCGGTCACGGTCAATTCGTCCAGGCCACCGTGGCCATGCACGACCATAGCCGATTTGGCGCCTAACGCTTTCAGCACATTGGCCAGCAAGTCAGTCAGTTCAGCGGCGAAGACTCCGATCAGCTGACGCTGCGCGCCGGCGGGATTGGTCAGCGGGCCGAGGATGTTGAAGATCGTTCGCACACCCAGCTGCCGCCGCGGGCCAATAGCGTGGCGCATGGCTGGATGCAGCTTGACGGCAAAGAGAAAACCGATGCCGACCTCGTCGACACATTGGCCGACCTGTTCGGGACTTAGATCGAGATTGAGTCCCAATTCAGCCAGGACATCGGCGCTTCCGCATTGGCTGGTGGCGGCGCGGTTGCCATGTTTAGCGACCGGTATGCCGACGGCGGCAATAACGAAAGCGGCGGCTGTGGTGATGTTGAAGGTGCCGGCCTGGTCGCCGCCGGTGCCGACAGGATCAAGCAGATCGTCTGCCGCGCGGGTTGGCACTTGGCTGGCGGCGGCCCGCATGGCCCGCGCGCTGCCGGTAATTTCAGCGGCGGTTTCGCCCTTCATCCGCAAGGCCATCAGATAAGCGCCGATCTGGGCTTCGGTGGCGTCACCGACCATGATCTGCCGCATAACCGATTCGGCCTGCGCGGCCTGCAAATGACCGCCGCGGCTTAGTATGTCTATTGCGCCTCGTATGTCCATAGCTCTTAGTCCTTTACTGTTTCCACCGCTGATTTCGCCATTTCAATCGGCGGCGGTGAATGAGCGCCGTCCAGGAAATTGTCCAGCATCTTCAGGCCATCGGCGGTCAAGATGCTTTCTGGATGAAACTGAAGGCCAATCACGGGGTGACAGCGATGACGCATCCCCATAATTTCGCCTGTTTGGGCGCGGGCGGTGACGACCAGCGATTCGGGCAAAGTGGCTTCTTCGACGATGAGGCTGTGATAGCGAGTCGCTTCAAAGGGCATGGGAACATCGGCAAAGATAGGGTCGCCGCGGTGATAGATCATACTGGTTTTGCCGTGCATCAATTCAGGCGCATGAACCACGCGGCCGCCATAGGCCTCGCCGATGGACTGATGGCCCAAGCAGATGCCCAGCAGCGGGATTTCGGCGCCCAAGCGGCGTATGATTTCCAAAGAGATTCCAGCGTCGCGGGGGAAGCCAGGGCCAGGCGAGATGACGATGCGGTCTGGCTGAAGCTGCCGAACGCGCTCCACTGTGATTTTGTCATGGCGATAGACGTCCAATTCAGCGCCCAATTCGCCCAGCCTTTGGACGATGTTGTAGGTAAAGCTGTCATAGTTATCGATTACGAGGATCATCATCATTTTCCTTGTGGGCTGTTTTTGGATTCTGGCCGTCAGATCAATCCTCTTTCAGCGTATTTGACGGCTTCAAAGACGGCTTTGGCTTTGCTGATGGTTTCATCGTATTCAGCGGCGGGTATGCTGTCAGCGACGATGCCGCCGCCGGCCTGCACGGTCACGGTGTCCTTTTGCATCAGCAGCGAGCGAATCGCGATGCACATGTCCATAGAGCCGTCAAAGCTGAAATAGCCGACGGCCCCGCCATAGGGCCCGCGGCGCGTGCCTTCCAGTTCTTCGATGATTTCCATCGCGCGGACTTTGGGGGCGCCGCTCAAGGTGCCGGCGGGGAATGTCGCCCGCAGCAGATCAAAGGCGTCCATGTCCTTGCGGAGCGCGCCTTCAATTTGGCTGACGATGTGCATGACATGGGAATAGCGTTCAATGTACATCATTTTTTTGACTTTGACTGTGCCATAATCGCAGACTCGTCCCAAATCATTGCGGCCAAGGTCGACCAGCATGACATGCTCGGCGCGTTCTTTGGGGTCATTAAGGAGTTCCCGCTCCAGGGCCAGGTCTTCTTCTTCGGTCGCGCCCCGTTTGCGAGTGCCGGCCAGCGGACGGTTAAAGGCGATGCCGTCTTCAAGCCGAACAAGCATCTCTGGCGAGGCGCCGACCAGGGTCAGTTCAGGGCTGAATTCCAGCAGGAACATATAGGGCGATGGATTGGTCGCGCGCAGGGCGCGGTAGATTTCAAGGGGCGCGGCGCGGGTTTTGCGGCTGAATCGCTGGGACAGCACAATCTGAAAGGCGTCGCCGTCGCGGATGTATTCTTTGGCTTGACGCACACGATCTTCATAGACGTCCCGCTCGACGTTGGATTGAGGGTCTTCGCGGCTGTCTGGATGAGGCGGCGCATAAGTCGGCGGCGGCAGCGGCCGGCTCAATGTATCCACCATCTGATCAATGCTTTGGACAGCGCGGTCATAGGCGGCGTCGGGGCCGTCGGCTTGATTGTGAGCGTTGGCCAGGACGATCAGCTGATGCTTGGCATGGTCGAAGATCACCAGTGTATCGGGCAGCATGAAGGCCGCTGTTGGCGCTTGCAGGTCATCGCTGGCGGTGGCCGGCAGCTCTTCAAAACAGCGGACAATATCATAGGCCAGATAGCCGACGGCCCCGCCTACCAGCCGCGGCAGGCCATCCAGCGCGACGGGATTGACGGATTGGAGATGACGCTTGATAACATGCAGCGCATCTTGGCCTGGCGGTATGTCATATCGGGTTTCATGGCCATCGCGCTGAATAATGGCCACGCTGTCTTTGACGGTGATGACGCCTTGGGGATTGACGCCGATAAAGGAATAGCGGCCGACCTGTTCGCCGCCCTCGACGCTTTCCAGCAGAAAGGCTGGCTGGCCGGCCTGCTTGAGTTTCATATACACCGACACCGGCGTTTCCAGATCGCCCAGCAGCGTGCGATAAACAGGAACATGGTCGCCATGCCGAAAATGCTGATGAATGGCCTGGCGCGAGGGTCTGATATTGGCTTCGGCCTGTCGGGTTATGAGGGTCATGCTGGCTCTCCATAAAGTCAAAAAACCCAAAACATCCATTCAAGGACGAGATGGGTTCCCGCGGTGCCACCTTGATTACCCGCGCCTGGCAGGTCACTCGGCGGATACGGACACAAAGTCGATATCCGGCGCCATGATAACGGGACGCTCGCCGTCGCAAGCTAATCGGATTTCCTTTCACCTGCGCGACTCCCCAGTCCATTCCACATCTCTGCGTGTATCGCATTCACAGCGGCCAGCGACTCTCTTGACAGCAGGGAAGATGTGTACTACTCTGGTTCACAGTCTTTATGGTGTATTCAGTTGATTTCGCATTTTCGCGCGGCTTTGAAAAGGCGTCAAGGGCGAAAATGGCAGCGCGCCAAAAATCATCTTGACGGCCGCGCCGACCCCTGCTATACTGTGATGCACAGCGACGTTTTGAGGCAAAAGAAGTGGGCAAGCCCCACTTTTTGCTTTATATTGAGAAACTTGGCAAGCGGGATTTTCGACTTTTGGAGCGGAGTATCATGTCCAACGAATTACAGATCGCCTTCAATGAAATCGCCCAGATGCGGGCTTTGCCGGCCGATGTTGTGCTGGAGGCTTTGCAGAGTGCCTTGGTTTCGGCTTTTCGCAAGGACTCTGGCGCCAGCGCGGCCCAGGCGATTGAAGCGGAAATCGACCCCCAGACCGGCCGCGCCCGCGTCTTCGTCGAAAAAGAGGTGGTGGAAGAAGTGATGACCGATGCCACCGAAGTCACTTTGGAAACGGCCCGTTTCTACAACCCAGAGGCGCAGGTCCACGACGTCGTCATGGTGCAGGCCGATCATACGACCAAGAGTTTTGGGCGCATCGCGGCGCAAACCGCCAAGCAGGTCATCCTGCAAAAAATCCGCGAGGCCGAACGCACCGCGCTTTATGAAGAATTCATCAACCGCGAAGGCGACCTCATCACCGGCACCGTCCAAAGCGTGAATTCCAGGCAGGTTACGCTTAGTTTGGGACGCGCGGAAGCTGATTTGATTCGCTCGCAGCAGATTCCTGGTGAACGTTACCGCACCCATGAAAAGATTCGCGTCTATGTCATGGAAGTCAAGAGGAGCAGCCGCGGCCCGCAGATTATCGTCAGTCGGGGACATCGCAATATGCTGCGGCGGCTGCTGGAATATGAAGTTCCCGAAATCTACAATGGCCAAGTGGAAATCAAGAACATCGCCCGCGAGGCCGGCCATCGCTCCAAAGTCGCTGTTGCCGCTTTGCAAGACGGCGTTGACCCAGTGGGCGCCTGCGTCGGCATGCGCGGCATCCGCATCCAGAACATCGTCAAGGAGCTTCATAACGAAAAAATCGACGTGATTGAATGGAACAATGACGCGGAAGCCTTTATCTCCAAGGCTTTGAGTCCAGCGCGGGTGTCTGGGGTGTATCTGGATGATGACCCGTTTGAAGGGCGCACGGCGGTGGTCATTGTGCCTGATGACCAGTTATCGCTGGCGATTGGCCGCGAAGGCCAAAATGCTCGGCTGGCGGCCAAGCTGACTGGCTGGCGCATCGACATCAAAGGCGTGACCGAAACCGTTCAGAGCGCCATCGAAAACCTTGAAGAGCCGCCTTTGGACAGCTTGGTTGAGCGTTACGCTGACCTCATTGCCGAATCGCATCGCATCATGGAAAAGAAACGGCTGGAATTGACGGTCATGCCCGAAGAATACAAGTCGCTGGGCCGCTTTGCCGGCATCGTCGAGCAGGCCTTGCAGGATCAGCGCAATGAAACGCGCGAACGGCTTCTGCGAAAACGCGAAACCCTCAAAGATACCCTGCCGCCGTCGATTTTCAAGCTGCCGCTGGATGTGCTGGCTGTATCACAGGGGATCCTTGACCTCCTGGAACCCTACGGCAACGTGGGCGAAGTGATGCTGACCTGCCTGGTGGATGATGCGATTGTCGGCCGCAAGCTGGCGGCGCTTGAGGATGACAGCCCCATGGACGAGCTTCAGACGGCCCTGGATACTGTGATGACCTCAAATATCGAGCTGCTGCTGGAAGAGGCCATCTCCATTGAAGACGGCGGCGATGAAGAGCCGGCCGCAGAGGCCGCCGAGCCAGCCAAAGACGAAGAGCCGACGGCCAGCGCCGAACCGTCAGAAAGCGGCGAGGATGAGCTTCTGCTGGATGCCTTTGGCCAGCCCATCGTCGGCGAGGATGCGGCAGCTGTTGGGCCAGAAGCGGAAAAACCCGCGCCTAAGCCTGGGGACGCCGTTGAAGAAGCCGCCTATTACGACGACGAAAACGAATCCGAGTTCGAACTGGATCTTAGCAAAAGCAAAAAACAGCGGCGCGAAGACCGCCAGAAACGCCGTCAGCTTATCCTGGATGAGGAAAGCGGCGAGGTCATCGCCAAACGGCGGCGCAAAGGCCGGCGCGGCAGCTGGGACGAGGAAACTTGGGAAGATTACGATTATTAGCGGAGCGCATCATGGCTGGCAAACATCGGCCGCAGCGCACCTGTGTTGCATGCCGTCAGAAGAAGGACAAGCGCGGATTGACCCGTTTGGTGTTCGCTGACGCCAAACTGCGAATAGATGAGTCTGGCAAAAGGGACGGCCGCGGCGCATACTTATGCGACAGCCCGATTTGCTGGGAGCAGGCGGCGGCGCGGCCAATAATAGACAAGGCGCTGCGCGTGAAATTAAGCCATGACGACCGCGTCTATTTACAGCAGATGAAACCCGGCAGGACAGCGCGCCCTGCCCCGAACGGCCGCCCAAGCTAAAGGAGACAGGAATGGCAAAAACGGTCTTGATACCCGATTATTTAACCGTTCGCGAATTGGCTGAACTCGTTGATTCCAGCCCGATTGATGTGATGAAGGGCCTGATTGCCATCGGCACCATCGCGTCTATCAATCAGTTGATCGATTATGACACGGCCGCTGTTGTCGTCGAGGAGATGGGCTACGCGGCCCAATCGGCCAGCGCGGCCGCCGCGGCCGAAGAAGAGGAGAAACGGGTCGAAGAGCGCGAGGAGCAGCGGGGGGTCATGTACGAGGGTGAAACGCCTGATACCCTAACCCGCCGCCCGCCCATCATCGCCATTTTAGGTCATGTCGATCATGGCAAAACGACTCTGCTGGACACCATCCGCAAAACAGCGGTGGCCGAAGGGGAGGCCGGCGGCATCACCCAGCACATCGGCGCTTATCAGGCCAAACACGGCGGACAAATTCTGACCTTTCTGGACACGCCCGGCCACGAGGCCTTTACGGCTATGCGGGCCCGCGGGGCCCAAGGCGCTGACATCGCTATCCTGGTCGTCGCCGCCGACGACGGCGTGATGCCCACCACCCGCGAAGCGCTCGACCATGCGCGGGCGGCCAATGTGCCGCTGGTTGTCGCCATCACCAAAGTAGACCGCCCCAACGCCAATCCCGACCGCGTCAAGCAGCAGTTGGCCGAACTTGAGCTTATCCCCGATGACTGGGACGGCAATACAATGATGATCCCAGTCGATTCGCTTTCTGGGGACGGCATTGAAGATCTGCTGGAGGCCTTGATTCTGGTGACGGACGAGAGCGAGATCATCGCCAATCCACAAGGGCAGCTGCGCGGCACAGTCGTCGAGGCCGAAGTGGACAAGCGCCGCGGCACCCTGGCGACCCTGCTGGTGATGAACGGCACAATGAGACTTGGCGATGCCATCGTGGCCGGCGCATCCTGCGGCAAAATCAAGGCCATGTTCGATTCAGCCGGCCGGCCGATCAAACAGGCGCTTCCCTCTATGCCGACCGCTGTGCTGGGGCTTGATTCGCCGCCGCTGCCGGGGGTCATGTTTGAGATCGCCCAAAATGAAAAAACAGCCAGAAGCCTTGCCGAAGCCCGCAAACGGCTGACGCAGGAGCGAAAAGTCGGCAGTCCAAGCGAGACGGCCCTGACTCTGGAAGACTGGTTTCAGCAGGTTCAATCCGGCCGCGCCAAAGAGTTGGCCATGATCCTCAAAACCGATGTGCAGGGCTCCATCCAGCCAGTGACCGACGAACTCAAGCAAATCTCGGCGCGGAATGAGGAGGGTATCGCTGTGCGGGTTTTGCGTCAGGAAGTCGGGCGCATCACCGAAACGGACGTCATGCTGGCCAGCGCTTCGGATGCTGTCATTATTGGCTTCAACGTCGATGTGGACACGGCGGCGCAGGCTTCGGCCGACGTCCAGGGCGTGGAAATCCGCAAATACGGCGTCATTTACAAGCTGTTTGAAGATATTGAACTGGCGCTGCATGGCATGCTTGAACCCAAATATGCCAGTCGGGTCATCGGCGTCGCTGAAGTGCGCCAAATTTTTCGCATCCCGCGTCGAGGCGTCATCGCCGGCAGCGTGATTAAACAGGGCGAGGCGCGGCGCAATGCCAAGGCGCGTTTGAAGCGCAACGGCAAAATCATCGTCGAAAGCGTCAGCGTCAGTTCGCTCAAGCGTTTCCAGGACGACGTCCGCGAAGTGCGGTCTGGCTTTGAATGCGGCATCGGATTGGAAGGCATCAGCGATTACAAAGCGGGTGACACCATTGAATTTTTCGTCCGCGAGCGGGTGAATTAGCGTGAAAAGCGGCATCAAGCGCGGCCGAATGAGCGACCGCATCCACCAGATTTTGAGCCAGCTGCTCCTGCGCGAGGCCGGCGACCGGCGTCTGCGCGGCATCACCGTCACCGAAGTGAAGCTGGACGCCGAATTGATGTATGCCAAAGTCTATGTGAGCGCTTTGGGCGATGAAAGCCGCCAAGCTGAAGTGATGAAGGCTTTGCGCCGCGCCGCTGGTTTTCTGCGCCGCGAGGTCGGCAGACGCATCCGACTCCGCAGCACGCCCGAACTTCATTTTTACTGGGATCACACCTTGGAACAGGCCGAACGGATCAACCAAATCATCTCCAGTTTGGATATCCCGGCGGAAAGCGAAATAGATGACCAGGGCTGAACCGCAATGGCAGGCGGCCGCCGAGGCCGTCTTCGCGGCTGATTCACTGCTGATTGCCGCGCATATCGCGCCCGACGGCGACGCGGTTGGCTCCCTGCTGGGCCTGGCCTCATCTTTGCGCCTGATGGGAAAAAAGGTCACGGCCGCGGTGGATGGCGGCGTCCCGGCGCGGCTTGCCTTTATCGCCGGCAGCCCAACCGTCCTGGCCGAGCTTTCCAGCGGCCAATTCGATTTGATGATCGCCGTCGATTCGAGCGATATCGAACGCATCGGCAAATGCGGCGCTTATGGCCTGGCGCACAGCAAGACCGTCATCAACCTTGACCATCATCCCACCAACACGCGTTTTGGCGATATTCATCTTATCGTGCCGCAGGCGGCCGCGGCGGCCGAAGTCGTCTTTGATTTTCTGCCTTATCTCAACTGCGGCCTATCGACAGATGCCGCCCAGGCCCTGCTGACCGGCCTCATCACCGACACGCGCGGCTTTCGCATCAGCGCCACCAGCGGCCGCACATTGGAAATCGCCCAGGCCCTGATGCAAAAAGGGGCCTCTCTGCCGCGCATCATGGCCCGCACCCTCAACAGCCGCGGCTATGAAGAAGTCGAATTATGGAAACGGGCGCTGCCATCGGTTCGGCTGGCCGGCGGCCTGATTTACGCCACAATCGCCCAAAGCGATATGAAGCAGGCCGGGCTGGACAGCGTGTACGATGGCGGCCTGGTCAATCATCTGGTGGATGTCGATGAGGCCAAAGTGTCGGTCGTCTTTCACGAACTGCCCGGCCGTCAGGTGCAAATCGGCTTTCGCTCAAAACCGGGCTATGATGTGGCGGCTCTGGCGCTCAAGCTGGGCGGCGGCGGCCATCGACAGGCCTCGGGCTGCACCTTGGGCGGCTCTCTGGAAGAAGTGCGTCAGCGCGTTCTGCCCCTGGCGCATCAAGTCATCGCCAAGGGGAGACCTGGGCTTGGCTGAACTGGGTCATACGGGCTTTCTTAACCTCGACAAGCCATTGCAATGGACAAGTCACGATGTCGTCGCGCGGGTTCGGCGCCGCCTGCAAAAATTGACCGACTGCAAAAAAGTCGGCCATGCCGGCACGCTTGACCCGCTGGCCAGCGGCGTATTGGTTTTGTGTCTGGGTCAGGCCACCCGTCTTAGCAGCTATGTCATGCACACCCGCAAGCAGTATCAAGCGCAAATCAGCTTGGGCCAAACGACGACCAGCTATGACGCTGAAGGCGATGTCACCGCGCTGGCCGACGCTGATTCCATCACCCTTGCCGACATTGAACAGGTCTTGCCACAGTTCATCGGCAGCATTCAGCAGGTGCCGCCAATGCACAGCGCGGTTAAAATAGGCGGCCAAAAGCTCTATCGACTGGCGCGGCAGGGAAAATCAATCGAACGGCCGGCGCGGCCAGTGGACGTCCACTCCATCGATATCCTCGCCTGGAACAGCCCGATCATCGAACTGGACATCGTTTGCGGTTCAGGGACTTACATTCGCAGCCTGGCGCATGACATCGGTCAGGCCTTGGGCGTCGGGGCGCATCTATCGGCTTTGCGGCGGATCGCCAGCGGTGATTTTCATATCCGAGACAGCATTTCTCTTGATAAGGTGACAGAGGACGATGACTGGCTTCAGCATATCATCCCGCCCTATGCCGCGCTGCGACATCAGCCGCGCCTAATCCTCGCCGCCAGCGAGATTCAACGGGTTCGGCAGGGACAATTCATTCCGCGGCGGACAGATTTTGACGCAGACCAAGTCTTCGCCTTTACACATGATAAGCGACTGGCGGCCATTTTGAGGCCGCGGGGACAGCTGTGGAAACCGCACAAAGTCTTTTTGAGTCAGCCTTGACACCTGACAATGAGGATTTGCCATGAGACGCGTCGGCCATATCGCGCAAGCCAATCTCAAGGGCCCTTCGGTGGTGGCCATTGGCGTTTTTGACGGCTTGCACACCGGACATCAAGCGCTCATCAAACGGCTGATCGACCAGGCCCATGCCAGCCGGCGCCTGGCGGTGATCGTCACCTTCTTTCCGCATCCCGACAAGCTGCTGCGCTCGGTGGACAAGCGATATTATCTGATGAGGCCCGAACACCGCGCCCGTCTTATGCTGGAGCTTGGCGTCGATTGTGTTGTCACGCACCCTTTCAATGCCGAGACCCGGCGGATGAAGGCGGCTGATTTTGTCGAGCAGCTTGTTCGGCATCTGCACATGAAAGAGCTTTGGGTCGGGGCAGATTTTGCCTTGGGATACCGGCGCGAAGGCAACGTCGATTTCCTGAAAGCGCAAGGTCGGACACGCGGTTTCGCTGTTTCTGTTATCGAATTGATGACGACCGAGGCCGGCGGCCAGATCATCGGCAGTTCACAAGTCCGAGACCACGTTCGGCGCGGCCAGATGGAACAGGTCACGGCTTGGCTGGGTCGGGCTTATGCGCTGGCCGGCGACGTTGTGCCTGGACAGAAGCGCGGCGCATCGATTGGCTTTCCGACCGCCAACCTCGCCGTATGGCCAGAGCAAATCATCCCGGCCAAAGGGGTATATGCCGGCTGGGGACGGCTGGACGGCGAGACCTTCAAAGCTGTGACGAATATCGGCACCCGGCCAACTTTTGCGGACGGCGACCTGACCATTGAAACGCATCTGCTCGACTTTGACCGCGATATCTATGGGCGGCGGCTGGAAGTGGCCTTTGAGGCGCGGCTGCGCCCAGAGAGAAAATTTGAGAGCCTGGCGGCCTTGGCGGCGCAGATAAGGTTGGATGTTGAAACGGCGCGCGCTTATCTGGGAGATGATAAAATCCCCATTTTTTAGGGGACTGTGAAAATGAGATGCTATAATACTGGCGCGAATCTTTTCAAAGAAATGGCGAGGAGGCCGTTTCATGGGCAAGCCAAAGTCAATCAATCTGCCACTAGAGGCGATTTGCGCCTTTTGCGAACGGCATCCCATTAAATATCTATCGCTGTTCGGCTCTGCGTTGCGCGGTGAACTCGGCCCAGAGAGTGATATCGATCTGCTGGTGGAATATGAGCCAGACGCGCGTATCAGCTATTTTGACATGGCGCAGCAGGAAATAGACTTGGGGCGAATGGTTAGACGCAGCGTTGATTTACGCACTCCCCGCGAACTAAGCCCTCATTTTCGCCGGCAGGTTATCGAAAGCGCGGAGCTTATTTATGAAAAAAAGCCTTGAAAATGAACGAGCATTTAGGGGATTGCGGAAAGAGAATATAGGATATACTTATAGAAACGCGAACCACAGGAGATAAAAATGAACAAGCCCAGCCGAAACTTGGAAAAAGGGCAGGCATTTTTCCTAACATCCGCCTTTTGGAAAGGCTTCGGAGGTTTGTTTGGATTCTGCAAAGTGTTTGCCAGGCACAATTTTTCAACTTCAGGCGCAAACGCTGATTACCATGCCTTATATTCAGATTGGGAAGCTGTGGGAGGTTATCTTAGAAGGGCGGCAAGTGCGGAAAAACTTGCTTTGCCTCCAAAATCGCCTGATGAAAATACAGAAGAAAATAATGTGCGATAAAAGCAAACGTGGATATAAGATATAAATTCACTCACAGGAGAAACATCATGGAAATCATCACAGGCATTGTTCTGCTTGTCATCGCCATCATTGTCGGCAAGTTCGTCCTTGCATTGGCGCTCGCCTTGCTTCCCCTCGTCATTCTGGCCTTCATCGGCTTTCTGGCGCTGGGCTTTCTGGCGGCGATCTTTGGGCCTATGGTCGGCGCGTAGACATCATCAACCCCGCTTGCCTTTGGACATCTTATAGCCAACCCGCCGCATAAACTCTTCATTGCTGCGCCAGTTCTTCAAAACCTTGACCCGCGTCTCAAGATGAACGGACGTCCCCAGCAGCTTTTCCAAATCAGCGCGGGCGCGTATGCCAATCTGCTTAATCATGCGGCCGCGCCGGCCGATGATGATCCCCTTCTGTGAATCGCGCTCGACATAGATGAACGCCTCGATAATCGCGATGTTCGCCTTCTCTTTGAATCGATTGATGTCAACAGCGACGGCATAAGGAATTTCTTCGCTGGCAAGCTCGATGATTTTTTCCCGAATCGTCTCGGCGGCCATAAAACGCAGACTGGCTTCACTGGCCTGTTCGGCTGGATAATACCGCGGCCCGCGCGGCAGCAGTGGAATCAGACTATCGACAAGCTCATCAATCCCCCGTTTTTCCTGCCCGCTTGTCTCTAGGGCCTTGTGAGCGTCGATCAGCGTCAAATAATGACTGTGGCCGCGGCCCTTGCCGACCAAGTCGATTTTGTTCAGCGCCAGCAGCTTGGGCGCCGCCATATTGTCAAGCAACGCGGCGATACGCCGATCTTGACTGTTTGGCGCCTGCGACGCATCCACAATCCACAGGATAACGTCAGCGTCTTTGAGCGCGTCATGGGCAGTCTTGACCATATAATCGCCTAGGCAGTTATGCGGCTGATGGATGCCCGGCGTGTCGACAAACAAAATCTGCGCTTCGGGCCGGGTGTAAATCCCCAGCTGTCGACGGCGCGTGGTCTGCGGCTTGGCGGTGACAATCGCTATTTTTTGGCCTAGGATGGCATTGATGAGGGTTGATTTGCCGACGTTGGGCCGGCCGATGACCGCCGCCACTCCCGAACGATGGTCAGCCCCCCAGTCATCGCTGAAGATCGAATCAAGCTCATCCATGCCGCGCCTGCCAATCAGCGACAGTAGCGAAGGCCGGCAGATAATCAAGCAGTCGTTTGGGGAAGGCGGCTAGTTCCGATGCAATCAGCGCGTTCAGTCGAGCAAAGGGCTTGCGGTCGGCGGCCTGATGATAAACGAAGACGTCAAAGGGAATGGCGAAGTCCAGCTGCTTGACCGTCAGCATTTGGTCACTGCCGTCATCTCGATGGCCGAGGACATCGGCGCGCGGATGAAGATGGCTTTGCTTCAGCAGAAATTCCCAAGCGGCCTCGCCGGCCAGCATATCGCCATAATCCAGCACGACCAAATCCGGCGCCACCGAATAAGGCTTGGCCAGATAAGGAATGCCGTAGCGGATGACCAATTCGCCGGCGGCCGCAAACTCGCCGCGCGTCAGCATGGCCGACGACAGCAGGCAATCATCGCCCAGCCGCGTGACGACGCCCTCAATGGCATCGCTGATGGGCTGACGCGGGAGCATGGCCGAATTTGACATGGGAAATCTTAATGATGTTCGGGTTCGGCCGGGACGTTGATGTCATCAAAATGCTCAAAAGGCCGTACCCATCCCAGCCAAAAGCCAATGGCCAGCCCCAGCATAAGCAGACCGCTGACAAACAGCAGACCAAGGTTATGCGCGGTTTCAGCGGCCAGCCCCGTCCCATAAATGACGCCAATCGCCGCCGCCAAGATCATCATCGTCATGCCCAGCCCGCCAACCATCGCCAGACTGTACAGGGTGAGTCGGCTCGGCTGTTTTGCGCGGTGTTCTTCTGTCACTTGATTTTACCCCCTTCAGCGTTCAAACTGAATTCTGCCCTTTGCGAGCGCATTCGTCAAGTCAAACATTATTCGTCTCAAACCATTTGACAAAAGTTCAATGCCGATGTATAGTTTTTATACGCAGTTTATTCAACAGGAAAGGTGCTTAAACATGAACATCCACATCAGAAAAAGCCCCCCCCCCCCCCCCCCCGCATTTTCTGATTAAGAACCTTATCTGCTGTTTATTCCTGCTCCTCTTCCTCGCGCTTCCCGTCCAAAGCCAAACCCCTGTCCCCACCGCGCCGCCGCGGATGACCAACCCGACCACGATGGCGCCCTGCGGCCTGCCGGCGTCCTGGACAGAATTCACTTCAGCGGCGACGGTAACGACCTTCAACATGACCGCCGACTGTATGCTTGACAGCCAGTCAATCCAAACGGGTTGGGCCTTTCTGCATTTTTCATCGGGCACCTTCACCATCAACGGCAACGGTTACAGCATCATCGGGCCCTCTAATAGAACGGCCATATATCTCGGCGGGAGTACCGTCGTCCTCAACCTAAACAATGTCGTCATTCGTCAGTTTGGCGTTACCAATGGAGCCCCCGTCGCAGTAAGGTCTGGGTCGCGCCTTGACGGCCGCAATATCGTCTTCAGAGACAATGTTAGCGAACGTATACTGCATGTAGCGGATACCTCACAAGTCGCCCTTGAGAATGTATGGTTTCTGAACAACCGCAGCACGGCAAACAACGAAAGGCGCGGATCTGGTCTCTCTATAGAGGGAGGGTTCTTTGGCAGTCCGACGGTGAGGATCACCAACACCATCTTCCAGGGCAACACCGGCGCCCCGAATGTGGTCGTGAAAAATACTGTGTCCGGTATCCTCGAATTCAAGGGCTGCCTCACCTTCAGCGGCAACCTCCAGGCCGACGGCGTGATGGCGGCAAACAATTATAACAACGCCGCTAATATCACCGACAGCAATACCGGCGCCTGCCCGGCGGCTGGCTTCAGCTATTGGCTCGCATTAACCCCCGCGCCCACAACAGAATCCCAAAATCGAGCGAAGAAGAAAGCGGAAAAAATCCCCACCGCCACGCCGACGCCGCGGCCCGCTTACGGCGCATCTTATACCGCTTTGCAGACCGCAACTGGGATGACGTTTGAGGCCACTTACGGCCTCGACAGCGGCGTTCATTTTCGTCAGCTGGACGGCGCCGGCATCGGTATTCAGTCGATCATCGACGCTGGCTATTTGGCCGCCTTGGATGTTTATGGCTACGTCGAGCAGGGCGTCGAGGTCTGTTTCCCGCAGATTGGCCGCGTCATCTTCCTGGATGCGAGCGCCATGCCGCGGGCGATAACGGCTTTGGATTCCACCATAAGGGACGGTATGACCTGCGTCTACCTGAACAGCCCAGGCTCGCTGGTGCTGCTGCCCAACTAAGCAGACTGCCCCATGAAAAAAGGTCGGTCATCCGATACAATCCTCTCATCTTGAACAAACAGCCGTATTCGAGAGGACAACCGAATGACCGACCCTATTCGCATCGCAGTCACCGGCGGCGCCGGCCAAATCGCCTACAGCTTGCTTTTTCGGATTGGCAATGGCGAAGTTTTTGGGCCTGACCAGCCAGTGATTCTGCAAATCCTGGAAATTCCGCCGGCCATGACGGCCCTGCAAGGCGTGGTGATGGAACTGGAGGACAGCGCCCAGCCCTTGCTCAAGGACATCATCATATCCGACGACCCCAAGGCCGCTTTCAAAGATGCGAATTGGGCGATCCTTGTCGGCGGCAAACCGCGCGGGCCAGGCATGGAACGAAGCGACCTCATCGCCGCCAATGGGCCCATCTTTGTCGCGCAGGGCCAAGCCTTAAACGACCAGGCCGCCGATGACATTCGCATCCTTGTCGTCGCCAATCCCTGCAATTCCAACTGCCTGGTCGCCAAGGCCAATGCGCCGTCTATCCCGGCCAATCGCTGGTTCGCCATGACGCGCCTCGACGAAAACCGCGCCAAAGCTCAACTGGCGCAAAAAGCCGGCCAGCCAGTCGATGATGTCAGCCGCATGGCCGTTTGGGGCAATCACAGCGCCACTCAATTTCCCAATTTTGAACATGCCCGCCTAGGCGGCCGGTCGGCCGAAGAGGTTATTGCTGACCGCGATTGGCTGGAAAACAGCTTTATCGGCAGCGTTCAGCAGCGCGGCGCGGCGATTATCCAGGCCCGCGGCCTAAGTTCGGCGGCCAGCGCGGCCAACGCCGCCTTGGACACCATCCGCAGCCTGACTTCCCCCACCCCGCCCGATGACTGGTTCAGCGCGGCCATCCCCAGCGAGGGCAATCCCTATGGCATCGAAGACGACCTGATCTACTCTTTTCCACTGCGAACTGACGGCGACGGAAACGTGGAAATCGTCGCCGGGCTGGAATTGAGCGACTATGCCCGCGCCAAGGTCAAAATATCCGAAGACGAACTCAAGGCCGAGCGCGCGGCCATCCGCCATTTGATCTAAGCGGTTTCGTCATTCTTGACTTTTTCGGCCGACGTCTGCACGAATTCAGGCTCTTCTGGCACAATCACCGCCAAGATGATGTACAGAACGACCCCTGGGCCGCCGATCAGCGCCAGAAGAACCCAAACCAAACGGACGAGCGTCGGGTCAATCGACAGGTAATCGGCAATGCCGCCGCAGACCCCGGCGACCTGACGCTGCTTCCGCGAGCGATAAAGCCGTTTGTTCCTGTTCATCGCATTCCCTCCTTGATTTTGTCAGTCCGCGCTGTTCCTGTTTATACGCAGGCGCGGCGAAATCGTTTCATCTTTGCGCGGCATCCAGCCGAAAGGGACTGTCGCCAATGCCCGGATACAGCCGCAGCAGGCCCCAAAAAGCCCGAACGCCTATCCACAGCGCCGTGACCAGCCAAACATTGGTAAAGGCCTCCAGGCGGTCAGTGGCGATCAGATGCAGGCCGACCAAGCCGCAGGCCGTCGCCGCCATCATCGCATTGCGGAGAAAACGGTAATCGCTGGTGCCCCAGTGGATGCCGTCGGTGATGAAGGCGATAGCGTTGAGCGGCTGTGACAGCGATGCGACCAGCCAGGCGGCCAGAAAGACGGCGGCGGTGTCTTTCGGCACGAGCGCATCTGTGACCCATGACGTCGAAGCCAGCATACCAAACATCAGCGCGATGCCGGCCCCCAGGCTCCAGAACGCGGTCAGCGCGGCGACCCGTTTGGCGTAGCGGATTCGGCCTGACCCGAAGAAATAGCCGACCAGACTTTGGGCAGTGGTGGCAAAGGCCTCCAGCGTCAGCGCGGTAAAGAACCACACTTGGCGGATGACTTGATGAGCGGCCCCGGCTTCAGCGCCCATTTGCGTGGCGGCGCGGGTGGCCAGCAGCAGAAACAGGGTCAGCAGGCCGGTGCGGATGAACAGATCGCGGCCGATTTTGATGAGCCGCATCCCCTGCCGCAGATTCACCGCGCCGGTAAATCCCAATTTGCGCTTCAGTTCCCACAGCATCCAGCCAGCGCCAAGCCATTGACTCATCGAACTGGCGATGGCCGCGCCGCCGACCCCCATAGGCGGGATGAAATGCCAGCCAAAGATGAACAGATAATCGAGGACGATGTTGGTGATATTCACCCCCAGAGCGATCCACAGCGGCGTTTTCATATCCTGCAGGCCGCGCAAGGCCCCAAAGCCGACCATTGTCACGATGACCGCCGGCGCGCCCAGCAATCGCAGACGCACATAATGCGCCGCCAATTCCAATACTTCGCCCTCGGCGCCCAAGGCCTGCGAGACCAGAGCCGCGCCCGGCAGCAGCAGACCGGTCAGCGCCAGACTGGCCAGCGCTCCCAGCATCAGCGCCAGGCTTAGCGATTTGATGGCCTCATCGGCCTTGCCCTGGCCATAGCTTTGCGCGACTTCAGTTTGCGTGCCAATGCCGAGAAACGCGAATATCCAAAAGATCGACGACAGCGCGCTGCTGCCAACACCGAGCGCGGCCAGCGGCGTTTTACCCAGCTGCGCCACAAAGCCCGTGTCAATCAGCCCCGTCACGGGTTCGGCGATAAGCGAAAACAGCACTGGCAGCGAAAGCAGCAGAATAGTGCGATGCGGTCGGTCGAGGAAGGGATGTGAGAGCTTTGTTTTTTCCATTTGAACAGGTTTCAGTTCAGCCAAGCAGAGCGCCGACAAAATCGCTGTGGCCATTGGCAAAGTCATCTATCGACATCCGCTTCTTGCCGGCCAACTGAAGTTCAATGGGATAAACCAGGCCGGCCCCGGCGCCGATAGCGATTCGTCCGCCCTGCACGATCACTTGTCCCGGCCTGGCGCGCCCAGGGCCATAGCGGCCAGCATGGATTTTAAGCTGACGGCCCTGCCAGTTGGTGAAGGCGCCGGGCCACGGATTAAAGGCCCGCGCCAGCCGTTCAATGACGAGGGCCGATTGCGCCCAGTCGATTCGGCCTTCCTCTTTTTTGATTTGCGGCGCATAGCTGGCCTGCGATTCGTCCTGCGCTTGCGGCTGAATCATGCCCGACAGATAGTGGGGCAGAGTTTCAATCAGCAGTTCGGCGCCGAGAGGGGCCAGTTTGTCATGCAGGCTTTGGCCGGTTTCATCGGCCGCTATCGGAATGGCGCGTTTGGCCAGCATCGGCCCGGTGTCCAGCCCGGCATCCATCAGCATTATGGTAATCCCCGTTTCGGCATCCCCGGCGCGAATGGCCGCTTGGATCGGCGCCGCTCCCCGCCAGCGCGGCAGCAGTGAAGCATGGACATTAATCGAGCCGTATTTCGGCAAGTCCAGCGCGGTCTGTGGCAAAATCTGCCCAAAGGCGGCGACCACAAAAACATCAGCGTCCCACCCCCTTAACCTGTCTATTGATTCAGGCTGGCGCAGACTTTTGGGCTGGAAGATCGGAATGTTAGACGCGGCGGCCAGACGCTTGACCGGCGGCTGACGAAGCTGTTTATGCCGGCCGGCCGGGCGGTCAGGCTGGGTCACAACCGCCAGCACATGATGATGATCAATGAGCGCGGCCAGCGCAGGAAGGGCAAAATCGGGCGTCCCCATGAAGACGATGTTCGCCATGCAGCTTGTCCTTTATCCCAGCAGATGATAGTATCAGGCTGTTATTTTATGAGATGAATGGGATGTGGTCTATGATGCAAAAGGAATGGGTTGCCGCGCCGCCCGCCCCCCAGTCTTGGCTTGATGAATGCCGAGACCTCCATCCCGTCCTGGCGCAGATATTGTTCAACCGCGGCTTCGACAATCCAGCGGATGCCCAGCGTTTCCTGTACGAAAAAGACCTTTCCGAAGACCCTTATGACATGAAAGACATGGAAAAGGCCGTTGCGCGCATCAGTCAGGCCATCGCCGCCGGCGAATCGATAGCGGTTTATGGCGATTTTGACGCTGACGGTGTCACAGCCGCCGCGCTGATGATGCAGGTTTTGCAGGCCTTGGGCGGCCAGGCCGACGTCTATTTTCCCAACCGCGAAAAGGACGGGTATGGTCTCCATACGACGGCGCTTCAGGATTTGGCGAAGAAGGGCCATCGACTGGTCATCACAGTCGATTGCGGCATCCGTTCGGTTGATGAAGTCCGCGATGCGCGGCAGACCGGCCTTGATATGATTGTCACCGACCATCATACGATAGGGCCGGAGATGCCGCCGGCCCTGGCCGTCATCAATCCCCAGCAGGCCGACTGCAAAGGCAGTGAAGCGCTGGCTGGCGTTGGCGTGGCGTTTATGCTGGCCAAGGCGCTGCTGCTGCATCAATGGCGAACTGACCGCGCTGGCTATCCTGAAGGTCTGCGTCAGTCGGATTTGCTTGACTTGGTGGCGATTGGCACGGTGGCCGATGTGGTGCCGATGGATGACAGCCTGAACCGCCGCCTAGTCGCGCATGGATTGAACACGATTAACGAGATGCGCCGCCCAGGAATCAAGGCCTTGGCCGCAATCGCCGGGCTGAATCCAGGCCAAATCAAAGCCTCGCATATTGGATTCGTCCTTGGCCCGCGCATCAATGCCGCCGGCCGTCTCGCCGACGCGCGCATTGCCTATAATCTGCTCACCGCCGCCAGCATCGACGAAGCAAGGGCTTATGCACAAACGCTGGACGACGCGCAAAAGCTGCATCAGATTAACCGAAAGCGGCAGGAACTCACTCATCAGGCCGAAGCCGCCATCAGAGAGCAAGTCCAAGATGTCGAAGGGCTGCCGCTGATTTTCGCGGGGGACGAGAATTTTCACCCTGGCATCGTCGGCTTGGTGGCCAGTCGGCTGGTAGAAGAATACTATCGTCCAGCGATTATCTTCCAAAGAGACGATGAACAGAGCCGCGCCTCATGCCGCAGCATCCCCGAATTCAACATCGCCCACGCGCTGGACGAATGCGCTGACCTGCTGGTTCGGCACGGCGGCCATGCTATGGCGGCCGGCTTCACGGTCGATAACCGCAACATCGACGTCCTGCATGAACGGCTGACACAGTTCGCGGCGGCGACCTTTGACGGACAGAATTTGCGGCCGACGCTTCGCATCGACCAGGAACTTGACTTGGATGACCTAAGCGCGGATTTGGTGGAATCTATGGAAGTCTTGGAGCCGACTGGCCAGAAGAACCCGGCGGCGATTTTTATGAGCCAAGGGCTGAAGGTCTCGGACTGCCGCACAGTTGGCAAAGATGGCAAACATCTCAAACTCAAATTCGGTCGACATGGCAAAGCTCCCATCGACGCCATTGGCTTTGGCCTGGGCGACTGGGCCAAGAAGCGGCCGCAACTCATAGACGCCGCCTATCATCTGGAGATAAACGAATGGAACGGTCGTCGTCGCCTGCAAATGCGCCTGCTGGATATTCGGATTTCATAAGGCGTCGATGCGCGGCATTTCCGCTTGAATTTCATCAGCAAGCGGCGTATATTGTTGCGGACGGCGTATCAAGAGGGGGCAGTCTTGCAGCAGAAACCCAAACGGTCGGCTGGTGAATTGAAATTTTCGTATGGCGGGCAGGCTGTCATTGAAGGCGTGATGATGCGCGGCGCCCATTCGATGGCCGTCGCCGTGCGCGACCCCAAAGGCCAAATTGTCATTCACGAACAGCCATTAAGCGCCACTCTCTATCGCGGACGGATTGCGCGGACGCCCTTTCTGCGCGGGCTAATCGGCTTGTGGGATGCGATGGGACTGGGCATTCGCGCCTTGATGTGGTCGGCTAACGCGGCGCTGGACGAGGAAGACGACATCAATTTTAATGGCCCCATCGGCTGGGCGACAATTGCCGTTTCCCTGCTGATTGGGCTGGGTATTTTTTTCCTGCTGCCGACCACGGCCGCCACCGGCATCGGCAGTATGCTTGGCCTTAGCGCCTCCGCCAGCGAAATTGTCGTTGATGAAAACGGCCAGGAAATCGCTGTTGAGAGCGGCGGCAGTTTTCTGGTCTATGAAGCGCTGCCGATTGGCTTCGATGCTTTTGTCATTAACTTGATCGAGGGCATCATCCAACTGGCGATTCTAGTGGTCTATATCTGGTTTGTTGGCCGCACCACCGACGGCAAGCGCATATTCTCCTATCATGGCGCCGAACACAAGACCATCAACGCGTATGAGGCCGGCGATGAACTCGTCCCAGAAATCGTCAGCCGCTACCCGATTGAGCATCCGCGCTGTGGGACGGCTTTTTTGCTGACGGTGGTCTTTGTCAGCGTGTTCCTGTTCTCATTGATTGGCCGCCCGCCCTTCGCGCTTCTGATTCTGTCGCGGGTGCTGTTCATCCCGGTGATTGCCGGCGTCGCCTATGAATTTTTGAAATACACAGCTTCCAACCTCGACAAAGCCTGGATCCGATTCATGATTCGGCCCAACCTGGCCTTGCAGCATCTGACGACCAGAGAACCCAGCCAGGATATGATTGAAGTTGCGATTGTCGCCTTCAAGCGCGTCCTGCTTTCCGAGGGTATTATCACAGCAGAAGAGGCCGAAATCCCGCCGCCGCGCCCCGAAGCCGCCCATTCGCCGGGCGGGGATTAACCATGCCGGCTCCTATTCAGACTAAACACATCGGCAAAGCCTTGCTGGCAGCGGGCATCGCGCTGTTTTTCCTCGTTCTGTATCTGGACGTCGCCCAAAAGCAAAGCCCCAACAATAACGACTTGACCCGAAGCGACCAAGACGCATACATGGATATTGCGAAAAAGGCATACGAGTCCCGTTTTCAATATACGGGAACTCGCAATCAAATGCCGCTTTACCCTTGGATTCAGGCCTTGTTTTACTCGCCGCAGATGGACGACGAGGCATTTTTCCAGCAGGGCAAGCGGCTGAATGTCGCCTTGTCCCTGGTATGCCTGCTGGCGCTGGGCATCGCTTTCTTCGCCAAGTTCTCTAAAATCTATGCTTTCTACTCGATATTGGTCATTGCTTTCCTTGTATTCGCCATCAAATCACCCTTCTTCCAGGTTGAAATCCTGTTTTATACCTTGTTTGCCTTTGCCTTCATGCTGTCGCTCAATACACTTATATCGCCCAAGTGGTACAAATCTGCGGGGGTCGGCGCGCTGTTTGCCCTGGCTCATTTCAGCAAAGCCAGCGGCATGCCGGGTTTATTTATTTTTATCAGCAGTTATGGCATCCTGTTTCTGCTCAAGCTGTTCAATCGCAGCCTGGATCGTGATCAAGTCAGACAAATTCTTTATCATGCTTTGACGCCGCTGGTGGTGTTTATGGTCTTGCTCTTCCCCTATTTTCAAGAAAGCAAAGAAAAATACGGGACTTATTTCTATAATATCAACAGTAGCCGACTGATGTGGTATGATTCTTGGGATGAAGCTCTAAATGCCATCAGGCTGGCAAAGGAGCAAGGGGGTTGGACTAATTTGCCGGCGGAAGAAATACCCAGCTTAAGCAATTATCTTAAGGAGCATCCGCCCGGCGATATGATTGCCCGCTTTAGATTAGGCGCAAAACACCTCATTTGGTCTGGATGCAATTATCAGTTCAGCCCTTATACTTTTGGACATTGCAGTCAAGTCGTATTGAGTTTGATTATTTTTGCGCTTAGTCTGCCCATACTGCTCTTCAAAGGAAGCCAGTCCAACAATAATCACAAGAATGTCCACATTGGCTTGTACATCCTTTTGTTTTTCGTACTCTATGGTTTGTCTTTCCTCTGGTTCATACCCATTTCAGGGCGCGGCCCCAGAACCATTTTTACATTGATGATTCCACTGCTGTGGATCATCGGCTTCATTGTGCATTCTCCACAGATGCAATCCTTGCAATTCAAGCTGTTCCAACGCACTATTCGAATCATCGACATCACTTATGTTTTGATGCTCTTGACACTCTTCTATGAAATCTATCAGATTGTCACAGTTCGGGCAGCAGGACTGTATGGCGGAAAATGAAGACCATCGCTCCTAATAATCCAACTGCCGGATCGCTTTGCCGGCCGCGTCCCGAAGCCGCCCATTCGCCGGGCGGAGATTAACCATGCCGGCTTCCATTCAGGCTAAACACATCGGCAAAGCCTTGCTGGCAGCGGGCATCGCGCTGTTTTTCCTTGTTCTGTATCTGGACGTCGCTCAAAAGCAAAGCGAAGTCAATAACGACTTGACCCAAAGCGATCAAGGCGCATATATGAATTTTGCAAAAAAGGCCTACAAAGCCCGTTTTCAATTCACGGGCAATCGCAATCGAATGCCGCTTTACCCTTGGATTCAGGCCTTGTTTTACTCGCCGCAGATGGACAACGAGACATTCTTCCAACAGGGCAAACGGCTGAATGTCGCCTTGTCGCTGATATGCCTGCTGGCGCTGGGTATCGCCTTTTTTCACAAGTTCTCCAAAATCTATGCTTTCTACTCGATATTGGTCATTGCTTTCCTTGTATTCGCCATCAAATCGCCCTTCTTCCAGGTTGAAATCCTGTTCTATACCTTGTTTGCCTCGGCCTTCATACTGTCGCTGGAAACCCTCCTATCGCCCAAGTGGTACAAATCCATTGGAGTCGGCGCCTTGTTCGCCCTGGCCCACTTCAGCAAAGCCAGCGCCTTGCCGGGGTTATTGATATTCATCAGCAGCTATGGCATCCTGTTTCTGTCCAGGCTGTTCAGCCGCAGCTTGAATCGCAAGCAAGTCAAGCGCATCCTTTATCATGCTTTGGCGCCGCCAGTGGTGTTTATGGCGCTGCTTTTCCCTTATTTTCAAGAGAACAAAGACACGTACGGCACCTATTTTTACAATGTCAACACGACTTTTTATATGTGGTATGATTCTTGGGACGAAGTCGAAAATGGCACGAAGCTCGCTGGCGATAGACGAGGCTGGCCAGATATGCCCGACGAGGAAATACCCAGTTTAAGCAAGTATCTCCGCGAACATACAACAGATGAGATTATTGAGCGTTTCAGGAATGGCGCGGCAGCGCTGCTTCGGCCTGGATGCCATAGCAAACACCACAACTTTGGGTATTGCAGCCAGGTTGGATTGAGTTTGCTCGTCCTTGCGCTTGGTCTGCCGCTGCTCTTCAAAGACATCCGGCGGCGAAAAGGCAATAAAAACATACACATCGTCTGGTATGTTTTACTGTTCTTCCTGCTGTATGCCCTGTCATTTGTTTGGTACATGCCTATTATGGGTTGGGGAGGAAGCAGAACCATTCTGTCGTTAGCCATTCCACTGCTATGGACAGTCGGGCTGGTCGTGCATATCCCGCAGATACAGGCCATGATATTTCAAGGATCCATGAAAGTCTTTCCTATCGTCTATAAAACCTTTCCTATCGTCTATCTGCTGCTGGCCCTGACACTCCTCTATGAAATCTACCAGGTCATCACCCTTCGCGCCGAGACCGCGTACAATGGCAGCCCACTGATTCCACTGCTGTGGATCATCGTGTTTATGATGCACATCTCGAGGATAGAGCCTTTGCGGCGCACGCTATTGTCACGCCCCATTAAAGTCTTTCACATCGTCTATCTGCTGATGACCCTAACGCTGTTCTATGAAATCTATCAGGTGGCCGCGTTTCGAGCAGCGACAGTGTACGGCGGAAATTAAAGCCGCTTTATCCTGAAGCCACTCATCTTAGCGTGAAGAGTATAGTATGCCAACTTCCATTCAGGCTAAACATCTTGGCAAAGCCTTGCTGGCGGCGGGCATCGCGCTGTTTTTCCTCTATCTGTATCTGGACATCGCCCAAAAGCAAAGCAGACGCAACCCTGATCTGACTCGAAGCGATCAGAGCGCATACATAGATTTTGCGAAAAAGGCCCACGAATCCCGTCTTCAATTCACGGGCAATCGCAATCGAATGCCGCTTTACCCTTGGATTCAGGCCTTGTTCTACTTGCCGCAGATGGCCGACGAGACATTTTTCCAACAGGGCAAGCAGCTGAATATCGTCTTGTCATTGCTAGGTCTGCTGACGCTGGGCATCGCTTTCTTCGCCAAGTTCTCCAAGCTGTATGCTTTCTATGCGATACTCGCCATCGCCTTTCTTGTATTCGCCATCAAATCGCCCTTCTTCCAGGTTGAAATCCTGTTTTATACCTTGTTCGGCCTGGCCTTCATGCTGTCGCTTGATACACTCCTATCGCCCAAGTGGCGCAAATCCATTGGGATCGGCGTCTTATTCGCCCTGGCCCACTTCAGCAAAGCCAGCGCCTTGCCGGGATTGCTCATTTTCATCAGCAGCTATGGCATCCTGTTTCTGCTCAAGCTGTTCAATCGCAGCCTGGATCGCAAGCAAGTCAAGCGCATCCTTTATCATGCCTTGACGCCGCTGGTGGTGTTCATGGCCTTGCTCTTCCCCTATTTTCAAGAAAGCAAGGATAAGTACGGCAGCTATTTTTACAATGTCAACACGACTTTTTATATGTGGTTTGATTCATGGGATGATGCCAGGGAATGGGCAAGTATCGCACAGCCTCGCCAGGGCTGGCCAGATAGGCCCGACGAGGAAATACCCAGTTTAAGCAAATATCTCCGCGAGCATGCAGCAGATGACATTATTGAGCGCTTCAGGAATGGCGCTGCCGCGCTGTTTCGGTCTGGATGCTATAGCAAACACTACAGCTTTGGGTATTGCAGCCAAGTTGGATTGAATTTGCTCATCCTCGCGCTTGGTCTGCCGCTGCTCTTCAAAGGCATCCGACGGCGAAAAAGCGAACAAAACATGCACATCGTCTGGTATGTTTTACTGTTCTTCCTGCTGTATGTCCTGTCGTTTGCTTGGTACATGCCTATTATAGGCTGGGGACACAGAACCCTCCTGTCGTTAGCCATTCCAATGCTATGGACAGTCGGACTGGTCGTGCATATCCCGCAGATACAGTCCATGATATTTCAAGAATCCATGAAAGCCTTTTCTATCGTCTATAAAGCCCTTCCTATCGTCTATCTGCTGCTGACCCTGACACTCCTCTATGAAATCTACCAGGTCATCACCCTTCGCGCCGAGACCGCGTACAATGGCAACCCGCTGATTCCACTGCTGTGGATCATCGTGTTTATTATGCACATCTCGAGGATAGAGCCTTTGCGGCGCATGCTATTGTCACGCCCCATTAAAGTCTTTCACATCGTTTATCTGCTGATGACCCTGACGCTATTCTATGAAATCTATCAGATTATCGCGTTTCGGGCGGCGACAATGTACGGCGGAAATTAAAGCCGCTTTATCCTGAAGCCACTCATCTTAGCGTAAAGAGTATAGTATGCCGGCTTCCATTCAGGCTAAACATCTTGGCAAAGCCTTGCTGGCGGCGGGCATCGCGCTGTTTTTCCTCTATCTGTATCTGGACATCGCCCAAAAGCAAAGCAGACGCAACCCTGATCTGACTCGAAGCGATCAAAGCGCATACATAGATTTTGCGAAAAAGGCCCACGAATCCCGTCTTCAATTCACGGGAACTCGCAATCGAATGCCGCTTTACCCTTGGATTCAGGCCTTGTTCTACTTGCCGCAGATGGCCGACGAGACATTTTTCCAACAGGGCAAGCAGCTGAATATCGTCTTGTCATTGCTAGGTCTGCTGACGCTGGGCATCGCTTTCTTCGCCAAGTTCTCCAAGCTGTATGCTTTCTATGCGATACTCGCCATCGCCTTTCTTGTATTCGCCATCAAATCGCCCTTCTTCCAGGTTGAAATCCTGTTTTATACCCTGTTCGGCTTGGCCTTCATGCTGTCGCTGGAAACCCTCCTTCGCCCAAAGTGGTACAAATCCATTGGGGTCGGCGTCTTGTTCGCCCTGGCCCACCTCAGCAAAGCCAGCGCCTTGCCGGGATTGCTCATTTTCATCAGCGGTTATGGCATCCTGTTTCTGTCCAGGCTGTTCAGCCGCAGCTTAAATCGCGGGCAGGCCAGGCAAATCCTTTATCATGCCTTGACGCCGCTGGTGGTGTTTATGGGCTTGCTCTTCCCCTATTTTCAAGAAAGCAAGGATAAGTACGGCAATTATTTTTACAATGTCAACACGACTTTTTATATATGGTTTGATTCATGGGATGATGCCAGGGAATGGGCAAGTATCGCACAGCCTCGCCAGGGCTGGCCAGATAGGCCCGACGAAGAAATACCCAGTTTAAGCAAGTACCTCAACGAACATTCATCCGATGAAATCATCGACCGTTTCAGGCAAAGCATAAAACAGATGCTCGTATCTGGATGCTATGGCAAATGGAGTCGGTACAGATATGGCTATTGCAGCCAAGTCGGATTAAGTCTGATTATTCTTGCGCTTGGCTTGCCGCTGCTCTTCAAAGGCATCCGGCGGCGAAGCAGCGTCAAACATATCCACATTATCTGGTATATTCTGCTGTTTTTCGCGATATATGCCTTGTCGTTTATATGGTACGTGCCCATCATAGGCGAAGGACTCAGGACTATTCTGGCGCTGCTGATTCCACTGCTGTGGACAATCGGGCTGGTTGTTCATGCGCCACAGATACAATCTCTGCAATTCACTTTGTTGCAAAGGCGAGTCAAAGTCTTTCACATCATCTATCTGCTGATGACCCTGACGCTGTTCTATGAAATCTACCAGGTTATCGCGTTTCGGGCGGCGACAATGTACGGCGGAAATTGAAGATCGTTTCATTCCACATACCCCAACTTCTCCATCATCTCGCCCGCTTCGGACATGAAAAAGGCCAAGTCGCGCTCGCTGAAATGAACCCGCCAGTCACCGCTCTTGCCATGGCGCGGCTGCACGGCCGAAGACAGCTTTTTCGGTCGAATGCCCAGTTTCCATTTGACCCGCTCCAGATACGTCGGCTGACTTTGCGCGCCAGGCAGATGAATGGGCCGCAGCGCGCGGTTTAACCTCACCTCCAAGAAAGCGGCCATCTGACGCAGCGCCGCCTCATAATCCGATTCCAGCGCCCCATACGAAACCGCCAGCGCATTCGGCCGCGCCAGCCAAGCCTGGATATGACGCGCCCAATAAGCCGGCCGACTCAAACCAGTGGCAACCCCATCCAAAGCGGCTTCCCCGCGCAGAAACGCTGAAAACGACTGCCCTTTCACCGTCTCATCAAAGGACTGCATATAATGATACAAAGAAGCCATGACATCGCGCCCGTCTCGATGCACATAAACAATAGGCGAACTCTCTAAAACCGCGCAGGCGTATTGCCGCTCGGCCTCGCCTTTCCAATACGTCGCCGTCGGCAGATCATGCACCTTGACCAGCGCCCGGCCATCCATCGATTCCAGCTGCATTCGGAAATCGTCCAGGGGAATCGGCGCATCATGGCCAGCCTCAATCCGTTCCAGCGTCACAAAGGAATCGCAAATATCGGGACTGTTGTTCCGCAGAGCATCAATCGTCCAATGCGTCCCCGAACGCCGATGAGTGGCTATCACAATCGTTTTGGACAAGCTCATCTAGTCCTCGCCGGCCATTCGCTGAAGTTCATAAAGCTGCGTCAGCGCTTCAAGCGGGCTAAGATTTTCCACTTCCAGCGTCCGCAGCGCGTTCAAGGCCGGATTGTCAGGCGCGTCAAAAAAACTAAGCTGCTTCTGGTCATCTTCATCGTTGGACTTTCGCAGCGCGAAATCACTGCCGCCGCCTTCCAGCTGGGTCAGCAGCTGACGGGCGCGCTCGACAACCGGCCGCGGCATCCCAGCCAGCCGAGCCACATGAACGCCATAACTTTGGTCAGCGCCGCCGGGCATAACCTTATGCAAAAACACAATATCCTCGCCCTGCTCGGCCACCGCCACATTGTAATTTCTTGTGCGCGGCAGGATATTCGGCAGTTCCGTCAGTTCATGGTAATGGGTGGCGAACAGCGTCCGACAGTTGAGACGCGGGCTGTTGTGAATATATTCGATGACGGCCCGCGCAATCGCCAAGCCGTCGTAAGTCGATGTGCCGCGCCCGATCTCATCCAGAATCAGCAGACTCCGTTCAGCGCTGCCAGAAAGCAAACGCGCCGTTTCGACCATTTCGACCATAAATGTGCTTTGCCCGGCGTGAATCTCGTCTTGGGCGCCAATCCGCGCGAAGATGCGATCGACCAGGCCAATCGTAGCCGAATCAGCTGGGACAAAACTGCCGATTTGCGCCATCAGAGCAATAATCGCCACCTGCCGAATATAGGTCGATTTGCCGGACATATTAGGGCCAGTGATGATATGCGCCCGCGACATCTCGTCAAAATCGCTGTCATTCGCCACATAGCGCGACGTATCGGCCAGCAGCTTCTCGACCACTGGATGACGGCCAGCTTTGATATGCAGCACATTGTCTTCGGTCAGTTGCGGACGCGTATAGCCTTCGCGCACGGCGACTTCAGCCAATGACAGGAAAGCGTCCAAATGGGCGATGGCGCGGGCGGTTTTCAGCAGATTGCCGCGATGCTGGGCGACTTGACGGCAAAGATCAGCAAAAAGCCGCTGCTCGGTTTTCAGAATTTTTTCTTCGGCGTTCAGCACCAGCGTTTCATATTCTTTGAGTTCGGGCGTGATATAACGTTCAGCGTTGACCAGCGTTTGCTTGCGGACATAATCTTCGGGGATTTTATCGGTATGCGCTTTGGTCACTTCAATATAATAGCCGAAGACCTTGTTAAAACTGACTTTGACGCTGGCGATGCCGGTGCGGCGGCGCTCATGCGATTCCAAATTGGCGATCCAATCGCGCGCATCCTGGGTCGAACGAAGTATATCATCCAGTTCGTCGGAATAGCCGGCGCGGATGAATCCCATGGCGCTCGCGGTCGCTGGCGGTTCATCGGCAATCGCCGCGGCAATCAGATCAAAGGCCGGCTGGCAGGGATCAAGCCGCTCGGTAATGGCGGCCAAATGGGCGGTCTCCTCAATCAATTCTCGCAGGCGCGGCACAGTCGCCAGCGTTTGCTGCAAGGCCAGCAGATCGCGCGGGCCAGCCTTGTCCATGGCGATCCGATTGATGAGCCGTTCAATATCAGCGACCTGGCGCAGTTCGACTGCAATTTCATCGCGCAGGATGTCGCTGTCCGTCAAGGCCTCGACGGCATCCAGGCGCGCATTCAGCCGTTTGATTTCCAGCAAAGGCTGATTCATCCAGGTTCGCAGCAGACGGGCGCCCATGGCCGTAATGCTGCGGTCCAAAATGCCGAGCAGACTGCCGCGCGTCTTGCGATGACGGATAGTCTCGACCAATTCAAGGTTGCGCCGCGTGAATGGATCCAGAACCATAAACGCGGCCGTCGAATAGGCGCTAACACTCACCAGCTGATCGAGTGAATTTTTTTGCGTCGTCCGCAAATACTGCAAAACACCGCCGGCCGCCGCCACCGCGTAATCCTGACCTTGCAGGCCATAGCCATCCAGCGTACTGACCCGAAAATGATCGCGCAGCAGTTGATCGGCCCCAGCAAATTCAAAAGTCCAGTCCTGCGCGGCGCTAAGATGAATGCCTTCGGGCAGGGTAACGCCGCGCTGATGCCAGCTTTCCGGCAGAATCACCTCGCGCGGCGACACCCGCGCCAATTCCTCAAAGACCCGCATCCCCACATCCTGGCCGTCAAACTGCGTGGCCTGAAATTCGCCAGTGGAAATATCGACAAAAGCCAGGCCGGCCTTTGTCCAGCGGCCAGTTTCAGCGTCGCCCACCGGCAATATGCCCATCAGATAATTGGCGCGGCTCTCGTCCAGCAGCGACGGCTCAATCACCGTGCCAGGCGTCATAACGCGCGTCACTTCGCGCTCAACAATGCCGCGGCCGGTCGGCTCGGACACTTGATCGCAGACAGCGACATGAAAGCCCTTTTCGATGAGCTTGGCGATATAGCCGTCGACCGAATGATACGGCACGCCGGCCATCGGCACCTTGGCGCGGCCTTTGCCATAAGTGCGCGAAGTCAGATTAAGATCAAGCTCGCGGGCGGCGATCTCGGCATCATCATCAAACATCTCATAAAAATCGCCCATCCGAAACATCAAAATGCAATCCGGATACTGGCTTTTAATGTCCAAATACTGCCGCCGCATAGGTGTGACACGAGCCATCAGCGCTTCCCCATCATAAGACCATCACACTTAAACCTTATCCATGCTATTCTATCAGGGTACATGATCCGCTTCAAGCTGGCACAGGTTCTTTGGGGACGCCGATGCCAAAACAGATTATCGCCGTGGATTTAGGCGGCACGCAGATTCGCACAGCGCGCTATGACCGCAAACTCAATCTTCTCCAGCGCGAAAACACCTTAACCCTGGCTGACGAAGGCCTGCGGCCAACCCTGGCGCGCATCCGAGACTATATCCACAAAGTCATGCCGGCCAGCAAAGATGACGTATTGGGAATTGGCATCTCGTCGCCAGGCCCGCTCAATCCAAACAGCGGAGTCATCATCGCGCCGCCCAATCTGCACGGCTGGCGAGACGTCCCTTTGGCTGAAATCGTGCGAACCGAATTCGGCCTGCCGGTCTATATCGGCAATGACGGCAATGTGGCCGCGCTGGCCGAGGCCTCAAGCGGCGCGGCGCAGGGCTGTCGTCATGTCGTCTACATCACCATCAGCACAGGCATCGGCGGCGGCGTGATCTGCGACGGACGGCTGCTGCTGGGCCAAGAAGGACTGGGCGCCGAAGTCGGACACATCCCGCTGATAACCGCGTCGGGCAAGGTGTCGTCACTAGAGCTTGAAGCGGCCGGCCCGGCGATTGCCCGACAGGTCAAACAGCGCATTCAAAACGGCGAAACATCGCTTGTGACCGAACTGGCGCAGGGCGATTTATGCCGAATCGAAACCAAAATGGTCAGCCAGGCCGCCGCGCGCGGCGACCGCGTGGCCAGCGAGCAGATGACTTACGCTGGACGGATGCTGGGCTTGGGCATTGTGACCATGCTGCACCTCTTCAACCCGCAGATAATCGTATTGGGCGGCGGCGTGGCCAAAAGCGGCGACCTGCTCTTCCAGCCGATGCGTCAGGCCATCGACGACCATGCGCTGGATGAGGCCTATACCGCGCGGCTAAAAATCACAGAGGCCGCCCTGGAAGACGATGTGGCCTTGGTGGGAGCGGCGGCCTTGGCGGCGACGCAGGGCGGCCAAATGGACATCAGCGAGCTTGACCGCCTTTTTTGAGGGCCGACGGCGCAATACATGATACAATCGACCTATGTTAATGCGGCCGGATTTGCGAACCCAGCAGCGCGATTTCCTCTTGGGGATCGCCCGCGCCATCACCGCCCAGCTTGACCTAAGCGAGGTGCTGCGCCGCGTTCTGCATGCTTCAGTCGTGATGCTGGCCGGCCGAGTGGGCATCATCGCCCTAGGCGACCGACACGAGGGCATCTTTGACGTCCGCGCTTACACCGGCATCACATCCGAGGCCGTCCCAGCCCTCAATCAAAAACTGCTGGAACTCATGCAGGGCAGCAGCGAAGAGGGATTCAGCCGCGAATTTCTCAATGCCAAACTGCGCGAAATGGCCGAAGTCATCGACGCCAATCTGGAGCAGTCGATTGCCATGCCGCTGGTTTTCGCCCAAGATCCGCTTGGCCTGCTTATCGTCTTTCGCTCCTATCAGACCACCATCACGCCCGACGACCTGAACACCTTGCAGAGTTTTGCCGACCAGGCAGCCATTGCCGTCCACAACGCCCAGCTTTACGGCCATATCAATCAAGAGCGCCAGCGTTTGGAAGCCATCGTCAACAACAGCGGCGACGGCGTCTTTATCCTCAATGCCGACCTGACCTTTCAGCAGGCCAACATCGCCTTTGAGCGCATGACCGGCTGGCGCAAGGAAGACGCGATTGGCCGACCAAAACATGAAATAATCGACTGGGACCGACTGGAAAGCAGAGACCTGGAAACGGCCCTGGATTCGGGCTGGCCACAGCCGGCCGCCAATGGCCGACCAGTCGAAACGCTGTACGTCGAAGGCGATATGATTCGCCGCGACGGCATGAAGCTGGGGATCGGCATCACCTACGCCCCATTGCTGACTGCCGACGGCCGCCTGGAAAGCATCATCGCCAACGCGCGCGACATCACCAACTTTCGCAAGGCGCAGGAAATGCAGAGCGTCTTCATCTCCACAATTCACCACGAACTGCGGACGCCGATTGCCATCATCAAAGGCTATGCCAGCACCCTGGGGCGCGATGACGTCGAATGGGAGCAAAGCGTCATCCGCGAAAACATGGCGATCATTGAAGAAGAAGCCGACCGTCTGACGTCCCTAGTCGAAGATCTCCTAACGGCCAGCAAAATCCAGGCCTCGCAGGCCTTGCGTCTCAACATTGCCGACACGCGCCTCGAACGGCTGGCCGCGCGGTCAGTCGAACGTTTATCCAGCCAGACCCGACACCAAATCGCGCTTAGCTTCCCCGACAATTTTCCCGTGATCCAAGGCGATGAGGCCCGTCTGCGCCAGGTGATCGACAACCTGCTCACCAACGCCATCAAGTATTCGCCGCCCGACAAAATCATCACCGTCGGCGGCCGCTTCACCAGAAAAAATGTGACGCTCTTTGTGCGCGACGAAGGCCCAGGCATCCCCCACGACCAAATCGAGAAGATATTTGAACGATTCTATCGCATCGACGACAAGCTGACGCGGCGCACGCAAGGCGCTGGCTTAGGCCTGTATCTGGCGAAGGCGATTGTCGAAGCGCACGAAGGCGAAATGTCAGTCAAAAGCCAAGTCGGCGGCGGCTCTACATTCTATTTCACCCTGCCGCGCGGCTAAATCACATCGGCAAACACTAGGGAGTGGTAAAAAGTCTTTGCCGCGATTTATGGCGGATTATGGCGGATTATGGCGGATTTTGTCGGAATTATGGCGGGTTTTGTCGACGAATGCCCTCTCTATAATGGCTTTTCTCTCCGCCCTCTGTGACCTCTGTGGTAAAAAGTCTTTGCCGCGGTTTATGGCGGATTATGGCGGTTTTTGTCGGATTTTGTCGACGAATATCCTCTCTATTTACCACTCCCCGCCGCGCATTTCCTGACCGCTTTTCTCTCTGCCCTCTGTGACCTCTGTGGTAAAAAATCTTTGCCGCGCGGCTGAATCGAATCAAACGTCAAAAAGGTATTGTAAAATCGACAAATCAGGTTAAGCTGTATTGACTGTGAACGCATGAACGGACAATTCATCAAAAGGGGGCGCTTATGCAAACCAAATCGCCGGCTGGCCTTCCCAGCGAATTCCTAAGATTTTTCCTGTGCATCTTGTTTCTGTTGGGTTTGGTTTCATTATCGCTGGCGCAGGACGCGAACTACACCCAACAAGGCCTGCAAATCGCCCGCGACCTCGTCGAAGAAGAGCGCGAATCTCCCCTGCGAATCTCCCGATGGCGCTACTTCCAAGATGACTGGAGCACCCAGGCCCACTGGCAGCAGTACGGCGCATTTGGCATCGACAGCTGCGTTGCCGAGGTGATCCCGGCCGAAAAGCGCGACATCCTCTTTGGCTGGACTTTCACCATCACCGACGTCTCTGGCAAGAGTTGGCAGGTGCGCGTCAGCTTTGACCTGCTCACGGCTGTTCTCTGCGATGAAGTGATCACAACAGCCCCGGCCGACAACCCAGCGGCGTCTTCAGCGCCAGTCGAAATCGCGCCTGGGGCGGCCAACGTCGGTGGATTCGAGTTGGGCGGCCAGGTGACCGGCCTGACAGACGACGCGGACAGACTGCTGAAACAGGCCGGCATGAAATGGGTCAAACAGCAGCTTACCTACAGTGACGGCGATCAAAGCGTTGAGAGAGGGCGGATTTGGATTCAAACCGCTCATGCCAAAGGTTTCAAGATTCTCTTGAGCGTAAAAGGGGTGCATGCCGACCTTTTGCCGCTTGAAGAGCGCTTTGATAACTATACAAACAATTTCGCCGCCTTCCTTCGCAAACTGGCGCAGGCCGGCGCCGACGCCATTGAGGTCTGGAACGAGCCGAACATCGAGCGCGAATGGCCCTTGGGTCTCATCGACGGCGAGAAATATACCGAAATGCTGAAGAAGGCTTATGAGGCGATCAAGGGGCCATTAGGCGCCCCCAACACCATGGTCATCAGCGCCGCCCCATCCCCTACCGGTTTTTTCGGCGCGGCCGGCTGTGCCTTTGATTTTGACCGCGGCACGGGGGGATGCAACGATGATACCTTTATGCGGGATATGGCCGAGGCCGGCGCCGCCAAGTACATGGACTGCCTTGGCCTGCATTACAACGAAGGCATCCTGCCGCCCAGCGCGGCCAGCGGCGACCCGCGCGGCGGATACCCGACCTATTACTTCGGCTCTATGCTCAACCGCGGCGCGCAGTTCTTCCCCGGCAAGCCCGTCTGCTGGACGGAAATAGGCTATCTTAGCGGCGAGGGCATGAAAGGGCCGCTTCCAGGTGGATTTGCCTGGGCGAAGGATACCACGGTGCAGCAGCAGGCGGATTGGATCGCTCAAGCAGCTGTGCTTTCGGCGCAGTCGGGCCAGGTTCGTCTGATGATCGTCTGGAATATGAACTTTACGGTTTATGGGGCTGACCCGCAGGCCGGCTTTGCTCTGCGGCGGCGCGATGGCTCATGCCCGGGCTGTGACACGCTCCGCACGGCGATGGGCGGCTAAGGCGCGGTCTCATCCAGGCTCCACAGCCACAGGTCTTCAAAGACGCAGTTGGTATCCACGTCTTCAAAGTTGACTACCGCTGTGCCGAGTTCCCCGGTCCGCGGCGGATACGTCATCGCGCCGACATGCCAGCCGTCGATGTAATAATGGAGCCGACCGCCATAGACGACCATCAGCAGCTTATGTTCATTCCGCGCTGGACTTAGGCCGCCGCTGAAGATGCCCGGCTGGAAAGCGTCGCCCTGTCGACGAGACACGCCATATTCGCCGTCGGCATCCACATAGGCCAGGCTGTAGTTTTCGCCGTCGGCATAATGAAAAATAAGGCCGCAGCCGCCCTTGGCCGCCGTCCTCATCTCATAGCGCAGATCAGCCCCGATGACAAATTCGGCAAAACTGGCGCCCGACGCCACAGGAAAGCGCGTGATGCCCGACGGGGTATTCCGCACTCGGCTTTGCGGCACAGTCAGCTTGGCCGCGCCATTGACGGGAATCACCTGCTGACGAGCGAGCAGATTGGCGGTGGCTGTATAACTGCCGGCGGGGATATGCTGCGGAAACAGCGGCTTGTCATCAGTCGGCGCTGTCATAATCGTTTCTGCGACCGCAAAAGACGCGCGGCTGTCAGTCGTTCTCGCTGTGATGCCGACATTGCCGGCCGCCGCTTCAATCTGATCGTCAATGACCGTGCCGACCACCTGACCATTGTAGACAACATCAAAAAGCTGGCCGCTGGCCAAAACTCCCAAGCGAAAGCTGGTTTCGCCGGGGGCAATCGCTGGATGAGTGCTCCAGTTGCGGACAACGACGACAGATTCGCCTTGCGCCCGTTCCAAACGCCAATAGCCGCGCTTGCTGACCAGCAGACGATAATGCGATTCGGCGCTGACATAGCGAAACAAAATCCCAGCCTGCCAGTTGGCGGCGGCCGTCACATCATCAAAAGTCGCCTCAAAATAGAGATCGCGCTTGAGGGGAAAATGACGTCCCACCAGCGAAACCGACTTGGACAGGCCTTCTATGCGGAAGGCCAATCGGTCATCGGCAAGCCAAGCAAGCGGCGCATCGCTGAAAACCACATCCCAATCGGCGGCGGCCATTGTCGAATCGCGCCCGGCCAGGCTGTCATAACCCGGCATCATCAGCAGCCGATAATCGCCGGCCGTGTCGCCAAAGCCGCTGACTTCAATGGTATAGACATCCGTTCGCGGCGTGATCAAGGCCTGAATCAGGGCATCCAGCTGGTCAGGATAATCATAGTCATCGTTCTTGATAACGAGATCGCCCGAACTGTTGTAGACCTCAATCACAGGGTCGAGAGACGTCCCCACCGCTTCCATACGCAGCGAAATCAGAGTCAGTTCCAAAGCCCGCAGCTGATAGCGATGCGTCTCGCCGGCCGCCAGAGTCGCCTCAATAACATCGCCAGGCGCAAGCGGCGCATCCTGGGCCGACAGCCATAGACCAGGCAGCAGCCCAAGCAGCAGACAGACGGCGCAGAGGACGATTCGCCTCATTTATCTTTCGGCATCCACGAAGTATAGGTGTCAGCCAGATGCTCAAGATAAGCCTGATAGTCCTTCAGCGACATTTCGGCGCCAAATTCGCCGCGGTGAAATTCGGCCTGCTCAAGGCGGCGGATATTCCCCGCTTTACGCAGATCGCTCTTTTCTCCCCGCTTGCGTTTTTTGCGCTGAAACTGTGTCGAAAGGCGCGACAAAGGCAAAGCCTGAAAATCGTCAGGGGAAGCGATGCTGTAGGTCACAATATATTCGCCGTCCTGCTCCAGCGCATTGGCGATCACATACCAGCCCCTCGGCACGCGCGGATGACGCCTCGCCTCAAAATGCCACATCAGCAGGTTGACATTCTGCCCGCCGTCAATCTGGCTCTGCATGACATCAGCCTGTGCAAGCCGAATCATATCGTCCAGGAATTGAACGCAGCGATTGCTGGGCCAATGCCTTTTCGCCAGATAATCCACGCCATAAGTCAAAGCGACCGCAATCGCCAAGGCGCCGCCAAGCACAATCAAACCGCCGTTGGGAAAGAGGGTGTTGATGATGAGGAAACTGATAACTGTCCCGATCAAAAAGGTAAAGCAGCCCAGCGTGCGAATGCCCCCATGTTCAGCGTCAACAGCAAATTCAAGGTCGGGCGCCTGATTGGGGTCATTGATTTTCAGTTTATCCATCGCGCCGCCTGCCGTCTAAGATTCGGCTGGATTGTAACCGAAAACGTCCAGGCCGCAAGGTTGGGACTGGCATTGACGCCGCGCAAACGCGAAAATCAGGTCGCTGGATCGAGGAACTCCCCATGATCGCTGCGCTTTGCTTTGGCGCTTTGTTTGGACTCCCCTTCATTGTTTGGGGGATGCTGCTGATTGTTGACCGCGACCGCGCCTGGCAAAAGAAACGAACCCGCGCTGCCAGCCCGCTCCAGCGAAACCGCGCCTGGGACATTCGACAGATCATCTATGGGACGCTCCTGATCGTCTTTGGCATAGCGATATTCATCGCGCTGACCCTGTTCAACTACGCCGCCCAGGGCCTATCGCCGCCCGCGCCGTTTTAACCCCCGCCGTCTAATCGGCAAAGGCTTGCATCTGGACATCGAATCGACCTTGATCGATCGACGGATAGCGATTCAGCTGCGCCTTGAAGACCTGCATATAGTCAAAGACCTGCCCACGCGTATACGCCTCAAAGCGCAGAGTTATCGCCGGTTGGGTGTTGCTGGCCCGCACCAGTCCCCAGCCATTCTCAAAGAGAACCCGCGCGCCGTCCACAGTCACGACTTCATATTCGCCCTGGAAGCTGGCCGTCATTTCAGCGATCATCTTGAATTTCAGGTCATCGGGCGCCGACAGGACAATTTCAGGAGTGGCCGGCAGTTTGGGAATCTCATCGAAAATCTCGGCAATCGTCTTGTCAGAGCGGCTGATGATCTCCAGCGTCTTGAGCGCCGCCAGCGGGGCATCGTCAAAGCCATAGTAATCCTCGCCAATGAACAAATGTCCGCTGACTTCGCCGCCCAGCAGAGAGCCGACTTCGTTCATTTTCTGCTTGATCAAGCTGTGGCCTGGTTTCCACATCAACGGCGCGCCGCCATATTTTTTGATCTCATCAGGCAAGGCCTGCGAGGACTTGACATCAAAAACGATAGGCGTGTTGGGATGACGTCCAAGCAGATCGCGCGCCAGCAGCGCCAGCAGACGGTCAGCGGTGATGTGATGGCCGCGATTGTCGATGAAACCGCAGCGGTCGCTGTCGCCGTCAAAGGCCAATCCCAAATCCGCGCCCAATTCGACCACCCTAGCTTCCAGTTCCTTGGTCATTTCAGGGTCTTCAGGGTTGGGCAGATGATTGGGAAAGCGGCCATCGGGTTCGCAAAACAAACAATCGACTTCCAGTCCCAAGGCCGACAGCACTGGCGGAACATAAGTCCCCGACAGGCCATTGCCGGCATCCATGACGACCTTCATCGGCTTGGCTATGCTGACTTTGCTCTGAATGACGGCCATGTGCTTGTGGATCATCTGCGGGTCGACGTCGACCTCGGCGGCGCCTTGGGCGAATTCACCAGATTCGATGATCTTCAGCAAATCCTGAATTTGCTCGCCGGCCAGGGCCAGCCGGCCACAGGCCATTTTGATGCCGTTGTAGCGCGTGTCCAGATGGCTGCCGGTGATCATCACGCCCGCGCCAGAGCCAGCGAAAGAGGCGGAAGCGAAATAGACGGTGGGCGTCAGAACTTGGCCGATGTCGGTCACAGGCAGACCAGTTGAGGCCAGCCCGTCAATCATAGCGGCTTTCAGCGCCGGCGAAGTCAGCCGATTGTCAGAGCCGACAAAGACCCGTTCGGTCTGAAACTGCCGCGGCAGATAAGTACCGAGCGCCTTCCCCACAGCCAGCGCCACCTCCGGCCTTAGCTGGGGATTATCCCCGGCAGCCGTGCCGCGAATGTCATACTTTCTGAATATCGAGCGGTCGATTGGGGTCATGTCTCCTCTTGTGGATTCTCTCTTTTTGCTTGATTAAGCGCCGTCAAAGGCCTCTTGACCAGCGACAGTTGCCGAAAATTTGAGGCCGCCGCCGCGTCGTCGACTGGCGCTAATTCGAACTTTGGTGCCTTCAGGAGGGTTGGCGCGCAGCAGAAAATCGGCCAAGGGCTCGCGCAGACTCCGCCGCAGAATCCGCCGCAGCGGCCGCGCGCCGTATTCAGGCTCGTCGTTTTGGGCCAGCAGCCATTTCTTGGCCCCGTCGGTAAAGGCCAGCGTCAGGCCGCGCTCTTTGGCCAGCCTGTTCTCCTTTTCGATCAGCAGTTCCAAAATCTGCGCCAGATCTTCATCATTCAGCGCGTTGAACAGAATCACCTCATCGAGACGGTTGATAAATTCCGGGCGCAGGAAATCCAACACCTGATCCATAATCTGCTCGCGCAAATCATCAGTGATCTGGCGCACCATCAGATGCTCCGAGCCGATATTGCTGGTCATAATCACCACCGACTCGCTGAAACGGGCGATATTGCCGCGCCCATCAGTCAGCCGCCCCTCTTCCATCACTTGCAGCAGCACATCCATAATACGCGGATGAGATTTTTCGATCTCGTCCAAAAGCACAATGGTATAAGGCTGCTGGCGGATCCGTTCCGTCAGCTGGCCGCCCTCGTCGCTGCCGACATAGCCCACAGCGGAGCCAATCAGGCGGTTGATGCTGCTTTCGTCCTTGTATTCGCTCATATCCAGCGGAAAGAGCGTCTCTTCGCTGCCGAACATGAAATCGGCCAAGACCCGCGCCATCTCGGTTTTGCCGATGCCGGTCGGCCCCAAAAACAGAAAGACGCCGATGGGCCGCTTGGGATCTTTGAGTCCAACACGCGCCGTCTTAATCGCGCGGCTGACCAGCTGCACAGCTTCTTTTTGGCCAATCAGCCGTTCGCTAAGGTGCTCGACCATATTGGCATAGCGCAGCCGTTCATCAGCCCCCAGCTTAGTGACTGGAATGCCCGTCATCTGGCTGGTGACCAGGGTCACATCTTCAATATCCAGAATAGCGTCATCGCTGTCGGGCTTGAAGGCCAGATGCGCCTGCCGGCCCATGTTGACCATCGCCGCCGTTCGATGAAGCAGCTGTTCGGCGCTTTGCGGCAAAGGCGTCACGGTCAGATAACGCTGCGCCATCCGCGCGACCATCGGCAAAGCGTCGGCTTCAATGGCGATCTGATAATCGGCCTCCAGGTGCGGGGCAATCGTCTCCAGGATTTGCACAGCCTCTTCCAGCGGCGGCTCATCGACGCGGATGATTTGACTGTTTTCGACAATGGCGCTGACGTTTTGGATGCGCGCCTCAAATTCTTGCAGATTAGTCGTGCAGATAATGACCGGATCGTCTCTCAAAAAGGCTTTCTGCACCAGCGACGTGGCTTTGCTGAAATCAGCTTTGATAGGGCCGCCAAAGAAGCGATGGATCAACGGCAAGAATAAAATACCGCGCCGCGCCGCGCTCATCCCGGCCCGAAAGGCCTCCTGATCGCCGTCCAGCAGGGCCGTTTCGCTGATCTGCACCAGATTAGACAAACCGCTGGGTCCCTTGTCCTCGGCCATCAGCAAGGCCAAACTGTAGGCCAGTGTGCGCTTGCCGACCCCATCCGGCCCAAGCAGGATAATATGCCGATTGACCGACTGGGTGAGGACATTCATCATATTCCGCAGCAGATCTTCCCGAAAATGAACAGCGCGCAGCAGCCCTCGCTTGGCGCGTTTGACATAATCTACAGTCGTGCTGTCGTCGCGGCTGGGGATGATTTTGCTGGCATCGCTGTAAGCATCCTGAATCGACTTGGGCGTAATGCTGAACTGGCGCAGAATACCCCCGGTGCTGACTGATGTCTCGGCTAGCACGCGCAGAGCGTGGTCGGTGTCGATTTTGCGCTCGTTCATCGAATTGGCCACGGTCAGGCCATCATCCAGCAGCACAATCGACTGGCGGCTAAGCGATATTTTACGGTTGCCAATGGCGACAAAATCAAGGCTGCCATCAGGATCGCGGCGAGACTGTATCGCCAGTTTGACCTGCCGCTGAAGCCGTTCCAGGTCGACGCCGCGCGTGCTTTCAAACATCTTGAGCATCCGATAAGCGGCGGTGTTTTCGCGCTGGAGCAAGGCCAGCAGCACCATTTCGGGCATAATCGAGGATTTTCGATACTCCTTCAGCATCGGCGCGGCGTCGTTCAGCACAGCGTCCATGTCCTTGGAAATCAAATCAGGGTTAAGTGTAGACATTGATGGTTCGCGTCCTGTGTATTTCTCGTGTCATCAGCCTATTATAACCCGCAATCAGTCGCCGCGCCTAGTTCATAAACCTGACCGGCAGCTGCCCCAGCGCTGGACGTTTTCCCAGCAGAATATCGCAAATCACGGCCGTAGCGCGCAGCATCGGACTGTAACCCAGCACATAGGCGGCCGCATCAGGAAAAGCCAGCATGTCAGACGGTTCCCAAAGCGCGGCCACGATGGTTTTCTCGGACGGCAGAGCTTTCACCAATCGCTGCTGACGCGGATTATCAAGCGCGTTCTGGGTGAAGACGACGATGCTGTCAGCGGCCGCGCTGGCCGTCTGGGCCCAGTCGATCTCCACATCCAAAGGCGATTCGGAAACGCCCAAATAGTCAAAGCCGGCATGCCCGCATTCATCAGCGATTTTAGGACGCGTCGCCGGATAAACAATCAGCGCCCGGCCCCGCAGCGGAATCATGCCATGGGGATCTATCGCCGTGATGCCCTGCGCGAAGAGCCGCGTCACCAATTCATCATGCGCCGCCAGATTAAGCCGCGCCTGGACGGTCTGCGGATCGAGCGGCCGCCAGTCCAGCAGGCCGTATTTCTGCTTGAGGGCCAAGACCCGCCGCGCCGAGGCCTCAATTTGACTTTCGGCAATCCGTCCCTGCCGCACAGCGGCCGCCACATCATCAATCACCGCTTCAATGCGACTAGGGCTGACATGCGCGCCAATCACGATGAGATCATTCCCCGCCAAAATCGCCTGAATCGAGGCTTCGCTGGCGCTGTAGGCGGTGTCAACGGCGTCCATATCCAGCGCATCAGTCATAATGAGACCGTCATAGTCCAGTTCATCGCGGAGCAGACCACTCACGACGCGTCTGGACAATGAGGCCGGGCGCGGTTCGGAATCAAAAGCCGTCATCCAGATATGCCCAACCATCGCGGCCTCCACGTCGGCGGCGAAAGCGGCGATAAAAGGCGGCAGTTCCACCGCATCGAGTCGACCGCGGGCATGCGCGACCCGCGGCAGTTCCAAATGCGAATCGACATCTGTATCGCCATGGCCAGGAAAATGCTTGGCCGTCGCCGCGACCCCATTGTCCTGCAGGCCGCCTATGAAACTGACGAGAATCGGCGCCACAAGCTCAACATCCGTGCCGAAAGAGCGGCGGCCAATGACGGGACTGTCAAACCTGGTATTGAGATCGGCCACTGGCGCCAGGTTCATGTTGACGCCGACCGCGCGCAGTTCGCGGGCCATCGCTCGCCCAACCTCATAGGCCAGTTCCTTGTCCTGCCCGGCCGTCAGCAGCATAGGCGCGGGAAAGCGCGTAAAGCCGTCTGTCAAACGCTGGACGCGGCCGCCTTCCTGATCAGCGGCAATCAGCAGCGGCGGCCCGCCGGCGTCGATGATGTTCTGCTGATACGCGTTCGTCAAGGCCGTCGCCTGCCGCGGCGATTCAACGTTGCGCCCGAACAGAACCACCGCCCCAGGCTGAACCCGACGCAGAAAATCGCGCTCAATATCCGCCAGTTCAGCGCCGAAGAAACTGACCATAAACATCTGGGCGACTTTTTGCTTGAGGGTCATATCGGACAGCCTTTCAGCAAACGACGGCTCATCAGCGGCGGCATTGGCCAAGACGGCCCCCAGCAGCAGCGTCAGCGCCATCTGCAAAATGAATTGACTTCGCACTAGCCGGCCTCTGCCGATTCATTCAGTCGATAGCCGACGCCGCGCACATTCACCACCAAATCGGCCGCCTCGCCTATGCTTTGCAGTTTGCCGCGCAGGTTGCTGACATGCGGACGAATGACCTCCCGCGCTTCAGCTTCGGCAGCTGCATAGCCGCGGACTTCGCGCACCAATTCATGGCAGGATACAATGCGGCCGCTGTGCGCCGCCAGATACAAAAGCAGGCCAAACTCGGTCGGGGTCAGGCTGACTGATTTGCCGCCGACAGCGATTTGATGACGCCCTGGAAAGACGGCCAGCGGACCCAGGCGAAAGGTGGCGCCGCTTGACTTTGGAATGCGCTCGCGATAAGGAGAGGCTTGACCTTGCGGCTGGGTCGGACGGGGGACTTGTGCAGAGTCAAGGTCTTCGCCGGCCAGTTCCAATACATCCCGCTTGACGGCCTCCAGCAGTCGACGGCGCTGTTTCAGGCCGCGCGCCCGCTCGATTCCCCGCCCCACGCTGGCGCAAACAGCCTGGCTGGAACAGGGCTTGACCAAATAATCACAGGCCCCCAGGCGCAGGGCCTCCACGGCTGTTTCAAAACTGGCGGCGGCGGTCATCAGAATAACGATAGCTTCTGGACGGCGGTCTTTGATGCGGCGCAGCAGTTCAAGGCCGTCCATGCCGGCCATCTGAATCTCGACCAGCGCCAAGTCGAATTCATGCTGGCTCATCTGCTCAAGGGCCTGCTGGCCACTGACGGATTCACTGACCGCATAACCGACGCGGCGCAAGGCCTGGCTCATCAAAAAGCGGCTGGCGCCATCATCATCCACAATCAGAACATGGTTTGGCTGGCTTTCAGTCATCTCGCCCTCCCTCAATGCCCAACGGCTTCAATCCAATATCAAGCATACCGCAGCGTCTTCATCAGTGACGTCGAACCGCGGCCAATCCGCCAGATGCCAGACCGACCCCAAGCCTATCGCGATAATCTCCTCATTCGCGCTGACCAGCGGAATCTGACAGCGAATGGCGCGCGGGATTTTGCGGTCGATCATCCAATCCTTGATCTTTCGCGATCTTCCGTCCATGCCGCGCGGCCGAAAACGTTCGCCAGGCCGCCGCGTTCGCAGACACAGCGCCGCATCGGCCGGCAGCCACAGACGAATACCGCTGACATCAGGCGCGCTTTCGGCCAAAACTTTGATGCGAAGAGAGCCTATGTGAATGCAGGTCGGCGGCCTCAAGTCAATGTTGGCATCCGCGTCAATCAGGCAATAGCCGTCATACACCACCGCGGCCGATTGATGTTCAATATGCAGACGGTCATAAGCTATCCGCAGCTGCATAGCGCCGCCCAAATCGCGCCTGGCGCCGACCGCCGCTCTTCCCGCCCAGCCAGCAAGCTCCGTCGTATTGTGATGATTAAGCGTCACGGATTCGCCGCCCAGCCGCCGCACGGCCTCGCGAATCCAGCGCCGCTGCATAGCTGGATGCAAGCGAACATAAGCGTCCCTAGACAGACTCCAGCCATTTGGGTCGATATCAACCTGCGGCATAACCGTCGATTCAAACTGCGATGACAGATAATGCTCGTCCACGCTGGCCGATTCGGCCAACCGCGCCAAAGCAGCCCTCACATTGGGATTGACCTGACGCAGTCGGCCCATCACTTGACGGCGGATGAAGTTGCGCCGATAGCGAATATCATCATTGCTGCCGTCATGCCGAAAATCCAGTCCATGCGCCGCGCAGTAACGTTCCAAATCGCCGCGCGTCATCTCCAGCAGAGGTCGAATCAGGGTAATATGGCCATGGTTGGGCATAGGCCCCGCAAACGACATTCCCATTAAGCCGCGCAGGCCGCTGCCGCGCACGATGTGCATCAAAATAGTCTCGGCCTGGTCATCAGCATGATGGGCCACTGCCGCGCAATCACTGCCGATTTTCCCGGCCACCCGCGCCAGAAAGTCATATCGGGCCTGCCGCGCCGCCGCCTCCAAGCCAAGGCCCTGTTCCCGCGCCAGCCGCGGCACGTCCACCCGGCCAAGCGTATAGGGAAGCTGCTGCGTTTCGGCAAGCTGCTGCACAAAATCCAGGTCGGCCTGCGCCTCATCACCGCGCAAGCCATGATGCAGGGAAGCGACATGAATCCGCAGGCCAAAATGAGGCCGCAGCCGCGTCAGAATATGAAGCATCGCCACCGAATCAGCGCCCCCGGACACCGCCGCGACCACCGTTTGATTGGCCTTCAGCAGCTTATGCTTCTCGATGGTCTGCCCTATCGTCTTCAGAATCATGGTTTCTTGAGCCGATAAATGTTTCGCCCGCGCCTGCGCTTATCATACTGGACATCTGGGAAACAAAGGACGTTCCATCCGCCCTCATTATGGACTGGTATTGTTTCATATCAATCTGTGCTATAATTCCCGCGTTCTTATTCGGCTTGGGAGCTTGCTTCGTGCTAAGTCCTTTGGATTTCCTGTTTGGGCTGTTTTCGCTTGACATCGGCATTGATCTAGGCACAGCTTACACCTTGGTTTATGTTCGCGGCAAGGGCATCGTGATCAACGAGCCGTCCTTTGTCGCCATCGACCGCAAAACGCGCATGCCCATTGAAGTCGGCGCCCGCGCCAAAGAAATGTGGAGCAAAAATCCCAAGGACATCCAAATTGTACGGCCTCTGCGCGACGGCGTCATCAGCGAATACGAAATCACCGCCCGCATGCTCGATTATCTCATCCGCAAAGCCCACGAGCAAAGCTGGGTGCCAGTGCCGCGGCCACGCGTCGTCGTCGGCATCCCCAGCGGCGTCACCGAAGTCGAAAAACGGGCCGTCATCGAAGCCACCCTGGACGCCGGCGCCCGCGAAGCCCATCTCATCGAAGAACCCGTAGCCGCGGCCATTGGCGCCAATCTGCCAGTGCTGGAAACCCGCGGCAGCATGGTCGTTGACATCGGCGGCGGCACAACCGAAGTCGCGCTGTTTTCGCTGGGCGGCATCGTCATCAGCCGCTCGATACGCGTCGCCGGCGACGAAATGGACGAAGACATCGTGCAGCACCTACGCAGCAAACACAACCTGCTAATTGGCGAGCCAACGGCCGAAAAAGCCAAAATTGACATCGGCTCGGCCTATCCGCTGCCACAAGAGCAGACTTATCTGGTCAAGGGCCGCAACTTGACGACCGGCCTGCCCGATTCAGTCGAAGTAAGCTCAATCGAAATCCGAGAGGCCATCGGCGGTTCAGTCAACATCATCATCGACACCGTCAAGGATGCCCTGGACGATACGCCGCCCGAACTGGTCGCTGACCTGATGGAAGGCGGCATCACCATTGCTGGCGGCGGCGGCCAGCTGCGCGGTCTGGATGAGCGCATCAAAGAAGAGGTCAACATCCGCTCCTGGCTGGCCGGCGATGCCATGACCTGCGTTGCCCGTGGCGCCGGACGCGTCCTGGAAGACTACAACAACCTGCGCCGTCTGCTCACCGGCCCCGAACGCGGCAGCACCAAACATTAGCGACCTCCCCCACTCTGCCCTCCTCTAAATAGGCTGGACAATGGGGAAAACGTCCGCAAACTGTGATAAGATAAAACACCGCATAAATTGATAAGGAACGGGTCTTGCGACCGGCCGGACGTCCCAATCGCTTTCTATTGTTGATAATCGCGCTAGCCCTTTGCGGCGGCTTGATTCTGCTGGGCATAGCTGGATTCTTGACGCCGGTCGAGGGCCTGGCATCGGCGCCGCTGCATGGATTTTCAGGGGCTTTGAACCGCCTTTCGCTGACTTTGAACCAAGCCTTTGAAGAGCTTAACAGCCTCGGCCAGCTTCGCGAGCGAATCGCCAGCCTGGAAGAACTGCTGGCCAGCCGCCAAATCGAAATCATCCAGCTTCGCGAAGCGGCCAGCGATTATGACCGTCTCGTCGACCTGCTGTCCTACACCAGCGCCCTGGAAAATCAGGAATTTCTGACGGCCGATGTGATCGCGCTTGACCAGAGCGGCATCGTCCGCGGCCTCATCATCAACCGCGGCGCCCGCGACGGCGTCGGCGTCGGAATGCCAGTCGTCACTGATTTAGGGCTGGTCGGACGGATTGTCGGCGTCAGCGCAAACGCCGCCCAAGTGCAGCTTATCAATGATGAAAACAGTTCAGTAAGCGCCCGTCTGCAAACCACCCGCGCCGAAGGCAGCATCATCGGCCAGGCTTCAGGCGCGCTGCGGATGACCTTTATCGACCTCGATGAACGCATCATCCAAGGCGATCTGGTGATTACATCGGGCCTAGGCGGCAATTTCCCTCCCGATATCGTCGTCGGCCAGGTCACCAGCGTCCGCCAGTTCGAGTTTGAACTGTTTCAAGAGGCCGAAGTCCGCAGTCTGATTGACCTCGGCCTGCTCGAATTCGTCTTGGTCATCACCAGCTTTCAGCCGATTGACCTGTCAGTGTTTGACGATTCGGCGGGTGGCTGACGTGGGACGCTACCTTAGTATTCCGATTTTGGGCTTGGCGGCGGCCCTTTCGGCCGGCCTCATGCCGCACCTGATCAGCTTCGCAGTGGCCATCTTGAGCGATCTGACGCCAATTTTGGAGAACACGCGCGGCCAGCTAAATCTGGGACTGCTGCTGGTGATGACCTGGGCCATCCGCGCCAGCCTGACCGAGAGTCTGATATGGGCATTCGTCGGCGGGATTTTCATAGACCTGCTTTCCATCCTGCCGCTGGGGACATCCTCCTTCGCCTTGGTCTTGATCGCCTTTGCCGTCAGCGCCGTCTCCCATCAGCTGTATCGGGTTCGGCTCATATCGCTTCTGCTGATGACGATTTTATCGACAGTCTTTTTCCAGCTTTTCACTTATCAAATGCTGGCTTTGCTGGGCCATTCCTATCATCTGCCGTCGCTGATTCGGCTGGTTATGCTGCCGACCGCTGTTTATCATCTGGTCATGGTTTTGCCGGTGGCCGGCTTGGTGCGTCTGATGCAGAATCGGCTCGAAAGCGGCCTGCGGCGCGCGCCCAATATCTTGCCTGGCGCAGGAGAATCGCTGTGAAATTCAATCGCTTGGCGCCCTTCCAAACTTGGCGTTTGACCTTTTTTCAGGCCGTCGTCTTTGCCGTGTTCCTGGTGTTTGGCATCCGCATGTACGAATTGCAGATCGTCAGCAGCGATTATTATGAGAGCCAAGCTGATGAAAATCGCCTTAGCCGACTGCCGATCCCCTCGCGGCGCGGCGCCATCTTCGACCGTTACGACAACCGCCTGGCCTTCAATGTCCCAGCCTTCAACGTCACCATCATCCCCGCCGAACTGCCCGGCGATGAGACTGGCGAATTGGAAATTTTCAATCGGCTGTCAGCGCTGGTCGGCATCCCCCCCACCCGCGAAATCGCCGATCAGGCGCGCCAGTTTGTCCGAAGCATCGAGGAACTGGTGGCCGAAGGCGAGGGCATCGCGCCTTTCCAGCCGGTCATCGCCGCCCTGGATGTGCCGCAGCGAGTCGCCATGCAAATTTTGGAAGAGCGCATCTACATGCCCGGCGTCGACATCGAAACTGTGGCGGTGCGCGAATACCCAACAGGCGAACTGACCACGCACATTGTCGGCTACATGGGGCCCATCCCAGCCGAAGAGGACGAGGCCTTGCGCGAACAGGGCTACAACCCAGCTTTTGACCGCATCGGCTACGAAGGAATTGAGCGGTTTCTCGAATCGCGGCTGGCCGGCGAACGCGGCTTCATCCTGCGCGAAGTCGATGTGGCCGGCGAGCAGATCAACATCATCGACCAAGTCGACCCCCTGCCCGGCCAAAATGTGCGCCTGACCATCGATACCGAACTCCAAGCCGCCGCCCAGCAGGCCCTGATCGACCAGCTAAACCAGCTGAACATGGAAGCGCGGCGGATTGTCTCTGAACAGGGAGTCGTCATCGCCATGGACCCGCGCACAGGCGAAATTCTAGCCCTGGTCAGCTACCCCAGCTATGACAACAGCCGTTTCGCCCGCGCCATCGATGGCGAATACTATCTGGATATTGTGAACGATCCCCTGCGCCCGCTCGTCAACAACACCATCAAAAGCAAGTATCCGCCTGGTTCGGTATGGAAGGTGATTACAGCTGCCGCCGTTATCGAGGAAGAGATAATCGACCCCAGCACGCAGCTTATCGACGAAGGCCAGCTTTTGCTGGAAAATCGCTACGCGCCCAACGACCCAGCCGCCTCCCAGCGTTTTGTCTGCTGGCTGCGGAGCGGACATGGCCGGGTGAATATGTTACAGGGCATCGCTTGGAGTTGCGACGTTTATTTCTATCAGATCGGCGGCGGCAATCCCGACCTGTCAGCGCAGGCCTTGCGACCTGGCGGCCTGGGCATCGAGGATCTCTTTCGCTATGCGACGGCCCTAGGTATCGGCAGCGAACTCGGCATCGAGCTTCCCTTCGAAAATCCAGGACGAATGCCCGACCGCGACTGGAAAAGGCGAAACCAAGGCGAAAACTGGTCAACAGGAGATACATACAACGCCGCCTTTGGACAGGGCTATGTGGACGTCACACCCTTGCAGCTGATTGCGTCTGTGGCGGCGACCATCAACGGCGGCCTGCTTTATCAGCCAACTGTCATCCGCGATTTTCTGGATGAGGAACGGCGCATTATCGAACCCTTTGAAGCCAAAGTTTTGCGGACAGTCAACCGCGCGGCCCTGCCGCCCGGCGAAGAACTGACCCTGCTGCTGCTGGAAGATATGCTGATGAAAGGCCCGACCAGCCTGGCCTGCATCTGCGAAGAAAATTCGCCCTGGTACGACGGCAATCGCTGTGACCCCGCCGGCTATCGCAACACAGTCGATCTCAATCCTGACTTGGGCGTCGAAGACCTGCACACCTACCGCGTCCACATTCCCTTGAATTACACTTTCAACGGATCCGTCTGCCAGCAGGTTCGCTTCCGCAACGCCGCCAATCCCTATATTCCGCCCTTTTTGTCAGACGAGTCGCTGGACTTGGTGGCCGAAGGCATGAGACAGGCCGTCACAATAGAAGGCGGCACAGCCCAAGGCGCGGCCCTGTCTTTTGTGGATGTCGCCGGCAAAACCGGCACAGCCGAATACTGCGATGACATCGCCAATTCACTCAATCTGTGCGTTCCCGGCCAATGGCCCGCCCATGCCTGGTACACTGGTTACGCGCCTTACGAAAATCCCGAAATCATCATCCTCGCTTTTGTCTACAATGGCGGCGAAGGCTCGCAGGTCGCTTTGCCGATTGTCAGACGCACCATGGAGGCTTACTTCCGCCTAAAAGATGAGCGGGGGGAGATGTGATGACGCCCAAGCTGCGCCGACTGACCGAAAAGCGGATGCCGCGCGCCGGCGAATGGGCCCCAGCTTTAATGGCCGCCGGCCTGGCCTGGCTGTTTTTTCTGTTTATGGGGGAAACGCCGCTGCCCCGCGCATCTGGCCTGGCCCTGGTCATTTTGGGCGTGACAGCATCAATGCGGCGCATGGGTTTTATCGCCTCCCTGGCCGGCGGCCTCACCTTGGCCTTCTGCCCGGCCTTCTGGTCACAGACCGGCCCCAGTTCATCTCGATCCGCCATCATCATCATCGCCATCGGCCTGGCCCTGGCGGCCGTTTTGGCGGCGGCGATCTGGCTCAAGCGCAATGACCTGGCGATTGGACTGGGCATTGCCGTTTTCCTGGCGATCTTCTGGAGCCAAATCGGAACACCCCAAAGCCTGCGAATCAACGGTTTCGTCACGGCCTGGCTGATGTACCTGCTGGTCGATATGCTGCTTTTGACCAACCCGCGCCCAGGAGCCAAGCCACAGGCCCCCAGGCCCTACCACATTCTCGGCATCCTCTTTCTGTTCATCGTCGGCGCCGTCAATGACCCGCTGACGGCCCTGTTCGCCCCGGCGGTTCTGCTTGGCCTGTTCCTGTCCTACGCGCGTCTGCCGGCTTGGTACTGGCTGGCCGTCGCGGCGGCCATCGGCGGCGGATTGGCCCTGCTGGTCACCGTCTATCTAACGCCGCAGCCTCCTCTGGTTCATCTGTGGGGCTGGCGCGAAGCCCTTCGCTGGATTGATCTTGGCCGACTTCTCATCGATCAGTTCGACGTTTTCGGCATCCTGCTGGCGGTGATTGGCCTGGCGCGGCTGTCGCGGTGGCATCCGGCCCTAGGCGCCGTCACCATGCTGGCCTATGGCGCTTATGCCTTTTTCGGCCTGATCTATCTGGGCGGCTTCCGCGAAATTCTGCTGATGCCGCTGATGATGATTCAAGTCATTTGGATGACCTATGCGGTAAATACACTGGGACAGTGGCTCAACAAAACCCTCAAAAGCGAGACGGCCCTGTGGACGCATATTGTTTCAGCGATTTATCTGCTTGCCCCTGCCATTTTGCTTCGGGGTATCTTATAATCCAATGTTCAGGCAAAATACGTCAGAAACAGGTATAGTCATCTGTCAAATAAAGTCGCGGGACTGGATGCACATGACAGCGCAAGATGAACTGATTGCCATCAAAGGCGTTCGAGACGGTCTGCTGATTAGCCTTAGCCCAACCGAAAAATGGCAAACAGTGGCCGACCAGCTGGCGGCGCGCATCGACGAGCAGGCCGATTTTTACACCGGCGCCGACGTCACCGTGCAGCTGGGCAATCGGCCAGTGCCAAAATATGAGCTTAGTTCACTCAAAGCCCTGCTGGAACGGCGCGGCTTGACCTTGACCATGGTCTTGAGCAATAGTGACACCACCAGAGAATCGGCCGCGTCGCTGGATTTGAAGACCAAGACAGACGACCAGGCGCGCCGGCCGCCGATGCCAGAAACGCCGTTAAGCGGTTCAGCCGACTCGATGCTTATCAGCGCCGAAGAAACGGGGACAGCCGGCGTTCTGTTTCGGCGCACCCTGCGTTCAGGACGAACAATCCACAGCAAAGGCCACGTAGTCGTGATTGGCGACGTCAACCCTGGCGCCAAAGTCATCGCCGGCGGTGACATCATCGTTTGGGGCAAACTGCGCGGCACAGTCCACGCTGGCGCCGATGACAACGAAGCGGCGATTGTCTGCGCTTTGGACATGAACCCCAATCAGCTGCGGATAGCCGGCTATATCGTCACCTCGCCGCCAGGCAAACGCGAAAACATTGTGCCAGAGGTTGCGTTCATCCGCGATCATCATATTATTGTAGAAGCCAGAGGCTAAATCGGGAAAGGGTGATATATGGCGGGCAAAGCGGTAACGATTACATCGGGCAAGGGCGGTGTTGGCAAAACAACAGCGACGGCCAACCTTGGGGTCTCCTTGGCCAGTCTCGGCAAAAAAGTGGTCGTGATTGACGCCGATATCGGCCTGCGAAACCTCGATGTGATCATGGGCCTGGAAAATCGAATCGTCTATGACCTGGTTGACATTGTGGAAGGCCGCAGCAAACTGCATCAGGCCATGATTAAGCATAAAAAATTCACCAACCTGCATCTTATCCCAGCCGCGCAGACCCGCGACAAAATGGCCGTGAGTCCAACAGACATGATCGAGCTTACTGACAAGCTGCGCGAGGATTTTGATTATATCCTGATCGATTCACCGGCTGGCATCGAACGCGGCTTTCGCAATGCCCTGGCGCCAGCCAATGAAGTTCTTATCGTGACCAATCCGGAAATCTCGGCCGTCCGCGACGCCGACCGCATCATCGGGCTTATCGAAGCCGCCAATAAAGGCCCCAGCAAACTCATCATCAACCGCCTCAAAACGGATATGGTCAAAAAAGGCGAGATGCTTTCAGCAGACGACATCATCGACATCCTCGGCCTGGCCGTCATCGGCATCATCCCCGAAGACCGATACGTCCTTTCAGCATCGAACAGCGGCGTGCCAGTGACCCTGAACTCAAATTCGCAGGCCGGCGAGGCCTTCGCCAACATCGCGCGGCGGCTGACAGGCGAAGAGGTGCCTTTGATGAACCTCGAAGAAAACCGCGGTTTCTTCTGGCGCATCGCCAGACTATTCGAAGGCGGCTAAAACAGGCCATCAGCGCCGTTTTGTCAAGTTTATACCAAAGAGGGAATTTTCATGGTAAGCCTTTTAGATCGTTTATTCAGACGCGCCAAACGCGGCAGCGGATCCATTGCCAAAGACCGACTGCGCTTTGTCCTCCAGCACGACCGCATCAACCTGCCGCCCGAACGCATGGAAGAGATGAAGCGCGATATCCTGGCGGTAATCGTCAAGTATCTGGTCATCGACCGCGACCGGGTGGAAATCGCCCTAGAGCAGCGCGACCACAATCACAGCAAGCTGATAGCCGAAATCCCCTTTATCAAGGAATACTCGCCCCCCGACGACAATGACCCCGAAGCCAAATCGGACGAATCGGATAAAGACCAAGCCAAGTCGGACAAGCCAGATAAAGACCAAACCAAACCCGACAAAGATGACAAAAGCGCCGACTAACGTGGCCGCCGGCCATCCCACCCTGCCCCTGCATCCCGTCTTCGCTTGTCATAAGCAGTCGGACAGCATGATCAAGCAGCCCGCATGACAGACAGCCTAAGCATTTGGCGGCGTTTCGATTTTACGCTCTTCGCCGCGACCCTCATTTTGGTCATCTTCGGCATCTTGATGATCGCCAGCGCGACCCAAGACGCCATTGACGACGACATCATCCGCCGCGTGCCAGATCAGATTAACTTCGCGCTGGTCGGCCTCTTCGCCCTGCTGCTCTTCGCCGCCATTGATTATCGCCTCTTGGGCGGCCTTAGCCCTTGGCTGTATGTTCTGATGATTGCCCTGCTGTTGATGGTGCGGCAGTTCGGCATAGAGGGCGCCGGCGGAGCGCAGCGATGGCTGAATATCGGCATTCGCATTCAACCTTCCGAAATCGGCAAAATCATCCTGATTGTCACCCTGTCACAGCATTTTGCCGAACGCTATCGCCACCTCGACAAACTCTCGACTGTGTTTCGGTCACTGGCCCATGTCGCCATCCCGGCCGCGCTCATCTTTGACCAGCCAGATTTGGGAACAACGATTGTCTTCCTTTTCATCTGGGCGGTGACGATCTGGTCAGCTGGTCTCCGACTCCGCCACATCGCCATATTCACGGCGGTTGGCCTGCTGCTGCTGCCGGTCATCTACACGCAGCTTCGGCCCTACCAAAGATCGCGCATCACCACCTTTATCAACCCCGCAAGCGACCCCGACGCTTTTTTCAACATCAACCAAGCCCTGATTAGCATCGGCTCCGGCGGCCTGTTTGGCAAAGGCTACGGCGTCGGCCCACAGAACACCGGCCGCTTCCTGCGCGTTCGCCATACCGACTTCATTTTCAGCGTAATCGCCCACGAATTCGGCATGGCCGGCGGCTTGGCTGTTCTCGGCTTCATCGCCCTGATTCTATGGCGTATCTTAAAAGGCGCCCGCGAAGCCAAAGACCCGCTCGGCAGTATGATTTGCTATGGCGTGGCCGCTATGATTTTCTTCCAGAGCGTGGTGTCCATCGGCATGAACTTGGCGCTGCTCCCCGTGACCGGCCTGACCCTGCCCTTTGTCAGTTCGGGGGGAACTTCCCTGCTCTTTACGATGGTCGGCATCGGCCTAGTCGAAAGTGTCATCATGCGGCGGCGGCGAATTCGCGCCTGATAAGTTCAAGGAGAAACGCTTGTGACCAACATCGAAAGCCGCCCGGTGCGGACGCGCTATGCCCCCAGCCCCACCGGCCCCCAGCACATCGGCGGCATGCGCTCGGCCTTGTTTGCCTGGCTCTTTGCCCGTCGTCACGGCGGCCAATTCATCCTGCGAATCGAAGACACCGACCGCAAACGATCCGTCCCTGGCTCGCTGGAAATGATCCTAGAGGCTTTTGACTGGCTGGGCATGGACATCGACGAAGGGCCGCGGCAGGGCGGCGCTTATGGCCCCTATATTCAGTCGCAGCGACTCGAACTGTATCAGACATGGGCGCATTGGCTGGTCGAGCGGGGACGGGCTTACAAGTGTTTCGCCAGCGCCGAAGAGCTTGAGGAAATGCGCCGCGTCGGAAGTGGCTATGACCGCCGTTACCGCGAGACCTCATCTGCTGAAACGGCCCAACTGGAGGCGGCCGGCAGGCCCTACGTCATCCGCTTCAAGATGCCGCTCATCGGCCAAACCATCGGCCAGGACATCATCCGCGGCCGCATCGAATTCGACAACGCGCGGCTTCAAGATGCCGTCCTGCTCAAATCCGACGGCTTCCCGACCTATCATCTGGCTCACATCGTCGACGACTATGCCATGAAAATATCGCATATTATCCGCGCCGTCGAATGGCTGCCCTCCTTCCCGCTGCATCTGCGAATTTGGGAGGCCCTGGGCTGGGAAAAACCGCGCTTTGCCCATCTGCCAGTGCTGCTCAATCCCAATGGCAAGGGCAAACTTAGCAAGCGCAAAGCCCAATTCGCCGCCGCCGACGGTACGAAGACGCCGGTGCTGGTGCATGAATTCATGGCCGCCGGGTATCTGCCGCAGGCTGTGATGAACTTCCTGACCAACATCGGCTGGAATTTTGGCGACGACCGCGAAATTTTCAGCGTCGCCGAAGCCATCGAGCGTTTTGACCTAAAAAAAGTCAATCCGGCCAACAGCGCCTACCCTATCGCCAAGCTGGACTGGCTTAATGGACAGTACATCCAGCAGGCCGACGCCGATGACCTGGCCACCCTTCTCAAGCCGATTCTGGAAAAGGCTGGCTATAAAGTCGATGATGAGCGTCTGCGCCGCGTCGTGCCGCTGCTTCGCGTTCGACTGAAGACCCTGAACGCGGTAGTGGACATGGCCGGCTTCTTCTTTGACGATTGGGAAAACTTTGCGCCGCCGCCAGCGGATATTCTGATCCAAAAGCGGATGGACATCCCAAAAACGCATCAACTCCTGCAGGCCGCCATTCCCGCGCTTGAAGAGCTTGACGATTTTTCACATCAGCGCCAATACGCGGCCATGAAAGATTTCGCCCAAGCGAGCGGCTTCAAAAACGGCCAGGTCTTCGGCGCGCTGCGGGCAGCGGTCACCGGCCAGCGCGTATCGCCGCCGACTTTTGAAACGATGGAAATTCTGGGCAAAGCCGAATCCATCCGCCGTCTGAAACTGGCCAAAGAATCGCTGGCCCTTATAGAATGATAAAAACGAAAACAGCGCGCTTCCCTCCCCGTCCTCTGTGGTAAAATCACTTTGAGCCTTGCGGTCGGCTGTGAAGCGCGGTATGCTGTGATGAACTATGGGAGATAGTTTAATTGGCAAAACAGCGGACTCTGGATCCGCCATTCCTGGTTCGAGTCCAGGTCTCCCAGACCTTCAGGCAACCGAGAGGACGACCAGTTCGACCCATTTGCGAAATTCATCATGCTGGGCATTATAAAGCAGCCGCGTTCGCAGGGGCAGCGCCAGCCACATATAAGACAGTTTGCGCCGCTCTTCGCGGGAGGTGCGGTCGACAATTTCCTGATACCAGCGCGGAAACTTCAGAAAAATCTGCGGATGTCGCAGCACGCTGTCTTTGACCTTCCAATACAGCGCAAACGACACCGCAAACGACATGATGCCGAAAAGAACCAGAGGCGCCGACGGCACAATCAGCATAAAGATCAGATAAGCCAAAGCGTATCCCCACCAGCAGGCCTCGAACAGCGGGCTGAATCCGACCTCTTCGCCATATTGCTGAAAGGCCGCCAAAATCGGCTCTTTATAAAATCCCAGCGTCACCAGCGACGCGCGGATGAACAGAATCGACACGGTGACCAAGAGAATGGCCAGCAGCGCGGGCATGGCCTCATCCTTTTCCAGCGCGCAAACTGACGCGGTGATTAGTCATTGTCGGCCGCCGTTTCGCTTGTCGATATCGAGCCGAATCCATGCCGTATATCGCCCGGCGCCCGCGCGTAAATGCCTGGATGGGGATAAGGCGCGCAGGGCAAAGGGATGTGCCAGCACTGTCGGATATGATTGTCAGGGACATTGACCTTGAGGCCGCTGTCGGTTTCATAGACCCGTATGCGCGGCATGGCATGGGTATAAAAGCCATCTTCGGGCCCAGCCGGCAAAGGCGCCGTCGGCAGCATGAGCATAAGATACAGCACATAGCCCAAGCACAGCGCCAGCAAAGCGTATATCATAGCTGTCCGCCGCGGCCAGGCTATGGAAGGCCAGGCCAGCGCCGCCAGAATGGCCAATAGCGCCGCCTGACTCCACAGAACATAGCGAATATATTTGATGTTGGGCGCGGTCAAAAACCAGACGGCCAGCATCACCAGCAGCGGCAGCAGAACCCATAAATCGAGCGGCGGCCCGCGCTTTGTCCATCGATTCCGCCAGCGGCCGCCGACATGCAAAACTAGGCCGGACAAGGACAAGGCCATAGGCAGCCCAAAGGCGAAGACATTGCCGCGAACGGATTCAAACCAAGGCGCGATCCAATCCCAAGACGAAAGCACCTCATCCGAATCGCCGTACCGAATGCGCGTGTTGGTTTGCAGACGCCGCTGACGATGAATTAAATCCGCTTCCGATAGGGCCCAATCAACCTCGACTCGGCCAAAGGAAAGGGGATAGGCGACATAACCGCTTTGCACGACACCCCGCGCTAGCCAGGGGATAAGCATGAGAACAGCAAAGAGCAGAATAGGCATCAATGTTTGGACGAGAGACTTGAGGCCGCCGCGCCGCATCCAGACAAATCCGGCCAAAGCGCCGATGCCCAGGCCCAGCGCGACGAAACTCTGCTTGACAGTCAGGCCAGCGATAATAAGGAAGGCCAAACGCCAGATCAGATAAGAATTCGGACGCCGCGATGACTTGCAATGCTGCAAAAAATCCAGCAGATAAATCAGCGCAAGAAAACCAATCAGATCAACGCGGACATCAGTCAAAAAGTGGGTGATGCCGCCCCGCCTGACCGTATAAAACAGGATATAAGGGATCATCAGCGCCGCAAAAACCCAAGACCATTGCAGGCCATTGCCGTCTCGATGTCGATAGAGCAGGATCGCGCCGCGCAGGGCATAGGCCAGGAAAACGGCCAGCAGAAGCCCAGTGGCGATATGATAAGACCGCCCCGACCAAAAGGAAACATCCAGCAGCGCATCGTACAGATAAGTCGAATGATTGTAGGACAGCGACGCAAACAGATGACTCAACCCAGGCACAATGGGATAAGCGTCGATCCACATCACCGCCTGGATGTCCCGATAGCCAGTGTCAAAAGCGTTGGGCATATCAATGGCGCGGTTCGCCAGCCACAGCAGCAGCAGCGCGAATATCAGCCAAAACAGGCGATATGTCTTGATTCTTTTGAACATCGGGGGGATATGCCGACCTTGACGCAGCAGACCGGCCAGCGCGGCCACGGCCAGCAGGGCCAAGGCCGCCTCATTGACGGGAAAAGCGAAATGCCAAAGCTGAAGCAAAGCCAGCGACAAGGCCCAGCCCAGCCAAAAACTGTCCAGCCAAAGCCGCGCCGAAGTCATTTTCTGGCCCATCCAGCCAAGCAGAACAGCCCCCAGCCCACTGAAGAGCAGAAAGCAAAGCAGCCAGCTTATCAAGACCAGGCCCATCGGCCGGACAAGCGCGATCATTTGCATTGTGCTTTCATATTTGACAGAATAGAGATGAAGCGAGATTTCAAAACTGCATTATAATGAGAGTTGAATGATTAGGCGATAATGATTCTGCCCTTGATGATTCTAAGAAGCGAACGAAATAAAATCCTATGTTAAATGCCGATTTCATCAAATCTGGAGAAGGGCCGCGGCTGGCTTTTGTGCCGGCGGCCGAAGCTGACGCCCTAGCCGAGACTCTGGTCGCTTTCGCCAACACCGAAGGCGGCATCATCGTCATCGGCCTCCAGCCCAATGGCCGACCAGCCGCCAAGGCCGAAGCGGCCGACGTAGACCAGATGCTTAAACTGGCCGGCGACCTCTACAACCCGCCGGTCGTCATCGAAAAATGGGAAGAGATCGCGGTCGAAGCCGACGGTCACGCAAACCGCGGTTTGGCGGCCTATGCCATTCGCGTCCCCCGCAGCACCGAACTTCACGCGCTTTCTGATGGACGGGTTTTGATACGAAGCGGCAGCATCAACCGACCACTGGGCGGCCAGGAAATTTCGCGCCTGGCCAGCGCCAAGAACACCGGCGACTTTGAATCGGACGCCGTGCCAGGCGCCAGTATCGATGATTTCAGCCGCAAGATGATCGATGAATATCTGGAAAAACGAGCCGAGCGCACCAAACGTCCTTACAGCGGCAAAGTCAACGATCTGCTGATTGAAATTGGCGCGGTCACGGCCGAAGGCAAGCCAACAGTCTGCGGCCTCCTGCTGTTCAGCGAATACCCCCAGCAATGGCTGCCCCAGAGCGCGGTCGTATTCGCCAAATTCGTCGGCACAACGCCGCGCGGCGAAAGCGGCCTGGCCGGTTATTCCCGCCGCGAAGAGCTTACCGGCCCAGTGTCGCGGCTGATCGAATCCACCTGGAATCTAGTCTGGAGCGAGATGGCCGTCAGCGCGGTCGTCAAGGGTCTGGAACGCGAGGAAACCTTTGAATATCCGCAGTTTGCCGTCCGCGAGGCCCTGGTCAACGCCATCTGTCACCGCGATTATCGCCTGCGGGGACGGCGCATCGAAGTGCGGATGTTTTCCGACCGCCTGGAAGTTATTTCACCGGGCGGCCTGCCTGGTTTCATCACTGTTGAAAATATCAAGGATGAGCATTTTTCGCGCAACCCAAGGCTGGTTGGCGGACTGTTTCAATGGGGATACATCGAAGAATTAGGGCTGGGAATCGACCGCATGATTGAGGTTATGGAACAGGCCGGACATTCGCCGCCCAGATTTGACGCGCGCCCCTACAGCTTTGCCTTGGCCCTGCACAACGCCCGCAAAAAACCCAAGCCGCCCGAATGGACGCGCAACACCAATCATCGACAGGCGCGGGCCTTGCAGTACATCCGCGAAAACGAATCCATCACCAACCGCGAATACCGCACCTTGATCCACGGCGTATCAGCCGAAACACTGCGTCTCGACTTGGCCGATATGGTGGCGAAAGGCATCCTCGTCAAGATCGGCGCCAAAAAAGGCACTTACTACGTGCTGAAGCAGACCGAACCCGACGCGCGGCAAAAATAGGCGATTTTAGCGGCGTTCCTTAAGACGGGCCGCTTTGCCGCGCCGATCTCGCAGATAATATAATTGCGCCCGCCGCACCTTGGCCCTTCGCAGAATTTCGATTCTTTCCACGCGCGGGCTGTGCAGCAGAAACGTCCGCTCGACGCCGACCCCATGGCTGGCGATGCGCCGCACTGTGAAATTGGCCTGGCTGACACTGCCGCCTTTGCGCGCCCGAATAACGACGCCCTGAAAAATCTGCACCCGTTCTCGACTGCCTTCGACGATGCGAACATGAACCTTGACCGTATCCCCCGATTCAATCGCGGGATGACTGTGATTTTCGGCCGCCAATGACTGCATAAGCTGCTGGCTCATGGTTTCTTTCCTTCCAACCTGCATTTGAATTTCCATCGGAGCAGCAGCCATTGTATCATGGACGCGGCCCTGTGCAAGGGAAGATTCCCCCGCCCTTTTTCTACAGCTTTACCGCATTTTGCCAGGCCGCGCTCCATTATTAGGGAATTTGCAGGACGTCTCCCATTCTGATGTCATCAAGGTCAGTGATGCCGTTCAATCTGGCGATCTCCTCAATAGTAGTGTCAAACAGCTGGGCGACATCGTAAAGCGTGTCATACTGGCGAACAATATAAGTTCGACTGCCGGTCGGCACGGCCTCGCTTTGAGCGGCCCCATCAGCGCGGGTGTTGATTTGAGCGTTGTTCAGAATTCGCTGCTGGGCCTCTTGCACCAAAGGATCCCCGGCGACAGTATCTTCGGCCCCAGCGGCCGTCGCCGCGATAATCGGCTCGTCAGTCGGCGGCAAAGGCAGATCAGTCGGCGTGGGCGACGAAGTGGGCGGCGGAATAAAGCCAGTCGTCCCGCATTTCGGAATAGTCATCCGCTGGCCGACCAGGATTCTATTGGGATCAGAAATACTGTTGATGCTGGTCAGCGACTCGACGGAAACGCCATAGGCCTGCGAGAGAGTAAAGAGCGTATCACCGGCGCGAATTTGATGAACGCAGTCGGCGCCCGGCGCGATGGTGTTGCGAATAATCGGCACAGGTGTTGAAACGGGCGGACGCGTGGCGGCGGCTGACGAATCGCTGCTTTCAGAGGTTGGGGTGACGGCGACGGCGGCGGCATCCTGGGTCAATCGCTGAATCAAGACGGTGGCGGTTAGCGCATAGCTGTCGGGAGGAACTTCAGTGGATATTTGGCTTACCGTTGTTTCAGCGACGGTGGCCATGACGGTCGGCTCGGCGCTTGTCTCTTCAATCTTAGTGGCTTCAATTCGGGTTTCGCCTATTGGAGTCGCCTCGGCATCCGTCGCGGCCGAAAGGGGCTGGGCAACCGGCGCTTCGCCAACGCCTTCAGAAGATTCACGGAAACAGGCCGTCGTCATCATCGCAAGCATCGCGCATAGTATAAATAAAGAATACGGCTTTCTGTGTTTGGACATGAATCGATCTCTCCTCAATAAAGGCCGCCCATTTTTTGGCTGGTTCCGCCCGTCAATCTCATTATACCGAATAGACAGCGAATTGGACAAACCGATTTCGAGTGGGTTTCATAACAATCAGCTGCCGAGGGCCATCAGGAAAACGCGCGATTCGCCGCCAATACGAGTATGACCAGCCCAGCCGCGATCCGATAATAGCCAAACAGGACGAAACTGTGACTGGAGACGAACTTCAGCAGCCATCCAATGGCCAGCCAGGCGAACAGGCCAGAGAGCGCCGTTCCCAGCCCCAGCATCATCCATTCATCAGGGCGCAAATCATTGAAAGCCGTCAGCAGCTTGTAGACCGTCGCCGCGCCAAGGACCGGCAGGGCCAAAAAAAACGAAAATTCAGTGGCCGCCTGTCGATTCATCCCAGCCAGCATCCCGCCAATAATGGAACAGCCCGAACGCGACATGCCAGGAATCAGCGACAAAATCTGCACCAGGCCAACGGTGAGCGCCTGTGGCATAGTCACTTGGGTTATCGGGACAGCGCGATGACGTCCTGATTGATCTGATTGACGGAAGCGCGGCAGCCGCTCGACCAGCAAAAAAGCGAGGCCGCCGACAATCAGCGATAGAGCGATCACGATTGGCGAAAACAGCAGCGTTTCGATCTCTTCGGCAAACAACAGGCCAAGCGCGGCCACCGGCATAAAAGCCAGCAGGATCAAAAGCCAAAAACGCCTTATGGTCGGATTCGATTTTATCTGCGCGGCATGAACAGCCAGAGTTTGACGATAATGAAGCATGACCGCGCCAACCGCGCCGATTTGAATAAAAATCTCGAACACCGGCCGCGCGATCTCAAAATTGAGCAGAGTCGCGCCGACAATCAGATGCCCAGTGGACGAAATAGGCAGAAATTCGGTGATGCCTTCCACCAAAGACAGCAGGATAACCTTGAGAATATCGTCCATTATTTCTCAATTCAGGCGCATATTACGCGGCCAGCAGCCGCTTCGTCACAGCCAGGCCGGCCAACACCCCCAGCAGACACAAGCCATTGTTCAAGAAGACGTTGAGCAGGAAAGGCCCCAGGCCGCCCTCTTCCAGCAAAGTCATGCTGTCGTTGGCAAAAGTCGAAAAAGTGGTGAACGCGCCGAAGAACCCTGTCCCCACCAACAAGCGCAGCTGCGGTGACAATCCGGCCCGCGCCCCCAGCCACAGGCCAAACATCGCCAGGCCAAAAGAGCCAAGCAAATTGACCGCCAGCGTCCCAAAAGGAAAGTGACCCCAGCGCGGCATGAGAAAATTGTCCGTCCAGGCCGTCAGCAGATAACGGGCATTGGCCCCAAGAAAGCCGCCGATCCCCACAAAAAACAAGGCATCCATACTCTGCCCTCTCTCAATGCGCCAATGGTATGCCAGGCCGATGAGGCTGTCAATAGATGGGCCCTAGGCCAAGCGCAGACGCCCGGCCAACACTGGCGGAATCTGCCCCAGCTTAAACCAGTCTAATCGCTGTGAATCAGAGTTGGGCGCAAAGGCTGGCTCCAGCAGGCCATCCAGAGCAAAGCCGGCCGCGAAGGCCGCGCCAAGCAGTTCATGCAGCGGCCGATGATAATAATAATGCGGATTAGGTTCGCCCGGCGCGCCCGACCCCTTGACCGGCGGCACATCGAGATAACCGCGCAGCTTGACCGCGTAATGATCGCTGACAAGACCGCCGCGGTCTTCTATCTCATGGACAAAAATGGGGTTGTTGGAATTAAAGGCAGGGTGCGCCGTGGCAAAGACGAAACGTCCCCTTGCGTTCAGCAGACGGCTGGCGGCGCGGAAAAGCGGCTCGATAATCGGCATATCCATCAGCGCCATAGTGCAGGTAATCGCGTCAAAACGGCCTTCGCCCAAGGTCAGCAGGGCCGCTTCGTCGGTGGCATCCATAACATGATAATGAATGGCCTGTCCCCGCGCCTCGGCCAGACGGATAAAAATCGCGCTGAAATCAATGGCCGTAACCCGCGCGCCCTCTTTCGCCAAACGCCGCGCCAAAACGCCGTTGCCACAGCCGACATCCAGCGTCCGTTCGCCAGGCTGGAGCTTGAGCAGCCGCAAGACCGCTGGCTCGATCAGACGGCGATGAAAACTGTTGCCTTCGCTGCCCTGCATGGCGTCCCAAAACTGCGCCTTGCGATCCCACAGTTCGCGCCCTTCGTCGTTCAGCCGCTTGACATCCATATCCCTTCCTGCCTGACCTGGATTAGCGATTTTACGCGGACAACCGGCCAATGCAAGGCTGGGAACATTTGCAGGCTGATTTGACCTGCCCTATAATTATGTTTAGATATTCACAACGTGGCTTCAATGGACGAGATTCTGATATTCGCAGTGGTTGGACTGCTCATCGGCCTTTCCAAAGGCGGCTTGGGCGGGCCGGCGCCGGTCGCGCTTTGCGTGCCGCTGCTGATGTTGATTATCCCCGCGCAGGAGGCAGTCGGGCTTGTCCTGCCGCTGCTCATCTTCGCTGATGTCCCCGCCCTGTATTTCTATTGGAAGCAGTGGGACAGTCGCTATCTGCGGCTTATATTTTTACCGGGGCTGATCGGCGTTTTCTGCGGCCTGTCCGTATTGGCAGACATCGACGCCGTTAAGCTCAAGCACATCATTGGCAGCCTGACCCTGCTGGCGATGGCCTTCAAAATCGTCAGCGACCACCGCAAATTTGTGGCTTATCATCCGCGGAACTGGCATGGCTGGCTGGGCGGCTGGGCATCGGGCTTCGGCTCGGCCCTGGCAAATGTGGGCGCGCCGCCTTTTACTATTTATCTGCTGATGCAGCCCAAGATAACCCCGCGCAGTTTCGTCGGCACAACAACAGTCTTTTTCGTCATCATCAACCTGGCCAAACTGCCCGGCTTCATCGCCATCGGCATACTTGACCTGCCCAAACTGCTTGGCATCGGCTGGGTCTTCATCCTGATTCTGATGGGGGTCGCTATGGGACGCGCGCTGATTACGCGCATCAACAGGCGGACTTTCGAATGGGCGATGATGATTCCCCTGCTGCTGTTAAGCCTTTCCCTGCTGTTCTTCAGCTAATGCAGCCAAGCGCCCAGTCGGTCGATGCCTTTCAGCATTTTGTCGGCAGACGATTTGACCTGGCCCTCATCAAGCGCATCCCATCTGTCCAATAGGGCCGCGCCGTCAAAATCGACATAAGCCAGACGCGCCGTCAGAGCATCGGCCGGCAGGCCAAACGCGCTTCCCGGCAGCAGGGCCACCCCGCTGTCATCAAGCAGCCCTTCGCAAAGCTGACGGTCAGTGACGATGCCGCGGCCAGCCAAAGATTCGGCAAAAGGACTGAAATCGAGCAGAAGATAAAATCCACCCTGCGGCGGATGCGCGCGCAGACCCCGCTCGACCAGGGCGGCATGGATGGTTTGGCCGATGGCCGCCAGGATTTGACGTTGGCCAGTCAAATAGCGATGCAGTTCAGCGTCCAGTTCATAGGCGCTTAAAGCGGCCGCTTGAATGGGAACAGGAGCGCAGGAATAGATTTCTGAAGCCAGGCCGACCAAGGCATCATAAAGACCATCAGGCGCATCAGACGGCAAAATCAAAGCCCCCAATCGCCAGCCGCCGGCGCCGCACCACTTCGATAAACCCGTCGTGACCAAAGTGCGCTGCGGATAAATGCTGGCCAAAGAAATATGCCGGCCTTGATGATGCAGCAGAGCGTAAATTTCATCAGATACCACCCAGACGCCGTGCTTGCTGAAGACCTCCGCCAAGGCCTCCAGTTCCGCGCGGGAATACGTCAGGCCATCGGGATTGCCCGGATAATTCAGAACGGCGATTTTGTGACGGTCAGATTGACTGTAACGCGACAAAGTTTCGTCGAGAGCGGTCGGATCAAGTCGCCAGCGTTCTTGATGAGAGCTTGGCATCAGCACGACGGCATGGCCGGCCAAACGAGCCTGCGGCGCATAAGACAGCCAGCCCGGCGCCGGCAAGAAGACGATGGCCCGACTAAAAGCGTGCATCAAGCTGTAAATGAGGGGTTTGCTGCCAGGCGCGACCAAAACCTGTTCAGCGGCGATGGGATAACCATCAGCCTCGCAATGAAAAGCGGCGATCTTCCCGCGCAGTTCCGGCAGACCAGCCACAGCCGTATAATCTTTGCGGCCGCTGGCCTCCTGCAAGGCCTGACGAACGCGGCCCAAAGGCAGAAACGGCGATTCGCCAAAGCCAAATTTGCAGACCGTGCGCCCAGCCTGCTCCAGCAGAGCGCATTTCTCATTCAATGAGAGCGTGCCTGATTGACCGATGCGGCGAAACTGCATAAGGCCCTCCCGTTCATCACACGGGAAATCCTAAGCGCATGTCAATATACTAGCGTCAGTTTTAGCGCAATGCAACAAATTCGCGGTTCAATTTGACAAAAGCCGCGCCCAAGTCAGCAGAGCGACAAGCAGAACGGGAATCAAACCCAGCAGCAGCATCCGTTTAATGACCGGCCCCTCTTCGCCAGCAAGCCCAACCGTGCTGCATCCGACAATGATTTTGGCCGGCGCCAGGACACTGCCCAATGAAGCCCCGGCCGTTTGACCGGCCAGAATAATCGGCGCCGCCAAACCAAGCAGAGCCGCCGTTTCCTGCTGCAATGCGCCAAAGACGACATTAGAATTGGTGTTGCTGCCAGTCATCAACGCCCCCAGCGCGCCGATAAAAGGAGCCGCCAGGGGGTAAATGGCCGCGCTGAATGTCTCGCTGATGCCGCGGGCGATGATTTGGGTCATGCCACTGTGAGTCATCAGTGAGGCCATCGCCACCAAGGCCAGCACCGAAACAGTTGGCTTGCGGGCCGATCGGCCGACCTTGCGCCAAATTTCCCGCCAGACCGTCTCATGCTGATAATAGCCGACTTGGCGATAAAGCAGAAAAGATATGGCGGCCGCATAAAAAAGAATGGCCCCTGGATGGCCGAAGAGGCTGATTTCGCGGCCGATCTCTGCTGATGTACCCCAGCCCAACGCGGTTTCGACGGCCGGAAATTCAATTTGAACAAGCAAAGTATTCATCAGGCGGTCAAGCGGCGGGATGAGGTTGATGGCAAAGGCCAGAGCCAGCAGAACAGCGTAAGCGGCCAAAGCCAGCGGCAGACTGCGCGGCTGACTGTTTTTGACTTTTGCGGCTGGTTTGACTCGACCGCGATGCAGAGGCGACAGCACATACAAAACACCGACCGCGGCGCCGGCCAAAGCAGCCGATGTAGAGCCAAGCACCCACAGCCCGCGTGTAGCCACCCACCATTGCGTCAGGCCCATCACCGCGCCGACGAGAAAAAGCATCGGCAAAGATCGAATCAGACCATCGCGGCCAGCGCTGACATAAGCGACCAAAGCTCCGCTCATCAGACAGGCCAGGCCCAGAACCAGCGCCGCGTCATGCGCCAAAACTTCGCCAGGCAGACCAGTGACGGCCGTCAACGCGACAAACGAAGTCCCCAGCGACCCGAATGTCACCGCCCAGCCATGTCCCAGCGAAGCCATGATGACCGACTGCGTGGCGGTATAGCCCAAGCCAACCAGCAGCGGCGCCACGACAGCGATTGGCACCCCAAAGCCGCCGACCCCCTGCAAAAGCGAGACAAAAATCCAGCTAATAAGCAGGCTTTGCGCCGCGCGGTCAGAGGTCAGACGCGGCAAACTGCGGCCGAACAGGGCAACCACGCCGGCCTCATTGGTCACGCCGTAAAAAAAGAGCGCCATCCAAATAATGTACAGGACATCCATCGCCAGCAGAACCGACTTGCCCAGCGCAACCGCCACCAGCGACAGACCTCCACCGAATGCCGTCAGCGACAGGCCGAGAGCCAGGACAAATCCAGCGGCCCCGGCGCGGCTTCCACCCCACCCCAGGCCGACCATCAAAATCAGCACGGTCAGCACCGGCAGCAGAGCCAGCAGCCAATTAATCGCCGTGAGTTCCAAGATCGCGCTCCGACAGCTTTTATCCGGCCAATTCGGCCGTGATTGGCGGCCTGCGCTGATAAAATCGAGTCGCTTCCTGGAAAGCGTAGGCCAGCTGCAAAACGGCAAAATCAGCGTGGGGCCGACCGACAATTTGCAGACCTATCGGCAGACCCTCATCGGTGAAGCCGCATGGCATCGAAACGGCTGGCAGCCCAGTGACAGTGATGTAAGCGCAGGTCATCATCCAATCAATATAAGTAGTCATATCTCGGTCATTGATGCGGCGCGGATATTCCCAGTCAATAGGAAAAGGCGGCAGCTGAACAGTCGGCAGCAGCAGGTATTCGTAAGTGTCCATAAACCTGCGGACGCGGTGATACAGTTCGGTTCGTTTCTGTTCGACGCGGCTGATTTGGCCGGCGCTTAAATTTTTGCCGCGGCCGACATTCCAGCGAATAGTCTCCTTGAAGGATTCTTCGCCAAATTCAGCAAAACGATCAGCAAAGGAAAGCTCAAAGTTCCAGGCGCGCAGCGTTTGGAAAATATCATAAGCATCTCGAAAATCGGGATGAGACACTTCAACGCGGCAGCCCAAATCACTGAATATCGGCAGCTGTTTTTCGATAGTTTTGACCACTTGCCCGTCAAGCTCCAGTTCGCCCAGATTCGGACTCCAAGCGATTTTCACATCGGCAAAGCTCCGTTCCAGGCTTTGAGTAAAAACAGCGGCCGATTCATGGACGGCGATAGGCGAACGCGCATCATAGCCGGCGACAGCCGCCATCATCAGCGCCGCGTCCTGTGCAGTGCGCGCCATAGGCCCATCAACAGCCAAAGTGGCCCAGCCATTCAGTTTGGGATATTGCGGCACCCGGCCAGGCGAAGGCCGCAGACCGACCACGTTGCAAAAACTAGCTGGATTCCGCAAAGAGCCGCCCATATCGCTGCCATCGGCCAAAGGAATCATCCCAGCCGCCAAGGCCACGGCCGCGCCGCCGCTGCTGCCGCCGCAGGACTTTGACAGATCATAAGGATTGGGCGTAACGCCAAAAACAGGATTAAAAGTATGCGAGCCAGCGCCAAATTCAGGAACGTTGGTTTTGCCCAGCGTGATGCAGCCGGCCCGTTTCAGCCGCTCGATAATCAAATCATCGGATTCAGGCAGATAATCGCGGAAAAGCGGCGAGCCAAACGTAGTGCGGAGTCCCTTGGTTTCGAACAAATCTTTATGCGCCATCGGCAAACCATGCAGCAGTCCCAGGTCGTCGCCGCGGGCTTGCCGCTCATCGGCCTCTTTGGCCGCCTCCATAGCCCGTTCAGGCTGATAAGTTACAATCGCGTTCAGGCGCGGATTAAACGCTTCGATCTGCTCAATATGCGCCTGCAAAACTTCCACTGCCGAAACGTCGCGCCCTTTAATCATAGATGCGAGTTCAACCGCCGTCATAAACACCAGCGAATTCATGCGCTCATCTCCTGTCAGCCGCGCCCGACATAAGGCATTTGAGTCGCCATCACCGTCATAAACAGGACATTGGCGTCCAAAGGCAAATTCGCCATATAGACCACCGCCTGCGCCACATGATCGACGTCCATCGTCGGTTCGGCCGCTGTGGAGCCGTCGGCCTGTGCCGCGCCCTCGGCCATCTTGGCTGTCATATCAGTCAGAGCGTTGCCGATATCAATTTGACCGCAGGCGATGTCAAAAGGCCGTCCATCCAGCGCCGTCGATTTAGTCAGGCCAGTAATAGCGTGCTTGGTGGCGGTATAAGGGGCTGAATGGGGCCGCGGGACATGAGCCGAAATAGAGCCGTTGTTGATGATTCGACCGCCGCGCGGCTGCTGCGATTTCATCATCCTAAAAGCGGCCTGCGTGCAGAAAAACGCGCCATTCAAATTGACGCCGACAACAGCCGACCACTGCGCTTCGGCCAGATCTTCAAGCGGCAGAGACGGCGCGCCGATGCCAGCGTTGTTGAACAGGACATCCAGCCGGCCATAGCGGGCTTTGGCCATGGCGAACAGATGACGAACTTGGTCAGGCTGACTGACGTCGGTTGGAACAATCAGAGCGCGGTCAGCGGCCACATCGGCGGCGGCCACCGTTTCTTGGAGTTTCTCTCGGCGCCGGCCAGCCAGCGTCAGCGAATAGCCGGCCTGCCACAAGGCCAGCGCAGTTGCCCGGCCAATACCCGCGCCAGCCCCGGTGATGAGCGCAATCTTTGCGGGTTCTGTCATAACTCTTCCCTCATACGAAGCCAAGTTTAGCCCCGCGGCCCCTACGTGGCAAGTATCGGATAATCCGTTACCATTGCATCTATCAGTTTTTCGCGCGGTTCGGTTCATTAAACGAGGAGAAAATTGGAGATGGTTTCCGACAGAGAAAAGTATTTTTTCGATTTGAACGGCTTTTTGCTGCTGAAAGGCGCCCTGTCAATCGGAGAAGTCAGCGAGCTTAATGAGGCGATTGACCGACTGCTGCCGATTCAGCCTGGCGAATGGAAAGGCCACGTTCACGGGCATAACTACGGCGATGACGACGGGCTTAATTTACAGCAGATTTATGAAGGCGGCGCGCCTTTTGAGCGGCTGATTGACCACCCGGCCTGGATCGAAAAAGTCAAGTGCTTTGTCGGCGGCGCCGGCACTTTTGACTATAATCACGGCCCCTTGTTCATTGACGAATGCTTTGTCAACATCCGCGGCCCTGGCGAAGCGATTGGCCTGCATTCTGGCGGCCACGAAGGCACCAAGCGCACCCAGTTTCGCTTCTACAACGGCGCCTTTCACTGCGGACAGATCAACATCCTCATGGCCCTAACCGACATCGGCGCGGGCGACGGCGCCACAATGGTGATTCCGGCCAGCCACAAATCCCACTTCCCGCACCCCGACTATGCCAAGTACAGAATGCGCGGCGAGGAGCCGTCAGTCGACAATGTGGAAGGCGCAATCGAAATTCAGATGACGGCCGGCGACGTCATCCTTTTTGTGGATTCGCTGGCCCATGGATCAGCCGAACGGATCAACGCGGGTGACCGCCGCATCATCGTTTTTCGCTATGGCCCCTCGTGGGGCAGCTTCCGTCATGGCTACCAAGTTTCGCCGGCCTTGCTGAAACGTCTGACCCCCCAGCGCCGTCAGATTGTCCGCCCCCAAGCGCCTCTTCTGCCCAGCTAATAAGGCCAGACGCGCGGCAAAGGCCGTTCCATAGCCAGCAGACGAGTTAATAAAATCTGGCGGCAGTCAGCCAAGACGTCCCGATAGTCAGCCCGACTGGAAACGTCGTCATAAGCGTCAGGGTCCAGTGCCAGGTCCCAAAGCGATTCGCGGCCGTCGTCGTGAATCAAATAGCGATGCCGCGCCGTTCGCAGAGCCTTCCACCCAGCGCCTTCCGTCAGAGCCGCGCGTTTGCCCGCGTCGACAGTTCCCAAGACGCGGCTGGCGAGACTGATGCCCTGAAGCGATGGCGGCCGCTGAATGCCGGCCAGTTCCAGCAGAGTCGGCACAATATCGACAGCTTCGACGAGTCCATCGCACTGCTGCATCGGTTGTCCATTGGGCGCGGCGATGATGAGCGGAACGCGGCTTACAGCGTCATCGGCCGGGTATCCCTTGCCATAACGCAGATGCGAACCCAGCCATTCGCCATGATCCGAAGTGAAGACGACGATGGTGTTGTCGCCTTGACCGCTGGCCTGCAAAGCGGCGAGGATTCGCCCGACATAATCATCGACTTCGCTAATCATGGCATAATAGCCGCGCTTGGCCTGGCGAAGCTGAACATCGGAAAACAGCTTGGTCGGATCGGCAGGCCGCTGGCGGTCGATACGCGCTGGAAAAGCGGGTATGGACAAGGCCTCAGGGTCATACAGATCCAGGTATTTCTGCGGAACAACCCACGGCGCATGAGGCGAATAGAAACCGGCGATGCACAAAAAAGGCTGGCCGCCCTGCCGCTGAATGAACTCAATAGTTCGTTCGGCCACAAACGCGGTATGCGTAAGATGATCATCGGCGGCAAAAGGGATTCCACCTTGAAAATCATGGCGGCCTTCAGGATCGCCGCGGTGAGCCACCGTATCTTCAATGTCCATAACGCGCTGCCAAATACGCGCCGCTGGCGGGATGCCGGCGCTGATCTTGTCCATCTGTTCGGGGGCCTGCTGTCGGGCCCAGGCGCGGTAAGCGTCTTCATACACGCCTGGCTCATCGGCAATTTCAAGGACGTCAAAGCCGTAATCGGGATGCGGGCGGCGGTGATCGCGGTTGGCATGCGGCAGAAAATGCAGCTTGCCGATATTAGCGCTTCGATAGCCATATTGCTTCAGGATGCGCGGCAGGGTCAGGATGTCAGGCGATACGGGAACGCCCATCTGCGTAATGCCGAGCGTGGAAGGATACTGCCCGGAAAGCATACTGATGCGGCTGGGCATACAGACTGGATTTTGGACAAAATGATGGGAAAAATTGATGCCGGCCGCGGCCAGGCCATCGAGGTTGGGCGTATAAACTTCAGGATTAGCGTTGGCGCCCAAAGCATCCCATCGCTGCTGATCGGTATAAAGGATGAGGATGTTCGGCCGTTTCATGTCGATTCCCTCGCGATGAGCGACTGCGCCGCGACTATAACACATTGACGGCATTGAGACGATGACGAGTGACAAAAATATGCGAAAACCATGAACGCCGCCCTTCCCTCTATCCTCTGTGTCCTCTGCGCCCTCTGTGGTAAAAACCTCTGTGGCGGAAAATGGCGGTTTTTGTCGGATTTTGTCGAGCGAATACCCTCTATCCTCTGTGTCCTCTGTGGTAAAATCACCGCGGTTTATGGCGCGATGTATTTTAATGCCCGATCTGCCAAAATAGGATAAAATAGACTAAAGTCCGACTCAATCCAGATGAGAGACTTTTAGCGCAAAGGGAAACTTACCATGAGTAAAACAAGCGTTTCACATATTTATGTCGATACCAAGCGCGTCATCAGCGCCATCTCGCCCTTGCTGTTCAGTGGCTTTGCCGAACACATGGGACGCTGCATTTATGAGGGCATCTATGACCCAGCCTCGCCTTATGCCGACGAGAACGGCCTGCGCCGCGATGTCCTGGACGCCTTGCGAGAACTCAATTTTCGGGCGATACGCTATCCAGGCGGCAATTTTGTCAGCGGCTATTTTTGGGAAGACGGCATCGGCCCCAAAGACCAGCGGCCGCGCCGCCGCGAGCTTGCCTGGCAATCAATCGAGACCAATCAGTTCGGCACAGATGAATTCATCCATTTTTGCCGACAGATTGACGCCGCGCCAATGCTGGCCGTCAGCATGGGAATAGGAAACATCCAAGACGCCGCCAATCTGGTCGAATACTGCAACGCGCCCATCGGTGCAAAATACAGTGATTTGCGCGCCAAACACGGCCAAAGTGAACCTTATCGCGTCAAATACTGGTGTCTGGGCAACGAAATGGACGGCCCTTGGCAGATTGGCCATCTTAACGCCGCCGATTATGGCAAAAAAGCGCGGGAAGCCGCCAAGATGATGCGCTGGCACGACAGCGATATCGAGCTTGTCCTTTGCGGCTCGTCAAGCCCGATGATGGCCACTTATCCAGAGTGGGACCGAGTCGCCTTGGAACTGTGCTGGGAGCATATTGATTATCATTCGATGCACTATTACGCCAGCAACCAGGCCGATGACAGCGCCAGTTATCTAGCCCTTAGCGCCGCATTTGAGGATTATGTGGATACCTTGGCGGGTGTCCTGCGCTATGTCAAAGCCAAGAACCGCTCCAAGCGCGATGTCTATTTGTCGTGGGATGAATGGAATGTATGGTACAAAACCCATAATATCAAAGAGACGCGCGGCGGCTGGACAGAAGCTCCTCACCTGATCGAAGAAATCTACAACCTGGAAGACGCGCTGGTGGCGGCGCAATGGCTGAACGTTTTCCTGCGAAAAGCGGACGTGCTGAAAATCGCCTGCCTGGCGCAGATCGTCAATGTCATCGCGCCAATTCTGACCCGAAGCGACGCCCTGCTGAAACAGTCCATCTATTACCCGCTGCTGCACTTCAGCCAAATGGCGCGCGGCAATTCGCTGGATTTGACTGTGGATGCGCCCATCTGCGAAACCAAGCAGTTCGGGGATATGCCGCTGCTGGATGTATCGGCGGCCCATGACGCCGCGGCCGGAACGAACTCGATTTTCATCGTCAATCGCAGTCAAACCGAACGTCTGCCGCTGGTCATTCACTGGCAGGACACCCAGCCCAGCCGCATCACATCAGCGCATCAGCTTTCAGGACGAGACCCCAAAGCCGCCAACAGTTGGGATGACCCGAATCGACTGACCTCCAGGGCGATTTACGCGCCGCGGATCATCGACGGCAAAGCCGAGTTGAGCCTGCCGCCTTTGTCCTTCACCGCGCTCCAGGCCGAACTATAGCCCGTCAGGGTTATGATTTAGGCTTCGGCTGTTGAATGAACGGCGACGGGACGCCCGATTTGATTGGAGGTCATGGCCGCCTGCATGATTTCAGTGACGTGCCGCGCCAGCCAGATGTTGGAAAGCGGCGGCTGGGTCTGTGTCTGGATGCAGTGCAGCCATTCTTGGTGCTGATCAAGGCCCGGCGGCGGATCAAGCGTTTCCACGATCGGCGCGGCCCATTCGCGGTCGAGCGATCCTGGATAGATGCGCTGGATTTTATCGTCGGCCTGCATCAGCTTGCCGGCTGTGCCATGCACGCGCAAAAATGATGACCGCGCCGGATCGCACCAGCCAGTTTCAGCCGTTGCCAAAGCGCCATTGGCAAAATCCAGAATCATAACAGCCGTATCTTCCAGCGCGGTTGGCTTGGCGACAGTGGTCATCCGCGCCGTCACCTGTGTGACTGTGCCTAGCAGAGCGGTCAAATCGGCAATCGCATAGACGCCCATATCGATCAGCGCGCCGGCGCCAGCGGCATCAGCATCAAAAAACCAGAGATCCCCCTCGGTTCGCGGCTCCTTAAAGGCATCGGTCACTTCAGCGTAATAGACTTCGGGGCCGCCGTGGCTTTGCCGCGCCAGCGCGCTGGAGACCTTCCCAATCGCGCCATCCGTCAGCTGCCGCCGCATTTCGCAGACGATTGGGCTGAACCAGGGCAGGCAATAGACAATTTGATGGGGACGCGCTTCACTGGCCGCGACCAGTTGATTGGCCTCTTCCATCGTGGCGCACAAGGGCTTCTGCATAAAGAGATGAAGACCCCGTTCCAGTACAGCCAAGCCGGCTTGGGCATGCAGCGGATGCGGCAGGGCAACGATGACAGCGTCCAAATCCTCATCATCAAGCAAATCTTGCCAGCGAGTAGAAAAGCGCGGCACATCAAAACGCTGGCATAACAGCCGCAGTCGACTTTCGCGCCGCCCGCAAATATGCGCGACCCGCAGGCCTTCAATCGGCGCGATTTCGGGCAGATGACTCAAAGCGGCGATGCCACCAGCGCCCAGAATCCCGACATTAATCATCCAGGGCCTCCTGCAAAAAGGCGTAACTGCGCCTAATCGAGTCGATCATATCAGGATTGCCGCTCTCATCTTCAATCGCGAGTACACCCTTATAGCCGATGTCTTTGAGAGCTTGAAGGTAATCCGGCCAAGGCACCAGACCTTCGCCGCAGGTGGCCTGTCGAGTCTCTGGATTCCAGTCTTTGGCATGGGTATGCACAATCTCGCCGCGCAAAATATGCACGCCTTCAACAGCGTCGGCCGCCGAGCCGAACTGAAGCAGATTGCAAGGATCGTAATTGACTTTAAGATTGGGACTGCCGATGGTATCGATAAAAGTCTTGAGAGCCTGCGGCGATTCCTGGCCGGTTTCCAGCGTAAAATAGAGGTTCAGCCCTTCGGCATACTTGGCGATGTCAGCGACGGAGCGGAGCATGGTTTGATAAGCAGAGTCGGACGGATCTTCAGGCAGGACGCCGGCATGAGTGGTTACGATGTTTCCGCCCAATTCGGCCGCCGTGTCCAAGGCCTGTTTCGTCTTGTCAATCCGCCACGACAAGCCTTCGGTTTCTTCCAGGCCGCCATAGGTCACTGTCCCTTGCAGCTGGGCGCAGAAGCCGCTGAAAGTCAGGCCAAGCGATTCGGCAATGGCGCGGATTTCCCGCCGGTCGGCGGCCGTGCCGACTTCAGGATCGAGGATGCAGGGTGTATATTCCACGTTGACAATCCAGGGCTGCACCGATGTACAGCCAATTTCGGCGGCGATTTCCATGTGCTGGGCCAAGGTCTTGACGTCAGGCGTCGGCCCCAAAGTCCAAAGCGCGCATCCAATCGGTAAGCTGCTCATCTTGATATCCTCATCTCATTTCTAACGGCGCATCCAAAGCAATGTTTCTGGCATTTTTGACTATACTTTATGAGGGCGAAAATGTCAAATTGCCCCGCGCCGAGCGATTCACTTGACAGCGCAGGCAACGCGGGTTATCCTTTAATATGTGCATCGCGTTACAGTTAGATTTTGCTGGTTAGCCGTTTGAGGAGAAAGACAATATGAAACAAAAAACACTGATAAGCCTTATCGCAATTCTAGCGATGAGCGCGCTGATGTCCATGGGCATGGTTCAAGCTGACGGACATTGCGAGTTCGCCGACGAAGTCATCACCTTTGGCGGCATTGCCCCCATGTCAGCCCCAGGCGCAGTCGCCGGCGGCGTGGCGATGGATTGGGCCTTTGGTCAAGCCGCAGCGGACATCAACGCTGACTGCGGTATCGAAATTGATGGCGTCAATTATCAAATTGAAGTCATCACCGGCGATTCTGAAGGCAGTCCCGAACGCGGCCAAGCGGTCGCTGAACGGCTGATCCTGGAAGATGGCGCCGATGGCATGGTAGGCGTCTATCACAGCGCGGTTGGGCTGGCGACGATGGGCATCATGCAGGAAAACCGCATCCCGACAGTGTTCTCGGAGCCATGGAACGACAACGTAAGCGCCAACGGCATCATCGAATACGACGGCGCGCCGCCGCGCATTGAAGACGGCACCGATTACATCTTCCGCGTTTCGCCCTCCAGTTCCATGGTCGGCAGCGTGGTCACCGATTGGCTGATTGCGCTCGGCGCCGAGGACGTCGTTCTCATCGTCGAAAATACCGACTATGGACAGCCGGCCGCCGCCGATGAACAGGCGCGTCTGGAAGCGGCCGGCGTAACGGTCGACCAGCTGGACGTTGAGCTTGGCACCGAAGACTTTGTGCCGATACTAAGCCGCATCCAAGCGCGGCCAGACCCTCCCGACGCCATCCGCATTGTGGTCACTGGCGAAACTTCATTCAACCTGACCCAGCAGATGGCCGAACTAGGCATCGCGCCGACCGAAGACACCATCTGCGTCACCAACCAGATCGCCTTCCAGTCCGAGCAGTATTGGGCGACCGTCCCCGACGGCAATTACTGCGCCTTCAACCGCGTCGGCATCATCCCCAGCCTGTTCAATGACACGGCGATTGAACTGAACGCCAAATATGAGGCCGAATTTGGCGACATCATCCCCAGCTTCGGGATGGCCTCCTATGACAGCGTTTATATCCTGGCCGACGCCATAGAACGCGCCGGCACCTACACCGACCCCGATGCTGTCGTCGCCGCCATCGAAAATTCCGACATTGGACTGTCACAAGGCCGCTACTACTTCACCTACGGCAGCCACAATCCGGAGCTTCCCGAAGGCACGCCGACCTATATGTGGCATCAGTGGCCCGATCCGATTGTGACCGTGATGCAATACTTCGAGCAGGGCCAAAGCGCCCTGGACGCCGCAGTCATCTATCCTGAAGTCTATCAGACGCATGATTCAGCTTATATCGTGCCGGGGACATCTCCCTAGATTTTGAAGTAATCGACAGCCAGGCTGGGTGGGCATCCTGCTCATCCTCTGGCTGTTCATTCTGCCAACTGCCTATCAAGCCCGAACATCGGACAGGGCAATATGAAACAAAAAACACTGACAGGCCTTATCGCAATTCTCGCGATGACCGCGCCGACGAGCATGGTTCAAGCTGACGGACATTGCGAATTCGCCGACGAAGTGATCACCTTTGGCGGCATTGCCCCCATGTCAGCCCCAGGCGCAGTGGACGGCGGCGCGGCGATGGATTGGGCCTTTGGTCAAGCCGCGGATGACATTAACGCTGACTGCGGCATCGAAATTGATGGCGTCAATTATCAAATTGAAGTCATCACTGGCGATTCTGAAGGCAGTCCCGAACGCGGCCAAGCCGTCGCTGAACAGCTGATCTTGGAAGACGGCGCCGACGGCATGGTAGGCGTCTATCACAGCGCGGTTGGGCTGGCGACGATGGGCATCATGCAGGAAAACCGCATCCCGACGGTGTTCTCGGAGCCATGGAACGACAGCATAAGCGCCAGCGGCATCATCGAATACGACGGCGCGCCGCCGCGCATTGAAGACGGCGTGGATTATATCTTCCGCGTTTCGCCTGCCAGTTCGATGGTCCGCGGCATAGTGACCGATTGGCTAATTGCCCTCGGCGCCAAAGATGTTATCCTGATCGCTGCCGAACATGATCAATCGGCCGCCGTCGATGAGCAGGCGCGGCTGGAAGCGGCCGGCCTAACGGTCGACCTGCTGGCCCTTGAGCTTGACACCGAAGATTTTGCGCCGATACTAAGCCGCATCCAAGCGCGGCCAGAACCACCCGACGCCATCCGCATTATGATCACAGGCGAGACTTCATTCAATCTGACCCAGCAAATGGCCGAATTGGGCATTGCGCCGACCGAAGACACCATCTGCATCACCAACCAGATCCAGATCGCCTTCCAGGCCGAACTGTACTGGGCGACCGTTCCCGACGGCAATTACTGCGCCTTTAACCGCGTCGGCAGCATCCCCAGCCTGTTCAATGACATGGCGATTGAACTGAACAACAAATATGAGGCCGAATTTGGCGACATCATCCCCAGCTTTGCGATGGCCTCTTATGACAGTGTTTATATCCTGGCCGACGCCATAGAACGCGCCGGCGCCTACACCGACCCGGATGCCATCGTCGCCGCCCTTGAAAATTCCGACATTGAACTGTCCCAGGGACGCTACTACTTCACCTATGGCAGCCACAATCCGCAGCTTCCCGAAGGCGCGCCGACCTATATGTGGCATCAGTGGCCCGATCCGATTGTGACCGTGATGCAATACTTCGAGCAGGGTCAAAACGCCCTGGACGCCGCGGTCGTCTATCCTGAAGTCTATCAGACGCATGGTTCAGCTTATATCGCGCCGGGGACATCCCCCTAATGGCTGCTGCCGCGATTTTCTGCTGATGAAGGAAGATCATTATGGTAATTGAAGACACTCTTTTTGTTTTATGGCTGATGCTGGCGGGGCCGCTGTGGGCGACCATCGGACTCTTCGTCCTGCCGACCGTCTACCAGGAGCATGAACACCGAGACAAAGAAATCGTGCTGAAATTGCAGGTCGCCGGGATCATCGGCGGCTTTGCCCTGGGCCCGATTGGACTGGCCATATTTTACCTGGAGCCGCGGCTGATTCGGCGCAGCACCCTGGTCATCGGAATTCTGATGGCCGTATTCATCCTGTCCCAAGTCCTGGTCAGGGTGATCGACCCCAACCTGCCCTCGGCCCTATGGCTGATTTTGGCGGGGCCGCTGTGGGCAGCCATTGCCGGCTACGTCATCCCGCGCCATTATCACGACCTGGACGCCGATGACAGCAATGTCCTGACCGCCGCCGCTCTGGGTGGATTCGCCATCGGGCCGCTCATTTTTGGCCTGATGTGGAAAAGCACCCCCAAAGTCAGCCGCAACTGGATGATCGCCTTTGGCAGTCTCGGCGCCTGGGTGATTTATACCCTGTTCGCCATCCAAAATCCGACCAACCTCTGTGTGCAGGCGCCCTATCAGATGACCTATCTGACCCAGCAGACCGCCAATGGCGTCGTCATCGGCTCAATATACTCGCTGATGGCCGTCGGGTTGACGCTTATCTATTCCGTGTTGGGCATCGTCAGCTTTGCCCACGGACAGCTTTACATGGTGGGCGGCTACTTCTCTTTCTATTTTCTGTTGCATGGCGCCAACGTTTTAAGCGAATTGACCGGTACAGAGGTTGTCATCAATCCGATCTGGGGCATCCCGGTCGCAGGCGTGATTGTGTTCATCATGGGCGCGGTGTTTGAGCGCGTTTTCCTCAAGCCGGCGCAGGATGGCTTGATTGAGCGCGTCGCCGAGTACGCCATTCTGATTACCTTCGGCTTCGGCTTCGTGGTCGAATACACCACCCTAGCCATCGCCGGGCCCTTCCCCCAGCGCACCAGCCGCTTTATTGAAGCCCGCCGTTTCACGCTCCAGCGCTCCCAAATTACCGAAGAGTTCGCTTTCGGGCCCATCAACATCATCGGTGACCGCGCCTTCGCCATGGTCATCGGCATCGTGCTGCTTTTTGCCCTGCTGTGGTTCTTGCAGCGCACCTGGACAGGCCGGGCCTTGCGGGCGACCAGTCAGGACAAGCAGGCGGCCGCCGTCGCCGGCATCAACCCGACGAATATGAACACCCTGGCTTTCGGACTTGGCTCGATGCTGGCGGCGATGTCAGGCGCGGCCCTGATTCCGATTTTTGCCTGGGTGCCGTGGGTCGGCGCCGAAATGGTCGGACGCTCCTACGTCATCGTGGTGCTTGGCGGCCTAGGTTCAGTGCCAGGGGCGCTGCTGGGCGGCATCATCGTCGGCATTGTCGAGGCGCTTGGCGCTGGCTGTCATCCCGATCCAAGCCGCGGCGCCGCCTATAAAGAAGCCTTTGCTCTGGTCATCTTTGCTTTGGTCTTACTCTTGAAGCCGACCGGGCTCTTCGGCAGAGAGGAGCATTAAACGATGAATTTTCTCAAACAGCTTGAAACGCGGATTGATGAAGGCATCGGACGACGCAGGCTCGGCTATTTGATGCTGGGCATCGTCGCCTTGTACTTTCTGTGGTTTCCCAACGACGCCTCCCAGTCCAATTATGCCAAAACCGTATTCATCAGCGGCTTTTTCTATGCCATCATGGCCTCAAGCTGGGCTTTGCTGGCCGGCGTCGCCGGGCAATTTTCCTTTGGTCACATGGCCTTTATGGGCATAGGCGCCTATGCCGCTGGCCTAATCGCCCGCGATGGCATCGTCGTCTTTGCCGCGCTGGGCATCGAGCTTACAGCCGAATCCATCTCGGCCATTGGCGCGATCATCATCGGAACACTGGCCGCCGGGCTGGTCGGACTGGTGATTGGCTGGCTGCTGCTCCGTCTGCGCGCGACCTATCTGGCGCTGTTCACGATTGCCTTTTCCGAACTGTTTCGCATCGCCGCCTTGACTGAATATGACTACACCGGCGGCTCGAACGGCCTGTCGCTGCGCCGTCTGATTGACATTGCCGACGTCGACGCCGCGCGGCAGATCGAATACTATGTGATGTTCGCGCTCTTGATTGTCACGCTGGCGGTCATGTACCTGGTCGCCAATTCGCGGATTGGCATGTTCCTGCGGGCGATGCGAGAAGACGAAGACGCCGCTTCGGCATTGGGCGTCAATGTGGTCAGGTACAAAATCCTGATTTTCGTATTTACCAGCATGATTGTCGGGCTGGCTGGCGCCGTCTTTTACAGCGACGTCGGCTCGGAGCGGATTATCCCCGAACAGCTTGAGATTTTGCAGATGTCGCTTATTATCGCCTATGCGGTGATTGGCGGCATGGAGAGTTTGCTTGGCGCGGCGGCGGGGGCCTTTATCTCGCGCTATCTGCTGGAATCCATGCGCGAAATTGTCATTGCGCTGCCCTTTGGCCTGACCTTCGCCGACGGTTCAAATGAGTTTGTCTGGCAGACTGGCGCCTGGCGGTTCGCCCTGTTTGGACTGGTGATGGTCTTCACCCTGCGCTATATGCGAAATGGACTGCTTTACCCCATCATCACCTGGTTCAGCGGCCGCGATTTAGTCATGCAGGAGACCGTCTCCATCCGCGAGGATAACGGAAAGCAGAAAGCGAAGCAGGAGGACGCCGATGAGTGACATCAATCTGGAATTGAACCGTGTATCAAGGCGATTTGGCGGCAACCAGGCTGTTGACCATGTATCGTTCAGCGTCACCAAGCCGGAACTCATCGGCCTCATCGGCCCCAACGGCGCCGGCAAAACAACCCTGACCAACCTGATGAGCGGGATGATGAAGCCCAGCAGCGGCACGATTTATCTCAATGACAAACGAATCGACGGCCGCGCGCCTTATGAAGTGACCAGGGCCGGCCTAGGCCGCACTTTCCAAATCACGCGCGCCTTGGGCCGCATGACGGTCATGGAAAATATGATGGTGCCAGGGCTAGCGATTCGAACCGGCGCCCGCCAGACCGAACTGGAAGCCCGCGCCCATGACATCCTGGAAATGCTGACCATTGAGCATCTGACCCACGAATACAGCCGCGCCCTAAGCGGCGGCCAGCGCAAACTGCTGGAGTTGGGCCGCCTGCTGATGCTTGACCCCCTGGTCATTATCCTGGATGAGCCATTCGCCGGCGTCCACCCGCGCTTGCAGGAAACCATCTATCGGTACATTCACCGCGTCTATGAGGACGGCAAAGCGATTATCCTCATCAGCCACAACATGGGCGCCGTCTTTGAGTTGAGCCAACGGCTGATTGTGCTGAACTTCGGCGCGCTGATTGCCGACGGCGTCCCCCAAGATGTCAAGAATGACCCCGCTGTGATTGAGGCCTATCTGGGCGAGGAAGAGGAAGAATAATCATGCTTGAGATTAGAGACTTGTATGTTGGGTATTATGCCGATCTGCATATCCTGCGCGGGCTTGACCTTCAGGCGGCAAACGGCAAACTGACGGCGATTCTCGGCGCGAACGGGGTCGGCAAATCGACCCTTCTAAAGGCCGTTTATGGATTCCTCAAACCGCACAGCGGACAAATTCTGCTGGATGACCAGGATGTTACTGGAACACCGACCCATAAACTGATTGACTTGGGCATCAGCTATATTCCCCAGCAGCCCGGCGTCTTCAAGCACATGAGCGTCCGCGAAAATCTGATGATGGGCGCCTGGACTTTCCGAAATGACAAGGATCGCATGGAGCATAAAATCGAGGAAAACTACCTGCGTTTCCCGGTGCTGCGCGAAAAGCAGTATGAACATGCCGGCAGTCTTTCCGGCGGCCAGCAGCGGATGGTGGAAATCGGGCGGACACTGATGACCGACCCCAAGGTCATTCTGGTCGATGAACCCACGGCCGGGCTGGCGAAGATGCTTAGTGAAGAAGTCTATCGGATGCTGGTCGCCCTGCGCGACGAGGAAGGCTTGACCATTCTGCTGGTCGACCAGGAAATCCGCGAGGCGCTCAAAATTGCCGATTATGTGTATGTGCTGGAATTGGGGCGCAACAAGTTTGAAGGCCCAGCCGAAGAGTTCGACGACCTCGAAAAAGCGTTCTGGGCATAAGCTCCGCTGATAGTGACGCGGACTTAGATTGGACAATGGAGGACAGCGGCATGGTTTCGCAGCGGCCTGGCGGCATCTTTGACAGCCTGACTCAAATACGGGATGTGCGTTCGGCGCGGGCATCAAGCTGGGACCAAACCGGCCGCAATCAGGACTATTGGCTGATCCCGCCCAACGAATCCATTGTCCTGGCCGATATCGAAGGGCCAGGGTGCATCACCCACATTTGGATGACCCAGTTTTGCCGCCGCATCTTAGGGCCGGGCATCATTGACCCCTACTTGGGGCATTATGTCGCGCCAGTGTTCGAGGTTCATAATGCGCTGGGCCTGAACTGGGAAATATCCGATCCTGATTATTACCGCAAAATTCTGCTCAAAATGTATTGGGATGATCAAGAGCATCCGAGTGTTTTGACGCCTTTGGGCGATTTCTTCGGCATTGGACACAGCATCGCCGCCAATTATCAATCGCTCCCTTTCGCTGTTTCGGTGAAGCCCGAAGAGCAGTTTCAATTTGGCGGGAACGCCGGTGTGAACTGTTATTTCCCCATGCCTTTCAAAAAACGCGCCCGCATCGAAATTGAAAATCAAAACGATGTGCCGTATGGCCAGTATTTTTACATCGATTACGAACTGCACCGTCAAACGACAGACGATGACCTCGCCTATTTTCATGCGCGCTGGAAACGCGATAATCTCTGCGACGGATGGGGACCCCAACTGCAAACCAACAGCCCCGAGACCAACATCGTCAATTTAAGCGGCGACGACAATTATGTCGTGCTTGAGGCGCGGGGCAAAGGACATTACGTCGGCTGCAACCTTTCAGTGGCGCATTTTCAAGGCACATGGTGGGGCGAAGGCGATGACATGATCTTCATTGATGAGGACACTTGGCCGCCCAGTATTCACGGGACCGGCACGGAAGATTATTTTAACCACGCTTGGGGGATGCAAAAGAACGCCTTTCCCATGTGCGGCTCCATCCTGCACGAAAGCGATATGCCCGGCTATCAAGTCAGTTACCGCTTTCACCTGACAGATCCGATTCATTTCTCCCAGCGCATCAAGGTAACGATAGAGCATGGTCACGGCAACCATCTGTCGGATGATTGGGCATCGACCGCCTACTGGTATCAAACCTTGCCATCCGACCCCTTTGACATCCCTGGCGTAGAAGAGCGCATTCCGACTCGACTGGCAGGCTCATTGAATAATCCAACTTATTCGCAGGAGAGGACTGTGACTGGCGCGCTGAATGATGAAATGAAGCAAATGCTGGCGGCGGCGGCCGAACGCGGCGAAAAGCGCCTCAACGCGCGGATGGCCGAAGCCGAGAAAAAGATGGAAATGGCCCGTCAGTGTTCCAAAGGCAATATCGAGCAGGCGCGGAAAATCCGCGAGTCTTTCAAATAGCCCCTACGGGACTCGAACCCGTGTCTCCACCTTGAAAGGGTGGCATCCTAGGCCGCTAGACGAAGGGGCCAAAACAGCGAATGGCAGGATAATACAGGACTTTTGGGAAGTCAAGGATGATTTGGCTTGAGTTCAGACTTTTTTGCTGTCATCAAACGGCAACGGCGCGGCTTGGAAATCATCGGGACAATATCCGATAATACCGTGCAGACGCGAACAGTTTAAGGCAAACGACTGAAAACGGCAATCGCCAAAGCAATAAGCGCCGTCGTAAATGCCCCAAGGCTGACAATCAAAATGCCCGCAAACCACTTCGTCTGCGCCGTGATTTTATCCCCTAAATCTTTGCCAAGCCTTTCAATATCCGCCTTGGTTGCCAAGTGTTTATACTGCGCTTCAAGAGCGGATATTCTTCCTTCGTGATTCATTGCTTCAGTCGCCATCTCGCATCCCTTTATCCATTGCTCAATTCAACCGCTAAACCCGCGGCATCATCAATTACGGATAACAGCCAACTATCTAACTTCCAATCGTCCCGACCGTCGCCAGCGGCCAATAGCGAAAGACAACCTGCCCGACGATTTTGTTCAGCGGCACCGGCCCAAAGCGGCGCGAATCCCGACTGTTGTTGCGGTTGTCACCCATCATAAAATACTCATTTTCCGCCAGTGTCCAGGCGCTGTCAGCGCAGCGATTGATGCGACAAGGCTCTTTGACATAGGCCTCATCCAGCGCGTTGCCGTTGATAGAGATAGTCTGATTGTGCAGTTCGACCGTTTCACCAGGCAGGCCAACCACCCGCTTAATGAGCATCACCCCCGGCTGTTCCAATGAATTAAACACCAGAATATCCCCGCGCCGCGGCTCGCCAAGCAGATAATGCACGCGGCTGACCACCAGACGGTCATCGGCGTAAAATGTAGGCTGCATACTGTGTCCATCCACCAGAGAACGCGGAATGGCCAGATCAAACAGAATGGCGACCGCCACAATAAAAATGGCCGTGCCGCCGATTTCCATCAGCATATTGGGCAGCTTCAGCCGCGGGCGCGGCAATTCGTTGGAATAGCTGGTTGGCATAAGGACTCCTCAAGAAACAGCGCGGCCTGCAATCGGCGCCGAGAACACATTCACCCCATTATAAAGTCCAGCCTGCCCCATCGCAATAGAAATTTTGCGCGGCTAAGAACTGGCATCGGCTTTGGACAAGGGCGGACGTCTTTCATGGCGGGCGCGGAAGCTCAAGCGAATCGGCGTGCCTTCAAACTGACAGGCCGCGCGGAATTGATTTTCCAAATAACGCTTGTAGGTAAAATGCACTTGAGACGGGTCATTGACATGGAACAGAATGAGCGGCGGATTGGTGCGAACCTGCGCGGCATAGAAAAATTTAAGCCGTTTGGTGCCTTTGCCATGCGGCGGGTGTTTCTCAATCGCCTGGCGCATCAGCCGATTAACGTCCGCCGTCGACATCCGCAGAAAACGAGCTTCCCAGACGCGGTTGGCGACTTCCATCACTTGATGAATCCGCTGGCCCTGCAAGGCGCTGACAAATACAATCGGAGCATAATGCACAAAATGGAGGCGGTCGCGGATTTTGGCGGTCAATTCGTTCATTGTAAAGGCGTCTTTCTGCACCGCGTCCCATTTGTTGGCGACGATGACCAGGCTCTTGTATTCGTCAATGACATAGCCGGCAATGTGTTCATCCTGTTCAGTGACGCCAATCTCGGCATCGATCACCAGCAGCGCCAGATCGGCCCGCGAAATCGCTTTCATAGCGCGGATCACGCTGAATTTTTCGACCCCAGCTTGAATCCGCCCCTTGCGTCGGATGCCGGCCGTGTCAATCAGGGTGATCCTTTCGCCAAACCAGGTGATGTCAGTGTCAATGGCGTCGCGGGTGGTGCCGGCGACTGGCGAGACAATAGCGCGGTCTTTGCCGGCCAGCTTGTTCAGCAGAGTGCTTTTACCGGCGTTGGGACGGCCGACGATGGCGATTTTCAGATGATCATCTTCATCCTCATCATCAAGATCAGCCGCAATCTGCCGCATTTTACTAGTGACCTCATCCAGCAGATCGCCAACCCCCAGACCGTGAATGGCGCTGATGCCCACCACAGCTTCCAGGCCCAGGCTGTAAAAATCATAGACGTCCTGTTCATGCTGCCTGTTGTCGATTTTGTTCGCCGCGACCAGCGACGGCGTATCAGAGCGGCGCAGGATTTCGGCAATGGCCTCATCGGCGGCGGTCACCCCAACCTGGGCATCGGCCACCAAAATAATGAGATCGGCGCCGGCAATCGCCATCATCGCTTGGGCTTTAATCTCGTCGATAAAATCAGCGCTGCCCTCGGCCAAGGGCGATTCATCGCGCGCCCCAGCCGGCTGATAAACTTCGATGCCGCCGGTGTCAATCACCTGAAAAGTGACGCCATTCCAAAAAGACTGACCATGCAGACGGTCGCGGGTAGTGCCAGGAATCTCATGCGTCACCGCCACGCGCGCGCCCACCAGCCGATTAAACAGCGTGCTTTTGCCGACGTTGGGACGCCCGACCAGGGCTATGATGGGTTTTGCGGCCATGCCTGATTTTATCCTTGGTCAGCGTCGGGCGATGCGTCTTCAGCGGCCGGCGCCGTGATTTCAACAGTCACCACCTCTGGCAGCAGAGATACATCCTCGCCGCTTAATTCGGCCTGATTGATTGAAATAGACGGCTCCAGCGGATAAATGCCCGGCTCCCGCCCATCCAAATCGACAATCACCTGAATATCCGCCGATGACAAGCCCTCAACCAGCGACACCGGGCCATCCACAAATGCCGAAACACTCTGCGGCACAATCTCCACAGTGTACCCCGCGCCCAGCCCGACCGCGCCAACTTCGATATTCTCCAGCTGACGCGTTGTGTTGATTGGCAGTATATTGATCGATACGGTGATGTTGTTGTCGCCGATGACAAGCAACCCCTCATCCGGCAGTTCCACCCGCACATTGGTCTCAAAGTCCGATTGGCGATTTTCAAGATCGATAGGCTCGGTCAGCAGCGTGTCCTCAAGCTCCGCCAGCTGTTCAGGATTGCCGCGAATAAACACCGTCTGCGGCTCATAGCGCGATATGGAAAAGTTAAAACCCTGCGGCTGCGTGTCAGGCAGGATATAGGGCCTTACAGCAATTTGTCGAATATCATCGCGGCGCGTAATGCTGACCGAAACCGGCGCCGTCTGCACCTCCAGTTCAACATCATCGACGCGGCCGCCATCGGCATCCACCGCATACAAACGCAGATCAGTTTCAATCGGATTGCGGCTGTCCGACAAGTCCAGATCGCCCTGCACCGCCGTCACTTGGGCAACGATGCTGGCGGCGCCGCTCACAATAACCTGACGATAACGAATATCTACAACCGGATCATCATATCTAAAGCCGATTGGCGGCGGATGCGTGACAATAATATCGATCTTTTTCTGAAACGATTCGCGAAGCTCAAGCGTCACCGTAATCTGTGAAGGCTGACTTTGCGCTTCCAGCGGCCGAATGCTGCCGGAATCAGCGACATCAACAGCCAATGGCACCGTATGCGTTCCCGGCCCCAGCCCAGTTAAATCAGCCCGCACGACAATATCTTCCAAACGCCGCGAGGACACCGTTCCCTGCGACCCTCGAATGGTCACCGTCGCAAAACGGGTCGGGTTATGCGTTATCTCTGGGGCGGCGTCACTGGGCATAAGCTGCACTGGCACGCGCTGAAAACGGCGGCTGCCAATGGGATCAGACGAGGTGACAGCGATATACCAGACCCCAACCGCCAGCAAGACCGACACCAGCAGCCAAGTCGCGTCGCTGAATAGATCTGAATGCCGCCAGCGTTGAATCATAAGGTTTGTCTGCTATCTGCGGCCGGTTTGCATCCGCGCCGCCAGAACTTGACGCAGTTCGCGCAGTCGCCCCGACAGCGACGCATCCGCCTCGTCAGATGGGCCATAATAAGCGCTAAGAATCAGGCGGAGCCGCTGTATATCCAGGCGCGGAATCAAGCGGCCGCTGTTGGCCAGCGCGATGTTGCCAGTTTCTTCGGAGACGATGACGCACAAAGCATCTCCAACTTCGCTGATGCCGACCGCCGCGCGGTGCCGCGTCCCCAGATTGGCATCGGGCAAACTGCGGCTGGCCGTCAAGGGCAGAACGCTGGCCGCCGAAGCGATGCGCCCTTCATTGTCGATAATCACCGCGCCGTCATGCAGTTCCGTCGGCGGCCAAAACAAAGTCATCAGCAGTTCAGCCGTCACCACGCTGTCGATTTTAACGCCGGTGCGGATGTACGCTTGCAGGCTGCTGTTGCGCTGAACGACAATCAAAGCGCCATGCTTCCGGCCAGAGAGCGTTTCGGCGGCCGTGCAGATGGCCTCGATGACCGCCAGGCGAATCTCATCTGGGGCCTGCTTCGTGCCGAAAATCGAGCCGCGCCCCAAACGCTCCAGCACGCGCCTTATCTCCGGCTGAAAAATCACCGGAATAGCGATGACCAGCGCCGCCAGACTGTTCACCAAAAGCCAGCTTAAAGCCCGCAGCTGAAATATGGCGGCAACCAGAATCAGGATAATGACAATCAGGGCAATCCCGCGAAACAGCGCGACCGCCTGCGTGCCGCGAAACAAAAAAGTAATGCTGTAAAAAAGCAGGCTGACAATCGCAATATCAGCGATATCCGACGCTGTGATGCTGTTCAGGACGAAGATAATTGGTTCCACGGCGACGTTTCCACCTGCATAAGACGCGCGGCTGCTGCTGCATGGCCATTATACCATGCCAACTCTGTTTTTCCTCAAGATTATGGGGGGAATTAAGCCAGAAGATGCGCCAGCAGGGCCTTTTGGGCGTGCAGCCGATTTTCAGCCTGTTCAAAGACTCTCGACTGTTCGCCATCCATCAGTTCGTCAGTGATCTCATCGCCGCGGTGCGCCGGCAGACAGTGCATAACGATTGCCTCTGGCTTGGCGAAATTCATCAGACGGCGGTTCAGCTGAAAGCCCTCAAATTCGGCCAGACGCTCGGCGGCCTGCGCTTCCTGCCCCATGCTGACCCAAGTATCGGTATAAACCACATCGGCTTCGGCCACAGCCGCTTCAGGGCGAGTGTGCATTTCTAAGGCCGACCCGTTTCTGTCAGCGATTTCAAAGGCCTGACCGCGGATCGTCTCCTCCATCTCATAACCCTCTGGCGTGGCGATGCTAAAGGCCAGCCCATAATGAGCGCAGGCCAAAGCCAGCGAAGATGCGACGTTGTTGCCATCTCCCACATAAGCCAAACGCAGACCTTTCAGCCGCCCAAAATGCTCTTGAATGGTAAGCATATCAGCCAAGGCCTGACAGGGATGACCGCTGTCGCTAAGTCCATTGATGACCGGCGCGCGCGAATGTTCGGCCAGCTGCGTCAGATGATCATGATGAAAGACCCGCGCCATAATGCCCTGCGTATAGCTGGAAAGCACCCGCGCGATGTCAGGTATGCTTTCGCGCTGACCCAAACCGATTTCCTGCGGGCCCAGCATCACCGCGCCGCCGCCAAGGTGCCTCATCGCCATTTCAAAGGACACGCGGGTACGCAGAGACGGCTTCTGAAAAATCATAGCCAGCGTCTTGTTTCGCAGAATCGGCCGATTGCCGCCCGTCTGCCATTCCATTTTCAGGCGAAGCGCAAGTTCAAGCAGGTATTCCAATTCGCGGGTCGGCCAGCTTGCCAAATCGAGAAAATGCTTCATCAATCAACTGCCGCTTTCAATACTGGTGGATAAAACAGACTGCCGCAGTGTAACACAGTTCGGCTGAATGCGAAACGGATTCCATGCGCCGCGAACATCAGTCCAAATCATCCATATCGCGCCAGTTCTGCCCATAGCTGGCATTGGCTTTGAGGGGAACGCGCAGCGGCCGGCCATCGGGAAAGGCCGATTCCATCGTCTCGACGGTCAGCGCTTTGACATCCGCCAGCTGATCTTCCCTGACCTCCAGCACCAGTTCATCATGGACTTGCAGAATCATCGCGGCATCCGCGGAATCCAAACGGTCATAGAGATTGAGCATCGACTGTTTGAGAATATCGGCGGCCGTGCCTTGGATCGGCATATTGATGGCCGCCCGCTCTTCGGCCGCTGTGCTGCGCCGACTGCCACCGGCTTTGATGGCCGGATAGATCCGCCGCCGGCCATAAAGCGTTTCCGTATAGCCGTTTTCCCAGACAAAGGCCTTGGTGTCTTCGATATAACGCTCGACGCCCGGCATCCGCTCAAAATAAGTGGCGATAAAATGTTCGGCCTCGGCCAGGGTCAAATCGCTGTCCCGCGCCAGTCGGAAAGCCCCCATGCCGTACATCAAGCCGAAGTTGACCCGCTTGGCGAAATTGCGCTGCTCATAGCTGACGCTCTGCGGCTCAATGCCGTTCACAGTGGCCGCTGTGGCCTGATGAATGTCCAGGCCGCGGTGAAAGGCCGCCATCAGCGTCTCATCCTGACTGATATGCGCCATGACGCGCAGTTCGATTTGGCTGTAATCCACGGCCAGCAGAACATAACCAGGCGGCGCCACAAAAGCCCTCCGCACCTCGCGCCCCAATTCCGTTCGGATGGGGATGTTCTGCAAATTGGGATTGCTGCTGCTGAATCGTCCAGTGGCCGACCCGGTCTGATTATAGCTGGTATGCACGCGGCCAGTCTGCGAATTAACCAAGGCTGGCAGAGCGTCTACATAGGTGCTCTTCAGCTTGGACAATTCCCGAAATTCAAAGATCAAGCTGATAATAGGATGTTCATCTTGCAGCGCCTCCAACGCAGCGGCATTGGTCGAATAGCCAAGCCTCGTCTTTTGCAGGCCAGCGACCGGCAGCTTGAGACGCTCGAACAGCGCTTCGTTAAGCTGCTTGGGACTGTTGATGTTGAATGGGCCGCCGCTGTGTTCATAAATCCGCTCTTCCAGTTCGGCCAGCTGACCTTGCAGACGGCCGCTCATATCGCGCAAAAAGTCGACATCCAGGGATACGCCCTTGCGCTGCATATCACTGACAATCGGGATCATCGGCAGTTCCAGCTTGGCATACAGCCCATCCAGGCCCGACTGACGCAGATTGTCCTGCAAAGGCTCGACCAGCCGATAAGTCATCGCGGCGTCGGCGACAGAATAAGGCGCGGCGGCCTCGATATCGACAAGATCCATCGTCTTCTGCTTCTTGCCCTTGCCCAGCAGACCCGAAATCTCGGCCATCTGAACATTCAGCAGCTTGGACACCAGCGACTTCAAACGCAAAAACTTGCTGATGGGATTGTCAACCCATTCGGCCAGCATAGTGTCAAAACTGACCGGCCTCACCTGAATCCCATAACGGCGCAGGACTGTCACATCATAGACGGCGTTGTGAGCCGCTTTGGGGATGGACGGATTTTCCAGCGGGCCGCGCAAGGCCTGCAGGGCCGTCTCCAGCGGCAGCTGATGGCCGACAGGCTGAACAAACATATCCATCTGCCCCTCCTCGCCCGCCACTCGATGCCCCAGCGGCAGGTAATAGCCCTTGTCTTCCCCCACCGCCAGCGAAATCCCCACCAGCCCAGCCGACATCTGATCAAGGCCAGTGGTTTCAGTGTCAAAGGCGATCATTTCAGCAGATTCCAAAGCCGCGGCCAATTCGTCCAGCTGCGCCTGATCGCGGACAATCACCGTCTCGATAATCTCATGGGCCTGGACGATCCCAGCATCGTCGCCGTGCATCAGGGCATACACGCGATGCAATCGGTCGCGCAGACTCCGAAATTCAAGTTCAGCGAAAATATCATCAACTGGCTTGAGTTCAAAATCCTGTCCGACGCAGGCCTCCAGATCAAGCTCAATGTCAAGATCGCGCATAATCGTCGCCAGCCGTTGACTCAAAAAGGCCATCTCGCGGCCGGCGGTCAGTCTGTTGCGAATACGCGTGCCAATCTCATCCAGATGCTCATAAATAACTTCCAGGCTGCCATATTCCTGCATGAGTTTCGCCGCCGATTTTTCGCCAATGCCAGCCACGCCAGGGATATTATCGGAACTGTCCCCCATCAAGGCTTTGAGGTCGATTAGCTGATTTGGCTCCAGCTTATATTTTTGGCGGAAAGCGGCGACATCCAGCACCTCGTCAGCGGCGCCGCGCTTGGGCAGCTGAACCCGAACCTGCGGCGACAAAAGCTGGAGGATATCGCGGTCGCCAGTGGCAATATGAACATCCAGGCCCTGCTCAACGGCTTGGCGGCTGATTGTGCCAAGAATGTCATCGGCTTCCATATTGTCCATCGTCAGCCGCGGAATGTTGAAAGCGTCGACAATCTGATGAATCCGCTTGAATTGACTCGCCAGGTCGTCGGGCATCTTGACGCGCGTCGCCTTGTAATCGGGATAAATCTCCTCGCGCGCGCTCAAGCCCCTGTCAAAAGTGACGGCAATGTATTTGGGCTGATGAAATTCGTAGACATCCAGCAGCGAGCGGCTGAAACCATAGACCGCGTTGGTGTTTTCGCCTTTGGACGTCGCGAAGCCGCCATGCCGCAGAGCATGATAGCTGCGATAAGCCAAGGCATGGCCGTCTATCAAATATAATGTCGGGCGAGAATCCATGCGCGTCCCCTGTCATTGAACCTTGGGCATATCTATTGTCCCGCAATCGCGACTCGGCTGCAATCGCCATACTCGCTGGTGAATTCGGCGCTGACCCAGCCGATCCGATTGTCCACATTCAGCTGCCACCAGGAATTGTCACCGATACGGCCGATGATGGGCGCCAGATCGCCGCTGTCAAGCACGGTGATAATACCGTATGCTGTGCTTGGCCCCTGCCGAAAATTAAGCCTGACATTGACCAAAGCCCGACAAACCCCATCGCGGGGGATATACGGAATATCTCCATCCTGACGGGGCGCGGCGGTCACCTGCGCCGATGATTCGCGCACAATCACCTCGATTTCGTCCGGCGGACTGACCTCGGCGGCGCGGTAAGCGACCACCCGCAAATTGAGACGACCCTCGTCGGCGGCCTGCGGAACATAATCGAGGATGGCTCGCATGGTCAAATCCCCTTGCAGTGATTGGGAGGAAATAGATTTGACGATCCGATTGGCCGCGAAAAGCTGAACGCGGCTGACACCGATGCTGTCCACGGCCTCAACCGACACCAGGATTTCCTCGCCAACCGCGAATTCATCCCCGGCCGCCGGCTGAAGGATCCGAATCCGCGGCGAGCCTTCGGGCGTGCTTGTGGCTCTTATGCCGCCGGCCGGGGCGCCGCTGTCCAGGTTGCAGGCGGCCAAGATCAGGATGGCGCCGGCCATGATGACAAGGCAAGGTCGGATCATCGCATCCTCTCATGCACAGACAGCCTGGATTTTATCACTCAATGAAGACTTCTACAAACCTTCAGACGTCGGTCAATGGTAAAAAGGGTGGTTATGGGATTTTCTCAATCCGTAACGGCAAAACGCCGCGGTGCATTTCCTGACCGCTTTTCTCTCTGACCTCTGTGACCTCTGTGGTAAAAAGTTTTATGGCGATTTATGATGCGCGGTGAATGTCATGGATACTCCCCAGAGATTGGGGATGGTAAAAAGGGTGGTATGGGATTTTCTCAATCCGCAACGGCAAAACGCCGCGGCGCATTTCCCGAACGCTTTTCTCTCTGACCTCTGTGACCTCTGTGGTAAAAAGTTTTATGGCGATTTATGATGCGCGGTGAATGTCATGGATACTCCCCAGAGATTGGGGATGGTAAAAAGGATGGTTATGGGATTTTCTCAATCCGTAACGGCAAAACGCCGCGGCGCATTTCCCGAACGCTTTTCTCTCTGACCTCTGTGACCTCTGTGGTAAAAAGTTTTATGGCGATTTATGATGCGCGGTGAATGCCCTCTATATTGACCACTCCCGGCGGCGGTCAATGGCTCTCCTGCGGCGGCCTGGGCAGACGCGCCTGCATGCTCCAGGGCCCCGTCCAGGTGACTTCGACTTTGGCCAGCTTGCCCTTCCAATCGCCATCGGCCTCAAAAAAGACGAGTTTGTTCTGTGGAGTGCGCGCCCGCCATCGCCCCTTGTGAAGCCCCTCCACCAGAACTTCGACCTCTTGCCCCAGATATTTCGCGTTGATTTCCGCGACCACCCGCGCCTGCAAATCCTCAAGCATTTTATGCCGTTCGCGTTTTTCGCCATCAGGCACATCATCGGCCATCCGCCGCGCGCTGACCGTCTGCGGCCGCGGGCTGTACCGCGCCAGATGCGCCTTGTCCAATTTCAGGTCTTCAAGAATGCGATAGGTCTGCATAAACTGCGCGCGCGTTTCGCCAGGGAAGCCGACGATAATATCGGTGTGAATGGCGGCTTCGGGGATGATTTTGCGGATTTTGGCGACAAGGCGGCGATAGTCTTCAGCACTATAGCCGCGCCGCATCCGCCCCAGCACCTCATCGTCGCCGGCCTGGATCGGCACTTCAATATGCGGCATCACCCGCGGCAGTTCCGCCACAGCACAAAGCAGCTTTTCAGTCATCCAGTTGGGATGACTCGTCAGAAAGCGAATCCGCTCAATGCCGACCTCGACAGCGACCGCATCCGTCAGCCGCAGCAAATCAGCCAAATCCGGACCATCGGGAATATCCTTGCCATAGCGGTCGACGATCTGGCCCAAAAACGTAATTTCCTTGACGCCCTGCTGTGCCAGACTGCGGACATGCGCCAGAATTTCGCCGACGCTGCGACTGCGCTCAACGCCGCGCCGAAAGGGAATAATGCAGAATGAACAAGCATGCGAACAGCCATAGACAACCGGCACATGGGCGGTTATCAGTTGGCCGCGCTCATGTTCAGGCAGGACGAGTTCGCCATCTTGCAGGGCATCGCGCTCTTGACGGGCCGCTGTTTCATGGCCGCGGACTTCGGCTTCGTCCAGCCTTTCCTGGAGAAATCTGACCATCGGCGCTGGATCGGAAGGCGGCATGAACACATCAACATAAGGCAAACGCCGCCGCATCCAAAGCGGATCGCGGACGCCGACCATGCAGCCCATCACCCCAATTACCTTTTGCGGATGCTGTTCTTTGATCTTATTCAATAAATGCAGCCGCCCCAGCCCCTTGTTTTCAGCGCTTTGACGGACAACGCAGGTGTTGACCACCATAATATCGGCGTCGTCGCCATGCCGCGCCTGGCGATGGCCCCGTTTCTCAAGCTCGGACGCCAGCAGCTGCGAATCGGCAGTGTTCATCTGACAGCCAAGCGTCCAAATATAATACTGCATAATGTCAGTCTTTGATCATCCCACAGAACGCGGCTATTGTAACGGCGGTCTTGCGGACTGTAAAGTCTCTAGCCCTACGCCCAAACGATTTTGTGCGGCACAAACGAAGTATGCAGATAAGGATGATACGGCAGGACGCGCACCGAAAAACCGAAATCGCCAGTGGTCTCATAGCGATAATCAGTCTTGAAAGTATAGACGCCCTCCCAGTTTTCCGCCGCGACCTCCATGTCAATCGCCCGACCGTCGCTGATGCCGCCGATGGTATCGAGCGGGCCATAATAAAGCTGCACCTTGACATCTTCAGGCCTAAGACTGCCCAGCTTGACCTGCGCCTGAATAGTCGTCTGACTGCCAATCTCGACCTCATCCGGCTGAACATCGACATGAAGCACGGCAATATCATGCCAAACATGATCGAGCTTATGACGCCATTCGACAAAAGCCGCCGTCTGACCATAGTCGGGATAACTCATTTCCTGACTGACCTGATAGCGCGGCATATAAAACTCGTCGGCGTACTGACGCACCATGCGATGAGTGTTGAAAAAAGGCGCCAAGTTGAGCATACTGCTTTTGACGCGCCGAATCCATTCGCGCGGCAGACCATCGCGGGTTTGATGATAAAACATCGGCAGAATATCCTGCTCCAGCAGATTGTAAAGCGCCTGGCTTTCGACATAATTCTGATGTTCCCAAGCATCGTCGTCATACTTCTCACCATGGCCGATTGACCAGCCGAGATCCGGCCGATAGGCTTCGTCCCACCAGCCGTCAGGAATGCTGCAATTCAGGCCGCCGTTGTAAATCACCTTCATGCCGCTGGTGCCGCTGGCCTCTTTGGGACGGAGCGGATTGTTCAGCCAAATGTCCACCCCCTGCACCATATACCGCGCCACATTCATATCATAGTTTTCCAAAAAGACAATCGAATCGCGGAAATCAGGATTGCGGGCGATGCTGATAATCGTCCGAATCAGTTCCTTGCCCTCGTTGTCATGGGGATGGGCCTTGCCGGCGAAGACAAACTGCACCGGCCGTTCAGCATCCGACACCAGCTTATGCAGACGCTCCAAATCGCGGAAGATCAGAGTCGCCCGCTTGTACGTGGCGAAACGGCGGGCAAAGCCAATCGTCAGCGCATCAGGATTCAGCACCTCGTCGGCCCCTTCAATCGCCGTCTGCGACATGCCGCGGTACTTCAGCTGCTCGCGCAAACGGTCGCGCGCAAAAGCCACCAAACGTTCGCGGCGGCGGACGTGCGTGCGCCACAGTTCAGCGTCCGGAATACTGGTCACACCCTCCCACACTCCAGGCGCCGATTCATCAGAGCGCCAGGCCGGATCAAGGTAACGGTCAAAAAGCTGCGCCATCTCTGGACTGACCCAAGTCTGCACATGGACGCCATTGGTGATCCCGCGAATCGGCACTTCATGCACCGGCACATTCGGATAAACCCACTGCCACATATCGCGGGACACGCGGCTGTGCAGCTGCGCCACCCCATTAGTCCCAGAGGACAAATTCAAGGCCATCACCGACATAGAAAACAGTTCATAATGCCCCATATTTTCGCGCCCAAGATCAAAAAACTGATCGCGCGACAATCCAAACTGATACATCCAATCGGTAAAATGCTCATCGATCAAATCAAAGCCGAAACGCTCCAGCCCAGCCGGGACAGGCGTATGAATAGTAAAGACGGTGCTGGCGGCCGTCAGAGCCTTCGCCTGTTCAAAGCTAAGATGCTCCTCGTGCATGTAATGGCGAATCCGCTCCAGCAGCAGAAAAGCCGAGTGACCTTCGTTCATATGGAAAATATCAGCTTGAATGCCCAAAGCGCGCAAAGCGCGGATGCCGCCGATGCCCAGCAGAATCTCCTGGCGTATGCGCGTGCGACGGTCGCCGCCATACAGACGGTCAGTCAGGTTGCGGTCTTCTTCGAGCGTATTGTCCTCAACATTGGAATCCAGCAGATAAAGCGGCACGCGCCCGACCTGCGCCTTCCATATTTGAGCGTGCAGTTCACGGCCAGGCAGCGACACCGAAATTGTAATGGGCTTGCCGGCCTCATCAGTTTGCAATTCGACCGGCAGATTCACCCAGTCATTAAGCGGATAAGCCTCCTGCTGCCAGCCATCCGCATTGAGATACTGCTGAAAATAGCCCTCCTGGTACAAAAGGCCGACGCCGATGAGAGGGATGTTCAAATCACTGGCGCTTTTCAGATGACCGCCACTCAAGACGCCCAAGCCGCCCGAATAATTTTGCAGACATTCCGTCAAACCAAATTCCATCGAAAAATAAGCGATGGTCGGCTGCCGTTCCAAGTGCCGATACTGGTCAGCGTACCAAGTATTCCTGCTGTTCATATAATCGTCAAAAGAGCGGCAGACCCGTTCATAATGCGCCAGGAAAGAACTGTCTTTGACAAGCGCGGCCAACCGCCGCTGACTAAGCCTCCCCAGCATCCAAACCGGATTGTGATTGGTCTCTTCCCACAGCGCCGAATCAAGACGGCGGAACAGCGAAATCGACTCATGATCCCAAGCCCAGCGCAGGTTGTAGGCCAATTCATGCAAACGTTCAAGCTGCTGCGGCAGTTTGGCGGCGACTTTGACTCTGGCGACTGGCTGTACCATCTTGTTTGGCCTCCCTTGATTGAAGCGGATTCAAATGTCCAATTAAGAATAGCGCAAATGCCGAACTGCGCCAAACCGGACGAATGACTTTGAACCTCTTGACTCGATATGATAAAATAAAAGAGACACTCCTGCACGATGGCTAGTATCTGGTTGAGGTATAGGTCTGATGTTGAGAAAACGTTACCTGAAGAGCAGAAATGCCGTCCTGGTCACATTTTACACAGAGGAGCCGTTCCAGGAAAAAGAAGTCTTTCTCGTTGGCGACTTCAACGACTGGGATGAAACCGCGACGCCGATGAAACCGCTGAAAGACGGACGTTTCAAAATGGTGCTGGAGCTTGAGCCAGGGCGCGAATATCAATTCCGCTATCTGGTCAAAGACAGCGAAGGCAGCGAATGGCACAACGACTGGGCAGCCGACAAATACGTCCCCTGCTCTTTCGCCGCCGATGACAATTCGGTCGTCATCACCTGAACGCAAACGATCAAAGGGCCTCCAAACGGCGGCCCGTTTTACCGCGAACTATTCGTCTGATCGCGCCAGCGAATCAGCTCTTCAATCAGGCCATAATCAGGCGGGACAGACGTCATCAGGATAAAATGCCGCGCGCCAGCTTCAGCGTAGGCATCCAGGCTGTCTGGAATGTCCTGCTGCCGATTGAGCGATACGGTGCGCTCGATGTCAGCTGGATCGCGCCCCACTTCATCACACCACCTGTCAAGCACGCGGTTTTTGTGCGCCCAGCTTTCAGGCGGGCCAAAGCCATTCCACAAATCCGCATACTGCGCCGTCAGCTTGAGAGTGACTTTTTCACCGCCGCCGCCGATCATAATCGGAATGGGATTGCGTACCGGCCTCGGGATTTCCTTGCCCATCCGCTCCTTGATAATCGGCAGTGACCGCCCCAAATCGCGCAGACGGCTGGCCGCCGTGCCGAAAGGATAGCCGAATTCCGCGTAATCCTTTTCAAACCACCCGGAGCCAATGCCCAAAATCAGCCGACCATGACTAATATGATCGACCGTGTTCGTCATCTGCGTCAGCAAGGCCGGATTGCGATAGCTGTTGCAGGTCACAAGGGTGCCAATCTCGACCCTGCTGGTCAGCATGGCAATCGCCGTCAGCAGCGTCCAGCCCTCAAAATGATTCTGGCTGCCCTCGCCATAAAGCGGGAAAAAATGATCCCAGTTCCAAATCGAATCCACCCCCAGAGCTTCGACCCGCCGAACAGACTCGGCATATTCGTCATAGCTGATATGCTGTGGATGAAGCTGCGCTCCTACTTTCATTTTGGTCATGTCCCTGCCCTTTCTGTTGATGTTTTGCCTCTAACGTTTTCTGCTGCGGGTATAAAATTCAACATCGCTGCCTTCTGGCACGATTTTATCAGGATAACGGTCGAAATCCTCATGGGCGCAGTCCGAGCCAATAGTGGCCCCGGCGCCGATGCTGAACGCTGGCGGGATACGCGAATTTTTGCCGATGCTGGTGATTTTCAAATCGCCTATATCGCGCACCGTGCCGACTTGAGCATCCTTGCCAATGACGGCTATTTTGTCAGCAAGAACCCGCTCGACCCGCGCGCCGGTTTCAATGTAGGCATCATTCAAAATCACCGATTCGCGGATGACCGCGCCCGGCCCAACAAAGACCCCCGGCGACAGAATGGAGCGTTCAATAATAGCGTCAGCGCCAATCACCGAGCCATCGGCGATCATGCTGTTGACAATTTGGGCGTTTGTGCCGATGCGAACCGGCGGACGCTCTTCGCTGCGAGTGTGAATCACCCAGGTGCGGTCGTTCAGATTAAGCGACGGCGGGCTGGAAAGCAAATCCATGTGCGCCTCCCAGTAAGCATCAACCGTCCCGATGTCAATCCAGTAACCGCCATAAGGATACGCGAAAACCTTCATGCCGGCGGCAACCATCTTCGGCAGGACATTATGGCCAAAATCATGCGCCGAATCGAGATCGGCCTGGTCATCGCGCAAGACCTTTTCCAGCACCGCATAATCAAAAACATAGACCCCCATATTGGCCAGAGTGCCGGGCGGATTTTCAGGTTTTTCGATGAATTCTGTAATTCGATGATGCGCGCCAGTATTGATAATCCCAAATCGACTGGCCTCATCAGGCGGCACATGAATAGCGCACACCGTGGCATCGGCCTCCGTGTCGCGGTGATACTGAACCAGCATGTCATAATCCATCTGATAAATATGGTCGCCCGACAAAATAAGGACATATTCGGGATGTCCCTGGCGGATAAAGTTCAGATTTTGGGCGACGGCGTCAGCGGTGCCGGCGTACCAATCAGTATCAAACCGTCCTTGATACGGCTGGAGCATGCGAACGCCGCCGGTGAAGGAGCGGTCTAAATCCCAGGGACGCCCCTTGCCAATATGATCATTGAGACTGTGCGGGCGATATTGGGTCAAAACCAGCACATCAAAGACGTTGGAATTGACGCAGTTGCTCAAAGCGAAATCAATAATGCGGTACTTGCCGCCAAAGGGAACAGCTGGTTTGGCTCGTTTCATGGTCAGGACGCCCAGCCGAGTGCCTTTCCCGCCGGCAAGGATAATGGCTTTGATTTTCAAGATACTCTCCTTTGCCTCTACGATTTGACGGACGTTTTTCTATCTGCCGCCGCGAACTTTGCGGATGGCCTGCTGATACATCTGCTTGTATTCGCCGGCGCTTTTGTCCCAGCTAAAATCAGTGGTCATCCCGCGCTTCTGCATTCGCTTCCAGGCGGCCGGCTTTTGATGATAAACATCAAGGGCCCAATTCAACGTGTTCTCCACCGCCGCCGCTTCCTGCCACTGAAACACGAATCCACTGCCCTGTTCCGCATCAGCATTGTCATAGTTCATCACGGTATCGGCAAGTCCGCCGGTCTCCCGAACCAGCGGCAGCGCGCCATATCGCAGCGCCATCATCTGCCCCATGCCGCAGGGTTCAAAGTGGCTCGGCATCAAAAAAATATCACAGCCAGCGTAGATTCGCTGTGCCAAAGCGGCGTCAAATTGCAGAAAAGCGGCCGCCTTGTCGGGAAAATCCTGATCAAGCCGCCAGAAAGCATATTCAAGCTGCGGCTCGCCCGTCCCCAGCGCGACCAGCTGCATATCGCGCTTTGTCAGCGTTTGACGCAAGGCCGGCAATGCGATGTCAAAGCCCTTCTGCACGGCCAGACGACTGATGACAGCCACCAGCGGCGTTTCCGGCCGCACAGGCAGCTGGGCGAAAGACTGCAAATGGCCTTTGTTCAGCGGCCGTTTGCTTGCGAAATTATGAACATCAAAGTTCTCAACCAGTTTTGGATCGGTGGCTGGATCCCACAAGGCGGCGTCCAGGCCGTTGAGGATGCCGCGCAGGTCAGCGGCGCGTTTGGCGATCAAAGGCGCCAATTCATAGCCAGTGTAGGAAAACTTGATCTCTTCAGCATAACGCGGGCTGACAGTCGAGATCATGTCACTGCAAGCGGCGCCAATGCCCAGCAGGTTGTCAGTCAAATCATAATAGACCAGATCAGGCTGATGACGCCCCTTGATGCCGGCGGCAAACAAAAATCCCCCCGCCTGATGGCCTTGGTAGGCGATGTTGTGAATCGACAAGACCGTCGCCAGCCGCGCCCATTCGCTTTCGCCGCCGTGTTCGCGGATGAGAAAGGGCAGCAGACTGGTATGCCAGTCATTGACATGCGCCACATCGGGAAACCAGTCCAAACGCCGGCCGCACTCCCAAATAGCCGCCATCAAAGCCTGATTGAAATAAATATACCGTTCCATATCCCAGTCCCAATGGCTGTAGACCGAGCCTTCCAGTCCGAAATAGGGCGGCGATTGCAGCAGATAAAAGGGCGTGTCCTGAACATCACAGGCATACAGCTTGACTTCGCTGCGCCCCAAACGATGATGAAAATCAAAGCTGAAGAGATGATGAATGCCGTATTTATGATGATCAATAAAGCCATAGCCAGGGATGATGACGCGCGCATCCACATCCAGCCGCCGCAAGGCCCGCGGCAGTGAACCGACGACATCCGCCAGGCCGCCGACCTTGGCGAAGGGGACAGCCTCCGAACTGGCGACTAAAACCTTCATTGGTCTTGTTCCGCTTTCTTTCAAGCTCACCCACCCTTGATTATAGATTATAGCGCGGCATCGCCAGCATGAATAGCGTTAAGCGATTGAGAGCAGTAAAAAATAAGGACATCCAAAACCCAACTCGCGAACCTTGAGTCGCCCGTTGAAGCCGCTTATGCGCTAGTCTGTGGCCATGAATCAAATGCGCTGTCAGACGTCCACACACCATCTAACTGCCAGACGCCGCGCGGTAAATCGCCTTACGACCGAAAAAGTTCTGCTTGCGGACATAAAACGGACACAAAACAGATGCTCCTCTCCGCCCTCTGTGACCTCTGTGGTAAAAATTTGTGGCGGACTATGGTGGAAAATGGCGGATTTTGTCGGGATTATGGCGAAGTTTGTCCATCAGTTCAGGCAGATTTTGCATCGCGGGCGTGGCGGATTATGGCGGATTTTGTCGGGATCGTGGCGGATTATGGCGAAGTTTGTCCATCAGCTTAGGCAGATTTTGCATCGCGGGCGTGGCGGAAAATGGCGGACTTTGTCGAGTGAATGCCCCCTCTAAATGGCTTTTCTCTCTGCCCTCTGTGACCTCTGTGGTAAAAAGAAATTGTGGCGGACTATGGCGGAATATGGCGGATTTTGTCGTAGTGTGTGGCGGAAAATGGCGGATTTTGTCGGGATTATGGCGGATTATGGCGAAGTTTGTCCATCAGCTTAGACAGATTTTGCATCGCGGGCGTGGCGGAATATGGCGGACTTTGTCGAGTAAATGTCCCCTCTATAATGGCTTTTCTCTCCGCCCTCTGTGACCTCTGTGGTAAAAAATTTGTGGCGGATTGTGGCGACAGCCGATTCCGTTGCCAGACCCGCTGCCCTGTGCTAATATAGCATTGTGGCGCGTCGCAAACAGGAAAACAGCATGATCCAACGGAAACGTCCCAGGAAACCCAATCCTATTTTGTCGCGGCTTCCCTTCCTTTTTCTGATTTTCTTGGCGGCCGTCAGCGGAACGTTTGTCGCTTTGCAGCTCTTCGGCGGCAATTCAGATGCCAATCGGGCCAGCGCCATACCAGAGATTGTGACTGTCGAAATCATCATCACCGCCACGCCCAATCCATCCCGCCAGCAAATCGTCGTGACAGCCACCAGCCAGCCCGGGCAGGTCGAACTGCCGAATGATTTTGCCGACAGCGGCAATGCGGCCGCCACCATCGACGCCGCCCAGCTGGATGCCGTGGCCCTTGGCCGCCGCGCACAAAATACCACAGCAGACGATTCGCAAAACGACTGCATCTTCCATTCCGTCGTCAGCGGCGAGACTGTGGGCGCGCTGGCCAATCGCTATGGCGTCGATTTGGCCTTGATGCTTGAGGTCAACGACCTAACCCTTGACACGGCGCCGCGTCTGCAAATTGGCGATACGCTGCTGGTGCCGCTGGAAAGCTGCGCGGTTGAATCGCCATCGGCCGCGCCCTCGACAAGTGTTGACAGCGAAACCGCGCCAGCCGAGAACACGCGGATTGAAATCATCGAAATTGAAGGCCTGGACGATATTACGGCCGAGGGAGTTCGGCTGCGAAACATGGGCGCTGCCCGCCTCAACCTGCGCGGCTGGACGCTCACCGATGACGACGGCAGCAGTTTTGCCTTTCCCGAACGTCTGCTCTTCCCCGATGCCGAAATCACCCTGTACACCCGCAGCGGCGCGGACAGCGGAGAGGCGCTTTTTTGGGGCCGAGACCGGCCAGTCTGGCAGGACGGCGATGTCTTGACCTTAATCGACGCCGCCGGCCAGATTCAGGCGACGATGCGCGTTGCCGAAGCGATTGCGCTTGAATAGGGGGAGATGCCGATGAGAGATTGGAAACGGATCGTCGACCGGCTGACGCAGGATGTCATCGGCGACGGCGATGTGTCAAAGCTGCCGGGCGCCGGCAAACCGCTTGACCTCCAGACCAGCGCCCATACACCAGCCGACCAGCGGACGGCCTTCAAAATCATGCAAGACCATAACGTCATCCCCGACTGGATGAACATGGGAAAGGAGCTTGACAAGCGCGAAGAGGAACTGCGCCGCCAGGCCCTTAGCCGCGCCGCCGCGTATCAGCAGGCCTTGGCGACTGCGCGGGCCCAGGGCCGGCCAACCGATGAAGCCCGTATTGAGCAGGCCTGGCAGCAGTATGTCTTGACCTGCGGCGCGGCGATAGAGAGCCACAACCGACAGGCGCGGCTGTACAATCTGAAAATTCCCAATGGCCTGCCGCGCAAGAAACTGCTGAACAGCCAGACGATCATCCAAGCGGCCTTGCAAACATGACGCGGCCGCTGACAATCAGGCGCGGTTCACCTTTTCATCTTCAGACAAGCGCTCCAGAGAAGCTGCCTCGTCTTGAGACTCCTTGGCGCCCTGCTGCAGGCCCTTGCGGAAATTGGCAACCGCCGACCCCAGTTCGCCGCCAATCCGCGAGACGCGTCCCACGCCAAACAGCAGCAGCACAATCGCAAGTATAACGATGAGTTCTGTCGGACCCAAATTAGGCATAATGTTTTCCTGCTCCATTTTTCGTTTCAGCGCGATTATAGCACAGTTTGCTGAAATTTCGATAACCATCCGCAGATTGTGCTATAATGCAGTGCGTTCCAGCATCTAGACGAGACCCTGCGCCATGCCGAACAGCCGCCAGCTTCGTTTTGATGAACAGCGCGAGAATGAAGAAGTCCTTATCCTGACGCGCTGTCACTGGTGGGCATTCGCGCGGACGGCCTGGCTGCCTTTCTTAGCGATGATTCTGATGTGGGTCGGCGCCGCGCTGATCGAAACGCCGCTGGGCCGCGGGCTGACCTTCCTGCTTTCACTGCTCCTTCCCGGCCTCGCCCTGCTCTATTTTTACCGCGAATGGCGCAACGATGCGGTCATCGTCACCGACCAGCGCATCATCCACATCAGCCGCGCCATTTTGACGATGCGCCGCCAAATTACCGAAATCAGCCTGGAAAGCGTCCACGAGATCAACTACGAAATCCCGCCTTCCAACCCTTTCGCGCGGCTGTTCAGCTATGGGACGGTGATCATCAAAACAGCCGGCGCCCAAGGCAACCTGGAACTGGACCTTATCCCCAAACCAAAGCAGTTTCAGCAGCTTGTCCTTGAAGAGCGCCAGCATTATGAACGCCGCCAGGCCGAACAGCGTCACGAGCTTTTGCGCGCCGAACTCCAGGGGTGGATGGCCGGCGAAACAGACGATCATGGCCATCAGCCTGACACCGCCCAGCCGCCCAAGCCCAAGCCCGGCACTAACAGCTATCTAAGCGCCCGCATCGAAATGACCAATGGCGATATTGTCTATCGCAAGCACCTTAGCGTTTGGGCGCAGCATACCATCATCCCAATGGCCCTGATGGTTTTTTCGCTGATTCTGCTGCTGCTGACCTTTACGCTGGTCAGCGAGAATATGCGCGTCCTCACCTTTCCGCTTGGGCTGGTGACCCTGCTCATCGGCGGCGTGGCTTATTATTGGGTCGATTGGGACTGGCGAAACGACTATTATGTGATTTCCGATGACACGATTACCTTGGTGCATCAGCGGCCGCTGTTTTTGCAAAACCTTCGCGACCAGATTTTGCTGGAGCGGATTGACAATGTGGAATCAGCGTCGAATGGCTTTTGGGCGGCGATGATGAAATATGGCGATGTGCGGATGTCACTGGTCGGCGCGGACGAACACAAAATGTTCCACAGAGTGCCGAATCCGCAGGAAATCCAGCAGGAGATTTCACGCCGCCGCCATAACATTGCCCGCCGCCGTTCGCGCGATGAGGCCTGGCAGCAGCGTCAGATCCTTGGCGAATATCTCGATGCGCTGAATGGTCAGCCGGCCAATCCAGAGCAGGCCGAGCCATTTGAAGAGGCCGATGCGCCGCCTGTGAATGTTGACGTCGACGGCCCCGACGATGCCAATTCAGCCCCGCGGCCGTCGGCCGACAAACCGACGACTCTGCCGGCCGCCTTTGACCATCCCCCTCTGCCCTTCCGGCCAAAACGCGGCAGAACTTGAATCCAGCCTGTTCATCACAGATCAAGCCTCATGTGCCACAGTTCCCGCTTGACCCTGAACTGATAATGCCGCAGCAGTTCACTGACCGCCTGGTCGTCTCTTGGATGCTCGCACAGAATGGTTGAGCCGTGAAAACGCTGTAAGACATTGTTAATGAGGGCATCGGCATAGGGCGCGTAATCAAGGTGTTCGGCGGCAAACAGCCGTGTTCGCAGACGGCGGCTGCTGACAGAGCTTTCCAGCCAGCACGAGGCCAGAATGGCGGCGGCCCTTTCGTCGCGGATGACCAGCTTCTCAATGCTGTTCAGCGAGAAAAGACGAAGGAATTGTTTCCACAGCGGTACTTGAAAATAACAGCGGTGCAGTGGCTTCAGCCAGCCCAGGCCGCCGCGGCTGCTGGGACGAACGGCCTGGGCCAGCGCGAACTCGGCCGGCCATTCCGCGCGGCGCAGACGGGTAATAGGAAAATCGCGCTGACTTGGCGGCGGCGCTTTGACAAAACCACTCCTCCGCCACATCCGCCAGGCCCGTTCATAGCGAAATCCATGCGTTTCATAAAGCCGCTGGGCGCCGATGTTGTCATAGCCGACTTGCAGAATGACCTGTTTTCCCCCGCGTTTTCGTATCATCTCCAGACTGGCATCGAGCAGACGGCGAGCGATGCCGCGGCGCTGATAATGCGGATGAACGCCAACATTAGCCAGAATCCAAGCCTTGGACATCGGCCAGCCAGCAGGATAGATGGAAACATTGCCGACCAGCTGCTCATCCCATACATAGACATAGCCCAAACGGATGCCCAGCGCCAAATCGTTCAGCCGCGAAATCAGATTGAGACCGTAACCCATGTGGCTCAAATAGCGCATTTCGCGTATGGCCGAACGACCGCTCTGATCCATCGAATCGGCAAAAACAAGCTCAATCAAGTCGGCCAGCGGCCGCAAATCCGTTCGCAAATTAACCGGCCGCAGCCCATCCGCGCGCAACGGCGGGGAAGGCAGAGGACGTGCGCTTAATCGAGTCACGATGACATTCCTGGACAAGCTGCTGTGAAACAAGCCTAAACCCGCAGCCAAGTCTTGTCAAGCAAGTTTCAAACAGCGCGGCTATGGCGTCGCGGCCTGTTCACATCCAGACCAGTCGCCTGTGATCTGCCAGGTTTCAATGCAGACGTTTAACAGCGCGCCGACTTTCTGATGGCCAGTATTATTCCAATGATCATCAGGATACGTCGCATAATCGGAGAGGTCGAGTATCGGCCTTGGATCGAGATAAGGCAGATTCAGTTCCTCCATCAGCTGCGCCGCCTGATCATGCTGGCTGGCGGCATCCAAATCTTCCCAATGTGGAATCAGCAAAATCAGCAAAGCCGTATCCCGCGCCGCGGCCGCATCGCGCAAGTCCCGCAGGTAGTCGCGCGTGGCCTCCAGCTGACAGTCGGGGGCATCACAGCCGCTCCACACGACATTAATCATTCTCAGCGCCAATGATCCTAAGCGGGTGACGCCAATCAGCCGTTGGATTTCATTGGGCGGCGGCGCAAAGTAATTGGTGTGCTCCCAGGGAGACTGCGGGTGTATATCCATCCCGACGCTGTCACGCTGATATTGACCTATCGCTTCTCCCCCCAGTCGCCAAATCCAGCGCTCTACTGGTAGGACGTTCTCTTGAAAATCATTTTTATAAAAGCCAAGAATGGCGATTTGCGGCTGAAGCGCCGGCGCATAAGCCCGAAATACAGCCAGGGCCTCCCTCGTCGCTGTGCCAGGGATCCCGGTATTCCAGACGATGCCCTCTGGGAAATTCGCTTCAATAGTTTCCACATACGATTTGCCGAGATCAGCTGACATCCCCCAGGTGAATGAATCGCCCAAGATCAAGATGCGGGGGGTTCGTCCATCAAAGTCAGCGCCGGCCACAAAATCCTGCGTATCAGAAAAGCCCTGCCGGTTGATCATGCAATACCGGCCAGGATCGGGAAGAAGGCCGCGCGCGCAGGCCGCGTCCATCCTTTCCTGGATAAGGTGGCAGCCGGTGTCATCACAAGCCCGATACAGCGCCTCGTCAAGCGGTGTTTCCGGGATGTAGGTCGGGTAATAGGTGGGAGCGCCGCCAATCGACAAGACGAACTCCAGCGCAAGCAGCGTGACCGCGGTGATAAGCAGGACCGTCCACAAATACCCTCTCATCGTCTCCCAAATTCGCCGCCGCGCAGCCGCCGACCGCATGGCGAAGAACAGCGAAAACAGCAGCAGACCGCCCGCAATCACCGCCAGCTGCGACAGATTCAAGCCGGGATAGCTGCTGGGAAGAAGAGAATCTATCCCCAAGCCAAACAGCGCTATCAGGATGCCCAGCCCGGCAAGCAGTGTGAAGAGGATCCTCAGGATGACCGGCCTAGTCGGCATGCGGCGGATCCTTTTGCGGCGACAGTGAACAGGATACATCAATGATACCCCCGCGCCGCCGCCCTTCGCCATACTCAAACGCGGCCCGGCCTGTTTTGCGGCCTGACCTTGTGATTTGCGCCATTATCATATAGAACAGTAAGCGCTTGACCAAGACCATCCACCCAGCGCCAGCTGGACGCAAGGAGAAGGTTCATGTCCTATCGATCAATCGGCGGCCGTCGAAGCCGCAGCGCCGCTTGGCAATGGGGAATCCTTGGTTTTATTCCTGGATTATTCTGCGGTTTCATCATCATGATCGCCCTCATCCTGCAAGGCTCGCTGCTGGAATACGTCGTTCCCATCCCCACGCCGCAAGTCGTGACGAATGTGGAATACATTGTCCTGTCGCCGACAATCGACCCGAACCGGCCGACATCGACGCCACAGCGAGAGATCATCGTCGTCACGGCGACGCCCGATACGGCCCTCGATTCAACACCAACCCTCCCTGTCCAGCCAACCCGCGCCGCCACCGTCATTTCCGCCGCGCCGGCCCTGCCCACCCGGCCCCCCGTAGACCAGGTTTCCGAAGTCCTGCAAGCCATCCGAAGCCTGGCGGTTTCCATTCCCGGCGGCACGTTCAGCATGGGGACATCACCCGCCGAAGTCGTGCAGGCCGTTGAAGAATGCGCCAACCGCGACGGCGGCAGCTGCTTGGCCGCTTATGGCGAGGATTCGCATCCGATTCATCTGGTCGCGCTTGACCCCTTTATGATGGAGATCACCGAGGTCACCTTCAGCCAGTACGTCGCCTTTCTCAATGTGCAGGGCGCCAACAGCCATTTGAACGGCTGCGACGGTTTTCTGTGCATTCAAACCAGCAACGAAAGCGATGATGCGGTGATCACTTTCGACGGCGCCAATTACAGCATCGTCGACACCTTGGCGCCGCACCCGGTCTATGGCGCGACTTGGTACGGCGCGCGCGGCTATTGCGAAGCGATTGGCCGGCGTCTGCCCACCGAAGCCGAATGGGAACGCGCGGCCCGCGGCGACGACGGCCGCATCTATCCTTGGGGGAACACTTGGGACAACGCCATGGCCAAGACCAACCGCCCGCCCGACACCCCGCCCGGCTCATTCCCAGTCGGCAGCTATCCACTCGGCGCCAGCCCTTATGGCGTTCTCGATATGGCCGGCAACGTCGCTGAATGGGCAAGCGACTGGTACAATGAGCGTTACTATCATCAGTCAGATCCGCAGACAGCCCTTCCCAATCCGACTGGGCCGGTGTCCGGCCTGCAAAAAGTTCTGCGCGGCGGTTCCTGGAACAGCGTTCCCTTTTTCAGCCGCACAGTTCACCGTCAATCTTGGGATCCCAAAGAGGACCCGCAGAGATGGATCGGATTTCGCTGCGCCGCCGACCCGCCCAACGCGGCCGCCATCGGATCATCCGGCCAGAATCCGGCCACACTAGGCCTGGATGTGCCGGCCGCGCCGCCGCAAAACACCAGCCCGCCCAATGCACAGCCAACCCAGCCGCCGCCGCCAGAAGCCCAGCAAGACGACCAAACGACGACATCAAGCTCGGCCGGATAATCCCGCGAAGCGCGAGGGGATGCCATGCCACAAACCATCCATCCCGATGCGGTTCAGGCGCTCATCGCCGGCGAAATAGGCGCGCCCAAGACTTTGCTGGGCCGACATCAATTTGACGACCATGTTTCGATTCGCACCTTTCGCCCCTGGGCCGACCGAATCGATATCGTCCACGGCCAAAGCCAAGCCAGAATCAGGATGCAAAAGCTGAACGATGCCGGCCTTTTTGTCGCCGATCTCGACAAAAGCTGGGCGCAGGCCGCCTATCATTTTGAAGCCTCAAGCGCCGACAAGTCAGTCGAATCCTATGCCGATCCCTATATCTTCCCGCCGCTGCTGACGGATTATGACATCTACCTTTTCGGCCAGGGACGTCATCAAAACATCTATGAAAAGCTGGGCGCGCATCGTCGCCAAGTCAACGGCATCGCTGGCATTCATTTTGCCGTCTGGGCGCCGAACTGTTACAAAGCAGCTGTCATCGGTGATTTCAATCGCTGGGATGCGCGGACGCATGCTATGGAAAACAACCGCGGTTCGGGCATCTGGGAACTGTTCATCCCGGATCTGGAAGTCGGCCTCCGCTATAAATATGAAATTCGCTCGCATCATAACGGCTACCGCGCCGAAAAATCTGACCCCTATGGCTTTTATGCCGAAGTGCGCCCCAAGACAGCATCGATTGTCTATGATATCGACGGTTACGACTGGCAGGATGAGGACTGGATGGCCGCCAGAGGACAAAAAGACCCGCTCGCCCAGCCGATGAACATCTATGAAGCGCATTTGGGTTCATGGAAGCGCAAAGCCAGCAATGAATACCTGACCTACCGCGAACTCGCCGCCGAACTTGTGCCTTACCTTGTCGATATGGGATACACGCACCTTGAATTGATGCCGGTCGCCGAGCATCCCCTGGACAAATCCTGGGGCTATCAGACTGTCGGCTATTATGCGCCGACCAGCCGCTACGGTACGCCGACGGACTTGATGCGCTTCATCGACTGCTGTCATCAGAACGGCATCGCTGTCATTCTCGATTGGGTGCCGGCGCATTTTCCCAAAGACGGCCATGGGCTGAACTATTTTGACGGCACGCACCTTTACAGCCACGACGACCGGCGGCAAGGCGAGCATCCAGACTGGGGAACTATGATTTTTAATTATGGCCGCCGCGAAGTCCGCAATTTTCTGATTGCCAATGCGCTCTTCTGGCTCAAAAAGTATCATATCGACGGCTTGCGCGTGGATGCCGTGTCGTCGATGATTTACCTCAATTTTTCGCGCGAAGAGGGCGAATGGATCCCCAATGAATACGGCGGCCATGAGAATCTGGCCGCCTTGGACTTTCTGCGCGAATTGAACGAAGCGGTTCATGCCCAAGCGCCGGGCGCGGTCACCATAGCCGAAGAAGCGACCGATTGGCCGATGGTTTCGCGGCCGACCTATATTGGCGGGCTTGGCTTCACTTTCAAATGGAACATGGGCTGGATGCACGACACCCTTGACTATATGCGGCAGGATCCGATTCATCGCCGCTTTCATCATCATCGGATCACCTTCGCCTTATGGTATGCCTTCAGCGAAAACTTTGTCCTGCCACTGTCGCATGATGAAGTCGTCCACGAAAAGGCTTCGCTTATCAGTAAAATGCCCGGCGATGACTGGCAGCGGTTCGCCCAGCTGCGGCTGCTGTTTGGCTGTCAATGCGCGCAGGTTGGCAAAATGCTGAACTTCATGGGCGGCGAGTTCGCCCAGTTTGCCGAATGGAGCGAGGCGCGCAGTCTCGATTGGCATCTGCTGCAATATGACAAACACGCGCAGATGCAGGCCTGGGTGCGCGGTCTCAACCATTTTTACAAAGAACAGCCGGCGCTGTGGGAAGTCGATTTTGACGCGGCGGGATTTCGCTGGATTGAAGCCAACGATGCCGATAACAGCGTCTACAGCTATATCCGCTATGCCAAAGACAAACGCGATTTTCTGATTGTCGTTTTGAATTTTACGCCGGTGGTTCGCTATGATTATCGCATCGGCATACCGAGCGGCGGTTTCTATAAAGAGATGCTGAACAGCGATGCCGCCGCGTATGGGGGAAGCAATGTCGGCAATCTAGGCGGCGTCGACAGCGAGCCGATTGAAGCGCATGGTTTGCCGCACAGTATCCGTCTGCTGCTGCCGCCTTTGGCGATCTTAATCTTGAAGCGCGAAATTCATCGATAAATCACTTGACAGCCGACAGACGCTTATGTATAATCCCTGTATTCGACTTATTTACGCGGCTTATTAAGGAAAGGAACTTAACATGAACATCAATATGAGACACAGAAATACCCCCCCCCCCCCCCCCCCCCCGCATTTTCTGATTAGAAACGTCCTGTTCTGCTTCTTATTGATCGTCTTCCTCGCCATTCCCGTCCAAAGCCAGGTTGCAACAGACACGCCACAGCCAACGTCAACGCCAAGCGCGAATGCAAGGCTGATCAATCCTTCAGAATCGCCGTGGATAAGCGACTGCGGCCTGCCGCTGCGCTGGTCAGAGTTTGATTCTTCCGCTACCCACAGAACCTTCAACATGACCTCGGATTGTGTTTTCCCGGCCGGACCGCATGAAGCCCTGCCCAGGCTGAATTTTACCCACTTAAGCGGCACCTTTACCATCAACGGCAACGGCTACAGCATCATCGGGCCGCCCAACCGCACCTTCCTTGTCGTCGGCGGCGCGCACCCCACGGGGTCGGGAGGCGATCACCCGGCAGGAGAAGCGCCAACTGTCACCGTCAATCTGAACGATGTCACCATTCGCGGAACGGGCGGCATTAACGGCCGCACCGTTGTGATCGTGCGCGGCGCGCGGTTTAACGCCACTAACGTCACCTTCAGAGACAACGTGGGACAGACGATCCTAAGCGTGCGGGATAACGGAAAAGCCCATCTTACCAATGTGAGGTTCCTGAACAACAGGAAAACATACGGAGAAGCGCATTGGGGATCCACTATCTTTGTGCGCGACGATAACGTGGCCCAAGAAAGTGATTTAAGCGATACCCGGGTGAATATAAACGGCGCCGTCTTCAGACGAAATTCGGGTTCCGTTCTGGTCATCTCCGGTTATCAGGCTAACCTTCAGCTTGCCGGCAGCATCATCTTCGAGAATAATGCCGCGACAACCATCAGGGAAGCCCTGCCGGTGTGGTATAATTTTAGAATCTACCACTGGCCAGGACTGACTCAGTTTCAAGGAGAAGTCACCAACACCGCGACCATCACCAGCACCTTTAATCTGGTGCCCTGGCGCCCCAAGAAGAAGGAAGAGCCGCCTACACCCGCGCCAACGTCAACGCCGCGCCCGCAAATCGCCGCCACTCACGTCGCCCTGCAAGCCGCCACCGGCGCGACCTTCAGTACAGCTTTTGGCCTCGACAGCGGAGTCCATTTCCGCCAGCTTGACGGCGCCGGCATAGGCGTACAGTCGATCATCGACGCTGGCTTTTTGGAGGCCTTTGACGTCTATGGCTATGTTGAGCAGGGCGTCGACGTCTGCTTCCCGCAGATTGGCCGCGTCGTCTTCTTGGATGCCAATACCAGCCCGCGGGCGATAGTGCCGTTGCCGGCCAACATCGTCAACGGACAGACCTGCGTCTCGATCAACAGTCCAGGTTCGCTGGTGCTGCTGCCCCAATAGCCAATTTGACCGCAGAGGACGCCGCCGATGACCATGACTCGGTGTCCTCTGCGCCTCTGCATCAAAACACAAGGCCATATTCACCATTCCCCATCGCGAATCCATTAGCGAAATCGGCGCCGCTGAATTAAAATAAAGAAAACTCCATTCAAGGGGGTAAAACCTGATGGCCATGCCTTCGGATTTGACTATCGCGCAAAACGCGAAACTGGTTCATATCAATCAAATCGCCGAGCAGATGGGATTGAATCCCGAAACCGACCTGGAACACTATGGCAAATACATTGCCAAGATCAACCTTGACGCGCTGGACAAGCTCAAGCGGCGGCCTGACGCCAAATACGTCGATGTCACAGCCATCACGCCGACGCCGCTGGGCGAAGGCAAATCGACCACCACAGTTGGCATCGGCCAGGCGATGAAACACATCGGCAAAAAAGCGGTGATTACCGTTCGGCAGCCGTCGCAGGGGCCGACTTTTGGCATCAAGGGCGGCGCGGCCGGCGGCGGTTACAGTCAAATTGTGCCGATGGAGCATTTTAACCTGCATTTGACCGGCGACATCCATGCCATTGGCGCGGCCCATAATCTGATCGCGGCGATGCTGGACGCTCATATCTATCATGGCAATCAGCGCGGCATTGATATTCATAATATCCCTTGGCGGCGCGTCGTCGACCTGAATGACCGCGCCTTGCGGAATGTCATCATCGGGCTGGGCCGACGTTTTGACGGCGTGCCGCGCCAAAGCGGTTATGACATTACCGTCGCTTCCGAGATTATGGCCATCCTGGCGCTGACGACTTCGCTGCGGGACATGCGCCAGCGTATCGGCAAAATGGTAATCGCTTATGACAAGGACAGAAATCCAGTGACGGCCGAGGATATTCAGGCGGCCGGCGCGGCGACCGTCCTGATGAAAGAGGCCATCAAACCGAATCTGATGCAGACATTGGAAAACACCCCGGCGCTGGTTCATGCTGGGCCCTTCGCCAACATCGCGCACGGCAATTCGTCCATCATCGCTGATATGATCGCCATGAAGAGCGGCGATTATGTGATTACCGAATCCGGGTTTGGCGCCGATATTGGCGCCGAGAAATTTTTCAATATCAAATCGCGCATCTCGGGCCTGCGGCCGAACGCCGTTGTGCTGGTGACGACGGTGCGCGCCCTCAAAGCGCATACCGACAAATACAAAATCATCCCCGGCAAAGCGATTGACCCGGCCCTAGGCGAGGAAAATGTGGCCGATGTCGAGGCGGGGGCGGTTAATATGGTGCGGCATCTGGAAAACCTTAAAAAATTCGGCGTCAATCCAGTCGTGGCCGTCAATGTCTTTCCACAGGATACCGAAAAGGAAATCCAGGCCGTCCGCGATATCGCCATAAACGCCGGCGCGATGGGAGCGGCAGTGGCCCGCCATTGGGCCGAGGGCGGCGCTGGCGCGGTTGAACTGGCCGAGATGATTGTTTCCGCCTGTGAAGCGCCGAACAGCTTCCGTCTGCTGTACCCCGATGAGATGTCGATTAAGGGCAAAATCGAAACCATCGCGACCGAAATTTACCGCGCCGACGGGGTTGATTATGCGCCGATTGTCCACCGCAAAATCCGCCAGTATGAAGCGCAGGGCCTAGGTCGACTGCCGATTTGCATGGCCAAAACGCACCTTAGCCTAAGCGACAATCCAAAGCTCAAAGGCGCGCCAGAGGGCTTTCGGATAACGGTCACCGATATTCGAGCGTCGGTCGGCGCTGGCTTCATCTATCCCTTGTGCGGCGATGTGCGGACGATGCCTGGCCTCGGTCGAAGTCCAGCGGCAATGAATGTGGATATTGATGATGAGGGCAAGGTCGTCGGGCTGTTTTAGACTATAATTGGCATCATTAACTGGACAAGGAGGGGAACTTGGCAGCAGACCTCAGCCGCGAATCTTTGATTAGTCAACACGCATTCAGCTATCAGCCGCCGGCCATTCATGGCGAATTCATCGGCAAGCACATCATTTCAGTCGACCAGTTTCAGCGCGAAGACCTTGATATTTTGTTTGACGCGGCGACCTCCATCCGCAAGCGCATCCGCACCCATGACCGCGGCCTGACTGAACTTTGCGCCGGCAAGGTTATGGCATCGCTCTTCTTTGAGGCCAGCACGCGGACGGATATGTCCTTTCAATCGGCGATGCGGCGGCTCGGCGGCGATGTCATCGCGGTCAGCAACGGCGTCCGTTTTTCATCAATGTACAAAGGCGAAAATCTGTCGGACACCATTCGCGCCACTGGCTGCTATTCCGATGTCATCGTGCTGCGCCACCCGGAAATCGGCTCGTCCTATGAGGCTGGCTATTATCTCGACCGACTCAACAAGCGCATCGACAACCCAACGGCGGTGATCAGCGGCGGCGACGGCATTGGCGAACACCCGACCCAGGCTTTGCTTGACACCTTCACCATCTTTGACCAGAAGAAATCGCTTGACAACCTGACCATTGCGCTGGTTGGCGACCTCAAATACGGGCGCACGGTGCATTCGCTGGCCAAGCTGATCGCCTATTACAATGCAAGCAGCGTCAAGCTCTGCTTTGTTTCGCCGACAAGCCTGGCGATGCCGGCGGCAATCACTGAACTTGTGCGGGCGCATGGCATCAAAGTCATCGAAACTGAGGATCTGCTGCAAGTCATACCCGATATCGACGTCATTTACTGGACGCGCATCCAGGAAGAGCGGTTTGACGATGCCGAAGCCTACGAAAAAATCAAAGGCCGCTTCATTATGACGCCCTCGGTTTTGGCGCAGGCCCGCGCCGATGCCATCCTGATGCACCCGCTGCCGCGCAAGCAGGAAATGGGCACGCGCGCCGACCACGATATTTTGGATGAAGACCGCCGCTCGGTTTATTTTGAACAGATGGAAAACGGGATGTTCGTCCGTATGGCGCTGCTGGTCAAAGTCCTGCGCGGAGTGTACGTCTGATGGCGGTCATCAAAATTCGCGGCATGATCGACCCCCATACACACCTGCGCGATTTGGATTGGACACACAAGGCGAGTTTTGCGTCAGAAACGCGGGCGGCGATTGCCGGCGGCTATTGGGCGGTTTTCGATATGCCCAACACAGCCCCATCGACCGTCGACGCTTCCCGATTAGCGCATAAGCTGGCCTTGATTGACCGCGCGGCCCATTGTGATTGGGGACTTTATTTTGGCGCGTCGCAAGCCGATAACACTGCCGAATATGAAAAAATCGCTTCATCAGTCTGCGGCCTGAAAATCTACAATAACTCGACCACTGGCGATTTGCTGATCGCGCGTCAGGCCGACCGCGACAAGCATTACCGCGCCTGGACGGCCAACAGGCCGATTGCTGTTCATGCTGAAGGCGACACCGTGGCCGACATCCTCAAACTGGTTCGCAAGCATCGCCGCCCGACCCATTTTCTGCACATCAGCGCCAAACAAGAGATTGACCTGCTGACCCAAGCCAAAGAAGCGGGCCTGCCGATAACGATTGGCGTCTGCCCGCATCATCTGTTCCTGACCGAAGCTGACCTGTCGGCGCTGGGGACATTGGGCCTGATGAAACCCGAACTCAAGACCAAACGCGATCAGCAAGCGCTGTGGCAGGCCATTGAACGCGGTACAGTCGATATTATTGAATCCGACCACGCGCCGCATACCCTGGCCGAAAAGGAATCGGACTCGCCCCCTTATGGCGTGCCTGGACTTGAAACGACTTTGGGGCTGATGCTGCAAGCGGTCAAGGATGAGCGGCTGACGCTTGAGCGGGCGGCCGATATGCTGTCGGTCAATGTCCAGCGCATCTGGAATATCCATCCGCCGGCCGAAACTTATACCCTGGTCGATACCGAGCCGACCTCTTGCGTCGCCGCGGCCAATCTGCTGACCCAATGCGGCTGGTCGCCCTTTGAAGGCATGGCAATAAGCGGGAAAATTCTCGAAGTTTGGATCCGCGGCCATCGAGTCTATGATGGTGAACAGGTTCTAAGCGCGGCTGGCTTCGGCAAAAATGTCTTTGGGCAGATCGGATGAGCGCGCGACTGAAAAAGCTGCTGCTGACCGCGTTTGACGGCGGTTGCCGGCAACTCAACAAGCATCTGATTTTCAAGGCCTCGGCGCAAGGGGCCCATGAATCCGTCATCGGACTGCTGCGATTTTTGGAGCGCTTTCCCCTGACGTCAACAGTGGCCGGCGGCCTGCATCGTCTAGCATTTACCGCAAACCCAACCGAAGTCGGCGGCGTCCGTTTGCCGCACCCTCTGATTTTGGCGGCTGGATTCGTCAAAGGCGACGGATTCAAGAGCGAGGCCGAGGCTTTGTCGGCCCTTTCGGGAGCAAGGCGAAACATCATCCCTGGCTGGCGGATTATGCCTTCGCTTGTCGGCGCGGTCGAATTCGGGTCATTCACGCGCTATCCGCGCATGGGCAACGACGGCGCGACGATCTGGCGGCACATTGAGTCGCAGTCGACGCAAAATCGGGTCGGCCTAAAGAATCCAGGCGCGATGGCGGCGGCGCTATTTCTCGGCAAAAGGAAAAACAAACTGCCGAAAGCATTTGGCATCAACATTGCCCTGTCACCCGGCGTCGATGATATTTATCAGCAGCAGGCCGAACTGATTGAATCACTCGAACTTTTCATTGCGGCCGGCGTCCGACCGACCTGGTTCACGCTCAACCTTAGCTGCCCCAATACCGAAGACGACCCGCTTGGCCGCCAGCTGGAAGCGGAAACCCGTCAGCTGTGCCGCGCCTTTATTCATCACCTGCAAGCGCATCAGCTTGATATTCCCCTGTGGGTCAAGATCAGCCCAAACTTGGCCGGCGAGCAGTACCGCGCCTTGATTCGGATTTTGGATGAGGCGGGCGCCAAGGCCATCATCGCCACCAACACCCTGCCCCAGCCAAGTCCTGATGACGCGTCGCTGACGGCCGGCGCGGGCGGCGGCAAACTCTTCGACGCGGCGCTATTGGCCATTGCCGAACTCGGCCAGGAAAAACGCCGTATGAATTATGCCATAGATTTGATTGGCTGCGGCGGCATCATTGACGGCTTAACTTATCGGGACTATCGGCGGCTGGGCGTCAAAGCGGCGCAGTACTGGTCAGCTATGGTGTACCGCGGGCCTTTGGCGGCCGCCATTATCGAAAGTGAACTGCATGACTGCGAATGCGAATACGAAGCGATCCACAGCCAAAGCCCTGCTTGACATCGGGGCCGTCGGTTTTTCACCGCAGGCGCCGATTACCTTCAAATCGGGCATCCTCTCGCCGGTTTATGTCGATAATCGGCAGCTGATTTATCATCCGCGGGCTTGGCATACGGTGATCGAAGGCTTTCAGGCGACCATCAAAAACCTGGCGCTGGACGCTGAACTCATCGCCGGCGTCGCGGTCGGCGGCGTTCCCCATAGCTCGGCGCTGGCTTATGCAATGAACACCCCTTCCCTATTCATCCGCAAGGAAAGCAAAGGACACGGCAAAACGAAGCGCATTGAAGGCGGCCCAGTCAAGCGGAAGAAGGTCGTTTTGCTGGAAGATCTGGTCACGACCGGCGGCAGCAGTTTTTCGGCCGTGCGCGCCTTGCGGCAGGCTGGGGCCATCGTTTCTGATTTGATTGCCATTGTCAGCTATGGCTTTGACGAAGCAGACCGAGCTTTTGAGCAGGCTGGAGTCAATCTGCACACCCTGACTGATTTTGAGACACTGCTTGACATAGCCCTGGCGCGCGGGCTGTTCACTGATGCCGAAGCGCGCCTGATTCAAGACTGGTTTGCTGACCCGCATGGCTGGGGAAAGACCTGCAAACAATGAACGCCGTCGATAAATACAATCAGCGCGCGGCCGATATTTATTCATTGCTTTGCGTCGGCCTTGACAGCGATACCAACAGACTGCCGCTTCAATTCAGAAAACAGGCAGACTCGCAGTTCGCATTCAACCGCCATATTATCGAGCAAACGGCCCCTTATGCGGCCGCCTTTAAGTTCAACATGGCCTTTTATGAGGCGAATGGCTACGTCGGCTGGCAACAGCTGGCACTATCGCTGGAGCATTTGCGCCGTCATCATCCCAATATCCTCACCATCTGCGACGCCAAGCGGGCCGACATTGGCAATACCAGCGCGGCCTATGCGCGGGCGATATTTGAAGAGCTTGGCTTTGATGCCGTCACAGTCAACCCCTATCTCGGCCAGGACGCCCTCCAGCCTTTCCTCGACTACCCCGACAAAGCCAGCATCATCCTGTGCCGAACTTCCAACCCTGGCGCCGGCGAATTGCAGGATTTGCGGGTGGCCGGCCGGCCTCTGTGGCAGATTGTCGCTGAACGGACGGCGGCGTGGAATGACAAGGGAAATTGTATGCTCGTCGCGGCGGCCACCTACCCCGATGAACTGGCGCAGATCCGCGCGCTGGTCGAGGACATGACCCTGCTGGTGCCTGGCATCGGCGCCCAGGGCGGCGACATCCAAACCGTCGTCCAGGCCGGGCTGAATCGGCATGGCCGCGGCCTCATCATCAACTCCTCGCGCGGCATCATCTTTGCGAAAAATCCCGCGCAGGCCGCCGAAACCCTCCGCAGTCACATCAACCGCTGTCGGCCCTAGGCCGCGACATCATCAAGAGCGTCAAACTCCCCTTCTGGACGATTTTGCCATCCTGCTTGATGATGCGGATAGCCATCGTCACCGCGCCGCCGTCCAGACGTCTGGCCGCTTTGGTTTCTGTGACCTGAAGTTCGGCATGGATGGTATCGCCAATATAGACCGGAGTGCTGAATTTCATCTCAAGTCCGCGAAATCCCAGCACAGTTCTTTCGAGTATCCCCAGTTGATAAGCCTGTCCGATAGCATAGCTGGCCGTCAGCATCCCATGCGCCACCCGCTGCCCCATGAACGACGTCTTGCAGTATTCGGCGTCGGTGTGCATGGGATTAAAATCGCCGGTGAGCGCGGCGAACTGCACCAGATCGGATTCGGTGATGGTGCGCCCGCGGGTTCGCATTGTGACGCCGACTTCAAACTCTTCAAAATACAAACCGCGCGGGCCCTCTGATTCGAATATCATCAATCGCTCCTTATCCTGGAAATGCGCTGCCGATGAGCGGCGCGATGACCAGCGAAACGATAGCCAGCAGTTTGAGCAGAATGTTCAGCGACGGCCCCGACGTGTCTTTGAAAGGATCGCCGACCGTATCACCGACCACAGCAGCTTTATGAGCGTCAGAGCCTTTGCCGCCATAATTGCCGGCCTCGATGTTCTTCTTGGCATTGTCCCAGGCGCCGCCAGCGTTCGCCATCATCACCGCCAGCATAAAGGCCGACACCAGCGATCCCAGCAGCACGCCCACCAGCGAGATCGGCGCGATAAAATCACCCAGCGCGTTGCCTTGGCCCAGCACGGCCAGCGCCGCCATACCCACCGGCACGCCGACGGCGATGACCCCTGGCAGCAGCATTTGACGAATAGCGCTGTCGGTGCTGATGGCCACGCAGCGTTCATAATCCGGCTCGGCCTCGCCTTCCATAATCCCCTTGATTTCGCGGAACTGACGGCGAACTTCCTCGACGATCTGCTGGGCGGCGTCGCCGACGGCCACCATTGTCAAAGCGCTGAAGATATAAGGCAGCAGACCGCCGATAAACAGACCAGTGACAAACTGCGGATTGAGCAGGAGTTCGGCCGGCTGTACGGCCGCCCCCAAGGCCGCGCTTCCCCCGGCCGTCAAGGCCGTAATGAACGCAGCCGTCAAGGCCAAGGCCGTCATCGCCGCCGAGCCGATAGCGAATCCCTTGCCAGTGGCCGCCGTCGTATTGCCCAGACTGTCCAGCGCATCAGTGCGTTCGCGAACCTCTTCGGGCAAATCCGACATTTCAGCGATGCCGCCGGCGTTGTCGGCCACCGGCCCATAAGCGTCAGTCGCCAGCGTGATGCCCAAGGTCGACAGCATGCCGACGGCCGCCACAGCCACGCCATACAGCCCAGCCTGCGACGTAGCCAGCAGAGTCACAACGACCACAATGACAACCGGCGCCAAGGTGCTCATCATGCCCAGCGCCAGACCGCGGATAACAACGATGCCCGCGCCGCCTTCAGCCGAGGCCGACAGCGATTTCGTCGGGCCATAAGTATCGGCCGTAAAGTATTCCGTAAAATAGCCAATCAGAACGCCGCCGACCAGGCCGCTAAGGGTGGCTACGATAATACCGACGCCGGCCTCGCCAAAAGGCAGAATCAACCCCAGCCCAATCACCGCCAGCGCCATCAGCCCCGAAGCGCTGTAAATCCCAGTGCGGATGCTGCCCAGCAGTTTCTCCTGATCGGCCCCCTCTTCAGTTCTGACCAGAAAACTGGCGAGGATGCTGATGATAAGCCCCGCCGTCGCCACCAAAAGCGGAAAGACCTGCGCCGCCACCAGGCCATCACCTGCGAAGACACCAGCCGTGGTCGCCAGCGAAATAGCGGCGATGATGGAACTGGCGTAACTTTCGAACAAATCCGAACCCATGCCGGCCACATCACCCACGTTGTCACCGACGTTATCAGCGATAGTCGCCGGGTTGCGCGGGTCATCTTCAGGGATGCCAGCCTCGGTTTTGCCCACCAAATCAGCGCCGACATCGGCCGCCTTGGTGTAAATGCCGCCGCCGACGCGGGCGAAAATGGCAATCGACGTACCACCAAAGCCAAAACCGGCCAAGGCCGAGGCCGCCTGCGCCGCATCGCCCAGTTCATTGGCGAAAACGATAAAAAGAACGCTGATGCCCAGCAAAGCCAAAGACACAACCATTGTGCTCATCACCGTCCCACTGGCGAAGGCCACGCGCAGCCCCTTGTTCAGACTTTGAGAGGCCGCCTGCGTCGTGCGAACATTCGCGCGCACCGCAATATACATCCCGATATAACCCGACAAACCCGAGGCCAGCGCGCCCAATACAAAGGCCACCGCCGTAAAAATCGACATCCCCGAACCAGGAACCGAACTCAAAACAGCCAAAGCCGCCGTCACAATCACGACCAAAATGCCGACAGCGCGGTACTCGCGGCGCAAAAAAGCCTGGGCGCCCGTTTGAATGGCCGCCGCAATCTGCTTCATGCGCTCGCTGCCTTCATCCTGCGCCAAGACAAAATTGCGCTGATACAGGGCAAAAACCAAGCCAATCACAGCCGCCGCGCCAGCAATCATCACTGCTGTATTCATATCTATCATGGACTCAAACTCCCTTATATGATAAAAAGCTGGGGGAATCCTAACCCGCTTTGTCATTTTTTCAATACTGGACTAAAATTGGGTCGAATTGTCGAGGGAGTGGTAAAATAAAGACATGCAAAATCAAAACTGCGACCTTCCGCAAACGCGCTATAAAGAACCCGAACAGCATAAAACCGAAATGTTTATGACCGAAAAAGGGGAATGGTAAAAAGAATGGTTATGGGATTTTCTCAATCCTCAATGGCAAAAGGCCGCGGCGCGCTTCCTGATCGCTTTTCTCTCCGCCCTCTGTGGTAAAAAAGTTTTATGGCGGAAAATGGCGGATTTTGTCGGACTGTGTGGCGGATTATGGCGGATTTTGTCGAGTGAATACTCCCTATGGCTTTTCTCTCTGTCCTCTGTGTCCTCTGTGGTAAAAAAAGTTTTATGGCGGATTATGGCGGACTTTGTCGGACTGTGTGGCGGATTATGGCGGATTATGTCGAGTGAATACCCCCTATGGCTTTTCTCTCTGCCCTCTGTGACCTCTGTGGTAAAAAAGTTTTATGGCGGAAAATGGCGGATTTTGTCGGACTGTGTGGCGGATTATGGCGGATTATGTCGAGTGAATACCCCCTATGGCTTTTCTCTCTGTCCTCTGTGACCTCTGTGGTAAAAAATTGGATGCAAAATTGGATGCAAAATGACTTGACAAAAGATTCAATGCTGATATACTGTGTCATCATAATGTGTTAAGATGCGATTTATTCAACAGGAAAGGCGGTTTGACATGACTGTGAATATCAGGGAAATACCCCCCCCCCCCCCCCCCCCGCATATTTTGCTGACGAAGAAGCGCCTTATGAGAGGAGAGGTTAAAATGACGTTCACCGTTCCCGCGCGGCTCTGGTACATTCTGCTTTGCTGTTTATTCTTAATCGGCTTCCTTGCCGTCCCCGTCCAAAGCCAGGTGGCAACTGCAACGCCGATGCCTACAGCAACTCCCACAGCGCCGACGCGGCTGCTCAATCCGACGGGATCCGACATTGACGCCTGCGGCCTGCCGATAACTTGGGCGCAGTGGACCAACGCGGCAACCGTCACCACTTTCAACATGACCGCCGACTGCACCTTTAACAGCTGGAATGTCAACAGTGCCACCAGCGCCTTTCTGTATTTTGCTGGCGGCCTCACCTACACCATTAACGGCAATGGCCACAGCATCATCGGCCCCGACAACACCTGGGCCCTATACGCCCAAGGCGCTGGCGTCGTCCTCAATCTGAACAATGTGACCATTCGGGGGCCGGCGGGGTAAGGAGTGCCATCGCCATAGATAATGGCGCGACTCTTAACGTCCGCAGCGTCACCTTCAGAGACAATACGAGCGGCGGCCCTGCGCTGATCGTGTCCGCCGGAGCCGGGACCGGCGGCGCGACGACGGCCACTATTGAGAACTCGCAGTTCCTGAGCAACCACACTACCGCTATAGGTACGACTGCGGGATCGGGAGTTCTCACTGCCACCGGTGAGAATGCCAGTATAAGCATAACCAACACCAGATTCTACGACAACCAGAGCGACACTGAACATGGCAGTATTATGAGGGCCTCAAGCGGCGCGCGCATTAGCGGCAGCGGCGTCACCTTCGACAGCAATCGGTCCAGATCGGTGCTGTGGGCCCAAGACCACAACGACGCCACTCAGGCCCGCGGGACAATCGCTTTACGGAATGTGCAGTTCCTGAACAACACCCAGATATCCGACACTGACACCGAAGCGCGCGGCAGCGTGGTCACCGTCAGAGTGGGGGGGCAGATGGACCTAGCCGACGTCGTCTTCCGCGGCAACCGAAACGCCAATACCCTTACTGACGTGACCATATCCCTAAGAAGCCGATCTAAGACGGCCCTGCTCACACTGCGCGACTGTGTAACCTTTGAGGGCAATGTCCAGGCCGACGGTACCACGCCGGCAAACGACTACGGCAAATATAATGCCGAACCTGACACCAACCCGCTCAACCCACAGCCCTTTGACGACCTCATCAGAACCGGCCGCTGTGGTGGGGACGGCGGTGGTGGCGGTGGCAAGCAGAAAGAAGCCGCGGCCCAGCCAACAGCGACCGCCACGCCACGGCCAGCTTACGGCGCATCTTATGTCGCTTTGCAGACCGCAACCGGCATGACCTTTGAAGCCACTTACGGCCTCGACAGCGGCGTTCATTTCCGTCAGCTGGACGGCGCTGGCATCGGCATTCAATCGATCATTGACGCTGGTTATCTGGCCGCCTTGGACGTCTACGGCTACGTCGAGCAGGGCGTTGAGGTTTGCTTCCCGCAGATTGGCCGAGTCATCTTCTTGGATGCGCGCACCATGCCGCGGGCGATTGTGCCGCTGGAGGCCACGGTGAGAAACGGCATGACCTGCGTTTCCATTAGTACCCCAGGCTCGCTGGTGCTGATGCCCAACTAACAAACTTAATCACAGAGGACACAGAGAGACAATCACAGCGCAAAATCTCTGTGTCCTTCTGCCTCTATAGCAAAAATCCAAATTCCGATATAATGGTTTTCCTAAGCGCAGGGAAAGCCAAATGAGCCGAACCCGTCAGATCGGCGCCCGCGGGGAATGGCTGGCGCGGAATCACCTCATCCAGCGCGGTTACACCATCCTCGATAGCAACTGGGCGACGCGGTTTGGCGAGATCGACATCGTGGCCCAGTTGAATGGCCTTTATGTCTTCGTCGAGGTCAAAACGCGGCGCAGTCACAATACCGAAACGGCTTTGGCCAGCATCACCGCCGCCAAGCATGAGCGCATCATCAAGGCCGTTTATCAGTACCTCGATGACAAAGGCCTTGACGAGGATACGGCCTGGCGGATTGACGTCATCGGCGTCGCCCTTGACCGCGGCCAAGCCGTGATTGACCATGTGGAGGACGCCTTTGACTGGTGATCTGGTGATTGTTCTGGGGCCAACGGGGGTCGGCAAAACCCGCCTGGCGATCCAGCTTGCCCAGCGATTCAACGGGGAAATCATCGGCGCCGACAGCCGCCAGGTGTATCGCTGTATGGACATCGGCACCGCCAAGCCGAACGCCGTCCAGCAAGCGCAGATCCGTCATCATCTGATCGACATAGCTGACCCCGACTGTCCGCTAAGTTTGGCTGACTATCAAGACCAAGCGGTTCAGGCCATCAATGCGCTGCATGAACGCGGCAAGCTGCCTTTTTTGGTCGGCGGCACCGGTCAGTACATCAGCGCGGTTGAAGAGGGCTGGTCGATTCCGCGCGTGCCGCCCGATTTTAAGCTGCGCGCCCAACTGGAGGCTTATGCCATATCCCATTCGCCGTCGGCCCTGCATGAGCGTCTGCGCCAGGTGGATGCCCTCTCGGCCGACCGCATTCATCCCAACAACGTCCGCCGCGTCATCCGCGCTCTGGAAGTCCACACCCTGACCGGCCAAGCCATCAGCGAACTGCAAGCGAAACAGCCGCCGCCCTACCGCATCATCACCTTCGGCCTGCGTCTTGACCGCGCCCGGCTTTATCAGCGCGTTGACCGGCGGGTCGATGATATGATCGCCGCTGGTTTCGTCCAGGAAGTGCAAGGCCTGCTGGACAGGGGATACCATCGCGATCTGCCGTCGATGACCGGCCTTGGCTATCGCGAAATGGTCGAGCATCTGCTGAACGGCGCGCCCCTTGACGAAGCCATCCAAAAGACCAAGTTCAGCACGCACGAATTCATTCGCCGCCAGGACGTCTGGTTTCGCGGCCATGACAACGGCATTCTATGGCATAATGTGGATGAAAGGCCGCTGGAGACGATTGAGCGATGTCTGCGCGGCTGGCTGTGATTGACGATGGAACGGCAAATGTCAACCGAACGCAAACTCACCCATATAGACGACCAAGGCCAAGTCAAGATGGTCGATGTTGGCGCCAAGCCCGACAGCGAACGAATCGCCACTGCCGCCGGCCGCGTCTTGATGAAGCCGGCCACGCTGGAATTGATCCGTCAGGGCCATATCAAAAAAGGCGATGTGCTGACCGTCGCCCGCATCGCCGGCATCCTGGCCGCCAAACGCACTGCCGAGCTTATCCCCCTGTGTCATCCGATTCCCATCAGCGGCATCGAGCTTGACTTGACTATCGACCAAGCCCAAAACGCTGTTCAGATCGTGGCGTCAGTCAAAACCAGCGGCAAGACCGGCGTCGAAATGGAAGCCTTGACGGCCGTTGCGACTGCCGCGCTGACCATTTATGATATGGCCAAAGCCGTCGACCGCGAAATGCGCCTCTCCGACATCCGCCTGCTGGAAAAACGGGGCGGCGTCCATGGCGACTATATCGCCGCAGAATAGAGGATTCATGCAAATCAAGGCACTTTTTTTTGCCACCCTGCGCGACCTTATCGGTGAAAAACAGCTGACTGTCGATATGCCCGGCGCTGTCGGCACCGTCGCGCAGCTTCGCCAGGAGCTTGTCAGACGTTATCCATCGGCCGCCGACCATCTTGGCATTGCCCTAGCGGCCGTCAATGAGGAATTTGCCTTCGATCATCAGGCCATCCATGAGGGCGATGAGGTCGCTTTTTTCCCACCGGTAAGCGGCGGCGCCAACCGGCCGGAGATTTTTCGCCTGCCCGATGCGCCGATTGACCATGATGAGATCATCGCCGCCATCACAACACCCAAAACCGGCGCGGTCTGCCTGTTTAGCGGCATGGTTCGCGGCCAAACCGACAAAGACGGTCATCTCCCCCAAACCAATCATCTGCATTATGAGGCCTACGCGCCCATGGCCATCGCCAAAATGAAACAGGTCGCCGCCGAAATCCGCGCCCAATGGGACAAAATCGAGGGCATCGCCATCGTCCAGCGCGTCGGCCGCTTGGAGGTCGGCCACAATACCGTACTCATCGCCTGTTCATCGCCCCATCGGGATGACGGCTGTTTTGAAGCCGCCCGCTATGGCATCGACCGCCTGAAAAAAATTGTGCCAGTCTGGAAAAAGGAGATCGGCCCGCAGGGCGAAACCTGGATCGAAGGCGATTATCGTCCCCAAGCGACCGACAGAGGGCATTCATAAGCTGGCATTCCAGCCCGGGCTGTGGTACAAATCAGCGTCCGCCAGGCTTATGATTCAAACGTCCAATGATCGAAACAACTGATGCCAAACCCGCCTGCGAAGATATCCTGGGCGTCCAATTCCACAACCGCGGCCTGCTGATCCAGGCGCTGACCCATAGCTCCTTTGTCAACGAATACAGCGGCGACCAGGCAATCGCTGACAGCGAACGTCTGGAATTTCTTGGCGATGCCATCCTCGACCTCATCGTCGCTGATATGCTTTATCATAAATATCCCGATGTTTCCGAAGGCGAATTGACACAGCTTCGCGCCGCCCTCGTCAAAACCGAATCGCTGGCGCGCATCGGCATCAGCTTTCGTCTGGGCGACTATCTGCGGATTGGCCGCGGCGAGGAAAACACTGGCGGCCGCGGGCGCATGACCATCCTCTGTCAAGCCTTTGAGGCTGTGATTGGCGCCATGTATCTTGACCGCGGCTTGAAGACCGTCGTCGATTTTGTGATGCCCAGTCTGCTTGAACTGCTTGAATACATCCTCGAAAACAGCCTGCATATTGACGCCCGCAGCCAACTGCAAGAGCGCATTCAGGCCAAACTAAGCATCACGCCCATTTACCGCGTCGCCGGCGCCGATGGGCCCGACCATGCCAAGGAGTTTCAGGTCGAGGTTGCCCTTGGCGACCATATCATCGGCAGCGGCCGTGGCGCCAGCAAACGTTTAGCGGCCCAAGACGCCGCCCGCGCCGCCCTGGAGCATCTTGAACGCGCCGGCCTGCCCGATTCAGTTGAATTCACAGCCATTGAAATCACCGCCAGCGATGCGCCGGTCAGCCGCGTCTGCCAAAATAACAGCCGTTGCAGATGCGAAAGCGATGACGGGTCGGCATGAGGCGGCCGCAAATCGAACAGCGCCGCGCCGTGTCCAGCCGCCGCAGCAATGCCTCATCAATCGCCAGCGACCATTCGCGCCGTTCCTCGCGCACCTGCTGATGCGCCTCGCAGCAATGAGAAAATTCCCTGCGCCGCGAAAGCCACAGATAAATATCAGCGCAGGCAATCGACTGTTCGGCATCTTCCAGGTCCCCAGAATCGACAATCGTCGCGCTGGCCGGCGGCGGCAGTGGAATCTGATAGCCTTCCAGAATCATCGTCGCGCAGTCCAGCCAATAGTGACGGGTGCTTTTGCGCGCCGGCGCATTGACCAGCTGCAACGCGCTCGCCAAGCCCAGCCGTTCAATCTCTTCATCAGTGAGCATCTTCGCCAGTTCAACCCGCTCGGTCAAATCAGCCGTCGTGATCACCGCCCGCAGCGCATCAGGAATCGACTCCAGCGCCGCCCACTGTGTCAGCTGCTCGGCCAGGCTGCCTGGGATCATCTGCAAATCATCCACCGTCGGCGCCACCCGCGCATGCGTCAAGACGGGCGGATTCTGCTCATGCAGATCGCGGATGAGGCGCAGCTGATGCTTGTTGGTGGAGGTAATCAGCCCAGCCCGCGACAGGCCATAGCGGCCGGCGCGGCCGCCGATTTGACGAACCTCGCTGGGATGGAGCGTGCGAACTTCTTTGCCGTCAAATTTTTCCGTCTCATAAAAACAGACCACATCGGCCGGCAGATTCAAGCCCATGCCAACCGCATCCGTCGCCACGCAAATTTCAGTTTCCCCCGCGGCAAAACGGTCGGCCTGCCGCCGCCTGACTTCGGGGGGAAGACTGCCATAAACGACCGAAACGCTGCGCCCCAGCCGTTCCAGCTTGGTCTTCAAATCAAGGACGCCCTGCCGCGTGAAGACGACCAGGATGGTATGCGGCGGCAAGGATTCCAGCGTATGATGCCTTTCAGCCACTTTGATGGGCGCGAGCCGCTGGTGTTTGACGACTTGATGCGGAATTTCGGCGGCCGCCGCCAGGACTTCCATCAGCTTTTGCGCTGTCGGCGGGCCGATAATGTGCATTTCCGGCGCGGCCGATTCCATCATCGCCCTCGTCCAGGCCCAGCCGCGGTCAGCATCGGCCAACATCTGCGCTTCGTCGATGATGACACAGGCGCCACTGTCAGAAGCGTTAAACATCTCAATGGTGGCGGCGGTGATTTTGGCGCCGTCGACTGGAATATACTCCTCGCCGGTCAGCAGACTGCAGGCCACGCCTTCATCATTCAGTCGGTCATAGATTTCATAAGCCAGCAAACGCAGCGGCGCCAGATACCAGCCAGAGCCAGCCTGTTTAAGCGCCTGCAAGGCCTGATGAGTTTTGCCGCTGTTCGGCGCGCCGATGTGCAGAAAAATCCGCTGATCCTGGCGATAGGGATAGCGCCACTTGGGGAAGGCATCGATCAGCCGCTTCCGCAGTCGAGTCCGCGCCTGTCGCCGTTGACGCCGCTGTGTCCGTTTGCTGGGCCGCCGCCGCCGCTGCCCTTCACCGCGCCTCTCATCCAGCAAGCCCAGATATTCCTCAAACGTTTCGGGCAGGCCCCACAGCCCGCGCGCATCGCGCCAAATAATAGACTTGGCTATCAGGCCCGCCTGGCGCAGACGGCGGTTCAAGTCCTTGCTGTTGATGCCCAGCGCCGCCCGTAAATCTTTCGCGCGCAGCCGTTCATAGCCAGCGATCATCTCGCGCATGTCCGCGTCATCCGCCGCCGCTTGGAAACTGTGCATGGGAAAACGCAGCGCGCCTTCGCGGTCGCGAAAACTGTCCAGCGCCAGCTCTTCGGCCGCCAGACGCAGCGTATCCGATTTGACCCCGACCACATCGGCCGCCTGTTTGACCGTATAGCTCGCCCGCGCTTCATCCATCGTCTGCTCCGCGCCTGATTTCATGGCTTGTCCTGTTTTATTCTCTGTTCATTCTGACCAGATATAGGGCGGGACAGCGTCCGCATCCTCATCAATGTCAATGTCGGTTTTGGCCGCTGGCGAATCGGTTTCAAACAGCGACATCTGTTTGGTCGGTTCAATGTGATACCCTTTCAGAATGGCGGCGACCAAGGCCGTTTTGACGCGGGACTCGCTATAGATTTCAGCGGCGAACCGCGCTGGATGCTTTTGCGCCTTGCGCCGATTGCACGTCGGGCAGGCCACAGCCAGATTGTGCGGCATATTGGCGCCCCGCTGGCTCAAACTGACCACATGATCCAATTCAAAAGGGGTATTGACCAGACTGCGCTGACACCATTCGCAGCGTCCACCCGATGACAGGATACGGTCGCGTAGCAAAATGGCGGTCAGCCTGCCCGGCGCGCCGACGCTTTTCGCGCGCGCATTCAAGGTCGCAGCATAGCGTTCAAGCTCGTCCAAGTCGAGACAGTCCTGATAAATCATGTTAATCTACAGTCAGAGGCCGCATCCCCGACTGCTGTCATATAGCACGGTGACCTATTATACCGCATTATTCGCCCATCACAGCCATACAATTTGCCGCTGGGTGGTGTATAATGAACGACTGTTGATCTGCAAACGCACAGGAGAAACTATCTTTGGGCATTTTCCGCCGCGGCCTGTCAAAAACCCGCCAGTCTTTCTTCGGCCGCATCTCACAGCTGTTGGGCAATACCGAAATCGATGAAGACACCTGGGACGAGATTGAAACCCTGCTTATCCAGGCGGATACCGGCTTCAATACGACCGTCAAGATCATCGACAGTCTGCAAAAACGAGTCCGCGCCGAAGGCCTGACCAAAAGCGCGCAGCTTCGGAACGCCCTGAAAGAGACGCTCGCCGGTTTCCTGACCTTCCCGCCGGCCATGGACATCTCCGGGCGCGAACTGTCCATCATCCTGATTGTCGGCGTGAACGGATCGGGAAAAACGACATCCATCGCCAAGCTGGCTCATCGCCTCAAAAACCTCTCTCGCCGCCAGGTGATGCTGGCCGCCGGCGACACCTTCCGCGCCGCCGCCATTGAACAGCTTCAGACCTGGGGCCAGCGGGTTGATGTGCCGGTGATCGCCAACCGCCCTGGCTCTGACCCCGGCGCCGTCGTCTATGATGCGACCGCCGCCGCCAAAGCCCGCGGCTATGAAGTGCTGATTATTGACACCGCCGGCCGCCTGCAAAACAACTATAATCTGATGCGCGAACTGACCAAAATCAGCGAGGTTTCGGGCAAGGTGGTGCCAGATGCCCCTCACGAAGTCTTGCTGGTGCTGGATGGCACGACCGGGCAGAACGCCATTGAACAGGCCAAAAAGTTCAAGGAGGCCGCCGGCGTCACTGGTGTCATTGTCACCAAGCTGGACAGCAGCGCCAAAGGTGGCATGGTCTTCTCCATATTCAACGACCTGGAATTGCCGGTGCATTACATCGGCCTGGGCGAGGGCCTGCATGACCTGGTTTTGTTCACGCCTGAATTTTTTGTCGACAGCCTTTTTGACGACGAAGACGATTAAGCCAATCACAGCAGGAAAGGCAGAGTCGGGTCAAGGCCCAGGACGATGATGGACAGCCTAATCGCCACGCTTCAGAAGCTCAAATCACAGATAGACGAACTCATGGGCCGCATGGACGTCGCCGGCAAGGCTCGCCGCGCCAGCGAATTGCAGCGGCAGGCCAGCGAAAGCGGCTTCTGGAACGATCCCGAAGCGGCCCAACAGACCATGCGGCAGCTTTCCAAACTCAAGTCAGCCGTTGAGCAGTGGCAGCGTCTCGCCGACCGCATCAGCGACGCCATTGAACTGGCCGAGATGGACGATGACGATCTGCAAGCCGATCTGGAAGCTGAAACAGCGGAACTGACCGCGCTGGTCGAAACGATGTCACTGCAGGCCATGCTCGCCGGCGATTATGACAGCGAAGATGCCATCTTTGCCATTCATGCCGGCGCCGGCGGCGTCGATGCCCAGGATTGGGCCGAGATGCTGGAGCGGATGTACCTGCGCTGGATGGAGCAGAACGGCTACAAGGCCGAAATACTCGACCGCAGCGTCGGCGAGGAAGCCGGCATCAAAAGCGTTACCGTCAGCGTCAAGGGCGACCATGCCTTTGGCTATCTGCGAAGCGAGGAAGGCGTCCATCGTCTGGTGCGCCTTAGTCCCTTTGACAGCGCCCGCCGCCGACACACCTCATTTGCCAAAGTTGAGCTTTGGCCCGACATTCAAAGCCATATCGAAATTGAAATCGCCGAAAAAGACATCCGCATTGACACCTACCGCGCTAGTGGCGCCGGCGGCCAGCACGTCCAGAAAAATGACACCGCCGTCCGCATCACCCACGCGCCGACCGGCATCGTCGTCCAGTGCCAAAATCAGCGCAGTCAGACGCAGAACCGCGACCGCGCCATGCAGATCCTTAAAGCGCGGCTCTTCGAGATGGAACGCGCCAAGCAGGAAGCCGAAATGGCCGCCCTGAAAGGCGCCAACGTGGACGCCGGCTGGGGCAATCAAATTCGGTCGTATGTCCTGCACCCCTACCAGATGATCAAAGACCATCGCACCAGCCTTGAAATCGGCAGCGCCGCCGCCGTGCTTGACGGCCGCCTGAACGACTTCATCCAAGCCTATCTGCGCCACAAAGTCAGCGGCTAGACCGCCGGCAGCACAACGGGTTAACGCACAGAAGGAAGGCCATTTTGAACCATCTGCCGCGCATCGTTCAATATCTGCAATCCGGCCGGAAACCGTACCTGATCCTCGCATCGATGCTGATCTTGACCTACGCCGTGCTGGCAGCGCGGGGCTTTGCGCTTGGATTTTACGGCGACGTCGTCGCTTATCAATTCCACTACCGATTTGATGGCGTCATCGGCGGGATGAACTGGCTGATTGCCGAACACTGGCAGAGACACCTTCTGGGCGCTTTGTTTTCAGCGCCGCTGCACATTCTGACGCCAAACCGCTATGATCTTTGGTATGCTCTGGAATTGGGCCTGCATTTTAGTCTGGGGATGGTAATTTTCCTGCTGGTTGATACCCTGCAAAGCGGTCAGCGGCGCTGGCTGGCATTCGCAGTGGCATGTTTCTTTGTCTTTGATACACTGCAAATCCCACCGAATATCGAGTTTGCAACCAGTTCACACAGCAAAGCCTCTTTAATTTTGGCGGCGCTGTCGCTGTACTCATACATCCGCTTTGTTCGCAGCAGACGTCAGCGGCCGGGCTGGTATATGCTGAACACAGCCGCGTTCCTATTGGCGGTGATGATTTATGAACATTCCTTTTTCTTCTTTGTCCTGCACCCTGTCATCGCATTCGCTGAAGACCGCCGCCAAGGCCAATTCCGCTTGAATCGGCGCTGTCTCTGGCCGCCCATCCGCGATTCTTTGCTGCACGTTCTGATCACTGCGATTGTTGTTTATTTGCTGCTGGCCCTGTTTCGCGGCAATGACAATCTACAGCTGACTCCAGCTTATCTCCTTGGGCAGATTGCCGACGGACTTGTCCTGTTATTGAGTCCGGTCGAAATGATCGAGCGGCTGGCTTTGGCGGCGTCGATGAGTCAAACCTGGGTGCTGGCCCTGCTGGCGGCGCTGACGGCCCTGTTCTTTGGCGGATGGATATGGCACACCCCGGACGAAACATCCACAGCGTCTTGGCCGCCTTTGTCGATCATGCTGTTTGGACTGCTGCTGATACTGCTCAACCTCTTGAACACCGCGCCTACCATCTGGCCTTTTGCGAATAGCCCGCGCCTGCTTTATGCTTCGTCAATCGGAAGCGGCATGGTCTGGGTTGGCCTGCTGGCCTCGGCAGTCAATGTTCATCGGCGATTTGGCGGTATGGTCTTTGCCTTGATGATGGCCATTCTGCTGGCGCCGGGAATCTCATTTTTGTATGAGCATCAAGCGGTGCATCTGGCGCGAGATCAGGCAAGCAGTCGAACATTTCAGGCGATATTCGATGCCATTCCCGAATTCGCTGACGAATCCAAACCTTACCTGCTCTTGATAACCGACCGACATGCCGAAGCAGAATTGGCGCTGCACCCGCGCGATGTCAACTTTCCCCATGTGTTCGGCCTGCGCTATGGCATCCGCGAATTTCGGGCAGACGCCGTTTTGTTCAATGATGATGAGTCGCAAAAGATACAGCAAATTCAACTTCGAGAGGCGGGAATCGTCTCACCATTAAGCCCCGGCGAGGTCATCAGTTATCATTGCCTGGTCATCGTTTCCTATGACAGCGCCATCAACCAGGCGGAGATCCTTGACCGTTTGCCGGATGACGCGTTGCTGCGCGGCAATTTTGAAATTCACGCAGATAGGCCGCTGCAAACAAACTGGGCCTTACTGCCTTCATACACAGCCGACCGCGCCGCAGCTAGCCGGCCGGCATCAGCGCCAGTGATCCCGGACTGTTAATCGAAACCGCGACCTTTTAGTCGCCTTTCCCATCCGCAGACATGATATAAAAAACCTGAACAGCATAGAGGCAAAATGTTTATGCGCGAAAAAGTTTGTCTTTCGCGCGTAAAACGCGCATAAAACCCGTTCCGCCCCCTAGCCGAAAGGCCGCAAATCATCGCAAGGAAAAATTTGGCAGCGACCGTTTGCCGCGCTATACTAAATAATATCGCAAACATAATTCGGAGATAGTAGCAGATATGGAAAACATGCAAAACATGATTTGGCTGCAATTTGGCGGATTTTTTATCGCTGTGCTGGGATTGGGTTTAGCCGCGATGGTCTATCTTACCCGCCAGTTTAACCGCCTGGGCGACCTCATGGGAAACTTGGAACAGCGCCAGGCCCGCCTTGAGGAACGCATGGATCAGCGTTTTGACCTTGTGGATCAGCACTTTGACCGCATCGAAGAGTGCTTTGACCGTCTGGAAAAGAGTTTGGGGCAGTTGCAAATCGATGTGAAGAGTCTGGGCAAAGCTCGAACTGATGTCGAGACCGTCTCCTAAACCCCTTGCATACATTGCAGCCCTGTAGTGAAACCCCCAACGATGAGGCGCAGAATGTGATAAGCTATGCTTAAAGCAAATGTCAAAGGTGGATGATTCATGTTATCTGCGACAAATGTTTATTCACGCGACTTGGAATCCCTCCTTCATTCCCTCGTTGATATCAAGCCCAACGAACAAGACCTGATCGCAGCCGCCTATCAGCGCGCCGAAGCCGCCCACGCCGGCCAAAAACGAAAATCCGGCGAACCCTATTTCACCCACTGCGTCGCCGTCGCCAGCATCCTGGCCGAAATGAAAATGGACGCTGAAACGATTGCCGCCGGCCTGCTCCACGACGTGGCCGAAGACACCGACATGACCATCGAATCGGTGCATAGCGAGTTCGGCACAACCATTGCCCGCCTGGTCGATGGCGTCACCAAACTGAAAAATCTGCCGCTTAAAAACGTCTCCCCCATCAGCGATTCGCGGCGCTCAAGCACAGTCAACCGCGAAATGGAATACATCCGCAAGATGCTGCTGACGATGGGCGATGACATCCGCGTCGTGCTGGTCAAACTGGCTGACCGCCTGCACAATATGCGGACTCTGGGCTATCTGCCGCAGCGCAAGCAAAAATCGGTCGCCCAGGAGACGATGGATATCTTCGCCCCCCTGGCCAATCGGCTGGGCATCTGGCAGATGAAGTGGGAGCTTGAAGACTTGAGCTTTCGATACCTTAATCCAGACGCCTATCGCTCCATCGCCAAAGCCCTGGATGAGCGACAGCCCGACCGCGAGCAGTATGTCGCCCGCATCAAGGAAAAACTCACCCGCGAACTGAACGCCAGCAACATCACCCAAGTCAAAATCTCCGCCCGCCCCAAACACATCTACAGCATCTACAGCAAAATGACCCAAAAAGGCCTGCCGCTGGAGCAGATTTATGATATTCGCGGCCTGCGCGTCCTGGTCAACACATTGGGCGAATGCTATCTGGCGCTGGGCATCGTCCATAACCTCTGGCGGCCGATCCCTGGCGAATTTGACGATTACATCGCCAACCCCAAGGACAATTTTTATCGAAGCCTGCATACCGCCGTCCACGACAACGAAGGCAAAACAGTCGAAGTGCAAATCCGCACCTGGGAGATGCACGAAGACGCTGAATATGGCATCGCTGCCCACTGGCGTTACAAAGAGGTCGGCCATCAGCATGACAAAGCCTTTGAACAGCGCGTGGCCTTCCTGCGGCGGCTGATGGAATTCGGACCCGAAGTCAACGACGCCTCCCAGTTTGTCGACACAGTCAAGCTGGAGGTCTTCCAAGACCGCGTCTACAGCGTGACCCCCAATGGCGATATTATTGACCTGCCAGCCGGCGCCACCCCCATCGACTTCGCCTATCACATTCATACCGACATCGGCAATCGCTGCCGCGGCGCCAAAGTCAATGGACGTCTAGTGCCGCTGAATTACAAGCTGAAAATGGGCGACCAAGTCGAAATTCTGACCTCAAAGCGCGGCGGGCCAAGCATGGACTGGCTTAACCTCGATCTGGACTATGCCGTCACCAGCCGCGCCCGCAGCAAAATCCGTCATTGGCTCCGCAAACAGAATCGAGACAAACACATCACCATGGGCCGCGAGGCGCTGGAGCGTGAACTCAAACGTTTGGGCGTCCTGGACAAAATCACCTTTGATTCAGTCGCCGGGCTGCTCAACTTTGACAAGCTGGACGATTTCCTGGCGGCGATTGGCGCCGGCGATGTCACTGGATCGCAGATCACCAACCGCGTCCTGGAAGAAGAGCGGCGCAAATCAGCCGAAACAGTCAGCGAAGAGGATTTGCTGAAGCCGCGTTCAAGGCCCTCTGGCGCAAACGCGGCCAAGGGCATCAGCATCATGGGCGCCGGCGGCCTGCTGGTCAACCTGGCGCGATGCTGTTCGCCCATGCCCGGCAACGACATTATCGGCTACATCACCCGCGGCCGCGGCGTGACCGCCCACCGCGCCGACTGCCCCAACATCCAGGCCATGCGCGAGACCGAACGCCTGATCGATGTCTCTTGGGGGCCGATTGACGATGAACAGCGTTATATCGTCCCAGTCGAAGTTGTCGCCTATGACCGCGAAGGCCTGCTGCGCGAAATCAGCACGATTATTGCCGACCAAAAAGTGAACATCGCCTCGATTGAAGTCTCCACGCGCCAGCATATCGCAACGCTGTTCTTCCAGCTTGAAATCGCCAGCAACCAGCAGCTTACGCGCATCCTTTCACAGATCGACTGCGTTCCCAGCGTCGTCGAGGCGCGGCGGCGCAACATCGGCTAAAACCCATGCGGATTGCCCTGCTTGAATCATATTATGGCGGCAGCCATCAGGCCTGGGCCGACGGCTATCAGCAATTTTCACAGCATGAGATCGAGCTTGTCACCATGCCGGCGCAGTTTTGGAAGTGGCGTATGCAGGGTGCCGCCATCACCTTTGCCCGCCTGCTCAAGACGAAACCAGACGTCATCCTGGCCTCAAGCATGATTGACCTTTCCATTTTTCGCGCCTTGACCCATCGGCGGCTGGGCGATGTGCCGCTGGCGATGTATTTCCATGAAAATCAGCTGTCCTATCCGCAAAATCGCCGTCAGCATCATGGCTGGCGCTATGGCTTCATCAACTTCATCAGCGCCCTGACCGCCGATGCCAACTTCTTCAACAGCGCCTTCCACCTGCGCGATTTTATGAGCCAGCTGCCGCGCCTGCTCAAGCATTTTGCCGACTGCAATGAATGGCAGACCATCGCAGAAATCAAAGCCAAATCCAAGACGCTGCCGCTGGGCATCGACCTGCGCCGCTTGGATAACCATAAAAAACGGCCCTCGCAGCAGCCGCCGCTCATCCTCTGGAATCATCGCTGGGAAGCCGACAAAAATCCGACCGCCTTCATCGACAGCATAACCCAACTCGCCCGCGAAGGCCGCCGCTTTCGGGTGGCCATCACCGGCCAGCGCTTTGGCGAGATGCCAGCGGCCTTCCAGACGGCGCAGTCACAACTTGGCGACAGGCTGATCCAGCTTGGCTATCTCGATTCACCGGCGGAATACGCTGATTTGCTGTGGCAGGCCGATTATGTCGTCAGCGCCGCCTGGCAGGAGTTTTTCGGGGTTTCGATTTGCGAGGCAATCTATTGCGGCTGCATCCCCATTCTGCCCAATCGCCTCAATTATCCGTTTCTGCTCACCGATGAACTCAAAGCCAAGTGCCTGTACAGCGAAGGCAAGCTGACTGCCCTGCTGCGACATCATCTTGAGGGCCGCATCCAAGTGGATACCGCCGCGCTCCAGGCCAAGACCGCTCAATTCGACTGGCGAGTCCTGGCGCCGCGTTATGACAGCGAACTGGAAGCTCTGGTCAGACGCCGCTCATAGGCTCACCAACCCGACATCATGGACAGCGCGCCGTCTGCCGCGGCAATTTTGGGACGATATTCCACGACCGCGATGACGGCTTCGTTCTTCTTGCGAAGGGCAATGACCGAACTGCCGGCGGCCCGGCCCAGGCTCATGTATTTGGCCTTGTGCCTGTTCGTCAATACCAGCAGGGTGTCGCTTGGCTTGCCGACAGCCGCGGCGGCCACTTTGCGGCCTCGTTCCAGGCGCATGGGACTGCCTTTGCCATCGCGGCCCTGCACCCTGTATTGACTCATAGGCGATATTTCAGCCTTGCCGTCCTCTGTGATGCTCCACATGGACAAGGCATCATCAGCCAAAAATGCGCCCACCACGCTATCCGCTTGCCCCGACAGATTGATCCCGCGCACCCCGCCGGCCGTCAGACCTTGGGTCGGAACGGCCTTTTCGCTAAACCGAATGGCCCTTGCCTGCGCCGTTGTCAGCGCGATCTCATCCTCGCCGCTGGAATACAGAACCGTCAAGAGATGGTCGTCTTCGGTGATTTTCATCACCATAAAAGGCTTGGACACCACGCCGGGCAAATTCTCCACTTGCAATCGCTTGACCTGCCCTCGCCGCGATGCCAAAAACAGAAAACCTGTCTTGAGGTTCAGCGGCAGACATTGCAGAGCGGCGACGGTTTCGTCAGCGGGCAGCTGACACAATGCGCTGAAATGAACGCCGGCCGCCGCATCCTTCACCTGTGGAAGCTGCTGCACTGGAATCGTGACGCAATTCCCTTTATCCGTAAATAGATAGACGGTTTGAGCGGTTGAACTGCGCTGCAAAAACCGCGGCGGAATCTTCGTGGCGGCTGTAATTTTAGGCGGCGCATCCTCAAACGTCCGACCCAGGTGGCCTTCCACGCTGAACATCACCCAGGTGTTTTCCTCTGGCATCAAAAAGTCTTCCATCGCCACAGTCGCAGCTTCGCCCTCGGCAATAATGCTGCGCCGTTCGTCGCCATATTCCGCTTTCACCTCGGCCAATTCTTCGGCAATATGCTGACGTTGTTTTTGCGGGCTGGCCAGCAAGGTCTGCAAAGATCGAATCAGCCTGCGCTTTTCCCTGTGTTCACTTTTGATTTTTCTGATTTCCAGCGCGGCCAGCCGTCGCAGGGGCATATCCAGGATCGCCTGCGCCTGGATCTCGGTCACTTTGAAGTTTTTCATCAGGTTGCCGCGGGCCGAATTCATATTCCGCGACTTGCGAATGGCCGCAATCACTTCGTCAAGGCTGTCCAGGGCAGTCAGCAGGCCCTCCAGGATGTGCGCCCGTTCTTTGGCCCGCGCCAAATCGAAGCAGCTGCGCCGCCGCACGACTTCCAGGCGATGCTCCAGATACACGCGCAGGGCCTGCTTCAGCGTCAGCAGCCGCGGCTGGCCATCCACCAGGGCCAGCATAATAATGCCAAAGGTGGATTGCAGAGGCGTCAGCTTGAAGAGCGCGGCCATTACCTGGGTGGCATCGACGCCGCGCTGCAATTCAATCACCAGCCGAATGGGATTCTGGCGGTCGGATTCGTCGCGCAGATCTGCCAGGCCCTTCAGCCTGCCGGCGTTCACCAGAAAGGCAATGCGTTCAATCAGCGTGGTCTTGTTGGTCTGATAAGGCAATTCGCTGACGATAATGCGCGATTTGCCGCGGCCCATGTCTTCAATATGCACTTTGGCGCGGATGGTGATTTTGCCGCGGCCGGTGGCAAAGGCCGCCCGCAGCATATCCTCGCCGCCGCGCATCTTATAGATGAGGCCGCCGGTTGGAAAATCAGGCCCCTTGATACAGCGCATCAACTCTTCAACATCGATTTCATCCAGACGTTCCCAGTGTTCCAGCATATAGACCAGCGCATCGCAGACTTCCGCCAGGTTATGCGGCGGCACATTAGTCGACATGCCTACCGCAATGCCCGAAGCGCCGTTGACCAGCAGGTTCGGCACAACCGCCGGCAAGACCGAGGGTTCGCTCAAGGTCCCGTCAAAGTTCTCGACAAAATCCACCGTATCCTTGTTGATGTCCACCAGCAGTTCGCCGCCGATGTCCGCCATTCGAGCTTCGGTATAGCGCATGGCAGCGGCGCCGTCGCCGTCGATGCTGCCGAAGTTGCCTTGGCCGTCAATCAGCATATAGCGCATAGAGAAATCCTGGGCCATCCGCACCATCGTGTCATACACCGCGCCGTCGCCATGCGGATGATATTTGCCCAGCACCTCGCCAACAATCCGCGCGCTTTTTTTATGCGAGCCAGCCGCCTGAAGGCCCATGTCGTGCATAGCGAACAAAATACGGCGATGCACTGGTTTGAGTCCATCGCGGGCATCGGGCAAAGCGCGGGACACGATGACACTCATCGCATAATCGAGATAGGCATCGCGCATCTCCCGTTCGATATTGACTTGATGAACTGCGCCCTCTGTCATAGAACGTCCTCCATGGATTGCAATGATTTCCTGTCGGCAGGCTGCCATTGTAGAATGCAATTTGTCCCAGTGTCAAATCAGGCTTGCCGCCGTGCAGGGAAGACAGCCCTTCAGCCCATTATAGAAAGCCCCTGTTGGCTGTGGTAGACTGGCAGGCATGATAAGACGATACGCCAAAGCCATCGCGCTCATCATTCTGGCGGCCAGCCTTGTCGGCATTGTCAGGCTTATCGCCAGCCGCTTTGATGAGTCCGCCGCTCCCGTCATTCCATCAGATCGTCCCACGGAGACCCCTGCCCGACCCGTTCAATTTATCGGCGCTATCATCGGCAAAGACCATACGCCGCCGGCCGTCGCCGCGGCTGAACCCACTTCAGCGCCCGCGTCACCGCCAGCCAGCCCAATCGGACTCGACAGCGCGCGCATGGGCATCCAGGCGCATTATAACTTTGATGTCGCCGGCTGGGACCGCACACTGCATCAAATCGCCGCGCTGCGGGTCAGCTGGATTAAGATGCAGGCCGCCTGGAAATGGCTTCAGCCAGATTCCCCCGGCCAGTTTGACCAAAATTTTCGCCTGTTTCAGCTTCATGTGCAAGAGGCCGACAAGCGCGGTTTCAAGGTTTTATTGAGCATTGCCAAAGCGCCGCACTGGACGCGGAACATCAATCGCAGCGAAGACGGCCCGCCCGATGATTTGAATCAGCTGACGGCCTTCACCGCGCTTCTGCTGGAAAAAGTCGGGCCTTACATTGACGCCATTGAAATATGGAACGAGCCGAACCTGCGGCGCGAATGGACAGGCGGCCTGCCTTTTAACGGCGCTGGTTATATGCAGCTGTTTCGGGTGGTCTATAACGCCGTCCGCGCTTATTCGCCAAGCATGACTGTCATCACCGCCGGCCTGGCGCCCACCGGCAGCACAGCCAGCGTCTCCGTCGACGACCGCGCCTTTCTTCAGCAGATGTACCAGGCCGGGCTGGCCGGCTATGCGGACGCTGTTATCGGCATTCACCCTTACAGCTGGGGCAATCCGCCTGATTTTCTGTGCTGTGACAATATCGCCGGCCAGGGCTGGGATGACCGGCCGCAATTCTTCTTCCGCCAGAACATTGAGGATTATCAGCGTATTATCGCCGCGCATGGCGACGATGCCAAAATGTGGGCCACCGAATTTGGCTGGGCAACCTGGCAGGACTATCCCAGTCAGGCGCCCGACATTTGGATGAGCTACAACTCGCCCATCGACCAGATGAATTATACCCTGCGCGCCTTTCAAATCGGACAGGCGCGTCAGGATATCGAAGTGATGATCCTCTGGAATTTGAGCTATGCCAACGAGACCATCATTCACCAAAGCAGTGAACTGGCCGGCTACAGCCTTTTGTATCCCTCATTTGACGGCAGCGGAAGCCTGCGGCAGCGTCCACTGTACGGCGCTTTGGCGAATCGACCTTAGACGTTCTCGGCCTACGGTTCGCTAAGCATATTTTCAAAGTCGTCCTGGTCGCCAAGCTCATCCAGGCCCAGGGCGTCTTGCGCTTCCAAAGTAACATCCGGCGGCGGCGACTCGTCTGGCGGCGACTCGCGTTCCTGGTAGATCTCAAATCCTGTGCCGGCTGGAATCAGCTTGCCGATAATCACATTTTCCTTGAGGCCATGCAGAGGATCCACCTTGCCTTCAATCGCCGCCCCGGCCAGCACTTTGATAGTATGCTGGAAACTGGCCGCCGAAAGATAGCTTTCAGTATTCAAGGCCGCTTTGGTGATGCCCAGCAGCACTGGGGTTACCAATGCCGGCTCTTTGTCTTCGGCGATCAAGGCCTCATTGATTTCCAGCAGTTTCAACTGGTCAATCAACTCGCCCGGCAGCAGATCGCTGTCGCCGCTTTGGGTAATCTGCACCTTGCACATCATCTTGCGGATGACGGTTTCAAAGTGCTTGTCAGCGATATTGACCCCCTGACTGCGATAGACTTCTTGAATTTCGCTTAGGAGATAAAGCTGGGTGGCGTCAGGGCCCAAGACGCGCAGGATGCGATGCGGGTTCTTCGATCCTTCGGTAAGCTGTTCGCCAGGCTTGACTTCCATGCCATCGTGAATTTCTTTCCGCAAACGGGCGTTGGCCGGAATTTCATACTCTTGCTCATCGCGGCGTTCAGCGCGGATATAGACGACGCTGCCTTCAATATGCACCGTGCCGGCCATTGACGATTTAAGCTCTCCGCTGTAACTGGCGATGATCGCGCCCTTCTTGATGTCTTCGCCGTCTGTTACCCAAATGCCCCATCCGTCCGAAATCTCATATTGCTCATCAGCTTCAGCGCGGATAGCGACGACATTGCCTTCAATATGCACCGTGCCGGCCATTGACGATTTAAGCTCTTCGCTGTGGCTGGCGATGGCCGCGCCTTCTTTGATGTCCTTCCCGTCCGTCACATGAACCACCCATTCAGGCGGAATCTCATGTACCTCGCTGATAACTTCGCTGTCGATGACCGTAGCGATGGCCGCGCCATCCTCGCGTTGGGTCAAGCGCAAGATGCCCCCAATATCCGTCATCACCGATTGGCCTTTCGGCTCCTGACGCGCTTCAAATAGCTCTACAACGCGCGGCAGACCGCTGGTGATGTCACCGCCTGACGACTTGACAGTCCCGCCAGTGTGGAAGGTCCGCAGTGTCAGCTGGGTGCCTGGCTCGCCGATGGACTGGGCAGCGATGATGCCTACGGCCGCGCCAATTTTGACCATCTCGCCAGAACCCAAATCACGCCCATAGCACAAAGCGCAGACGCCATGAATGAGGTCACAGGTCAGCGGACTGCGGACAGTGACTTCTTCCAGAGTCGACTTGTCGATGAGTCCAGCGATCTCTTCGTCGATGAGTCCATTGCGCTCGACAATCAATTCGGCCGTTTGCGAGTCATGCACATCATCGGCGACGCAGCGGCCGACAATGCGCTCGGCAATTGTCTGGCCGGCAATATCATCCGAACGGCTGATGGTCAGCCCGCGCGGGGTTTCACAGTCCCAGCGATTGACAATCATATCCTGGGCGACATCCACCAGACGGCGCGTCAGATAGCCGGCATCGGCCGTCCGCAGCGCCGTATCCGCCAGGCCCTTGCGCGCGCCATGCGTCGAAATGAAAAACTCCAGCGCATTCAAGCCCTCGCGGAAATGACTGCGAATCGGCAGTTCAATGATGCGCCCCGCCGGATCGGCCATCAAGCCGCGCATCCCGGCCAGCTGGGTAATCGTGCCGAAGCCGCCTTTTGTCGAGCCAGAAGTCGCCATAATAGCAACCGGCCCATAAGGATCAAGCGCATCCTCAATCCGCTCCTGCAAATGATCCTTGGCGTTTTTCCATTCATCAATCGTAATCTGATAGCGCTCCTCTTCGGTCATCAAGCCGCGGCGGAAGTCGCGGTCGGCGCGGGTCACAACGTTGTCAGCCCGCTGCAAAATCTCGTCCCGCTCATCAGGAATCGTCAAGTCACTGACGGCAATGGTCGTGCCGGAAATGGTGGCATAGTGAAAGCCATAGTTTTTGATGGCATCAACAACGTCGGTCGTCCGTTCAGCGCCAATGACCTGATAGCACCGCGCGACCAATTCCTGCAAGTCTTTCTTGCCCATTGTCTTCTGCACAAAGCGCATTTCATCAGGCAGGATGCGGTTGAAAACCGCGCGTCCGACCGTGCAGATTTCAGGCTCGTCCTGCCGACTGCGCTGGTCATAGACATTGCCCAGCAGAATAGGCGTATGAAGCTGCACCAAACCGATGCGGTACAGGTACTCAACTTCGTCCATATCGACCACCGCGCGCCGTTCATGCAGATTGGTAATCTCCAGCCGATCTTCCAGGCCTTTGCCGCGCAGATACTTGTTCATCTCATAGGCATTGGCCAGCATGCAATCGACCTCGCCTTCCAGCAAAGCCTGCACCGTGCGGTCGACGGCCGTTTCGACGACTTTGGGACGGCCGCTCGCATCCAGTCTCGTCCCGTCTTTGAATATCTTTACGTTCGGGATTTTGCGGAATTGAGCGTAATAGTAGCCATTGGAACCGACGGCGATGCCGACTCTGTGGTCGCCGCCATACAAGACCTGCTCGGAGCGGAATTCATCGGCGCGGCTCTTCAGGGCGACAATCTCAACAGTTGGATCCATGGTGAGATAATAATTGCCCAGCACCATATCCTTAGACGGGCCAACCACCGGCGCGCCATCCGAGGGCTGAAGCAGATTCTTGGTGCTAAGCATCAGTTCCCGCGCTTCCTTGACGGCCTGGTCGCTCAAGGGGATATGAACGGCCATCTGGTCGCCGTCAAAATCGGCATTGAAAGCCGAACACACCAAGGGATGAATCTGAATGGCCTTGCCTTCGACCAGCAGCGGCTCAAAGGCCTGAATGCCCAGTCGATGCAAAGTCGGCGCCCGATTGAGCAGCACCGGCCGTTCCTTGATGACCTCCTCCAGCACTTCCCAAACTTCCGGCCGTTCGCGTTCAATAATGCGCTTGGCGCCCTTGACGTTGCTGGCATAGGTATAATGCACCAGACGGCTGATGACGAAGGGGCGATAGAGTTCCAGCGCCATGGACTTGGGCAGACCGCATTGATGCAGCTTCAGCTTGGGGCCAATCACAATCACCGAGCGTCCAGAATAATCGACGCGCTTGCCCAGCAGGTTGCGGCGGAAACGACCCTTCTTGCCTTTGAGCATGTCACTCAAGGATTTCAGTTCGCGCCGCCCGCGCCGACTCAAGGCCTTGCCGCGCTGGCTGTTGTCAATCAGGCTGTCCACCGCTTCTTGCAGCATCCGCTTTTCATTGCGGACAATGACATCCGGCGCCCCTAAATCCAGCAGGTGCTTGAGACGATTGTTGCGATTGATGACCCGCCGATATAAATCGTTGAGGTCGCTGGTGGCGAAACGTCCGCCGTCCAGCTGCACCATCGGGCGCAAATCGGGCGGAATCACCGGCAGCGCCGTCATAATCATCCATTCGGGACGGTTGCCCTTCGGTTCGTTTTCCTGATTGGTCTCATCCGTGTCAGTCACCGTCGTACTGCTGTTTTGCAGGCTTTCGACAACCCGCAGCCGTTTGGTGGCCTTCTTGCGCCGCTGTTTCGATCTCGTCGTCCGAACTTCATGCCAAAGCTGTTCGTTCATCTTCGTCAGATTCAAAGCGCCCAGAATATCGTAGAAGGCCTCGGCGCCCATGCTGGCCTGGAAAACATTGCCAAATTTGCCCTTTAGATCGCGATAGCGGCTTTCCGAAAGAAAGAACTCGAACTTGCTTTTATCCTTGTCAGGATTTTCGGCAAGGAACTGCAAACTCTGGAGCTTTTGCAATTCGTCGATCTGCTTTTGGGCGGCCTCGCGAAATGTCTCCAGGCGGTCTTCAATCTCGGCCAGCTGCTCGGCGCCGTCGTTTGCCGCATCCATCCCGCCGCTGATTTTTGCGATCTCCTCTTTTGTCATGTCTTCAGCTTCGGCCTGAAGTTTGCTCAAATGATCATTGACCAGGGCTTGAATCCGCGAGATGTGATCATTGGCAATCGTCTCGCCGCCTGGGACAATGACCTCTTTAATCGATTTCAAGCTGATGGCCTCTACGGCCGTTTGCCCAAGCTGATCTTCGACCAACCGCTGCGCCAGCTGCGCCTCGCTCATCACCTCATCGCTTAGCCGCGTCAATTCGCCGTCAAAATGCTCTTGAATGGCTTTGACTTTGACCTCAAATTCTTCAGTAAGCTGGTCGACGCGCTGTCCATCCACCTGCTCTTCCAGGCCGCCGGCAAGCTCCTGCTCCTTGAGCGCGAGTTCCTTTTGGATGCGGTCGATGGCCCTTTCCCGCGCGCCTTCATCGACCTGTGTTACAACATACTGGGCAAAGTACAGCACGCGGTCCAGGTTGCGGCGGCTGACATCCAGCAGCAGCCCCAAATAGCTTGGCACGCGGCGGGTGTACCAGACATGCGCTACCGGCGCGGCGAGTTCAATATGCCCCATCCGTTCGCGGCGGACAGCGGCGCGCGTAACCTCAACGCCGCACTTGTCACAGATGATGCCGCGATAGCGAATGTTCTTGTATTTGCCGCAGTAACACTGCCAGTCGCGGGTAGGGCCGAAGATCCTTTCGCAAAATAATCCATCCATCTCTGGACGAAGCCGACGATAGTTGATCGTTTCGGGCTTGGTGACCTCTCCGTATGACCAGGAACGAATTTGTTCGGGAGAAGCCAGGCTGATCCGCAGTGCGCTAAAGTCTTTCGCCTCCAAGGCGCTATCCTCCTCTGCGCTATGATGCTGTGAACAGAAAATTGATGAATGGATGAAAGCCAAGCCGCTGGCGTCACAACGTCAAACAGGCATCAGGGCGCCCCTGAGCCTCAAGCGGTCTGTGACAAACTCAACTTTCCCATAGATACCGAAATTATATCCTCATTGGCGAGGGATGTCAAGGCGGGTTTATGACCCCAAGACATAAATGATGAGCAACGCGAACACCCGCATGGGAGGTTATGCCAATTTGATGTCCGCGCGCAAATGATCGGTGGAGAAGCCCCCTCTGCATGAGAAGGCTCCCCGCTGTGAGACAATTATGGTTAAGGTTCGGGCGTTGTTTCAGGCGCAGGCGCCGCTGGTGGATCTGGCGTCGCGCCGACGACCAAATCCGTCGGGTCACCCGCCAGCGTGCCTGTCTGAACCTGTGAAGCATACCAGCCCAGCCGCCAATAATAAGCGATCTGCGCTGGCGTGCCGGTATTGCAGAACGTCCAGACTGTGGCGCACAGGTTATTCGCAGTGACAACCGACGGGCCCGTAACATTGACTTGCCCGGCATCTGATTCGGCGTCTGATGACCCCGGCGGCGCTGGCGCATCACCCGGCGGGGCGGCGTAGATTGTCATGCAGTCAAGCGTATTCAGCGCCGACCAGCCATCCGCATGTCTGCCCCACTGGTAGTCGTCGGCTTCGGCATATTCTGTCACAACAACCGATTGGCCAATCAGCAGCACCCCAATAATGTCACCGCCCGGCGTCTCCCGAATCCGCAATGGACCGCGAAGAACCTGGACGATTCCCGGCTCCCCGTCATCATGCTGGCAGGCCTGCACTGGCACGGTGTGCGTCACCACCACCATAAGCAGGGCCGCACAAACAAAAAACAGAAGCACGCTTACAAAAGAACGCAATAGTTTCGACTCCACTGGATACCTCCCCTGCGTTAGCATTTTGGCTGTGTGATGAGTCAATAATCCAAAACCCGCATCAATCTGCCATGATAATAACAACTATAATATACGATGTCAAGTGCGGGGGGGGGGGGGGGTATTTGGAAAATTGTCCCAAATTGACTAAAAAAGGCTAAAAAACCTCTTTTTTCACAGTTTTTCGGCCGCCAATTTGACAAATGCAAGTCCCTGCCCCGCTCTTCCCCTTCAATGCTTGAACGTTAAGCTGCGATTTTATGTTATATTGTATGTTATAATAAGTCAAGAAGTTTATCAAGTCAAATAGGAGATTGATTTTTGCCGCAGTTATTAAATGCAGATACGGCTCTGGCGAACATCCTGGGCGATATAACCCCACTCGGACATGAGACCGTCCCGCTGGCGTCATCGCTGAATCGGATTATTGCCGAAGACATCATCTCTCCCATCAATCTGCCCCCCTTTGACAATTCGGCCATGGACGGCTATGCCATTCAAGCCGCCGACAGCCAGCGCGCCAGCCCAGCCCATCCGATAGCGCTGAACGTCGTCATGGACATAATGGCCGGCAGCGCGCCGACCGGCCAACTTGGAACGGGTCAGGCCGCTCGCATTATGACCGGGGCGCCTATTCCGCCGGGAGCAACGGCCGTCGTGCCAGTCGAAGACACCATAGACAACTCGCCCCAAGTGGCTATTCTAACGCGCGTCGAAGAAAATGCCCATATTCGCCGCGTCGGTGAAAACATCGCCGCCGGCGCGGTGGTTATGACGGCGGGAACGTTGATTCGACCGGCCGAACTGGGGATGCTGGCGGCCGTCGGCCAGGCCGAGGTCAAAGTCATCCGCCAGCCCAAGGTGTTGATTTTGACGACCGGCGACGAATTGGTCGACATTGACCAGCCGCTCAAGCCCGGCCAAATCCGCGACACCAACAGCTATGCGCTGGCCGGCTTGGTTCAGCAGGCGGGGGGAAAGCCCGTGCGTCTGCCGATTGCCAAGGATTCGCTGGAGGCCATTCGCGCGCTGTATCAACAAGCGCTGGAGCATCAGCCCGATATGCTCATCAGTTCGGCTGGGGTTTCGGTTGGCGCGGCTGATTTAGTCAGGGTGGTGATGGATGAACTGGGCAGCATCGATTTTTGGCGCATCAATATGCGGCCGGGCAAACCCCTGGCCTATGGCGCGATCCAGGGCGTGCCTTTCTTTGGCCTGCCGGGCAATCCAGTTTCGGCCATGGTGACCTTTGAGGTCTTTGTCCGCCCGGCCCTGGCCAAGATGGCCGGACGCCGCGCCGCGCCGACAATCATCCAAGCCAAAATCGCCGCCGATATGACTTCCGACGGCCGCCGCAGCTACAATCGAGTCACCCTGTCGCGCACCGATAACGGCTTTGTCGCCCATGAAACCGGCAGCCAAAGCTCGGGGGCGCTGATGTCGATGGTTTTGGCCGACGGCCTGGCGGTCATCCCCGAAGGCCAGCGGCGCGTCCCGGCCGGCGCCGAACTGTCCGTTTTATTGCTGCGCCCTCTTCATGGGAGTGGTAAAAAATAAAGACATGCAAAATCAAAATTGCGACCCTTGAGTCACCCTTTGAAGCCGCTTATGCGCTAAACTGTGGCCATGAATCAAATGCGCTGTCAAACTGCCGAGCGCCATCTGACCGCCCGAAGCCGCGCGGGAAATCGCCTTATGCGCGAAAAAGTTTGTCCTTCGCGCACAAAACGCGCATAAAACCAGCGGCAGAGCGTGGCGGAAAATGGCGGATTTTGTCGTAAGTATGTGGCGGAAAATGGCGGACTTTGTCGGACTATGTGGCGGAATATGGCGGACTTTGTCGGACTATGTGGCGGAATATGGCGGACTTTGTCACAGTATGGCGCGGTGAATGTCCTCTATATTGACCACTCTCTCTTCATTAAATACACGGGGAAACCTTGATGACTGCATTCAATGCCCAACCCAAACAAAACGGAATCCACGCCGTGAAATGGCTGACGGCGCGCCGTCTTCAGCTTGCGTCTATCCTCTTTGGTCTGCTGGTCAGCGGCTATTTGAGCTATCTCAAACTCACCGACGTGCCTTCAGTCTGCATCCAAAGCGGCCCATTCAACTGTAATGTCGTGCTGAACAGCATCTATTCCGAAGTGGGCGGGATTCCCATCGCCTATCTGGGGTTTCTGGTCTATCTGCTGATTGGCTTCATCACCCTGTTTGAAGGGCGAATGGCGATCTTTCGGCAATATGGCCGACTCATCAGCTTTGGGGTCGGCTTATTCGCCTGGCTGTTCTCGATGTGGCTGGTGTTTGTGCAGTTCGCGCTGCTGCAAGCGCTTTGCCCTTGGTGTCTTTCCCATGAGACCAATTTTACGATTCTGTTCGCCCTCATCTGCTATCGGCTTTATCGGGAGATGACGGCCGAATGATTTGGGCGGCGCTTAGGATTGTTCACCGCGGAGTGTGCGGGCAATAATGTCATCCTGCTGGGCGCGAAATTCGCGTTTTGACAACCGCCTGGCTGCTGCGCTGTTATTGCCGCGCTGTCCATCCTGACGGTCGGCCATCGCCCGCTGAAAGGCCTGCGCCATTGACGTCGGCACATCCTCTTCATCGGCATCATCGGCCGACATCATATCTTCTCCGGGCAGCGGTTTCATCGACAAATCGATCTGGCGCGAACGTCCGCTCTTCTTCTTCAAGACGCGCACTTCGACCTCTTGTCCGACGCTGACGACATCCGCCGGCGATTTGACATAGCCGTCGGCCATCTCGGAGACATGCACCATCCCCGGCCGCGCCGCGCCAAAATCGACAAAGATGCCGAAGGTTTCGACGCGGGTGACCTGGCCGGTGTACCTGCTGCCCGGCTTGATGGACTGCCACGGCACCAGATCGGGCGGCGACAGGGCTAAGGCGACGTGACCGTCTTGACGGGTTTTGAAGACATAGGCTTTAATTTCTGCGCCGGGCTGCTCATCGCCGGTCAGCTGCGAGATATGCAGCAAGGCATCCTGGCCGGTGCCAATATCAACCAGGGCGCCATACCTCCCCAGATGTCTAATTTGACCGCGCACCTCTGCGCCAACTTTAAGCGGCAGCTGCCGTGTTTCTGTTTCTGCTGTCATCTTATCCCCAATCCTTAGACTCGCGCCTTACTGTTCACCTTCAAGCGGGGCGTTTTCGCCCACAAAATCATAATCTCCGTCCATATACGCGGCATACGACAGATAGCCTTCCCAAACATACAGCCGATTGCCATCAACCAGTGACCGCATTTCTGATTCGGTCATGTACATCAGCATAAAAATCTCGCTCGTCGGCGAAAGCTCGCCTTCGGCCGCGCCGGCCACAAAAGCGAAAATCACCATCGGCACATCCGGCCAGATCAGCGCGACAGACGCCTGATCATCGCTCGACTCGGCGCCAAGGAGATACTTGGGTTCGCCATACTGCTCCAGCGCCTGGTCCAAAGCCATACGCGGGGCCAGCTGCAGCAACATCGAATCGACGATCTCGCCTTCGCGGGCCACGATCTGGCAGCAGGCCTGCGATTCGTTCGGAGCAAAGCGGAAGCCGCGGGCCGGGCTGTCCTCTTCCGATTCCATTTCTTCGACATTGCTGAATCGGCCATCGTCCTCAATGAGGATTTTGGCATCTCGATAGCTGGTTTCGCCGGGAACAATGCCATTCCAGCATGGCGCCGAACAAGGCTCGCCCGAAAGCAGGCTGGTGTCATGCAGCTTGGTTTCATCCAGCAGATTGACCGTCGGGGCGCAGGCAGCGGCGACAAAAACGGCTGTGATGGCAAAAAGGCAGAGCAGAATTCGATTCATTCCGTTTCGCTTTCAGAATATGGCTGGCGGTAACGCATGCACATCATAGCAGAGCCGCGGCCATTTGTACAGGCTACCCACAACACAGCCTTAGTTCTTGGTCATGGTCAGAGTATAGCCGCCGATTGTCCCGCCGTACTGGGTGGCAAAACGCGTGGCGATAATCGTATAAGGGCCGTTTTCCGGCAAGATCATCTCGCTGATGATGGCGTCGGTGGGCAGGCCCGTTCCGCCCAGCAGAACCGGGTCGCCGTCGTCATTGGCGGCGATTTCCTGGCCGCTGGGGCTAATCAGGAACAGGTTGGCATCCAAGGTCTGCGTGGAGGCCGCCATGCGGATGGTCACCGATTCGCCGGTCACGCCGTCAAAGCTGTACAGGTCAAAGGCATTGGATGGCGTGATGACGCCGGTCTGCGCCTGGCCGCTAAGGATAATCGGCGCCGAAAGAATCTCTGGCTGATAGTCCAGGGTTTGGCTGCCGCCGTCGATGAAGCCGCCTGTGCCGGCCGTCGCCGCGCCAGAGGGAAGCACAGTAAAGCTGGTGACAAATCGCTGGTCAGGCAAGGGCAGACGCCGTTCGACAGCGACAGTTTCGCCGGCGACCTCGATCACCAGCGTAAATTCCGTCGGCGCGGGAAAATCGGCGCAGGCATTTTGATACCATACCTCAATTTCATACGTTCCCGGCCGCAGACGGCCAGCCGGCCAATAGATATAGGACACTGGGGCGTCAGCGGCCGCCGGGACACAGTTGACATTGCCGTTTTCCTGCAAGATGCCGCCACTGGCGCTGAACGGCGCATCGTCAAACACCGCCTCGCCGACTGGATCGCGCACAAGCAGCTGCAAATCGGCGCTGGTCGACCAAAGCAGCGTCACCTCGATGTCGCCCTGCGGCAGCTGCAAGGCTTCCAATTCCAGCGGCACATCACTGGCCGCGCCGGACAAGGTGAGTTGGAACTGCCCTTCTGTGCCGCCCAATTCTTTGCCATACCGCGTCGCAATGATGGTATAGGCGCCGTCATTCAGCAGTCGGGTGTTTTCAATCAGCGAGTTGGTTGTCCCGCCGGCATCGTCATTGACGCTGATGACCGCGCCGTTTGAATCGACAATCTGCAAGAGCGTATCGAGATTGGGCCCTAAGGCCTGCATGTCGACCGAGACAACTTCGCCAGCCGCGCCGACAAAAGCATAGGTCAAAAAGGGCTGCGCGTTGCTGATTTCGTTGACCACCGGCGCATCGCGGCTGATGGCCAGCGGCGTATCGGAGGCGATGTCAAACGCGTTCGGCAGCAGCGTCAAACTTGAATCTGGATAAACCCCGCCGGGATGAACGGTCGCCGCGCCCTCGCCGTCAACCTCAAACCGCGCCACATACACGCTGTCTTGGTCGGGCTGCGGCGGCGGCAGCACGCCATCAATCGTCCCGCTGGCCAGCCCGTCGACCGTCACTTGCACCGAAAACGGCACCGACAAGACGCCGGCATCGCAGGCCTGCCGATAAAACACCAGGATTTCATAACTGCCCGTCGGCAAAAATCCTGGCTGCCAGGTGGCGGTTTCGACTGGGCTTTCGCTGATTACTTCACACAGGCCATTGGCATCAAAGCCAAAGATGCCGCCATTATTGGTCGTCCGCGAATCCCAATACAGGGTTTCGCCGGATGGGTCGCGGACTTGCAGGTTCATATCGGCCGCGCCCGTCCAGTCCAGGCTGACTTGAATGCCGGCCGCGATCAAAATCTGCGCCGGCACGGGTTCAGCCTCTTCAGCGCTGGCATCAGACGTTGGCACAGCCGCGGTCGCTTCGGCCGGTTCATCAAAGACCAGCGTAAGGTCAAAGTCCGCGGAGACGGCGGCGTTTTCTGGCGCAAAATAGACGACGACAAAATAACGTCCGCCATCTGTCAGCAGCAGATTATCGACCTGCACAGCGCCGGCCGCGGCGTCATCCACCGCGTGGGCGACTGCGCTGCCATTGGCGTCGCTTATCAGCAGGGCTAAAGCGGCCTCCTCGCTGGCCACAGTCACCGCGGCCCTTGTGCCAGCCGTCGCGTCAAATACATAGGAAGTCGCTGTTTCTTCAGGACTCAATGCGCCGGACAGGGTTGCGCCCGGAACAAGGACGCGCTCGCCGGCCTGCGCGAACACCGGCGACAAACAAGTTAGCAGACTGCCGGCCAGCGCAAACAAAAACAACCGCCTCTTTGTGATATGCCCAAGCATAAGAGCCGTCCTTCCCATCCTGTAAGATATGATTCAGCTTATTTTGCAAGTATAGCCGATTATGGCAAGCGGCGCGCCAGCTTATCATTTATGGGATTTTACAGATAAACAGGTCGACTATCAATTCGCAATGCCAAAACCGCCATTTGGCATTATAATACTTTTGGCAGTTGGATACAGGCTTTGGAGGCGCGTGATGAAACCAGGCAAGATGCTGTTGATCATGGGCGCTTTCTTTATTCTGTTCGCCGCGTCAGCCCATGCTCAACGCGCGGCCGAACAGACGCATATTGTCCAGCCCGGCGAAACCCTGTCAAAAATCGCCCAGCGTTATGACATCGACTTGCAGGAACTCAAATCGCTGAATGGGATTGCCAACGCCCACGTCATCTATCCCTGGCAGGAATTGGCGATCCCCGATTTATCGTCGACAGCCGATGCGACTGTGTCAGCGGATCCAATCATTCATCTGGTTCGGCGCGGCGACATCCTGGGCGAAATTGCCCGGCATTATGACGTAACCTTGCAAGCTGTCAAAACTTTGAACGGCCTAGAGTCCTCCCTTATTTACCCCGGCCAAAAACTAGAAATACCCCAGGACTCCCCGGCCACCGATGAAAACAGCGCCAGTTCCGATACAGAAGCCACAAGCCGCATCACGCATATTGTTCAGCGCGGCGAGGTGCTGGGGACGATTGCCGACCATTATGGCGTCACCGTCGCTGACTTGATGCGCGTGAATGGCCTAATCAATCCGCATCGCATCGACTTCGGGCAGGAATTGCACATCTGGGTGTCGGATTCGGCCGCCGCGGCGCTTGGCCTGATGTCTGACACCGCGCCCGCCGAAGAACGTCAAGAATATATCGTCCAGTCCGGCGAATACCTGTCGCAGATTGGATACAGGCTGGGCATTAACTGGGTTGCGCTTGCCGAGCTTAACGGTCTGACCAATGCTCATGCCATTTATCCGGGCATGACTCTGGTCATTCCCAGCAGCAGCGACTTAGAGGCCTATGAGGACGGCGCGTTGAATTACCATAATTTTGACGAGAATCATCCAGGCGCGCGGGTAGGCGTCGGCCGTGAATTGGTGGTCGTACTCAATACGCAGATGGCTTATGCCTACGAAGATGGCATCCTGCAAAGGCGCGCTTTGGTGTCAACTGGTCTGCCGGCCACGCCGACGGTGCGGGGAGATTTTGCCGTCCAGCGCAAATACCGCACGACAAGCATGTCTGGGCCGGATTATCATTTGGAAAATGTCGAATGGGTCATGTATTTTTACAGCGGCTACGGCTTTCATGGCACCTGGTGGCATAACAATTTTGGTCAGCCGATGAGCCATGGCTGTGTGAATATGACCAACGCCGATGCCAGGTGGTTTTATGAATTTGCCGACATTGGCACGCCGGTGCACGTCCGCTTTTAACCGCCGTCGACTATGACCGCGCCTTGCTGCCATCCAGTTCCAGTTCGGCCGCGTGGTCTTGCATCGCCTTCAGCGCCAGCGGCACATGGAAATCCCAGACATCGACGCCCAGCGCCGCGCAGCCATCCACCACATCCTGTCGATTGACGCCGGCGGCAAAGGCCTTGTCTTTCCATTTTTTCCTGATGCTCCTGACCTTGACGTCGCGAATATCTTTGCTCGGCCGCACCAGCGCCACGGCTGTAATCAAGCCGGTCAGTTCATCGACGGCATACAGCGCCTTGTCGCGCAGGGTGATGCGGTCATCGGCCGCCAGCGGCCCATGGCTTAATATCGTGCGAATATCCTCTTCGTTCAGCCCGCGCCCGCGCAGGATTGGCGCGCCGTCCATCGGATGCTGCTCCAGCGATGGATGCACTTCCCAGTCGAAGTCATGCAGCAGCCCGACCAGCCCCCACGAATCGGGGTCTTCGCCATAATGCTCGGCATAAGCCCGCATGGCAAACTCAACCGCCAGCATGTGCTTTCGCAGGCTGTCCGCTTTGACAAATTCGCATACGATTTCCCATGCTTGCTGTCTGTTCATCCAATGATCCTTCTTGTCAATCTCGTTTGAATCCCCCTATTTCGCGGGGTCTGGGCATTCCATGAAACAAAGACTTGATTCTTGTCAGAATGGACGATTGACGCTGAAGCAAGAACTGTTCATAGTCATTCTGATCCAACGCTTGAAAACTCGCGTCGTCTATGAAATGCCGCTGTAAGATTTCACGCACTTTATCTTGAGCAATTATGTTATCATCATACAAATAGTCGCCGGGTGGCTTATTGCTGATGGCGCCATTTGTTTCGGCTGATATTAAAGTGCGATTTACGATTGTATTGTGCAAGACAGTCAAGCTGCCGCCAAGATTGGTTTCAGTGTGATTCTTCCTAAGCCAGCTTCTCGGAAATATATGGTGATCCTCCAGTCGAGAAAACGTTATGCTTTCATTCTTTCGGAAATCCCGCGCGCCATTCAATGCAAGCAGGCACATAATCGCTCTGTAAAGGGTGTTGCCAGAACGCGCAACTTGTAATAGCGAGAAATCTGCTTCATCTCTTAATATGCCACTGTGTACATCTCGAAATACTTCTGGATACTGTTCATTATCCTCAAAATACTTCGTAAGGTCGTTGTAATCGCGTTGGGTAAATGTCAAGACAGGCCCTGTAAATCGTCCGGTGAATACAGCGCCCCAATACCACCATTGTATTGCTTGAATGGCCTGCGCTTTCTTGAAGCTGTCCAGCGAGTCGCGTCGAGCTAGCAATGCAGCCAGAACGGGAATCATTGTTGTATAGGGCAGCCATTTCTGATCGAATACGCCAAAACCATCATCTTGCAGAGAGGTTAATCTGGTATGGGCTTCGTCAAAATAGCGTATCGCCCTCCGCCAATCGCGATTAAAGTTTTCGTGTGAAAGATTGATAAGCGCCTTGCTTTTTATTTCAACCCCCCGCATTAGAGCAATACATCTCAAAATCAGTACATCAAATGCAGATTTATCAATGCGGTCAAACTGCGAGAAGATGTTGCTTTCCTTTAATGCCTCATTCCACAATTCATCAAGATGGATGCCTTTGGGATACAGCCTCGCCGTCAATAGATCAAAGACAGTGAGTTTTACCCCTGTGCTGTTTAGTTTCTCAAAAATCGTGCAAATTTCTTCAAGCTGGTAACTATTGTTTGCGTCAATTCTAGATAGAGTCAGCACGGAGGTATCATAGTTAAACACTGAATTGACCTTTTTGTCCCATACAGACTTTTGATCCTTTATCCATTCGGCAAGTCTGTCCTTTTCATCTGCCAGCCAATAAGAGTAGGCACCACTCCACCTTGACCAATCTAGTAATTCTTTCAAAGGAACTATTAGGTTCTCAAATTGCCAATCTCCTACTTCAAGCTCATGCTGTTTGCATCTATTCTTCGGTTTATAAAATATCGCATTATCTACATCGCCTTCAAAAAACTTTTTCAAATCAACAAAAAATCTTGTTGGATATTTGCCTTTCAGTGGGATATCAGGTGCGTAAAAGGCATAGTAAAGTGATGTTATTCGCTGCTGGCCATCCAGGAGCAGCCGGGAAGAAATCCCCTGAAGCGTTTGTTCACTGATATTGCTGCCTTCAACAGCCCGCAATGCAAATGGTGGGCTATGTGGATCAATATCTATCAATAAAAGCGAGCCAATGAAATACTGCTTAAACACAGACACAAGCAACTCTTGCACATCGCCTGGACTCCAGACGAATGATCTTTGAAACTGCGGTAAAGCTAATTTTCCCTCGCCCACTTCTTTTACTAAAGGGAATAATCTCGTATTAACTGGAGTTACGCTGGTGTGTGAGGACATAAGACAAATCCTGAAGGCTAAATCAAAACGTAAAGGGAAATCGCGCCCAAATATAGATGCCCAAACAGCTTATAACACAATTAAGATTTTTGGAATCCTAAATCCTCGCCATTCCATAAGGTGCCACGCCCCTTGTATGCTGCGAACGTCTTTGCTCTATTTTTTTCATGTTCCTGCCTCATTTCTGAATTTTAGATCGGAATAGCACCATGGCTCTTAGCGCCTTATTTGCAATTTTCACCTCCCTTATCTAAAAGCGGCTGTCATGTTGTTTCTGCTGGCTTGATCTCAGCAAAAACCTCTGAAATCACAGCATCGAGGGATTGTTCCAAGTCGCCTTCAAATTCAACGCAGGGGATGCCGAGTTCGGTAAAGATGTCAAAAATTTTCCGATAGCCTTCGTCTGCTCTCAATTCGACCCAATGGCGGCCGCGCTGTGTTAATTGTCGCTTGTTCAGGCTGGAAAGCGTATCTGCGATGAAAATGTTGGTGTCCCTGGCAATCGCGGCATCAGCGCTTTCCGGGTTGCCCTTGCCCATCAGTTTGACTTCACAGCGATAACGGTTTCGGGATGAATCGATAAAGTGGAAGTCCACATCGCGGCCTTCGCCGCTCAAGCCTTTGCCGGCATAGTGGCCAGATGGCACTTGATACAGCTTTGCCAAGGTAAGCATCAGCGGCAGTTCCAGCTTTTTGCCCAGGCCGCTCCAGGCGCCGCCTCGGATTTCTGACCGCTTTACACCCAATGTGTTGACAACGATTAAGGTCTCGCTCAACGTCAGCTTTATACTATCATCCTGATAGTTGATTCTTAGATCAACTTCCAAATCCGAATAATCATCATCGACCAAAGATTCCACTTTGTCCATTAGCCCATCGTAGTAAGAAGGCGTTATGTCAACAACTACCTTCTTAGCTGAACTTCCATAGATGTTGCGTATTGTCTTGTCATTCAAACCAGCATAAATCGCCGTGTCTTTTGAGGAAAATCGCCCGTCCAGAAAATATCTCTTGTACCAATCTCTGCCGATTTTCTTGCCCTCGAACTTTGCAGAAACAATATCCTTCAAATATTGAACTGTGAATTCAAAGAAGTCATCCGCAATCTGGTCAATGACCGCCTTGCGATAATGCTCGCTCTTCAAGATCATCCGCAGTATATTTTGCAAGGCCTTATTTGAGAGTGCCATGGTCAGCTTCCTGTATTAACTGCTTGAACTCATTCACAGTGACAAATCTGTTAAAATCTTCGGCATCAAACAAGTCGGGACGGATGGTCTCTTTCATTCGCTCGACATAGACTGGCTCCTGCTCGGTCAAAAAGAAATTCCGCTTGAGTTTCTTAGCCGATTGGCCAAAAGTTCCGCTGCCAGCAAAGGGGTCAAAAACAAGATCGCCGACATAGGAATACAACTTGACAATCCGATCACATAAGGCCTGTGGAAAGACCGCGCTGTGAACTTTGTCGCTTTTTGGCTCAATATGCCATAGATTTGTCGTCTCAAAATCACCTTCGACTTTGCTTTCTTCAATGATTGACTGCGGATACTGTTTCATATTCCAGTCGATCAGCCGCGTCGATTTTTTCCGATACACCATGACATATTCTGTCGTTGTATTGGGTTTATATCCGAGTGGCTTGCGATGCTGCTGAAAGCCGCCGTTGCGATTTTTGACAGTGGCTTCCGGCTTTGCCCAAACAATATCATCAATAAATTCCCAGCCCATTTCGGTAACGAGGGCGTGCAAGTCAAAGGGGATGGGATAGCGCGTGCTGGAATACTTGCGGCTGAAGCGCGGCACAATCACCGGAGACGTATTGACAATCAAAAAACGCCCCTCTTTGGTAATGCGATGAACTTCCCGAAAGACCTCGGCCAAAAACATCAAATACTGTTTATAGCTCTTATAAATCGAATAATCTCTGGCGTTGTAATACGGCGGCGAGGTAAAAGTCAAATGGATGCAGCCGTCGGGCAGCAGTCGCATAATCTCGCGGGTATCGCCATTGACAACGCGGTTCTTCAGGTAATCGGGATATTCAGTGTGCTTGCCATAATCTCTTACCTCCGATTTATCCTCAAACTCCGCTTTTAAGATCAGCCGAATCTGCTCATTTGGATGTTCCCTTAGCTGTAACAGGCATTGTTTAACGCGGTCTTTGGTCTTGAATATCAACAGGCCGCGAACAGCCTGCAAGATGATTTTGGGGTCGGGATCGCTCAAAAACCTGACCAAAATGGGGATGGTTCTTTCATTCCGCATCCGACCGATGGCTGATACGGCTTCGCGGCGCACCGAAGAGCTTTTGTCATCTACGGCAGCATCCCGCAAATATGTCAAGTAAGCGGCATTCTCCAGCTTGCCCAGATTTTTAACCGCCCAATACCGCGTGTCTTCGTTTTCGGCCTGCAAATAGGGCAACAGAGTTTCACCGCGGAAGTCCTTGGGGAGTTTTCCCAGATTTTCCAAGATGAATCTTTGTTCCAGCGATGAGGCGCTGTTTTCCAAATAGTGATAAAGCGAATCGATATCCTTCTCTTTGAAGTCGTGAACCTGTGTCTTGGTGATCATGGCGCAAGCTGACCCATCAATCTAACTCTCTTTCATTATAACGCGCAATCTCCCCTATCCCTTTATTCCGCCTTCGGTCATCGCATAAGCATCCAGCGCCTTGTCCAACTCTTCCGCCTCCATCAAGCCCATCTCCAGCGCGACCTGACGCACGCTCTTGCCCTCGGCCAGCGCGCGTTTCGCCACTTTGGCGCCGTTGTTATAGCCGATAATCGGGTTCAGCGCCGTCACCAGAATCGGATTACGCGCAAGCCAGCTTTCCGTCCGCTCGCGGTTCAGCGTCAAGCCCGCCATCAGCTTGTCAGTAAAAGCGCGCGCCGCGCCAATCATCACCTGCATCATCTCGTTCAAATTATGGGCGATCATCGGCATCATCACATTCAACTCAAGCTGCCCGGCCGCCCCGCACAGATTGACCGTCATGTCGCTGCCCATGATATGATACATGGCTTGATTCAGCATCTCCGCCAAGACTGGATTGACCTTGCCCGGCATAATCGAGGAGCCTGGCTGTACCGTCGGGCATGTCATTTCAGCAATACCGGTCGTGGGGCCGGCCGAAAGCAGACGAACATCGTTGGCAATCCGCGTGAAGTCCATCGCTAGATTGCGGAGCGCCGCCGAGAAAAAAACAGCGTCTTGCATCGACTGCATCGACTCGAAGAGATCGTCGCTTTCGTACAGCGTCAAGCCGCTCAAATCGGACAGTTTGGCGACCATGCGCCGATGATATTCGGGGTGCGCGTTTAAGCCGGTGCCGGCCGCCGTGCCGCCAATGCCCAGCCGCCGCAAGCCCTCGGCAGCAAACCTAACCTTCTCGATTTGCCGTTCAATCGCCTTCGCCCAGCCGCCGACTTCCTGCCCCACGCGCAGGGGAACCGCATCTTGCAAATGCGTCCGCCCGCTCTTGACCACATCGTCCCATTCATCAGCCTTGCCGCGCGTCACATCAACAAAACGCTGCATGACCGCCAGCAGTTCATCCAGCCGCCAGAGGACGCCCAGCCGAATCGCGGTCGGGATGGTGTCGTTGGTCGATTGCGCCATATTCACATGGTCGTTGGGATGGACGGGCTTGTCGCTGTCGGTGACCGAATAGCCCAGGATTTGGCTGGCGCGGTTGGCGATGACCTCGTTGGTGTTCATATTATGGCTGGTGCCAGCGCCGGCCTGAAAGGGGTCAACCACAAAATGATCGTGATGCTGCCCGGCCAGAATCTCGTCGCCAGCCTGGATGATGGCCTCGGCCAGCCTCCCGTCGAGCAGGCCGAGATCCTGATGAACTTCGGCGGCCGCCCGCTTGATGAGCGCCATGCTCCAGATAAAGGCCGGCCAGGGTTTCAGATTCGAAATCGGGAAATTATCAACAGCGCGCTGCGTCTGCGCGGCATAAAGCGCGTCCTTTGGAACTTTCACCTCGCCGATTGAATCGACTTCAATCCGATAGTCCGTCATAGTGACATCTCCTCTCTTTCAACAGGTTTGCGCCGTACCTGGCCTCCAATGCAAAAAGAGCGCTGCGACTGCAACGCCCTTTGCATCGCTTGAGAATGCCAGGCCGACTTAGCTGGCCGCCGCGTAACGTTCAGCGACTTTGCCCCAGTCAATCACATTGAAGAAGGCGGCAATGTAGTCTGAACGCCGATTCTGATAGTTCAGATAATAGGCGTGTTCCCAAACATCAAGCCCCAGAATAGGCGTCTTGCCTTCCATAAGCGGCGTATCCTGATTGGGTGTGGACGTTATGCTGACCGCGCCGCCTTCAGCAATCAGCCAAGCCCAGCCAGAGCCGAAGATGCCGGACGCCGTCGTCGAAAAAGCCGACTGAAATTCGGCAAAGCTGCCAAAAGCGCTGTTTATCGCATCAGCCAGCGCACCCTGTGGCTCGCCGCCGCCATTCGGACTCATAATCGACCAGAAAAGACTGTGATTGGCATAGCCGCCGCCGTTGTTGCGAACAGCGGTGCGGATGCTTTCCGGCGCCGAATCCAGATTGGCGAGGATGTCTTCAATGCTCTGGCCAGCCAGGTCAGTGCCTTCAATCGCCGCATTCAGCTTGCGAGTATAGCCGGCGTGATGCTTGCTGTGATGAATGCCCATCGTGCGAGCGTCAATATAAGGCTCAAGGGCATCTTCTGCATAGGGAAGCGGCGGAAGTTCAAAAGTCCCCTCAAGGGCCGCGGCGCCTGGCAGAGAGACCTTCGACAGCATCAGCCCGGCCGTCGCCAGCTTCAGCACATCGCGGCGGCTTATCTCGTTCTGACCTTTCATCTCCATACAGCCATGCGCCTTAGCTGGCCGCCGCGAAACGTTCAGCGACTTTGCCCCAGTCAATCACATTGAAGAAGGCGGCAATGTAGTCCGGACGCCGATTCTGATAATTCAGATAATAGGCGTGTTCCCAGACATCAAGACCGAGAATAGGCGTCTTGCCTTCCATGAGCGGCGTATCCTGATTGGGCGTGGACGTGACGCTGACCGCGCCGCCTTCAGCAACCAGCCAAGCCCAGCCAGAACCGAAGCGACCAGCGGCCGCCGCCGAAAAGGCCGACTGAAATTCGGCAAAGCTGCCAAAAGCGCTGTTTATCGCATCAGCCAGCGCACCCTGTGGCTCGCCGCCGCCATTCGGACTCATAATCGACCAGAAAAGGCTGTGATTGGCATAGCCGCCGCCGTTGTTGCGAACAGCAGTGCGGATGCTTTCCGGCGCCGAATCCAGATTGGCGAGGATGTCTTCGATGCTCTGGCCATCTAGGTCAGTGCCCTCAATCGCCGCGTTCAGATTGCTGGTGTAGCCGGCGTGATGCTTGCCATGATGAATGCCCATCGTGCGAGCGTCAATATGAGGCTCAAGGGCATCTTCTGCATAGGGAAGCGGTGGAAGTTCAAAAGCCATGAGATAGCTCCTTTATGGATAATGATTAAGCGATTTCCAGTTTTATTTTAGCACAAATGCCGGGCATTCGCAAAAAACTGGCAAAATAAAATGAAAATTGGATGAGAATTGTACTTTCGGACAAGAGATTTTTGGCGATTATACAGGATTCTTAGGCCATCATAAGCATCTTGAGCGTCAGGATTTGACTTGCATTTTCATGGATTCCCGCCATGATTGACACCTGTTGTCGAGGAGAACGCGCCTTGCGGTCGAAACAAATGTCGGTTTCCGCGCCCATCAGCGTTTATCTGGCCATTGCCGTGGCTGTCGCCTCGGCCTCGTCCGCCGCCATTCTGATACGGCTTGCCCTGGCCGAATCCATGTCGCCTCTATTCATCACCAGCGCAAGACTTTCCATCGCCGTCCTGCTGCTGACTCCCCTCACTCTCAAACGTCATTGGGGCGATATCCAAGGACTCGGCGGCAGGGAACTGCTGCTGGCCGCGGCCTCCGGCGCATTCCTGGCGCTGCATTTCGCCGCCTGGGTCTCGGCCTTGCAGTACACGACGGTACTGGTCAGCGTGGTCATCGTCTCATCAGGGCCGATCTGGGTGGCCATATTGGAGGTCATTTTTTTGCGGGTTCACCTGTCGCGGCTGGTGATTGTCGGCCTGCTGATTGCCTTGGCCGGCGGCATCTTCATTGGGCTTCCCTCGGCTGGGTCAGATTTGCCGGCAAACGCCGATGGGCAGGCCACGCTGACTGGCGCTTTCCTGTCCTGGATTGGCGCTCTGGCGATCTCGGTCTATCTGCTCATCGGGCGCAAACTGCGGGTCAAGCTGCCCGTCATCCCCTATATCTGGCTGGTGTATGGCATCGCCGCCCTGGTTACGCTGGTGATTGTGCTTGGGACAGCGACGCCAGTTTGGGGTTTCCGGCTGGAGGGCTATGTCATCCTGCTGGTCATGGCGCTGGTGCCACAGCTGTTGGGCCATTCCTCAATGAATTACATCCTGGCCTATTTTCCGGCGACCTTGGTCAGTATGTTCTCGCAGCTTGAACCGATTGGAAGCGCGGCATTGGCCTTGATTTTCTTTCGCGAACTGCCGCCTGTCCAGCAAATCATCGGCAGCGGCGGCATCATCGCCGGCGTATTCCTGGCCAGCCGCGGCAGTATCCGGCCATCAGATTAGCGCGGCGACAATTCAAGGCCAGCATAGGACGAATCGCCGGGCCAAATATCAAAATTCGGCAGTTCATCCGACAAAATCAAGCTGGCCGACAGATTTTTCAGCGTGCCGTCGACGATCATTTCCTGCAAGGTATAGTCAACCAGCAGGCGAAAATCGAGGTCATTATACGGCGCCGCCAGGGCATAGTAGGCGCGGCTGTACCAGCGTTCGGTCAAGCGCAGGGCATTGGGGCTGGCTTCCAGGTGTGGAATCAGCGACAGGCTGTCGGCATAAATCACATCAGCATTGTTCAATTCAAGGATAGTCAGCGCGGCGTCGCCTTCAAGAGTTTGGTAAAAATTGACTGCCGCATTGATGCTGTCGGCCCAGGCCTGCGCCCGCTGACGCGCTGTATCATCGCCAATCATTATCCCGATCCATTGGCCGCGCAGTTCGTTGAATCCCCTGATTGACGAATTGGCCGGCGTCATCAGTCGGTCGCCATGCAGCAGATAAGGCGCGGTGAAGTCCATCGCATCCGCCAGCCGCCAATCCGGCTGCACCCCAACCACAAGGTCAGCCTGTCCATTCGCCAGCAGTTCCCCGGCCATTTGCGGCCCGCCCGACACCGCTTGCGCCGTTACCCCCCAGCGTTTGGCCATCTCGTCGACCAGGCGGCGATTCAAGCTGGCCAGACGGGCTTCGCTCACCGACTGCTCCGCCGTCTCCTCTGCAAGGCCGCCCACCCGCAGAAGGCCCGTCTCCAGCACACGCGGAAGCGCGTATACCGTCGGATGCTTGATTTCGGCAGGGAATTGGGCTGGATTTGGACTTTCGCCAATCTCATCCCATAGGTAAATGCGGTCTGCCGGGAACTCTTGTTCGGGGAAAAATTCATTGAAAAGCCGTTCCAGCTGGCCGGCCTGTGTCAAATGCTGGATGGTTCGATTGAGCAGATTTCGCAGATTGGCATCCCCGCGGCGCACCGCAACGGCATGCGGCTCTGTCAGAATCGGCGCGGCCAGGATTCGGGCTGGCGCGGAAAATTGGCGCGATACCCGCAATAGATCATGCTGTTCGGCGGCGAGTCCCTCGATTTCGCCTTGCATGAGGGCGGTCAAGGCCTGGTCAAGCGTAAGGTAACTGTGCAAGTTCAGAGGGATGTCCAGCCGCTTTTGCCAGAGTCGCAGCGCCTCTTCGGCCCGCGTGCCGATGACATAGCCGATTGGCTGCTGGACGAGCGCATCTGGCGTTTGAAATTCACTCTCCGCCCGCACCATCATGGCCTGCTGGCCAATCAGATAGGTCTGGGTGAAGGCCAGCGCGGCATCCAGATGCCGATAATGGACAAAGGCGGAAACGACCGCATCAACAACGCCGCGATTCAACAGATTGAGGGCGTTTTGGCGCGTCACCTGCACGAAGTCAAGCTCAACCTGCCAGGTTTCGGCAATCAGACGCATCCATTCGGCATCAAAGCCGCGCAGATCGCCTTGCAAGCTCAATTCGGCATAGGGCGGCGCATTGTACAGAATGCCGACTCGAAACCGGCCCGACTGCTGAATGCTGGCCAGGGCCGAAGTCGAAACATTGGCAGCTGGCGGGGACGTCGGCGCCAGGGTAGGAACAGCCAGGGTAGGGTTCGGCGGCCGGCCCTGCCCGATGACAGTCAAGAGGCCCGCAAGAGCAAAGCAAAGCAGAAGCGGAAGTTTGGCAAGCGGTTTCATCGGCGGTCAGCGATAGAGACGATGCCGGGCGATATAGTCCAGCACATTGTCCGGGACAAGATAGCGGACGCTCAAATTTTGGCGCAGACGCTCGACCACATAGGTTGAAGACAGCCAGATACTAAGCATCGGCACATCCACAATATCCACTTTTTTCGAGAGGCCGGGCAGGGTGTCGTCGTGCATGGCGGCGGCGATATCCTCGTCAGCGCGTTTCATCACCGCCAGGCGACAGGATTGGTACAGGTCCTGCGCGCGTTTCCAGCTGGGCAGCGAGCGCAGGTTGTCGCCGCCCATAACAAAATAAAGCTGCGCCTGCGGATATTGACCTTGGATGATTTTGACCGTGTCGGCCGAGTAGTGGGGGCCTTGGCGGTCGATATCGACCCGCGAGATGCTGAAAGAGGGATTGTCCTTTATGGCGCGTTCCAGCATTGCCAGCCGATGTTTGACTGGCAGGCGCGTTTCCCCCTGCTTGACCGGATGGTCGGCCACCGGCACAAACAGGATATGGTCGATGCACAGGGTTTCGCGGCTGTATTCCGCCAAGATGAGATGTCCCATTTGCGGCGGGTCAAAGGCGCCGCCCAAAATGCCGATGCGCTGCGTTTTCACTCCGCCCACTCCAATTCAAAATCGCCAATAAACACAGTATCGCCGGGCTGTATGCCAGATTTTTCCAAGGCGGCCGATATGCCCAGGATCTCCAGCGTCTTCTGAAAACGGGTCACCGCTTCTTCATAATCCCAGTAGGTCATGGCAGCGGCCCGTTCAATCTGTTCGCCGCGGACATAATAGACGCCAGCTTCGAAAGCGATTTCAAAGGGAAGCGCGTCATGCTCCAATCCATATACAGGGACGTCAAGGACTGGTTCACGGGACGCGGCTGGCAGATCGGCCATTTCCTGGAACACCCGTTGAATCAAAGCGGTCACATTTTCGCGGGTTAATGCCGAAATTGCCATAGGATTCACAACCCCCCGCTCTTGCAGCTGTTCTCGCAGCAGCTCCCAATACTCGCGGGTCTGCGGCAAGTCCAGCTTGTTGACGACGACAATTTCGGGACGTTCAGCCAGGCGCTCATCATACAAGGCCAATTCGGCATTGATTTGATTGTAATCGGCAATCGGATCGTCTGCTGACCCATCGAGAAGGTGGAGGATTAGACGGGTGCGCTGGATATGGCGCAGAAAGGCATGGCCTAGGCCGACGCCCAGATGCGCGCCTTCGATCAGGCCTGGAATATCGGCAAACACCAGGTCTCGATTGTCATAAATCACCGCGCCTAAATTGGGCTGCAAGGTGGTAAAGGGATAGTCAGCGATTTTGGGCTTGGCGTTGCTCACCACCGACAAAAGCGTAGATTTGCCGGCATTCGGCGCGCCTACTAAAGCGACGTCGGCGATCATCTTGAGTTCCAGCGCCAGCCAGCGTTCTGTTCCTGGTTCGCCTTTTTCGGCGATGCGCGGCGCTTGATTGGCCGCCGAGCGAAAGTGGACGTTGCCTTTGCCGCCACGGCCGCCGCGGGCGACAATCGCTTGGGATTCAGGCGTCAGCAGATCCGCGATAAGCTGTCCGTTTTTGGCATCGCGGACGACTGTTCCCACCGGCACTGACACGATCAGGGGTGAGGCATCGGCGCCGGTTTTATTGCTTGCGCCGCCGCGGCCGCCGGCCTGGGCCTTAAAATGCACCCGCTTGCGAAAAAAATACAGGGTGTTGAGGTTGGCATCGGCCTTGAGAATGACATCACCGCCGCGGCCGCCCCTGCCGCCGGCCGGACCGCCGCGCGGCACATATTTTTCACGGCGAAAGGCTATAATACCATCGCCGCCTTTGCCGCTGGCGACAAATATCTTGGCCTCATCCACCAACATGAGCTTTTTCCCAAACGTTCATCAGCGCATCAGCATACACAAATTTAAGTAGAGCGAGTAGATGCAACCCCGCCGCGTGGAAAGCCGCAAAATTCGTTGATCTGGCTGGCCTCATCTGAAGCGAAATTGGTTTTATGCGCGTTTTATGCTCGAAAACAAAACTTTTTCGCGCATAAACATTTCGACTCTATGCTTTTCAGGTTCTTTATACCGCGTTCGCGGGTTGGAGGGGCGACTCAATGTTCGCAGTTTTGGTTTTTGGATGCGGCGGCGTTCATGGTTTTCGCCTGGACTTGTCTTTTATCACTCCCCGACCTGTTTGGCCGATGAATTTTGCAGATAATTCGGTATGATTGGAATTTGACGTTCACCAATCCGATTGATGTATGCCCTTATGACAGACCGCAGCAACGAACAATGGCTGGCCGAACTTCGCCATGAAGAGGAAGCGGTGCAGACTGAGGCCTTGCAAGAACTGCGTCAGCGGCTTCAGCGCGGCATCTATTTTTACCTTAGTCAAGACCGCAGCGATCTGCGCGGACTGGCGGCGATTGAACTTCAGCAGATGGCGCAAGACCTGGCGCAAGACGCCACTTTGCGGGTGATGGACAATCTCGACAACTTTCGCGGTGAAAGCCGCTTTACCACTTGGGCGAACAAAATTGCCATCCGCCTGGCGATCAGCGACCTGCGCCGCGCCCGTTACAAAGATTTCAGCTTGGATGAACTGACGGCCGACGGCGATCTGCTGCCGACTTCCAATCGCATCGCAGAATTGGCCGCCCCCACTCCAGAGAGGGCCGCCGAGCGAGATGATGTGATGGAGAAGATCGAGCGCGCTTTCCAGGAGGCCTTGACTGAACGGCAGTATCAGGCTTTGGTGGCCGTTGCGCTCAAGGGCATTCCGATGGATGTGTTGGCCGAGCGGATGGGCAGCAACCGCAACGCGCTTTACAAGCTCATCCATGACGCGCGGCGCAAGCTCAAGGCCGAATTGGAAGCGCAGGGCATTTCGATGGATTATATGATGAACTTGTTCCAGAATTAGGCGCCAATAGCCCGTTTGTTCTTTGCTTCTGAAGCGCAATGGGGATATAATGGCGTGTAGAAATCAGCTTGCTCCGAAGCCTGTTGGCAGCAGACGATGGATACAAAACCGTATTTGAATCGGGTATTTTATAAAAATTCACAGCGCATGGATGAGGTTCCCGATGAATCTGTCAATCTCATCGTTACTTCGCCGCCCTATTTTAATGTGAAAGATTACTCAAGAGACGGCTATCAAAAGCGAAACCACAGCGCGAAAAATGAATCACAGATTGGCGACTTGAATGACTATCGCGAGTTCATCGCCGAACTGCTGAAGGTTTGGCGAGAGTGCGAACGGACGCTTAAACCCAATGGAAAGCTGGTCATCAACACGCCGCTTATGCCAATGAAAAAGGCGGACTATTCCACTCATTACAATCGCCATGTTTTTGACCTCAATTCGGATATACAGAATTCCATTTTGTATCAGGAAAATACAGCGATGTATTTGTACGATGTCTTTATATGGGACAGAACCAATCCAAGCAAGAAACTGATGTTCGGCAACTATCCGTATCCGCGCAATTTCTACGCGCAAAATACCAGTGAATTCATTACAGTTTATGTGAAAGACGGGATACCAGCAAGAAACATACCCAAGACAACCAAAGAGGCGAGCAGGCTTTCTGAAAAAGAATGGGTTGAATACACCAAGCAGGTCTGGCGGCTGCCGATCCCTGGGAAGAACGATATCGCTTTTGGCGACCACAGCGCCATTATGCCAGAGGAGATTGTTTATCGCTGCGTTAGATTATTTACTTTTGTGGGGGATGTTGTTCTCGATCCTTTCGCTGGCAGTGGGACGACATTAAAAGTAGCGAAAGAGAACGACAGACATTTTATCGGTTATGAAATTATGAAAAGCTACAAAAGCGTAATTGACAAAAAGCTAAAATCGGCTGACCAAAAAAGAATGCGATTTGGACATGGCGACTAAATTGACGTACAACAAAATCTATCAGATGGACTGTTTTGAGCTTCTTGCCAAGCTGGATGATAATTCAGTTGATCTGGCTGTCATTGACCCTCCGTACAACATGAAAAAAGCAGACTGGGATACATTTCAATCCGAACAGGATTTCTTTGATTTTACATTTGGATGGATCGATGCCCTGATTCCAAAAATAAAGGAAAATGGGAGCTTGTATATTTTTAACACCCCATACAACGCCGCATTCATACTTCAATACCTTGTGAGCAGGAAGCTGCATTTTCAGAATTGGATAACTTGGGACAAGCGCGATGGCATGGGCGGCGGCGCATTTCCCCTATTGTGGAGCAGCGAACTTTGAGGAGATAGGCTTCCCCCACCTTGTGTATCAAAATGGGGAAAGGAAATCATTCGATATCAGATTTAGTCTTCATCGCCGGTTTCTGTTGCGAGTTCAATCGCGCCGATGTCACAGCCGGCACCTTGCGGGCGCGTATTTCCCATTTGATCGGTTTCTGTGCAGTATCTGGCGGCGGCGGCATCAATGAGAATGTCTGACGAGACAGGCAAGTAAAGGAACGGGTAATCAGGCGGGTCTTCTTCCAAATCAATCACAAGCCCAGACAGACCGGGATTGCCACTTAGCTCCGCGAAACAAGAACCGTCCTCGATAAGACTGCTGACATTTTGTGTCAGTCTACCGAAGCAATCGCCACCTGTGCTGCCGGCAATGACACTGTTCCGCAGATTAATGGTTGCGCCGCCAGCCTTATAAAGCCCGCCGCCGTCAGTGGCCGAGTTATTCATCATCGTGACGTGCGTGATGGTTGCCGTACCAGCAACATACAGGCCGCCACTCTCATCGGCTAAATTATCATTGATAGTGCTGTTATTGATTATCAGCCCTCCGTCGCTATCAACGAAGATAGCGCTACCATGCTGACCAGTCGAATTACCACTGATGTTGCTTCCTGTGATTCCTAGATATGTATCACTGCGAATAAAGATAGCGCCGCCATACTGATTAGCTGAATTATCGCTGTAGACGCTGTCGACAATCCCCAGTTTTCCATAATTCCCGACAGAAATAGCACCGCCATTTGCGAAAGCAGAGTTATGATTGAAGTTGGTATTGGTGAGAATAATGTGTCCGTCAGAGTTGTTCAGCGCACCGCCATTGAATTTTGCCGAGTTGCTGTTGAACTCGCTGTTGCTGACAGTTCCTTCGTGGTCAGCATTGTAGATCGCGCCACCGTTGTCGGATGAATTTGCATTAAAAACACTTTCGTCGATGCGTATCCTTTCCTTCTCGATGCTGAACAAATTGTTGGCATCGGGTGATCCGAATCTGATAGTAATACCCCCTACTCCTGTGTTGTATATCGCACCTCCGCTTCTGCCAGCCGAATTAGAATTAAAGCTATTCCTGGTGACGATTAGAGTATCGTCTTCATTGGAATTGTAGATGGCGCCACCATTATCATCCGCTGAATTGTTATCCATAGTGTTATTCGTGAGAACCAGATTTCCTCTCACGTTGTGGATAGCTCCACCGTCACTGTTTTTAGCTGTGTTGCTAGTAAAGACGCTGTCGGTGATAGTGATCCGCCCGTCTGTACTATGGATTGCGCCGCCTTCGTTAGCTGAGTTGCTGCTAAACTGACTGTTAGTGATAGTGATTGGGCTATTCTCATTGTAGACAGCGCCACCAGTGTTGGCTGTGTTATTACTAAAAGCGCTGTCAGTGATAGTGATCCGACCGCCCGTGCTGTGGATGACACTTCCCACGTGAGCCGAATTGCTGCTAAACGCGCTGTTGATAATGGTAAGCGTTCCCTCGTTGCCAATCGCGCCGCCCTCAGGAGCCCAACTTCCATTGATGTTGCTGTTGGTAATGGTAAGTATTCCTCCGATGCTGTAAATCGCGCCGCCCCAGTCAGCATTCCCTTTTGTCATAGTTAATTCATTCACGGTCAGCGTACCGCCATTCACGCCAAAGATGCGATATTCGCTGTTCCCGCTGATAGTGTAGCCACTTCCTTCAATCGTAATGTCGGAAGTGATTGGAGGAAGATTGGCGTCAAGCGTGACGTTCCCTGATAGTGTAATTGTATCCGCGCCGTTGCCTGCCGAGCATTCCCCAACTGCTGAGTCTGTATTTGCCGCTCTAATGGCATCGGCCAGACGGCAATCTGAATCAACCGTGATATAGGCGGCATAGGCCGTCGATGCGAACAGCAATGCAATGCTTATCAATGCGAATAGCGATGTGAATTTATTCATGTTGAACCTCAATCATAGAATAGCGTAGATACGAGAGGCTCTTAACTGGGTTATACTGGATAATGGAGACCATAAGGTTTCTAATAGTTTGACAGTTTCCTGTGGCAGGTTTGGCCTGGTAACCTACACTACAGGAAACTCCCAGAAAAAGCCATGAACAGCTTAATTCTAAGTCTACACCATTTCCTGTCTCCGCCGCAAGGGATTTGTGAAAGTTTTTCGCGTCGCATTCATTCGGTTCACTATAAGTCCCCATCTCATACAGGCTGGACATGCACCGACCTTCAAAAGTACACTGCAAAAGCTGTATTGCCCTTGCATCTCGGTGATGAATATGTCGAATATACGATGGATTTCGGTTGTCCTGGTCTTGCTGCTGGGCGCCTCTTCCCGCATTCTGCACATTGCCGACCAGAGCTTGTGGGTTGACGAGGGCTATGCCTTTTATCATGCCTGGTCTCCCAATCTGATCGAATCCTTGGCGCGCGATACGCACCCGCCCCTGTATTTTGGCGCGCTCCGCCTGTGGAGTCAGCTGACCGGCCACAGCGAACTGGCGTTGCGATGGTTCTCCGTGCTGCCGTCTATGCTTGGCCTGGCCGTTATTTTTCAGCTGGCGCGGGAAATCCTGCGACACAGGCGCGGTGAGGCCCAACAGATCGATAGCATTCCCCTGCTGGCTATGCTGATGCTGGCGCTGGCCGATGCGGAGAACTTTCTGGCGCAGGAAGCCCGACATTATACTTGGCTGACGCTGGCCGTATCAGGCAGTATGTGGTTTTTCCTGCGCTGGATTCGACGGGCGGCGCGCGGCGATTATGGCTGGTGGCTGCTGTTCACGATGGCGATGATCTACACGCATTACATCACGGCCTTTGCTGGCGTCGCGCAGGGATTGTATGCCTTGGTCGCTCTGCGCGGCAAACGGCAAAAGCAAGCACTGTTTGGCCTGGTGATAAGCGTCATCGCCTTGTCACCTTGGCTGATCTTCGTCGGCTGGCATCAACTGGACAATCGCGGCGCCAACTGGTCGGTCAGCTTGTCGGCGACGGTGATACGCGATATTCAGGTCAAGTATTTCACTGAACAGTGGGCGCTGGTCATTGCGCTGATGCTGCTGGGCTGTGTAACGGTTTGGTATCAATCGGATGGCCGCTTTCGGGTGATTTGGCATCGGGTTAGCTGGCTGCTGCTGTTTTGGCTGACTGTCCCCCTGGCGCTGACGGTTTTGGTGAATGAGTTTCTGCCGTTTTTGCAGCCGCGCCGCCTGACTCAATGGACGCCGGCGATTGCCCTGCTGGTCGCTTTTGGACTGGGGAGCATTCGCCAGCCGGCGCGGGCCTTCTTGGTTGGGGCATTGCTGATTTATGGCCTGTTCCAAGTCGATTTTTACCGCGTCAAGCCCGATTGGCGGACGGTGGCGCATTTGACTGCACGCTATGCCATCCCTGGCGACTTAACGCTGACCGATATTGCCGGCGGCGATTATCAGATGGCCTATTATCTGCGGCGACAGCTGCCGAATGCCCGCCTGCTTGAGGCCGATGTTCGCTACGAATCGCTTAAAGTCCAGCGCGACTTTTACCCGCAGACCTATCAAGCCTGGCTGCCGCATCTGCTGCAAGCGCATCAAACGGTTTGGCTGATGCACTGGTCGAACGACGATTCGGTCTTTGGCTGGCTGGACAAGCTGGATTTTCGGCAGACGGCCGATTTCGTCTATCGGCATGACGGCGGGCTGACCGGCGAAAGTCAGATGCACATTTTCCGCTATGACCGCCTGGATGAAGTCGAGGCTTTGGCGCGCTTTGAGAACGGCATGATCTTGCGTTCGGCGTCGCTCGACCAGCATGATTTGCGAGTCGATTCGCTTTGGCAGACGGACGCGCGATTAGATCGGAACTATGTCATTTCTGCCAAACTGCTGGATCAAACTGGCGCGGTCGCCGCCCAGCTGGACAGCCAGCCACAGTTAAATCAGCGGCCGACGCGGACTTGGGAAATTGGCGAGGTCGTCTATTCGCCCCATGAAATGCGGCTAACTGCCGACATCAAGGCCCTGCCGCCGGGCGATTATCAAGCCGCGGTGCAGGTTTATGAGTCGCGGGCCGGCGGTCTGGTCAATATGCGAACGGCGCGCGGCGAAGAATGGGTCGTCGTGGACAGTCTGACGATTGGCGGGGAACATTAACCCAGCGGCCGGCCGCCGTCGACGGGGATGATGTCTCCAGTGCTGAAGCGGAGATGGACAATGGCGGCATACACGGCTTCAGCGACATCTTCGGCTTCGGCAATGCGGCCGAGCGGCGTTTTGGCTTCCTGTTCGGCAATGAGCTCGCGCGGCATTCGCTGGGCGTATTCGCCATTAACCCAGCCCGGCGACACTGACAGCACTCGAATTTGCGGCGCCAGCGCACGGGCCAAGGCGCGCGTCATGCTGTCCATGGCCGCTTTACTGGCGCAATAGGCGACGTTGCTGCCCACAGCGGTGCGTCCGGCAATCGAGGAGATGTTGATGACCACGCCGCCTTCATCGGCCATCAGCAAGGGTTTGAGAGATCGGATCGAGGCGAAGGCGCCGCGCCAGTTGACCCTGAAGATGCGGTCGATCAGCGCATCATCCAGCCCATCCAAATCAGCGTGCGGCACCGGCCGGGTGATGCCGGCGTTGTTCACCAGAATATCCAGCCGCCCATAGCTGTCGGTGATGGCCTGTGTTAGTTTGGCCTGGGCCGCGCTGTCATCCACCGCCGATTGGATGATCAGATGGCCGCTGCCGGGCAGGGACGCGGCAACCGACTCGGCCTTCTTCTGGTCACTGCGCCAGGTGATGATGACACTGGCGCCGGCCGCCGCCAATCGCCGACAGATCGCGCTGCCGATGCCACCACCGCCCCCAGTTACTACTGCGACCTGTCCCTCTAGCGCGGTCATAGGCTTGTCCTCGTCGATTTTATACCGAGCGCGTGGCCGTCGGCAGATGGTCAACGCGATTCATATAATGCAAGACCGGCCCCGATTCCCGATAGTCGATGCGCGTGATGGCGGTATTGTAATGATAGTAGCGCATGGTATAGGGGCGCGAGGGCAGCTGATCGAAAATCGCCTTGAGCAGCACATCCAAAAAGCCAGCGTGGGAAACCAGTCCCAGCACATCGTCAGTATGACTGCGCTCTTGCAGGGCTTTGGCGACCTTGATGGCGCGGAAGAGGCTGTGTGTTTCGGGTTCCATGCCCAAACTGGCATCGTACCAGCCGCGCGCCGAGACGTCATCCGACAGCAGATAATCGGGAAATTCCTGCGAGATCGCCGCCCGCGTCATGCCGTTGAAGCCGTTGACATGGCCATTCTGCTGCTGGAACATGCCGCCCTTTTCATGCAAATCCACCCACAGCCGCGGCCGCAGATCCAAGGCCTTGGCCACGGGCGCGGCGGTCAGCAGAGAACGGTACATCGCGCTGGTGTAGAAATGCGTCATCTCAAAGCCAGCGGCCTGCGCCAGAAAATCCGCCAGACAGCGCCGCTGCTGATAGCCGAGTTCGGTCAGGTCGGGGTCGACTTTGCGGTGGCGCATCGTCTCTGGAGTCAGGACGTTGTTTTCGGACTGCGCGTGCCGAATCAGATAGACGCGCATTCATCTTGCCTTTTCATCATTGCAGGTCTCTTTCAATGTACGGTCGATTTTGCTTTCTCATGTCACATCAGACGTTTCGGCTAGGGCTACTTGGCATATTCGACCCGCCGCGTTTCGCGGATGACATGGACTTTGATTTGGCCGGGGTACTGCATATCGCTTTCGATCTGCTTGGCGATGTCCCGCGCCAGCTGAATCGCCAGATAGTCATCGACGACTTCTGGGCGCACGATGATTCGGACTTCGCGGCCGGCTTGCAGCGCATAGCTTTGTTCGACGCCCTCGAAGCCATTAGCGATCTCTTCCAGCTGCTTGACGCGGCGGATGTAAGAATCGAGGCTTTCGCGGCGGGCGCCAGGTCGAGCGCCAGAGATAGCATCGGCGGCTTCGACGATAAAGGCTTCCACGCATTCTTTTTCGACTTCGTGGTGATGCGCGGCGATGCAGTTGACCACTGCGCCACTGACGCCGTATCGCTTGACAAAATCGGCGCCGATGATAGCGTGGGTGCCTTCGACGTGGTGGTCAATCGCTTTGCCGATGTCATGCAGCAGGCCGCCCATTTTGGCGATGTTGATGTCGGCGCCCAGTTCCATGGCGATCATGCCGGCGATGTGGGCGGTTTCAATGGCGTGGGCGTGTTGATTTTGTCCATAGCTGCTGCGGAATTTAAGCTGTCCCAAGAGCTTGAGAATTTCGATATGCAAGCCGTGAATGCCGGTTTCATAGGCGGCCCGCTCGCCCTCTTCGCGCACGACCTGCTCCACTTCGGCATGAGAATCTTTGACCAACTTTTCGATGCGGGCCGGGTGGATCCGCCCATCCTTGACCAGCTTGGCCATGGTGCGCTTGGCGACTTCGCGCCGAACGGGGTCAAAGCTGCTGATGGTAACTGATTCTGGCGAGTCATCGACGACCACATCGACGCCGGTCGCCAACTCAAATGAGCGGATATTGCGCCCGTTGCGGCCGATGATGCGCCCTTTCATATCGTCGCTGGGCAGCGGCACCACGCTGACTGAAATTTCGCTTACGTGTTCCGATGCCAGCCGTTGGATGGCCATGGCAATCAGGCTGCGGGCGCGGCGGTCGGCTGTTTCGCGGGCTTCGCCTTCGACCTGTCGGATAATCCGCGCCATATCATTCCGCGCATCCAGTTCAATCGAATCCAGCAGTTCTTGCCGCGCCTCGTCGACCGTCATCTGGGCGATGCCTTGCAGCTTCTCGATAATTTGCGCTTCTGATTTGCTTAGATCGTTTTCTTTTTTATCGAGTCGGCTTTGGCGTTTGTTCAGCTTTTGCTCGCGTTGTTCCAATCGTTCCTGGCGGCGGTCGAGTTCTTTGCGGCGGCGCTGGATGCGCTCATCTTGGTCGTCGATATCGCGGCGGCGGTACAGGATTTTGGCTTCGGCCTCGCTAATCCGCTGGCGCGCCTCATGTTCGGCTTTGGCGATGATCTGCGTCTTTTCGATTTCGGCATTTTTCAGCATCTCTTGGGCCTCGCTGGAGGCCTTGAGAAGCGCGCTTTGGCCTTCTTCCCGCTGCCGCTTCAGCAGTGAATCGCGCCCTCGCCAAACACCCAGGGCCGCGCCGACTCCAAAGCCCACAATCGCTGTGACAACTGCAAATATAATTGATTCCATAGTCGCTTGACGGTATCCATTGGATACATTCGTCCTTGCTCCTTTCTTTACCTGATTTGGATAACAGCCACCGATGCTACTCCTCATCCGCACAGGCAAAGCAGTCCGGGTCAGATTTGGCGAGTTCGGCTTGCAGTCGCAGAATGACGGTCTGGATAACGTCCTCATAAAAGCCGCGCCGCTGGAGCATAGCGCCCAGTTTGCGCTTGAATTCTTGAGGGGTTTTCCCGCGGTAGCGCCATATTTGCTTGACTGCCGCGCGATAGGCCGCATCTTCCACATCCAATTCTTCGACCAGCGCTTGGAAGACGTCGGCATCGACGCCTTTTTGACGCAGTTCATAGCGCAGGGCCCGCGGCGCCATCGGTTTGAAGGCATTGCGATTCTCGATCCAGAATCGAGCAAAGGCCTTGTCATCCACATAACCGCGTCGCTGCAAGCGGTCGATGACGGCTGCAACCACAGAATCGGGCAACTCTTTTTTGACAAGATAGCGTCGGACTTCTTCGATGCTGCGGGGTCGGTAGGACAGAAAGCGGACGGCGCGGTGAAAGGCGGTCTGGATTTCACCTTCATAGACGAGGGCTTCGATTTCGGCTTCGGTGAGGCATTGGCCGCAACGGAGTTCGGCCGCTTCCATCAGTGGCAGGCCGAAAGCGAATTCATCATCAAGGTACAAATTGACGCGCTCTTTATTTCGTTTTTGAACTTTCAGGGCCGTGATGATTGGCATGACCGTCCAGTATAAAGTCCACAGCTGCAAACGCGGGATTCCTTGCGCTGCCTGCCCGGTTTGCGCTTTTACTGCCTATCCACCCTATCTTGTCTTGACTGCTCTCTTGACAAATAGAGACAGCATAGGTGGTCTTGATTGACTTGATTTTTCGAGGGCGGCGATGCTGCGGCCGTCCCTCTATGTTTTTATTATACCGCAAAAAATAATTTAGCAAGCCTTGCGTTTGTCGAATGTTTGCCAAATCGCTAAAATGGCGCAAAGAGGGTTTAAGCTATGGCGCGATATGATCGGGGCATTTTGGTCACCGGCGGCGGGAGTTTTTTGGGGTCCAGCATTGCCGCCGCGTTGTTGGCCGAGGGCGCTGAGGTCAGTCTGCTTGTCCGGCCCGGCGCTGAAGAGCGGCTTGGCCAACTGGCGCAGCAAACGCGCTGGTCGACGGCTGATGTCTGGAATCCGGCCAGTCTGCGCGGCAAGGCGCGGAATCACGCCGCTGTCATCCACACCGTCGGCAGCTTGAACGACGATCCTGCGCGGGGCTTGTCCTATCATCGTCTGAACTTTGTTTCGGCGCGCAACGCGGCCAATATGTGCGTCAGCGACGGGGTTGAATATATGATTCTGATGAGCGCGGCGCAGGCGCCCTGGGTCAGCCGCGATTACATCCGCTCCAAACGCGCGGCTGAAAATTACCTGCGGCGGGCCGGGCTGCGAATCAGCGTTATTCGGGCGCCGCTGGCCTATATCCGCGGGCGGCCGCGGCCCTTGTTTTACAGCTTGATGACCCTGCTCGGCAGTGTGCCGCCGCTCTCTTGGCTGATGTTTGGGCGCATCGCTCCTATGCCGATTGACACGCTGGCGCGCGGTGTGGCCCGCATTGCCTTGCTTGATGATGAGTCGAAGCCGATTTATTATCCACGCGATCTGCGCCGCCAGGGCCATGAAGCGCGGCCGTCCGCTGATGCGATGGCGCATGATTCGCCGCCGCAAGGGCCGCCAGCCAGCCCTTTTGAAACTTTGGATGAAGAGCTGCCCTTTGGCTGGACGCCGGCCGACCGACAGTCATAAATCAGCCTTGAAACGGGAGATGTGTTTGGTACAATGCTTCTGATTTAGGCGACGTGGCCAAGTGGTAAGGCAGAGGTTTGCAAAACCTTTATTCGTGGGTTCGAATCCCACCGTCGCCTCAAGCTGGCAGAGGATATGATGATGCCCAAAAAACAGCGTCCAGCCAAAACACGGCCGCGCGAGGCGAGTTCCATCATTAACAAGCCGCCGCCCAAGCCCCTGCCCAACTACAGCTTGAGTTCGGTTTGCCCGGCCTGCGACAGCCGAACCTTTCGACAGGCCTGCAAGGTGCGCTGTCCCCGATGCGGCTTTATGTGGGATTGCAGCGAACTTTAGGCCGCGATTTCCCAAAAACGCTCAACATATTTGCCGCTGTGGGGATGGGTCGAGGATTGGCGCACGTCCTCTTCCATGGCCGCCAGGCTTTGCCAAAAGGTGCTGATCTGTGATTTGTAGCAGGCGATGGCCTTGATTTTGGCCTGAATGTCCTGTTCGCTTAAGACGGCCGGGCTGGCGACAAGCGGAAGGTCTAGTTCGGCCAGGGCGGCTTCAATCGCTCTTTCGGCATTCAAATAGGGATATTCGGCATAAAATCGGATGGTCACGTCACTGGGCTTTCCCTCCAGCAAACGCAAACCCCAATCGCGGACGATCTGGTGATCGACATGATGGCCGACGGCAAGCGGGATATAGACCGCGGCGGCTTCGGGGATGGTCACTTGGCTCAAAAACGCGGGGGCGTCATCGGCGGGATGCACCTCGGCAAACAGTGATTCTTCGGACGGATAGAGCGCGGCGCCATTGGCAAGGCGATATACGCAGTCCGGCAGGGGAATATGAACGAAACTGGCGCCGATGGAACGGAGAGCCTGTATATCTTCCAGCTGCCGTGCGCGGAGGGGATCGCGGCCGGCCTGCCAGCGCTGATGGAGGTCGGCCAGAATCGGGGTATCGGGCAGGACACCGTCAAAGAGGCCGCCCATCATGGTCATCACTGTGACCGCCTGGCCGGCCGCCCTTAGCTGGTTCAGCGCGCCGCCGCAACTCAAAACGCCGTCGTCAAAATGCGGTGAGATGAAGAGATGCAAGCCGTTTTGTTCAGTTTTTATCGACGGCATTGGGCTGTGTTTGAAAAGCATCGCAGCAGGCGGTCAATGGGCAGCGCGAACAGGCTGGCCGGCGGGCGCGGCAGGTATCGCGGCCGTGCTGAATCAGATGGATATGAAACTGATAATAATCGGCCGGCGGCACCATCGCCTCCATCACAGCGTGGGCCTCATCAGCCGAGATGGTCTCTGGCAGGAAGCCGATCCGTTTGCTGGTGCGATGAACATGGGTATCGACTGGAAAGGCGGGGCGGCCATAGGCAAAGCACAGGACAATCGCCGCTGTTTTGGGGCCGACGCCCTTCAAGGAAATCAGCCAGGCTTTGGCTTCGTCTATCGGCATTTCATTGAGGAAGTCGATATTGTAATCGCCCGCTTTTTCGTAGATTTTTTGGAGCGCGTCTTGAATGCGGGGCGCTTTTTGTTTGGCCAGGCCGGCTGGGCGAATGGCGTCTATCAATTCGTTCACATCAGCAAGGCGGACATCTTCCCATGTTTTGAAGCGCGCTTTGAGGCGGTTGAAGCCGCGGTCGCGATTGAGGTCGCTGGTGTTTTGGCTTAGAATGCAGCTAATCAGTTCATCCATGCCATCTTGGTGGCGCGCCCAATCCAAATGGCCATAGACGTCCTGCAATATCGCCGCCGTCGGCGCGTATTTTGCCTGACGTTCGGTGAAGCGGTCGATTTTTGCCAATGGGTCGCGTGTTTTTGCCATACTGGTTTATTCGTCTGTCGATTTTTTGCGCGGTTCGAGGCTGTCGGGCGGCAGCAGATGCCAGGCGGTCAGGGCAATCAGGGCAAAGGCGAGGGCAGATGCGGCAAAGGCGCCGCGCATTCCGAACCAGATGGCGACTGATGCGCCGAACAGGGGCGCCACGGCCCGCGATGCTGACCAGACCGAATTGTCGAGGCCGTACACTGCGCCGGCCGCTCCTCTGCGCGTGTATCTTGACAGCAGGGCGCTGGGCGCGGCAACCAGGCCGCCGCCGGCGATGCCCGCCAAACCCTGCAAGAACAGTAATTGCCAGACATCGCCGACGAAGACTTGGGGGATATAAAGCAGGGAGGCCGCCAGCGCTGACCATAGCAGGACTTTGCGGTGGCTGATTTTGTCGCCAAGGCTGCCCAGATAAACCGCGCCAAAGGTGGATGTGGCTGAAGAGACGGCCAGCATCAGGCCGGCGTAGGTATTGCTGGTTTCGGTTTGCTTGGCCAGCAGGGAGACGACAAAGAGCGGGGCGATGGGGATGATGATGGTACGGGCCAGGCCGGTTAGGAAGCGCAGAAACAGCACAATGCCCACGCCCGAGATTTGCAGGATGTGCTTCCATTCGCTGAAGATGGCTGTCGGGCGAATTTGCACTGGGTCCTTGGGCGCTTCGAAATCCTCGCGGATGCCGAAGGAGATGATGATGCCGCCCACAAGCAGCAGGCCGGCCGTGACGAGGAAGGGGACGTGATAGCCGAACAAATCGGCCAGGACGCCGCCGACCAGCGGGCCGATGGCCACTCCGCCCCACAGTCCCACCTGCAAGGCGCCCATAGCAAAGCCAATCCGTTCGCGGGGGGTTGAGGCGGCCACCAGCGCGTTGTTTGCTGATACGGTGCCGGTCACGATGCCCTGTATGGCGCGGAGCAGGATCAGCTGTTCGGCGTTCTGCACAAAGGCCATCAGCGCCAGCATGACTGAACCGCCCAGCAGTGACCGCAGGACCATCTTCTTGCGCCCAAATCGGTCGGCGACGATGCCCCAAATCGGCGCGGCAATCATCATCGTCAGGCCTTGGGCCGAGATGACGACGCCAGCCAAAAATTCGGTGCTTAGGTCGAGGCTGCTGCCCAGCGATTCAATATAGAGCGGCAGGAAGGGGAAGATCATCGACATGCCCATGGCTGAACATATTTGCGCCATGAAGACGATGCCCAGTGTGAATTTCCAGTGGTGCGGAACGGCAAATGCGCGGGAAAAAGCGGCGGGGCTGTTTATGAAAACCTTAGCCATAAACTGACAGCCTGACGATTGAATGCGCCGTCCCGATGAACATCACAATCGCCGTCGGCCAAGCCGGCCGGCAGTTCCGATGAATCGAGCGCCGTCTAGAGTTTGAACATAAAGCGGTGAGGGGGGTTATGTCATGCCGAAAGCGCGCAAAGCCTGCGCGGTGGAAGCCCAGCCAATGATTGGGAGGTTCGGCGTCTTCGTCCTGCATCATGCGGGAAACCTTGCTATTTTTCTTGCCAACTTTTTCAGTATAACACAAGTTCTATCTTATTACAAAGGCGAATCTGGGCAAATTGGCGGATAAAACCGCGGCAAAGATTTTTACCACAGAGGTCACAGAGGACAGAGAGAAAAGCGATCAGAAAATCCGACAAAATCCGCCATTTTCCGCCACAGCTACGTCAAAGTCCGCCATTTTCCGCCACCCTCGCAATGCAGAATTCGCTGGCCTGGACGGGCAAAAGCATGACAAAATCCGACAAAGTCCGCCATAATCCGCCATTTTCCGCCACCATCAAGGCGCAGAATTCGCTGGATTGGACGGGCAAAAGCATGACAAAATCCGTCATCATTGCGACAAAATCCGACAAAAACCGCCATAATCCGCCACCATCGCGATGCAGAATTCGCTGGAATGGGCAGGCATTATCACGATAAAAGCCACCATAGTTGCGACAAAATCGGCCATAATCCGCCACATTGCGACAAAGTTCGCCATAAACCGCGGTGATTTTTTACCACAGAGGACACAGAGGACAGGGAGAAAAGCGATCAGAAAATGCGGCGCGGCGTCTTGCCATTAAGATTGAGAAAGTCTCCTAACCATCCTTCTTATCATTCCCGCTGGGCAAATCGGCAGATCAAATTATGACAAAATCCGCCACATTGCGACAAAGTCCGCCATAAACCGCGGTGATTTTTTACCGCAGAGGACAGAGAGAAAAGCGATCAGGAAGCGCGGCGCGGCGTTTTGCCGTTAAGGATTGAGCGAGTTCCCATAACCATCCTTTTTACCATTTCCGGATTTTTTATATCATGTTTGCGGGCGGGAGAGGCGACTCAAGGTTCGCGGTTTTTTGGCGCGGGGCTGTTTTAAGGTCATCGGGCATTTATGATTTTTACACTTTTTTATCTCGGTTAAAATGATATGCTATGATGAACTTGTCGATAAGGGGTGCGGGTCAGGGTTTTGATGGCGAGGCTTTCCAATACAGCGTCCGTGCCGGCCAGCGAGAAGATTACGCAGGTTCGTCCGAAGCGGGGCTGGATCAGCATTGACTGGCAGGAATTGTGGCATTTCCGCGAGCTGTTTGTTACTTTGACGATTCGCGATTTGCAGGTGCGCTATAAGCAGACGATTGTCGGGGCGGCTTGGGCGATTATTCAGCCGGTGCTGACGATGCTTGTTTTCAGCGTGTTTTTTGGTCGTCTGGCGAAGATTCCGACGGATGGCGATTTGCCTTATCCGATCTTTTCTTATGCGGCGCTGGTGCCTTGGCAGTTTTTCGCTGGCAGTCTCACATTTTCGGCTAACAGCATTATTTCGAATGCGAATATGATTACCAAAATTTATTTTCCGCGCATTATTGTGCCGGTGTCGTCGGCGCTGTCGCATTTAGTGGATTTTGGTTTGGCGTTTGTGGTGTTTTTGCTGATGATGCCGCTTTTTGGTGTTTTGCCGACGGGCAAGGTTATTTTTCTGCCGTTCTTTTTACTGCTGCTGCTGCTGACGGCGCTGGGGATGGGATTTTGGCTTTCGGCGCTGAATGTGAAGTTCCGCGATGTGCGGTATGTGATTCCGTTTTTGGTGCAGTTTTTGCTGTTTGTTTCGCCGGTGGTTTATCCTACGTCGCTGATTGAGGATGAGGGATTTCGGACTTTTTACAGTTTGAATCCTTTGGTGGCGGTGGTGAATGGATTTCGCTGGGCCTTGCTGGACACGGATGCGCTTTCGGCGGCTGGCGCGGCGCTGGGGACGGTGACGGCGCTTCTGCTTTTTGTTTCGGGCTTGTGGTATTTCAATCAGATGGAGAGAAGTTTCGCGGATATTGTTTAGGCATGGACAAACAGACGGCGATTGAGATTAACAATGTTTCGAAGCAGTATTTTATTGGCCGTGTGCAGAAGAGCGCCAAGCAGTACAACACGTTTCGGGATGTGATTGCGGAGTCGGTCAAGGCGCCTTTTCGGCGGGCGGGCAATGTTATTCGCGGCCGCGCGCCGAGCGCCGCTAATCTGACAGATACGATTTGGGCGCTCAAGGATGTCAGTCTGACGGTTCAGAAGGGCGAGGTTGTCGGCATTATTGGTCATAATGGGGCTGGGAAGAGTACTTTGCTCAAGGTGCTGACGCGGATTACGGCGCCGACCAGCGGCGAGATTGCCTATCGAGGTCGTTTGGGTTCGCTTTTGGAGGTCGGCACTGGGTTTCATCAGGAATTGACGGGGCGCGAGAATGTGTATTTGAATGGCGCGGTACTGGGCATGAAGCGGCATGAGATTAACGCCAAGTTCGATGCGATTATTGAATTTTCTGGGGTTGAGCAGCTGGTGGATACGCCGGTGAAGCATTATTCGAGCGGGATGTATGTTCGTTTGGCTTTTGCGGTGGCGGCTTATTTGGAGCCTGAAATTTTGGTGGTTGACGAGGTGCTTTCGGTGGGGGACGCTGAATTTCAGAGGCGGAGTTTGGGCAAGATGAACGATGTCGCTGATTCGGGTCGGACTGTGCTGTTTGTCAGCCACAACATGGCGGCGGTTTTATCGCTTTGCAGCAAGGGAGTTTTGCTGGAGCATGGCAAGCTGCGGTCGCTTGGGGATATTAACAGCACGATACAGGAATATCAGAGCAGTTTGTCGGAGATGTCGTCTATTCCACTGCTGGCGCGGCAGGATCGGCAGGGCAATGGGGATTTGCGGTTCGCTTCGATTGAGTTGTGGAGCGACTGTCATGGCGCGATGATGCCGGTGGGGACGGCGATGAGCGGCGAGACGCTTTTCATTATGCTGGGCTATGAGTCGCATTCGCCGGCGCCGCTTCGTTATGTGACGGCCGCTTTGCATATTTCCGATTTTTTGGGTCGGCGGCTTATTACTTGCTTTAGCGAATACTCTGGGGATCATTTTGAGATGCTGCCGCCGGGGGGTGAATTTGTCTGCAAGGTGCCGCGTTTGAATTTGGCGCCGGGCAGCTATCGGATTTCGCTGACTTGCAAGGTGGGGAACATTTTGGCTGATTCGATTATTGCGGCCGGCACGCTGGAAGTTAGCGGCGGTGATTTTTTTGGCACGGGGAAGCTGCCGGATGCCATTCATCAGGGCCCGATTCTGCTGGATCACTGCTGGGATCTGCGCGAAAAATCCAGTTCATAAATCAAAATTTTACCACAGAGGACACAGAGGCGCAGAGAAAAGCTGTCAGCCGCGGTGTTTTGCCGTTAAGTCCTATAATCATCCTTTTACCATTTCCAAAAAATGAACAGCAGATGCGTAAAGTATGTCGCTGTTTTGCTGGCCGGGGGACGTCATCATCTATACTGGGGGCATCCGCAAATGGCTGGCAGAAAGGGCGATTGAATGCCGACACTGGAGAATTTCACACAATTTGGCGGGCGGTACTGGGACACCGCATCGATTGGCAATGCTTTGGATTATCAGGGGACGAAGGCGCCGCACACTGGGCAGCCCTACAGCGAGGCGATGCTGCTGGGGATCAGCGGCGGGGTGACCTTTGGCTATTTCACTTTTCATTATCGGGGTTATGACCCGCAGGTGAATTTGCTGACGCGTAATACTTTCGAGCCGATGGAGAGGATTTTCAATCGGCTGGGGCTGGCGCGCGAGGTAAGGCAGACGACCAGCGCGGACAAGGGGCGACAAAAGCTGATGCGCGCCTTAGAGGATGGCTATGCGCCGATTGTTTGGCCGGATATGTGGCTTTTGCCGTATAATGCCCTGCCCTATGACGAGGGGATGTGGGGCGGCATGCCGCTGGTGGTCTATGGCTATGAGCCGCAGAAGGGCAAGGCTTATCTTTCTGACCGCAGTTTGGTTTCGCTGACGGTGGCGGCTGATGAGCTTGACGGCGCCCGCGCGCGCATCAAGAAGGATCGGCATCGTCTGCTACTGCTGGAGGGGCCGAATGAGGCGCGGCTGGCGGATGCGGTACGGCAGGGGATCGGGGACTGCGCGCGGCTGATGACGGAAAGGCCGCCGCGCGGTTCGGTCAAGAATTTCGGTCTGCGGGCTTTGCGTCATTGGGGGGAGATGCTGCAAAAGCAGGTCAAAGGGAGTTGGGCGCGCGAGTATCCGACTGGGCGGCGGCTGCTGGCTGTTTTGATGAGTTCCTATACTTTTTTGGGGCCGGCTTTTGGCAAGACGATGCAGGCTGAACGCGATGTGTACGCTGATTTTCTTGAGGAGGCGGCGCAGGTTTTGCGACTGTCTGACCTGGATGATGCGGCGCGGCGGTATCGCGTTGCTGGAGGGGCTTGGCGGGATTTGCTGGGCGCGCTGCTGCCGGATGATGTGTCGATGCTGAAGCAGGCGCGCGAATACATTGACCGCAAAAATCGGCTGTTCATCGAAAGGGGCGCGGCGGCATTGCCAGAGATGCTGGACTGCAACGATAAGATCGAGGGACTGAAGCAGGCGGCTGAAGAGGATTTTCCGATGAGGGCCGACGACATCAGGGATTTGCGGGGGGAGATTGCGCGGCGCGTTGAGGCTGTCCGTCAAGCTGAAGAAGAGGCGGTTTTGGCGCTTGGGGCGGCGATGTGACGGGTGTTTAGAGCTTGCGGCGGGGGGCGGCGTATTCTTGGGGCGTGTCCATTTTGTCCATCCAGTCGACGAATTTAGCGTGCATCATTTCGCAGATATCGCGGTTTTGGTCGGCCAGGTTGCGCTGGTGGGCGGGGTCGCGGCGGGCGTCATAGAGTTCAATCGGCTCGTTTTGCAAGCTGTAGAGAAAATCCCATTTTCCGTCGCGGATTGTGCTTGGCGACACTTCCACAACGACTCGTTCGCTGTCGTCGACGATGCGGGTTGTGCTGCCGGCGGTATCGGAAAGCGATGGCGATGTGATGATGATGTCGTGGAGTCGGTCGGTTTCGCCATGTATAAGGGGCAGCAGTGATTTGGCTTGGACGCGGCTGGGCTGTTCGATGCTGGCGAGTTCAAGCATGGTGGGCATGATGTCGGGGATGCTGACGAGGCCGGGGATTCGCTGGTGGTCGTGGCCGGGGATTTTGATGAAGAGCGGCACATGGGTTAGTTCGTTGTGTGATGGGCAGCGGTAGGAGATGGCGCCCTGCTTGAAGCGGGCCATGGCTTCCATTACGGGGATGGTGTTGTCGGGCCAGCGGAAGCGGCGTTTGCCAAAGATGCCGAATTCGCCAAAGTAAAAGCCGTGATCGGATACAAACAGAATCGCGGTGTCGTCATAGAGGCGCAGGCTTTTCAGACGTTCGATCAGCAGGCCGAACCAGCGGTCGACCATGGTGATTTCGCCCATGTAGGTCGCTTTGCCGATGTCCAGGTCGCGCTGGGTATAGCCGGCGTCCTGCCAGTCCCAATAGGCTGGGTAGACTTGTTCGCCTTGGTAATCGGACATATAGGGCTTGACGTAATGGGCGGGCGGGTCCCAGGGTTCGTGCGGGTCCCAGGCGTCGATGTGCAGGAAGAAACGTTCATCGGAATGGCGTTCGATCCAGTCGATGGCGGCTTGGAATGTTTGGGGCGCGAAACGGTCGTTTTCATCTTTCCACTGGCTGGTGACGTCGGGTCGTCCGGCGGCTTCGCGTTGGCCACGGATCCAGATGAAGTCATCAAAGCCGCGGTCATAGCCATAGCCATTGCGGATCAGGAAAGGCGTATCGGCCACTCCCATTGTTGTATAGCCAGCTTTGGTCATCAGGTCGGCCAGGGTGATTTCATTTTGTGGCAACGGGCCCCAGGAAAGATAAGTGAAGGTAAAGCGGCCGGTGGCGATGTCGGCGCGGGCCGGCACGGTGGGGAATGAGGCGGCGTGGCAGTCTTCGAAGACGATGGATTCTTTGGCGAATTGAGTCAAATTCGGGGCGATGACCTGCTGATTGCCATAGGTGGGCAGATAGTCGGGGCGCAGGGTGTCGGTGACGATGCAGATGATGTTCATCAATTATCCTTTGACGGCGCCAGAGGCCAGGCCGCGGATAAGGTATTTTTGGAAGAAGACGATGACGAAGAGGATGGGCATGGTGATGGAGACGGAGCCAGCGGCGGCCAGGGTGACGTGGCCGGGATCTTCGCCGCCGGTGAATTGGGCGATGCCTACGGGCAATGTCCAGTTAATCTGCGTGAGGATGCGGGCCAGCAGGAAATCGTTGTAGGCCAGCAGCAGAGTAAAGAGGCCGGTCGTGATGATGCCGGGCCACATGATGGGGACGATCACCCTATAAAAGGCTTTCAGTCGGCCGGCGCCGTCGATCATGGCCGCTTCTTCGATTTCGGGCGGGATTTCCATAAAGAAGCTGCGGAGCATCCAGATGGTGAAGGGCTGGTTGACGGCGACAAGGCAGAGGATGAGCAGAATATGGGTGTCATAAAGGCCGGAAAGCTGTCCCAGATAATAGAAGGGCAATACCAGGGCCAGGCTTGGCAGCGAGCGGAAGGCCAGCGCGATGACCAGGATATAGACGGAGACGATGTGACGATAGCGCGCCAGGCCATAGCCGGCCAAGGCGCCGATGCTTAGTGAGACGGCCAGGGTGCCGAGGGTTACGATGACGCTGTTGATGAGGTAGTCATAAAATTCGGCTGTATTGACAAACCGCGGCAGGCCGAGCAGGATGGCGGCGGCGGCGGCGAGGATGCCGAGATAGATCAGCGAATTGGGCGCGGGGATGCGGTTGGCGGAAAATCCAATCACGAACAGGATGAAGACGATCAGGACAATAAGCAGGCCATAAGGCGCGAAATTGTCGGGGGAGGTGTTGAGCCAGAGTTCGGCATAATGCTCGCCGGTGGGCGCGAAGGTGAAGCGGGGTATGCGGGAATTGGCGTCTTTGGGAGGTTTGATTGAATTGAGAATCGTCCAGGCGAAGGGCAGGATGTTATAGATGGTGTACAGGATAAGGACGGCATAAATGATCAGTCGGGCGGCCGAATTGTTGGTGCGCGTCATCAGTCTTCCTCCAGCTGTTCGCGGTAGGTCATAATGAGGAAGGGGATGAGGACGACGAAGATGCCGAGGACGGTCAGGACGCTCATGGCGTTGGCCTTGCCCAGCCGTCCGAAGCTAAGCGCGGTTTGGAAGGTGTAGTACATGACGGTTTCGGCGCCAAAGATGGGGTTCTGCTGGGTTAGGACGTATACGGAATCGAAGACGCGGTAAGAATCCATAATTGATATTAAGGCGATAAAGACGAAGAGCGAGCGCAGGTGGGGGATGGCGACGTGCCAAAGCTGACGGAGCCAGCTGGCGCCATCGACCCGCGCGGCTTCTAATGTTTCTTGGGGCAGTGTTTGCAGGCCGGCGAAGAGGACGATCATGGCGAAGGGCGTCGCTGTCCAGACGCTGTGGAAGATGATGAGCAGCGGCACGGTGGTGCTGTTCATAAACAGGCGGTAGTCGAATATCTGCTGCATCCAGTACCAGTAGGGGCCGCCGCGGTCGAACATATCGCGGAAGATGAGGGTGCCGACGACGGGGGTCAGCACAAATGGCACCAGGGAGGCTGCGATGAAGAGGCCGCGCAGACGGACGATTTGGTCGAGCAGCAGAGCGAAAATGAGGCCTAGGAGCATGCGGGCCGGCACGGTGACGGCGATGAATATGAGCGTGAATCGCATGGAGTCCCAAAATTTTTGGTCGGTTAGGACTGCCTCATAGTTGGCCAGGCCTTCAAAGACGGGCGCGTCGAGGTTGCGGAAGGTGATGTAGTGCAGGCCGAGGATGATGGAAGCCAGCAGCGGCAGGGTCATCAGGGCGGTCATCACGAAGACGCTTGGCCCGACAAAGAGCGCAAATGTTGGTCTTTTCATTCAGGCCTCCTTATGAAAAGGGGCTGAAAAGGGGCCAGCCCGGCGGCTGACCCCCTGGGAAACAAGGCTAGGCTGGTTTAGCCTTCGATAAAGCCCTGCGTGGTCGCTTCGGTCGTGTAGGCGTCGGCGGCGGCGTTCAGGACTTCTTCGACTGACATATCGCCGGTCATTACTTGCGGCAGCCAGTTGTCCAGCACTGGGTTCAATACAGCGCCGATAGCGGGGACGTTTTGTCCTTCGACGCCGCCGTTGATGGTATCGAACACGGCTGGCAGGTAACGGGCGTCAGCTTGGGCGGCGACGGCGTTGCGGGTGATGACGCCTACGGATGAGGCGCGGATCTGCGATTCGACGTCCATGGCTTCAAGGATGACCTGGAAGACCAGTTCGGGGTCGTCGTCGATGTTGGCGGGGATGCCCAGGCCGGCGCCGGTGCCGCCAGTGGCGCCATAGAGGCCGTCGGCGGTGGCGCGCGGCGCGGGCGCGAATTCGATCTGTCCGACGTAATCGGAGAAATCGGGGGCGTCCATAGCGGCGGCGCGGCTGGCCCAGGTGAAGGCCATGGCGAGTTCACCGGTGGCGATGCCGATTTGGCTGTCATCGATGCTGTAGGTTAGGCCTTCGGCGCCCATGCAGGCGTCAACGATTTCGAGCAGCTTGTTCATGGCTTGGACGCCGGCGTCGCCGTGGAAGGCGGGCGTGTTGTCGTCATTGAGCAGCTGGCCGCCAAAGGCGAATACCATATCGCTGAACTCGATGCGCCAGGCCCAGCCGGCATGAAGCTGTGTGGTGAAGGGGATGACGATGCTGTCCTCTTCGGCCAGCGCGCCGCAGGCATCAATGACGTCGTCCCAGGTTTGCGGGACGTCGATCATGTATTTTTCGAGCAGGTCGGGGCGATAGAAGAGGTGACGGGTATTCTGCTCCATCGGCAGGCCATAGATGTCGCCATCGACGGTCATGTCGGCCAAACCTGAAATGTCGGAGATGTCGTAGGCCTCTTCATATTTGTCGATGAGGTCGTTGAGCGGCATCATCCAGCCTTCGGCGACGTAGGAGTTGATGTCGGCTTCGGTCACCATGATGATGTCGTAGGGCGATGTGCCGCCGGCGCCCAAGGCTAGACGAAGCTGGTCGTGGGCCGAGCCAGAGTCTAGAAGCTGGGTGTTGACTTCGATGTTATCGACGCTGTTGCAGGCTTCAAGTTCGCTGGCGTAGAGGTCGATGATGGGATAAGTCCAGCCGATCATGTTGACTGATGCGCTTGATTCGGGCGGGTCGATATTGCAGCTTGCCATGTCCTGCGCCGCAATCGGGATGACCAGCGCCAGCAGAGCGACAATCAAAAACAGCTTTTTCATTAGGATGTCTCCTTTATTGATTAATCGAATAGATAAACGCTTGTCGCAGTGTAACATGAGTTGGGGATGGGCGCAAATTGTGATTGGCATTTGACGTCTGGCGGTCGAGAGGTTAGGCTTGGAGGGGATACATACGGGGATTGGGGCGGATGAATCGCAGCTGGCGCGTCTTTGAGGCTGATGTCAATGAATTTTTGGGATCCGAGGATTTTTTGGATTCGTCTATTGATTTGACTTTTTTGGATCCGCCTTTTAATCAGGCTAAGGCTTACGCTTCGCATGATGATGATTTGCCGCGGGAGCAGTATTGGGATTGGATGCGGGAGGTTTGCGCGGCTGTTTATGCGCGTACGTCGGCGGGCGGGGCTGTTTATTTTATGCAGCGCGAGAAGAACAGCGAATATGTGCTGCGCTGTTTGCGCGAGACGGGCTGGACGCTGCAAAATCTTATTATTTGGAAGAAGCTGGCGTCGGCGGTGCCGTCCAATCAGCGCTATGGCAAGCATTATCAGATTATCGCTTATGCCAGCAAGGGTCGGCGGGCGCGGGTGTTTCATCGGTTGCGGATTAACCCGCCGCTGCCGGCGCATTATAAACAGAAACGGGAAAAGGGGGTGTTCGCGACTGATGTTTGGGATGATATTCGCGAATTGACATCGGGGTATTTTGCTGGCGATGAGGCTTTGCGGGACGGCGATGGCGGACGTTTTCATAAACAGCAGGCGCCGATTGCCTTGTTACTGCGGATTTTGCTAAGTTCATCACAGGTCGGGGATACGGTGTTCGATCCTTTTGCGGGGACTGGGACGACATTGGTCGCCGCGCGGCAGTTAAAAAGGGTTTCGCTGGGCGTTGAGATTGACCCTGACAATGCGGCGCGCATCCGCAAGAGGCTGGGTGAGATGCGCGAGTCTGATGATATTCGACGTTTTTATGATGATTATCGATACACTGACAATTTGGCAAGGATATGGGGCGGGTCTGCTGAAGATGGGGATGAGGATGCGCTTGATTTGCCGCTTTTTCGCTCATCTTTATCGCCGTCATCGGCCGAGGGCCGGTCTGATTTTAGGTAAGGGGGATTTCGCATGAAAGCGATTATGGTTATGTTTGATTCGCTGAATCGGCGCATGATGCAACCTTATGGCGGCGACTGGGTGCATACGCCCAATTTTGACCGTCTGGCGCGGCGGTCTGTGACTTTTGAGAACGCTTACATCGGCAGCATGCCCTGTATGCCGGCGCGGCGCGAGCTTCATACGGGACGTTACAATTTTTTGCATCGGAGTTGGGGGCCGCTGGAGCCTTTTGATGATTCGATGCCACAGATCTTGGATGGTCATGGCATTCATTCGCATTTGGTGACCGATCATCATCATTATTGGGAAGACGGCGGCGCCACTTATCACAACCGCTACAGCACTCATGAATTTGTGCGCGGGCAGGAAGGCGACCGCTGGAAGGGCGTTGTCGATGCGCCAATGACCGAGGCCGCGCAGCTGACTCAATCGCCGGCCTTTGAGCAGGATCAGATCAACCGCGCTTATATGACGGAAGAGGCGGCGATGCCACAGGCGCGGACTTTCGCTTTGGGGCTGGATTTCATGCGGACGAATCAGGCGGCTGACAACTGGTATTTGCAGATCGAGACCTTTGATCCGCATGAGCCGTTTTTTACGCAGCCACAGTGGAAGGAGCGGTATCCGCATGAGTATGAGGGGCCGCTTTTTGATTGGCCGCCCTATGCGCGGGTGGATCAATCGCCGGCGGAGATCGAGCATTTGCGCTGTGAGTATGCGGCGCTGATGACGATGTGCGATCATTATCTGGGCAAGGTGCTGGATGTGATGGACGAATGCGGTCTTTGGGAAGATACCCTGCTTATTGTCAATACGGATCATGGCTTTTTGTTGGGCGAGCATGACTGGTGGGCTAAGATGCGGATGCCTTGGTACAATGAACTGGCGAACATTCCGCTGTTTATCTGGGATCCGCGCAGTGGTCAGGCGAATGAACGGCGGCGCAGTTTGGCGCAGACGGTTGATCTGCCGGCGACTGTTCTCGATTATTTTGGCATTGATCCTCCGGCGGATATGCAGGGTCGGCCTTTGCGGCAGACGATTGCTGATGACACGGCGGCGCGGGAAGCGGCTTTGTATGGGGTGCATGGCGGGCATGTCAATGTGACGGATGGTCGTTATGTGTATATGCGGGCGGCCGCTGGTGACAATGCGCCACTTTACAATTATACGCTGATGGCCTCTCATATGCGCTATCTTTTCACGGTCGAGGAGTTGAAGTCGATTGAACTGCAAAGGCCTTTTGCTTTTACCAAGGGCTGTCCGACCATGAAAATCGAGAAGACCGCTCATCCGTGGCAGTTTCCAGAGTTTGAGACGCGGCTGTATGACTTGGCAAGCGATCCTGGGCAGGAAAGGCCTTTGCAGGATGCGGCGGTCGAACAGGCGATGATTGAGCGGATGGTCGAATTGATGCGCGCCAATGACGCGCCGGCCGAGCAGTATGAGCGACTTGGTCTGGCGGTGTCCAACTGAAGATCAAGGTCGCGTCTTTTCTATTTGGGTCAAACAGGATAGACTGCCTGAACTTTGTCCTTTGATTTGGAGACTGGTCGGGTTATGTGGCAGCCGAATAAACTTGAACTTGAACGGCTGGAAAAAGCGGCGCGTCTGGAAGAAAAGGGGATTGCGCTTTATCCACCGCGGGCGGCGCGGACTCATACGATTGCCGCGGCTGTCCAGGCCTATCGACAGGCCGGCGATGAACAGGCTGTGCAGGTCACCGTGACTGGCCGCGTTCGGCGGCTGAACAGCAAGGGCAAGGTCGCTTTCCTTCATATTGAAGATGAAACTGGCCGCGTGCAGCGTTTTTGCGGGTGAACGTATTGGGGGCGGAAAAATATGAGTTGGTGAAGCGCAAGCTGATTGACGTTGATGATTTTGTGCAGGCCAGCGGCGCCATGATGCGGACGCGGACGGGCGAGATAAGCGTCAATGTGGAGGACTTGCGGCTGATTGGCAAATCCCTTAGCCCTCTGCCGGTCGTCAAGCAGCAGCGATTGGCTGATGGTTCGCGGGTCGAATATGGTGAATTCAAGGACACCGAGACGCGTTATCGGCGGCGTTACGCTGATTTGGCGGTCAATCAATCTGTTCGCGATGTGTTTGTCAAGCGCGCCAAAACGATTAAAGCTCTGCGCGATTTTCTGGACAATGAGGGCATGCTGGAAGTTGAGACGCCCATTTTACAGCCTTTGTACGGCGGGGCGGCGGCGCGGCCTTTTATCACTCATCACAATCAGCTGCATCAGGATTTGTATCTGCGAATCAGTTTTGAGCTTTATTTGAAGCGTCTGCTGGTAGGCGGCTTGGACGCTGTTTATGAGATTGGGCGCGATTTTCGCAATGAGGGGGTTAGTTACAAGCACAATACCGAGTTCACGATGCTTGAATTTTACAAAGCCTATATTGATTATGAAGGCGTGATGGACATTACCGAGCGGATGTTCGCTTATGCCGCCGAGGAGGTCACGGGTTCGACGGATATTGTGTATCAGGGTCGGGAACTGCATTTGGCGCCGCCGTGGCCGCGCGTCAGTATCCGCGAGGCCGTGCGAGAAAGGCTTGATTTTGATTATATGGATTATCCGACGGCGGAATCGCTTTACGCTTATCTGGAGGCGCGGGGGCTGGCCGAGGGTCTGCATCCTCATGACACTTGGGGGCGCATTATTGTTGAGCATTTATTGGGGGATTATGTTGAGCCGACGCTGATTCAGCCGACGATTGTCAAGGATTATCCGCGCGATATGTCGCCTTTCGCCAAGCGGATTCAGCGCGATTCGGCTGTGGATGATGAGAAGGAAAGGCTGTATATCGCCACGCATACGGAACGATTTGAGTTTTTTATCGGCGGCATGGAAATGGGCAACGCTTTTACCGAATTGAATGACCCGCGCGATCAGCAGCAGCGTTTTGTCGAGATGAAGCGTTTGTACGCTGATGAGGCGGATGAGACGACGCCGCTGGATGAGGATTATCTGGAGGCGATGCGCTATGGGATGCCGCCCAACGGCGGATTTGGCAGCGGTGTTGATCGTCTGGTCATGCTGCTGACGGATCAGAACAGTATCCGCGATGTGCTGCTGTATCCGCATTTGCGGGCTAGGCCGTTATCTGAAGCGGATTTGCGGAGTCAGCTGATGCTGGAGGCTGCTGTCAGGGGGTATGAATATCGGCTTGATTATCGGCTGGCGGGCAGGAAACATCGGATTGGGCTTTATCTGCCGGCGGTCGGGGCTGGGATTGAATTTCGGGTGGCGAATGCGCTTTCGGGTTCGCTGGACTTATTGCGGCGGCTCCGCAAAATGTTTGATGGGACGCTGTATGTGATGACGGATGAGGGTTTTTACCGCGTCGATGAGGAATTGAACGAGGTATCGCTGGCTGATTTTTGGCAATCGCTGGCTTAGGCGGGTCGGGTTTGATTTATGAGGCCTGAAGATTTTGACATTTTGATTATCGGCAACATCATCGTCGGTCTTATTTTGGCTGGTCGGCGGCTGGTCAAGGATCTGCGCGCGCCGTTGGTTGATGATGTTCCTGGCGAAACGGGAGAAGGATGAACCATGCTTGATATTGCACTTATCCGCGAGCGGCCGGATTGGGTCAAGGCGCAGATTGCCAAGCTGGGTGACGAATCGGCTTTGGCGCGCATCGACAGTATTTTGGCCTTAGATGGGAAACGGCGTCAGGTGCGAACGCGGACTGAAACGGCGCAGGCCGCGCGGAATCGATTAAATCGGGCGATGGGCAAACTGCGCGGCAATAAGAAAATGGACGCATCGGAAAAGGCTGTACGCGCCGCGGCGGCCGCTAGGGCCTTGAAACAAGAGGATTATGAGGCGGCTGGCGCGTGGATGGACGGTTCAAAAGATATCGCGCGCTTGGATAATGATGGGCTTGACGCGGCCTTTGAGGGTTTGATTGGGGAATTGAAGGATTTGGGCGGCCGGATTGACAGCGGCTTTGCGGAAATTAAGGCGATTGAGGCTGAATTGGAAGAGAATATGCTTTGGATTCCCAATTTGCCGCATGAGAGCGTGCCAGTGTTCGCTGATGAGGAGGATAATGTTCCGCATCGGCCGCGGGGGGAATTCCGCGAATTTGAATTTGAGCCGCGGCCGCATTGGGAGATTGGCCCGGCGCTGGACATCATCGATTTTGCGCGGGGGGTCAAGCTGGCGGGGAGCCGTCATTATATTCTGAAGGGCTGGGGGGCGCGGCTGCAACGGGCGCTTATCAGCTTTTTTTTGGATGCGGCGCGGGCGCGGGGATTTACCGAATTGTATGTGCCTTATCTGGCTTATGGGGAGATGCTTTATGGTTCGGCGCAGTTTCCCAAGTTCAGGGATACCGTTTATGGGCTGGATGATGGGGACAAGTTCCTGCTGCCGACGGCCGAGGTGGCGATTACGAATATGCACCGCGGCGAGATTCTTGAGGAGGCGGATTTGCCTTTGCATTATGCGGCGCACACGCCTTGCTTCCGCAGTGAAAAGGCCAGCGCGGGCCGGGATGTGCGCGGCATTAAGCGGGTGCATCAATTCGAGAAGGTCGAGATGTACAAGTTCACCACGCCCGAGACGAGTTATGATGCGCTGGAAGAGCTGACGCGGCATGCCGAGCGGATTTGCGCCCAGCTGGAGATTCCTTATCGGCGGCTGGAGATTGTGAGCGGGGATTTGGGTTTTAGCGCGGCGAAGAAATATGACATTGAAGTTTGGTCGCCGGGCTGTCGGGAATGGCTGGAGGTTAGTTCGTGCAGCAACACGGAAGATTTTCAGGCGCGGCGGACTATGGTTCGCTATTATCCCGCTGGCAGTCGCCGGACTCGTTTTGTTCATACGCTCAACGGCAGTGGTTTGGCTGTGCCGCGGGTGATGATTGCGCTTATGGAAAACGGTCAGCAGGCGGACGGCAGCGTTCTGATTCCGGAGGTTTTGCGGCCGTATTTGGGTGGCGCCGAGGTCATTCGCGGGATTTAATAATGGCGGGCGGGGCCGATTTAGTTGACAGCGACAGGCCGCGCGGGCTATACTTGGATTAGGCTTATCGGCTTCTCAAATGGCAACAGGGGGGAATTATGGCAGAGGCTCTGATTCAGATGAATCGGCTTTCAAAGATTTATGGCGCGGGCAAGACGCAGACCAGGGCGCTTTCGAATTTGGACTTGACTGTCAATCGGGGTGAGATTTTTGGTTATTTGGGGCCGAATGGCGCGGGCAAGACGACTACGATTCGGATGCTGCTTGATTTGATTCGGCCGACGAGCGGTTCGGCCAGTATTTTTGGTTTGGATGCGCGGGAGGACAGCGTTGAGATTCATCGGCGCATTGGTTTTTTGCCTGGCGAGCTTAATTTGTGGCGCGGGCGCACTGGCCGGCAGATTATCAGCTATTTGGCCAATGTGCGGGGAGATGCCAAGCGGATTGTCAAACAGGCGGATGAGCTTGCTGATCGGCTGAAGCTGGATGTGAGCAAGAGAGTCCGCGATTATTCTTCGGGGAACAAGCGCAAACTGGGGCTGGCGCTGGCGATGATGCACTCGCCGGATCTGCTGATTTTGGATGAGCCGACGGGTGGGCTGGATCCGCTGGTGCAGCAGACTTTCCATGAGATGATGAGCGAATATCGGGACAAGGGCAAAACTGTCTTTTTGTCTTCTCATGTTTTGAGCGAGGTTCAGGCGATTTGTGACCGCGTCGGCATTTTGCGCGATGGCGAACTGAAGGCTGTCGAATCGGTCGAGCGGCTGACTCAAGTCGAGTTTCACTGGGTTGAGGTCAAGTTCCGCGAGGCCGTCCCTGACCGTCTGCCCGACGAACTGGAGAACATGAGCGCGGTCAGCGACGTAAGCGTGAACGGCGCGTCCATTCGTTTGCGGCTGGCTGGTGATTTTGACCCGCTGATTCGGCGGATTAGCGGCGGCTATATTGAGAATATGCGCGTGGAGGAGCCGTCGCTGGAGGAGATCTTTTTGGCCTATTACAGTGGCAGCGAGGAGGATGGGCGATGACTGGGACTGTTATTCGGAACACCCTGCGCGCTTCGTGGAAGCAGGCTTTGTATTGGGGCTTGGGGATGGGCATTCTTGGGCTGTACATCACGGTGATCGCCTCCAGTTCGGAGATTTTGGAGGGCTATGCCAATCTGCTCGAATCGCTGCCGCCGGCGCTGCTCAATGCTTTTGGCATGGGGGACGCGCGTTTGATGACCAGCGCAGAGGGCTGGATTGCCAGCATATTCGCCACCGAGGCGACCATCATTCTGTCGGTTTACGCGGTCATGGCCGGGCTGAACATCGCCGCCAACGAGGAGCGGGATGGCGTTTTGGACATTGCGCTTTCGCTGCCGATATCGAGGACACGGTTCATGGTTGAAAAATCTATCGCTTTTGCGCTGATTTCGCTGGCGATCATCCTGTTTTGCATTTTCTTTCCGGTGCTGGGGATTGTCATGGTGGGCATCGAGGCTGACGTCGGCAAGGTTATCGCCAGTCTGCTCAACATTTATCCTGGTCTGCTGCTGATTACGGCTGTGACCTGTCTGCTGTCGATGGTTATGCGGCGGCGGGCGGCGGCGATTGGCCTGGCGGCCGCTTTTGTCATCGGCAGCTATGCGTTTAACATTATCGGTCAGGCGGCCAGCGGGGCTTTGGCAACGCTTATGCAAGACCTGTCGCTTTTTCATTATGCCAGTGGCGATGCGATTATCCTCGATGCTTTCGATCCGCTGATACCGCTGGTTATGCTGGCTGTGGTTCTTGTTTGCTTTGGTCTGTCGGTGATGATGTTCAATCGCCGCGACATTGGACTTTAGGAGTTTGCAATGATTGGTTCGGTCTTTTTGGAGACTTGGCGGCAGACTTGGCGGCAGATGCTTTACTGGGGCTTGGGATTGGCCAGTTTGGGTTTGCTGGTGGTTTTGATGGTGCCGCTGTTTGACATGCAGGACATGAAAGAACTGCTGGAGAGTTTTCCGCCTTTTGTTTTGGCGGTCATCGGCGTCGGCTCGGATTTGGAGGTTTTCGCCACGAATGAGGGGTTTGTCGCGGTGGGATTTTTTGGGAAATCGGCTTTGATTTTCGCTGTTTATCCGGTGGTTATGGGGATGCGGATCACTGCTGACGACGAGGACAGCGGGATTATGGATGTTCTGCTGAGTCTGCCTGTGCAGAGGATGCGGCTGGTGGTCGAGAAATTCGCGGCTTATGGAGCCAGCATCGTCGGCGTGGTGGCGATGATTTATTTGGGGATGCACTTTGGCGTGGCCATCAGCGGCATTGAACTGGATATGAGCAAGCTGACCGAGGTCATTTTCTATCTGGTGCCGGTGATGATTTTTGTTATGGCGACGACGATGTTCATTGCGGCGCTGGTGCGGCGGCGGCAGGCAGCGCTGGGAATCGTGACCGCTTTTGTCATTGCCAGCTTCATGCTGCAAACGATTGGGGCGATGGCTGATGACACCGTGGCGGAGCCTATTGGCCGTCTGTCCTTTTTCACCTATTACAACGCGGCCAACATTATGACCGATGGCTTTGTCTGGGCGCATATTATTGGCCTGCTGGGTTTGTCGGCCGCGCTGCTGGTTTTCTCGATTTATCGCTATGAGCGCCGCGACATCGGCATCTGACAGGCCGGCGATGGGTCAGAATATCATCGTTTTATGGGTTATGAAGCGAGTTATATCGTTCGTGTTATGAGGAGAATTCGCTATGAGAGGCATAAGGGTCATCATTTCGCTGGCGCTGCTGTTTGTTTTGGCGGCGGGCGCGATGCAGGCGCAAGAAGAGGTGGTCATCGATTTTTACTTTCCTTCGGCAACGGCCAACGACGCCGAGGGCATTTTCCAGCGTTACGCTGAACTGTTTCATGCCGAAAACCCTGACATCACTGTGAATCCAGTGTTCACCGGCAGCTACACGGATACGCGCAACACGATTTTAACCGAGCTTCAGGGGGGCGGCGCGGGGCCGGACGCGGCTGTGATGCTGTCGATTGACCTGTACAGCTTTGCCGAAGAGGGCTATATCGTCCCGGCGCAGGGCTTTATCGATCAGATGGCGGATGGCGCGGCTTATGTTGAGGGTTTCTTCCCGGCGCTTATGCTCAACAGCATGGATGAGGCGGGCAATGTTTGGACGATTCCGTTCCAGCGCAGCACGCCGATTCTGTATTACAACGCTGATTTGCTGGCGGATGCCGGCTATGATTCGCCGCCGACCAACAATGCCGAACTGGTCGAGATTGCCCAGGCATTGACGACGGATGAGCGCGATGGGCTTCTGGTGCCGGTGGCGGGCGGATTCCCGATTTGGATGTATCAGAGTTTTGCGATTGCTTATGGGCGCAACATCGTCAGCGATGACCCGACGCAGGTCTTTTTCAACACGGACGAGGCTGTGGCGGCGGTGGAATTTGTCCGTTCGCTGGGGGATGAACTGGCGGTGGGCCCGGCTGGCGGCGCGGCTTGGGGAGATACGCCGACGGCATTTTTGGCTGGTCAGGCGGCGATGATTTATCACACCACGGGCAACCTGACTCGCATCCTCAACGATGCCGATTTTGAAGTGGGCGTTTGGTATCTGCCGAGTGGCCCGGCGGGCGAGGATGGCGCTGGCTACGGCGCTCCGACTGGCGGCGGCAATTTGTACATCTTCGACGATGGCAGCAAATCGCCGGCCGAGCTTGAGGCCGTCTGGCGGTGGGTTATGTTCCTGTCTTCGGATGAGATTCAGGCGGATTGGGGCGCGACCACTGGCTATATCGCGGCGACTTCATCGGCTTGGGAGACGGCGCCATTGGCTTCGCTGGCGGAGGAGTTCCCGCAGTATTTGGTGGCGCGCGATCAGCTGGCTTATGTGGGCAAGGAATTTTCAAGCTATGCGACCATCACCATTCAGGGCATCATCAACAGTACGCTGGAGAGCATTCTGACGGGCGAGGCCGAGGATGCGCGGGCGGCGATGGATGCGGCGCAGTCGCAGATAGACGGCATTTTGGCTGACTATCGCTAGGGAAAACGGGGCGCGTCTGATGATGCGTCCTTTTCTTTTCAAGGCCTGCCCTACTCCGCGATTCGTCTGGCGCTGTCCTTCGGAAATGTTATGCGTTCAGCCCAAAAGCCGCCGTTTGCCTTCATCACGCCCTACCTGCTGATTGGGCCGACTTTGGCGCTGGTCTTGCTGTTCAATGTTTTGCCGGCTATTCAAACCGTCAACGACAGTTTTTACCGCCCGGCGCGCGGCCTGAACGCGGCCGGTCAGCCGTCCGATTTCGTCGGTCTGCAAAACTATCGGGATTTGTTTGACGGCCGGCATTACATGGGCGCGCGCTTTTTGGATACCTTTCGCAACACGATAATTTTCGCTTTGGCGACGGTGGGCCTCGGCGTGCCGCTGGGTTTGCTGCTGGCGTTGCTGCTCAATCGGCGGCGGCCTTTGCTGGGCGTCTGGCGTTTCGCTGTGTTTTATCCGACGCTGCTGCCGCTTATCGGCGCGGCCAGCATTTGGGCCTTTATCTACTCGGACAGCATCGGCTTGGCCAACGCCATTTTGAGGTCTTTTGGTCATCCTGGGCTGAACTGGCTGGGGGACCGTCATTTGACGCTGGGTTCGGTCATCGCGGTCAACATTTGGAAGCAGGCCGGTTATTTTATGATCTTCTTTTTGGCTGGCCTGCAGCATATCCCCCGCGAGATTTATGAGGCGGCCGCGTTGGACGGCGCTGGTGATTTTCAGCAGTTTTTCGCGCTTACACTGCCCTTGCTGCGACGTACAACTTTGTTCGTGACTGTCATTTCGTTTATTTTTGCCTTCCAGACGGTTGAGCAGCTGCAAGCTCTGGGCGCCGGCGGCCCAGCGGACAGCGCCAATCTGCTGCTGTATTTGATTTTCCAGAACATTTCGGAGCGGCGCAGCTGGGGCTATGTGAACGCTATGACTATGATCCTGGTCGGCATGGTGCTGATCTTTACGCTGGTCAATTTTTTGGTGTTTGAGCGGCGGGAGCGATGAATCAATCCTATGCGAAAACTGGCTGATGCGCTGACGGTTGCCTTGGCGGTCGTCTTTCTGATTCCGCTTGTTTTTACTGTGCTGGTCAGCTTTCGTCCAGAGGTCGAGCCTGTGACGCGGGGCAATATCTTCTTTGGCAGTGAGATCACGCTGGCGAATTATCAGCGGGCCATGCAGATCGCGCCGTGGGGGCTGCATTATGTCAACAGCCTTATTTTTGTGGTCGGGACGTTGGCTGTGCAGCTGGTTACTGTCACGGGCGCGGCTTACGCTTTTGCGCGGATGAAGTTTTTTGGGCGCGATGTTCTGCTGATGATTATACTGCTTCAGTTGATGATTCCGACTGGCGTGCTGCTGGTGCAGAACTTCCGCACTATTCATCGGCTGGGGCTGTTTGACACTCGGATTGCGCTGATGATGCCGTATTGGGGTTCGGCCTTTGGCGTGCTGCTGCTGCGACAGACATTTCGCGAAATTCCTTTGGCGCTGGAGGAGGCGGCGCGCATCGATGGCGCCAATTTGCTGCAAGTGATTCGGCATGTCTATGTATCCAACGCGATACCGGCGTACCTGGCTTTTGCTTTGGTGTCGATCAGTTCGCATTGGAACGAGTTTTTGTGGCCTTTCATCATTACCCGTTCGGAAGATATTCGTCCGCTCACCGTTGGGCTTAACAAGCTGATTCAAACCACTGACCAGGGCGCATTCTATGGGCAGCTGATGGCCGGCACGTTGATGGTCATCGCGCCGCTGGTTATTTTGTTTATGCTGTTCCAGCGGCAGTTTATCGAGAGTTTCGCGCGGAGCGGCATCAAATAAGTTCAGGCTGTTGCGGTCGGCGCGGGGATATTATAATGCGCTTGTAGAAGAGGCGCGGGGATGGAGATGAATTTCAGGCAGGATTTGCTTGACAGGTTCACAGAGCGAAGAGCCGTGATTGGCATCGTTGGCTTGGGTTATGTTGGTCTGCCCTTGGCGGTGGCGTTTGCGGAGGCTGGATTTTCTGTATTGGGATTGGACATTGAAGAGGAAAAGGCGCGGCAAATCAATTTGGGCCGCAGCTATATTCCTGACATTCCTGACGGGCGCATTCGGGATTTGACGCAAGCGGGCAAACTGCGCGCCACTGCTGTTTATGAAGATTTGGGAGATGTGGACGCCATCAGCATTTGCGTTCCGACGCCGCTGCGAAAGACGCGCGATCCGGATATGTCCTTCATCATTCAGGCGGCGCAATCCATCTCCGAAATTTGCAGACGGGGTATGCTGATTGTCCTGGAAAGCACAACTTATCCAGGGACGACGGAAGAGATTATTCTGCCGGCGATAACAAGGAATCATTTTGTGCCGGGCGAGGACATTTTCATCGCTTATTCGCCGGAGCGGATTGATCCTGGCAACCCGCGTTTTTCTGTTCGCAACACGCCTAAAGTCGTTGGCGGCATCACCGAAAGCTGCACAGAAATGGCTTTGACGCTGTATGAGGCGGTGGTTGATGAGGTTATTGCGGTGTCTTCGCCTACGACGGCCGAGATGGTCAAGCTGCTGGAGAACACCTTTCGGGCGGTCAACATCGGGCTGGTCAACGAGATGGCGCTGATATGCGGTCGGCTGGGCATTGATATTTGGGAGGTTATTCAGGCGGCGTCCACCAAGCCGTTTGGGTATATGCCTTTTTATCCTGGGCCGGGGCTGGGAGGTCACTGCATCCCGGTTGATCCGCATTACTTAAGCTGGAAGCTGAAGACGCTGAATTACAATGCGCGTTTCATCGAATTGGCGAGCGAGGTCAATACGTCGATGCCGTATTATGTCATCGATAAGATTACGGAGGCGCTTAATGATGAGGCGCGGTCGGTGCGCGGCTCAAGGATTGTCATTTTGGGGGTCGCTTACAAGCGCGATGTGGATGATGTGCGCGAGAGTCCGGCGCTGGATATTATCAGTCTGCTGCGTCAAAAAGGCGCGGAAGTGTTTTACTGCGATCCTTATGTGGCGGAGATTCGTCTGACGGGCGATGCGCGGCTGGAATCGCAGGACTGCGGCGCGGCGCTGCTTGGGTCGGCTCATTGCGCTGTGGTGGTCACCGATCATTCGGCTTTTGACTGGCAGGAGATTGCGGACAGCAGTTCGGTAATTGTCGATACGCGTCATGCCCTGCGCGGCGTTGAAGGTCGGGCGCGGGTTATCAGCCTGTAAGCTGGCGCGGATATGCCCCTTCGCATTGCCATTGATGCCAGTCGCAGCGCCGTTGACCGTGTGACCGGCACAGAGTATTATGCTCGGCGTTTGATTCAGGAGCTTATCAAGGCTAATCATCAGCGCGGTCGGCCTCATTCGTTCACGCTGTATTTTCGGGATGTTCCGCCGCCGACGCTTTTTCCGCCGGATGATTATGTTCAGCAGGCTGTGATTCCGTTTCGCCGCGTCTGGACGCATTTGCGGTTTGCCGGCGAGTTATGGAAGGCGCGGCCTGATGTCACTTTTGCGCCGGCGCACAGTCTGCCCTTTCTGTTTCCAGGCGCGGGCATCGTCACTGTGCATGATTTGGGCTACAAGCATTTTCCGTCTGCTCATCCCTACCGTCAGCGGGCTTATCTGGATGTCAGCACGCGTTGGAGTCAGGCGCGGGCGGCGGCTGTTTTGGCGGACAGTCAAGCGACGGCCGCTGATTTGGGGCGTTTTTATGGGACGCCGCGCGATAAGATCCGCGTTGTTTATCCGGGGGTTGATGGGTCGTCTTTGCACGCGTCTTTGCGGAAGATCGAGGCGGTTCGGGCGAAATATGATCTGCCGCCGCGCTATTTTCTGTTCATCGGCACATTGCAGCCGCGAAAGAACATTCAAGGCATCGTCCGCGCTTTCGCGCAATGGCAGCAGGCCGATGAGGATCGCGAAACCGCTTTGGCGCTGGCCGGTGGCCGGGGCTGGCTTTTTGATGAGAGGTGGCTTGAGGGCGCCGAGAACATCAGATGGATTGGCTATATTGACGAGGCTGACAAGGGTGGTCTGCTGGGCGGGGCGCTGGCTCTGGTTTTCCCTAGTCTGCATGAGGGTTTCGGCTTTCCAGCGCTTGAGGCCATGCACTGCGGCGCGCCGGTCATCGCCAGTCAGACATCCAGCCTGCCTGAACTGGTCGGCGAGGCCGGGCTGCTGGTGGATCCGACCGACGCGGCTGATATTGCGGCGGCGATGAGTCGCTTGAGTCGAGATCAGAATTTGCGGCGGGAGATGATTGACAGGGGTTATGCGCGGATCAAGCGATTTACATGGAAAAAGGCGGCGCGGGAGGTGATGGGGGTGTTTGAAGAGATGGAAGTTCGGATGCGGGCGTGATTTGTTACTATTGCAGGGCATGAGACGGCGAGGATGGGATGGCGGGAGATCGTTTTCTGCTGGTGCAGCTGGCTGATATTGGCGATTTGGTTTTGGCGACGCCGGCGATTTCGGCTTTGCGTCAGGCCTGGCCGCGGGCGCAGATTGACCTGTTGGCCTCGCGTCACGCTGTCCCTGTCATGCCGCCGAATTTGGTCAATCGCAGCATCCCTTTTGACCGCGATGACCGAAGCGCCAGCCGCGCGCTGTTCAGGCCGCGAAATGTCCGCAGGCTGCTGTCGCTGGGGCATTATGACACTGTTCTTTTTTTTCATCATTTTACGTTAAGGATGGGGGTCGTCAAATTTCGGCTCATCGCGCGGGCCTGCCGCGCCAAGCGAATTTTGGGGCTGCAAAATCACCATGTCGGCTTTTTGACTGATTCGATTGTCGATGAGGGTTTTGGGGCCAAACACGAAGCGCAGTACTGGCTGGATTTGGTGGGCCTGGTCGGCGCGAGCAGTCATCCTCGGCCGGCGCAAGTGAACCGCGAGCCGCATCCAGTGACAAGTGACTGGCGCAAGACGGGCCCGAAAATTGTTATTCACGCTGGCAGCGGCGGCTACAGCAAAGCGCGGCGTTGGCCGCCGGAGTATTTTGCCGAGACCGCGCGGCAGCTGCGCCGAGAATATCGGGCCGAGATTATTTTGGTGGGGACAAGCGGCGACGACGGCGATGAAGTCGTTCGAATCATGGATTTTGAGCCGCATAATCTGGTCGGACGGACCAGTCTGCCACAGCTGGCGGAGGTGATTGCCCAAGCTGATTTGTTCATTGGCGCCGACAGTGGGGTTATGCACATCGCGGCGGCCTGCGGCACACCGGTTATCAGCTTATTTGGGCCCAGCAATTTTCATGCCTGGCGGCCCTGGTCGGCTGGTGGGGATGTCGCTGTTTTGACAAGTCAGGCGAGGTGCAGTCCATGCAGTTATGTCGGTCATTCGATTGGCGCGCGCGAGGGCTGTTCGGCGCGTACTTGCATGAAACTGGCTGGCCCGCAGATGGCGATCCAGACTGCGAGGCGCATCCTTGACGGGCGACCGGCGCAGGGCCATGAAACCGCGGTGAAGTCGGTCAATGTCCCAACCCGAAAGCGGGCAGAGATCTTAGGCGTGCCGGTGGATGCCATCAGCTATGAGCAGTGGATGGCGCGAATTCAAGCGTGGATAAGCCAGCGTCAAGGGCCGCGTCATGTCTGCACGGTCAATCCGGAATTTATAATGATTGCGCGGCGGGATGCCATTTTTATGAACATCTTGAAGCGGGCCGAGCTTTGCGTTCCTGATGGCGTTGGTTTGCTTTGGGCCGGCCGGCGGCTTGGCCAGCCGATTCTCGAACGGGTCACTGGTTCGGATGGCGTTCCTTTGATCGCGCAGTATGCCGCTGAATATGGCTGGTCGATCTTTTTTTTGGGGGCGGGAGCCGGTATTGCTGAAAAGGCCGCCGAGAGGCTGCGTCAGCGACATGCGCGGCTTCAGGTGGCTGGCTGTTATGGCGGCAGTCCGTCCGAAGCGGAAGAAGATCGGATTGTCGGCTTGATTAACCGCAGCGGCGCCGATATTCTTTTTGTGGCTTATGGCGCGCCGCAGCAGGACAAGTGGATCGCCCGCAATCTGCCGCGGCTCAAGGTGGAGATGGCGATGGGGGTTGGCGGCTCGCTGGATTTTATCGCTGGGACGACGCCGCGCGCGCCGATGTGGATGCGCGAACGCGGGCTGGAATGGCTGTACCGATTGATTCGTCAGCCTTGGCGTCTGCGGCGGATGATGCGGCTGCCGCGTTTTGCGATATGCGTACTGTGGCAGCGGCGCGGCGGATAATCCGAACCTGCCGATTCGAGGGTTTTGCGCTATGATGTCGATATGAGTCATTCGCATCTCAAGGCCTGTGTGGCGCGGCTTGCCGGTCAAACTGTGCTGGTGGCTGGCGATGTCATGCTGGACGAATACATCGTCGGGCGGGCGACGCGTATGAGCCGCGAAGCGCCGGTGCCAGTGCTGGAACTGGAGTCGAGACGTTATATCGCTGGGGGCGCGGCCAACCCGGCCGCCAATATCGCCGCCTTGGGCAGTCGGGCCATCCAGGTCGGCGTCACGGGCGCGGATGAATCGGGTCGGCGGCTGGTCGAGGCGCTGCAATCGCGCGGCATCGATTCGGCTGGGGTCATCGTCTGCCATGACCGCCCAACGACCGTCAAGACGCGGATACTGGCGCAGATGGGCCTGCGGTTTCCCCAGCAGGTCACGCGGATCGACACCCTCACGCGCCAGGCCATTGACCCGGCCATTGAAGCGCAGATTATTGACTTTGCGAGCGAGCGAATCGGCGGGGTGAACGCTGTTTTGCTGTCGCATTATCATGGCGGATTATTGGGGCCGGCGCTGGTCAGGAAGATGCGCGGTTTGTGCCGACGGTTTCAGGTTTTGCTGACGGCTGATGTCCAGGGGGATTTTGGCCGTTTTGAGGGGCTGGATGTCATCAAATGCAATGCTGCCGATGCCCAGGGCTATTTTGGCCAGCGGCTTGAATCGGATGAGGATTTCGGCCGCGCCGCCCGGCAGCTGCATAATCGGCTGAATATCCGCAGGGCGACCATCATCACGCGCGGCCAGCAAGGGGCTGCTTTGGCGACGGCTAATGCGATTCATCACTGTCCGGCGCCGGCGGCGAGCGATGTTTTTGATACGGTGGGCGCCGGTGACACGGCTATTGCCCTCATCACTTTGGCTTTGGCGGCGCGGGTCGAGCCCTTGGAGGCGGTGATTCTGGCCAACCATGCCAGTGGCATTGCGGTGCGCTATTTGGGCAATTATGCGCCATCGGCCGACGAGCTTTTGCAGAGTATCGGCGGCGAGGATGAATGATTTGAATTTCAGTTGATGTTGATCTATTTCGATGTTTAACCCGCCTGATTCCAAGCCTTTTTTCGAGATGGTCTGGGATATTGTCGAGCAGATTCCCTTTGGCAAGGTGAGCAGCTATGGGCAGATCGCCTCGATGATGCCGCCGACGGCGACTGCTGACGCTGATCGATTGCGGAGGCTGGGGCCGCGCTGGGTCGGCACTGCGCTTTATAAAACGCCGCGCGGGAGGGATATTCCTTGGCACCGCGTCATCAACAGTCAGGGGAAGATCAGCTTTCCGGTCAACAGCAGCCAGGCCAAAAAGCAGCGCCGTCTGCTGGAGATGGAGGGCGTTGAATTTGATGACAGAAACCGGGTGGATTTCGCGCTGGTTGGCTGGCAGGGGCCGGATGACGGGTATCTCCAGGCGAAGGGTCTGCTGCGGCCGAAACTGCTCAAGTGATTAGACAAGTGACTAGAATTGTACGTAGCTGTTTTCGGCCAGCACGAAGCGATGGGCGTCTGGCATGTGCGGCGCCGAGGTTACGCGGGCGTTGTCAGCGAGCAGGCTGCGGTCGATTCGGCCTTGGATATTGCGGATTTCACAGTTTTTCATGACGATGCTGGCTTCAATTTCACTGCCGACAATGACGACATTATCGCCCAGGGCGGTATAGGGGCCGACGTAGCTGCTGCGGATGATGGTATTTTCGCCAATAATCACGGGGCCGCGCACCACGCTATCGATGATTTTGCTGTTTTTGCCGATGAGAACGCGATGGGACACTTCGGTTTGGCCTTCGATTTGGCCGCTGTTTTCGGGGGCGGGGGTATAGGGCAGGCCTTCCAGCACGAGTTGATTGGCCATGATGATGGCATTGGGTTTGCCGGCGTCGATCCACCAGCCTTGCAGCTGATAAGGCGCGACGGCGTGGCCGGCGTTGATAAGCACTTGAATAGCGTCGGTGATTTCGAGTTCATTGCGTCCAGAGGGTTTGATTTGGCGGATGGCTTCAAAGATTGATGAGCGGAACAGATAGACCCCGGCGATTCCCAGATTGGATGGGGGGTCTGACGGCTTTTCGATGACGCGGAGGATGCGGCCCTTGTCAATTTCGGCAATGCCAAAGCGGGTCGGGTCGGGGACTTCGCCCAGAACGACGGTGGCTTCCGCGCTGGAATTGATGAACGAGGTTAGCAGGTCGGTCATTTTATCTTGAAAGATATTGTCGCCTAGGAAGACGGTAAAGGGTTCATCGCCGACGAAGCCGCGGCACAGGCCGATGGCGTGGGCCAGGCCTTTCGGCTCTTTTTGGACGATGTACTGGATGCTGACGCCTAGGTTTTGGCCGTCGGCGAGGGTTTTGACGATGGGCGAGTTCAGGCTGTTGACGACAATGCCGATGTTGGTCAGGCCGGCTTTTTTCAGGACGTCGAAGGCATAGGTGATCAGCCAGCGATTGGCGACTGGCACGAGGGACTTGGGCGTGGTCAGGGTTACGGGGCGCAGGCGGGTGCCTTGGCCGGCGGCGAGGATAACGGCTTTCATCGTTTGGCTCCTATGGGATGATGTTCGGCCAGCATCATAGCAGGGGATTGGATTTTGGCATAGAGGCGGTCATCGGTCTTCGGCGCGTTTGGCCTGCCGCCACCAGGTTTCAAACTGCGTCAGCGAGAGATCGGCGATGGTTTTTTGGTTTTGGGCGGCCAGGTTTTCCACATAGCGGAAGCGGCGATAGAACTTGGCATTGGCGGCGCGCATGATGGTTTCGGGGTCGTCGACATTGAGCCAGCGCAGCCAGTTGACCAGGACAAATATCAGATCGCCTATTTCTTTCACTTTGTCCTCATCGGATGGCGCGGTCAGGATTTCGTTCATCTCTTCTTTGGCTTTGGCTTCGACTCCGCGGATGTCTGGCCAGTCGATGCCGAACTTGGCGGCTTGATGGGAATACTTGTGGGCGACGAAGAGCGAGGGCGCGGCGGCGGGTATGCTGTCCAGCAGTGATTGGGTCTGTTGGCCGGCTTGGTTTTTTTCGGCTTGTTTGATGGCTTGCCAACTGGCGGCCGCATCTTTGGCGCTGGCATCGCCCCAGACGTGGGGATGACGTCGAATCAGTTTTTGATTGAGGCGGCGCAGGATGTCGGCCATGAAAAATTCGCCCTCATCGATAGCGATTTGGGCGTGCAGCGCGATCTGCAAGAGCAAGTCACCCAGTTCCTCGCATAGGGCCTGGGGGTCGTTTTCATCGATGGCCTGCAGGACTTCGTAGGTTTCTTCGATCAGGTAGGGGCGCAAGGACTGATGGGTTTGTTTGCGGTCCCATGGGCAACCCTGCGGCGAGCGCAGATGGGCGATAATATCCTGCAAGGCGGCGAAACCGCTTAATTTGTCGAGGGGCGGCAGATAGAGCGATGTCATCATATCGATTTGTGAACTGCGGTCGATTTCATAGAGCGGCAGGTCTTCGATTTGGGCTTGGTCGGCGCCGGCGGCATGAATCAGCTGCACTCGGAATTCGTCTGGGTACTGGTTCATCAGCGTCAGCTTGAGGTGTGAAGCGACTTGTCGGCTGTGGACCTGGGCCAGCAGGGTCGGCAGGGTCGGGTTCAGGGGAGGGTGGCTGGCGGCGGCGACTGTCAGGGCATCGACGATTTGCAGGCCATCAAGGGCATCTCGACTGATTTGCGCCAGGCAGGGTTCAATGAAGCTGATACCGTGGACAATCTCGACGTCAATCGCGGCGGTTTTGGCCAGGGCCATCAGCTGCGCGACCGTGGCTTCACCGACCAGGGGGTCGCCTGGCACAGCATACACGACATCGGTTCCCTGCTGGGCGGCGCGCATGATGCGTTCGGTGATTACGCTGTAGACTTCGGCAAAGCTGTCGGCGGATTCATAAACATGGTCAAAGCTGATGAAGCGCACGGGCAGATGCGGCGCGCAGGGATGGCGGCTGGTTCGCAGATACAGGGTTTTGGCGGCTTTCAGCTTGTTCCAGGCTTTTAGGGACAGGTCTTCGATATCGCCTGGCCCGAGGCCAACAATGGTTATCATCGCCAAAGGTCCTCAAGCGGCGGCTGGCCTTAGCGCTTGGTGTAGGTGGGCGCTTTGCGGGCGCGTTTGAGGCCGGGTTTTTTGCGTTCTTTGACGCGGGCATCGCGCGACAGGAATCCTTCGCGTTTTAATGTGCCGCGCAGGTCAGGGTCGATTTTTTCCAGGGCGCGGGCAATGCCGAGCAGGATAGCGTCGCGTTGGCCGGTGGCGCCGCCGCCCTGTACGTGGACCGAGATGTCATAATTTCGGTCTTGGCCGATATGGGTCAGGGGCGCCATGCAGATTTGCAGATCGCCAAAACGCGGCAGGTAGTCGCTGCCGTCTTTGCCGTTGACGATTAGGCGGCCGGTGCCACCTGGGAAGAGGCGGACGCGGGCGGAAGCTGATTTGCGGCGGCCGATGCCTTCATAATACTGTGCTGACATGCGATTTACTCCTTACAGTTCCAAGATTTGGGGCTGCTGGGCTTGATGGGGATGGCTGCCGCTGGCGTAGACTTTGAGCTTGCCGAGCATTTTACGGCCGAGCGGGCCTTTGGGCATCATCCCTTTGATGGCGAATTTGAGGGCGCGGTTGGGGAATTTTTTCATCAGTTCGCGCATGGTCATCGACTTGAGGCCGCCAGGATAGCCGGAATGGCGATAGTATTTCTTCTGGTCGAGCCGTTTGCCGGTGACGTGGATTTTGTCGGCGTTGATGATGATCACATAATCCCCCGTATCGAGATGAGGCGTGAAGTAGGGTTTGTGCTTGCCACGCAGGATGGGCGCGATTTTGGATGCCAGTCGGCCTAGGGTCATGCCTTCGGCGTCGACGAGCCACCAGCGGCGTTCAATGGCGGCCGGGGTTGTGGCATAGGTTTTCTGAATTCGCTGTTTCATTTTGTCACTCCGTTTTGTTTCCTCTGGGGCGGATAATGCACGGTTTCCAGCGTTAGGCCATGCGGCGGCGCCAGCAGTTTGGCCCGTCCGATGTCGCGGCTTGCGAAGATGTCCACAAACTCATCCAGGGGCAATCGTCCACAGCCGACCTGCGCCATTAGGCCGACCATGCGGCGCACCATGTGATACAGGAAAGCGGTCGCCGCCACGCGATAGGCGAAAATCGGGCCATAATCGCTCGATTCCAGCGTCCATTGCGAAAGATAGACCTGTCGGACTGTATTGACGGCGCCAGGCTGTGGCGGTGTGCCGAAAGAGGCGAAATCATGCTCGCCCAGAAAGTGGTCGGCGGCCTGCTGCATGCGCTCCAGGTCAAGGGGTTGGCCGGCCCATTGCCAGGCCCGACGGTTCAGAAGCGGCTGGCGGATGGGTCGGACGGCGATGCGATAGCGATACTGTCGCCACAGGGCATCATAGCGCGGATGGAATTTGTCCTGCCGCCACAGAGTTTGCACGGCGATATCCAGGGGCAGCTGCGAATTGATGGCGGGGAGCAGCTTGTCATCGTCATGTTTCCATTCGGCGTCAAAGGCGATCACTTGGCCGAGGGCATGGACGCCGCTGTCGGTGCGGCCGGCGCCAACAACGGCCACGGGCTGCTGGGCGACGCTGCTGATGGCCTCTTCGACGGCCTGCTGGATGGTCGGGATGTGCGGCGGCTGTCGCTGAAAGCCACAATAGGCCGAGCCGTCGTAAGCCAGAGTGGCGCCATAAGCTGTCATTGCGCTTGCCGTTTAATCATTCGCTGTATAGTCGATGAGTTCAATCAGGGCCATTTCGGCATTGTCGCCTTTGCGGGGCCCCAGTTTGAGGATGCGGGTGTAGCCGCCGGGCCGTTCGGCATACAGCGGCGCCAGTTCGTCGAAGATTTTGCTGACCAGCACTCGATTATTGTTCAGGCGTTTGGCGACTTGGCGGCGGGCATGAACAGCAATCAGGTCATCGCCTTTGGTTTCGGCTTTGGCGAGGCCGCGCTTGGCGATTGTGATCAGCCGTTCGGCGTGGCCTTGGACGAATTTGGCTTTGTGGAAGGTCGTTTTGATGCGCCCGCGCGTTAACAGCTGGGTCGCCAGATTCATCCGCAGGGCTTTGCGATGACTGCTGCTGCGGCTTAGTTTTTTTCCATGCTTGCGATGTCGCATAGTCGCGCCTCACTTATGTTATTTCGTCCTGTCGAGGGGGCAGTTGGGGTGTTTCCGCTCCGTCGAGGGGCCAGTAGTTCTTTTCCTGCAGCTTTTGGGTGAGTTCGTCTAGGGATTTTTCGCCAAAGTTGCGGATGGCCATCATGGCGTCTGGCCCGCGCTTCAGTTTATCCAGGGCTTCGCCGACGGAGGTAATGCCTGTCCGCTTGAGGGAGTTGAAGACGCGGACGCTTAGGTCCAATTCTTCGATGGGCTTGTCATAGAGCGATGGGTAGATTGATTCTTCTTCGGGCTGCGGCGGCATTTCGATGGATTGGAACCAGTCTTCGTCGACTCCGGCGATGACTTTGAGGTGGCGCATCAGGATTTGGGCGGCCTGCGCCAGGGCTTCTTGGGGTCGGATGGTGCCGTCCGTCCAGATTTCGAGGGCGAGTCGGTCGTAGTTGGTGCGTTGGCCGAACCGCGCCTGGCCGACGTCAAAGCTGACTCGCTTGATGGGGCTGAAGATGGCGTCTACGGGCAGTTCGCCTATGGGCAGGTGACTGCGCTCTTCGGCTGGGCTGAAGCCGCGTCCGGCCTGGACTTCGAATTCCATTTCGATATGGGCTTCGCGTTCGTCGACGGTGAAGAGATAGAGGCTTGGGTTTTCGATTTGGACTTCGGCTGGCACCCAAATATCGGCGGCGGTCACGGTGCTTTCGGCGCCGCGGTGCTCTAGGCGCAGTCGGGAACTTTCGGCGCCATGCAGCACCAGCCGCAGCTGCTTGACTTGCAGGATAAGCTGGGTCATATCTTCGCGGACGCCGGGGATTTCTGAAAATTCGTGATGGACGTCGGAGACGCGGATGCTGGTTACGGCGGCGCCGGGCAGGGATGACAGCAGGGCGCGGCGCAGGGCATTGCCAAGCGTGAGGCCATAGCCGCTTTCCAGGGGACTAATGACGAATCGGCCGTAGTCTTTGGTGATGTTTTGGCTTTCGATTTGATGTGGCAGCACCATATTTGCGGTGACCCGATTGGCATCCAGCGCGGCTGGGCTTATCGGGGTGGGATTTGATGAATAGTCCATAGGGGGAGATTTTCCTTTTCGGCTAGACGCGGCGGCGTTTTGGCGGGCGGACGCCATTATGCGGCACTGGGGTGACGTCGGTGATGGAGCGCACTTTGAGTCCGCTTTGCTGGATGGAGCGGATGGCGGCTTCGCGGCCGGGGCCGGGGCCTTTGACGAAGACGTCGACTTCTTTCATGCCGTGCTGCTGGGCGGTCGATGTGGCTGTTTCGGCGGCCATGCGGGCTGCATAGGGCGTATTTTTGCGGCTGCCCTTGAAGCCGGAGGTGCCGGCGCTGGCCCAGGCGATCACGTTCCCTGACTGGTCGGTCATGGAGACGATGGTGTTGTTGAAGGTGGCATAGATATGCGCCTGGCCGTAGGGTATATTCTTAAAAACTCGTCTGGCAGCGCCGCGGCTGCCTTTTCTTGCTCTTGCCATACAACTACTCCAGATGGATAGACACTGCTTGCGTTTGCGTATTCATGGCCAGCGCCAGAAGGCATAGCGGCCCTGGCTGATTGACTGTCCTTATTTTTTGGTGGCGCCACGGCGGCGGCCGCGGCCGGCGACGGTCTGCTTTTTGCCGCGGCGGGTGCGGCCATTGGTTCGGGTTCGCTGGCCGCGCACTGGCAGACGTCGGCGATGGCGCATGCCGCGATAAGAGTTGATTTCCATCAGGCGCTTAATGTTAAGCTGGTTCTGACGGCGCAGATCGCCCTCGGTTGTCACGTTGCCGATTAACTCGCGGAGGCGCTGAATTTCACTTTCGCTTAGGTCGCGCACCCGCGTGTCGTGGTTGATGCCGGCCGCGTTCAGCAATCGCTGACTGGTCGGTTTGCCGATTCCATAGATATAGGTCAGGCCAATCACGACGCGTTTGTCGCGTGGCAGGTCAATACCTTCAATACGGGCCATTCGCCTGCTCCTTTATCCCTGTCGCTGTTTGTGTTTTGGATTTTCGCAGATAATCATCACCCGTCCGCGCCGCTTGATGACGCGGCATTTGGGGCAACGGCGCTTGACACTGGCTGATACTTTCATTGCTCTTCCTCATTTTCGCCGCTAACAAAACAGAACTGCTGTTTTCTTCCATTTGATTTGTCGGGGCGTCTGACAGCGAAATTTAATCCTATCATAAAATCCGACTTTGTAAAAGGATATTTTTTCGGATTTAGGGCAAGGTCAGAATCAGCGGTTCGCCTTCGGTGATCGCCACTGTATGCTCAAAATGGGCGGTCAGGGAGCCGTCTTTGGTCGCTACTGTCCAGCCGTCGTCCAACTCTATCAGGTCACTGCGGCCGGCGATCAGCATCGGCTCGATGGCGTAGGTCATGCCGGCCTGCAAATCGCAGTCTATCCATTGATGTTTGCTGTTTTTGCTGGGCCACCAGTTGGGGACTTGGGGCGGTTCGTGCATTGTCCGGCCGACGCCATGTCCAGTATATTCGCGGGCGACGCTGTAGCCTTTTTGGGCGGCGAGACGAGCGGTTGCTTTGGCGACGCTGCTGATTTTATTGCCGACGACCGAGGCTTTGACCGCTTCCATGAGGGCCGCTTTGGTCGCTTCCAGCAATCGACACGCGGCCCGCGGCGCTTCACCGACGGCGTGGGTAAAGGCGGCATCGGCGACGTAGCCTTGATAGAGACAGGCGAGGTCAAGGCCGATGAGGTCGCCGGCTTGCAGGATGCGCGTCGTCGATGGGATGCCATGCACAAGCTCTTGATTGATGGAGGCGGTGATGGCCGCTGGGAAGGGGGGATGATTGCCGGGCGCGTAGCCTAGAAAGCAGGGTTGGGCGCCGTGGTCGCGCAGGACGGTTTGGGCAATGGCCTCTAGGGCTTTGGTGGTGACGCCGGGCTGGATGGCTTGGCGCATTTCCTCATGGGCGGCGGCGACAATGCGGCCGGCTTGGCGCATGATGTTAAGCTCATCGGCCGTTTTCAGGATCGGCTTCATCGATTGATTGGCGTTCATGCCAGGTCATCCAGGACTGTTTGAATATCGGCGCGGACGGCTTCGATTGTTTGTTCGGCGTTGATTTTCCTGACGATGTTTTTGGTTTCGAAATAGCGCATCAAGGGCTGGGTGGCGGCCAGGAAGGTGTCGATTCGCTGGATGATGGCATCGGCGCTGGCGTCATCGGGACGGCGTTTTAGGGCCGTGCCGTTTATGCAGGCCTTCAGGCGCGGCGGGAATAGGCCGGTTTCATCTGACATCCAACGAAAATCGGCGCGGCCGGGGTTGCTGTAATAGTTATAGCTGCTGCCATCGGCGGCGCTGACTCGGCCAAAGGCGCGTTTGAAAGCGATGTACAGGTCAAGCTCCAGCAGCAGAACGGCATTGACCTGCGCTTTTTTTTGCGCCAGGTGTTTTTCCAGGAACTGGGCTTGGGCTTGATTGCGCGGATAGCCATCCAGCACGGCGCCATTTTTCGCGTCTGACTGGGCCAGGCGGTCGGCGACGATAGCGTTGGTTGTACTGTCGTCGACAAGCTGTCCGGCGGCCATGATGTTCTGAACTTTGCGCGCCAGTTCATCGGTCCGCGTTTGCATGGCTCGGAAGAGGTCGCCGGTGGAGATCTGCGGGATGCCATAGGTTTCTTCGATGAATTGGGCTTGCAGGCCTTTGCCGGCGCCTTGAATCCCCATCAAGATAATGTAAAGGCTCATCCTGTCCTCTCCAAAAGACGCCTGTCGAAGAGCATCATCAGCGCATAAAGCCTTCGTAATTTCGCATCACAAGCTGCGCTTCCAGCTGGCGCATGGTGTCGATGACGACGCCGACGACGATGATAAGCCCAGAGCCAGAAATCACCAGGCCGGCGTTGATGACCGCTCCTGATGTGGTGGCTTCTAGGGGGAATATGATGCGATTCACGAAGTCGACCATGCCGGGGATAATGGCGATGACGCCCAAGAAGAAGGCGCCGACGAAGGTAATGCGGCGGGTGGTTGTTTTGATGTAATCTTCGGTGCGTTTGCCTGGTCGGATGCCGGGGATGAAGCCACCGTTGCGCTGGAGCGTTTCGGCCAGGTTTTGGTTGCCGACCATGACTTCGGCATAAAAGAAAGTGAAGCCGACGGTCATCAGGAAGAAAGTCCCCCAATAGAGCAGGCCTTGCTGATTGCCGAAAGTCGACTGTATGGTGCTGCCGACGGGGCCGGCTGGGAACAGGCTGGCGATGATGGCTGGGAAGGTGATGATGGACTGGGCGAAGATCAGCGGGATCATGCCGACTGGGTTGACTCGGAGCGGGATGAAGCTGTCCTGCTGGGCGAACTGTCGATTGCCGCGCACTCGGCGCCCATACTGAACGGGGATGCGGCGCACGCCTTCTTGAATGACGACTACCGCCAGCACGCTTAGGACGGTGATGACGATGAAAAGCGCGAGGTTGTACAGGCTGCGGTCGGGCTGCTGGGTGAGAAGCTGGATGAGGTTTTGGGGCGCTTGGGCGACGATGCCGGCGAAGATGATGATTGAGATGCCGTTGCCGATGCCCTGTTCGGTGATGAGTTCGCCCAGCCAGATGGCAAACATGGTGCCGGCGGTCATGGTGGTCAGCACGGACACGGTGAGCAGGATGTCGCTGCCGAAGCCTGGGATGATTTCAAAGGCTTGGCCGCCGCTGCCGCCGGCCAGGTTGAAGATGCTGATTTGGCCGAGGGCCTGCAGGACGGCCATGGGGATGGAGACGTAGTAGGTATAGCGCTGGATTTTTTCTTGGCCGCCGGGTTCGCGTTGGATTCGCTCTAGGGCTGGCACGATTGGCACAAGCAGCTGGAAGATGATGGAGGCGGTGATATAGGGATAGACGCCGTTGGCGATCACGCTGAAGTTGGCCACTGCGCCGCCGGAGAGCAGGTTGAGGACTTGGATCAGGTTGCCGGCGCTGCTGCTGCCTTCAAAGACCTGCTGCAAGGCCGCGCGGTCAACGCCGACGACTGGCACATGGGCGGCGAATTGGTAGACGACCAGGATAAAGGCGGTGAAGAGCAGTTTATTGCGTACATCCGGCAGCCGCCATGCGTTGCGTAGGGCCTGTATCATAGGGGCGATTTCCTCATCTTATGATTGCTGGACTGCGGGCATCATCCGTAAAGCCGTTCCATATCGACTTTGCGGAGTTTCTTGACGGTGGCGCGGGCGCCGGTCACTTTGAGCGCGTGCTGGTGGATGGAGCCGCCGACTTTTTCGATTTTCTGGACGGCGGTTTTGCTGAATTTATTGGCGTGAACTTCCAGCTTTTTGTCGAGTGAGCCGCGGCCCAGGATTTTGATGGGCTTGGCGGCATCGCGGATTAGGCCGGCCTGCTTCAATGATTCGCCATTGACGACTGCGCCTTCGTCAAAGCGGGCTTCCAGCATATCCACATTGACTTCCTGATAGTGGATGGCGAAGATATTGGTAAAGCCGCGCTTAAAGGGCAGACGGCGCACCAATGGCAGCTGGCCGCCTTCAAAATAAGGGGCTTTGCCGCCGCCGCTGCGAGAGCCTTGGCCTTTGTTGCCGCGTCCGGCGGTTTTGCCTTTGCCGGCGGCGATACCGCGGCCGACGCGGGTTCGTTTGCGCTTGGCGCCTTTGTCTGGCTTCAGATCATGCAGCTTCATGTTTCATCAACCCTTTCGACTTCGACCAGGTGGCTGACTTTGGCGATCATGCCGCGGATTTGCGGCGCGTCGCCGATGAGGACGCTTCGGCCCATGCGGCGCAGTCCCAGCGATTTGATGGTCGCTTTTTGCTTGCTGTTATAACCGATGGGGCTTTTGACGAGTGTAATTTTCAACAGGCCGCCCTTGCGCTCATTCATTGACTGCGTCCTTTCCGCTACGGCGTTCCCAGACGGGGGCGACTTCGTGGATTGGCTTGCCGCGCATCTGGGCCAGCTGTTCGGCATTGCGAAGCTGTTTGAGCGCATCAAGGGTTGCCATCGTCACGTTGAGTATATTGGCGCTGCCTTGGCTTTTGGTGAGGATGTTGCGGACGCCGACGGCTTCCAGCACGGCTCGCACACCACCGCCGGCAATAACGCCGGTGCCTGGCGCGGCTGGCTTGAGCAGGACTCGCGCGCCGCCGTGTCGGCCGGTCACTGTGTAGGGGATGGTTGTGCCTGAAAGCGCCACTCGTTCGACGCCGCGCCGCGCGCGTTCGGAGGCTTTGCGGATGCTGTCTGGGACGGCGCGCGCTTTGCCAATGCCGATGCCGACGCTGCCGCGGTTGTCACCGACCACAACGACGGTGCGGAAGGCGAAACGGCGTCCGCCTTTGATGACTTTGGCCACGCGGCGGATATCGACGACTCGCTCATCAAGTTCGTCGCGGTCATCTTGTTTTCTGCGGGGTTCTCGTCGTCTGCTGTTTGCCATTTTTCAACTCCAGTTTAACATTCCAGTCCGGCTTGGCGGGCGGCCTGCGCTACAGCCGCTACTCGGCCGGTGTATTTGAATCCGCCGCGGTCAAAGACGACTCTGGTGATGCCGGCGGCTTTGGCGCGTTCGGCCACTGTTTGCCCGACGATTTTCGCCGCGTCAACTTTGCTAAGGTCGGCCAATTGGGGCGCGACTTCGCGGTCGATGGTCGAGCAGGATACCAGGGTCCGTCCTTCGATGTCATCAATGACCTGCACGAAGATATTGCGGCTGCTGCGGAAGACGTTCATGCGCGGCCGCTGGGCTGTGCCAGAGATGCGTTTCCGCACTCGACGGTGCCGCCGTTTGCGGGCGAGAGTTTTTTTGCGACCTGTGATATCAGCCATTTTGACAACCTCTATTTCTTGCCGGCTTTACCGGCTTTGCGGCGAATTTGCTCGCCCTGATAGCGGACGCCTTTGCCTTTGTAGGGTTCGGGCGGCCTCCAGCCGCGGATATCGGCGGCGACCTGCCCCACTGCCTGCTTGTCGATGCCGTCGACATGGATGATGGCGCCGCGCGATTCTTTCGGCACATCAAAGGCGATATTGGGAGGCGGCTCGACAGTCACCTCATGCGAATGTCCCAGCCGCAGCTGCAAGTTTTTGCCTTGCAGGAGGGCTTGATAGCCGACACCGTGGATCTCCAGGGTTTTGCGGAAGCCTTGCGATACGCCGGTGACCATATTGGCCAGCAGAGCGCGGGTGAGGCCGTGCAATGCTCTGTGATGGCGCAGGTCTGACGGGCGTTCCACAACCAGCGAGCCATTGTTCTGCTTGATCGCCATTTCTGGGCTGAAATTTTGGGACAGTTCGCCTTTTGGGCCGCTGACGGTGACTTTCGTCTTTTCGATTTTGACGGTCACTTTATTGGGCAGCGGTATCGGCTTTTTGCCAATGCGTGACATGGTGATTTTCCTTCGGTTACCAGATATAGCACAGGACTTCGCCGCCGACGCCGTGGCGCCGCGCCTGCTGGGCTGTCATGACGCCTTTGGGGGTTGTGACAATGGCGATGCCGGTGCCGCTCAAGACAATGGGCAGATCGCTGCGTTTGCGATAGACGCGGCGGCCGGGCTTGCTGATTCTTTGCAGCTGGGTGATGACGGGTCGGCGGCTGCGGCGCGGCCCAAAATACTTCAGCTTCAGGTGAATCAGCGGCACAGGGCTTTCTTCGCCTATTGAGAAGTCTTCAATATAGCCTTCTTCTTTTAGGATGCCGGCGATGGCTATCTTGATTTTCGATTTGGGGACGATGACGGACAGCTTGCCGGCGGTCAGGGCATTGCGAACGCGGGTCAGCATGTCAGCGATTGGGTCATTGGTTACATTTGACATAGCGGCCACCTCCTACCAGCTTGACTTGACGACGCCGGGGATTTCGCCTTCGAGCGCCATTTCGCGGAAGCAAATTCGGCACAGGCCAAAGCGGCGGATATAGCCGCGCGGTCGGCCGCAGATTTTGCAGCGATTGCGGACGCGAACCCGGTACTTGCGCCGTTCTTCCCGATACTGCATACATTTTTTTGCCATGTTACTCCCTTTAATTTCCTTGGAAAGGCATACCGAGCAGAGACAGCAGGCGGCGTCCTTCCTCATCTGTTTTGGCGGTGGTCACGATTGTGACTTCCAGGCCGCGCACTTTGTCGATTTTGTCGAAGTCGATTTCGGGAAAGACCAGCTGTTCGCGCAGGCCGATGGTGTAATTGCCGCGGCCGTCCAGTTTGGGCGGCACACCGCGGAAGTCGCGGATGCGCGGCAGGGCGATATTGACCAGACGATCATAAAGCGCCCACATGCGTTTTTTCCGCAGGGTCACTTTAACGCCAATCGCTCGGCCTTCGCGCAGTTTGTAGGTGGCGATGCTCTTTTTGGCGCGGGTGACCACTGGCTGCTGCCCGGTGATGGTTTTCAGATCTTCGACGGCGCCGTCCAGCGATTTTGGCTCATCAATGGCTTCGCCTACCCCGATGTTGAGGGTGATTTTGCTGATGGTTGGCACCTGCATAAGGTTGGTATAGCCAAACTCATCTCGCAAAGCTGGGATGACCTCTTGCTGATAGCGGCGGTGCATGCGGTTTTCCATAGTCTGCCTCGTTCGGTTTATTCGATATTGGCATCGCATTTTTTGCAATAGCGAGTTTTGAATCCGTCGGCGGTGATGCGATAGCCGACGCGGGTTCGCTGGTCGCAGCTGCCGCAGACCAGCATGACGTTGGACAGGTGCAGGGGCGCTTCGAATTCGACGATTTGCGCGGGGATTTGCTGGCCGCCGGGGGCTGGCCGCGCTTTTTGATGACGTTTCATGACGTTGACGCCGTTGACGATGACGCGGTCTTTTTTTCGCAGGACACGGACGACTTCGCCGCGCAGGCCTTTGTCTTTGCCGGCGATGACTTCGATGGTGTCGCCTTGTTTCACTCGCTGCATTCGCTCACCTCGCTTACAGTGTTTCGGGGGCTAGGGATACGATTTTCATAAATCCTTTGTCGCGCAGTTCGCGGGCGACTGGCCCAAAGACTCGCGTGCCGCGTGGATTTTCCAGGTCTTCGGCCAGCACGACGGCGGCATTGTCGTCGAAGCGGATAGTTGAGCCGTCGACGCGGCCATATTCTTTATGGGTGCGGACGATGACGGCGCGGACCAGCTGGCCTTTTTTGATGGCGCCGGTGGTTGAGGCGGCTTTGACTGTGCCGACGACAATATCACCGACATAGCCGTACTTGACTTTGGAGCCGCCCAGAACGCGGATGACCAGGATTTCCTGCGCGCCGCTGTTATCGGCAATTTTCAGACGCGATTCTGTTTGAATCATCGTCGGCTCTCCTTATGATTCCAGCAGGGCTGGCTGTTCGAGCAGGGCTTCGACGACCCAGCGTTTGCGTTTGCTTAGCGGGCGGCTGGCGACGATGCGGACGCGCGCGCCGATTCTAGCGCCGGTTTCATCGTGGGCCATGACTTTTTTGGTGGATGGCACGACCTTGCGATAGATGGGGTGCATCTTGCGGTTTTCGATGGCGACCACCACTGTTTTTTCCATTTTGTCACTTACGACTCTGCCGACCAGACGCTTACGAGGGTTGGCCATGCTCTTCTCCTTCTTTTGATACGAGTTCCGCTGCCAGTTCTCGTTCGCGGAGCGCGGTTTTGAGGCGGGCGATATTGCGTCTGGCCTTGCGGAACAGGGTTGTATCCTGCAATTCGCCTGACGCTTTTTGGATGCGGTAGGTGTACATTTCGACTTTCAGATCTTCAATGGCGTCCAAGATGGCATCGTTTGACATTTGGCGGATTTCGTCCATGTGCATCAGCTAACCTCCCGTCCGGAGATGGGGTCAAAACGCTTGACGAATTTGGTTTTGATGGGCAGCTTGTGCGAGGCCAGGCGCAGGGCTTCGCGGGCGTCGGTTTCGGGGACGCCGCTCATTTCGAAGAGGATGCGGCCGGGCTTGACGACGCAGACCCATTTTTCGACTGATCCTTTGCCTTTGCCCATGCGGGTTTCGGCTGCTTTTTGGGTGACGGGCTTATCGGGGAAGATGCGGATCCAGACTTTGCCGCGCCGGCGGATATAACGCACCATGGCTCGGCGGCAGGCTTCGATTTGGCGGCTGGTCACCCAACTCGGCTCTAGGGCTTGCAGGCCATAATCGCCAAACTGCACAACGGCGCCGCGCTGGGCTTTGCCGCGCATTCGCCCGCGCATCTGTTTGTTGTACTTCCTTCGCTTTGGCATAAGCATAGGGATTTTCCTTTTGCTGAAGTCCGCTAGCGGCCGCGCCGGCCGGTTTGGGCTGGCATGCCGATGGTCGGTTTTTCTTCTGGCAGGATGTCGCCTTTGTAGATCCAGACTTTGACGCCGATTTGGCCAAAGGTGGTCAGCGCTTCAGCGAATCCGTAGTCGATGTCGGCGCGCAGGGTGTTGCGCGGGACTCGGCCGTCGAACATCCATTCGCGGCGGGCCATGTCGGAGCCGCCCAGCCGGCCGCTGACTTCGATGCGGATGCCGCCGCCGCCCTGGCGCATGGCCTGCATGATGGCTCGTTTCATGGCGCGGCTGTGGCCGATGCGGCGGACAAGCTGCGAGGCGACGTTTTCGGCAACCAGCGTGGCGTCGAGGTCGGGTTTTTCGATTTCGCTGACTTCGATTTTCACTTTTTTACCGGTCATGGCTTGCAGCTTTTGGCGCAGTTCCTTGACGGATTCACCGCGGCGGCCGATGATCAGGCCAGGGCGAACCGTGTTGATGGTAATAATCACCAGGTTAGGATGCCGTTCGATTTCGATGCTGGAGACCCCGGCGCGGGCGGTTTCTTTTTTCAGGTATTTGCGAATTTTGCGGTCTTCCATCAGCAGGTTCACATAGCGGTCGCCTTCAGCGTACCAGCGGGCGTCCCATTCGCGAATCACTTTTAGGCGGAAGCCTTTGGGATGAACTTTACGGCCCATTAGTCATCTTCCTCTCGCTGTGTCAAAATCACCCATAGGTGGGATGTTCGTTTCAAGCGCGGTTTATAGCGGCCGCGCGCGCCGGCTTTGTAGCGTTTCAATGTTGGACCGTCGCCAGCGTAGATTTGTGAGACTTGCATGGCGTCGGGGTTGAGGTCGAAATTGTTGGCGGCGTTGGCCAGGGCCGAGTTCAGGGTTTTGCTGACCAGTTTGGCGCCTCTTTGTGGCATATAGTCAAGCACGATCAGGGCTTCTTGGGCGTCCATGCCGCGCACTTTATCGCAGACCAGGCGGAGTTTGCGCGGTGATATGGGCAGGTATTTGGTCATGGCGCGAACTTCCATTGTGAGATCCTCTTATCGTCTTGAATCGGCAATATGGCCGCGGAAGGTGCGGGTTGGCGCGAATTCGCCAAGTTTATGCCCCACCATATTTTCGGTGATGTAGATAGGCACATGTCGGCGGCCGTCATGCACGGCGATAGTATGTCCGACCATTTGGGGGAAGATAGTGCTGGCGCGGCTCCAGGTGCGGATGACGATTTTTTTATTCTGCTGATTGAGCTTTTCGACTTTGTCGAGCAGCTTGGGGCTGATGTAATAGCCTTTTTTCAATGAACGGGACATGGCTTATTCTCCTGTCATTAACGGCGTTTGCCGCGGCGGCGGATGATAAAGGGCGTGGTGCGTTTGTTGCGGCGGGTTCGGACGCCTAGGGCTTTTTTGCCCCAAGGGGTTTTGGGGGCTGGCATGCCGATGCCGGATTTGCCTTCGCCGCCGCCGTGGGGGTGACTGGCTGGATCCATGGCGGTGCCGCGCACTGTTGGTCGCCAGCCGAGCCAGCGCCGCCGTCCGGCTTTGCCCAGTTTGACGTTGGCGTGTTCGGCATTGCCGACTTGGCCGATGGTCGCGCGGCAGGTTTCCAGGATCAGCCGCATTTCGCCGCTGGGCAGCCGCAGGGTGACGTATTTGCCTTCGGAGGCTAGGATTTGGGCTGATGCGCCGGCTGAACGGGCCAGCTGACCGCCTTTGCCCGGTCGCATTTCGATGTTATGCACCACCGTACCAAGGGGGATGTCCTTCAATGCCCGATGATTGCCAGGCCGCAGACTGCTCATGGCACCATTGCCCACTATATCGCCCACGCCAAGGTTCATCGGCGCGATGATGTAGCTCTTTACGCCGTCCTCATACTGCAATAGAGCGATGCGGGCCGAGCGGTTGGGGTCATATTCGATGGCGATGACTGTGGCGCGGCAGTCTTCTTTATTGCGCTTGAAGTCGACCAGGCGATAGCGTCTCTTGTGGCCGCCGCCGCGGTGCCGCACGGTGATTCGGCCGGTGTTGTTGCGGCCGCCTTTTTTCCGCAGGGCGACGGTCAAAGAGCGCTCTGGCTTCTTTTTGGTGATTTCCTCGAAGGTGTAGCCGGTCATATCGCGGCGGCCGGGCGAGGTGGGCTTATAGACTTTAATCGGCATGGTTCATATTTCCCTAGATGTTGAACAGTTCAATCGTTACGCCATCGGCTACTGTGACAATCGCTTTTTTCCAGCGGCGAGATCGGATGTACCAATTTTGGCCGCGGCGGCCGCGCTTGGCTGGCATCACCATCGTATTCACCTTGAGGACTTGGCCTTCGAGTTCAAATATCTCTTCGACGGCTTCCTTGATTTGGATTTTGTTGGCTTTGCGCGCGACTTCAAAGACGTATTTGTTTTCGTCATCGGCCAGCGCGGTTGTCTTTTCGGTGATCACCGGGCGGCGAATGACGTCATAGAGATGAAGTTCGGCCATTTTATCTCTCCTTGCCCCAGATGCTCTTGATGATTTCCAGCGCGTCCAGCGGCACGATGACCCGATCATATTTGAGCAGGTCGCGCACATTCAGGTAGTTGGCGATGATGGCGTGCGCTTTGGGCAGGTTGCTGGCGCTTTTGCGGACGGCTTTCTGGCTGGCGGTCACCACCAGCAGGGCTGATTTGTCGCCGGCCAGCGCTTCAATCATTTGCAGCATGGTTTTGGTTTTGGGCGCGTCCATATCCAGCTGGTCGACGATGATCAGCTGACCGTCGCGCAGGAGGACGCTCAATGCGGATCGGATGGCGCCGCGGCGCATTTTCTTTGGCATTTTCTTCGAGTAGTCGCGCGGTTTGGGGCCATGGGCCAGGCCGCCGCCGACGAAGATGGGTGCGCTTTGGGCGCCGTGCCGCGCGCGTCCGGTGCCTTTTTGGCGATACCATTTGGCGCCGGTCATGCGGATTTCACTGCGCGAGAGGGTCTTATGCGAGCCTTGCCGCGCGTTGGCCAGCTGTCGGACATAGGCTTGGTGCATCAGCCCGACATTGATTTTCGCCTCGAAGATATCGGCCGGCAGTTCAATTTCTGACACTTGGTCGCCGGCGGTGTTCATCACCGGAAATTCCATAGCGAGAACTCCTGTCTTTTCAATCGGCCGGGGCTTGGATTTTCTTGATGGCCGGCTTAATCATCACGATGCTGCCTTTGGCGCCTGGCACGGAGCCTTTGACGGCGAGCAGGTTTTCTTCGGCATTGACGACCACTAGGGACAAGTTCTGCACCGTGACGCGGGCATTGCCCATCCGTCCGGCCATCCGTTTGCCTTTGAGCGTGCGGCCTGGCGTGGCGCACATTCCGATAGAGCCGGGCGAGCGCATGCGGTCGGATTGGCCGTGGGTTTTGGGGCCGCGGGCAAAGCCATGCCGTTTGATTGTCCCAGCGAAGCCGCGTCCCTTGCTGACGCCGATGACATCGACCAATTCACCTTGCGCGAACACATCGACTTTAATCTCCTGCCCTTCTTCGACGGCGATTTGGGCGTCGTCGGGCAGGCGGAATTCGCGCAGGTATCGCAGGGCTGGCAGGTCGGCTTTTTTGAGATGGCCAAGCTGTCCTTTGGTCAGGTTTTTGGGCTTGGTTTCGCCATAGCCAAGCTGAACCGAGACATAGCCGTCGCGTTCGCTATTGCGTATTTGGGTGACGTAGCAGGGGCCGGCTTGGATGACGGTGACGGGGATGACCGTCCCTTGTTCGTCAAAGACTTGGGTCATGCCTATTTTTTTGCCAATCATGCCCTTCATGATTTAGCCTCCACTGGGGCGCGCCCCGATGATGCTGCCGCGGGCGGGCCGTTCGCTGCTGATGGGCCGCCTTAGATTTTGATTTCGATATCGACGCCGGCCGGCAGATTAAGGCGCATAAGCGTATCAATCGTTTTGCTGTCTGGATCGAGAACGTCGATTAGTCGCTTGTGGGTGCGGATTTCGAAATGCTCCTGCGAGTCTTTATCGATAAAGGGGGAGCGCCGCACTGTAAAGCGTTCGATGCGCGTTGGCAGCGGCACTGGCCCCACGACCCGCGAGCCGGTTCGCTCGGCGGTTTCCACAATTCGCTGGGCTGACTGGTCAAGCACTCGATGGTCATAGGCTTTGAGTCGGATGCGGATTTTGTTTTTTGCCATTCTGCCCTACTCGAGAATCTCGGTGATTCGTCCGGCGCCGACTGTGAGGCCGCCTTCGCGGATGGCGAAAGATGAGCCGCGTTCCAGCGCAACTGGCGTGATCAATTCTACGTCGAGGTTGACGTTATCGCCGGGCATCACCATTTCGACGCCGTCGGGCAGGATAATCGTCCCGGTGACGTCCATAGTGCGGATGTAGAATTGCGGGCGATAGCCGCTGAAGAAGGCTTTGTGGCGGCCGCCTTCGTCTTTACGCAGGACGTAGACCTCGCATTTGAATTTCTTGTGCGGGGTGATGGAGCCGACTTTGGCGATGACCATGCCGCGCTGAACTTCGTCGCGGTCGATGCCGCGCAGCAGGATGCCGGCGTTGTCGCCTGCTTGGGCTTGGTCGAGTTCTTTGTTGAACATTTCGATGCCGGTGACGGTCGTTTTGACGATTTCGTCGCGCAGGCCGACGATGTCCACTTCGGTGCCTTTGAGCAGGGTGCCGCGGGCGACGCTGCCAGTGACGACGGTGCCGCGCCCTTTGATGGAGAAGACGTCTTCGATGGCCATCATAAAGGGTTTGTCGACGTCGCGCGCTGGGGTCGGGATCCATTCATCGACGCTGTCCATCAGTTCGAGGATGGAAGCGTATTCTGGCGCGTCGGGGTTGTCGCTGGCGCATTCTTCGGCGGCGAGGGCCGAGCCTTTGACGATGGGCGTATCGGGATCGAAGTCATAGCCTTCCAGCAGTTCGGCCAATTCCATTTCGACCAGTTCGATAAGCTCTTCGTCGTCCATTTGGTCGGTTTTGTTGAGATAGACGACCATTGCGGGAACTTCGACTTGTTTGGCCAGCAGGACATGCTCGCGGGTTTGCGGCATGGGGCCGTCTGGCGCGCTGACGACCAGGATAGCGCCGTCCATTTGGGCCGCGCCGGTGATCATGTTTTTGATGTAATCGCGGTGTCCTGGGCAGTCGACGTGGGCATAGTGCCGGGCGTCGGTTTCATATTCGACGTGTCGGATGTTGATGGTGATGCCGCGGGCCCGTTCTTCGGGGGCATTGTCAATATCCCCATAATCCCGCGCTTCTGCCTGGCCTTTGAGGCCGAGGACTTTGGTAATGGCCGCCGTCAAGGTCGTTTTGCCGTGGTCGACGTGACCGATGGTGCCGATATTGACATGCGGTTTGCTGCGTTCGAATTTACCTTTTGCCATGTGACGATCCTTCTTGCCAACTTGATGAATCGATAGAAACAGAACAAACGAAAACACAGGCCGGGGCTGCCGGCCTTCTACTTATCGCATCCCGGCTTTGACCTTTTCGGCAATGAGTTCGGGCGCGATGGTATACGAATCGAATTCCATGCTGAAGTTGCCGCGGCCTTGGCTGCTGTTTCGCAGGTCATTGGCATAGCCAAACATTTCGCCCAGCGGGACTTGGGTTTTGATGACGGAGATGCCTTCGCTGTGCGGGTCCATGCCTTGGATGGCACCGCGCCGCGCCGAGATATCGCCTATGACGGCGCCGGTGTAATGATCAGGGACGACGACTTCGACTTTCATGGACGGCTCTAGGATGACGGGGAAGCCCTTTTGGACGGCTTCTTTCAGGCACATGGAGCCGGCGATGGTGAAGGCGATTTCGCTGGAATCAACTTCATGGAAAGCGCCGTCGATCAGCGTGGCTTTCATGGCGACGACTGGATAGCCGGCGATCACGCCGCCCTGCATGGCTTGGGTCACGCCTTTTTTGACGGCTGGGATGTATTCTTTGGGGATTGAACCGCCGCGGATGGCATTGACCCACAGCAGTTCGCCTTCGGCCGCGTCTTTTTCATCTTCGGGCAGCGGCTCAAAGCGGATAGTGCAGCGGGCATACTGTCCGGCGCCGCCGGTTTGACGTCTGAATGTGGTGTCGATTTCGACTGCGCGGGTAATGGCTTCGCGGTAGGCGACGCGTGGCCGGCCGACTGTCGCTTCGACGCCGTGTTCGCGCATCAGACGGTCGATCAGCACTTCAAGATGCAGTTCGCCCATGCCTTTGATTTTGGTTTGGCCCAGCTGGTCGTCGACTTCGATTTGGAAGGTCGGGTCTTCTTCGGCCAGCTTTCGCAGGCCAATGCCCATTCTGTCTTGGTCGGCTTTGGTGTCGGGTTCAATCGCCACTTCGACCACTGGCGCTGGGAAGGCGATGTTCTCTAAGAGGATGGGCGCGTTGGCGGCGCTTAGGGTATCGCCGGTGAAAGTTTGCTTCATGCCGATGACGGCGGCGATGTCGCCAGCGCGCACTTCTTTAACGTCTTCGCGGCGGTCGGCAAACATACGGACGATTCTCCCGATCCGCTCGCGCTGGCCGTTGGCGGTATTGACCACTTGCGCGCCAGCCTTCAGGACACCGGCGTACACGCGGGTAAAGGCCAGGCGGCCGTACTGATCGGAGACGATTTTGAAGACCAAAGCGGCCAACGGCTCGCTGTCATCGGCGTAGCGCAGCAGCTGACTGCCGTCTTTGGGATGTTCGCCTTTTACCGGCGGGATGTCCAGCGGCGAGGGCAGCAGTTCGACGACCATGTTCAGCAGGGCCTGCACGCCTTTATTTTTGAGGGCGGAGCCGCAAAGCACGGGATGGAGTTCGCTGGAGATGGTGCCGACTCGCAGGGCGGCCATGATTTCCTCGTCAGTGATTTCCTGTTCTTCGAGGAATTTCATTGTCAGGTATTCGTCGCTTTCGACGATTTTTTCGATCATTTCTTCGCGGCGCGTTTCGGCCATTTCCCGATGGCTTTCGGGGATGGGGTGACAGTTAATATCGGTGCCCTCGTCGTTGCCGTAGGTGATGAGTTCCATTTTCAGCAGGTCAATGATGCCTTCAAAATGCTCGCCGCTGCCATAAGGGACTTGGATGATGACGGGGTTGGCTTTGAGGCGGTCGCTCATCATGCGGACACAGCGGTCAAAGTCGGCGCCGATGCGGTCCATTTTGTTGACAAAGCACAGGCGCGGCACATTGTATTCCGATGCCTGCCGCCAGACGGTTTCCGATTGCGGCTCGACGCCGGCCACGCTGTCAAAGACTGTGATGCCACCGTCCAGCACGCGCAGACTGCGTTGGACTTCGGCGGTGAAATCAACATGGCCGGGGGTGTCGATGATGTTGATTTGATGGTCATGCCAACTGGCTGTGACGGCGGCCGAGGTGATTGTGATGCCGCGCTCGCGCTCTTGCTCCATGTAATCTGTGGTGGCGGAGCCTTCGTGCGTTTCACCGATTTTATGCACCATGCCGGTATAGTACAAAACCCGTTCGGTGACGGTGGTTTTGCCGGCGTCGATGTGCGCGATGATGCCGATGTTACGCACTCTGTTAAGGTTGAAGTCCTGCTTTTTGTCGATCATTGCCTGTTCATTTCCCGAACTTCGCTGTCGGGATTCATTATGCTAACGGAAGTGCGCGAAGGCGCGGTTGGCTTCGGCCATGCGATGGGTTTCGTCTTTTTTGCGAATGGAATTGCCTTGGCCTTTGTAAGCGTCAAGCAGTTCGTTGGTTAGTTTGTCGGCCATGCTGCGGCCATTGCGCTGACGGGCGAATTGGATCAGCCAGCGCATGGCCAGGGTCACGCCGCGCTCTTGGGTGACGTCGATTGGCACCTGATAGGTCGAGCCGCCGACGCGCTTGGGTTTGACTTCGACGGCCGGCGTTACGTTGCGGATGGCGATTTCAAAGACTTCAATAGGGTCTTTGCGGGTGCGTTCGCCGACGGTCTGCAAGGCGTCGTACATAATCCGCGCAGCTGTGCTTTTTTTGCCGCCGCGCATCATGCGATTGATGAACATAGCGACATGAAGGTTATGGTATTTCATGTCATTGGCGGGGATTCGCTTGGGCGGACGATTTCTTCTGGGCATGGTTTCGCTCCTATTTGCTGCGCTTGGCGCCATATTTGCTGCGGCCCTGCTCGCGGCTGCTGACGCCGTTGGTGTCCAGGGTGCCGCGGACGATGTGATAGCGGACGCCGGGCAGGTCTTTGACTCGGCCGCCGCGCACCAGAACGACGCTGTGTTCCTGCAAATTGTGGCCTTCGCCGCCGATGTAGGCTGTGACTTCGATGCCGTTGGTCAGACGGACGCGGGCCACTTTCCGCAAGGCCGAATTGGGCTTTTTGGGCGTCATCGTCTTGACTTGGGTACAGACACCGCGTTTTTGCGGCGCGCCTTTTTTCTGACGCGAACGGCGCTGGTCAAGCGCGTTGAATGTATATTGCAGGGCTGGCGCCTTGTTCTTTTTGTTTTTTGACTTGCGCCCTTTACGCACCAACTGATTGATGGTCGGCATAGACAAACTCCATAACTCACCGCTGATTTTTAGACACGCGAACAGACGCTTCTACTTGGAACGTCCGAACTTGATCTTCCATGACGAGACACTTTACAGGCTGCAAAGCACTTTCGCCATATCTGCTCGATTCAGCTTACAGCGCCTCTTGCGAGGTTGTCGGCTGTGAGTGCGATTGGCTATGTTAGCAGGTATTTTATGCCTGTCAAGGAAGAAATTGCACCAATTTTGGGCAAAATTATTTTTGGCTGTGAAAGAGTTCGCGGACGATGATATTGCGCTGGATTTCGCTGGTTCCCTCATAGATTTGGAAGATTTTGACGTCGCGCAGCAGCTTTTCGACCGGATATTCTTTCATAAAACCATAGCCGCCAAAGACCTGCACGGCGTCGACTGCTGTTTTGGCCGCCGTATCGGCCGCGAAGGCCTTGGCATAGGCCGGGACGCGCGGGTTGAAGATGCCCCTATCGACTTGCCAGGCGGCTTGCCAGGTCAGCAGGCGCGAGGCTTCATAGTTGATGGCCATGTCGGCTATTTTGTGGCCGATGGCCTGATGCTGATAGATCGGCTGGCCGAAGGCTTCGCGCTGGGCGGCGTATTTGACGCATTCCTCCAAGGCGCGCCTTTGCAGGCCGACGGCGGCCGCGGCCACGCCTGGACGACTGTAATCGAAGACTTTCATGGCAATATAAAAACCCTGCCCGACCTCGCCGACGATATTTTCTGCTGGGACTTCCACATTTTCGAGGACGATTTCGGCTGTATCGGAGGCGCGTTGGCCTAGCTTGTCGAACTTTTTGCCGACGCTGACTCCTGGCGCGCTGCGGTCGACGATGAAGCAGGTCATGCCGCGGTGGCTGGCTTGGGGGTCGGTTTTGGCAAAGAGGGTGAAGAAATGGGCATAGCTGGCGTTGGTGATGAAGGTTTTGCTGCCATTGATGACATAGCTGCCGTTTTTCTTGTCGGCGCGGGTTTGGATGCCGGCCACATTTGAGCCAGCGTTGGCTTCGGTGACGGCATAGGACACAAATTGGCCTTTTTCGGCCAGCCGTTCGCCCAGCCAATAGGCCTTCTGTTTTTCATTGCCGGCCAGCAGAATGGGCAGCATGCCTAGGGAATTAAGGCTGATGCTGGTGCTGATGCCGGTGCAGCCATAGCCCAGTTCTTCGGCGACCAATACTTCTTCGAATGTTGATGCGCCGACGCCGCCGTAGTCTTCGGGGATGGCCATATTGACGATGCCAAGCTGGCGCGCTTTGTGAAAGATTTCCTGCGGGAACTTCGCCTGTTCATCATATTCGGCCGCTACTGGCGTGATGCAGTCGGCGGTGAAATCGCGCGCCATCCGCACCAGCATTTCCTGCTCTTCGGTCAGTTGAAACTGCGGGCCTTGGCTGGACATATCTGCGCTTCTCCTTGCTGTTCATGGTCTGTTTTTCATTTTCTTTTCATTTTCGCATCATCAGATTTTTTTATCCAGACCGCATTTGGCCTGATATTCAAACTGATTTCTAATGATTTTCTGATTTTTGGGCTTTGCATCAAGGCGGTCTTGTGATAGAGTATAGATGGTGACAGCATTAGGGGAGCGAATTAGATTCGACGTTGATGGCTGAAGCCGCACGGCAAGTCGTGGCGCCAAAACACGTAAAACTGGCGACGCACATAAGTGCAGAAGACAACACCTATGCCCTGGCCGCCGCCTAGCGCGGTTGACTAGCGGCAGCAGCGGCGCAAAGTCCGTTGCCGTTCCTGCAAATCCCGTCTCCCTTCGCGGGTCGCAGCGAGCGTCATAAAAAGCAAGGGCGCCCGCCGTTCACGCCGATAAGACGGCGCTAAGATCATCGGCTGGCTTGATGTCTGCCGCGCTCTCTGGGCAGTCATCGAGCGAGACCAAACCGAGAGCTAAACTTGTAGAAGTGCGAGATTCGAAATCAGCGGACCCGGGGGGCAGGTCCCCGGCGCTTCCACTCATCAGGACCGTCGGGAGGCGGTCTTTTGTTTTGGGAGGGGCTGATGCGGATGCGCCCATGAGAAACTGGCCTGTTTATGGCCTGCTGTTCGTCGGCGTTTTCGCGCTGGCGGCCTGCGAGGCTTCCGATATGCAGCTGACTGTCAAGGCCGGGCATGAGATTGCCAGTACGGATATGGCCGGCCTGCGCTCGACGGCTACTGTGGCGCGGGCGCGGATGCAAACCACGCAGGATTTTGTCCTTACGCGCGTGGCCGAAGTTGGGACGGCTGAACGTTCACTGCGATCAACTCTGGGGGCGCTTGGCACAGTTGGCCCATCGGTCGAAAATTTGTCGAGTGACGAGGCCGCTTTTACGCCGCTGCCTGGGCCGTCGGTTGGGGCCACGGATGCGCCGGCCGCGAGGGGAAATGAGGCCCGCCTGGACGATATTGCGCTGGCATCGGGCAAAGACCGACAAGGCTGCGCTATTGACCGCAATCCGCGCTTTACGTCGGATTCAGCCGAAATTTATGTGATCGCCCGCGCCTACAACATCCCGGTCGACGCTGTCATTTCATCCAGCTGGCGGCGGCTGGGGAGGGAGGTCGCTTCCATCAGTTTTCGAACGGATTATCCTATTCACGGCGATTGTCTGTGGCTTTTCATCGACCAGAGTGACGCCGCGTTTGCGCCTGGCCGCTGGAGCGTTGAACTGCGACTGGACGGTCAGGTTTTGGGGATGCTGCCTTTTCAGATTTTTGCCGACTGAATGGCTTTTGGACAATTTGCCGCTGGCAGAAATTGTGCTATGTTTATATTCGGAACTTATTCGCAGACAGTGTAGTTACAGGACAGGCAAGATGGCGATTGCAACCCGCTGGGACAATAAGAAGAAGACGATTGTACTCCTTGAATTTGAGTCGGAATGGTCATGGCGCGAGCTTGAGGAGGCTGTGCAGGCGGCGGATTCGCTTATCGGCAGCGTTGAGCATGTTGTCGATTTGATTATCGATTTGGAAGGCACATCCATTCCCAAGGATATTCTGACGGCGGCCCGGACTTTGCTGGAGACTGGCGAAGCGCGTCCGAACGAAGGGGCGCGGGTGGTGGTTGGGGCGAACGGCGCGCTCAAGACCATTTATCAGACTTTCCAGAAGAGCTTCAACCGCGCGATAGAAGGGCGCGAAGTCCTGTTTGCGGCCAATCTTTCGGATGCCCGCGCCATTATTCGCGGTTTGTCCTTAGACCGCCAATCTCCCATCAGAGCTTGAGCTTTGCGGCTGTCAAGGGAAGACTGGTCATCGGCGCGGCGCGGCCCTAGCCACAAGCGCGGTGTTCGGGCAAGCGGGCTTTCGGCTATGCTATGATCATTTAAGCGGGGCCTGGCATGATGATGAGGGGCGGCGGCTGGTTTAAGTATTTTCATGGGGCTGACATAAGCGAAAGGCCCAAGGTCAGCCGCGGTCTGCTGCTGCGAGTGCTGGCTTATGCGCGGCCCTATCGCCTTCAGATCGCGGGGATGCTCGTCACGATTCTGCTGACGACTTTTCTGGGGCTGCTTAACCCGCTCATCTTCCGCGAGATCATCGATACGGCGCTGGCCAACAAAGACATGGCGCAGCTTAACCTGCTGGCGCTTGGCTTGGTTTTGATCCCGATAGCCAGCGGCGGCATTCGGATAATCCAGCGCAAGCTGAACGCGGCGATTGGCGAAGGCGTCATTTATGATTTGCGGGCGGCGCTTTATCACCATCTCCAGCAGATGTCACTGCGATTTTTCACCAACACCAAAACGGGCGAACTGATGAGCCGTCTGAACAATGACGTCGTCGGCGCCCAGAACGCTATCAGCAATACTATCGTCGCCATTATCACCAATGTTATTACTGTGGTCGCCACTTTGGCTGTGATGCTGACGCTGGAATGGCGATTGACGGCGCTGGGCGTGCTGGTGCTGCCTTTTTTCATCATCATCGCCCGCCGGCTGGGCAAACGATTGAAGGCAATTGCGCGGGAGCAGATGGTCTACAATGCCCAGATGAACGCCATGATGAACGAGACTCTGAACATCAGCGGGGCTTTGCTGGTCAAGCTCTTCGGGCGCATCGACAGCGAGTCGGCGCATTTTGAAAGTCGGGCGGCTGATGTCCGCGACGCCGGCATCAAGCGGGGGGTGCTGGGCAGTCAGTTCTTTGTCCTTATCGGCCTGGTGAGCGTTGTCGGCACGGCTGTTGTGTATTGGGTCGGCGGCATTTTGGTTATCCAGGATGTTTTTACGGTCGGCACGATTGTCGCCTTTGTCGCTTATTTGACGCAGCTTTATACGCCATTGCAGGCTTTGGCCAACGCGCCGGTGGATTTCGCCCAGTCGATTGTCAGCTTTGAGCGCGTCTTTGAGATTATTGATCTGCCGATTGAGATTGCCGAGCAGGACGATGCTTTGCATTTGGACGAGGCGGCCGGCGAGCTTGAATTTGACGGCGTGACTTTCCGCTATGAGGTCGAGGAGAGCCTGCTGCTTTCTGATGTGGAGCGGATTGGCAAGATGGACAGCGTGGCCGCCACCCGCTCTGGTGATTCGGCCAGATGGAAAGGCGGTCAGTCGTCGGCCAGGGGCCATCAGGCCCGCGAACTGGCGCTGCAAGACATCTCTTTTCACATTCCGCCGGGGCAGCTGGCGGCTTTGGTTGGGCCGAGCGGCGCCGGCAAGACCACCATGACCTATCTGATACCGCGCCTGTATGACCCTTCGGCCGGGCGCATTCTGATTGACGGGCATGATCTGCGGCATTTGACTTTGCGTACTATGTCTGAAAACATCGGCATGGTCACGCAGGAAACCTATCTGTTCCATGACACCATTCGAACTAATCTGCTCTATGCCAAACCGGATGCGGCGCAGTCCGAAATTGAGGCGGCGGCCAAAGCGGCCCATATCCACGAATTCATCATGGGGCTAAGGGAGGGCTATGACGCCATTGTCGGCGAGCGCGGCTATCGGTTAAGCGGCGGCGAAAAACAGCGCATAGCCATCGCGCGGGTCATCCTGAAGAATCCGCGAATTTTGGTGCTGGATGAGGCGACCAGTCATCTCGACAGCCAATCCGAGTCGCTTATCCAGGATGCGCTTAGTCATATCATGCGCGGCCGCACCAGCATTGTCATCGCCCATCGTCTTAGCACGATTTTGGCCGCCGATCAAATTCTGGTGATGGACCGCGGCGCCATTGTCGAGCGGGGGACGCATGAGCAGCTGCTTGCCCGACAGGGCCTTTACGCCAGGCTTTATGAGACCCAGTTCAGCCAGCAGCGGCAGCCGATTCCGTCCTAAAACATTAAGGACAGCCGATGAAAGTGACTGTTGTCGAACTCGATGCCGCCCGGCTTGACGCGCAATGGGCCAAGCTGGGTGAGCATATTCAGACGCGGGGAAGCGAACTGCTGCTTTTGCCGGAGATGTGTTTTTCGGTCTGGTTCTGCGCCGCCCGCGACCGCGATGAGAGCCGCTGGCAGGAGGCCCTTCGGTCGCATGATCATTGGCTGGCGCGCCTGGGCGAACTGGGGGCGAAGATGGTTATTGGCGCTGCCCCGCGCAGCATTGATAACAAGCCCTATAACATCGCCTATCTGTGGACGGCTGAAAACGAACTGCGGTGGATTCATGGGAAGACTTATCTGCCGAATGACGATGGCTATTGGGAAGCGAACTGGTATGACCGCGCGCCGATTGATTTTCGGGCGGCGGATGTGAATGGCATCCGCGTTGGCGCGATGATCTGCACCGAGATTTGGTTTATGCAGCATGCCCGCGAATACGGTCGGCAGGGGATTCATCTGCTGGTCAACCCGCGCAGCACGCCGGCTTCCACCCAGGCCAAATGGCTGGCGGGCGGACAGAGCGCGGCCGTCGTCGCTGGGGCCTATTGTCTGTCTTCCAATCATGCCGGCCGGGCCGGGCAGATGCGGCTTGGCGGCGGCGGCTGGATCTGCGACCCTGACGGCGCTGTTCTGGCGGTCACGACTGCTGACCGGCCTTTTGTCACGCTTGACCTGGATTTGAGCTATGCCGAGGCCGCCAAAAATACCTATCCTCGCTATGTCGATGACAGCCCGCTGTGAGCATTCTCCGCCGTCGTCCTTTGTGCTATGATGACGCCACAATGGGGGGACGATGAGGCGAACATGGCTGACAAATACCTGATTGTCGGGCTGGGCAATCCAGGGGCCAAATACGCGAAAAACCGTCATAACGTCGGCTGGCGGGTGATTGATGAGCTTGTCCAGCGTTATGGCTTGGGCAAAGGACGGGCCGAAAGGCGCGCGCGGACATGGGACGGGCTGATTCGGGGCAGAAGAATCAAATTGGCCAAACCGCTGACATATATGAACCGCAGCGGCGAGTCTGTGCGGCTTTTGCTGGATTATTATGACCTTCGGCTTGAGCATCTGATGGTGATTCACGATGATTTGGACATTGCCTTTGGCGTTTTGAAGCTGCGTCAGGCAGGCGGCCATGGCGGTCAAAATGGGCTTCGCAGCATCATTCAGCAGCTTGGTCGGCGGGATTTTGCGCGGCTGCGGTTTGGCATTGGCCGGCCGCCTGGCAAGATGTCGCCGGTCGATTTTGTCTTGCAGGATTTCGCCGGTGATGACGGCATTAGGGCGCAGGAGACGGTCGGGCGCGCCGCTGACGCTATCGAGATGTGGCTGGCTGAAGGCATTGAGCGGGCCATGTCGGCCTGCAACGGCGGGCCGCGCGAGCCGACGTCCAAAATCAAGCCAGAGGAGCGGCTGAAAATCTATCGACGGGCGCATGAGCTGGCGCCGTCTGATCCTGGGCCGCTGTCCAAACTCATTTCCATCCAGAAGAAACTGGGTCAGTTGGATGAGGCCGCCGCCAATCATCTCAAACTGGCCGATTTATACGAAGCGGTCGGCCAATCGGGCTTGGCGCGCGTCGAAAAAGAGAGGGCGGTCGCCATTCAGCCGCATCTGGTCGAGACGCAGCGTGATATTGCCGAATGGCATCGGCGGCGAAACAACCCAAAAAAAGCGGTCGGCCGTTATTTGATTTTGGCCGGTTATCATTTGGAACAGGGCCGCGCGGCGGCGGCCTTGGATGCTGTCGAAACGGCTTTGGAGATCAATCCGCAGCATCCGAAAGCCCTGGCCTGGCACAAGTCGCTTAGGCAAGATCAAGTCGAATGAACATCCATTAGATACCTCACAGCAGGAGAAATTTTATGCGTACAGTCTCACCCGAAACTTTGGGCATGTCGTCCGAACGGCTTCACCGCATCAAGCGCAGAATGCAGGAGTATGTGGACAGTCAACGCGCGCCTGGCTTCATTACTCTGGCGGCGCGCGAGGGGCAGGTCGTCCATTATGAAAGCTGCGGATTCCGCGATGTCGAAGGGCAGCTGCCATTAGAGAAGGACACCATTTTTCGCATTTACAGCATGACCAAGCCCATTACTTCCGTCGCGTTGATGATGCTCTGTGAACAGGGGAAATTTCAGCTTGGCGAGCCGGTCAGCAGGTATATTCCGGCTTTTGGGAAGACCAAGACGCTGCGGCGAATGGGCTATTTGGGGCAGGAATTAGTCGAGCAGGATCCGCCCATGACCATTCATCATCTGCTCACGCATACGGCCGGCTTGAGTTATGGCTTTTACCTGGATACGCCGATTGATGCGCTGTACCGCAAATCCATTTTCCGCGATGCCACCGTGACGCTGGAAGAGAAGATTACGGGCATGGCTGAACTGCCGCTGCGACATCAGCCGGGCGCCGCCTGGAATTACAGTATCGCCACGGATGTTTGCGGCTATCTGGTGCAGGTTTTGTCGGATATGCCCTTTGAGGATTTTTTGCGGCAGGAGATTTTTGAACCGCTGGGCATGGTCGACACCGATTTTCATGTCGCCGCCGACAAGCAGCATCGGCTGGCCAAGCTGTATCAGCACAATGTCAAGGACAGTTCCTTCCATGAATATCTGGGAACGCCGCCTATCCCAGCGCAGGATTTCACAGTGCCGGTCAAAGCGCCTTCGGGCGGCGGAGGTCTGGTTTCGACGACGGAAGATTACTGGCGATTCGCTGGTATGCTGCACAATAAGGGCGAGTGGGACGGCGTGCGGCTGCTGGGGCGCAAAACGGTCGAATACATGACGCTGAATCATCTGCGGTCGGAACTGCTGCCGATTGGCATCGGGCCGGAGACGCTGCCCGGCAAGGGGTTTGGGCTGGGCTTTGAGGTCGTTGTCGATGCTGCTCAAAGCGGCGTCATCAATTCGGATGGCAGTTATGGCTGGGGCGGGGCCGCCGCGACTCATTTTTGGGTGGATCCGCAGGAGCGCATGGTCTGTATTTTGATGACTCAACTGATGGACAACGCGCTTCCTTTCAAGGATGATTTCCGCAGTCTTTGCTATCAGGCGTTGGTGGATTAGATGTCCATTTGGCTTGGCGGCCTGTTAGATGTCCTGCGGGAAAACCAGGGCTATCGCCAGGTTTTGGAAGATGACGCTGGACGTCAGTTTCATGTGGCGCGCGCGGCGCGGCCCTATCTGCTGGCGGCGCTGGCGCAGGATTGGGACGGCGCGGTTATCTGTCTGACGTCCCAGGCGCGGCGGGCCTACAATATCACCGAGCAGCTGCCGATTTGGCTGGAAGACGCCGGCCGCATTGTTCGATTTGCCGAGCCGCTGGCTGGTTTTTATGACCGCGCGGCTTGGGATGCTTCTGTGATTCGAGGCCGCATCGGCGCGCTTTCGGCTTTGACGCAGGCCAGGCCTTCGGCGCATCCCATCATCGTCTCGTCGGCGCGGGCGCTTATGCAGGCCACTTTGCCGCCCGACTGCTTCCGCCAGGCGACGCTTGAACTGGCGCCCGGTGACCGCTATGAGATGGATTCGCTGATTCGCTTCTGGGTTGGAAGTGGCTATGAGCCGACGACGATTGTTATGGAACCGGGGACATTCAGCCGACGCGGCGGCATTTTGGACATCTTTCCTTTGGCGGCCAAGTATCCAACGCGGATTGAATTTTTTGACGACGAGATTGAGAGCCTGCGCGAATTTGACCCGGCCAGCCAGCGCAGCATCAAGCGTCTGTCGTCACTGTGTATCGCGCCGGCCCGAGAGGCCTTGCCCAAGCTCGCGCCGCCGCTTGGCAGGCAGCTGCGGGGGATTACTGACCAGGCCGCTGATATCGAATCACTGGCGATGGGTACGGCTTTTGCCCACTTAGAGCATTATCTGCCCTATTTGCATGACCAGCCGGCGAGTCTGCTGGATTATGCCCCCGAAGGCAGCCTGATTATCATCGAGGATCCGCAGGCCTTGGAAGCGACCATCAGCGACCTCGTTCAGCAGGCCGAAGCCAACCGCAGGGACGTCCTGGCCGCGCATCAGATTGCCGAGAGCCATCCAGCGCCCTATATCCATTGGGAACGTTTGCAGGAACAGATTCATCGCCGCCGACACATCAGCCTGTCTACCATGGCCGAGAGCGGCGGCCCGCGGCTGTTTGCGCCCGGCGAGCGGTACAGCGGTCAACTCCGTCTGATGCTGAATCGCATTCGGGCTTACTGCCGTCGCGGCGACGCGGCCGTCATCCTCTCCGAGCAGGTCAATCGGCTGCGGAATTTGTGGCATGAACAGGATGCCGCGGGTTTTATTCCGAAGACGCCATCGATCACTGCGCCGCTGCCGCCGGGGGCCTTGCGTTTTGTTGAAGGCGCGGCCGCTGAAGGCTGGTCATTGCAAGGGGTTGGCAACCGTCTGCATTTTATCACCGACGCCGAGATTTTTGGCTGGACGCGGGCCGAACCGCGCCGCCATCCGACTGCTGGCCGCCGCGGCCATAAAACGGCTGAAACCGCTTACACAGATTGGGTTGAGGGTACTTTTGTCGTCCATGTCGATTATGGCATCGGCAAATTCGCGGGCATGCGTCATCGGCGGGTGAAGTCGACCGAACGCGAATATCTGCTGATTGAGTATCGGGGGGCGGACACCATCTTTGTCCCCATTCATCAGGCTGATCGTCTGTCGCGCTATGTTGGCGCGGATGACAAACCACCCAAGCTAAGCCAGCTGGGCAAGCCCGATCTGTGGCGCAAAATGCGGGGAAAAGCTCGACAAAACGCCGAGGAAGAGGCGCGGGAACTGATGGCAATTTATCGGCGGCGGGCCCATGCCGCTGGTTTCGCCTACAGTCCCGACGGCGCCTGGCAGCACGAGTTGGAAGCTGGCTTTCCTTTTGTCGAGACGGAGGATCAACTCAAGGTCATTCAAGAGGTCAAGCGGGATATGGAAAGCGGCGCGCCTATGGATCGGCTGATTTGCGGCGATGTCGGTTTTGGCAAGACCGAGGTTGCGCTGCGGGCGGCTTTCAAGGCGGTTCAGGATGGCGCGCAAGTGGCTGTGCTGGCGCCGACCACTATTCTGACCCAGCAGCATTTCGATCATTTCAAGGCGCGGCTGGCGGCTTTTCCAGTGACGGTCGAGATGCTGTCGCGCTTTCGCAGCAAGGCCCAGCAAAAGGGGATTGTCGAACGGCTGGCGGCGGGCGAGATTGACGTCATTGTCGGCACGCATCGGCTGCTTTCGGGGGATATTCATTTCAAGAATCTCGGTCTGATGATCATCGACGAAGAGCAGCGTTTCGGCGTCAAGCACAAGGAGCATTTCAAACAGCGGCGAGCCAAAATTGACATCCTGACCTTGACGGCGACGCCGATTCCGCGCACTTTGTATATGAGCTTGAGCGGCATCCGCGACATCAGCATGATTCAGACGCCGCCCGAAGAGCGTTTGCCGGTCGCGACGCGGGTTGGGGCTTGGGATGATCAGCCGAGTCGTCATGCCATCATGCGCGAGCTGGCGCGCGGCGGCCAGGTGTTCGTCGTGCATAACCGCGTCAAGACCATCCAGGCCATCCGCGGCAAGATCGAAAAACTTGTCCCCGAGGCCACTGTGGCGGTGGCGCATGGGCAGATGCCGCCGCGCGCCTTGGAAGAGGTGATGGCCGCTTTTGCCCGCGGTGAATACGATATTTTGATTGCCACTGCGATTATCGAAAACGGCATCGACATGCCGCGTGTGAATACGCTTATCGTTGACCGCGCTGACTGGTTTGGCATCGCACAGCTTTATCAGCTGCGGGGGCGCGTGGGACGTTCGGCGCAGCAGGGATACGCCTATTTTTTCCATGCGCCGGGCAGCCTGACCGACGAAGCGCGGATTCGCCTGGAAACGCTGGCAGAAAATACGCAGCTAGGTTCTGGTTTTCAGATTGCCATCCGCGATTTGGAACTGCGCGGCGGCGGCGGCGTCCTTAGCATGCGCCAGGCTGGGCATATCGCAGAGGTCGGTTTGCATCTTTATACTGACATGCTTCAGCAGGCCATCAAGGAGCAGAAAAACGGCGCGGCCAGCGGCCAGCGGTCGGCCTCGGCCGGCGAACGGATTATCATCGATCTGCCGCTGCCGGCCTATATTCCGACCGACTGGATTCCGGAGATGGCCTTGCGTTTGCAGCTTTATCGCCGCATCGGCCATTTTCACAGCCGAGAGGAGGTCGAGGCGATGAAGCAGGAATTGGCCGACCGCTTTGGTCAGCTGCCGGCCGCTGTTGAGGGCTTGCTCTATCAAATTGAGGTCAAGCTGCTGGCGCAGGCTGTTCAGGCTACACATGTCATCCTGCCGCGCTCGCATGTTCTCATCAAGCTGCCTTATTTGGCCACCGTCGACCGCGGTCTGCTGGCCTTGGAACTGGGCGCCGATGTTGAGGTTACGCGCACCGCGGTTCAGGTCTTGGCCGAAGCTGATGTTTGGCCATGGCGGCTGATCGATGTCCTCCAGCGATTGCAGAGACGGATTCGCTTGCCGGCGGGCTAGAATCCTTATGCGTTTGGTGATAGAATCAATTCACGCGCGATTTTAGCCGAGCGAGCCGTTCCTTGCCCTTATCAACAGAAAGAACTGGCGCCGCGAAGGGGATGTTTGGCCTGACGGCCCTCATCCTCATCATCATGCTTCTGCATTCGCACAGCTACGGCGGCCGCAACTATCGGGAAGATGAAATCGATTCCGTTCATGCGGCGATGCTGTTTTCGCCGACGGGCATCGTGCAATGGCAGGCGCGGGATGTTCATCCGCCTGGCTGGCGTCTGCTGGCTGATTGGTGGGTGGATCATTTTGGCGGCGCCGAGTCCGTCACGCGCTGGTCATCCAAGCTCATCAACCTGCTGACCTATGCTTTGCTGTATCAGCTGGGGCTGCACATTGGCGACCGGCGAACGGCTTTTTATGCTGTGGCGATTTTGGGGGTCTATGGATTCGCCGGCAGCGGCTTGGCCGAACTGCGCCCTTATGCCATGCTGGTTATGTTGGCCACGGGTTTGCACCTGGTCTATTATCGCTGGCTGCACCGCCCTGCCCCGCGGCTGATGCTGGTCTATGCCGCTTTGGGCATCGCCGCCATTTATACGCATTTTTTCGCTTTTTTCATCTTTCCGACTCATGCGCTGTTTCTATTTGTCTTTCGTCGATTCGAGCGCAAAGTTTGGCTGGATTCGCTGCTCATGTGGGGTTTCATCGCCCTGTCATTTTCCGCTTGGCTGCTGCCATTCATCTATGTCATTCTTGTTCCCTTTGCCGGCGGCATCTATTATGCGACTTCCTCCTTGCAAAAGCTGTATCAGCAGGTCAAATTCCAGCCGGAAATTATTTTTGGCTTTCTGCTGCTGATGAGTCTGTTCACGCCGCCCCTGACCAACGCGATGGTTGGCCGCTATCCCGGCCTACGGTGGCGCAGACATTGGACTCTGCTCTATCCCCTGTTTCTACTGCTGGCGACTCTCATAATTGCTTTCCTTGCCAATGCGCTGGTGGACAGTCTAACAGACCGCAATCTGCAAATGGTCGTTATGCTGGTGGCTTTGCTGATGGCTTTGGGACTGCGGCGGCTGCCAGGTCCGGCGGCGGCGATTCTGCTGATTCTGCTTTATCTCCAGGCGCCACAGAATATCGCCGTGCCGACAAGCAATGGGCCCTACCGCGAAATCGTCCAAAACATGAAACCGACTTATCAGACCGACAGCCTGCTCATCACCGAATTTTCATGGCCTTTTCAATGGCTGCTGCCGGCCTCTTACTATTTGATGGACTTTACACCGGACAAGATGCTCAAAACGCGCATGTTCCATCTGATTGACCGCGACGCGCGGCTTTATCCGCCTTCGTTTCCCGACAAACTGACGAATGTGCGCCGCTCATTTGACCAGGCGGATTTTGATACGCTGCCCAATCATCAACAGCTTTGGGTTTTGCGGCAGGGCGGCGGCAATCAGCACAGCGAGGATCTCCAGGCCTGGCTTCATGCCAACTATGCGCTGCTGTCGAGCGAGACTTGGGATCAGCCCTTCCCCACCGCTTATCGTCTGTCAGAATATCGCCGCGCGCCAGCTTATGATTTTGCCATCCACGTCGGCGATGCCATGCGGCTGCATTCATGGTCGCTGCTGGACTCGGTCGAGGCGCAGGCCTGCCAGTTCATCGCCATCGAAAGCTGGTGGCAGATCGCCCGGCCAGAGGCCACGCCCTACACCTTGACCTTGATTTTGGCCGATGACGACGGCGATGGCCAGAAAAACAGCGTCGATGATACGGCGCCGGCGGATCAATTCACCAGCGAATGGCAGCCCGACAGGTACTATCTTGACCAGACCGAGTTGCAGATTCCCTGTGACATCGCTGCTGGGAGCTATAATTTGCTGATGGCGATGAAAGAGACCCTAAGCGGCGCGCCTCTGTCTTTCGGCTATCCTGACGGCAGCATCATCGGCCGCGAATACTATCTGACGACCTTAACGGTTAGCTCTTAACGATATTAGCGAAAGTCGCCTGGGTGATTTTCTGCAAAGTGGCTAGGGCTATGGGGAACAGGGTTTGCGCCGTTCCGCCGGCGGCATAGACCAGATCATAGCGTTTCAGGGTTTCATCCAAAAACACCGGCAGGCCCGGCTGCTGATGGGCGATGGGAGGCACACCGCCGGGCGCATAGCCCAGGATAGCTAGGCACTGTTCGGCTTTCATCATCCGCACTTTCTTGCGTCCGACTGAAAACAAGGCCGCCAGCTTGCGGTCGTCGATGATTTGGTCGCCGCTCGCCAGGACTAGGATGGGCGCTGTTTTATCGATCATAAAGCCGAGACTCTTGACGATCTGCCCCAGTTCACAGCCGACGTGATTCGCCGCCAGCTGTGATGTGGCTGTCGAGCCGTCGAATTGGATGATTTGGATATCCAGCTGAAGGTTTTCCAGCGCGCGCTGAACATCTGCTTGGCCCATTGCTTGCATAAAAAGTCCTTTGCAGATTCATCAGTGAACAAGCCCGGCCTTATGAATTGCTCAAGAAGTATATCAGCCCGGCGAGCGCCGCAACGCTGGTCAGCCAAATGCCAATGAACCAGACAATCAGTCTGTTGCCCAGTCTTTCAAGGTCTGCTTTCGTGGCAAGATGTTCGTATCGGGCTTCAAACGCCGCAATCCTGCCTTCGTGATTCATTGTTTCTGTTGCCATTGCCTGCCCCCATCTGCCAGTTGCTTATAATCTTACCAAAATTTGCATCGTTTGACAATTTGATGATCTAACGCCAATTTCAAAATGAATGTGACAATGCCATATCTCTGGCTTATAATAGAAATGATATAGAAATGATAATTGAACGGCAAGCGGTTAAGCAACGGGAGAATTTGTCATGCAAGCAGACGCGCAGGGCTTTCACGAAAAGGGTTATGTGGTCGTTTCGGGGCTGTTTTCCGATGAGGAGGTCGCTGGCTATCGTCAGCATTACATGGCTATGCGGAAAGGGAATTATCCAGGCGATTTCAGCGGCGTCGATGCAGACAGCGATGATCCGCTCAAGAGATACCCGCGTTTGATTCACATGCACCGCTGGGATCAAATCAGTCTCGATTGGATGCTGGATCAACGGCTGGCGGCGGCCTTCCGCGCGCTGCTTGGCAAGGAGCCTCTGGCTGTGCAAACCATGGTGTACTTCAAGCCGGCTGGCGCGCGCGGTCAGGCTTTGCATCAGGATCAATTTTATCTGCGCGTGCAGCCCGGCACCTGCATTGCCGCTTGGATGGCCCTAGATGACTGCGACGAGGAAAATGGCTGTTTGCAGGTCGTGCCTGGCAGTCATACTCTGCCGGTGCTTTGCCCCATTGATGCCGACACCAGCCAAAGTTTCACTGATATTACCGTGCCGCTTTCGGATGATATGCGGCCGGCGCCAGTCGTTATGCAGGCCGGCGACGTCCTGTTCTTCAACGGCCAGCTGATTCACGGCAGTTTTCCCAATCGCTCGGCATCGCGTTTCCGCCGCGCGCTCATCGGCCACTACATCGACGCCGATGCACAGCAGATCGCTAAGTATTATCATCCAGTTTTTCGCTTTGATGGCCAGCTGGCCGCGCTGGAAATTGGCGGCGGCGGCGGGAAGTGCGGCGTCTGGGTGGATCGGGATGGTCGGCCGGCGCTGGAAATGCAGGAGATGCCCCTGCCCTAATCGGCATACACTGCTGGGAATTGCTGCGGCGATTTAGACGATGCTGACCCCGCTGACCAGATTGGTCGCCAGGGGATAGAAGATGCCGAAAATCAGCGTGCCAGCCAGCGAAATGTTAATCGCCCAGCGCAGATAGGGGGTTTCCAGTGACGGCGTTACGCTTTCGGACTCATCTCGCAGGTACATATTGACCACGACTCGCATGTAATAAAAAGCGCTGACGACGCTGGTCAGCACGCCGACGACCGCCAATCCGAAGAGGCCGGCTTGGATGGCCGATGCGAACACCATCAGTTTGCCCACGAAGCCGGCGGTTAAGGGGATGCCGGTCAGACTAAGCATAAAGACCGTCATGGCCATGGCCATCAGCGGCCGAGACCGCGCTAGGCCAGTGATGTCATCAAGATCGACGCCGCTGCCATCTTCTTTTTCGATGGCTGTCACCACAGCGAAAGCGCCTAGATTGGTGAACATGTAAGCCATCATATACACCAGAGCGCCCTGTGCGGCGGCATCTGCTATACCGTTTGAGCCAGCGGCGACGACGGCGACCAAAATGTAGCCGGCATGGGCAATCGATGAATAGGCCAGCATCCGTTTGAGGTTGCGCTGTGAGATAGCGACGAAGTTGCCCAGCACCAGGGTTAGAACGGCGGCCACGGCCAGGGCCGTCTGCCAGGCGGCCGCGCCACCTTCGGACAGTGCGAAGGCCGAGAGTCCAGTGACCAGCACGCGCAGCAAGGCCGCAAAGCCACCGATTTTGGCGGTTACGCTCATCAGCGCTGTCACTGGGGTTGGGGCGCCTTCATAGACATCCGGCGTCCACATATGAAAGGGTACGACGGCCACTTTGAATCCCAGCCCGACAAACAGCAGCGCCGCGCCGACCAGCAGGTAAAAAGCCGCTGTCGAGGTCGTGGTCAGGCTGGCGGCTATTGAGAAAATTTCGGGGATATTGGTTGTGCCAGTTGCGCCATAGACCAGGGCCGCGCCATAGACCAGGAATGCGCTGGAAAACGCGCCCAGAATAAAATACTTCATGCCGCTCTCTTCGGATTTCAGCGCGGCTTCGGCGCCGTCGCGTTTGATGGAGCGGAAGGCGGCCATGATGTACAGGGGGATGCTAAGCAGTTCCAGGGCGATGAAGACGATCACCAGGTCATTGGCGGCGACCATGAACATAGCCCCGGCCGAGGACAGCAGGGCCAGGATATAGTATTCGCCGCGGTGGATGTCGGCGCGGTTGAGATAATCCCAACTCATCAAAATTGAAATCAGCGCGGCGATCAGGATGACGGCGTTCAAGAAACCGCTGAAGGCGTCGGCCGCGTACATGCCATAGAGCGCGATCTGCTGGTCCGCTGGCGGCGAGTAGACGAACGCGTTGGCGATAAAGCTAAGGCCCAGCCCGACGCAGGCCAGCAGCGGCGTCCACCATTTGCGGTCTTGCGGGATAAACAGGTCGACCAGGACGAGCAGCAGCGTCCACAGCGCCAGCAGTGACCCGGGCAAGGTGGAGGTCAGATTGGCGCTGGCGAGAAATTCGGCAATTGTGGGCGTATCCATGATTTCTCCTAGCGAATGAACGGGGCGGCGATGTGGACGACCGATACATCCAGCATATTGAAGAAGACAATCGGCTGGACCCCCATCCAGAAGATCATTATCAAAATGGGGATCAGGGCGGCGATTTCGTTCCAGCGCAGTTTATAGTCCGCTTCATCCTTGAGTCGGTTGCTGTGTTCGCCCATAAAGACCTGCTGAAACATTTTGAGCAGATAGACGGCCGCCAGAATCACGCCCAGGGTCGCAAACAGCGTGAAGGCCAGACCGAGGTAACTGCTGCCCAGCGAACCCAGCAAAATGGTAAATTCGCCAATGAAGCCGTTCAGGCCGGGCAGGCCCATGCTGCTTAACGATATGACCAGGCTGACGGCCCCAAAGAACGGCATGACTTTCCATATTCCGCCATAGGCCGCCATTTCTTTGGTATGCCAGCGTTCATAAAGCATGCCGACCATCAGGAAGAGGCCGCCGGTGCTGATGCCATGATTGACCATTTGGAGGGTGGCGCCCTGCAGGCCTTGTGCATTGAGCGCGAAGATGCCCAGCACGACAAAGCCAAGGTGGCTGACTGATGAATAGGCGACCAGTTTTTTCACATTGTCTTGGGCATAGCTGACCCAGGCGCCGTAGATGATGCCGATGACGCCCAGCAGGGCAATTGTCGGCGCCCAGGCCACCGCCGCCTCTGGGAACAGGGTCAAATTGAAGCGCACAATGCCGTATGTTCCCATTTTCAGCAGCACGCCGGCCAGGATGACCGAGCCGGCCGTCGGCGCTTGGACGTGGGCATCGGGCAGCCAGCTGTGGAAGGGAAAGATGGGGACTTTGATGGCAAAGGCGACCAGGAAGCCCAGGAACAGCAGGCTTTCGACCGAATTGAGCAGGAAGCCGCGCTCCTCCGCATCAGCCGAAGCGTCCGCAGTTCCCTCGTCAAGCGCAGTCGGATCCCAGTAGGTGCCTTGGCCGTCGTAGGTCTGAACCATCTCAATAATGCCGACATCGCCGCCGCCGCTGTAGGTGCTGAAGGTGCCGGCCTGATTGCCGACGTACAAAATGGCGATGAGCATCAGAATTGAGCCAGCCATGGTATAGAGGAAGAATTTGACGGCGGCGTAAATGCGCTGTTCAGATCCCCAGATGCCAATAAGAAAATACATCGGCACCAGCGTAACTTCCCAGAAGACGTAGAAGATAATCAGGTCATGCGCCACAAAGACGCCAATCATCGCCCATTCGAGCAGCATCAGGAACAGGTAATAGAGTTTTTCGCGCCCGCGCTCTTCAAAGATGTGACTGCCAAAGGAGCCGAGAATCGCTATTGGCATTATCAGGGTCGTCAGCAGGACAAGCAGCAGGCTGATGCCATCGACGCCGACATAGTAGCTGATGCTGATGGACGAATCGCCCAGCGAGACGTCGGCCCAGGCATTGCGCTGCGCCATTTGCAGTTCAGCTGCGCCTGGATCGAAGTTAATCCACATAAGGACGGCGGCGGCAAAGGTCACAACGCTGGCGCCAAAGGCCACCCATTTAATGCTGTTTTTTTGAGTTTCGCCATTCATAAACAGCAGGATGGCAAAGCCAATCATCGGGATAAACAGGGTAATCGTGGTAAGCGAAAGTCCGGTGATGTCCATAGACGGCGTTCTCCTTAAGGGCCACTCTGGAGCAAGGTCTGCATAAAGGGCAGCAGCATCAGCAGGATGACTGCCACCACGCCAATAAACAAGATCACGGCATACATCCGCACATAGCCGCTTTGGAGTTGGCGCATGCGGTCGGCGGCGCGCTGCACCAGCCAGCCGATTCCGTTGACGGCGCCGTCGATGAGGCCTAGGTCGAGCGGCTGACTAAGCAGGCGGGCTATTTGGTCGAAGCCGCGTTTTATCAGGCTGTCGTGGAAATAGTCATGCAGGAATGCCCAATCGACGCGGTCGGCCAGGAATTGCGCCAGCCTGTTGAAGGGGTTTTCGATGAGGCGGAAATAGATCTCGTCCCAATACAGTCGGGCGTTGGCCAGGCGGAAGGCGAGGCGCGATGAGGCGTGGATTTCCAGTTGATCGCGATTGCCCCTGGCCAGTCCCTTGCCCTTATAGATGTTGTGGGCGGCCAGCATCGAGCCGATCCCCAGCGCCAGGGCGATCCCGGCGATAAGGAGGTTAAAGTCCAGTGTATGGCCGCGCGAGACGCTGGACAGGCTGTGTTCGAGGAAATGCTTGAATTCGTAGGTTTCGTAGATGCTGGCGAAGAGCGGCGTGGCTGAAGGCACATTGATAAAGCCGATGATGCAGGTGAAGACCGCCAGTATGACCAGAGGCAGCAGCATGGAGCCACTGCTTTCGGGGGCGCGTTCGGCGGCTTGACTGCGCGGCGCATCAAAGAACACCAGGACAATCTGCCGCCACATATAAAAGGCGGTGAACGCGGCGGCCAGCAGCAGGATGCCAAAGGCGATAAAACCTTGCAGCTGATTCAGTTCAAAGCCTTCGTACCAGGCATCGGCTAGGATTTCATCTTTTGACCAGAAGCCGGCGAGGGGGAAGATGCCGGCCAGCGCCAGAGTGCCGATGAGATAAGTTAGGTAGGTGATGGGCATCTTTTTTCGCAGGCCGCCCATATTACGCATATCCTGCGGGTCAAATTCTTCTTCGTGATGGTCATGGCCGCTGTGTTCATGGACATGGTGATGGCCATGTTCGACGCCATGGATGACCGAGCCGCTGCCAAGAAAGAGCAGGGCCTTGAAGACGGCGTGGGTCACCAGATGGAACATGGCGGCCACATAGGCGCCGATGCCCACCGCCGCCACCATAAAGCCCAGCTGCGAGATGGTTGAATAGGCCAGAACGCGCTTGATGTCCCATTGTCCCAGCGCGATATAGCCGGCCATAAGGGCTGTGGCCGAGCCAACCAGGGTGATGATGAGGCCGATAATATAGCCGCTGTGGTTGAGTTCCCAGAGGAGCGCATTGGAGCGGACGAGCATATAGACGCCGGCTGTCACCATGGTCGCCGCGTGAATCAGGGCGCTGACTGGCGTTGGGCCGGCCATGGCATCGGGCAGCCAGACGAAGAGGGGGATCTGCGCTGATTTGCCGGCGACGCCCAGCAGCATAAACAGGGCGATCAGGAACATCACATCATCAAAGGCCATCTGGAAGCCGCCAAAATCGACCACTTCTCCTTTGCCGAAACGTTCGCTGGTTTGGCCAAAGACGCCCAGCTGGTCGGTGGCGATATGCTGATTGTCGCAATAGACGGCGCGCAGGTCGCTGGCGAACGGATTGACCGCGGCATGGCCGTCATCGGCGCCGTGTCCGCTGTCGGTTTCGGCGTGTTCCTGCTCGGCCGCGTGGGGGTCAAGCGGCGCGCAAACATAGTCTTTTCCATGGCTGTCATCGGCCGTTTCGTCAGCTTCTTTGTGTTCGGTCAGGCCATTGTGTTCGCGCCATTTCACCAGATATTTGGCTTCTGTGTTTGGCAGTTCGCCGGCTTTGAAGAAATCGAGGGTGCCGAAGGTCCAGAAGATGAGGAACATCGCCATCAGCAGGCCGAAGTCACCGATGCGGTTGACGATAAAGGCTTTGCGGGCGGCGTTGCTGTTTTTCCAGCCTTCGGGCGCTTTTTTGTCCCACCAGAAGCCAATTAGCAGAAAGGAGCAGAGGCCGACGCCTTCCCAGCCGACGAACATCATCAGGAAGTTGTTGGCGGTGACCAGGATGAGCATGAAGGCCAGGAACATATTGAGATAAGCGAAGAAGCGCGGCGTCCATTTGTCGCCGTGCATATAGCCGCGGGCATAGAGATGAATGAGCGAGCCGACGCCGGTCACAACCAGCATCATGGTGACGCTCAAGGAGTCGACGCGCAGCTGCCAGGGTATCTCCAGCCCGATGGATTCGATTCGCAGCCAGCCGGCCAGCAATGGCGGATCGACCACGGCCGCGCGGCCGTCGGCGCCGGTCACATAGGACAGCAGAAACAGCGAGACCAGGAAGGCGAAGAGGGCGGCGAAGCAGCCGATATATCCCGCCCATTTTTCGCCTATTTTCATCCCGACGAAGAAATTGACGATGGCCCCCAGCGCGGGGACGAATATGACCAAGGGTACTAAAAGCGGCAGATTTTCCATAGATTATCAGCCTCTTACGGCGGTTCGCTAGCCTTGCATTTGGTTGAGTTCGTCTATATTGATGCTTTGGCGCTCGCGGAAAATGTTGACGATCAAGGCCAGGCCGACAGCGACTTCGGCGGCGGCGACGGTCATCACAAAGAACACAAAGATATGCCCGTTGATCTGCTGCCACTGCTGGGCGAAGGCGACCAGGGCCAGGTTGGCCGAGTTGAGCATCAGTTCGACGGACATGAACACTAGGATGGCGTTTCGCCGCATGAGGACGCCCATGGTCCCCATCAGGAACAAGACCATGCTTAACAGCAGATAAGGTTCGGCGCCGATTGTTTGCATGGCCTATTCTCTCCTGCGGCTGTTTGGTGGATCATCGCCGCCTTCGGGCAGTTTGGCCAGGTCATCGCCGCGCAGGACATTGGCGCCGGTCTGCTGTGAAATGACGCTGGCCAGCGGTTGGCTGACGCGGCGGCGGCGGTTGGTGCGGCGGCGTTTGGCTTGGGCCAGGGCATCTGGAGCGGCCAGCACAATGACGCCAATCAAGGCCACCAGCAGCAGCAGGCCGACCAGCTGCACGGGCAGGACATAATCCACGAACAGGACTTGGCCAATCGATTCGGGACTGCCAAAGGCTGGCTGGGCCGGGGCGCTGAAGACGGCGGCGCGGTAGCTGGCCTGGCCGCCGAGGGCGCCTGGTTCGCGGACGAGAATCCGCGTTTCCACCTGGCCGCGCTCGGCCTGATATTCTGGCAGATTCCGCAAAATGTCTTGGTTTTGGTCGACGAAAGCCAGGTTGTACGATCCTTGGTCGAGTTCAATGGCGATGTGATCGCCCGGCGGCAGTTCCTCGATGAGGGTGCGGTGCGGCAGCAGCGAATCGCATGAGCTATCTTCGCACAGCGAGCGAATGGCGGTGTACTGTCCGATATCGACCAGGGAGACCTGGGCATCGGTCACCGCGTTAAACAGGGTCAGGCGCATTTTGCCGACGGCGGGCGCGGCGACGTCATCGGTCAGCAGCAGCATATCGATCTGCCCACTGCTGTTTTCATACAGCGCCACCGAACGGGCGTCATCGGCGGCAAGCGACAGGTTTTCCGTCCATATCGGGCTTGACTGATAATTGCCGTCGCTGACGGTGACGGTGAGCGTGTAATCGGCGGCCGGCATTTCAACATAGCCGCGCATGGCTTGACGCGGCTCATCATAGACGATATCGACAAACTCGGCCGCGGCCGCGCCGTCAGTTTCCAATCGCACAGTTGCGCTGACTTGGCCTTCGAGCGGCGCTTCAAAGCCGGCCTCAAGCACAGTGAACTGTCGGGTTTCGTCGGGGGGAATGGCGTTGATGACCCGCAGCTGCGCCTGGCCGGCGGCGTTGAGGCCGTCATTGGCGAGCAGGTCGGAGGCAATCGGGAAGCCAAAGATGACCAGCGTCAGCAGCGCGGCTCCGGTGGCGGCGAAACTTAGCCAGCGCATCCGCCCGGAGGTGTCGGTCGTGACTTCGGCGCCGAGCAGCATGATGACAAACAGAAACAGCACCATAATAGCGCCGGTATAGACGGTGACCTGCACCATCGCCAAAAAGGGCGCGTCCAGCATCAGATACAAGAAGGCGACGCAGCCGAAATTGAGGATCAAGAACAAGGCGCTGTGTACGGCGTTTTGCCGCGTCAGCATCATGCCCGCCGCCAGGACGGCTATAAAACTGACCGCTAGGAACAGCCATTCCATCGGATTTCATTCCTCATCAATGAACTGGCGCAGTTTAACATAATTGCCCCGCTGTGCAATGTTCAATACTTCGTCCGACCTGTCAGTTTAGGACGGGTCTCCCATATCGGGTATGGAGCGGTTAAAGCTGCCGGGTTCGACTTGCTGCGGCGTTGTTTCTGCGCCGTCTTGGGGGGCATCGATGAGCATCTCTTTGGTATAGATGGCGTCGCGCCGGTCGGTATAGGACATCTGATGCTCATGGCCTAGCTGGATGGCTTCGGTCGGGCAGGCGTCTTCGCAATAGCCGCAGAAGATGCAACGCAGCATATTGATTTCATAGGTTTTGGCATAGCGTTCGCCGGGGCTGTAGCGCTCTTCGTCGGTGTTTTCGGCCGCTTCGACCCAGATCGCGTCGGCTGGACAGGCGGCGGCGCACAGTGAACAGCCGATGCACTTTTCCAGGCCGTTTTCATAGCGGCGCAGGTGATGCCGACCTTTGTAACGGGCATGGAACTTCTGCACTTGTTCGGGATACTGCACGGTGACGGCATCATCCATCAGATGCTTGAGGGTGGTGGCAAAGCCTTTCATAACATCATTCATAGAACCACATCCTTATCCAAACTTGTCTGCGAGTACACAGCCGGCCAGCTAATCGCCGCCCGGCGAGGTGATAGCTTTTTCGCCGCTTTCCAGCTGACGGTCTTCTTCAGGCGTGCGCCCAAAACTTGCCAGGCCGTCCAGGGCCCTGACGTGGAAGTTGATGATGGCAATCGGAATCGCTATCAGCATCCCCACCAGATGAACCATCGCCCAGCCCAGCCCGCGCCGTTCGCCAGTGTACATTGGGTCGTCTTCCAGTGGAATCGCCGCGGTGTCATCATCGCCCAGCCGCCGCAGGGCCAGAGCGCCGACAATCAGCGCAAACACGAAAACAGCACCAGAGATCAAGGGATACGCGCTGCCGCCCAGGGCATCGCCCGCGACGACGGAAACGGCCGTCCAGGCGACCGCCAGCAGCCCCAGCGGAATCATCACTTTCCAGCCGAACTGCATCAGGCGGTCATAACGGATGCGGGGCAGCGTGGCTCTGACCCAGATCATGGCGCAGAGGAAAAGGACGACTTTGCCGATGAAGATGAGCGGCGCCAGAATGGGCAGGCCGTCCATCGGCCAGAGATGATAGCCGCCAAAGAAAACGGCGGCCGCGACCAGACTTACGGCGATCATGCCCAGATATTCGGCCATCATAAACAGGGCGAATTTCATGCCGCTGTACTCGGTCATATAGCCTTGCGTCAATTCCTGTTCGGCTTCAGTCAGGTCAAAGGGGGCGCGGTTGGTTTCGGCCAGCAGAGACAGCAGCAGCACGGCGGCGGCCAGGGGATTTTGGAAGACCAGCCAGTCCCAGATATTGCGCTGGGCGTCGATGATGTCGCCAATCGCCATACTGCCGACGATCATCACCGGCACGGCCAGCGCCAGCCCCATGCTCAATTCATAGCTGATCATCTGCGCCGAGGCCCGCAGCGCGCCCAGCATGGCGTATTTATTGTCGCTTGACCAGCCGGCCAGCACGACGCCATAGGTGGCAATGCTGGTGATGGCGATGATCCAGAGGATGCCGACGTTGGAATCGATCAGCCCTTGCGGCACTTGGAACCAGACATCGCCCAGCGACGGCGCGAACCAGGGCAGGGTCAAATCGGGGCCCATGGGGATGACGGCGGCGATCATCAGGACGGGGATAACTTTAATCATGGGCGCAATCCGAAAGACCCATTTATCGGCGCCGGCCGGCAGCAGATCTTCTTTGAAGACCAGTTTGACCCCATCGGCGGCCGGCTGCATGAACCCGGCCGGGCCAACGCGGTTGGGGCCGACGCGATGCTGCAAGAAGGCCAGCAGACGCCGTTCCAGCAGGGTCGCATAGGCAAAGCCAGTGACGATGACGAAAGCGAAACCGGCGGCAAAGACAATCGGCCACAGGGCCGAACAGCCGGCGTGGTCTTTGCATTGAATCACATTCTGCACGCGCGCTTCGGGGTTCAGCAGCATCCCAACCGCGCCCTCGCGGCCGTTCAGACTGCCTGACTGATCGAAGCCGATCCACGCGGCAACCGCGCCCAGATTGACGACAATCACCGCCAATAAAACGACAATTCCCGCCAGCGCGGCCAAGCCAATGCCTATTTTGAGGTTGCGGCTCATACGCAAAATCTCCCGAAGTTAATCTCCTGAAGCCACGACAGCGGCGACTCGGTTCAGCGTCCCCGCGGCAATGGCCATAGGCGCCGGCTCATCGGTCAGGTGGCGCGGCAAGGCCACCGATCCTTGGGCGATCTCATCGCTCAACACCGCCTGCGCCTGCACGACGGCATCACCAGCGCGCAGTTCGACCCAATCGCCCTGCTGGATTCCTCTGGCTTGGGCGTCGGCCGTATGAATGACTGCATGGGCTTCCAGGACGCGGCCTTCCATCAACACCGTCGGGCGGAAATTACGCTGACGATTATACAGGCGCGTTGTCGGAATTACCAAAACTTCATTTTCGCCAGCTTGAATGGGGTTGGGCAGGGTCATTTTGGCTTTCTTGAGCGGCCCGCCGCTATCGGCCTGGCTTGGAATTTGGATGCCCAGTCCGCCTTGGTTGTTATAGGCGGTGCCGCCATAGTACAGATCGCGTCCGCCCACATCGGGGAATTGACGTTCAACTTTTGACAGCGCCTTGTAACGCATCCCAGCGAAGGCTTCAATATTTTTGCTGATCTCCAGCATGACCGCCGCCGCCGATGCTTTCAGCCGTCCCATGCTCATCTGCTGCCGAATGCCGCCAAAGAGCTTCCAGGCAGGCAGAGCATCGCCCATCGGGCCTTGCGCCGTATAAAATCGCTGAACGCGCCGTTCGCCATTGACAAAACTGCCGTCGCGTTCGGCAAAAGTTTGAATGGGCAGCGCGTAATCGGCCCCTTCGGCTGTGCTGTCCTGAAAGAAATTGGCATAGATGAGCGTATCGACCTGACTAAGCCAGGCGGCCGCTGCGGGGTCATCATCAAGCAGTTCGGCTTGGGCGACAATCAGCGTTTTGGGCGGATTCGCCATGATGTCCATTGTCGTCTGCGGGCTGAAGCCGAGATAATGTTGTCCCATGCCATTGGCGCCGGGCAAGGTGGAGAGCAGGCCGCTGTTGGCTTTGCCGATGTGTTTGGTTTCAATCAGGAAGCTGGCGGCCGCTTGGGCCAGGGCTTGACTGCCTTCAAGCGTCAGGCCTTCGGCGCCGACGACAATCACCAGATTTTTGGCATCACGGAGTCGCTGGGCGATGGCTGGATGCGTTTCGTTGAGGCTGGCCATCGCGGCGGCGGCCTCGCCGGCTGGATAGCGGATGGCCTCGCCTTCGACCACGCGGTCATTTCGCATACCCTGCACCGCGAAATCTTCCAGGCGGGTATGGCGCGAATTGGCGACGACCAGATAAGCGCCGTGGTCTTGCGCTTGTTTCAGACGCAGCCGCCACATCGGCACTTCCTCTTCCAGGTCGCTGGCAATCACCAGGACAGCGTCGCCTTTGCCCAGCTGGCCGAGGTTTGTCCCGACGCCGACGCCGACCTGCGCTATCTGTTCAGCGGCGCCGTGGGTTGGCGGCCAAGCACCCAGCCGCGCGCTGCCGGTCGCGTCTAGAAGCTGGCGCAGTTCCCACAGGTCTTCGTTGGCCAGGCTGCTGCCGGCGATGGCCGCGATGTCGCCGTCGGCCTTTTTTAGGGCTTCCGCAAGTTTCGGCAGGATGGCATTCCAGTCTGCGCGGCGCAAATGGCGGCCGTCTCTTTGCAGCGGCGCTTGCAGGCGGGCCAGGCTGCGGGTGAAGTGATGGCCGAAGCGGGTTTTGTCGCTGATCCAGATCTCGTTGACCCATTCGTTTTGGCGCGGCATCACCCGTTTAATCATCGCTTTGCCGTCAAAATCGCGGTCTAGACGCATACTTAGGCTGATGTTTTCGCCGGCGGCGTCCCAAGGCGAAATGCTGGGGACTTCGTTCAGTTCCCAAGGGCGGGCGCCGAAGCGAAAGTCACCGGTGGTCAGCGCGCCAACTGGGCAAATGTCAGTGGTATTGCCGCTGAAATAGGTATCAAAGCCGGGGTCGGAATGGGTAATAATCTGCAAGCGGCGGCCGCGCTCATGGAAGGCCAGCACATCATCGCCGACAATTTCATCCTGGAAGCGCACGCAGCGGGCGCATTGAATACAGCGTTCGCGGTCGAGGAAAATCAGATCGCCCAGTGGATAATGCTTGTCCAGCAGTTGCTTGTCTTCGAAGTACATTCGCGAGGATTGCGGGCCGTGGCGCATGGTCAGATTTTGCAGGGGACATTCGCCGCCTTTGTCACAAATTGGACAATCAAGCGGATGGCTGGTCAGCAGGAATTCCAGGACGTCGTTGCGAGCGTCGATGACCTGTTCAGTGCTGGTTTTGACGTGCATGCCCTCGCTGACGGTGGTTGTGCAGGCGGTTTGCAGCTTAGGGAAATAGCGAATCTGCGGCGTGCCATCATCATTCGTCAGCCATTGGCCGGTGGCTCGGTCGCGCGCCGGCGTCCCCAGTTCGACCAGGCACATGCGGCACATCCCCACCGGTTCCATCTTGGGATGATAGCAGAACACCGGAATATCGTTCCCAGCGTGCCATTTGGCGGCATCTACCAGATTCGACCCGGCTTCTACCTCATATTCTTTTCCATCGACATTGATCTTCACCGTGTCGGACATTCAAGCCTCCACTTCCATTCGCTCTTGACTAACGCGCATGTCATCCGCTAATCCCCGCTCGCCGGCGCTTTGGCCTGGACATGCTGGGCGAAGTCGTCGGGGAAATGCTTAATCGTATAAATGATTGGATTGGCGGCAAAATCACCCAAGGCGCAGAGGGTTGTCCCCTGCATATTGGCGGCCACATCGGCAATCCGCTTCACATCTTCGGGCGCGCCGCGGCCATCCATAATTCGGTCGATCACCTTGTCCAGCCAATACGTCCCTTCGCGGCAGGGCGTGCATTTTCCGCAGCTTTCATGCTTGAAGAACTTGGTCACTTTGGAGGCGACCCAGGTCATATCGACCGATTCGTCCATAATAATAATGGAGGCCGAGCCGATGATGGTATCGATTTTGGGCGTGTCCTCATAGCTCATCGGCGTATCCAGCGTCTCGTCGGTCAGCGGCACAATCGGCCCTGAACCGCCTGATGGCAGCATGGCCTTGAAGGCGCGGTCGGCGTGCAGAGGGCCGCCAGCATGGTCATACAGCAGTTCGCGGAAGGTCGTCCCCATCGGCAGTTCATAGTTGCCGGGTTTTTTGACATGGCCGCTGACGCAGTAGATTTTTGTCCCAGAGCTTTGGGCTGTGCCGATTGCTTTGAAGGCTTCGGCGCCTTCGCGCAGAATAAAGGGGCAGTTCGCCAGCGTTTCTACGTTATTGACGACGGTCGCCTCTTTATACAGGCCGCCGCCCTTTTGCGCGGGAAACGGCGGACGCACGCGCGGCTGACCGAGATAGCCCTCCAGACTGTTGAGCAGGGCGCTTTCTTCGCCGCAGATATAAGCGCCGGCGCCCAGGTGCGTATAGACCTCGCAGTCATAGCCAGAGTCCATGATGTTTTTGCCGACATAGCCTTTTTGGCGCATGGCCTCAATGCACTCGTCCAACTGCTGTCCAATATCCCAAAACTCGCCGCGCAGATAAATGTAGACGGCTTTGGCCTGAATGGCATAGGCGCAAATCAAGGAGCCCTCAATCATCTGATACGGATTGCTTTCCATGATTTCGCGGTCTTTGAAGGTGCCGGTTTCGCTTTCGTCGGCGTTGACGGTGACGTATTTGATCGGCTCGTTTTGGGGGATGAAGCTCCATTTGACGCCGGTCGGGAAACCCGCTCCGCCGCGGCCGCGCAGTCCAGAGGCCTTGACTTCATCGATGACTTCGGCTGGTTTCATGGCCAGGGCTTTTCGCAGGCCGGCAAAACCGTCGTGTTTTTCATAAACATCGATCTGGTCAAAGTTTTCGATCTCGCGTCCACGCAATAGAATGTGCATCATCCAGTCCTTTACTGGGCGGCTTCGGCGCGCCATTTTGCCAATAGGCCGCGCATTTTTTCCTGACCGAGACTTTCGATATAGCGGAAATTGCATTGCAGCATGGGGGCTTTGTCGCAGGCGGCCAGGCACATGACATGCTCGACGGTGAAGAGGCCGTCAGCGGTGGTGCCGCCTTCTTCGACGCCCAGTTCATCTTTCAGCCAGGCGTGAAATTCATCGGCGCCCTGCAAAGCGCAGGGAAGATCGGTGCAGACTTGCAGCCAGTATTTGCCCTTTGGCTTTTCGGAATACATGGTATAGAAGCCGGCGATGGACTTGACTTGGGTCGGGTCGAGGTCAAGGATTTGCGCCACCTCCTCGATGCCGCTCTGATTGACCCAGCCATATTCTTCCTGGGCGATGTACAGCAGGGGCATCACGGCCGAGCGTTTGGTTTCGTATTTTGCCAGATGACGCTGGATGCGCTCTTCGTATTCTGGATTTCCGATGATTGCCATACGTTTGCTTTTTCCTTCTTGGATAGACTTCCTGCAAAGTAAGGAAAATCCGTTAGCTGATTATATTCCCTTCGCCTTATTCATAAAAGCGCCTGTTGGGCAGGCATTTTTATTCCATTGAACGAATCTGTATTTATGCGAGCAGGCGGCGTTTCGTTGTTTTGTATGCGCGCGGGATATTCTATCGTCTGCAAAACAATGTCAAATTCCATAATGCCCATCACCCGTCGGCGGCTTAACGGTCACAATCGCCCAGCACAATGTCGACGCTGCCGATAATCGCCACCATATCAGCCAGCAGATAGCCTTTCGACATCACTGGCAGGGCGCTGATGTGCATAAACGACGGTGTCTTGAAATGAACGCGGCGCGGTTTGTTGGCGCCGGTGCCATGAATGTAACAGCCGATTTCGCCGCGCGGGCTTTCGATAGCCTGATAGATTTCGTCATCGGGCGCATCGTAGCCATAAGTCCACAGCTTGAAGTGGTGGATGACGGCTTCCATGCTCTGCCCCAATTCACTGCGGAGCGGCGGACAATACTTGCGATTTTCGGAACGGCAGGGGCCTTTAACTCGTTCCAGGCGCGACAGGGCCTGATGCAGGATTTTCATGCTCTCGCGGAATTCCTGAATCCGTATCAGATAGCGGTCATAGACATCGCCATGTTCGCCCAGCGGCACATTGAATTCATAGGTTTCATAGCTGCTGTACGGCTGCGCTTTCCGCAAATCCCAGTTGACGCCGCTGCCGCGCAAGGCCGGCCCAGTCATGCCATAGGCCAGCGCGACGTCGGGTTCAATCACGCCTACCCCCTGCGCGCGGTCTTTCCAAATCGGATTTTGGGTCAGCAGGGCTTCATAATCATCGACTTTGGCCGGGAAATCCTGCAAAAACTGCTTCAGCGTCGGCGCAAAATCATCGGGGACATCGCGCCAGACGCCGCCCGGCCGGATGTAGCTGCTCATCATGCGCTGTCCTGAAAGCATCTCGAACATGCCCAAAATCCGTTCGCGCTCGCGGAAAGCATAAAGCAGGACGCTCATGGCTCCCATATCGATGGCATGAGTCCCCAGCCAGACCAGATGACTAGCGCAGCGCGCCAGTTCCAGGCAGATGACGCGGATGATTTGGCCGCGTTCTGGCACATCTAGGTCGAGCAGCTTTTCGACGGCGCTGGCGAAGGCCATGTTGTTGGACATGGGCGAAAGATAATCCATGCGGTCGGTGAGCGGCACAGCTTTTTCGTAGCTTTTGTCCTCGATGGATTTTTCGATGCCGGTATGCAGAAAGCCAATATCGGGCAGGCAGGTGACGATTTCTTCGCCGTCCAGTTCCAGCAGCAGGCGCAATACTCCATGCGTGCTGGGATGATGCGGGCCCATATTAAGCAGCATAGTTTCGCCGGTGATGGCGCGTTCGGAAACCAGCCCTTTCAGCTGTTCCAGGCTGCCTTCCCATTTGCGCTGCTCTTCGATGGTCGGCGGGGTTTGCGTTTGCGCTGCTATGGCCATAGTCACCTCAAAATTTAGCTTTTGGCAAAGGGCTTGTGCTTGCGGATGTCGGCTTCATTAAAGGAAAAGGCGACGGTTTCTTTGCCGAGCGGATAATCGCGGCGGTGGGGATGGCCATGCCAGTCTTCGGGCATCAGCAGGCGCCGCGGGTCGGGATGGCCGGCAAAGGCGATGCCCATCATATCGGCAATTTCGCGCTCCAGCCAATTGGCCGCCGGCCAAACCGCCGTCGCCGATGACACGACGGGATTTTCTTCGGCGGCGAAGGTTTTGACGCGGAGGCGGCGGTTGTAGAGCATCGACAGAATATGATAAGAAACCCCATAGCGCTGCGGACGATAATCGCGGTCATCGCCGTCGAACTCCTCGCCATAATCGTCCGGATAATAATCGACGGCGCTGACATCCGAAAGCATGTTATAGACCAGCCCGGCGCTGACGCGGAGGAAATCCAGCGTTTCCAGCAGGCGCTCTGGCGGAACGACTATTGTTGTCTCTCCTCGAAATTCCTTAACATGCAAAATCGCATCGCCGAAGCGGTCTTGCAGCGTTTGTATCGGGTCTTTTGCCGCTGGAATTTCCATGTTTCGGCTGCCTTTGCTATTCAACGTAAACCAGGATCAGGCCCAATCGGCGATTCGTTCGCTCTTGACTTTTTCATGCAGGGTCAAGATGCCGTGCAGCAGCTGCTCTGGGCGCGGTGGACAGCCAGCGATATAAACATCTACCGGGATGATTTCGTCCACGCCCTGCACAATCGCATAGTTGTTATAGACGCCGCCGCAAGAGGCGCAGTCGCCCATTGAGATGACCCATTTGGGTTCGGCCATCTGGTCATAAAGCTGACGGATGACCGGCGCCATTTTGCGCGTCAGACGGCCGGACACAATCAGCAGATCGGCTTGGCGCGGCGTGGCGCGGTTCAGTTCCATGCCAAAACGCGACAGGTCATAGCTGGAGGCCTGCGAACTCATGTATTCAATGGCGCAGCAGGCCAGACCAAACAGCAAGGGCCACATCGCCCCCGTCCGCCCCCAGTTCACGGCTTGCTCCACAGTGGTTGTCACAACACCCAGATTTCCGAGCTTGGCGCTTACTCCCATTCCAGACCGCCCTTCTTCCATTCATAGACGAAACCAACAATCAAAATCACAGTAAAGACCGCCATCACCGCCAGGCCGTAGAGGCCGAGGCCGCGCATGGAAACCGCCCAGGGCAGGAAGAAAATCACTTCGATATCGAAGATGATGAACAGGACGGCCACCAGATAAAACTTGACTGGCAGGCGGCGGGTGGCTGGACCGATGGGCTTCATGCCGCTCTCATAGGGGACAGATTTGCGGTAGCTTGGTTTGTGCGGGCCGAACACGCGCGAGATGTTGGCGATGACAAGGGCCAGGCCAACCGCAATCGCGAGGAGCGCGCCGACGGGAGCGAATTCAAGGACGGTCATGGCATTCCAACCATTTGCGCTTTTTGGAACAAATTAAACATCTATCAAACATTAGCATACAATCAAAGCAAAATCAAGCCATGCCAAACACGGATTTTAGCCCCGCTTTGCCTATGATTCGCCATTGTACCTTAACAGGAGGATTTTTGGCGAGAGTTTGTGAGGATGAATATGGGCGAACAAAAAGAGACGCATCATCAGCGACGCGCCTCTTTCGCTCGGTCGATAGTGCATTGCGCGCTAGCCGGCGCTAAACCGCAGCAGGCCGGTTTCTGGCTGTGGACGGCGGGTATGCTCTTCATTTTTGCCGAAGCGAATCACATCGCCATTGCCAGTAATCGCCTCGACCGCCAAGCCTAGGCTCTGCAATTCCTTGACCAGCACGCGGAAGCTGGTTGGGATGCCTGGCTCTTCAATCGGCTCGCCTTTGACGATGCTTTCATAAGTCTTGACGCGGCCTAGAACATCATCGGATTTGACGGTCAGCATCTCTTGCAGGATATAGGCTGCGCCATAGGCTTCAAGCGCCCAGACTTCCATTTCGCCAAAACGCTGGCCGCCGAACTGCGCTTTGCCGCCGAGGGGCTGCTGGGTCACGAGACTGTAGGGCCCAGTCGAGCGGGCATGGGCCTTATCTTCGACCAGGTGCGCCAGCTTGAGCATATGGACATAGCCGACGGCGACATGACGGTCAAAGGCTTCGCCGGTGCGGCCGTCATACAGCGTTTGCTTGCCATAATGCGGCACTGGGCGGCCCGTTTCGAACATCACTTGGTCGGCAATTTCGAACAAGCTCCGAATCTCAAGGCTTTCTTCCAGTTCGATACCCTGCGGTGAATTTTGCTGGATCCACAGGCGCAGCGAGACCTCCAGGGCTTTCATATCGCGGCGGTCGCGGGTTTCCAGCGGCAGGTCGGCATTGTCATAGACCATCATTTCATCGGGGTCATAGCCGAAATCGCGCAAGGCTTCGGCCACGGCGACGCGCCGCACATAAACTTCGCTGCGTTCCAGGATAATCGCTTCGTTGTCATATCGGCCCGATTCGCCCACGCGGTCAACCAGGTAGGCGCAGATGACGTGCATGTCATCATCAAATTCCTCTGGGGCGATTTGGCCCATTTCGGCCAGGCGCTCATGATTTTCCCAAGCGCGTTCGGCAGTCATTTTCCAAGCCCAGTCCATCATCCAGGCGCGGCCCAACTCGGCCTGGATTTCATGTTCTTTGGCGCCGTCGAACACCGGCGTCACCGCGCGGAAACCCAGACGGTCGGCGGCCCAACCCAGATGCAGTTCCAGAATTTGGCCGATATTCATGCGGCCTGGAACGCCTAGGGGATTGAGGATGATTTCCACTGGCACGCCGCCTTCGATATAGGGCATATCGGCAATGGGGACGATTTTGGAGATGACGCCTTTGTTGCCGTGGCGCCCGGCCATTTTGTCGCCGACGGTCAGCTTGCGGCGCTGGGCGACACTGACGCGCACCATTTTTTCGACGCCGGCCGGCAGATCAGGGTGTTCGTCGCGGGTGAAGACTTTTACGTCGACCACTTTGCCGCGGTCGCCATGTGGCAGCCGCAGAGAGGAATCTTTGACTTCGCGCGCCTGTTCGCCAAAGATGGCCCGCAGCAGCTTTTCTTCGGGCGAGAGTTCTTTTTCGCCTTTGGGCGTGATTTTGCCGACCAGGATGTCATTGGGACCGACTTCGGCGCCGATCCGCACAATGCCGCGCTCATCGAGATCCTTGAGAGTTTCTTCACCGACATTGGGGATGTCATAGGTGATTTCTTCGGGGCCCAGCTTGGTGTCGCGGGCTTCAATTTCATGTTTCTCGATGTGAATGCTGGTGAATTTGTCGTTGCGGAGCATATCCTCGCTGATGAGCAGGGCATCTTCATAGTTGCCGCCATCCCAAGAGAGGAAGCAGGTCAGCACATCGTGTCCCAGCGCAAGCTCCCCATTATATGTCGAGGAACTGTCGGCGATCACATCGTCGGGTTTGATGACATCGCCCTTGCGTACCAGAGGCCGCTGGTCAATGCAGGTCGATTGGTTGGAGCGGTCATATTTCCGCAGGGCATAATGATGTTCTTTGCCCTTGGCCGTTTTAACTGTCACTCGATGTCCCTGCACGCTGACGACCTCGGCCTCAATGTCAGCCAACAACACCTGCCCGCTGTCAGAGGCGGCCTGTTTTTCCATGCCGGTGCTGACGACGGAGACGTCTGGCGCGATCAGAGGCACGGCTTGACGCTGCATATTGGAGCCCATCAGGGCGCGGTTGGCGTCGTCATGGGAGAGGAAGGGGATCAGGGCGGCGCTGATGCCGACAATTTGGCGCGGCGCGACGTCCATATAGTCGATGCGCTCTGGCCGCACGGTATGGAAGCCTTGCTTGTGGCGCGCCGAGATGCGGTCGGACACGAATTGATTGCGCTGGTCGAGCAGTGAATTGGCCTGGGCGATGCGGTAACCGTCTTCCTTATCAGCCGACAGATATTCGATATCGCTGGTGGCAAATGGCACAACTGGAATTTCTTCGATGCCGTGTTTTTTGAGCGTTTTGATGATTTCGGCATCAATGACAGTGCCTTCTTCGACGATGACTTCTTCATTGGCGTCTTCAATATCATCGCGGACGACGCGGCCTATCAGGTCAGGATTATCGGCTTCTTTGTCGGCATAGGATACGACTTTGATTTTTCTGATGCCGGACTTCATCAGCGTTCTCAAAATTTCGCCATCGATTTCGGTGTTCTTTTCGACGATGACATTGCCGCCGTCATCTTGAACATGGCTATGGGCGATGCGGCCGATCAATTCCTTTCGGCTCACATAGGACACCATCCTAAGCTGCTTGATGTCATGTTTCACGAGCGCGTTCAGGATATCCTCGTCGACGATGTCGCCTTTTTTGGCGATGATTTCGCCGCTGACCTCTACATCCTCATTGACTTCGCGGCCAAGCAGGGTCCTGGTGGCGTTTTGCAGTCTGGAGCGTCTGCGGGAGACGGCCGCCTCTTCAAAGGTGCGGGCCTGCTGGGTCTGGAAAAGCGGCATTTTATTGACGACCTTGCGATAGGGCGTTTCAACAAAACCCAGTTCATTCACCCGCGCATAGCTCGCCAAGCGGCCGATGAGGCCGATGTTGGGGCCTTCGGGCGTTTCGATGGGACAGATGCGGCCATAGTGGCTGTTATGCACATCGCGCACATCAAAGCCAGCGCGTTCGCGGCGCAGGCCGCCGGGCCCCAGGGCCGAAAGCGTGCGCTTGTGCGTCAGTTCGGAGAGTGGATTGGTCTGTTCCATGAACTGTGAAAGCTGCGATGAGCCGAAAAATTCCTTGACGGCGGCGACAACCGGGCGGATATTGACCAGCGAGACCGGCGCCAGCTGCTCGGCTTCTCGAATCGACATCCGTTCTTTGACCAGCCGTTCCATGCGGCGCAGGCCGATCCGCAGTTTGTTGCCGACGAGTTCGCCGACGGTTTTGACGCGGCGATTGCCCAAGTGGTCGATGTCATCGCGGCCGCGCTGGCCGTTGTTGATGATGATCATCTGCTCGACCAGCGCCACGATGTCGGCTTTGGTGATGGTGCGATGCGATGGGTTGATCTTGTTCGCCAGATCCAGGCGCTGATTGAGCTTGTAGCGTCCAACCCGTTCCAGGTCGTAGCGGCGCTTGTCAAAAAGCTGGCTGTGCAGGTATTCCCGCGCATTGTCCAGAGTCGCCGGGTCGCCGGGGCGCATCCGCTTGTAAAATTCGATCAGGGCGACTTCGGCAATCGTCTGCTTCTTCTTTACGTCCCATTCCGGCTCGTTTTTGATCGAGCTTTCAATATATGGATGGGCCTCATTGGTATCGACATGGGCAAAGAGCCGGCGGATTTCGTCGTCTTCGCCTGTTTTGATGGGTGATATTTTGGCCGGCAGGCCATCATCGACGGCGGCCAAGGCGCGCAGCAGCATGGTCACTGGCACCGTCCGTTTGCGATTGAATTTGAGGGTGATGTAGTCGGTCTTGCGCGTTTCAAATTCCATCCAGGCGCCGCGGTCGGGGATCAGCTTGCAGTTCGACAGCAGTCGGCCGGTGGCGCGTTCTTCTTCGGCGTCAAAATAAACGCCGGGCGACCGTATCAACTGGCTGACGACAACCCGTTCCGTCCCGTTGATAATGAAGGTGCCTTTTTCGGTCATCAGCGGGAAATCGCCCAGGAAAATTTTCTGTCTGATGACCTCGTCCCCCTGCTCATGGTTGACCAGCGCAACGTACACATGAAGCGGCGCCGCATACGATATATCGCGCTCTAGACAGGCGTCCTCATCGTATTTCGGCTCGCTGAACTCACAGCGCAGGTCGAACTCTTTGGCGGCGGGGATATTGCCCGGGAAATACAGGGACAGGTTGCCGTTGAAACTTTGGATGGGGTTAATCTCATCGAACAGTTCCAGCAGCCGCCCTCGATAGAGAAAGTCTTCAAAGGACTTTAGCTGAATATCAATCAGCGAGGGAAGCTCCTGGATTTCGGGGGTACGCGCATAGCTCTTCACATTATAGTGTTTCAAGGCGCTGCTCCTTGGATGAATAAATGATTCGCGTCTGGGCGCATGAAAACGTCGGCGCGGCCTCGAAAAGGCTGTGAAGAAATCGCTTGTCAGCTGGGCAATGTATTGGGCTTGTTTTCATGCAACCGTAAAAACGTATCGGAAAGGGGACTGCAAACGGCTAGTATAGATGATGAAATTGGCCTTGTCAAGGACAAAATGGAAAGTTGGCAAATGAGGCCCGATGATGCCTGAAGGGAGTTTATCATGCCCCAAAGAGATATGAAACGGCGAGTTCAGTCACAGTTTGATCACGTGGCGGCCAACTATCGGATCAGCGCTGTTCACGCCGCCGGCGAAGACCTCAATCTGATGGCGCGGCACGGACGATCTAGACCGCAATCGCTGGTTCTCGATGCTGGCTGCGGCGCCGGGCATACGGCAATGGCCTTCGCGCCCCATGTCAAGCGGGTCATCGCCTGTGACTTCACCGGCGCGATGCTGGCGCAGGTCAAGACGCTGGCTGACGCGCGCGGCATCGACAACGTCACTGCCCAGCATGGCGATGTTGAGAACCTGCCCTTTGCGGATAACAGCTTTGATATTATCGCCAGCCGTTACAGCGCGCATCACTGGCCGCATCCCGAACGGGCCTTGGCTGAATTCGCGCGCGTCCTGAAAGCGGGCGGCCTGTTTATCATCAGCGATATTATGGCGGCCGAGGATTACGCCCAGGATACTTTCCTGCAAACCATTGAACTGCTGCGGGATGCCTCTCATGTGCGCGATTACCGCATTTCCGAATGGCAGTCGATGCTAAGCGCGGCCGGCTTTACGCCAGAGATCGTCCATACCTTTGATTTGACGCTGCATTTTGACACCTGGACGCGGCGGATGATGACGCCGGCGCCGAACGCGCAGATGATTATGACCCTGTTCGATGCGGCCTCTGATGATATTAGGGACGGCTTTGGCCTGCCAGAACGGATCAGCGGCGGGGATTTTACCTTTGTGATTCCCGGCGCTGTTATGAGAGGGACAGCTAAGGTTCGCTGATAAAATCCGCTGTTTGATGTGATCTTCGACTACCATTGGTTATACTAAAATGGCATTCGGTTTGTCGCTAGGCAAATATCTCTTTCAAGCTGGCGACAGAGGCGCGGAAGCCATCCTCAAAAGCGCCGTCAAGAGGACGATAAACCGACTCCAGCGAGATGCTTCCAGCGTAATTGTCGGCCTGGAGCGACTGGGCGATTTTCTTGAGATAAGGCGCCATATCACCCGTATTGAGCGGACAGCAGGCGACGGTGGCCTTAGGAATATCGACGACCACGTCCTTGATGTGGATATGCGCCAGACAGCCGCCGCGCAGGGCCTCATAACCATCAGGAAAGGGAATTTCAGCGCAGTAGAGGCTGTTGGCCGGATCCCAAAGAACCTTGAGGCGATCTGTTCCCAAATCGCTGATGAGCTTGCGCGCCAGCCAGGCCGAGGTAATCATGGCATTGTTGCCGGTTTCGACGGCCAAGGTAATGTCGGCATCTTCGGCCATCTGAACCGCCGGCGCCATCAGCTTGAGCAGCTTATCCCAGGCGCCGCTTGAGACGACCCATTGCTCGGCGCCGTGGCTGCCAAACAGAATCATTTCCTTGCGGAAGCTCATCACCCGCACCAACGGACAATCAAGCGACTTGGCCATGACAATGCAGCGCTTGAGGGCTTCGAGATGCTCAATATAAACGGGCGAATCGGCGCTTAGGCTTCCCAGTGGCAGGCCACCGAAGATATGCCGCGAAATACACGGAACTTCGACGGCGTGCGCCTTGACTAATCGCTGCGCCCGATCCATTTGGGCATCGTCCAAATCGCCAGCCTCTTTATCCCAAAGGAATTGCAATTCGGCTTGAGTCAAATCAAATTCGTTCATCACAGCCAGCGCGTGTTCAAATTCGCGGCTGATTCCGTCTGTAATCACACCTAATTTGGTCATTTTCGGCTCTCGTTTTTTGGATTTACCATGTAACTTCTGTCTTGGAAATTTGCTCCAGGAATTTGACAATCGCCCAGTTGTCTTCTTCGGGGTAAAGCGATATGCCGGCCTGAAACAATTCATAGGCGGCGCTGGCGGCAAAGAGTGGCATCCCGTTCTCGCGCGCCATGGCCATGGTAATGCCGAGGTCTTTATACATGGTGCCGATGTGGCTGCCGGTGTCTTTGAACCGCCGTTCCATAATCAGTTGGGCGCAGTTTTTGAAGAAGGGCGTATTGCCGACGTGGGCGCTGCTGAAGACTTGATAAAGCGTTTCGCCTTTGATGCCGGCTTTGGCGCCGAGAGCCAGAGATTCGAAGATGCCGACGAAGGTCACGCCGATGAAGGCCTGAAGCGCGGCCTTGACGGTCTGCCCCATGCCAGGCGATTCACCCACGTGGAAAATTTGCCCGCCCACCGCATCCAGCGCATCCCGATGAGCATCAAAGACCTCCGGCTTGGCCGCTGCCATCAGAGTCAGACTGCCGTTGTCGGCGCCGGCCTTGCCGCCGCTGACCGGACTGTCGATCAGGTTGATGTCACTGTCGGCCAGGATTGCGTCAAGCTGGCGCATCTCCGCCGGTTCGATGGTGGCCGTGACAATGACGGTGGCGCCCGGCGGCAGAGTGTGCATCAGGCCTTCGCCGCCGGTGACGACATCAAGAACTTGCTGGCCATTCATGACCATCACAAAAACAGCCTCGACCGCCCTGGCCAAATCCGCCAAACTGTCGACGCTTTCGCCGCCCAATTCCATCAGCATTTGACCGCGCTCGGCCCGCAAATCAAAGCCGACCACCGCAAAGCCGGCTTGAATCAGATTTTTTGCCATGCCGATGCCCATATTGCCCAGGCCGACGATGCCAATGTGTTTCATTATCAACCTCTTTTCCGTTGGTGAAAATAAGACGGGACAGACAGTTAGCCGGCCCCGCTTGTGATTTTTTGGACTGCTGAATCAGCTGCCAGCGAGGAATTTGACGCCTTGCAGGACGCCCTGCTTTTGGTCGTATTCGGTATCGTCGTAATAGTGATCCTCCAGTTCGATACTGATGCAGCCGCCATAGCCATAATCGCGCAGAATGCTTAGGATAATCTTCCAATCGGAAAGGCCGTGGCCGGGGATGGTGTAACGCCAGTTCATGCCGCCGTATTTGTAGGACGAAGCAAAGGTCGCCGGCTGAAGATTGCCGTATTGATACAGATTTTCGTCGACAATCATGCAGTCCTTGCCATGCACATGAAAGACATGACCGACAAATTCTTTCAGGAAGCGAATCGGGTCGATGCCCATCCGCAGCAGATGCGAAGGGTCATAGTTGACGCCCATGTTGGCCGAGCCGATTTGCTTGATGAAGGCGCGGTAGGTTTCGGGCGTGCAGACCAGCGATCCAGGTCCAGGCCAGCCTTCAATGACCAGATAAGCATCATTGTCCTCAAAGACGGCGCGCAGTTCGCCATAGCTTTCGACCATGTAGCCGAAGTTTTCAGCCCGTTCGCGCGATGGATCTTCGGGAATCATGCAAATGAAGAAGACATTGGCGCCAGCGGCGGCGCAGGTTTGGATGTAATCGGCATTCTGGGCGACGGCCTCGCGGCGCTTGCCGGCATCAGAGGACATCATCTCGCCCCAGACGCGCAGGTCAGCTGTGCCGACGCGCAGCCCGGCCTCGATAACCGGCTTGGCCGTCACGTCGCTGTCGGGGCCAAGGTCAATGACTTCAAGATCGTTTTCCTGCGCCCAGCCGATCATGCCGTCGAGGTCTTGCTCCCAGGCAAAATTGCGGCGGCGCCATCCGAGCGGGAAATTGCCGGTTGCTGTTTTCATTGGGTTTCTCCTGACTGTGATTAGAATTTACGCTGATTGGGCCGGCACGGGCTGGCCGTTTTGGCTGGCTGATTCGACAATAGCGTCCCAAAGTTTGGCCATCCGCAGGCCGACTTCGGGCGGGCAGGGATTTTCGATCTTGCCGGCGCGCACCTGTGTGAACTGTTCCCAGGCGCCGCGCATCTTGGGCAGATAGTCGACTTCAATATAATCCTTGTCATCGGGGCGGCGAATCGAAAGACGTTCGCCATAGATGCCGGTTCGGATGACGCCTTCGGTCAGATTGATATAGATTTCGGAGTGCAGGCCGGGGATCGAATCGCCACAGCCGTTGAGGGTCACCAGCGCGCCCGATTGCAGACGTCCCATAACGACGCCATTGATGTCAACTGGCGTGCCGCGGTTATCGGCCCAAGCGGCGACAGTTTGAAAGTCCTCGCCAACCAGAGTGCAGACTGTATTGAGCATGTGAGCGCCAGTATCAAAGAGGAAGCCACCGCCAGCGATTTCCGGCGCCTGCCGCCAAGTGTCGATAGTGACATTTTTCCAGCCCTGCCAGACCATGCCGGTCACATTCAAAAGCTGACCGAGTTCACCAGAGGCGATCAGACGAGCGGCTTCATTGATCTGCGGCGACAGGCCTCCTTGGAAGGCGACGACCAGCAAGCCACCGGTGCGATTGCGGGTTTCAATGAGGCTTAACGCTTCCTGGGCATTCATCACCATCGGCTTTTCCAGCAAGACATCCAAGCCAGCTTCAAGGCACATTTTGGCCTGGTCGTGATGAAAGACGTGGGGGGTAACGATAAAGACGGCCTCGAGTTCGGCGCCGTGCTCTTCAAGCAATTTGACGAGATCAGGTTCGTTGGGCGGCGGCGGAACGTCCAGTTCCTCGAGCTTGGCCAAGGTCTGTTCATAGCTGTTGGCAGATGGCTCACAGATGACGCGTATATCGGCGCCTTTTTCAATCATCAGCGGCAGATGATGCCGCGCCATGCCACCCGCGCCAATCAGGGCAATTCTTGTGAACATAAAATCCCTCAATTAAGAAGTAGAAATAAAGCTGCGCTGCGGGTGATTATAGCAGCAATGCCAGGATGCGACTATAATTTGATAATCCAATTTTCAGATTGATTCGCTTGCCGCGGCTGGGAGATTTTATTTGACAGGGGACTGCAAATCAACTATACTTGATGACATCTGATATTTTAGGCAAATCTGATGGAAAAACTGATTATCACCACTGCGCTGACTGGCGCTGTCACTGTGCCGACGCAATCGCCGCACCTGCCCTTGACGCCCGATGAAATCGCCAATGACGCCATCGCCTGCGCCGAGGCCGGGGCCGCCGCTGTTCATATTCATGGGCGCAATCCACAAGATGCGCGGCCCGATTCTGACCCCGAACTGTTTCGGGAGATCGCCGGCAAAATCAAAGCCGGCAGCGACTTGATTGTCAATATCACCACCGGCGGCGGTATGACGATGACCCCCCAGGAGCGCCTGCGTCCGATCCCCCTGCTCCGCCCCGAAGTCGCGTCTTTCAATTTGGGGTCGATGAATTTTTCGGTGCATAAAGTGGCCGAGCGGCTGCGGGATGCGGATTGGCGCTTTGATTGGGAAAAGGCATTCTTGGAAGATTCGATTGACAATATCTTCCCGAATACCTTCGGCAGCATGACGATTTTCGCCAAGACGATGGCCGAAAGCGGCACGGTGCCAGAATTTGAGGCTTATGATTTGGGGCATCTGCACAATTTGAAATTTCTGGAGCGCGAAGGCCTGGCGCGGCCGCCCTACTGGATTCAGTTTGTGCTGGGCGTGCTGGGCGGATTGAACGCATCGGCGCGGTCGCTGGTCAACATGGTCGATACCGCCAATGATCTGTTTGGCCAGGACAATTATCGCTGGTCGGTGATCGGCGTCGGCCGTCATGTCTTTTCGATGGCCGTCATGGCGATTACGATGGGCGGCCATGTGCGGGTCGGCCTGGAAGATAATGTGTACCTTAGCCGTCATGTCCTGGCGACCAACGCGCAGCTGGTCGAAAAAGCGGCGCGGCTGGCCGGGGAATTGGGACGTCCCATCGCCAGCCCGGACGAGGCGCGTCAAATGCTGGGATTAAAAGGATTGGACAAGGTGGAATTTTAGGTTTTAGCGGCGCGCTTTCACAATGCGCTGATTATATGATAAGCTGTATCTGCAATGTATCTGCATAAAGGGAATAGACTATGCTTGTAAAAGTTCAGAAATGGGGCGGCAGTCGGGCGATACAGATTCCAGAGGCGCTGGCAATAGAAGCTGGGCTGGAATTTGGCCAAGAAGTGAAACTTGCAGTCGTTAATGGGCAGCTTCGCATTATTCCCGCGCAAGAGTTTTATTATGAGCTTGAAGAATTGGTCGCTGACATTACCCCAGAAAATCGACACGAAGAATGGGATATTGGCCCTCCTGTAGGCAAGGAAGTCTGGTAATGCCCTATATTCCAGACCGCGAGGATATAGTCTGGACAGATTTCGATCCTCAAGCAGGCCGCGAGCAAGCCGGCAGTCGTCCTGCGCTTGTTTTATCGCGCAAACTATTTAACGAGCGTTCGGGGTTGGCTTTTTGCTGTCCGATAACAGGACGCCAAAAGGGTTATCCATTTGAAGTTCAACTGCCCGATAATCCTGATGTTTATGGCGTTGTGCTGGTAGACCATCTAAAGAGCATTGATTGGCGAGTCCGCAAAGTCGAATTCATAGCCAAAGCTCCTGACCTGGTTCTCGCTAATGTGCTGGCAAAAATCGATGCGCTGCTGCGCTAAAGAACGAAAAGAACGGATTAGATGGAGGTAAAGATGTTTAACTGGTCTTATGAGGAACTGCCAAAGCCGACGACAAATCTTGAGACGGCAAAATCGAATATAGATGAGTTCGGCTATTGTCTGCTGGCCGATGCCCTTCCCGCCGAGCAGCTGGCCGCTGTCCGCGCGCGGCTGGAAGAGCAGGCGGCGGCCGAATTGCGGGCTGGTTTTGCCTTTGAGGACGGCGGCGCCAAACAGCAATGGGGCGATTTCACCGATGACGAGGGACGAATCAAGCGGGATGCTTTTTCGGCCGCGGCCGGCGGCGTCAATCAGCGAGTATGGATGCTGATCAACAAGGGAAAAGCCTTCATCGACTTGCTGGGACAGCCCGATATGCGCGCGGTTGTCGGTCATGTGCTGGGGAATGATTATCTGCTTTCCAGCTACGGCGCCAATATCGCCAAGCCGGGCGGCATCGCCATGGATCTGCACACCGACCAATGGTGGATGCCCGAACCGATTCACCGCAGGCCTTCGCCCGTTCCAGCCGGTTCATTGACCCGCGAACTGTCCAACCGCGCCGATGATCATCCAGCGATGATTGCGCCGCCGGTGGTGCTTAATGTGATGTGGATGCTGAATGACTTTACCGAGGCCAATGGCGCAACCCGCCTGGCGCCGCGCAGTCATCTTATCGGCCGACGGCCAGACAAAGACCGCGACAAAGATGTCGTGAGCATCGCCGCCGAGGGCAAAGCCGGGACAGCCATGCTGTTTGATGGACGAATCTGGCATGGCACCGGCGCCAATACCAGCAGCGAGAATCGACTGGGGATCTTATCGACTTTTGTCGCGCCGCAGTTTCGAACACAGGAGAACTATACGACCGGCACTGCGCCGGAAGTAGTGGCCGCGGCCTCGCCAGATCTGCTGGCTTTGCTGGGTTTCAAAATCTGGAATGCCTATGGGCGCGTTGAAAGCCCGGTCGCGGAATTTATCCAGCAGGGCGAGACTTCTCTGGGCGAGATGCGGCCTTCATAGACGGTTGATGGCGAGAAGATGATGACGAGAGACAAGCTGGAGCAAATTCATATTGGCAAAGCGGGAGCGGCGCCGGTGGCCGCGCCAGGCTGGACGGCAAAACCCAGCCCAGGTGTGAAGCTGGTTGATTGTGATGTTCACCATAATTTCCGCGAACCCGAAGACCTGCTGCCTTATTTGTCGAAGTTTTATCAGGAGCATCTGCTTGACCAGGGGCTTCATCTGCCCGCGGCCGGCTATGCCAACACACCCTATCGGCGGACGCGCCCCGACCTCAAAGACCCCATGCTGCAAGAGCGCGACTTCAATTTCTCGCTGGAATTCACGCAAAAAGAACTGCTCGACCGCTGGAACATTGACATTGCCCTGCTGACTGGCCCACCGCCCTTTTATACCTATACGGGTCTGCCGGATCCTGATTGGGCGGCGGCGCTCTGCACGGCTTTTAATGACTGGACGATTGAACACTGGCTGGAAAAAGACGCGCGGCTTGTCAACGCCATTCTGATTGCGCCCAATGATCCAGCGCAGGCCGTCCGCGAAATTCATCGTTTGGCGGGCCGCAAGGATACGGCGGCGGTTATGGCGCCAATGGAGACGGCGATGCCCTTTGGCAACCGCTTTTACCATCCGATTTGGGAGGCTTGCGCCGAGCATGATTTGCCGGTCGTTTCTCATGTGGGCGGTGGCAGCGGCGCCGCGAGAACCACCCCGACTCCTGTGGGTTTTCCAACGTATTACATGGAGTCGCGAATGGCGCGGCCGCAGATCGCCAGCGCTCATGCCGCATCGCTGATTTGCGAGGGCGTGTTCGAAAAATTTCCCAATCTGAAGTTTGCGCTGATCGAAGTTCAGCAGCTTTGGGCGGTGGCGCTGATGTGGCACATGGATGTCGACTGGAAGGCGATTGGCGACCAGACGCCTTGGCTGAAGCGCCGTCCCAGCGAAATCTTCCGCGAGCATATTCGGGTCGGCTCGCAGCCGATGCACGAACCAGAAAAACCCGAACAAATCCATCAAATGCTGGAGATGCTTCATGCCGACGAAACCCTCATCTTCTGCACCGATTTTCCGCATTTTGACTGGAATGACCCGGCAACAGTTTTACCCAAGCTGTCAGAGAAGATGCACCGCCGCATTTTTGCCGACAACGCGCTCGAACTGCTGCGGATAGACGCGGGATGACTGCGATTGTCGTTGGCAAAATCGGGGAAATCCCGGTCGGCGGGCGCAAAATCATTGTGCCATTTCGCGGGCGGGCCGGCATTGGAATTTTTAATGTCAATGGCTCGTTCTATGCGCTGCGAAACATTTGTCCGCATCGTTTGGGGCCGCTGTGTACCGGGGAAATCGGCGGTCAAAGCCGCGCCAGCGCGCCGCCTTCCGCTGCCAACGCTTCAATCTCGCATGAGCGGGCGGGCGAAATCCTGCGCTGTCCCTGGCACGCTTGGCCCTTTGACATCGCCAGCGGTCAATGTCTTGCTGACCCGACGATTCGAGTCAAGACCTATCCGGTGTTCGTCAAGGGCGACAATCTGATGATCGCTGTTGAGGCCAAAGATTTTATGGGGAGTGGTAAAAAATAAAGACATGCAAAATCAAAACTGCGATCTTTGAGTCACCCTTTGAAGCCGCTTATGCGCTAGACTGCGGCCATGAATCAAATGCGCTGTCAAACTGCCGAGCGCCATCCGACCGCCAGAAGCCGCGCGGGAAATCGCCTTATGATCGAAAAAGTTTATGCGCGAAAAAGATTGTCTTTCGCGCACAAAACGCGCATAAAACCAGCGGCAGAGCGTGGCGGAATATGGCGGATTTTGTCGTAAGTATGTGGCGGAAAATGGCGGACTTTGCCGTAAGTATGTGGCGGAAAATGGCGGACTTTGTCGCAGTATATGGCGGAAAATGGCGGACTTTGTCGTAAGTATGTGGCGGAAAATGGCGGACTTTGTCGCAGTGTGTGGCGGAAAATGGCGGACTTTGTCGCAGTATGGCGCGGTGAATGTCCTCTATATTGACCACTCTCTTTTATGCCCTGATTTGCGCTTCATGTCGGCCTTTGCTATAATTCGCCTGTGCAATTTTCGTTTCTCTTATTTTGAAGGAGTTTTTTATGAACCGCTTGCAACGTGGGCTTGGGTTGATTGCCGCGCTTGTTCTGCTGCTGGGTGCCTTTGGCGCGGCGGCGCAGGATGATAAAGCGCTGGTGATTGGCCATGCCGAAACCACCGATTCGCTGGATCCATCAAATGGCTTCACGCACAGCACTAGCATTGTCAACCACGTCACCTATGACCGGCTGGTCACCTTTCCTGATGAGGATGCCAGCGAAATTCTGCCGTCCTTAGCCGCCAGCTGGGAAATCTCTGACGATGGCGCGACCTATACTTTCACGCTGGACGAGAACGCCGTCTTCTCCAATGGCGATGACGTCACCAGCGATGATGTCGTCTTCAGCATTCAGCGGCTTCAGAACGTCAAGGGCAATCCGTCTTTCCTGGCCAATCACATCGTCGAGGTGATGGCGCATGACGATGACACCGTGTCGATCACGCTGGAAAACGCGCGGCCTTCCTTCCTGTCGGAACTGACCAGCTATGCCTTCAGCATCACCAACGCTGACGTGGTTCGCGCCAACGGCGGCACCGATGCGGCCGACGCCATGGAAACCGACACGGCCGAAGCCTGGCTCAACAGCAATTCGGCTGGCTCTGGGCCTTATATCCTGCAATCATGGGAGCCGCAGGTGCGCGCCGATCTGGTTCGCAACGACAATTACTGGGGTGAACCAGCGTACTTTGACCGCGTGATTATCCAGCACATTCCAGAAGCCGCCACGCAGAAAGTGGCCCTGGAAAGCGGGAGCATCGACCTGGCGACTGATTTGAGCGTCGACCAAATCGCCGGCCTGGAAGGCAATGACAGCATCGAGATTTACCGCGGCATCAGCGCCGTAACGCACTTTGTCATTATGAACCAGGACGAGTCGCTTAGCGGCCCCTTTGCCAATCCGACCGTTCAGCTGGCCGTGCGCTATGCCCTGGATTATGAGGGCTACAAAGCCTTGTGGGGCGGCGTGACGCCGGGCTCGAATATGTGGACGGGTCTGTACTCGGCCTTTGGTGAAGACCGCGCCTTCAGCCGCGACCTCGACAAAGCGCGTGAACTGCTGGCCGAGGCCGGCTATGCCGATGGCCTGGAACTTGAGTTGGAATACCCGGACATCACCTTTGGCGGCGTCAATTTCAGCACCAACGCGCAGAAGATCCAGGCTGATCTGGCCGAAGTCGGCATCAATGTAACGCTGGCGCCGGGCGAAATGCAGGTCGGGGAGTGGTAAAAGAGGTAGAGATGGTATAAACTGGATATATGAATAAATGTCCGCATTGCCAAAACACAACTGATCAAGTCAAGGCGGGATTGACCGGCGCCGGCAGTCAGATGTACAAATGCAAGCCCTGCCAACGGCGGTATACGCCCGTGCCAGCCGAGCCTGGCTATCCCAATGAAGTCCGAAAGCAAGCGGTTCGTCTACATCTGGAGGGGGTGAACTATCGGCGCATTGGGCGTTTGCTGGGCGTATCGCATGTGAGCGTGATGAATTGGGTCAAGGCTCATAGTGAGCAGCTGCCAGCGGCGCCCGTTCCGGATGAGGGTTCGCTGGAGGTCGTTGAGATGGACGAACTGTACACCTTTGTATCTCAGAAAAAAACAGGTGGTACATAATGACCTTGGTTGAGCGTGCCAGCAGTTGCATTGTGGGCTGGCGCGTGGGTCAAAGGCGGGACGAGGAGAGTTTGCAAGCCTTGCTGGATGCCAGTCCGCAGGCTGGGCAGTACTATAGTGATCGGATGGTGTCGTATCAGGGTTTAATTTATCATCCTGGTGTACACTGTGCCATGTCGGATAAGAGTGAGACTTATCGGGTTGAGGGGATGAATGCCGAGCTGCGTCATTATCTGGCGCGTTTGCAGCGTCGTTCGCGTTGTTTTTCACGCTGTGCTGAGGCGCTTCGGCGCAGTGTCAAGCTGTTTGTGTATGCTTGGAATCGGCGTCAGCTGTATCGTCAGCAGCATCCAGGTTACCCTACGCACTTGATCAACTTCTTATGTCATTGACTTTTACCACTCCCCAGGTCGCTCTGGAACGCTATCGCAGCGGCGAGCATGGCATCGGCTATTGGCTGTGGGGCCCTGACCTGCTTGATCCGCTGGACTTCTTGAGCTTCCTGCCCAGCGGCAAGGTCGCCACCGAGCGCAACAACTGGCAGCTTGAGGATGTGCCGCAAGAGATTCAGGACTTGATTGCGGCCGCCAAGACGACCAGCGACGCTGACGCGCGGCTGGAAATTTTCACCGCCTTGCAGGAATTCAATCAGCAGAGCGGGCCTTTCGCGCCTTTCAATGTGCCGGAGATGCAGACGGCTTATCTGGCCGACATTGAAGGCTATATCTTCCATCCGCAATGGACTTTGGATGTTTCGATCTTGAGTCGGGCCGAATAAGCGCCGCGCTCTCATTTGCGGAAAAGGACAGGGAGTCGGGATTCGTCTCGGCTCTCTGTTTTTGTTTGGGCTGTTCGCTTGTGGTACACTGGGGTTTATGAATTTCTTTCGCTATTTTATTCGGCGCGCCGTGCTGACCGTTCCGCTTCTGCTGGGCATCACCTTGGCCGCCTTCGTGATTGCCAATCTTATACCAGCCGATCCCATCAATGCCAACCTGCCGCCCAACGCCTTGAACGATCCAGAGGTGAAAGAAGCCTTTCGAAAAAAAAATGGACTGGACAGGCCGCGGCACGAGCAGTATCTCATCTATCTGGGCAATCTGCTGCGCGGCGACATGGGCGTTTCGATTAAGACGCGCCGGCCGGTTGCCGAAGACATCAGCCGCTTTCTGCCGGCGACGATTGAACTGGCGACGCTGGGCATCGTCTTTGGCATGACGCTGGGCGTGAGCCTGGGCTTGATTTCGGCCATCTGGAAGGACAGCCCGCTGGACTATGCGGCGCGGGTGGCGGCCTTAATCGGCGTCAGCTTCCCCGTGTTTTTGCTAGGATTGATTGGCTTGACCGTGCTGCATGCCCAATGGGGTTTGACGGTTGGCCCAGGACGGCTGGACGTGAGAATGTTCTCGCCGACGACGGTGACCGGCCTGTTCACGGTTGACGCCCTGTTGGACGGCGACTGGAAGACCTTTCGTAATGCCTTTTCGCACCTGCTGCTGCCGGCAATGACCCTGGCTCTGTACATCAGCGGCATTATCTCGCGGATTACCCGCTCGTCGCTGCTGGAAGTATTGAATCAGGATTATACCCGCACCGCCCGCGCCAAGGGCTTTCGCGAACGTTATGTGATTCGCTTTCACAGCCTGCGGAACGCCTTGATTCCAGTTGTAACCATCATCGGCCTGTCCTATGGCAATACGCTGGTCGGCTCGATTTTAATCGAATCGATTTTCGCTTATCCGGGCCTCGGCCGCTATACGCTTCGCGCCTGCACCTCCCAGGATTTCCCGGCGATTATGGGCGTGAGTCTGCTGTTCGCCTTCATTTATGCTGGAGTGAATTTTGTCGTCGACATCCTCTATTACTTCATCGATCCCCGAATCCACGTGGACTAACAAACTCAAGGCCGCGCGGCATCATCTGCGCCGCAATCCACTGGTGATTATCGGCTTGGCGACAGTGTTGATGTGGCTGCTGATTATGCTGACGGCGCCGCAGATTTCGCCCTATCCTCACCTGAAGCAGAGTTTGGCCAACCGCTTGCAGCCGCCAAACGACGCTTATCTGATGGGGACGGATGAACTGGGGCGCGATATCTTCAGCCGCGTGCTGTGGGGCGCGCGAATCACTATTCCGGCTGGACTGGCCGTGATTGTTATCGGCAGCTTGCTGGGAACGGTCATCGGTTTAATTGCCGGGTATGCCGGCGGACTGATTGACGAACCGATGATGCGCGTGACCGAACTGTTCATGGCTTTCCCGTCCATCATCCTGGCGATGGCCATCACGGCGGCCTTGGGGCGGGATATCCAAAACGCCGTGCTGGCGCTGATCGTGGTTTCGTGGCCCAGCTATGCGCGGATGGTGCGCGGGCTGACGCTGGAGGTCAAAGCGCAGGAATACGTCGACGCGGCGCGGAGCGTCGGCGCCGGCAGGCTGTATATTCTGTTCCGCACGATTCTGCCTAACTGCATCGCCCCGGCGGTGGTTCTGGCAACCTTGGAAATCGGCAACGCCATTATCGCCTTTGCCAGCTTGAGCTTTATCGGCTTGGGGCCAGAGCCATCTTCGCCGGAATGGGGCCGCATGGTCAGCGACGGCAGAAATTTTTTTGATCAATGGTGGATGTGGCTGTTTCCTGGCTTGGCGATTGCCAGCCTGGTCATGGCTTTCAATTTCATCGGCGACGGCCTGCGCGACATCCTCGACCCGCGCCTGCGCGGCAAATGAGAATTTCAAAAAGACCCTCTCGATTTTTGCAGAAGATGGGGTATAATGCAATGCTTGCATAAGTCGCACGGCTTTTGCCAGTTGCCGCTAAAACACGAAAGAAGGGAACGTTATCATGCCCGGCCGACGTAAAATCACAGGCACCAAACCGCTTTTTGGCCAGTCGCGGAGCAAGGCCTTTAACACCACCAAACGGCAGTTCAAGCCCAATCTGCAAAACAAGCGCATTTATGTCCCTGAACTTGACCGCTGGGTGCGCGTGAAAGTAACCGCCAAAGAAATCAAAACCATCGACAAGATCGGGCTGCTTGAATTTTTGAAGCGGCGCGGCATTCCTTTGAAGTCGCTGCTTTAATGGCCGCGAAGCAGTCTGTCGGCGGGTCTGAAGACCGCATCAAGGGGTATCATGACTTTCTTGTTGAGCGGTTTCGGCAGACAGAACCCGGCCGCGGGCAGCGCCGTCTGCGCCCGGAACATCTGGGCACCCGGCGGCGATGGTATGGGCTGAAGAATGTCCAGCGCCGGCGAATTATGCTGGATTTTATCGCCGGGCATCAGGACATGACCTATCAAGACTGGGCTGCTCTGATTGACCGACTTTACCACGGGACGTCTTATGAAGAACGGTGCGCGCCGCAAACGCTGCTGGTCAAATTTCCGCAGCGCCGCCGGCAGCTGCCGCTCTCCCAGCTGGATGAGTGGCTGGGCCTGCTGGAGGGCTGGGCAGAAATTGACAGCACTTGCCAGTCGGTCTTCAGCGCCGAGGAACTGTTGGCCGATTGGGATGGCTGGCGGGATTTTCTGCTGTCGCTGGCGGATGATGAGAACATCAACAAACGGCGGGCTTCGCTGGTGCTGCTGACCGCGCCCATCAGCCATTCCTCTGATCCCCGTATTCTGAACCTCGCGCTGCAACTGACTGACAGCCTCAAGCGCGAAAAGGACAAGCGGATTACTAAGGCGATTTCATGGCTGCTCCGCAAGGGCATCAAGCAGCACCGTCAAGCGATTGAAGGCTATCTGGAGGCCAAGGGCCCGTCTCTGCCGGCGGTCGCGCGGCGCGAAACCCGCAGGAAATTATTAACCGGCAAAAAATAGCGGCTAGCCGTCGGCATAATAATCAGGGATGATGTACTGATAATCGCGCGGCGGCCGGGCATGATGCTGGCTGCGGGGCGGCAGTTCCGGCAGTTTTATCGGCCCGGGCAAGGCGACGTCTTGATATGGGATGGCATCCAAAATATCGCGAATGACGTTGAGACGGGTACGGCGCTTGTCATTGGAATTGACCTGACGCCAGCGCGATTCGGGAATATCGGTATGCTCAATCATCAAATCTTTGGCTTTGGTGTACTGAATCCAGCGGTTCCGTGATTCAAGGTCAATCGGGCTAAGTTTCCAGCGGCGCATCGGGTTGCGCGCCCGTTCCTGAAAACGCCGCTCCTGCTCATCATCATCCACCGAAAGCCAGTATTTCAGCAAGATGATGCCATCGTGAATCAGCAGTCGCTCAAAATCGGGGGCATCGCGCAAAAAATCCCAGTATTGGCGGTCAGTGCAGAATCCCATCACCCGCTCGACTGTGGCGCGGTTGTACCAGCTGCGGTCAAACAGGACAATCTCTCCAGCCGCCGGCAGGTGGGCGACATAACGCTGAAAATACCATTGAGTCTGCTCGCGGTCAGAGGGCTTGCCCAGCGCGACCAGGCGGATATCGCGCGGCTGAAGCGGTTCGATAATGCGCTTGATTGTGCCGCCCTTGCCAGCGGCGTCGCGGCCGTCAAAGGTAATCATCACGCGCATCTTCTGCTGTTTAATCCAATACTGCCATTTCACCAGTTCAAATTGCAGCCGCGTCAGTTCGCTTTGATAGCGTTTTTTGTTGAGCCGCTTCATTTTCTTGTGACTTTTTTGCTTTTGCTTGGACATCTTGAACTCCAGAAAAACTTTTTGATACCGCATCGCCTTTTTAGTATAGCCTATTTGTCGATGGCTGCGAATTTTTAGAGTGAGAGTGGTCAATATAGAGGACATTCACCGCGCCATACTGTGACAAAGTCCGCCATTTTGCGCCATAATCCGCCACATGCTTACGACAAAGTCCGCCATATTCCGCCACATGCTTACGACAAAGTCCGCCATATTCCGCCACACACTGCGACAAAGTCCGCCATAATCCGCCACACACTGCGACAAAATCCGCCATAATCCGCCACATACTACGGCATTTTGCGCCATTTTATGCCATTTTCCGCCACGCTCTGCCGCTGGTTTTATGCGCGTTTTGTGCGCGAAAGACAATCTTTTTCGCGCATAAACCTTTTCGCCTCTATGCTGTTCAGGTTCTTTAGACCGCGTTTGCGGGCAGGAAGAGCGACTCAATGTTCGCCTTTTGGGATTTGCTTTTTTAGCACAGAGGCGCAGAGGGAAACAGCTGTATTGTGTTCGTTTTATGGCCGCAAGACAAACTTTTTCGGTCATAAGGCGATTTCCCGCGCGGCTTCTGGCCGTCAGATGGCGCTCGGCAGTTTGACAGCGCATTTGATTCATGGCCGCAGTTTAGCGCATAAGCGGCTTCAAAGGGTGACTCAAAGGTCGCAGTTTTGGTTTTGCATGTCTTTATTTTTACCACTCCTTTAGAGTCGCGGTCTGCCTATTTCGCGGATTTGCACTATAATTCCTTTATGCCGAATCAAAAGGTGGCGCAAGCGGCGATGAAACCTAGGGAATCCAAAGGCTGCGCGGCGGCCCTGGCCGGCAAGGCCATGCCGAATTTTTTTATTGTCGGCGCGCCCAAATGCGGCACGACGTCTCTGCATGAATACTTGCAGCGGCATCCCGATGTCTTTATGCCCTTCTATAAAGAGCCGCACTATTTCGGCTCTGATTTGCAAGGCTCGCGCTTTCAGCAGTTCCGCAATAAGCCCGAAAGGTATCTCAAGCTGTTTCAAGACGTCTGCGGCGAGACGCGGATAGGCGAATCGTCGCCCTGGTATCTGGCCAGCCGCCGGGCCGCCGCTGAAATCCATGCTTATGACCCCGACGCCAAAATCATCATCATGCTGCGAAATCCGGTCGATATGATGTATTCGATGTGGTCACAGTTTCGTTACAGCGGCAATGAGCAGATCGAGACTTTTGAAGCGGCGCTGGCTGCCCAGGACGAGCGGCGGCAGGGCAAGCGCATCCGACGGGCGGCCCACTGCATCACCGGCCTGTTCTATTACGATATGGCGCGTTACTGCGAGCAGGTGCAGCGTTATTTCGACGTCTTCGGCCGCCAGAATGTGCAGGTGATTGTTTTCGATGATTTTAGGTCGGACACCGCCGCCGTTTATCGCGATGCGCTTGATTTTCTGGAGGTTGACAGCCGCTTCCAGCCGCGCTTCGACATTGCCAATCCGAATAAAAACACGCGGCTGGCCTGGCTGCAAAAGCTGATTGTGGACAGTGGCTTCTCCCTGATGCTGCTGAAAGACCGCCTGACTTATCTGGCGTCGACCCATTCGCTGGTGCCTTATTCCTACCGCACGCGGGCAGTCAGGGGGGTCATCGCCGTCTATACCAAATATGAGCGCCGCTCGCCGCTCACGCCCGAAATACGGCGGCAGGTCACAGATGAATTCAAAGATGAGATCAATCGACTAAGCGCCCTGCTTGACCGCGATCTGTCTCATTGGCTGCGGCCGTGACAGCAGAATGGGAGCATAAATGAGGGAAACATCATCGCCGTCGACATCAGAAAACAAGACGCGGCAGCTGCTTTGGCGTCTGGTCAGCGCGCTGGTGACTATTGGCTTGCTGTTTTTTCTGCTGCGTAATCTTGAGGAGTTTGATTTTGCGGCGCTGCTGGGGCGAATTTCGTTTTTGAGTTTGCTGGCGGCGCTGTTTTCCTACCTCGCGCTGAACATCTTCCGCGCCGTTCGCTTTCGCATTTTACTGGACAAGGGCAATGCGCCACTGCGTCTCCTCATCCCCATTACCCTCTATCACAACTGCCTGGTGCGCGTGCTGCCCTTTAAGCTGGGTGAACTGTCGTATATCGTTTTGCTGCGCTCGCGGCTGCGGTATTCAATGGAAGAAGGGTTAAGCAGTTTATTGGGCGCGCGGATTTTGGAACTGCTGATTATTGTCGTGGTCTTCGCTTCGGGGATTTTGTTGAGCGGTGAGGCCTTCGCGGCGCAAAGCGACCAGCTGATGCTGATTATTGGACTGATTTTTGCCGCCAGCGTTGTCGGGCTTTATTTTGCCGGGAGTTTGATTCGGCTGTCTTTGCGGCTGCTCGACCCTCTCATCAGCGGCGGCGGGTGGATGGCGGCCATGACGCGCAAGCTGCTGGAAATCGCCGTCGAATTTGACCGCATTCGTCATCCCCGCCTGTTTTTATCAGCGCTGTTTATCAGCTGCTTTACCTACATAAGCTCGTTTATGACCAATTATATTTTGCTGCGCGCGCTTGGGCTGGAAGCGGCGCTACCGGTCGTGATCGCGATTATCAGCGTGGGGATGTTCGGCTCGGCCTTTCCTTTTTCAGTAAGCGGCTTTGGGGTCGTGGAATTGAGTTGGCTGTTTGGCCTGACGCAATTTGCCGGCTATACGGACACAGACGCGACAGCTATCGGATTTTTGCTGCATGGCTTTCAGTTAATGGCGGCGGCCTTGTACGGACTGGCCGGCTATCTTTTGATTCATCTGGCGCCGCCCGTGCCATCAGCGGCAGTGATGCCGCCAAAGGCAATCCAGCATCAGGAAGGAACTTCATAATATGCCCTGTCATTTTCAAGCAGATCGAATGTATCGAATGCCGACGCACTTTGGCCCGCGCACTGGTCCGCGGCAAGGGCCTGATGGCCGCAAGTTTGATAATATCGATACCCCGCGCACAACTCGAATCAGCCTTAGCTTTTTGAGCGATCCTGTGCAGCTGGAAGCGTTTCTGCCGTCGGGATTCGCTTTGGACGGCGAGCCAGTGGTGACGATAAGCGCGTCGTATATGACTGAAATCGAATGGCTGGCCGGCCGCGGTTACAACACCCTGGGGGTTTCGTTTCCGGCGCGTTTTCGGGGTCAGGAGGATGATGTCAGCGGCAGCTTTTTGACTGTTTTATGGGAAAACCTGGCCGACCCAATTATCACCGGGCGCGAGGAACTGGGCTTTGCCAAAATCTACTGCGAACTGCCGCCGCCGACTGTCCTGAACGGCAATTATCGGCTGACGGCCAGCTGGCTGGGTTTCCAATTTTTAGAGCTTGAAGCAACTGATCTGCGCCAGCAGTCGGATGTAGAGATTCGCGCCCTCATACAGAATCAGACGGGCGACGGACTCCTGCATTACAAATATATGCCGCGCACCGGCGAATGGGGAACAGCGGATATTGCTTATGCCACCTTGACGCCGGCCGCCGCGCCCAATCAGACAATTCAAGAGTGGCGGCTGGGGACAGGCGAGGCGCGGTGGCAGCCGGCCCGCTGGGAAGATATGCCGACGCAGTATAACATCGTCAATCGCCTGGCCGAATTGGAGATGCGCGAAGTTCGCGGCGCCAGCTTGGTCAGAACAGTGGGCGGCAAGGATTTGAGCGATCAACGAATCCTGCGCTGAAGATGGATTTTTTCGATTTGGGGGGCCAATGTATGATTTAGCGGGGAAAACGGCCCTGGTCACCGGCGCCGGCGGCCAGGGCGGAATTGGGCGTGCGATTGCCTTGCGATTGGCGCAAAATGGCGCAAATGTGGCGGTTAATGACTTAACCGAGCCAAGGGCGGTCATGGCCGAAATTGAAGCGCTGGGTCAAATGGCACTGGGGATCGCCGCCGATGTGTCCAAAGCCGAAGATGTGAAGCGCATGATAGACGCGGTGACGGCGCATTTCGGGCGGCTTGATATTTTGGTCAACAACGCCGGGGCGCCGGCCGGCCGCGACCGCGTGCCAGTGGTTGAACTTGAAGAGGATGTGTTTGATCTCATCCAGGCGGTCAATGTCAAGGGGACTTTTCTATGCTGTCGGCAGGCGGCCCGCGTGATGACCGCGCAGGGACAGGGCGGTAAAATCATCAACATCTCCTCCACTGCCGGCCAGCGCGGCGTGGCCCGTTTTGCCGCTTATTGCGCCTCCAAATTCGCCGTGCGCGGCTTCACACAGGCCCTGGCTCTGGAGTTGGGACCGCATCGGATTAACGTCAATGCCATTTGTCCTGGCCTGATCGAAACAGAGCGGGTGAGCGATATCGCGGCCGCCCTGGCGCCGGCCAACGTCGCTGTCGATGTCTATCGCCGGCAGATGGTCGCGGAGACCGTCAAAGGCACGGCCCTGGGCCGCATCGGACAGCCGGCCGATATCGCGAAAATGGCGGCCTTCCTGGCTTCAAGCGAGTCGGATTTTATCACCGGCGTATCGTTCACGGTGGCCGGCGGCGCTGTTATGGATTGAAGGAGGCGGCATGAATGAAGGGCGGCTGAAGGACAAAATTGCCATTGTCAGCGGCGCTGGCTCAAGCGGCTCCATGGCCGGGGTTGGCGATGCGACGGCGATACTGTTTGCGCGGCAGGGCGCCAAAGTTCTGCTGGTCGACCGCGACCGCGAACGCGCCGAATCCACCCTGTCGGCCATTGTCGAAGCGGGCGGCGCGGCCTCGGTGTTTCAAGCTGATGTGAGCCGCGAATCCGACTGCCGCGCGATGGTCGCCGCCTGCCAGGAACGTTATGGCGGCCTGGACATTCTGCTCAACAATGTCGCGGATTACGGGATGGGCATGGTCACAGAAATCGATGATGCCGAGCTTGATCGGACGCTGGCGGTCAATCTGAAAAGCGCGATGTTAAGCTGCAAACATGCTATCCCGGCGATGGCCGAAACCGGCGGCGGCTCAATTATCAATATCGCTTCTATTGACGGCCTGCGGGCTGGATTTTCGCGCAATGTTCCCTATGCCGTGACCAAAGCCGGCCTGGCGCAGCTGACGCGGGTGACGGCTGTGCATCATGGCCGTGACAATATCCGCGTGAATTGCATTGCCCCTGGCCATATCCACGGCGCTTTTGTCCGTCATCTGGATGAGGAGACGCGGGCGCGGCGGCACAAGATAAGCCCGTTGGGGACCGAGGGAAACGCCTGGGACGCCGCCTGGGCGGCCGTCTTTTTAGCCAGCGATGAAGCGCGCTGGATTTCGGGAGTGGTTCTGCCAGTAGATGCCGGCCTGCTGGCAGCGACGCCCTTGGCCGTGATGGACAACCTGCTTTGAGATGGTCTATGTTTCCACGGCCAGCTTAAAGCCAGTTTCCTGCGCCAGTTCTTCATTGAGGGCCTCAATGTCGGCCGCGGCGATTTTTTCGGCCAGCTTGACCGTCAGTTCGGCGCGGTCGACGCGGATGCCAGGGCCTTTGACGACCTGCCAGCCTTTTTCACGAAGGAGCCGATTGGCCCTCTGCAAGATGAGATGCTGGTTGGGATGTGGATGGATATACAGGCTGTAGCCGGTCTCCTGCGCCAGTTCGCGGATGACCTCAATGTACCGCTCGCCCACTTGCGGCGAGATAAACGAAAGCGCGATCTGCCCCTGTCGAAGGCTGGTTTTGGTCAGGGCGCTGCCTTTTAAGCGGGCGCGGATAAGGCCGTAAGCGGCGTTGATTTCCATGCGCTCACCGATGCCCTCGGCACCGGCCGCCGCGTCCTGCGATTTGCCGGCCTGATTGCTGACAATCAAGTCAAAGCCAGTGACAGCGCGGTACTGCTGGCGAAGCTCCTGGATCTGGGCCGCGCTGATATCGCGCAGTTCAAGATGGACTTGCCCTTTGTTCAGATAATAGGCTGGGCCCTTTTGAATCGCGGCACCGGCCGGTAGCAGTTCTTCGGCAGCCAGGCCCAAGGCCAGTTGATTGACGGCCGGTTTGATGTGAATGTCCCAGCCCGTCTGTTCGGAAAGCTGTTCAAGCTGCTTGCCAAAGCGATTCTGCACGGTGGCCGGGAAATCGAAAACCAGGATCAGCCGTTTGCGATGAATGTCCATGCCGACCTTGCGGAGCCTTGCCTCTGACGGCAGAAGTTGGAAAGCGAGGTCGCGGGCCTGGTTTTGCTCCAGCGGGCCATATTCGAATGCGCGGCGCGGCAGCAGACCTTCAGGTTCAAGCGTGGCGCCATCTTCCGCTAGGGCAACGACAACGGCCGTCAGGGCCAGTTTTGCATCCAGGCCGGCCGGCAACGTGTCGGGCAGCAGCGATTCAGGCAGCGTCGGCTTGGCGGCCTGCACCAATTGCTGGCGGCGGCTGAAGGGCATCAGCAGGTCTTTATGACGCCGCGCCTGGCGCATCATTTCGGTCAGATTGCCGCGCACCCCTTTTTTATCGTTGTGTTTTTGCCAATCGCCGATGACCCACAGCAGGGCATCAGCTGGATACCTGCTGCCGCGCTGATGCTGGACAATAGCTGTGAAGCTGCCGATGGAGGCGTCTTTGACAACCGCCAGGCGCACCTGCCCGTTGCTGTTCCGCATGACAATCAGCTTGCCGACAATATCGGGGTTGGCCAGCATAATCGCCCGACAGCGCTGGCTCCGTTTGACCTGCTGGTCAGATTTTACGCTGTAGCTTTTTTTGCTGCGCCAGTTCGGAGCGAAGTAGATGTTTTTGTCGCTTTCCAGCGCGGCCTGCATTTCAGCGGCGCGGTCGGTCGTCCCCCACCAGATTTGCGCCAGTTCGCGCAGACTGAAAAAATCGCCTGTCCGTCCTTTCAGCGCATCCCACAGGCGAAACAGGTCGATGGCGCCGGTTTGCTGGCCGGATTCTATCCCGCCCACCGCCCAAGGCCTGGCCTTGTACGTGAAGGTTTTGCTTTGACCGATTTGCGGCGTGGAGACGGATTTGCCGCGCTGACGCAAGGCCGTCGCCAGACTGTGGCGGGCGCCAGGATCGCCATGAACGAGCATGATGTCATCGGCCTGGAGCGCTTCGGCAAAGTTAAGCAGTTCCATCTCATCAGCATGAGCCGAAAGCGAATAGGTGTCAATTTCACAGCGCACTTTCACGGTGGCATTATCGAGCGTGAGCGTTGGCGTTTCACCGGCGCGCCGCTCTTTCATCATGCGCTGCAAAAAGCGGCCGGGCGCCTCTTCATCCTGATAGCCGGTCATCAAAATGGCATTGCGCTCATCGGGGGCAAAATGCCGCGCATAGGCAACCGAAGCGCCGCCGGTCAGCATCCCGCTGCTGGCCACCACAACCAAAGGCTGTGGATTGCTGGCGATTTCCTGACGATGCCGCCAGCTTCGGATTGGACGGATATTGGCGCGGAAAAACAGATGCTCATCGCCGGCCGCCCGCACAGCTGGCTGGGGCAGAATATCGCTGAAGCTCTGGTAGGCATTGCAGACGGTGCGAACCATCCCATCGACATAGACCGGCGCGGCGAATCGGTCGCGATGCGCCAGGATAATCTGAATCACTTCCTGCGCTCGGCCCAGCGCAAACGCTGGAATCAGGACCTTGCCGCCCCGCTCGATAACGCGCTGCAAGGTCTGTATCAGGCGTTTTTCTTCGCTGACTCGATTGGCGTGGAGTCGGCCGCCATAGGTGCTTTCCAAAATCAGCGCGTCGGCCTTGACCGGCGGGACGACGACGCTCTTGACGGTGCGCTGCTCGGATTTGGAAATATCGCCGGAGACGACTAGGGTGCCTTCGCGGCTTTCAAAGACCAGCAAGGCGGCGCCGGCGATGTGGCCAGCGGTGTAATAGGTGACTTGCAGACCCTCATCGAGTTTGAGAGGCTGATTGAACTCAATAGTTTGGAAGGCGTCCATCAGCCGTTGGACGGAAATTTCGTCAAAAAGCGGCAGTTCGCCCTCTTTTTCCTGGCGGCTTTTCATAATCCGCTGGGCATCCAGCTGCAAGACGCGGGTCAGGGCCTGGGTGGCGCGGGTGGCGATCACTGGGGCATGCGGATACTGTTCCAGGATGAGCGGCAAGGCGCCGGTATGGTCAGTATGCGCGTGGGTCACCAGAATAAAATCGGGGCCGCCCAAACTGCTTAGCGGCTGCAAATCGGGCAGCTGGCTGTTCTGCACGCCGCGGCTGCTTCGGGGAGAGATGCGGATGCCGGCATCGACCAGAATGAGCTTGTCGGCAATTTCAATCAGCGCGCAGCTGGCGCCAACTTCATCAGCGCCGCCTAGAAAGGTGATCTTCATATTTCAGCTTTCCCGGTTGGTCTGCATCCTGCTGATTTGAACACAGTCCAGTCGAATTGCAAAGAATCAGCTTGATGAGAGCAATAATCAAGCAAAGCGCCTGGGTCGCTGGTCTCAATCGGCTCGGCGCCATCCAAGCAGCTTGATTCTGCCAAAGCCGCGTTCGTCCATCAGCCGCCCGCGTTCAGCAAGCACGGCGCGCAAGGCTGGCAAGTCACAAATGTCTCGATAGAAGCTAACAAACCATAGCTCGGAATGGTCATCAAGCAACGACGCCAAATCGCGCGGCCCGTCCCGCCGCCGCCACATCGCAACCTGGTCGTGGGCCGAATTCAGAAAAGGATAAACTTCCATGCCGCGCCAGGCGTATACGGTTATCAGTTCGCGCGGATGTCGGCGCCAGTAATAGTTGAAGGGCATGTGCAGATAAACTGGGCAGAGCAGCACTGCGCCATCGTTCGGCGCCGCTTCAGCCACAATCTGCGCCACCCGATCCCAAGGCTCATAACGCTCTCCCATCCAGGGTTCAGGGACGAGGTGCGCGTTCAAAACGCCGTACAGATTGCATAGCAGCAGCCCGGCCAGGACTATGCGGCGCAGACCGACATACGGCAGCCGCGCGATGCCGACCGCACAGGCGACGATAAAGGGAATCGCTGCCCAAATGATGGTGCGCGGAAAGAACACCCCCGATGAAAAGATGATATTCACCGCCGCCAGAATCAGCGTCAGCGCGGTGGAGCCGATCAGCGCGAAGCCGAGCCATCGCCAGTCTTTGCGCCGCCGCCAGCCCCACAGCGCAATAAGAGCCAGCGCCGCCATTACGATGATCTGTTCGTGCAGGTGTTCGTTGGCATAGACGCTGAATACGGTTATGCGAATCCGCCAGAATCCCAACTCGCTTGGGGGGACCTGGGTAAATCGACCAAGAAAAGCCAGGGCCGAAGGAAGGCCCAAGACGGCATACGACGCAAGCGCGGCCGCGTTGGCGATGATGAGATTCCACAGCCGCCGCCATCTGAAGCGCGGTTCAGCGGCAATCGCCGCCAAAAAGATGAGCGTCGTCACGACTGGCAGCGCAACAGCCGCATGATGGGTCAGCATACCGCCAAGCACGGTGACAATGTACAGCCCCCACAGCAGATCGTCCCCCCAACTTTGGGCCGAAAGCGGCCTGCCCGACTGACGCCATCTGCCCCACAGCCCAGCCCCGATGGCCGGCGGTCGGCGGTCGGACTGTCTTGAGATGATTAGCGCAGCGCTCAACAGCGCCAGGCTGGAAAGCAGGGTCAGCAGCGCATACATCCGCGCTTCCTGGGCATAGCGAATCAGGAAAGGCGCCGTCGCCGCCAGCCAGGCCGCATACAAGCCGGCGCGGCAACTGTGCAGCGTTCGGCCTATGACATAGACGACCGGCGCTGTGAACACAAAACACAGAACCGAAGAGAAGCGAAACCAGAACTCGCTGTCGCCAAACTTGAGCCATACCCACAGAATCAAATAGTGGAGGGGGGCATTTTCTCCTTGGGCCAAGATCGGGGGAATTGGCCAGTGCGCCATCCGAAAGGCCGTGGCTTCATCAAGCCAGATGGCCCTCTCGCCAAGTCGAATGCAGGCCAAGCAGAGCGCAGTCACCATGGCCGCCGCCAGGATCAGCCGCGGTCTTTTGGCAAACATCAAGCGCATCATTCGTCCCTGACCCAGCCGAGCAGCTTGATGCGGCCGAAGCCGCGTTCTGTCACCAGCCGCCCGCGTTCGGCAAGCACGGCGCGCAAGGCCGGCGAGACACAGGACGGGTTGTCGTTGGGGTGGCCAACAATCCATAGCTCGGCATAATCATCAAGCAGCGACGTCAGACTCCGCCGATCGCCGAGCCACCGCCACTGCGAGACCTGGCCGTGGGCCGATGTCAATAGAGGTCTGACTCTCATATCCACACCACTAAAAACCGCAACCTGTTCACGCGGATGTCGGCGCCAGTAATAGTTGAAAGGCTGGACGATAAAATGCGGGCAGAGCAGAACCGCGCCATCATCCGCCACCGCCCCAGCCAAACTCTGCGCCACACGATGCCAAGGCTCATCGCGCGGGCCTTCATAAAGTTCAGGCAGCAGATGCGAGTTCAGAACGCCGTACAAATTGCCCAGCAGCAGACCGATCAGGACAACGCGGCGCAGACTGGCCCAGGGCAGCCGCGCGATGCCAGCCGCACAGGCGACAATGAAGGGAATCGCCGCCCAGATGAAGAGGCGAGGTTGGAATATCCTTCCAGAAGCGACATCGACTAGCATGAGCAGCGTCAGCGGCAGGGCGATTGACCCAATCAGCGCAAACCCGATCCATCGCCAGTCTTTGCGCCGCCGCCAGCCCCACAGCGCCATGAGGGCCAGCGCCACCATCACAGCAGCCTGGTCATGCAGGTGTTCATTGCCGTAGACCGTGAACAAGCCTAGGCGAATCCGCCAGGACGACGGCGGGCCCCATGGAGTCACGGCCTGATTGAAGTTGGCCAGCAGTTCGGGGATGCTGGAGGCATACAGCGCGAGGATGGCCGCGTTGGCGATGATGAGATTCCGCAGCCGCCGCCATCGGAAGCGCGGTTCAGTGGCAATCGCCGCCAAAAAGATGAACGCCGTTATCACCGGCAGCAGGACGGCCGTATGCAGGGTCAGCATCGCGCCCAAAACAGAGACAATATAGCCCCCCCACAGCAGATCGTCCCCCCAGCCATGACCCGATTGACGCCGCCGGCCCCACAGCCCAGAGCCAATGATCGGCGGCGGCCGGTCGGATTGTCTTGAGATGATTAGCGCAGCGCACATCAGCGCCAGACTGCAAAACAGCGTCAGCAGCGCATACATCCGCGCTTCTTGGGCATAGCGAATCAGAAAAGGCGCCGTCGCGACCAGCCAGGCCGCATACAAGCCAGCGCGGCGGCCGTGCAGCGTCCGACCCATGACATAGACGGCCGGCACCGTGAACACAAAACACAGAACCGAAGAGAAGCGAAACCAGAACTCGCTGTCGCCAAACTTGAGCCATATCCACATGAGCAAATAATGAAGGAAAGGATGCCAATCTCCTTGTACAAGGGTCACAAATTCAGGGATTGGATGGTGCGCTATGTAAAAGGTTAGGGCTTCGTCGAGCCAGATGGCCCTTTCGCCAAGCCGGATGCAGGCCAAGCAGAGCGCAGTCATTATGGCCGCCGCCAGAATCAACCGCGGTCTTTTGGCAAACATCAAGATACCCTTTGAGTCAGGTCGACGAAAAACGCTTCAGCAATAATAGGCTCTCTGGTGGATTTTACCATACCTCGCCTCTATCAAGAACGGGAAAGATGACGAAGTTAAGCAAGCGCAAGCTGGAGATGGTCAAGCGTTGCCTGCGCGGTGTCCAGGCGCATCCAGCCGTCAATGATTTTGGGCGCGCGGGCCAGTTCCGCATCCGTTTTCAGGAAGAAGCTGCATTCACTGGCACAGTCCACGGCGGCCTGCCCGGCAAAGATGGCGGCATGCAGACAGCCCAGCAGCGAACTGGCCTGTGAGCCGACCATCGCGCTTCTGCCCTCCACCAAAGCCAGCATCCGCATCGACTGCGAAAAACCAGTGCGCGCGGTTTTGATATTGAGGATGTCAAAGGTGTCCAACTCGATTTCGCGTTCCAGGTCATTGCTGGTAAAAGCTGAATCATCGGCAATCAGCGGCATTTGGCTTTGTCGACGAAGCTGCTGACGGGCGGTAATGCGCTGAATTGGCAAGGGCTCCTCACAGTGCATAACACCCAGGGCCGCCAGCCGATCCAAGACGGCCGCCGCATTTTCAGCTGTCAGCGTTTGATTGGCGTCGACATAAAATCGGGCGGCCGTGAACGACGCGCTAAGCTGTTGAATGGTGTCAATTTCCTGTGGGATGTCGCGGCCGATTTTAATTTTGAAGACGCGCAGGCCGGCCTGATAGGCCGCCGCGACATCGGCCATCACCTCGTCCGGCTGGCCGGCGCTGACGATATAGCTGGTTTGAATCCGCTGCCGCGAACTCCCCAGATAATCGCCTAATGTTAGGCCGAGATGATTGGCAAGGGCCTGATGCAGGGCCATATCAAGGGCGGCTTTGGACGTATGATTATTTTTGACAAGTTCCATTTTTGCCGACAAGGCCTGCACATCTTGAAAGGAAGACGCGGTCTGCCCCAGCAGCATGGGCGCCAAATACTCATCGACAATATGAATCACCGAGGCTGACGTTTCGCCATAAATCATCGGGCGCGGCGTCGCTTCGGCAAGGCCACATGCGCCGTCCGACAATTCAACCCGAATCAGAACATGCTCCAGCCGCTTGAGTTCGTATGCCTGCCCCCATTTAAGCGCGCTTTTCAAGGGGATGCTGTAAGGTCTGCTGGTGATTTTTTTAATTTTTGGCATCGGCCCTTTCCTTCATCGCCGCCATAATGCCCCAGACGGCATGAGCGACTTGTTCGGGACTGCGCCGGTCAATCTGAATATGATGATAGTTGGGATAGCGATGGCCCTCTGCAAAGGGGCGCAGGCCATAATTGGCGGCCTCGGCGCGGACAATCGTCAAGGCTTTTGGCGATATACGGCCCGATTTCAGCAGAGCTTGCGCCTGTGTCCTGAACTCGGCCGGCAGAAAGGACAAATCGGCATCGGCGCCGGCGCGGTCAAAATCATGCTGACGGCCGCTCAAACGCTGCAAGCGAACAATCGGATGCAGGGTCAGTTCGATAATCTGCCAGCGCGGAAAATGACGCAGGGCATATTTGATTTCGTCTTCGCCGCGGAGGCCCTCGGTTAAAATCGGACTCTGAACCTGACCGGCCAGGTTAAGCCAGGAGAAGGCCCGCGCCATGCCGCCGTCCACCTGCTGGGCAAATAGGCGCGTGTAATGAAAACGCTGAACGCGGTCTGTGACTGGCCGAAGCGGTTCGCCACAGATGACCTGCGCCATCGGAATCGCAATCCAGTCGGCAATTTCACGGCGCGACGGCGCGACTGTCCGATTCGGCAGCAGGTTAAGCGTGGTTGTTTTGCCAGTTCCCGTGAACGCGACCAGCATCACAAGCGGCTGCTGCCCCAGCGCATGATGCCCGGCCAAAGGCGCAAGGCTCACCTGCGGATATTGTTTCAGAGGGATATCCAACTGCGGATACACCTGCTCCAAATAGAAATCGCGGGGGGTCATGCTCAAGCCTTCTTGGTCTGCCTATTCGACTCATCATATAACAAGGGCTAAAATCAAAATAGTCAGACGTTTTTCTGATTCGCACAAATTCTATTTGCATAATCTGCGTCCGCAAACTACACTTAATGACACTGTCAAAAATGCAGAAATGATGTGTTTTCATCTAACCGATACGAGGGGGAGAATATGAGGTCGCTCGTGAGATTTCGATTTTTGTTTAGCCTGATTATTGTCTTTTCCGCGCTCTTCGTTTTTCAGGCGACGGTTCTGGCGCAGGATTATTCGCCGCGTCTCATTGTCAACACCGGCAACCTGCATATCCGCAGCGGCCCAGGCATCAGCTACAGCAGCATAGGCACTGTTCCCGGCGGCGCCACACTGCCTGTTCTGGCCATGGACAACGGTCGACTTTGGTATCAGGTGTCATCGATTCACGGCGATGGCTGGGTCAATTCCTATTATACGGTCGGGCGCGGCAATTTCTCGGCTGTTCCCGTCACCAGCGATGATCCGCCGCCCATTACTGGCCCGCATCTGGTCGTCAACACCGGCAACCTGCATATCCGCAGCGGTCCAGACATCGACTACAGCAGCATAGGCACCGTTCCTGGCGGCACTGAACTGCCTGTTCTGGCTATGGACAGCGGTCGACTCTGGCATCAGGTGTCGTCGGTTCACGGCGCCGGCTGGGTCAACTCTTATTATACGGTCGCGCGCGGCAATTTCTCGAATGTTCCCATCACCAGCGACGATCCGCCGCCCATTACTGGCCCGCATCTGGTCGTCAACACCGGCAATTTGAACATCAGAAGCGGCCCCAGCATCAATCACCGCGTGGTTGCCACGGTGTCTGGCGGGACAAAACTTCCTGTCGTCGGCATCGCCAGCGACCGACTGTGGTATCAGGTGACGTCGCCGAGCGGCGATGGCTGGGTCAATTCCTACTATACGGTCGGGCGCGGCAATTTCATCGGCGTTCCAGTGACCGAGACGTCGGCAGAAGCGCCGTCGATAGAGGCAGCGCGGGTGATCGTGAACACGGAATACTTGAACATCCGCAGCGGCCCAAGCGCATCAACGGCTATTGTGACGACTTTGCCCGGCGGCGCCGAATTGACGGTGCTGGGCATGGCCAAAGACCGCGTTTGGTATCTTGTGGAAGGCGCTTTTGGGCAGGGCTGGCTCAATAACAACTTTGTCATCTTCCGCGGCGATTACAGCAAGGTGCTGGTCATCAATTAAGCGCTGATTCTCGCCACATTTCACCAGATCAAGACAAGACACCCGATCTTTTGAGAGGGTGTTTTGATTGGAGTTGCGTCAATGCTGAACGCGGCCGAGAAAATGAAGTCCATAGGCGAGCAGGTTAGAGGCGCCGCTCCGTCATCGAGTCTGTTTGGCAGCGGCGCGGAACTGGCGCAGTCGGTTGCGGCCCAGGAGCGTTTCCGCATCAGCGTCTATCCGCTGGTTTGCGCCGTTATGCCTGAAAAGGCCATGGGGATCGCGGCCTGCCTGGCGTATCTGCTGGAACAGTACCGCGACGTCAAGGTTTATCGCTGTTTTGCCAAAATAGACGACGATGACGACAGCGAAATCACGCCTGCCGACTATCAGTTCGCGATGGCCGATTGGGAATTTGAGGGGCTTGACGACAATATCGCTCTTTCGGGGGAACTGGAGCAAAGGGATGACGGTTTTCGACTGCAATTCCTCATTGATTTGACCTTGCTCGGCCACGAGGACGTCGCCAGGCTCGAATTTGATTTTGCGGCCCTGCATGAGATCATCAATGCGCTGCCGCAAATCGCCGCCGAAATCGCCGCTTTGCTGTCGGGTGGACCCTCTCATCAGCTTGTCATAAATTATCCGCCGCTGTCGGCCGATGCGCTTGACATTGAGCGTCTGCTGGAAATCGTCTTTGATTGGAATCTCGATTTGTACCTGTATTTATGGGGCGCCGATTGGGACGATGATGATGTTTTAGCGCAGTTTAATGAGGCGATTGATGCCTTTAATCAACTGCAAAACGGGTTTGCGTTTTGGTGTCTCGGCATGATGGCGAAACAGGTCATGCAAAGCGGGCTGGAGGCCATCGGTGATATTATCGCGCCGCGCTTGAATCAGGCCCTGGATGTCCAGCGGCAGTATCCCCACGGAGTGGCGGCTTTGGCAGTCGGCCTGGCCGCTTTTGGCTATGCTGACCGCGCGATCCAACTGCTGGAGGGTTATCCCTTGGCCGATGTGGATGCCAGCATTTGGCATACGTTGATTGACCTTTATCTTGGCACCGGCCAACTGGCCGAGGCCATTGATGCCAATCAGCGCGCCTTGGAGCATGGCCTTGAGCATGCGGCGCTGTATTGGCGTTACGCGCAAATGCTGATGATGGCCGAGACCAATGACTGGTTCATTGAAGACGTCCTCTTAACTGATCCCGATGAAATTGATGAGGATGAGCAGATCGCCTTTGAAATCATCCAGGCGCTGAAGAGGCTGCTGGCGATTACTCCCGGCAACTTGAGCGCATTGCAATTAGCCTTGACTTACATGATTGAAGCTGATGATGAGGAACTGTGGGAGTATTTCGCTCGGCTGGCGCAAAATGACCGCGCCGGCCAGGCTGCCAGCGACATCATTGAACGTCTTATCGACCTGGACGATCTCGATCCAGCTTTTGAAATACTTCAGGATCAAATAAACAAGGAGCCTGCGGAGCCGTACGGTTATGTTTATCTGGCGCAGCTGGCTCTTGTCGATGGGAACAGCGAACTCGCCAAGACAAGCATCGCCTCTTGTCGTCAATCCCTCGCCCAGCCTGACCATGATCTAGAATTGGAGCTTCAGAGGCTTGAACTGTCGGCGGCGCGGCCGGATTTTGAGCAGAGGTTTGCCGAAATCAAGGTGATGCTGGATGCCAAGCGTCATGTTTCTGATGCTGATGTTGAATTTCTGGAAGAAGCGCTGGAAACGGCACCGCTCCTCATCGACCTGTACATTGTCTTGTCCCGCAGTTACCGCAGCTGGAACGATATTGAAACGGCCTTTGAGGCGCTTGCCGATGCTGAAGAGGCCGCCGGCGAGCATCCGCGAATTACGCAGGGAATGGCCGAGATATTATGGCGCAGGAATCAGCATGACCAGGCTGTCGAGAAACTGAACGCCGCCTTGCAGCGCTTTCCCAATGACATTTACCTGCTGGCGCAAATGGCGAATTACTTGATTGAAAATGAACAGCTGGATGATGCCAGGCAGTATATTGAACGGGCCGAGAGCATCGCGCCGTCGCATGGCGAGGTGTGGAAACTGCGGCAGCTGATCGCCCGCAAGCTGGTCGACTGACGTCATCAGGACAAGCTGACTGGCGACACTTGGCCGGACGTTTGCTCGCGCAGGTCGAGGCGAAAGGCCGGCACATCCGCCGCGGCGAAATTGGCGATCACCATGATTTTACCGTCGAATACTTCGTCTTCGATACTGCCGCCATGCGCGGCGATCAATCGCTTGACGATATGATAAAGCGCGTAGGGAAATTCCAGGCCGACCAGCTGTTTGGCGACTTTGAGTTCGGTCGGCAGCTGCTTGAGGGCGATCTGCGCCGATTCGGTATAGGCTCGCACCAGGCCGCCCTTGCCCAGTTTGGCGCCGCCAAAATAGCGGGTGGTCACGACGACGATGTCGCCCAGATTGGAGCCGCGCACAACCGCCAAAGTCGGCGGCCCTGATGTGCCTGATGGCTCGCCGTCGTCGCTCATGCCTTCGGTGACCGAATTGCCAAAGCCGACCCGAAAGGCGTAGACATGATGGCTGGCGTCTGGCATGTCGGCGCGCACGCGGGCAATCGCTTGACGGGCCTGCTGGACGGTCGGCGCTGGTTCAATCGTCGTCAGGAAGCGCGATTTTTTGACTGTGATTTGCGTTCGGACTGGACTGGCGGGGATGTGGTAGGGGGTCATGGCTGCGGTCGTTAGAGTTTTTCAGCGGCTTCTACAATTTCCTTAAGACGGTTGATATGGTTCGCTGTGTAACGAATTCCCTCGTACTCGCCGCATAATTGAATTTCTATATCGTGATACGGATCATCCGAATAAGATTTAATCTGGTCAAAGATATCCGGGGTTTCAATTGTGCCGTATAAAAATTCAGCACGATGATTGGGACACAGACAAAGCGCATTCCCTGGATTATCAAACCGCCTCCCACCTTTGTTTGATGCAATGTACACCGCATCAAAGTATGGAGTGCCATCCCGTTTGCGGAAAGTGTAATTACAACTAGAAATCTGACAGTGCCCATCATACTCTCTTCTCAAGAAATTTCGCGTTTTTGGGTCTTTCACTTCCGATATTGCTAGATTTAAATCTGGTCTCTCATTGGTGGGTCCAAAAAATTCCTTGAGTTCTTCCTCTGTTTGTTCTGGTCTGTGATCAGGATTATTTAATGGAGATTGAGGTAAAGGAGCGGGCTTTGGCTTATCACCATGATTAAAAGCAGCATACATATTGGCCAGATGATCAATGCTATCATAGGGTTTATTATCCGGACTTGCAGCCGCTGTTCGTCTTCTCATAAATTCATCAAGCTCTCCAGGGTGCTCTCGTTCAAATGCCTCGATTTGATCCATTTTCTCTTGACGTTGTTTGATTTCTTCTCGGACGTTATCCAAATATGATTGATACATTCCCAACTTGACGGCAAGCAACTCGTCTTTGCTAAAGTCGTCAGGCAATTCATCAAGTGTTATTTCTTTCGGTACGACAAATTCGCCCTGCTTGTTGGGCAGCCAAGCCATCTCACGAACAAGCTCGCCCATTATAGAGTATTTCCGTTCAACCTCGCTTTCAATAAAAGTCTGTCTTGTGCATGACTCTACTTCACCTTCAATCGAGTGTGTATATGGTATTAGGCGTCCCCAAATGTATTTAGAGCGCGGGATATTCGGTTGACTCAAAGCGAATTCTAAACCGTCAAATGAGCAACCAGGGTCAAATCCATGTAATCCGCGTACATGCCATCCATACTGATCTTCTATAACCACATGTCCGTAGCCTGGACTTTTACATGATACTCGAACTTGACTCGCAACTCCTATCTCCTCAAAATCATCTGCATAAGACGCATACTCCGATGACAAAAACCAAACTTCGGGATTCCCTTCAAAATACATTTCCAATTCTGGGGTTCGCCGGTATATCTCAGCTGGACAGTGAAATTCTTTGACATCTTCAGCGTTGGTTGCTAACAGAAAAGGGATTCGCTTTAGGTCTTGAATAAGTTCGTATTCCCTATCACGAGGAACTTCATTTAGCGCTTTTACGATAACTACGATGTCTTGTTTATGTTTTTCACCATCAATTTCGTTACCCTGCGCGTACTTCGGCAGTATCTGTTTTCTCACTTCATCAACAATATCCGGTTCTTTAAGTCCGAGATTCCGAAGAAATATCAGAGATTTTTCGCTGTTGCAGACCTCTCTTTTGACTGTATCAAATTGGCTTTCATGTTCTGTAGGTAAATATGCTCGTGGCTCACCGTATCGAAACGGGACGACATGCCTTCCATCCCCAAGGCGAATAATTGGCTTGCTCTTCAAGATATTGAAAGGATTGTCACTGCGGTATGAGATTCCAAATCCTGATGCAAACTCATAAAATTCACGCATCCAGTCATCAGATTGGCACTCTAAAAAGTCTTCACCGATCCTTCCTGCAAATTTCTCGGCGTTAATCTCTTCAATGCCAAGTACATATATAAAATACGATCTCTAATTAGGGGTTCGATCTTGTGTTACCTCGCTAGATACCCAGCGAAGCTGTTCGTCGGTATTGAAGAATTGCCCCAATCGCGTATCGTCAAGCAACTCGCATAGCGCTTGACCACGCGCTAACTTTGCATTGTTCCCTGATACATAGCCTTCCTTGTAAGCGGGAATGAGGTCTTCATTCTTAATTGCCGCCAAAACCTTCTTGTAGACAGGCTCAAACAAGGTATTTCTATATTCGTTGCGCTCCCAGCTGTAGCCGTATCTCGTCGTCTCCATGTATGCCAAAGGCATCATGGTCAACACATCAACAGTCAGCCAATTCCTGTCACGCAGCCAGCGCAATGCTTCAACAACCAAGGCTCCGGTCTGTTCAGAAAGGGCTATATTGAAGTCATCGTCATCGGGGATAGTCTCCCGTGAAAGTGTTGTCTTATAGGGGCCCTGCACCAAAAAACCCAGATTCGTGTTCTCTTTAGTTGGGAAAAACACTGTTAGATAAGATTGTGGAAGTTTTTGAATAATCGGCCTGTTTTGAGAATCATCATCGATATATTGAAATGCTATCTGAACACCAAGTCTGCCGCCTTCAGAAATTGAACTCGCCAGATGCGTAACATCTTTTTCAAATACAAGCCAGCGCTCTTCCTCATCATGCGAATTTCTCTGACCAATTACGGTAATATCGGAGACAAAATCTGTCTCTTGAACTAGGTCGGTTTGTCTAAGGTAAATACCCTTATCTTCGTCGATTTCATATTCAATCGACTCTATGTGTTTCAGAAATAGCATTATACGGATGCCTAAATCTTCAAGTCGTTTCGAAATTTCGCTGAAAGATTCATCAGCATCTTTTTCCTGATGATCGAAAGGAAAAACAAATAAAGTCCCAAGCGCAGAAGGTTTAAGAGGACTCGAATAAGGATGAACATAATTGCGGACGACGAAATGTTCTTCGTTTCCTGAATTTTCGTCTTTTGAGTAGATTTCGGGAGACGAAGTATGAGCATATACAGACTTGAAACCTACTCCGAATTTACCGATTTTGGTCAGGTCATCTTTTTTAGTTCCTTCGGCCAAAGCACAAATGCTCCGAACGTCATCCTCGTCGAACGGACGTCCATTATGCTCAAGTTCCAGGCGGTCTCGATAAAGCCTGAATTTCACCTCGGTTGCTTCAGCATCTTCAGCATTTTGCAGTAATTCATAGATAAAGTGAGTTTGATCACTGTATAAATTAGCCCAGAATGCAGGCCCATATTTATTGATTTTAAGACCATAGTCTCTGATATTATCTTCCCTGATTTTCTTATAATCGCTAGGCATCATCATTCTCCCTGAATATGCAGAACTTCCACAGCCATTAACCCTATCTACGTTCAGAATCGGGTTTGGTTGCAAACTTAGAGGAAAATCAAACAACATTCATTCATTTTGCCCCATAGGAGACTCGAACTCCTGTTTTTGCCTTGAGAGGGCAACGTCCTAGGCCGCTAGACGAATGGGACATGCTTAAATTGTAATCGAGACGGCGGCTGGGGTCAAGATGGGACCAGCAGACCGATTCTTTCCTGCGCCAGCTTGAGCGTGGATTCGGCAACTGCGCCGGATTTTTCAAATCGCCATAGCCTTTGCCAGTGAAATGCGACTCAATCTCGGCGGCCGTCTCGTTCGCGATGGCCTGATAAATGGTCAGCAGATTGTTGACGCCGCCGGTTCAATCGTCGTCAGGAAGCGCGATTTTTTGACTGTGATTTGCGTTCGGACTGGCCTAGCGGGGATGTGGTAGGGTTGGGTCATGGTTGGGGGGTTGTCTGTAATCAAATCAGCGCCGACATTCTTCCGCCGCGCTTCCTGCCATAGCGCGAGGGAAGGTTAAGCCGCTTGTCTTGCAGCAGATCACCCACGCTGTACCCTTGTATGAGCGGATACGTCCCAGTGTCATCTGACCATACTTCGCGACTGCGCTGATTTTCAACTGTATTCATCTGATCTTCAAAACATACCATTACCCCAGCAACAGCATCAAGCCGACGGACAGTCTCGCTAAGGGCTTTAACGGCGTCTGGCGTTACTTTTCCGCCTTTGACTTGGACAATCACATAAGCCTTGTCGACTTGGCGCCCGTGAATAAGGACAAGTTCAATCACGCCATCTATGCCGCCGTCTGCGCCGCGGTCGCCAGGGGCTTTCCGTATGCCCATGCCGTTCGCGCCAATCCTCCCGCAGACCCATTTCTCAAACTCGAATGGGTTTTCTCTGGCAAGTGATTTCGCGTCGGCGATAGATTCAGGCAATCCTAGCGTTCGGATGTCGCTGTCTTGCACTTGCGGGAAATTATGCAGAATGCGTTCGCGCATAAGCTCGGTGGAGAAGCGGGATATATCAATGCCAATCCATTGACGTCCCAGCTGTTCGGCAGCGTGAACTGTTGTGCCGCAGCCACAGAACGTGTCTAGCACAATGTCGTTCGGTTTGCTGGATGCCTTGATGATGCGATCCAGCAGGGCAAGCGGCTTTTGCGTCGGATAGCCGAGACGTTCTTTTGCCATAGGGTTGATAATTGGAATATCCCATACATCAGGCAGCGCAACTGCGCTTTTACCCTCTCTATACACAATGTTATCATATTGCCCGCTCTCTATCTTTTCTTTAGCCTTGGCCTTGTCATAGACAATTAGCTGGCTAATACCGCCAGATACCGTGTTGGTGTGCCATCCTTTTTCATAATGGTAACTTTCTTCACCACTAAACAGCTTGTTGAAAATATGCTTACCCCGATTTTTAGTATAGACTAGCAAGACATCATGATTTTTTTGAAAATGCCTCGCTGCATTTGTCCACTTGCCATAGTGCCACACAATCTCATTTAGAAAATTCTCCTTGCCAAACACAACATCCATAACCAATTTCAAGTAATGGCCTTCCGTCTGGTCACAATGCAGATAGATGTTTCCAGTGTCTTTTAAGACGTGGCGCATCGCCCGCAGACGCAATGCCATATTAAGCAGGTAAGACGCGGAACTTGATGTTCTTCCAGCCCCTCCCCCGCTCATTTGCCCTATTGTCCGCGCCAGCTTCACGATGTCCGCCAGCACGCGCATATCCGCTTCAAAGTTCTTTTCCATCTCTGCCAGCCGTATGTCATCATCGGTCATCCACGTCCAAGTATCCACAAAGGCTTCGACAGACCTGTAAGATTTGTCCTTGTCTTTGAAAGGGAGGTTGTAAGTGGATTTGGAATTGAAAGGCGGGTCAAGATAGATTAAGTCTATTGAGTTTGGCTCTACGTAATCCTCAAGGATGTCAAGGCAGTCGCCCCTGTACAATTCGCGTACTCGCTTGTCTGCCACGCTGCCTGCCCTTCCCGGTTGGCCAATTATCAGCACAAAGCTGCAACCAGCGCATACACTGGATGATATGGTGAATTGCCCCATAGGAGACTCGAACTCCTGTTTTTGCCTTGAGAGGGCAACGTCCTAGGCCGCTAGACGAATGGGGCATGCTTAAATTGTAATCGAGACGGCGGCTGGGGTCAAGACGGCGCCAGCAGTCCAATTCTTTCCTGCGCCAGCTTGAGCGTGGTTTCGGCAACCGCGCCGGCTTTTTCCCGACCCATTTTCAAGACCGCATCCAAATAGCCAGCTTCATTCATCAGTTCATGGTAACGGGCTTGCAGTGGCGCTAATGCGGCGATGACGGATTCAGCGACCGCCTTTTTCAAATCGCCATAGCCTTTGCCAGCGAAATGCGACTCAATCTCGGCGGCTGTCTCGTTCGCGATGGCCTGATAAATGGTCAGCAGATTGTTGACGCCGGCGCGTTCGGGGTCGTCGCTGAAGCGGATTTCTCGGTGCGAATCGGTTACGGCGCGCATGATCTTTCGCTTGATCTGCGGCGGGCTGTCCAGCAAAAAGACGGCATGATTATCAGACTCGTCGCTCTTGGACATTTTGGCGGTCGGATTGTCCAGCCCCATAACACGCGCCCCAGCTTTGGGCGTCATCACCTGCGGAACGGTAAAAGTGTCGCCATAGAGATGATTGAAACGCTGGGCGATATCGCGGGTGAACTCCAAATGCTGCCGCTGGTCATCGCCAACCGGCACTAAATCGGCGTGATAGAGCAGGATGTCGGCGGCCATCAGCGACGGATAATTGAGCAGGCCGGCGCCAATCGATTCCTGCGACTGACGGGCCGATTTGTCTTTGAACTGGGTCATGCGGTGCAGCCAGCCCAAAGGCGCGAAACAGGTCATCAGCCAGGCCAATTCGGAATGCGCCGGGATATGCGACTGGACAAAGATGGTCGATGCTTCGGGGTCGATGCCGGCGGCGATGTAAATGGCGGCGCTTTCACGGGTCTTCCGCCGCAATTCCAGCGGGTCTTGCGGTGTTGTGATGGCGTGCAGGTCGACGACGCAATAAAAGCTGTCATAGTCGTACTGCACAGCCGCCCACTGCTTTAAGGCGCCGAGATAATTGCCGATGGTCAAATCGCCAGAGGGCTGAATGCCCGATAATACGCGCGGGGGTTTGCTTGTCGATTCTGCCATAACGATTCCAGGACTCTGCATCATCCGATAAGATGTTCAGATTTTATCACCAAGCCCAAGGCCATTCAACCGCAAAGGCTTATCTTCCTTTCAGCGCCCGTTCGATTTGACGGCGGGCATCGCGCTTGGCCAGGTCGGCGCGCTTGTCATACTGTTTCTTGCCTTTGGCGACGCCGATTTCAATTTTGGCTTTGCCGCGTTCCAGATACACCTGCAAGGGAATGGCCGTCATGCCGTTTTCACGCAGCTTGGAGATGATGCGGTTGATCTCGCGGCGATGCAGCAGCAGCTTGCGCGGGCGGCGCGGGTCAGTATGGCCAAAATGCCTGGCCTGGGCATAGGGCGCGATATGGGCATTTAGCAGCCATAATTCGCGGTTTCTCTCTTGGACAAAGCCGTCGCTGATGTTGATTTGATGCGCGCGGATGGACTTAATCTCCGAACCCATCAGTGCCAGCCCGGCATCATAGCGGTCTTTGACCAGATAATCCCGCCGCGCCTTGCGATTCTTGGTGATGATTTTTCTGCCACCGCGCATAAGATGTCTTTCTGCGGATCCGCCTCAAGGCAGCGCTTGCCATGACCGCTGGAAATCCCTGGCGTCAATCTCTTCATTGGCATAAGACTGAATCATATCCCGTTCGACGCCGACGGCGCGGGGAACGGCATCCTCATCAGCGCAGTTCACCAAACTCACGGCAATCGCTTCTGCATCTTCAGGGATGCTGGCGTCAAGGCTGGCGACGGCGTTCATCACACTGCCAAGCCGCGTCTGAAACTGGGGGCCAGGCACGGCGCATACATGAAAGACCAAGGTATTCCCCAATTCGGTAATGCGAAAGCCGCTGTCGGTTTCGTCTATCTCCACATTGGCCATCGCGTCGGCAACCAACGCAATGAACGCGGCCGTTTCTGGCGCGGCTGCGGGAATTTCTGTTTCAGTCGGCGCAGAGGTCGGGCTTTCCGTTTCAGTCGGCGCAGGGGTTGGACTTTCGTCTATTTCAGTCGGCGTAATGGCCGCGTCTTCGGTCGGCGCGGCGGTTGGACTGTCGGACGTTTCAGTGGACACTGATACAACGGCGATCTGCGGCGGCGGGCTTGGCGCGATGAGCGCGGTCAGGAACGCGATGTCCACCTCGTCGGACAAGACCAGCAGCAGACCGACGATGATGACCAGCACAGCGGCCACAGTCAGCGTCAAAGTTCGGCCGATTTTTCTGTTTTGGGCGGTCCGCTCCACGGCCGGCTGCAAGTCTTCCCAGTCGTCAATATCGCCTGGAGAGTCGTCATCCGCTTGTGCAGAAGCCGTGGCGGCCTCCATGGTGCCAGACCGCGCCAAATCAGCCTGCTCCCTAAGTTCGCGGGCGCCGGGATAATCGGGGTCTAGCTGGAGCACGCGGTCAAGAGCTTGCAGGCCGCTTTGGCTGTCCGCAGCAGCATGGGCATAAATCCACCATAAGTCAGGATTGTCATTTTCAGTTTCGAGCAAAGGGGCTAATGCAATTTGCGCCTGCTCCAGTTCGCCTTTTTCAATCAGGTCAAAAGCGGCCTGCAAAATCGCATCGGTCGAATCACTCATGTCAAACATCCTTGCATGGAGAGCCAATCGTACAGGCAGTGTACATCCAGTTGACCGAATCTGCAATAAAAAAGCCCGCCAGCATCGGCAAGCCCATCCACAAATGCCCTGAAGAGGACTCGAACCTCCACCCCGTTAAGGACACGGCCCTCAACCGTGCGCGTCTGCCAGTTCCGCCATCAGGGCAATGTTCGCCCTAGTATATGTCTTTTCGAAAGAATGTCAATGCCTGTCTGATCGCCCTGACTCCATCTTGAGGCAGCGCCGTATTATGTTAAGATAATGATATGGACTTGCGAACAGGGTTTTTGAAATGCGTATTGCTTTGGATGCGATGGGGACGGATACTTATCCGGTGAATGACGTCGCCGGCGGCCTCTTGGCGGCTTCCGAATTTGGGGATACGGTGATTCTGGTCGGCGATGAAACGTTAATCAAGGCCGAACTGCGAAACCATCAGCTTGGCGGAGCCAAAGTTGAGATTCTTCATGCGCCTGACTGCGTTGCCATGGATGACAGGCCGGCCGATGTCATTAAGTCGAAAGCCTCGTCTTCGATTCATGTGGCGCTGAACGCGGTCAAAAATGGCGATGTCGACGCTTTTGTGACGATGGGCAACACTGGCGCTGTCCATGCGATTGCCACGCTCAAGACCCTGCGGCGTATTCCAGGGGTCAAGCGGCCGGCCCTGTCGGCGCTCTTTCCCATCAACAATCATCGGATGATTTTTCTGGACGTCGGCGCCAATACGGACGTCAAGCCAGAGTGGGCGGCGCAGTTCGCCATTATGGGCAGCATTTACGCCCGTCTGGTGCTGAACTGTCCACAGCCGCGCATCGCCCTGCTTTCCAATGGCGCCGAAGATACCAAGGGCAATCTGCTCATCCGCGAAGCCGCCGGTCTGCTCCGCCGCAGCAAGATGAATTTCGTCGGCAATGTCGAGCCAGTGGAGTTGATGCGCTCGGTGGCTGACGTCGTCGTCATGGATGGCTTTGTCGGCAATATCGTCCTCAAAATGTTTGAAGGCACGACTCATTATCTCGCCAGTCTGATGCGCCAGGAATTCCGCAGCGACATGCTGTCTATGCTTGGCGGCGCCTTGGCCCGTCCGGCCTTCAGCCGCATTCGCCAGCGCGTCGACACCTCTGAAATTGGCGGAGCGCCACTCTTGGGCGTGAATGGTGTTGTCATTATTGGGCATGGGCATAATTCAGCCATCGGCATCAAAAACGCTATCCAGCAGGCTCGCACCGCCGTAGAAGAGAACGTCATTGATGCCATCCTTACCGGCATCGCCCAAGAAACAGCCCGGACAGGAGCGGGAAACGATGCAATTAACCAGACATGAGCGTCAGCGAGTCGTGATCACCGGCATCGGCGTGGTATCGCCTCTGGGGGATAAAGATGATTTTTGGGCGGCCATCAAAGAAGGCAAGTCGGGCATCCGCCGCCTGCGAAACATCGAAACCGAACATCTGAATGTGAAGATCGGCGCTGAAGTCCTCGATTTTGACTCTTCGGCTTATATCCCGCCCAAAGAGGCCCGCCGCATGGGCCGCGCCTCGCAGTTCGCTATGGTGGCCGCCGCGCAGGCGATTGAAGACGCCGGCCTGTCCATTGAGCAGATGCCTGAATTGGGCGAGCGGACGGCGACCATTATCGGCACGACCCTTGGCAGCTATGAAGTTGGCGAAACGGGCATTCGCATTTGGAAGCAGTCGCAATACAGACGGGCCAATCCGATGAGCATCATCAACGCCCTGCCCAATATGCCGGCGCATTATGTCAGCCGCATGACGGGGGCCGTCGGGCCGCTTATCGCGCCTTCGGTGGCCTGCGCGACTGGCATCCAGGCCTTGGGCGAGGCCGCCGACTTGATTCAGCTTGGCAAATGCGATCTGGCGATTGCTGGGGCCATTGATGCGGTCGTGCTGGATTACATCCTGGCCGGCTTTAGCGCCACACGCGCCCTGACGCGCGATTACAATGATGCCCCGCAAGAGGCCAGCCGTCCCTTTGACGCTGAACGCTCTGGCTTTGTTTTGGGCGAAGGCGGCGCCGTTTTCATCATCGAAAGCCTGGCGCATGCTATGCGACGCGGCGCGGCGATTTACGCTGAAGCGCTTGGCTATGCCGCTTCTTCCGACGCTTATCATGTCGCCGCCCCCAACCCCGAAGGCGCAGGAGCGCAGCGGGCCATGCGCTGGGCCCTGGACGAGGCCGGGGTTAATCCAGACGAAATCGAGTACATCAACGCTCACGGCTCATCGACGCAGGCCAACGATATTATCGAGACTTTGGCGATTAAGCGCGTCTTTGGCGAAGCGGCTTATCATATCCCGATAAGCTCGACCAAAAGCATGATCGGACACGCCATGGCCGGCTGCGGCTCGCTGGAACTGTCGGCCTGTCTGATGACCTTGCGGGACAAGGTGATTCACCCGACCCTCAATCAGCGAGTCCCCGATCCCAAATGCGATCTGGATTATGTGCCGAACACCGCGCGGGACGCCGCCGGCATTCGCACTGTGATGTCGAACAGCTTCGGCTTGGGCGGGCAGAACGCGACCATCGTTGTACGTCAGATATAAACTTCGGGAGTGAGCGATGCAGGAAATCACCGTCATTGGCGGCGGCCTGGCCGGCACAGAAGCGGCCTGGCAGCTGGCGCAGCGTCATCACCGCGTGCGGCTTTATGAGATGCGTCCACAGAAAACCACCGCCGCGCACGCCAGTGACCGCCTGGCCGAGCTTGTATGCAGCAATTCACTCGGCTCCAGTTTGCCCGACCGCGCGACTGGCATTTTGCAAAATGAGATGAAGATGCTGGGGTCGCTGCTGCTGCGCTGCGCTGAAGAGGCGGCGGTGCCGGCCGGGGCGGCCTTGGCCGTTGATCGAACGCGCTTTGCCCAGCAGGTCACCGCGCGCCTGGAAAGTCATCCCAAGATCGACATCATCCGCCAAGAAGTCACCAAGCTGGATTTGACAAGTCCAGTGATTGTGGCGACCGGGCCGCTGACATCGCCAGCCCTGACCGAAAAAATCGCAGAACTGACCGGCGAGGGCTTTCTTTATTTTTATGATGCCATCTCGCCCATCGCGACCGCCGCCAGCATCGATATGAGCCGCGCTTTTCAGGCCAGTCGTTATGGCCGCGGCGGTGGTGACTACATCAACTGTCCCATGAACAAAGAGCAGTACTATCGCTTTGTCCATGCCCTGCAAAATGCCGAGACGATTCCACTGCGCGATTTCGAGCGCGAAGATCCGCATTTTTTTGAGGGATGTCTGCCGATTGAACAGCTTGCCAAACGCGGCGATGACACCCTGGCCTTTGGGCCTATGCGGCCGGTCGGCCTGACGAATCCGCATACCGGCCAGCGGCCCTATGCCGTTGTGCAGCTGCGTCAGGACAATTTTGCCGCGAGCCTGTATAATATGGTCGGTTTTCAAACTAATATCCGTTGGAAACAGCAGCGCGAGATTTTGCGCTTGATACCGGGCTTGGAAGAAGCCGAGTTCGTGCGGATGGGCCAGATGCACCGCAACACCTTCTTAAACGCGCCAGCCCTGCTGCGCCCGACTATGCAGTTTCGCACCCATAAGCTGCTGTATTTTGGCGGACAGCTGACCGGCGTGGAGGGTTATGTCGGCAACATCGCCACTGGCTGGCTGGCGGCGGTCAATCTGTCGCGTCAGCTCCGGGGACTGCCGGCTTGGATTCCGCCGGTTGATACCATGCTGGGCGCCTTGTGTCATTATGTCACGCATAGTCCGCCGGACAATTTCCAGCCCATGAAAGCCAATCTGGGGATTTTGCCGCCGCTGTCGCCGCCTGTCAAAAACAAACGGCAGAGAAAGCAGGCCTATGCCGAACGCGCTCGACGGTCAATGACGGCCGCCCTTGAGAGCTTAGACGGCCCATTCATCCAAGCCCTGACGCATGGTGAAGCTATCGTTTAATCAACTGGAAAAGTCATGTCAAAATTTCGATTTACGCAGGGACAGGAAAAAGCGCGCGGTTACCTGATTGGCGCGGCCGTAAAGCAAAAAGACGCATCGCTGCCGATAGAAGATTCACTGCGCGAACTGGCGATGCTGGCCAAAACCGCCGGCATCGACGTGCTGGGACAAACCTGTCAGTATATCAAGCGGATTAACCCCAAAACCTTCATCGGCACGGGCAAATTGCAGGAAATCGTTGAGGACATTGCTGACAGCGACATCAATGTCATTATCTTTGACGATGAACTGTCGCCGCGGCATCAGCGCGAATTGGAAAAGCAGTTTGGCGAGTCGGTTCGTCTGCTCGACCGTTCGGCGCTGATTTTGGATATTTTTGCCCAGCACGCGCGCACGCGCGAAGGCGCGCTTCAAGTGGAACTGGCGCAGTATGAATATCGTTTGCCGCGGCTGACCCGACAATGGACGCACCTGGCGCGGCAGGCCGGCAGCAGCGGCGCGCGCGGTGGTTCGGGAGGCGTCGGTCTGCGCGGCCCTGGCGAAACACAGCTGGAGGTCGACCGCCGCGAGATCAACCGCAAAATCATCAAATTGAAGCGCGATTTGGAACAGGTGCGGGCGCATCGACGTCTGCATCGGGACCGCCGCCGCGCTTCTGGGCTGCCACTGGTCGCCCTGGTTGGCTATACCAACGCCGGCAAGTCCACTTTGATAAATGCCCTGTCCGATTCGAACATTTACGCCGCCGACCAGCTTTTCGCCACGCTTGACCCCACCGTCCGCCGCATTGAACTGTCTGACCGTTCGGAAGCGCTGCTAAGTGACACGGTCGGATTTATTCAAAAGCTGCCGACCACGCTGATTGCCGCCTTTCGCGCCACGCTGGAAGAAGTGGTCGAGGCCGATTTGCTCTTGCATGTGGCCGACATCAGCCATCCCCATGTGATGCGGCAAATCGAAGCCGTCGAAGATACACTGGCGGAGATAGACGCCGCCCGTATGCCAAGAATCCTGCTGCTGAACAAAATTGACCAGCTGGCCGATGCCCTGCCAGATGTCGATTTGGTGGATATTTATCAAGAGGTCGTCCCCATTTCGGCGCAGGAAAAGCTGGGATTGGATGAATTGCGGCGGGTCATGGCGCGGGTATTGGCGCAGCAACAGACCACGTTCCAAGTGCTTATCCCCTATGACCGCGGCAAAGAGTATTCCCATTTGTATGACAAGGGCTGCATCCAATCGGAAGCCGCGACCGAATCGGGCTGGCAATTAACCCTGAACCTCCCGACTCGGCTCTCTGGCCGCTATCAAAAATACCGCGTGGCCGAGGCGGAATAGCCCTAGGGCAGCTGCGTCCAATAGATTTCGGGGCGGTATCGGCTGTGCATAAACAAGCGCCGATCATCGGACAGGGTTAGGGCGATGGGCGCCGGCATATCGGAGAAGACGACGGTTTCCACATCGCCGCTGCGGCACCCTTCTTCAAGGCACTGACTCGGCTGGATGCGTCCGACAAGGCCGCGCGTTCCCAGCGCATAGCCAAAATACAGATAGCCGTCATCAGCCAGCGCCAGATTGGTGATGCTCTGCAACCCTGAAACTAAGGGCTGTGGCTGTGAATAGTCGCCGTCGGCCTGCATTTCAAACCATTCGATGCCGCGGCGGGCGCTGCCGGCATTGGCAAAATAAATGCGATCCTCATCGCGGACAATGCCCGTCGGCGAGCGCAGATTGGTAAGGATGGTCTTGACGGCGCCGCGTTCGGACACTTCTAAAATGGCGTTAGCGCGGGCATCGGTGACCAGAAATCGGCTTTCATTGATGCGCGCAATGCCCCAAGGCGCGTCAAATTGGCTGGCAATGTTCACCGGCGCCAAACGCGCTTGGGTGACTTTCCACAAGGCTTGGCTTTCGGCATCGGGTATCCAAAAGTCAAAGCCAGCTTCGGTGGATTCGGCAATGAAACTGCTGCTGTCGCGGACGCCAAAGACAAAGGTGATGGTATCGCCAGAGCGGTCGTCAATTTTGTAAATCGTCCAATCGCCGTTGCAAATCACATAGAGATAGCCCTCATGCCAGGTCATGGCGTTCGGCCGCTGGACATTGCCGACCAGCAGTTCCAGGTCGTCCTGGGTGAATGGGCTGTCCAACGGCGGCGATTCGCTGTCTTGCGCCTGGATAAGCGGGGCGATGAGCAGGATGACGAGCAGAACAGCGATTTTCATAGTCTTTCCTCATAATAAGCGCCAATCCTGATTTTACAGCGTTTGCAGCCAAGCCTCTAGCGTTTCTTGACTTGGGAGTGGTCAATATAAAGACATTCACCGCGACAAAATCCGCCATTTTCCGCCACATTGCGCCATAAAAAATTTTATTTACCACAGAGGACACAGAGGCACAGAGAGAAAAGCGATCAGGAAGTGCGCCATTATCCGACAAAATCCGCCATTTTCCGCCACGCCCTGCCGTTGGTTTTATGCGCGTTTTGTGCGCGAAAGCAAAACTTTTTCGCGCATAAAGCACTTTCCCGCGCGGCTTCTGGAAGTTAGATGGTGTGTGGACGTTTGACAGCGCATTTGATTCACAGCCACAGACTAGCGCATAAGCGGGTTCAAAGGGCGACACAATGTTCGCAGTTTTGGTTTTCACATATCCTTATTTTTACCATTCTTTTGCATCAAGCGGGGCAGACGCTATAATCCCTCAATGCCAGCCTTATTCCAGTCCAATCTATGATGAATGACTATGAAGCCGAGATCGTCCCTGGCCTGGAATCCATCGCCATTCGTGAACTGCGCGCGATGGCCGGGGAGGCGATCCAAGCTCTGCGTCAAACAAGGCCGGGGTTCGTTCGCTTTCGTTTGGCCGGCGGCGCGGAACAGCTTTCGGCGCTCCGTTCGGTGACGGCCATTTATCGCATCCATTCCTTTGCCATCCCGCGCCCCAAAGCCCTGCTTGGCCATCAGCATTTCACCCATCTCCTCGGCATTCTTGAGGAGGGCATTCGACGTTGGCCGCGCGGCGGCGTCAGTTTGGGGATCGGCGCGGCCGGTTCAGAATCAACTGTGCTGCGGCGCCTGAAACGTCAGCTGGCCGATGCGCTGGGTCTGGATTTGGCCGAAGATGGCAAAGGCGATTTGTATCTTCGTCTGCTACGGCCGTTCGATAAAAAAGGCTGGGAAGTCCTTGTCCGCACCACAGCGCAGCCTTTGTCCAAACGGCCTTGGCGCGTCGCCAATGCGCCGGGCGCGCTCAACGCCACCGTCGCCTATGCGATGATTTCATGCAACCTGTCCGCGCGGGCGGCGACGGCGGTCAATCTTTGCAGCGGCACTTCGACGATTCTGATCGAGCATGCCCTGCTCCGCCCGGCCGATATTCTGATAGCGATAGACCATAATGACCGCATGCTTGAGGCCGCCATCAGGAACGCTCAAGCCAGCCAAACCGTCCACAGAATCCATCATGTCAAAGCCGACGCCGGCCAAACGCCGCTGCCCGCAGGATCGGCTGACTGCATCTATGCTGATTTGCCCTTTGGCCATCATATCGGCAGCCACGAAGCCAACGTCCGTTTGTACCCAGCCATTCTGACTGAAGCCGCGCGGCTGGCGCGACGAGGGGCCTCGATGACACTGCTGACACATGACATACAGCTTTTGCGCCGCTGCCTGCTCGACTCGGCCTGGAAAATAAAATCGGAGACGGCCATCACCCTAAGCGGCCTTCATCCCCGCCTCTTTGTCCTTGTGCAAAAATCGTCTAGGATATAAGGTGAACGCTGGAAGAGCCTGCGGATGTTTCATGCTGCTGCGAATACTGCTGATGGCAGCTGTTTTGCTGATCTTTATCGCCTGTCAGCCGGTGGCCGAGGACAATTTCATCACGGTCGCGCTGATTGCCGATGGCCGGCAGCAAACTTTCAGCTATTCCGGCGTCGGCACCGTGGCCGAATTCCTGGATGACGCTCAAATCGAATTGGGCGAGCAGGACCGCATCAGTCATCCTCTCTTGGCGCAGATCAGCGACGGTATGCGGATTACCATTCGACGCGTTTTGGAAACCCAAACCTGCCAGCAGGAGACCATCCCCTTTGAGCAGCGTTTTGTCCTTTATGAAGGCATCCCGGCCGGCGAAGAGCAGCTTGCCGAACCTGGACAGGCGGGCATTCAAGAGGCCTGCTATCGCATCATCTTTGAGGACGGCGTCGAACGTCAGCGCATTCCAAGCGGCCAGCCGACTATGCTCACCGAGCCGAGTGATGAAATCATCTATGTCGGGCCTTCTGCGGAAGCGCGGCCTGTGGCGATTGTCGGGCGGCTAAGTTACATCAACAACGGCAACGTTTGGACAATCAAGGGCAGCACCGCCGCCAAACGTCCTCTGACCACCAGCGGCGGCCTGGATTCACTGGTGTTCGACCAAAACGAAGACGGCACGCTGCTTGTTTATACGCGGGAAACTGCCGACAGCGGCGAATTTTTCAATGAGCTTTGGCTGATCGGCACGGCCGAGAATTCAAAACCGATCAAGCTGGCGCCGACGGATGTCCTCTATGCCCAATGGCGGCCACGAACCCGCCGCGCTCTCGCTTATTCGACTGGCGAAATCCGTCAGGCCACGCCGCCCTGGCGCGCGCTCAATAATCTGTGGCTGATGACCATCGACGAGCCGAGCGGCCGGGCCGTGAACATCGAAGAAGTCATCCCCGAATCCAACGGCGGCTGGTATGGCTGGTGGGGAACGGATTTTAGCTGGTCGCCGCAGGGAGACCGCATGGCTTGGGTGCGCGCCGATGGGCTGGGGGTTGTCGATTTTGCCGAAAACAAGCTGACCGCGCTGCTGAATTATGCGGCTTTTGACACCTCGCAATACTGGGTTTGGCTGTCATCGCTTGATTGGTCGTCTGATGGTCGTTTGATCGCATCCACTGTTCACCGCGTCCCGTCTGACGATGAGTCGGCCGAAATCGGGCCGGCTTTTGATTTGGCCGTCACCAGCGCCGATGGCCGTTTTTCGGCCCAGGTCAAAACAGCAGTCGGGATATGGGCCGTCCCCAGCTATTCGCCAACTCATTCGCCGGGCTATCTGGCTTATCTTCAGGCGCGCCAGCCTCACAGCAGCCTTTACAGCCAATATGACCTGGCTGTCGCCGACCGCGATGGCAGCAATCAGCGAGTGATTTTCCCGGCGGCCGCGCGGGCCGGCATCCAGATGCGCGGCTTTGGCTTTTCGGCCAAGGGCTTTGCCTGGAGTCCCGATGCCCGTTTCATCGCCATTGTCTACCGCGGCAATTTGTGGCTGGTTGATGTGGAATCAGCCGCGAGTCATCAGGTCACGTTCGACGGCGGCGCGGCTTATCCGGTCTGGACAAGATAATGCGCCAGCTGGTCACATTTTTGATAAGTCTGCTGCTGCTGGCCGGCAGTCTGGTCGCCACGTTCGGCACCATAAGCATTCGAGATTTTGAACTGCGCGGTTATGTCAGCGCGACTGATGACGCCAATATCCCCTTTGCCGCGCCGCGCCCAGGCGTCAACGTCGAACTGCGGCAGTACAGCCCGCAAGAATTGGAATTCAATCTAGCGCTTATGCAGGCTTCCCATTTCGTTTGGCTGCGTCAGTTCGTCCATTGGGATGATATTGAGCCGCGGCCTGGCCGCTATGACTGGTCGGATTGGGATGTCATCGCCGATGCCCTGCGCCGTTATCCGCAGCTTGAACTGGTGGCTGTGCTGATGAATGCGCCGTCATGGGCCCGCGCGGCTGATTCTGTCACTGCGCCGCCGCAGGCCTTGGCCGATTTCGCCTCTTTTGCCCGAAATTTCGCCGCGCGGTATGGCGATGTCATTGATTATTACCAAATTTGGGATGAGCCGAATCTCGGTGATGCCTGGGGTCGGCAGCCGCCAAGTCCAGCCGAATACACCGCTCTGCTGGCCACCGCTTACCAAGCCATTCACGCTGTCGACCCTGGCGCGGAGGTCATCGCGGCCGGCCTGGCGCCAACAGCCGAAACCGCCGGCCAAAACATCAGCGACATCCGTTTCCTGCAAGCCATGTATCAGCACGGCGCGCGCGAATTCATGGACGTCGTCGCCGGCAAGCCCTATGGTTTTTCATCGTCAGCTATTGACAGGAGGGTTGACGAATCGCTGCTCAATTTTTCGCGGATCATCGCGCTCCGCGAGGTCATGCTGGCCAATGATGATGGCAAAACTCCGCTTTGGGCCAGCCATTGGGGCTGGAATGCCCTGCCGGCCGACTGGTCAGGCAAGCCTTCTATTTGGGGCGCGGTGAGGGCCGACGAGCAGATTGCCTTTACCCTGCAAGCCTTTGACCGCGCGCACCGCGAATGGCCATGGCTGGGCGCGATGATTTTGCATCACTGGCAGCCGGCCGCCGCAGCCGACAGCGCTCAATGGGGATTCGCCTTGATGGGGCCGAAGAGTCAGCCCTCGCCATTGCTGAAAGCCATCCAAAATTATCCCTTTCCGAAGCGGGCGCAAAACGGCCTTTATCATCCCCGCACGCCCTTTGCCCGTTACAGCGGCGTCTGGCAGTTCAGCGAACTTGGGGCTGACATCGGCTGGCTGAACAGCAGTGACAGTCAGCTTGAATTTGACTTTTTCGGAACGGAACTCGCCATGCTTTTGCGCGAAGATGATTATGTCGCCTTTCTGTATCCGACGGTCGACGACCAGCCGGCCAATGCCACGCCGCGCGATTCCAGTGGCCATGCCTACGTCTTCCTGCGAAGCCATTCACATCAGCCAGAAACCAATCTTGTCGATATTTCCAAGGGGCTGCCGCTGACTGAACACCGCCTGCGCGTCGTCGCTGACAAGGGCTGGGACCGCTGGGCGATTGCCGGGTTCGCGGTTAGTTCGGGGGATTTGTCGGCCGGCTATCAACAGCAAATTCTCATCGGCGCTCTAACGGCCGGTCTGTCCTTTGCCGTCTTGATGCACGCTCTGATGACCATTCCATGGCAGAACTGGCTGCCGGGCGCGGCGGTTTTTATGAAAGGTCTGTCGGCCACAGCGCATCTTGCCGTCAGCGGATTGGCCTCGCTGGTGATGATGGCCGCCATGCTGTTCACCTGGTCATCACCGCGGCCGGCGATTTTGACCCGCGATGAGCCGCATATTCTGCTGGCCCTGGCCACGGGCGGCGTCCTCTATTTGTCCCCCGCTTTCATCGTTTCCATCCTGGCTGGGCTGACGCTGTTTGTCCTGATTGTTTATCGGCTGGAGACCGGGCTGCTGCTGACTCTGCTTTGGGCGCCCTTCTTCCTGTTTCCGATTGAACTGCACCGCTTCGCTTTTCCCATGGCCGAGGTGATGATCATGATGACGGCCTTGGCCGCATCCCTCAAGCTGCTGGCCGGCTTGGGAAAACAGCTTCAGATGACGAACAGCACCTATCCCCTTTTCTCCAGAAAGGCCTTGAGCAAGCTGAAGGCGATGGATATGGCCGTTATTGGCCTGGTTTTGATGGCAGGCCTTTCGCTGATTTGGACGCGGCAGCTGGATGTCGCTCTGACTGAACTCCGCACCCTTATTCTGGAGCCGGCGCTGTTTTATGGGCTGTTTCGCGCGCTGCGGCCGAACAAGGAAACCCTCATCCGCTTTGTCGATGCCCTTATCGCGGCTGGCCTGCTGGTCGCGCTGATTGGTTTGCTGGCTTACCTGCAAGGCGAGGCCATCATCACGGCCGAAGGCGGCGCGCGGCGGCTGGCCAGCGTCTATGGATCGCCCAACAACGCCGCTCTGCTGTTCGGAAGGACGATGCCCTTCGCCCTGGCTTTTCTGTTGGTCAAAATCGACCGCCGCCGTCAGGTTTTTGCCGCGGCCGCGCTGTTTTTGATGAGTATCGCCCTGCTCTTGACCCAAAGCGTTGGCGCGGTCATGCTCGGCATCCCCGTCAGCATCATCGTCATCCTGTTCGGTCGCTATCAGCGTCAAGCCAGAGTCGCTGTCATCGCTGTCGGGGCGGCGTTTTCAGTCGGTTTTGCGCTGCTGACGCAAGTATCGGCGCGGTTCGCCAATCTGCTGGATTTTACGAGCGGGACGAATTTTCTGCGTTTGCGCCTTTGGGAAAGCGCGCTGGAGATCATCGGCGATCATCCGCTGACCGGCATTGGATTGGATCAGTTTCTCTATTTGTTCAGCGGCGAATATGCGCGGCCGGATGCCATTTGGGATCTCAACCTTTCGCATCCGCACAATGTCATCCTGGATTTTTGGACGCGGCTGGGCCTCATGGGCCTCATCCTGTTCGCGGTGATTCAGAGGGCCTTTTGGAAAAGCGTCTTGGCCGCTTTGAAGACTTTTCGGCAGCAAAACGGCGTTCTTTTGGCCCTCGCGCTGGGCTTGATGGGCAGCATGGCCGGCCTGCTGGCGCATGGCCTGATCGACAACAGCGTTTTTGTCATCGACCTGGCCTTTATTTTTATGTTTCAGCTGGCGGCGGCCGTCGCCCTCAAGGCCATCGCGGACAGCCATGAATCATGAATCGGCCTTACAGGCTGACGTAAGCCGCTTGTCTGCCCAATAGCTCGGCGATCATCGTCATCTGGCCGACATGATAGCTTTCGTGAAAATGGAAATACAAGAGGCTGTCGTAGACATTGCTGCCGGCGTATCCAGATTCGTTTCTTATGCTTAACTGCTCGGCCGTCATTTCCTGCAAACCGGCCGTCAGGCGGCTCTGTGTTTCATCAAAGAGGTCGATCAGCGCATCCAGTTTCAATACGTCAGGCTCATCGGCGCCAATGGGCTGACTGCCGTTGCGATACCTTGCCCGCGCCGCATCAGACCACACCGGCGCGGCGCCAACATGCCAGAGCGGGAAAGAGCGCGCCGAGACGATATGCCCCAAAAGCCAGTTGATGCTGTGTCCGCCCGCAACCGGCTGCATCAGGCTTTCCGTGTGCGTGACATCGTCCAGCTGATTGTGAATGACGCTGGCGGTATAGCTGTAACTTCTTATCAGCGATTGGCTGTTCATCATGGATCCTCTTAAAATCCTAATGGCCCGCGGGTATGGAAATGAAGCAAAGCGGCGCGGGCCGCCTTGGCATCATCGCTTCGTTTGTTTCGGCGGCCATTCTATTCCATATTGGATTTGATGTAGGCCACCGCTTGGCCGACGGTTTCGATCTTCTGGGCATCCTCATCGCTGATTTCGCCGCCGAATTCCTCCTCAAAAGCCATAATCAGTTCAACAAGGTCAAGCGAATCGGCTTCAAGGTCTTCGCGGAAGCTGGCGCCGCTGACGACCCGCTCCTCTTCGACGCCCAGCAATTCGACAACGATGCCTTTTACACGGTCTTCGATTGATGCCATCTTTGTCATCCCTCCAAAAGTGGAAACCACTTATTCAATATACAAGCGCCTATTATACGGCCATTCGCCAGCAGTGGCAATGATTGACATACCGCGATTTCGCCAGTATGATAGCGCAAGTTCGCTCTGATGAGAACCGCCATAATGAGGAAACACCTGTCTATGCCAAAAGTCACGGAAGCCACAGCGACCGAAAATCGAAAAGCCGACCATATTCGCATCAATCTGGGCGAAAATGTGCAGTTTCCGCGGCTGACGACCGGCCTGGAGAGGTATCGCTTCATTCACCAGGCCCTGCCCGAACTTAGCCTGGCCGATATCGATACGTCAGCGCAGATCTTCGGTCAGCGGCTTGATGCGCCGCTTCTGATTTCGTCGATGACCGGCGGCACGGAAATGGCGCAGAACATCAATCGCAATCTGGCGGCGGCCGCTCAAAAGCACAATATCGCGATGGGTTTGGGTTCACAGCGCGCCGCCATTGAAGACTCGGCTTTGGCCAGCACCTACGCCATCCGCAAGGCCGCGCCGGATATTATGCTCTTCGCTAATTTGGGGGCCGTGCAGCTTAATTATGGCTATGGACTTGAAGAGTGCCGGCAAGCTGTGGAGATGGTCGAGGCCGATGCGCTCATTTTGCATTTCAACGTATTGCAGGAAGCGGTTCAGGCCGAGGGCGACGTCAATTTTTCCGGGCTGCTGGGCAAAGTTGAAAGGGTCTGCAAAAGCCTGGACGTCCCTGTGATCGCCAAGGAAGTCGGCTGGGGATTTTCGGAAGATGCCGTGTTTGATCTGGCCAACGCTGGGATTGCCGCGATTGACGTGGCTGGCGCCGGCGGCACCTCCTGGAGCGAAGTCGAATATCACCGCGCGCCCACTGCTTTTCATGCCCGCGTCGCCCGCAGCTTTGCCGATTGGGGCATCCCGACCGCCGATGCTATTGAATACGCCCGCACGACCGCGCCGTCCCTGCCGATATTTGCCAGCGGAGGCCTGCGAGATGGCATTGACGCCGCCAAAAGTCTGGCCTTGGGCGCCTCCTTGGCTGGATTGGCTGGGCCCTTTTTGCAGGCCGCCAGCCAGTCAGCCGAAGCGGTCGACGAATTTATCCAGGAACTCCAGGCGCAGCTTCGCATCGTTATGCTATGCACAGGCTCGGCAAACATCGCGCAGCTGCGAGAGGCCAGGCTGCGGCGAATCGCTGACGGCTAGACGAAAGCCCGAATGACGGCATTGGACAGCAGCCGCCCGGCATCGCTTAGGTGAACGCGGTCGGCCTTGACCTGGAGCCAGCCGTTCGCTTGACATGTGGCGGTGGCGGCCGGAAACATCTCCACGAAATCCTGCCCAAAGCGCCGCCGAAAAGAGGGCCGGTGGATGCCTTCGCGGGTCAGGCGCAGGCCCATCATCACCGTCTCATAGAGGTCGTCGGCCGCATCGATGCGCTTTGATTTGGCGACGGCCGGCGTGAATGGGAAAGGGCCGTCAAAATCGGCCGCATCGCGCAGGGCGTCGATATAACGCTGCGGGGCTGTTATCGTCGAATAGCGAAAACCGCCAGCGAAGCCATGCGCGCCAGCCCCCAGACCAACATAAGGCAGATTGCGCCAGTATTGCAGGTTATGACGGCATTCCCGATTGGGACGACACCAGCTGCTAATTTCATACTGGACATACCCATCGTCCGCCAGGCGTTCAGCGGCATATTCGTACATATCGGCAAACAGGTCATCGTCCGGCGGCGGGAGTTCGCCTGCATCGACCTGAAGCCGCAGCGCCGTTCCGCCCTTCAGTTCCAAGCCATACATAGAGATATGCTCTGGCGCCAGGCGGAGGAGTTCGGTCACCGTGGCTTTCCAGTCATCCAGACTTTCGTTAGGCGAGCCGAAAATCACATCCAAATTGACATTATCGAAGCCGGCCTGTCGGGCATCGTTCAAAGCGGCGGCCGTCGTCTGCATATCATGCTGCCGCCCAAACAGGCCCAAAACCTTGGCCGAGGCTGACTGCATCCCAATGCTCAAGCGGTTGAAACCCAGGCCTCTTAATTCGCGCAGGTAAGCCAGAGAGAGGTCATCGGGGTTGGCTTCCAGCGAGATTTCGGCGCCGCCGTCAAGCGGAAACAGGCGATGAAGAGTTTGGAAAATCAGATGATAATGCTGTGGGTCCAGCAGCGAGGGCGTGCCGCCGCCAAAAAACAGGGTATGCGCCACAGGGTGCGGATTATGCCGGGCCGCATATTCCAGTTCCCGCCGCAGCGCATCCACGTATGTCGGCATCAGATGATCCAAATCGGTATAGGTGTTAAAAGCGCAATAAGTGCAGCGCGCGCGGCAAAAGGGGATATGGAGGTAAATGGACAAGGGCTGCTGTGCAAACATCTTCGGCCGCGCGGTTGATTCAAGCTGTTGCGCCATTGTGATTGGTAAAATATAATAGCGCAAGTCATCATGCTGAACAGATTGATGACGAGGGAAATCGAATGAACATCATCCGCCGCTTATTTGGCAGAACTTCCGACGAATGGGCCGAGGGCCGCGCGCCTCATGTGACGCCCAGCGACAGCTTCAAAATCGCCCAGCATCGGCTCGACGGCGACGTTGGCGATATTGAAACCGCCGCCCCGGCGATGATTGAAACCGACTCGGCCGAAGCAGGCCCGCCGCCCCATTCCCAGCGTCATGAGGCCGCGGCCGAACCCGCTGCGGATCCCGTCCCGGCCGGCCAGCAAAATACGCTGACCTATGGCGCGGCCAGCGATACCGGCCTGGTGCGCGACAACAATGAGGATGCCTGCTTCGCGATGCACTGGCATGTCATCACCGTCGCCGGGAGGTCGGATTTCGGTTTCTTTGCTGTCGCTGATGGCATGGGAGGTCATCTTGACGGCGAAAAGGCGGCCGCGACCGCTGTTCAGACCTTGGCGGCGGCCATGCTGAAAAAAATCTACATCCCTATGCTGCGCGGCTTCAAAACCGGGGACAGCCCGGCCATCCTTGAGGCTTTGGTGGATGCGGCCGAGAAGGCCAATCGGGCGGTCATTGAAGACGTCCCTGGCGGCGGCACCACTCTATCGACGGTGGCTATTGTCGATAACCTGGCCTATCTGATCCATGTCGGTGACAGCCGCGCTTATCTTATCCACCATGACCAAATTGAGCAGCTGACCACTGATCATACTGTGGTGCGGCGGCTGATCGAAATGAAGGAACTGACGGCGGAAGAGGCCGCGCATTATCCGCAAAAAAATGTCCTGTATCGGGCCATCGGCCAAAACGAAAAAATCAACATCGAGCGGCTGATTCGCAGTCTGGCGCCTGGCTCGCAGATGCTTATTTGCAGTGACGGCCTGTGGGATTTGGTAGATGACGACACCTTGAAGCGGGTTATCCTGGAAGCGCCGTCGCCGCAAGATGCCTGCAATCGGCTGGTGGCTTTGGCCAATGAACGGGGCGGCAGTGACAACATCAGCGCTATCGTCCTGAAAATTCCAGCCAGCCCGGAAACATCAAGCCCGGGCATCATTGACAAAAGCCGCTGAATGTGTCAATCTTGACTGCAAAGAGCTTTTAGGGTGAGCCGACAATGAATCCCAAACAGTCCATCCATCCCCAGCGCAAGGGCAAGCGAATTTTGGTGGTCGATGATGAGCCGCGCATGATTGGCTTTATCCGCATGAACCTGGAATTGGAAGATCATCAGGTAGTCGAGGCGCACAGCGGCCTGCAAGCCCTTGACGCTATCCGCACCCAGCTTCCCGATTTGGTGCTGCTGGATGTGATGATGCCTGAATTGGACGGCTTTGAAACGCTGCGGATGCTCCGTGAATTTTCCGATATTCCGGTCATCATGCTGACGGCCAAAGGCGAAGAAAACGACAAGGTCTATGGGCTGGAACTGGGCGCTGATGATTACATCACCAAGCCTTTCGGCCCGCGCGAGCTTTCCAGCCGCATCAAGGCTATCTTCAGACGGCTGGAAAAACCAAGCATCGACGAGGCCATTTTGCAGATCGATGAACGTTTGAGTTTCGATTTCAATCAGCGTCAGGTGATCGTCGATGGCGCGGGCATCAAGCTGCGTCCCACAGAATATCGGCTCTTGTATCATCTCATCAAGAACGCCGGCTGGACAGTCCCACACGACCAACTGCTGCAAAAAGTCTGGGGATATGAATACCGCGACGAAGCGCATTATGTGCGTCTGTACGTCAATTATCTGCGCGATAAGATCGAGGAAGACCCGTCCGATCCGCGCTATATCATCACCGAACGCGGCGTCGGCTATCGTTTCATCGCCTTTGATAAGTAGGCTTATCTGTCCATAAAGCCAAAATCGAGATACAGGCAGGCTGGCGCGGCTTGGCTGTCATGGCAGGCCGTCCGTCCATACTGGCGATAGACAAACACCGAACGGTCGCGCCTTTTCATCTTTTTTTTGAGTGTGTTCCATTGCGATTTGCTGGGTGAATCGGCATCGGCGGCCAGCTGAAAATAGCTCGGTTTGAAGACGGCTCGAAAATGATTGTCGTCAAAGGCGATCAGGCGAACCAAACTGGCGCCGTCCGCCCCCAAAAGAACGCCGTTGATGAATGCGGCGGCATAGCTGCGCTTCACCTTGCGGAAATCAGGCAGTTCGCTGGACATGGCAGGCCTTCCGATATGCTACGTTTAGATTATGATTCCAAGTCTGTCGGCTGTCCATACTCTGATTGGTCGCGATGGGCAGTGTGCTATGATAGGGAAAACAGATTCACGATAAGGAATTCATCATGAGCCAAATCGACGGTCAGCGCTTCAAGAATATCCTGGCTTGCTGGACGGCCGGCATCACGGTCGCCACTGTGTCTTCAAACAATGACTGGCAGGCGATCACGGTCAATTCCTTCGCCAGTGTCAGCATGAACCCGCCGCTGGTCTGCCTGAATGTCGCCAATCGCCTTGATTTGCGGGCCTATGCCGCCCGCGAGGGCCATTTCGCCATTAGCATTCTGTCTGACCGCCAGCTTGAGCTTGGCAAGCGTTTCGCCGGCTATTATGACGATCAGCTTGACAATCGCTTCGATGGGATGGTCTGCGAAATGACCGCATTCGACGATCCGATTATCCCTGACTGCATGGCTTGGCTGGCCTGCACGGTTGAGCATCTGATCAATATGGGCGAAAATACTATGTTTATCGGGCGCGTGCAGGCCGGCGGCTGGACGGACGACAAGATGCCGCTGCTCTATCACAACCGTCAATGGGGCAGTTTCCAGGCCACCGAAAACAAATAGCGCGCGGGCAAGCTAAAACAGTTCCCGCGCGGCGATGGCCGCCCCGACAATGCCGGCGCGATTGCGAAGCTGGGCCGGCGCGATTTCAGTCTGGCAGTGAATATGCGGAAAGAATTTTTGGTGCTTTCGACTGACGCCGCCGCCGATGACAAACAGATCGGGGCTGAACAGGAACTCCATATATTGCAGGTATTCGGACAGGAGTTTGCCCCATTTTTCCCAACTGCAGCCTTTTTGCTTACGGGCGCGGGACGAGGCGCGATGCTCGGCAATTTTGCCGCGAATGACCAGATGGCCAAATTCGGTGTTGGGGACTAGCTGGCCGTTGATGAAGATGGCGCTGCCAATGCCGGTGCCGAAGGCCAGCACAATGACCAGGCCACGGCGGCCGCGGCCGGCGCCAAATGTCATCTCGGCTATGCCGGCCGCATCGGTGTCATTCAGCATAATCACCGGATGGCCGGTGCGTTTTTCCAGCAGGCTTTTGGCGTCAAAACCGATCCAGTCGGCATCGACGTTGGCGGCTGTTAGGGTATGGCCCCGCTGAACAACGGCTGGGAAGGTACAGCCCATCGGCCCGCGCCAATCAAAATGCTCGACGATTTGATTCACCACATCGGCCACCAGCGGCGGTTTTGAAGGCTGCGGCGTGTCAATACGGAGGCGTTCGGTGGCAAAGTCGCCGGCTTCGGTATCGACAATCGCCCCCTTGATCCCCGATCCGCCAATATCTATGCCCAGCATCTCCATCAGCCATTCCCTTCCAGCCCGATTTCGCCATTCTGTTGGCTTATTTTATCAAAAAACGCCGCGCGGCCGCAAGCATTGATTAAGATTTGCGCCGCCGCTTGAATTTAAGGCGAAAATAGGTTTTAATGATAATTGTCATCCAAAAATCGAGGAAGCCCTATGCGTATTTGGAGCCTGTGCATTGTTCTGGTCGCTCTCATGCTGGCGCCGTCGATGGTCGCCGCGCAAGTCAGCGGCGTAAGCAGAAGCGAAATTGAGGCCTATCCAAGGCCAGATGTCCAGCCAGTGCGGGTTGATGAGTCGATCCTCTACGCCCGCGACTATCGGCCTGTCGGCGCGGCTGTGGAAATTTTTGATGGCCCTGACGGCAATATCATCGACACGCTTGATGAAGGGTACAATTATTTGACTGTCCTGGAAGAAACTGAAGGCTGGGCGAGAACAGGCGAAGGGCGATGGGTCAAAACAGAGGCACTTGGCGAATCGTATCGGCCCTCGCGTTTTGCCGGCGTCAGGCTGCCGGGCTATGACCTGCCCTATACCATGGCCTGGACGCTGCAACACCTGCGGGGCGCCGAAAGGCCGGGCGGCCCTGAATCCGCCAGCAATCCTTTTTTCTATCGCTATACGCCGGTCAGCATTTACGCCACTGTCGCCGTGGATGGCTATAACTGGTATCAGATTGGATTCAATCAGTGGGTGCATCAGTTCAAAGTCGCCAAAATCCTTCCCGTGGCAAGGCCAGCCGAGGTCGATACGGATAAATGGGTCAGCGTGGATTTGTATGAGCAGGTGGCGATTGCCTATGAAGGCGACCGGCCGGTCTTTGCCACGCTTGTATCATCGGGCCTGCGCGATTGGCCGACGAACGAAGGCGTTTTCCATGTGTATCTGCGCTATTCCCGCACGCTGATGAGCGGCGCCTACAGCCAGCCCGATTTTTACTATCTGGAAGATGTGCCGTGGACGATGTATTTTGACAATGACATTGCCCTGCATGGCGCTTACTGGCACGATGGCTTTGGCTTTCGGCGCAGTCATGGCTGCGTCAATATGTCGATTATGGACGCTCATTGGCTGTTCAACTGGGCCGAAGATGAGTTCGACTTCGCCAATGCTGATTATGTCGGGCCAGCCGTCTACGTCTATTCAAGCGGGCAGTATGACTAGGGGGCAAATCAGCTGGCCAGGGCGGCTTCGGCCTTCCTGAAACCCTGAATATATCCCTCGACGGCCAGCAGTTCAGCGTTCAGTATGCTGCATCCAGCGGCGCCGCGAATGGTGTTGTGCGATAGAGTCGCAAATTTGTAACCCAAAATGGGACAGGCGCGCAGGCGGCCGATGCTGGTTGTCATGCCTTGGCCGGCCTCGCGGTCGCGGCGCGGCTGCGGGCGGTCAATCTGGTCGAGGTACTGCAAGGGCCGATGTGGCGCGCTGGGCAGATCTGGCACAGGATCGACGGCGCGATAGGTCTGCCAATCGCTGATGATGGCCTCAAAATTCGGCTTTTCCGCCAGTTCAAGCGAGATATTGACCAGATGAGCATCGATGACTGGCACCCGCGTGCAGGTGGCGCTGATGACCATCTCTAGTTCTTCGATGCTTTCGCCATTGAAAACGCCCAGCATCTTGCGCGATTCGGTCTCCATTTTGTCCTCGTCGCCAGGGACATACGGCACGACATTATCAAGGATGTCCATTGATGACAGGCCTGGATAGCCGGCGCCGCTGACGGCTTGTTCGCTGACCAGGTGCAGGCGGCGGACGCCATATTTAAGCAGGGGCTTGAGGGCCATGACGACCGGCATCACCGTGCAGTTGGAATTGGCGATCAGCGCGCCGCTTGTCCAGCCTCGCCGCCGGCGCTGAACGTCGATCAGGGGCAGGTGTTCGGCGTTGACTTCGGGCAGCAGCAGCGGCACATCGGCCTTCATGCGGTTGGTGGAGGTGTTTGTGCAGACGACATGGCCGGCGGCGGCCAAGGCTGTCTCTTTTTCAATCGCCGCTTCTTTGGGCAAGGCCGAGAAAACCAGGGGCGAATCGACAGGCTCATCCAGACCTTTGACTCGCAAGGCCGCTGTATCTGCCGGCGGGCCGCTGTTCAGCATCCAGTGCGCGGCTTCGCCATACGTTCGGCCGGCGCTGCGGCTGGAGGCCATGACTTCACCCACTCGGAACCAAGGATGGTCGGCCAGCAGTTGAATAAAACGCTGTCCGACGGCGCCGGTCGCCCCCAAAATCGCGACATCCATTTTCTGCATGCGGCTCTCCTTGTTACATGCCTACCGTATCCGAGCGAACCGCCGGATAAGAACCCAGCATCTTGACAAAGGAGGCCAGCTGGAGCAGCTGCGTCAGCGCTTCCTGACAGTTGTCATCCTGCCAGTGGCCTTCAAAATCAAGGTAGAAAATCGGCTCCCAGGGGCGGTTTCGTCTTGGTCTGGATTCCAGTTTGGTCAGATTGAGATTGCGCCTGGCAAATTCGCCCAGGCATTCATAAAGGGCCGCTGGGCGATTGCGGGTGGCAAAGACAATAGAGGTTTTGTTGTAATCCGATGGCTGCGGGTCATCATGTCCCATCAGCAAAAAGCGCGTGTAATTAAACGGCTCATCTTCAATATGCCTGTCCAAGACGTCCAGATGATAAAGCTGCGCCGCCAGTTCGGTGGCAATCACTCCGACGCGCTTATCAGGATTTTCCGACAGGTGCTTGGCCGAGCCAGCGGTGTCATACCAGCCCTGCGATTCCAAGTGGCGCCGCTTTAGATAACGCTCACACTGCGCCAAGGCCTGTGGGTGCGAGCGGACGTTTTCGATATCAGCGAAGGTCGCGCCTGGATTGGCAAGCAGGGCATGATGAACGCGCAGAATCACTTCGGCTTGGATGCGGACATCGTGATCCAGCAGCAGTTCGTAGGCGCCGCTGACAGAGCCGGCCAGCGCGTTTTCGACTGGCAGCAGACTGAAGTCGACTTCGCCTGACTGCAAGGCGTCGAAGAGATGATTGAAATCGGGACAGGGATAGCATTCGGCTTCGCCGCCAAAATGCTGGCAGATGGCGATTTCCGAGTTTGCGCCTGGTATGCCCTGATAAGCTACAGTCGGCATGATGAAGCCACCTCGCGAATTGTTATGCCGTCAAATCATAGCCAAGAATCATCAGATGTCAAAGCCTCGAATTTGATGGAATCCGCCATAAAACTTTTTACCACAGAGGGCGCAGAGGACAGAGAGAAAAGCGATTTTACCATTCCCAATCTCTGTGGGTATCTATGACATTCACCGCGACAAAGTCCGCCATAAAACTTTTTTACCACAGAGGACACAGAGGACAGAGAGAAAAGCGATCAGGAAATGCGCCGCGCTATAGACTGCCATACCGTGGCCATTATCACGACAAAAGATGCCACGACTGCGACAAAGTCCGCCATTTTCCGCCACGCTATAGATCGCCATAACGCGTCATTATCACGACAAATCCCGCCACGACTGCGACAAAATCCGACAAAATCCGCCATTTTCCGCCATAATCCGCCACACATAAACTGCCATATTGCGTCATAACCATGACAAAATCCGACAAAAACCGCCATTTTCCGCCACGCCGAATTCGCTGGCTTGGCCGGCATCATCTGAAGCGAAACTGATTTTATGGCCGCGGGCAGAACTTTTTCGGTCATACGATTTTGATTTTATGGTGAGCGGATTCTTTATACCGCGTTTGCGGGTCGGAGGGGCGACTCAAAGGTCGCGTTTATTTGACACTGGCTTGATCGCGGGGCAGAATTATTTTGCCTGCGACAAATCGACTTGAAATTCGTATAATAAGAGAAAGGCGCATAGGGCAAGGAGAGGCCATGACCAAAGAACAGCGATTCGATCCGATGAAAGAGATACAGAATTTTGGCGAGCAGATCAGCAAGCAGATCGAGAAGGGCATACGGACGGTCACCCATGTTCCCGAACAGATTATTCTCGATATGTATGCGGTGGATGATGAACTGGTGATCCGCACGCAGGCGATTGACGGGCTGGTCAAAGACAGCATTGAGATTAGCTTGGAAGACGGCGTTCTGACGATTGACGTCCAGACCGAGCCAGAGGTCGCCCCGCCAAACACCAGATATTTGATGCAGGAACGGCGTTTTGGTCATCTGTCGCGGGCGCTTGAACTGCCGCACCCTGTCAAGGCCGATCAAGCCAAAGCCAAGCTGGGCAGCGGCGGCAGCCTCATCATCACTCTGCCGCTTGACGACAGCGACTATGGCAGCATCAAGGTGACGCCGGTTGAGTAGAGGCCGGCGCGCCGATTAGCCAGGGTTCAGCAAGGCTTTTTTGGCCCTGGCCGTCTGCCGCTCAAAGCTGGTCAGCATCTCTTTTTTGGATTCATCATCCCGATAGCTCAAGACAATTGAACGTTTGACAAGCTCAATGATTTCGTCGGCGTCCAGTCCGAGCCAGAAGCCGCGCCGCCAAAGGCCAGATATTTGATGCAGGAACGGCGCTCGCCATAAACCGCGGCAAAGACTTTTTACCACAGAGGACACAGAGAGCAGAGAGAAAAGCGGGCAGGAAATGCGCCGCGGAGAGTGGTAAGTATAGAGGATGTTCGTCGACAAAACCCGCCATAATCCGCCACAGCCGAAACAAAACATTCAATGAAAATGACAGGCAGAACCGCGACAAAATCCGCCAATCCGCTATTAACCGCGGTAAAGATTTTTTACCACAGAGGACACAGAGAGCAGAGAGAAAAGCGGTCAGGAAATGCGCGGCGGCGTTTTGCCGTTAAGGATTGAGAAAGTCCTATAACCATCCTTTTTACCATTCTAGAGGCCGGCGCGCCGATTAGCCAGGGTTCAGCAAGGCCTTTTTGGCTCTGGCCGTCTGCCGCTCAAAGCTGGTCAGCATCTCTTTTTTGGATTCATCATCCCGATAGCTCAAGGCAATCGAACGTTTGACAAGCTTGATGATTTCGTCGGCGTCCAGTCCGAGCCATAAGCCGCGGCAAAGACTTTTTACCACAGAGGACACAGAGGACAGAGAGGACAGAGAGAAAAGCGGGAAGGAAATGCGCGGCGGCGTTTTGCCGTTAAGGATTGAGAAAATCCTATAACCATCCTTTTTACCATTCTAGAGGCCGGCGCGCCGATTAGCCAGGGTTCAGCAAGGCCTTTTTGGCCCTGGCCGTCTGCCGCTCAAAGCTGGTCAGCATCTCTTTTTTGGATTCGTCATCCCGATAACTCAAGACAATCGAACGTTTGACAAGCTCGATGATTTCGTCGGCGTCCAGACCGCAGGCTTCGTGGGCCAGCATATATTCATCAATCAGCGAGGTCTGATACAGCGTTGGCCGCCCCGTCGACAGCGCGATGGGCAGGCCGCTGTCGAACAATTTTTGCAGGGGGTAATCGGCGGCGCGCTTGATGAGGCCCAGCCGCAGCGCCCGACTGATGGAGACGACCATCGGCAGGTTAGATTCGGCCAGGCTGCGGAGCGCGTTATCGTCTTTATGCAGACCCCAGCAATCGGTTAGGCGGTGTGGGTTGAGTTCGTCCAGGGCGGCGGCGAGGCCTTGGCTGCCCAAAACGCTGTCGACATGGGCGATGGTGAAGATGCCTTTTTTGCGCGCGGTGGCGAAAGCGCGACGGAACTGTCCGGCTGGCTGGACGTCTTCTGGGCCTAGCAGGCCCAAGGCGACCACATTGCCGCGCCGCGCGGCCGCGCCAGTCGCCCAGCGGGCCGCATCGTCGCCAGCGCGCGGGTTGTCTCTGGGGATGCCGAATATCCAGGACATATCCACGTTCCAGCCGCGCAGGGCCCGGTCGCGGCCGTCGTTAAGCGCGTCGATAAACACTTCGATGCTCATGCGGCTGGCCTCCATGAAATCGGAGGGAACAACGACAATTTCGGCATAGCGGACATTTTGCTTGGACAGGGCGACGCCAATGTCATAGACGACGCGGGCGATATCTTCGGGGTATCTGATCCATTTGCCGACGGCGCGGGCGATCTCGTCAAGGCGGCTGTAATCGGGCGCGTCGAGCAGGTTGGCCCAAACGTCAAAGTCGTCAAGCTCGGCCGGGATGCCATTTTGACGGGCGATCATCAGAAGGCTTTCCTTGCTGAAGGCGCCGGTCAGCTGGAGGTTAAGCTCTACTTTGGGGATGGCGGCGATCAGTTCGCGCAGGTTCATGGGCTTTCCCTTAATCAGCCGATCTCATTTGGAAGGGCTGGCTGTCATTAAGCTGGGTTTTGGCGCCGCGATAGGCGATGGAGGCTCCGATGAAGGCGGCGAAGAGGGGGTGCGGGCGGTTGGGGCGGCTTAGGAATTCGGGGTGGAACTGACTGCCCAGCATGAAGGGGTGGTCTTGGAGTTCGGCTATTTCCACCAGCACTTCATCGGGGCTTAGGCCGCTAAAGCAGAGGCCGTTGGCTTCAAAAAGCTGACGATAGGCGTTGTTGAATTCGAAGCGATGGCGATGGCGCTCCTGCACTGATTCGGTTTGATAGGCTTGGGCGGCCAGGGAATTGGGTCGCAGGACGCAGGGATATTCGCCCAGCCGCATGGTGCCGCCCATATCGGTGACGGCGCGCTGTTCAAGCATCAGGTCGATGATGGGGTGCGCGGTGTTTTGGTCGAATTCGAAGCTGCTGGCATCCTCTAGGCCGAGGACATTGCGGGCAAATTCGATGCACATCACCTGCATACCCAGACACAGGCCCAGATACGGCACTTTGTTTTCGCGGGCGAACTGGGCGGCGGCGATTTTGCCTTCGATGCCGCGATAGCCGAAGCCGCCTGGGACGACTATGCCGTCTAAGGTCTGCAATTCGTCGAGGCGCTGGTTTTTTTCCAATTCGCCTGAATGGATCCAGACAATTTCGACGTCGCGGCTGTGGTGGATGGCGGCGTGGACAATCGATTCTTTGACCGACATATAGGCGTCATGCAGTTCTACGTATTTGCCGACGATGCCGATTCGCAGGCTTTGCATGAGGGACTGCGACTGCGCGGCGATCTGTCGCCATTCGTTTAGGTCGGGCGGGCCGGCCTTCAGCTTGAGGTGCTTGAGGATATAATGGCCTAGGCCGGTCGCTTCGATCATCAATGGCACGGCGTAGATGCTGTCGGCTGTCCGCAGGGGGATGACGGCTTTTTCGTCGACGTCGCAGAAGAGGGCGATTTTGCTGATGATGTCGGCGTTGACGGCGTAATCTGTGCGGGCGATGATGACGTTGGGGTGGATGCCGATGCCGCGCAGTTCGCGGACGCTGTGCTGGGTCGGTTTGGTTTTTAGCTCTTCGGTGGCGCCGATATGGGGCAGGAAAGTGACGTGGACAAAGAGGGTGTCGCGGCGTTTGAATTCGGCGCGAAGCTGTCGCAGGGCTTCCAAAAAGGGCAGGCCTTCGATATCGCCGGCTGTGCCGCCGACTTCGACGATGACGACGTCGGCTTGGCTGCGTTTGGCGACAAGTTTGATGCGGCGTTTGATTTCGTTGGTGATGTGGGGGACGACTTGGATGGTGCCGCCTAGGTATTCGCCGCGGCGTTCTTTTTCGATGACGGCGCTGTAGACTTGGCCGGCGGTTACGTTGGAGAGTCGACTGACGTTTTCGTCGACAAAGCGTTCATAGTGGCCCAAATCGAGGTCGGTTTCGGCGCCGTCGGCGGTCACAAACACTTCGCCATGCTGATAGGGACTCATCGTGCCAGGGTCGACGTTGAGATAGGGGTCTAGTTTTTGTATGGCGACTTTGAGGCCGCGCGCTTTGAGGATGCGGCCGACCGCGGCGACTGTCAGCCCTTTGCCAACGGAGCTTACCACGCCGCCGGTGCAGAATATGTACTTTGGTCTCACTTCACTTATCCTGTTGTTTATCCGATAAAGGCCGGCGTCAGCGAACCCTGATGGATTCGGAAAAATCCTGCTCTACAGCATTTTGTCATCCTTTATTATACTAGACATATTTCAAGCGGCATAGTGACAATCATCATGTCATCGTCAAGCGATTGGAACTTATTTCATGGGTGAAGAGTACGAGAAGACGCGGCGCGTTGGGCCGGCCTTGCAATCGGCTCCGTCAGCGCAGGAAATCGCTGAACGCGCCGCCAGGAACGTCGGTCAGGTTATTATTGGCAAGCGCAATGAGGTTCGGCTGGCGATTTTGGGTCTGCTGTGCCGCGGGCATATCCTGCTGGAAGATATTCCTGGGGTTGGCAAGACGATGATGGCCAAGTCGCTGGCGCGCGCGCTGGGCTGCACTTTCAGCCGTATTCAGTTCACGCCTGACATGCTGCCTTCGGACATCACTGGCGTTTCCATTTACAATCCCAAGCTGCGCGAATTTGAATTTCGGCCGGGGCCGATTATGGCGCAGATTATCTTGGCTGATGAGATCAACCGCGCCACGCCCAAGACTCAATCGGCGCTGCTGGAGGCTATGGAAGAGGGTCAAGTCACCATTGACGGCGCGACTTATGGCCTTGGGCATCCTTTTATGATTATGGCGACGCAAAATCCGATTGAATACGAAGGCACTTTTCCGCTGCCTGAAGCCCAGCTGGACCGTTTTCTGATTCGCCTGCAAATTGGTTATCCGAAGCCGGCCGAGGAGCTTGCTATTCTTTCGGCGCAGCAGTATCAGCACCCTATCCAAAATCTGCGGCAGGTCGTTAGTTTGCAAGAACTGCTTTCGGCGCAGCAGATGGTTAAAGAGGTGTACGCGGCTAAAGAGGTCAAGCAGTATATCGTCAATTTAATCACAGCTTCGCGGCGTCATCCCGATGTGTATTTGGGCAGCAGTCCGCGCGGTTCGCTGGCGCTGTTTCGCACGTCGCAGGCGCGGGCGGCGATGGCTGGGCGCGATTATGTGATTCCTGATGATGTCAAAGCGCTGGCCGAGGTTACATTGGCGCATCGAATCATCGTTGGGCCGGCGGCGCGCATCAAAAATATCACCTCGCGCACTGTCGTGCAGGATATTCTGCAAACAACGCCTGTGCCTGGTTCATCGGTTCGCTAGGGTCTTATGTCGAATCGCCGCCGCGCGTTTTACATTTTGATGATTTTTGGCCTGGCGGCTGGCCTGCTGACTGGGCGCGCGCTGCTGTTCAACTTTGTTTATTTGATCGCCGGGGTTATGCTGCTCTGTCTGCTTTGGACGTGGCTTTCGGTGCGCGGTCTGGCTATTAGGCGCGCGACTCGGTCTCGCCGTTCACAGGTTGGGCGCGTTTTCCGCGAATCGTTCAGCGTCCGCCGGACTGGCCTGCTGCCCAAACTTTTCCTGGAGATACGCGATCATTCCAATTTGCCTGGTCATCAGGCCAGCCATGTTATTCCGGCGCTTTTGGGCCGGCGGGCTTATCGCTGGGATGTGGAGACGGCCTGCGCGGCGCGCGGTCAATTTCAACTGGGGCCGCTGACCGTCTCCAGCAGCGATCCTTTTGGTTTTTTTCGTCTGCCGCGCCGTATCAGCATGACTGAAAGGCTGATTGTTTATCCGATGACGGTGGAATTGAGTCGGGTTGTTTTGCCGATGGGTTTTCTTTCGGGAGGCGATGCTCAAAGGCGGCTGACGCATCAGATTACGACTAACGCCAGCAGCATCCGCGATTATGTCAGCGGCGACAGCATGAATCGGATTCACTGGCGGACGACGGCGCGCAGCGGCAAGCTGATGGTGAAGGAATTTGAGATTGATCCTTTGGTCGATATTTGGCTTTTCAGCGATTTTTCGGCCGCCTCTCTTTATGAAGATCCCAGCGTTCGCCGCGTTGGCCGCATCGGCCCGATTATGCCTGGCGGCCAGGACGGCATTCCGCCCTCGACGGAGGAATACGGGGTCATCATCGCCGCTTCGCTGGCCAAGCATTTTATCGAAAGCGAACGGATGGTGGGCTATGCGGCTTATACGCCTTACCGTCAGATCTTCCAGCCTGACCGCGGCAGCCGTCAATTAACGCGGATACTGCAAGCGCTGGCCGTGGCGCGGAGTACGTCCAATCATTCGCTCAAGGAGACGCTGGCGCTGGAAACGCCTCATTTTACGCGCGGGACGATGCTGATGATTGTGACTTCATCGCTGGATATGGGCTGGATAACGGAGGCGCAGGTTTTGATGCGGCGCGGCATTCGACCGCTGTGCATTTTTGTCGATCCGCAGTCCTTTCATCCGCAATTCGATTCGGATGCCATGCGCGGCATGCTTCATTTGGCGAAGATACCGACGCTGATTGTTGGCAAAGACGACGATATCGCGGTCGCCCTGGAACAGCGGCCGATTTAATCATCAAGCGAGGAGGAGACGATGACAACATTTGACGCGATTGTGATCGGCGCCGGCGCGATGGGCAGCGCGGCCGCTTATTATCTTAGTCAGCGACAGCAAAAGGTTCTGCTGCTGGAACAGTTTGAACTGGATCATCGCTTGGGCAGTTCATACGGATTTTCGCGAATCATCCGCTATTCCTATGACCGCCCCGAATATGTTGAACTGGCGAAGGACAATTATCCGCTCTGGTTCAGCTTGCAGGCCGAACTGGGCGAAACATTGTATGTCAAGACCGGTGGACTCGATTTTGGGCCAAGCGATGATGAGACTCTGCGAAACACAATCGCCGCCGTCAAGTCCAGTCAGATTAGGCATGAGACGCTTTCGCCGGCCGACGCGCAGGAGCGATTTCCCCAGTTTCGATTCGATGATGATTTTCTGATTTTGCATCAGCCAGACAGCGGATTCATCGCCGCCTCAAAAGCCGTTCTGGGTCATATCAAGCTGGCCAAAGAGCGCGGCGCCACCGTTCTCGACCGCACAGCTGTTGACAGGATTCATATCCATACCGACAGCGTCGAGGTCAAGACGGAAGGGGAGACATTTTCGGCGGGGAAACTTATCGTTACGGCTGGCGGGTGGGCGAAGTCACTGCTGCAAGAGACCGATATCGATCTGCCACTGACGGTTTTGCGCTGTCAGCTTAATTTTATGATTCCGTCCACTCCAGCTGCCTATGAAGCGGAACGGTTTCCGGTGTGGATCGCTCATGTGCAGGGGCGATTTCCGATTGCCGCTTATGGCTTGCCGTCGCATGATGGTTCGGGGGTCAAGATCGCCTGGCATGGCGGCGCGGCGGTGGGTCATCCATCAGAGATCGACTATAGGCCTGATGAGGAGAATTTGGTCGGGCTGCGCGAATTGATGAGGGCGCATATTCCCGCGCTGGCCATGGCGCCGCTGCGCGAAAGTCGAATCTGTCTGTACACTCAAACGCCTGACGAGGATTTTATCGTGGATGCTCATCCTGGGCATTCTCATGTGCTGGTCGGGGCCGGCTTCAGCGGCCATGGCTTCAAATTCAGTACGATCATCGGCAAAATGCTGACTGATCTGGCGCTGGATGGCGAAACGCCGCACAATGACGCGCTCTTCAAAATCGACCGTTTTATAAAGTGAAGGTCCACCAGTCATATTTGCCAAGACAAGTGAAATGATTCGCCTGAAAAAGCGACTGCGCGGCGGCGTTTTGGCTGGGTACGACGGCGCCAACTGTGGTGAATTTGCGCGTGTGGGCGATAAAAAGCGCGTTGTCGATGGCTGTTTGGTCGATGTCGCCTTCGATCCAGATGCCGTCATAGGTCAGGGTTTCGACTGGGATCAGGATTGATTTGGCGTTGTTTTGATGGGGCGAGGTCGGGTGGGGCGCGGTGACAAACAGGGCTGAATTTTCGTGTGAGGGCTGAAGGCCAAGCGCGGCGCACAGACTTTGCATGGCTGTATTGTCCGCGGCTACCAGAGCGCGTAGAATCGAAACGTCCAAACGCTTGGCCTGTTCGATGCCGACGCGAATAAGTTCTTGGCCAATGCCTCGGCCGCGCGCTTGGGGATGGACGGCCAGCAAATCAAGCTCCAGGCGGATGTCATCATTTTGCGATATGGTCAGGAAATAATCAGCAAAGCCGACGACGCGGTCTGACGAAACGGCGACAAGGGTAAAGCCGCGCTTGACAAGCAGCAGATGCCGCAGGCGCGTTTCATCTACGTCGGTATTGAGGCTCGCGCGCGAAATCATCGCCATGGCTGGCGCGTCATCGGCGGCCGCTGGGCGGATTTGAATGGCCATTGATTTATCCCTTCGCCGGGCGCATAATTGGCCGCGCGCTTGATAGTTTCTTCAGGATTGGCTTTGCAAAGCAATTTCGGCAAAACATACCTGTACCTCATCGCTTTTGCCAGCGGCATGACGACATTGGCTGTTGAGCTTTCGGCTTCGCGTCTGCTGGGCAATGTCTTCGGCAGCAGCAATTTGGTCTGGGCGAATGTCATCGGGCTGATGCTGCTTTATCTGACTGTCGGCTATTTTATCGGCGGCCGCTGGGCTGACCGTTCCCCCAAAGCCAGCGTTCTGCTTCAGATTGTGCTGTGGGCGGCCTTTCTTAGCGCGCTGATTCCGATTGTGTCGCGGCCTATTTTATCGCGGGCGGCGCAGGCTGTGTTTGGCGCTGAAGCGGCCTTGGCTCTTGGCTCATTCATCTCTGTTTTGATTCTGTTTTCGGCGCCGATTACTCTGCTGGGGACTGTTTCGCCATTTGTGATTCGATTGGCCGTCACTGACATCAAGCGCAGTGGGCAAGTCGCTGGGCAGATTTACGCCATCAGCACGCTGGGCAGCCTGGTCGGGACATTTTTACCTGTTCTGCTGCTCATTCCCGAACTCGGCACCACGCGGACTTTTCTGCTTTTTGGCGGTCTGCTGTTCACGTTGGCCTTCATTGGCTTGGCGCGCGCTGACCGCAAGAGGGCCCTGCGATACATTTGGATGCCCGTCGCGATTGCGCTGCTGGCGATGTACGTCCTTGATGGGCCGCTGCGACCACCGGCCGCCAATGCCAGCCTGCGTTATGACCGCGAAAGCGCTTATCATTATATTCAGGTGCAGGAAGATGAGGAGGGCTTTCGCTATTTGTATTTGAACGAGGGGCAAGGCATCCACAGTCAATGGCATGAGACCGAGATTTTTTATGGCGGGACGTGGGATTTTTTTCTGACGGGGCCTTATTTTAATCAACCGCCCTTCACCGCCGATCAAGTTGGATCGCTGCTGGTTATTGGCCTGGCGGCCGGCACCATACCGCGGCAGTATCAAGCGGTCTATGGCGACATCCCCATCGACGGCATCGAGATTGATCCGGCGCTGCTCGACGTCGGCGCGCAATTCTTCGATATGAACGAAAGGGCCATGCCCAATCTGACGGCTTACGCCGGGGACGGCCGTTACCTGCTTAATCAGCTTGGCCGGCGCTATGACGTCATCGCCATTGACGCTTATCGCCCGCCCTATATCCCCTGGCATCTGACCACAGTCGAGTTCTTTGCCGAGACCCGCGCGCGCCTGACTGAAGACGGCGTCCTGATGATCAACGTTGGGCGCACTGACACTGACCGCAGGCTGGTTGATGCTTTGGCGCATACTTTGTCCTTTGTTTATCCCAGCGTCCACGCTATGGATGTACCGAACTCTTTCAATACTATTCTGACGGCGACGGCGCAGAAAACGGAAGCGGGCCATCTGCGCGAAAATATAGGTTACGCCGTTCATCCAGACCTGCATGAGATTTTGTCTATTGGCGCCGCTTCTCTGGCTGCGCTTGGCGAGAGCGATATTCTGTTCACCGATGACCGCGCGCCGGTGGAGACGCTGGTCGATTCGATTGTCCTCAATTTTCTGCTGGCTGGCCGCGCCGAGGAGTTTCGGCTGGCTGATGAATCCTAAGTCGCTGTTTTTGGCGGGCCTGCGCCTGTTTTTTACGGTGGCGACGCCGCTGCTGCTTGTGATGGGCGGCGTTCGGCTGGTGATGTCGTATGAGTTTTTGCGATTTGAGTATTTGCGTCCTGATTTTCCGGTGGATTCTTATGGCTTCAGCGCGCAGGATCGGCTCCTGTATGGGCCTTATGGCATTGATTATCTGCTGAATGGCGAAGGGATTAATTTTTTGGGTGATTTGCGTTTGCGCGGTGACAAGTGCTGGCCGCCATTGCCCGAAACAGCTGACTGCCCGATGTATCAAGCGCGGGCTTTGAATCATTTGGTCGATGCCAAGCGAATCATCAAGGCGGTCTTTTCGCTGGCTTTCCTGCTTGGTCTGATGGCCGGCGGACTCGTCTGTCTGGGTTATCGTTCTGTCGATTGTCGGCAGGCCATCCGCAAGGGGCTGATATATGGCAGCTGCTTAACGCTGGGCGCGGTGGCCGCTATCGCTGTCCTGGCCCTGACGGCCTGGGATTTCTTTTTTGATCGTTTCCATGAATTGTTTTTCGCCGCTGGGACTTGGCGTTTCGCTTTTTCCGATACGTTGATTCGCCTGTTTCCCGAACGGTTTTGGTTTGACGCCGCTATTGGCATTGGCCTTTTGAGTTCGGCGGCGGCGATTATGATTCTTATTTTTTACCACAGAGGACACAGAGGACAGAGAGAAAAGCGATAAGGAAATGCGGCGCGGGGAGTGGTAAATATAGAGGATATTCGCTCGCCATAAACCGCGGCAAAAACTTTTTACCACAGAGGTCACAGAGGACAGAGAGAAAAGCCATTGGAAAGCGCGGCGCGGGGAGTGGTAAATATAGAGGATATTCGCTCGCCATAAACCGCGGCAAAAACTTTTTATTTACCACAGAGGACACAGAGAACGCAGAGAAAAGCGATAAGGAAATGCGCCGGGGAGTGATAAATATAGAAGATATTCGCTCGCCATAAACCGCGGCAAAAACTTTTTACCACAGAGGTCACAGAGGACAGAGAGAAAAGCTATTAGAAAGCGGCTGATTTACGATATTCAGGATGTTATAATAGCTGATGCTGCACTAAGCTAGCGCGATGTTTGAATGGACGAAGGAGGACGAATTATGGCGATTCGCGTAGGGATTAACGGGTTTGGGCGCATCGGCCGCCAAGTATTGAAAGCTATGTGTGAATACTATCCAGATGATATTGAAGTGGTCGCTTTCAATGACCTTGGCCAGCTGGACGTGATGGCGCATCTGTTCCGCTATGATTCCAATTACGGAGTCTATCGCGGTCAGGTTGATGTGGCGGACGGCGCGCTGATGGTCGATGGACGTGAAATCAAGGCGCTTTCCGAACGCGATCCAGCGCAGCTGCCGTGGGGCGAATTGGGAGTCGATGTCGTCATCGAAAGCACTGGCATATTCCGCGACAAGGCCAGCGCGTCCAAGCATATCGCCGCTGGGGCCCAAAAGGTCATCATTTCGGCGCCAGCCAAAGGGGAAGACCTTACGGTTGTGCTGGGCGTCAATCAAGATCAATATGACCCAGGCCGTCATCATGTGCTGTCCAACGCTTCATGCACCACCAACTGTCTGGCGCCGGCCGCCAAAGTCGTCAACGATGTCTATGGCATCCAAAAAGCCTTTATGACAACCATTCACAGCTATACCACTGACCAAAAAATCCTTGACTTGCCGCACAGTGATTTGCGCCGCGCCCGCGCCGCCGCCGTCAACATCATCCCGACCACCACCGGCGCCGCCAAGGCCGTCGCGCTGGTCATCCCTGAATTGGATGGCAAGTTCGATGGCATGGCCGTCCGCGTGCCGACGCCGACTGGCTCCTTGGTCGATTTTGTGGCCACAGTCGACAAGCCGGCCGACAAAGCCCAGCTTATTGATGCTTTTGAGGAAGCGGCCGCCGGCCCCATGAAGGGCTATTTGGATGTGTCGCATGAGCCGCTGGTCTCGCATGATTACATTGGCAATCCGCATTCCAGCATCATCGACGCGCTGGCAACGGATGTGGCTGACAATCTGGTCAAGGTCATCACTTGGTACGACAATGAATGGGGCTATTCCTGCCGCACCGCTGACTTGACTAAGTTCGTCGGCGACCGACTTGGGGCTGTTTAGCCGCATCGCTGGAGGGTCTGATGGACAAAATGACCGTCGGCGATATTGATTTGCGCGGCAAACGGGCGCTGGTTCGGGTCGATTTCAATGTGCCGCTGGAGGGCGCGGTTATCGCTGACGACACCCGTATTCGCGCCGCTCTGCCGACCCTTCGCACTATCCTGGCGCAGAAGCCAAAAGCTGTGATTCTGATGTCTCATCTGGGTCGGCCCAAAGGTCAGCGTTTGCCGCAAATGTCGCTGTTTCCGATTGCCGATAATTTGGCGCAAAAGCTGGGGGTGGAAGTGGCCTTCGCAGAAGACTGCATCGGCGCGGCGGCGGCAATGGCCATCAAGAGTCTGCCCGACGGCGGGGTTCTGCTGCTGGAAAACACGCGCTTTCATCGCGGCGAGACTGAAAACGATTCCGAATTGGCCCGTCGGCTGGCGGCGCATGGCGATGTCTTTGTCAATGATGCTTTCGGCACGGCCCACCGCGCCCATGCTTCCAATGTTGGGGTGGCTGAACATTTGCCGGCCGTCGCTGGGCTGCTGCTGGAAAGAGAGATGGATTATCTGGCTAAGGCTTTGGAAAATCCGACGCGGCCTTTTGCGGCCGTGCTGGGCGGCGCCAAGGTATCCGACAAAATTGGCGTCATCGGCGCTCTGCTGGCCAAGGCTGACAAGCTGCTGATTGGCGGCGGCATGGCCAACACCTTTTTTGCCGCGCAAGGCCGCGAGATGGCCGATTCTCTGGTCGAAAGCGAGGCTCTTCACAGGGCGCGGGAACTGCTGGAACGGGCCGGCGACAAGCTCAAACTGCCGATTGACCAGCGCATCGCCGCCGATTTTCATCCTGATGCCGCCAGTAGAATCATCGCGGCCGACGAAGACGTCCCCGCTGGGTGGCAGTCGCTTGACATCGGGCCGCAAACAGTCGAGTCTTATGCGCGCGAGCTTGAGGACGTCGGAACGGTCGTTTGGAACGGGCCGATGGGTGTTTTTGAGATGCCGGCCTTTGCCCGCGGCACATTTGGCCTGGCCGCTGTTTTGGCCGAGGCGACGAAAAAGGGCGCGGTGACCATTATCGGCGGCGGCGATTCAGCGGCGGCGGTCGAAGAGGCTGGCCTGGCCGAGCGGATGTCGCATATTTCGACCGGCGGCGGCGCCAGTTTGGAACTGCTGGAGGGCAAGGTTTTGCCTGGTCTGGCGGCGCTTCGGGACAAGTGATGTTTTTGAATACAGGAGGCCTATTCATTTGCGCGTCTTAATCACCGGGGGAGCGGGATTTATCGGGTCACATTTAAGCGACCGCTTTTTGCGCGAGGGGCATCGCGTGGTCGCTATTGACAACCTTATCACTGGTTCGCAGGACAATATCGCTCATCTGGCCGGCAACCGTTATTTTGAATTTATTTACCATGATGTCAGCAATTTTATTCATGTCGCTGGCCCTATTGACGCTGTGCTGCATTTCGCTTCGCCGGCCAGCCCGATTGATTATCTCAAATATCCCATCCAAACCCTGAAAGTGGGCGCGCTCGGCACACACAACGCGCTGGGACTGGCGCGCGCCAAACAGGCCCGTTTTCTGCTGGCCTCCACCTCTGAAGTCTATGGCGATCCATTGGCGCATCCACAAAATGAATCTTACGCCGGCAATGTCGATCCAGTGGGGCCGCGCGGCGTTTATGATGAGGCCAAGCGATATGCCGAAGCGCTGGTCATGGCTTATCACCGCCAGCATCAGATGGAGACGCGGATTGTCCGCATCTTTAATACTTATGGCCCGCGGATGCGGCTGGATGACGGGCGAGTCGTCCCCAATTTTATCGGTCAAGTTGTGCGGGGCGAGCCGCTGACCGTCTATGGCGATGGTTCGCAGACGCGCTGTTTTATGTATATTGATGACCTCATTGAAGGGCTGGTTCGGCTGCTGGACTGTGATTTTGCCGAGCCGGTCAACATCGGCACCACGCGGGAAATCAGTATGCTGGAGTTCGCTCAAATCGTTAATCAAGTGTCGGCTAATCCCGGCGGGATCGTCTATAAGGATCAACTGCGAATTGAGGGCGATCCGCAGACGCGTCATCCTGATACATCAAGGGCGCAGGCTGTTTTGGACTGGCGGCCGCAGATCGAATTGGAAGAAGGCCTGAAACGGACGATTGCTTATTTTCGGCAAGTCATCGCTGGCATTTCCTGACTTAGAGGCTTATGTGTTTCGACCATTCATTTGGGCAATGCTTGCGTTCGCGGCCGCGGCCGTTAATGCGGCCTTTCCGTCTGTATGGCCGCTGACATTGGCTGGCCTGTGTTTGGGGCTGGCTCTCTGCACGCCGCTGACGCTGCTGGTTCTGCTGCTGATCTTGGCGCCGCTGCGGGCCTTGATCGCCACCGAAGCCAACATCGCTTTTCCGCTGGATATTGGGCAGGGCCTGCTGCTGATTTATCTGTGCGCCTGGTTTGGCTGGCAAATCCTTCGGCGGCGGCCCCTATTCAAGGTCAAAAATGACGTCGCGCTGGTCGGGGTTTTGGCGCTGATGATGGTATTCGCTTTGGGCGCGTGGACAAGCTCGTCGCTGGCGTCTTGGCTGCGCGAATGGCTCAAGTGGGCTGTCATCGCTGTCTTCGTCTGGCATCTGGCCTTGTCGGCCGGCGCGCATTGGCCTTGGCTGGTCTTCGCTCTGCTGATGGGCGCGGCGGCGAATGCGATGGTCGGGATTTACATTTTTTTGGGGGGCAGCGGCGCTGAACACCTGCTGATCCTTGGACGTTTTTTCCGCGCTTTTGGCACCTTTGGCCAACCGAATCCCTTTGGCGGCCTGATGGGCATGACTCTGCCGCTGGCACTGATGGGCATTTACGGTCAGCTGGCCATCCTGCGCTCCTGTCGACGAAAACGCTGTCAGCCGCCAAGATATTTCATCGTCTCACTGGCTTTTTTCCTCGTTGTTTCCCTGCTTATTTTCGGCGCGCTTATCGCTTCTTGGAGCCGCGGCGCCTGGCTTGGATTCGCGATGGCGGCGGCCGCGATGATGTTCGCCATTCCCAGACGTTTGGCGCATCGCATTGGCCTCGCCTGCGGGTTCGTTTCGCTGGTCGGCGCGCTGTGGCTGACTGGCCTGCTGCCGTCATCCATTGTCACGCGTCTGACGACGGCGGCCGGGGACTTCGTTACAATAAGAGATGTGCGCGGCGTGGACGTTACGCCGATCAATTACGCGGTTATCGAGCGACTGGCGCATTGGCAAGCGGCGATTAACATGGCCGAGGATCGGCCGCTGCTGGGCGTCGGCCTGGGCAATTATGAGACGGCGTATGACCGTTATCGACTCATCAACTGGCGTCAGCCGCTTGGCCATGCCCATAATTATTATTTGAACATCCTGGCCGAAACTGGGATGATTGGTTTTTTCGCTTATCTGGCCTTTTGGACGCTGGTGTGGGGGCTGACCTGGCGCGCGGTCAAGCATCCCGATATTTTCGCCCGTTCTATGGCCATCGGCCTGCTCGGCGCTTGGACTTATATCGCTGGCCACAGCCTGTTTGACAATCTATATGTCAACAATGTCTTCCTGCACATTGGCGTATTATTGGCTATACTTGCCATTCTGCACCGACAAGTTCATCAATCGCTGACTCTGGAGCCGTGATGTCCCCAGCCGTTGCCCCATCCAGCAAGCCGCGCGCGCTTCATACGCCTATCGATGGCCTCATCATCAAGGCCGCCCAGCGCATCGGCGGTCGACAGGCCAAAGAGGTCGAGCGTTTTATCAAATTCGCCTGCGTCGGTCTGCTGGGCTTTATCATCGATTTTGGCGCCCTCTTCGTCTTGCAGTCCAGCCTTCTGCCGCCGGTCACCGCTGGGGGTGAGAATCTGCCGCTAAATGTGGCTTTGGCCTCAATCATCGCTTTCGCGCTGGCCGTGGGCAGCAACTTCATCTGGAATCGGCTGTGGACTTATCCGGATTCGCGCAGCTTTTCGATCCGCCGTCAGCTGACTCAATTCGCTATTGTCAGCGTCATCGGCGGCACGGTCAGGACGCTTTGGGTCGCGGCTTCTTTCATCTTTTTTGGTCTGCTGTCGACTTCGCTGCTGCAGGCCGTTTCTCCTGGCTATCATCCTTCGCTGCTCGATCAGCAGAAATTGGGGACGATGACCGCGCAGTTAATTGGCGTGATTATTGTCATGTTTTGGAATTTTCTGGCAAATCGCTATTGGACTTATAACGACGTCGACTAGGGCGGCGCGGGTCGCCATTGACTATACGCCGGCCTGCTCACAGAGGGGCGGCATCGGGCGTTATGCGCGGGAACTGACGGCGGCGCTGGGCGAGGGCCTGGAATATCGTCTGTTCGCCGCTGGGCCCTGTCGACGGCCGCCGCTGGGCGCTCATTTTGTCTGGAGGCCGACGGCGATAAGGCCGCGCTGGCTGACGCGGATTTGGCACCGCGCGCGAATGCCGTTGCCGGTCGAAGTTTTTACCGGGCGGATTGACCTGTTTCATGCCACTGATTTTGTCCTGCCGCCCACCCTGCCCGACACGCGAACGCTGCTGACGGTGCATGATCTGTCCTTTGCGCGGGTGCCAGAGGCCGCCAGTCCGCCCTTGCGCGCCTATTTGAATCGAGTTGTGCCGCGGTCTGTCAAAATGGCTGATCATATCCTGGCCGATTCGCAGGCGACCAAAGATGATTTGCAGGAATTGTATGGCGCCGCCGCCGATAAAATCACGGTTCTTTACAGTGGGGTGAGCAGTCGTTTTCGACCTGTCGCGGATGAGGCCGTTCTCGATCAGGTCAAGGCGAAATACGGGCTGACCGACGTCGATTATCTGCTGTCGGTGGGGACGGTGCAGCCGCGCAAAAATTACAGCCGCGTCATCCGCGCTTTGGCCAGTCTGCGGCGGCAAGGCCATGATCTGCACTATGCCATCGCCGGCGGCAAGGGCTGGCTTGAGGATGAGATGCGCCAAACCATCAATGAGACCAAGCTGGGCGATTATGTCCATCTGCTGGGTTTCGTCGATGATGATGATTTGCCCGCGCTTTACAGTGCGGCTCGGATGCTGGTCATGCCCTCGCTGTACGAAGGATTTGGCCTGCCGATTCTGGAGGCGATGGCCTGCGGCGCGCCGGTCATCGCGGGCAATCTGTCGTCGCTGCCGGAAGTCGTTGGCCAGGCGGGCCTGCTGGTCGACCCATACGACGCGGGCGCGATTGCGGAAGCGGTCATTCAAGTCGAATCGGACGGCCGATGCCGCGATGCGCTGATCGCGGCCGGGTTTCAGCAAGTCCGTCAATTCACTTGGGAACGCGCGGCGCGGCAGCTTCAAACCGTCTATGAAGATCTGCTGCGCTCATAAGGAGGGGCCGATGCCGCACAGACACGCCACAACAGTTTATCTCCTGCTGATTTTGGGGCTGGCGGGGTATTTGCTGCCGTGGACAGTCGCTCCGACGGCGCCGCTGACATTGAATGCTTATGACTTGGCCGAATGGACTACACTGCATCCGAATCAAAGAGGAACGCCCTTGATCGCGCCATTGCTATTGCGGTCGCAGCTGCCCATCATTGCTATGCTGACTGCGCTGTTCGCCTGCGGCCGGCGAATAAAGCCGATGGCCGCGCTGATGATCGCGTTGCTTGCGCTGGCGCAGTTGCCGCCTTTGGAATTTGTGACGATTTCGCGCCATGACAGCAACTATCAGCAGCAATTCCTGCTGGCGGCGATTAGCCTTGTCGCTGGGCTGGGCCTGCTGGCTCGCAAACCATCGCGCCCGCTTGTCCTGGCGGCCCTTGGCCTGGCGATAATCGGGCTGATGACGTCCCTGGCTGGTCAGCATCAGGCGCGGCTGCTGTATGAGATGTCCTTGCAGGAATCGGCGCCTGGGGTCGGGGCGGGAGTCCTGGCTTTGGCGTATATTGGGATGACCGCCGCGGTTTTCACCGACTCAAACTGGCGCGGCCGTCCAATGGATGTACAATAATAATAGATACATGCAATTCAGCAGAGGATGAGACTATGCCAAGAACGCCCATCATCGCCGGCAACTGGAAGATGCACAAGACTCCGACCGAGTCGCTTGAATTTGTGAGGGAGCTTGCGCCCAAAATCGAGATGTTCAATGGTGTTGAGCGCGTTGTCGCCCCGACGTTTCTGTCGCTGGCGGCCGTCGCCCAAGCCCTTCAAGATTCGGCCGTGCAGGTGGCGGCGCAGGATGCTCACTGGCAGGCCGAGGGCGCCTACACTTCGCAGGTGTCGGCAAGTATGCTGGCGGATTTTGTCGATTATGTCATCATCGGCCATTCGGAATGCCGCGCTTATTTGAACGAAACTGACCGACGCGTCAATCAAAAGGCCAAGGCCGTTTTGGCCGTCGGCCGCAAGCCGATTATCGCCGTCGGTGAAAGCCTGGCGCAGAATGAGGCCGGCGAAACCGAAGCCTTTGTCAGTGAACAGGTTCGGGCCGCGCTGGAGGGCATCGACGCGGCGGACATGCCGAAGGTGGTCATCGCTTACGAGCCGATTTGGGCCATCGGCACTGGCAGGAGCGCCAGCGGTGAACTCGCCAATCATATTATTAAACGCGCTATCCGCGATACCCTGCGCGCGCTGTACGATGATGCTGTGGCGGCGGCGGTTCGCATTCAGTACGGCGGCAGCGTCAAGCCGGCCAACATGGCCGAGTTTATGTCACAGCCGGATATTGACGGCGCGCTGGTCGGCGGCGCATCGCTCAAGGTTGATGACTTCAGCGCTCTCATCGAGATCGCGGCGCGAGTGAAAGGCAGCTGACACTGGGCGAACTGGAATTTCTTGGCGCGGCGATTTTGGCTGGGCTGCTCTTTTTTCTCTTTCGCCGCACCGAGAGGTGGCTGCATCAGCATATTTTCAAGGTCGGCTGGCTGCTCACCCGCAATCATCAAATTACGGCTGTTCTGTATGGCATCGTCTTTTTGCCGGGGGTACTGCTGCGCGGCGCGACCGTCTGGCTGGCGGCCGGCGCGCTGAATGTGCGGGTCACGCGCTCCCTTCAGCTGCCGCCGGAACAAGCCATCGGCCAACTTGAACTGAATTTTATCAAGCTCGCGGACGACGCGCATCCCATCAAACGGGCCCTTATCGCCGCGGCTCCGCTGGCCGCTGGCCTGGTGGTGGTCTGGGGGATGGCTGTCCATGCCTTCGCGCTGGAAACCGTCTTGGGCCTGGCCGCGCCGGGGCAGCTTGATGATGCTGGCCGCGCCCTTTCGACTTTGCTGGCGCAGGCCGATTTCTGGCTGTGGTTTTATCTGGCCTTCACTATTTCAAACACGATGTTTCCAAGTCCAACGCGCCGCTGGAGGGGACTGCCTGTCCTCGTTATTCTGCTGATTTTGGCGATTGGCGGACAATTATTATGGAACAGTCTGGCGCTGATTTTGAGTTTGATTACGCTCATCAATCTCTTTGCGGTCGCGGTTCTCGGCACGATTGAGGCTGTCATTGAGCGGATAAGCGGCCACAGCGCCACATTTGAGGAGGGTCGGATGATAACCCTGACGCGGCAGCAGGCCTTGGCGCGGAAAGCGGCCGAAAGACGTCAGCGTCAGGCCGACCGTTCCATCGCGCCCGACAAAACAGAGGCGGCCGTCACGTCGATTTACATGCTCAAGCTGCCGATCCCTGGCCCGCCTGGGCAAGAACCCGTAAGCAGAAACGCAGTCACCGTGGTCGATGCGCCTGACATCAAGCCCATCCCGCCCGCGCCGAACAAACCCCCAAAATCCAGTCCAGTTAGTTCGCCGCCGCTTGTCATTCCAACCCGCAAAGTTGAAGAGGTGGATTCGCCGCCGAAAGAGAAAAAGCCTGATTTGGATATCGCGCCTTCTGGCAGCAGGGAACGCGGGACTGTGACGCCATTCAGCCGACCCTTCGTCAAACCGCCGCCAAGCGCCGATATGCCACAGGATGAGCCTGATCAAGATTCGCCGCCGGCCGCAGCGGCCCCTTTTTCGCGTCCCTTTGCGCCGTCCGATCAAGAGAAACCGAAATCGAAGTCTGTCACGCGGCCGGTTCCCAAGCCGTCTGACAAAGCCAGGTCAACCGTCGACGTCAAACAGACAAAATCCGATGACCAAGAGCTTACCTACGAGCCTATTGAGGATGATGGATATGATGACGATGAGGGGCGCTATGATGATATTTAGTCGTCCCTTAGCGGTGAAATCCGACCGACAGCGATGAAGCCGATAGCGACAAAGACGAGCATCAGGCCAAAGGCGATAAATTTGAAAAGCTGGCTGGTTGTGACCAGGGTCAGCAGGCCGAAGAGCGCGCAGATCGCATAATAGCCCAGGGCGATTTGGCGCGGCGAGAGCAGTCCAGCGTCCAGCAGGCGAAAGTGGAGGTGGCCGCGGTCGCCATGAAAGGGGTTGTAGCCGTGTCGCAGTCGATTGACGATCTGCCAGCCCAAGTCCATCAGCGGCAGGCCCATGACCAGCAGGATGGTTGCCATTTTGGCGCCGCCGATGATACTAAGCGTCCCCAGCGCGTAGCCCAGAAACCAAGCGCTTCCGCCCATGTAGATGCGGGCTGGGTAAAAATTGTGAATCAGAAAGCCGAGCGATGCGCCTGACATGGCCAGCGGCAGCAGACTCACGCTGATTTGCGGCGGGGATTGCCGAAAGGCACTGTTCACGAACAGAACAAGGCCGGCGATTACGGCGATGCCAGCGGCCAGGCCGTCCGAGCCATCCAGCAGATTGACTGTGTTCATCATCAAAATGAGCCAGAACATGGTCAGCGAAACGGTGACCAGCGGCGGCCAGGGATCGGTTTGCAGGCCGGTTAGGGGGTTGTTGAAGAATTCGATGAATATCTGAAAGACGATGGCGATGGCGGCGGTGAGGATTTGGCCGAGAAAAGCCTGGAAGTAGCTAAGGCCATAGATGTCATCAATGAGGCCCAGCGCGAAAATGACGATGCTGCCGATCATCAGGCCGGCCAGGCGGATGATTTCGTAGGGGTCGAAGCGCGGCACCGGAAGCAGCTGGGCCAGCGCGATGGACACCAAAAAGCCGACAAGGATCGCCAGGCCGCCCAGCTTGGGCATGGCCAGGGGCTCTTGACGGCGGCCGCCCGGCATAGAGGTAATGCCAAAGCGGAAGCTGATATAACGGGCCAGGGGGATCATCGCCAGCGAAACGGCCAGCGCCAGGTTAAAGACCAGAACAAAGGCGAAGAGGGTCAGCATCATGTGCCGAACATACGGTCGCCGGCATCGCCCAAGCCCGGCACAATGAAGCCGATCTCGTTGAGTCTTTCGTCCAGTTCCGCTGCGTGGATGGGGACGTCGGGATGCGCGGCTGACAAGGCGGCCACTCCTTCTGGCGCGGCCAGCACGCCTAGGAATTTGATGCGTTTCGCCCCCCATTTTTTCAGGATGTCGATTGTGGCGATGGCCGAGCCGCCGGTGGCCAGCATGGGATCCAGCACCAGGCAAAGCTGCACGGTCGGCGCCGCTGGGAGTTTGTTGTAATACTCGACTGGGCGCAGGGTCGCTTCATCCCGATACAGGCCGATGTGCCAGACCTGAACGGCCGGCAGCAATTCCTGGATGCCGTCCACCAGGCCTAGGCCGGCCCGCAAAACCGGCACCAGGCCAATGATTTCGGCCGCTTCGGCGCCTAGGGCCTGTCCCATCGGCGTGTCGACTGTTTTGGCGGTCAGTTCCAAATCGCGCGTGGCTTCATAACACAGCAGCAGCGCCAGTTCGCGCACCAGTTCGCGGAAGCGGCGATGAGTCGTGGCGACGTCGCGCAGCAGAGTCAGCTTGTGTTTGGCCAATGGATGTGATGAAATATGAAGCTGCTCGGTCATGCGCTCTCTCCTTGCCGATATTGGTTATAGTGTACGCAGGAATGGGCGTTCTGTCAAAGCGGGCATTGCAGCTGACGGTCGCCGGGTTATACTGAATAGAACATTTTTGCCAGAGGGTGAGAAGATGCCGAATGAGGAGCGCGTGGTCAGCGGCGCGCCGAAAGCCAACGAGCGCGAGAACATCGCTCTGCGTCCCAAGCGGCTTGCGGACATGATTGGCCAGAACCGCGTCTGCGAGAATCTGGGCATTATCATTGATGCGGCGCGGGCGCGCGGCGAACCCATCGACCATATTCTGTTTTATGGGCCGCCGGGGCTGGGCAAAACATCTCTGGCTTATGTTATTTCTAACGAAGCGCAGGCTAATATCCGCATCACGGCTGGGCCTTCGATTGAGCGCGCCGGGGATTTGGCGGCTATTCTGACTCATCTCAAGAAAGGCGACATCCTTTTTATCGATGAAGTGCATCGGCTGGGCAAAGCGGTAGAGGAGATTTTGTACCCGGCCATGGAAGATTTTGTGCTGGATATTGTGATTGGCAAGGGTCCGGCCGCCAAGACGCTGCGACTGAATCTGCCGCGCTTTACGGTGATTGGCGCGACGACGCGGCTGGCCTTGCTGACGGCGCCGCTCCGCGACCGTTTTGGCGCCCGTTTTCGGCTGGATTTTTATGACCAGTCGGCTATGGAGGAGATCGTCCGCCGGGCGGCGAAACTGCTTGATGTTGAAATGGAAGCGTCCAGCGCCGTCGAGATCGCCAAACGGGCCCGCGGCACACCGCGCGTTGGCCTGCGTCTGCTGCGCCGCGTCCGCGATTACGCTGAAGCGCGGGCCGATGGGATCATCACGGCCGAGGTCACGCAGACGGCGCTCAAGCTGCTGGAAATTGATCCGCTGGGGCTTGATGATGTTGATCGGCGCATTCTGCATACGATTATCGAAAAATTCAGTGGCGGGCCGGTCGGGCTGGAGACCATCGCCGCCGCCATCAGCGAAGACAGCGCGACGATTATGGATGTGTATGAGCCGTATCTGATTCAGCAGGGTTTCGTCGACCGCACGCCGCGCGGCCGCATCTGCACCGTCCACGCTTATCGTCATCTGGGGATTGAGTATCCTGAAGAGCAGGAACAGCCGCGTCTGTTATGAGAGTCGCTGATTTTGATTATCATCTGCCGGCCGGCTCTATTGCCCAGCGGCCCGCCGACCCGCGCGATTCGTCCAGGCTGATGCGTCTGAATCGGCGCGGCGGCGAGGTTTCTCATCATATTTTTGCTGATATTGTCGATATGACCGCGCCCAATGATGTCCTAGTGATGAACAATACGCGCGTGATCCCGGCGCGTCTGACCGCTCATAAAGCTGACACTGGCGGCAAAGTCGAGATTCTGCTGCTGCGCCAAATCGACGCTCGACGCTGGCGCGCGTTGGTGGGCGGCAAAAATGTCGTCCAAGGCCGGCGGCTAAGGTTTGGCCATAGCGACCTGGTCGGCCGCGTTGTCGAGGTATTGGAAAAGGCCGAACGGATTCTTGAATTCAATCAGCCGCTCAAGCCGCTGCTGGCCAAGCTGGGCGAGGTTCCGCTGCCGCCTTATATTCGGGCCGATTTGGATGATGATGAACGCTATCAAACGGTCTATGGCGAGGTTGAGGGTTCGGCCGCGGCGCCGACGGCCGGTCTGCATTTCACACCCAAGCTGCTGTCTTCTCTGGAGCGCAAAGGCGTCAAACTGGCTTACTGCACTCTGCACATCGGGCTGGACACCTTTCAGCCGATTACTGCGCGGCGCGTCGCTGAACATAAGATCCACCGCGAATTCGCCAGTCTCGACCGCCACAGCGCTGACATCATCAACGCTGCCAAAGGGGCCGGCGGCCGCCTCATCGCTGTCGGCACAACTTCGGCGCGCACCCTTGAAACCGCCGCCAGTCTTGGCCGGCCGTCTCAAACCGTGGCCGCTTTTGAGGGTGACACCAGCCTGTTTATCTATCCAGGCTACAGATGGCGGGCTGTGGATGCCATGCTCACCAATTTTCATCTGCCCAAGTCGACTCTGCTGATGATGCTGTCGGCTTTTGTCGGCCGTGAACGTCTGCTGGCGGCTTATGAAATCGCCAAACGGGAGAATTATCGATTTTATTCTTTCGGCGACGCTATGTTTATCGATTAGGGAAATCAACGCTTGACCCTGCCCTATGCCGCCGTTACAATGCTTTTTGCTCTGTGCAGAAAAGCAGGGTGTTTCGCTGTCAGCCAATTTTCCCCGTCACGAGAGTCGTTCGGCGTCTCTGGCGGAGAAGCCAAGTGAAGGTTGGAGAAATCGCTTATGTATGCAGTGTTCCGCAGCGGCGGCAAACAGTACCGCGCCGAGGTCGGCAAGACGGTCGATGTTGACCGGCTTCCCCATGAGGTTGGCGAATCGATGGAGCTTGATGACGTTCTGCTGGTGGTCGATGGTGACAACACGGCCATTGGTCAGCCCAGAGTCGAGGGCGCGTCAGTGACGGCGACCGTCGTCGAGCAGTTCCGCGGCAAGAAAATCATCGTCTACAAATATCGTCAGCGCACAAGCTATCGGCGCAAGCAGGGGCATCGGCAGTATTATACCCGTCTGCGAATTGATGATATTCAAGTGAAGGGGGCAAGTTCAAATGGCGCATAAAAAGGGCGGCGGCTCGACCAGCAACGGGCGCGACAGCAATGCCAAGCGGCTGGGCATCAAGAATTACGGCGGCCAGTTCGTTATCCCTGGCAACATCATCGTCCGCCAGCGCGGCACCACATTTCATCCAGGCGAGGGCGTTGGCATGGGCAAGGACTATACTATTTTTGCCACTCGCCGCGGCTTCGTCACTTTTGAGAAGATGCGCGGGCGCAGAGGACAAAAACGCATCAGTGTCTATGAGACTGACGCAAGCACCGGCCGCTCTCTCAACTGATCTAAGGCACAGTCAAGTCATTCACGCTACGTCTCGGCGCCGTGAATGCGTGGAGGAAACACATGAAACAGGACATTCATCCAGCTTGGTTTGAAGCGCAGGTTCGCTGCATCACCTGCGGCACGACCTGGACAACTGGCGCGACGGTCGATAAGATGGCTGTTGAAATCTGCTCGAACTGTCATCCTTTTTACACTGGCGAACAGCGCATCGTCGACACCGAAGGGCGGGTTGACAAGTTTATGAAACGGCTGAAACAGCGCGATGCCATCCGTTCAGCGCACAGCCGCAGACAGGCGGAAAGAGCGCCGCTTGATCTGCCTATTGCCGAATTGGATTTGAGCGCGCGGTATGCGACCATCCTCGAAGAGAACGGCATCAAGGTTGTGTCAGATGTGCTGAATCGACTGGGCGAGGAGGACGATGACGGCAGCATTTTGGCCATCCAGGGCATCGGGCGCAAGGTCCTTAGCGATCTCAAGAAAACGCTGCGCGCCAAAGGCTATCAACTCAACAATTAAGCCGCTGGATTGATCAGGCCAGTCAAAAGGCAGTCAAGCTCATGTTTGGCTGCTTTTATTTTGCAGGCTGTCAAACGCTGGGAGGGCGCAGGGCCATGAAACAGCATTCGGGTCGGTCGGGTCGGATTGAGGTCATTTGCGGCAGTATGTTCTGTGGCAAGACTGAAGAGTTGATTCGGCGGGTGCGGCGGGCGATTATCGCTGGGCAGAAAATCAAAGTCTTCAAGCCCAGCCTTGATCATCGCTACGGCATCCAAAACATCACCAGCCACACCGGCCAGACCATCGCGGCCCTGCCAGTCGCTTCATCGGCGGCCATTTTGGAACAGGCCAACAGCGACACGACCGCGGTTGCCATTGACGAAGCGCAGTTTTTTGATGAGGGTCTTGTCCAGATCGCGCAGACGCTAGCTGATCGGCGTCATATCCGCGTCATCATCGCCGGGCTTGATCTTGATTTTCGCGGCGAGCCTTTTGGGTCGATGCCGCATCTGATGTGCATTGCCGAAGACGTGACCAAACTGCATGCCATCTGCATGATTTGCGGCCAATCAGCCAGCCGCACGCAGCGACTCGTGAACGGTCAGCCGGCCAGCTATGATGAGCCGCTTATCCTGGTCGGCGCTCAAGAGTCGTATGAGGCGCGCTGTCGACGTCATCATATCGTGCCGCCTCCGCAAAACTAGCGGCGCGGTCAGGCCAGCAGGTCGGGGATTTCTTCGGGGTTGGCGGCGACGCGGGCTCCAGCGGCGGTCAAGGCCTGTATTTTTTCTTCGGCCGAGCCTTCGCCGCCGTCCACAATCGCGCCGGCGTGGCCCATTCGTTTGCCAGGGGGCGCGCTGCGGCCGGCGATGAACGCGGCGACTGGCTTGGTCATTCCGTTCCTGATATAGTCGGCGGCCGCCATTTCAGCATTGCCGCCGATCTCGCCCAGCAAAGCGACTTTTTCGGTTTCGGGGTCATTTTCGAACATCTTCAATACATCGACAAAGGTCGTGCCGATGACGGGATCGCCGCCGATGCCGACCATAGTCGAGATGCCCAGCCCTCTGTTCTTCATGGCAAAGCCGACCTCATAGGTCAAGGTGCCGCTTTTGGAGACCACGCCGATATTGCCGGGGACGGCCACCATCGCTGGGATGATGCCGACTTTGGATTGGCCGGGCGTCATCACACCTGGGCAGTTTGGGCCAATCAGCCGCGCGCCGCGCTGGGCGCAGAAGCTAAGGACTTTCATCATATCGGCAACGGGGATGTGTTCGGTCAGCGCGACGATAAGCGGGATGCCGGCGTCGGCCGCTTCCATGATGGCGTCAGCGGCAAAGCGGGCCGGCACTGTGACCATGCTGACATTGGCGTTGGTGGTTTCGACCGCTTTCCGCATGGTGTCAAAGACGGGCTTGCCTTCAAACCATTCGCCGCCCTTGCCTGGCGTCACGCCGCCCACGACGTCGGCGCCATATTCCATCATCAGCCGCGTATGGAATCCGCCCTGTCGGCCGGTGATGCCCTGCACCAGCACTTTGGAATTTTTATCGATCAGAATAGACATTTTAGGTCTGCTCCTTTACGGCGGCGACGGCCTGCTGGGCCGCTTGGGTTAATGTTTCGGCGCTGATGATGCTGGGGATATTCGCCTCGCTGATGATTTGACGGCCGGCGGCGGCGTTGGTGCCTTGCAGACGAATGACCATCGGCACAGCGGGCTTGACCTGGCCGCAGGCGGTCAGGATGCCTCTGGCCACTTCATCGCAGCGGGTGATGCCGCCGAAGATATTCAGCAGGACGCATTTGACATTGGCGTCGGACAGGATGATGCGGAGCGCGGCGGCCACTTGATCGGGAGTCGCGCCGCCGCCGATATCGAGAAAATTGGCCGGGCCGATGCCGTCTTCTTCGCCGTACAAACGGGTCATGTCCATGGTGGTCATGGCCAAGCCGGCGCCGTTGACCATGCAGCCGATTTGGCCATCGAGCTTAATATAGGTGATGCCGGCTTCGCGCGCTTGGCTTTCGGAGGCTGGTTCGCCGCTGGCATCGCGCGCCGCCGCCAGTTCGGGCTGACGATAGAGGGCGTTGTCGTCGATGACTGCCTTGCCGTCCACCGCCAGCAGATCGCCGTTGCCAGTGATGACCAGGGGGTTAATTTCGACCAGTTCGGCGTCGCTTTGACGGTAGCATTGATACAAGCCGCGCAAAATTCTGCCAAAGGGCGGCCAAAGGGCGCGCGGCAGGCCCATGGCGCTGGCGATATAGGTCATCTGATAATTCTGCAGGCCCAGCAGGGGGTCGATATGCTCGCGGACAATCGCCTGGGGACGTTCGCGGTTCAATTCTTCGATGTCCATGCCGCCTTCCATAGAGGTCATAATCAGCGGCTTGCCGACGCTGCGGTCGTTGGTGATGGCCAGGTAAATCTCCCGCTGGATGTCGGCGGCCGGGTCGATCAGCGCCTTTTCGACTTTGAAGCCTTTGATGTCCATGCCCAAGATCCGCTGGGCGCAGGCCTTGGCCTCATCGGCGTTCCGCGCCAGTTTGACGCCGCCGGCCTTGCCGCGTCCGCCAACATGGACCTGGGCTTTGACAACAACCGCGCCGCCCATCTCCGAGGCGATCTGATGCGCTTCATCGGCCGTCACGGCGACCTTGCCTTCAGGGATCGGAATCCCGTATTTTTGGAACAGAAACTTTGATTGATACTCATGCAGCTTCAAGCTGTTGACCTCCTCATTAGATGAGCGAATTCGTCTCGCTGCCGCGGCATTTTCAGATGCAATCTTATTTTCAAATGCAGTCCCGCCGTTTGGCAGGCTTGGCAAGGTTACGCTATACTCGGCTTTATCTCAAGTGACAATCATCAGCTTTTTTTGATCTTCCGCGCTTGTTTAATCATCAGAAAATTTTATACTATTCATGGTTTTGTCATCGTCAGAGGGAAATGTGATGCGAAGGACGACGCTGTTTTTTATTATCGCGCTGCATCTTGCGGCCGGCCTTTCGCTGGGTCAGGCGCAGGCGGTCGAGAATTTGCTGGTCAACCCTGGATTCGAAGAGGAATTCGTGGATTTTGAAGGCGAAGAGCCGCGTTCAGTTGGCGCCGGCTGGATGCCCTGGCATATTCCGGCCAGCTATGACAGTCCAGCTTATGCCAATCATTCGCCGCATTATCAGCCGACCGCGCCCGAGATCAGTCGAATCCGAAGCGGCGACAATGCCCAAAGCTATTTCAGCCTGTACGCCACTCATAAAGGCGGTCTTTATCAGCAGGTAGAAACAGCCGAGAGCGGCGCTGTTTATCGCTTTAGCATTTATGCGCGGGTTTGGTCGTCGACTTTTCAGGATTTTGAAGAGAGCGAAGAGCCCGGCGATGTCGCTTTGCTGGTTGGCATCGATCCGACTGGCGGCGCCAATGGCAGCAGCGGCGATATTGTCTGGTCGCCTGTGGCCGCTTTTTATTATGACGCTTATCGTCAGTATTCGGTGATTGCCGAGGCGCAGAGCAGCGTTATCACTGTGTTTGTCATGTCCACGATTGAAACGCCGGTCGCCAACAGCTACATTTACCTGGATGATGCCGTTCTGGAGGCCGCTTCGGCAACCGATATCGTCCTGGAAAGCACTCCTACAATGGAAACCACGCCGCCGCCAGAACAGCGGCCAGAACAGCCGACAGAGCAGCCGACAGCGACTCCCAGCGAAGTTATTGATGGCGCTATTCACATCGTCCAATATGGCGAAACCCTTAGCGGCATCGCCAGCCAATATGACAGTTCGGTAGAGGCCATCCGCGAGAAAAACGATCTCACGCCAGCCGACCGCATCTTCCCAGACCAGAGCCTCATCATACCCTTGGCCAGCGCGGCTGAATCATCGGAACAGGCGGCGCCAACAGCGACATCAGCGCCCGCGCGATACACCGTCCAGGCCGGCGAGACGCTCGACAGCATCGCTGAACGTTTTGACACAACGGCGGACGTTTTGGCGCAGTTGAATGGCATCCTGAATCCAAGCCGCGTCCTGCCTGGCCAAGCCCTGCGAATTCCGATTGACAGCGCGGTTGGCCTTGATGGCCTGGGCGCGTCGGGCCTGGCCGAATCGGACGCGGAGACCTATACCGTTTTGGTGGGGGATACGCTGTTTGAACTGGCGGCGCAGCTTGGCCTTGATGTGGCTGAACTGGCGCGGGCCAACGGCATCGTCAACTATCATCTCATCTATCCGGGACAAGTTTTAGTCATACCGGAATGAGTCAGTGGCGCGTCATAAAAAACGTCCAAACGGATGAGACGATACTGCCCCGCGCGCGGCATTGCGACGGTTTCTTTTGTCATTTGAAAGGTCTGCAAGGGGTTAGAACTCTGCCCGAAGGCGAAGGTCTGCTCTTGGCCGGTCATGCCGAAAGCCGCCTGGCCGCCGCCGTTCATACCCTGTTTATGTTTTTCAGCATTGCCGTTGTCTGGCTTGATAAAGAGGGAGTCGTCGTCGATAAGGCCTATGTCAGGCCTTGGCGCTTTGTCTGCATGCCCAAATCGCCGGCGATGTATTGCCTGGAAGCCAGGCCGTCTCTGCTGGAGCGGGTGGAAACTGGCGACCGACTCAAGTTTGACGAGGTGATTTCTTGAAGCGGCTGTGGATATGGCTGATGGCGCTGATTGTGGCCGGCGCGGCCATGGCGCAGGAGCCGAGCGATTCCAATTTGACTGTGCATGTTGTCCAGCGCGGCGAAAATTTATCGGCCATCGCCCTGCAATACAGTCTGCCAGCCGAGCGGATCGCCCAACTCAACGGCATCAGCGACGTCAGCAGCCTGGCCGTGGGGCAACGTCTGCTTATCCCGCGTCCAATCACCGCGCCGCAGCCCGGCCTGACGCATACTGTCACGACTGGCGAAACCCTTAACAGCATCGCGCAGGCTTATGGCCGAACCCTTGAAGAGCTTTCGGCGCTGAACAATCTCGCCAACGCCAATCAAATTTTTATCGGGCAGGAACTCGTCATTTTCGCAGAAGAGGGCACCCCGTCCATTCCAGCCGATGACGTTATTGATGCCGTCAGCGTGCCGTCATCCGCCGTCCTGGCTGATTTTCCCACCGATTTTATCCATGAAGTTGAAGCTGGGGAAACGGTCTTTGAAATTGGCCTGCGCTATAACCTGACCGTGACGACGCTGTCGCGGGCCAACAATTTGGCCGATGCGACTCGAATTTATATTGGCCAAGAATTGATCATCCCTGGCATCGACTATCCGCGCTTGGTGGGGGATTTGCCGGCTGCTGTCCGCGCTTTCACCATCAATCCGCCCATTTTGATCGAAGGACACAGCGGGCGAATCGAGATCGCCACAGATGAACCCGTCAGCATAAGCGGGCAGTTCCTTGGCCAAGATCTGAAACCGATTCAGCTGGACGGCGGCCGCCGGCATCATCTGCTGATTGGCGTCCCCATGTTCACCGAGCAGGAGGCTTATCCGCTTAGGCTTGATTTGGCCGATGCCGACGGCCTTGCTGTTCCGATCAACCTTTATTTGCAGGTCATCGGCGGTGGTTATGGCTATCAGACCATTTCGATTAACAACAGTGAACTGCTGGCGGCTGACATCGAAAACGAGGAGATCGCGCTGCTGCGCCGTCTGACCAGCCAGTTCAATCCCGAAAGAAGCTGGGTCAATTCATTAAGTCTGCCGGCGGCCGCGCCCATGAACAGCGTCTTCGGCACGCGCCGCTCATATAATGGCAGTCCTTTTAACCGCTTTCACCGCGGAGTCGACTTCGCTGGCGCCACTGGCACGTCGGTATTGGCGGCGGCCGATGGAACTGTCGCGCTGGCCGAGGCGCTGAACATCCGCGGCAACACGACCATAATCGACCATGGCTGGGGGCTGTACACCCTCTATGCCCATCAAAGCGCGCTGCATGTCAGCCCGGGCGATTCGGTGGCGGTCGGCCAGGTTATCGGCGCGATTGGCGCGACCGGCCGCAGCACCGGCCCTCATCTGCATTGGGAGGTCTGGCTGAACGGCGTCAATGTTGATCCTATGCAGTGGGTTCAGGAGACATTTCCTTAGATCAAGATCGAAAGGCGCCGTCCAGGGCCTCAAAATCGGTGAACAGGAAGTGGTCGTGGTAATAGTGAATCCATAAAAAGGACAGGATGGCGGTATAGTAGGCGATGTCAAAATGGCTGCTGCCGTCGATGCCTGGTCTGACAATCCCCGCCAGCGCATAAACCAGCAGGAAGATGACAGCCGAGCCGATGAGCAGCATGGCGCTGAAGGCATACAAGGCTTTGGCGTCTTTCGTGCGGCGGCTGAAACGGGCAACCAGCGGCGCGTCATCGTCCAGGCCGCCGACCATTTGCCGAATTTTGATGATGTAAAAGGTGATCGCCAGGTATTGGAAGGAATGCCAGGTGTTCAAGCCCTGAAAGGCGGTGTCCAGGTTGGGCAGCAGCGGCGTAAAAAAGGCGACGATGACGGTCAGCGAGATGAAAGCGAACTTAGGCGCATTGAGGAGGCCGCGGCGGTATTCGTAAATGGATTTGCCGATGTAGGACAGCAGAGCCGCGCCAAAGACGGCCGTCACCAAAATGAAAAACCAGGGGTTGTCGGGCTGCTGAAACAGGTCGGGGATCGCTTCGCCCAGGTCATTTTGGCCAATTTCAAAGGTGCCTTGGCTGATCTTCCACATGGCAATCGGAAACAGGCTGGTCAGGACGATGGCATAGTCGATCAGGCGCGAAACTGGGCTTAGAACATTTTGGCGGACGAATTCGGCCTCTTTGTGATTGTAAAGCTCGACGATATAGGTCACTTGATGCAGGACGTGCAGGGATGCCCAAAAGAAGAAAAAGGTCAGCATCAAATTCAAGTTGAGGAAAGCCAGCGAAATGACGATGATTGGGATGATGATCGAAGAGCGAATCAGCGTCGGATAGCGCTCCTTGAAGCCCTCATCCAGACCCGTACGGAGAAAAGTGGACATCATGTGTGGGCCGCCAATCGCCACAGCGACGAAGGTATTGACCAGGTTGCGGCTGAAATCGTCTTCCAGGCCAAGCTGCAGGCCGAGCAGATAGAGGACGTAGGGCAACGGCACCACCACCACGCTTAGGGTGATGAAGAGCAGGTCCCATCGTTTGTTGCGGAGCCACAGGCCGCCCTTGTCAATTTCGGCGGCGTAACGTTCGACGTTGGAAAGCGGAACCGCGGGGGATACCATGAACCTTCTCTCCTGTCCATTTTTCTGACGGCGTTTATTTAGCGATGCAAAGTAATTTTAGGCCAAAAGGACGCCGCCGTCCAGTGGCATTTATGACAAAAAGCCGAACCATTCGCAAAATCGGGTCGGGTATTCAGCGCAATTACCGGGGGCCGTCGCGAAAAGAAAGACGACTCCAGCGCAGGCGATGCAGGCCAGCAGCAGGAGGATACAGCCGCACCAAGCCATCGGCCCGCCTTCCAGAATACCGGTCGCCGCCTGGATAAATCCGAAGATGACATCGAAGAAACTGCCGACCGTTTGCAGCATAAAGCCAATGACGACAATGACCGCGCACAGCAGTGGGCAGCCGACCGCGATATAGGGCAGCAGCGCAGGGTCAATGTTTTGCAGCAGTTCCATCGTTTCTGTTCCCGAATCATCCGAAGGGCGTTATGTTTGGCAGTCGCCGCCGAAGGTTCTGTCCAGCTGCCAGGCGGCCGCGGCATCATCCCGCCGATAGCAGTCGCAATAGGATGCGTCCTGGCTGTTCTCATCTGATTCCCATAGGACAAAGCGCACATGGGTTTGCATGCAGAGGGCATTTTCGTCCGCGCCGCCCAGGGCAATAGATGAATTTTCGATGCGGAGTCCGCGATGATCGGCCGCGCTTACCAGGGAGATCAGCAGGAGCGGGTAGACATCGGCCTGCGGCACCTCGTCTCGATGCCAGAGCCGTATTTCGCCATTGGCCGCCAGATAAAAAAGGGCGCAGGGGGTCATCAGCAGGATAAACCAGCAGATCAGCAAAAGGCCGCAGCCCAAACGCTGGATGGGATGTCGCCGCTTGATGTCAGCGTTCTGCGGGGCCACGCTAGACGTCCTTCCCAAAACGGAGTTGGATGACATCGGCCTTGTCATAGCTCACATGAACGTTCAGCGGCGGCTGGTCGTCGGTCATCTTGAGTATGCGCGGCAGGAGATGCGGCAAATCTTCCACTAAATCCAAATCGAGGATTTTGTTTCTGGGGATCCATTCCAGCCTTCCTTCGGGCGTGTTCTGCGAGATGGCGCGGCTGTCACTGACGGCGGTGTAGACCAGCAGCAGGATGCCGCAGGCCTCGCCGGCGTCGATGTTGTGGATGCTTCGCAGGCGCAGTGAATGGACTTTGAGGCCGCTTTCCTCTTCGATCTCGCGGCGGGCCGAGGCCAGCGGGTCTTCATTGCGCTCGATATGTCCGCCTAGGCCGTTGTATTGATTGGGGAAGACTCGTTTGCGCCGCGCCCGTTTCATCAGCAGAACGTCATCGCCGTTCATCACAAAGGACAGGGTGCGCGGGATGACCAGCCAGCGGCCTTCGGTGGCATCGGCTCCCTGCTGTTTGGCGCCCATCCGCCGCTCCTTATCCGATACGAATAACCCTGAACAAACAGCCCTGAACATTTGCACAGTCAGGCGCTTCGTGATAGGCTAATGCCTGTTATCATTGTACAAGGGAAACGGATGATTGCGAATCCGACAAGCGCGCCGCCGCCCAAACTGCGGATCGTCCCTCTTGGGGCTGTCCTGCCGCATGAAAAAAGCGATTTGCAGCGTTCAGAGCCGCTTATTAGACGGCTTCGAAGGGCCGAATTTTTCACGAATCCGCCGGTGGTCGCCAGGGCTGATGGCGATCACTATGTGCTGATGGATGGCGCCAACCGCTATCATTCGCTCAAGCATCTCGGCTTTGAGCATATTCTGGCGCAGATTGCCGATTATGAGACGGAATTTGTCGAATTGGGCGTTTGGCAGCATATCGTATCGGATTGGAACCGCGCCGATTTTCTGCGGGGGCTGCGGCGGATTGACGGCGTTCAACTGCGGGCTGACGGCGATGAAGATGAAAAGGCCCTGGCGCGAATCCAGCTGCGCGATGGGCCGACCTACAGCGTCGAGGCCGCGGCCATCGACATCGGCCAGCGCAACGCCGCGCTTCGTCAGGTGGTCGACGTCTATCATCAGCAGGCCGTCCTGTATCGCACGGCCCTAAGCGATCCAGCGCAGATATGGCCGCTGTATCCGTCCGGGCTGGCCTTGGTCATCTTCCCGATTTATCAGCCGTCGGCCATTATCGAGGCGGCCCTCAATCAGGCCTATCTGCCGCCGGGCATCAGCCGTCATATCATCCATGGCCGCGCGCTGCGTCTGAATTATCCGATGAGCCGTCTGCGCGCCGATCTGCCCCTTGAACAAAAGAACGACCAACTGCAACAATGGATGCAGCAGAAATTGGCCGAGCGCGGCCTGCGCTATTATGCCGAAGCCACTTACCAATTTGATGAATGACTTTGATGAGTAACCATGACCCAAACCGTCCAGCAAGTTCTGCGAGATGCCCAATTTTACAGCGATGAGCAGCTGTATCGCTTTGTACAGTTGCCGGCGAATGGCATCACAGCGGCGGCCGCTATTGTGGCCGAGGCTGGCATCCCCTTTTGCGCGCTGCTGGCCGACAAGGATGAGGTTACGCTGATGCTGCCTGAAGAGGTCTGTCAGGAATTTCAAAATCGCCTGCGCTATGGGACGGTGAGCGGTACGGCTTATCGTCTGATTACCCTGGACATCGCGCTGGACGCCGCCCTAGTCGGTTTGATGGCGCGGGTCAGTCAGGCCTTGGCCGCGGCCGACATTTCGATGATGCCCTTCGCCGCTTATTCGCGCGATCATCTTTTTGTGCCGGCCGCCGATTTTGACAACGCGCTGGCCGCCCTGGAGGCCTTGCAGGGAAGCTGATATGGAAATTCATCTGTTCAATGATTCCAGCCTGGCGCCGCAGCCCAAGCGCAAAATCAAGATTGAGGATTTCACGGCCAGCCCTTATCCCGACCGCTTTCGGGTGAAAATCGCGCTGAAGCTGACGCCTTTTCAGGAACGTCCCAATCTGGCGGTCACGGCGCGGCGTCTGGACGGCCGACAGGTGAGCGACCTGGACATCATCGCCACCATGCACTATGACAACGAATACACTATGCACATCCGCGGCCTGGACGACCCGACTGGACGCTATATTTTGACGGCCGAACTTTATTATGACACGCGCCGCCCGCCGCAGGACACGCGCCAAATCGAGTTTGAGATTCCGCCCGAAGACGTTTCAAAATGACCGCAAGCATATCCTACCGCGCCGCCCGTCAGATCGCTGATCACGCGTTTTCGCGCGCGCCCGAAGAGGTCTGCGGTCTGTTTGCCGGCCGCGGTCGACGCATCAGTCGAGTCTTTCCGATCAGCAGCATCGCCGCCGAGCCGACGGTGGCTTATCGATTAGAGCCGAGCGAACAGCTGCGCGCCTTGAAGCAAATCGATGCCGCCGGCCTGGAATGGCTGGGCGTCTATCATTCACATCCGCAATCTGATCCTATTCCATCGGCCGCCGACATACAGCAAGCCAGCGACGAGGGGCTGTGGCATCTGATTGTCTCGCTTCAGCGCAGTCAGCCGCGCCTCAAGCTGTGGCGTATCCAAGCCTGCGCCGCGACTCCTATTGAACTGCGCTTTGACACCCAATCAAGCCAAGATCGGCCGGATGAGCCGCTTTCCGATCCGCAGAAAATCGCTATTATCCTGGCCGCCGCGCTCGGTCTGATTCTTATGCTGGCGATCTCTTTGACGCTTTTGCCGCCGCCGCCTGCCCTTCCCTAGCGAAAGCCGCGATCAATGCTTTGGGAACTGATATTTATTGTTATTCTGGGCTTGCTGTCGGGAGGTCTTATCAATGTCCTGGCCGATGACCTGCCCTATCGGCGCCGTCCTGGCTGGCCGGCTTATCCAAACGGGAGTCCGCGTCCCATCGGAGCCTGGCTGGGCATCACCGCCTTTCTCTTCGGCCGGCGTCAGCCTCATCCTGGCGCGGTCAAACTGGGCTGGCGTTATCCCCTCACCGAAACGGCGACGGCCGCGCTGATGACCGCCGCTTTCCTCATCATGGGCCGAAACCCGTACGCGGCCGGCGGACAAATGCTGATTTGGCTGATGTACATGGCGATTTTCATACTCATCACCGTTATTGATCTGGAACACAGATTGATTATGCGGGTCTGCGTGGCGCCGGCCGCTGGACTGGCTTTGTTTGAGGCGGCGCGTTTTCCCGATCCTGGGCCGACGCTGGCGGGCGCGATGGCCGGCGGCGGTCTCGCTTTCGCTGTGTTTTACCTTATTTATCAAGGCGGTCGACTTTTTCGGCATTTTATCGAGAAAAGGCGCGGCGATAAAATTGATGATGACGTCTTCGGCTTTGGCGATGTGATGCTGGCCGGTTTGAGCGGGCTGACGCTGGGCTGGCCGGATGCGCTTTTGGCGATGTTCATCTCGATATTTCTGGGCGGCCTGGGCGCGGTTTTTCATCTGGCCAGGTCTCACCCTGTCTCACGCATCATCCCCTACGGCCCTTACATCGCCGCCGCGACCCTCATCGTTATGTTCTTAGGCGGCGAACTGGCTTCACTGTGGCGCGGCTAAAGGCTCTTCAGATCTGACGATGCGGCCGCCGCCCAAACAGATGTCGCCCTGATAAATCACCGCCGCCTGGCCGGGGGTAATACCGCGCTGCGGCGCATCAAACTTTACTTGGAACTGGCGGCCGGGGCGCGGTGAAACAAGGGCCGGCTGCGGCCGCGATTTGTAGCGAATTTTGACTTGGGCGCGAAAGGCCGCTTCTGGCGCGATGCCGCTGATCCAATTGACGCGTTCGGCCAGCAGCGTATCCCGGCCAAGGGCGGCCGCTGTATCGACAATCAGCGCATTGCGAACATGATCCAACGCCAGCACATAGAGGGGTTCGCGGTAAGAAATGCCGAGTCCCTTGCGCTGGCCGATGGTATAGTTGGACAGGCCGCCATGCTCGCCCAAAAGTTCGCCGTCCTGGCGCATAATCGGCCCAGGCTTCATCACATCGGGCGCATGCGCGTTCAGAAAATGGCGGTAATCCCCCTTGCCCAAGAAACACAAATCCTGGCTCTCTTTTTTGCTTTCCAGGTTCAAGCCGAATTTCATCGCCAGCCGCCGCACCTCTGATTTGGCGTAGTCGCCCACTGGAAACAAGGCGCGGTCAAGCTGTCGCTGGTCAAGGACGCTAAGGGCATAGCTTTGGTCTTTGCTGGCATCTCGACCGGCGCGCAGGCGAAAATGGCCGGCTGAATCGCGGTCGATGCGGGCATAATGGCCGGTCGCCAGATAATCGGCGTCCAGCGCCAGGGCATTGTTCAGCAGCCAGTCAAAGCGAATATGCCGATTGCATTCCAGGCATGGATTGGGCGTCAGGCCTTGGCGATGCTGGTCGATAAAATACTGGACAACCCGGCGCCGAAAGACCTCTTGCGTATCCAGCGCGTAAAAGGGAATGCCGAGTTTGTCGGCGACGCGGCGGGCATCGTCCATCTGGCGCGGCGTGCAGCATTGATTGTGGGCCGCTCCGCCCATGGCTGGGTCCGACCACAGGCGCATCATCATGCCGACCACGTCATAACCAGCTTCGACCAGCAAGGCGGCCGTCACTGAACTGTCAAGGCCGCCGCTCATGGCCACGACTGCCCGCGTCTTGGCGCGGCTCATCTCATCCGCTCGCCGTCTAGCTGGCCCAGCTTGCCGACGGCCTTGGCCAAAACATCAATCGCATAGTCGATATCGGCTTCGGAAGTGTGCGCGCCGACGGAAAGTCGCAGGCCGCATTTGGCCTCGTCGGGCGCGTATCCAACCGCGAGCAGGACTTCGGATGGCTGTGGATTGCCCGTTTTGCAGGCGGAGCCACTGCTGGCCGCGATGCCGTTCATATCAAGGTGCATCAACAGCAGATTGGCGTCGATGCCTGGCAGGATGAAACTGGCGTGGGATGGCAGCCGCCGCTGGGGATGGCCGCTCAATTTTGCGTTTGGCACGCGCTTTAACAGGCCTTGGATCAGGCGGTTTCGCAGGGCCCGCAAGCGCGCCGTTCGCTGTTCATGCTCTTCATGCACCAGTTGCAGGGCCTTGGCCAGGCCGACGATAAAGGCCGTGTTGTGCGTGCCGGCCCGCCGTCCGCCCTCATGGCTGCCGCCGCTTTGCGAAGACATTAGCTGAATGCCGTCCCTGACATAAAGCAGGCCGACGCCTTTGGGGCCATAGAATTTATGCGCCGACAGACTCAACATATCGACGCCCAGCCGCTTGACATCCAAACACAGCTGGCCGCCGGCCTGCACCGCGTCGGTATGAAACAGGAGGCCGTGTTCGCTGGCGATGGCGGCCAAGGTCGGCAAGTCCTGAATCGTGCCAAGCTCATTGCTGGCGTAGATGATGCTGGCCAAGGCGCCTCCTTGTGAACAGGCGGCGCGAAAGGCGGCGATATCGACCAAACCATGCTGGTCAACAGGTACGATGGACGTCTCAACATTCATCAGCTGGCCCATCTGGCGGACGGTGTTGAGGACGGCGCTGTGTTCCACTGGAGACGTTATCAGCCGCGAGGGCCGGCCTTGATGTTTGGCCCACCAGGCGGCGCCGCGTATGGCCAGATTGTCGCTTTCCGAGCCGCCGCTGGTGAAGACGATTTGAGATGGCCGGCAGTTCAGGATGTCGGCGGCCGATGCGCGGGCAGTTTTGATGGCCTGTTCGGCTTGACGGCCGAAGCGATGCGATGAGGATGGATTGCCATAAATCCGACTGAAATAGGGCATCATCGCTTCCAGGACGCGCGGATCGACCGGCGTTGAGGCCGAATAATCGAGATAAACCTCGGCTTTGGCGGGCATTTTGCGGCTCGCTTCATGGCTCATTGGCGGACATCGGCCATTATAGACCAAGACTCGCGGGCTTGTCAGGGCGCGCCGTCAGCGGGAATGGTCAATATAGAGGATATTGGCTCGCCATAAACCGCGGCAAAGATTTTTTACCACAGAGGACACAGAGGACACCGAGTCATGATCATCGGCGGCGTCCTCTGCGGTCAAGTTTGTCAGTTCGGCAGCAGCACCAGCGAGCCTGGGCTGTCCAGGTAGACGCAGGTCATGCCGTTCTTCACGGTGGCTGGCAGAGTCGTTATCGCCCGCGGCATGGTGCGCGCATCCAGGAAAATGACGCGGCCAATCTGCGGGAAACAGACCTCAACGCCCTGCTCGACATAGCCATAGACATCCAAGGCGGCCAGAGGGCCAGCGTCGATGATCGACTGTACGCCGATGCCGCCGCCGTCAAGCTGTCGGAAATGGACGCCGCTTTCGAGGCCATAAGCGGCCTCAAAGGTCATGCCAGTTTCGGTCTGCAAGGCGGTATAGGACGCGGCATAGGCCGGCCGTGGCGTCGCGGTTGGCGTTGGCCGCGATGGTGGATCCTTCTTTTTCTCCGATGTCCGCGGATCAGAGGGCGCGGGTGGAACTGCGAGATCGGGGGTATCTGTGGGAGTCGGTGTTAATGTTGGCGTTGACGTTGACGTCGCCGTCATTGCCAGCACCGTTGCCGTCCCTGCGGCCGTCGCCGTCTCCGCGGCTGCGGCCGTCGCTGTCTCTGCTGCCGCGGCTGTCGCCGTCCCTGCGGCTGTCGCTGTCTCTGCGGCCGCGGCCGTCGCCGTTGCCGGCGGAAGCGCGGGAGTCGCTGTCGTGAAGCCGCCGCCCACACAGGCGCCGATGTTGTTGTTGTTGACGGTGGGGACATTTCCGGGGGTGGTTTCTGTCCCGATGTTTCCGGTATTGCCGCTGAAGGTCAGACAGCCGGTCACATTCAGCGTGGTCCCGTTGCCAGTGACCCAAATCGCATGCGAAGTTCCAGTGTTGTTTGTGAAGATGGCGTTGCCGAGGTTGACTGTAGCGGCTGCGTTGATGTCCAGCGCGCCCTCCCTGCTGCCTGTGCCGGTGTTGTTCTCAAACCGCACATTGTCAAGATCCACCCGTGCGCTGGTCCCCACAATCAGTGTGTTCCTGGTGGTATTGTTCCTGAAAGTGACGTTGTCGGCGTCAAGGTAGGCATTGACGCCAAATATCTGGATAACTTGGCGGCTTGTATCGTTGAGTCCGGTGATGGTGACATTGTTTAGAATGAGGGTGGCGCCGGCCCGAATGTCAAAGGCCCGGGCGTTGGAGTCGGCGTTGATGGTGTAGCCGTTGCCGTTGACGGTGAAGGTGCCCGATGTAATACGCAGAAAATAGCCGCTGCTGGTGCTAAAGGTGCAGTTGGCGGTCATGTTCCAGGTTGTTTGGGTTGTTGCGGACGTCCAAGTTGTCCTTGATGCTGGCAGGCCGCATGACTGGCTTTGAACGGGAAAGGCCAAAATGAAGGTCAGCAGGAAGCCAAGAAGCAAAACGATCTTAACGCGCATTGCCCCCCCCCCCCCCCCCCCCCGCATTTACTGGTCAGGCAGTGAATGGTCATAATGAATTCCTTTTCTGTTTGTCGCTGTTATTTATTTTATTGTGATATGTTATCGCAAGCGCAGCCGCCTGTCAAGCTATTCGATGCTTTATTTTGTGGATAGATGAGACCGCGGCGAAGATTTTTTACCACAGAGGACGGGGAGTATTGGTTTCGCGTCAATGATGTACTATCATACTTGGCAATGGATAAATGAAGAGGGGGCAAAAAGCTATGCCAACCATTAGCGGCGTTCATGGGCGCGAAGTTCTGGATTCACGCGGCAATCCGACCGTCGAGGTTGAGATTCGCCTGTCAGAAGGCAGCTGTGGTCGGGCGATTGTCCCCAGCGGCGCCTCGACTGGCGAGCATGAAGCGCTGGAGATGCGCGATGGCGACCCGCGGCGGTATTTGGGCAAGGGCGTCCTCAAGGCTGTCGCCGCTGTCAATGACACCTTGGGGCCGCGTCTGCTGGGCTTGGGGCCCTATGACCAAAAAGCGCTTGATGAACGGATGCTGGAGCTTGATGGCACGCAAACCAAAAGCCGATTGGGCGCCAATGCCATTTTGGGGGTGTCGCTGGCGCTGGCCAAGGCGGCCGCCAAGAGTCTGCGTCTGCCTTTGTACGCTTATCTGGGCGGCGTTCACGCTCATCTGCTGCCGACGCCGATGATGAACATTATGAACGGCGGCAAACACGCGCAGGGCAGCGCTGATTTTCAGGAATTTATGGTTATGCCAGTGGGCGCGCCTACTTTCCGCGAGGCTCTGCGCTGGGGTACAGAGATCTATCATCAGCTAGGGCAAATTCTGCATGACCAGGGCCAGTCGACCACCGTCGGCGACGAAGGCGGATTCGCTCCTCGTTTGGGCAGCAATCAGGCGGCTTTGGATGTTATCATGCAGGCTATTGACAAAGCTGGCTATCGGCCTGGCGAGGACATTTTCATCGCGCTTGACCCGGCGGCCTCTGAAATTTATGAGGACGGCCTCTATCATCTGCAAATTGAAGGACGTCGACTCACCGGCGAGGAGATGGTGGATTTTTGGGATGACTGGCGCGAACGCTATCCGATTATTTCGATTGAGGATGGCCTGGATGAGAACGATTGGGAGAACTGGTCGCGTCTTGTGGCCAGGATGGGCGACCGCGTTCAGATTGTCGGCGATGATCTGCTGGTGACGAATGTCGAGAAAGTCAAACGGGCCATCCGCGAGAAAGCGGCCAATTCGCTTTTGTTCAAGGTGAATCAGATCGGCAGTCTGACCGAGGCCTTCGCCGCCGCCCAGACAGCGCAGCGTCATAATATGACCGTCGTCACCAGTCATCGCAGCGGCGAAAGCGAAGACCATACTATTGCTGACATCGCCGTCGCCATGAACAGCGGTCAAATCAAAACTGGCGCCCCAGCCCGCACTGACCGCACCGCCAAGTACAATCAACTGCTGCGGATTGAAGAAGAGCTTGGCCCAGCCGCGCGCTATGCCGGCCGAAGCGCGTTCGCCAATCTGAACAGGGATGTCGACTAAACACAATTCCGAAAGGAAACCGCCGTGCTGCTTGATCTATACAGCAAACACACTAAAATTGTGGCGACTATTGGGCCGGCCTCTCAAGATGAAAAGACGCTGCGGGCTATGATTCGGGCCGGTATGAACGTGGCCCGCATCAATTTTTCGCATGGCAGTCATCAGATTCATGGCCAAACCATTGACACTATTCGCCACATCGCCGCCCAAGAAGAGGCTGTCGTGGCCATTCTGTGCGATATTCAAGGCCCCAAAATCCGCATCGGCCAACTTGAGCAGGAGCCGCTGATGCTGGAGGCCGGCGATGCCATCACGCTGACGCTGGATGAAGTGATCGGCAAGGCTGGCCGGGTATCGCTGCCGCACCCTGAATTTGTCCGCGACATCCACGCGGGAACAACTCTGCTGCTTGATGATGGCAATCTGCAATTCCAGGTTATGCAAACGACGGCGCGGGAGCTTGTCTGCGAGGTCGCGGTTGGCGGCGCCCTGAAATCAAGGAAAGGGGTATCGGCGCCCAAAGCCAAGCTGACGCTTTCGGCCATCACCGAAAAAGACCGCGCTGACATCGAATTCGCCCTGTCAAAAAATTGCGATTATATGGCGATGTCTTTTGTGCGGACGGCGGATGATATTCGCGAACTGCAAGGGCTGATGAAGCGGCTGGGCAAAGAGGCGCCGGTCATCGCTAAGATCGAAATGGGGGAAGCGCTGGACAACATCGAAGATATTATTCAATGCTGCGCCGGCATCATGGTCGCCCGCGGCGATCTCGGCGTCGAAACCCCCGCTGAAGAGGTGCCGCTCCATCAAAAGCGAATCATCGCCCTGTGCAACGCCGCCGCCAAGCCGGTCATCACCGCGACTCAAATGCTGGAATCGATGACGCAAAACCCGCGGCCCACCCGCGCCGAAGCCAGCGACGTCTACAATGCGATTATGGATGGCACTGACGCCGTGATGTTAAGCGCCGAAAGCGCCAGTGGCGACTATCCCGTCCGCGCCGTCGAGGTGATGGCCAAAATCGCTGTGACGGCCGAGCAGCATTTGCAGGATATTGGCCTGCGCGCCAGCGCCGTCCCCGCCAGGCGGCCTGAATCAGTCGCCTCGATCTCTGACGCTATCAGCAAAGCGACTTTTGGCCTGTCGGAAGTCATCCAGCCGACCGCAATCGTCACCACCAGCCTGACCGGGGATACGACCAGACGGGTCGCCAAAGAACGGCCCGGCAGGCCCATTTTGTGCATGACCCCCAATCCCGTCACACAGCGGCGCATGGCCTTGATCTGGGGCGTGATCCCACTGCTCGTCGAACCCTTCCGCACTATCGACGAGATGATCGATATTATCGTCCGCGCCGCTCGTGACAAGCGGCTGGTCAAACACGGCGACCGTCTGATTATCATCGCCAGCGTTCCCTTCGGCGCCGACGGACAGACCAATCTGATTAAAATTCATGCCATTGGCGAAGAGGCCGAGATCTAGCCCTTTAGGTTGCGTCGCGGTCGATGAATGGCAGGGCGGCGCCCAGGCCTTCGGAGTCGGATAAAGGCGGCGGTTCAATGGGCGGCGGCTCGGACGGCTTGACGTGGCGCGAATGGGTGGCGATCTGGCCATCCGACGTATAGCCGACCTGGCTGGCCGTGCAGTGCGGGCATACGTTCCAAGGCAGTTCCAGCAGGTAGCCGCAGTCGACGCAGGCTTTTTTGAGCCGCGTATGACAATGGGGACAGGCCTGCCAATCGCGCTGGGTTCGCTGGCCGCAGCCGGGGCAGCTGGGTTTTTCCTCGATCTCTTGCAGCAGGGCCTCTTCTTCCAGCGACCGTTCATAGACTTCGGACAGGCTTTCGCGCGGGCGCAGCATGATATAAACGAAGAGGCCTGGCACGTTCAGAATGGCGACCAGGATGGCGACCAGGATATGCGCCAAAGGATCGCGGGAACGGGCTTTCATGTCGCGGTAGGCCCAAATGACGGCCGCCACCCAAAAGACCACCAGATTGACGCCAAGAAAAATCGTCGCCAGCAGGATAAAATCGCTCATCGAAAAACTCCTGTATGCCCGATTAGGCGTCCGCCCCTTCAGCGTCAGCCGAATCGACCAGAATCATCATCTCGCCAATCAAGGTGTCAAACTGATGGCCGGAGGTATAAAATTCAATAGACCGCAGCCTGGCTGGGTGCCGCTCTTCGTTAATCAGGCTGAACAGATTCTCTGATTCAAAGGTGTACCATGTTCTGGGGTTGATAATCAGATGATCTTGAAAGCAGCTGGCGCAGCGGGTCGGATATTCGCTGTCAAGCGGCTCATCATAATAAAAGCCTCTGAACCATCGCCGCGTCACACCCACTCGATCTTCATAGGTGATCAGCAGCATCAGCGGGCATTCGCTGCCTTGGATGCCACAGCGGCTTAGGGACTGATAATTGAGGTTGAAAGTGGTCACAACGCGCACCGAATCGAAGCTGGTCACATCCAGGCCGTCGCTGCCAAAGGGCTGTATGCAGCGAATTTCTCCGCTTGAGGTCACATTGCCCAGTCGCCGCAGACGAATGCCGGCGCGGCCATTGAAGGCCTGCATGGCAAAGGCGCCGTGGCTGGCATGGCATCCCCACTTGGGCGGCAGATTCGGCAGATCGCCTTGGTCTTCGGCAATGGCCTGCAAACTGAAGACGGCGTTGGTTAAGACGTTTTCGGTCGCTGGGCGGATGTCGATAACGCGGCTGCCAAGTCGGACCAGGGCTTCCTGTCCGCTCGGCACAAAAAGGCGGCCGGCGTCATCATCGGCAAAAAACAGCGAGGCCGCGCCGACCAGGTTAAGCAGGCGGACTTCATCATCGCTGGCCTGGATGCGATAACGGCCCTTGGCGGCGATTTCGATGTTCAATTCGCGTTCGGTATGGATGCTCATCAGAAACGGCTGCTGGGCGCCGCTGACAATGACATCCAGCTGGCCGCTCAACTGTGACAGGCGGATATGCTGCTGATTGGAACTCCATTCAAAGCGCGGGCGGGCGGCGCGGTTAAAGGTGAGGTAGGTATTGCGCTGGAGCGTCACGGCGGCGATCAGGCCGGGACTCTCGTCTTCAGCCACTTGGTCATCCCAAAATTGAATGGTCGCCTGGGACTGTGAATCGGTGCTGACGCCTGTGACAGTATTGGTCAGAATTTCCTGCTCGCGTTCGACGGTTTCGATCAGATCGGCGCCGGTGATGCCCACTGTGCCTTGTGTCACCTGAAGCGCGGTCGGGATGGCGATCATCGATTCAAACAGAAAAAAATAGATGCCATAAAGGGCCGATACGCCCAGCAGACAGAACACGGCAAAGGCCGTCAGCATCACGCGCCAAGCCAGCCGTTCGGGTGGGATAGTCGGCTGATGGACGTATTCCTCCGCTGGATTTTCTGCCGTTGGCTGCTCGGCTAATTCTGGCAGCGCTTGGGTCAACTGACGGCCTCGATTCAATATCAAAACAACATCGGGACAACTGCAATTATAGCATTGAAGGCTGTTTTGTCGCTGTCATTTTCATGTATAATAAAGGCAATTCAATCGGAAATGAAGTCAAGCGGAGGCCTTGAACTCATGTCAGGTCACAGCAAATGGTCAACTATTAAGCGCAAGAAGGGCAGTGAGGATGCCAAACGCGCCAAGATTTTTACTCGCTTGGGCCGGGATATTATGGTGGCGGCGCGCGATGGCGGCAGCGATGAAAATATGAACCCCAAGCTCAAGCTGGCCGTCGCCAAGGCGCGGGCGGCCAATATGCCCAAGGACAATATCGAACGCGCCATCAAAAAAGGCACTGGCGAGATCGCTGGCGGCGACGTGACCGAAGTCGTGTATGAAGGCTATGGGCCAGAGGGCGTCGCCTATATTGTGGAAGTCCTCACTGACAACAAAAATCGCACCTTGGCCGAGATTAAACACGTCTTCAGCAAGCACGAGGGGAGTCTGGCGACGCATGGCGCGGTGATGTGGCAGTTCGACCAAAAGGGCTTTTTGACGATTAAGGGACAGGCCGATTTTGATGAACTGTTTCTGGAGGCGGCCGAGGCTGGCGCTGATGATGTGGACGACGAGGATGGCATCATCACTGTTTATACGCCGCGCGATGAATTCAGCGCCGTCGAGCAGGCCCTCATCGCCGCCGGCTATGAATTTGAAGACAGTCAGCTGCGCTGGTTTCCGCAAAATGAGATCGAAATTCCGATCCGCAAGGCCATGCAAAACCTGCGGCTGATGGAACAGCTGGAAGAATCGGATGATGTGCAGACGGTCGCTTCCAACCTCTGCATCACCAACGACCTGCTGGCGGCCTGCGGATCTTAGGATGCTGTCGCTTGGCATAGACCCCGGCACCGCCATTTTGGGCTATGGCCTGGTGCGCGAACATTATGACGGCTCGCTGCAAGCTGTGGGTTTCGACGTCATCCGCACTCCAGCCAAAACGCCCATGCCGCGGCGTCTGCAAAGCATCCACGACGAACTCAAGGCCGTCATCGATCAGCATCAGCCTGACCGCGCGGCTGTCGAGGAGCTTTTCTTTTCGCGCAATGTCACAACGGCCATCACAGTCGCTCAAGCGCGCGGCGTCGTGCTGCTCACCTTGCAGAACGCTGGTCTGCCTATTGCCGAATACAAGCCCAACATCATCAAGCAGGCGATATCGGGCTATGGCGGCGCTGACAAAGCGCAAATGCAGGAAATGGTGCGTCTGCTGCTGGGATTGGATGAGGTGCCGCGGCCGGACGATGCGGCCGATGCGCTGGCCGTGGCCATCACCGACCTTCACAGCCACCGCTTCGGAAACCCTAGCCTGTAGGAAAGTCGATTGGATATGATCGCCACGCTGGAAGGCGCCGTCGCCCATAAAGACACCGATCATCTCGTTGTCCTCGTCGGCGGCGTCGGCATTGAGGTCTTCGCGCCCTATACCACTATCGAGAAAATCAACAGCAGTCAGGTCTTTCTGTACACGCGGCTTGTCGTCCGCGAAGATTCTCTGACGCTTTACGGATTTTCCAGCGAGGCCGAACGCGGGCTTTTTGATGTGTTCATCAAAATCAGCGGCATCGGCCCCAAACTGGCCATCACCATGCTTGGCGCTCTAAGCATCGACAGTATCCGCCGCGCCGTAATGAGCGAGCAACCGGAAATTTTGACCCGCGTGCCGGGAATCGGCAAGAAGACCGCCCAAAAAATCACCTTTGAACTCCGCGACAAATTCCCAGCCGGTTTGGAGGCCCTGCCCGCCGACGGCTTCAGCAATATCAGCGCCGAGGTCATGGATGCTCTGACCGCATTGGGCTACAGTGTGATTGAGGCGCAGTCGGCCCTACAGACTCTCCCGGCCGACGCGCCCGAAAGCGTCGAGGAGCGGGTCTTGCTGGCCTTGCAGCATCTCGGCAACTGACAGGAGATTCTTGATGTCGCAAACCTTGATTGGCAAACGGGTTGACGTTCTCGACAAAGGCTGGATTGAACTGATCGATATGATGCCCCACCCTGATTCCGATATTTCGGGAGATTTGGCGATTGTCAACGCCGCCCGCGTCAGCTTCCTGGGCGAAAGCAAAGGGCCTGAACGCGACCGCAAGCTGCTGTTTTATCTGCTGCGCCATCGTCACACTTCGCCTTTTGAGATGGTCGAGTTCAAGTTTCGCGTGCGCGCGCCGCTGGTCACCTGGTGGCAGTGGGTTCGGCATCGCACTTGGAACATGAACGCGCAGTCGGGCCGCTATACGCCCTTTCAGGAGAGCGATTTTTATGTGCCAGATGCTTGGCGCAAACAGAGCCGAGACAACAAGCAGGCCAGCGAAGGCCATCTGGAATCGGCGGAAAGCCAGGCCTTGACCCAGCAGTTAATCCATCACTATGAGGAGGGTTTTCGGCTGTATTCGGCGGCGCTTGAACGGGGCGTGTCCAAAGAAATGGCGCGGCTGTTCCTGCCCGGCTTCAGCGTGTATTACACTTGGGTGACCAAAATCGATGCCCACAACCTGATGCGCTTTTTGCAGCTGCGGATGGCCAGCGACGCCCAATACGAAATCCGAGTCTACGCGGCGGCCATCAATCAGCATTTTTTCAAGCCGGCTCTGCCCTGGACGGCCCAGGCCTTTGAAAAATATATCCTCAAATCCGGCGGCTGAACGGCCTTTACTCTACTTTGTCGATGTCATGCCGATTGATGAGAAAAGCCGAGGCCCTTTCAAAGTATTCGCGCATAGTCGAACGCGCTGGTTCGGGGATCGCCGCATCGTCAATCGCCGCCAGCATGTGCTTGAGCCAGCGGTCGCGCGCCTCTTTGTCGATGGGAAAGGGAAAATGACGGCGCCGCAGTCGGGGATGGCCGCGTTCCTGGCTGTAATCATCAGGCCCGCCAAAATACTGCACCAAAAACATAAACTGCCGCTGTTTGGAGGTCTCAAGGTCATCGGGGAACATCGGGCGCAAGACGGCATCCTGCTCGATTTTGGCATAAAATGAATCGACCAGCCGGCGAATCGGCGCGTCACCGCCAAGCATGTCATAAACGCTCTGCATTTTGATAAGCCCGCCTTTCCTTATCCGATAGATTATGGCTTTACAATGACTGTCCTCAAGGTACAATCCTTCGACATACTGTTCAACCTAGCGCCAGGAGTTCTGCATCGATGAGATACCGCCTGAAACACGCTTTTTTGTTTTGCCTGCTCGCGTTTCTTTTAAGCGCGTCTCCGATACTGGCGCAAGATACCTTGACTGTGGTCGGCTCTGGCCTTGTCAATGCCGTTGTCGCATCCTTGGCCGAAGCCATTGAAGCTGAAGCCATCAGCATAACCGTGACCGGCACCACGGCCGGCCTCGATCAATTCTGCAAGGGCCACGCGGACATCGCCGCCGCATCCCGCGCCATCACCGCCGCCGAAGATGCTCTGTGCCGCGCCGATGAGGTCGCCTACAGCGAATTTTTGATCGCCCACAGCATCCTGGCCTTCGCCGCGCATCCGGACGTTCCGCGTCAATGCCTGACCGAATCAGAATTGGATGATCTCTTCAAGCCATCCGCCGCCCATCAACTCCGCGACTGGTCAAGCTATGACGAAACTTTAGGCGAACTGCCCATCACCTTCATTGTACCACAGGACAATCAGGGCGCGTATGTCATCCTTGATGGCTTGATCGCCGGCGATGGTCTGCGGCGCGATGCCCTGCCCTATGAAGACCCCCAGGAAGCGATGCTGCAAGTGAGTCAAACCCCGGGCGCCATTGCCGCTCTGCCCTTTTCAAGTCAGCTGGCGGCCGCCGAATCGCTGGTTGTGCTGGAACTGGCCGGCGACACAGCCGACTGCGCCGCTCCCTCGGCCGAAAATGTTGAAAATCGTCATTACAGCGCCGCCCAGCCGCTTTTTGTCTATGTCAATCAAGCGCGTCTGGCGCAAAATCCCGCTTTGGCCGCGCTGATTGGTTTTATCACCAGTCAAGCCGCCGCCGATGGGGTTGCCGAAGCCGGATTCACGCCGCCCAGCCGCGACACCTACGCGCTCAACGCGGCTATTCTGTCAAATGACGAATCGGGACGTTTAATCAGCGGCGCCGAAAGCCAATTCACCATTCCCCCCAATCTAAGCGGCCACATCAGCATCAGCGGGTCAGCCAGCGCTTACGGTCTGCTGAATGCTATGGCCGGTCAGCTTACCCGCCAGCATGAACAGCTGAACATCGATTTCAGCATGAGCGGCCAAAACGCCGGCCTGCGCCGTCTGTGCGCGGATGAAACTGATATTGCCGTCCTCGAATCGGAACTGGCCGCCGATGCCCTGCAAGCCTGCCAAGACAATAACATCAGCGCGTTCCCCCTCCCCATTGGCGCGCAGGCCGCCGTTCTGCTGGGCAATGCCGCCGATGAACGGGCAAGCTGTCTGACCACCGCGCACATCCGAACGATTTGGCACACCGAGTCGACTGGGCAGATTCAAGACTGGTCTGACCTGGATGCGACTTTCCCTGAACAGAATATGACCCTGTTCGGCGCGGACGCAGGCGATGAGTACGCTGATATGCTGATGAGAGCGGCCGGGCAGGCCATCCCACCCATTCGGCGCGACATTGAAACTCACCGCGATCCACTCTATCGGGCGGCGGCCGTCGGCAATGTGCCTGGCGCGCTTGCCTATATGAGTTGGGCCGATTATCAGCGCGTGCTGGCGAATGAACAGGCCAATATCCAGCTGGTCGCCGTCGACGGTGGCGCGGGCTGCATCCTTCCCTCCAAAGAGAGCATCACCAGCGGCGCCTATCCGCTTTCGCGCTCGGCCAGTCTGCTAGTCAATGAGGGGCCGTTGGCCGAGATCAGCCTGCAATCCTATCTGTGGCGTCTGTTTTCGGAAGAGGGCTGGACAAGGATGGAGGACGAGGGCTTTGTCGGGATTAACTTTGTGGATTTGGCGGCCCTCCGCAGCAGCCTGGAAACGCAGTTCAGCCTGGCGCAGGCCAAAGCGGCCGAAGCCAGCGAAACAGCCGAAGACGAGTCCGAATCTGAGTCCGAAGCCGACAGTTCTGACTGATTTTCGGCCTTGAGCGCGCCATACAGACGGGAGCGCCCTATGCGCGGTTCACTCATCGCCTTTGATGTCGAAACGACCGGGCTGGATGTCAAGTCCGATGAAATCATCGAAATCGGCATGGTCAAATTGGAAAACGGGAAGATCATCGACCGTTATGTGTCCTTGGTCAAGCCGTCCATTCCCATCCCGACTGATGTCACGCACCTGACCGGCATCCATCCTGAAGACGTCGAGGATGCGCCGCCGCTGGAGCCAATCCTGCCAAGACTGGCGGCCTTCTTTGGACAGGCGCCGGTCATCGCCCACAATGCCTCATTTGATGTCGGCTTTATGCGTAAATATGGCCTGCTGGCCGCTAATCCAGTGATCGACACCTATGAGCTTGCTTCGATTGTCATGCCTTCGGCGCCGAGTTACAGCCTGGGCGGTCTGACCAGAATCTTGGGGATTGAGCTTGAACCGCACCGCGCGCTGGCCGATGCTGAAGCGACCGCTCATCTTTATTGGCAGCTGTGGCGTCAAGCGATTCAACTGCCGCCGTCTCTGCTGGAAGAAATTGTCGCTGGCGGCGCGGGCCAAAATTGGACATTGCAGCATGTCTTCGAGCAGGCCTTGGCCGAAAGCCGAAGAGCGCCAGCCCAGGCCCTCACTGCTTTTTCCGCCGAGCCGCTTTCAGCCAAGGCCTTGAACCTGGCGCAGGCCGCCCGCGATCCAGTTGAAGCCAGCGCGATAGACGGGATGTTCGCTGAAGAGGGCGCGCTTGGGAAAATCACACCCGGCTATGAAGAGCGCGAAGAGCAGCTTATCATGGCGCATCAGGTCAGCAAGGCGCTTAATCATGGCGACCGCATCATGCTTGAGGCCGGCACCGGCACCGGCAAATCGCTGGCCTATCTGCTGCCGGCGGCGCTTTGGGCCGTCAAAAATGCCCAGCGAATCGTGGTCTCGACGCAAACCATCAACCTGCAAGAGCAGCTGCTGAAAAATGATATTCCGCTGGTCAAACAGGTCATAGATGCCGATCTTCGGGCGGCGGTGATGAAGGGCCGCGGCAATTATCTCTGTCCGCGCCGCCTGGAAACCCTGCGCCGTCGTCGGCCGGCCAGCCTGGACGAATTGCGGACTCTGGCCAAAATTTTGGTCTGGCTGCAAAATGGCGCCAGCGGTGACAAAGGCGAAATTACCCTGCGCGCCGGCGAGGTGCGGGTGTGGACGCGTTTGAGCGCGCAAGATCAGGACTGCACTGCTCATCGCTGCGCCGCGCTGATGAAGGGGGTCTGTCCCTATTACAAGGCGCGTCAACAAGCCGAAACCGCCCATATTGTGATTGCCAATCACGCTCTGCTGATCGCTGATGCCAAAATCGAAAACCGCGCTTTGCCCGAATACGCCAATCTGATTATTGATGAGGCGCATCAACTGGAAGAGGCCATCACGCAGGGCCTAAGCCGACAAATCGACCAGCAGTTTGTCATGGCGCAGCTGAATGAGTTGGGGGGGATGAACAGCGGCCTGCTGGGCGAATTCCTGGCGGCCGCGCGGGGCCAGCTGCCCGACAAAGCGGCGTTCAAGCTGGAGGCCTTTATCCAAAACATCGATGCTGTCCTCAAGGAGATGAGAGGTCAGATCCGTCTTTATTTTCAGGCGCTCCGCGATTTTTTCCTCAATCTGCGCCATCAGGGCAAATATCAAACGCGCCTATCGGACAAACATCGAGACGACGGCAGCTTTGTGCCTGTGCAAACCGCCTGGAAAAGCCTTAGCCGTTTCTTTCTGGGAGTGGCCGATGGCATCGCCGATCTGTCAGACGCCCTGCCGCGATATAAAAAATACGAACTGCCCAACTTTGATGATTACAGCAGCGCCTTCAAAGCGCATGGGCGATTCCTGAACGACCTGCACGAACAGCTTGATCAGTTCACGCAGGCCCCGGCCAGCAACGCCATCTATGCTGTCAGCGCCAGCCGTCCTGACCTGCTCCGCATCCACATCTCACCGCTGCATATTGGGCCGATGATGGACGATTATCTCAATCAGCGCAAGGAAAGCATCATCCTGACCAGCGCCACCCTGCGAACATCGAGCAGTTTTGACCATATTAAAGCGCGGCTGTATGGCGAAGACTATGAATCTATCGCTCTCGGCTCGCCTTTTGATTACGAACGCTCGACTTTGCTGTATGTCCCCGATGACATCCCCGAACCCAATCGGCGCGGCTATCAGAAGATGCTGGAGCAGGGCCTTATCGAGCTTGCCGCCGCCCTTGAAGGCCGGGTGATGGCCCTGTTCACCAGTTACGCCCAGCTGCGCGAGACGGCCAAGGCGATTGCCCCGCGGCTGAAACTGGGCGACATCATCGTCTGTGACCAAAGTTTTGGCGCCAACCGCGATCTTCTGCTGGAGAATTTTAAGGCCGCCGAAAAAGCTGTGCTGATGGGCACGCGCAGTTTTTGGGAAGGGGTCGATATTCCTGGCGATGATCTAAGCGCGGTTGTCATCGCCCGTCTGCCCTTCGCTGTGCCTTCCGATCCGATTTTCGCCGCCCGTTCGGAAACCTATGCCGATCCCTTCCATCAGTATGCCCTGCCCGATGCCATTTTGCGTTTTCGCCAGGGCTTCGGACGTCTGATTCGCAGTCGAAGCGACCGCGGCCTCGTCGTCATCCTCGACAGCCGCGTCATCACCAAAAGCTATGGCAAAAGTTTTCTCGACTCGCTGCCGGACTGCGCCAGGCAGTATGGCGCGTTGGACAATTTGCCGCGGGCGGCCCTGAATTGGCTGAACAAGACTTGAGGATATGACATGAGAACACCCGCCGGGCGCGAATGCCCGCATTATTACGCTGATTTCAACCGCCACACCCGCGACGTCGAAGAATGCCGTCTCGCCAGGCAAAATCCCGATTCCGCGGCATGGCATCCCAAAGACTGCGCCAAATGTCCAGTCCCCGACATCACGCTGGCCAACGCCAGTCCCGACACCCAGCTTATCCTCACCATCAAGGTCGGCCTTTTGGGGCTGATGCGCCGCCTTGAAGTCGAGGCCATCTGTTTGAAGGACGGCCAAAAAGTGGATCCGTACGTCGGCTGTTCCGATGATCACCCAGGTTTGGATATTTTTCGACAGGCATTGGAACGCGGCGATGATTAAAGCGGTATTGCTCGACCTTGACAATACCCTGCTGCAAAATCCAGACGGCCCCTTTGCCCGCGCCTTCAAGCAGGCCCTTGACGTCCATTTTTTCGACAGATTTGGCCTGGCAAAATCTTCGACGGCCTTCCGCGGCGCCATCCAAAGCCTTAGCGGCCCGCGCGACATGATGACGTCCAACGCTGATGCGATGAGGGCCGAACTGGCGCAGGCCCTCCAGATTTCAAATGAATCCCTTCAGCAAGCCCTGACGGATTTTTATCAGCGGCCTTATGATTCGCTTCGACAGTGCGCGGCATCGATTCCAGTGGCTTATCAGCTTATCGAAACTCTGCTGGAGCAGAACCTCCTGGTGGGCATCGCTACCCAGCCGATTTACCCTGAATCAGCGATTCTCAAGCGTCTGGATTGGGCCGGGCTGGCCGATTTTCAGCATGATTTCGCCTTCGTCAGCCACAGCGAAAATATGCGCTTCGTCAAACCCCAGCCGGCCTATTATGCCGAGCTTTTGGCGCGGATTGGCATCGAACCCGACGAAGCTCTGATGATCGGCGACAGCCAAGTCAATGACATCCAGCCAGCGCAAATTTTGGGCATCCATACCTGTCGCATCCCAGGCCCGCAGGCGCTTCATGCCTTTTATGCGCGGGTTCAATCGGAGGATTGGCAGAATGGCCGTTACCTGCCGCGGCCGCTTGATCCAAGCATGATCATACCGCAGTATCAAGGCAGTCTCGGCGCTTTGTACGGACTCCTAAGCGAGGTTCAGCCGCATCAATGGCAGCAGCGTCCGCAGCCCAATGAATGGTCGATCCTGCAAATTCTCTGCCATCTGCGCGAATCCGAAGTCAATGTTCAGCAAAAGCGGCTCAAGGCTATTCTGCTTGAGGACAATCCCTTTATCGTCTCGCCGCCGGCGCCCGGCCCGCACATTCCGCCTGGGCATCAGCAGGGATATGAAGTGATGGATCAATTTCGGCAACGCCGTCTGACGACCATCGATCTGCTGGCGCGGCTTAAAGATGACGAGTGGCGCCGGCCGGCGCGGCACAGCATCTTCGGCCTGACCAATTTGCTGGAGATGGCTTATTTCACCGCCCAGCATGACCGCCTGCACATCACCCAGCTATGCCAGACTCTAGGCAAATGCAATGAGAGCGTCTTCCATTGACCGCCGCGGCATTGCAAAAAAAGACGAAAAGAGGCAAACTGCTTCCCAAGCTGTCGGCCCTTTGTTGATTATGTTTGTTTTTAAGGTATCATATAATGAGTTCTGACAATCACAGATTCGCGAACTGGAGTCGGAGATGAGGGCCAAAGAGGCAGATCAGGCCAAGTTAAGCCAAGTTGTCGCTGACGGGCTTGAGGCGGTGGAGCAGGCGATGTTCGATGGCATCAGCAGCCAGGTCGATATTCTGCGCGATGCCAGCTGTCACATCCTAAGCGCCAAGGGCAAACGCATCCGGCCGCGGCTGTTACTGCTGGCCTATCTGGGACTCGGCGGCAGCGATCTTCAGTATGCGGCCAAGCCCGGCGCCGCCATAGAACTCATGCACACCGCCAGCGTCGTCCATGATGACATCAACGATCATGGGATTATGCGCCGCGGACGTCCGTCGGTCAACGCTGTCTGGGGCCGCACCTTCGCTCTGCTCACCGGCGATTTCCTCTTTACGGCCGTGTACCGACTCATGGCGCCTTATCATCATCTCAACGCTGACTTGGCCGAAGCGGCGACTGCTTTGGTTGAAGGCGAAACCCTGCAAGCGAGCGCCGTCAAAAACAACACCTTTACACGCGAAATCTATATGCAGATTATCGCCCTCAAAACCGCCGCTCTCTTCCGCGCGGCCGCCATCATCGGCGCCAAACTCGCCCAGGCCAGCCCCAGCGAAATCCAAGCCCTTTCCAGCTTCGGATTCAACGTCGGCCTGGCTTTTCAGATCGTCGATGATATTCTGGATTTGATCGCCGATGAGGAGCAGCTGGGCAAAACGGCCGGCATCGACATTGAGCAGGGGCGCGGCATCGCGGTGGCCTTGCATGAACCCAACGGCGGCCGCAGTGACCCCATGGACATCATCAAACGCAAGATGCTGCAAGGCGGCGCCATCGAAAAAGGCCGTCAGCAGGCCAAAAAACTGGTCGAAAACGCTATCGCCGGCCTGGCCATCCTGCCCGATACGCCGGCCAAAGCCGAACTGATCCATCTGGCGAATCTGGTCGCCAACCGCGAATACTAAACATCAAGCCATGAAAGTCGCCGCCATCGCCGACGTGCGCCGCATCGAAGCCGCGGCCGATGCCTCCCTGATGAGCTATCAGCAGATGATGCTTCAGGCCGGCCAGGCGGCCAGCGACTATCTCTGTCAGCGGCTTGACATCACCGCCCAGACGCGCATCGCGTTTTTGATTGGCAAGGGCAGCAATGGCGGCGATGGACTCGTGATGGCGCATCATCTGTCACAGCATACCCCAGCGCAGATTCGCCTGTATCTGCTGGAAGCGCGAACTCCAGACGATCCGAACTTCGCCGCCGTCCTTGAGGCCGGTCTGTTCATCGGCCTGGCGGCGGATGACCGCGACAATCGTCTGCTGCGAAATTTGATAAACAGCGCCGATGTGATTGTGGATGCGCTCTTTGGCATTGGCCTGCGTCTGCCTCTGCGCGGTGAGGCCGCGAAGGTTCTCCGCATTGTCCGGCAGATGACCGCGGAGGTCCGGCCGACCTATGGCGATGCGCCAGCCCTTGATCCCGCCCAGCCTGGTCGGTTTGTCCCCGCCGCCCGACCCTTCATCTTTGCCATAGACTGCCCCAGCGGCATCGACTGTGACAGCGGCCAGGCCGACGTCAGCGCCGTCGCCGCCGATGAGACGATAACCTTCGTCGCCGCCAAACCAGGCTTGTTCACCTTTCCGGCCGCCAATTATGTTGGCAAGCTGATTTTCTCCCAAATCGGCATTCCAGACAGCTTGCCGCAGCTGGCGCGAATCACAAGGTCGGTCATGGACAGCTGGCAGGCGCGTTCACTTTTGCCGCCGCGGCCGCTTGACGGCCACAAAGGGACTTTTGGCAAGACGATGATCGTCGCCGGGTCGGCCCATTTTATCGGCGCCATCGCCCTGGCCGGGGAGGCCGCCGCCCGCGCTGGGAGCGGCCTGGTGACCGTTGCCACCGTCAGTGGCCTGGTCGACGCCGTGGCTGGCCGACTCCGCGAACCGACTTGGCTGCGCCTGCCAGATGAAGAGGGCGCCATCGCCGCCTCCGGCTGGGACGACCTCGTCAGGCATTTGCCAGGCTGTCAGGCCCTGTTGGTCGGCTGTGGACTCGGCCAGCATCCAGCGACCCAGGCCTTTATGCGCCGTCTGCTGGCCAGCGAAGACCTGCCGCCTTTAATCATCGATGCCGACGGCCTCAATCTGTTAAGCGCCGAAGCGGATTGGTGGCGACAGCTGCCGCCGCAGACCATCATCACCCCGCATCCAGGCGAAATGGCGCGGCTGACCCAGCTGTCAACGGCTGAAATCAACGCTCATCGCTGGGAGATCGCCGCCGAAAAAGCAAGCGAATGGAACCTGGTCATTGCGCTGAAAGGGGCGCACACTTTGATAGCTTCGCCGGCCGGGCAAACCGCCGTCATCCCCTTCAAAACCGATGCGCTTGGCACGGCCGGCACCGGCGACGTCCTGGCCGGGCTGATCGCTGGCCTGCGGGCGCAAGGCTCGTCGGCCTTCAGCAGCGCGCGGCTGGGCGCGTATCTTCATGGGCTGGCCGGCCTCATCGCCGCCACCAAAATCGGCAGCGGCCGCAGTGTCATCGCCGGCGACGCGCTGGCCGCGCTGGGCAGGGCCTTCCAAAAGGTGGAACAGAGCTAATCGGCCTCTTGCCGCCGCTGTCTGGCCAACTCTTTGGCCTCATCCAAGCTGGCTTCAATTTCAAGCTCAAGCGAACCGGCGCCAAAGCCAGTCAAATCGCGGCGCCGCACCGCTCCGCTCTTGCTGATGTGCAGAAGCGCGTATCCCGCGCCAATCACCAGCCCCAGCATCAGGCCAGCAAGTACCGCCCGCGCGTCTAATGTTCGCTTTTTACGGCTCATCCTGATTGACCTGATCGGATTGGACGGCCGAACGAAGGCGAATCAATTCCCGTATAAAGGCCAGCAGGCCCGCCAAAAAACTTTTGACCTGTATCAAGGGGTCGACGGCGTTTTGGCTGACAAACCGCGCGGTGGCTTGGGTGACTTGGGTCGTTTTGCGGGCGTTTTCGAGGATGGGCTTGATTTCCGCCTTGAGCATGATGATGAACGCGGCCGCTTGCAGCATCAAAACAGCCAGCGCCAAAATAATCAGGAGCAGTTCCAAAATCAGCGCCAGCACGAAAATATCGCGGAAAATCTGGATGACTGGCCGCCAGGTTTCGGCAGCGGTCAAGGCGATCACCAAAGCGAAAATCAGCAGGCCGAGGATAATGAGGATGCCGCCGCCGGCCAGCAGCTTCACCATGCGGGAGACGTTGAGGCTGGATGAGCCTTCATCATGGCCGTTGGATTCGGCCGCCGCGGCGCTGTCGCTGGTTTCGGTCATGGTTTATCGCCGCGAAGCCTGTCTTGCCGAACCCGATGTGAGCAGATGCGCCAAAACAAGCCAGACCAGAGCGCTTAACACCGCCGGCAATAAACGGATAACGCCAATTTTCAGAACATCGATCTCAAAGGCGGCGCCGATGGACTGACCCAGCCAAAAGCCGAGCCAGCTGACGGCGACAAACAGAATCAGACGGCGCGCATTGCCGCCCACGACGACATGGAATCCCAGACCGCACATGGTGGCGATTATCAAGGCAAAGACAAAGATCGGGCTGGGCATCATAGTTGCGCTTCAATCGTCCAGTGGTAAAATCTAGGGGCAAGTATAGCATAAAGCCGCCGTTCAGTCACGTCTTGAAGGCATGATCTCATGGACATTATCGACCAGGCCATCCTTATCCCCGCCTCGCCCGGTTTTATCTGGCGTTTTGTTGGCGACCTTTCTAAAAATGTGGACTGGCAGGAAGACCTGACGCATATTTCCTTTCTGACCACCCAGCACGAGGGCAAAGGCACGCGCTGGCGTTATTCCACCGCGAAAGGCCATGACGTCATTGCCGAAATTGTCGCCTGGTATGACACGCTTGGCTATGAATACAAGGTGGTCGACGGGGCGAAATTCGGCAGCAACCAAGGCTACATCCGCTTGCAGGAGATCGCGGAAGGCACGCGGGTGCGCTGGACATTTCATTATGAGCCGCGCGGCGTATTTGGCGGCCTTCGCAATTCAATGGGGCGCAAACGGAGCATCGCCAGCGGCATCGAGGAGAGTCTGCGGAATCTGTACAAGCTCATCCAGGAGGAAACCGGTGGCATCTCCACTCATCAGGCCAAAGCCACCCTCAAAGAGGCCCCAGACGTCGAAGAACGCTCCAGCTATCAGCCGCGTCATCCTTCGGCCTTTGTCGATAGCGCCTTGAAAGACATTTATGATCGGTCGGAATCTTCGGCAAAGCAGCCTATTTCATATCAGCTTGACCATGAAACCGCGCCGGCGCCACCCCTTGCCGATGAGGACACCAAGCCCAATCCCGTCGCGCAGGCCGCCATGCCGCCGCAAGATGAAGCCGAATCCACAGCCGCGCCCTTCGCGCCAGAGCCAGCCGTCAAGGAATCCGCGCGCGAAGAGAAACCCGCGCCAGCCAGTGATGTTCGAAACACCGATGGCCTTAGCGTCTTTGATGTCTTTGGCCTGCAAAAGCCCAGCGAAGCCGTCAAATTGCCAGTCCCCTCGCCGACGGAAGAGCAGGATTTGTTCCCTGAAGAGGCCGAAGCGGAAACAGCTGAAATAATTGTCAAATCAGAAACAGAGCAGGCCGCAACGGTGATTTATGTCAAAATGGAGATTCGCGGCTGGCGGCGAGTTTCGCGGCATCGGGAGATGAAACTGCGCCAACGGCCCTAACCGCGCGAAAACACAAGCTGGGTGGATGAAGGGACTTGAACCCTCAACCGCCTGAACCACAATCAGGAGCTCTGCCGTTGAGCTACATCCACCATAACAGAGACAGTGTAACATGACCCGCGGGCAAAATCCAGCCCTTTGTCACGAATCAATTTTCGTTCAATTTTTCGTCAGGATGATCAGTTGGGCAATGCTGCCGCGGCGCCGCGCTTACGCGAATTCAAACAAGAATCTGAATCTCATCATTTTCTATTCGCACTTCAAACCAGGGAACGTCAATATCGGCCGGGCTGCGCGTCGCCTGGCCGCTGCGAAGGTCAAAGCGGCCGCCATGACGCGGGCATTCAATTTCATAGCCATGCAGCTGGCTGGGTCGATCCTGACGGTCAAAAGCCAGCGCGTTGCCGTCATGCGTGCAAAGATCTTCAATGGCATAATATCGGCCGCCGACATTAAAGACGGCGATCCAACGGCCCTGAAGGCCGAAGACTTCGCGATGGCCGGGCGGCACCTCGCGGCAAGGGCAAAGCGTCAGCCAATCAGCCATGACTTATCCAATCCGTTCCCAGCGTTCGCCGCCTTCCCGCTGGCCATAGGCGCCGATGACCAAGGCCTTCAGCGGCAGCAAAGCGCATTTGACGCGGTTGATGCTCAATGTCAGGCCGATATTGTCCAAAAGCCGCTGCTTGTCGATTTGACGCGCTTCCGCCAAGGTCATACCCAGAATTTCCTCGCCAAACATTGAAGCCGAGGCCTGGCTTATCGCGCAGCCTTCACCGTCCCAGCCTACTTGAGTAATGACACCCTTGTCGCTCAAGCGCAAAGTCAGACGCAGACGGTCGCCGCACAGCGGGTTGCACTCCTCATGGTCAAGGTCATTCGGCTCAAGCAAACCCCAGTTGCGCTGATGGCGGGCATGATCCAAAATGAGTTCGCGGTGCATATTTTCCATCTGTTACACCGATAAAAACTGACGCCAATACCAGAATCGAAGAATCAGCCGATGATTTTGGCCTCGATCTCGCTCATCAGCCGTTCCCGCACCCGCGCAAAGGGGATCCGCTTCAGCAGTTCATCGAAAAAGCCCTCGATGACCATCAGCTGCGCCTCTGGACGGGGTATGCCGCGGCTCATCAGATAGAAAATCGGCTCTTCTTCCAAGGTGCCGAAGGTGGCGGCATGGGAACAGGCGACGTCGTCCGCCTCGATTTCAAGCCCGGGGATGCCGTCCATCCGCGCTTCGCTGCTTAACATCAGATTGCGGCAGACCTGATAGCCGTCGATTCTCTGCATTTTGGGCAAGGATTTGATCATCCCCTGCCACAGCGTCCGAGCGCGGTCGCGGGCCGCCCCCTTGAACAGCAAATCGGTATTGGTCAGCGGGGCGTTGTGATTCTGCTGGGTATCCAGATCGAAGAACTGCTCTTTGTCGGCAAAGAAGAAGCCGCTGACGCGGGCATTGGCGCCGGCGCCGACCGCATCCACTTCGATAAAGGCCTTGGTCAAGCGGCTGCCCATGACGCCGTTCACCCAATCCAGCTGGGCGTCGCGGCCAACAATGCCGCGCTGATGACTGAATTCATAGGTGCGCCGATTCCAGTCCTGGAGCGAGACATAACGCAGATTGCCGCCAGCCCCAACAAGCAGTTCGGTCGCGCCGATGTAAGCTGACTGCGTTTCGCTGCCGGCCGAAGCGTATTCAACCTGCATGGTCGCCTGGGCATTGTCCTCAATCACCACCAGCACATGGCCCAAGGCCGCGCCGGGCTGTGAATGATAGCAGACGACGTGCAGGGGCAGCTTGGCGGCCTGGCCGCGCGGCACATAGACAAAGACGCCATAATTCCACAGCGCGCCATGAAGCGCGGCGAATTTGCCATCCTCGGGCTTGACGGCGGCTGTCATCAAATGCTTCCGCACCAGGGCCTCATGCTCGGCAATCGCCGTCTGCAAATCGGTGAAAATCACCCCCTGCGCCGCAAGCTCGTCGGCCAGTTCATGGTGAACGGCTTGGCCATCGACAAAAACCAGCAGGCCGCCCTGCTCGTCGCCGGTCAAAGGCGCCAGGTTCTTGGCCGGGACAGCCGCGGCCGTCGCGCCATTGGCCGGAATCAGCCGCGCGGCCTCATCCCAGCGAATGTGGCGATAGTCGGTGCGGCGCCATTCTTCTTCAAGATATGGCATCGGAATGTTTTCATAGGTCTGCCAAGCCATCAGCCGCCGCTCGCGCAGCCAGTTGGGGTCGTGGATTCGCTGGCTCAAGGCCTCAACATCGGCCCGGCTGTAATGCGGCGCCAGCGGCAGAGATGACCGCCTTCTCATAATCGTCACGTACATGCTCTCCTTTTGCGGCGCAAACGGCCTTAGCCGATTGAGCCTTCCAGCTGAATCTGAATCAGACGGTTCAACTCCAGCGCATATTCCATCGGCAGTTCCTTGACCAGCGGCTCCAAAAAGCCATTGACAATCATAGCGTTGGCCTCATCTTCGCCAATGCCGCGGCTCATCAGATAGAAAAGCTGATCCTCGCCCACCTTGCTGACCGAAGCCTCATGCCCCATCGTGACGTCTTTGGCGTCGATCTCGATGGTCGGGTACGTATCCGAACGACTGCGGTCATCCAGCAGAAGCGCATCGCAAACCACATTGCTTTTGCTGCTGCGGGCCTCTTCAGCGATTTTCAGCAGGCCGCGGTAGCTTGCCCGGCCGCCGTCCTTGCTGATCGACTTGCTGATGATTTGGCTGGTCGTGTCTGGCGCCAGATGAGTGATCTTCGCCCCGGCATCCTGATGCTGGCCATCGCCGGCGAAAGCAATCGAAAGCACCTCGCCATGCGCCCGCGCGCCCTTGAGAATAACGGCCGGATATTTCATCGTCAGACGGCTGCCCAAGTTGCCATCCACCCATTCCATCGTGGCGTCTTTTTCGGCCACCGCGCGCTTGGTGACCAGGTTGTAGACGTTGTTCGACCAGTTCTGGATGGTGGTGTAACGGCAGCGGCCGCCTTCCTTGACGATGATCTCCACAACCGCGCTGTGCAGGCTGTCGGAACTGTAGATAGGGGCCGTGCAGCCCTCGACATAATGCACATAAGCGCCTTCATCGACGATAATCAGCGTCCGCTCGAACTGGCCCATATTCTGCGTGTTGATGCGGAAATAGGCTTGCAGCGGCATCTCGACATGCACGCCCGGCGGCACATAGATAAAACTGCCGCCCGACCAAACCGCTGTATTCAGCGCGGCGAATTTATTGTCATTGGCCGGGATGACCGTCGTAAAGTATTCGCGGACAATATCGGGATGCTCTCGCAGTCCTGAATCCATGTCCAAGAAAATGACGCCCTGCTCTTCCAGGCTGCCCTGGATTTTGTGATAGACCGATTCGCTGTCATATTGGGCGGATACACCGTGCAGAAACTTCTGCTCCGCTTCGGGAATGCCCAATTTGTCGAAGGTCTCTTTGATCTCGGCCGGCACCTCGTCCCAGTCCTGCTCGGTTTTGTCGGTCGCCCGCACATAGTAGTAGATGTCGTCGTAGTCGATGCGGTTCAGATCGCCGCCCCACTGCGGAGTCGGCTTGTCCATAAAGATGCGATAGGCCTCAACCCGCAAATCAGTCATCCACTGCGGCTCGTCTTTCATGGCGCTGATCTGGCGGACAATATCCTCGTTGATGCCCTTTTGGCTCTTGAACGCATACTCGACATCCTCGTCATGGAAGCCGTATTTTTCGGCATAGGTCAGGCCAACGCTTTTCAGCGCCTCCTCTTCGTGTGTCAGCTGCTTTTCGCTTTGGACAGTCATTGTGTTTTCCTCGTCCGATCTATAGATTCGGCTTGGGTTCTGCAAGGGCGGCGTGTTTTTCGCGCACCCAGTCATAGCCTTTTTCTTCAAGCTCAAGGGCCAGTTCAGGCCCGCCGCTTTCGACGATGCGGCCGTCGTACATGACATGAACATAGTCTGGCTTGATGTGATTGAGGATGCGCTGATAATGCGTAATCACCAGCACGCCCATATTCGATCCCGTCAGCGCCCTGACGCCTTGGGCGACAACCCGCAGCGCGTCGATGTCCAGGCCTGAATCGGTCTCATCCAGCACAGCGATACTCGGCTCAAGCACCGCCATTTGCAAGACTTCGGCCCGTTTTTTCTCGCCGCCGCTGAAACCCTCGTTCAAGTAGCGGCCAGCAAAAGCATGGTCGATTTGCAGTCGATTCATCTTCTCGCGCATCATGCGGGCGAATTGAGGAATCGGGATGCCTTTGCTTTCGGGATCCTCGGCCTTCATGCGGGCGTTGATGGCATGGCGCAGAAAGTTGCCCAGCGTCACACCTGGGATCGCCACTGGATACTGAAAAGCCAGGAACAGGCCGCTGCGACTGCGCTCATCAGGCGCCATTTCCAGCACATCTTCGCCGTCCAGCAAGACCTGGCCCTCATGGACTTCATAGGCCGGGCTGCCCATCAGCACATTGGCGAAGGTGCTTTTCCCCGAACCGTTGGGCCCCATCAAAGCGTGGATTTCGCCCTGCTTGACCGTCAGGTTGACGCCCGACAAAATAAGCTCTTCTTCACCCGCGACGCTTGCATGAAGGCTGCGTATTTCCAATGTTGCGGCCATGCGATGCACACCTCCTCTCATTTGTTTTAATGCTGGTTAAACTGACTCTGTAACCAAGTCTAATTCAATGGCAGTATAACAGGCGGCCAGCCCCCTGTCAATGTTGATGACAAGCTCATCATCGCGCGCGAACAATAGATTTCTGTTAGATTCAGCGAAGATTGATTTCATTGACAGCAACATATCGCTGCATTATGCTTGAGGCAGTGGCATTCCAATCGAAAATGCAGAGGACAAAGCTATGGAAGACAAGACAATGACCGAAAAAGAGGCCGGGCTGTATCAGGCATTGCGTTCGGTCATCGATCCCGAAATTGGGATGAACATCATCGAGTTGGGTTTGGTGCGCGGCGTGGAGATTGAAGACGAGCGCGCCCATGTCAATATGATTATGACGACGCCTTTCTGCCCTTATGCGCCGCAGCTGTTGGAGCAGACCCGCCGCACCGCCCAGGACTTTCTTGACGTGCCAACCACGATTGAAATGGGCATGGAGATGTGGGATCCCAGCATGATGGAAGAAGGCGCCGCCAGCGATTGGGGCCTGTTCTAGGGGCGGTTGCGCTCAATCCATTGCAGGGGATCGATATAATTCCGCATCAAAAGGGCATGGTTCGTCTTTGGCCAATGGCCAGGCTGCGTCTCAAAAATAGTCGTCGGACTCATGTCAAAGTGCAGATGCGGCACAAAACGGCCGAAAGCATCGCCAATCTCACAAACCCGCTGGCCGCGCGCGACCCGCTGCCCAACCTCAACCCGTATGTCCTGCACATGGCCATAGCGGCTGTAAATGACCGCGCCTGATGGCTTATAAAGCGGATCATGCCGTATAATGACCACATTGCCCCAAACTTTCATGCGGCTGGCAAAGATGACTACGCCGCTGGCGCAGGCATAAACTTTCATACCCTTGTCAGCATAGGGCCGGCCGAAGTTCAAATCGGCGCCGGTGTGATAAGCCTCGCTGGGCGTGCCGATGAAATACAGCTTGCCGAAAGGATTGGCATCCCGCCAGGCCGGCGGCCAAAGCCGACTGCTGCGCCGTTCTTTGCTCGTCCCCACCGGCGAATCATAGCCATCGGCCACATGAAGGCCATCGACAACATCCGGACGATTTTTGTCGGGATTGGGCGGCGCAGTCGGCTCGGGATCGTTGACGACCACCGGCGGCCTGGGAGTCACAGTGACAATGCGCCTAAAACGAATCGCGTCAAAGGCAATTTCCTTATCAGCCTCCCCCGTGACATCATTCATCAGAACCCGCCCGGCGTTCACCTGCCGCCGATCCAAATCAAAAACACCCAGCGGCACCCAAACATTGCGATTGCGATGCTGGTTAATGTCGATGACCACCTCGGTATCCGTCCCCACGATCCCATGAACTTTGTAGCGGGCGCGGGCTGTGGTCGCCTTGCGATTGGGAACGAAAGCCGAAATCTCATACAGCCCCGACTGCGGCAGCGGCCTCCGCCATTCCGCCCAGACCTTGCTGACATTGACCTGGGTCGGCGCGTACAGATAGTCCCAGCCCCAAGTGTTTCGCCGCGACTGAAATTCAACCGCGCCGGTATAAGAGCCGCTGCGGAAACCGTCCTGATTGGGCAGAATCACCAGTTCATCGGCAAAATTGTCAATCGGCTCGACCTCTGGTTCGGCCGGCGAGGACGTCAGTTCAATCGGTTTGTTGATCGCCGTCCACTGCGAGATGATGCCATAACGCCACCAACTCATGCCTTTCATGCCGTGCTTCTGCGTCGCCAGGGTATGCGCCTCATTCTGTTCCTGAAGCGGCGCTTTGCCCTGAAAAACTGGGACGATGGGCTTGTCATAGCCTTGCCAAACCTCATGCACATTGTCCAGCGCCTCTTCGGGGGTGACGCGGAAGGTCTGCCAATACAGCTGCGGGTGCAGGCTGTCGATAAAAGGCATCCAGTCATTGGGGAAGATGCGATGATGATGGTGCGCGCGCGGATCAACGCTGATGCCAATATGAAAACGCGCGCCCAATTCGCGCCGAAGGGCCATCATAAAAGGCCGCACATTCTCGGCGCCGCCCTGCCAGTAACCAGCGTGTGGCTCAATATCCAAAATCAGCGAGCCAACCCCCGGCCGCTTGCAGGCCGCCGCGATGATGGACGTTTCGCCTGGAATATCCAAACCATGCGGCACGCACCAAACATGAAACTCCAGCCGCCTGGCCCGACAGGCCCGCACCCATTCATCAACGCTGCTCGGGCCATGAACAGCCAAGTCGCTGCTGTCATATTCGCTCATCCAGTGAACGCCGTCGGTGATCTTCACCCAAATTTGATTCACATTCGGCGTGCGGGCGCGGATGTTATCGAGCAGCTGCTCAATGGTGTCTTCCGCTATGCTGCGCCCTGACCAATGCCAAATGGCGATTTTGCCATCATAAGGCGTCGGCTTGACCGGCCTTGAGGGCCGTTCCGCGCCAACAGCTGGGATAAAGGTCACATAGCCTGTGTACATCCAGCCGCGCAACCCGCCTTTTTCAACCCATACCCACTTGTCCGGCGTCTTCGTCTGGGGATAATACACCACCAGCGAATTGTCGAGAATGTCGCCAGCGTCCTGATAGTCGATGCCGGGGCCGCGCCGTATGTTGCTGAAGGCCATCTTGGTATTGGCGATCGCAATAAGGCCCCTTCCGGCCTGTTCGGGCTTCGGCACGGATAATACGCTGTTCATGCACTGCTCCTTTTGCAAATAGAATGCGAAATCTTGGCCACGCGGCCAGCATAGCACAAGGCCATCGGCAAAAGGCGACCAAAGAGTCTCGGTTTGGGAAAATGGATTCGCCGGTCAGCGCGGCCCATAAAAAACGGCGGCGCATCGCTGTATCCTCGTTTGACGGGAGCGACGGGATTTGAACCCGCGATCTCCGGCTTGACAGGCCGGCATGTTAACCGCTACACTACGCCCCCTGAAACTTCGCCTAGATTACCACCTCGAAAAATCGCTGTCAAGGGGGAGTGACAAAAAAGGACGTCATCAGCGTTATTGGGTTTCAAGCCCCGGCCTTTTCTGATTTCTTTTAGCTGATTTTTCCGCGCGATTGCCTTGCCCCATGCCAGTGACTTTGCAGGATGCCCAGCAAGCGATATAGTTGGTGCAAAGCGATCTAGCAAAGGCAGCTTCAATGTCTGACATTCAATATCAAAAACAGCGCGTTGCTTACCGCGATGGCAAGCAGTCAATGTTTTACACCGTCCACATCCCGGCCGACAAGCTGAAATTTGAGGATCTGCATCCCAAAAGCAGCTACGTCCGCCAGCAGGATATTGCCAGAATGCACTATGCGCGGGCGAGGGCGCGCGGTGGCGACAGTCCGCACATCCTGACCTGGACAGCCATGCAGACCGACCGCCGCGCCAGTCAGCTGTTTCCAGGGCTAGACCATGCGACCGACGAAGGCGAACACATTATCAGCGCCAATTCCTTCATCACCTGCGTACTGCGAAAACTGCTGGATGAAGGCTGGCTCCAGCTGCACGAATACATCAGCGACACCTATGAATGGCGAATAGAAGCGCCGAAGCAGCAGGCCGCCTGGCAGGCCAGGGCCGAGGCCCTCGTCCGCCAGCTGGAAGAAACCATTTGGCTTGATCTGTACCCCAACATCGAAAAAGGCACGTACCAGCCGCGCATCTTCCATGACTTCGACGCATACAAGGATTTCGTCCGCATCGGCCGCTGTGATTTTATCCGTCATTTTGTGCAGAGCCTCCCGCGCCAGGCCGTCTTCAACACTTCCCATTTTCTGCATGAACACGATGACCTGATAAGTCCTCATTCCGGCTATGGCGACCCGATTGGATTGATGGTGGCCGAAAATACCATCCTGCGTCCGCCTATTTACCAGCGCGGCTGTCTGCTGTACGACGGCGCGGCCTGGACTATCCAGACATTAAGCCTGGCCGACATCGCCATCATCATCCCTGGCGACCTCAAATTAAGGCCCGATGACCGCGGCGACTATCGCTTTCATCTGAATCCGAAACAGGCATCGCCCATCGCCCTCTATACCCGCGCTGGACGTCTGCGCGACCAAGGGGAGCCACTCGACCGCACGCCGCCAGCCAGCGGCCGAACCGAATATGTCATCGTCAATCGCCAAGTTGTCAGTTGGAAGCGGGACGGCGGCCTAAGGATCCCGCAAAATGGCTTTGTCCTGTCATTGCAGGCCAATGCGCTGTCGGCCGAAGTGATGGCCAGCATCATCGGCGACGCCTGGATTGAATATGAATTCGCTGACCCGACAAAACAGGCGCAGGCCGGTATCCAGGCCGGCCCTGTCCTGCTCGCGCGCGGACAGAACGCGCTTGGCCAGGCAATGGAAAATGAAGAGTTCCTGGCCAGCCACAGCGCCGCCGGCCGGCAGATCATCGGTATTTCGCCAGTCCACATGAACCTGGCGGCGGATGTCACGCGCAAAGCCCGCACAGCCCTAGCGATAAAAGCCGACGGGGATTTGGTTCTGGCCGTCGTCGATGGCTGTGACGCGGCCCATCGAACCAACCTGGACAGCGCCGGCGCCACCTTGCGGGAAATCGCTGACTTTCTGCTTGAACAGGGCGCGGTGGATGCCTTGAACCTAAGCGGCGAAGGCTCCAGTCATCTGTTCATACAGGGCGGCTTATACAACATCCCCTCGGAACGGCGCGGACAGCCTGGGGTTGTCTATGAGCGGCTGCTGCCCTCGATTGCCATCGTCGATTAACCGCGCTTAAAATCGGCGGCCGCCTGCAATTCCTGCCAGAGTCCATCCTCAATTTCGATTTCGCCGGCCGCGGTCACCCGTTCATAAAACTGGTCGCCGCGTTCGCCAGGGATCAGCAGTTCATCCACACCCGGCAGTCGTTTGCGTCCCTTGAGCCGCGCCATCAAATCGCTGACGCCGGCCTGGAAGGCCGCCAAATCATCAACCAGCAAGGTCGGATCAATGGCGAAAACCAAGTTGCCCCAATCGCGTTTGGCGCCGTCGGCCTGGCGCGATGTTCCGACCAGCGGCCGCGTCAAGACCTCGACAATCAAGGCCAGCGCCGCCCCTTTGTAACCGCCAAATGCTTTAATCGCGCCGGCCAAGGCCTGAGTCGGGTCGGTCGTTATCGCGCCATCGCGGTCATAAGCGACGCCGGCCGGTATTGGGTCGCCGGCCGTTTGCGCCAGAAGAATGCCATAATAGGCCATCGCCGCCGTCGCCATATCAAAGACAATCGGCCGGCCAGCGGTGGGAATGCCGACGGCCAGCGGATTCGTGCCGAAGAAGGCCTCATGCGAGCCGTGCATCGCCATAAACTCGGCCGACCCCGAAAAGACAAAGCCCAGCAGGCCCTGCTCGGCGATCATGCGGGCATAATAGCCGATGGCGCCGGTCGATGAGTTCGTTTTGCGCGTGCCAACAATGCCAAAATCATGCGCGCTCGCCTTGTCGATAGCCCTTTTGGTCGCCTCCGCCATTACCACTATGCCCTGATTCCAGCCGCCGTCGATCAATGCCGACAGCTTGGTCTCTTTGACGATGGTCATTTTTTCGGCGGCCGGATCAGCCGGCATCCCCGCTCCCGTCAGCTTGATGACATTCTGATTGTTGCCGCGCAGCTGGGCATACATGATCACCTCAAGGATGATCTCGCTGTGCGCCCGGCTGTAACCCTGCTTCAAAATAGCGCGTCGGGTCACCTCGCGCAGATTGTCGATTGGAACTTTCATTGTTTTACACCTTTCCACGCGCCAGCCCATTTGACGTCAGATATGAATAGCTGTCCTGCACCGCCTGGAGCATATCCGTTTCACAGCGGTCAAGCTCGACGATGTGCCATTCAGCCGTGTCTGCGCTCGCCTCGACAATCGCCGGGATGGGCATCTTGCCGGCGCCGACCGCCAGCATCGCGTCATCCTTGTTCAAGGAGCCGTCCTTGAGATGAATCAGCGGCGCCCGCGCCCCAGCCTGCCTGATGATTTCGACCGCATCCCAGCCGCCGACCTGCACCCAATAGGTGTCAATCTGCAAAAAGACGCTGTCGTCCAGTTCATCCAGCATCAAGTCAAACGTCATCTGCCCTTCCAGCTGCTTGTATTCCCACCAATGATTGTGATAGCCCAAGGTCAAATTGTGCGACTGGGCCCATTCGGCCGCCTCATTCAAACGTTGGCAAACTCGCCTAATGGCATCCAGACTCTCGAACTCCTGCGGCGGCAGAAAAGAAACAGTGACGCGCGACAGGCCAAACGCTTCGGCAACTTCCAGCATGGCCTCCCGATTGGCCTCATCGGGAAAGCTGACATGGCTGTTGAAGACTTCCAAATCAAGCTCGCGGAACAGGCTGGCGGCGCCGGCCAGGTCATTCGACATTCCGCCATAGGGTTCGACGCCGACATAGCCCATTTCGGCAACGCGGCGGACGGTGCCTTCAAAATCCTGCGCCAGTGAATCGCGGACGGAATATAATTGCAGCGCCACTGGTTTTGCTGTTGACATGACATCTCCTTTTCTATTGTTCAACGGCTTTGAGCATCCAAACAAACGCGAGGAATGAAGCCGCGCCTGACAGTCATTTTATCATCAAGCTGCTCTGCCGTATAGATGATTTAGATGGAAGATGCTTTATCTAAATATGAAACAGTATTGCATGGCTTGCAATGTCAAGTTAGAATGACAATAAAGGTGATTTTTTTCACGCTTACTAGGCAAAAAGGAGGAAAACTATGTTAATTCAGTTCTCTGTTGAGAACTTTCTGTCGTTTAAGGACGAAGTTAAATTTTCAATGGTCGCCGGCAGAACCCGAAAGCATAGAGACCATATTATCACAACCGGCAAGCGCAATGATATTCGTTTGCTTAAAACTGGCGTGATCTATGGAGCAAATGCTTCGGGCAAGTCTAATTTGATAAAGGCGATGGCTTTTGCTCAAGACTTCGTTACTCGGGGAACGCTAAATACAAAATATATTTCGTTAGCGCCCTTTCTTTTCGACAGTGTTACTGCAAATGAACCCTCAACATTTCGATTTGAGATCAAATGCGAAACACGGTCCTACATCTATGGATTCGCAGTTGATAGGAAGCAAGTACATTCGGAAGAGTTATATGAAATACGGCCAGCAAGCGAGAAGCTGATTTTTAAGCGCAAGACTGATTTGGATGGACGCGCAAAAATTGAGTTTGGCAAGCTGCCATTGACTGCCGAACAGCATCAAGAGCTTTTGGATTCTATTGTGCCAGAACGACTGCTCTTGACCGAAAGCGTGAAAATGGAGCAAAGAATCTCATATTTTGAAGACGTCTACCGTTGGTTTGACTATACACTTGTGCCTGTCTTTCCTAGTTCAAAGCCTTCTGGCGGTATCGGAATCGGATTTATGAAGTATGATGATTTTCATAAAAGGTTCTATGACCTTATTGAGCAGTTAGATTTGGGAATCGACGATATTGGGCCTGTTAGATATGAATTTAACGCTAAGGAACTAACCGATGAATTCAAGAAAAAAGTCAAGCGACATATTCAGGATATACCCGAAGGCTCTAATGAAAGAGCAATTTTTTATAACTCTGTTGATGATTATTACCTTCTTGTGGACTCAGACAATCAATATACAGCGTATAAAGTTGTCACACTTCATCATGTCAAGCATGAAAACCGTAATATTGCCTTTAGTTTGAATGCAGAAGGTTTGAATACAGAATCGGACGGAACGATACGAATTCTTGAACTCGTTCCCACATTACTTGGGTTGTTGGACGGGCATGCTGATCATGTATTCGTCATTGATGAACTCGACAGAAGTTTGCACGCTCACTTAAGTTACAAGGTTTTGGAACTCTTTCTGAACAACAGTGGACTTTCATCAAGCCAAATGATTGTCACCACACATGAGTCGAACCTATTGGATTTGGACTTGCTTAGACGCGACGAGATCTGGTTTATCGAGAAAGATGCGGAGGGCGCGTCGACGGTGTTTTCATTGGAAGAATTTCATCCTCGTCACCACAAAGACGTGCGGAAAAGCTATTTGCAAGGGAGATTCGGCGCGATTCCTCTACTTCCGAGCCGTCGCAGCCTTGAATTGCAACGGTAAAATGTCCAAAAGAAGATACAACCGATTTTCACGAAATAATGACACCTATAGAGATGCAAAGTTTATTGTCATCGCAACCGAAGGCAATATGACAGAACCTCTATATTTCGAGAAACTTGCGCTTGATCATAGACATCGGCGAATTCATGTTGAGGTCTTAGATGAACAAGATGAACAATCAACAGCATCGTCGCCAAAAGATGTTATTAAACGCCTTAACAAATTTGAGCGGGAGTACAATCTCGGTCAGGATGATGAACTGTGGCTGGTTTTTGATAGAGATAAGTGGACGGAGCAGATGTTAAATGAGGTTGTACAACAAGCTAAGCGGAAAGATTATTATCATGTGGCTGACAGCAACCCTTGTTTTGAAATCTGGCTGCTGCTCCATCACAAATCATTAGCAGAATATGACAAAGATACGTTAAATGATTTTAAGCAGAACAAAAGACAAGGCACTCGGACAAAACTGGAAAGAGAGCTTGTGAAAATATGCGGATCCTATAACAAAAGCAATCCCGATCTTTCACATTATATTCCTTTTGTCACAACCGCTATACAATACGCAAAAGAAACTGACACCGAACCTCAAACTCGCTGGCTCAACTCAATCGGCACACGGGTTTATCGGCTAGTTGAATCTATCAGGTCATCACCCCAGCGCATCAACAATTAAATCCGCCGCCCGCTCCACCCCGCCCAGCGCCGCCATTTGCCGCGCCAGCTTTTGGGCATTGTTCTGCACCCAATCAGCTTGCATCAGCGCCTTCACGCCATCGCGCAGCTGTCCCTGTCGGACATCATGGGCAGTCAGATGCAGGCCGACTTTGGCTTCGGACACGCGCCGCGCTTGAAGTCGCTGGTCAGCGGCATGAGGCACGACAATTTGCGGCAGACCATGAATGACCGCGCTGTGAGTTGTCCCCATGCCGCCGTGATGAATGATGATTTTACTGCGCGGCAGCACATGGTCATAAGGCGCCCAAGTCAGCAGACGCGTGCCGGCCGGCAGCGCTCGCTTCAATTCGGCTTTTTTGTCAGGCGAGATAGGATGCCAGCCAACCGTTATAATCGGAATCAGGCCAGCCCGCGCCAGGGCCTGCGCCGCCCAACTGTAAAATCCCAGATCGCCAGTGAAGACCGTCCCCAAAGTCACCAGGCCAAGCGGTTTATCAGCCGGAATATCCAGCAGCCATGACGGCGGCGGAATAGTCGGAGATGCGGGCTGACCGCCGACAAACTGCGTCTGCGGCAGAATAGACGGCATATCCGACAAATACCATTCGGGCGAAAAATAGGTGATGTGCAGCGTTGGACTCTGGATGGATGAGGCCGTCCCTTTGGAGAAATTGACGCCAGAAATCCCAAATTCATCACACAGCCTTTGAATGCGCCGCTGGCTTTCGCTGCTCAAATCGCGCTGCACTGGAAAGAGTTGATCGGCATCAAGCGTCTGCTGCGCCGGCCAGCCGCAAACGATAAAGGGCCGCGCTAGTTTTTCAGCAGTGATAGCGGCCGCGCTCAAAAATGGCTCGGATACGATAGCATCCGGCGCGCCCGTCTCATCAGCGGCCTCCAGCATGGCGCGAATGGCTTCAGCAATCCAGTCTGGACTCAGCCAGGTATCCAGCGCCCGCGTATAGCGCAGTTTGACGGCTTCTGGCGGCGGCATTTGCGTCAGGTCAGGCGGCGATGGCGGCGGCCACAGCCAGCCAGTTTTGCGAATGGCGCGGAAAGGGATGCCCTGCTGTTCCAACGCGGCTTTTAGCGGAGTTTCGCTCATCCACAGGACATCATGCCCCCTGGACTGCAAGGCCTTGGCCGTCCATAAAAAACCGCCCCAATCGGTATGGCTGTACAAAGGCGCCGAGACAAACCAGAAAGACGCCATGCCGATGTTCCCTCATCCACCCCGCCGCGGCTGTATGGTGCGCTGAATCGAGGCAGAAAACAAGGGCGCGCTTGTCTTCCAATGCGGTCAAATTTATCAGTTGGGCATCAGCACCAGCGAACCTGGACTGTTAATCGAAACGCAGGTCTGCCCGTTGACGACGGTCGATTCCAGCGACGTTATCGCCCGCGGCATCGTCCGCGCATCCAAGAAGATGACCGGCCAATCTGCGGGAAGCAAACCTCAACCCCCTGCTCGACGTAGCCATAGACGTCAAAGGCCTCCAGATAACCAGCGTCGATGATCGACTGCACGCCGATTCCAGCGCCGTCAAGCTGGCGGAAATGAACGCCGCTGTCCAGGCCAAAAGCTGTGCGGAAAGTCGCGCCGGTCACGGCTTGCAGGGCGACGTGGGTGGCGGCGATCTGTGGTCGGGGTGTTGCAGTCGGCGCGGCTGTAGGGATTTTTTCCGCCTTCTTGGGCCGCTTTTGGGATTCTGTCGCGGGCGTGGGGGTTAATGCGAGCCAATAGCTGAAGCCTTCCGTCGGGCAGGCGCCAGTATTGCCGTCGGTGATATTAGGGCCGGTGTAATTGTTTGCCGCCGTTGTGCCATCGGCCTGGAGGTTGCCGCTGAAGGTCAGACAGCCATTGAATGCGAGGGTGCCGAACGTATCATTTTGCACAATCACATTCGGAGCGCCAGTGTTTCCCTGAAAAATAGCGTTGGTGATCGTTACCGTGGGACCGCCAGCGAATCCAGCCACCAGCGTGAGAGCAGAGCCATGATTGACGCTGTTTTCCGTGTTGTGATTGTTCAAGAACCATACATTTTCAAGCTGGGCTTGTGAGTTGACCCGCACATGCAATATAGGGAGTGGTAAAAGAGGTAGAGATGGTATAAACTGGATATATGAATAAATGTCCGCATTGCCAAAACACAACTGATCAAGTCAAGGCGGGATTGACCGGCGCCGGCAGTCAGATGTACAAATGCAAGCCCTGCCAACGGCGGTATACGCCCGTGCCAGCCGAGCCTGGCTATCCCAATGAAGTCCGAAAGCAAGCGGTTCGTCTACATCTGGAGGGGGTGAACTATCGGCGCATTGGGCGTTTGCTGGGCGTATCGCATGTGAGCGTGATGAATTGGGTCAAGGCTCATAGTGAGCAGCTGCCAGCGGCGCCCGTTCCGGATGAGGGTTCGCTGGAGGTCGTTGAGATGGACGAACTGTACACCTTTGTATCTCAGAAAAAAACAGGTGGTACATAATGACCTTGGTTGAGCGTGCCAGCAGTTGCATTGTGGGCTGGCGCGTGGGTCAAAGGCGGGACGAGGAGAGTTTGCAAGCCTTGCTGGATGCCAGTCCGCAGGCTGGGCAGTACTATAGTGATCGGATGGTGTCGTATCAGGGTTTAATTTATCATCCTGGTGTACACTGTGCCATGTCGGATAAGAGTGAGACTTATCGGGTTGAGGGGATGAATGCCGAGCTGCGTCATTATCTGGCGCGTTTGCAGCGTCGTTCGCGTTGTTTTTCACGCTGTGCTGAGGCGCTTCGGCGCAGTGTCAAGCTGTTTGTGTATGCTTGGAATCGGCGTCAGCTGTATCGTCAGCAGCATCCAGGTTACCCTACGCACTTGATCAACTTCTTATGTCATTGACTTTTACCACTCCCGCAATATATGATCGCCAGTGTTGTCTCGGAAGACGACATTGCTGCCGTTAAGACGCGCCCCGTCCCTTACTAAAATGACTTCGCTGTTCTGGCTGCCAGCCTGGCGAATGACGACATTGTTCAGATTGAGAACAGTGCCAGCGTTCTCGACATAGATGGCAGAGCCATTGGATGGGCCGATAATGCTATAGCCATTGCCGTCAATGGTGAAGGTGCCGGATGAAAAAGTCAGAAAGACCGAAGAAGCTAGGACTGACCAACTGTTAAATACACAGTCGGCGGTCATGTTGAACCTAGTTACTGTGGATACCGAAGTAAATTGCGCGTAAGAGGCCGGCAAGCCGCAAGGGGCCATCGCGGTCGGATTGGTCAGTTGCGGCGGCACTGTGGGGACAGGGGTTTGGCTTTGGACGGGAACGGCAAGGAAAAGGATCAGAAATAAGAAACAGCGCAGAACACTCTTAATCAGAAGATGCGGGGGGGGGGGGGGGGGAATTCTCTGATATTTTATGTTCATTTTGACACGCCCCTTGCTAAGAATTTAATCGATAAGGCAAGTGTATCTGAAACCGCGGCCTTTGTCAAATCAAAATGAAAGCCATTTTGAAGCGACTATTTATGGATACAGCCCGCGGGTGATGATGGCGTCAGTGACCCTCTTAATGGCCCGCACCTGGGCGGCCGTACGCATATCAATATGATGCTCCTGCGCGGTCGCCAGGGTCTCGTCATAGGCGCGCTTCAGCATAAGCTCCAGCTGGTCAAAGACTTGCGTCTCGTTCCAGAAAAAGGCCTGCAAGCCCTGCACCCATTCAAAGTAAGAGACGATGACGCCGCCCGCGTTGGCCAAAATATCGGGAACGATCCAAATCCCGCGGTCATTGAGAATCAGGTCAGCTTCGTGCGTGGTGGGGCCATTGGCGCCCTCGATAATAAAACGGCTGCGGATGTCGGCGGCGTTGTGGCGGGTGATTTGCCCCTCGATGGCCGCTGGAATCAAGACATCGCAATCCAGCGCAAGCAGTTCGCTGTTGGTCACATCATCGGCCGCGGCATAGCCGGCCATGCGGCCATTGGCGCCGGCGTAATCGACCAAATCGGGAATATCGAGTCCATGCGGATTGTGCAGACCGCCATGAATATCACTTGCGGCGATGACCTTATAACCCAGCCGATGGGCATAAAGCGCGGCGTTCTTCCCCAAATTGCCGAAACCCTGAATCACAATCCGAACATCGGTCGGGTCAGTGATATGATGCTGTTCCAGCGCGGCGACCATGCAGATGATGACACCGCGGCCGCTGGCTTCAGTGCGGCCCTCGCTGCCGCCAATGGGCATCGGTTTGCCCGTGACAATCGCCGGGACGGGATAGCCCTTGGCCATGCTGTACGTATCCATCATCCAGGCCATGACTTGGGCATCAGTGCCTACATCCGGCGCTGGAATATCGGAATGCGGACTCATCAGCGGCGCCAGTTCCGAGGCATAGCGGCGCGTCAGACGTTCCAGTTCAGCGCGGCTCAATCGGCGCGGATCCACGACAACACCGCCCTTGGCCCCGCCATACGGCAAATTCATCAGCGCGCATTTCCAGGTCATCCACATCGCCAAAGCCCGCACCTGGTCTAGCGTAAGCTCTGGACTGTAGCGCAGGCCGCCCTTGGTTGGGCCCAAGGCGTCGTTGTGATGAACGCGGCAGCCAGTGAAGATATCGATACGGCCATCGTCGCGGTGAACTGGAAAATTGACCTTGAATTCGCGGCGCGGGCAGCGCATGAAGTCGAGCAGGTCGGGGCGGACATCGACATAGCGGCAGGCATGGTCGTACTGCGCCAGCGCGGTCTGATACGGACTTAACAACTCATCAAGCTGCAAAGGCGAGGCCAGCATCGAAATCCCCCTTTAAGTGAATTTCCATCACATTGCCTGACCTCTAGTGTACATCCAAATTTTATATGAAAAACGTTAATATCGTATGGGGAGGGGTCAATATAGAGGGCATTCGCTCGACAAAATCCGCCATAATCCGCCACATAATCCGACAAAATCCGCCATAATCCGCCACCCTTGCGATGCAAAATCTGTCCAAACTGATGGACAAACTTCGCCATTATCCCGACAAAATCCGACAAAATCCGCCATATAACCCGACAAAAACCGCCATTTTGCGCCATTTTGCGCCACGCCCTGCCGCTGGTTTTATGCGCGTTTTGTGCGCGAAGGACAAACTTTTTCGCGCATAAACCATTGTTTGACGTTTTGTTTTTTACCGCAGAGGACGCAGAGAGGAGCAGCTGTTTTGTGTTCATTTTATGGCCAAAGAAAAACTTTTTCGGTCATAAGGATTTCGACTCTATGCTGTACAAGTTTTTTATACCGCGTTTGCGGGTTGGAAGGGTGACTCAATGTTCGCCATTTTGGTTTTTTTACCACGCCTCCGACAAAATCGGCCTCAAGCTGCGCTGACTGACGCTTACACGGGCTGGGGCAGCTTCAGATAGGGCTTGAGATAAAAACCCGTATAGCTTTCGGTCGCCGCGGCCACCTCTTCTGGCGTGCCTTGCGCGATAATTTCGCCGCCGCCGCCGCCGCCTTCGGGGCCAAGGTCGATGATATGGTCAGCGATTTTGATGATGTCCAGGTTGTGTTCGATGACCACAATCGTATTCCCAGCCTCGGCAAGCTCCTGCAAAACATGGGTGAGCTTGGCCACATCCACAGCGTGCAGTCCAGTCGAGGGCTCGTCCAAAATGTACAAGGTCTGCCCGGTCGCCCGTTTCGATAGCTCGCGGCTAAGTTTGATGCGCTGCGCCTCGCCGCCGCTTAGGGTTGTCGCCGGCTGGCCGATGCGGATATATCCCAAGCCGACGGCGTCCAATGTATCCAGCTTGCGGTGAATTTTGGGGATAGGCTCAAAAAAGGCCAGCCCTTCGCTGACGGTCATATTCAGGACATCAGATATCGACTTGCCCTTGTAATGAACCTGCAAGGTCTCGCGGTTGTAACGCGCGCCGCGGCAGACTTCGCACTGCACATAAACATTCGGCAGGAATTGCATCTCGATTTTGATGAGGCCCTGTCCCTCGCAGTTTTCACAGCGGCCGCCGCGCACATTGAAGCTGAAACGACCGGCTTTATACCCGCGGATTTTGCTTTCGGGCAGTTCGGCAAAGAGATGGCGGATGTCGTCGAACATTTTGGTATAGGTGCCGGGGTTGCTGCGCGGCGTGCGGCCGATGGGACTCTGGTCGATGTTGATGATTTTGTCGATTTTGTCGACGCCGATGATGTCGTCATGATCGCCGGCGCGGGCGCGGCTGCGGTTGATAAGCTGGGCCAGCCGGCGGTACAGCGTTTCGACCACCAGCGATGATTTGCCGCTGCCACTGACGCCAGTGACGCAGATCAGCTGCCGCAGGGGGAAATCGACGTCGATGTTTTTGAGGTTGTTGGCGCGGGCGCCCTTGATGCTTAACGTTTCGCCGCAGCCTGGTCGACGTCGGGCCGGCAGAGGGATCTGAAAACGTCCGGCAAGGTAGTCGCCGGTCAGGCTGTCTTCGATCATTTGGACTTGCCGCGGGGTCCCGGCGGCGACCACTTGACCGCCGCGTTCTCCCGCGCCCGGCCCCAAGTCAATCAGCCAATCCGCCGAGCGCATCGTATCCTCGTCATGCTCGACGACCAATACCGTATTGCCCAAATCGCGCAGGCCGGTAAGCGTTTGAATCAGACGTTTGTTGTCGCGCTGATGCAGGCCAATCGAAGGCTCATCGAGGACGTACAGCACCCCGGTTAGCTGACTGCCGACCTGCGTCGCCAGACGGATGCGCTGGGATTCGCCGCCGCTCAAGGTGGCCGCGCTGCGCGACAGTGACAGATAATTCAGCCCGACATTGCTCAAGAATCCCACCCGCGATTCCAGTTCGCGCAAAATCTGCCAGGCGATTTGCTGTTCGCGCGCGCTCAAAACCGAACTGCCGCCGCGCAAAGATTCTACCCATTCTTTAAGCGCGTCGATGGGCAGATGGGTAATCTCATGGATGGTCTGGCCGTTAATCATAACCGACAGGGCTTCTGGGCGCAGACGTCGGCCGGCGCAGGCGCGGCAGGGAATTTCGCGCATGTATTCCTGAATGCGGCCGCGAATATAATCCGATTCGGTCTGCTCATAGCGGCGTTCCAGGTTCGGAATAACCCCTTCATAGCTAGATCGATAGGTGCGCTCATAGCCGCTGCTGTGGGTGTAACGGACGTCGAATCTTTTGCCTTTGGCGCCATACAAAATAAGCTGACGCTGCCTTTCGTCCAGATTTTTCCAAGGGGTATTAAGCGACAGTTTGAAAGCCCTTGCCAAGCTGCGGAACACATTCCACGACCAGCCGCGCTTGTCATCGACATTCCAGCCATTGGCGTTAATCGCGCCCTCGGCAATGCTTTTTTCCTTGTCAGGTATCACCATATCGGGGTCGATTTCCTGGCTGAAGCCCAATCCCTGACAGGTCGGGCAGGCGCCGCTGGGGGTATTGAAGCTGAACAGGCGCGGTTCGGGCTGCGGCACGCTGCCATGGCCATGCGGACAGGCCAGGTCTTCGCTGAACAGATGATCGACGGGCTGCCCGCGGTCGGTCACATCCTGCGCGATCATACGGCCGTCGCCCAATTCAAGCGCGGTTTCAATCGCATCGGTCAGGCGCGATTCAAAGGCGCTGGCATCATCAGACTGCACATCTTCAGCGCGGCGAATAATCAAGCGGTCGATGACGATTTCAATATCATGGATAACATACCGATCCAATTCGATGTTTTCATCCAGGTCGCGGACAGCCCCGTCCACCCGCACCCGCGCAAAGCCCTGTTTGCCGATGTCGTCCAGAACTTTGACATGATTGCCTTTTTTGCGATGAATAATGGGCGCCAGGATCTGAATGCGGCTGTCGGCCGGCATGTTCTGCACCTGGTCGACAATCTGCTGGGCGCTTTGGGCCGATACCCGCGCGCCGCAAATCGGGCAGTGCGGCACACCCACGCGGGCATACAGCAGGCGCAGATAATCATAAATCTCGGTGACGGTGCCGACGGTGGAGCGCGGGTTGTGACTGACGCTTTTCTGATCGATGGACACCGCCGGGCTTAAACCTTCGATCTGGTCGACGTCGGGTTTTTCCATCAGGCCCAGGAATTGGCGGGCATACGCGCTCAAGCTCTCGACATAACGCCGCTGACCCTCGGCAAAGATGGTGTCAAAAGCCAAAGACGATTTGCCCGAACCTGACAGGCCGGTAATGACGACCAGCTGATTGCGCGGGATTTCGACGTCGATATTTTTGAGGTTGTGTTCGCGGGCGCCGCGTACAATGATTTTATCCGGGTTCATACCTGCTTCCATGTTTGTTTCGTCGATAAAGCTGAACGTCATCCGCGCCTGGTGGGGACATTTGTTCTATTATCGCGCATTATCCGACTTAGACAATGCCGCGGCTGTATTAAAATAGCGCAGAATGGGATAAAATGTGATTGTGTTTTCATTTGATTTTGCATGAGGTCAGCGCGGTGACGAATTTTCGATGGGATGATCCTTTTCTGCTGGACGATCAGCTGGACGATGAAGAGCGCATGGTGCGCGACGCCGCGCGCGGGTACTGTCAGGACAAGCTGATGCCGCGCGCGCTGGCCGATCATCGCCATGAGACCTTTGACCGCGCGATCTTCAGCGAGATGGGCCAGCTGGGCATGCTGGGCGCGACCCTGCCCGAAGAATACGGCGCGGCCGGCTTGAATTATGTCTGCTATGGCTTGATTGCGCGCGAGATCGAACGGGTTGACAGCAGTTACCGCAGCGCGATGAGCGTGCAGAGTTCCTTGGTCATGTATCCGATTTACGCTTATGGCAGCGCTGAACAGCGTCAAAAGTATCTGCCCGGGCTGGCCAGCGGCGAACAGGTGGGCTGTTTCGGCCTGACTGAAGCCAATCATGGCAGCGACCCCGGCGGCATGGAAACGCGGGCGACCAAAGTCGACGGCGGCTGGACATTGCATGGCAGCAAGATGTGGATCACCAACTCGCCTATTGCCGATGTGTTCATCGTCTGGGCGAAAGCCTATGGCGATCCTGATGGCCGCGACGGCGACATACGCGGTTTCATCCTTGAGAAGGGGATGACCGGCCTGTCGGCGCCAAAGATCGAGGGCAAGTTCAGCCTGCGCGCCAGCGTCACCGGCGAAATCGTCATGGATGAGGTCTTCGCGGCCGATGACTGTTTGCTGCCGGATGCCCGCGGCCTGAAAGGCCCTTTCGGCTGTTTGAACCGCGCGCGTTATGGGATCGCCTGGGGCAGTCTGGGGGCGGCCGAATTCTGCTGGCATGCCGCCCGGCGATATACCCTGGAGCGAAAACAGTTTGGCCGGCCATTAGCGGCGACGCAGCTGATCCAATTCAAGCTGGCGAATATGATGACCGATATCGCGCTGGGCCTGCAAGGGGCTTTGCGCGTCGGGCGGCTGATGGATGCCGGCCAAGCGGCGCCAGAGATGATTTCGCTGGTCAAACGCAATTCCTGCGCCAAGGCCCTAGATATTGCGCGGATGGCACGCGATATGCACGGCGGCAACGGCATCTCCGACGAATTCCACGTCATCCGCCACATGATGAACCTGGAAGCGGTCAGCACCTATGAAGGCACCAGCGATATTCACGCGCTGATCTTGGGGCGCGCGCAGACCGGCATCCAAGCGTTCATGTAAGGTTTGCGGCGGCGCATTCGTCCAATAGCAAAGGCAGAGGAGATTTTCTGATGACCACAAAGACCTTTGAAGTGCCGAACATCGGCTGTCAAGGCTGCGTGCAGGCGATCAAAAACGAACTGGCTGAACTGCCCGGCGTGGCCAACATTGAAGGCGATGTCAAGACGCGCGCCATTCAAGTCGAGTTTGAGGCGCCGGCCTCGTGGGATGTCATCGTCACCACGCTCAAAGCCATCGACTATCCGCCGGCCCCATAAGACGTCCGCGCGTCGGGGATTGATGCCATGTCCCTGACCGTCGCCGGCATCAAACGCAAGGCCGCCGAGCTTGGCTTTAATCTGTGCGGCGTGACATCGGCGCGGCCCTCTCCGACTTTGGCCGCTTACCTGCGCTGGATTCAAAAGGGGATGCAGGGCGAGATGGCCTATATGGCGCGGGCCGACCGCGTTCAACGGCGTCAAGACCTGCGCCAGATTATGCCGACGGCGAAATCCCTGATTCTGGTCGGGCTGGACTATCACGCGCATTTTACCGATGAAGCCGCGCTGAATGATCCCTCGCGCGGGCGCATCGCGTCTTATGCGTGGGGGCTGGACTATCACCAAGTATTGAAAATTCGGCTGGACATGCTGGCCGATTGGCTGGCCGAAGGGTCGGGCGGCGAACCTCATCACAAAGTTTATGTCGATACCGGCGCGGTTTTGGAGCGCAGTCACGCCCAGCAGGCCGGCCTGGGATTCATCGGCAAAAACACCATGCTGATTCACCCGCGGCGCGGCAGTTATTTCTTCATTGGCGAGATTTTGAGTTCGCTCGACTTCGATGATTATGACGCGCCTCACCGCGCCAGTATGTGCGGCAGCTGCGACCGATGCCTGAAAGCCTGTCCGACCGATGCCTTTCCCAAGCCCTTTGTTTTGGATGCGCGGCGCTGCATCAGTTACCATACGATTGAAAACAAGGGCTGGATCGACCGCGGTCTGCGCGCTGATTTTGGCAACTGGATTTTTGGCTGTGACGTCTGCCAGGAGGTCTGCCCTTTTCAGCGTTTCGCTTCGGAAACCGACGAGGTCGCCTTTCTGCCTTTTGATATTCAGCGAGTCGCGCCCAAATTAATCGATATTCTGATGTCGACCGAGTCGTCGTTTCGGCAGATGTTTCGCCGTACCCCGCTGGCGCGCATCGGACGGGAACGGCTGGTTCGCAATGCCTGCATCGCCGCCGGCAACTGGAAACATGAACGGGCGATTCCTTATCTGATTCAGCTTCTCTATGACGGCAGCCCCTTGGTGCGCGGTCATGCGGCCTGGGCGCTGTGGCAGACGATGGAACTTGACAGCGGCAAACTGCTAACCGACCTCTATCACCGCGACGATGATGAACGGGTGCGGCAGGAAGTGGCGGCGCTGCTGGAAGGTGACTAAAGGCTCGCGGTTTTTGAGAAAAAGATTTTTGATTGGCGATGCTCAGATTGACGGAAAATTTGGTAACAGTTCAAAATAGTCCGGGGTATATCCATGCAATGTACAGTTAGCAACTTCATAACCATGAAAAAACAAGATATCGAATTCCAGTGAGGTGAGTTTTAATTTCTTCAGATCAATTTGTGATATCGTTTTCAATTCCTTATTTGACAAAACTCGACTCAAGTTTTTCATCACATCTAATGATTCAGCTTGACGCAAAATATATTCTGCACAACTGCCGAATTGGAGGTATCGCCCCTTAGTGTTATCTAATTTGCCCTCAAGGTTAAGATAATTAGAGAAGAAATGACGTGTATAGAGAGATGTGCTGCGACTTTGCAATATATCCTTTATACGCAGGTAGCAATTTAACCCAAAGCCATATTTCTGTTTAGACAACTTGATTCTAGCATTACTGACAATCAAGAAGTTAATTTCCGACTTAGGGCGTTTCATCAGAGCTTCTATACCTAGATTGTCATATAATGCACCATCAAACAAATGAATTTTCTTAAACTCAGGCTCTATTTGCTTGGTTTCATCTCCATTGATGTATTTTTGCCAATTTAGGTTTCGAGTGTTCAAGACATATGGGCCAACAAATCCTGGTAATGCAGCTGATGCTGCAATGGCATTACTGATAAGAAAAACTGGATCAAACACGTAGCCAAATTTCGTATCACCCATTCTTTTCTTCATAAAGCGCCAGTTTGAGCCTGTTTGGTGGCAGGTGGCGTTAATGATCCAACGTGGTTTGTCTGGAAGTTGATCCAAATTAAAATTGATTTTCCAATGTTTTTCTAGCAATTGAGCGAAATCATTTGCTCTTCTTCGGCACATACGACGTGGGGATGTAAATGTTTTTAGAATAAATCGCCGTCGCAAATCAATAGTAGTCAAAGTCTGTTTCAAGCGCGGAAGTGTAGTTTGTAAATACTCTTCACTTGAAGGGAACCTACTTTCACTGTTGGCAAATATCAGCCCCATCCCCAAGCTGCCGCCGGATACTGTGGAAATAAAATCTATATCTTCGAGCAAATTCTCTGATGCTAATCGAGCCAAAATACCAAAATGAAAGACAGCGGCCCGCAAACCACCCCCCGACATGGCAATTCCAATACGTATATCTTTTCTTGTCATCGTTATTCAGCATTACTGTTCAAGGGATCTGCTGTAACATATCTCTCACGATCTGGAGCATTCCCATTTCTATGCCGAAGACTACCATCCTTAAATGTACCGTAGACCTTACAACCCTGCTTTTGAAACAACCGTACCACTTCAGGACTCGGATGTATACCATCTCCACCTTTTGCTGATACATAGGCAACTTCAGGCGAAAAATAATCAATAAGTTCTGACGTTATATTGCTTTTACTACCGTGATGTGGAATTTGCATCCAATGCACATTCGATAGATCTTCTGATGAACATTCTATGACGCTGTCAAATGATTTTGGACCCGCATCAGCCGTAAAGAGATACTTAGAACCCTTGTAAGTCAACAAAGTGATCACACAACTGTTATTAAAAGGGCTTGCATCATCATTTTCATCCACAACCTCAGCATCACTTCTACTGTAAGTTGTTGTTTGCTCCTGGCGAGATTTAATTTGTGGAGCAAGGTTCGTATAGAATTCCTCGGTTGGTCCAACAATCGTCAAGGTTGCACCATCAAGCAATTCATATTCTACGCCCGTGAATGGTTGTTTACAGGGAATTCCTTTGCAATCAATCTTATCAATTACCTTGTTCAAGCTATCCAACGATTTCTTAGCACGCTCAGTTTGTTCGCGAGTAGCAATACTTTTCAATGACTTAATTTGCTCTTGGAAAGTATTTGGATCATGAATTAGCACTTCTTGAACTTTCATTTTATCGAGTACTTCCAAAAGTCCGCCAATGTGATCATCATGTGGATGAGTACTTATAAGCAAATCAATCACATCTTTTCTTGTCGTCCATTTTTCAATATGATTAATGACAGTTTCACCATCACTATGATGCCCCGCATCAATCAAAACTACATGTTCGTTTGTATTATCTGAAGTGCGAATGATAATCGCATCACCATTACCTACAGATAACATGTCGATTTCGAGAGCCATCTAATCTCCCCCCCCCCAAACTATTTCCCTACCTACGGACACATTTTCAATTATAACAGAGATCGCTGGTATAAAAATACCTGAAGCATGATTCCTACAAAACTCTTATACAGCTTGTCGCAGCCGCGCCCCCCGCAGACGCAGCGAATTGCTGACCACAAACACCGACGAAAAGGCCATCGCCGCCGCCGCGAACATCGGAATCAGCAAGCCCAGCATAGCGACCGGGATGAGGACGATGTTGTAGATAAACGCCCAAAACAGATTTTGCCAGATGGTTCGCATCGTCGCTTGGCTCAAAGCGATGGCCGTCGAAACAGCTTGCAGATCGCCGCGGATGAGGGTGACGTCGCTGGCTTCAATAGCGATATCCGTTCCCGTGCCAATGGCGAATCCGACATCAGCCTGGGCCAGCGCCGGCGCGTCGTTGATGCCGTCGCCGACCATCGCCACAGTTTCGCCTTCGTCTTGCAGGGCTTGCACCGTTTTAGCTTTGTCGGCCGGCAGCACCTCGGCAAAGACCCGTTCAATGCCAACCTCGCGGGCGATGGCCTGCGCCGTTTCAGCATTGTCGCCAGTGACCATGGCCACCTGCAAACCCTGTGATTTCAGCGCGTGGACGGCGGCCTGCGAAGAGGGCTTGGGACGGTCGCCAATGCCAAGCAGACCTTGCAAACGCTGCCCATGAGCGACCAGAACGACGGTGCGGGCCTGATTTTGTAGACGCGAAATAGCGGCCTCAAGCGAGGTCGTTTCGATGCCGCGGTCAGCCATAAACTGCGGACTGCCGACCAGGACGTTTTGGCCGGCGATGGTCGCCTGAATGCCGCGCCCAGGGACAGCCTCAAAGGCCTCAAGCGGCTGAAGGTCGATGCCTTGCGACTTCGCTTTTTTCATCACGGCGACGGCCAGGGGATGCTCACTGGCGGCTTCGGCCGAGGCCGCCCATTGGAGTATTTGGCTGACGTCGCCGGCCGGCGCGGCGATAACCTCCTCAAGAACGGGTTCGCCTTGCGTAATCGTGCCGGTTTTGTCCAGCAGAATGGTGGTCAGCCCCCCGGTTCTTTCCAGGGATTCGCTGCTGCGAAACAGGATGCCGGCCTGGGCGCCGCGGCCAGCGCCGACCATGATGGCCGTTGGCGTGGCCAGGCCCAACGCGCAGGGACAGGCGATGACCAATACAGCGATCATATTCAAAATGGCCTGCGGGAAACTGACGCCGCCCAAGATCAGCCAGCCAGCGAGTGTCAGCGCGGCCAGCAGCAGCACCATCGGCACAAAATAGGCGGCCACGCGGTCGGCCGCGTTTTGAATGGGCGCTTTGGTGGCCTGCGCCTGCTCGACCAGACGAATGATCTGCGCCAGAACGGTGTCCCGGCCAACGCGCCGCGCCTCGATAATCAGCCGTCCCCGCTGGTTGATGGCGCCGGCAATCACCTCATCGCCTGTCTTTTTGTCGACGGGCATGCTCTCGCCGGTCAGCATAGATTCATCCAAAGTGGAGCGGCCTTCGCTGACGACCGCATCGACCGGAATCCTTTCGCCAGGCTTGACGACAACCAAATCGCCAGGCAGCACATCGTCAATCGGTATGGAAATCTCATCGGCGCCGCGCAGGATGACCGCCGTCTTCGGCTTGAGGCCAATCAAGGCCTTAATGGCTTGACTGGTGCGGCCCTTGGCGCGGGCCTCCAGCAGCTTGCCCAGCGTAATCAAGGTCAAGATGACCGCGGCCGATTCAAAATAATCGGATTTGCCGACAAGCTCCGAAAAGCCAAACAGGATGCCCAGCAGGACAATAAGCCCATAAACATAAGCCGCCAGTGAGCCGATAGACACCAAAACATCCATATTAGCCGCGCCGTTGCGGAGCGATTTCCAGGCGCCGCGCATATACTGCCGACCGAGAACAAAGACGACCGGCGTCGCCATCACGCCAAAGATGAAAAGCCAGATGTCATTCATCAGCCCTGGGAAGGTCTGCATAACAAAAGGCAGCTGATGGGCAAAATGACGCGTCATGCTCAAGGCGGTCAGCGGGATGGTGAACAGGGCGCCTGTCATCAGCAGACGGGTTTGACGCTGGATTTCGGCCTGACGGGCCTCGGCTTCGGCATCATGCGGCGACTCGGCGGCGTCGACATCAATGACGCCATAGCCGGCCTGCTCGATGGATTGAATGATGCCGCGGCGGCCGACCAGACCTGGCACATAGCTGACGGTCGCTTTTTCGGCGGCGAGATTGACGGCGGCTTCAATGACGCCTTCGGTTTTATGGAGAGCGCGGGCGACGTTTTTCTGGCACATGGCGCAGGTCATGCCAGTAATCGGGAGTTCCAGCGATGCTTTGGCGACGCCATAGCCGGACTCTTCCAGCCGCGCCGCCAAGTCAGCTGTGTTGAGTTGGGCATCGTCGTAGCGGACGGTCGCTTTTTCAGTGGCCAAATTGACCAGGACGGACTCGACGCCCGGCGCTTTTTTGAGGCTGCGCTCGACATTTTTGACGCACATCGCGCAGGTCATGCCGGTGACCGGCAGAGTCATCTCTTGATTTGCCATCATCTCATTCCTTCGCGCTCATAAATTCATCTTTGGCTGTTCTGCCTATGGCTGGCTGATGTCGATAAAGGGGACGGCGCGGCAGTCTCCCCCAGTGACGGTGGCGTCAATGCGAATCCAGACGCTTTCGGCCAGCTGCCACCAGGGCAGGCCGTCACTGCCGATGGCGCGGGCGGTTGGCTGGGCGCTTTCACGATAGCCCATCGCGCCGATAATCAGCGCTTCAGGGTCGGGCTGGACGCGGATATTGGCGCCAGATTGGCCAGTGGTGAAGGTGCAGGGATCATCAAGGGCCATGCCGGCAATCGGACTGCTGCCATCCGCCGGACGCCGACTGACCAGCGCATAAACATCCAGCCCAACTCTGGCCGGCTGCGGCAGGAGGTCGAGCGGCAGACGAAGCAGGCGATGATAGTCATAGGCCTGGGGCGCGGTCGGGCTTTCAGTTGGGAAGCGCGTGCCAGTGTCATCGCGGCCAAGCGGCACGCGGCTGACGGCGCCAGGGTTGAGAGTCACCGCGCCATCCAGGGCCTCAAGCCGCGCTTCGCCGGCGAGGACATGCGCCAGCAGGCCGGTTTGGATTTGGGCCTGCAAAAAGGCCGTCCCGTTCAAATACAGGCGCGTTCCGTTGATTTCGAAGCGGCGCGGCGCGGCATCTATGGGCGTCTGAACGAGAATGCCACTGGCCGGCAACTCTCCGCAGGGAGCATCGTCCAGGCCGGAATGAAAATCAAAATTTTGCAGCGGCAGCCACAGCGGAGGCGCGGACGGCGGATCATCTGGCAGAAGCGGCAGACGGCTCATATCGCCGCTCAACAGCGATTGACTGACCCAAGCGGCTGTCATCGGATCGGCATAAACCCGCGCCCAGTCCTGATGACGTCCAATGGCTTTGACTGGCGATTCATAGGCGAGGACTCTGATGACTTGGGCGGTTTCCGTCGGCTGTGTGCGGAAATTGGCGCCGGCCGCGGCCGTGACCTCAACATCCAGCAGCGGCGCGGGCGGGTCAGTTGGCGTCGGCAAAAAGAGCGCCAGGTCGCCAAAGAAAATCATCGCCGCGGGCCGCGCATCCAGGCCATCGGCGGGATAGGCATGAAACAGCGCGCGCGCCGCCCCCCAAGCGCCAGCTTCAGAACTAACGCTGAACCAGTCTATATCAGTGAGCGGAATACGGTCGCCGCGCAGCAAAAAACGAACATCTTCACTCTGATTTTGCTGAAAGACGGCGGAAACAGTGGGATGGCCATAACAAAGCGAGCCGATCATCTGCTCCTCACAGCCATCGGCCAGACTCGTCCAGATGTCAGCTGGCGGCGCCGGGCAAGTCAATTCCTGCGCGGCCAGGCCGGTCATCAGCATCCAGACGGTCAAAATGCCGAACCACCGTCTCATCTGTCCTCCTCCGGTCAAGCGAAACGCCTGCGTTCATTCTAGCATTGATTCGGGGCGCTTGGGGAAATCCTAACGCAATTCATAGAGTTCCAGCAGCAGACCGCCGGCGCTTTTGGGATGGACAAAGGCATAACGCCGGCCATCGCGCTGACGGGGAGTCTCGTTAATCATCTGACAGCCCTTGTCCAGCAGTTCGGCTATTTTGGCGTCAATGTCCTGCACCTGAAGACAGATATGATGCAGGCCAGGGCCGCGCTTTCGCAGGTATTTGGCGACGCCGCTGTCAGTGGTGATCGGCTGGATGAGTTCAAGGCGCGCATCCCCCAAATCCAAAAAGGCGATCTTGACCTCTTCGTCGACGACGGTCTGCGCTTGGCCATGGGCTGGCAGGCCGATGTCATCGCGCCAAAAACCAAGCGATTCCTCAAGATCATCGACGACCAGCGCCAGGTGATTGAGCTTGATGGCTGACATGTTGATTTTCTCCAAACCGAACAGTTTATCTGGCATCCTTGAATGCTATAATAACAGGCAAACGGCTTGCTGACAGGCTGATATTTAGGGAGGCAGAACTGATGAGAGCGGCGGCGCTGACCAGGCATGGCGGCCCAGAAGTCGTCGAATATCGGGGTGATTTGCCGATGCCTGAACCGACGGCCGGCGAGGCGCGGATCAAGATCAAGGCGGCGGCCCTCAATCGACTGGATTTATGGGTGCGGGCCGGCTGGAAGGGGCTGGAACTGAATTTTCCGCATATTATCTGCGCTGACGGCGCCGGGGTGATAGATGCCCTTGGTGATGACGCGCGGCAGTTCGCGGTCGGCGACGCGGTTTGCATTGACCCGACGATTGTCCGACCCGATGATCCGGCCCTGCACAGCGGCCTGGAAAATCAGTCGCGGATCGCCATCCTGGGCGAACATCACAGCGGGACGGCGGCCGAGTATGTGACTCTGCCACAGCGCAATCTGATGAAGATGCCGGACGGCTTTGATTTTGGCGAGGCGGCGGCGGTTGGCCTGGTCGGTGTGACGGCCTGGCATTCGCTGATTACGCGCGGCGGCCTGCGGCCAGGCGAAACCGTCTTAATTGTCGGCGCCGGCGGCGGTGTCAACAGCATCAGCATTCAAATCGCCAAGCTGGCCGGCGCGACTGTGTATGTGGTGGGCAGCAGCGCGGAAAAATGCCGCCAGGCCGAGACGCTGGGGGCGGATGTCACGATCAACCGAAACGAACAGCCGCAGTGGTCGCGGGCCGTCTATCAACTGACGAAAAGGCGCGGCGTGGACGTAGTGGTGGACAATGTGGGCCAAGCCAGCCTGCCCGACAGCATCCGCGCCTGTCGCATCGGCGGACGGATTTTGATCGTTGGCGGCACGAGCGGCTATCGGCTTGATTTGAACATCGCGCAGATTTTCAGCCGTCAGATCGCCCTGATTGGCAGCACGATGGGGCCGCATCAGGATTATATGACGGTGATGAGCCAGGTCTTCGCCGGCCGAATCCGACCGGTCATCGGCGCGCGTTTGCCCTTGTCAGAAGCGCGGCGGGCGCAAACCCTGCTGGAAAGCAATGCCGTGTTTGGCAAAGTTCTGCTGGAGCTTTAGTGGCCAAGTCGACGATGGCCTTGGTGTATGAGACGGCCGACAATTTTGGCCGGCCGCGCCTAAGCGACATCGCCCGACAGGTCGGAGTCATCAGCGCACTGCGGATTACGGCTTATTATCCCCAGCGGCGGCTCCGCCATTCCGTGGCCTGCGTCATCGAACATCAGCATGAGGCGCCGCGCATGGCAATCGTTTATGAGGGCTTCAATCGACATCGGCCATTGCAGCTGACCCTGGCGCGCGCAGATTTAGAACGGCTGATGGATGCCTTGCAGCAGGCCAAATTCGACCGCCTGGCCGACCAGCCGAATCTGTCTTATACGGCGCGCAGTCTATGGCTGATTCAACGGGCGGCCGGCATCTACTGCCACAGTGTCATGGTGGCGCCCGCTGTGCCGCAGCTGCCTTACGCGGCGATTGTCAATGCGATTGACGCCTATCTGCCGCAGGCCATCCGCGAAATCCCTTTGTAACCCTGCAAAGTCAATGGACATGAGACTGCAAGAAGTTGAGCTTAAACTGCATACCCCGGATTTATCGCGGGTGCGTTCGGCCTTGGCCGAGGCCTCGGCGGCGCTGACAAAGCCGCGCGTGTATGAGCGCAGTCTTCGCTATGAGAACGCGGCCAAAACTTTGAGCGAGTCGGGCATCGTTCTGCGGCTGCGGCAGACCAGCGCGGATAATCGGCAAGGCCTGTTGACCTATAAAGAAGGCGCGCGCATCAAAAACGGCATTAGCCAGCGATTCGAAGCTGAAGTGGCGGTGGATGATTTTGAGATGATGGATATGATCTTAGGCAAACTGGGCTATGAGGTCGCGCTGATTTACGAGAAATACCGCACGACTTACACTCTGGGCGCGGCCGAAATCATGCTGGATGAGATGCCTTTCGGCAGTTTCAGCGAAATTGAAGCCGACGCCGATGTGATCGAATCGCTGGTGACGCGGCTCGGCCTGGAAAATCAGCCGCGTATGGCCGCCAGTTACACCGAGATTTTCGCCAATGTGAAGGAACGGCTAAACCTGGACTTCCGCGATTTGACCTTTGACAATTTTGCGGGGGTTGCGGTGTCGGACTGGGCGCTGGGGGTTTAACCACAGAGGACACAGAGGGAAGAAGGAAATGATGAGTGATTTAGGTAAATTTCTGGAAGAGCGCGGGCAAGTTCTGACTCCAAGCGGAGATGTGCTTTGGGTCAAGTTACTAGCAAAGGAAATGGTTTTGGGTGTTCATAGGAAGTTGTGGACTTCTACAATTCAGACTATGCCAAGTGATACTGTCGGCGGGGAGGTCGTCCCAGTAGGAGACCTTGCAAAATACCTTGAAAAAAGATGGGGGGATCGTCATATAGGTCATCGTTTGCAACTTCTTCGAGGTCATGGATATATTCACGGATATACGCTAACACAAGCTGCATTTGACCTCCTTGATGAAACTGAACCCTACAACGTTTTCATCTCCTACAAACGCAGTGAAAGCAGCGCATTTGCCCTGCTAATTAATGCCAAACTAAAAGAACACAGTCTTGTGACATTTATGGATATGATGCTCAAACCTGGCGAGAAGTGGCGCGCTGAACTTGAAGGCCGAATCAGGGATTGCGATTATTTTATCATTCTACTTGGTAAAGAGACGTTGGCTTCAGATATGACGGCTAAGGAAATCGAATGGGCGATCAAATATAGGAAAACGATTATCCCTGTTTGGCATAGCGGATTCAACCTAAGAGCAAATAAATGGAAAGATGTTGCCTCGAATATAAAAGTTGCCATTGAGCAAACAAATGCGATTCGCGTTATCGAAGAAAGCGCAAGCGATTACAACCGCGCCATTGTGGAATTGCTGAACCGCTTCGGCATTACCCCCTAGCCCGGGAATGGTGAATATCATGGATGCAGGCGGTCTTCCTCCACCCCAAAATGAGGAGAGAATGGATGTGCGAAGTCCCTTGTTTTTATTCCTGCGTATGTTATACATTAAACTAAGTGGGGTCCTGCCTCGATTGTTTGAAGCCGCTCGACGTTTAATAAGGTGTTTTATATGTTCACTAAAGTATTCCGTATTCTGCTTGTCAGGGAGAACCCAGCATGAAAAGATCACTCCTGCTCTTTACAGCCATATTGATAGTATTTCTGTTCGCGTTGCCGGTCTACGCCGCCGATATAAGGCTAAGTTCGCGTTGCACATTGGCGGATGCCATCATCGCCGCAAACCATGACCAACCCGAAGGCGATTGTCCAGCCGGCCGCGGCGCCGACACGATTGCGCTCACCAGAGACATAACGCTTGATGGCGGGCTGCCCAAAATCACTTCGAACATCACCATTGAAGGGAATGGCTATACCATCAGCGGCGACAATCGCTATCGGATGTTTTACAACGACGGCGGCTTGCTGACCATCAACGACTTGACCATGACCAAGGGGCGCGCTGAAGGCGATCTTATTTACTACGACGATGAAAGTATTAAAAATGCCACCGCCAATCCCATCGGAGGCGCCATCGTCAACTGGGCCGGCACGGTCGCTATCATCAACAGTAGCTTCATCGGCAATTCGGTTGAAGGCGGCGGTGGCGCGATTGCCAACTATGGAGGAACGCTAAGCATCAGCGACAGCAGTTTTAGTCGCAACTCAGCTGAACTCGGCGGCGGTGGCGCGATTGTCAACGCGGGTGAGCTAAGCATCAGCGACAGTGCTTTCAAAGGCAACTCGGCTGAACTCGGCGGCGGCGCGATTGCCAACTATGGAGGAACGCTAAGCATCGTCAATAGTAGCTTTAGTGGCAACTCGGCTGAAGGCGGCGCGATCTACAGCCGGGGTGAACTAAGCATCGTCAACAGCAACTTCAGCGACAACTCGGCTGAACTCGGCGGCGGCGCGATTACCAACGCAGTTGACGGAACGCTAAGCATCGTCAATAGCAGCTTCAGCGACAACTCGGCTGAACGGGGCGGCGCGATCTATAACGTGGAAGAGCTAAGCATCAGCGGCAGTGCTTTCAGCGACAACTCGGCTGATGAAGGCGGCGGCGCGATCCACAACGAGGGAGACGAAGAGCTAAGCATCAGCGACAGCGTTTTCAGTCGCAACTTGGCTGACTTTGGCGGCGCGATTTCCAACAGGGGCGAGCTAAGCATCAGTGACAGCAGTTTCAGCGACAACTCGGCTGAACTCGGCGGCGCGATTGACAACGCGGAAGACAGTGAGCTAAGCATCAGCGACAGCAATTTCAGCCACAATTCGGCTATCCTGGGCGGCGCGATTGCCAACGTGGAAGACGGTGAGCTAAGCATCAGCGATAGCAGTTTCAGCCACAACTCGGCTGAACAAGGCGGCGGCGCGATTGCCAACGATGGAGAGCTAAGCATGGTCAATAGCACTTTCAGCGGCAACTCGACTGAATTTCAGGGCGGCGCGATTGTCAACTGGGATGATGGAGAGCTAAGCATCGTCAGCAGCACCTTCAGCGGCAACTCGGCTTTATACGGTGGCGGCGCGATTGCCAACGGAAAAGACAGCGAGCTAAGCATGGTCAACAGCATCATCGCCGGCTACGGCGGCACTTGTTACTCTAGGGGCGAACTGAAACGGAATATCAGTAATTTCATTCAGGACGGCTCCTGTTCGCCGGCCTTTGAAGGCGATCCCATGCTGGGCGAACTTGTCGAACCCGAAGACGGTTCGCCGGCTTATTTCCCGCTTCTGGCTGGCAGTCGAGCCATTGACGCCGCCGATGATGACTACTGCCCGGCGACCGACCAAATCGGTGCTGCCAGACCACAAGGTGCCGGCTGTGACATTGGCGCGATTGAATACGCCGCGCCCTAATCGAAAATCGACACGGTAATTGATCTAAGCAAAAGCGGGCTTCTGCTCGCTTTTTGCTGTTGGATAATGGGAAAATATCCTCTATATTTGCCACTCCCCTAGCCCTGCTCTAGCTTATCCCGCCAGCTTGCTTTATGATGCGGCGGCACCTTTGCCTGATTCGGGAGAAAACGCACAATGACCATAAGCCCCAAAATCGAGCAGCTTCGAGAAAAACGCGCCCAAAGTCAGCAGGGCGGCGGCGAGGCGCGGATAAAACGTCAGCATGACAAAGGCAAAAAAACCGCCCGCGAACGTCTCGATATCCTGCTTGACCCCGGCACCTTCCGCGAAGTGGACGCCTTTGTCCATCATCACAACAGCAAATTCGGACTTGAGCATAACAAGCCGCTAAGCGACAGCGTCGTCACCGGCTGGGGAACGATTGACGGCCGCCTGGTGTATGTGTATTCGCAGGATTTTACGGTGATGGGCGGCAGCTTGAGCGAAGCGCATGCCCGGAAAATCATCAAAATTATGGGGATGGCCATGAAAGTCGGCGCGCCAGTGATTGGCCTCAATGACAGCGGCGGCGCCCGCATCCAAGAAGGCGTCGAAAGTCTGGGCGGCTATGCCGATATCTTCCTGCAAAACACCCTGGCCAGCGGCGTCATCCCGCAAATCAGCGTGATTATGGGGCCTTGCGCCGGCGGCGCCGTCTACAGCCCGGCATTGACCGACTTCATCATTATGGTCAAAGACAGCAGCTATATGTTCATCACCGGCCCCGAGGTGGTCAAGCAGGTTTTGAACGAGGACGTCACCTTTGAAGGCCTCGGCGGCGCGTCGGTTCATGCCGCCAAAAGCGGCGTCTGTCATTTTGTCGCCGATGACGAGACACAAGCGCTTATGCTGGTGCGCGAACTCTTGAGCTATCTGCCGCAGAACAACATGGAAGACCCGCCGCACCTGCCAGCGGCCGATGACCCCCTGCGGACGGAAGCCGCGCTGGATTCGATTGTGCCAGAAAATCCCAACCAGCCCTATGACATCAAGCGCGTCATTGAACTGATTGTGGACGATGGCCATTTCTTTGAAGTGCATGAGGAATTTGCCGGCAACATCGTCGTCGGCTATGCGCGGCTGGGTGGACAGGCGGTCGGCATTGTCGCCAATCAGCCGATGGCGCTGGCCGGCGTCCTGGATATCAAAGCCAGCGAAAAAGCCGCCCGTTTTGTCCGCGCCTGCGACGCTTTTAATGTGCCGCTGATCACCTTCGTTGACGTCCCCGGCTATCTGCCAGGCGCCGACCAGGAACACAACGGCATCATTATGAGCGGCGCCAAACTGCTCTTTGCCTATTGCGAAGCGACAGTTCCCAAACTGACGGTGACGACGCGCAAGGCCTATGGCGGCGCCTACTGTGTGATGAACAGCAAGCATATCCGCGCTGACCTCAACATCGCCTGGCCAACAGCCGAAATTGCCGTGATGGGCCCCGAAGGCGCGGTCGAAATCATCTATCGCCGCGAATTGCAGACCGCAGACGATCCAGCGGCCCGCAAAAAAGAATTGACCGAAGAATACCGCGCGACCTTCGCCAATCCCTACATCGCCGCCAGCCGCGGTTACATCGACGACATCATTGAGCCGCACAACACCCGCCCGCGCCTGATCAACGCTTTGCAGGTCTTCCAAAACAAACGCGACGAAAATCCACCCAAAAAACACGGCAACATTCCGCTTTAGGGAGGCGCAGGTGGCTGAACAAACCGCAAGAATCAACAAAATCCTGGTGGCGAACCGCGGCGAAATCGCCGTCCGCATTATCCGAGCGGCGCGCGACCTGGGCGTGCCGACAGTGGCCGTGTATTCAGATGCCGACCGCGCGGCCCTGCACGTCCGCTATGCCGATGAGGCCGTCCATATCGGCGGCGCGCACCCAGCCGAGAGCTATCTAAAGAAAGACAAACTCATCGAAGTCGCGCGCAAGACGTCAGCCGATGCCATCCACCCTGGCTATGGCTTTTTGGCCGAAAACGCCGATTTTGCCCAGCAGGTGATGGATGAGGGCTTGGTTTGGATTGGCCCCTCGCCTTATGCGATTGCCACTATGGGCGATAAACAGGCCGCCCGAACCGCCGTGGCCAAAAACAATGTCCCGCTCATCCCCGGCGCCGAAGCCAATCTGCCCGACGAAGAACTCATCCATGCCGCCCGCAGAATCGGCTTTCCAGTCCTCATCAAAGCAGTCGCCGGCGGCGGCGGCAAAGGGATGCGGCCAGTCCAGCGCGCCGAAGATTTTGAAGCGGCCCTGCGAACTGCCCGCCGCGAAGCCGAAAGCGCGTTTGGCAATGGCGATGTCTACCTTGAAAAATTGCTGCTGGGCGCGCGGCATATCGAATTTCAGATTTTGGCGGATACGCATGGCAATACGGTTCATCTTGGCGAACGCGAATGCTCAATCCAGCGCCGTCACCAAAAACTGGTCGAAGAGGCGCCGAGCGTCTTTGTGGATGCCCAGCTGCGCGAAGACATGGGCAAAATGGCCATCGCCGCCGCCGAATCAGTTGGCTACGTCAACGCCGGCACGATTGAATGTTTGGTCGACAAAGACAAAAATTACTATTTCCTGGAGATGAACACGCGCTTGCAGGTTGAGCATCCCGTCACAGAACTGGTGACCGGCGTCGACCTGGCCAAAGAGCAGATTCGAATCGCGCGCGGACGGCGCATGGGCCCGCTGGAAAGTGTCTTGCGGCCAAAAGGATGGGCCATAGAATGCCGCATCAACGCTGAAGACCCCTATGCCGATTTTATGCCCTCGACCGGACAGATCAGCACTATGATTGTGCCGACCGGGCCAGGCGTGCGCGTGGACAGCGGCGTTTATTCAGGTTCGCAGATCACGCCCTATTATGACAGCCTGATCGCCAAACTCATCACCTGGGGCGAAACCCGCTCCGAGGCGATGCTGCGAATGCGCCGCGCCTTGTCGGAATATCGGATTATGGGCCTCAAGCACAACATCCCCTTCCACATCAATTTGCTCAACAGCATCAGCTTTATCGCCGGTAAGATCGACACCAATTTTGTCGAACAGCGCTTCAATATGCACACCTACGAGCAAGACCCGACGCCAGCTGAACTGGAGACGGTGGCGATTGCGGCAACCCTCTATGCCCATCGCAAACGGCGGCTGGCCTCGCAGGTGGTCGCGCCCGCCAAACGCGACGCCAGCAATTGGAAATGGATGGCCCGCTTTGAGAGGATGCACCGATGAAATATGTCACGCTGGTCAACGGCGAACGCTATGAAATTGAGATCGACAGCGAAGGCCTTATTCGGGTCAATGGCCAGACCCATGATGTTGATTTTCTCAATCTGGGCGGGTCGCTGTATTCCATCATCACCGAAAACAAATCGCTGGAAGCCGTCATCGACGACGACGAGGACAAAATCGCGGTGATGATGGACGGACGTCTGTTTGAAACGCAAGTGCTGGACGAGCGGGCGATGCTGCTGATTCAACGGCGCGGCGGATTAAGCGGCGGTTCAGGCGAAGTTCACGCGCCCATGCCCGGCCTGATCGTCCTGGTCACAGCCGAAATCGGAAAGCCAGTGGCGCAGGGGGATACATTGGTCATCCTGGAATCGATGAAGATGCAGAATGAACTGAAATCTCCTGTTGATGGCCTTGTGACGGCGATTCACGCTGAAGCCGGCCAAGCGGTGGACAAAAACAGCCTGCTGGTTGAAATAGCGCCGGCCGCTGGACAATAGGCGGCCCCATGATGCTGACGCCAAAGCCGCGCGCGCTGGGGATTGATGCCCTGTGGCTGGGCCTGCTGACTTTGTATGTTTTGGCCGGCGCGGCGACTGTCCCCTTTCATGGCGATGAATCGACGCAGATTTTCATGGGGCGCGATTATTACCATGGCCTGGCCAAAATCGCCCATGACGACAGTAGCGGCACCGAGAAACATTTGCGGCTGATAAACGGCACGATTGCCAAAACGATTTATGGCTGGATCGCCGCCAGTAATAACATTCCACTTGATGACTTGAACGATCAATGGAATTGGGATAAGGACTATGCCTACAATCTCGATACCAACCGCATCCCCGACGGCAATGCGCTGTACAAGGGACGTCTGTCCTCGGCCTTGCAGCTGGCCTTGGCCGTCTGGGTGTTTTTCGGGTTCGCGCGCCTGACGATGGGCCGACCGACGGCCTGGCTGGCCAGCGGCCTGTTTGCCCTGCATCCCGCGGTTCTGCTGAATGGCCGCCGCGCGATGATGGAAGGCAGTCATCTGCTGGGGATGATGCTGATTTTACTGGCGGCCGCCTGGCTGCTCCAACAGCGAAAATGGCGGACTTGCCTGGCGCTGGGCTGCGCTATCGGATTGGCCGTCGCGGCGAAGCATCCCAATGTTTTCGTGGCCGCGCTGGTCTTTTTCGCCTGTTTTAGCTTCGACCTGGCGCAGACGATGCGGAAACGGCGCGGAATGGCCCGCGTAGGGGGCCGACTGCTGATGACGTGCCTGACGGCCTTGCTGGTCTTTTATGCGCTTAACCCGGGCTGGTGGCTGGCGCCTTTGTCGACCGCGCGGACGGCCTTGCAGATGCGCGCCGATCTCCTGCGAAATCAGACCGAGACCTTTGGCGGCTATGCTTCGGCGGCGGAACGGGCGGATGGATTTTTTCGCTTTGTCTTCGCCGGAGAAAACCAGTATTTTGAGGATCCCGCTTGGGCTGACTATGATGTCATCGGCGCGCAGATCGAGACCTATCAAGGTTCGGGCCTAGCGGGATTTGGCCTGGACGGAAACAGCTTGGGCGGCTGGCTGTTTTTGCTGATGACGATAGGAGGCGGCCTTCATTTTGTCAGAAACAAGCGCATTCGCCGCGAATATCGCTGGCTGATGATGGTCTGGGGACTGGGGCTGATGGCGCTGATCTTTGCCGTCACGCCGCTGCCTTGGGGACGATACTATCTGCCGCTGATCCCATTTGTGACAAGCATGGCCGCCTATGGACTGTGGACCTTGGCGGCGCGCATCAAAACATCGGGCTATGGCTTCGCTGTACTGGATTGAAGACGCGCTGGCCGGCATCCTGCCGACGCTGTGGATGTGTCTTGGCTTGGGCCTGCCCTGGGCCCTGGCGACGCTGCCAACGCGGCGATGGCATTCGCGCCCGACGATTACCGCGCTGGCTTTGGCTTTGGGGCCGGCCTGGATGACCGCCTGGATGCTGATTTTGGGGGTGGCCGGCGCCCAGCTTCATTTGCGATTATTGACCATTGAATGGATTCTGTCCGGCAGTGGCCTCATCGCCGTCAGCGGCGGCCTCATCGCCTGGCGCAAACATCATCGCTTTGTCCCCAAATCCGCGCCGCCGCCCCTGGCCTTGGATGAAAAGCTGCTGATCGCCATGATGATTGCGGCCGTCGTCCTGCGCTGGATTCACACCGCCTTTTGGACGTTTACGGCTTATGATGTCCTGTGGGTCTATGGCTTTCAAGGACGGCTGTACTTCGAAGGCTTAATCCCCCATTCGATTGACTATTACCCGCCTTTCGTCCAGCTGCAATATGCCTACGTGCAGATTTTGATTGGCGAAATCAACGACCACGCGGCGCGGATGGTCATCCCCATGATGCACATCGGCAGCATTCTGGCGGCTTATCTATTGGGCAAAGGCCTGATGAATCGGCGCGTCGGCCTCTTCGCGGCGGCTTTGTGGAGTCTGCATCCCCTGGTCGGCCAATGGGCATTTAGAGGAGATCTGGAGATACCGCTGACCTTCAGTTTCACACTGGCGGCCGCCTTCTTTTTGCGGGCCTGGCTGGGAAAAACAGAGTCGCGGCGGCAGGACGCGCTTTTGGCGGGCCTTATGCTGGGCATCGCTCTGTTCACCAAGCCGACCGCCGGCGCCTTCGTCTGGGGGATTCTGCTGATGTTTGGCGCGGAACTGCTGCGGACAAGGTTTCGCATAAGGCAGTGGATGCCGCGCTTCAGAGTCGTTCTTTGGACAGGCCTAGCCGCTGTTCCGCTCGGCTGTGTCTGGTATCTGCGGAATGGCCTGCTGGGACACGAGATCATCACCCTGCCGCCGGAGATATGGCTTTCACTGGCGCGGCGCAGCGGCGATTATCTGAATTGGATGGCATTGGCCGCTATTGTCGGTTTCTTGGTTTGCGGTCGGCGACGCGGGATGTCGTCAAAACGTTTGGCGATTGGCATCATCGGCATTCTGCTGCTTTTGGCGGGAATTTTGGCATCGAACGCCAGCCTGTTCCCCGAACGTCTTGACCCGCCAGGCAGCTATATTCGGCCGCTGGAGGCCATTGGCATCGCGCTTGGGCTGGGCCTGATGGGCTGGAGTCTGCGCCGCGTCGAGAATTGGCGCGTCAGCCGCGCCGTCATCATCAGCTTTTGGGCCCTCCTGCTCGCCCTGCCCTATTTTGCGACCTGGTTCTATTCCTACAGCTATCATCATCGCTTGGGTTTCGCCATCGTGCCTTTGCTGTGCCTGCCGACGGCGATTGCCCTGGACAAGGGCCTGTCAAACAAGCGGATCCGCGGCGGCTGGCTCATCATAATCCTGCTGCTGGGCCTGCCAGGAGTTGTGTCAGTGGCCGTCGACGTCGAATGGTCGTCAGTCCCGCTGCTGCAAGAGTCCCTGGACAGCCCCATCAAGAAATACCAGGCTTTCAATCCATCGCTGGTCGAAATGGTCTTTGGACTGCAAAATTATATGGCCGAAAACACCCAGCAGCCTGTCGTCCTGGCGCCGGGTGAACAGCGTTTGCCTTTCTTTTTCCCACACATGCCCATCATCAGCAAACTGGCGCAAGGCCTTGATGAATACGAGGACTTGGGCGCGACCCACTTTATCTATGGCGCGAAGGCGCGGGAAGCCTATCAGCAGGCCGGCATCGACCCCGCGCAGACGCAGCTTGTCGCCAGCCTGGGACGGCAAAACCTGTTCAGCAAAAAGAAGCAGCATTATGACGGCACCTACAGCTATGAACTGTATCAAAGCAAGGACATGACGCGCCGCCACACCCCGCCCTCTCGCAGTCATTTCCCGACCCTGCACGACGCGCAGAAAATTGTCTTTGGCGATGATTTGCGTCTGCTTGCCGAAGGTCTGCACCCCCCCTGGATTTTCAAGGAAGAGCCGATTACCTTGCAAACGGCCTGGCAGGCGCTTCAGCCTTTGACGCGCGATTATCGCCTGGTGTTCGAGCTATTCGATCACGACTCGCAAACGGTCGGCCATCAATGGATTGTGCAGCCCAGTCAGCATCGTCACGGCTATTATGCCACTCCACTTTGGGATGCTGGCGAGACGGTCAGCGACCTGGCCATAGTGCGAATCCCTGAAAGTTCGGACATCGCGCGCGGCGCCAATTATGTCATGCGGCTGCGAGTGTTTGATCCGCTTGCCGAGGAGTACCTCCCAGTCAAAATCGATGGCCAGCCAGCCGATGACTTCCTGGAGCTTGTCGGCATTCTGCGCGTTGGGCCTTGACCGCCATGGCCAAAAAACGGAAACTCAACTCGATGCGCCTGCTGGAATCGCGGCGGATCCCTTATGAAGTCTTTGACTACGACAGCCATATTCGCGATGCGCGGCAAGTCGCGGAATCGATGAGTCTGCCGGCGGCAACGGTGTTCAAGACCCTGGTCGCCAAAGTCCCATCCAGCCGAAAACCGATTTTGGTTATGCTGCCGGCCAATACGACCCTGAACCTCAAGGCCCTGGCCAAATCGCTGGGCGAGAAAAAGGCCGCGCTGGCCTCACAGGCCGAAGCCGAAAACATGACTGGCTTGCAGGTTGGCGGCATCAGCGCGTTGGCCCTGACGCAAAAGAACTGGGATGTTTATCTTGACCGCCGCGCCGCCGAACAGGAGCGTATCGTCATCAGCGCCGGCCAGCGAGGACTTCAGCTGCGCTTGGCGACCGATGCGCTGATAAAACTGCTGGGCTGTAAAATGATTGATGCGGCCGAAGAGCGCGCCTAAAGAGGCCAAACCTAACGCGAGAGGATGTTGGCGAGTTCAAGGTAGTCAGGCGTGATTTGTCGCATTTTGGCGGTGCAGTCAGCCAGCGGCAGCGGTTTCTGATCAAGGCCGACTTGAGCGACCATCATGCCCGATTCGCCTTGAAGCAGCAGATTGACAGCGTAGACGCCCATGCGCGAGGCCAGCAGACGGTCAAAGGCCGTTGGACTGCCGCCGCGCTGGGTATGCCCCAGAATAGTCAGGCGAATTTCGAAGCCGATGTCATGCTGTTCCAAGTATTGCGTCAGTTCGGTGACATGATAAGGCGCGCCTTCGGCCAGAACGGCGATAGCATGAGATTTGCCGCGCACATACGCATCTTGAAGCGCCGAGGCGATTTCGCTCATCGACACGCCATTTTCAGGGGTGACGACAATTTCAGCCCCGCCCAAAATCCCGCCCATCACCGCCAAATAGCCGCAGTCATGCCCCATCACCTCAATAACAAAAGCGCGGTTGTGCGAAGTGGCCGTATCGCGCAGACGGTCAATGGCGTCCAGAATGGTATTGAGGGCGGTATCGACGCCGATGCTGGTGTCCGTTCCCCAAATATCGTTATCGATGCTGGCCGGCACGCCAATAACGGGAATGCCCATATCATGCAGTTTCAGAGCGCCGTGCAGACTGCCGCCGCCGCCGATGACGACAACGCCTTCGATCTCGTGTTCGCTAAGACGGCGCTGCGCCTTTCTTTGACCAGGCAAAGTCTTGAACTCTTCATTGCGGGATGTTTGCAGAATGGTGCCGCCGCGCTGAAGAATGCCGCTCACCTCGCGGCTGGTCAGCAGAGCGATATCGCCCGACAGAAGCCCTTGATAGGCCTGGCGGATGCCATAAACCTCAACGTCCTTATCCAGTCCAGCGCGGACAATCGCCCGAACGGCCGCGTTCATGCCTGGCGCATCACCCCCGCTGGTCATTACGGCGATACGTTTCATAGATCATCGACTCCTGCCTGCTGTTCAAACTCTATTATATGTTTTATTTTCGGCAATCTGATTAAATTTCGGTAAAGATTTCGCATCATTCCGCCCCGTTTTCGATGGAAATACAGGTTTCGCTGCCGACAATGGCGATTAAACTGCGCTGTAAATCTGGGCAAATCGCGGTGGTATGGTCAGGAAATTTGAGCGTGACCGGCTTGGGCTGGCGGTGAATAAGGATCTCAAAGCGGTCTCGGCCGGGGAACTGCACCAGTTCGTTGTGAATGCGAGTCAGCTTGCGGCGGTCTTTGTCAGGGTTGTCGGACACATGAAAATGGACGCGGATGGTGCGCGGCGGCCCTTCGGCCAGGTCAGCGGGCGGAATTGACAGCGGCTCGCTTGCGTCGGCCCAGGGCGGCTCGGCCGATTCAGCGGGCGGCGGGCCAGGCGTTTCATCGTCAGGCGGGACGGGCGGCGGCTCATCGGCCATATCCCAAGCCGGCGGCGAATCATCAGGCGCGGCTTGCGGCTCGTCGGCCGGCGCGATGGTGTTGAAGTCAGCGCTAAGGCTTTCGGCAATAATCTGCGGGTCGCCGCGGCTGTCATCATACCTGCCGACAACCGCGACAATTTCGCCTTCGGCAAGGCCATTATCGTCATCAGCGTTTTTGCCAGCAAACGAATTCATCACTTTAGTATATGTGCGCGGGAACAGCACGACTTCGATACTCCCCGCGCTGTCATGCCAGTCTTCCAGGCTAAGGACGGCCATTAAGTCGCTGTTTTTGGTGGTGATTTTGCGTACCGCCGTCAGTTCACCAGCGACGCGCAGACGTTCGGGCTTGGGCAGATCAGGGTTCTTCAGGTCGACAATTTTATGGAGCCGCTGCTTGGCGAAAACAGCCTTGTAACGGTCAGTCGGCCGCCCAGTGACGTAGAGGCCCAGCAGTTCCTTCTCCCATTTCAGCCGTTCGCGCGGATGAACCTCATCAATTTGGGCCAGGTTGCGAAGCCAGTCATCATCCATCGCCGCCAGGCCGCCGAACATATTGATCTGCCCGATTTCCTTGTCCTTATGGCGGCTGCCGCTGTAGCTGACGATCTGCTCCAAAGCGGAAAGCAGGGTCGCGCGGGTGCCGAACTTGTCCAGCGCCCCGACCTTAATCAGGCTTTCCAGCGCCCGTTTGCCGAGTTTCCGCAGGTCAGCGCGCTGGCAAAAGTCAGTCAGGCCATCAAAAGGCGCCGCGCCGCGGTCATCGATGAGGTCTTGCAGGGCCTTGGCCCCGGCATTCTTGACAGCCGCCAGGCCAAAACGAATGCTGCGCTGACCGTCGGCCGTCGTTTCGATATCAAAGTCCAGCTGGCTGTAATTGACATCCGGCGGCAGAATAGGGATATTCAGACGGCGGCATTCCTCAAGAAAAGCCGCGACCTTAGCCGAATCATCGCGCTGGACATTAAGCAAAGCCGTCATGTATTCCTGGGGATAATGACATTTCAAAAAGGCGGTCTGGACAGTGATGACCGCGTAATCGGCGGCATGGGACTTGTTGAAGCCATAGTCAGCGAAAAATTCGATCATGTCAAAAATAGCGGCGGCCGTTTCGCGGGGGATGCCGTTTTGGGGGCCGCGCTCCAAAAAGATAGCCTTGTGCTTGTTAAGCTCCTCTGGTTTTTTCTTGGAAACCGCGCGGCGCATCAAATCAGCTTCGCCAAGCTCATAGTCGAAGAGTTCGCCGGCGATCTGCATAATCTGCTCCTGATAGACGCAGATGCCGTAGGTTTCATCGAGAATCGACTCCAGCTTGGGATGCAGCAGCGATGTTTTCTCCTCGCCATTGAGCCGCTTGTTATAATCGGGGATGAATTCCATCGGCCCAGGGCGATACAGTGAAATGGCGGCGATGATGTTCTCGAAGACCTTGGGCCTCATGCCGCGCAGCATTTGCTGCATGCCGCCCGATTCGACTTGAAAGACGCCAATCGTCTCACCGCGCCCCATCATGGCAAAAGCCTCATCGAGCATATCGCGCTCGCGGTCGGTGACAGGCGAATCGTGGCGATAGGGGATGCTGTCCATCGTGTAGCTGATGCCGCGGTGACGCGAAATCAGTTCGCAGGCCTGGCGCATAATGGTCAAAGTGGACAAGCCCAGAAAATCGACCTTCAGCAGGCCAATCGACTCGGCCGTCTCCATGGGATATTGAGTGACGGCCTTGAGCGCGCCGCCCGACATATCCTTGCCAGTGATGCGATGCAGCGGCACATAATCGACCAGCGGCCTGTCAGCGATGATGACGCCGGCGGCATGGGTCGAAGCGTGGCGGGTCATGCCTTGCAGCCGAATGGCGGTGTCGATAACCTGCCTAAGTTCAGCGTCGCTTTGGTACAGCGCGCTTAATTCGGGGTTGATGTCCACATATTCGCGGATTTTCTTTTGCCGCGCTTCCTGCGGGATCATGGCGGCGGCCCTGTTGATTTTGCCCAAGTCGACGTTCAGAGCGCGGCCAACATCGCGGACAGCGGCCTTGGCGCCCATCGTGCCGAAGGTGATGATGGCCGCGACCTTGTCCTCGCCGTATTTCTTCGCCGTATAGGCAATCATCTCGCCGCGGCGGTCATCAGGATAATCCAGGTCGATATCAGGCATACTGATGCGGCCGGGATTGAGAAAACGCTCAAAAAGCAGGCTGTTTTGGATAGGATCGATATTAGTGATGCCAAGACTGTAAGCGACCAGACTGGCCGCGCCAGAACCGCGCACATTCCACCAAATATCGGCCTGGCGGGCAAACTCGCACAAGTCCCAAACAATCAGAAAGTACGTATCAAAACCCATGCTGCCGATGATATGCAGTTCGCGGTCGATGCGCTCGGTGAAGGTGGGATTGCCGCGCCAGCCGTCTCCAAATCGCCAGGTCATGCCCATCTCGACCAAATGGCGCAGATAAGACGTCTCATTAAAGCCATCTGGAACAGGAAAGACCGGCAGATGATAGCCCTTGGGCGATAAATCAATATCAATCATGGCGGCGATCTTGAGCGAATTGGCAAAGGCCTCATCGATCAGTTCGGACGGCGCCCCCTTGAAACCGGCCCGCATCTCCTCGGCCGTTTTGAGATAATAGCTGTTAGGCTCCATTTTCATGCGATTCGGCTCGGACTTGAGCGCGCTGGTCTGGATGCAAAGCAGCGTGTCATGGGCGTCCCAGTCGCCTTCGCGCACATAATGAACATCATTGGTCGCCAATAGCTGAACATGGCTGTGGCCGCTTTGTCGATAGTCATAAAGCCAGCGATTGACCTGATCCAGCAGCGGCAGATCATGATTTTGCAGTTCAAGATAAAAATTGTCAGCGCCAAACACGTCCTGATGCCAGCCAATCAACTCGCGCGCCTGCTGATCATCGCCATTAGCGACCATGCGCGGGATTTCGGCCGCCAGACAGCCGCTTGTGGCGACGATGCCCTCGGCGTGGGCGGCCATGAATTCCTTGTCGATGCGCGGACGATAATAATAGCCTTCCAGCTGGGCGGCGGAGGCCATTTTGAGCAGATTTTGATAGCCAGCCATGTTCTTGGCCAGCAGCAGCATGTGATAAGGCCGGCGGTCCAAACGCGGATCGCGGTCCTGCATGCCGCGCGGCGCCAAATACGCCTCCATGCCGACCACCGGCGTAATGCCAGCCTCAACACAGGCGCGGTAAAAATCCATCGCGCCAAACATAACGCCATGGTCAGTAATGCCCAAGGCCGGCATATCTAACGCTTTGGCGCGGTCGACCAGGCTTTTAATCCGACTCTGGCCATCCAGCAGCGAAAATTCTGTGTGTACATGTAAATGAACAAAATCACTGGTCATCGGCTTGTGTCTTCAGTCCTTGTCTTCGGTCAGCGTAGTTGCATTATAACACTGGGCATGGTAAAAAGGGCAGCCAAGATAGACCGTTTTTTTAAGATTAGCGGATGAGCAGATGCCAGAGTTGCCCGAAGTTGAGACGGTGGTTCGCGGGCTGCGCGCGCCTTTGATTGGACGCCAAATCCAAGGCATGTGGCACGACTGGGAACGGACGATCCATTCACCGCCGCCAGCCGAATTCGCCGCGCGCGCCGCCGGCCAGAACGTGCGGGGAGTCCGTCGCCGCGCCAAATATATCTTGATCGAGCTTGACGCGGATGTGCTGATGGTGCATCTAAAGATGTCAGGACGTCTGTATGTGGCCGCCAATGATGAGCAGCGCCGCGCCGACCGCTGGGTTCATGTTCGCTTTGATTTGGACGAGGACAAGCAGCTGCGTTTTTCTGACACGCGCAAATTTGGTCGGGTTTATCTAACGGATGATACGGAAAAACTCCTAGGGCATCTGGGGCCCGAGCCGCTCGATAAAACCTTCACGCCGGCCCTGCTCGATGAACGTCTGCACGGGCGCAAAGGCATGATGAAGCCGCTGCTGCTGAACCAGAGCTTTGTCGCCGGCATCGGCAATATCTACGCTGACGAGGCCCTCTTTCAGGCCGGCATCCACCCCACCGCGCGGGCGCATCAACTGACCGATGAGGACATCGAAAGTCTGCATGAGGCGATCTGCGATTCACTGCGCGACGGCATCAAACACGAAGGCGCCAGCATCCATTGGTATCGCAAGCCAGACGGCGGCCGCGGCTATTCGCAAAAGCATTTTTACGTCTATGGCCGAGACGGTCAGCCCTGCAAACGCTGCGGCGGCATCATCGACAAAATCCGAATAGCGCAGCGCGGCACTCATTACTGCCCGAACTGTCAGCCCGAACGTCTGGAATAGACGTTTTCATCATCATCAAACTGCTGCATTGTCATACTGAAATTCAAAGGGATCCACGATGATATGCCCTTTGTCATTTTGGCGCAGTCGGCCAGCCGGCTTCACGGTGTCATGCGGGAAGAAGAGCAGGGCCTGGGTTTCCAGGGCCCAACGCTGCCAGACGCGCTTCGTTTCCAGCGTGACCAGCGGCTCAATATCATAAGCCGTCGTCCAGGCCAGACGTTCCATGTGGACGGCAAAGGGGGCCAGATCGCACAGAAAGGCCGCCTGATCGCCTTGACTTTCGATGCGGATGCTCATGTGGCCGGGCGTGTGACCAGGCGTTCGCAGGGCAGTGACGCCGGGGACAATATCGACATCGCCTTCCAGCAGACGCATCTGACCCGAGGCCACCAGCGGCGCATAATTGTCGGGGCGGTACGTAGCGCGGGTGCGTTCGTTGGGCGCAATCGCATCTTCATATTCGCGGCGCGGCGCCAGATATTCGGCATTGGGAAAAGCTGGCGTCGGGCGGCCATCGACATCGAGACGATAATTGCCAGTGCAATGGTCATCATGCAGATGCGTATCCAGCACGATATCGATGTCGGCCGGCGAAAGGCCGATTTTTGCCAGGCCCCGATGCGTGCCATCCATTGAAGCCGCGTGATAGCGTTTCTGCTGTTTGACGCTTAACATATTGCCGAATCCAGTATCGACGAGGATATGCCGGCCAGCGGCGCGAATCAGCAGAGTATGCAGGGCCATAGGGATCAGATGGCGGTCATCGGCGGCGATATACTTTGACCACAGCAGGCGCGGCACCAGACCAAAGGGGCCGCCAGGGTCAACCCAGACGGAAGCGTCGTTAAAGACAAAAAGCTCAATATCGCCAATGCGGATCATTTGTCACATCCAAACGTGAACATCGCGCCGGCCTAACCCGTTTTGGAGCGGGCATTGTGAAGCAGATGATAGATGGCCTGGAAGCGGAAACCGCGGTCGACACAGGCATCCATAAAATCGCGAACCGTCTCTCGCGTCTTGGCGCTGTCAGTCAGCTGATAGATGCGCGTCGGCCCGCGCTGCGTCACCAAAAGCACACCCGCCTCCACCAGTCCATCCAAATGAAGGGCGGCGTCGGCTTTATCGCGGGCGACGGATTTGGCGATGCTTTCGGCCGTGTCCTGAATATGCGGATTGTCATGGAAGAAACGGATTAAATCCCACTTGACGAAGGAATCCAGCTTGGTCTCAATAAATTCCTGCCATTGACTGGGCATATCAGCGGCGGGCGGCTGATCCTGTGCCATAGACTTCTCTCCTTAACGGATAAATGATACCCAAATATCAAGCCTCCTGCCATTTTCCAGACGTTTGATCTTCGCGCATGTGGCAGAATTTGTATTTCTTGCCGCTTCCGCACCAGCATGGGGCATTGCGGCGTGGACGTTTCTTGCTTTTGCGGATGGTCTGCTGTTTGGGACGGTCGGCATTGCCAAGCGCGGCGTCAGGGCGATATTCGCGGGTGCGGCGGCGTCTTTGCGGCGTTTGAGCGATGGCTGGCTGCACCAAGAAGATATTGCGGGCGGCAATCTGCCGATAGGTGTCTTCGACGACGCGGAACATCTGAAAACCCTGCCGCTGATATTCAACCAGAGGGTCTTTTTGGGCGACGGCCTGCAAACCGATGCCTTCGCGCAAAATATCCAAATCGGTCAGATGACGCTGCCAGTATTGATCAAGGGCGCGGATGACGGTTTGACGTTCGGCAATCTCCATAAGATCATCCCGCACCTCCTCAAGCTGAACGCGCTTGGCCTCCAGCATCTCGCCGGCATGAAGCGTCAGCGACTCGACCAGTTCGTCAGGTTCAATCTCATCAAGCGTCTCTGGCTTGATCTCTTCAGCAATGGGCAGACCCGCGCTGGCGATTTGCTGATACATGGCCCCAGCATCAAGGAACTCGCCCTGATAATCAGCGGAGAAGATATTGTCGACGACGTCGGCGATCTGGTCTTTGATCATCGCGCGGTAATCGGCGTGCAGCTGTTGAGCGTCTTTCGTCAGCCAATCAAGCCGCTGCGTATAGATGATTTCGCGCTGGCGGTTGACCACATCGTCATATTCGACGACCCGCTTGCGAATATCGAAATTATGACCCTCAACGCGGATTTGCGCCTGTTCGATGGATTTGCTGATCATGCCATGCTGAATAGCCTCATCTTCGGGAAAGCCGGCGGTTTTCATCAGCCGTTTCACGTTGTCGTTGGCAAAACGTCTCATCAGGTCATCATCGAGACTTAGATAAAAGCGCGATTCGCCAGGGTCGCCCTGTCGGCCGGCGCGCCCGCGCAGCTGATTGTCGATGCGGCGGGCTTCATGGCGCTCTGTCCCCAAAACAAACAGGCCGCCGGCCTGCAAAACAAGCTGTCGGCCCTGCTCGACCTGCTCCTGCGCCTGGTCAAGGGCCTGCTTCCACTGGGCATCGGTCGCTTCAGTCAGGTCGATGCCGCGCCGCCGCAACATCTGCCGCGCCAGTCCCTCTGGATTGCCGCCCAGCAGAATATCAACGCCGCGCCCCGCCATATTGGTAGCAATCGTAACCGCGCCCGGCCGTCCAGCCTGGGTGATGATCTCGGCCTCCTTTTCATGCTGCTTGGCATTGAGAACCTCGTGCTTGATATCTTCCTTGTGAAGATAGCTGCTAAGACGCTCCGACGTTTCAACAGCGACCGTGCCGACCAAAATGGGCTGCTGACGCTCGTTCCGTTCGCGGATGGCGGCGACAATCGCATTCCATTTCGCCTTTTCGTTGACATAAATCAGGTCGTTGGCATCGTCGCGGATAACCGGCTGATGGGTCGGAATGGGAACGACATCCAATTCATAGGTCTTCTCAAATTCTTCGGCCTCGGTCAAAGCGGTTCCAGTCATGCCGGCCAGCTTGTCATACATGCGAAAGAAATTCTGGAAGGTGATCGTGGCCATGGTGATGTTTTCGCGGCGGATCTGAACGCCCTCTTTGGCCTCGATGGCCTGATGCAGACCCTCGGAAAAACGGCGGCCAGGCATGAGTCGACCCGTGAAATCATCGACAATAATGACCTCGCCATTTTGAACGATGTATTCCTTGTTGTTCTGATAAAGCGTCTGCGCCCGCAGGCAGTTGTCAAGATACGGCAGCATCTCGGCATTGGCCGAATGATAAAGCTGCTCCAAACCCAGCGCCCGCTCGACTTTCTCGACGCCCTGTTCAGTCAGATAAACGATGCGGTCCTTGATATCGAGAACAAAATCGCCATCTGGCTCTTCTTCCTCGACGCTGTCTTCGCTGCTCTGCTTGAATTTCCTGACAATAGCGGCGAAACGGCGGTAATAATCCGACGGCTCATCCGAAGGCCCCGAAATAATCAGCGGTGTCCGCGCCTCATCGATCAGGATGTTATCGACCTCATCGACAATCGCGTAACGCAGGTCGCGCTGCGCCAGCCCGGCGTGTGACAGCGCCATGTTGTCGCGCAGATAATCAAAGCCGAATTCGTTGTTCGTGCCGTACAGAATATGGGCGCGGTAAGCCTCGCGGCGGCTGATGGGCCGCAGGTTTTGATAACGGGCGTCGTCAGAGATGAAATGAGGATCATAGAGGAAGGAGCCGCTGTCCGGCTGCCCCCCGGTGTTCTGAATGACCGCGGCCGACAGGCCAAGCAGATGATAAATGGGGCCCATAGTTTGCAGGCCATGCTTGCTTAGATAATCATTGGGCGTCACCAGATGCGCGCCTTGCCCCTGGAGCGCGTTCAGATAAAGCGGCAGGGTGGCGACCAGGGTTTTGCCCTCGCCGGTTTTCATCTCGGCAATGCGACCCTCATGCAAAACAATGCCGCCGATCATCTGCACATCATAATGACGCAGCCCAATAGTCCGCACCGACGCCTCGCGGACGACAGCGAAAGCCTCATCCAGAATATCCTCAAGGCTGGCGCCCTCGGCCAGACGTCCTTTGAAATCAGCCGTTTTGGCCGAAAGCTGCTCATCGCTCAATTGTTGCAGCGCCGATTCCCAGGCGTTGATTTTTTCGACGGTGTCCTGATAGACGGAAAGCGCGCGCGCCATCGGGTCACCGAAAATGGTCTTGACCAGATTCCGAAACATAAGGCCTCACATAGCCATCGTACTTCTGCGAACGATTATATCATAAGGAAATGGTAAAAATAAGGATAAACGCCGCCGCGCCCAAAAACCAAAACCGCGCCCTTTGAGTCGCCCCTCCGACCTGCAAACGCGCTATAAAGAATTGACATCGCATAAAATCGAAATCGCTTATGATCGAAAAGCGCTTTATGACCGAAAAAGTTTTTCTTATGGCCGCAAAACGCGCATAAAACCAGTTCCGCTTCAGATGAGGCCAGCGAATTCTGCGGCATGGCGGAAAATGGCGGACTTTGTCGGAATATGTGGCGGAAAATGGCGGTTTTTGTCGGACTTTGTCGGAATATGACGCGGTATAGCGTGGCGGAAAATGGCGGTTTTTGTCGGATTATGTCGTAAGTAGCGTGGCGGAAAATGGCGGACTTTGTCGGAGTCAGTCTGCCAGCATTCGGATAAAACTGTGATAGAATCAGCGCAGTGACTCCACAATCAGGAGGGGATTATGCAATATGCCAGTCTGGGACGCACAGGGTTAAAGGTGAGCCGTCTGTGCTTGGGGACGATGAACTTTGGCGCCAGCGCCGATGAAAAAACCTCATTTGCCATCATGGATCGGGCTGTTGAGGGCGGCATCAATTTCTTCGACACAGCCAACATCTATTCTCGCTGGGCTGTCGGGCATCGCGGCGGCGAATCGGAGACGGTGATTGGCAAATGGCTGACATCCCGAAAACGGCGCGATGTGATTATCGCCAGCAAGGTCCGCGGCCGGATGTGGGACGGCTCCAATGGCAAAGGCCTTAGCCGCCAGCATATCATCCACGCGGTCGAAGACAGCCTGCGGCGCTTGCAGACCGATTATATCGACCTGTATCAAACACATTGGCCCGATGAATCGACGCCGCTGGAAGAGACCTTGGCCGCCTTAGACGCGCTGACGCAGGCCGGCAAAGTCCGTTACATCGGCGCCAGCAATTATCCGGCCTGGCTGCTGATGAAGGCCTGCTGGCTAAGTGACCGTCATCGACTTGCGCGCTATGATTCGCTTCAGCCGCATTACAGCCCATTTCACCGCGCGGAATACGAGGGCGAGCTTGAAGCCGTCTGCGCTGACCAGCAGATTGCGGTTCTGCCCTACAGCCCTCTGGCGGCCGGCTTTGCGACCGGCAAATACACGCGCCAAAACAAATCGCCGGACAACAGCCGCGCGGACAGCAGCCTGATTCAAGACCTGATCGACAATGAAGCGGCGCATCGGGCCTTGGATGTCATGCGGGAGATCGCAGCAGACTATGCAGTTCCGACCGCGCAGGCGGCCTTGGCCTGGATGCTGGCGAAACCAACCATCACCGCGCCCATCATCGGCGCCCGGCGGGTGGAGCAGCTGGATGAGACCATCGGGGCCGCCCAGCTAAAATTGAGCGGCGAGGAGCTTGATCGATTGGATGCGGCGACGGCGATGTTTTAGCGCAAATAACCTATCCCCTGCCCTGCTCCATTCGTTTTTGAAGCTGATGCAGCCAGCGCGAGAGGGGACGGCGCAGCAGTATAAACAAGATGAACAGGACGGCGGCGCCAGCGTAAAACACCAGCAGGACATTTTGATCTTGGGCGGCTTCGGCGCCAATCAGGACGAAAGCCAAGGTCGGCAGCAGGCCGCCAGCGAAGGACACCGCGATATAGACCGAAAGCGAGATGCGGCTGAAGCCCACGGCATAGCTGATAAAATCGTAGACTGAAAAGAGCAGCAGCCGCGCCGCCAGCAGGGATTTCCAGTCGTGCAGATAACGTTCGTAGAAGCGGTCGACTTTTTGCATGGCGGCCGCGCCGACAAAACGCTGGACAAGACGGCGGCCGAAAACGCGGGCGATGATGACGTTGACGATGCCGCCCAGCAATTCGCCAAGGACCGAATAGAACGTGCCAGCGGCGACGCCAAAGAGGACACCCGAGGCGAACTGGATGGGGCCAGCGGACAAGGGCGCGACCGTAAAAGTCAAAGCCTTGATGCCAATATAAATCAGCGGCCCCAAGAGGCCGGCCTCAGCGATGGCCTGCTGCAATGCTTCCAGGCCAATCGAGCGGACGATGAGATTCAGGGCCGTCAGCAAGGCCAAAAACAGCAGCCCGCCAATCAGCAGACTGCGCGTCGATATTTCGGGTTCATCGGCTGGCGTTTTGGCGATGTCCGTCTGGCGATTATTCATTAAAGAGCGCCCCGACGCTGCGGCCTTCATGCGCGCGCAGGATGACCTCGCCCAGCAGCGGCGCAATCGAAAGCACAGTCATATTGGGCAGACGGCGATTGTTGGGCAGGGGCAGCGTGTTGGTAAAGATAATCTCGCGCAGGTCGAGGCTGGCGAATCGCTGATAGGCTTCGGCGGTGAAGAAGGGATGAGTAAAGGCAATCAGCACATCTTTTGCGCCATAATCGCGGACGACATGAACGGCGTTGACGATGCTGCCGGCGGTGTTCACCTCATCATCGACCAGCAGGACGTTTTTGCCCCTGACATCGCCAATCAGCGACAGCGCGTCAGGGCTTTCGGCATTGCTGACGCGGCGCTTTTCCACAAAGGCCAAGGGGACGCCCAGATTTTCAGCCCAGTTTCGCCCCTGTTTGGCAAAGCCCAGATCAGGAGTGACGACGACCAGATTGTCCAGTTCGCCATTGATGAGTCGGGTTTTGACATAATCGCTCAAAAGATGAAAGGCGGTCAGGGCATCGCCGGGGATGTTGAAAAAACCCTGGATTTGGCCGGCGTGCAGGTCGACAGTCATGTAGCGGTCCATGCCGGCGACTTCCATCATATTCGCCACCAATCGGGCGGTGATGGGGACGCGCGGCTGGTCTTTTTTGTCGGAACGGGTATAGCTCATGTAGGGGACGACCAGATTGATGCGCCAGGCTGAATCGCGCTTCAGGGCGTCAATCATAATCAGCATTTCCATAAAATTGTCATGCACCGGCGAAGCCATGGTCTGCACCAGATAGACATCCTTGCCGCGCACGCTTTCCTCAAGTTTGATGAAGATGTTCTCATTGGAAAAAACGGTGCGGGTATAGGCGCCAGGCTGCACATTGTAGGCCGACACGCGGCAAATATAATCGGCGATTTCCTTGCCCAAACCCCGCGAGGCGCCGCCGCAGAAGATCTTCATCGAGCCGAAGCGCATGGTCGCCGACACCTCCTGCTCTTCCTGGGGCGGCAGGTCGATGCTGTTGGGGCTGTACTTGGCGCCGGGGACTTTTGTCATGGTGATAGGCCCTCATCCATTCGCCATTTGGCGCAAATCGCTTGTCTTCGCCTTTGATTATACCCCATAATCTGCCGAGATGGCCCAGCAAAAACGCCCATCGGCAGGGATGAGCGTTCGCAGTTTCGGACAAAGCCTCGCGCTAGATATGGCCATTGATTTTGTCCACGATTTTACCTTTGGGGGTGAAGCCGGTAATGCGCTCGACGGCTTGGCCATCCTTGAAAAGCACCAGGGTCGGAATGCTCATAATGCCATAATTCATCAGGACTTCCTGATTGATATCGGCATCGACTTTGGCAACGCGCAGCCGGCCGTCGTACTCGTCGGCGATTTCATCGACAATCGGGGCGATCATCTTGCAGGGGCCGCACCATTCAGCCCAGAAATCGACCAGCACCGGCGTTGCGCTGTCCAGCACTTCGGTTTGAAATTCATCTTGATTGACCGCGAAGGTTTTCAAGCTCATTGCGCCTCATCTCCTCTGTGTGATTGGGTGATTTGCCAATTCTGTTTTTTCCTTGTGTATTATACAGACGATGGGCCGAAGACGCATCTTACCGCGCATTTTGATTTGACGAGCCATGAAGAGCGTGATAGCATTCCCTTTATCCACGAACAAGGCAGGCAGTCCAAATGAACGATGAGGCGCAGCTGCCGAACCTGACCGGCCGCCAGGAAGACATCCTCACCTGCATTGTGCAGGCCTATTCAGAAAAGCCCGAACCCATCGGATCGCGGCATCTGGTCGAAAACTATCCGCTTAACATCAGTTCGGCGACGGTGCGGAATGAAATGTCGCAGCTGGAAGAGATGGGCTACCTTGCCGCGCCGCACACTTCCGCCGGCCGGGTGCCAACAGCGGCCGGGTTTCGCTATTTTGTACGGCGTCTGCTGCAAACACACAGCCTGACGCGCGGCGAACAGCGGCATATCTCCGAGCGGGTCGGCACTTTGCAGGCCGGCATGGAGCAGTGGATGCGGCGCACGGCGGCTTTGCTGGCGCGTTCGGTGCAGTCAGCCTCTATCGTGACACCGCCCATTTCGCAGACCAATTCTTTCAAGCACCTTGAACTGATTTCGATCCAAGGCCGGCTGGTTTTGATGGTGCTGGTTTTGAACAGCGGCAGCGTGCATCAGCGCATGCTGACTTTGGCCGAGCCCGTCCCCCAGGCCCAGCTGGCCGAGGCGGCCAAACGGGTCAATGAGATGTGCGCCGATTACAGCGCCCAGCAAGTGCGGCTGAAGAGCATCAATCTGCCGATGCTTGAGCGCGAAGTCGCTGAACTGACGGCCGAACTGATTGACCGCGCGGACAGCAACATCGTTCGTTTTATCTATCGCGACGGGTTGAGTCGGATGATCGACAGCTTTGCCGACGAAGAAGGCGCCCAGCAGGCGATACGAATTTTGGAGGAGCATACGGTGCTGAATGCGCTGGTCAATGAACTGCTGAATGGGCTGCCGGCGGACCGCGCGGGCGAGGTGAATGTGCAGGTGGTCATCGCTGGCGACGGGCGCTATGAGGACTTGAGCCGCTTGAGCATGATCCTCGGCCGCTATGGCGATCCAGCGCGGATGAGCGGCGCGGTTGGCGTTTTGGGGCCGACCCATATCAATTATGGCCGCGCCATCAGCGCCGTTCGCTATGTATCCAATCTGATGACCGATGTGCTGGCCGCGCTGTATCAGGACAATTTGGAAGACGGCAAGGACGCGATATAAAAAATTTATTAAAAATTCCGCGAAAATCCGCTTTGCTAATACAATTTTATCACTCCTGCGCTATGCTTGGGGCAGTTTGGCCTTATCACAATGGGAACGGAATATGAGCGACGCAAACAGCGCAGCAGATAAGCTGGAACAGCCACACGACGACGAGCAGGCGCCATCGGATGCTGAAGAAGCGGCCGAGATGACTGATGAGACGCCGCAAGCTGAAGAATTGGTCGAAGGCGTCAATTTGATGCAGGCCTGGATTGAGGCGCAGCAGGAAGCCAAGACCAACCTGGACGGCTGGCAGCGGACGCAGGCGGAATTCGCCAATTATAAAAAGCGGATGACGCGGGAACGGCGCGAACTGTTTCAGCGCGCTTCGCTTGATACATTGAAGGAACTGCTGCCAGTGATTGATGATTTTGACCGCGCCTTTGAGAATGTGCCGCAAGACATCAGCGAAAATCCCTGGTTTGACGGGGTGGCCATGATTCAGCGCAAATTTGAAGGCCTGCTGGAAAAATTCAACATCGAGACGATTGACCCGACCGGCGAGCCATTCGACCCCAATTTCCATGAAGCCATCGGCACAGACGACAGCGGCGAAGCCGAAAGCGGCCATGTTACAGAGACCTTGCAGAAAGGCTACCGCGCCGGCGACATCGTGCTGCGTTTGGCGCTGGTTCGGGTGGCCAGCTAGGCGCGAAACATTAGCGATATTAACCAGGAGGAGAGCAAGCATTATGGGACGAATTATCGGCATTGACTTGGGGACGACCAACTCGGTTGTGGCGGTGATGGAAGGCGGCGAACCCACCGTCATTCCATCGTCCGAAGGCGGCAACCTGATTCCATCGGTGGTCGCCATCAACACCAAAACCGGCGAACGTCTGGTCGGACGGGTGGCCCGCAACCAGGCCGTCGTCAACCCGGAAAATACCGTGTTTTCGGTCAAGCGTTTTATGGGGCGCAAATTCAAGGACGCCGAAGTGCAGGATGCGGCCAAGCTGGTGCCTTATCAGGTGTCGGCGGCGGCCAACGGCGATGTCCGCGTCAAGATGAACGACCGCGATTACAGCCCGCCAGAGATTTCGGCTATGGTGCTGCAAAAAATCAAGGCCGATGCCGAATCCTATCTTGGCGAGACAGTCGATCAGGCGGTTATCACGGTGCCGGCCTATTTCAACGATGCCCAGCGCAATGCGACCAAGGACGCCGGCAAAATCGCCGGTCTGGAAGTTCTGCGGATTATCAATGAGCCGACTGCCTCCAGCCTCTCATACGGGCTTGGCGATGACAACGAAGGCATTATCGCCGTCTATGATTTGGGCGGCGGCACCTTTGATATTTCGATCTTGGAAGTTGCCGACGGCGTCTTTGAGGTCAAATCGACCAACGGAGATACCTATCTTGGCGGCGACAATTTTGATGAAATCATCATCGACTGGATCGCCGACCAGTTCAAGCAGGAGAATGGCATCGACCTGCGGAAAGACCGTCAGGCCTTGCAGCGGCTAAAGGAAGCGGCCGAAAAGGCGAAGATTGAGCTTTCGGCCACTTTGAGCGCCGAGATCAATTTGCCCTTTGTCACGGCCGACGCTAGTGGTCCGAAGCACCTGAACATGAGTCTGTCGCGCGCCAAGCTGGAAAGCCTGGTGGATGGGCTGGTGCGCGAGACGATTGCGCCTTGCCGAAAAGCGCTGTCCGATGCCGGGCTTTCTACTGGCGATGTGGATGCGGTGCTGCTGGTGGGCGGCATGACCCGTATGCCGGCCATTCAGGAGGCGGTCAAGAGCTTCTTTGGCAAAGAGCCGACCAAAGGGGTCAATCCCGATGAGGTGGTGGCCTTGGGCGCCGCGATCCAGGCCGGCGTTTTGGGCGGCGATGTCAAAGACATTCTGCTGCTGGATGTGACGCCGCTGACCTTGAGCGTGGAGACGCTGGGCGGCGTGGCAACCGCCATGATCGACCGCAACACCACCATTCCAACCAAGAAATCAAATATCTATTCAACGGCCGCCGACAGCCAGACCCAGGTCGAGATTCACATCGTCCAAGGCGAACGGCCGATGGCCGGCGACAACAAGTCACTGGGCAAATTTATCCTGGACGGCATCCCGTCGGCGCCGCGCGGCGTGCCGCAGATTGAGGTCACCTTTGATATTGACGCCAACGGCATTTTGAACGTCAGCGCCAAAGACAAGGCCACTGGGCGCGAACAGGCGATTACGATTACCGCCAGCAGCGGCCTTTCGGATGACGAAGTGGACAGCATGGTCGCCGACGCCGAAAAATTTGCCCAAGAAGATGCCGAGCGCAAAGAGCAGGTCGAAGTCATCAATCAGGCCGAGAGCATCATCTTTCAGGCCGAGCGGCTGATCCGCGAGCATAAAGACAAGCTGCCGCAAACGGCCGTGCAGCAGGCCGAGGAGAAAATCGAGGCGGTGCGTCAAGCGCAGGCCAAAAACGACATCCCGGCCATCAAGGCGGCCACAGAAGCGCTGGGGCAGCAGATACAGACCTTGGGCGCCCAGATGTACGAGGAGGCCGCGCCGCCAGAAAGCGAGCCAGTCAAGCAGAAGAGCAAGAATGATGAGGATATCATCGACGCCGAATTCACCGAAACCTAAAGCCGAATGATCGTTCAAATGGGGTATAATCATCATTATGCCCCGTTTCGCGTTTTATGATGAAGAGCAGGCTGCACAGTCGCAGACAGGACTTTATTGATTATGCCAAGAGATTATTATGATGTACTCGGCATCTCGCGGAATGCCGACACCAGCGAGATCAAGACCGCATTTCGGCGGCTGGCGCGGCAGTACCATCCCGACGTCAGCCAGGAAGACGGCGCCGAGGAAAAATTCAAGGAACTCAACGAAGCCTACGAAGTGCTTTCGGATGACGACAAGCGGGCGCGTTATGACCGTTTTGGCCATGCCGGCGTGAATGGCGCGGCGGGCGGCGGTTATGGGCCTGGCGCGGCCGGCTTCGGCGTTGAGGATATCTTCGACATCTTCAACAGCGCTTTCGGTGGCGATGTCGGCGTCGGCGGCCGTCGAAGAGCGTCAACGTCCGGACGAGACCACCGCGTGGGTGTGACGATTGACTTCGTGGAAGCTGTTTTCGGCGCGGAAAAAGAGATCGAATTTCAACGTCTGGAGACCTGCGGCGTTTGCGACGGCAGCGGCGCGGCGGCTGGTTCGCGGCCGACGACCTGCCGGACTTGCGATGGCAGCGGCGAAATGCGCCAGGTGCAGCAGACCTTGCTCGGTTCAATGGTGCGAGTCGTCAGCTGTCCCAACTGCGGCGGCAAGGGACTAATCATCAGCAAGCCCTGCCACAACTGCGACGGCTCGGGGCGACGGCGCAAGAAAGCCGTCTTGAGCGTCAAAATTCCCCCCGGCGTCAGCGAAGGCATTCAAATTCAGGTGCGCGGCGACGGCGACGTCGGCGAACGCGGCATGCCGCCCGGCAATCTGTATGTGGTCGTGCATGTCAAAAATCACCCCTTTTTCAAGCGCAAAGAAAACAACATCATCCTTGATATTGACATCAATGTGGCGCAGGCCACCCTGGGCGACAGAATTCGTGTGGATACGGTGGATGGCCCAGTCGAACTCGCTATTCCACCAGGGACGCAGACCGGCAAAGTCTTCCGACTGCGCGGGCGCGGGATCCCGCGTTTGCGGACGGACGGCTCCAATTCCGGGCGCGGCGACCAGCTGGTCTATGTTCAGGTCAAAACACCGACCGACTTGAGCGACCATCAGCGCGAACTGTTTGAGCAGCTGGCGGATACCTTCGATCATGAAATTACGCCGCAGCCCAGCGGCCGTGGTTTCTTTGACAAGGTGATGGACTTCCTGGGCGGCGAAGGCCGATAAGCCAGGACAGACGGCAATGCGCGGCTGGATTGAAGTCATAATGCGGGTGGATGGCGAAAGCGCCGAGGCGGCCGCCGACGTTTTGCAGCGTTATGGACATCAGGGGATTTCGATTGAGCAGGACGGCATCCAGCCAGATGTTTGGGATGAGGGCGAAGCGCCGCCGCCGTCGAGTCTGACCCTGCGCGCCTATCTGCCTGACGACGAGCGGCTTGCGACAGCCAAAAAGCGGCTGGAAAATGACCTGCGGCACATGAACCGCCTATATCCGATGCCCCAGCCACAGTATCGCCGCCTTGAAGAAGCGGATTGGGAGCAGGCCTGGAAAGCGCATTATCGGCCGCTGCGGGTCGGCCGGCGCCTGCTGATTCGGCCGCTTTGGATTGATGTCGAGTTGGCCGCTGGCGACATCGAAATTGCGCTTGACCCCGGTATGGCCTTCGGCACCGGCACGCATCCGACGACGCAGCTTTGCCTGGAAGCCCTGGAAGATCTGGTGCAGTCCGGCCAGGACGTTTTGGATTTGGGATGCGGCAGCGGGATTTTGGCGATTGCCGCCGCCAAACTGGGGGCCGAAAAAACGCTGGCGCTGGACACGGATGCGATGGCCGTTCAAGCCACGCGGGAAAATGCCGCAGCGAACGGAACCGCCGATAAAATCATGGCCATGCAGGGCAGCCTGGCCAACATACGCGGCTCGGCCTTTGATATAGTCGCGGTCAACATCCTGGCGCGGGTCATTCTGACGCTGGCCGAAAATCAGCTTGGCGCGGCTGTGCGGCCAGGCGGCACGGCCATTTTCAGCGGCATCATCGACACCCAGGCCGCCGAGGTCGAGGCCGCTCTGCGTCAAACCGGCCTGCGGCCTTACGCGCGGCGGCAGCGCGGCGACTGGATGCTGATCGAGGCCAAGCGATGACGCACTTGAGCGGCGATGAGCGCGCGGATTATGTGCGGGGGATGTTTGACCGCATCGCCGGCCGTTACAACCTAATGAACCGCGTCATGACCGCCGGTCAGGACGGCCGATGGCGGCGTTTCGCGGTCGATCAGGCGCAGCTGCCGAGTCAGGGGGCGTTGCTTGACTTGGCGACGGGAACAGGCGACATAGCCTTTGAGGCCTTGAAAAAACGGCCGGCGGCGCAGGTATTTGGCGCCGATTTCGCCTTGCGGATGATGCAGGTTGGGCAGCAGGCGCAGTATGGCGGTCAAGTGGCCTGGACGGGAGCCGATGCCATGCGGCTGCCTTACGCGGATGAGAGCTTTGATGCGGTGGTTTCGGGCTATCTGCTGCGGAATGTGGCCGATATGCCAAAGGCGTTGGCCGAACAGCGGCGCGTGCTGAAATCCGGCGGCCGTATCGTTGTCCTAGATACTTCACCGCCGCCAAAAAATCTGCTGCGACCCTTGATTATGCTGCACTTGCGCTATGGCATTCCACTGCTGGGCCGACTGCTGGCCGGCAAGCGCGCCACCGATGCCTATCGCTATCTGCCGCAATCGACGCAGGCCTTCAAGACGCCAGCCGAGCTTGCCGCTTTGGTGGAAACAGCCGGCTTCCGCGATGTGCAGTTCAAGACATTCATGTTCGGCGCGATGGCGGTGCATTGGGGCGTCAAATAAAAAGACGCAAAACGAATCACCCTATGATGACCCGTTTCTGTCTCATGGCGATTGGGCGCGAGGGACGCCGCTAGTCCTTGTATCGATAGGTGATGCGGCCGCGGTTCACATCGTAAGGGGTGAGTTCGACTTTGACGCGGTCGCCCAGCAGGATGCGGATATAGAACTTACGCATTTTGCCGGACAGATACGCCAGCACATGATGTCCGCTCTCCTCAAGCTCGACCTTAAACTGGGTGTTGGGCAGCGCTTCAATAACCGTGCCTTCAACTTCTATTTTCTCTTCTTTCTTGGGCATATTCCTCCTCATGCAGATCAATGCTGACGATTATAAGACAAAAAGCCGCTGCATACGGCCAAGATGCAACGGTCTTCGCGGTCGATGATAAAAAAAGCCCGCGCGCTTGTTTTGCAAGCCCCTTAGGCTTTGCGCTGGCGGCGGCGCGAACGGCGGATGGCCTTTTTCTTTTCGATGCGGCGCAGTTCGCTTTTGGAAATGTGCCACCGTTTGCGGCGCACGGTGCTAAGAATGCCAGCATTGGTCACCCGTTTGCGAAAACGGCGCAGCAGTTGTTCCTGACTTTCACCTGGCTTGAGTTTGACTGAAGCCATAAATGACATCACCACCTTTGATCGGTTCAATTTACGATAAGCGGACGGCAAAGGCCCTCGCTGATTTTGCAGTGTACATGACAAAAACGCAAAATGCCAGATTCAGCTTGCGTCGGGCTGATTCTGATCTTCGGCTGACGGCGCGGCTTCGGCGGCGAGTTCCATCTGGCGCGCTTCCCACTGGGCCGTCTCGGCTTCGGCCACTTCATTTAGGCTAAGGCCAAGGCGCTGTCTTTTCGATTCAATGCTGATAATCCGCAGCAGCAGCTTTTGGCCTTCATAGAGATGGCGAATCGAATTTTCCTGCGAATTTTTGGATATCTGGCTGATATGCAGCAGCGCCTCAATGCCAGGCTCCAGGCTGACAAAAGCGCCAAAGGATTCGACGCGGCTGATCAGGCCTTCGACCAGTTGGCCGACGTGATACATTTCATCGACCAGCGTCCAGGGATTGGGCTTCAAGCGTTTGAGGCTCAAGCCAATCCGTCGGCCTTCGTCGTCAAGATTCAGGATGTAGACTTCGACTTGGTCGCCAATGTTGACGATTTGGCTGGGGTGACGGACGCGATGCCAGGCCAATTCGGAGATGTGGATAAGTCCATCGGCGCCGCCAAGGTCGACAAACGCGCCAAAGTCGCAGAGGCCGCTGACTACGCCTTGCCGCGAGCTTCCCTCGGCCAGTTCGCGCAGGAGGGCCTGTTTGCGCGCCAGGCGGTTTTCCTGCTCGGCGTCCAGCTGACTGAAGACCAGGCGGCGGCGTTTGCGGTTGACTTCAATGACTTTGACGGTCATTTCGTGGCCGATGAGCGTTTGCAGATGGGCCAGGCGGTCTTCTTCCTTGAGGCCACGCGGCAGGTCGACTACGTGGCTGGCCGGAATAAAGCCGCGCAGATGGCCAAAAGGCATCATCAGGCCGCCCTTGTTGGCATCGTTGATTTGGCCCGTCCAGAGGGCGTCGTCATCCATCATCTGCTGGGCGCGCTTCCAATCTTCGTTTTGACGGGCCTGGGCGGCCGACAGAATGAGATTGCCGTTGCTGTCGTGCAGGCGGACAACCGCGACATCAATTTCGGCATTGAGTTGGAAATCGGCCGGGTTCATGCCCATGCGCTCAATATCATTGCGGGTTACAATGCCGTCCTGTTTCCAGCCGACATCGACAAGCAGACCATGGCTGTCAATGGAAAGGACGGTGCCGCGGACAATATCCCCGCGCTCAATCTGGCTGCTGGCCAAGGATTCTTCCAGCAGCGCGGCAAAATCCATCTCATCGGCGGACAGGTCAGTTGCAGACTCGATTTGCATAATCAATCATCTCCCCAAAAGTTTCGATTCGGCTCTTCGGCGCAAGGCAAAATAAAACCCAGCCCTTTCAGCCCTGCTGAAAACCAGGTTCAGGATAACGCGAACGGCTTGCCTTTACCGAAAACCGTTGGGGATTATACCGAGTCGCTTTCTGTTTGTCAACAAATCCGCGTCAATTTGGCCGATTCGACAAAATCGATTTTTATTCGCTGGATTCTTCGTCTGGATCAGCCTCCTCGGCCGATTCATCAAGAGACGGGGAATCGGATTCTTCAATTTCGGCCGCTGGTTCATCCGCCCCCTCTTCTTCGCTCTCATCAGGCTCTTCGCCTTCGTCAGGTTCGGTGCCCCAGCGCTGGGTAAAGCCGACGCGGCGCTTTTCTGGCTCCAGGTGGCTGATGCGGAGCGTGAGTTGGTCGCCTTTCTGCACATAAGAATAGGGTTCCTTGAGCGCGCCATCCCCCATTTCACTAAGATGAAGCAGCCCTTCCAGGCCATCGTCCAGGGCGACGAATGCGCCAAAATCGACGACATTGGTCACCTGGCCTTCGACCAGCTGGCCTTCGTGATAGCGCTTCTGAGCGTCGTCCCAAGGGTCGCTTAGCAGACGTTTGCGGCTTAGGGCGATGCGGTTGGTCTCGCGGTCGAGATTGAGGACATAGACCTGGATCTGCTTGCCGATACTCAAAATATCGCGCGGGTGGTCGACGCGGTGCCAGGCCAATTCGCTGACATGAATGAGGCCGTCGGCGCCGCCAATGTTGACAAACGCGCCAAAGTCCCGCAGGCCCGTGACCACGCCGTCGACAACATCGCCTATGTTGAGTTCGGCCAGCAGCTTGGATTTGCGTTTGGCCCGCCATTCTTTTTGGGCTTCGCGCTCGCTGAAAATCAGACGGCGGCGGTCTTGGTCGACTTCGATGACCTTGACGCCAAGCGTGCTGTTGATCAATTCGCTCATGGCCTCTCTGCGGTCGGCGGCCATGCTGGCCGACACCAGATGCGAGCCAGGGACAAAGCCTTCCAGCCGATTCCAGCGCACCAGAATACCGCCTTTGTTATAGCCGCTGACTTTGACATTGACGGCCTCTTGCGATGTCAGCAGCTCGCGGGCTTTCTCCCAGTCATAGCGCTGCAGGCCCATGTTGATGGAGACGATCAGGTTGTCGTTTTGGTCGCGGGGATTGATGACATAGACAGGTACATTGGCGCCGGGATGCAGGCTTTCGCGGAAGTCCTTCTCCATCCGCTCCAGATCTTGGGCGGGAACGATGCCATCCTGCTTGGCGCCGAGATCGACGATGATCTCGCGCTCATCAATCTGCAAAATGGTAGCTTCGCGAATTTCGCCTCGCCGCGGCGGCGCATAGGCATAATCAAATGATGAGGCCAGCATCTCCTCAAAATTGTCGTCGAGCATAGGGGTGTTGTCCTGGTTTTCACGCATAAGGTTCAGCAAGCCTCCGGCACAGGCGGGTTACAGTCGCGCCTCGAAAGCGCAAAAATGAATAAGACGGTCGCCAGTCGGGACAAACGGCGGCGACTTATATGATATACCGCATTGACAAACAAAATTCTGTCGCATTTTATCATCCGTTAATCGGCTGTCGTCTTGGGAGCGGCGGCGATGAGATCTGATAAAACAGCATTTGCAACTATTGTACCCCAAATTGATTCGATTTGCATTAGCGTTGAGTAGGAAAGCGAATCCTAGATTTCGGGCTGAACTTCGCCAAAGCCGCGTCCAAGCGGGCCGCGGTCGATCTCCCAAGGATAGACGACATAGGCATCGGTGACATCCCCATAAAGGTCGGGCCTGATGTTGGAAAACAGCGAGCGATAGGGGTTGAAATGAAGCACGCAGCTGTAGGCCTGGGCGCCGGCCGAAATGACCCGCTGACGGACGGCAATGCTGGTGCGCCCGCTGCCCCAAACATCATCGACAATCAAAGTGCGCCGGCCGCGCAGCAGGCCCGAATCGGGAAACTGCAAGAATGTCGGCCAAGCCATCATGCCCGACTGCTCCGTCGAAGGAAAATCGACCGAGGCGGTCAGGAGGCGCTGGACGTTCAAGGCTTCGGCCAGCAGGCCGCCGGGGATGACGCCGCCGCGGGTAATCATCAGCATGGCGCCGAATGGCCCCAAATGCTGGATGCGCGGTATCAGGCCGTCGATAAGCTGGTCTACCTCATTCCAAGTAATGAAGCGATGCGGGCGGGGTTCCTGCGGAGCCATCATGCCGACAGCCTTTGCCAAATCAGGTCAGATGCTTAGATTATATCGGATTCGTTCAAGCGGCCCAAATGACCGCGGCGCTATTCATCAGGCGCGGCCGCCGTCGTCGGGTCAACCTCCACAAAGACAAGCGGCCGACTGCTGATGACGCCCAGCTTCGGGTTCAGGATGACCGGCCAGGGCCAGGCCTGCGCCCGCGTTTTGTCAAATTTGCCGACCTTGTTGATGTTCTGTATCTGGCCAGCGAGGACGGCCGGCTGCATGAAACCGACTGCTTTGGGCAAACTGCTGAAACCGAGCAGAACAGCGCCATCGTCATCTTGCCGAGCCAAAGCCTGCCAGCAGATTTTTTCGCCGGCCTTCAGCTTCCAGATTGGTTTGTCAGGCCGCTGCCAAATCAAGAGATGAACATAGCGTCCCTTGAAAGTCATCAGGTCGAGCAGGTCATCGTCGGCCGCGGCGATGTCTTCGATGCGCCGCCGAGTCTCTTGGTGATGATGAGGCTTTTCGCCCCGAATCAGCAGGCCGCGCCCATTGTCGGCCGCCTCGACTAAAATCCGCGCATAATCATGTTTTTCCAGCAGTATGACCCAGCTTTCAGACACCTGGCCGGCGGGCAGAACAGCGATGAATCGACCGCCCGGCCGCAGCGCCGACCATACGCGTTTGAGCAAGGCGGCTTTCAGTTCAACATCATAAGCCACAACCGCATCCACGCTGTCGGCCGCATTTTCTGCCAGCGCGTGAACATCAAGGTCGGCTCGCCGCTGGGCCAGAACGGGCGCGGCCTGTCCGCCAAGATCAACCAGCCGCAGCTGGGAGGAACTGGGCGGCAGGTGTTTGGCCATCGCCATGACCAACGAATGCTGGGCGAGATTGGGATTCATGGACGGCCGCTGGCGGCGTCTTTCATCAGCTTGAGAAATTCATCCCACTCCTCGCGGAAGAAATGCACCGTGGCGATGCCCAATTCGATGTGATAGGTTGTCTCACCGTCCGGCTCCGCCACTTCCCAGACCATGTAATTCTCGGTTTCGGCGATGGCATTGCCGGGCGCGTCGTTTTTGTTGGCCATGCTGATTTTCCTGAAACTGTGGATCCTTGGCCGGACTAACGACGGCCGCGGTCGCCACTGCCGCGTCGAAAGCCGCCGCTGCCCCGACCATCACCGCCACTGCGCCGATCACCACCGCGACGGTCGCCGCCACGCCGATTGCCACCACGACGGTCACCGCCGCGCCGATCACCACCACGACTGCCGGCGGCATCGCGGCGCTGGGCCTCTTCGGCATCCCAGCCTTCCAGGACGGCCTGACGGCTCAAACGCACGCGGCCGGTGCCGTCGATGTTGATCACCATCACCATGATTTCATCGCCAAGACTGACCTCTTCCTCGACGCTTTTGACGCGGTAATCAGCCAGCTGCGACACATGAACCATGCCTTCGCTGCCGGGCAGGAACTCGACGAAAGCGCCATAATTTTCGATGCGAGTGACCTTGCCGGTGTAGATTTGGCCGATTTCTGGCTCTTCGACCATACGGCTGATTTTTTCGATAGCCTCCTCCACCGCGCTGCCGGTCTCGCCAGCTACATAAATGAGGCCGTCTTCCTGGATCTCGATTTTGACACTGTGTTCATCCTGGAGCGCCCGCACATTTTTGCCGCCGGGGCCGATGACCGCGCCGATTTTATCGACGGCGATTTTGAACGATTCCATGCGCGGCGCATATTCGCTTAGGGTCGCGCGCGGCTGTGGGATGGCCTCGGCCATCGCCGCCAGGATTTGCAGGCGGGCCTCTTTGGCCTGTGCCAGGGCCTGGCGCATGATATCGCGGTTGACGCCATCAATTTTGATGTCCATCTGCAAGGCGGTAATGCCTTCGGTGGTGCCAGCGACCTTGAAATCCATATCGCCCAGGTGGTCTTCCATCCCCTGAATGTCAGTCAAAACCGCGACCTGCTCGCCTTCCTTGATTAAGCCCATAGCGATGCCGCCGACCAGGTTCTTAATCGGCACACCGGCATCCATAAGAGCCAAGGCGCTGCCGCAAACGCTGGCCATAGAGGTGCTGCCGTTGGAACTCATCACCTCGCTGACCAGCCGCAGCACATAAGGGAAATCCCGTTCGGACGGTATCATTGAAAGCAGCGCTTTTTCGGCCAGGGCGCCATGGCCAATTTCGCGGCGTCGTGGGCCGCGCATGGGATAGGTCTCGCCGGTGCTGTAGGGCGGAAAGTTGTAGTGGTGCATGTAACGTTTGTCATCTTCGGGGCTAAGGCCGTCCATAAACTGCGAATCGCCGGGCGTGCCAAGCGTGGCAATCGTCAGGACCTGCGTTTCGCCGCGCATAAACATCCCAGAGCCATGCACGCGGGGGACAAGGCCGACCTCGGCAAACAGCGGGCGAATGCTGGTGGAATCGCGGCCGTCGGGGCGAATCCCGTCGTTGACGATGCGACCACGGATGACCTTTTTCATCACCTGCTCAAAGGCGCGGCCGACGTGCTTGAGGTCATACTGCGCCGATTCGTCTTCGATGTCCGCGTTGCGGCGGCTGTATTCTTCAGTCAAGGCCTGTCGGACGGCGGCCAGCGGCTCGCGGCGTTCCGCGCGGTTGGGATGCGCCTGCATAATCTCATGGATTGGCCCCTGCGTCTTGGCAGTGACTTCGGCCAGCAGGCCTTCATCAAGGTTGTCGGCGGCGGCTTCCTGTTTGTCCTTGCCGATTTCGGCGCGAATCTGATTTTGCAGGGCGATGATGTCCTGCACAGCGTCATGGGCCATAAACAGCGCTTCCAGCATGGTATCCTCATCGACCTGGCTGGCGTTGCATTCGACCATGTTGATGGCCTCGGCCGTGCCGGACACGCGCAGATCAAGATCGCTTCCCTGCATCTGGGTATAGGTCGGATTCACGGTCAGCTGGCCGTTGACCAGGCCAACCCGCGCCCCGGCGACTGGGCCCTGCCAGGGAATATCGGAAATCATCAGGGCGGCGCTGGCGGCGATAACGCCCAGCATATCGACATGATGCTGACGGTCATGCGAAAGCGACAGCAGGACGACCTGCACCTCATTTCGCATATTTTTGGGAAAGAGCGGGCGCAGCGTGCGGTCAATCACCCGCGAGGTGAGAATGGATCCTTCGGATGGCCGGCCTTCGCGGCGGAAAAAGCTGCCTGGCACTCGACCGCCGGCGTACATCTTCTCTTCGTAATCGACGCTCAATGGGAAGAAGTCCAAGCCTGGGCGCGGCGCCCCCATCGTCGTTGAGCAGAAGAGCATGGTATCGCCCATGCGGACGGTGACGGCGCCGCCGGCCTGCTGGGCATAGCGGCCTGTTTCGATGATGATTTCCTTGTCGCCGACAAAACCCCTGTATTCGCGTATATCCAGAGTCATACTGTTCTCCATATAGATAAAATGCGCCTGTGCGCGGGATAGGAAAAACCCCAGCGCATCCTTGACGCATCAAAATTCATCAAATGTAGGCCGCAATTCAAGTCGCTGGCGGCAGGCATCGGCCCTAAAATCAGCTTCATCGCCATTAACGCCGCAAGCCGAGCCGTTTGAGCAAGTCGCGGTAGACTTCCGGCTTTTTGCGCGCGATGTACTTCAACTGGCGGCGGCGCTGTCCGACCAGCTTGAGCAGGCCGCGGCGCGAATGTTCATCGTGGCTGTGTACCTTGAGGTGTTCGGTCAGCTGCACGATGCGCGCGGTGAGCAAGGCGATCTGCACCTCTGGCGAGCCAGTGTCCCCTGCTTCGCGGCCGAAGTCTTTGATAATCTGCGTTTTCGCTGCTTTGTCCAATGGCATCAGAACCGTCCCTTCATTATGTGTTCTCGTCACCAGACAGGCTGGACAGCAAGCCCGTCGGTCTTGACATCAGATGGATTGTATCACCTTCATAGAACAACGGCAATGCCCTAATCATTAGACGAGTCCATTTCGTCGTTCGCTACCAGCTTGACCGTATGGTGGGTGCGGAACAGGCTGTACTGGTCGCTTTGGCCAGGCAGGAGATTCAGCACATTTTCCGTTTCCATAATCGAAATCCACAGTCCCAGATCATCATGGCCTTCGGCCGGCTGCTCCAGGTTGTCTTTGGTGATGTCCAGGCTGTCGCTGTACATACCCAGCAGCACGCGCACGAACTCATCGCGCTCGGCCAGCACATCGATAACATAGGGGCTGTCCAGGTTAAGCACGATGCCTTTGGTGTTGTACTCGCTGCGCGGATTGGCGTATTCATTGACCTGGGCCATGTCATTCGCCAGCAGATATTCGACAGCGTACTGGAAGATAACCCCAGAATCGTACTCGCGCAGACGGCGGTGCAAGCTGCCCAGCGGACACCAAGCAAAATTGCGGAAACTGGTGAACTGTTCGACGCTGACCACAACGCGGACGACCATGCGGGCGACTTCAATGTTCTGCTCATAGAGTTGATTTGGCGAAATCCCCAGCCAATTGCGCTCCGTTCTGTCGGGTTTGGGAACAGTCTCTTTGGGCGGCGGAGGCGGCGGGGCTGGCGGCGGCGGCTTGGGTTCGACGGGCGGAATCCGTATGACCGGCACCAAATCCTCTGGGTTGCGGCGATGCGGCACCAGTTCGCGCTGCAAAACCCCCTCGCGTATCAGGCAGTCAATCCAATGCGCCCGCCACTGGTCACTGCTGTTCAGGCCAGGCCGCTCCAGGTCGCTTTCCATTTCCAGCCCCTTGAGCAGAAAGCCGTAATTGACATATTTCCATTTGCGCGTCTGCAAGGTATTGGCGACGCGGCGGGTGATGGCGTCGACGATGAGCAGAGTCTTTTCGACCACTGGATGCTGATGATTGAGGGCTATGGCGCCAGCGGCCGTCAGCTGTTTCAGGATGCCCAGCGAAATGGACTGCGAAACCAGGTCTTGGCCGCGGGCCGTGGAGACGACGGCGCCGATATCCAAAAGCTGCCGCACCAGGCCCTGAACCGTGATTTCCCTTTTGGCGCTGTCCACCCGAAGTCGATAGAATTGGATGATGACGCTTGACCATTGCGAAGGCGTGAAACTTTCGGCTTCATCATCCGCTTCTACCTGGCTTAGCGACTGATGCGTTTGCAGATCGGCGAAATCGTCGATGTATTCCAGCTGAAGCGAGGGGTGATTTTCCAGCTGGCGGCTGGTGCTGCCGCGCACGCCCCAGACGATGACGGTCTTGTTGCGCTGAATCAACGCGTTGATGACCTCGTTGAAGTCGCGGTCGCCGCTGGCCAGGATGATGACGTCGCCGGCTTCGGGGTGGCTGACGTCGGTTATGACGTCGCTGGCGATCCGAATGTCGGCGCTGTTTTTGCCGGGCAGGTTGAACACGGGATCGATATTGGCCATCGCCAGGCGCGAGGGAGCGTCATCGGCAACTTCGCGGCCCGAATCATCAACCAGGGGCGGCAGGGCGCCGCGCTGGCCCCAGGGGGCATAGGCGCACATACTGACGACATTGCCATGCGCCTGCGCCTGTGAGACAAAACGTCCGATCAGACGATCAAGGTTGACCATGAAGCCCTGGCCGTGCAGGCTGATGGAGATGTTTTCAAAGTCGATGTAGACCCAAACATTTTTGGTTTGAATGCCGAGCAGGGTTTCCAAGCGCTGGAAGATGATCTCATCGGCAAATTCGGTGCCTTGCAGGACATCTTCGCCTCCCCACATCCGGACGCGGGCGTTGCGAGTCGTCTTGATGCGATGAATCAGCGGCAGCAGATCCTTGCTGGTCGTCGCCAAGATCAACTCATCGACCGGGTTGGGGTCATAAGAGAAATAGTGGATGAAGAGGACGTCAGCCAAATCCTGCCGGTCGGGAATGTCAAAGTTATCGACCTTGTAGCCGGCGCTGCGGAAAATGGTCTGCGGGTCGATATGCCGATGATCGCGGTGAGCATCCCAGTTGGCCACGGCGACCGTCCTAAGCAGGCTGGAATTGAACAGGCCGGCCGCGAAGGCCGCCCCGCCCCGCAGAGCAACGGCAAGCTCTTGCAAATCAATGTTCACATTCCGCGCGGTGAACCAGCGCAACAGATCATCCACGTCAACGATTAAATAAGCGGCCATCGTCTATCCCAAAAATCAAGCCACCAACCTGCACATCTGCGGACTGGTGGCAAACTCATTAAGTCCACGACCCAGCATGGACACCAGTATGTTGCTGCAAGTTTTGTTCCAAACAGCCATGGTCTTTTTTAAGAAAATAAGTGCATGGCGATCTTGAGTCTAACATCAGAATGAGTCTTTATCAATATGCTATTTGTAAAATTTTTCACAAGGCCGGCGAGCGCATCGCTTTTCGGCGGCCTGCCCGTGATATATACACGGCGTCTGTCTAATATGCCTTAGCGAACAAGGCGATTTTTTCAGCCGTTTTGCCGGTGACGACGCATTGGCCGGCGCTGTCTGGCTGTTCAAAGGGAAAACAGCGGATGGTGGCGCCGGTTTCATCTTTGACCATCAATTCATCTTCGTCGGAGCCTTGCCACCAGGCGCGCGTCCATTTGCCAGCCTCAATCGCCTGTTTGAGTTCATCATAGGATGAGACATCAACGATATTTTCGTCGCGGAAGGCGCGGGCGTCTTCGAGCAGGTTGGCCTGAATGGCGGCGAGCAGATCGTTGACCTCTTGGGCCAGGCCGTCTTGGGAGACGAACTTTTTGCCGGCACGGCCAGGAACATCGCGCCGCGCCAGCACAGCCTGATGGTTCTGTACGTCTTTGGGGCCAATTTCTATGCGAACTGGCACGCCGCGCATCTCCCAGTCGTTGAACTTGAAGCCAGGTGATTGGCCTTCGCGGCGGTCAATATGCACGCGGACGGCGGCCTGATGAAGCTGCTGGTGGAGTTTGTCGGCGGTTTCCATGACCTGCGCTTTCTGTCCCTCGCTCCTATAGATCGGCACAATCACAGCCTGCCATGGCGCCAGTTTGGGCGGCAGCCGCAGACCCTTGTCATCGCCATGGGCCATCACCACCGCGCCGACCATGCGGGTGCTTAGGCCCCAAGAAGTCGTCCAGCAGAACTCTTGGGCATTGCTTTCGGTCAGGTATTTGATGCTGAAGGCCTTGGCGAAATTTTGGCCCAGATTGTGGCTGGTGGCGGACTGCAAGGCTTTTTTGTCGCGCATCATGGCTTCGATGGTATAGGTCCGCAGCGCCCCCGCAAAACGTTCCAGGCGGCTTTTTTCGCCTTTTATCACCGGAATAGCGGCGTCCTTGATGGCAAAATCGGCATAGATATCGAGCATCTGCAAGGTCTCGGCTTCAGCCTCGTCATAGGTGGCGTGGGCGGTATGGCCCTCTTGCCACAAAAATTCGGCCGTGCGGAGGAAGGGACGGGTTCGCATCTCCCAGCGCACGACATTTGACCATTGATTGATGAGCAGCGGCAAATCGCGGTAGGACTGCACCCAATCGCTGAAGGCCTCGCCGATGACCGTCTCGGAGGTTGGACGCACGACCAGCGGCTCCTCCAGTTCCTTGCCTCCAGCATGCGTGACCACAGCCAGTTCGGGGCTGAATCCCTCGACGTGCTGCGCCTCGCGTTTGATATAGCTTTCGGGGATGAAGAGCGGGAAATAAGCGTTTTGATGGCCGGTCTCTTTGAAGCGGCGATCCAGGCCGCCTTTGATGCCTTCCCAAATTTCATAGCCATAAGGCTTGATGATGATGCAGCCGCGCACCGGCGACGGAGCGGCCAGGTCGGCGCGGTAGACGATTTCGTTGTACCATCTGGAAAAATCTTCGCTTTGGGTGGTGACGGCCTGTTCCGACATAGGGCGACTGTCCTTTGGCTGGGCTAATGTTTGCCATTCATGCGCTGTATTATAATCGGCGCCGAGCAGAATAAAAGGCTGACGCTGTTGAGTCAATTTACGGATTTGGCGGGGAAACGTCGCTCGGCCAACTGCGCTGATCGTTTTCTTGCAGCTTGGCGATGACAGCCGCCCCCAGGTCGATCTGGCTGATGCTGGCCAGCTGCAAGAGGTAAAGCATGACATCGGCCAACTCCGAGGCCAGTTCAGCGCGGTCGGCGGCCTCTTCGCTCCATTGAAAAAGCTCAAGCGCTTCACCGGCCTCCAGCATCAGCGAGACGGCCAGATTCTTTGGCGTTTGCGGCCGGCTGGAATGTTCAGCGTACCAGCCTTTGCTTTCGACAAAGACGTGCATGGCTTGCGTCAAGGTCTCTAAATCCACAGGCGTTCTCCGCTTAATAGGCATTCGGGCTGGAGCGGGTCAAGGACTGCCAGACGGTGCGGATGATGATTTTGATATCGAGCCACAGCGACCAGTTTTCGACATACCACAGGTCATAGGCGGTTCGTTCGACAATGGATGTGTCGCCGCGCAGGCCGTTGACTTGCGCCCAGCCGGTCATGCCCGATTTTTCGCGGTGCCGTTCCATATAACGCGGAATTTGGCTCTGAAACTGGCGTACATACATGGGACGTTCAGGCCGCGGGCCGACCAGGCTCATGTGGCCGACGAAGACGTTAATCAACTGCGGGATCTCATCCCAATTGCTGCGGCGCATCAAACGGCCAAATTGGGTGACGCGCGGGTCGTTTTCGACTGTCCAGGTTTGGCCGGCGGATTCGGCATTGAGGCGCATAGAGCGAAACTTGATCATCGGAAAGGGCCGGCCATCCAAGCCCATCCGCAGCTGCCAGTAAAAAACGGCACCGCGCGATTCTAGGCCAATCAGCAGCGCCGTCAGCAGCATAAAAGGCGAGAGCGCGATCAGGCCGACCGACGCGCCAATCAAATCCAGCGCCCGCTTTAGACTTAGTTTCCAGCCGCGCAGAGCGATATCGCGCACCGTCAGCAGGGGTGTTCCGCCAAGGTCGTCCACATTCAGGTCGCCGGCCATATAAGCGAAAATATCGGGATAAACTTTGATATCGACCAGCCCGCGCTGACAGAGGGTGACAAGCTCGACCAATTCGCTCCGTTTGGCGTCGGACAGGGCGACGATGACCTGCTCCACTTGCAGTTCGTCGATCAGGCGCGGAATATCCTCGTATTTGCCGATGATGGGAAAGTTGAGCATTCGACCTTTGGGGTTGGCCTTGCAGACGATGCCGACGATATGATAGCCAAGGTCGGGGCTGCTGCGGATTTTGCTGATGATGTCGCGGGCGATGCGGCCTTCACCGACAATCAGCAAGTTGTCGCGAATCAGGCCGCGGCGGCGTAAAGAAACCCGCGCCACGCGGTACAGTTCGCGCCCCAGCCCCGTAAAGAGAACGCTGAAAAACCAGACATAAAAAAGCAGGCTGCGGGGATAGATGGCCTCTATGGATGTGTTTTGGAAGAGGAATTCCTGGATGCCGCTGGACAGCAGGGTGCCAAGCGTGACGATGCCGATGACGTTGCGGATTTGGTCAAAGCGGCTGAAAGCCCGTTTGAGATGATACAGCTGCGAAAAATAGAACATTATCAGGATGGTCGAGATATGCAGAATGATGGTGGGGATGTAATCGATCAGCGGCGGCTGTCCGGCCGGGCGCGGGAAAAAAGGCAGGTATTCGCGCGATTCATAACCGACGGCGAAAGCGACCGCCAGCATGACAATATCCACAGTGACCAAGACCGCGTTTGAGATCACTTTCACGCGCTGATTAGTCCAGCGATGCGACCTGGACCCTAGCTCGGCAGTGTTGGAGTGCGAATTTCTTTCCATATATCGGCGCCTCCTTTCATCAGCAGGACCGCCAAAATCATCAGATGCACTGGCAGGATGGTCGTCTGGCGGAAGTGTTTGCGGTAGAAGATGAGCATGGCCCGCCAAAATTCGCCGCGCGCTTTTCTATTCTGGCGGCTGGCGGCGCGTTTGACATGATGGACGACCGCGTCGGGATAATACCAGATTTTGTAGCCGACCTGCTTGAAGCGGTAAGCCCAATCCAAATCCTCGCCGTACATAAAGAAGGTTTCATCCAGCAGGCCGACTTTTTCAATGGCTTCCTTGCGAACCTGCATATACGCGCCCACCACCGAATCGACTTCTAGGGGCTGGTCTTCATCGGCAAAGGTCATATTGTAGCGGCCGAAGCGCGGATTTCGAGGAAAAAGTTTTGCCAGGCCTAGGTAATGATAAAAGCTGACGGCGGGCGTTGGGAAGCCACGGCGGCAGGCTTTGTCGAGGCTGCCATCCATCAGGAGCAGTTTGGGGCCGGCGGCGCCGACGTCTGGGCGGGAGTCCATAAACTTGATCATCTTATCCAGGGCATCGGGCGGCAGTTCTGTATCCGGGTTCAAAAGCAGGGCATAGCGCGGCGCCTGGGCGTCGACTTGGCCGGCGGCGCGGTATCCCAGCTTTCGCAGGCCGACATTGTTGGCGCGCGGATAGCCGATATTGGCGGCGTTGACGATGAGCTTGGCCTGGGGGAATTCGCGGCGCACCATCTCGGCGCTGTTATCCTGCGAGGCATTGTCCACCACCAGCGCTGAATAGGTGAAATCGCCTTGACTGGCAAAGACAGTTTCAAGACAGCGCTTCAAAAAATCACAGGTATTCCAGTTGACAATGACGATTCCGATGTCCAGCACAGGTCCCTCATCGACTTAGCGCGGCCAGATTTTACCATAAAACGGGCGGCCTTAAATAATCGCTTGCTCAAGGACATTCGCTCGACAAAATCCGCCATAATCCGCCATAATCCGCCATAATCCGCCACAAAGACTTTTTACAGAGAAAAAAGCCATCAGGAAGTGCGCCGCGGCATCTTGCCGTTAAGGATTGAGAAAGTTCCATAACCATCCTTTTCACCATTCCCGCTCAATTTGCGCGCAGCTTTGCCGATTGAGGCAATAGAGGATGAGGGTCGGGTTATGCCAGTAGGCGGCTGTGTTGACCATCATGTCTGATTCAAGCCAGAGCGGGCGCTGGATTTCTGCGATTCGCTTGAAGTTCGCATCCAGCTGCTTTAGATGATCGCGCGTGCGCTGAAGGACGTCGGGTGGGACGGGCATGATGCCGGCTTCCAGTCGGTCGTAGGCCAGGGCATCCGAATAAATCATATAATCATAATCCCTGCCATCGGGCAGAGTTGGCGCATAGGTGACAAACTGCTGATCGTTTGGATAGAGCGCGGCGTCCAGCGGCACATTGTACGAGCCATCGAGGAAGATGCGGGAGCCGCGCGGGATATGGGCATTTATCCATTCCAGCATGAGATAGCGGGTATCGGTCTGCGCGAACATCTTGACGACCTGCACCGACAAGACCAAAGGCTGAATGATTAAAGCCAAAGCGACGATGGGCATCAAAAATTTATTGGGCAGAGGGAGGGCATCGGCCAGCCAGCCTGCGCCCAGGGCCGACAGCAGCGCCATAAAGGGCAGGATGGGCAGCAGCATGTGTTCGCTGTGTCCAGGGCGGATGGTGCGGAGGGCGGCCAGCGCATAAGTCAAGACGAGCAGGCCGATCAGCAGCGCATACAGCAGGGGTGAATTTTGCCGCAGGAAATGTCCCTGGGGACGTCTTTGCCAGCCGGCGACAAATGCCAGTCCCATCGCGGCAAGCGCGGGAATGCCCAGCGCGAACAGGGCGGCATAGACGACGGCATAAGCCAAGCCGAACCAGGCATCGGTCAGAAAATAGGCGGGGACATCGGCGCCAGTGGTCGTGTACTGGCCGACAATCCAGCGAAAATCATGCCAAAAATGTTCGAAATCGCGCAGGATATAAGGCGAACCTAGAAAAAATATCAGCGGCGCGGCCAGCCAAGCCAAGCCAATCACCCGCCGCATTTGCCGCGAGCGGTGACGATAAAGCAGAATCAGGCCAACCAGCATGAACAGCAAAGCGACCGCGGCCGCATTGTAGCGCGTCGTCGCCGCCAGTCCGGTCAAAACGCCGGCCAAGAGGTACAGGCGATGCCGAGCGCGCGGGCGGCATGTGTAGAGGGAAGCGATGCAGGCCCAGGCGGCCAGCATCATCCAGCCCGTGGCCAGCGAGGCCGGTTTGATGTAATGCGCGTGCTGCACCAACGTATAAGCGGCGGCCGTCAGCAGACCAGCGCACAAAGCCGCGTATCGCCCAGCAGTCAGGCGGGAAATGGCATAGGCGCAGGCGACCATCAGCAGTCCGCCATACACTGAATACATTCGGGACATGACATATAAGGGGAAGCCGGCATAGGCGCGGAGGCTGTAGCCCTCGCGGTCGGCCAGGGACAGATTTTCCAGCGCCCCCGTCAGATGAAGCAGGACAAAGTTGGTATTGATGATGAAAGAAGGGTAGTTGAAAAATTCGGGATTCAGGCGATTCCGCAGGGCCATGTTCACCGGGATAGACACGCTAAAAAATTCATCGGGCTGGATCGGCAGCTGCTCATGCACCATACCGAAGGGCGCGGTTGAGGGGAAATAGTCGGGGTTGGGCTGTCCGTAGCTGATGCCAATGATACGCAGGCCGGCGGCGAATAATAAAAGCGCCGTCACAGCTGCCCAGTCAATCGGGCGCATTTAACATCGCTCCTTGGCTGTCGGCAGGGTGGTCAGCGGCTTGCCCTTCAAGGCCGAACGCGTGGCGGCGCGGTCATCCCAAGCGTATTCAGTCGTCCCGAAGCACATACTCTGCTCGTGTCCTTTGCCGCAGACCATCACCAGATCGCCGGGCCGCGCCATTTGACAGGCCTGATAAATCGCTTGGCCGCGGTCAGGGACGCAGATAAAGGTTTCGTCTTCCAGGCCGCCGCGCGCCTGACAGCCCTGCGCCATCATCTCCAGAATAGCGGTCAGGGATTCGGTGCGCGGGTCTTCGGCTGTTAGGATGGTCATGTCGGCCAGGTCGGCGGCGGTCTCGGCCATCATGCGGCGTTTTTCGATGTCGCGCAGGCCGGCGCTTCCGAATACGGCGAACAATCGTTTCCCCGCTGGGAGCATGGCGCGGCCGGTTTGCAAGGCGCGTTTGAGGGCATTGGGCGTATGGGCAAAATCAACAATAGCGATAAAATCTTGCCCTTCATCAATTCGCTCCATTCGTCCAGCGACGCCGTTAAACGAGGCCATCCCCCGCTGAATATCTGGCCAATCGACTCCGAGATGACGGGCGGCGGTGATGGCGGCCAGGGCATTGTAGACGTTAAATTCGCCGGCCAGCCGCGTTTCGATGGATTTGCCCTGCACCGCAAAGGATGTGGAATGGGGCTGATAGTGGATTTTCGCCGCCTGATAATCGGCTGGGTGGTGGATGCCGTAGCGCAGGGGTGTATCGGCTGGGATGGCCAGAAAATAATCGGCCGAAGGGTCATCAGCGTTTATCACCGATATTTTTGCCAAGCCGGGTTTGCGCCAGGAACGGCCTAGCATTCGGAACATGATGGCTTTGGCGGCGCGGTAATCTTGCCAGTTTCGATGAAAATCGAGGTGTTCGTGCATGACATTGGACAAGACGGCGACGTCAAGATCAACTCCCTGCAAACGGCCTTGCGCCAGGCCGTGACTGGTCATCTCCAGGATGCCGTGCGTGAGGCCGGCGGCGGCCATCTGCGCCAGATAAGCCTGGACGCGCGGTGCTGGGGGCGTGGTGACATGCAGGCCGGTCTCGACAGTCTCATCACCAACGTCGGCCGAAAGGGTGCTGATACAGCCGGCCCGAATGCCAGCCTGTTTGAGGATGTGATGCAGAATATGGCTGATGGTTGTTTTGCCGTCGGTGCCGGTGATGCCGATGACCGCCAGCTTGCGCGAGGGATAATCATAATAGGCGGCGGCCAGCCAACCCAAAACTTCGCTGCTGTTCTTGACCTGGACGTAGGGGACGGGCAGATTGGGCGGTTCAATTTCGCCAATGACAGCGCTGGCGCCGGCGGCGAGGGCCTGGTCGATATAGCAGTGGCCGTCCGCTGATTGGCCCTTGCGCGCGGCAAACAGCCCGCCCTCTTTGATGTCTAGGCTGGATTCGGACACGGCGGCGGCGATCACTGTCGACATATCGCCCTGCGCGGCAAGGATTTGATGTTTTGGAACGGCGGTCAGCAGCTTGTCCAGGGTCTTTGGCATAGGGGCCTCTTGCATTTATGGCGAGTGTAATGGAAGGCGCGGCGATTTTCTATGATAAACACAAACGCGCTGGAGGGCATCCAACGCGTTTGCAAGGTGAGATTGTGTGGTGTGTTTAGTTCAGGCTGCGGGCCAGGCCGGTCAGATTGGCGCGGACGCTTCCGTCGATCACGCGGTCGGCCGAGCGGACAATCAGGCCGCCCAGGATGGCCGGGTCAACCGAGAAGCTGGCTGAATCGGCGCCGACGGCCGTTTGGACCTGCTGCTGTTCGGATTCGGTGAGCGGCATGGCGCTGACAACTTCGACTTCCCCGCCCAGGCCTTGGGCATCTGATGGCAGGTCGGTTATGAAGCTGTTGACCAAGGTTGTTTGCCTGTTTTGGTCGATGCTTTCGCCCAGGATGCGGCTGGCGACGGCGACCGAGATATTGAGGACCTGTTCGCGCAGATCGCCTAATTGCTGGTCGCGGGCGGCGGTGGCTTCGGTTTGGGCGTCGAACTGGATTTTGGCGGCGGCTTGGCGGGCGTCGCTTTCAATGCCTTGGGCGACGGATTCGCCGCGGCCGCGGGCTTCGTCAATGACCTTTTGCGCTTCACTGCGGGCCTGGCCCAGAATTTTCTCGGCTTCGGCTTCGGCATTTTCACGGGCTTTGGCGGCGGCGGCGGCATCTTCAAGGCCTTTGGCGATGCGGCTGCGCCGTTCGTTGAGCATATTCACCAGAGGGTCGTAGATGAAGCGCGTCAGCAGAACATACAGCACGATAAAGGCGATAACCCATATCAGCAGGGTGCCGGGGTTAATGCCCAAATTTTCCAGTGCATTCATGGTTTCCTTCCCTTCGTCTCTCGCGGCTGACTAAATCACGAAGAGAATAATCAGCGATACGACCAGGGCGTAGATGGCAACAGCTTCGGCAAAGGCCACGCCCAGGATCATGTTGGTTTGGATAGTGGGCGTGTGGTCGGGGTTGCGTCCCATGGCCTGCACGGCGCCGCCGACTGCCAGGCCGATGCCGATGCCGCCGCCGGCCGCGCCGATCATGGCCAGTCCAGCGCCTATCGCTTTACCCAATAAGATCGTTGCTTGTGCATCCATTGATGTTTCCTCCAGTTTTGCTTGTCGATAGCGTGATAATTGACTTAATGCGCTTCGGCGTGGTCTTCGTCGTGGTGATGTCCGACCGTTGCCAGGCTCATAAAAATGGCGGTTAGCAGGGCGAATACCAGGGCCTGGATGACACCCACGAAAAATTCGAGGATGAAGAAGGGCCAAGGCAGGATGGGGATGAGGAAGCTCATCACAAACAGCAGGATCGACCCAGCGAAGATATTGCCGAGCAGACGGAAGCTGAATGAGAGAATTTTGGCGAAGTCACCGATAAGCTCCAGCAGGCCGACAACTACGTCGATGGCGCCCAAGGGCGATTTAAGCAGGGTGCCGAAGGCGAAGAACTTGCCGAGATAGGAGATGCCCAGGGCTTTGAAGCCGATGAACTGAATCATCACAAAGGCGACGAGGGCCAGGGCCAGGGTCATGTTCAGGTCAGTTGAAGGCACGCGGATAAAGGGCAGCACCACCCAAGGCACCAGTTTAGCTTCTTCGCTTGCTGGGTGGGGGTGGAGCGGAATGCCATGATGCTCGTCGTCGGCGTGGGCCTCATCATCATCGCCGCTGTGGTCATCGCCGTCATCCATCCAGGAGACGGTCCCGACGCCGCTGTAACAGCCGAGATCGCGGCGGGCCTGCTTTGCGGCTTCGCGGGCGGCCAGGACGTCATCATGCGCGGCCATGGCCTCGCTATCATCAGCAGGCTCATCGGCGGCATGGTCGTCATCGGCGGTCGATTCGTCGCCGGCTGTTTCGTCGGTCTCGTCATGTCCGTCGCCGTGGGCCGCATCATAACGCGCATAGGCGGCATCAATCACCTGTCGATCTCGGACGGTCTGGGCGGCGGCCTGGGCGTTCAGCTGGGCAGTCTCATCGGCCGCGGCCTCATCAGCGGGGCTGATCCAGCTGCATTGGCCATTGACCGCGTACCCGACAACGCTGGGATAAATCTCGTAGCCGTCGGTTGTGACCACTTCGACCTCGCCGGTGTCGGCATTGTACTCCTCTTTGACGTGGGGTTCGATGAAGCCGATGGTATCGACGCCTGGCACCAGTTCGAGCCAGTTTGAGGCCAGCACGATGAGGAAGATGGTCATAAACACATTGAAGATGAGTCGGAAGTGCTGGCCGCCGGCGATGTTGCCGACAAAGCCCATCAGGCCTTCGAACAGGGCTTCGAACATGTTATAGAAGCCGCCGGGCGGGACTTCGGCGCTGCTTTTGGGCCGTCGCCGCGCGATATACACCATCAGCAGGATGAGGATAATCCAGGCCAGTATGCCGCCGGCCAGCGTGTTGGTCATGCGGATTCCCAAGAGTGGCAGGTCATAGCCAGCGGGGTATCGTTCGCCGGGCAGCTGAATCACGGGGATGACCGGCGGCACTCTAAGCGCTACGAAGACGCCGGCCAGGAACATGAGCAGAGCGATGAACCGGCGTTTGCCGTTCCAAAAACTATTCACTTATATCTTCCTCCTTCTGTTTAGCTGTGCCTTGCAGCTGTTTGGCTTTGTACCGCGTATAGGCATAGATCGTCCAGGTGCTAAGGGGGACGCTGACCAGCAGCATGATAAACATCAAGGTTGGTCGTGTTCCCAGCGCCTCATCCAAAGCCAAGCCAAGCAGCATTGTTCCCAGAATCACAAGCAGGATCAAACAGCCTACTTGTCCGACGACCCCTGCGACCAATCCGTATGTGGACAGGGGGCGCTTGCTATCCGGTCTCATACATCACGTTATCTGCCATCGCACAATCAACTGCGGACAGGCCTTCCCAAGATATTTTGGGAATGTTATCACAAACATTTAGCGATTGCCATAATCATTTACAAGTCATTTACAAGTCATTTACAAGCCATTTGCGCCCAAAAGCGCCCAATCATAAATCGGCGTCACGGCGACTGTGCCGAGCAGGACGACGATTAGCGCGGTGATGCCCAGCGCCCAGCCATAGGAGCGCGGAATGGGGATCGGCCGGTCGTCATCTGGCCCGACGTCGACGTACATGACTTTGACGACGACCAGGTAGTAATAGAGGGCGACGATGGCGTTGGCAACCGCGATCAGGGCCAGGCCGACCAGGTTGGCGTTGACGGCCGCCTGGAACAGAAAGAATTTGCCAAAGAAGCCGGCGGCCGGCGGAATCCCCCCCAGCGAAAGGAGGGCGATGGTGATGGCCAAAGCCAGCCATGGACTGCGGCGGTTCAGGCCGGCCAGGTCTTTGATGTCCTCTTTGCCGGTCATGGCGATGAAGAGGATGACGCCGCCGAAAATCAGCAGATTGGTAAAGATGTACATGAACATATAAAAAGAGACCGAGGCCACCGCCAGGCTGTCGTCGCCGGCCTGCAGGGCCGCGACGCCGATTAGGGTATAGCCGGCCTGGGCAATCGATGAATAGGCCAGCAGACGTTTGATATTGCTTTGGCGCAGAGCGACCACATTGCCCAGGGTCATTGTCGCGATGGAAATGACCACCAGCAGATTGATCCAGAAGTCCTGAATCGCGACTCCGCCAACCACGAGATCGAGCGGGAAGACGGACGTCATAAAGCGCAGCAGCAGCGCGAAACTGGCCGCCTTGCTGGAGACGCTGACAAAAGCGGTGACCGGGGTCGGCGCGCCTTCATACACATCCGGCGTCCAAAAGTGGAAGGGGACAGCGCCGATTTTGAAGCCGAAGCCGACAATCACCATGACCAAGGCGGTCATCACGGCGACGATGTTATCGCCTAGGCCATAGCTCATGGCCGCGGCGATGCCGGCCAGATTGGTCGTCCCGGCGAAGCCATAAAGCAGGCTGAAGCCGAAGAGCATGATGGCCGAGGCGAATGCGCCGTATAAAAAGTATTTCATGCCGCTTTCGGCCGAGCGCAGGTCGCCGCGGCGAAAACCCGCCAGCATATACAGGGGAATCGACAAGGTTTCCAGGGCCACGAAGACCAGGATCAAATCGCTGGCGCTGGACATCATCAGGCCGCCCAGGGTGGCGATGATGACAATCAAGTAGAATTCGCCTTTGCCGCCGACGCCTTTGTCACCGGCCGCCATCAGGCAGGTCACCGCGCCGGCGAGCAGCAGCATGACTTTGAAGATCTGCGAGAGCGGGTCATAGTGAACCATGCCGCCCCAAAGCCATACGCCGTTTTCAAACAGCGCCGGGTCAGGCGTCCAGATGAAGGGGACAAGCGCCAGCAGCGTCATGCCCAGCGCCGAGATATAGACGACGTGGCGGCGGACGGCGGGGGAGCCATAAATATCGGCAAACAGCGCCACAACCGCCAGCGCGCCCAGGCCAATCTCTGGCAGGACTGACGGCAGCTGCGCCCACAAATCGAATACTTCCATTTAGCCACCTCCAAGCAAGGCGATCACTGGGCGGATGCCGGATTCGATCATCGGCGCCATCACCGGCGGATACAGCCCAAGGATAATCAGCGGCGCGCCCAGCAAAATCAAGATGATGCGGTCGGTCGCTTGAATATCGCCTACGTCGTGATAGGTCTGGGCGTCGAATTCGCCAAAGAAGACCTGCCCGGCGACGCGCAGCACATAGGCGGCCGTGATGACGATGCCCAGCGCCGCCAAAACGACAATCACGCTGTAATAATTGCTCAAGGCAAAGCCGCCGATTTGCAGGCTAATCTGTTCGGAAGCGGCCCACATGCCCTGAAATATCGGGAATTCGGCAATAAAGCCGCTCAAGCCCGGCATGCCCATGCTGGTCAGGCCGCCAATCACAAAGGCGATTCCGACCCAGGGCATAACCTTCATAAAGCCGCCCAGACTGGGGATGTCGCGGGTGTGCGCGCGGTCATAAACCATGCCGACGCAGCCGAAAAAGAGGGCGGTCATGGCGCCGTGGCTGAACATTTGGATCCCGGCGCCGGTCATGCCGGTCAGGTTCATGCTCGCCCAGCCCATGCTGACCAGTCCCATGTGGCTCACCGATGAAAAGCCGATGACATATTTGAAGTCGCGCTGTCGGAAGGCAATCAGCGCGCCATAGACCACATTGACAAGCGTTAGAAAGACGATCCAGGGCAGATGGGTTTGCGCGCCTTCTGGCAACAGCTGCATCCCAACCCGCAAAGCGGCGAAAGCGCCAACTTTCATCAGAACGCCGGCGTGAATCATCGAAACGGCCGTCGGCGCCGCCACATGGCCATCGGGCGACCAGTTGTGGAAGGGGAAAACGCCGGCCAGCACGCCAAAGCCGATGAAGATGATCGGGAACCAGAAGCGGGCGAAATTCAGGCCGTCGATGCCCAGTATATCAATGGCGAATGCGCCGTTTTCAGCGGCCAGGGTCAGCTGAATCATGCTCCAGCTGTAGGGCTGACTGTCGGCGGGCAGCAGGCCGGTATTTATGGCTGACTGGAAGATATCGGCGCCGCTGCCGGTGAAGAACGCGCCGGCCGCGAAGTACATGGCGACTGCGCCAACCAAGGCGAACACTGAACCCACCAGGATATACAGGGTCAGTTTCATGGCCGCGTATTCGCGCAGTTTAACCCAGCCCCAGCCGGCAATCAGCAGGTACATGGGGAAAATCGCCAGTTCATAGAAAAAGAAGAGCATAAAGAGGTCAACAGCGATAAAGACGCCATACACCCCAGCGACCAGCAGCATAAAGAAGGCCATGAATTCGCGCAGGCGGTCTTGGATGTTCCATGAAATCAGCACGCCGGCCAGGGCGACCATGCCGGTCAGCAGCACCATCGGCGCCGAAACGCCGTCTACGCCGACATGATAGGCGATGCCCAGGGATTCGACCCAGACGATGCGCTGTTCAAAGGCCAGGGCATCGACGAACATCTGCGCGCCGCTGGCCTCTAGTTGGGAGGCCTGCTGTTCCGCCAGGCCGCCGGCCTGCTTGACGAAGCTGTCATAGCCAAAGAATACGGCCAGTGACAAGGCCAGCATGGCCGCGGCCGCCGTCACCGCCACGCCGCGGATGAGGCCGCGGTTTTTGTTATCCAAAAAGAGGATGACGACGCCGGCGACGATGGGGATGAAAAGGATCGCTGTCAGTACGGAGAATCCGGTGGCTTCCATGTGTTCATTCACCCCGCTAGTCCGGCAAACAAAGTCGTGACCGTCGAATTAATCATCGGCAGAATCCAGTTGGGCCAGAGGCCGGTCAGCAGCATCAGAATCAGCAGGGGCGCCATGCCGACAAGCTCGGCCGGCGTGAGTTCCAGGCTGATGTTTTTCCAGCGCATATTAAAAGGCCCGTGCAGAATGGCGCGAATGCCCTTGAGGATGTAGCCGCCGGTAAAGAGCAGGCCAATCATAGCAATCGCCGTTAAGCCAGTGAATATCGGCCAGGCGCCGCGCACAATCAGAAATTCGCTTACGAAGCCGTTCAGCCCGGGCAGGCCCAAGCTGGCAAAGCTGGTGAAAAGCAGAATCGCTCCCATTACCGGCGCCTTGACCCACAGCCCGCCGTATTCGGAAAGCTCGCGCGTGTGCGTTTTGTGATAAAGCGCGCCAGCCAGCAAAAACATCCCAGCCGAGCTAAGGCCGTGGTTGAACATTTGCAGGATAGTGCCGTTGGCGGCGAGGATGGCGGTTTGCACATCGGCCGTTCCGCCTGACCACAGCTGGGCGTAGGCCTGCGCCATAACCGCGATGCCGATGCCGACGAAGCCCATGTGATTGACGGAACTGTAGGCGACCAGCCGTTTGATGTCATTTTGGCCGAAAGCCGCGAAGGCCCCCAGCACAATACCGGCGACTGAAAGGATGGCAAACAGCGTGGCGACATTGACGCCGATGAGCGCCACTTGGGACAGCCAAACATCGGGGAAGAGCGGGATCACCAGTCGGATGAAGCCATACGCGCCCAGTTTGAGCATCACGCCGGCCAGCAGCATGGAGCCGGCCGTCGGGGCTTCGCCATGCGCGTCGGGCAGCCAGGTATGGAAGGGCCAAATCGGAACTTTGATGCTGAAGGCGACGAAAAAGCCGATAAAAGCCAGGGCCTTGACTGCGCTGACGTCAATTCCCAGCAGCGCTTCGCCTTGTCGAAACAGCGGCCAGCTTTCGGTCAGGGCGGCCATGCTGTAGGTGCCGGCCGACCAGCCAATCAACTGCGTCGCCAGCAGCATCCCCAGGGTGCCGCCGAAGGAATAGATCATGAACTTGGTCGAGGCGTAGTAACGGCCGCTGAATTTGAGGCCGGCTTTGGGCAGGCTTCCCCACTGATTGATCAGGAAATACATCGGCACCAGCGTAAGCTCATAAAAGAGGAAGAAGACCATCAAATCCATCGCCGCGAAAACGCCCATGCTGCCTGTTTCAAAAAAGAGCAGCAGCGCCAAGTGCATATTGGAGCGGTCTTCGACGTTCCAGCTGGCGAGTATGGCCAAGGGCGTCAGCAGGCCGGTCAGCAGGAGCATCACCGCGCTAATGCCGTCGATGCCCAGCGTCCAGCGCGCGCCTAGTGCCGCGAACCATTCGACGTCCTGGGCAATGATGTATTGATCTTCTCCTATGGCCGGCATGGCTTGGCGATAGTTTAGGAAAACGGCCGCCGAGAGGATAGCGATCAGAATCGACAGGATCAGGGCCGTCCAGCGTCCGATGTTTCTGTCGATTCCCAGCGGCGCCAGGGCAGCGACGACGAATGCGCTGATGGCTGGGCCGAAGATCAATATCGAAAGCGCGTCAATCCCAAAAATTTCTATCATATCCGTCTCCCTATTGCGCCGCGGACAGGCCTGAAAGGGTCAGCAGGATGCCAATCAGCGCCGCCGCCGCCAGCGCCAGCAGCATATACTGCTGTATTCGTCCGGTCTGCATCCGCCGCAGCCAGCCGCCCAAGCTGAAAATAGCGATGGGGATGCCGTCGCCGACGCCGTCGATCAGCCACAGATTCAAGACTTTGACCAGATCGCCCAGCCAGGCGAAGATGCGCGCGATGATGTGCAAGATCGCGTCAATGAGGCCGCGGTCAAGAAAGATGATGACCTGCCGCCCCAGCCATTGCGAGGGTCTGACGAAGAGCCATACATATAAATCGTCGAGATAATAGCGATTTTTCAAGATGGGATGCACATCGCCCAGCGCGGCTGTCATCGGGTCGGGCTGTCCAGCTTTGAGCGGTTTGCGCCAGTATATCCGCCAGCCCAGCCAGAGTCCGCCAAGGGCCGCCAGGAAGGACGCGGCCACTGGGACGACGTTAAAGGGCGGCGCTTTGGGGTGATAGTCAGGCAAGGCGGCGTAAGCGGCGGTGGCCGACGAGGGCGGCAGGGCCTCAATGATGAGATGGTGGAATGGATTGTACTGCGGCGAGAAAATCGGGCCTAGGATTGGGAAATCGGTTGGCACGCCGACAAAACCGGCCAGCAGGGCGAAAACCGCCAGGATAATCAGCGGCAGGGTCATGGTCGCGCTGATGAGTCCTTGGCCAAGATTGGCATGTTTGGCTTCTTCGGTTCGCGCTTCGCCGCCGAACACCAGCGAAATTTGGCGCATGGTATAAAAGGCGGTCAAAAAGGCGGCCGTGGCCAGCATGACAAAGACCATAGCGTGGGCGCCGCTGCCATACTGCGACAGGCCCAGCCAGGCATCCGCCAGAATCTCGTCTTTTGACCAGAAGCCGGCGGTGATGATGGGCAGGCCGGAAAGCGACAGGCCGCCAATCAGAAATGTCCAAAAGGTCACAGGCATCGTCCGCCGCAGGCCGCCCATATTGAACATGTCCTGCGGGTCGAAGTGATGTCCATGATCGTCGTGGCCATGGCTATGCTCATGCACATGATGCTCGCCATGCTCCATGCCGTGAATGACGCTGCCGGCCGCCATAAAGAGGAGCGCCTTGAAAAAAGCGTGGGTAATCAGATGAAAGGCGGCGGCCACATAAGCGCCGATGCCCAGCGCGGCCATCATAAAGCCCAGCTGCGAAATGGTCGAATAGGCCAGAACAGCTTTGACGTCGCGCTGCGCCAGGGCCATGGTCGCCGCCAGCAGCGCGGTAAAGGCGCCGGTCACGGCCATAAAGGCCAGCGGCTCGGTCAGGATGCCATGATGCGGGTCGCCGCCGGCCGCGAAGAGGGGATAGAGGCGAACAAGCGAGAAGATGCCGGCCGAAACCATCGCCGCGGCGTGGATCATCGCGCTGACGGGGGTTGGGCCTTCCATGGCGTCCGGCAGCCAGACGTGCAGGGGGAACTGCGCTGATTTGCCGACGGTGCCGACAATCAGGAAGATGCCGATGATGCTGGCCGCGCTGACTGCGAAGCCGCCAAAGATAATCGGCGTGGTTGTCGCCAGCAGATTCAGCGTTTCGGGATTGTACATAATCTCGCGGTAGCTTAATGTGCCGGTGATAGAATAGAGATAGACGATGCCCAGCAGCATCACGACGTCGGCGATTCGCGTGGTTGTGAAGGCTTTGATGGCGGCTTTGTAGGCGCTTTCTTTTTCGAACCAGAAGCCAATCAGCAGGTATGAGCAGACGCCCATGACTTCCCAGCCGACGAAGAGCAGCAGAACATTGTCAGCGACGACCAGGGTCAGCATGGCGCCGGCGAAGAGCGAAATCAGGGCGAAGAAGCGCGACTGGCGCGGGTCGTGGGCCATATAGCCAATCGAATAGATAAAAATCATCAGAACGGCAATCGGCACCATAACAAGCATAATCACCGTGGCCGGGTCAATCAGCACGCCCATATTCAAGGTCGATGCGCCGGTGTCCATCCAGGCGACTGCGCTGTGCAGGACGTCCTCGCCCAGATGATGAAGCTGTGAGGCCTGCCATAAAACACGCCAGCTTATGATCAAAGCCCAGATGACGCCGCCCAGGCCAACGGCGATGCTAAGGACGCGGCTGACGCGGGTGGCGACTGGAACGGGCAACCCCTCATAATCGGGATGATGGCCGCCATATTGATGGTCGGTGGCGGGGATCAGCCGGGCGCGGTTGGTCAGCAGCGTAATGATGAGAAAGGCCAGCAAGGGCCCGGCGGGAATCAGCCAAGGCAGCAGATTGGGGTCGTTCCAAAAATCCATTTCGCTCTTTATCCTTTCAGCGCATCAGCTTCTTCGGGGATGACGGAGCGCCGATTGCGATAAACGGAAATAATAATCGCCAGGCCGACGGCGGCTTCAGCGGCGGCTACAATCAGGACAAAGGCGGTAAAAGCATAGCCGTCAAGCAGCCCGCCACCTTCGCCATAGCGCCAAAAGGCGACCAGGTTGATGTTGACGGCGTTCAGCATCAATTCGATTGACATCAGAATGGCGACGGCATTGCGCCGCGAGAGCGCGCCAAAAACACCTATCGAGAAGAGGGCGGCGGCAACTGCCAGATACATCCAAAGGGGCACCATTCCGTCTTTTCTCCCTAAGTCTCTTCGTCGCGGGCGATAAAGATCGCGCCAATCATCGCCGCTGTCAGCAAAAGCGACGCCAGCATAAAGGGTACTACGTAGCCGATTTCACTGACCAGCGCCAGGCCAAAATCCGTTGTTGTCGCCACGACGGCCGGGGCGTCCTCGGGCCTTTGTCCACCGAAGACCGGCAGGGTTACGCCGGCGATGAGGATGATGAACAAAAGCGACGCGCCAATCAGGCTGGGCAGGGTGCGGATATAGCGGCGGCGGATGCGGGTGACACTGCGCGTCAGCATAACGGCAAAGGTGATGAGGATGGCAATCGCGCCGATGTAGACCAGCACTTGCACGGCGGCCAGGAAGGGAGCGCTTAACAGAACCATATAGCCGGCGACGCCGAAGAGACTGACCATCAGCCAAATCGTGCCTTGAAACAGATTGCGGGTGGTGACGACGCCGATGCCGCCGCCCAGGGTCAAGAGGGTAAAGACGGCAAATCCGATGGTGATCGCGTTCAGTTCCATGTCATCTCCATGTCATCGGCCTTCCTAATCCCCGGCGGCCTGCGCCAAAGCGGCCTGTGATGTCCGCCGCGCCTGTTGGCCTTGTCGGCGCAATAGGCCCAGCAGATAGAGGCCCAGGGCCAGGTTGGCCAGCAGCATGACCAGGGTTGTCGGCAGCAGTTCAGCGACGCTGGCCGCGATGAGGTCGCGCGGGGCCAGGCCAAGCTCCTGCAAAATTTTCAGCAGGGCCGAAAGCAGAACCAGGTTGACAATCGACAGCGGCACCAGGGCTTTCCAGTTGAAGGCCATGATTTGGTCGATTCGCAGGCGCGGGACGGTGTTGCGGAGCCAGAGCGTCGTCAGATAGATGACCGCGCCTTTCGCGCCCAGCCAGGCAAAGGCGATCAAGGGCGATTCGTAATACAAGGGGCCCATCCAGCCGCCGAAAAACAGCAGGGCCATCAGGATGCCGTTGGTGAAGACGTGCAAAAATTCAGCGGCGAAGAACATCCCAAATTTCATGCCGGAGTATTCGATATTGAAGCCGGCCACCAACTCTGATTCGGCTTCGATGAGGTCAAAGGGGGCGCGGCCGGTTTCGGCCTGCGATGAGATGTAAAAGATGATGAAGGCCAGCGGCGACAAGACGACAAACCACATACCGCTTTGGGCATTGACAATATCGACCATGCTCATGCTGCCGGCCAGCATGACCGGGGCCAGCAGGGCAAAGACCAGCGGCACTTCATAGCTGACCAGCAGCGCCACCACGCGGAAAGCGCCCAGCAGCGCGTATTTGTTGTTGCTGGCCCAGCCGGCCGCCATGATCGCCAGGGTGCCGAGCGAGGCGACGGCGACAAAATACAAGGCGCCGATTTCAAGGTCGACGCCCACATGGAAAGGCGTAAAGGGGATGACGGCCCAGATCAGCACCACCGAGGCGAAGGACACCAGCGGCGCGGCGTTGTACAAAACGCGGTCGGCGGCCGTAGGCGTGATATCTTCCTTGCCCAGCAGCTTGAGCAGATCAGCGAAGGTTTGCAGCAGGCCAACGGGCCCGACGCGGTTGGGGCCGATGCGGTCTTGGATCCGCGCGGCGACTTTGCGCTCGATCCAGATTAAGACGATCACGGTCAAAAGCGGGACGCCGCTGACCAGCAGGACGCCGACCAGAAGCGACATAAACTGCGCCAGGCCGCCGTCGACCCCGGCTTCCACCATGACCGCGCATAAACCGCTGCACATTTCGTCCATCATCGTCTCCCGATACCGTCAGCCAGCTTTTAGCTCCACTCCAGCGCGTTTTTGCTCCAGGCATAGAACAAGGCGTCTGTCAGCAAAAAGATGAAGAGGAAGCCGGCGACAAAACCGAATAAACTCATCTGGTTATAGGCGGCGGCCCAGGGGAACAGGAACACCATTTCAACATCAAACACCAGGAAAATCAGGCCGTAGATGTAATACTGCACGCGGAACTGCACCCAGGTGTCGCCTATCGTTTCGACGCCGCATTCGTAGGTCGAGTTTTTCAGAACGTTGGGCTTGCGCGGGCGGAAGAGCCAGGCGATCACGATGGGCAGGGCCGGGAAGACGGGCGCCATCACCGCAAATACGCCAATAAAAGCCCATTCGTTCAAAACATTCATCGGAGCCGCGCCCCCTATAAGTCAAGCAGACATCACAGGCCGAAAGGGCCGCGGCCGACCCTGCCGATGCTGTGATTGCGCCATTTATCACAAACGGCGTTAGTATAGCATTATAATTTTGCAAGCGCAACGGGTGCGGTGAATTTGACATTTCCCCCGCGGCGCTTGGATTTTAACATAAGGAAAATGAGAATCCCACACCCGAAGTCAGGCGATTTTTTGGCTGGGCAGAACCGCCGCGGACATGAAATCGGGACTATGAATTGAGGGTAGGCTGTCTCAAAATAACCCCATGACCGACTCATCAGCATTGGATGTCCAGGCCTTTGCCATCACCAGCCGCGCCGTTGACGTTTGGGATCGATTTGTCTGTCAGCAGCCGCGCGGTCATCTGCTTCAGCTGTCTGGCTGGGGGAGGCTCAAATCGCAGTTCGGCTGGGATGCGCGAATCGTAACACTGACGCGGCAGGATGATATTGCGGCCGGGGCGCTGGTTCTGCTCAAGGCCCTGCCCTTGCGTTTAGGTCGGATGGCCTATGTGCCGCTGGGTGGCTATGCCGCTGACGAATCGCTTTATCCGCGGCTGTGGGAGGCCATCAGGGCCGAAACTGGCGCCGCCTTCCTGAAACTGGAGCCAGGCTTTTTTCTTAATCGGCCGACGCCCGACTTTGCCAGCATGGGATTTTACGCCAGTCCGCAAACCGTTCAGCCGCCCAGCACTATCTATATCGATATCAGCGGCGGCGACAGCGTTATCATGGGGCGCATGAATCAAGGCACGCGCCGCAAAATCCGCAAGAGCCTCAAAAGCGGCATTCATTATGATCAAGGGGCGCGCGCTGACCTCCCCGATTTTATCCGCCTGATGAAGCAGACCGGCAAGCGGCAGGCCTTTGCCGTCCACAGCGCCGCTTATTATGAACGGGCGCATGACCTGTTTATGCCTGACTATGGCCGGCTGCTGCTGGCCAGGCACAATGGCGAACTGCTGGCGGGACTCATGGTGTTTGCGCTGGGTGACACCGCCTGGTACATCTATGGCGCGTCTTCGCGGGAAAAGCGCAATTTGTACGCCGCTTACGGCATTCAATGGCAGGCGATTCAATGGGCAAAGGCGCGCGGCTGTCAATGGTATGATATGTGGGGCATCCCCGACTGTGATGAAGCCAGCCTGGAAGCGCAGTTCCGCCAAAGAACCGATGGGCTGTGGGGGGTGTATGGATTCAAGCGCGGCTGGGGCGGCCTTGTGCGGCGTTCGGCCGGTACATGGGACAAAGCCTTCAATCCACTCGTCTACCGCGCTTACCGCGCCGCTTTGAAATGGCGGGGCCGAGCCAGAAAGGACGCGTCTTATCCTGCGCCTGACTGAAATCACCGAGCGCGAACGCTGGAACGCGGCTTTGCGTCAACTCCCCAACGCGCATATTTTGCAGACATGGGACTGGGGCGAGTTCAAACGGGCGACGGGCAGCTGGCGGCCGCAGCGATTAGCCTTTATGCGCGGCGGCCAAGTGGCGGCGATGGCCAGCATTGCCCTGCGTCAGAGAGGGCCGCTGAAGGTGATGTACGTCAGCAAAGGGCCGGCGCTGGATTATGCCGATGTGGATTTGTTTGAGGAGGTCATCGGCGCATTGGAAAACCGCGCCAGGCAGCAAGGCGCGATTTGGCTCAAAATTGACCCGGATGTCATACAGGCGAGAGGCCTGCCAGAGAGCGAGGATGACCGGCCGGAGGCGCGCGGCCTGGACATTGCGGCCAGGCTGAAACGGCGCGGCTGGCAATTTTCGGCTGTGCAGGTGCAGTTCCGCAACACCATCTGCATCGATCTCAAGCGGCCGGCCGATGAGATTTTGATGGCGATGAGCGGCAATACGCGGCGCAAAATCCGCACGGCGCACAAAAAAGACGTGACAATCCGCGCGGCGGCGGTGGATGACCTGCCTATTTTGTATCGGCTGTATCAAATCACGAGTCAGCGCGACGGTTTTCTGATCCGTCCGTTTGATTATTATCGCCGCGCCTGGCAGGCCTTTATGCGGGCTGGACTGGCGCATGGACTGATCGCTGAATATGAGGGCCAGGCGATTGCCCAGCTTATTCTGTTTCATTTTGGGGATAGGTGCTGGTATTTCTATGGGGCGTCATCCAATCAAGAGCGTCATCGAATGCCTAATTATGCCTTGCAGTGGGAAGCCATGCAGTGGGCGAAGGCGCGGGGCTGCGTCAGCTATGATATGTGGGGCGCGCCTGATGTTTTTGATGAAAGCGACAGGATGTGGGGCGTTTATCAATTCAAGCGCGGCTTTCGCGGCCAGGTTATTCGCCGCATCGGCGCGTGGGATTATGCCCCGCGGCCTTGGCTTTACCGCGCCTATGCGGAAATTATGCCCCGTCTGATGCGCCTGATCGCCGACGATGAAGAAGCGCGGCGTTGAGGGGCGGATGATGAGCGCGCGCGCTTCACAGGTCAAAATGCGCTTGGCCGACTAAGGTATCGCCATCGCCGCCAGAGGTCACAGCGCGGGCATCCAAACGCCAGGTCGTCAGGCTGTTGGGCAGGCGCAGATGAATGACAGCCTCGCCGGCCGCATCGGTGCGAAGAGACGGATTCCAGTAGGGCGTTTCAATCCATTCGCCGCGCAGTTTGAGGATGTCCTCGTCGAAGATGCCGCCGCCTTTCCGTTCTGACGGGCTGGCCGCGATTTCGTCGGCGTTCAGCGTCAGCGAAGATGAGGTGCGGAGGGCCAGGCCTTGCGGGCCGTAAAAACTTTCCAGCAGAGTTGGGCCGCTGGCCGGGCGCAGTGACAGGGCGGCCAAATCGGTCAAGGCGACGCCGATCTCGGCCCTGACTGGCCGGCCTTGATGATCGACAACGCGCAGGCGATAGGCGACGGTCTGCTGGGGCGCGGCCCGTTCGCGGTCGGCTTGGATGTCGATCTTCAGTTCCTTCTGCTCGCTATCGACCAGCAGATGGGTTATCCCCATGCGATAAGAGGCGGTGGGATGGCCCTCATCGACAGCTTTGACGATAAACGCGCTGACATAGATGTTGGGCGCGTATTCAGGCAGGATGTCAAATTCGTAGATGTGGGAATGGCTGTTCAGGGTGATGTGTTCGGCATGGATGAGGCCGCCGCGTTCAATCGTAATCAGCGCTTCCGCTGCGCTTTGATAGGGCGAGGCTATCAGGATTTGCGCGCGGTCGCCGACGCTGTAATGTGTTCGTTCGGGGATGAGTTCGATGGCGGCGTCATTATCGGCATAAAGGCTGTCATCATCATAAAGGCCGTCATCAGAGGCGGCTGTATTTCCCTGCGCGGTCTGCGGCGCGGTCGGCTGAATTTCGACTTGGTATTCGGCCACCAGAAAGCTGGTGTCGCTGCCTTCGCGAAAATACTCCGTGGTCGAGGGCAGGTCAACCGAAAGCGTGTAGGCGCCAGGAACGGCCTGGGGGGCCAGGTCGAAAACGCCGCTGAAACTGCCGAAGTCGTTCAGGGGCAGGGCCTGCTCATAGATGATTTCGCCGCGGGGGCCGCTGATGCTCACCGCCGCTGTTTCCAAGTCCGGCAGTCCATAGGCGACGTCGTCCTTGCTCCGCACAATCCCGCGAAAATAGACTGGTTGGCCGGGCCGATAGACCGGGCGGTCAGTGTACAGATAGCTTTGGAAGGCTGGCGGATGAAAGGCGAAATAGTAGCCAAATTGATACGGCTCCAGACCGTTCGTCCAATCCGAATAGCCGAGTCCGAAGTGCCGCGCCGAATCCAGCACGGCGGCAAAGCGGGTATGCAGATCGCGGGTCAGGGGGATGTCAAGCTGGACAAGGCCGTCGTCGTCGGTCGCGCCGCTGGCCAGGACTTCGTGGCTGGCGTCATAGAGGCTGATGGTCTCGCCAATGATGGGCTGGCCGGACTGAACATCGGTCGCCCAAACGGTGATGCGGTCGATGCTCTGCTTGATGGTCAGCGCGGCCGTGGCCACATTCAAAAAATGCCGAGTCTGCCAATAGGGCTGTTCCAGGCCAGGCGAAACGGCTTCGAGAAAATACAGTCCAGGCCTCAGCTGGCCGCCGTCGAGGGCCATGCCGCGCGGCCTTAGAAAATAGTTTTCCAGATCGCCTTCGGCCACCCAGGCCACCTGGCCGTCGCGCAGTTCAACCTGCCACCACAGCCAGCTTCCCGCGCAGCGAGGGCCGTCGATGACCGGTAGCGCATAACCGCGGTAAAGCAGTTCAAGCGGTTCACCGTCGGCTGGGACCGGCCGCGCGCGCAAGGGAAACGATTCGGTGGCGACGATGGCCGTATCGCCAATTTTCAAGCGCGGCGGCGGCGACCCTGGGCAGATCACCTCACCCAACCCCAGTGACAGCCGTTCATAGCGCAGGTCATTCGGCGGCGCGTTGGATTCGATGCGCCACTGCCACAGCATTTGGCCATCGCGCGGCGCATAATTCTCGGTCAGCGGCGCGTAGTCCTCGCGGATGAGGCCGGCGATCCAATCATGGATGGGAACATGATGCAAACGGAGGTCGACCTGCTCGACGCCGCGATGATAAATGTCAAGCTGGGTTGGCTGATGATAAGCGTTGTAAAAACCGACTTCACCCGGCATCTCGATGCCAAAGGCGGGTGGGCGGGGCGCGGTTGTATATGACCAGCTTTCCACGCCGTCCAAGCCAAGCTCATAGGCCGCGCCTGGCTGAAGCTGAAGGTCGGGCTTGAACATAAAACCGCGGCGGTCCTCGGCCCATTCAAACCTGCCGCGACTGTTTTGGCCTTCTGATGAGGCGGCCGGCCGAAAGTAAAAGGCCGTCTCGACGGCGTCCTCGTCCACGATTTGATTGAAGCGCACCTGGATTCGAGGATTGAGCGGCAGGTCATCGGCGGCCGGCGGCGGATCAATGGAGACGATCTCGATGGCCGCCGTTTGACTGCTCTGGGCCCGAAAGCGCGGCAGTCCAACAGCTGCCCAGACGGCGAACACGGCAAGGAGAAACAAGATACGGCGAGACACAGCGCTGCTCCTTCAGTTTCATCTGCGCTCGCCGCGATTATATCACGAATCGCCCCTGTCAGCTGGCGGGAAGCAGCACCAGCGAACCCGGGCTGTTCAGGTAGACGCAGGTCATGCCATTCTTCACCGTGGCCGGCGGAGACGTTATCGCCCGCGGCATCGTCCGCGCATCCAAAAAGACGACCCGGCCAATCTGTGGGAAGCAGACCTCGACGCCCTGCTCGACATAGCCATAAACATCCAAGGCGGCCAGAGGGCCAGCGTCGATGATCGACTGTACGCCGATGCCGCCGCCGTCAAGCTGCCGAAAATGAACGCCGCTGTCCAGGCCATAAGTGGCTTCAAAGGTCATGCCGGTGTCGGTCTGCAAAGCGGTGTAGGATGCGGCGTAGGCCGGCCGTGGCGTCGCTGTTGGCGCCCGGTCCGGCGGTGGATCCTTGCTTCGTCTCTCGGCTGACCGCGGCGCGGCCGAAGGTGTTCCTGGCCCGGGCGTCTCTGTGGCCGTAGATGTTGCTGTGGCTGTCGGTGTTGCCGTGGCGGTGGATGTTGCGGTCGCCGTCGGAGTCATGAAGCCGGCCGTGCAAACGCCAGTGTTGTTGTCAGTGACGGTCGAGCCGCTGACGTTGGTCGCCGCCCCGCCGCTGCTGTTGGTGTTGCCGCTGAAGGTAAGGCAGCCATTGAAGATGAGCGTGGAGCTTGTGACCACAATCACCGCGGCTTGACCGGAATTGTTCTGGAAGATGCCGTTGTTGATGGTCACAGACCCCGAACTGAAGATCGTCATCGCAGTCCCTTGGTTCGCTGTCGCCGTCGCCGCGCTGCTGTTCAGGAATTGAACATTGGTGAAAGCAACAGTTCCGCCATTTACCGCTAATGTGCTGCGATTCGCATTGTTCGAGAAGGTGACGCTTGAGGCGTTAAGCGTTCCGCCGCCGTCCACTTGAACGGCCGAGTTGTTCGCGGCGCCAGCCTGGCGAATAGTGACATTGTTCAGATTTAAGACGGCGCTGGAACCCTGGACTCGAATGGCCAAAGCATTGGTTGGCCCGATAATCCGATAGCCGCCGCCGTTGATGGTGAAGGTTCCCGATTGAAACCACAGATAATAACCGCCAGGAACAACTTGAGAATTGCCGAAAGTGCAGTCGGCCGTCATGGTAAAGGTGGTGACGGTCGCCGCAGAAGTGAATCTCGAAAAAGTGGGCAGACCGCAGGCGGCCGTCGCCGTTGGATTTGTCTGGGCAAGCTGGCCTTCAGCTGGGGCGGCAAACAGCCAGGCCGCGAACAGGCAAAACAGAAGGAAGATTCTGCGGCTTATTAAAAGCCCCCCCCCCCCGCGCATTTTCAGTTGATGAGCCATCATGGACTTTCCCCTCTCTCGCCTGTCTGCGTATCCAAAAGTGTATATTACCCAAAGCGCGTTTGTTTGGCAAGTCATTTGCGCTATGAATCTGCGAAAGGGCCGATCCTATGGTATTTGCCGATAGGCCTGGCGGGCGCGGTCGAAGACATCGCCTGGGGCGAAAAGCCGCTTAAATTCATCAAAGGCCTGCTGACGTTCGCGCTTGCCCAACGTTTCGGAAAGGAAAACCCGCCCGCCATTGTCGCAGAACTCTTGCAGCAGCCAGTCATAGCGATAATAGGCCAGGCCAATGGGGTTGATGCTTGTACGGCCATAACCGCGCTGGAAGGCGGCGACGGCGGCTGGACTGTGGCCATCGGCAACGAAGAACATCAGATCGCGTTCTTTGGGCGCGATGATTGCCTCATCCCAATCGACGATGTGAATGGCCGCCGTTTTGTCGATGATGATGTTGGCCCTGTGAATATCGGCATGGCACAAGACCTCATCAGGCATTGCCGCGCCAAACTGTTGGCCCAAGTTCAGATATCGCGCCCGCGCCTGCTCGATTTGCGGCTGTTTTTCCCGCCAGGCCCGCGCCATCGTCCGCGCCGTTTTATCGCTGTGATCCTCGGCGTTTATCCGCTGCTGAAGTCGATCCAAGTCCCTGGCATATCGGCCATTGAAGTCCTCGCGCGGCGTCATATCGGCCAGCGCGGCCGTGATGGGACTGTCATGGATCAAGCGCATGACGGCGCCCCAGGCCCTCCACTGTTCGGCTGAAAGCGGCTGATTCCAGGCGGATGTCCCCTCGATCCAGGGATACAGGACAAGCGAAAAATCATCCAGCGCGGCATACAGACGTTTTGAGCGGGCGGCGAGAGGCGCGGCAATGCCGGCGATGCCCTGCTTTCGCAAATAATGCGGCGCATGCAAGGCCGAAGGTTTGGGCTGGCCTTGGCGCAGCTTGAGGAAACGCGGCCCCTGTTGAGTTTCGACGCGGTAGACCCAGGCGCCGGGGTCGTTGCCAATCGGCAAAAATATCAGCGACTTGGCGACCAGTCCATAATGCGTCTGAAGCGCGGCGGCGATGACGGCTTCGGGCAGCTTTGGCTTCTCCAGCACAGGCCTTCCTTTTCGGCGCGCGGGCCGATTCGCGCTTTTGATGTATAATAGCTTTCAGTGATTTCGCATCATCTGGCGGCACAGTCGAAAGGCCCAGGCAAATCGTGTCCAGGTCAAGCATTTTACACCGCCGCGTCCTGCTTCTCAATGGCAGCACATGGGAGCCGCTGTCGGTCATCACTGTACAGCGCGCCATCAATCTGCTGCTGGCCGGCAAGGCCATCGCCGTCGAGCAGACTGGACAATATCTCCGCACCGTCCGCACTCAATTTGAGGTGCCGTCGGTCATCGCCCTGAAGTCTTATGTCAATGTGCCGCGCCGTCAGTCGCATTGGAGCCGCAAGGGCGTCTTGGTGCGCGATGGCTATGCCTGCATCTACTGCGGCGTCCGTCTGGGCGAAATGCACAAGGGCAAAGTTTTAAGCAAGCGCGATTTCACGATTGATCATATCATCCCGCGTTCAAAAGGCGGCAAGGACAGCTGGTCAAACACCGCCTGCGCCTGTTCAAGATGCAATCATCGCAAAGGCGACCGACTGCATCATGTCGCTGGGATGCGTCTGCAATGGGAGCCGAAGACGCCGCGCACCAGCTATTTGGTGATTGCCTTGGGGACGGGGCCGGCGGTCTGGAAACGCTATGTTGAGATTTAGGCCAGGGCCATTTGCAGGGTTTGCAGCAGCAGCGCGCCACCTAGATAAGCCAGGACAGCGGCGCAGGCCAGGTTAATCCATCGGAAGACGCGCTGATTAAGCAGACGGCGGCCGTATTCAACCACTGTGGCGAAGAAGAAGCACCAGCAAACCTGCGCCGTCATAAAACCGACGAAAAAAACCAGTAGATGGATCGGCTGTGGATTGAGAAAGCCGAGGCCGATGATTGTGCCGCTCATGCCCATCCAGGCGGTGATGTTCTGCGGATTGGACAGCGAAAGCATGGCGCCGGCGGCGAAATGGTTGGATTGGCGATTGCTGGCGGCGGCTATGTCCACATCGGCGCGGGAAGCCCGCCAGGCCTCCCAAGCGAAACGGAGCAGCAGGCCACAGCCGAATATCCCCAGCAGCAGGGTGATGAGCGGATTTTGAAACAAAATTGAGACGCCGGCCAGCGCAATGACCGCCCAGACGCCGTCGCCGACCAGCGACCCCAGTTCAACATACAGCGCCGCCCGCCAGCCATAATGAACGCCGCGCCGCAGCGCCTCAAAGCCGACGACGCCGGGCTGCATGGCAAAGGCAATCGCCATTACAAAAGCTGAAACGAAAATGGTCTCCATAAGCCTGATTCCTGCACAGCGCAAGATATTAGCCGACGGCGCGCGCCAGAAAAAGGAAGATAGGCGCCAAGATTTGATGCCCGCGCTCGCGCTGATGTGACAAAGCGGTTAATTTTCCTGATGCCAGTCCATCAGCAGCGCGGCCGTCAATGCAGCTTGGCGCGGCAGACTGCTGATGATGATGTGTTCGTGGCGTGCATGAGCGCCGTCGCCGTGCGCGCCCAGGCCATCCAGAGTCGGAATGCCCAGCGCGGCCGTGAAATTGCCGTCCGAGCCGCCGCCAGTGCCGCCTTCATCGATGGTTATGCCGTGCTGCCGGCCAATCGCCGCCGCCTTTTCAAAGAGGCCTGGCCGGCGTTCCATCGGCGGACGATAAGCCCGTCGGACACAGGATACCTTGGCGCCGGGCATCTTGGGATACAGATTTGACAGCGACTCATGCAAGGCCTGCATGGCTTCCATCGTCAGCGCGCGGGTGTCGATATGCGCCTTGACCTGGGCTGGAATGACGTTGCCGGCCGAACCGCCCGTCACCATCGTAATCGATACTGAAGAGCCATATTTGAGATCGTTAAGCCGCTGAATTTCGAGCGCCTGCTGGGCAAATTCGATGATGGCGTTGATGCCTTCCTGCGGCGCGATGCCAGCGTGAGAGGCCAGCCCCTCAACAGTCAGTTCATATTTGCCGCTGCCTTTGCGCCAGGTCTTGACCGCGCCTTCTTTGGTGGCCGGCTCCATGACCAGCGCCAAGCCACAGCCGGCCGCCTGCTCTTCAATCAGCGCTTGGGAATGGGGACTGCCGATTTCTTCGTCGCTGGTCACCAAAAGATGAATCGGATACGGCGGCAGCTGGCGGCGCGCCTGCAAGGCTTGAATGGCCTCCAGAGCGATGACCGCGCCGGCCTTCATGTCCAGAGCGCCTGGGCCATAATAACGGCCCTCTTCGATTTTGATCGGCATGGACTCCAATATGCCGCTGGGATGCACCGTGTCCAGGTGAATCAGGAACAGAAACGGTTTGCCTGGCGCCTCTTCGTTCCACTTCGCCAGCAGAAAATCGCCAACGTCATCCTGTGGATAGCGCATCAGCGAGTCCACATTCATTTCGATGAGTCTGGCTTCCACAAAATCCATCAGCTTATCGACCTGCGGCTTGTCGATGGTGAAGGATTCGCGCTGCGCCAGGTCGGTCAAAAGCTCAAGCATGGCCTCTTGTCTGGCTTTGAAATAATCCAAGAGTTCGGACATGGCTGCTCTCAATTCAAGCGGGGGTTTTCAGCATCGCGCCGCCAAGGGCCTAGGGGACGGCTTCGGCATCGGGCGCCGGCATTTTACCCATCACCCCGCGGCCTTCCAAAAAGCCAAGCATCCGCGCCTGTTCTTTCTCGACATTTTGCAAGCCTTCGCCCAGGCTCTTGACCTCATCCCGCAACTGACTTACTTCGTCCCGCAGCTGAATCAAGTTCTCTTCCATGCGGTCAAAACGTTCATCTGTGCGCTCTTCCAGGCGATTGAAACGTTCATTTGTGCGCTCTTCCATACGGTCAAAACGTTCATCTGTACGCTCTTCCAGGCGGTTGAAACGTTCATCTGTGCGCTCTTCCATGTGGTTAAAACGTCCCTCAAGACGCACCTGCCCCTGTTCCAAATTCCCGACGCGGTCAGCCAGGCGATTGAACTGGCGGGTAAGATACACCAGACTAGCCAGCCCCAGTCCCAGCATGCCAACAAAAAACGTCCCGACTTGCAGCCAGCTTATGCTTGCCATGTTTTCCATATTTTCCGACTCTCCAATCCTATTATAAGGCCGCTTCAAGTATAGCGCGGCAACTGCGCTCTGCCAAGTTTTCCCTTTTTGACGGACTCAAATAGAATGCTGAATAATAAGCGATTCAAGGCGCTGGCCGGTCAAAAGCTCAAGCGGGAATTTTCAGCATCGCGCCGCCAAGGGCCTAGGGGACGGCTTCGGCATCGGGCGCCGGCATTTTACCCATCACCCCGCGGCCTTCCAAAAAGCCTAGCATCCGCGCCTGCTCTTTCTCGACATTTTGCAAGCCTTCGCCCAGGCTCTTGACCTCATCCCGCAACTGACTCATTTCGTCCCGCAACTGACTCAAGTCCTCTTCCAGGCGGTTAAAACGTTCATTTGTGCGCTCTTCCAGGCGATTGAAACGTTCATTTGTGCGCTCTTCCATACGGTCAAAACGCTCATCTGTGCGCTCTTCCAGGCGGTCAAAACGCTCATCTATGCTCTCTTCCATGCGGTCAAAACGCTCATTTGTGCGCTCTTCCATGTGGTCAAAACGCTCATCTGTGCGCTCTTCCAGGCGGTTAAAACGCCCCTCAAGACGCACCTGCCCCTGTTCCAAATTTCCCACGCGGTCAGCCAGGCGATTGAACTGGCGGGTCAGATACACCAGACTAGCCAGCCCCAGTCCCAGCATGCCAACAAAAAACGTCCCGACTTGCAGCCAGCTTATGCTTGCCATGTTTTCCATATTTTCCGACTCCCCAATCCTATGCAATGCCGCTTCAAGTATAGCGCGGCAAATGCGCTCTGCCAAGTTTCCCCTTTTTTGACGGACTCAAATAGACTGCTGAACAATAGGCGATTCAAGGCGCTGGCCGATCTTTTTGGCCTAGGCGCGCCTCAAACCAGTCAATCAGTTGATCCACCAGCTGCGGCTGGAATTGCAGCAAAGCCGCGCCGCGCCCGGCCTCGACTTCGACAAACTCCATTTCGGCCAGGGACGTTTGTGACAGGGCCAACGCGGCCGCATGAGATTCAGCATCTTGCCGGCTGGCCGCCAGCCACAGCGGCCGCTGGCCATAGCTGGTCATCATATTCAGCAGGGTATCGCGCGACAAGGGGCCAAGCAATGCGGCGGCATCGCACAAGGCATTGACAGCACAGCCAAGCAGCGCGGCATCTGCGCCCTGCGCCGCGCCAATCAGGCCGATGCGGCCAGGGTCAACTGTGGCGGCGGCGGCCAAAGACTGCACTATCGTTTCGACCTGCCCGGCCTGCGGCGCGTTTTCCATGACCAGCACAGCAAAGCCGGCCTGCGCCAGTTTCGACGGCAGCATTCCCCAGTCAGTCGATTCGGGCCCAATCATAAGGATGCCCGGCTGACGCAGATCGGAAAATTGAAACATTTGGCCGAACAGGACTGCGCCGTCTTCCAGCACGATGCCCGCCCGTCCATCGACATCACCGCGCGGCGCCGGCGGCAGGGCCGCATCGACTGGGAACTGCGCGAAATCGGGACTGCTCTGCCCAATAAAGCGGTGGTCATCGCGATAAAGCTGTTCCGAAGACAGGATGACGGGTGTTGGGCTGGGCGCTAGGGGCGGCGCGGACAGGACGCTGGTCGATGTCGCGGCCGGCGATGATGGCGAAACACAGCCCGCCAGAGCCAACAGCAGCAAAAATCCGATTCTCATCGCCATTTTCGGCGGCATCAGACCGGCCGCGCGAAGACGATCATGCGCTCACAACCATCTTCAAAGGGCGCTCCGTCTGTATCGCCATAAACAGCGTCGACCGCAAAATCGCAGAGCTTGAGCAGGAGCGTCAATTCTGGCAAAAAGAAATAGCGCAGCTGGTGCGGCGCGATCATTCGTTTGATCTGGCCGTCGCCGTCCATCTCGTCATAAATCCATTCGACATGCAAAATTTGGGCGGCGCGGTCAAGCCAGCTGACCGATTGCAGCATGACCTGATGTCCCGATTCGGGTTCAAGGAAGGCGCGTTCCAGGGTGAGCGCATCGGTGTCTTGCGCGGCAAAGGCGGCGCCGGCGTTGGGCAGGTCAATCACCAGTCGACCCTCATCGGCCAGCCAGCCGCGCAGCTTGCCCAGCAGGGCGATTTGGCTTTCCTGTTCGTGGAAGTGCATCAGCGCATTATAGCTCAAGAGGATCAGCGCAAACTCGCGTTCACAGTCGTAACGCCGCGCATCAGCATGAGCATAGCTGATATGATCCTGAAGATGAGGCATACTCCGCATCTTGCGCGCCAGACGATCCAGCATCGCCGCGTCGCTGTCGATTCCATGTGTCTGACAGCCAGCCTGCGCCAGATGAATCAGCACGCGTCCGGTGCCGCAGCCGACGTCGAGAATCTCGCCTGGATATTGGTCGGCCAAACGCTGATAGAGCAGCAGGTCGTCGGTTTTATCGCCAATTTCGGCATCATAGAACCGCGCGACGCTGGTATAAAAAGCGGACATCCCCAGCCCTTCAGTCTACTTATGGACGCCTCCAGTTTCGGCTAAGAATCGGCATTCGGCAATGGCCAAAAGCCGCCGTCATTTGACATATTTGCGCGACATTTCATGGCTATTGTTCTAGTGATGAGGTCGATTCCTCATACCCTATTAACAGCCCAATGAAAGGATGAGGCAAAGCAATGAAACGCAAAAAGCTGTGGATGACGAGTATCATAGTGATGACGACAGCTGTTGTCGTCGGGGTTTTCGGCACAACTGAATCGGTTCAAAGCCAATCGGAAGGTCGAGGCGAACATCAGAACGAAAGCCATGAAGAGGAGCGCGAAGCAAGCGAAAGCAGCGGCGAAGGTTGTCCAACTGATGAACATGGCGCCGAAAGCGGCCGCGAGGGGAGCGATAGTTCGGAAGGGCGCGGCGCAAAGGCTCTGGCGCTTGATGAAAGTTATGACGCGACGCGGAACGGCGCGCGGCTTGTCATGCGCTATGATGCCGCCAGTCGCCATTTTGTCGGCGCTGTCGAGAATGCGGGAGATGTCCTGCTGACGCGGGTACGCGTTGAAGTTCACCTGTCAAACGGCCGGGAACTGGGCCCGACCCATCCGACCGATTTGGCCCCTGGCGAAGTTCTCGATATCGCGCTGCCGGCCGGGGCGCGGCCCTTTGCGACCTGGAGCCCTCATGCTGAAGTCGGCCTGGGTGAAGGCTGCGGCGAAAGCGGCGATCCATCCAGCCCTGTCTTGGCGCTTGACGAAAGCTGGGATGGCGCGGTCAATGGGGTGAGAACGGCTATGTCATACGATGCTGAAATGGGACTCTTCTTCGGAATGGTCGAGAATGCGACTGCGGAAATGCTGTGCGCGGCGCAGATTGAACTCAATCTTAAACAGGGAACAGCTACGGTCGTGGAACTGGGGCCGCAGCCAATAGGAGACCTGGCGCCCGGCGCGCAGATGCCAATCGAGTTATGGGTCGCTGATGAACTGCTGGCTGTCGGCCTTGCCTTTGATGCCTGGCAGATTCATCCCGAAGTGTTTGATTGCGGCGATTCCGTCCCTGCCAATACAGAACGCGGCGAACATGGCAATGGTGAAGGACGCGGCGGCTAACCGTCGATTGGAAACGGCAAATAAGCGCAATACGCAAACGCGGCGCTGACATGCGGGCATCGCGTTTGCCAGTTTGCCTGTGAGGATAAAACATGGCGCAGACGATTTTGATTATTGAAGACGACCGGCGCATCGCGAATTGGCTTAGAGTCTATTTTGAACGCGCTGGGTTTGTCGCTGAAACCGCTTATGACGGCCTGGCCGGGCTGACGGCGGCCCGCAGGCTGATGCCTGATCTGATCATCCTGGATTTGATGCTGCCGCGCCTGGATGGCATTCAAGTTTGCCATCGTCTGCGCCGCGAGTCGGATGTGCCGATCATCATGCTGACCGCCAAAGACGCCCATGTCGACCGCATCCACGGGCTGGACAGCGGGGCCGATGACTATATCGTCAAACCCTTCGACCCCGACGAAGCCGTCGCCCGCGCCAAGGCCGTCCTGCGCCGTGTGCATGACAAGGTGCAGCGCGTTCTGACTTGCGGCGGCATCGTCCTCAACATAAGGACGCGGCGAGTGACCATCGACGAACGGCCCATTGATTTGAGCCAGGCGCAGTTTGACCTGCTGGCCGCTTTTATGCGCCATCCCAATCAAGCTCTTACCAGAGACCAGCTGATTTCGCTGGCTTTTCACGACGATTTTGACGGCTTCGACCGCGCGATAGACAGCCATATCCTGCGACTTCGCAAACAGCTGACCGGCGGCGGCCATCAACCCATCCGCACCGTCTACGGGGTCGGCTACAAACTGGTCGCGGAGGGCGAATAATGTCATTGCGCTGGCGCATTTTGCGGGTATTGACGCTGATGACCGCCCTGATGGTCTCATTGAGTTTGGGCTTGGGGTACTATGCCGCCCGCCAGCAGTTCAATGCCTTTGTGGATGAACTCGGCCGCAGGGAAGCGAAGGATTTGGCCGGGCGTTTGAGCCGCGCCTACACGGAAGCCGGCGGCTGGGAAACGCTGGATGCTGTTTTGGCAGAGGAAGGCTATCTTTATGAGGTGGAATCGGAACACGGCGAGGGGAATGAGGGCGAAAGCGAAGAATCGGCCTTATTTCACATCGACCGCATCCGCATTGTGATTGTGAACCTTGCCGGGCGGATTGTCCATGACAACTTTGCCGAGTTTGCATCAGCGCAGGCGGCGCCTGATTTGGCCGGCCAGCGCACAGAAATTCTGGATTTGCAGACCGGACAGACGGTCGGCTATGCTTATGTGGACGTCAATCAAGACTTTCTGGCGAATGAATCGCTTGGCTTTTTGCGCGAACTGCTCCTTCGCTCCATCATCGGCGGCTTGCTCATCATTGCGATGGCCTTACTGCTGGCGACTTCGCTTTCCAAACGGATCACTGCGCCCGTCACCGCTTTGACGCAGGCGATGACACAGCTTGATGATGCCGCGCCACTGCCGGTCGCGTCGGATGATGAGCTTGGCCAGATGAGCATGGCCTTTAATCAAATGACCCGCGAACTGCACAAACAGCGCGGCCTGCGAAAAAGCCTGATCGATGACGTCTCGCATGAACTCAATACTCCCTTGACCGTGATTCAGCTGGAAGCCAAAGGCCTTTTGGATGGCCTGCAAAAGCCGACCCAAGCCGCGCGGCGCATCATCCAGGAAGTGCGTATGCTCCGCAATCTGGTCAATGACTTGAATTGGCTGGCCGAAACCGATTCTGGGGAGGCGCAGTTCAAGCTGGAATCATGCGCGCTCGACCAACTCTTAATCAGCGAAGTTGAACGCTGGCAGCCGCCGGCGCAGGCCCAGCATATCGACCTGTCACTGCGGCCGCTGCCGACTCTGCCGACGCTCCAGCTTGACCCCATGCGAATCCGCCAGGCCTTGGGGAACATCATCCACAACGCGCTTCAGCATACCCCGCAGGGACAGGTTGCTGTGGCGGCGACCATCAAAGGCGATGAATACCTGCAAATTTCAGTGTCCGATGATGGCGCGGGAATCGCCGCTTCGGATTTGCCTCATCTTTTCCATCGCTTCTATCGCACGGACCCCTCGCGCGGCCGTGGATTGGGTCTGGACATCGCCCGCGCCATTATCGAAGCGCATGGTGGCAGCATTGCCGTTCACAGCGACGGCGTCGGCCGCGGCGCGCGGGTCGAATTCAGGCTGCCCCTGCCCGATTGAAGCTGGTCGCTAATTGAGATTCTGGAAGATGCCGGCCGCTCCCATGCCGCCGCCGATGCACATTGTGACCAGGCCATAACAGCTGCCGCGCCGTTTCATCTCGTGGATGATCTGCACGGTCAGCTTGGCGCCGGTGCAGCCCAGCGGATGTCCCAGCGCGATGGCACCGCCGTTGACATTGACGATTGCCGGGTTCAGTTCCAGTTCGCGCATGACCGCCAGCGATTGCGAGGCGAAGGCTTCGTTGAGTTCGATGAGGTCGATATCATCCAAGGTCAGGCCGCAGCGTTCCAGCGCTTTCGGCACAGCTTTAATCGGGCCGACGCCCATGATTTCGGGACGTACGCCGGCCACGGCAAAACCGACAAACCGCGCCAATGGCTCTAATCCAAGCTCTTCGGCTTTGCGGCGCTCCATGACGATGACCGCGGCGGCGCCATCGCTCAAGGGGCTGGAATTGCCGGCCGTCACCGAACCGCGCGGCTTGAAGACCGGCTTGAGGGCGGCCAAGGCCTCTAATGTGGTTTCGCGGCGCAGATGCTCATCGGCGTCGATGACCTTTTTCACAACTGTTGGCATCTCATCAGCGCCGACAGCCGTCTCTTCCCAGACAAAGGGGACGATTTCTTCGGCAAATTTGCCGGCGTCCGTGGCCGCGGCGGCTTTGCGATGACTGTTACAGGCGAATTCATCCATATCGCGGCGGCTGATGCCAAACTCGTCCGCCACCTGTTCGGCCGTCAAGCCCATGCTCATGTACACATTCGGCTCATGCAGCGCCATGTGCGGATTGGGGCTTAGGTGATGTCCGCTCATCGGCACGGCTGACATGGATTCGGCGCCGCCGGCAATGACAGCATCGGCCTGGTTGGCGATAATGCTGTTGGCGGCCAGGGCTATCGTTTGCAGGCCGCTGGAACAGAAGCGATTGACCGTCTGGCCGGGGGTATCGACCGGCAGGCCGGCGCGCAAGGCGATGACGCGGGCGACGTTCATCCCCTGCGATCCTTCGGGCATAGCGCAGCCGATGATGACGTCATCGATATCGGCCGGAGCGAGCTTGCCGGCGGTCTTGCTCATCAGGTCTTTGAGGACGGCGGCGGCCATTTCATCAGACCGCGCGCTTTGGGTGCTGCCGCGCCGCGCTTTGCCAACAGCAGTGCGGGATAACGCTACAATGACTGCTTCACGCATAAAGGCTGCCTTTCTCATCTAATTTACTGTTTTGGATTACTGTTACAGCTTATCATTCGTTAATTCCGCAGCGGCTTGTTGGTTTGCAGCATGTGCATAATCCGTTCCTGCGTCTTGCTTTCCATGATAAGCTCCAAAAAGGCGCTCCGCTCAAGATTAAGCAAATACTGCTGACTAACCCACTGCGGCCGCGCCAGGCCGGCCCCAGTCAAAACATAGGCCAGTTTTTGGGCGATCAGGGCATCGTGTTCGCTGGCATAACCGGCCGCTTTGAACTCGGCGACGGCAAGCATCAGCGCGGCGTACAGGTCGCGGCCGGCGGCATAAATCGGTTCGGGCTTTGGCGGGATGTATGTTTCCGCGAGTCCCAGCCCCAGCGACTTGGCCTCGCCCAGCACATAGGCGCGGTTCATCACAATTCTATCATCAGCGGCCAGCAGGCCCATCGCTTTGGCCTCTTTGGCGCTTTGACTGACTTTGGCTGTGGCGATATTTTCAAAGGCTTTTCGCAGGCCGGCCAGAATATCATCCGAACCCGCCCGCGCCAGTGGATTGACCAGACGGCGCGCCAACTCTTTACAGCCGCCGCCGCCCGGCAGCAGGCCGACGCCGACTTCGACCAAGCCCATGTACAGTTCGGCATGAACGACGGCCGCCGTCCCCGCCATGACCAGTTCCGCGCCGCCGCCGAGCGCCATATTATGCGCGGCGACAACTACTGGCTTGGCAGCGTAACGAAGGGACTGCGTCAGGTTTTGCAGGGAAACCAGAGTTTTTTCAATGCCCTCCAGGCCTTGCGCCAGCGTCGTTGGGTCAAGATTCGCGCCAACCGAAAAACGTTCGCCGTCATTGCCGATCACCAAGGCCTTGTACGGCGGTTTGTCCAGCCATTCCAGCGCTTTCCAGCCCGATTCAATCAATGCGGCGGTGATGCTGTTCTGCTTGGTATGAAATTCCCACAGCAGCGCGCCATCGCCCATATCGCGGATGCTGCCGGCCTCATTGCCCCAAAGCGTTTTCAAATCAGCCGCGGTGATTTCGCGCGGATCCTTGACCAGCGGCCGATAATCGCCGTCCTGCGGGCTGTAACATCCGATAATTCTGCCGTTTTCATCTCGCTGATAAAAGGTCGATTTGCCGCCGGCCAGCATCTCCTTAACCCAGTCGGACACTGGATAGCCGTCGGCCTCAAAGCGGTCAATCGTGTCAGCGACGCCTATCGCATCCCAGATTTCAAAGGGGCCCATCTGATGAGCGAAGCCCCATTTGTGCGCGTTGTCGATGCTGACAATCGAATCGGTGATCTCTGGCACCCGATGCGAAGCATAAGCCAGCAGGAAACCGTGCAGATGATACAGATAGCGGCCGGCGCGGTCGTCGGCGTTGATAAGCAGACGTATCCGTTCGCCCAGCGGCTCGACCTTGCGATACTGCCCGACGCTTTCAAAACGCGGTTTTGTCGGCGGCTCATAGTCCAGCGTCTTCAGGTTGAGCGCCCACAGTTCTTTTTTGCCGCCTTCGCGCCGCAGATGATAAAAACCCTTGCCGGTCTTGCGGCCGAGCCAGCCTCTTTTCAGCAGTTGATCCGATAGTTCGGTGTTTTTGGCGTGCCGCAGCAGTTCGCGCGCGGGATCATCGGGGATGGCGTCATAAAGGTTGCGCGCCACGCCAGCGGCAATATCAAATCCGACCAAGTCATTCAGATGGAAGGTGGCCGTTTTCGGGCGGCCAATCAAGACGCCGGTAAGCGCATCAACCTCTTCGACAGTATAGCCGTAATCCAGAGCATAGTTCGTTGCCTGCATGCCCGACATCGACATAAAGCGGTTGCCGATGAAGTTGGGCGCATCCTTGCATAAGACCGCGCCTTTTCCCAGTTTTTCGGCGCCAAACCGCAACATGAAATCCACAATCGCCGGGTCGGTTTCGGCGTGCGGAATAATCTCCAGCAGGCGCAGGTAACGCGGCGGATTGAAAAAATGCGTCCCAAGAAAACGTCGAGTGAATGACGGCGGCAGGCCGGCGGCGATGCTTTGAATCGGCAGGCCGGAGGTATTCGTGCTGACAATCGCCTCGTCCTTGACCACTTCGACCAGTTTGGACATCAGCCCGCGCTTGACATCGAGGTCTTCGACAATCGCTTCGATCACCCAATCGGCATCGGCCGCTTTGTCCAGGTCGTCGTCGATGCAGCCGACGCGGATATTGGCCAGGTCATCGGGGCTGAAGAGCTGCGGCGGACGTCCTTTGGCCAGCGCTTTGAGATTGCCGCTGACGATGGCCTGGCGGACTTTTGGGCCATCGGCCGCCGACGAATTGGCGGGTGGAATATCCAGCAGCAGAGTCTCGATGCCGACGCCGGCCAGCAGGGCCGCGATGCCGCCGCCCATTGTGCCAGAGCCGATAACCGCCGCTTTTTTGATTTCACGCTTCATTCAGGGATTTGCCTTTCCTCGCTTACGATTATTAGCGGTCATTTCACCGCGCCCATGGTCAGGCCGTTGACGAAATTTTTGCGGATGAACAGTGCCAGGAAAAAGATCGGCACCATGATAACCAAACCGGCGGCGGCCATCTGTTCCCACATAATGCCGCGGGCGCCGCTGGTTGTCATCAGGGCGACTTGCATGGTTCGCATCTCGCGGCCGATAATCAGGGCGAACAGGAATTCATTCCAGGACATGATAAAGGCAAAGACCGACGCGACCAAAATGCCCGGCCGAATCAGCGGCAGGGATATGTAGAACAAGACCTGGAAATCGTTGCAGCCATCCACATAGGCGGCCTCTTCGATTTCGGTCGGCAGCGCGTCCACAAAGCCTTTGATCATCCAGATGGCGTAGGGCAGGACAATCGACATATTGACGATGATCAATCCTGTTCGCGTGCCGAGCAATGATCCGCCAAAGATTTCAAGCGACCGAAACAGCGTGAAGAAGGGAATGGCGACCACAATCGCTGGGATGAACTGGGTTGTCAAAATCCACACCAGCAGGACGCGGTTGCCCAAGAACAGATAACGGCTGAAGGCATAGGCGGCGATGGTCGCCAGGGGGATGGCAATCAAAATAGTCGCGCCGGAAACCACGATGCTGTTGAATACGTTAGGGATCATGTCGCGTCCGACTTCGCCGCGCTCTCGTTCCGTCCCTTCATTGATAATCACCGATTCGTCCGAAAAGATGATGCGAAAGTTGTCCAGCGTCGGCGGAAAGACAATATCGGTCGTGTAGGCTTTCTCCTGGGGCTTGATGGCCGTAAGCGCCAGCCACATGATGGGCAGCATGATAAAGGCGATAATCAGCATCAGCGCCAGCATCTCCAGCAGACGCGGGCCGCCGCGCTGAAATCGGTCAGCCAAAGGATACTGTCGGTTTGGGCCTGCGGTCAGATTCGAGGTCATCATCTGCATCTCATGCCTATCGGCGGTTCAACACCAGCGACACATATAAAATCGCCAGCGCGGTCAGGACAACGACCAAAATATAAGACATGGCCGAGGCGTATCCGATGTCCAGGCTGCGGACAAAGCCCACCTGATGGATATAAAAATTGATGGTCTGCGTGGCTCGCACGGGCCCGCCGCCGGTCATCGTCACCACTTGATCGAACATCTTCAGCGAGAAAATCGCCTTCAGCATGGTGACAATCAAGATCACCGGCCGCAGCATAGGCAGGGTCACGCGCCAGAAAATCTGAAAATTGTTCGCGCCGTCAATCCGCGCCGCCTCAAATATCTGGGTGTCAATCGATCCCAGCGCGCCGACAAACATAAGCGCGATCAAGGGCGCCCATCCCCAAACTTCGCTCATGGCCAGCATAAACAGCGCCCAAAAGGGATCGCCCAGCCAGACAATGGATTCTTTTATCGCCGCGATCTCGAAGAAAGGCAGGCTGTTCACCAGCGCGATGAGGCCGTTCAAGGGCCTGACGATTAGATTGTCAATCAGCAGGTCGTAAATGCCGTATTCCTCATTGAGCATAAACCGCCAGCTGAAGCCTTTGAGCGCCGGGCTGACCGCAAAGGGGAATATCAGTAAAACTTTGATGAAGGTATGCAGTGTCCCGCCTTTCTGCACGACAACCGCGATGAACAGCCCGATGATGACCGACAAGGCGACGCTGATGACGGTGAACCAGAAGGTAACCTGCAAGCTGTTGATAAAACGCGCGTCGCTGAAGGCCAGGGCGTAATTGTCGAATGACAGCAAGCTCCCGTCAATCGCTATCAAGGGGTCACCGGCTTGGCTGCCCAGCTGAATGGCCCATTGCGGCGGGCGGCGCAGATTATACTTGTGAAAGCTGAAAAAAAGCGCGGCGAAAAGCGGATATATGGTCGTTAGAATAATGATGAGCAAGGCCGGGGCGATCAGGATCCACGGCACCCAGCGTTTCTTTCGCATAAGACATCCCCGCCGCCTGTATATGTCAAATGAGGGTACAGCAATTCGCCGCCATACCCTCATTCGAACAGACTGTTTTACGGCTTAGTCATAGTACCCGGCCGCCTGCATGACAAAGCGGACATCTTCGGCCGCGATATCCAGCACAGCTTGAATGTCGGCGTTGGGGTTGGTGGCGATCTCATTGATCGATTCGGCCAGAATCGGGATGATTTCCGTATATTCCGGGATGAGTGGAATCGTGCGGGCGTTGGCAAGAATCGCAGAGGCCGTCCCCTGCAGGCCATTATGAACCTCGTTCACTTCCTCATCGGCCAGCACCGACAGGCGAACGGCCACATTGGTATCCAGGGCCGGATCATCGGCGTCAAGGACAACGCGCCGTTCGGTGATGGGATGCGTCAGCCATTTCAGATATTCCAGCGCGGCCTCGCGGCTGTCCGATTGGTCGAGTACGCCGATGGGCCACAAATAGCCATAAGAGGCCGTATTACCGCCTTCCCAGCCTGGCGCCGGCGCGAAACCCGCATTATCGGCAACTTCTGGCAGGTCAGAATTGGTCATGCGGCTTGCCATCCACCACCAGCCGACGAACATCGCGGCGCGGCCTTGAACCAATTCCTGATTGGCTTCCTGCTCGTTCCAGGCGACCGCCGATTCGGCCGTGTGGCCATCGCGCAGGTAGCTCATGTACTGTTCGGTGGCCTGGATCCCCAGTTCGCTGTTGAAAGCCGGCTCCCAGTTCTCATCGAAAATATCCGTTCCCGCGCCCCACAGATGGCTGTACCAGTTGAACAGGTTTTGATCGACATTCAGCCCGTAGTACATCGCTATCGGTGAGATATCCATGTCGCTGGCGGCAATCGCTTCGCCGGCGGCCGAGACGTCCTGCCATGTCTGCGGCACATCCAGGCCCAGCGATTCAAAGACATCGGCGCGGTAGAAGAGCATTTGCGGATGGCCGCGGAAAGGCAGCCCGTAAATCGTGTCGCTGTTGCCCGATGACGCGCCTTGATAGGCCGGTGAATAATCAGCCCAGTCGATGCCGGCCTCGGCGATAAAATCGTTCAGGGGATACAGAAAATCGTAGATGTTCGTCCCCCAGGCATCCACCCAGGCGACAAGATCGAATTCAGTGTTGGGGTTGGTGGCCTCCAAGTACAGCTGTTCCTGGAAAGAGCCGAAAGGCAAATCGCCCCAAGTCGCTGAAATGCCAGTCATTGCGGTAAATTCGCTGTTGGTCTTGGCCGCCAGCGATGCGAACTGCGGCGCCGTGCTGCAGCAGATCAGGAATTGCAGTTCTGCGCCGTCATAGGGCTTGTCGGCGTCCAGGCCAAAGGTGGCCGGATCCATAATATCCGCATCCTGCGCCACGGCCGTTATGATCGACAAAGCCAAAAATAAAGCGGCAACGGTCAGATGCAAAAGCATACGCGGGTTAAACATCATAAATCTCCTCTCAATTTAATCTGTGCAAATAAGGCTTCCCTATAAAAAGGTATCTTAAAACGGATTAGAATGCAAGCCTGCCGCAAGGGGTGTCTCTATACATTTGCGCTGAAGGGGCTATAATGAGCCTGATTGCCTGTCGGAGAAACGCCACATGCCCAAGACTCATTGGCCCAGCTATGACCTGATTTTTTTCGATTGTGACAGCACCCTGTCCAGCATTGAAGGCATTGACGAACTGGCGCGTCTCAAAGGCAAGGCCGAGCGCGTTGGCCTGCTGACCAGCAAGGCGATGGACGGCGAGCTTGACCTGGCCGAGGTGTACGGCAAACGTTTGAAAGCCATCCGTCCGACCCGCGCCCAGTTAAAAGCGATTGAAGAGCGCTATTGGGAAACGATGGTCGAGGATGCGGCGGCGCTTGTGACGGCCTTGCAATTCTTGGGCAAGCAGGTCTTTATCATCAGCGGCGGACTGATTGACGCGGTGAGGGGGTTCGGGCGGCGGCTGGGTGTTCATCCAGAGCGGATTCGGGCGGTCGAACTGGAGTACAATGAGCTTTCCGGCGAGTGGTGGCGCTATCATGAGCCGCGGGCCCAGCAGTCCAAAACTTACCTGGATTACAGCCAAGGCCCTCTGACGATTTCCAGCGGCAAATCCAAAATCATCAGCGAATTGGCCGGTGATTCGCCCGGCCGGCGGATGATGATCGGCGATGGCACATCTGACCTGGCGACCAAGGGCATAGTCGATCTGTTCGTCGGCTATGGCGGTGTGGCGAGCCGCGCCAAGGTCAAGGCCGAAGCCGACGTTTTCATACAGACGGCCTCGCTGGCGGCCATCCTCCCATTGGCGGGCGGTCGACAGGGCTGGCAGGCCGCGCAGGCCACGCAGCATGAAACGGTTTATCGCAAGGGTATTCAGCTGATGCGCCAGGTTATATTCAGCAGCGAAAGCCGACGGCGCGATTTTATTCAGGAATTTGAGGACATCATCTGGACATGAGCTTTGCGGCGATTATCTTTGACATGGACGGCCTGCTGGTCGATTCCGAGCCGGTCTGGCATGAAATTGAAACAAGCATCGTTGAGGCCGCCGGCGGCATCTACACCGATGAAGTGCGCGAGCTGACGATTGGGCGGCGCGTTGAGGAATTCGCCGCGATTATCTGCCAGCATTACCCCAGCATCCCTGATTCGCCGGCTGAGGTGGCGGCCAGGCTTGTCGACGGCATGACCGCGATGCCGCGCGAGAAGATCAAGGCCCGGCCCGGCGCCGACGACATCATCCGCTACGCCGCCGAAAAGGACATCCCGCGCGCAATCGCCTCCAGTTCGCCACAGGCCATCATCGAGCATTTTCTGTCGATGCTGGGCTGGGACGCGCTTATTCCTCATCGCTATTCGGCCGAGGGCATGGCGCGCGGCAAGCCGGCCCCTGACATCTACCTTTATGCCGCCGCGCAGATTGGCTGCCCGCCGACGCAGTGCCTGGCGCTGGAAGACAGCCGCGCCGGGACATTGGCCGCCCTGGCCGCCGGCATGACCTGCTATACCATTCCCGATTTGTCCCATTCCAGCCTGGCCGACTTTGCCGACATCAACGACCGCATTTACGGCAGTCTGCATGAAGCGCTGGCCGAGTTCAAAGCGAAAGGCCTGTTCTCTTGACGCGGCATCATGTTTTGGTCGCCGCCGACCTGACCCCAGAAAGCCTGGCCAGGCTCAAAGCCAGCGATGGCATCACAGTAACGCAGGCCGCGCCCAAAACCGCCAATGTGCGCCAAGCTCTCCGCCAGGCCGCCGCCATCATCACCCGCGGCGATTTTCGGCTGGACGGCCCTTTGCTTGACCATGCGCCCAAACTGAAACTGATCGCCCGCGTGTCGGCCGGGCTGGCCGGCATCGATATCGATTACGCCACCGAGCGCGGCATCTTGGTGATGAACATCCCGGGCGCGAGCGACGTCGCCGCCGCCGAACATACCCTGACGCTTCTGCTGGCGCTCAACCGCAATCTGCCGGCGCTGCATGACAGTCTGCGCGAAGGCTGGTGGCTGTTTGACCGACAGCAGCAGATCGGCCGGCAGCTGCATGGCAAGACGATGGGCATTATCGGCCTGGGACGGGTGGGCCAACGCGTCGCCCGTCTGTGCCTGGCCTTTGGCATGAAGACGCTGGCCTGCGATCCATACATCCGCGAAGAGCAGGTCAGTGACCGGCGCATTCGCCTGGTCGGCCTGCGCGAACTGCTGGGGACCGCCGATGTCGTCAGCGTCCATGTGCCGGCCACCCAAGAGACGCAGGACTTTCTTACGGCCGAGAGCCTGGCGCAAATGAAGCCCGGCGCGTGTTTTATCAACACCTCGCACGGCGGCGTCATTCGCGAGGCTTTGCTGGCCGATGCGCTCAAAAGCGGCCATTTGGGCGGCGTGGCGGTCGATGTCTGGAACGAGGAGCCGCCTTTCAGCAGCCCGCTGATCGGCTTGGATAACGTCATTCACACCCCGCACATAGGCGACAACACCACCGAGGCGCGGCAGGACTTGTCGATGCAGATTGTCGAGCAGACCATCGACGCCCTCAAGGACCGCGATTACCGCAATGTGGTCAATATGCCGCTGCTGCCCGGCGTCAATTATGAGGAGATTCGCCCCTATATGCAGCTGGCCGAAAGCATCGGCGCTTTGCATCATATCCTGGCGCGGAGTCCCATCAAGCGGGTCGCCATCGAGATTATAGGCGAGGACATGAGCGGGCTTGTCAAGGCGATGACTGTCGGCATCCTCAAGGGGCTGCTGCGGCCGATTCTGGGCGCCAAGGTCAGCTTTGTGAATGCGCCGGTGCTGGCGACCGAACGCGGCTGGCAGATCACCCAGGCCAAGGGCATCAAAATCAGCGAATACAGCAACGTCATCACCTGCCAGGTCACGCTGGAAGATCAGCAGGAAATCAGCATCGCCGGCGCCCTGCTTGACCGTCAAAAGCCCTATATTCTGCAAATCAACGACTATCGGATTCACTTTGAGCCGCGCGGCCATCTGCTCATCATGGGCAGCTATGACCAGCCAGGCGTGATTGGCCGGGTGGGGACGCTGATGGCCGAACAGGGCATCAACATCGCCAGCTGGCACACCGGCCGCGCCGAGCCAGGCGGCCATACCCTAACCGTGCTGAACTTTGATGAGGCCCTTCCCGAATCGCTGATGAATACCCTGCGCCGCCAGGATTTTATCCGCCATGTGCATCAGCTGACAATTTAGGCGCGGCAAGAAGAAAGTCCACTCATTCAAGCAGGCTTTCCGGCGGCAGGCCTCGCTTTTGCTTGCATTTTGGGCAGGTTCCGCGGCGGAGAAGAAAGCGGAATACGGCTATGGCAATGGCTGCCCAAAATGCCAGAGTAAGCAGCATATTCACAAGCGTGGCGGGACCTATTTCCAAATTAGACAACGGACTCATGATTAGACCCCCTTAATGCAACGGCCATTCAATGGATTGCGCCTGCATTTTTATGATAACGGATTCATGCTTGGGAATGTCGATCAGATTCGGAAATTTCGTACACTTTGCACAAATCCGCGCATTTCTACCGCTTGTTAATCAAGATGACTTTTGATGTTCAGGGCAACCTTCCTGCTGATGCCTTTGACAGACGACAGTTCATCAAGGCTGGCCTTTTTGATGGCCTCAATCGAGTTTTCGAAGCGCTTGAGCAGCAGTTTGCGCCTTTTGGGGCCGACGCCGGGGACGGTTTCCAGGCGGCTGGCCAGGCTCATTTTGCGGCGTCGCTGGCGATGACTGGTGACTGCGAAACGATGCGCCTCGTCGCGCGCCCTTTGCGCCAGATAAAGCGCCGGACTGCGCCGCGGCAGCAGAATGGCATTGGCCCGGCCAGGCAGAAATATCTCTTCGATGCGTTTGGCGATGGCGGCCAGCGGCACGCGCTCGGCCAGGTCAAATTCATCCAGAACCGCCTTGGCGACGTTTAGCTGGCCCTTGCCGCCGTCAATCAGCAGCAGATCGGGCAGGAGTCGCCAGGTTTCGTCTTTGTCCTGGCCGTCGGCCGTCGAGGCTGTTTCGGCATTTTTCCAACGGCTGAATCGGCGCGTCAAGGCTTCGCGCAGAGATTGATAATCGTCCGAACCTGGATGTGACACCGAGCGGATGTTGAAGCGGCGGTATTCGCTTTTGCGCGCGGCGCCCCGCACAAACACGACGCGGCTGGCAACGGTCGCTGTGCCTTGCGTAGTGCTGACATCATAGCATTCGATGCGGTTGGGGATGCGCGGCAGACGGAGCTCCTCCCGCAGTTCGGCCAGGGCCTGTTCGTGATTGGTCGCGTCGGCCTCATATTGGGCGCGGAACATTTGCAGGCTTTCGACCGCGTTTTCCTGCGCCAGATGGATCAGCTTGCGTTTGTCGCCGCGCTGGGGAACATGAATAGAGACTTTGGAGCCGCTGCGCTTGCTGCTTAGCCACCGTTCCAGGATGCGCGCCTGTTCGACTTCGCCGGGCAGGATAAGCTCGCGTGGGATATTGCCGGCTTCGGCGTAGAACTGGCTGATGAACTGCTCCAGCACGGCCTGGTCGGACTCATCTTCGGTATTGTCGATCATGCGCGAATCGCTGCCGATGAGCTTGCCGCCGCGGATGAACATAATCTGCACCGTGGCGTCCTGATCGTCCCGCGCCAGCGCAATCACATCATGGTCGGTCATGTTTCTGCCGACGGCCTTGTGCTTGTTGGTGATGTAGTCAATCGCCCGCAGCTGATCGCGTAAAGCGGCCGCCTTTTCAAAATGAAGCTGTTCGGCGGCCTGCGTCATCTGGCCCTTGAGACGTCTCTGCACGGTTTCGGCGCGGCCGCCAAGCGCGTCCATCAATTCCTTAATCATGGCGCGGTACTGACTGCGGTCGACGGCGCCGATGCAGGGCGCGTTGCACAGCTTGATGTCATAAAACAGGCAGGCGCGTTCGTCTTGGCCGTCAATTTGGCGGTCACAGGTCAAATAGGGAAAAGCGCGCCGCAGCACGCGCAGCGTATTCTGCACCGCCCACATCTCTGTATAGGGCCCAAAATAGCGGGCGCCATCGCCATCGACGCGGCGGGTGGTCTCAACTTTGGGGAAAGCGTCCTGCCAGCTGACGCGAATGTAGGGATACCGCTTATCGTCCTTGAGCGCGATGTTGTAGCGCGGCTTGTGCTTTTTGATGAGCGTCTCTTCCAAGATAAGCGCTTTAAGCTCGTTTTCGGTGATGATAAAGTCGATATCATCCACTTCATCGCGCAGACGCAGAGTCTTGCCGCTGCCGTCGGCCTTGGCGGTGAAATAGCTGCGGACGCGGTGACGCAGACGTTTGGCCTTGCCGACATAGAGGATTCTGCCCGCCCGATCCTTGAGCAGATATACGCCGGGCTTGCGCGGCAGGTTCTTCAAAATGACTTCAATATGCCCGGGCTTTTGGTAGGCCATTGCGAATCGCCCCCGTTTCAAATGCGCCTCATTGTAGCATGAATCCGCTTTTTGGATAAAATTCAGGTTGGCGGAAACATGGACGGCCATACAGAAACCCGATGAAAACTCATATCCCTGTTTTATCCGCTTCGGTTGTGGAGACGCTTATGCCAGGTCAGCGCGGCCTCAAGCGGCTGATTGACGGCACGGTCGGCGGCGGCGGCCATACCCGCGCTCTGCTTGAGGCCGGCGCCCAGGATGTCTTGGCCTTCGACCTGGACAGAGAGGCCATTGAGACTGCGCGCGATGCCCTGGCGGCCTATGGCGACCGCGTGACTCTGCGCCAGGCCAGCTATCTGACCATGCGCGAACAAGCCCTGGCGCGTGGCTGGACGGACGTGGATGCGATTATGCTGGATTTGGGCCTGTCGTCGATGCAGCTGGACAGGCCGACGCGCGGTTTCGCCTTTCGGCATGATGCGCGGCTGGATATGCGTTTTGATGCCACTGGCGCCGGCCCAACAGCCCATGACCTGGTGAATTCGCTTGCCGAGCAGGCCCTGGCCGATCTGTTGTTTCGCTATGGTGAAGAGCGGCATTCGCGCAAAATCGCCCGCCTCATCGTCCGACATCGCCCGATTGACACCACGCGGCAGCTGGCTGATATTGTTTTGCAGGCGCGGCCGCGCGCTCAATCCATCAAAATCCATCCAGCGACCCGAACATTCCAGGCCCTGCGAATCGCTGTCAATCAGGAATTGGCCAGCCTTGAGAAAGTTTTGCCGATAGCGGTTGATTTGCTGCGGCCCGGCGGTCGGCTGGCGGTGATCGCCTTTCACAGCTTGGAAGACCGCATCGTCAAACAGGCCTTCCGCGAGATGGCGCGCAGCTTCAGGGCGCCGCCTGGCATGGCCTCCCTGCCCTCCCAAGAGGCACGCGTCAAGCTGGTCAATCGTCGGCCCATCCGCGCCAGCGCCGAAGAAATCCAAGCCAATCCGCGCAGCCGCAGCGCCAAACTGCGCGTGGTCGAAAAATTAGAGACGAGCTAAAGCCAGTTGCGAAATATCCCATTTCTGATACAGTTGGGAGCAGGAGCCGAATCGGTCGTTTCCAAATGACAGCTTATGGCGCAAAACTGGTTTCAGCATACCTTTAGTCGGCGGCGCTTTCAGGCGCGGACACAGGCGGCGACCCTAGCGATCTTGGGCATCGCCATTCTGCTGATTCTGGGCAGCCTGTATCTGTCGCAGGTGGCCTCCTTCGCCATCACCAATCGCACGATTGAGGACCTGATTAACCAGCGCGACCGGCTCAACCGCGCCAATGAGCAGCTGATCGCCGAGATCGCCAGCTTTCGCACGGTGCCGCGGCTCTTCGCGCGGGCGCAGGAAATCGGCTTTCGACCAGCGACCAATGCCGATATCGACTATCTGGTGATTGAGGGGTATTATCCCAGTCGGACAGCCGCCATCGCCGAGCCAGCCGACAGCCAAGCCGACATCGCCGTCTATGATGAAACCTTCAGCGGTTGGCTTGAACAGCAGTTCGCCCTGCTGCGCGAGCAGTTTGAGACCTTTGGCAGCTAGCGCGGGACAAGTCAAACCATGCAGGAACCTTCTCCACAGCAGACAACCATCCAGGCGCGGCTGCACTTCGTCATTATCTTCCTGACGCTCATGGCTGGCTTTCTGCTCCTGAAGCTGGCCAATTTTCAGTTTTATCCGCGCACGGTGCGCCAAGAGTTGGAAAGACGCGGCAGCGCCACCGTCAATTCGATTAGGCGAATTCCGGCCGAACGCGGGCTGATTTATGACCGCGACGGCGATCCACTGGCCTTCAATGCCCAGCAGTACCGCATCGGCGTCAGCCCCAACCTGGTCTCCGATGCCCGCGGGCTGGCGGCCGAACTGGCTTCGATCCTCGGCGCGGACGAGTATGACCTGTATCGAACCTTGATCAGCGACGACCCCTGGAGCATTATCGCCGGGACGGTGCAGGCCGTGCAGGGCCAAGCGATTGCCGAACTTGGCGAGCGTTCAATCACGATGGAATCGATCCCCCGCCGTTTTTATCCGCAAGGCACCTTGGCCGGGCATGTCATCGGCTTCGTCGTCGATGAGGACCTGCAGGGCGCCATGGGCGTCGAAGGCGCGTACAACGATATTCTGGCCGGGCGCGTGCTGGATTTGTCAGTCAGCAGCATCCCCTTCAGCCTGCCCGAAGATACGCCTAACCAGCAGCGCCGCCAAGACATTGTCCTGACCATTGACCGCGATATTCAGTTTTGGGTGGAATCGGAGCTTGAGCGGGCCATCCAAGAAACCGGCGCCTCGCGGGGAACCGTCATCGTGATGGACCCGCGCGACGGCGACATCCTGGCGATGGCCAGCCGGCCCCTATTTGACCCCAACCGATTTATCGATATCGAAGACCCCGATCTGCTTCGGAACCCGGCAATCAGCGATGTGTATGAGCCAGGCTCCGTTCTGCAAACGCTGACCGTGGCCAGCGCCCTGCAACGCGGCATCATCTCGCCCTACTGGACGTACCAAGACGAGGGTCGGCTGGAGATCGGCGGCATCATCATCGGCAATCAAGACCGCCGCAGCTATGGCGCCACGGACGCCGCCCACATCCTGATTCGCTCGCTGAACATCGGCGCGGCGACTATCAGCCTAGAGATGGGTGCGGATGGTTTTTACAGCATGATGCAAGCCTTTGGACTGGGGGAAAGCACCGGCATCGACCTGTTTGCCGAGGCCAATGGCAGCCTGAACATCCCCGGCGACAGTGAATGGAGCGAAAGCGATTTGGGGCTGAACAGCTTTGGCCAGGGACTTTCGGTCACGCCCATACAGGTCATCACAGCCTATGCGGCCATCGCCAATGAAGGCATCATGCGCCAGCCGCGCGTCGTCGGGCAGATTATCACCAGCGACGGCCTCCAGCAGGCCCAGCCGATTACCACGCGGCGGGTCATTTCGGCCGAAACCGCGGCGCAGGTGCGCGATATGCTGGTCCGCGCCGTCAATGAAGACACGCCGCATGCCGCGCTGCCCGGCTATGCTATCGCCGGCAAAACCGGCATCGCCCGCATCCCAACCGCCGTCGGCTATGAGGCCGGGGCCAATTCTACGATTGTCAGCTTCATCGGCTTCTTGCCGGCCGACGACCCGCAGGTGGTGGTGATGGTCAAGCTCGACCGCCCCGACGACTTTCGAGACCCCCAGCTTGCGGCGCCGATCTTCAGACGTCTGGCCGACCGCCTGGTGATTCTGCTCGAAATCCCAGTGGACGCCGTTTCACGCAGTTTGGCCAGCGCCGAGCGGGCCAATCAGACAGTCAGCGGCTAAGGCGGCGGTGATTCTATGGACGGACAGCTATCCTTTGCGTTAAGCGTCGGCGGCGCCACCTTTTTGCTGGGCGTGATTTGGGGCGCGCCCTTCGTCGAGATTCTGCGCCGTCTCAAGATGGGCAAGCAAATCCGCACCGAATTGATGGACAGCGACCACGTCAAGAAAATCGGCACGCCGACGATGGGCGGCATTATGATTGTGCTGCCAACGCTGGCCATCACGCTGGCGCTGAATGTGTCGCGCATTGTGCAGGAGGGGGTTGGCCGAAGCATCCTTCTGCCGCTGTTTGTGCTGATTGGCTTTGCCCTGCTCGGCCTGCTTGACGACTGGGAAGGCATTCAAACGTCGCGCGGCAGCGTTGGCGAGGGGCTTTCGGGCCGCCTGAAATTCGCCGGCCAAATCATCCTGGCGCTGACCGCCTCCATTATCATGTCGCATTTAGGCTTCTCTGGCGCCAACACCATGCCGCTGCCGCTGGTGCCGATCACCATTCCCCTGCCGCCAGTCATCTTTGTCTTCATCAGTTCCTTCGTCATCATCGGCGCCTCCAACGCCGCCAACTTTACCGACGGTCTGGACGGCCTGGCCGGGATCATCAGCGCCAGCGCGTTTGCGGCCTATGGCGTCATCGCCTTTCAGCAGGGACAGATCTTTTTGGTCGAACTATGCTTTATCATGGTCGGCGCCTGCTTCGCTTTTTTGTGGTACAACGCGCACCCGGCGCAGCTTTTCATGGGGGACACCGGCGCCTTGGCCCTGGGGGCGACATTGGGAACAGTGGCGATGATGACCGGCCAATGGCTGCTGCTGCCCATTATCGCTATCGTGCCGGTGATGGAGATCGTCAGCGTCATTTTGCAGGTGGCCTCGGCCAAGTTAAGCCGCCGTTTTTATGGCGTCGACATTCGGCCCTTTCGCCGCACGCCCATTCATCATCATTTTGAGCTTGGCGGCTGGAGCGAGACGCAGATCGTCCAGCGTTTCTGGCTGATTGGCATCTTGAGCGCTTTTATCGGCGTGGCGTTGGCCTTGCTGTAGGCTGGGGGAAGCGATGGCGCGGCATGACGAACTGGCTGGCAAACGGGTAGTCATTTTTGGCTTTGGGCGTCAAGGCCGGGCCCTGGCGCGCTGGCTGCCCACCGTCGGCGCCGAGGTTGTCGTCACTGACCGGCGGCGGGCGCTGGAACTGGGCCTGCGGCGGCGCGATTATCCCAATGTGCGTTTTTATCTGGGCGGCCATCCCGAAGAGGCCCTGGCCGGCGCGCGCTGCATCTGCCTGTCGGGCGGTGTGCCGCTGGATCTGCCGATCCTCGAAACTGCGCGCGCGCGCGGCATCCCCCTGACCAACGACGCCCAGCTTTTTATCGAACGCTGTCCAGCGCCGATTGTCGGGATTACTGGCAGCGCCGGCAAAACCACCACCACGGCCCTAGTGGCGCAAATTGTCAAGCAGGCCGGCCACCGCGTCTGGATGGGCGGCAACATCGGCAATCCGCTGATCGACCAGCTGTCGCAGATCAAAGCCGACGACATCGCGGTCATGGAGCTTTCCAGCTTTCAGCTTGAACTGATGACGCGCAGCCCCCAAGTCGCCGCCATTTTGAACCTGACTCCCAATCATCTCGACCGACACGGCGCGATGGCCGACTATGCCGCCGCCAAGGCCAACATCATGCGCGGCCAGCGTTCGACGGACGCGGCCGTTTTGGGCTGGGATGACCAAGGCAGCCGCGCCATGGCCCCCTTGGCCGCCGGTGAACTGCTGGCCTTCAGCCGCTATGAGATGATCGCCGACGGCGCTTTTATGCTGGGCAGTCGTTTGCTGGTCAGCGGCGCGGCCAGTTATGACAGCAGCCCGCATATCGTCTGCCAGCGCGATGACATTCCCCTGCGCGGCGAACACAACATCTTGAACGCGCTGGCCGCCTGCGCCATCAGTGGATCAATAGGCTTGGCCACGGATCGACCAGGGATCAGGCCAGAAGCGATGTCAGCGGCCATCCGCGCCTTTCGGCCCGTCGAGCATCGCCTGGAAACAGTGCGCGAACTGCGCGGGGTGACCTATGTCAACGACAGCATCGCCACCGCGCCCGAACGTCTGCTGGCCGCCTTGGCCAGCTATGATGAGCCGCTGATTCTGCTGGTGGGCGGCGCCGACAAGGACCTGCCCTGGCAAACCGCCATCCAGCTGGCGCGGCGAAAAGCGCGGCATCTGATCTTGTTTGGCAAGGACGGCGACAAACAGGTTGCCACCAAAATAATGAAGCTGCTGGACTCGATGGGGGTCGGCCAGGAGTGGGTCTCGCGGGTCGGCTCATTGGATGAGGCCGTCAAACGCGCCGCTGAAATGGCCCGCGCTGGGGACGTCGTGCTGCTGTCGCCAGGCGGCACCAGTTATGACGTCTATCAGGACTTTGCCGAGCGCGGCGAGCATTTTCGGCAGCTGGTATCCGAATTGCGTTATAATGATGGCATGAAGCGAGGCTTGCATGACTGACCAAACCTTTGACGACGCGCGGCGGCGGCGCATACGGCGGCGGCTTAGACGAAACCCCGGCCGCACCCTCATACCCAGCGACGACAACGTCCGCCCAGTGGCCCAGCCCAAGCGAAGTTTCCTGGCCGCGCTCGATAAACCTCTGCTCGCCTTCGTCATCCTGCTGCTCATCATCGGCTCCTTGATGGTGTTCAGCACAACTTTTGACTGGAGCAACGCCGACCGCGGCAGTCCGACCGCGTTCTTTGTCGAAGAGCATCTCCGCAACGTCGGCATGGCCTCGGTCGCTTTGCTGCTTGCCGCCAGGATTGACTATCGCTTTTGGAAACGATTCGCCATCTGGCTGCTGCTGCTCACGATTGCGGCGCTGCTGATCGTGCTGTTTATCGGCGATGACACCTTCGGGGCGCGGCGTTCATTGGTCGGTGGACGTTTCCAGCCCAGCGAACTGGCCGAATTCGCCATTGTGCTTTACATGGCGGCCTGGCTTGGCTCCAAAAACACCAAAGTAAGCAGTTTTTTTCATGGCTTCGTCCCCTTCGCGACCATTGTAAGCGTCATTATTTTTCTGATTATCCGTCAGCCCGACTTGAGTTCGGCGGCGGTCATCATCCTGACGACTGGCATCATGTATTTTCTGGCGGGAGCCAGCCTGCTCCATCTGGCCGTAACGGCCGTTTTGAGCGGCGCGGTCGGCTATCTGCTGGTGCAGGGCCTTGGCTATGCCCAAACGCGCATCGCTGATTTTTTGGCCGGCCTGCTTGATCCGACCCAGGCCAGCTATCATACCCAGCAGGCCATCACGGCCTTTATGAAGGGTGGATGGACTGGCGCCGGCCTGGGCCGTTCGGAACAGAAATTCGGCGCTTTGCCGGCCCCGCACACCGACAGCATCTTTGCTATTATTGGCGAGGAGCTTGGCGTTTTGGGGGCGGCCTTTGTGCTGGCGCTGTTCGTCGGTTTTGCCATCCGCGGCTTTCAAATTGCCCGTCAGGCGCGGGACACCTTCGGGGCGCTGCTGTGCATCGGCTTTACCTCCTGGGTGATTATCCAGGCCTTGCTGAATATCGCCGTGATGACCGCGCTAATTCCCTCGACCGGCATCCCCCTGCCCTTCATCAGCTTTGGCGGCTCCTCGCTTATGGTAGTGATGTTCGGCGTCGGCCTGATGTTAAGCGTGCATCGGGTGACCCTCCGCCGCCAAACAACATCGGAACGGAGAAACGACCTTGCGAATTATGATCGGGGCTGGGGGAACCGGCGGGCACGTCTATCCCGCGCTAGCAACCGCCCAAGCGCTGTTGAACGGCGATAAAACCCGACATCAGCTGTATTTCATCGGCGCGGCGGGCGGCATGGAGCATAAGCTGGCGGCGCAGTCGGCCATTGATTTCGCCGGCTGTCACGAGGTGTACGCTGGGCCGATCCATGGCGTCGGGCCATTGCGGCTGATGATGAGCCTCATCAAGCTGAAGATCGGCATCCTGCAATCCTTTGTCAAGCTGCTGTCCATTCGGCCGCAGGTGATTCTGCTGACTGGCGGCTGGGCGAATCTGCCGGTCGCGCTGGCCGCGTGGCCGCTGAACATCCCGATGGCGCTTTATCTGCCCGATATCGAACCCGGCCTGACCATCCGCGTCTTGCAGCGTTTCGCCGCCAAAATAGCGATTACGGTCGAAGCGTCGGCGCGCTATTTCCCACCCGAAAAAACCGCGCTGACCGGCTATCCCTTGCAGGAAAATCGTCTGAAAGCCACACGGGCCCAAGCGATAGGCCATTTTGGACTGGATCCATCGCGCCAGACTTTGCTGGTCTTTGGCGGCAGCCGCGGCGCCCGCAGCATCAACATCGCCCTGGGCGGCATTCTGGACAAACTGCTGGCCGACGGTCTGCAAATCATCCACATCACCGGCGAGCTTGACTGGCGGCGGACACAGCAGCAGGCGGGCGAGCTAAGGCATCATCCCGACTATCGCGCTTTCGCCTATCTGCATGATGACATGGGTTTGGCCTTTGCCGCGGCCGATTTGGCCGTGTGCCGCGCCGGCGCCAGCGTTTTAGCCGAACTGCCACTTTTTGGCTTGGCGGCCATCTTGATACCCTATCCCCACGCCTGGCATTATCAAAAGGTCAACGCCGATTATTTGAGCGCGCGCGGCGCCGCCCTCCGCCTGAATGATGAAGACCTGTCATCATCGCTGTACGACGCCATCAAACGGCTTATCAGCGGCGGACAGCTGGCCGAGATGCAGGCGCAGGCCAAAGCCCTGGCCAACCCCGACGGCGCGCGGCGTTTGGCGGCCCTATTGACTGAAATCGGCGGCGAATGAGCAGAGGCATGCTGGAACTGATTCCAGGACAGCGCATTCATTTTATCGGCATCGGCGGCGCCGGTTTGTCGGCCATCGCCCGCGTGCTGCTGGCGCGGGATTTCAGAATCAGCGGCTCCGACCTCAACGAAAGCGAAACGACGGCCGCTTTGGCCGCCGCCGGCGCGGTCATCTACCGCGGCCATGATGCTTCGAATCCGCATGGCGCCGATTTGGTGGTGGCCTCATCGGCCATCCCGCCTGGCCACATCGAAACGCAGTCGGCGCTGGCGCAGGGCATCCCCGTTTATAAGCGTCAGGACATCATCGCCGCCGTTATGCGCGGCCAGGACAGCATCGCCGTCGCCGGCACGCATGGCAAAACCACCACGACATCGATGATCGTCCATATCCTCCAGCAGGCCGGCAAAGACCCCAGCTTCATTGTCGGCGGCCAAATGGGCGGCGCCGGCCAAAATGCCGCCGTCGGCCGCGGCCCGTCTTTCGTCATTGAAGCCGATGAATATGACAATATGTTTCATGGCCTGCGTCCCGACATCGCCGTCGTCACCAACGTGGAACACGACCACCCCGATTTCTTCCAATCGATGCGACAGGTCATTCGCGCCTACGCGAAATTCGTCGATTTGCTGCCGGCGGCGGGAACGCTGGTGGTCTGCGCGGATGACCAAAGGGCCTTGAGCCTGCGGCGCGGACAGCGGACAGTTTGTTATGGCCTCGTCAACAGGCAGGCCGATTGGCGGGCGGTCGATCTTCGGCACACCGAAAGCAAGACCATTTTTACCGTTTTGCGGCATGGCCTGCGGCTTGGCGAAGTGGAACTGACCGCGCCAGGCGACCATAATGTCCTGAATGCCTTGGCGGCGCTGATTGTGGCTGATGCGCGCGGCCTTCCCTTTGACCGGGCGGCCAAGGCGCTGGCCAGCTTTATGAACGTTGCCCGCCGTTTTGACATACGGGGGACGCGCGACGATGTCATCGTGGTCGACGACTACGCTCATCATCCGACCGAAATCAAGGCCACCCTGCGCGCCGCCGCCCTGCGCTATCCACAGCGAGAAATCTGGGCCGTCTGGCAGCCCCATACCTACAGCCGCGTCAGGCAGTTCATGGCCGGCTTTTTGGCCGCCTTTGCCCAAGCCGACCATGTGCTGATTACGCCGGTTTTCGCCGCCCGCGAAGCCGTCGATGAGAAAATTTCCAGCCGCCGCCTGGCCGCCGCCATGCAAGACCATCCCAGCGTCCGTTATGCCCCTTCCTTTGACAATGCCGTTTGGCAGCTGCGCCAAGAGGCCATCCCGCCGGCCATCATACTCATTTTCAGCGCCGGCGACGCCAATCGCATCGCTGACCTCTACCTGAACCGCGGCGAGCCATGAATCCCTTTAATGACAAAGCGCAGACAGATCAGCCCCTAGCCCGTTATACGGCCGCGCGGCTGGGCGGGCCGGCCGATTATCTTTATGTGGCCAAAGACCCCGACTTGGCCGACGTCAAGGCCCTTCTGCGGCAGGCCTGGCAATATGACATCCCCGCGACCATCATCGGCGGCGGCGCCAACATCCTGGTATCGGACAAGGGCATCCGCGGACTGACCATCATCAACCGCGCCGGCCAGCTTGGGCATGACGGCGGCGATTGTGTGACGGCGGCCAGCGGCGTCAGCCTCATTCGACTCGCCCGCTACTGTCAGCGGATTGGCCGGCGCGGCCTGGAATGGGCGATTGCGGTGCCCGGCACAGTCGGCGGCGCTGTAGTCAATAATGCTGGGGCGCACGGAGCCGAACTGTCGGATTCGCTGCATCATGTCCTGGTCTATGAGGCCGAGGGCGGCGCGCGCCGTTATGAGGCCGCCGAACTGGATTATGACTATCGCCATTCCTGGCTGAAAACCCGCGGCGACCAGCGTTTCATGGTCTTGCAGGCCTGCTTCAGATTGGAAAAAGATGAGCCGTCATCCATTCAGGCGCGGATGAATCAGCACAATGCCTATCGCCGGCAAACCCAGCCGCCTGGCGCCAGTTTGGGCAGCATCTTCAAGAATCCGCCAAGTGATTATGCCGGCCGACTCATCGAAGCCGCCGGCCTCAAAGGGCATCGCATCGGCGACGTGCAGGTCTCGCCCATCCATGCCAATTTCTTCGTCAGCGTTGGCGAAAAGGCGACCGCGCGCGATTATCTGCGGCTTATCCGCGCCGTCCAGCGGCGAGTCAAGCAGGCCTTTGGCCGACAGCTGGAATTGGAGATCCAGATCGTCGGCGATTGGGATGAATGCGACGAAGACAAAATTGCATATCCGGCGCGCTCATAGTACACTAGGGCGTTAAGTGGCAGAAACCCTTGTCGGAAGGTCACAGTTGGCCAGTCACGTTCAAAGCCAAAGGCGTCAGTCAGACCGCTCGCCGGGCGTGCTGCATCGGGCAAGTCCAGGCGCGCTCCCCGAACGGCCAGCCGTCGCGCGCCATGAAACCGCGCCCTATGACGCGCGCTGGCGCCTATTAAGCGGCTTCGCCTTCTTGACGCTGGGCCTGATTTTGATTCTGATGTTTATCAGCGACTCGTTCTATGTGCGCTCAATAGAGGCAAGCGGATTGATTTATCAGACAAAAGAAGAAGTTTTTGCCTTTTCTGACATTGCCGATTATCATATATTTTGGCTTGACCCGCAGCGAATCCGCGCCAGTGTCCTGCGTTCGGCTTTGGCGGCCGATGTCACCGTCGAGCTTGGCTGGCCGCCGACTCTGATCGCCGTTCAAATCCAGGAGCGTCAGCCGGCCATCCTCTGGTCAGAAGCCGGCGGCGAAGTCTGGATTGACTTGCAGGGTCGGGTTATGCCGGCCCGCGCCGAGATCCCCGGCCTGCTCCGCGTGACCGTCGAAGATGGCGGCATGGTTTTGCTGGGACGGCAGAATGTGGACAAAGACACGGTCTTAGGGGCGCTGCAAATGCGCGAAATTTTGCCACAGGGCATCCGTTTGGATTATAATGCCATCTACGGACTCGGCTGGACAAACGAAAGAGGCTGGCAAGTATGGGTGGGGTCAGGCGCCGGCATGAGCGAAAAAATGATGATTTATGATTTTCTCTTCGATAATCTGATTGGGCGCGGCATCGAGGTCGAAGAATTGAACATCGCAAATCCCGACGCGCCCTTTTACAGAACACTAGGGGAACGGTGAATCCGTATGGCGAATCTCGTAGTTGGCATAGACGCCGGCACACATAAAATCTGCACGCTGGTTGGCGAAGTTCGCCCCGATGACATCTTTGTCGTCGGCTTGGGCATTGAACCCAGCGCTGGGATGAAAAAAGGCGTCGTCAGCGATGTCAGCGCGCTGACAATGGCGATTGCCAATTCCGTCCGCAAGGCCGAAAAGTCCAGCGGCTATGACATCAACCGCGCGTTTGTCAGCGTCGCCGGCAGCCATATCTCATCGCTGACCAGCCGCGGCATCGCTACCATTGTCGGGCATCGCAGCGTGCAGACTGAAGATCTGGACAAGGCGATGGGGGTTGCCCGCGGCATCGCCATTCCACACAACCGCGAAGTCCTGCATGTCGTGCCGCGCAGCTATACTCTGGACGGCCAGGATGGCATCCGCAGTCCTATCGGCATGCACTGTTTCCGATTGGAGGTCGACGCGCACATCATCACCGCCTCGACAACCAGCCTGGCCAACCTTGAAGACGCCGTCGAATCGGCCGGGGTTCTAGTCGACCGCTTCATCCTCAATCCCCTGGCGGCCGGCGACGCCGTGCTGACCAATCACGAGCGCGAAATGGGCGCGGTGGTCATTGACATCGGCGGCGGCACTACTGATTTGGCCATCTTCATCGACGGCACCGTCTGGCACACCGCCATTATCCCCGTCGGCGGCAACCACGTCACCCAAGACATCACCTACTGGATGCGCGTCCCCTTTGGCCTGGCCGAACAGGTCAAAATCAAACAGGGCCATGCCGATATGATGGCCGTCGATGAATCAGAGCGCTTTCCGATTGAGCCTTTCGGCGGCGACATTATCCAGGTGCCGCGCCGCGATCTGGCGATGGTCATTGAAGCGCGGTTCGAGGAGATCTTCGACCTGGTGCAAAAAGAAATCCAGCGTTCAGGCTATGCCGGCCTCCTGCGCGCCGGCGCGGTCATCACCGGCGGCAGTTCACAGCTGCCAGGCTACAAAGACTTGGCCGCCCGCATCCTGAACATCCCCATACGGCTGGCGCAGCCCGAAAAAATCACCGGCATCGCCGATACCCTCAAAAATCCCTCATACAGCACCAGTGTTGGGCTATTGCGGCTGGGACTGGAGATGGAAACCATCGTCGAATCAGAGGCCGAACAGAGCATGAATCTGCCCGTTTCGGGGCTGGGCCGGCGGATGAACGATTTTCTGCGCCGCTTCCTGCCAGAAAATGATTAAAAATTGTCTATAAATCCAGTTGTAAAATGAATCGCTTTGGTTTATGGTTAATTATCATTTGGCATTTGTCAGGGATATGTGTCACAATAAGGAACAGATTTATCGTGGCGCGTTCAGCTAACGCGCGGATTCAAAAGGGAACTCGTTATGGTCAATGAATTGCTTCCAGGGGATAACTTCGCACAGATTAAAGTCGTGGGCGTCGGCGGCGGCGGCGGCAATGCTGTCAATCGCATGATTAGCGAGGGGTTGGGCGGCGTCGAATTTATCGCCATCAACACCGACAATCAAGCATTGATGCTTTCCAAAGCCAAAACGCGCGTGCGGATCGGCGACAAGCTGACCCGCGGCCTTGGCGCCGGCGGCAATCCTGAAATTGGACGAAAGGCCGCCGAAGAAAGCTCGGAGGACCTGCTTGAGGTGCTGCGCGGCTCCGATATGATCTTCATCGCCTGCGGCATGGGCGGCGGCACTGGCACCGGCGCTTCGCCCATTATCGCCCAAATCGCCAAAGAACTCGGCGCCTTGACTATCGGCGTCGTGACCCGACCCTTTGCTTTTGAAGGGACGCGGCGCGGCCAGCTGGCCAAAACCGGCATCGAAGCGCTCAAAAGCCAAGTCGATACGCTGATTGTCATTCCCAATGACCGTTTGCTGCAAATGGCCGACAAACGCTCAACGCTCCAGCAGGCCTTTTCATTGGCCGATGATGTGCTGCGTCAGGGCATTCAGGGCATTTCCGAATTGATTACCGTTCCTGGGCTGATTAACCTCGACTTTGCCGATGTGCGGACGATTATGTCAGAGGGCGGCGCCGCGCTGATGGCCGTTGGACGCGCTGCCGGCGATGACCGCGCCCGCCAGGCCGCCGACCAGGCGATCACCAGCGGCCTGCTTGATGTGACCATTGACGGCGCGCGCGGCATCCTCTTCTCGATCACCGGCGGCACCGATTTGACGCTGTTTGAGGTCAACGAAGCGGCCGCGTTGATTAAAGACAGCGCCCACCCCGAATGCAACCTGATCTTTGGCGCTCATATCGACGAGAGCCTGGGCGACGAGGTGAATATCACGGTGATTGCCACTGGCTTTGAACGCAGTCGACTGGAAGCCAACATGAAAGAATCCGGCACTCTGCCCATCCGTCAGGCGCCGCCGCTGCCGCATCAGCCACCCCAGCGGCCCGTTTATGAAGACGTAGAAGTGCAGTCGCCGCTTTCAGGCAGTGTTTCGAGCGGGGGCGGTTCATCCTTCCAGCGTCAGCGCCGCAGTTCGCCTTCGGCCCCGCAGGAAGACCCGCGCACTTATGAAAACATTGACCCGCAAAACACCGATTTGCCGGCTTTCCTGCGGAAACGGAATCGCCGTCAGTGATTTTTAGGGTTGGGACTGCAAACGGAAGCGGCCGCTAATCCGCTCCTATGTTTATATCCAAGTCGGTTAATCTTGATTGTCTCATAATTTGGATTAGCCGACTTGTCGTTTATGCCTGTCCATCATAAGACGCTCTTCAATCATGGCAAGCTCGGCATTAAGACTAAGAGAAAACTGGCAAACGCTTAGCGGTGAACTGGCGGCGGCAGCGGAACAAGATTTTGCCAGCGCTTTTCGCAAACTTTTTACGAATACCGATTATGACCTCATTTCCAAACCCCGCGAGTTTCATAACGTCTACTACAATTATCCTCTGCTGGAGCGAGACGAAGGGCAGGTTTATGATCCTGGCAGAGAATACCGTCATGGATTTAGGCCAGACTTTGCCATTTGCAATAACAAAACCAGCAAGCGCATTTATGTGGAACTCAAACGACAGGATGGATGGGTAGAGGGCAAAGAAAGAAGCGCCGGCCGCGGCAACGCGCACGAACGGCTTTGCAAGTATTTCACACCCGGTTTAATGCAGATGCTCCGCAGTCATAGCGGAATACAGGATATGCTGCCATTTTGGGTTGTGTTCAGAGGCGACATCACAAGAGACCCATGCCGAGTCAGAGAAATCACCTGCTGGTTCAGTGAGTACACAAATAATTTCTTCTTCTGGCGCGATCATAAACATGACCTGCTGGTTCTGCATTTTATCGAATATATTGCGCCTCATCTTGATTGATCATATCCAATCCCCAAGTGTCAAACCCCGACTGCTCGCCTCTTGCAAACAATTCAATTCTTGACTGATGCGGGAACATCTTTATTATGCCCTGCGCGGCCTCAACTGGCTTTTCGCTGTGTTTTCCGCGCGGAGCTTCAATCAGCTGTTTGACGTTTCGCGCGCCTCTAGGACTGGGTATCTTGCCGCGTTTGAACAGTAGACATAATTCACAATAAGACAATGTATAATGTCCGGGGTTGTGATTCATTTTATTCCAGACAAAAGCAACGGTCTTATACTCAAATCCCCAGGCCTGGCCCAATTCAACAGCCTGCGCCAGATGCGGATTAGTCGTCCAAAGAAACAGCAAAGCATTGTCTTTGGCAATCCGCCGCACAGGCAATTGTTTCAAGTCTTCGGTTAGGATGGTGGGATATTTGAAGCAGGCGGAACTAATAAATATCGCTTTCCGCCACCCATTATTATTGTTTGACATTCCGCTTCGATCATATTGCAGTTTGCCGTTGTAATGCCAAGGGGGGTCGGCGTAGATGATGTCATATTGTTTGTCGGGCAAAGGCGGAAACAGGCAATCCATCCAGTTTGACTGCGTTCTGGCTTTCACTTCCTCATTGTAAATCGAATAGCTGGTTACTTGGGAATCCGACATGGCATTTCTCCCAACTGCCTTTTCATCTGAATCCAAAAGAGGCATCTGTCGCATGATCGCGTCCTTAAATTGGCAATCAAATTCTGTGTGTTTGTCAGCCTATTAGAGTATAATATCATAATTATTTTTGTTTGCATGAATGGGAGGGGTCATGGTTCAATTCCAATCAGCGAAAAGCAGCGCCTTGCACGATCTCGGTTACAAGATTTTCCTGGATCGTTACGCGCAAAAGGACATGACCCGCAGCACCCTGGCCGTGGGCGACAAGGTGATTGTGGTCGTCAGCGCCAAGACCGGCCAGCGCGAAATTGGCGATGTGACCGACATCAACCTGCCCAAAGTCACGATTAAGCTGCTGGACGGCGAAACTGTTGAGCGCGATCTCGAACACGTCGACAAGCCGATTGAAATCGACCCCGGCCAGATGATGGACCGCGTCGCCGGCGGCATCGCCCAAGTAGAATCCAGCGCGCAAAAACAGGCCGAATGGTCGAGCAAATTTCGCTGGCTGCTGGACGACTGGAAATTTGTCCCCGGCGGACGCATCCTCACCGCCGCCGGCACCGACCAAAATTTGACCTACTATAATTGTTACGTCATCTCATCGCCCAAGGACTCGCGCGACGGGATTATGACCGCCCTGGGCCAAATGGTTGAGATTATGTCGCGCGGCGGCGGCGTCGGCATCAACCTTTCCACCCTGCGCCCGCGTCATGCCTATGTCAGAGGCGTCAACGGCCGTTCCAGCGGCGCGGTGTCATGGGGCGCCCTGTACAGCTTCGTCACCGGCCTGATCGAACAGGGAGGCAGTCGCCGCGGCGCGCTGATGCTCATCCTCAACGACTGGCATCCAGATGTCTTTAACTTTATCAACAGCAAACGGCAGGCCGGACAGATCACCAACGCCAATATCAGCATCGGCGTATCCGACAAGCTGATGGAAGCCGTCAAAGCCGACGATGACTGGCAGCTGGTCTTCCCCGACACGACCGACCCGGACTATGACGAACTTTGGGACGGCGACCTAAGCACATGGATAGCCTCCGGCCGCCAAGTCACTCACTATAAAACCGTCAAGGCGCGCGAACTGTGGCATGCGATTATCGAAAGCGCCTGGGCCAGCGCCGAACCCGGCCTGTGGTTCAATGAGCGCAGCAACAAAATGGCCAATAGCTGGTACTTCAACCCCCTGATTTCGACCAATCCCTGCGGCGAACAGCCTTTGGGGGCCTTTTCGGTGTGCAATCTCGGCGCTATCAACCTGGCGCGTTTTTATGACGCCGAAGCGCGCGATGTGGCTTGGGATGAACTGCGTCAAACCGTGCAGTACGCCACCCGTTTCCTCGATAATGTCATCGATTCGACGCCCTATTTTTTCGAGGAGAATGAAAAGGTGCAGATGGGCGAACGGCGGATTGGGCTGGGGACGATGGGCATTGCCGAACTGATGCTGCGGCTGGGCGTGCGCTATGGCAGTGATGAATCGGTGGATTTAATCGACCGCGTTTATCGCCTCATCGCCATTGCCGCGTATGAAACCTCCAGCGATTTGGCCCAAGAAAAAGGCGCGTTCCCCCAATTTGAGGCCGAAAAATTCTTAGAGAGCGGTTATATGCAGGCCATGCCAGCTGACCTGCGCCAGAAAATCCGCAAAGACGGCATCCGCAACGTGACTCTGCTGACGCAGGCGCCGACGGGAACGACGGGAACGATGGTCAATACATCGACTGGCGTCGAGCCGTTTTTCTCGTGGGTGTATTATCGCAAGAGCCGTCTCGGTCTGCATGAAGAGCAGGCGCCGATTGTCAAAGAATGGTTTGCGGCGCACCCCGAAGCGACTGAACTGCCCGACTTTTTCGTGACGGCCATGGATCTGGCGCCAGAAGATCATGTCAAGGTGCAGGGCGCGTTTCAGCGGTGGATCGACAGCGCCATCAGCAAAACCTGCAACGTCCCCAACGATTACACCGTCGAGCAGGTCAGCGAACTGTATCAGTATATGTATGAGCTTGGCTGCAAGGGCGGCACGATTTACCGCGACGGCAGCCGCGATGAGCAGGTCTTGATGCTCAAAGGCGACGAGCGCGCCGAAAGCGAAATGGAAGAGCTGCGCGGCGATGATGTCGAGCAGGTGGCGACGCCGCATCGAACTTATCCGCGCCCCGACCGCCTGACCGGCACGACCGTTAGCACGCAAACGCCTTTTGGCAAAGCCTACATCACCATCAACCGCGATGACCAGGACAATCCCTTCGAAGTGTTTATCGCCATTGGCAAGGCCGGCAGTGATATTCAAGCTGACGCCGAAAGTCTGGGACGGATGATGTCGCTTCAGCTGCGGACGACGGCGCCGCACAACCGTCACAAAATGCTCGCTCTGATTATCGATCAGCTGCAAGGCATCGGCGGCGCGCGGCCAATTGGATTTGGGCCTAAGCGAGTGCTTTCACTGCCCGATGCGGTGGCCAGAGTTTTGCAGATGGAGTTTTTTCCAGAGGATCCGCCGCATCAGCTTGATTTGCCGATTGCGAATGCCAGAGTACAGCCACCGGCAAGCGACGTCGTGGATGAAAACGGCGCCATTTCGGGCGCGGATATGTGTCCTGAATGCGGAACGATTGCCTTGATTCGGGCCGAAAACTGTCGCAAGTGCTTGATTTGCGGTTACAGCGAATGCTGATTGATTTTGTCAGCAGTTATTGAGAATTGACAAAGACGGCCTGGGTGTCGTCTTTTTGTTGCGGTCAGGGCTTTATTCGTCAAACAGGCCGACTCAAAATCAGCCCAGCCAGAACACCAACACTGGTCATCCACATCACCGCGAACCAGCGCGTCTGCTGATTGATTTTCTCGCCCAACTCTTTGCTCAATTCTTTGCCCAGCCGTTCCAAATCAGCTTTCGTGGCCAGATGATTATACTGCGCTTCAAGCGCCGAAAGCCGGCCTTCATGCTGCATCGATTCAACTGCCATCGCCGTCATCCTTTCGCGTTCATTCCCCTCGGATATTATCATCTTACCGCGTATGTTGATTATACGTCAACCTATGTTTATGGGAGAATTGGTAAAAAGAATGGTTATAGGACTTTCTCAATCCTTAACGGCAAAACGGCGCCGCGCCCCTCCCGACCGCTTTTCTCTCTGTCCTCTGTGTCCTCTGTGGTAAAAAGTCTTTGCGTCTGTCAATAAAGATATTTGATGTGTATAATGCGCTGGCGAAACGGGCAAGGAACATAACATGCGAAACCGACTCTATTATGGCGACAATCTCGACATTCTGCGGACGCGCGAATACTTCCCCGACGAATCAGTCGACCTGATCTACCTCGACCCGCCCTTCAACAGCAACCGCAATTACAATGTGCTGTTCAAATCGGAAAGCGGCGCCGACAGCGAAGCCCAAATCACCGCCTTTGAAGACACCTGGCATTGGGGCGAAACAGCCGAAGCCACTTACCGCCAGCTGATCGCCGATGCGCCCGAAAAGACCTCAACAGCAGTCGAAGCGCTGATGAACCTGATCGACCGCAACCAGATGATGGCCTACTTGGTGATGATGGCGGCGCGGCTGGTCGAACTGCACCGCGTCTTGAAGCCGACGGGGAGCCTTTATTTGCATTGTGATGATACTGCCAGCCATTATTTGAAAATTCTGCTTGATGCGATTTTTGGCGCGGCGAATTATAGGAATCACATCGCTTGGCGCCGCGCCACAGCGCATAATGACCCGAAACGTTACGGCCGCATTCAGGATCATATCCTCTACTATGTGGCAGGCAACAATCCAACTTGGAATGGCGATACCGTCGCGACGCCAAAATCCGAAGAGCAGCTGGCGGCCGCCTACCCTTCCCAAGACGAAAGAGGACGTTTCCGTAGCGCCGATTTAACGGGGCCTTTGCATGGCAGTTCATCGGGAAGCCCAAGCACAATGCCCTGGCGACAATATGATGTTTTCTCTTTGGGACGGTGCTGGTCAGCGCCGAAATCTGGGAAGTACGCTGAATACATTGAAGATCATTTTATACCGAACTACCGCGCCATTGCTGGCATCCATGAACGGCTGGACGCGCTGGATGCGGCCGGCTTGATACACCATCCCAAACGAGGCAAATGGCCAGGCTTGAAACGTTATGCAGAGGCCGATACGGGCATCGCGCCGCAGGACATCATCTTGAATCCGATTGGATTTACCAACTTCAGTTCGCAAAGAGGAGAACGGCTGGGATTTGACACACAGAAGCCGCTGGCTCTGCTGGAACGGATCATCTTGGCCTCATCAAACGAAGGCGATGTCGTGCTGGATCCGTTTTGCGGCTGCGGGACGGCGATTGCGGCGGCTCACAAACTGCGGCGCGGCTGGATCGGCATTGACATCACGCACCTAAGCATCGCCCTGCAAAAGTATCGGCTGAATGATATGTTCGAGTTGGTTTCAGGGAAAGATTACGCGGTGATTGGCGAGCCGACCACGGTTGACGCGGCGCGGGCGATGGCGCAGGATTCAGCCAACGAAGGACGCTATCAGTTTGAATGGTGGGCTTTGTCGCTGGTGCGCGCCAAGCCAGTCGGCGGGAAATCGGGTTCGCGGCGCGGCAAAAAAGGCGCCGACAAGGGCATCGATGGGGTCATTAACTTCTTTGAACCCGATGACAAGGGACGCGGCAAGGCGCGCAAAGCGGTCGTTCAGGTCAAATCAGGCGCGGTGAAGTCAGGCGACATCCGCGATCTGAAAGGGACGATTGAGCGCGAAAAGGCGGCGATTGGCATATTCATTACACTGGAAAAACCGACAGCGGCGATGCACAAAGAGGCGCTGGCCGCTGGCTATTATGAATCGGATTTTTGGCGCAAGGCCTATCGGCGTCTGCAAATTGTGACGATTGGCGATCTGCTGGACGGCGCGATAGTTGATATGCCGCCGCAGCACGGCACACATCGACAGGCGGCGCGCTATCGACCGACGCGGGTCAGCGAAGAGGGCAAGGCCCAACAGGATTTTCTAAGGGATAAATGAGCGCGATGGTCAAATCCAAAGGCGGCCGCCGTCTGTGGCGATTCCTGCTGATGATGATCTTGGGCGGCTTGGTTTATACTGCGGCCCTCATCGGAGCGATTCATATTGTCGGCGCTATTGACACGGCTGAAGAGGCTGATGTCATCATCGTTTTGGGGGCTGGTCTGCGCGCTGATGGTCGGCCGGGCTGGGCTTTGACGCGCCGCGCGCAATGGGCCGCTGATCTGTGGCATGCGGGGATCGCGCCCTATGTTTTGTGTACTGGCGCGCAGGCCGATGGTTTTCCGCGCAGTGAAGCGGCCGCATGCAATGAGATTCTGCTTGGCGCCGGCCTGCCAGATACGGCCATTCTGATGGAAGAATCGAGTCGCAGCACCGAAGAAAACGCCATTCACAGCCGCCGTCTGCTCGACGAATTAGGGCTGGAGCGCGCCGTTCTGGTCAGTGACAGCTATCATCTGCTGCGCGCCAACTGGATTTTTCGCTTGCGCGGCTTGGCGGCCTTCAACAGTCCAATACCGGCGAACCGCATCCGTTATCCGCTTTTTTATCCCTATTCGCTGGCGCGTGAATTCGTCGCCCTGCATTGGCAGCTGCTCAAGGAAGTCCTGAACATTCCCATCACGCATCTGGCCGGCATCTGACCTGCGAAAATCAAAACTGCGAACATCGAGTCGTCCTTTGAATTCGCTTATGCGCTAGTTTATGACTATGAATCAAATGCGCTGTCAAATCATCGTGCGTCATCTCTTTGGCCCGCCGGCCAGAAGCCGCGCGGGAAATCGCTTTATGCGCGAAAAAGTTTTCCATTCGCGCACAAAACAGACACAAAACAGATGTGTTCCCCTCTGCGCCTCTGTGGCCTCTGTGGTAAAAAAACAAATCGGAAATCGCTTTATGCGCGAAAAAGTTTTCCATTCGCGCACAAAACGCGCATAAAACCAGCGGCAGAGCGTGGCGGAAAATGGCGGAAAATGGCGGACTATGTGGCGGAAAATGGCGGACTTTGTCGGGATTGTGGCGAATTATGGCGGAATATGTCGAGCGAATGCCCTCTATAATGGCTTTTCTCCCTGCCCTCTGTGACCTCTGTGGTAAAAAAACAAGACCGCAAACGCGCTTGCCAGACCGACCAAAAGCTGTTATACTATAGTTGGCTGTAAGATAAGGAAAAGACTTTTGTACACAGATAACGAAATCCTGTTTCCGCATTATGCCATACCAGCGCTCCGTCATGCACGCGGCGACAAATGGGAGAAACTGATTGAAAAGCTGTCGCAAAAAGCGGAGACCAGCGCCGAAACGTTGGCCTTGATGGCGATGATGATTGAGCTTAATGGCTGTTTGCCCTGTGAGACCGACAGCTATCGGGCCATGCGCGGCTGCACGGCCTGCGCCAAGCAAACCCTGCGCCGTTTTGAAGGCAGCGACGGCGAACTGATCGACGGATACGAAAGTCGAGTCGCTGAATTCCAGCAGGCCGCCAGCGATGATTCAAAATCGCGCGGACTTCAGAATTGACAGGGCTTGACTCGCTGTGTTACACTGTGGCGGCGCAGTGATTGTGGCCGCGCTGATTATGCTTGTCTAATTTTATTTGAAGGATTGTGCGTCATCGCAAGCTCACCGCATCGAATCAACCGAGATATACGCGGCGCCCGCGAAGTTCGGCTTATCGATAACACCAACACCAATATAGGTGTGGTGAATATCCATGATGCCCAAGAGCGGGCTGACGATGTTGGGCTGGATTTGGTTGAAGTGGCGCCAAATGCCAAACCGCCCGTCTGCCGCATCATGGATTACGGCAAATTTCAGTATGAACAGCGCCGCAAGGAGCGCAAATCCAAGAAGAATCAAGTCAAGGTCACCATCAAGGAGATCCAGCTGCGCCCCAAAACGGATGAATATCACCTTCAATTCGACATCAAGCGGGCTTCCAAATGGCTGCGCGAAGGCAAAAAAGTCAAGTTCCGCGTTCGTTTCCGCGGCCGTGAAATCACTCACCAGTACATCGGCCGCAACCGCCTTAGCCGAATCGAAGAGGCCCTGAAGGACGACGGCATCGTCGAGCAGCGTCCCAATATCGAAGGTCGGGATATGCTGATGATTATGGCGCCGCACAAAGACAGCAAATAGCATCGGAGAACTGTACGTGCCTCGCAAGAAGAAGACGACAAAATACAAGATCAAAACGCACAAAGCGACTGCCAAGCGTTTCCGCGTGACCGGCAGCGGCAAAATTGTCCGCACCAAGGGCGGTAAAAGTCACCTGCGCCGCCGTTCAGCCAAGCGAGTCAAACGTCAATGGGACAAAATGCTGGAGGTCAGCGAAAAGGCCTCTCGCCGCCGCATCCGCCGCCTGGCGCCCTATCTCGGCAAATACAAAGCCAATCCACCCGCCTAAGCCCTCGATAAACGGAGAACAGTCATGGCAAGAACAAAAACCGGCTTCGTCAGACGCCGCCGCCACAAAAAAATCCTCAAGCTCACCAAGGGGCAATGGGGGACGCGCAGCAAACTTTGGAAACGCGCCAATGAGGCCATGATGCGGAGCCTTTGGTATGCCTACCGCGACCGCCGTCAGCGCCGCCGTCAGCTTCGCCGTCTTTGGATCCAGCGCATCAACGCCGCCGCCCGACTGAATGGCATGAAATACAGCCAGCTGATTCACGGCCTAAAGCAGGCCAACATCCAGCTTGACCGCAAGAGCCTGGCGAACATCGCTGTCCATGATGCCGAAACCTTCAGCAAAATCGTCGCGCTGGCCAAGCAAGGCCAATAACCCGACCCGACCTTTCGGCATCTTGTTGAGGGCTGGATGGGGCCAATACTCTGCGGAATATGGACATCATCACCAGCGCCCAAAACAAGCGCGTCAAATATGTCAAGTCCCTGCAAACCAAGGCCCGTCTGCGCCGCGGCGAAATGAAGCTGATTCTGGAGGGCGGACGGCTGATTGGCGACGCTTTGATGCACGGCGGCCGACCCGATTTTGTCCTGTATTCGCCCAAAGCCGCCGATTATGATGTGCTTGCCCAGCTGCAAACTCAAAAATGCGCGCTGCTGCCGGCCAGCGAAAACATCCTGCAATATGTCAGTGACGCCCGCCAGACGCCCGGCATCCTGGCCGTCTTTTACATCCCCAAGCCGCCTCTGCCTCGTCAGGCCGGCCGCGTGCTGATTCTGGACGGCATCCGCGACCCAGGCAACATGGGGACAATGCTGCGAACCGCGGCCGCCGCCGACGTCGACTTGGCCATTTTGTCAGACTGCGCTGACCCCTATAACGCCAAGTCGCTGCGGGCTGGAATGGGCGCGCATTTCAGACTGCCGATTGTCGAAGCGGCCTGGCCGGAAATCCGCGGTTTCTGCGCCGATTTGACCGTCTACGCCAGCCGCGCCGATGCCCAAAAACCGTACACCGCCGTTGACTGGCGCGGCGATTGGGCTTTGATTATCGGCAGTGAAGCGCATGGCCTTAGCCGTTCAGCGCAAAACATGGCCCAGCGCAGCATATCCATTCCGATGTCGTCGACCGAATCGATCAATGCCGCCGCGGCCGCCGCGGTTATGCTCTTTGAAGCGCGGCGTCAGCGTCTCGGCCAAATCCCAGCGGACGTTCAGAATTGAAGGGCCAATCTTTCATTTGCGGTCGGGCTGCGGTAGACTGGGCGATTATCAACAGCACAGGAGAAAACAATGGCAAAAGAATTCGATGTGGTTGTATTGGGCGCTGGGCCCGGCGGTTATGTCGCCGCTATCCGCGCCAGCCAGCTTGGACTTCGCACGGCCATCGTCGAGAAGAAGTATTGGGGCGGCGTCTGCCTCAACGTCGGCTGCATCCCCTCCAAATCCCTGCTTCGCAATGCCGAACTCGCCTACATTCTCAACAACCAGGCCGACGACTTTGGCATCCGCGGCAGCTTCAGTTTCGACTATGCCAAAGCCTTCAAGCGCAGCCGCCGCGTCTCCAATGGCCTGACCAAAGGCGTCCAATTCCTGATGCGGAAGAACAAAATCGAATCCTTTGAAGGCTGGGCCACCCTCACTGACGCCAACAGCCTGCAAGTTGAGCTTAACGACGGCCAAAGCGAAAAGCTGCGTTTTAACAGCCTCATCATCGCCGTCGGCGCCACTACCCGTCTGCTTCCCGGCGCGCAGCTTGGCGAGCGGGTTGTCACCTATGAAGAGCAGATCATGGAAGACCGCCTGCCCAAAAGCATCATCATCGCCGGCGCCGGCGCCATCGGCGTCGAATTCGCCTATATCATGTGCAACTATGGCGTTGAGGTCACAATGGTGGAATACCTTGACCGCATCTTGCCGCTGGAAGACCCCGAAATCAGCCGCGAACTGCACAAAGTTTATCGCAAGATGGGCATCAAGATGATGACTGGCGCCCGCGTAGATGCCATTGAAGACACCGGCGAGCAGGTCGTCGTCACAGTAACCGCCGCCGACGGCCAGCAGCAGCTAAAAGCCGAGCGCGTCTTGCAGGCGATTGGCTTCCAGCCGCGCACGACCGGCTATGGACTGGAAAACACCGGCGTAAAACTGACCGAAGACGGCGCTATCGACATCAATGAGAAAATGCAGACCAATATCCCGCACATCTACGCCATTGGCGACGTGACAGCCAAGCTGATGCTGGCCCACGCCGCCGAAACGATGGGCATAGTCGCCGCCGAAAACATCGCCAACGCGCCGACTATTACGCTGGATTTTGACATGATGCCGCGGGCCACCTACTGCCAGCCGCAAGTCGCCAGTTTTGGCTATACCGAAGCGCAGGCCAAAGAGCGGGGTTATGACATCCAGGTCGCCAAATTTCCCTTCCAGGCCAATGCCAAAGCCCGCGGCATGAACGCGGCCAGCGGCTTCGTCAAAGTCATCAGCGACAAAAAATATGGCGAAATCCTTGGCGCCCACATGATCGGGCATGATGTCATCGAGCTTCTGCCAGAGTTGACATTGGCGCGTTCGGCTGAACTGACGGCCGCCGAAATCGCCCGCAACGTCCACGCCCACCCAACCTTAAGCGAGGCGATTAAAGAGGTGGCGCACGGCTTGCAAGGGCATTTTCTCAATATCTAATCAGGCGCGCGGCCAGCAATCGACCATCAGACTGGTATAGGCCAGCCGACCGTTCGCATTGCGCGGGTCATGGCCGGCCGAACGTCTGACGAATCCATCTTCTGGATGCCAGTCCCGCTGATGAAATTCGCCGGCCGCATCATGGTATTCCAGCAGTTGGCAGTCATAGCCCTGCGCCGTCAGTATTTCGCGCATAAGCTCGCTGGTGTACAAGACTTTGTGGTCATCGGCGCCCTCGCCAGTGCCGCCCGGCCGCACGCGCGCAATATAGTCGGGGTCGGGATGACAGCCATCGGGAACGGCAATCCGAATGCGACCGCTGGATGCCAGATAAATGCGGGCAATCCGCAAAAAATCCTGAAACTGCTCAACAGTCAGATGTTCAATGACATGTTCGGCAAGTATTCTTTCGACCGTGTTGGGCCGAAACAGCCGCGCCCAGTGTTCATGCTTCAGGATGTCAAAGGCGGGAATATCAGTCGCAATCCAGCCGTCGTATTGGGTCGCCCCAGCGCCGAGGATGACTTTAATCGCCTGCCTGGCCTGCCGCGCCTGTTCGACTTGGGATCGAATCGTTTGCTGTTCCCGCTTCAAACGCGCCTGACGGCGATAATAGCGCACAAATGGCGCATACAGCGGCCGCAGAATCGGTTTTATCAAGTTCATGGCTGGCTACTCGCTGATGGAAAATACAGTGATCGGCATCATCGTCCCCGACTCGCCGCTTGTCAAATCCGCGCCGCTAACTTTCTGGCCGGTCGCGCGGTCATAGAGGATCACCATCACGCGGTAATCACCCGGCGGCAGGCCATCAGTCGGCAGTTCCGCCACATACCATTTCAGAATGTCATCATAGAGATGCCGATCAGTCTGCCGTCCCGTATTCTGCCCTTCGGCTGTGTGAATCTGAATCGATACATTGTATTCATCAAGCAGCCGTTTATCCTCAACTTCCCAGCCGACTGCGACCCGAACGGCATCTCTCTGCGGCAGCCAATCAGCGAATCGGTCGACAACCGCGATGCCATTGTCATAGCGAATCGGCTGATACTCGCGGCCACAAGTCAAGGTGTGATAGACATAACGCCGTGCAAACAGATGCGCTTCATCAAGCACAGTATCGCAGGCCCAATAGCCGCGCTCGATAATGGCCCGCGCCAAATCGAAAATCTGCGGTTTCTGCTGCGGATTGTAGATGAACAGCAGATAGGGATGATCGTCCAGCTTGGCGGGAATATCGATTTCCAGCCGTTCGGCGCTGTAGGTCGTCGGGATGAATACGCCGTCAATCCCCAGCAGTCTTTCCATATAATAGTCCGCCGTGCTAAAGCCGTGTTCGCGCTTGCCGATGCGGTTGACAAAGTTGGTGTCGGTGAAGCCAACCACATAATCGTGCGGGGATGTTTTTCCGCGCAGCGCCGTCACATACTCGGCCAGCGGCGGATACGAATCGACGACGGAGATGGTGCCTTGATAGCCAGCGTAGTCTTCGGCATCGCGCAAGACAAAGCCGCTGCCAAGATAGACCAGCATGATGGCCGCCGCCAGCCACCAATGCCGAATCCAAGCCAATCCACTGCCGATAATCAGGGCCCACAGTCCCCAGCCAATCAGAAAATAGCGGGCGCGGCGCAGGGGTATCAGCCCGATGACTTCGTTCGTCAGCAGCAGCAAGGCCAAAATCAGGATAGCGAGCAGCCAAAAGGGCTTGACGCGCAACCGATATTGGCGATGACGCATCTGCACGGCGGCCGCGGCCAGCGGAATCAGCATCAAGAATCCACTGCCATTGGTCAACAGGCGCGCAAAAACCGCCGCCGCTTCCCCCAAGGCCATTTCGCCAAAAGTGTCAAATTTTGCCGCCAGGCCCACGGCCGTCACCGGCAGCCAGGGAATATACAAAATGCCCACAGCAAGAAACGCGCAGACGACTTGAAGCCAACGTTGGCCCCTAGGGACAAAAAACAGATGATAGATGCCTATGGCCGCCAGGACAAAAATCGAGAACGGCTGGGTATAAAGGGCCAGCGCGGCCGCGAGGATCAGGCCCAGCCAATGATGCCAGCCGACGTCAGATCTGGTCTGCGTCAAATGCAGATAATGCCACAGCAGCGCCATAATCAGCATGAATTGCAGGGAATACATCCGTATCTCGTGCCAGTATTCCAGCCAAAAGACGTTCAGTCCCAAAAACAGACTCGCCCACAGCCCAACGCGCCAGCCAGCGAAATCCTTGCCGATGCGATAAATCCAGGCCAAGGCGATCATCCCGAGAAAGAGCGGCAAAATCCGCAGCGCGGCATGATGCCAGCCGACCAGCGCCGCCCAGCCAGCCGTCAGTTCAAAGAAAAGCGGCGTATGTTTGGGGCTGATATCGCGGACAGATTCCAGCACATCCACAGGCGAGAAGGGGCCGGTTAAACCGCCGGCATGGCCAATAGACGTCAGTTCGTCAATCCAAATGGCATCAGCATTCAAGCCCTGCGCGCCCAGAAACGCCGCGAAGAGCAGGACGGGCAGCATCCAGCGCCAATGTGCAGTTCGAATGTTCTGATTTGAAAAACGCATATCATTCAGTTTCGATGGTAAATGTCAAAATCGGAAAGATATCGGTCGATGCGCCGCTGTTTAAGTCGATGCCATGAACCTTCTTGTTGGTCGCGCGGTCATAGAGGATCACCATCACGCGGTAATCACCCGGCGGCAGGCCATCGGTGGACAATTCCGCCTCGTACCACTTTAAGATATCCTCTTCATACAGATGGCGATCAGTCTGCCGTCCTGTATTCTGCCAGTCGGGCGTGATGATCTGCAATGAAACATTATATTCATCAAGCAGCCGTTCATCCTCAACTTCCCAGCCGGTCAGGATTTGCACGGTATCGGCAGCTTCATTGTATTTGGCAAATCTGTCCACAAGCGTAATGCCATTGTCATAGTGTATCGGCTCATATTCTTCCCGTTCACAGCCGATAACAGCATTGACATAACGCCGCACAAACAGGTTCGGCTCATCCACGATCACATCGCAGGCCTCATAATCAGCTTCAATTTTGCTGCGGGCCGTCTCAAAGTGCTTGAATAGATTCTGCGGATCATAGGTGAACAGCAAATATGGATGTCGGTCGATTTTTCTCCTGATGTCTTGGGTCTGCCAGTCGCCAAAAGCGCGGCTTTGAATAAAGGCGCCGTCAATGCCGAGATGCAGCTGCGTATAGAAATCGGCGGCGCTTTTGCCATGCTTCAGGTCTCGATTGACGTAATCCAAATAGCTGAAACCAAGCAGATAATCCTGTGGGCGCACCTTGCCCTCAAGGTGATAAACATAGTCCTGCATGGGTGGATAGCCCGATATTTTATTCATGCCGCCGGCATAGGTGCGGATGATGTCAGAGCGGTAAAACTGCCAGCCGGCCGCGCACCAAAACAGCAAACACAGGCCAGCGATCCAAGGCCAGCGCGGCATTTTGCTTAGCCCATAACCCAACAGAAGCATGAAGGGAATCCACAATATCAGGAAATAGCGCATCCGAGTGGGCAGGCCATCAAGGGTGGGGATCAAGGGGACCAGTTTATTGAGCAGGACAATCAGCGCCAGCATGACCAGCGAGATCAGCATGATCTTGATGGCGGCGCCCTCCCGCTCCCGCCAAAAGACCACTATCAATAGGCCCGCAAACAAGGCCATCAGAATGACGCTGTTGTTGCCCAGCAGAACGAAGAAGGCGCTGATTAAGGCGTCGGGCGGCGCGGCTCTGGTGATGACGTTCAGGTTTTCGGAAGCCTGCTGCACGGCTGAAATCAACACTTCGAGATAAGGCAGAAAGCATAAGGCGCCGATTCCCCAGCCCAGCATGACATAAAACCAGCGGCGCGATCTTGAAACAAAAACCAGATGATAAAATCCCAGCCCAGCAAACCAGACGATGGAAAACAGCTGTGTATAGACCAGGGCAACCGCGCTGGCGACAAACAGACACCAGGTCAGGCGCGTTACCCGATATCCATGTGTCAGCCGCCAATAGAGCCAGCTGTGCATGACAATGAACATCAGCAGAAGCGTGTACATCCGAAAATCATGGACATACAAGGTCAGGTAGGCCGATGTACTCATCAGCAGCGCCGCCAGCAGGCCGGTGCGGCGGTTAAACACATCGGCGCCAAAGCGATAGAGCCAGGCAATCATCAAAGCGCCTGTCAAAACCGAAAACAAGCGCAAGGCAAACTGTGTCCAGCCAGCCAGTTGCGCCCAGCCAGCCCCCAGCAAATAGAAGAGCGGCACATGATCTGGGCTGTGTTTAACGATGGAGTTGATAATTTGCGCCGGACTGTAAGGGGGATCGAAGCCGCCCATGTTGGAAACCGAAAACAATTCATCCGACCGAATCGGATACCTGTTCAGGCCAGCGGCGCCCAGGGCGAAGGCCAGCAACAGAATCGGCAGCATCCAGCGCCAATGCCGGCCAGCCCGACGAAATCCGTTTTTATGCCCGCTTGAGAGAAACATAGGCTAAGATTCGCCTGGAATAGTGAATGTCGCAATAGGAAAGATATTGGCCGATTCGTCGCTGGTCGGGTCGGCGCCGCTGATCTTTTCGTTCGTCTCGCGGTCATAGACGATAACCATCACGCGATAATCGCCCGGCGGCAAGTCCGCAGTGGATAGTTCAATCACATCCCACGGCGGCAACTCATACAGATGACGGTCTTCCTGCTGCATATTCTGCCAGTCGGGAGTGATGATTTGCATTGAAACGTTATACTCATTGGGCAGGCTTTCATCCTCAACTTCCCACCACGTCAGGATTTGCACAAGGTCTAATTCGGGAACATAGCGCGCCGCGCGGTCAATAACCTTGATGCCATTCTCATACGCAATTGGCGCTGGCTCATGGTCGCAGTCCATAACAGAATGCACATATCTTTGTATCAGCAGGTCAGGGTTGTCTACAATCACTGTACAAGGAATATAGTCCTCTTGGCGAATAATTCCAAATGCCTCATCAAAATTAGGCGGCTTATTTTCTGGATCGTATGCAAACAGAATATAAGGATGTTCATCCAGCGCTGTTTCGACATCGCTTTCAAGCCTGTATCTTCCATGATCTGCCCCAACAAACACACCGTCTATACCCAGTTGGACGTCCAAATAATAGTCGGCAAAACTATACGCGCTATGCCTGCTTTGCACTCTATTTACTTTTATTTCCTCACTAAAACCGATCAGATAATCTTGATACCTTGTCTTGTCCTGAAGATGATAGACGTACTCGTGTAAAGGCGGATACATTTGAACTCGGTATGCCCAGCCGGTATACGTCAAAATATCGGCAGAACGGCTGAACTGGAAGCCGGCTATACCCCATACAATAATAAACGCGGCAATGATAGGCCAATGCGGAAACGAGGCCAGCGCATAGGCAAACAAGATGGCAAATGGAAACCACAATATAAGCAAATGGCGCATCCGATCCAGAGAAAACTTAAACTGCCAGTTGGCAGTCAACAGCATAACAAATGCAACGACCAATAACCATAAGATTGCCTGGTTTTGTTTTCGCCACAGAGCATATCCAAATAACAGTGCGAGCGGCAGCCACAATAAATTAAAACCGTTCACCAGCAGGTAGGCGAAAGCTCCGGTCAACTCGGGCGACAAGAGTACCAGAATCCTGTCACTGCCTCTAGAAACAAGTTCGGTCAATGATGAGGCATAGGGCAGAAATAACAAAGCGCCGATACCCCAGCCAAGAATGATCTTCAACCAGCGGCGAGTTTTCGATACAAATATCAGATGATACACACCCAGCCCTGCAAACAGGAGCAATGAGAGGTAATGCGTATACAGCAGCGCGCTGCATGTCAAAATGAACAGGATCTCTGTAATCAGCCAAGTAGAACGAAAGCCACGCGCCAGCCGCCAATAAGACCAGGTGTGCATAACAGCCAGCAGCATGAGCAAGCTGTACATGCGAATTTCGTGAAAGTACCAGATCATAAAGGCTGATGTTGCCATCAAACATGCTGCCACCACAGCAGTGCGACGGTTGACAGCATCCAATGTGAAGCGATAGAGCCAGGCAACCATCAGAACGCCGAAGAAAAGCGACAACAGCCGCAGCGAAAACTGTGACCAGCCCGTTACTGACGCCCAGCCAGCGCCCAGTATGAAGTAAAGAGGGACATGATCCCAGTGATTGTATTTAACCATTAAATCAATAATCTGCGCCGGGCTTTGAGGCAGGTCAAAAGCTCCCAGAATAGTAATGGAGTACAACTCGTCAAGCCAAATCACATCCGCATTCAAGCCATCCGCGCCCAACGCGAATGCCAACAGCAAAATCATTGTCATCAGCGCCAGTCCAGCCCAACTGCTGATACCATTTTTTGAGGCTTGCGGTTCCTTGAACATTTCAAACTTCACAGCTTATTCGCCTGACTCTATCGTGAATTCCAAGATAGGCAATATATTTGCTGTTTCGCCAGTCGTCGGGTCGGCGCCGCTGATCTTCTCGCCAGTGTCTTGATGATACAAAATCATCACCAAACGATAATCGCCCGGCGGCAAATCTACAGTGGATAGTTCAATCACATCCCACGGCGGCAATTCATACAGATGACGATCCTCCTGCCGCATATTCCGCCAGTCGGGAGTGATGATTTGCATTGAAACGTTGTACTCATCAAGCAGGTTTTCATCCGCGGCTTCCCAGCCAGTCAGGATTTGCAAAACTTCCAATTCTGGGAGATGGCGGGCAAAGCGGTCAACAACCCGAATCCCATTCTCATAGGCAATCGGCGCATATTCATCACGCTCGCAGCCGATGATAGGATTGACATAGCGCCGCACAAACAGGTTCGGCTCATCAAGCACGATACCGCAGGCGACATAATCTGCCGCAATTTCGTCCACCACTCTATCAAAGGTCTTAGGCTTGTCTTGGGGATCATAGACGAATAATAAATAGGGCGAACCCGTCATCTGATGCCTGATATTCTCTTCCAGCCATTCACCAAAGCCGCGGCGCAGAATAAACCCGCCATCAATGCCGAGATGCAGTTCAGTGTAAAAATCGGCGACGCTTTTGCCAAGCCCATGGATTTTATTTACGTTGCCGGAAGGGGTAAAGCCAAGCAGGTAATCCTCCGCGCGCACCTTGCCTTCAAGGTGATGCGCGTAGTCTTGCAGAGGTGGATATTCGTATGAGTAAGCCATGCCGCCAATATAGCCGCGTATGTCTGTCGAGTGATAAAACTGCCAGCCAGCGATGCCCCACAACAGCAGAAACAGGACAGTCAGCCAACGCGGCGACCAGCTTAACCCATAGCCAAACAGAAGCGCGCCAGGAACCCACAATATCAAAAAATAGCGCATCCGATCAATGGGAATCAAGCCAATCGCCTCATTGAGCAGAATAATCAGCGCCAGCATAACCAATGACATCAGCATGAACTTGACGATGGCAGTATCCCGCCGGTGCCAAACAGCCAATATCAAAATGCTGCCAAATAGAACCGCCAAAACGCCGCTGCCATTGCCCAGCAAGTAAAAAAAGGTCGGAATAAGATCGCCAGGAGAAGCCGCAGCGCTGGTCACATCGTCCATCCCCGAAGCGCGGCGCATCCCCGAAATCAACACATCAAGGTAGGGCAGAAAACATAACGCGCCGACACCCCAGCCCAGCAGGATATGAAACCAGCGGCGCGACCTTGAAACAAAAACCAGATGATAAAGCCCCAGCCCGGCAAACAAAATGATGGCAAAGTTATGCGTATAAAGCAGCAGGACGGCTGTCAAAGTGAATAAAAGCCAGGTCAGTCGGGTCGTCCGAAAGTTATGCGCCAGCCGCCAGTACAACCAGATGTGCATCACAGCAAGCAGCAGCAGAAGCGGATACATCCGAAAATTATGAAAGTACAGCAGGACATAAGCCGACGTCCCCAGCAGCAGCGACCCCAGCAAACCCGCGCGGCGATTCAACACATCCGTTCCCAAACGATAAAGCCAGGCAATCGTCAAGACACCTGACAAAATCGCAAACAAGCGCAAGGCAAACGGCGTCCAGCCGACCAGGTGCGCCCAGCCAGCCCCCAGCAAGAAAAAGAACGGCACATGATCCGGGCTGTTTTCAGCCAATGAGGCAGCAATCTGCGCCGGACTGTAAGGCGGGTCAAAGCCACCCATATTGAAGACAGAGAACAGTTCATCCGCCCAAATCGGCCGCGCATTTAATCCCGGCGCCGACAAGCCAAAAGCCAGTAGCAAAATCACCGTCATCAGCGCCAGTCCAGCCCCGCTGCTGATGCTGCCCTTTTCCGAGCTTGGCCAATGTCTGCGGATCATATCAGCTATCAGATTCTATTATGAACTCCAAGATGGGCCATATCTTCGCCGTTTCGCCAGTTGTCGAGTCGGCGCCGCTGATCTTCTCGCCAGTGTCCCGATGGTACAAAATCATCATCAGGCGGTAATCTCCTGGTGTCAGTCCCTCGGTCGAAAATTCAATAACATCCCACGGCGGCAGTTCATACAGATGACGGTCTTCCTGCCGCTTATTCTGCCAGTCGGGAGTGATGATTTGCATTGAAATGTTGTACTCATCAAGCAGGCTTTCATCCGCGGCTTCCCAGCCAGTCAGGATTTGCAAAACTTCCAATTCTGGGAGATGACGAGCAAAGCGGTCAACAACCCGAATCCCATTCTCATAGGCAATCGGCGCATAGTCTTCCCGTTCGCAGCCGATGACAGGATTGACATAGCGCCGCACAAACAGTTTCGGCTCATTCACGATCACATCGCAGGCCTCATAACCTGCCACAATTTCGTCCATCACTCTATCAAAGACCTTGGGCTTGTCCTGGGGATCATAGGCAAACAGCAAATAGGGCGAATCCGTCATCTGATGCCTGATATTCTCTTCCAGCCATTCACCGAAAGCGTGTCGCAGAATAAAACCGCCATCAATGCCGAGATGCAGTTTAGTGTAAAAATCAGCGACGCTTTTGCCAAGCCTGCGGATTTTATTCACATTATTAGAAGCGGTAAAACCAAGCAGATAATCCTGCGGACGCGCCTCGTCCTGAAGATGATAAACATAATCCTGCATGGGTGGATACTCGTAGGTGTAAATCATGCCGCCAATATAGCCGCGTATGTCCGCCGAACGGTAAAACTGCCAGCCAGCGATGCCCCACAACAGCAGACACAGGACAGTCAGCCAGCGCGGCGACCAGCTTAATCCATAGCCAAACAAAAGCGCGCCAGGAACCCACAATATCAAAAAATAGCGCATCCGATCAATGGGTATCAGACCAATCGCCTCATTGAGCAGAATAATCAAGGTCAGCATAACCAATGACATCAGCATAAACTTGACGATGACAGCATTCCGCCGGCGCCAAATGGCCAATATCAAAATGCCGCCCAATAGGACCGCCAAAACGCCGCCATTGCCCAGCAAGTCAAAAAAGGTCGGAATAAGATCGCCAGGAGAAGCCGCAGCGCTAGTCACATCGACCAGACCCGAAGCGCGGCGCACACCCGAAAGCAATACATCGAGATAGGGCCGAAAGCATAACGCGCCGACACCCCAGCCCAGCAGGATATAAAACCAGCGGCGCGACTTGACTGCGAAAACCAGATGATAAAATCCCAGTCCAGCCAACCAAACAATGGAAAACAGATGCGTATAAACCAGACCAACCGCACTGATGACGAATAAAAGCCACGTCAAGCGCGTTGCCCGATGCCCATGCGCCAGACGCCAGTAAAACCAGCTGTGCATCACAATGAACATCAGCAGAAGCGGATACATCCGAAAATTATGAAAGTACAGCAGGACATAAGCCGACGTCCCCAGCAGAAGCGACCCCAGCAGGCCAGCGCGGCGATTGAACATATCCGTTCCCAAACGATAAAGCCAGGCCATCGTCAAGACGCCTGACAAAACCGAGAACAGACGCAAGGCAAACTGCGTCCAGCCGACCAGATGCGCCCAGCCAGCACCCAGCAAGAAAAAAAGCGGCACATGATCTGGAAAATGACCCGCCACCGATTGGACGATCTGCGCCGGGCTGTAGGGTCCATCAAAAGCGCCCATGTTGGAAACGGAATAGAGTTCATCCGTCCAAATCGGCCGAGCGTTCAATCCCGACGCCGACAAGCCAAATGACAGAAGCAAAACCCCCGTCATCAACATCAATCCAGCCCTGCTGCTGATGCCGCCCTTTTCCGAGCTTGGCCAATGTCTGCGGGTCATATCAGCTGCCCGGCGCTATCGCAGAGAATTGATGATGGCAGCCCAACACTCGGCTGACATAACGCTGCGCCAGTAAGTCCTCATCATCTGCAAGCACGGCGCAAGGAATGTGGTCTTCGTGAATGATACGGCGCAATGGCTCGACATTAGGCGGCTTGTCCTGCGGGTTATAAGCAAACAGAATAGAGGGCTGCTCATCCAGCGCCTTCCTCACATCATTTTCAAGCTCTGCGCCGCCGCGGCTTGTTAAAATAAGCAGGCCATCTATGCCAAGTCGGAATTTCAAATAATAGTCAGCAATGCTCCAGCCATGCTTCCGCACTTTGTACACTTGACTCGCATCGGTGAAACCGACGAGATAATCTGTGGGCTTGACCTGATGCTTCAGGCGAGCGGCATATTCATGCAAAGGCGGATACGCTTGAACCACAGCCACTTCCTGGCCAACATAATCCAGGAATTCCGCGGCATGATTCAACCGCCAGCCGGCTATGCTCCATAACAGGACAAACACGGCCGCCGCGGCCGGCCAACGCGGCAGCGACGTCAGCCCCCAGGCAAACAGGATGACAAATGGAAACCATAATACCAGAACATAGCGCATTCGATGCAGCATAAGCATCTCAAATTGCCAGTTGGCAAAGCACAGCCCCAAAACCATGATGAAAGCAATCATCAGCAGGCGCAGAATCGCCAAGTTTCGCCTGTGCCACAGCGCATATCCGAAGGCTAATAGAAGCGGCAGCCACAAAACATCCCAGCCGTTGACCAGAAGGTGGGCAGAAGCCTCAAGGATTTCAGCGGTCGGCGTAACTTGCTCATTTGACATCATCCAGCGCAGACCCTTAACGGCCACGCGAGCATAGGGCAGAAACAGCAAAGCCGCCAAGCCCCAGCCAAGCGCGATATGCAGCCAGCGGCGCGATCTCGAAACCAGCAGCAGATGATGCAGTCCCAGCCCGGCAAACAAAATAATCGCCAGGCCATGCGTATAAATCAGCAGAGCGGCCGTCAAAATGAATGCCAGCCAGGTCAGCCGCCCGACCTGAAAGCCGCGCGCCAGCCGCCAATACAGCCAGCTGTGCATGACCGCCAGCATCATCAGCAGGGAGTACATCCGCAGTTCATGGAAGAAAATCGCGACAAAGGCCGTGCTGCTCATCAACAGCGCCGCCAAAACCGCCGTGCGTCGATTGACCGCATCCGCCGCAAAGCGATAGAGCCAGGCAATCATCAGCGCGCCGGCCAGCGTCGAAAGCAGTCGCAATGCAAACGGTGACCAGCCGACCAGCGCCGCCCAAACCGCCGCCAGCCAATAGAAAAAAGGGACTTGATCTGGGCTGTATTCAAACAATGAATCGATGATCTGCGCCGGGCTGTAGGGCCCATCAAAAGCGCCCATATTCGAAAGCGAATACAATTCATCAAGCCAAATCATATCGGCATTCAGGCCGCGCGCGCCCAAGCCAAAGGCCAGCCATAAAATCGGCAGCATGGCAAGGAGGGCGTTTCGCTGTCCCATACGCATCATTTTGGACGAATGGCACTGTTGATAGGCCATCTGGCGCCATCTTCCCCCAGCAGATGGCCAAATCCTAGCATAAAAGCGCGACTTTATGCAGGCTCGTCCCGCCGACGATATTCCGATTCCAAGATACCGAACTGCCACAGGCTGTAAAATCGCTCGCCGCGGCGCACCCGATCACGCCAGAGGCCTTCCAACTGAAAGCCCAGCCGCCGCAGCAAACCCGCCGAAGCCGCGTTGCCGACCGTGACGTCCGCTTCGATGCGATGCACAGCCAGTCTATCGAAGCAAAAAGCCATCAGCGCCGAAACCGCCTCTGACATAAGCCCCTGACGCCAGCGGGCGCGATGAAGTTCATAGCCAATTTCCAGCCGCCGATGGCCGGGATGATAAAGATGAAAGCCACAGGATCCGATCATGCGGTCATCAGGCGGCCGCGTAATCGCCCAACGGATGCCGGTCTTCTGCTCGAAAATGTCGTCCGTCCACTCGATAATAGCGCGCACCTCGGCAGCATCCGGCTCGCCTTCAAAGTCAATCAAATACTGGTGAACATCTGGATGCGCCATGACATCCAGCCAGTCTCGCAGGTCAGCCGCGACAATCCGCCGCAGCCGCAGCCGCTCGGTTTCCAATATCGGCGCCGCCCTAAAATCAAAGGTCATTCCGCCCAGCCTCGCCTTCAATAACGAATTATTACAAATTGTCGGCAATCATTTCGGCAATATCCATGACCTTGGGGCCAGCGATCTCATTGCCGGCATCCTCAAACATCCGCATACAGAAAGGGCAAGCGACCGCCAGCGTTTCGGCGCCTGTGGACTGGGCTTCCTGATAGCGCTCCAGGCTGACCTTCTTTTCCCCTGGCTCCTCCTCTTTCCAAAATTGAGCGCCACCCGCTCCACAGCAAAAACTGTTCTTGCGACTGCGCGGCATCTCCACCAATGGAATGCTGTTCGCCTGCAAGACCGCCCGCGGCGCCTCGACAATATCATTGTGCCGCCCCAAATAGCAGGGGTCATGGAAAGTAACGTTGCTCCAGCCAGCCGGATTAACGCTGGGAGGCAGTCGGCCGGCTTGAATCAACTCGGCAATCAGTTCGGTATGATGCAAAACTTCATAATTCCCGCCAAACTGATGATATTCCCTGCCGATATTATGAAAACAATGCGGACAGGTGACGACGATGCGCTTGGGGCTGACCGCGTTGAGCCGCGCGACATTGGCTGACGCCATCTCAAAATACAGATATTCATTGCCCGCGCGGCGAGCGGCGTCGCCAGTGCAGCTTTCATCATCGCCCAAGATGGCAAAGTTCAGTCCAGCGGCATGAAGCACCTTGACCAAAGCCCGCGCCGTTTGCTGGGCCCGCGGGTCATAGCTGACCGCGCATCCCGTCCAGTAGAGGACATCAAAATCAGGATTTTCCGCCACAGTCGGCACGGGAATATCCAGTCCGTCCGTCCAGGCCCGCCGCGAAGCAGCGATCTGCCAAGGGTTGCCCTGCCGTTCCATGCCATGAAACGCGCCTTGCAGTTCATGGGGAAAATCGCTTTGCATCAGCACGGCATCGCGCCGAATATCCAAGATGTCCAGCATCGGCTCATTGCCAACTGGGCAGATGTCAATGCAGGCGCCGCAGGAGGTGCAGGCCCACAGCGCCGATTCGCTAAGCAATGTTCCCGCCAGCGGCCAGTCCGATTCAGCGCCGCCGACCAGCGCATCCCAATGATCCTTCATATAGTAGCGTTTGTTGACTTCCAAAGCCGCCGGCGAAAGTTCCTTGCCCGTCACATAAGCTGGGCAGACATCCTGACAGCGATTGCACATAATGCAGGCCAGGCCGTCGACAAGCTGGGTCTTGTGCAGGTCTTCCAGCCGATGCGCGCCAAACTGCTCAATCGTCTCATCCTCAAAATCCAGCGGCGTCAATTCACCAAGCGAACTGCGCTGCGGACGAGTCAAAAAGTTGAGCGGCGCCATGAACAGATGGGCATGTTTGGTATGGGGAAAATAGGGCATAAACACCAGAATGCTGCCCAAAGCCGCCCACCAAAACAGGTGCCGCATCACCTCCAGCGCATCCGGGTTCATTCCGCTCCACATCGCCGCCGCCACCGTCGCCAGAGGCATGAAAGCATCGCCGCCATGTTGGGCCACGATGACTGATTCGCCCAGCACGCGCGCGCCCACATGCAGCAGGATAAACGCAGCCACAGCCAGCGAATCACGGGTTACAGCCCCCTGCCGCACTTGGGGATGCAAGAGGATATTGTCATTGAATTGCAATGCCTTGCGGTTCGGCAGACACAGACGGCGCAGAATGAAATAAATCACGCCAGCCAGCACAGCCAAACTTAGCAGGTCGGTCAGCAGGCGGTAAGCCTCATACACCGCGCCAAGATTCAGCAGAGACCGCTCAAAATCAGGCAGGAAACCCATCAGCAAATCCAGCGCGTTCACCAAAAAATACCAGCTAAAGCCCAGCGCGATCCCCCAATGCAGCAGGCTGGTCAGACGGCGAGTCTTGAAGGCGCTGCGCTGTGAAAGATAAATGACCAGCGCGTTCCAGGCGCGGCGCAGGAAATTTCGCGTTTCCAGCTGCCCTTGGCCGCGCTGAACAATTTGGCGCATCTCCACAAAACCGGCATAGCTGGCGCCCAAGGCCAGCAAGGCCAGCGCAATAAACAGCATTTTTTCTACATCCGTCAGCATAAGCCCACCTGCCTTTGCCGTTTCGAATCATCGGGGCTGTTCAAGTTTATCATCAAGCCCGCGTTTCACCAAAAAGCCGCGCCATTTTCCGCCATAATCCGCCACACTGCTTACGACATAATCTGCCATTTTGCGCCACACTGCTTACGACATAATCCGACAAAGTCCGCCATTTTCCGCCACGCTGTTACGACAAAATCCGACAAAAACCGCCATTTTCCGCCACATTGCGCCATTCGCTGGCTAGGCAATATCTGAAGCGGAACGGGTTTTATGTCCGTTTTGTGGCCATAAGGAAAACTTTTTCGGTCATAAAGCGCTTTTCGATCATAAGCGATTTCGATTTTATGCGATGTTAATTCTTTATAGCGCGTTTGCGGGTGGGAGGGGCGATTAAAAGGCCGCAGTTTTGATTTTTGGGCGCGGCGGCGTTCATCATTTTCGCGTATGCTTTGTAAGGCTGTCGGCTTTCAGTACGTCTATAGTTTGCATGCTATCGAGAGGAATGTCCCTATGATCGATTTTTCACCCATAAGCGACGGCCAGTTAAGCTGCCTTGACTATGCCCAGCAGGAAAACATCACCGCCGCCGACCTGAAGACCTACAGCGACGAAAGCATCGACTTTTTGCTAAGTCTGACCGAAGGCTTGGCCGACGCCGATATTGTCTTTCAGCCCGAAGACCCTGAAGCGCATGATCCCTTTGCAGTCGAAGGCGAAGAGAGCATCGGCTGGTCATTTGGCCATTTGATCGCCCATGTCACGGCCAGTTCAGAGGAAGGCGCGGCCTTTAGTTCGCTTCTGGCGCGCGGCATCCCCGCTACTGAACGTCCGCGTTATGAGACGCCCTGGCGCGGCATCACCACAGCGGCCCAGGCGCGGCAGCGTTTGGAAGAAAGCCGTCGAATGCGAAACGCTTATCTGCAAACTTGGCCGGACGTCCCTTTCCTCGATGTCCACCGCGTCATATCCGAACGTTTTACCGAACGATTTGGGAATATGAACGCTCCAGCCGCTTTCCTGTTTGGACTCTGGCATGAAGTCGGGCATTATGACCAGATTAAAGACGTGCGTCAGCAGGCTTTGACGGCGCGGGCGGCCGAATGATGGCAAGGAGCGCGGATGAGCCAGCGCATCACCCCCCGCACGCCCAAGGGTTTCCGCGATTTTTTGCCGGCGGCCATGCTGCGGCGCCATTATGTGATAGAGACCCTTACCGAGGTCTTTCATCGCTTTGGCTTTGAGCCGATTGCCACGCCTATTCTTGAACTGCGCGGCACCCTCTTTGGCAAATATGGCGAAGAGGCCGAAAAGCTCATCTTCAGCGCCCAGCACGGCCGCAGCAGCAGCAACAAAGATTCCCTGGCGATGCGCTATGATTTGACTGTGCCGCTGGCGCGGGTGGTCGCCCAGTATGAAAATCAACTCGCCCTGCCCTTCAAGCGTTATCATATCGCGCCTGTTTTTCGCGGCGAACGTCCTCAACGCGGCCGCTATCGGGAGTTTTATCAGTGCGACGCGGATATTGTTGGCGTTTCCAGCATGGCGGCCGACGCTGAAATCGTGACGATGATGCATCACAGTCTGACGCGGCTCGGCTTTCGGCAGTTTTCCATCAAAATCAATCATCGCAAGCTGCTGACGGCCATCGGCGCCTTTTCCGGCGTTCCCCAAGCGCAGCTGCCCGATCTTTATCGCAGCGTCGACAAATTCGATAAAATCGGCGCGGGCGGCGTCCGACAAGAACTGCTTGAACGCGGCATCGCCGACGAAGCGGTCAGCCGCATGATGGATTTGCTGCAAGCGCATCAGCCCAACCGCAGCCCTCTTGATGGCATCGCCCAACTCATTGATCCCGACAACAGCGGACTGGATGAGCTTGCCGAGCTTGCCGATCACCTGGCGGCCGCCAACATCCCAGCCGCCAGCTATGAATTTGATTTTACCATGGTGCGCGGGCTTGGCTATTACACTGGGCCGATTTTTGAGACCGTCATCTCCCAGCCGAATTTAGGCAGCATCACCGGCGGCGGGCGCTATGACGACCTGATTGGGATGTTTCGCAAGCGCAGTCTGCCCACCACGGGGACGTCTTTCGGCATTGAGCGTCTTATCGATTTGATGGACGAACTGGATTTGTACCCGGCATCCTTGGGCGGCACATTGGTACAGGCTCTCGTCACTCTCTTCAGCGAAGACACGCGCCGCGCTTCTATGCACATCGCCAGTCAGCTGCGGAGGGCCGGCATCAACACCGAACTTTATTTTGAGGCGCGGAAGCTGGGCCGTCAGCTGGCCCATGCCGACCGAAAAGGCATACCTATTGCTGTCATCGCCGGGCCAGATGAAATTGAGGCCGGCCTGGTCAAGCTGCGCCGCCTGCGCGATGGCCATGAAACCGACGTTCCTGTCGAACAGGCGGCCGCTACTATCGACGTCCTCCTGAAACAGCCCTAGCCATTTATCCATCTTCGCCTTCTGTGGTAAAATCTTTCTGTTTAATCGCCATTGCCGACAATTTGACAGAAAATGGCTGGGAAAATGACGCGGCTTTCTCGTTCAAGCGGCATCCTGCTGCACCCTACATCACTGCCTGGCCGCTATGGCATCGGTGATTTGGGCGCGGAGGCCTATCGTTTTGTCGACTGGCTGGCGGCGCATGGGCAGTCCATTTGGCAAGTATTGCCCTTGGGGCCGACCAGCTATGGCGATTCACCTTACCAAACCCTGTCGGCCTTCGCCGGCAACCCCAACCTGATCAGCCTTGATCGATTGGCCGCGGAGGGCCTGCTGACCGTCAACAGCCTGGCCGATGTCCCTGATTTTCCCAGTGACCGCGTCGATTTCAGCCGCGTCATCCCCTTTCATCGTCAAAAGCTGGACTTGGCCTATCGCTATTTTAGCAAGGCGAATCATCCTGGGCTTAAAGCGGAATTCGACATTTTCATCGAAGCCAATCGCTGCTGGCTCGAGGATTTCGCCCTTTTTACCGCGCTCAAGGCCCAGCATGGCCGCCGCGCCTGGATCGAATGGGAAAGCGACCTGCGCCGCCGCGTCCCGCATGCCATAGCGAAAGCCAGCCAAGCCTGCGCCGAACAGATCGAAAAGGTGAAATTTCGTCAATGGCTCTTTCATCGTCAGTGGACGTCCCTCAAAAGATACGCCAATGACAAGGGTATCCGCTTGTTTGGCGACATGCCCATCTTCATCGCTCACGACAGCGCCGACGTTTGGGCCAATCAACATGAGTATCGCCTTGACGCGCGCGGTCGGCCAACCGCCGTCGCCGGCGTTCCGCCCGATTACTTCAGCCCGACTGGCCAGCGCTGGGGCAACCCGCTCTATCGCTGGGATGTGATGAAGGCAAACGGCTGCCGCTGGTGGATCGAACGTTTCAAAACCCTGCTCAATTTGGTCGATGATATTCGCATTGATCACTTTCGCGGCTTTGAGGCCTACTGGGAAATTCCAGCCAGCGAAAAAACCGCCGTGCAAGGGAAATGGCGGCCCGGACCAGGTTTGGCCTTCTTTGAGACGGTCAAGGCGGCGCTGGGCGGCCTGCCATTGATTGCCGAAGACCTTGGCGTCATCACGCCCGCCGTCGAAAAACTGCGCGATGATCTCGGTCTGCCGGGCATGAAAGTTCTGCAATTCGCCTGGAGCGACCCCGCCAACCCTTTCCTGCCGCACAATCACCCCGTCAACTGCATCGTTTATACTGGCACGCATGACAACAACACCACGCGCGGCTGGTGGGAAAGCGAGGTCAGCGGACAAACCCGCGCCTTCGTCAAGGATTATCTTGGGCAAGAAATCTATGACATCGCCTGGACGCTGGCGCGGGTCGGGATGCGCTCGTCAGGGCAGGTCTTCATTATGCCGATGCAGGACGTGCTGGGGCTTGGCGCTGAAGGACGGATGAATACACCAGGCAAGCCAAGCGGGAACTGGACATGGCGGTTTGGCGCCGATGCCTTTGAACATCCTGGCAAAGACGCGCTCCTGCACATCACCCGTCTTTTCCAGCGTCATCCCGAACAGCGGCAAAAATTTTATGGAGACGCCGCCCAAATGGACAGCCCTGTTTCCGCGAGTCAGCTGGGCTGAAAGGATAAAAATTGATGGATCAGCAAAGCGTTTTCTTTGAGGAATGGATGCGGAGTCTGCGCGAGCAGTATAAATATGTCGTTCGCAAACAAGACAAAGTCGCGCTTCCCTCGCTAACCGCCGTTTTGCATCAGATCGGCTTTACTGATGATGAACTGACCCAGCTGCGGCTTGAGGCGACCCTGCGCCAGGATGATGTCGGCGCTGATTATGTCCCTGATATGGCCATTTTGGCCGGTCAAGCCCATCCAGCCGAATGCAGCTGTCCGCAGTGCATTCCCATCGACGAAAGCCAATTTGACGATGAGGGTCAGCCCTTGGCCGATGATGCGCGCGAAGAGGCCGACGAGTCAAGCGGACAAGTTTTCGCCGCCGCATGGGAAGATGAAGATAAGGAGGCCGAACAGCCCCTCACTTATGAAGACGGTCTGGCCGCCGATGATGTTGATGACAATGAAGAAGAGCTTGCCGAAGCTGAAGAGCCGCCTGCCGAAGACCCTGATCAGCCGCAGCAGACAAGCCTGTTCTAGAATGTCGGTCGTCCCGCAAGACCGCCTTTGGATGCGCGCTGCCTTGGACGAAGCTGAACGGGCGCTGGCCTATGGAGATGTGCCGATTGGCGCGGTTGCTGTGCATCAAGGCGAAATCATCGGGCGAGGCCACAATCGGCGCGAAGCTGACCAAGATCCGACCGCTCATGCCGAGATGATCGCTTTGCGCCAGGCGGCCGCCGCGATTGGCCATTGGCGGCTGGAAGGGGTAACGCTGTACTGCACGCTCGAACCCTGCGCTATGTGCGCCGGCGCGATGGTGCTGGCCCGACTGCCGCGCTTGGTCTATGCCGCGACTGATCCCAAAGCTGGGGCCGCCGGCAGCATCATCGACATCACGCGTCATCACCGCCTCAACCATCGCCTGCAAGTTGAACATGGGATTTTCGCTGAAGAGGCCGCCCAGCAGATCCGCGCCTTTTTCCGTCAGCTGCGCGCGCAAGGCCAAAAATAATTGGACAAAAGCCAAAAAGGTGTTTATTTTTGCCGTTAGTCATCGTACACTGATGTTTTATCAGGAGAGGTGCCAGAGTGGACGATTGGGACTGTCTCGAAAACAGTTGTACCCTCCGGGGTACCGTGGGTTCGAATCCCACCCTCTCCGATGAGGAATCAAAAACGGGCAAGCGTCTCCACCTGCCCGTCCTGATATGATGCGCCGCCGCGTCTAGCTTGAGCCGCCCATCTGTCCCATCTGACCACCCAGCTGCTCCAGCATGGCCAAGGGCAGAACGAAGGTGTCTTCTGGCAGTTCAACCTCGACTGGGACATTGAAGTCGCTCAAGTCAATCGACAAGGTCATCGACATGGACGAAGGCCCTTCGTCGGAAACGTCCATGGAGACGACCAGGCGATGCACATAGAGATCGTCCAGGCCGACGTACTGCCGAACCCGCATGGTCGCGCCTTCGAGGACGTCCATTTCAGCCTGATCGGACTCTGTCACCATGCCAGTCGCCGCGTCAGTCGCCATATCCAGGATGCCCAGCCAGCCGCCGGCGGCAATTTCAATGTCAAAGACCGCCGTCGCCGCGCCATTCACTTCTTCGTCGGGCAGGCGCGTTATCGTTATGGATTCAGCCAGCAGGCTCTCATCCATCTCCATCATCTCGCTTTCGGTCATAGAGGCATCGTCGACGTCTTCCATCATGGATTCGACCAGGTCGGTCAAGCTGACGCCCAGCCAGCCGCTAAAGCCTTCCATGCCGGTCGCCTCTTCACCGAATGATTCGGCAAAGGCTTCGACAAAGGACGCAAAATCGATGGCCAATACCTCGTTTTTGATCACCAGATTAAGGGGCAGATCAAAGGTTTCGCCAGCAGAGGCTATCGTCAGCTGCAAGGAGATCGCCGCTTCCGCGCTGCCCAGCAGGTCGGCAAGCATGGCCACGGTCTGCTCGGTATCCATCATCACGGCTTGGCTGTCGGACAGGTCATTCAGCGCCGCAAGCATGGACAAATCGACGGCGGCCTTCCCGCTGCCGGTCAGCTGTATGTCGGCGCTTTCTTCCTCTTTGTCAGACAGCGCATGCAGGGACATCGAGACATCAAAAGCGACTGAACTCACCTCGGCCATCGCCGCGTCGCTGTCGGCCAAAATCTGGCAGTCTGGCTCGGCAAGGATGGCGCAGTAATCAAAATCGACATCCTCTCGGTCAGTTGACTGCGCGCTCACGCCGACCAAGGGCAGCAGCAGCATAACCAGCATCGTCCAAATCAAACTTTTCCTCGCCATTCGCTTTCTCCTTTATGGATTTTCATTGCCTTCACTGCATTATACGCAGAAAACAGCCGAGGGTTGCCCGCGAAAACGAGGGGGCTGTTTTTTACAGGATTCTGATATACTGGCAGCTTGATTGCGCGCGGTGAAAAGCGCAGATGAGGGAAAATGAAAATTGTAACCGTCTATGGCAGTTCGCAGATTCGCCCTGAAGACGCCATTTATCAAAGCGCCGTGGCTATCGGTCGAGGGCTGGCTGAAGCTGGTCTGGCGGTGATGACCGGCGGCTATTATGGCATTATGGAAGCCGTCAGCAAGGGCGCGAACGAGGCCGGCGGGCATGTGATCGGCGTAACCACTGATCAAATTGGGCAGCGCTATCACTTGCGGCCGAACGGCTATATCACGGAAATCGTCCATTATGAGGAACTGCGCGACCGACTGCTGTACATGGTGGAGAAAGCTGATGCTTATCTGGCCATGCCGGGCGGCGTTGGCACTCTGCATGAGATCGCTGAAACTTGGGAACTGATGCGAATTGGCGGCATACCCGCCCGACCTTTTGTCTGCTATGGCCGTCTGTGGCAGAAACTTGTCCAGGCCTTGCAGGACAGTCCTTATCTTGGCAGCGGCTATGAGAACATGATCGGCATCGTCCACAGTCCAGCCGCCGCGCTTGAACGTCTGACAGCGGCCGATTCAATGTCATAGATTGAGGAGTTGCCTGGTGATGACGCGTTTTGTCCTGACATTCATTTGCCTCTGCCTGGCGGCTATGTCATTGACCGCGCAGGATGAGGCCGCCGCGCCGCGCCCGCTCAAAGTTTGGATTCCCGCGCCGCTGATCGCCGATGAATCCAGCGCGGCTTTTCAGTCATTGCGCGAGCATACCCTGGGCTTTTCGGAACGCAGCGGCCTGGCGGTCGATTATCGAATCAAGGACGTCGGCGTCGTCGGCGGCATTATGTCGACCATCCGCTCTGGCAGTGAAGTCGCTCCGGGCGCGCTGCCTGACATCACTATGATTCGGCGCCGCGATCTGACTCCCGCCCAAGCCCGCCAATACCTGCAATCGATGGAAACGCTTTTTTCCTCATCTCTCATCAACGAACTCGACCGCGCTTTGGAATTTGGGCAAATTCCCCTGGAAGATGGCGTCGCGCTTTATGGGCTGCCCTATTTCTTTGAAATCCTGCATGCCGTCCACGCTCGGCCGCTGGAGAACGCTGGCCGGCATCCCAGTTTTGACGACGTGCTGGCCAACCAGGCCGCCCTGCTGTTTCCGGCTGGCCGCGCCAATGGCCTGAATCAGACTTTTTATCTGCAATATCTGGCCGGCGGCGGTCAACCCCCCGACAATGGCGATATGGCCATTGATGAAACCGCCTTGGCCGCCGCGCTGGACTTTTATGAGCAGCTGGTTGAGCAGGATTTGATTGCGCCCGATGTCTTGACCTATCAGTCGCCGGCCGCCTATCAAACCGATTTTATCAACAATGCCGATCAGCTTGTCCTGGCGATCTTTTCCTCCAGCGAATATCTGTCGATGCTCGATCAGCAGAATCCGAATCTGCTGGCCGCTGGAATCCCGACGGCCGCTGGCGCCCGCATTACGACTCTGGACGGCTGGCTGTGGGTGATCGTCACGCCTGACCCTACCCGCCGCGCCCTTTCGGCCCGCTATTTGGAATGGCTGATGCGGCCCGTTTTTCACGCCAGCTTCTCCAAGTCACTGCATCAACTGCCTTCGCAAAGGGCCGTCCTGGGCGACAGTCTGCCAGAAAGCGCCGATGAGCAGCTGATCCAAGAACTGCTTGACAATGCCATTCTGCCGATCCCCGAGAGCGAAGGCGGCACCGCGCCGCGTTTGATGCAGGAGGCGCTGATGCAAGTTCTGCATGGCGACACCGCCGCCACCGCCACCCGACAGGCGCTCGCGCAGTTTGCCGAACGCTAGCCGCCCCATGTCTTTTGATAGAAGCGATGGGTCTTGTAGATTTGACTGCCCAAATTCAGGCTGATGGAAATCAGCGAATTGGTCTCCAAAATCCAGCCCGAATCCAGATAATCGTATCGAGAGGGCAGCAGCGCTTTCATCAAGGCCAGAAACAGCGCCAGTTCAACCCCCTTGTTGCGATGCTCCTGCTTGACGCCCATCAGCGGCATCCGCACGCCCTTAATCGCCCGCCGAACCTTCCAATGCCAGAAAACCCGCGCCAGCGTGAACAGCTGCGGCACGCCTGGCCGTGGATAGGCGCCGTGCAAGGCCTCGTTGAAGTTGGGAATGGACAGCGCAAAGCCAATCGGCTCCCCGTTGATCTCGGCAAAAAAGGCCAGTTCAGGCTCGACCAGCATCCCCAAGTCGGCAATCAGGGCCTCTAATTCTTCGCTGTTCATCGGGATAAATCCCCAATTCTTCACCCAGGCGGCGTTATAGATATCGCGGAAGAGACTGAATTCGGCTTTTTTGTCCCGCGCATTGAAGGGACGTACAGTAATGCCGCTGCGCCACGCCGCGCGCTCGACCAGCTTCTCCAGACGCGTCAGGGCGCCGCCGGCCTCAATCAGCGAGCGATCCATGTACATGCAATGGACGTCCATCGCCTTTTCGAAGCCGGCCGATTCGACCAAAGCCTGATAATAAGGCGGATTGTAGGGCATCATGACCATCGGCTTGTCGAAGTTTTTGATGAGCAGGCCGCATTCTTCGTTGGTGGTGAAGCTGGCCGGGCCGCGGATGGCCTCGGCGCCGCGCGAACGCACCCACTGGCCGGCCGCTTCAAGCAGCCCGGCGGCCACTTCAGGGTCATCGATGGTTTCAAACAGGCCGAAAAAGCCGATGTTTTCTTGATGACAGCGATTGTGTTCATGGTTGATAAAGCCGACGACTGTGCCGACCATCTGGCCAGCGCGCCAGGCCGCGAAAAATTCACCTTCCATATATTTCCAAGCCGGGTGTTTGGTTTTGTCCAAAAGCTGTCGGCGCATCGAAAGCAGCGGCGGCACCCAGTTAGCATCTTCGGCATAATGCCGCCATGGGAACTGAAAGAACTCGGTAAATTCCTGGCGGCTGGCCAGCGGACGAATTTCCATTGAGCGGCCTTTCCATTTTCGTTCTGCGAAAATTCAGAAAGAAACTTGACAAACTCAAATAAGCCTGATAATATGCCAAAATCATATTCCGCAGTAGCTCAATCGGCAGAGCAATCGGCTGTTAACCGATGGGTTCTTGGTTCAAGTCCAAGCTGCGGAGCCAAACGGGATGCCCCTCGCGCAGGGGCATTTTCATTGGTTCATCTCATAAATCAGGCGCAGGCCGTCCAGAGTCAGTTCAGGGGCGACTTCATCGATGCGGCTGATATGCGCGGCGAAGACTGGCGCCAGGCCGCCGGTGGCGATGACTTGCGTCCGCTCTGAATGAAGCTGGGAGATGATGCGCGTCAGCAGGCCTTCGATCATGCCGACGTAGCCCCAAAAGATGCCCGACTGCATGGCGTGAATGGTGTTGCGCCCAATCGGCTGCGGCGGCGGTTCTAGTTCGACCTTGTGCAGCTGGGCGGCCTGGCTGACCAAGGCATCATGCGCCAGGCGGATCCCCGGGGCCAAAGCTCCGCCGATGTATTCATCATCAGCTGACAAGACGTCAAAATTGGTCGACGTGCCGAAGTCGATGCTGACCGCCGGCGGCCCGTACAGCTTTGACAGCGCAACCGAGTTGCAGAGTCGGTCGGCGCCGGCCTGGCCGGGCATGTCAATGGCGATGTTGATGCCCAAATCGGTTCTGCTGGTCACATTGATCGGCTCAAGGCCGAAATAGCGGCGCACTAGATGCTGAAAGGTCGGCGTCAAGGCCGGCACAACGCTGCTCATAATCACGCCGCCGATAAGCTCTGCGTCCACCGCGGCCGTATCGAGAAAATGGCGCACCAGCACCGCGTATTCATCGGGCATTTTGTCGGCGACAGTCCGCGCCCGCCAGGCCAGTTTCCAGCGCCCGCCCCCCCACAGTCCCATTTGGATATTCGTATTGCCGATGTCAAACGCCAGCAGCATCTTTCCCCCTTTCTCGCATCGGCAGTCTAGCGAAAATCAGCCGCCGCCGCCAAGCCATTTTGAAAATCTGTATGCCGTCCGTATGCCGATCCAGTCGTTTTCGCTATACTATGGTAGAATCCGAACAGAGGACTTGCTATGCTGGTACGACAGGCAACACTTGATGACGTCCGCCAGATTGTGGAACTTTCCATCGCGCGGATTCCGATCTGGCAGCGGCTCAATGCACAGGGTCAAGTTGAAGATCTGCCTTATGAGGCCTTGACGATTTATGAGCGCTGGCTGCACGGCGGGGCCTGGATGTCGCTGGAAACCGGGGCGATTTGGCTTAGTCATCTGCTGAAAGGCAATGGTTACGCTTATGCGCTGGAAGCGGACGGCCGACTGCTGGCCTATGCCGAGGCCTTTCACAATCAGGAAGCCGCGCCGATGAAAAGTCATCTGCACCTTTCCCTCATGCTGGTCGACGGCGGCGACGAAGCGCATCATCAGCTGGCCGATGCCATTTTGCAGGACGCCGGCCGCTTTGGCCGACTGTCGGCGGCTTATCCAGAGTATGACCGTCAGCAGGCGACTTATTATCGCAAATACTTTGGCGCCAACGAAGCCCTGCGCCTGACGCGTTATTCACTTTCAGCCCAAATCGGCCAGAGTTTTTATAAGACGCATGATTTCGACCGCGCCGCCGCCAGCGCGATTGAGGATTGGCAGATGCCAGTTGGCCGCTGGACAAGCCCGCGGGCCTTGTGGGAGACGGAATGGGTCGAGCATTGGGCCGCCATTCCCCAAATCATCAAGCGCAGCAAACAGCGCCAGTATATCAACGCTTCTGGGCAGGAGGCGATTGTCTGCTATCATCAGCAGCTTTACAACGAGCGCAGCGCCGATGTCTATTGCTGGTCGCCGCGCGGATTAAGCGGCCAGCTGATGGTGGCCATACGCGACCTGGGGCATCGCTCTGGCTATCGAACGCTGATGCTGGCCCTGTCGCAATCAGACGCCAAGCTGCTGCCCGCCGAGGCCACGGCCGATCCCCATCAGCAGGTAATTGCCAGCGTGGACGTTTAACCGAAAACAAGGGAGGCGCCGCCCTCAAGTTGGGAAAATATCCCCGACGCGAATTTCAAAGCCAGGCAGAACATCGCCGCCCGACAAGGTATCCGATTCTTCATAAGTGACAGCGCCGGCCGACGTATGGACAACGACCGTGCGCGTTTCAGCATAGACAAGCCAAATCAAGGGCGTTCCCGCTTTCAGCAGCTCGCGGACTTTTTTGTGAATGTCATCAGCGCTGTTGCCCGGCGAAATAACCTCTACCGCCAAATCGGGGGGAATCTTAATCCATCCGCGCGGCAGTGGGTTTGGCGCTTTGGCTTTGCTGATGAAGGCGATGTCCAAGCCGCGCACCGTGGCCCGGCCAGCGGGATTGCGCGCCAGAGAAAAGCCAGTTTCGGCAGCCGTCACCCAACCAAGATCATTCTCATCGACGTGGTTGGCGATTTTCACGCTTAACCGCATTGTAATTACGCCATGTTCTCCACCTGGCAGCGACATCTCGACAATTTCTCCTTCGACAAGCTCAAGCCGACGGTCTTGATACTGCGGCTGATCGACCAATTCCAGAAATTCTTCGGCGCTGATGTATTGTTTTTCGGCTGGCATTACCATATTGCATCCTCTCTGTCGCTCATCAAACGGGGAAAATATCCCCGACGCGAACTTCAAAGCCAGGCAGAACATCGCCGCCCGACAAGGTATCCGATTCTTCGCAGATGATGGCGCTGGCCGCCGTATGGACAACGACCGTGCGCGTCTCGGCATAGACAAGCCAAATCAGGGGCGTTCCCGCTTTCAGCAGTTCGCGGACTTTTTTGTGAATGTCATCAGCGCTGTTGCCCGGCGAAATGACCTCCACCGCCAAATCAGGGGGAATCTTAATCCATCCGCGCGACAGTGGGTTTGGCGCTTTGGCTTTGCTGATGAAGGCGATGTCCAAGCCGCGCACCGTGGCCCGGCCAGCGGGATTGCGCGCCAGAGAAAAACCAGTATCGGCAGCTGTCATTCGACCAAGATCGTTGGCATAGACGTAACTGGCAATTTTCACGCTTAGCCACAGCGTAATCTCGCCATGTTCTCCACCTGACTTTGACATCTCGACAATTTCTCCTTCGACAAGATCAAGCCGACGGTCTTGATACTGCGGCTGATCGACCAATTCCAAAAATTCTTCGGCGCTGATGTATTGTTTTTCGGCTGGCATTACCATGTTGCATCCTCTCTGTCGCTCATCAAACGGGGAAAATATCCCCGACGCGAACTTCAAATCCAGGCAGAATATCGCCGCCTGACAAGGTATCCGATTCTTCATAAGTAACGGCGCTGGCCGACGTATGAACAACGACCGTGCGCGTCTCGGCATAGACAAGCCAAATCAAGGGCGTTCCCATTTTCAGCAGTTCGCGGATCTTCTTGTGCGTGTCGCCAGCCTGATTGTCCGGCGAAATGATCTCGACCGCCAAATCGGGGGCGAATTCAAGCCATCCGCGCGGCAATGGCTTCGGCGCTTTGGCTTTGCTGATGAAGGCGATGTCCAAGCCGCGCACCGTATCCCGGCCAGCAGGATTGCGCGCCAGAATAAAGCCAGTGCCTCCTATAGTTACTCGACCAAGATCATTTTCATAGACATAGCTGGCGATTTTCATACTTAGCAACCCCGTAAGCTCGCCATGCCCAACAGTTGGCAGCGGCATCTCAACGATTTCGCCCTCGACAAGATCAAGCCGACGATCCTGATACTGTGGCTTATCGACCAATTCCAGAAATTCCTCGGCGCTGATGTATTGTTTTTCGGCTGGCATTACCATATTGCATCCTCCTGTCGCTCATCAAACGGGGAAAATATCCCCTACGCGAACTTCAAAGCCAGGCAGAACATCGCCGCCTGACAAGGTATCCGATTCTTCATAAGTGACGGCGCTGGCCGACGTATGGACAACGACCGCGCGCGCTCGGGAATGGACAAGCCAAATCAAGGGAGTTCCCATTTTCAGCAGTTCATGGACTTTATCGTGAATGTCATCAGCGCTGTTGCCCGGCGAAATGACCTCTACCGCCAAATCAGGGGCAAGCTCAAACAGCTTAAACGGCAGTGGATCCGGCGCTTTGGCTTTGCTGATGAAGGCGATGTCCAAGCCGCGCACCGTATTCCGACCAGCAGGACTGCGCCCCACAACAAAGCCAGCATCCCCTACGGTCACTCGACCGAGATCATTCTCATCGACGTAGCTGGCGATTTTCATGTACAGCCGCCCCACAATCTCGCCATGCCCAACAGTTGGCTTTGACATTTCGACAATTTTCCCTTCTACAAGCTCAAGCCGGCGGTCCTGATATTCCGGCCGCTGCGCCAATTCCAGAAACTCTTCGACGCTGATGTATTGTTTTTCGGCTGGCATGGCCATAATCGCATCCTCCCTGTGCCTCATCGCCTATTGTACATCATCTTATTTGGCGGTGATGAACTGTTTAAGAACTTGAAAATCGTCTTCTAGAGTCGTTCGCTGATTGGGGTTGTAGAGCGCGGCGGCCGGATGGAACAGAGGCAGAATCGCCATTTGGCCATAGGGCGTCTGGACGCGGATGACCTGGCCGTGAAGCTGGCTGATTTTTTGGCCGGCGGCCGGCGAGTTAAAGCGCTTGAGGATAAATTCCATCGAAAAACGGCCCAAAGTGGCGATGACCCGCGGCCGAATAATGTCGATCTGCCGCAGCAGGAAGGGGGCGTACAAGTCGATTTCGGCCTTGAGCGGATCGCGGTTGTTGGGCGGCCGATCCTTGACGATATTGGTTACATAGACCTGCTGGCGTTCCAGATCGATAGACTTCAGCAGTTCGTCCAGCACGCGTCCCGATGCGCCGCAAAAGGGCCGTCCAGTTTCAGCCTCATTCTTGCCCGGCGCCTCGCCTATAAACATAATATCAGCGTAATGATCGCCTTGGCCAATCACTGGAAAATAGTCGTTGGCTTTTCGATAGGCATAAAGCGGGGATTCGGTCAGGCTGACAATTTCATCTTTTATCGCGCGCAGCCGCTCGGTGCGGTCGGTGGACATGGGAAGCTCTCTTTCTGTCAAAGATATTTTCAGTTTAGCATAAATTCCAAGCAAAATGGGAATTGCCCGATAAATGACTTGACAAAGCCATAGTCTCTGATAATATGTTTGTAATTCCCTCTTTGTCTAAGCCAGGCTAGCTGATTGGAGCGTACCCAAATGAACATCATAAAATCCTTTACCCCCCCCCCCCCCCCCCCCCCCCGCAGACGGGGACCTGGTGGGAGGGGCGTTTTGATGAAATTCATCACATCCTGCGCTCTGCTGTGCTTCCTGCTTCTCGCCCTTCCAGCGGCAAGCCAAGCACAGACGGCAACCCCAACTCCATTTCCAACGGCCAACGCGACGCAGCTGGCAGAATTAGAAGAGCGGAAAGCATTCCCGCTACTCAACCCAACCGCAGTGAGGCCCTGCGGACTCCCGGTGCGGAGTTCAGGTTTCTCCACTGGGGGGAGCAGAACCTGGACTATGACCGGCGACTGCGTTATCGAAAACAGCCATATCCACTCAGACACCCGCTTCGGCACTACGGCTTTTATGGCCTTCAGTGGGGGCGGCCCCTACACAATCAACGGCAACGGACACAGCATCATCGGCCCGTCCAACGCCGCCCTCTTTCACGTTGCAAACGGCGTAACCCTCAATCTGAACAACGTCAACATTCGCTCGGCCGGCAGCGATCAGCATCCTGTGATTCACGTGATCCCTGGAGGGGGAGAGTCTCGTCTTAACGCCGAGAACGTCGGCTTCTATAACAACCGCGCCCAGGCGGTCATCACAGCGGAAGGCACAGAAACGCTCAGCACGCACGTCAGCCTGACGAATGCAAAGTTCCGCGGCAACCGCGTCGATCAGGCAGTTATCCGTTCCGCTGGCGACCCCCGCAACCCCAACCCCATCACGGTAACCATTAACGAAGCTGAATTCCAGGACAACCGCATTGACGGCGATGACGTACTCTCCATCCAGTCCGGCAACCTCACACTTTCGGGCCGCATTGCCTTTCACGTCAACCCCAGCGCCAGTTTAGGCCGGGCAAATCCTTATACGGTCAACACTGGCACCCTCACGGATACTGATGCGGTTATCTTAATTATCCGGCCCAAGAAGAAGGAAGAAAAAGTCCCGACAGCCACGCCGACTCCCCGCCCGTTGGCTGTGACCTGTCCGGCTTTGTCTCAAGCCACCGGCATAGCTGTCTCTGCGACTTATGGTCTGACGAGCGGCATTCAGTGTCAGCGGCTTAACGGCGCCGGCATTGGCGTTCAGTCGATCATTGACGCTGGCTTTATCGATGCCGTGGATATCTGGGGTTATGTTGTCCAGGGCGTCGAGGTCTGCTTCCCGCAGGCGGGGAGAATTCTGTTCCTGGATGCGCGGACGATACCACGGGCTATTACGCCACTCGAATCGACCGTCGTCAACGGCATGACCTGCGCTTCAATTTCGAGTCCAGGTTCGCTGGTGCTGATGCCCAACTAAGGCTGAATTTTCGGAAAGGGTCAACTGCAATGGCGGCCGAACGGATGGATCACGAACGCAGAATATCGGCGCTTGAAGCCTCATATCAGCATTTGGCGACGAAAGCCGACGTCGAAGCTGTGCGGACTGACCTGGAGCGGTTGGGCAAGGAACTGGGCGACAAAATCAACGCACAAACTCGATGGGTTGCCCTGCTGTGGCTGACGACTGTTATCGGGTTAGCTGGTCTGATTTTGAGCCGTCCAGGATGACAGAGCCATTAGCGATTTTACAGACTCCTTGCCGCCAGGCGGTGAGGAGTTTTTTTGTTATGCACGCGGCGATACATTGACCTTTAGTCGTCTTCGCTGGCTGACTGCCCCAAGTGAATCACAAAGACGCCTGCGATGCCGGCGATGCCCAAAAACAGGATCAGCATGGCCAGGCCGGCCGGCGATGCTGTGTTTTCGCCATCTTGGGCTAGGGCTGTCCCCAGCGGCATCAGGAAGATCATCAGCGCGAAAAAGAGAAATTGGACTTTTTTCATCATCATCATCATGGCTCCAGTTTGTGTTCTGTTTAGACGGCTTGCAGTTTCATCAGGTCGTGCAGGGTGAAGGCCAGCAAGAGAGTCAATGCTGTCAGCGCGACGGCCAAATAACCCCAGCGATGTTTGTAGCCAATCGTCCAGAAACGGCGCAGGCTGAAGAAAATCGAGGCCATGGCGATCAGGTTGATCAGCAGAAGGACTGGGACCGCCGCATCGGCCGCGACTCCGACGATGGGCAGCAGGAAGGGCAGCAGGACATATTGCAGGATGCAGCGCAGGCCGGAAAACATCAGCGACAGGGTGAGGGCGTTTTCGGCGCGGCGGGTTTGGCTGGCGGTAAGATCGGCCGACGGGCTGACAAACAGCAGGCGGCTCATAATGCTGTCGGCGCGGCTGGTCATTGCGTTTCTCCGTGGTCAAACTGTTTTGATTTTAACATCGGCTTGGGCGAATTGCCAGGTTTTATTCCTTATTCCTCATCCAGCAGTTGGTCTTGGCTGTCGAGATAGGCGACTAGGTCGGCAAGGTGCTGGGCGGTCAGCTGGCGGCTGTAGATGTCGGGCATGGTTTCGGCATAAGTGGGGACGATGTAGGCGTGTGGCTGGACAATGCTTTCGATGAGATACTGGCGATGTTCATAGCCTTCGAGTTCGGGCGATGACAGGCGAATATCGTTAATCCGCGTCCAGGCGCCGGCGGTGAGTGGGGCGGTGGCTTCATTTTCATGGCAGCCAGCACAGCCCAATATGGCGCCGCCCAAGACCGGCTCTTGGCCATTGTAAAGCAGCTGTCCGGCCAGCGGATCGCCGGGGTAGGCTTCCCATTCCAGCAGGATGCGCTGGACGTCGGCGCCCACGGCCTGCGCGGCCATCAGTTCGTCGAGGGTGATGAATTGCAAGACCTGCTCCAGCATGGCGTTAATCTGCCGCGCGTCGGGGACATAGCCACATTGCAGGGCCATTGACTGATAAGCGGCGCCCAGTCGGAAGAGGCTGTCGAGGCCTCGCTGGCGGTCATCGGTGAAATTCAGGGGCAGGAATTGGGCAAAGGTTTCCTGCTGTTGGGCCAGATTGTCCGGGTGGCAGTCCGTTTCGTCCTGCGCCAGGGCGGTTATCCCGAAGGCAAGCGCGGCCAGCAAGAGGGCTAGGCTTTCTAAAAGGAAAAGCCCCCGAAAATGAGGGCTTGGCCGTATGTCCTTGAAGGTCATTATTCCTGTGTCATCAGGAAGGCGATAATATCGGCTAAATGCTGGTCGGTCATGCGGAGGCCGAAGTTCACTGGCATAACACCCGAATTGTAGCCATCGATAATATAGTCGTTGGGTCGGACGATGCTTTCGATGAGGTAGGCTTCGCCGCTGTAGCCGTCGAACTGCGCTTGAGTCAGGCGTTCGGTCTGTATGCGCGTCCAGGTGCCGATGGTGTCGGGCGCGCTGGCGCCGGCGCGGTGACAGTCGGTGCATTTGTATTCGCTCTCATAAAGCTCGGCGCCACTGACTGCGCTGCCGACGATGCCTTCGGCCGCCCAGCGGCTTAGGATGCTTTCGACGTTGTCCCCGACTGGCGGCGGCGGCGGCTCGCTGGGCAGTGAACCGTCGGCCAGCGGCTTGCCATACTGCTGGACGGCGATAAAATCTTCATCTGTCCAGGCATTGCCCTTGTCCCAATTCAGGATATAGGCGGTGATGTCTTCGATCTGATCTTCGCGCAGGGGGCCGCCGGCGGTTTGCGACCAGGCGGCCATGCCACCGGCGCTGTTGGGCCAAACATTGAGACTGCCCGGCCGGCCGTGAATGAGGGTGGTGACGACATAACCGTGCAGATCGCCGCCCCAGCCGACCTGCGCCAGCCGCGTGCCATTATTGTTGAAGAATATCTCGATCTCATTGTCGCCGGTTGTTTCGATGTCTTCCACTGATTCCCATTGGGGAAAGAGTCCGCGGCCGACGGCGGTGTCCAGCGCGTCGAGTCGGGCGGCGCGGGCCTCGATGGCGACTTCAATGATGGCTTCCTGCTCCTCGATTCGCTCTTCGATCACTTCCAATTCGGCAAAGATTTCATCTTGATGCTCTTCGGACGGCGGATCTTCAGCGTTGGTTAGCTCGGCCAGCAGCCCTTGACTAAGCTGATTCAGGCGAATTATGGTGCGATTGGCGTTGGTGATGGCGCTGGTCTCTTCGGCCACTGGGTCAAAGCCAAACAGATGGGGATTGTTCAAGGCTGGCGCGCGGTCGCCGGATCCTAGGCCTTCTTCGCCATGGCATTCGGCGCAGAGGGAGGCAAAAAGTTCGGCGCCGCGTTCAATGGAGCGGCCGGTGTGCTGGCGGACAAAGGCCTGCATGCGCGCCTCTTCGTTGATGGCGACCCAGCCGATCAGGATCATAATGGCGACGAACATCGAGATGCCGGTCAGAATGCGGCTTTCGATGGATTTAATGGGCAGCAGCCAATTCATGCTCTTTCCTGTTCCCTAGTCGAAGTAAGCCGAATTTTCATGGATGAAAAGGTGTTCGCTGTAGATGCGGCGCTGGGGCAGCGGATCGCCGTTTTCGTCGAGAATTACTTGGCCTTCGCTGTCGCGCGCATAGATGTAGATGGGATTGCCGTCTTCATCCAGCCGCACCTCGCCGCCTTCAATTTCGACGCCGTCCCAGCTGACGACCCAGTCCAGCCGTTTTAGGCCGCGTTGATTGTCGGTGATGACCAGCGCGCCCCAGACGTTGGGCAGTTCTTGGGGGACTTCTTCCAGATGATGGTCGAACTCTTGCATGACTCGCATCAGCGTTGGGGCTTCCTGCGCGGGGATGGGGCGGAAACGGGTCGGCAGCTGATTGACGCTTAGATGCTGGTCTTTCAGTTCTTGCAGCATTTGGGCGAATTGGCCGTTGGCGGCGGTTTCATTGTTGACGATGTTCACGATGTCGATGGGCATCAGTTCAGCGGGGCCATGGAACTGCGCGGTGACATAAGCGCCGACGGCCATTTGGTCGAAGGGTATTGTTCGGCCAACCCCGACTTTGCTGTGGGCTGGCTCAAAGGTGAGTTCATGCACAATTTCGGTTTCGGCCGAGGTTTTGACGGCGAATTTGGCCAGTCCCATATAGCTTAGGATGGTTGTTGCCGAGATGAGCAGCATGGCGAGGGTCAGGACGACGCGGCGATGGGCGAAGCGGCGGCTGACGGTCATGTCGACGTAGGGCAGCATGGCCAATCCGCCCAGGGCGATGGTTGGGAAGGCGACTCCCCAGAAGAATTTATCGCCCAGCTTGAGCGCGCCTTGGATCCAGAGGAAATACCAGGGGGCGGTTGTTCCCAATGGCGTGACCTGCGGGTCGGCGTGATTTTCCAGCGGGGCGTGATAGAACCAGATGCACAGGACGGTAATAATGAAGGTGGTTACGCCCAGCCACATCAACTCGTTGGTCAGCACGTCGGGGATGAAATAGACGCGTTTATCGAGTGGAACGCGCTTGGCGGTGTCCTCTCCGATATTCTCTTTTTGCGGCGGCAGACTGTGGCCGTGGATGATGACCTTGTAATAGTGGACGCCGGTAAAAACAAAGAGCAGGGCCGGCAAGGCCAGAACATGCAGAAGATAGAAACGGAGCAGGCCGTTGGCGCCTAACTCTGGCGCGCCGCGCAGCAGCAGGTTGACTTGATCGCCGACGACTGGAGTCGCTTCGGCCATGGACGCGCCGATGGTGACAGCCCATAATGAGAGTTGGTCCCAAGGCAGCAGATAGCCAGAGAAGCTCAAAAATCCAGTAATGACCAGCAGAAGCAGGCCGGTAAACCAGGTGAACTGGCGCGGCTTTTTGTAGCTGCCGGTGATCCACGTTCGCATCATGTGCATGGCGACGACGGCGACCATGAATTCGGCGCCGAGTCGGTGCATGTCGCGCATCAGCTGGCCGAGGGGGACGTTGCTTAGGATGGTGAGCATATCGCCATAGGCAATTTCGGGCGCGGGGGTGTACCAGAGCATCAGGAGGAGGCCGGTGATGGTTTCGAAGAAAACGAAATAAGTTGAGAGCCAGCCCAGACGGAAGCTGGGATAGAGGCCGGTGACGTCGCGGTTGAAGTAGGAGGGTCGCATGTGCAGCCAGAAGCCGTCGGCGTGGGGGGTGAGGCGCGGGTTGGGCCGGCGGCCGGGCTGTTCGCCGCGCAGGGCCTCGCGGATGTCCTGGACGTTCATGCCGGCGGTCAGCCGCTCTACGGATTCGTCGACGCCTTCGAACACCGCTTTCTTAAAGCCTTTTTCCTTGACGTCGTCGAGAAATGACGGGAATGGAAGGATGGACATGGAAACTCCTCGCCTCAACAGGCGCGGCTAATTCGGCTGGCCCAGGATGCGGGCGCCGGTATCGATTTGGATGCTGGTGATCTGGCGATTGGGATCCAGGGGGATGGCGCCGCCGTCGGCTGGGGTGACCAGGGTTGTTCCGTCGGCATAGACGACTGTCGCGATAAAGCGGTCGAGACTGCGGGGGGCTGGCCCTTCGATATATTGGCCGCTTAACTGGAATTTTGAGCCGTGACAGGGGCATTCAAAGCGATTGTTGGTTGGCACCCATTTAGGCAGACAGCCTAGATGCGTGCAGACGCCATAGAGCGCGCGCAGGCCTTCGGGCGTGTGCGCGACATGGAAACGGCCGGCGGGGACGGAGGTTGGGGCTGAACCGGCCGCCGGCAGCTCTTCGGGATTGAAAGCGAAGGAGCCGCCAAACTCACCTTCTTTGAAGCGCGGGAAGGCGAACCAGATGAGGCCGGCGCTGGTTTGGCCCAGCAGCAGGGCCATGGAGGCCACCCAGATGTAGTAGAGGAATTCGCGGCGGCTGGGGGCGGCCACCTGGACACTGGGGGCCGCTGACGCTGCGCTTAGGGTTTGTGTTCCTGCGGTTCTTGCTGTCGCCATCGTTTATCGTCGTCCTTTCACATCAAACAGGACTGTTCTGCGTCATTTGAACATAAGTATGTTCAATATATCACAAACTCGACAGGCTGTCAAAGTATAAAACGGGGGGAAATTTGGGGAATTGCTGATGTCTTTTTGATATGCGGGCATTTGCGGCATCATGGCTAGGTGCGTTAGAGTCAGCGCAAACGAGTCGCTAGGGCGCATTATGGCGAAAATCAGCATCCATCCCCAAGACAAACTGCTCGACAGCTATTACAAAAGCCTGAAGGCTCTGCGCGGCCGGCAGAATATCCGCCATGAGGGAGGCACGCGCCGCGCGTTTGGCAGCCTGCTTAATGGACTCGCCCGCCGCCGAAACTGGACGCTGGTCGAGGAGCTTAGTCGACAGTCGATCCGCTCGGCCCGCCGCATTCGTCTGGACGGCGCCCTGCGCGATCAGTGGAAGCGGCCGCATGCCTGGTGGGAGGCGAAGGACAGCGCTGATGACCTGGACGCTGAAATCGACAAGAAAATAGCGGCCGGCTATCCCTTGGACAACATTATCTTTGAAGACACCGTCACAGCTGTTTTGTATCAGGATGGCCATGAAGCGCGGCGCACGCGGGTGCAGGACCGCGAAAACTTTGCGCGCCTTTTGAGCCAATATCTGAATTACAAGATCGAATCCTTTGAGAGCTTTAGCCAGGCGATTGATCATTACGGCGAGGAAATCCGCAGCATCGCTGGTTCGCTGAAGACAAAGATCGAAAACGCGCATCAAAACAACCCCGCCTTTGAAACCCAATTCGACAGCTTTATGCAGCTTTGCCAAAGGTCGCTCAATCCCAACATCAGCCAAGAAGCGGTCGATGAGATGCTGATCCAGCATTTGATGACGGAACGGATTATCCGCCGCGTCTTTTCTGTCGAGCATTTTACCCGCACCAACGTCATCGCCGCCAAAATTGAAGAGGTCATTGATGCGCTGACCCGCGCCTATTTTAATCGGGCCGACTTTTATGGCGCGCTCAACCGCTTTCACAAGCTGATTGAAGAGGCCTCCGATCCGCTTGATTTCCATGACAAGCAGGATTTTATCAATACGGTTTATGAGCGCTTTTTTCAGGGTTACAGCGTGCGGGTGGCTGACACGCATGGCATCGTCTACACGCCGCAGCCGATTGTTGATTTTATGTGCGCGGCGGTCGAGGAGGCCTTGCAAAATGAGTTTGGGAAGAAGCTGGGGGATGAGGGCGTGATTCTGATCGACCCGGCGACTGGCACTGGCAATTTTATCGTCAATCTGCTGCGCCGCGCCTTTGACCGCAACCCGCGCCATTTTGAGGATTTTTATCGGCATCGCCTGTTCGCCAATGAAGTTATGCTGATGCCTTATTACATCGCCTCGCTGAATATCGAACATCAATACTGGGAATTGAGCGGCAATGTGGAGCCTTTTACTGGGCTTTGTTTTGTCGATACGCTTGATTTGGCGCGCGGCCGTCAGCTGACCTTTTTCAATGAGGCCAACGCGGCGCGGGTCGAGCGGCAGAAGGCGGCCGATATCAACGTCATCATCGGCAATCCGCCTTATAATGTCGGGCAGATCAACGAGAATGACAACAACAAGAATCGCAAGTATGATGTGATTGAGGAGCGGATTCGGGAGACTTACGCTAAGGATTCCAAAGCGACGAATAAGAATGCCCTAAGCGATGCCTATGTCAAGTTTTTCAGATGGGCGGTTGACCGTCTTGAAGGGCGCGATGGCATCGTTTGTTATGTTACCAATAACGGATTTGTAGACAATCATTCATTTGACGGCTTTCGCAAGCATCTTTTACAGGATTTTGACCGGGTTTATCATTTGGATTTGGGCGGCAACATCCGCAAGAATCAATCAGGCAGGTCGATTGGCAATGTGTTTGATATTCGGGTGGGGGTGGGCATCACTCTGGCGATTCGTTCGGCAAAGCGCAAAGACAGCAAACTGTTTTATCACCGCGTGCCGAACAGCTGGCCGAAAGAAGAAAAGCTGGACTTTTTGAGCGAGAATGACCTCAAGGACGTCGAATGGGGCCGACTGCAACCCAACCGCAAGCATACTTGGCTGGTTTCTGCCACTGAAGCCGAATTTGAAAGCCACATCGCCATCGGCAGCAAAGAGGCGAAACGCGCCAAAACCGAAGAAGTCGAAACGATATTCAAGACTTACAGTTGCGGGGTTCAAACTAATCGAGATGCCCACACCTACGACTTTGAATATGATCCTTTGGCGAAGCGAATGTATCAGTTTGTGCAGGATTACAATGTTCAGGTAGCTCTCTATCAACAACAAATCTCCAAAACGAAGGTTGATGATTTTGTGAATTATGACAAGATAAAATGGAGTTCAGCCTTAAAACAACATCTAAAACGAGGTAAGTATTGTACAACATCTCTTGACAAAATCAGGACAAGTCCCTACCGACCCTTTACTAAGAAGCTCCTTTACTTTGACCGTATATTGAACCACAGAGTATATCTTCTTCCTTATTTCTTTCCCAACGAACAGGCTGAATCGGAAAATCAGATGATTTGGTATAAGGTTGGTTCAGATTGGCCGCAATTCGCGCTTATGGTCAATCAAATTCCTGACGTCTTGCCACAAGGCGGCTCGCAGTGTTTCCCCTTCTACACCTACGACGAGGACGGCGGCAACCGCCAAGAGAACATCACCGATTGGGCATTGGCGCGTTTCCGTGAACATTATGGCGACCCAAGCATCAGCAAATGGGATATTTTCTATTATGTTTATGCGCTTTTGCATCATCCTGGCTGGCGCTCGCGTTATGCTATCGATCTCAAACGTCAGCTGCCGCGGGTTCCTCTTGCGCCTGATTTCCGCGCTTTCAGTCAAGCTGGGGAGGTATTGGCGGGTTTGCATCTTGATTATGAGACTGCCGAACCTTATGAATTGGACTGGCAGGTCGCGCGCAAGCCGATTTCTTACCGCGTGGACAGGATGCTGCCTCAAAACAGGCGCAAATCCGAAGCTGGCTATACGGTGTATGACGGTCTGAAGGTCAATGGGAGTCTGACGCTGGGGGGCATTCCTGAAGGCGCGTTCGCTTATCGGCTGGGCAATCGCTCGGCGCTGGACTGGGTTGTCGATCAGTACCGCGTCAAGACTGACAAGCGCAGTGGCATTGTGCATAATCCCAACGGTTACAGTGATGACGAGCGTTATATTGTGGATTTGGTCGAGCGCGTGGTTGGGGTGAGTTTGCGGACGGTCGAGGTTGTGGAGGGGTTGGGGAAGATGTCTTTTGTTTAGCCTTTCGCTGTGATAAAAAGATTCTATTGCCCAGCCGCCGCCTTCCCGCCATAATAGGCGCATGACAGTCGCGACTATCGATTACAATGCGGTCGAGTGGATCGACCTGACGCTGCCCAGCGCGGAAGATGTGAGCCGTCTGCAAGCGCGGTTTCCCTATTTTCATCCGCTTAACCTTGAGGACATCCGCAGTCCGATTGAGCGGCCCAAGGTGGACAGCGATGAGCATTACCTGTTTGTGGTGATGCACTTTCCCCTGTGGGATTCGCGCGATGGGATTTCGCGCGCCAGCGAAGTTGATTTTTTTGTCGGGCGCGATTATGTCATCACCGTCCACAGCGGCGCCCTGAAACCGCTTGCTGGCCTGATGGAACGGTGCCAAAGGGACGAACGCGAGCGCGAAGGTCTGCTGGGACAGGGCAGCGGCCAAGCCTTTTATACGCTGGTTGATCAGCTGGTGGATTATATTTTCCCCATTCTTAACAAAGTCGACCGGCGCGTCCATGCGATTGAAGATGACCTGTTTGAATCCAATGCGCGGCGCGTGATTCAGGAAATTGCCCTGCTGCGCCGCGACATCATCTCACTGCGCCGCATCATCCGTCATCAGATTCCGATTATGCAGCAGCTTGAAAGCGCGCGGCATCCCCTGCTGCATGAAGACATGGAGGAATACTTTGGCGATGTTGTCGATCACCTGTTCAAGCAGCGCGACATCATCGAGGAAAATTATGAGATTATCAACAGCTTTGCCGAAACGGCCGATACTTTGGCCAGTTATCGCATCAACGAAGTCATGCGGATTTTGACTGTGATTTCGGTGATTATGCTGCCGCTGACGCTGATTTCCAGCATCTATGGCATGAACATTGCGCTTCCTTTTGCCGGGCATCCTGGCGCTTTTGGGATGACCGCCGGCATTATGATTGCGATTGCCCTGCTGATGCTTATCTATTTTCGCCGGCGCGGCTGGCTATGACGACCTTGCCGGCGCTTCCCCAGCCAAGCTATATCGACAATGCCGATGATCTTCGGCGGGCGGTCGGGCGTCTGCGAACCCAGCGGCGCATCGCCTTTGACACCGAATCCAACAGTCTGCACGCCTACCGCGAGCGGATTTGTCTGATTCAGCTTTCGACCTCTGATGAAGACATCCTCATCGACCCGCTTGGGATTGATGACATCGCCGCGCTGGGGGAGATCTTTGCCGATTCGGAAATCGAGAAGGTTTTCCATGCGGCTGAATATGATTTGATTTGTCTCAAGCGCGATTTTGATTTTGAGGTGCGCGGGGTGTTTGACACGATGGCGGCGGCGCGGGTGCGCGGCTATCGGCGGGTGGGCTTGGGGGCTATGCTGGAAGATCTGCTGGGCATCGCTCACACCAAGTCTCATCAGACCAGGGATTGGTCACGGCGGCCGCTGCCGCGGGCCTATTTGCGCTATGCTCAACTTGATACGCATTTTCTGCTGCCGCTGCGCGACCGTCTGCATGAAGAGCTGCGCCGCGCCGGCCAGCTGGAAGAAGCGCGGGAATACTTTGCCGATGTGACGGCCTTTGAGCTTAAATCGCAGGAATTTGACCCGGACGGATTTTGGGGGCTGTGCCGTCCTGATGCCCTGACTGAACGGCAGATGGCGGTTTTGCGCGAGCTTTATATTTTGCGCGATGAGCTTGCCAAGATGTATGATTTTCCCCCGCAAAAGCTGATCAACAGCAAGTCGCTGCTGACGATTGCCCGTCGGCCGCCGCGTCATCGCCGTCAATTATTCGACCTGCGGGTCTTGCCGGCCTGGCTGGCGCGTCAGAACGGCGATGAGATCATTGAAGCGGTCGCGCATGGTCGCATCAGTCAGCTGCCGCGTCGGCCGCCGCGTCCAAAACCGCCGTCTCCCGCCGTTGCCGAACGTTATACGGCCTTGCATAAATGGCGCAAAGAAACGGCGATTGCGCGCGGCGTCGAATCGGATGTCATCATCAGCAAGCGGGCCATGTGGGAGCTTGCCCAAGGCCGGCCGGCGGCCATCAGCGAACTGGAGGGCATCCGCGGGCTGGGCCCTTGGCGGCGCAAGATGTATGGGGCGGCGCTGGTCGCTGTCGTGAATGGATCGCTCTAGCAAGTGGCGAAATGAAGCATTCGCTGGCCGAATTCATCGTGACAACTATCGCAAATCAGCTATAATAAAAAGCGCATTCGCTCGTATCAGGAACAGGCAGCGCTATGGCAGAAGCAGCTTGGGAAAAGCCAAAGCATTTTGGGAAGCCGCGCCAGGGGGGCGAACGACTCAAATTTTTGGCGGGTGGAATCATGATTTTGGCGGCGATCCTTTATCTGCTGGTTTCAGGCACGCTGCAAGGCGCCCGATTTTTCATCACAGTCGAAGAGACGCTGCGCGACCCTGCTTACCGCGGTCAGACGGTGCGGGTCTCTGGCGCGGTTGATGGCGAAAGCATCGAATACGACAGCGAGAGGGCGATTATCCGCTTTGAGATCGCGCATATTCCAAGCGAATTCGATGATTTGGCCGCCGCCCTGCGCGCCGCTCTTAATGACCCGGCCGCCGCCCGCATGAACGTCTTGGTGGTCGACGAGGCCATCCCCGACCTGCTCCAGCATGAAGCCCAAGCCATCCTGACCGGCGCCTTGCAGGCCGATGGGATATTCCATGCCTCCGAACTGCTGCTCAAATGTCCCAGCCGCTTTGAAGAGACCGCGCCCAGCAATCTGAACGCCATCCCGGAACATCAATAATGCTGGCGGAAATTGGGCTTGCATCCCTTGTCCTGGCTTTTTTACTGGCGATTTATGCGCTGACGGCGGCGCTGATTGGCGCGCAAAGGCCGCGCGATGCCCTGCTGCACAGCGGCCGCAACGCCGCCCTGCTCACCTTTCCGATGACGCTGCTGGCCCTGCTGGCGCTGGCCATCGCCCTGATGACCGAGCAGTATCAAATCAGTTATGTCTGGTCGGTGACTGACCCGCAGACGCCGGCGGTGTATCGCTTGACGGCGCTTTGGGGTTCACAGCGCGGCTCGCTTTTGTTTTGGTCGCTGCTGTTGAGCGGCTTCATTTTTATCGCTATCTGGCTGAACTGGCGCCGTGAAACGCGGCTGATGCCCTATGCCATGGCCTGCATGATGGCCACCTTGGCCTTCTTTTTGGGGCTGTCGCTGTTTTTGGAAAATCCCTTTGAACGCTGGTGGATCCTGCCCGATTTGCCGGCGGATGAGCAGGTGATTGAAGCTGTTCTGATTCCGCCGCGGGCCATCGCGCCAGATCCAGAAAGCCTGGCCAGCACCGCCAGCGGCCTGAACCCTCTGCTGCGTCATTTCGGCATGATCATTCATCCGCCCATGCTGTATCTCGGCTTTGTCGGCTTCACGATCCCCTTTGCCTTCGCTGTTTCGGCCCTGGCTTCGGGCGATTTATCGACTAATTGGATTCAAGCCAGTCGCCGCTGGTCGCTGATCGCCTGGATATTCCTTAGTCTGGGGCTGATACTCGGCGGCCGCTGGGCTTATGATGTGCTGGGCTGGGGCGGTTATTGGGGCTGGGATCCGGTCGAAAACGCCGCTTTTCTGCCCTGGCTGGTCGGCACGGCCCTTATCCACAGCGTTATGATTCAAGAAAAGCGCGGCATGCTCAAGGGCTGGAACATGGCGCTGGTGACAGCCGCTTTTTCCGCCGTCCTCTTCGGCACATTCGCCACCCGCAGCGGCGTCATTGAAAGCGTCCACAGCTTCGCCCGCAGCGAGGTCGGCTTTCCTATGCTGGCTTTCTGGGCGGTGATGACCGGCATCGCGCTGACCCTGCTGTTCTGGCGATGGCGACAGGGCAAACTGCGCGATGAGCATCCATTCGTCAATATCCTAAGCCGCGAATCTATGTTTGTGCTGAACAATGTCGTTTTCATCGCTTTGTTCGCAGCGATTTTTTGGGGCAGCTTCGGCCTGCCGATTGTCTCCGAATTATTCTTTGGCAAAGAGGTCACCATCGGCGCCGCCACTTTTGAATTTTACGTCGTGCCGCTCTTCATCGCCATGTACATTCTGATGGGCATCGCGCCGCTGTCGGCTTGGGGGCGGATGTCGGCCAAGCGGCTGGGCAAGGCCCTCATTATTCCAGCCAGCCTGACCCTGGTCAGCGCCGCATTGGCCATCGCGCTTGGCACAAGGCCGCTGGTCGCTGTCTTGGGCTATGGCACGACGCTCTTCGCCGGCTGGGTCGCTCTGTATGAGATCTATCGAGGGGCAAGGGCGCGGCGGCGGGCCCTAGGGGAAAACGGCCTGCGGGCGCTTCTGGGCCTGTTTCGCCGCAATCAGCGCCGTTATGGCGGCTTTATCGTGCATCTGGGCGTGACCGTGATCGGCATTGGCGTCATTGGCAGCGCCGTCTTTCAAACCGAAGTCCAGCATACCCTGGCGCAGGGTGAGCGGATCGCCGTCCAGGATTATGAACTGCGCTATGATCATTTCACGCGGGCGCAGGCCATCGACGGACGGATGATGAACATCGCCGCCGTCACCATCTTCCGCGGCGGCCAGGAAATCGCCCAGATTCGACCGCGCATCGACGATTACCCTGACATGCCGATGACCATCGCCGGGGCGCACAGCACCCTGGAGAATGATTTTTATGTGCTGCTGATCGCCGGCGGCCCCCAGCGCGCAACTTTCCGCATCTACATCAATCCCCTGGTGAATTTGGTTTGGTGGGGCGGCATTGTGCTTGTCCTCGGCACGGTCATCGCCGTCTATCCCAAAGTAAGCCCGCCGCGCCGCAAACTCCAAACTGTGGGGGCCGCATGATTCATTTCGTTTTTCGCGGCGTCGGCCTTTGGCTGTTTTTGATGTTGGCCGCCACAGTCCAAGCGCAGGTTACCGACAATGACGTCAACCGCGTCGCCCAAAAAATGTACTGCCCTGTCTGCGAAAACATCCCGCTGGATGAATGCCATACTTTGGCTTGCATCGAATGGAAAGGCGAGATTCGACTTCAGCTGGCCGCCGGCCAATCGGAACAGCAGATCATCGAGAGCTTTGTCCGCCGCTTTGGCGATCAGGTGGTCGGCATCCCACAGGATCCAGTCCTGCGGGCCTTGACGGCGCTGATCCCCGCGCTGGCCTTTATGCTGGCTTTGGCCGTCGGCGCCTTTACCTTTGCCCGCTTTGGCCAGGGTCAAAAATTGACTGTCATCAGCGAAACCGCCGCCGCCAGCGACGCGCAGTATCGCCAGCGCCTGGAGCAGGATCTGCTGGACAAACGCTAATGAAAGCAGACAAAATGCGCGCGATTGAAGACCTTGAATTTCTGGAGCCGGACGTTTCGCAAGGCCGTCAGGGCAAAAGGCCGCGTTGGGGAACGGCCGTACTGATTGTCGGCATCATGGCGATAGCGGCCGCGCTGGCCTTGCAGCTTTCCCGTCAAAACGCCGCGCAGCCTCAAAGCGGCCCGGCGCCAGATTTTTATCTGAAACTATTCGACAATGCCGATTTCCAGCTGTCCGATTACCGCGGGCAGGTCGCGCTGGTCAATTTTTGGGCCAGCTGGTGTCCGCCCTGCCGCGACGAAGCTCCCGCATTGCAGACACTTTATGATGATTATCGGGACGATGGATTGGTGATTGTCGGCGTCAATATGCTGGAAAGCTCGCGGCAGAAAGCCCGCGCGTTTATCGAGGAGTTCGGCATCACTTATCCCAATGGCGAAGACATCGGCCAGCGGATTACCAATCTGTACCGCGTGCAGGCGCCGCCGGAAAGTTTTCTGATTGACCGCGCCGGCCATATTCATCAGTTCATCATCGGGGCTGTGAATTATGACCGCTTGAGCGGCGAGATTGAAGCCCTGCTGGGAGGTGAGCCATGAGCATCGCCGGGCTGATGATTTCAATGGCGCTGGCCTTGGCGGTGGCTGCGCTGGTAATTTATCCCCTGCTAAGGCCGGCGGCCGCGAAATCGAGTCATGGCCGACATGAGCAGCTTGACCGCGTTCAGGCTTATTATACGCGCGTTTTAACCAATATCCGCGACCTTGATGAAGATTTTTCGACTGACAAAATCAGCGAGGCCGATTACCGCCAGGAGCGCGAAGTTTGGGTGCAGCGCGGCATCCGACTGCTGCGGGCGCAAGACCAGATTCATGCCCAAAATCCTCCCGATGACCAGCAAATCGACCGCGTTATCGAAGCGGCCGTGCGCGCTCAACGCGAAGAGGCGGGGCCATCATGTTAGGCAAAAGGGTATGGCTGCTGCTACTCTTCGCTTTCGGCCTGACGGCCTGCAGTGGGCTGGGCGGCGAACCGCGAATTATCGCCACCGCGGTAGATTATGCGCGGCCGCAATCGCTGATCGAATCTGACGAATCCGCGAATCCAGACATCCCCATCGGCAGTTTCACCGGCGCCGTGCGACATGGCACAGCTGGAGGCCGTCTGCCGTCGGATATGGCCGCGCAGCTGCAATATGGCAATGCCGAGATTGGCTTCAGCTTGGCCGAAACCCGCCTGGACGACGACTTTCGCTTCCGCTTTGAGAACATCCCGCTAAGGTCAGCTTTCAGCTATCAGGTCGGCGTCGTTTATCGCGGACGTCTGTTCAGCCGCCGTCTGCCGGCCGGGCATTTCGACGGGGCCGCCTATCATCAGGACATTGCCGTCTATGACCTCACCCATGACGCTTCTGTGGTCAGCGTGTCGCGCATTGATATGCTGATTGAAGCCGTCCGTTTGGGCGATCTTGGGCGCGGCCTGCGGGTCTCACAGCGGCTCCGCTATCGCAATCGATCCGACCGCATCTACACAAGCGGGCGCGGCCTTGGCGATGGGCGCGAGGCCAGCCTACTGATTCAGATTCCCTCCGACGGCCAGGTCATGCGCGGCGATGCGAATGGACGTTATCTGGTGATCGCAGACCTGGAACAAGCTCCCGACTCGATTATCGACACCCAGCCCGTCTTCCCCGGCGATGTCCACGAAGTCCTGGTCGAATACTTCCTGCCTTATGTCGACGGCCTGACGCTGGAGCAGCCCTTCAGCGACGTCATCCAAGGCGACGTCACTGTGAGGCTGTCCGATCATCTGACCGTCATCAGCGACAGTCTGCATGCTGAAAGCGGCCCCGTCGGCCAAGGCCGCGTTTTTTCAGGCCAGCTGGACAGTCCCAAGCTCGTCTTTGAGATAAGAGGCAATCCCTTTGCCACCAGCAGCGATGACCGCGCGGTGATAACCAGTGAGGCCTTGCCGCCGCTGGGATTGGGCATCGGCGCGTTGGCGGCCGTCGCGCTGGCCGCTGTTTGGATGTTGGCCCGTCGACGCGGTGAATCCAGGCAGATTGACGACCTGATCCAGCAGATCGCGCGGCTGGACGAGGCGCATGACCAGGGGCAAATCAACCATGATCTTTATCAGCGGCGGCGGCGCGCGCTCAAAGAAAGGCTGGCGCGTTTGATGCGGGCCGACAGCGCAGAGAGTCGACTATGACGGAAGAGCGGCGCATCATCGAGGTTGAGAATCTGACGAAAGTTTATGGCCTGCGGCCTGTGCTGAAGTCGGTCAGTTTCAGCATAAACAAAGGGGAGTTCGTCGTTCTGCTTGGCCCGAATGGCAGCGGCAAATCGACCCTGCTGCGCTTGATGAGCGGCTTGAGTCGGCCTACGCAGGGCCTCATTCGCATCGGCGGCTGGGTCATGCCACAGGAAGCCATCGCCGTCCGCGCCCAAATCGGCCTGGTCAGCCATAAACCCCTGCTCTGCCCTCACCTAAGCGCCCGCGAGAATCTCGATTTCTTCGCTCGACTCTATGGCATCGGCCGAACCGAAGGTCAGCGGCGCATTCAGGATTCGCTGGATCAGCTGGGCCTGCATCGACGCGCTGACAGCCTGGTGCGGACATTTTCGCGCGGCATGGCCCAACGGCTTGGCATCGCCCGCGCCCTGCTGCATCAACCGCCGATCCTGCTTTTTGATGAGCCGTACAGCGGACTCGATCAGCAAACCAGCGACCAGCTTGACGCCCTGCTCCAGGCGCAGCGGGACCGCACCATCATTATCAGCACTCATCAGCTGCGGCGTCCACCTGATTTGGCCGAACGCGCTTTGATCTTGTCGCGCGGCCAGATCGCTTTTGACGGCCGCATCCAGGGGATCGACAGCCGTCAAATGACCGCGATATACGCCCAAGCCACCGCATGAAGACGACATTCACCGCCGCCGCGCTGGCGATTGCCGCCAAAGACCTGCGCGTGGAGATGCGCTCGCGGGAGTTGGTCAGCGTGATGGCGCTCTTTGCTTTGCTTAGTCTGCTCGTTTTCAGCTTTGCGCTGGAATTAGATCGGATCGCCCGCGAAGAGGCCCTTAGCGGCGTGCTGTGGGTCACTTTGATTTTCGCCAGTCTGCTCGGCTTTCATCGCAGCATGGCGCTGGAATATGACCAAGGCGGTTTGGATGCGCTGCTGCTGGCGCCGATACCGCGCTCGGCCATTTTCGTCGGCAAGCTGGTCGGCAATTATCTGTTCACATCGCTGGTCGGATTGATTATACTGCCGCTGATGACGGTCATTTACAATAAAAATATGCTGGATCCGCGGCTGCTGCTGACGGCGATGATCGGCATTTTCGGCTTGTCGGCGATTGGCACGCTGCTGGCGGCGCTGACCATGCAGACCCGCGCCCGCGAAGTCCTCCTGCCGATTGCCATGCTGCCGGCCGCTCTGCCTTTTCTGCTGACCGCGCTCCGCGCCACCACCGGCATTTTGAGCGAAACGCCGCGAACGGACTGGCTGGTCTGGCTTCAGATGCTAGGCGGAATCACCGTTATTTATCTGACGCTGTGCCTGCTTTTGTACAGTTTTGTCATTGAAGAATGAAAGGACGCTAAATGGATGCAGCATCGCAAATGAAGCCCGCGCCCATGCCTGGCCTGCTCCGCATCTTGACCTTCGTCACCGCGCTTGGGTTGGCCGCCGCGCTGTTTCTGGGTCTGTTTGTCGCCGGCACGGACAATCAGCAAGGCCCTATTCAGCGCATTTTTTACATACACATGCCGGCCTTCTTTGGCGCATTCACCGCCTTTGGAGCGACTGTCATCGGCGGCGCGGTGTATCTGTGGCGACGCGACGAACGCTGGGACAAAATCGCCTTGGCCGGCGTTGAAGTGGGACTGGCTTTTGCGCTGATTAACCTGGCGACCGGCGCCATCTGGGCGCGTCCCATCTGGAATACCTGGTGGACATGGGATCCGCGTCTGACCTCGGCGGCGATTATGGTTCTGGCCTATGCGGCTTATCTGATGCTGCGCGCCGGCATTGAAGACCCGCGCCGCCAGCGCAGTCTGATGTCGGTTTATGGCATCTTCGCTTTCGTCAGCGTCCTGACAACCCTGTTCATCATCCGAATCGTGCCAGAAACCATCCACCCCGTTATCGTCGGCCCCAGCCCGCAGAACGCTCAAGGCAGCTTTGAGGCCACCCGCGGCGTCGCCATGGCCTTGATCCCTAGTCTGATTGTGTGGACGATCTTCATGCCGCTGACCTTGATATGGCATCGCTGCCGTCTTGAAAATCGAATAGAAGCCGTCAAGCGACTCAAAGTCCAGGCGCTTAGTGAATAGAGAAGCCATGATGAGACCCGCGCTAGCCCTGTTTTGCGTCTTATGCGTCTTATGGCCCGGCGGCCTGCTGGCGCAAGAGGAGCCGACCGTCGCTTATTTTCAGTCAGCGGCCTTTAACGCGCCGATCCCCGCCGGCTGGCAGGATCAAAGCCGCGTGGCCATCGCCCAGTTTTATCAGGCCGCGGCGCAGGCGACCCTCCGCACTCGCATCGTCCCGGCCGGCGATGTGACCGACGTTGTCGAGCAGGACTTGCAGGCCTGGCTGGGCCGTCCCGTCGATTCTCCGGTGTATCAGGGCAAGGTGAACCTGGCCGACGGCACCTGGAACTCGCTGGTGTATCAAATCGATAACGATACGACGGCCTCGGTCATGGCGCGGCCAAACGAAACCGGCGTCATCGTCATCAGCTTTGTCGAAGCGCATCCCGCCGCCAAAATCATCATGCTGACCATGGCCCAGGCCGAGCAGAATGATGCCCAAGCGGAAATGGCGGCCGCCCTGCAAACATTTAATATCGCCGGCCGCGCCGATTTGAGCGAGCCGCAGACCCTAAGCCTGTCCAGCGGCGAATGGCTGCTGCAATCCAGCGCGGCGACGGCGATAATGGGCCGCGCGGTTGGCAATGACAGTTATATCGCCCTGGCCGAAGGCGTCATCGAGAGCCTGCCCGAACTGGCCGACGCTTATCACAGCAGTCTGCTGGGTTTTTACATCACGCCTGACACCTCGCCTTTTTTGTGGCTGGGCTTGGCGGCCTCTTTTGGCATTTTGGGGATTTTGCTGTTCAGCTTTGTTTGGCGCCGGCGCGGCCTGCAAAAAGAGCTTGTCCTGATTCAAACGCTGACGCAGGAAGCCGATTGAACTTGCCTGACGCGTTTTTCTTCTGACAAAAACGAGATTCGATGCAACCGCCCCGCTTGGCATACGTATACTAGGTGATTAGAAACAGTTGAGGGATGATGCCATGACGGAAGAGACGAACCCCAGTTTGGAAGAGCAGCCCGAAAGCGAAGACGCGCAAAACCCGCTCGAACAGTTCATTTTTCATCAGCGGCGCGGCCTGGAAGAATTTGGCAAGGCGATGGAATCTCTGCTGCCGCCTGGATTCAGAGAGCATACCCAGGCCGCCGGCAGCGAATTTGCGACTGGCTTCCGCGTCTTGATCGATGCCGCCATCGACGAAATCAGAAAAGCCAGCGAGATGGAAGAGGCAGAAGAAGAGGCAGACAGCCCGCCCGATGATGATGATGAGGGGCGCGCCAGCAGCGGCGGTAAAATCAAGGTCGAACTGGACGACTGACGCGCCGCCTCAAGAGGCCGGCTCCTCAAAGCGAATGTTGAGGGACTTGTCCTCGAACTTGGCGCTGGTGATTGTCAAATTCTGCAACTCGGCCGGCAGGACGATATTGCGGCGGTAGGGCCCAACGCTCAAGGTGATCTCATCGCGCGAGCGGTAGAGGTCAAGCTGTTCCTTGCGGGCAAAGCCAATCGGCACGCGCAGCATCCAAGTCGAGCCGCCGGCAAGCTGCTCCAGCTTATGCACCACGCCGTCAAACATGCGCTCGGCTGGATTGCGGTCGCCGTACAGTTCATCAGCCAAGCGGCCCAGCATCTCCAGGCCGCCCATTTCCTCGCCAAAAAGCGGCGCCCTCAACACCGGCAGGCTGCCAAAAGCCTCATGCACATACTCGATATTCTTGGCCTGGCGCTGTTTCCAGACCTTGAAAAAAGGATCCTGCACTTCATCGGGGAAAATGCGATTAACAAGGATGGCGTCGGTGGCGTAATCGTAAAGATTGAGGTAGGTGTAGGTGCGCTGCGTCTCTCGAATCACCATGCGTTCGGGATTGACCACCAAGCGGATGCTGGCATGTTCGGGGTTAGTCAGCAGTTCGCGGACGCCGTCCAAGGTATCAAACAACAGCTGCACTTGGTCCCAGGCGTTTTCTGAAATGTCGATGCCGGAGTCGTTTTTTCTGCCGCGGTTCAGCAGGCTCTTCACCGGCCGAATCACGCTGTCCAGGCCGCGCGCCAGCCGCATCAGCCGCTCCACCCACCAGCGCGTGACATCGGGCAGGCTCAACAGGCGGATGGTCTCGGCCGTGGGCGCGGCATCGACGATAAGCACATCATAGTCACCCGCCTGAAAGTATTCACTGATCCAAAGCAGCTGGGCGCCTTCTTCCAAGCCAGGGATAATTGTGACCTCGGCGGCATTGACCTTGGCGATCCCCTCTCGATTGAAAAACGCGCCTAGATATTCCTGGATTCGGCCCCAATACTTCTGCATGGAATAGCGGGTGTCAAGCTCTTGCGCCCAAAGATTTTTGGCAATTTGGGTGGGTTCAGGGCCGATTTCTTTATCGAGCGCATCGCCCAGACTGTGGGCCGTGTCGGTGCTGATGACCAGCGTTTTCAGACCTCGTTCAGCGCAGCGCAGGGCCGTCGCCGCCGAAATGCTGGTTTTGCCAACTCCGCCTTTGCCGGTATGCACAATGACACGCATTCCATTCACCTTTGGCTGTTTCGTCTCATATCCAAGTCTACGCAAAATATGTGGAAAAGTAGCGTTAGACTTTTCACAGCGCGCCGCCGCGCCTAATCGACCAGTCGGTCGCCGGGGGTCATATCGCGGCCGGCGAAAGCGGGATGGTCAGGCGGATACTTGCGAACGCGGAACAATGTATTGCGCTGGCTGAAATGCACGCCTGGAGGGTTAGCTGGATCGCCCTGCTTGACGAGGCCCCTTGCGGTAACTGGATTCACAAATTCCCAAACAGTTTCTCCATCGGCGCTGACTTCAATCAGCCGTCCCTGCCGCCCTTCTGTGATTAAAGTATTGCCATTCGGCAAACGCTGGGCGCCAGAAAGCGTAATTGAATAGAATCCATCGGACGTATATGACCAAACAATTTCCGCTTCCCGCTCCCAATCATAGCTGCCGTCCGACCGCAGGGGAGGCTTCAGTTCAAGAACCGAAGAATACTTCTCGCCGTCTGCGCTGATATGCTGATTGTTGAAAATGAGGATGTTCCCCGCGCCTGGCAAGTCATCCGCGATCCATTGCGCGTCATGCTGTAAAAAAAGCTGACGGTCGTCGACAGGATCGCCTTGCTGATAGGCGGCGGGATTGCCCCATCGCCAGAGCAGATCGCCGGCCGGGCCGGCCGCTTCTGCTGTCGATGCGCTGTGGTCGATAATCCAAAGTTCGTTGAGATGCCGCAAACTGATGACGATCTGATCCAATACGGGATGATAGTTGGCGGAATTGGCGTGCAGCCAGTCAGATTTCATGTACTCTATCAAGCGAGGCTGGTAGTTGATGTCGATTCGATGGGGATGTTGGGCGATTTGGCCATAATTGGGCAGGTCGGCGTCAAGATTCTGCGCCAGATGATCCCATGGATCCCAACGCCAAACGATTTCATTGGTCGCAGGGTCGATCTCGACGATGACGTCAACAAGCAAGGGTTGTTTTTGCAGCATGGCGCTGAATGCCGGCTTCAGCCCCATCGCCAGCGCTTCGTTTATCGGACGTCTATTTCGGGCAATGGCCAGGATGTTTCCATTCGGCAGGATGTCAATGGCGTGATGCTGATTGAGTCCGCGGACGGCGAACTGGTGATGATATTCCCAAACAAATCGATTGCTCCATGTATATTCCCGAATGCTTCCGTCCTGCCGCGTGCTGCTCGGCGCGGCGTCTCTGGGTTTAGCGACAACGACCAGATTGCCATTTTCGCGCAGATGCGCTTCCATGACAGCCTCCGTATTTTCAATCTCCCACGTATGGATGATACGGCCCTCATTATCCATCAGATACACCCATGCGGTGTTCATCGGTGAAAACAGCGTATAGCCCTCATAAGCGGCTTCAGTATTCACCAGAACGCCGACGGTTCTTTTTTCCTGCGCCGATGCTGGGAAGACCATCAACAGCAGGATAAATAAGATGCCTAGCCGCCGCTTTGTGGAACGTCTGCGCGCGGGGCGAATGACATCAGGCCGCCTCTTCATCATCAACGGCCTAGCTGGGATTGAACGGCGCCGGCTCGACGATGACCGACACAAACTCAAAGCGCTGTTTGTTTCTGGCCTGGGTGTTTTCGGTATGGCTGTGTTCGATCAGGGTGACAATGGCGCCGAGTCCATTCAAGATAAATTTGGTGTGCCATTCACCGACCGCCTGGACGTTGCGATAATAGACCAGCCGCCCTTTTGGATCGAGCCGCGCCAGCTTGCCTTTGGCCCGCTTGAACGACATCGCCTTCAGTTCATCCAGCAGCTTATCGCGTTCCTGCGCGTTGAGATAGGTCATGGCAAATCCCCCATAGCGTATCCAAGCAAAATCCGATAGCATTGTATATTCAGAAACAGCCAACATCAACAGGACTTCTGAAAGAATCGTGCAAACTTTTTCAGTGTGGCAAATCACCCGTCATATCCGCGGCCTGCTGGATGAGGACGGCGTTCTGGGCGGAGTCTGGGTGCAGGGCGAAGTCTCCAATCTGACCAAAGCCGCTTCGGGGCATTGGTATTTCACCCTCAAAGACGTCAAAGCCCAGCTTCGATGCGTCATGTTCCGCGGCGCGGCGCAGACTGTGCGGCTGAACGTCAAGGTCGGCGACGAAATCCTGGCGCAGGGACGGGTTGGCGTTTATGAGGCGCGCGGCGAATATCAGCTTTATGTGAATCACATCGAAGCGGTCGGCGGCGCAGGCGACCTGTATCGTCAGTTTGAAGCGCTCAAGGTCAAATTGGAGGCCGAAGGTCTGTTCGATCCATCTCGCAAAGCGCCCATCCCCGATTTCCCGCGGCAGATCGGCATCGTCACTTCGCCCACCGCGGCCGCTTATCAGGATATTCTCAATGTGCTGCATCGCCGCTTCCCATTGGCCAAGCTCATCCTAAGCCCAACGCCAGTGCAGGGAAACGAGGCCGCCGTTCAAATCGTCAAAGCGCTGCAAGCTCTCAATCGGCGCACGGAGGCCGATGTGATTATCCTCGCCCGCGGCGGTGGCTCAATGGAAGATCTGTGGTGCTTCAATGATGAAGGCCTGGCGCGCGCCGTCGCCGACAGTCGCATCCCGGTTATCAGCGGCATCGGCCATGAGATCGATTTTACAATAGCCGACTTCGCCGCCGATTTACGTGCGCCAACCCCCTCGGCCGCCGCGGAACTGGCGACCCCCAATCAAGAGGAGCTGCGGATGGATTTGGATCGTCTGACCGGCCAGCTGGATGATCTGTTTGACGGCGGCCTGGCGAATCGGCGGCAGGCCCTGCAACAGGCGCGTCAAACTTTGGCCTATGCTTCGCCGCTGAAGAGCATTCAACAGGCCCAGCGTCAGCTAAGGCAAGGCCAAAGCCGTCTGCATCGCATCATCCACCAGGACATGGCGCGGCTGAACGAAATCCTGACATCCCGAAAAAGGGCCCTTGAGGCCGCCAATCCAGCCAGCATCCTGGCGCGCGGTTATGCCGCTGTCCGCGACGAGGCGGGCCATCTCATACGTTCGGCCAGCCAAGTCCGCCGCCATCAGCGCTTGACGGTGCAGCTGCACGACGACCACATCCGAGTCAAGGTGGAAGACCAATGAGCGATATCGAAAAACTTAGCTATGAAGAAGCCTCGCGGCAGTTAGAGTCCATCATCAGCGAATTGGAAAGCGGCCGGCTGTCGCTGGAAGAATCGGTCGCCTCTTATGAACAAGGCCAGCGATTGTCGGCGCATTGCCAGGCCCTGCTGGAAGCGGCGGAACTCAAAATCCAGCGCGTGGATGATGACAGTCAGCCATAACTGCGAAATATGACAGCAAAAAAGCAGATCATGCCATTCAATGAATCTCGCAGACGTTCCACAAAGTGGCGGCTGATTATCTTATTCGTCCTGCTGGTGGTGGTCTTTCCAGCATCGGCGCAGGAAAGAACTGTCGGCGTTTTGGTGAATACTGAAGCCGCTTATGAGGGCTATACGCTGTTTTCACCGGCGAACACGCCATCGGTGTATCTGATAGACAATGAGGGCCGCATCATCCATACGTGGGAGATTGACAATACGGAGGCTGTCATGGAAGCGCATCTGCGCGAAAACGGCAATCTGGTCGTCGTTGCCGGGCCCCGAGACACACCCAATACCCCGAGCGGCGTTCAGCGCGCCGGAAGCATTCGGGAATATACATGGAACAATCGATTTGTTTGGGAATATCATCATCAGTTCGCCGCTCTCGGACTTGATCAGCATCACGCTATCGACATCCTGCCGAATGGAAACATCCTGGCCATTGCCCGAAATAGACGTCCGATAAGCGAAGCGCTGGCGATGGGACTGAAGCCGTCATACAGCGCCGCATTGCAAAAATATCCATTGCATGTTGACATCATCGTCGAGATTGACCCTTCATCCAATGAAATCGTTTGGCGGTGGGATCCATGGGATCATCTGGCGCAGGATTTTGACGCCGACCTGCCCAATTATGGCGAAATTGTCCAGCATCCCCATCGAATCGACATCAATTATCAGCCTCGTTTGACAGGGAACATGGACCGCCCCTATGACTGGATGCACGCCAACGCCGTCAATTATCATCTTGAATTAGATCAGATCGTTATCAGCGTGCGAGAGTTCAACGAATTCTGGATTATCGACCACAGCGCATCGACGGCGGAAGCGGCCGGCCCGGCCGGCGATCTGCTCTGGCGATGGGGCAATCCCGCCGCCTATCAGCAGGGCGAACCAGCAGCCGACCAGCAGCTTTTTTTACAGCATGACGCGCAGTGGATCGCGGATGGCTTGCCCGGCGCGGGGAACATCCTCGTTTTTAATAACCAGCATATCAGCGCGGACGGGGAGAGGTATTCTTCGGTTCTTGAACTGAAGCCCCCTCTGCGGCCTGACGGCAGCTATGATTGGGAGCGGGACGTGGAAATTGTTTGGTCATACAGGGCCGATGGATTCTATTCGGTTACGCTTTCTGGCGTCCAGCGTTTGCCGAATGGCAATACTTTAATCACAGAAGGGCGGCAGGGACGGCTAATCGAGGTCAGCGCCGATGGAGAAGTCGTTTGGGAATTCGTGAATCCAGTTACCGCAGGAGGCCTCACCAAGCAAGGCGATCTGGCTAACCCTCCAGGCGTGCATTTCAGTCAACGGAATAGTTTGTTCCGCGTTCGCAAGTATCCGCCTGACCATCCCGCTTTCGCCGGCCGCGATATGATCCCTGGCGACCGACTGGCCCTCTGATGAAAAAAGGAGTTTTCAATGTCAATGCTAAGAATCTGCCCCCCCCCCCCCCCCCCCCGCAGATGTTCTACAAAGCGGCGGCTGATTATCTTATTCGCCCTGCTGCTGACAGTCTTTCCAGCATCGGCGCAGGTCGGATTGGGAAGAACCGTCAGCGTTTTGGTCAATACCGAAGCCGCTTATGAGGGCTATACGCTGTTTTCACCGGCGAACACGCCCTCGGTGTATCTGATGGATAATGAGGGCCGCATCATCCATACGTGGGAGATTGACAATACGGAGGCTGTCCTAGAGGCGCATCTGCTCGATAATGGCCATTTGGTCGTCGTCGCCGCGCCCAGACGCAATAAATCGAACTCTCTGCAATACGGAAGCATTCGGAAATATACATGGGACAATGCGTTTGTCTGGGAATATTATTTCGACGGCGTCCAAACCCATCAGCATCATGGCATTGACATCCTGTCCAATGGGAACATCCTGGCCATTGCCTGGCATAAGCGCACAGCAGACGAGGCGGCGGCGATGGGACTAAAGCCGTCATTCAGCGCCATATTGAAAAACCGTCCGCTGCTTGCTGACATCATCGTCGAGATTGACCCTTCATCCAATAAAATCGTTTGGCGGTGGGATACGTGGGATCATCTGGCGCAGGACTTTGATGTCGACCTGCCCGATTATGGCGAAATCGCCCAGCATCCACAGCGAATCGACATCAATTACCAGCCTCGTATGCTGCAGGAGTCGCCCCGCTATATCCGCGATTGGATGCACACCAACGCCGTCAATTATCATCCCGTATTGGATCAGATCGTTATCAGCGTGCGAGAGTTCAACGAATTCTGGATTGTCGACCACAGCGCATCGACAGCGGAAACGGCTGGCCCGGCCGGCGACCTGCTCTGGCGATGGGGCAATCCCGCCGCCTATCAGCAGGGCGATCCAGTCGACGACCGTCAGCTTTTTTTACAGCATGACGTCCAATGGATCGCGGATGGCTTGCCGGGCGCGGGGAACATCCTCATTTTTAACAACCAGCATGTCAGCGCAGACGGCGAGAAGTATTCTTCGGTCCTTGAACTGAAGCCCCCTCTGCGGCCTGACGGCAGCTATGATTGGGAGCAGGATGTGGAAATCGTTTGGTCATACAGGGCCGATGGATTCTATTCGCTTGTGGTTTCTGGCGCCCAGCGTTTGCCAAATGGCAATACTTTAATTACGGAAGGGGATCACGGGCGGCTGATTGAAGTCAGCGCCGATGGGGAAGTCGTTTGGGAATTTGTGAATCCAGACACCACAAGGGGTCTCATCAAACAGGGCGACCCGCCTAATCCTCAAGGCATACATTTCAGCCAGCGGAATACATTGTTCCGCGTTCGCAAGTATCCGCCTGATCACCTCGCTTTCGCCGGCCGCGATATGACCCCCGGCGAACGACTGGTCGATTAGGCGCGGCAGCAATGGCCTATGGTATGGCCTCTACTGCGAATCGCGCCGCATCAAGCTGAAGCTCTGGCCGGTCGGCCCGGTCAAGGGCTGCGTTGCCATGAACAGCGCCAGCGGCACGACATCGGCCGGCCCTTTGAACCACTCGGCCCGCAGCGGCGAATCAGCTGGCCGCGCCGTATCGGCAGTCATATCCGTCTTAACCAAGCCAGGGATGAGTTCGTTGACGCAGATGGCATAGCGGCTCAATTCCTTGGCCAGCGTCCGCACCAGCATCCAGGCGCCCGCCTTGGATACGCTGTAGGCCGAATTCGCGCTGTCGCCAACCCGATGTCCCATTCCCGAACCTATCACGATGATATGCCCGCCCCTGACTTTCAAATCGGGGATGGCGAATTTGGCAGTGTGATAGACGCCCAGCAGATTGACCTCAATCGTCCGCGCCCAGCCCGCGATATCGCTCTCTTCCAGCGGCGACGGGGCAGAGTTGACGCCGGCGTTGGCAATCACAATATCCAGCCGGCCATAAGCCGCCCGCGTTTTGGCATACAGGGCCTGCACATCTGGGGGCGATGTCACATCACACTGAACAGCGATGGCCTCGCCGCCGGCCTGCTGAATGGCCTGCGCGGTTTCATCAATTTGCGCGGCCGTGCGCGCCGCACAGACGACCTTGGCCGACTCGGCGGCCAATCCAAGCGCCAGACTCCGGCCAATGCCGCGTCCAGCGCCGGTGATGAGGGCCGTTTGGCCCGCCAAAAGTCCCTTCGTCATCAACACACCTCCTCAAACTAAGGCCGCCGCAGACGACGGCGCATCAGCCACCACAGCGCCAGCGATTCGCCAATGGTCGTCACAGCATTGGCCAAAGCCAGGCCGGCAAACGCGCCGCGCGCCAGATCATCTGGGTCGCCAATGAACTGAATAAAGATCAGATTCAGCGCGATGTTGGCGAACATGGCCAAAATGCCGGCGGCCACCGGCGTGCGGGTGTCTTCCAGCGCGTAAAAAGCCCGCGACAGCACTTCCAGCAGGGTAAAGCCGGCGATGCCAATCGCATAAAAGGCCAAGGCCCAGGCCGTCGCCGCTGTGCTTTCGGCCGTCCATTCGCCGCGCTCAAACAGGCTGACCAGCGGCTCTCCCAGCAGGATAAGCGCCGCCGTCGCCGGCAAAGACAAAAACAGCGCGTTTCGCACCGCCGCCGCAAGACGGTCTTTGAATCCGTCGAAATCGCCAGCGGCCCCTAATGCGGCCAGCGTGGGAAACACAGCCGATCCGATGCTCTGTCCGATGATGCCGATGACGACGAACATCAGCGTAAAGGCCGTGTTCAAAGCGACCAGGCTGCCGGCGACCATACCGCTGGTCAAATTGATACTGACTAGAAAATTGACCTGCACCACCGCCAGGCCCAGCACGCGCGGGCCCATCAAGCGGAGGACATCGGTCACGCCCGGCACACGCCAGGACAGCAGGGGAAACAGCCTCGCCTTCATCCTGTACAGCCCCGGCAGCTGCACCGCCAGATGCAGAACCGCGCTCAAAACCGCCCCATAGGCCAAGCCCAGCGCGTTCAAATTTCCTACCTGGCCGACGTTCGGATGAGCCGGCAGCAGCGGCGCAATCACCAGCGCGCCAAACATGATGCCGATATGATTCATGCTGATGGCAATCGCCGGCAGCCAGAACGCGCCATGCGACTGCAAAATGCCCATCACCAGGCCGCTGATGCTGAAGATGAAGGGGGTCAGCATCATCAGGCGCACCATCTCGATAGCAAGCTGCTGCTCTTCGGCCGGGCGGCCGCGCAGAAGGGCGATGCGGACAAGCGGCGGCGCAAACAAGACAACCATCAGACCAAGCAGCGCGGCGGCCAGGGCCGACAAGGTCATCACCGCGCTGGCCAGCTGCCAGGCCTGCTGGGGGGACTGCTGGCGATATTTGGCGTAAATCGGGATAAATGACGAGCCTAAGGCCCCGCCGGCCACCAGCGTAAAGATGATCTCTGGAATCCGCTGGGCCGCGGTAAAGCTATCGAAGGCGGCGCCCGTGCCGAACTGTCCGGCCAGCACAGCCGTTCGGACAAAGCCCAGCAGGCCGCTGGCCAAAAAGCCGAACAGGACAATCAGCGCCTTTTCGATAACCTGTCGATTGTCCAGCGCCTTGCTTTCGGTCATAGGCCGCTCGGAATTGCCACTTGGCATCGCCGCTGACTTTGCTATAATACCTGCGTTTCGTCAATGGAAAGTCTTTTGAAGCGGCAGGCGAGGATAGGAAAATGGATGTTATTCTGCTCCAGGATTTGTACAAGCACGGCGTCGCCGGCGAAGTGGTCAAGGTGGCTGACGGGTTCGCCCGCAATTATCTCATCCCGCGCAAGATGGCCATCAAAGCCAGCAAATCGGCCCTGCGCCAAACCGAGGCCGTGCGTCAAAACGTCGAAGCCCGCAAAGCGCAGTACAGCAATATGCTCAACGATTTGGCGCGTCAGATCGATGGCGTTGAACTGATTTTTGGCCGCCGCGCCGCTTCCACAGGCAAGCTCTTCGGCTCGGTCACGACGCAGGAGATCGCCGATGCGCTCGACGGCAAAACTGGCGTCGACCTCAACCGCCGCCGCATCAGCCAGCAGTCGCTCCGCGAGATCGGCACCCATCATGTGCCTGTGCGGCTGGGCAGCGAAATCTCACCGACGCTTGTCATCACCATCGTCCCCGAAGACGAACTCCAAGAGTTTCTGGCGGCCCGCGAACGCGGCGAGATGGTCAGCGCCGAGGATATCATGGCCGAGGGCTTTGCTTATGCGACTTCCGCAGACGACGAAAGCAGCGAGGCGGCCGCGCCGAACGATGAAGCCGATGAAACCGATGCAGACCTCCCAGAGACCGAAGACTGAACCTTGCAAGCTCCACTTCCGCAGCATCGCGCCTCCAGCCCTGACAGTCGGCCGAATCGGGCAGACGAGGTGATTGGATGAGGGGACGCCGCACTGCATGGATGCCATCGCGCTCGGCCAATACTTGCGTGAATCGCGCGAGTCGAACGAAATCGAACTGGACGATGCTGTCGCCAAGCTGCGGATTCGCCGGCCGATCCTGGAATCCTTTGAGGCTGGGGAGTTCGCCGCCGCCGGCCTGTCCGACATTCAAGCGCGCGGGATGCTCCGCAACTATGCCCGCCACCTTGAGCTTGATGAAGAGCAGGTGCTTCAGTTTTATGATGAAGCGCGTTATGGCCAGACGAAAGGCCGCCGCCAAGCCGAACCGCGCGTCATCACCGATCCATTGGCGGCCGTTGACCTGGCGGAAAATCGGGCAACGCGCCGGCGAGGTCTGCTGCGCGGGTTTATCCTGCTGCTGGTCTCATCGGCGGCCATCGCCATCATCGTCTTTGTGACAAGCCAGCTGATTGATTCGGAGACGGATGATGCGCTTTTGGACGAATCGCTGCAACCAGAATTTATCGCTGATGTCCCACCGACCGGCGTCCCCACCCCTTCGCCTGCGATGACATCAGCGCCGCCGACCTCAACGCCATCCGACCGCGCCATTTACAGCGGCAGTGGCGTGCTGGCCAGCGTTCAAGTCAATCAGCGCACCTGGCTGCGGGTCAGCGCCGATACGGTCGAGCAGTTTGTCGGTATCGCCGCGCCCGATACACTGCTGGAATATGACGCGATTGGCGAAATCACCCTCACCGCCAGCAACGCCATGGCCCTTGATATTATATGGAACGGCCAGCAGCAGGGACAGTTTGGCGGCCGCGGCCAGCAGGTCGATATCACCTTCACAGTCGACGCTATCGATTACCGCACAGGCGCATGGGCGGCGCCATCTCCAGGGTTCAGTCCGACGCCGCTGACTTCCACCCTGGCCGCCGCATCGCCGCCGCCGTTCGCGCCAGCCGAATCATCGTCTCCCAGCCCAAGCCCAACGGCAGCCTCGTCGGCCAGCCCTGTCCCGACCGCCGCGCCGACCGCATCCGATACGCCCACCATCACCCTGACGCCAACCGAAACGGCGATTTTGCCGCCGCGCGTGACGCAAACAGGCCTCAAGCCAACCAAGCCGCGCGCTTGATAGATAGAATGAACAGCAGGAATTATGAGAGAAAAAACGACACGCCAAAGCTATAACAAGTATTTTCTGGTCAGTCTCGGCTGCTCCAAGAATGCCGTCGACAGCGAAAGCATCGCCCAAATCCTTCATCAGCAGGGCATGCAGGGCGTCAGCGATCCCGCTGCGGCCGAGACGCTGATTGTCAATACCTGCGGTTTTATCGACGCCGCCAAGCGGGAATCCATCGACACCCTGCGCCAGCTGGCCGAGATGAAGCGGCCTGACCAAATGCTGATTGCCGCCGGCTGCCTGTCACAGCGCTACGGCGAGGTATTGACGCAAGAAGCGCCTGGTCTGGACGGGGTGATTGGCACGCGGCGCTGGATGGACATTTTTGACTTGATTCGCCGTCTGCGTCAACGGGCATATCCACAGCCGCTTTATCATCTGCCCACCCAAGCCAAGACCATCGGCCTTGATGAGCGCGGTGTGCTGCGCGCCAGTGTGCAGGGCGCCTCGGCCTATCTGAAAATCGCTGATGGCTGCCGCCGACCCTGTGCATTCTGCGCTATCCCCACAATCAAAGGCACGGCGGTAAGTCGGCCGCTGGCATCTATCGTCAGCGAGGCGCGGCGTTTGCAGGATATGGGCATCAAAGAAGTCATGCTTATCGCCCAAGACAGCACCGATTACGGCTATGATTTGGGCCTGAAAGACGGGCTGGCGCATCTGCTGGAGGCCATCGTCAAAGCCGCGCCCGAAATCCCCTGGCTGCGGATGATGTACGCTTATCCGGGCTGTGTCACGCCGCGCCTCATGGAAACCATGGCCAAACATCCGCAAATTCTGCCCTATTTGGATATGCCCTTGCAGCATGGCCACCGCGAAACGCTCAAGCGAATGAGACGTCCGGCAAAAGTCGAATGGGTGTATGACACTATTGACAAACTGCGCCAGATGATGCCCGATTTAGCGGTGCGAACGACCTTTATCGTCGGCTATCCAGGCGAAACCGAAGCCGAGTTCGAGGAACTGCTGGCGATGGCGCGAACCGTCGAATTTGACCGACTTGGCGCCTTCCAGTACAGCTTTGAACTAGGGACGCCCAGCGCATCGCTGCCCAACCAAGTCGATGACGACATCAAGCAGGATCGTTATCACCGCTTGATGACGCTTCAGCAGGGAATCAGCCTCAAGAAAAATCAGGCCTGCATCGGCAGAACCCTGAATATCCTGGTGGAAGGCCATGGCCACAGTGAAAGCGGCGCCGTGATCAGTCTGGGACGCAGTTACCGCGATGCCCCCGAAATCGACGGCTATGTGCTGGTCGAAGGCTCGCTGCCGGCCGGCGAGATCGTTCCTGTGTCCATCACCGGCACCACCGCCTACGATTTAATCGCCCGCCCCGAATCGCCGACAGCCATGACTATCCAAGCCGGCCAGGTCTTTGGCGAAGGCATGATCCCTATCGACAATATCAGCCAGGCCTAAGCCGAAGCGCGAAAGACGGCTGTTTCGCCGCTCATTTCACTTTGACGCCCAGCGCCAGGCCATCGCCAACACCAAGGATCGTGCTGACCAAGGCTGGATGCCGCGCCAAGGCCTGATTGAAACGGACGACTGCTTCATCATCTTCCGATTCTGGCGCCAGCACATGGCCGCCGCGAAAAGCGTTGTGCGCCATCACCGTCCCGCCAACCCGCAAATGCTGAACCGCCCATTGAAGATAATGGGGATAGCCGGGCTTGTCGGCATCGATGAACACCAGATCATAAGGCGCATCCCCTTTCAGCTTTCGCAGGATTTGCAGACCATCGCCCTGCATCACCGTCACTTTGTCATCCAGCCCGGCCCGCTCAAGGTGCGACCGCGCTACATCAGCATGAAGACCGCTTTTTTCAATGGTGATCAGTTGGCCGTCGGGCGGCAGTCCACGCGCAATCCAAATCGCGCTGTAGCCGGCCAAGGTGCCAATCTCGATAACTCGCCGGGCGCCGCTCATCATCACCAGCAGTTGAATCATGCGCCCCTCGCCAGGTTGGAGATTGATCTGCGGCAGGCCCCGTTCAGCCGTTTGCTGGCGCACAAAAGCCAGCATCTCATCCTCGCGCACAAACAGTTCATTGATATATCGACTTAGCTCATCGTTCATCATTATCCTCCTGTCTCCGGCAGATTTTCATCGCCGTCTCGCTGGAAGTTCATCTTGATTTTTTGCGGCAGCTTATCGCGAAAGATGGCGAAGTGGTCAAGGTCGCGCACAACATAGGAATGGGGGAAGGTCTGACGCGCCTCATTGATGACCTCAAATTCGCGATATCGCCGCGAAACATGGGTCAAAAACAGATACTTGACGCCGCATTCCCGCGCCAGTTCGGCCGCTTGCCGCGCGGTGATATGGCCGACTTGGGCGGCGACGTCGGCGTCCGCGTCGAGATAAGTCGCCTCGATGACCAGCGCATCGGCATTCTGCACGGCTTGGTGGATATTGTCGGTGCGCCCCAAATCGCCGGTGATGGCCACTTTGGCGCCTTTGATGACCGCGCCCAGCACTTGGTCGGGATGTATGCGCCGCCCATCGGCCAGGACAATCGACTTGCCGGCGACCAGCTGACTCCGTTCGGGGCCGGCCGGCACGCCCAGCGCGTCGGCCTTGTCCACTAGGAAGGGTCGGCGCGGCTCTTCCTCAAAAATATACCCATAGCATTCCCGCCCGCGATGAGAGACGGGAAAGGCGCGAACCGAGAATTTGCGTCCTTTGAACAAGGTCTGGCCAGGACGGGTGCGGATGAAATGAATCGGCACCGGCAGCGTCTCCTTGCGGAAGACGACCTCATACACCAAGGCCTGCGCCCGTTCAATCGCCGGCAGCCCGCCCCAGATATAAATTTCGTCCATCGCTTCCCAGCGGCCAAAGGTCGAAAGCAGGCCGCCCAGCCCCAGCAGATGATCGAGATGGGCATGGGTCAGGAAGATGCGGTTGAGCCGCTTGAAGCCGATGCCGCTGCGTAAAATCTGTCGCTGCGTGCCTTCGCCGCAATCGACCAGGAAGCGCTGTTCGCCGGCCAGCACGGCCATGGCCGGCAGGCCGCGGTAAATGGACGGCGCGGCAGCCGATGTGCCTAAAAACACCAGTTCAAACATTAACCTTCGTCCTCTTCGCTTTCGGGCAGCGGCAGCACTTCAATCGAATACAGAAAAATATCGTCGCCAAAAGGCTCCCCGGCTTGCAAAACCGACAGGCGCGGCTTCTCGGCGGCTGATTTCATATACGCGCCAACCGAGATCAGGTATTCGCTGGCCAGCGCCGTTTCGGGCAGCTGAACCTGCGTCACATGCACAAAGACATCGCGCGCCTGCATCCGGGCGGGATGGACATGGATGACGTCGCGGCTGGCGATGATGGTGACGGGGTCGGACAGAATATGCGTGAACAGGGTCAAATCAGGCGGCAGCATCCCTTCCACGCGCCAGTACGTAATCACATCCACCTGTTCGCCCGGCATGTAAGTCCGCTCGACATCGGGCTGATAGCCCAGGAAGGTCAGGTTGTGGGCAAAGCGAATCGGCGGCGCAATCGGCTCCAAGGCGCCGGCCGCTTCAGGCGCGTAAGCCACCGGCGCGGTGGTGATAAACCCCCCGGCCGTATCCGCCAAAATCTGGCTGGTCTCAAGCGTTATGATGGCATCGCGCGGCGCTGGCGACGGAGCCGACTGCCCCAAAGACAGCCAGTCTTGCAGATAAGGATGGACGTCATCAAAGGCCTCTTGGCGGAAGAGGACAACCTGCTGCGCGCCGCCGCCGTCGGTCAAGATCAGACTGCGCCGACAATCAGCCTCTCGATACTCAAAATCGACCCGATTCATCATCAGGCGGGTGGTGTCGCTGTCACTTAGCGCGGCTTCAGGCTGGCTACTGTTCCAGTTGGGATTGCACAGCACAGTTGGGATGTCGGCGCTAGTCAAATCGAGATGATGGGCAACCGCTCCCAGTTCGCCATTCACCTGCGGCACAACGGCCGGGCTGCTGCGCCAATCGACAAACAAATCCTGCCAAGTCCAAAGAAAGTTAAAGGCCAGCAAAGCCAGCGCGCCAGCAATCGCCATGCGCCGAAAGACGATATCGATAACGATAATCCGCCGCAGAACATACACCGCGCCGATGCCGAAAAAGATCGACAGCTGCGGCATGATAACGGCAAATTGAGAGAAATCAGGGCTGTTTTCGACCAAAAGAACGGCCGGCGCCGTCAAAAAGCACATAATCAGCAGCAGCATAAACTGCGGCCGACGCCTGTTTCGCAGACAGCTGGCCACACCGACCAGGATCAGCAAGCCGCTGAATATATCGACCAAGGGACGGCCGGGCAGATTGTGCAGCGGATCCATATCCCCCGTCCCCCCTATCGACAGCAAACTGACGGCGGCCGAAGTCAAGAATCCGTCGGCATTCTGAAAAAGGCGATGCAGGGCGGCATATTGCGGCAGATTGATCGAGGAAATCAGATAGGGCATGGCGATAATCAGCATGATAAGCACAGCGAAGCCGATGTAGCCGCGGCGCTGACGAAGCAGTGCCTTGCGGACAAACAGCAGATAGCCGATGTAGACCAGACTCGCCAGCACAGCGAAGAGGCTGGAAGGGTGCATGTAAAGGCTGATGCCCAGCAGCGCGCCCAACGCGGTAAAGGTGATGATGTTGGCGCTGACCGCCCGACTGCTGCGATAGACCGGCATCGAGCGCGCCAAGGCCAGCATGATGGCCGAGACAAAGAATATGACAGCCGCATCGCTGGAAATCGCGCGGGCCAGCAGATTATTGCTCAAGTTGAGGGCCAGCATACTCATCGCCAGCAAGGCCGCCACGGGATTAAAGAGATGCCGCGCCAAAGCATAGACCATCGCAATCGCCAGCAAACTCATCCAGACCGACAAAATCCGATAGCCAATCGTGCCTTCCCCAGTGAGCGACGTGACCAGTGAGGCGGCGACCGGGTACATCCCCTCGCGGCCGCCATCCTCGCCAGGATAAAAAACATAGATGTCGCCGCGCCTGACGTTATCGACCAGCCGCATATTGATGATCTCATCGTCGCTGATGCCCGGCGGCACCGTCGACAGATCAGCCATCCGCAGCCAGGCCGAAAGCAGCAGCAAGAGCAGGGCCACGCCATAGCCCAAGCGACCCGTCAGCACAAATCCGCCTTTCGCCTTCTTAGTCGATACCCGCGTCATTGTAACCTATTCCAGCCATCGCCATAACCTCGAAACAGCTAGGGGCAGATGGGCGCCGGCACAAGGCCGCGGGCCGCTGGACTGTCGGCGGCGCGGGCGGGAATGATGACATCGCCGCAAACCTTTCGCATATTCGCCAGCGCAAAAAAAGCCGGGCGATGGTCGCCGGCCCTTTCCGGCTTGGTGATCGCCCACCAGTATTCCTCATCTTTGGGGCGCCATTTGGGGTCGGGCATGTAAATCAAGGTCATCAGGCCCACCCAAGGCCGCCAATGCTCAATGGCATAGTCATAAGCGCGCAAAAGCAGCTTGGACTGCTCCTCCTCCGAAACGGCATACCAAGCATACTCTGGATGGCGCGTGTCTGTGGTATAGCCGAATTCCATGATGGCCATCTGACGGGCGGCATCATCATGGCGCAGCATGATCTTCCGCAAGTCCTCGACTCTCCGAAAGGTGAACCAGCGACTCGCGGCCGTCTCGTCGTCCGGGCCAATTTCCGGCGCGGCAAAACCAGGCGCATGAACGCCGACGACATCGATATGCCGCTGAAAATCGCTGCGGTACATCTGATCAAGATAGATATCGTCGCGCACGGCGACCGCGTCATTGTTGCCGGTGGGCGCCAGGCCGGCGGAAATCAAAATCGCCTGCGGGTCGACCTGGCGAATGGCCCGACTGCAGGCCGCCAGCAGTTCGACATAGGCGGCGGCATCCGGCGGCTGACTGCCCCATTCTCGACTTAGATTCGGCTCATTCCAAATTTGATAGGCGGCGATTCGGCCACGGTAGCGATGCGCCAAAACCCGACAAAATTCGGCCCAGTCTTCCATCTTGGCCGGCGGCCCATCGTGGGCTGATGATGTCCCGCCCTCCCCGCGCGCCCAAAACGGCACCTGTCCCAGCCGCGCAATCAGACGAAGCCCGCGCCGTTCGACTTCGGCCAAAATGCGGTCGGCCTGCGTCCAGTCCCACGCGCCGGGCATCGGCTCAATGTCCCGCCAGGCAAAGGTCTGCTTGACGTGGCTGTAGGACATCAGGCGCACCCAATCAAGGTGCAGTCCCGTCTCGCCGCCGTCCCACCACGTGAAAACCTGGATGCCATAGGTCAGCGATGGAAAGGCCGGCGTCACAACCGCCGCTGCTTGAAACGGGTCAGACTCATGCCGCAGGGACGTCCAAATGCCCAGCGCGCCAAAGCCCAAAGCCAGCGCAAGCAGTCCGGCCGCCAGCTTTTTTGAAAAGGCGAAGGGCATCGGTCAGGCATCCTCCACGCGGGCAAGATAATCCTGCTGCCAGCCGCGGATGGCATCATAGGCTGGACGGAATTTGAAGTCAGGGCCAATCAGGGAATACGGCACATTGTCGTTGTTCGCGGCATAACCGGCCTGCGGGCCGTAATTGAAATTCCAAATAAAGGCCAGCCAGACAAAACGCCAGTCTTCCATATTGCTCATCGCCTGGGCCGTCCACTGCGCCTGCTCGGTCAAGGTGTTGTCCTGCGCGAACTCGAATCCGGCCGGGAAACCGTCTAAATCTTGGGACGACGGCCAACCAAATTCGGTGACGCAAAGCCGCGCGTCCGGCCCAATGCGGCTGGCATAGCCCTCCAAGGTGCTGCGGAAACTCCAGCTGTGATGCGGATTGTCAAAAGGCCCGCGGAAAACCGCCGTCGGGTCATCGGGAATTTCGTTGTAGCGATAGTCGGGGCTGACGTTGTAGCCGTTGTGATGCGCCCCCACGCAGTCCGTCCAGTCCAGCATCCCAGCTTCAATCAGCTGTTCCATATAGTTGAAGTCATCATAAGCCCCCACCCCGTCATTCCAGCCAGTGGGCGAAAGCGCGCCGCTGATGATGATGACGCCGGGGTCGATATCCTTGACCGTTTCATAAGTTCGGCGCAGCAGGGCGACATAATTGCCGGCGTTTAGCCCATGTATAGATGTCCATTCGCGGTCGATGTTCATCTCGTTCCAGACTTCGATAGCGTGGATGCGGCCGGGATAACGCCGCAAAATCTTGGCGACAAAATCGGCATAGGTCTGTGGATCGGCCGGCGGCCCATGTTTTTCCAGATTGACCCCTTCCTCGCGCGCCCATTCCGGCGCTGTGACGATGGACAGCATGAGCTTGATTCCAAATTTCTCGGCGCTGGGCAGCACAAAATCCAAGACTCTCCAGTCAATCGCCCCCGGCGTCTCTTCCATCTGTTCCCATCGCACCTGCTGCTTGACCCATCCCAAGCCCAAGTCATCAGCCACCGAGCGAAAGAAGCCGTCCTGATTCTGCGGGTTAAAATCGAGCGAATGCTGCACCTGAATACCGACCTGATACCGCCTGTCATCAATGGGCAGCGGCGTTGGAGTCGGGCTGGGGGCCGGCGTATCGGTGGGCAGAGGAGCCTCGACGGCGACAATCGGACTGGCTTCGGTGGACGGCGGTACGGGTGTGAAAAGCGGCGCTGGCATGACGCTGGGCAGGACGATGATGATTTCAGCCGCGCCGTCGCCGCTGTTTATGACCGCGTCCAAAGGCAGGGCATTGTCGGCGGCGCCAGCCTCCAAAACCGTCGGACTGTAGCTGAAATAGACAGCCAAAAACGTAGCCAAGCCCATAATAAAGGTGATGGCGATCCAAACCATAACAAAAAGGCGAATCTGTCTCCGCACCGCCGCCGAGCCAGCCCTCATGTCAGCCTCCTTATCTGGCCTGCGCCAAGGATGCACAGGCCGGGCAGGCGCCGCCCGGTCGTATGATAGCATAACCCGCCTGCGGATCTCCCCCCCGACCTGTGGTGTAATACGTGAAGTCGATGTTCCAGACGATGAACAGGCGCACTTGTCCACTCTGCGAGGCCAGGGCGGCGGCTTGGGCCAGCCAGGCGGCCTGCTGGGCGACGGTGACATTGCGCGCCCAGATGAAGCCGGGGGGCAGCGGCGGATAGCCCTCGGATGATACGTAGCCCAATTCAGTGAAGCAGATCGGTTTGCGCGTGATGCTGATGTAGCCGTTCAGCATGCCATAAAAATAGCGCGTGTAATAATTGTCGCGCGGGTCGCCGCTTCTCTCGCTGGGCGGGATGATGCCCTCGTTATAATGCGCGCCGACGCAATCAAGGTAGTCCAGTCCGCCGGCATCGACCATCTCGCGCAGCCATTGATTGTCAGGCATCACACTGTTCGGCCGGTCAGAAACACCGGTGGGGGCCGGCGCGGCGCTGATGACCATTGTGCTGGGATTGGCCGCCTTGATCTTCCGATAGGCCATTTTCAGCATTTGCGCGTACCTCTCGCCGCTGATCTGGCCGCGCGGCCATTCGCGGTCGAGGTTGGGTTCATTCCAAACTTCGATGGCGTCGGCGCCCTGCGCGGCAATCCGTTCCAGCCAGGCGGTATAGCCGTTGATATAGCCTTGGCCGCCCGCGCCCAATTCGCCTGGATGGCCGACGGTGCCGACCAGAATTTTGAAGCCGTTGCTGTGGGCAATAGCGATTTGCTGGGCGACGTCTGGCGGGCCGTTTTGAACATAGCGCGCTTGAATTTTCATCCAGGTCATGCCGGCCGCTTTCATGGCGCCAGTCGCGCGGCTGCTGCCGGCGTGGGTGACATGGCCGCCGATTTCAATGGTGATGCTGCCGGGGGCCGGCGCGACGGCGGCAAAATTGCCAGGGCTTGTATCAGCGGGCGGTACAGCGACAACCAGCGCCGGCCTCGCTGTGGGAACTGGCGTGGGGGTTGGGGTTGGCGTCGGCGTTGCTGTGGGAGCGAAAAGAGCGAGGGCCGCCCCCTGCCGCTGGCTTTCGACGGCCGCGTCCAGGCCAATGACCGCCATATTGACGGCATAATTGCCCTCCGGCGCCGTCAGCGTCAGCAGAAAGTCATCGTTTAGGCCGGTCGTCACGCTGTCGACCAGTCCGCCGCCGCCCTCAATCGACCAGCGCAAAGCCAGCCTGGCCGATGATTCCAGCCGCGGCGCCCGCGCCTTGTAACGCAGAACCGACGCCGACAGGCCTGGCAGTAGATCATCCGCCAGCAGATCATCAAAGGCGACGCCGGCCAGCGCAAAAGACGACGTATATTCCAGGCGATGACGCAAAGCAGCGGCAGTTGTGAACCAAATTCGCGTCATTTCCTCGTCATTGTCGGCCAGATAATCCAAAAAGGGCGCGTTCAGCGCGGCATCAAAGCCAGACGCCGCCGGCCGGCCATCGCGCGCGGCCCGAATTCGCTGACCAGGCTCCACCGATCCAGTCTCGCTGACCTGATCGGCCGCCAAGGCCACATCCCCCAGCCCGGCCAAGGCCTCGCGCCAGCCGATGCGCGTCCGAACGCCGTCCACCTCGCGGACCGACTGCGCGCTCAAGCCAAGCAGAATTTTGTAGCGGTCAACCTCATCAACCGCCCAGCGCAGCATGGCCGACTGCGAACCTTCAGCGGCGAAGGCCGTCGGATGGATGTCTGCCGAAAGCTGAAAATAATCGACCGCCGTCCCCAGCGCCCGCCAGTCATAAGCGCCAGTGTCCCAAGTCCCGTCCTGATAACGCGGCGGCGGCGCCACAAGGCCCAGTCGCAGCCCTTGCTCTGCGAAACCCGCGCCCAGCTGCGCGATAAATTGGCTGAAGTCATCGCGGACGGCATCCGAAAGCCCCCGATAATCTACGAAAACCCCGTCAAAGCGGTTATAGCTGGCGACCGCGGCAATCTGCGCCGCATGCTCACCGCGCCAGGTCGGGTGGCTGACAATCGCCTCCACCGTCTCGATATCGAGGGCGCGCGGGTCATCATAATTGGCGATGAGCGGCATGAAAAGATAGTCGGAATCAGCATCCGCGCCCGGCGCCAGACTGCCGATGAGGCCGCCCTGTGGCGAGGGTCGCAGGCCGGCCGGGCTGATGATGGTCGCCAGCCGCGCCGCTTCGGCCGTGAGTTCCTGGCGGATGTCATAGGAGACGGCGACGATGGGCGCGGCCGGCCTGGCCTGAAAAATGGCGATGGCCTGCGGCAGAAAATCAGCGATGCCCTGCGCTTTGTCATCCGATTGGGTCGAGGGGATAAAACGCCATTGGCCGCCGTCCCAGCCATACAGGGAAAGAGTCTGCGCGGCCGACGCATCGGGCGGCAGGTCAAGCGAGAATTGAAGTTGGCCAGGCGCGTCGCCCAAAGCGGCGATGGTATAAAGCGGGCTTTGCAGCGTCAGATGATGGGGCAAATGACGTCTTGCCAGCCTCCAAGCGTCGTCGGATTCGAAATCGGCCGGCGGCGCCTGTGATAAGCGCAGGGCCAATTCATCGCCGCCGTCTTCACCGATGAGGCTCACCGCGAACTCGTCGCCCAATGAGACGGCCGGCATCTGCGCGTTAAGGCTTTGGTATTGCAGGCCGAGCAGACGGTCGGGCAGGCTGAAGGGCGGCAGCAGCAGGCCAATCAGGGCCAGCATCAGCGCCAGGCACAGCGAGCCGAAGCCGACCAGCCAGCAGCCAACGCCGCGGCTTCGGCGCGGTTTATGTGCGGGAGGTTCGGGGACGGTCATGGCTGCTTTGGAATCCTTTGCCAACGGCGCGCGCCAATCATAACCGACCTTGACCGATTTTGAACCACCTAATCAAAGGACAGCCGCTCCAAGTCATCCGCCAATTCATCAATCAAACGGATTCTCGATTTTTTACCTTCATAACGGTAGTCGTCAATAGAGACTTTTTCTGTGTTTATAATATACGTCGCGTCAACATCCGTTTCCAATATGGCGCGCTGCTTGATCGGCGCGCGGTTGCTTCTCAAAATATCATCACTGTTGGGAGTCAGCAGAAAAACTTTTACGTGCTGCGTTTTAGAGAAATTTCTGATTTTGTTTCGCCAGTAAGCCGTCTGCGTCGCCCGCTCTCGAAGCGAAGTTTTGATGGAAAGTATGGCAAGCACCTTGTGGAGGTTTCGCTGATAAACAGCCAAGTCCACATCAGGATAATGCTGTCCATATTCCCCAAAATCCAATTTCAGCAGGTCTCCAGCCTCGCTCAAATTGACAAGCTCCAAGCCCATCGGCTCAAGCTGCTGTTTGAGAATATACGCGATGACCTTTTCGAGCCCGCGGCCTTTCACCGAACGCCAGGACTGCTCAAAGTCCTTTGTCGAGCTAAAACCTTGGTGATGCTTTGCCCTGGCGATATCTAGCAGCTGGGGTATCAGTTCATAATGCTTTGCGCCCAGTTCAATGTAAAGGTCAACGAAGTCGTTTGCTTTTAGAGGCATTTTTCAAGCGCCAGAATAAATTCCGTTGGATAGGCCAGCATATCGGCAGACGACGTTTTTGCAAATCGGCCAGTGGCTTTATCGCGGGTCGAAGGCAGATTCTTGGATGGGATTTCGCGTTTGATGACGTCAATCAATCTGAAGCCCAAGCCTTGAAGCTGTTCAGCGAATACCTCGGCATTCTTTATTTCAACACCCTTCAGACGAGTATTGCCAATGACAATGCAGACCTTGCCGCCCATGCGAACCACTCTATGAAGCTCCAGCCAGATCTCATACATGGATTCGAAGTATTTCATCGCGCTTGAAGCCGTTTTGCTATCTTTACGCTGCAATTTTCTGCCGATGTCCGATGCAATGGAACTGTGAGTGAACCTTTGGGATTCCTCAATTTCAGATTCCAGTCTCTTCAGCGATGAGCCGATGAATCGCCCGCGGAATCCCCTCAAGTCGGTCAAGCCTTCCAGCCACAGCATGGAAAGCTGGTGAAGATCGCCATATTCATACGAGGTCACATAGGGCGGCGATGTAACAACCAAGTCGACCGATCCCTCTTCCAACGGCAGCCATCTCGAATCTCGGCATTCGGCCCTTGCTGGGCGCGTCTGTCCATCCATCAAACTGCGAAAGGCCGCATTGCCTCTCATCATCATGCGAATCTGACGATTGAATGTCCGCATGACATCCGGGATTTTCTTGTTCAGATCGCGGGTGGGCTTGTTGCTTTTTTGACTCCAAATCGAGCAGTTTTTCAGGATATTGGAAAATCCGCAAAGGAAAAACAGCCTCGCATCGGCATCGGACAAATTTTGGATTGCGTTTAACAGCCGCGATAAATCTGTTATCTGCTCTTTTTTGAACCAATAATCAATACGCTCATTTTCCGGCGGCGATGCCTTAGATGCGGCAAACAGCGGCGCGGCTTCACATTGTATCTGATGAAAAGCGAGTTCAAGGTCAGCCGGGTCGAGATGCTGCGCTTTGGCTTTGGTCATCATAATCGCAATCGGGTTGATGTCCGCCCCATAGGAATATCGCTTGGCGACGACCGATTCAACCAGTGTTGTGCCACAGCCGCAAAAGGGATCAAGAACCATGTCATTCGGCTTGGAATACGTCTCGATCAAACGTCTGGCCAGCTGGGGGATGAACTTGGCGGGATAGCGATGATAGCCATGCGTGATATAGCTGGTGTCCGACCGCTTGGCCTCGCTGAATGCCCAGTCTGCTGATATGGGAATGTTTTCAAAGTTCGTTATGGCCTGCTCGATATTCACAGTCATTGCTCAAAATCCTGTTCCTGTTATGGCGCCCACTTGATATGACTGTTGATATTGTGTTTGTCGTACACTTCAAGCGCTTCCCGACAAAAAACTATCATCTCCTGATTTCCTTCTTCTTTTGCCAGTTCATAAAGTCTGATCATCCTCTTCTTGCCGCTTTGAGTGGCATTGTCATTCTTTTTGAGGAAATTATGCTGGGCGCATAAAGTTTGCCCATTTTCGATTGTGGCTTTACCGCCCTTGTCTTTTGGTCTGATGTGGTCAACATGAAGTTCTACGCCATTGGCGCGGCCAAGTCCGCACTCAACACAGCGATATCCATCCCGTTCAAGAATGATCCGTCTCTGCTGTTCGGTAAAATCTTCAAGTTCTGGATTTTGGACAAGGTTCGGGTCATATTTGTAAATCCCTTTTTTGACTTTAACGAGGTATCCATCCTGATAAAGTTTTCTGGCGGCTCGCCACGGATCGCGGGGCATACGGCCTTTTAGCTCCATGTACTGCCTGCTAATCTCATCAACCCAATCGCCATGAGCCAAGTCCTGATAAGGATGTTTCTTGAAGTATGTCAGTATCAAGTCGGATAATGAAGGCCGCCTGCTCATCTCGGATTATTTCCTTAAAACATCAACATTTGCGTGCGGTCTGCCAGAGCCTTTTCAATACGTTTTTTCGCCAATTCACAGTAGCTTTCATCAACATCTATTCCTACACCCAAGCGATTATTCATAACGGCAGAAACCAATGTTGTGCCACTTCCCAAAAAGGGGTCTAAAACTGTATCTCCTACAAAACTGAATAATTTTATGGCGCGGGTAGGCAGTTCAAGCGGAAACGGGGCTGGATGACCTATTCGCTTCTTGCTTTCGCCATTAAACGTCCACAAGCCATTTGTCCATGCCATAAACTCATCTCGTGTAATATCGTTCACACGCGACCCTGTTCTTTTTTTCCAGCTGTCTTTATAGAGAATGATGATAAGCTCTACTGGGGCAATCACATAAGGCGCGGACGCGCTCATCCATGAACCCCACGCGGTGCGGCGGGATATATTGCCCTCGTTCCAGACAATAGTAGAGTGATATTGATAGCCAATCTCTTTTGCTATCGTCGTTAAATCAGCCCCTACGCTTTGCTGACCGCCTTTATTTTTGTCCAAAGGGATATTCAAGCAAAATCGCCCATCATTTCTTAGCCAGCTATAACAGCGCGTCATCCATTCACGAGAGAATCGCAGATATTCCTCATAGCTTAAATCATCTTTGTTGCTCTCATATTGAATATCCACGTTGTAAGGCGGTGAGGTCACGATAAGGTCAATAGATTCAGATTCAATCGCCTCTATCGTAAATAAATCCTCGTTGTATATGATTGTTTCTTCATTTTGAAAATAAATTGAGTTGTCCACATTAACTCCTGATGACTTTGTGAAACAATGATAATTAGGATAACAGATTAGGGATACAATAAAATCAAAACTCTCGATGGCCTTTACAGCCATAGCTCAAAGTCCTGTGCATTTTCAATCAATTCTCGGCGCGGTTCCGCTTCATATTCAGTATAACGTCCAGCAAACCCAAACACAATTTCCTGTTATCGCGATGGAGTTGGCGGAGGTCACAGTTCTTCGCTGTCCAAGTCGCCAAGTGTTTGAATCATCGGCAGAATAACAGGCGCGACGATTGAGGTAAATTTCGCTACATACTCGGCTGGAGCCAAGCCATTTTCATCAAAAAGTGTATCTGCCTTTTTTGATGCTTCTTCTGTTGTTTCTTTCAGAATCGCCATGCCCATCAACACCATCGCATACTTGAATCTGTCTTGCAGCAGTTTCGGTTCTTGATTTTGTGCAAGCCATTCTTTCAATTCCCACTTCAAATGCAGGTTATCCATGTTGATGAAGAAATCATAGACATTATCCTCGGTGCCTCTGACGACCAAGGCGGTATCCCTGTTAAAACCGTCATATTCATCCCATTCCGACTCAAACACTTCTACGACTTGTGGCATAGCCATGCTGTCTGGTTTTTCTCGGTCGCCATCGTCATCGCCGGCTGGCGGCTTTCGATTTCCACCACTCCTGGAGTCGCTTGTGTCGGCATCTGTAACAGCAATCTCAAATTCATTCACAAATGGCTCAAAGAGAAGCTCATCGCTTACCCGCGCAAAATAGGTTAAGAGGTCACCAACTTTGGTATTGCGCGGCATACCGATATTGAGCGTCGCCACGCCATCGCGCAGGTTGAGGCTGTAATCCCGCGCCTCGCTGTCGCCGCAGCGCAACTCGAAAATTCCAGGATCAATCTCGCGGTCGAAATAATCATCAACAACATCCGTTTCAAATTGCACGCGAAATTGACGGCGATTGATGGGACGTTCATTTAACCGCGGTTTCTGATATTTTTTGAATAGTCTGAAAAACTCCGGACGCTGCTTGCCAATGAACTCGTCTTTCTTAGGGCCAACGCGATCTGATTTGAAAGGATTGCTTAGGTCTTTTCCAGTGATGAACAAGGCCGCCAGCGACGGCGAATTTTTGATGATGTTGTTCAGAACTTCTTTGAGTGGCTTGGAATCCGAAAGTTTGCCTTCAATAGCTTCTCGCCGCCGTTGCTCTCTAAGTGCTTTGAGCGCGGCATCATTGCGGATAATCTCCTCAAGTCTGCGCTCAATCGCAGAATACAATTCACCGCGCCGCATGCGGTCTCTGCTGTTCATAAACAGATTTTCCCGCGCACGAGAAGAAATGTTAGTCGCATCCATAATTCCCAAAATAGAATCAGCAATATAACTCATCCTCACACTGTGACGAGAGAAGAAACGCTTTGTAATTGCATGATGGGTCTGGCCGTTAATCGTAAAAATAATGCCTTCATTCCGCCGATAAGATTCGTCACGGCCTTTCTTGAAGGCATAAATTACGAGACGCATGGGTTCTCCCAATACATGTAACTGATGGGTTCTGGGGAAACCAACCTCTACATTTTTACTTTTGTCTTCCTCTAAGCGGACGTGCAAACCGGACATGGTAGATTCAGGAGTGTCGCCACGAAAATCACGGAACTCATAAAATCGCAGCGGCAAGCCCGGACGTGGAAGCGCAAGAGAAATAACGTTATACAACCTCCGAGTGACCAGGGATTTTAGTCCCGTCATTTCATATTCAAACATCTTGATGATCGTTCCCCATTCAATCTTCGGCGCGCGGGAAATATCTTGGTGTCCATGCGGCAAACGCAATTCGGCACTGTCGAATGTCAATATCTTATTATCAGGAGCAAGGTAGGTAAAAATCGAGTTCCGCACTCCCTGTGTTGGATATTGCCGCCGAACAATCGTAAATCCCCAATACGGAGCAGTAGGATCATTGCTGTCGGCAACTCTTGGATAGCGGCGTGAAATGACAAGCTGCATATTATGCTCACCGCCACAATAGGGCAATGCGCCGGTGCCGCCCATATTAAACTTGCCCTGCACAAAGGGAATCCGCAATTTATTCGATTTTGACAGCGAAAGCAGGGTATCGGGCATACTGCGCGGAGTTTGCCCCTCGCCGCGGTCAAATACAATATAGTTTGGGTTGCTTTTTGCCCCAGTAGCCATCAAACCGATGTTTTCGGCAAGCTGTGTCCGATTTATAGCGCCGATGTTTGCCAGGTTGCCGTTGCGAATGTCAAAGAATTTTTCCAACGCTTTCGGTATTGATTGCGGCGCGTCGGATCCTTCAACAGGGATACCGTGTTCAAGGCATTCCCGCATGAGAACAGCATCTATTGAATTAACCAATTTCTCAACCATGGCTCCTGCCGGATTATCCTGCTGACCGCCAATTTGTGACCAGTTATTTTCAATACCGCCATAATTACGCCAAGCATCGCCGTCATGCCAATATCCCCAATGCTTTAGCAACCGTATAATCTCGCTTTCAGATTCAGCGTATAGCAAACCCAAACACAATTTCCTATTATTCGCAGACATACCGCCTCCATTCAATGACATCAGTTTAACCTCAATCACCCCGCGCCGCCCGCGCAGCATTAACCAGAATCCGCGCCCGACTCCGCAGACGCGACCGCGACCAAGTCCCATCGCCGACCAGCCAGCCGCCCATGCCGCAAGCCACCGCCCCCGCACTCAAAAACTCGCGCGCGTTCTGGTCGTCCATGGCGCCGTTGCACATAAAATTCATGTGCCGCAGCGGCCCGAACATCGCCTTGAAATAATCAATGCCCAGCGCGCCTATCGGGAACAGCTTTAACAGTTTCACGCCCATATCCCATGCCGCTACCGCTTCCGACGGCGTGACGACGCCAGGGGCGATCAAAATATCCCGCGCCATCACCGCAGCGACCACATCCGCTTGGAAGGCCGGCGACACCACAAAATCCGCGCCAGCATCCAGCGCCGCCCGCGCCATAGAAACATCCAGCGCCGTCCCCATGCCCACGCAGGCTTCATCGCCATATTCCGCCTTGACCGCCTGCATGGCCGCTATCGGCTCAACCGAATTCATCATCAACTCAAAAACACAAATGCCCTCAATCATCAGAGTCTCGCTGACCTTGAGGGCGACTTCGGGCGGAAAATCGCCGCGCATCCCGGCCACAATCCCGCCCGCGCTTATCATTTGAAACGCTGTTTGACTGTTCATCAGCCCTTCACTTTCAGCATCATACTTGTCTCGAACCCTCTGGATTAGACATAGCGCAAGTTTTATAATAGTGGCCCAAGCGCATTTTGCCAATGAAAGATGCCCGCATGAAAATTCTCATCGCCGCCAACGGATTCAAGCACAGCCTGACCGCCAGCCAAGCCTGCGCCGCTATCCAGCAAGGCCTGCGTCAGTCGGGCCTGCAAGCCAGCTGCCAACTGCTGCCCATCGCCGACGGCGGCAACGGCACCCTAGACGTTTTCTTGGCGGCCGGCGGCCAGCGAATCGGCCTGGAAGTCCTCGACCCGCTGCTCCGTCCCATCCAAGCCGACTATGGTCTGCTGCCCGACGGCCAAACGGCCATCATTGAAATGGCGCAGGCATCGGGACTGGAACTGCTGGCGCCGCATGAACTGAATCCGCTCATCGCCAGCAGCTATGGCGCCGGCCAACTCATGGCCGACGCGCTGGCCCGCGGCGTCAAGCGCATCATCATCGGCCTGGGCGGCAGCGCGACGGTCGACGGCGGCATGGGCTGTTTGCAGGCCCTAGGTCTGCGGCTGCTGGATGCCAACGGAAATGAGGTTCGGCCGGGCGGCGGCCACTTGAACGATATTGCGCGGGTGGACGACTCCGGCCTGGCCGACTGGGAAGATATCGACATCATCATCGCTTCCGATGTCGACAATCCGACCCTAGGTGAAAAAGGCGCTGCCCGCGTCTTTGGCCCGCAAAAAGGCGCCGATCCAGCGATGGTCGAGGTTCTAGAGCGAAACCTGTGCCACTGTTTTACCATTTTGTTTGAACAGCGCGGCATCGACCTGCGGCAAGTTAAGGGCGGCGGGGCGGCCGGTGCTTTCGCGGCTGGGCTGATGGCCTTCTTCTCCTGCAAAATGACCGCCGGCATTGAGCTTGCGCTGGAACATAACCGCTTTGCCGAACATCTAAAGGACAGCGACCTGGTGATCACTGGCGAAGGTCAGATAGACGCCCAAACGATTGACGGCAAGGCGCCTATTGGCGTGGCGCGGCTGGCGCGGGAACACGGTCTGCCGACCATTGCCCTCGTCGGCGGTATCAATATCGACGAGCGGCGGCTGCATGAAGCCGGCATCCAGGCGGTTTTCCCGATTGTCGATAAGCCGATGAGCTTGCAGGACGCGCTTGACAATGCCGAGGATCTGCTTAGACGGGCTGCCCTGCGACTGGGTTATGCGCTGCAAATTCATATCAGGCCATCGGAAGACTAGACGGGAACGGATCATGCAGCGAATCGTCGTCAAACTCGGGACAAGCGTCCTCACCAAAGGAACAGCGCGGCTCAATCGACAGCGCATGCTGGAAATCGCGCAGCAGATCGCCGGCCTGCATGAACAGGGCTATGAGATGATTATCGTCTCTTCGGGCGCGCAGACCGCCGGGCGCGAGCAATTGGACTTTCCCGATTTGGGCAAGTCGGTGCCAGCCAAGCAAATGTTAAGCGCCGTCGGACAGAGCCATCTGATGCGCGTCTATCAAGACCTCTTCGACATCTTTGAAATCGCCATCGCCCAAATTCTGCTGACCCGCGACGACCTAAGCCACCGCACCCGCTATCTGAATGCCCGCGATACCCTGACCACGCTGATTGAACATCAAATCATCCCGATTGTGAATGAGAACGACACCACCGCCACCGATGAAATCCGCGTGGGTGACAACGACAACCTTTCGGCCTTGGTCGCCAGCGTGATCGATGCCGACCGCCTCATCATCCTCACCGACCAGCCCGGCGTCTTTACCGCTGACCCGCGCAAACATCCGCAGGCCGCGCTGATACAAAGCATCGAGCATATCTCCGATGACCTGCTTCAGCTGGCCGGCGCCGCTGGCACGCAGATGGGCACCGGCGGCATGGTCACCAAAATGCAGGCCGCCCAAATCGCCAGCCGCAGCGGCATCAAAACCATCATCGCCAGCGGCAGTGAACGCGGCGTCATCAGACGTCTGGCCGCCGGCGAAGCCATCGGCACTCACATCGAAGCCGCCAGTGACCTGTCCGAAAGCCGCAAACGGTGGCTGCTGACCGGCCAGCCACAGGGCGCGCTGACAGTCGACGACGGCGCTGTCAAGGTGCTGATGCAAGGCGGCGCCAGCCTGCTGCCAGTCGGAATCCGCGCCGTCCAAGGCGAATTTGAGCGCGGCGCGACGCTGGCCGTCTTGTCACCGACCGGCCGCGAAATCGCCCACGGCCTGACCAATTACAAAAGCAGCGATCTGCAAAAACTCTGCGGCAGAAAATCCCGCGAAATCGTCGACATCCTCGGCTACAGCTATGGCGACGCCGTCCTGCACCGCAACAACCTGGTCGTCTTGAAATGAATCCGCGGCAAGTCGTAAAACTGTGATAAACTAAGATTGTGGAAATAAGACAGTCAGAGGCGAACATGGTCATTAAAGAGCAGTTGTACACCGTGGACGATGTCTGGGAACTTGCCCATCAGCCCGACAATGTAAATCATTATGAACTCATTGAAGGAGAATTGTTGACGATGTCACCACCCGGCGGAGTGCACGGATCGTTTGCTGTCGAGATTTCGTATTATATCTGGGCCTTCGTCAGGGAACGCGGTCTGGGCAAGGTTACTGTGGAAACCGGCTATCATCCGCCCGAGGGCCGCCATACCCTGCTTTCGCCCGATGTCGCTTTTTTGAGCAAAGCCAAAACGCCCCATCCGTTTCCACATACATACATCCCCATCATGCCCGATTTGGCCATCGAGATTCTGTCGCCTAACGACACGCTTCGGCAAGCCCGCCGAAAAGCCGCCCTCTATCTGCGACATGGAACGCAGCTGGTCTGGATCGTCCTGCCAGCCGAAAAGGGCGTCGACGTCTGCCGCGCCGTCGATGGGCCGGGCCTGAACATCGAATTCGTCGGCCAGGAAAGCAGCTTGTCCGGCGAGCAAGTCCTGCCCGGCTTTGAGTTAAAACTCGAACTCCTGTTTCCAACTGAAAAAAGTCAATAAGTCAATGCGGAGCAGTCAGCGATGAACATAGCCATTCAACAGCGGTTGTACACCGTGGACGACGTCTGGGAACTAGCGCATCAGCCCGACAATATAAATCATTATGAACTCATTGAAGGAGAGTTATTCGAGATGCCACCCCCTGGTTATGCACACGGGCGACTTGCCGTCAAAATTGCGCGGTACATAGATATTTACGTCGAGGAGCATGAACTGGGCGAAGTCACTGTGGAAACCGGCTATCATCCGCCAGAAGGCCGCCATACCCTGCTTTCGCCCGATGTCGCTTTTTTGAGCCAAGCCAAAGCGCCCCATCCGTCTTGGGGCAAATACATCCCCGTCATGCCCGATTTGGCCATCGAGATTCTGTCACCTACCGACACCCTCCGAAAAGCCCGTCGAAAAGCCGCCCTCTATCTGCGACATGGAACGCAGCTGGTCTGGATCGTCCTGCCAGCCGAAAAGGGCGTCGACGTCTGCCGTTCCGTCGATGGGCCGGGCCTGAACATCGAATTCGTCGGCCAGGAAAGCAGCTTGTCCGGCGAACAAATTCTGCCCGGCTTTGAGTTAAAACTTGAACTCCTGTTTCCAACTGAAAAAAGTCAATAAGTCGATGCGGAGCAGTCAGCGATGAACATAGCCATTCAACAGCGGTTGTACACCGTGGACGATGTCTGGGAGTTAGCCCATCAGCCCGACAATATAAATCATTATGAACTCATTGAAGAAGAGTTATTCGAGATGCCACCCCCTGGTTATGAACACGGGCGACTTGCTGTCGAGATTTCGCACTATATCTGGTCCTTCGTTAAGGAACGCGATCTGGGTAAGGTTACTGTGGAAACTGGCTATCATCCGTCTGACAGTCGCCATACCCTGCTTTCGCCCGATGTCGCTTTCTTGAGCAGCGCAAAAATGCCGCGTCCGCTCCCAGAAAAATACATTCCTATCATGCCCGATTTGGCCATCGAGATTCTGTCACCTACCGACACCCTCCGAAAAGCCCGCCGAAAAGCCGCCCTCTATCTGCGACATGGAACGCAGCTGGTCTGGATCGTCCTGCCAGCCGAAAAAGGCGTCGACGTCTGCCGTTCCGTCGATGGGCCGCGCCTGAACATCGAATTCGTCGGCCAGGAAAGCAGCTTGTCCGGCGAACAAGTCCTGCCCGGCTTTGAGTTAAAACTTGAACTCCTGTTTCCAGCCGACAAGAGCGAAACTCCGCAGCGCTAACGCAGGCATCCAAAGAGTAATCAAGCATTGGAGATAAGCATGATCCCTGACAACACGATTCGGATACGCACCAGCCGCAAGCTCCAGAAAATGTGGCGAGAGCGGACTGACAAATCAAGGGACGAATTGGCGCATCAAGGGCTGACAGACTACAGCAATATCGTCATCCCAAGCGTCATCTACCACTTTGAGCAGGTCAAGAAGCGCAATGAGAGAAGCAAAAAACCCGCCGGCATTGAAGCCGCCGACATCGTGATTGACGCATTGAAAGCGGCGCAGGCCGTCTTTGCGGAAAAGGCAAAGCTCTACGCCGAGAATGGGAGTGGGCAAGATGACAGATAACATCGATTGGGCGAGGCGGCGCAAACTCCGCTTGTCAAAAGAGGGGCTGGCCTATGCTGGACTGAAATCTGAAAGCATCATTCTGGAATGGGATATGCAGTTCTTTGAAACGCATGTGAAGGGCGAAACCGACCAAGAGCAAGTGATTGAGGCCGCCGACATTATGATTGCCGCGCTGCAAGAGGCGCAGGCCATCCTTGAGGAACGAGCCAAACCCTACGAGGAAATCGGGAAAGAGGCTGGAATCTATGAATGAGAATGGGTTGGCGTTTTCAGGCGGCGCCGCCCCGAAACAGCAAGCGTCCTTTGCGGCCGCGCACTGCCAGAGATTTTAGGGGATCGACGCGGATTAGCAAGTTTGGGAAACGTCATCACCGCGTTTTTCGCCACTTCCGTGAGCGCACTGTTGCATTTCCGGGCTGAATATGGAATAGTTATCCTCGAAATCATTTGCTATCCAACAGGAAAACATCATGGTTGATACCTTTCTCGAAGCCGTTGATTTGACGCAGATGGGCCAGCAGGCGAAAGCCGCCGCCGCCATCCTCGCGCAGCAATCGACCGCAGCAAAAAACGCGGCGTTGGTCGCTGTCGCCGATGCGCTGGAAGCCCATACCCCCGCTATCCTGCAGGCCAACCAAAAAGACCTTGACCTGGCCGCCCAAAATGGCGTGGATCCGATTTGGATTCGCGACCGCATCGCGCTTGAACGGCGAATGGCCGGCATGATCGCTGATGTGCGCCGCGTGGCCGAACTGCCCGATCCAGTTGGCGCGGTCATACACGAATCAACGCTGGACAACGGCCTGCAGCTGACCAAACGGCGAACGCCGCTGGGTGTGCTTGGCGCCATTTATGAATCGCGTCCCAACGTCACCGTCGATATTTCAACACTGGCGCTCAAAACCAGCAACGCCGTCATTCTGCGCGGCGGCTCGGACGTCCTCAACAGCAATATCGAACTGACCCGCATCTTGCAGGACGTCCTGGCGCGGCGCGGTTTCCCGCCCCATGCCATCCAGTACATCCACAGCAAAGACCGCAAATATGTCCGCGATATGCTGCGCCTGTATGAGTGCATTGATATGATTATCCCGCGCGGCGGCAATGGCCTGCATACCTTCTGCCGAGAAAACAGCAGCATCCCCGTAATCACCGGCGGCATCGGCGTCTGCCACATCTACGTCGACGACAGCGCCCAGCTTGACAAGAGCCTCCCAGTCCTGCACAACGCCAAAACCCAGCGCCCAGCCGTCTGCAATTCAATGGAAACCCTGCTCGTCCACCAAGCCGTCGCCGATGAACTCCTGCCGCGGGTCGTGGATGCGCTCGGCGCCGCCGACGTCGAATTTCATGCCGAACCGCGCGCCTATGCCATCGTCGGCGATGATGAGCGGGTGCTGATGGCCGACGACGAAGACTTCGACACCGAATGGTACAACCTAACACTCAACCTGAAAATTGTCGACAGCGTCGACGAAGCCATCCAGCACATCGCCCGACACGGCACCCAGCATTCGGACAGCATCCTGACCGAAACCGCCGCGCATGCCGAGAAATTTCTGAACGAGGTCGATTCGGCGGCGGTGTATTGGAACGCCAGCACCCGCTTTACCGATGGCAGCGCTATGGGACTCGGCGCCGAAGTCGCCATCAGCACGCAAAAACTGCACGCCCGCGGGCCAATGGCATTAGAAGAACTGACCACCTATAAGTGGATTGTCAAAGGTGACTATACCTCGCGCAGCTAAAGCATGAACGCTCTGACGATGGGACAGTCAAAGCACAGCAAGGACATCCTTGGGCATTGGCTCTGGGCCCTGCCGATTCTGCTCATTGTCGCCGCGCTGACGATTCGCCAGATCGACCTGTACCCGCCAACCGCTGATGAATTCCATTCAATGCACAACGCCGGCTGGCTGGTCAACGGGCCCTATTCACCTATCGAAATCCTGCAATCGCTCCAGCGAAACAGTTCAAACCATACCCCTGGATTTTTCATGCTCTTGAGTGTCTGGGGCAGCCTCATCGCCTACGACATCGCGCTGGGACGGATCCTGACAATTTTCATTGGCCTGCTGACCCTGACTATAATCTATCGCCTGGCGTGGGATTTTGTCGCCCCAGTCGCCGGACTATTCGCGCTCATCATTGTCGCCAGCAATACCTTTTACAATTTCTATTATGCCCATACCCGCATGTACACCCTGCTCCCTTTCACTGCCGCCATCGCGCTGTGGCTCTATCTGCGGATAATCTATCAGCAGAAGCAGGTCAAAAAAACAGATTACGCCGCGCTGGGCATCGCCGTCTTCGCGCTGATAAATACTCATGCCTTCAGCGCCGCATTCCTGGCAATGCTGGGCATCTATCACCTAATCGCCGCGCCCAAGAACCAACGCTGGCGGCGGGTTTCGCTGGCGGTTATCGCGGCTGCACTGCTCTTCTCGCCCTGGATGGCCGTATTGGCAACAACAGGAATCAGCCAGACCATCGCGAATTGGGGACACAGCCCGATAGATAGCATCACCGCAATCCGCGCCTGGTTTCAAGTTGCTCTGAACAATCAACCGCTCTTGCTGCTGCTGTCGGTCGCCGGCCTGGGGCTGGGAGTCTGGAAGGGGAAAAACATCGTCAAATTTTATCTTATTATGTTCGTCTTGCACCTGCTGACGCTGGCCTTTTTTACTCAATTCACCACATTGATTAGAACAGACAATATGCGCTACTGGCTGGCTTCCTGGCTGCCTTTTGCGCTGTTTATTGCGGCTGGCCTCTATGCCCTGTATCGTTTCCGCAAGTGGCTGGGGCTGCTGGCGCTGTTATGGATAGCAGCGGGCTTTATCTTTCAGATAACCACGATCAACTGGTTTCAGCAATATCTGGGAGATGTGGCATTAGCCTTCCCATATCCACCCTGGCAAGTCCTTTCACGGCTCGCTTTGCAAACAGAATTAAAGCCAACCATCATTGGTTATCATTATAATTTAAGCCTGTTGAATTATCCTGGCAATGCCAACTATTCACAGCGAGAGCATTATTTTGACCAACATAACCTTACCCTGGGAACCTCCAATAATTTGAAAAATTTTGAGGATGATATACGCAGTATGGCCATCACAGAGCCTTCAATATGGGTATCTTATCAAACCCCCAAGACAAACACTGCCGAAGCCGCCGGCATTGAATCTATTATGGACAGGCTGGGCTATCAGGCCTGCAAAACCATCGAAATCGGCATCGACACCGTGATACGGCAATACGCCTGGAAAACCCTCGACTGCCAGCCGCCGCAGCTGCAGGCCAATCATCAAACCGCCACCCTCGACTATCAATTCTATGGCGCAAAGCTAGATGCGGCCGATTCGAAATTGTATTTCAGCGACCAATGGAATGCGCGAATCAATAACGACCTAAGCGACTTCCAAATGTCCTATCAACTCATCTCTGCTGATTGGAACAAAGTCGCCCAACTCGACTTGCCGCTGGTGCATGAAGGCCAGCCGCGTCTTTTTTCCATCGATATCGCGAATGTTCCCTCTGGCCACTATCGCCTCATGGCCATCCTGTACGATAAGCATTCCGGCCAACGGCAGAATTGGCTGAACAGCGAAGGCGACCCGCCGGCCATGCTGAATCTGACCGACATCGACATCCCTTGAATCGAATAGACAGCGAAAGGCCAACATAGATTTGTCACACAATGCCAAACGCGGCATCCTAAGCCACTGGCTCTGGGCCCTGCCTATTCTGCTCATTGTCGCCGCCCTCGCCCTGCGCCAAATCAACCTGTATCCATCGACTCCAGATGAATTCTATTCGATGTACAACGCCGGCTGGCTGGTCAATGGACCCTATTCACCCATCGACGTCATGCAGTCGCTCCAGCGAAACAGCCCCGATCACACCCCCGGCTATTTCATATTGCTAAGTATCTGGGGCAACCTCATCGCCTATGACCTCGCGCTGGGACGCGTGCTGACGATTTTCACTGGGTTGTTGACCCTAGCCATAGCTTATCGCCTGGCGCGGGATTTCGTCGCCCCCGTCGCCGGGCTGTTTATGCTCATCATTGTCGCCAGCAACGCCTTTTACAATTTCTATTATGCCCATGTTCGGTTCTACCCTCTTTTGGTATTCATAAGCGGCATCATTCTCTGGCTGTATTGGCGAATCATGTTTCGCGCCAAGTCCCCAAAAGCATTAGACTACTTCTCACTTTTTGCCGCGGTCTTTGCGCTGGAGAATACACACTTGTTCTGCGCGACCTTTCTGGCGGCGCTGGGCATCTATCATCTGCTGTTTGCCCCGAAGAATCGGCGCTGGCTTGCTGTAACCGCAACAGGCATCACTGCCGTTGTCCTGTTCTTGCCTGTTCTTGTAAATATGATGGACGGCATCACTAAAGCCATGCAGAAGACTCCCATCCAACTCGCCAACGGCATGACCGCCCTTGACACCTTGATAAGGTTTATGCTGAACGGTCGGCCAGAATTGCTCATTATTGTTATCACTGGACTACTCGGACTCCGACACAATCCCCCCCCCCCCCCCCCCCCCCCCCCCCCCCCCGCGCAGATATTTCTGTTTTCTGTTAAGTGCGCTATTTCTGTCTATGCTGACACTCATCGCTGAATACTCTGGATTTATCAGGTTGGAAGAGATGCGCTATCATCTGGTGGTGATGCTTCCATTTACCCTAACCGTTACAGTGGGATTGTACGGCTTGTATTCATTTCGCCGCTGGCTGGGACTGATTGTTCTGCTTTGGATCATCGCCGGCGCTGTCTTTCAACAAACAACCGATTGGAGTAAATATGTAGACTGGGAATACGCTCATAAAGAAGTGCCGCTGCAAGTCATCTCACGCCTGGCCTTGCAAGCGGAACAGCAGCCAACTATCATCGGCTATCGTTATCATTCAATTTTGCTGAAATGGCCTGGCCATATTAACTACACACGGCGAAGCCACTATTTCGAGTTGCGTGACATTGTCTTAGAAGTTTTCCATGATATTGAAAGAATCGAGAATTATGTTCGCAATAAAACCATTACAGAGCCTTCAATATGGGCCTTCTATCAAACATCAACGGTCTACGCCGCCGAAGCCACTGAAATTGAATCCATTATGGACAGGCTGGGCTATCAGGCCTGCGAAACGGTCGAGATCGGCATCGACACCGTGATACGGCAATACGCCTGGAAAACCCTCGACTGCCAGCCGCCGCAGCTGCAGGCCAATCATCAGACCGCCGCCATCGACTATCAATTCTATGGCGCGGCTTTGCATGCGGCCGATTCGAAACTGTATTTCAGCGACCAATGGACCGCGCGAACCAATAACGACCTAAGCGACTTCCAAATGTCCTATCAACTCATCTCTGCCGATTGGAACAAGGCCGCCCAACTCGACTTGCCATTGGTGCATGAAGGCCAGCCGCGTCTTTTTTCCATTGATATCGCGAATGTTCCCTCTGGCCAGTATCGCCTCATGGCCATCCTGTACGACAAACATTCCGGCCAACGGCAGAATTGGCTGAACAGCGAAGGCGACCTGCCCGACATGCTGACACTAACTGAAATTATCATCCCCTGAATCGCATAGACTGCGAAAGGCCAACATGGATTTGTCACACAATGCCAAGCGCGATATCCTGATTCACTGGCTCTGGGCCCTGCCTATTCTGCTCATTGTCGCCGCCCTCGCCCTGCGCCAAATCAACCTGTATCCGCCAACCGGTGATGAATTCTTCTCGATGAACGACGCCGGCTGGCTGATCAACGGGCCCTATTCACCTATCGAAATCCTGCAATCGCTCCAACAATACAGTTCAAACCATACCCCTGGATTTTTCATGCTCTTGAGTGTCTGGGGCAATCTCATCGCTTACGATATTGCGCTGGCGCGGATTTTCACGATTTTTATCGGCCTGCTGGCCCTGGCCATGACCTATCGCCTGGCGCGGGATTTTGTCGCCCCCGTCGCCGCCCTGTTCGCGCTCATCATCATCGCCAGCAATACCTTCTACAATTTCTATTATGCCCATGCCCGCATGTACACCCTGCTGCTCCTCACTTCCGCCATCGCGCTGTGGCTCTATCTGCGGATTACCCATCAGCAGAAGCAGGTCAAAAAAACAGATTACGCCGCGCTGGGCATCGCCGTCTTCGCGCTGATAAGCACGCATGCCTTCAGTGCCGCATTCCTGCTCATGCTGGGCATCTATCACCTGTTCATCGCGCCCAAAAATCGCCGCTGGTGGCAGATCTCGGCAACCGTCCTCATCGCGCTGCTGCTCTTCTCGCCCTGGATGGCAGTATTGGCAACAGCCGGAATTGACCAAGCCCTTGCGGATTGGGGAGACCGGTCTGTAGGCAGCATAACCGCAGTCCGCACCTGGCTTGAAGTCACCCTGAATAACCAGCCATTCTTGCTGATACTGTCGGGCGTCGGCTTGGCTGTGGGGATGTGGACAAAGAAAATAAGACCCCAACCCTATCTCATTTTGTTTGTGCCTTTCCTGACTGCGCTGGCGATCTTTGCCCATTTTACCGATTTCGTCGCCATGAGCAGTATGCGCTATCAGCTGGCTTCCTGGCCGCTCTTTGTACTGTTTATTGCAGCCGGATTGTATGGCTTGTATCATTTCCGCAAATATCTGGGCTTGCTGACGCTGTTATGGATCATAGCCGGCCTTGCCTTCCAGCAAACTGCCGACTGGAATCAGTATCTAGCCGGGTATGCGGATGATTTTTCAAGACCGCCCTGGCAAGTCATCTCACGGCTGGCCCTGCAAGCGGCGCAGAAACCAATCATCATCGCCTATCAGCATCGACCCCGCATATTGAATTGGCGTTACATTATCAACTACTCACAGCGAGAGCATTATTTTGACCGGCATGACCTCACCCTGGAAACCGCCAATAATTTGAAAAATTTCGAGGATGATATACGCAGTATGGCCATCACAGAGCCTTCAATATGGGTATCTTATCAAACCTCCAAAACGAATGCTGCCGAAGCCGCCGAAATTGAATCCATCATGCACAGCCTAAATTACCAGCCCTGCAAAACCATCGAAATCGGCATCGACACCGTGATACGGCAATATGCCTGGAAAACCCTCGACTGCCAGTCGCCGCAGCTTCCATCAAGCCATCAGACCGCCACCCTCGATTATCAATTCTATGGCGCGGCCTTGCATGCGGCCGACTCGAAATTATATTTCAGCGACCAATGGGCCGCGCGAATCGACGCCGACATAAGCGACTTCCAAATGTCCTATCAGCTTATTTCTAACGATTGGAACAACGTCTCCCAGCTTGATTTGCCGCTGGTGCATGAAGGCCAGCCGCGCCTTTTTTCCATCGATATCAGCGACGTTCCCCCCGGCCACTATCGTCTGATGGCCATCCTGTACGACAAACATTCCGGCCAACAGCAGAATTGGCTGAACAGCGAAGGCGATCCGCCAGCCATGCTGACACTAACTGAAATTATCATCCCTTGAATCGCATAGACTGCGAAAGGCCAACATGGATTTGTCACACAATGCCAAGCGCGATATCCTGATTCACTGGCTCTGGGCCCTGCCCATTCTGCTCATTGTCGCCGCGCTGGCGATTCGTCAGATCGACCTGTACCCGCCAACAGTGGACGAATTCCATTCAATGAACAATTCAGGCTGGCTGGTCAACAGACCCTATTCACCTATCGACGTCATGCAGTCACTCCAGCAATACAGCCCCAATCACGCGCCCGGCTATTTCATCTTATTAAGTACCTGGGGCAATCTCACCGCATACGACCTCGCGCTGGCACGGATTTTGACGATTTTCAGCGGTTTGCTGTCGCTGGCCATGGCCTATCGCCTGGCGCGGGATTTCATCGCCCCCGCCGCCGGGCTGTTCATGCTCATCATCGTCGCCAGCAATACCTTTTACAATTATTACATACCCTTTGCCCGATTCTACCCGCTCCTGGTCTTCACAAGTGGCGTCATCCTTTGGCTGTATTGGCGAATCATGTTTCGCGCCAAGCCTCCAAAAACATTGGATTATTTCGCGCTTTTTGCCGCTGTCTTTGCGCTGGAAAATACACACTTGTTCTGTGCGGCTTTTCTGGCAGCGCTGGGCATCTATCATCTGCTGTTTGCCCCCAAGAATCGGCGCTGGCTTGCTGTAACCGCAACAGGCATCACTGCCTTTGCCATATTCCTGCCTGTTCTGATAAATATGACAAGTGGCATCATTGAGTCTATTCAAAAAAAGTTTCTCTCCGATTCTATCGATGGCATGACTGCCCTCGGCGCCTGGATAAATCTTATGCTGAACGAACAGCCAGGGCTGCTCATCATTGTTATCGCCGGCCTGATGCTCGGATTTTGGCGCAAGACCATCTCCTCCGCATCCTATCTGTTATTGAGTATTATCTTCCTGCTTATCCTGATGCTCATTGCCGAATACTCCGGATTCATCAGAGCAGTGGAGATGCGCTACCATTTGGTGAATATGCTGCCCTTTGCGCTGTCCGTCGCCGCCGGGATCTATAGCTTATATTCATTTCGCCGCTGGCTGGGGCTGCTGGCGCTGCTGTGGATTGCAGCTGGAGTTGGTTTTCAAATAGATGGCGACTGGAGAAATTTCGCTGCCGGCAGGCTGTCGTCAGCGCCATTGCCGCCTTGGCAAGCGATGTCTCGCGAGACGCTGCGAGCCGAACAGAAACCACAGCTTATCGGCTATCGTCTTAGACCTGGTACGCTAGAGCGGATAGGCAAGCTCGATCATTCACAGAAACACCATTACTTTGACCGCCACGGCATTAAACTGAAGCTGTTCGATAATTCAGAAATCTTTGACAATTACATCCGCCAGCACGCCATCACAGAGCCTTCAATATGGATTTTCCATCAAACATCAAAGGTCGACGCCGCCGAAGCCGCCAGCATCGAATCCATCATGCACGACCTGAACTACCAATTATGCGACACCATTGAAATCGGCATCGACACCGTGATACGGCAATATGCCTGGAAAACCCTCGATTGCCAGCCGCCGCAGCTACAGGCCAATCATCAGACCGTCGTCCTCGATTATCAGTTTTATGGCGCGGCCTTGCATGCGGCCGATTCGAAACTGTATTTCAGCGACCAATGGGCCGCGCGAACCGATGACGACCTAAGCGACTTCCAAATGTCCTATCAGCTTATCTCTGCCGATTGGAACAAGGCCGCTCAACTTGACCTGCCATTGGTGCATGAAGGCCAGCCGCGCCTTTTTTCCATCGATATCGCGAATGTTCCCCCCGGCCACTATCGCCTCATGGCCATCCTGTACGACAAGCATTCCGGCCAACAGCAGAATTGGCTGAACAGCGACGACGACCTGCCGGCCATGCTGAATCTGACCGACATCGACATCCCTTGAATCGACATGAACGCATCAAAACAAGGCGCATCCAATGAAGTATGACTATCTGCTGGTCGTTGGGCCGGGCCGTTCGGGAAGCGAGTTTCTGTATCGCATCTTGAAAGGCCATGCCGATTTCGCCTTTCCTGAAATCAAAGAGGGCATGTACTATCGGTCGCCAAAGGCCTTTATGCGGGTCTGGGGAAAATTGCAGGGGAAGCTGCTGTGCGACATCGAAAACAGCGCCTACCTTGACCCGGCCCTGCCGCCAGGCATAAGGGCGCTTGAGGAACAGGGCATCAGGACGCTGCTGGTTGTGCTTGTCAGAGATTATCGAGAGCGGGCCCTTTCCATGATGCGTTTCAGACGAAGCCGCGGCCAGCCCTCGGCCCTCTTTGGCGAACGGCGGCTGGAGCAGGCCGTCGTGCGTGATCGACTGACCCCGCAGCGGCTTTTGGATATTTTCCGCATCGAGGCCGATATTCTAACCCTCTATTTTCCCGCGCTCACCCAAGAAACAGCGACAGCGCTGGAGACATTGGCTGGCCTTTGCCAGACTTCACAGTTCAATTTTGTTCCGCGCGGCCGCGTGAACGAATCGGTCGATGCGCGGTGGATTTGGCTTTCGGCCCTTGGACGGCCCTTGGGGCGCGGGCTGCGGCGGCTGGGATTTAAGCGGCTGGTGCAGCGAATCAAGGACAGCCAATGGATAATGAGCCTGTTCTTTACCCCATTGCCAGAGGATGACGGCAGGTTCCATCTTTCCGCCGAGGCCGGGCAGATTTTGGATGCTTCCTGCGCTGAATGCCGCGCCATCATCGAAAGCGAATCGGAGCGGATGGGGGAAGGCATCTACTTTCGAAAGTTCAATGCGGCTTGCCGCGGGCCGCGTTGACCAGGCCGGCGCCGATGCCCATGAAAATCCAGGCGAACACCCCCCAAGAGAGTATGTTCTGGATCAGAAAAACTTCAAAGACGCTAAGGCAGATGATCATGAACGTGCCGGCGGCCACATAACATTGCAGCGGTTGAACTCTTTCGCCATTTCTCGATCTCAAATTCGCCACAAGCAGCAGACACAGCGCGACCAGGGCCGCCATGCCCGGCAGGCCAGTTTGAATGCCAATCTGAAGGAAGAGGTTGTGCGCGGACTTCGGCTCAATGTTGTAATTAGTATGAAGGTTGCCCAGCCCTCCCAAAGCATGGCTTATCTGCCTGGCTGGAATCTCTGGCTTGTCAGACAGTGTTGTTTTGTTGCGGTCCACAGTATTCAGCTTCAGATTCTTGATGGTCATCCCCGCGCCATGCCCCGTCCAGGGCGCCGCTTCAATCCCGTCAACGGCCTTGTTCCAAAGCACTTCGCGGCCATTAAGAATCCGACCGCCCCCATAGCCGCGGGCAAGCCGGTCGACTTCCACCAGCGCAGAGTCAAGATTCTCTGTACCCATAAAGAGGATGACCAGCGCCAGCGCGGCAAGCGAGCAAACAGCCAGCGTGATCCCAGCCAGCCGACGGCGCAAAGCATAGAAAAACAGCCCATACAGTGGAAAAGCCAAAAACGTGCACACAGCCAAGGTGCGTAATCCAAAGATAAGGCCAAGCACAGCGGCCACCGCAAAGATCAAGAGCGCCCACAAGCGCTGACGAATGCGGTCCTTGCTCCGAAATATCAGCATCAACCCTATCGTCAAGGTCAGACAAGTCAAGATGCCGCTCATAATGGTGCTGGTGAAATGCAGATTATCGACGCGGTTCAGGTCCCAAATCCGCGGCAAAATCTGGGTGTAATGCAGCAGCAGAACCGACAGCGTTGCCGCCAAAAGGGGCAGGAAATGCCTCGATCTTAGCAGGCGCGGGCCATAGGTGTAGCAGAACAGATAGATGATGCCAGAGGCGAGGATGGCGAATATATGACGGAGGCCTTGATAGCTGAAGTTCAGCGCGAGGCTAACCGCGTAGATGCCCAATAAGACCAAGAAACACAGGGCGACCGGCCGCGACTCTCGAGGAATCCTGACGCCGGCCATCACAAAGCCGAGGCCAAGCACAACCGCCACAAGCAGCCAATCAGCGGCGCGGCTAAGTTCGGCGTCGAGGTCAAGAGCGATAATCCTGACCAGATTCGCCAGCAGCAAAAAGCCAAATGCCAAAGCAGGGTGTTCATCCAGGCGGGCGCGGAGCAGAGCGCCGTAATGGACAAGTCGGGCGGGGAGTCGCTGTGAAAGAAATGAAGTCATCGCGCCTTTTCCTGACGTCCAACAAGCGCCAAAATGCCGCGGATGTGCCTGTCCCAAGAGAAATGCTCCAGCGCGAAATGCTGGGCTTGCTGGGCTATGGCGCTGCTTTGCTGTGGATTTGTCAATATCGTCCGCAGGCATTCGGCAATAGCGAGGGGAGATCGGCCATCGACCAAAAAACCAGTCCGGCCATCGCAGATGTAATCAGAAGGCCCACCAGCTTTCCCAGCCACCGGAATACAGCCGAAAGACATGGCGTCGGCAATGCTGATGCCAAAGCCTTCAATGTCGGCGCCATCGTCTGTCGCAATCTGCGGATGCAGGAAGATGCCGCACTGGCGATAATAGCTGACAGCCTCCTCGTCCGATATCCGGCCAAGCAGCGTAACATGACGCTCCAGCCCCAGACGAGCGCGTTCGCCGGCAACAAAATCGCTTTCGCGGCCGCCGCCGGCAACAAAAAGATGAACATCAAGGCCATCATCAACAAGCCGCCTGATGGCCTGCATCGCGCCGGGCAGATTCTTTCGCTTTTCCAGGCGGCACATGCAAAACAGCCTGGCGAAATCAGCCGGTGGACGATGCGCTTTGGCGGCCGTCGGAAAAGAAATGCCTTCCCAGCAGACCCCAGCATGAGGCAGCGGACGCTCTAAGCTCTGGCGCAGCTGATTCAAAATAGGACGGCTGAAGGCCAAGACGACTTTGACTCGCTGCATGCTGAAACGCAGTATTCGTTTCGTCAGCGAAGAAATGGCGAAGGCCTCGCGGCCATGGATGGACATGACCGTCTTGGCGCCCAGGCCCAGTGTGAGCGGGATGAAAGCGCCGCGCCACAAAATAGCATGAATCAAATCATAGTCCCGCGCCCGCAGACAGCGCCTGGCACAGCGGAACATGCGCCAGAAAATCAGCCGTCGTTGGCTTCGGCGGTCAAGCTCTTGGCGCCAGGGAAGCTGATGGACATTATGCACCTCGACGTCGCCTTCGCGCGTCATGCCAATCGGGGCATCTCTGGCGGTGATGACCGTCACGCCCAGGCCGGCGCGGGCATAGGCCTCCGCAACCTGTTTGGAATAGGTCGGAACGCCCCCCACAGCCGGCGGATACAGCCCAGCAATCAGCAGCACATTTCTAAAAACAGCTATCTCAAAACTCACTTTCGACAGACCGCATAATCAAAAACGGGATGAGAGATCATCCGCAAAATACATCATAACTATCATCAACAAGTTCGGGATTATACATCGCGCTTTATGATTATCAAGGGATATTTTCGCAGTCAAAACACCTGATATTCACAGTTCATGCCGCCCCTCCAAAGCCCGCATCAAGGTGACCGCATCGACATATTCCAGATCGCCGCCGGTGGGCAGCCCGCGCGCCAGCCGCGTAATTTTAACGCCGGTGCCGGCCAGTTCCCGCTGGAGATACATCGCCGTCGCATCGCCTTCCATGCCAGGGTTGGTGGCGACAATGACCTCAAGCGTCTGCCCCTCTTTGACCCGCTTGACCAGTTCGCGTATTTTGAGATCATCGGGCCCAATGCCGTCCACCGGCGAAATCGCGCCATGCAGGACATGATACCGCCCTTTATAAATGCCGGTGCGCTCAATCGCCATCAAATCCAGCGGCTCCTCAACGACCGCAATCGACTCGGTTTGACGCTGACGCGAACTGCAAATAGGACAGGGGTTGTCGACGGTGATATTGAAACAAACGGCGCAGAACTGCGTCTGTTCCTTGAGATTGGTCAGCGCGTCCGCCAAGCCCAGCGAAACATCGTCAGCGGCGCGCAGCAGGTAATAGGTCAGGCGAGAGGCCGTTTTGGGCCCAACGCCTGGCAGCCGCGAAAAGGCTTCGACCAGCTTGGTCACGGGTTCGGGAATGGCGCCGCTCATCAACGCGCTCCGTCACTCATCATCAACACCGCGGCTAACCAAGCAAACCGCCCAGGCCAGGGATATTGTTCAAGCCCCCAGTGATCGCTTCCATGCGCTCGGCGGCCATGGTTTGGCTTTGTTCAATAGCTTGATTGACGGCCGCCCCCAGCAGATCTTGCAGGTCATTGAGCCATTCCTCATCGTCCATATCAATAACATCGGGGTTGATCTCAACGGCCTGTATGCGCTGATGGCCGCTGATGACAATTTTAACCGCGCCGCCGCCGACCGTAACCTCAAGGGTTTCCTGTTCAAGACTGGCCTGGGCCTCGGCCATGTCCTTCTGCATCTTTTGCAGCATGGCCATTGGATTGGCGCCCCCCGGCATTCCCGTCGAGGAACTCCGTCTGCCACTGCGCCGCTTTGCCATCTTTCACCTCCTAAAATCTGCGCTAAACATTGCGATAGGAATATCTTCTGTCCTATCGGCATTATCCATCAATTTCAGGATTTAGCCAATACACATTCGCGCCGCCATTCTCATCTTCATAGACCAGCCTGGCGCCGCGCCGCCGCATAACGTCAGGGCCGACTTCTTCATCTTTGACCACCGCATAAATAGGCCGTTCAGGCAGATTGTCAATCATCCGCTCCAGCAGCCTTTGATACTCATCCGCCGCCGTCTCCTCGCTGTAAAACAGACCCAAGTCATGCACCCGTTCATCATAACCCTCGATATCCTCGGTGTAGAAGGACTGCGGCGCTTTGACATAAAACAATCGTTCATGGAGCTGGTTTGACCAGTGGGAGGCTTCCAAGGGGAGTATAATGATTGAATCGGCCGGTGTGTTCCCGCGTATCCAATAATAAGCCGCCGCCCGATTGTCATCAAGATCGCCTTCATAGTTGAGATGCGCGCCATCGTATTTAGTGTCTCTATAACTGCCCCTCGCCGCTTTACCCCAAGCAAAATAACTGGCATACATGATTTGCAGAAAAACTAAAATAAACCAGGCCGTCACAAGCGTCCGTCCCGCGCGCCGCCAAGCAATCCGGTTGCTTCGCTGAAACCTTTGCAGCGCGAATAATGCCGAAACCGCGACTAATATCGCTAATAAATAGACGCCTTTGTATTGATTGTTATCAGGAAGCAGCAAACTCGATGTCAGCGCGGCCAAAATCAAAAAACCAATCTGAACGAAGTATTGCGTGGCGTCTCTTTTCTGCGCGGCAAATACACATTGAAGAGCGAAAAGAGGTATAAGCAGGAGGACTGCCACCGCGATCATCCGCAGGTTTGCGGCATTGAAAAGATCAAACTTGAGACCGGGGATGCCAGCAGAAATATCAAGGATGTACTTCAATAAAGGAATCGACAAAACAAGACTGATGATAAGCCACAGCAGCCAGGCAGACGGCGAGACTTCACAGCTGACTTGATGCCAAAAGGCCCGAATTCGCCCGACTTTATCGGCCTTGCCCACCAAACAGACGCCGCCTGTAACCGCCAGCCCGCCCAGCAGCGCCGCAATGTGCAGGGTAATGTCCGCCCGCAGAGCCAACATGGCGATGACGCAGGCCGATACCAAAATGAGCGCCATCAGGTCGATTTTGCCCTTCAGCGCCTTGACACAGGTATAAAAGACAGCCGAAAAGGCCGCGATGCCCAGAGTCATGCTGCTGGCATTGAACACTTTTGTTAATACGTTGTGCAAACGGCGGTCAGCGCCTTCAAGCAAGAGGACGCGAATGGCGGCGGAACTCCCGCTTTCCGGCATCGCATTGCCATCCGCCAGATAAGCGATCAAAGTCAGGATGCCGCTGATGTTCACCGCAAAATACACAAGAATCGCCGCCACACCCAGATAGACCGTGCGCGGCTTCGCCAGCTTCAGGGCAATAAGCGTTCGCGCGATCCATAACAGGCCGCTGAATATCGCCGCGATATTCACGATTTCTTCAGCTTGGAGCGGATGAAGCGATGTAATCTTGGCGACCGCCGCCATATACGCATGATACAGCCAATAATAGTTGGCTGGATGACCGGCGGCGAATATGTTTTCAACCGGCGTCGAGCCATAAAGCAGCTGATGAATATAGCCGAGCCGTATATCTCCATGAGCCCATATCTGCAAGCCCGGCAAAGAAAACTCTAGATAGAGTATCGGCGCCAAAACAAGCAGGGGAATGAAAGGCAAGGCCATCCGCCAGGAAACTTCGCTTTTGACATATGCGTCTTGCTTCCACTTGCCATAAACCCTAGCCAAAAGTCCCATCAGCGGCAAAAGCGTGCAGACCCAAAACACGGCCTGCCAAATCTCAATCGCAACCGGCATCAGCAAAGTCAGGACGTATCCAACGCTCGCAAACAGCGCCAGCGAAATCATAAAAAGCGGATTCAGCACATCGGTTATCAATACGGCGATCAACCGCCACCCTGGGCTTTTGGTCATTTGTCACGCTTTCGGATTCAGCCAATACACATTCGCGCCGTCATTTTCATCTTCATAGACCAGCCTGGCGCCGCGCCGCCGCATAACCTCAGGGCCGACTTCTTTATCTTTGACAACTGCATAAATAGGCCGTTCAGGCAGATTGTCGATCATCCGTTCCAGCAGCTTTTGGTACTCATCCGCCGCCGTTTCCTCGCTGTAAAACAGATCCAGATCATGCACGCGCTGATGATAGCCGAGCGCGCTGGCGGCAAAATGAAGCTGAAGCTGGCGGACATACATCAGCCGCTCATGGTAAAGGTTGGCATGGATGGATGGAATCAATGGCAGGACGACGATGGCCTGCGCCGCTGTATGATCGCGAATCCAGTAATAGGCGGCCATGCTTTGGTCGATATCCTCGCTGTTCTCGATGTGGATGCCATGAAAGTAAAGGCCAGGAAATCGATACCCCCCTTCGTCAAGCATTTGGACTCGGCCAATAAAACCATAGGCGACATAAAACGTCTGCGCCATCACCAGCGCGAAATAAAAGGCCGAAAGCAGCCGACCGATGCGCCGCCGCCAGCCAATGCCGCTGTTTTGCAGCCTTTGCAGAACCAGCAGACTCGACAGCGCCATCAGGATCGCCAAAAAATAGATGCCCTTTTCTTGGTTTCTATCAGGCAAATACAAGACCGAAGTCATCGCCGCGCTGAACAACGCGCCCAGCAAGAGAAAAGTTTCAATATGATTTCGCTGACGCCAAACAAACAGGCCTTGCAGCAGGCAGAGCGGTATGAACAGGGCAACAGCCGCCGTAATCATGCCGATATTGGCCGCATTGGGACGGCCAAAAGGACGGCCCAACTGAAAACTGTCGGCAATATCGAGGTTGTATTTCACCAGCAGCAGCGACAGCGCCAGACTAACGGCCAGCCAGAGCAGCAACGCGGTCAACGGCGTCCTGTCGGTCAAGTTCCGCCAAAACAGCCGAATCTGCCCCCTCTTGCCGCGGCATCGCCAGCAGTGATGCCCAGCCAGCGCGATGATGCCGCCCAGCAAAGCGACGACCATGTGCAGGGCCGCTATCTCGCGCACGGCCAGGGCCGCCAGGCCAGCGGCGGACAGCAAAATCAGCGCGTCGAGTCCGATATCGAGTTTTACTAATTTAACGCAGGCGTGCAAAGCGGCGTTGAACAGCATAATGCCCAAAGTCATGCTGGTGAAGTTCAGCGTCTTGCCGAGTACGCTGTGCAAGGGAGGGCTCGCCCCGTCAAGCAGCATAATGTCATAGGCATACGGAACATACGTCCCATTCAGCGCATGGCCCAGCACAGACAGGATGCTGGTGATGTTGATGGAAAAACAAACCAGCAGAATCATCAGGCCCCAATGAACCGTGCGCGGCCGGCCCAGCTTGAGGGACTTGAGAATTTGGCTGATCCAAACGAAGCTGCTGAAGATGGCGGCCACATTGACAAGCGAAGAGACCGTCGGCGGACTGAACGAGGTTATTTTGACGATAGCGGCCAAATAAGCGTGGTAAAGCCAATAGTAATTGACGGGCTGCCCGGCGACAAACACATTCTCGACCGGCGTCGCGCCATAAAGCAGCTGATGAATGTAGCCGACATGGACGTTGGCGTGATGCAAAACCTGCATGGTCGGATGAGCGAATTCGGCCCAGATGATCGGCGCCATGACCAGCATGGGAATAAGAGGCAGCAGCATGCGCCACGAAGCCCCGCCTTTGATGTACTCGCCCCGCTTCCACCGCGCATAAAGACGGGCCAAAAGGCCCAAGCCAGGCACAGCGAGACTGACCCAAAACAGCCCCCGCCACATCTCAATATCGACCGGCATCAGCAGCGAAAGCAGATAACCCGCGCTCGCGAAAATCGCCAGCGACATCACAAACAGCGGATTTAATACATCAGCAATCAGGACGGCGGCAAACTGCGCGACGGACTTAGCCTTGGTCATTCCCCCTCCCCTGCGCCAGGATTCAGCCAATACACGCTTACGCCGCCCTCATCATAGACCAGACTGGCGCCATGCTCTTCTATAACCTCCGGACTGCCGCTCCCCAACCGACTCCCCTCTTGGAGCGCCGCATAGAGCGGACGACCAGGCAGGCTGTCCATCATCCGCGCCAGCATCTTTTGATACTCATCCCCAGTCATCTCCTCGCCGTAGAACAACTCCAGATCGCGCATCCGCTCATCATAGTCTGGAATGCCATCTGTAAAGTGGGCGTCGAGACGATCTGGTTTCGCGTAGAACATCCGCTCATGCAGCAGATTCGAAAACCTGTGTATGCCACTCAAGGCCGGATTAATAATGATAATGGAATTAAAGGGTGAATGATCGCGGATCCAATAATACGCCGGTGCCATCTTATTTTCAGGACGGTTTAACCGCCAGCCCAGGCCTTCATACTCGAAATCGCTTACCGCACTAGAGGTTTTGCTAAAATCATTGCTGACATTAACGAGAATAATTCTCGACAGCGTCAATGCCAGCAGAATCCCAGTCAGCAGCCAGCCAACGCGGCGCCAGTGATTTTGACGGCTGCTTTGCATCATCTCCAAGGTGAACAGCGCCGAAAACGTCGTCAAAATCGCCGTCGGATAGACGCTCTTGTACTGATTTTGGTCGGTCGCTTGCAAACCCAACGCGATGCACAGCGCCAGCCCCGCGCTGATGACAATGAACCAGTGAAGCGCATCCCGCTTGACCAGGCACAAACACGCCGAAAATAAGAAAAACGGCAGCAGCAAAGCAAGCGTCTCGCCTGTCATGGCAAGGTTTAACGGATGAAACAGTTCAAACCCAGCATGAAAATTGTAACTAAGATCCCTGATGTACTGGAGCAGCAGCAAAGACGAAGCCACACTCAAGACCAGCCATATCCCTAGCGCCGTCAGAGGAATTCTATCCTTCGCCTTATGCCAAAAAGCCGAAGCCAGCGCCCTCCTGTTGGATGCGGTCAGCCCATAAATCACGGCCGTAACCGCCAAGCCAGCCAGCAAAACCACCACATACAAGGCAGTCGCCGGCTGCGCCGCCGCCGATGCCAAGCCGCCGGCCGAAATCAAAACCAGCGAAAACAAACCAAAGCGGCCCTTGATCATCCCGACGCAGACTTGCAAAACCGCGCAGAAAGCCGCAAGCGACACCACCAAACTGCCGCCGTTTATTACTTTTATCATCGTGCTGTTCAGTCGGTGGTTGGCGCTTCCCGACAGCACCAGCAGATTCAAAAATTGGGTATCAGCAAGATCAAGAGTCGCGCCATCTGCCAAATGCGCCAGCAGACTCAGTATGCCAGACGTATTCACAGAGCAGTAGACAAGGAGGACCAGCAAGCCCAGATAAACCGTGCGCGGCCGGGCCAGCCGAAGCAGAATGATCGTCTGCGCCAGCCACAGCAAGCCACTGAACAGCGCGGCGAAATTCACAATCGAGCTGGCGTAAAGCAGAGGCCAAGAGGCGGCTTTGGCGACCGCCGCCACATAAGCGAAGTACAGCCAATAATGATTGACCGGATACCCAGCGGCATAGTAGTTCTCAATCGGCGTCGCGCCATAAAACAACTGCTGCATATACCCAGAATACAGTTCGCCATGGGCTCTTATTTGCAGGGAAGGATTAGAAAACTCGATGATAAGGCTGTGCGCCAAAATCAGCAGGGGAATGAAAGGCAGCAGCGCGCGCCACGAAAAAGGCTTGGCAACGTCGGCGCTCCCCTGCCATTTGCGATAAGCGCGCGGCAGAAGGCCGACCAGCGGCAGCAAGACACTGACCCAAAACAGCCCCCGCCACATCTCAATATCGACCGGCATCAGCAGCGAAAGCAGGTAACCCGCGCTCGCAAAAATCGCCAGCGACATCACAAACAGCGGATTCAATACATCAGCAATCAGGACGGCGGCAAACTGCGCGCCCGCGCCGGCCTTGACTTTAGTCATCAATCACCCCGCCCAGTTCCTTGCCCATGGCCAGCAGCGGGTCCTCTTCATCGCCATTTTCATCCATCGGCGCATCCTCTGGCGCGGCGACGCGGCTGGCCACCTGCGCTTCCACCCGCAGCTTCACCTTGTGCAGGTCATAGATCGCCTGCTCAATGCACTTGGCGCGCGGCGGATCAGTGATCTTCTGCTGAAAAAATTCGTTCGGCACGCCCAGAATCAGCCGATTGCCCTCAATGGCGCGGACATGAGCGTGTTCCAGCAGCGGCGGAATACCGCGGTTATAACGACCGGCCTGTTTCAGAATTTCCCCCCAGCCCTTGTGGATTTTCCCGACGGGATAAACGGGGGTTTTGCCGCGGGCCGTTGCTTCCGCGCGTTCAAAATCATCGCTTAATGCCGCTTCATTCGCCTGCGCGTCGGCCATTTTCGCCTTTTCCGAACGCGACAGAGGACGACTTTGCGGAGTCGGCGGCGGTGAAGGAGCGGCCGGCGCGGCGACAGGCAAATCTTCCTGCAAAATGTCAATCCAAGCCAATTCCAAAGCCAACTGTGGCTGCCAGCCGCCGGTGTACTGATTGACGGCCTCATTGAACGCGCGAATCGCCTTGAGCAGACGCGGCCGGCTTATCCTTTCGGCAAGCTGCCCGTACATGGCCTGATCTTCCTGCGAAGCCTCCACCAAATCAGCGCTGGCCGTTTGCGCCAGCATCACATTTCGCAGCGATTCGACGACCTGCCGCCCAAACTGCCGCGGATCACTGCCAGAATCAACCGCCTGATTGATGATATGAATGCCCAGCGCCATCTCATCATCGACCAGCGCATTCACCAAATCGATGATATGGAGGCTGTTGGCCGTACCCAGCATCTTCTGCGTCAGTTCCAGGCTGACAAGCTCGTCGGGTTCGGTGACGATCTGGTCGAGCAGGCTGATGCTGTCGCGGACGCTGCCCGTGCCTTGACGCGCGATCAATTCCAGCGCCGCCGGCTCGATCTTGAGCGACTCATGTTCAGCGATGAAAGCCAATCGCTGGCTGACCTCTTTCAATGAGACGCGCCGAAATTCAAATTGCAGACAGCGGCTTTTGATGGTGGCCGGCACCTTGTCAATTTCAGTTGTCGCCAGGACAAAAATGGCATGGTCGGGCGGCTCTTCCAAGGTCTTCAGCAGCGCATCGAAAGCATTGCCGCTAAAACGATGAACCTCGTCAATGATATAAACTTTGTATTGACCCTCGCCGGGCGCAAAGGCGATCTTGTCGCGCAGTTCGCGGACATCATCGACGCCAGTATGCGAGGCTGCGTCAATCTCAATCAAATCGAGAAAACGGCCTTCGTTAATGGCGATGCAGTTCGAGCAGTCATTGCAGGGCCGCCGCGCCGCGTCTTCATGTTTGCAGTTGACCGCCTTCGCCAGCAGCCGCGCATTGGTCGTCTTGCCGGTGCCGCGCGGGCCGCTAAAGAGATAAGCATGGCGCACACGGCCGCGAATCAGCGCATGACGCAGAGTGCGGGTGATATGATCCTGCCCGACAACATCATCAAAAGAAAGGGGGCGCCACTTGAGATACAGGGCTTGTTCAGGCAACGGTCAGCCTCCCCATTTATATGAACGCGGACTGCATCAGTTTATCACGAATGGACTAGCCTCACAAGCGCCACGCCGAAAGATGGAGTATAATAAAATATAAAGGAAAATCGAAATGGGAGTCTGTTATGGTCTTGGCGAAAGAAAAGTTCGTTTGGGTCGCAGAGCTTGCGGATTTGAAAGACAAAGGCAGCGTCACCGTTCATCCCAACGGCAAACCAGTCGTACTTTTCCTGTATGGCGACCGTGTATATGCCGTGGACAATCGCTGTCCGCACATGGGATTCCCGCTTGACAAGGGATCGGTCGAAGAAGGCATATTGACCTGTCATTGGCATCACGCCCGTTTTGACCTGGCCAGCGGCGGCGCATTTGACCTGTGGGCGGACGACATTGACGCGTTCCCAGTCGAAATCCGCGGCGGCGCCGTCTACGTCGATGTGCAGACGCGCGGCAATACAATCAATCACCAGCGGGATCGTCTGCGCGATGGCCTTCAGCACAGCCTTAGTCTGGTCATCGCCAAATCCGTCATCAGCCAACTGGCGCAGGATGTGCCGGCCGACGAGCCATTCCGCATCGGCCTTGAATTTGGCGCGCAGTACCGCGGCATGGATTGGGGGCGCGGCCTGACCACCCAAGCCTGTGCGATGAACCTCATCTCCTACTTGCGGCCGCATGACCATTCACTGGCGCTGTTTCATGGCTTGGCGGATGTCGCCAGTGACACGGCCGGCATGGCGCCGCGCTTCAACCCGCGCCCGCTGCCCAACCGCGAAACCGACATCCCCACCCTCAAGCAGTGGTTCCGTCAATTCGTCGAAGTGCGCGATGCCCAGGCTGGCGAACGCGCCATTGTGTCAGCTTTGCGCGCCGGCGCCGATGACCGCCAAATCGCTGATATGCTCTTCACCGCCGCCACCGACCATCGCTATCTGGATGCCGGGCATAGCTTGGACTTCATCAACAAAGCCCTGGAATCGGTGGACAAAGCCGGCTGGGACTACGCTGAATTGGCGTTTGCCAGCGTCGTTCCGAATCTAACAGAAGCGCGCCGCATGGAAGAATCCAACGCCTGGCGCAAGCCGATTGATTTGGTATTAATCCTGGAAGAGGCCTTTGCCCAGCTGCCGAATGCCGTCGCCGCCGGCCAAGACAAGCGCAAAGTTTATGATGACAAGGCTTATGATATCGAAGAACTACTGCCACCGCTACTGGGCGATGACCCGCAGGCCATTGCCGATACGCTGCTCAACTGTCTGCGCGGGGGTATGCCGCCGGTGGATTTGGCCGGCGCAGTCGCTTTTGCCGCCGCCCGCCGCATCGCCCATTTCCATACCAGCAACGAATTTGGCGACTGGGATACCGCGCTGCACACCTTCACCTTCGCCAACGCCGTCCACCAAGGCCTGCAGCGAATCGAATCAGTGGACTTGATGCGCGGCATTTTTGACGCCGCCATGAGCGTCTATCTCGACCGCTTCCTGAATGTGCCGGCCGTCAAACTGCCCCAGCCCGAACCGATTGCGAATCCCGACGCGCTGCTTGATGAATTGGAATCGATGCTCAATTTGCAGCAGCAGGTCAATCAAGCGGGTACATTGACGGCGCAATACCTGGTCAGCGGCGGCCCGCCCGAAAAGCTGATGGCGAAGATGGGCTGTTTGCTTTTGCGCGAAGACCGCAATTTCCATACCATCCAGTGCATTGAAGCCTGTTTCAATCAATATCGCATCCTTAGCCGCCATTCACCGCGCATCGCCGGCCAGGTTTTGATCGCGGCGGCGCGCTACCTGGCCGCTCATGCCCCGACTATGCGCTCGCAGCTGCAAACTTTCACCATCGCCCAGCGTCTTTCGCGCGGCGAAAATCTCTTCGAGGAATAGGCGCCGACTAGCGATTGTAGACGATGTAAGTTTCGCGCAGTTCTTCGCGCAGATCGAGATAGCTGCGATAACGGCGGCGGGTGATGCGTCCGGCCTTGACTGCCTTGCGGACCGCGCAGTCAGGTTCGCTGGTGTGAGTGCAGTTGCCGAATTTGCAGTCCAGCACATACGGCGCGATATCGACATAATAAGCATCGAGTTCATCGGGTTCGACGTCCCACAGGGCGATGGAGCGCAGTCCAGGTGTATCCGCCAGCCAGCCGCCGCTGTCCAGACGCGCCAGCGCGCGGTCGCGGGTGGTGTGAACGCCTTCTTCCGAGACGCGCCCGACCGATTTGACCGACCGCGCCAGGCCGGGCTGCATCCGATTCAAAAGGCTGGTTTTGCCGACGCCAGAAGGCCCCGTGAACACCGAAATACCCCGACAAAGCAGCGTTTGCAGTTCATCGATGCCATCACCGCGTAAAGCGCTGGTCTTGAGGACGCGATACCCCATGCGCGCATAGGGGACAAAGGCGGCCGCGGCGGCCGGCAAGTCGATTTTATTGACGATAATCACCAGTTCAGCGATTGCCGATTTTTCGCCCATGACCAGCAGGCGGTCGAGCATCTTCAGGTTGGGAGTCGGCTGGGCGGCGGCAAAGACAAACAGCGCGCGGTCAGCGTTGGCGACAATGACCTGCTCGCGTTCGGCCTGGCCAACGCCGCGTTTGCCAGTGGTGCGCGCCGCGCGGGACAAGACCGATTGACGCGGCGCCAGCTTCTCAATCGCGCCCGCCAAAGCGCCGGTGCCTTCCTCCTGCCGCAGGCTGATGATCACCCGATCCCCAATGGCGGCGATGTCCGATGACTTGGCCGCTTCTTTCAGACGGCCGCGCAGCTGACACATATAGACCTTGCCATCTTCGGCCTCGACCCAATAGAATCCGCTCTGCTCCTTGACGATTAACCCGGCAAGCGGCTGTTCCAAGCACCCTCCCCTTATAAGTTCAAGTCCATGCCTTGACATTATAGTCGCAAATCAGCAAAGACATACGCGAATTCGGCATAAATAGTTATGGAACTTTCTCGATGCTTATGGCTTTTCTCCCTGTCCTCTGTGACCTCTGTGGTAAAACCCTTGTTTCATATATCCATGTTCCCCAAGTTGGCATCCGCCCCAAATTCCTGTACACTAACAGAAACGAATCCGAAGGAACGATTGTGCCAACCGAAAACAGCCAGCCCAAAATCGAAAAAAAGCAAGCCGACTCGACAGTCACCATCTCCAAAGTCACCTTCAATTACATCCTGATCGCGATTGTCTTTTTGCTGGTCGGGATATTCATCGGCGCTTTTGGCTTGAATAACCGCCGCCCGATGAATGAAGATCAGCTGAAAACGGCGCTCATCAGCGCGCTAAAAGAGAGCGGCCTCCAGTTTAATGGCGAGGGCGACACATCCGACCGCTTGGCCCTGGTGGATGACGACCCCTATCTTGGCGATGAAGACGCGCCTGTGGTCATCGTCGAGTTCAGCGATTTCTTTTGCAGCTATTGCAAACGCCACTTCGACCAGACCTTTGCGCCCCTGCTGGAAAACTACGGCGAGCATATCCGTTATGTTTATCGCGATTTCGCCCGCCTGACACCCGAATCCAGAGCCGCCGCCGCCGCCGCGCAGTGCGCCTTTGAACAGGGCAAATTCTGGGAATTTCATCAGACCTTTTTCGATCATCAGAACGCGCTCAACCGCGATTTCTACATCCAAACGGCCGAAGAGCGCGGACTCGACGTAGCCGCATACACCGCCTGCCTTGATGAAAATCGCTATCTCGACGAAGTCGAATTTGACGGCCTGGACGGCCAGCTTGCTGGAGTGCGCGGCACGCCGGCCTTCTTCATCAACGGCCAGCTGCTTAGCGGCGCCCAGCCCTACAGCATCTTCGAACGGCTGGTCCAACGCGAGCTTGAACAGGCTGAAAACAGTTAAGCGGGAAAGAAGCGCACAGTGGAAAATGCCGTCGCCAGCTGGCTGTCGTCGCAGTTTCGGAACATCCAAGACGTCAAATACGCGACCGCGCGGCCGCCAGTCAGCGTCACCTCGCGCGCCCATGAACCCGATCTCGTCGTCGAAACCTGGATGAACAGCCGCCTCTATGTGTATGTCATCAGCCACCCACCCAAATCCCGCGCCCTCAAAGGGATTCTCAAGCAGAATACCCAAGCCAGCGTGGGGACGCTTTTTTTGATCCATCTGCGGCTGCTGCCCGAAGATGGCTATGTCGGCCGGCTGCTGGGCTGGCAGGATGATCTGCGCGTGATGCACCGCGGCGCCATCTATGCCATTGGACTCATAAACGGCAAGCTGAATGTGATCCAAGTCAACCTTGCCGAAACCATGCAGCGCCGACAATACCGCGTCTGGCATACGGCCGATTTCCCCTTTGACGCGGTGTCAGTGCGCCGCCGCGAATGCCATCCCAATATCAAGGGCAGCTGGCAGATCGGAGAGATCGCCTCGCCCCAGTTCCAGCGCCGCATCAACGAAGAGCGCGCCCGCCAGCGTTTTCACTACCGAACCAAGCAGACGCATCCCATCCAGCAAGAGGCCGGAACGATTACGGCCGCCTACCTGGCCCTGGAGATTGAAGTTGGCGCCGGACAGACAGCGGTCAAGGAGGCCTTTCGCAAACTGGCGCGAAAATATCATCCCGATGTCACAGAATATGAAAAAGCCGAGGCCGAACAGCGTTTCAAAGAAGTCAAATCGGCTTATGACCAAATCAAGTCGCACCGCCGCTGGCATTAAACCGCAGATGGGTCCACCAGGACTCGAACCTGGAACCAATCGGTTATGAGCCGACTGCTCTGACCATTGAGCTATGGACCCGACTTGCCGGCGGATGACGCAAAACAGACGGCCGAAGCGGGTAACGGGATTCGAACCCGTACTGACACCTTGGAAGGGTGGAGTGCTACCGTTACACCATACCCGCCTGTGTAATGCTGGTCGGGGCGCCCGGATTTGAACCGGGGACCTCACGGACCCAAACCGTGCACGCTGCCGGGCTGCGCTACGCCCCGAAATTCAACTCTATGCTAATGCAGGCCAGCGGCAAAGTAAAGCTGCAATTTCAGCATCGACAAGCCTTCAGCCACAGCCAAAAATGTCCAGCCATTCATCGACTTCATCAGGGGAAACCTGCGCCTGGTCATCTTCGCCGCGTCGGTCTTGGCGATGGGATTGACGCTGAAGCCGCCGCGCGAATTCGGCCGATGTCATCCACTTCATCTTGCCGCGGCGGGCGCAGGCCAGCACCCCATTATCAGAAGAGACCAAAGTCCAGTTGGCGGCATCGCGCGTTTTGCGGATGCGCTGTTTGAGGAGGCTGTCGGCATCGCTGTGAGAGGCCGAAGCGAAGATCACCTTGACGGATTTGCTCGACATAGACGAATGGCCGCCAGGCAGGCCGCCATCAAATATCACAGTGCATTTCTTGCCTCGTCCGGCGGCGAATCCGCGCAGCTTGGTCACCAGTTTGGCTTCGTCGTCCGGGTCTTCCAAATCAATATCCGGCAGGCAGGCGATGAGGTTGTGTCCATCAATCAGGTAAGGCATTCCATACACCGCAAACAAACAGCGCTTAATATCCAGTATATCACAAGCGCGCCAAAAATCAAAAAGCGACCTTTGAGTCGCCCTTCCCACCCGCAAACGCGGTATAAAGAATCTGCATAACATAGAGGCGAAATGTTTATGCGCGAAAAAGTTTGTCTTTCGCGCACAAAACGCGCATAAACCCGTTCCGCTTCAGATGAGGCCAGCGAATGACGCGGCAGGGCATGGCGGAAAATGGCGGATTTTGTCGCAATATGGCGGAATATGGCGGATTTTGTCGGACTATGTGGCGGATTATGGCGGATTATGTCATAATTTTATCTGTCAATTCAGCGAATTTTGCGGCGGTAAAAGATGATTAGAGGACTGCCTCAATCCTTAACGGCAAAACGCCGCGGCGCCCTTCCCGATGATTTTTCTCCCTGCCCTCTGTGTCCTCTGTGGTAAAACCTTCGCCGCGGTTTATGGCGGAAAATGGCGGATTTTGTCGGGCAAATTATTGAATCTAGCTTAACAGAAAATGCTGTTATAATTCAGCGCGATGACCGCGACAAAGCGAAGGACAGCATAATGATGACAGCCAGCGCTATGCCCATCGATAAAATTGCCGAATACCTTGGCGATGACGCCGATGATTTGCTGAACCATCATTCGACCACCATCCCCAAAGAAAACCTGGCGCTGCCCGGCGCCGATTTTGCCGAGCGGATATGGCTGGACAGCGACCGTTGCCCGCAGGTGCTTCGGAGCTTGCAGCAGATTTATGACCATGGCCGGCTGGGCGGCACAGGATACGTGTCGATCTTGCCAGTTGACCAGGGAATCGAACATGCGGCCGGAGCCTCATTCGCCGCCAATCCCGCTTATTTTGACCCCGCCAAAATCATTGAACTGGCGATGGCCGGCGGCTGCAACGCGGTAGCCTCCACCTTTGGCGTATTGGGCATGACCGCCCGCCGCTATGCTCACCGCATCCCCTACATCGTCAAAGTCAATCACAACGAACTGGTCACTTTTCCCAACACGCATGAGCAGATTATGTTCGGCGCTATCAAGCAGGCCTGGGACATGGGCGCGCTGGCCGTCGGCGCCACCGTCTACTTCGGCTCGGCCGATTCCAACCGCCAGATGATTGAAGTGGCCCAAGCCTTTGCCTGCGCGCATGAACTGGGCATGGCGACCGTGCTGTGGTGCTATATGCGGAACGCGGCTTTTACTGTGAACGGCATCAACCACGAAACCAGCGCCGACCTCACCGGCCAGGCCAATCACCTCGGCGCCACGCTGGGGGCCGACATCGTGAAGCAAAAACTGCCGACCAGCAACGGCGGCTATCACGCGCTGAACAGCGGCGATTCCTCTTATGGCAAGCTGGATGAACGGATTTACAGCCAACTCGCCAGCGACCATCCGATTGACCTGACCCGCTATCAGGTCGCCAATGGCTATATGGGCAAGGTCGGCCTCATTAGCTCCGGCGGCGCCAGCGGCATGAATGACTTTGCCGAGGCCGTCAAAACGGCCGTCATCAACAAGCGCGCCGGCGGCATGGGCCTGATTAGCGGACGCAAGGCCTTTCAGCGGCCGATGAGCGAAGGCGTCCGTCTGCTGAACGCCATCCAGGACGTCTATCTGAACAGCGATGTTACAATCGCCTAAGGCCGGCCGCCTCGTCGGGTTATTCGGCTGGCAGTCCCAGGATGCTCATCGCCTTGGCCAGGATGCCGCGGTCGATTTTGAATCGCCCGGCCAGCCGCGCGGCTGGACTGCGGGTGAGCGGAATGTCCTGCCGCTGCCCATCGACAAACCGTTCAATATGGAGTGGCAGATCGCGGCTGTTAAAGCGCCACAAATGACCTTCAATGACCTTGTTTATCACCAGCGCGTCCAGGAACAATCCGGTTTGCGGCTGATAATCCTGGATGACGGCCTGGCGATAAGAGGCATCGGCAACCGGCCTGTCGATCAGCGTGAAAACATTGCGATTCAGATGCGGATCGCGCCAGATATTGTAGCCGTCGTCAGCGAGCGGCTCGACAGTATAACGGAAGAATTCGCTTTCCGCGGCAGTCGCCTGGGCAGCGCAAATGGGCAGCAGGGCGTAGATCGGCAAACCGACATCAACCAGAACCTTATCCTCGTCGATCCAGATGAGGATAGCGCTGTGACAGCCGGTCACATCACCCATATTATTGATCGTTAGGTAGCCCTCATAGCCCAGCCGCAGCAGCAAACTGAAAAAAGCGTAATTGCTTTCATAACAGGTGCCGCCGGTGCCATGCGCCAGCGCGTTTTCCCAAAATGCCCCCGCGAAAGCCGGACAATCTTCCAGGCGGCGGTGACTGGCGCGGCGCACAATCCGCGATGCGCTTTCCCAAGGGACGGCGCGGGTATATTGATGAAGCAGGTATTGCAGAGTTTGTCGATTGGCTGGCGGTTCGGGCGGCAGACCCAAATGCTCCAAAACCCGGCGCGTCAAATCAGGTGGCAGGGGTTTCGTTTCCGACATAGGCTCACAGCTTCCATACCGTTGCATTGAATCATATTATAATCGAAAGTCAGCCCGTGACGACTGCCGTTTCCCTCTTTATCAACCCGCGCGAGGCAAACAGCCAGGGTTATTTGAGGGGCATGAGGAAAACCCTTTTCGCGGCGGCCGCGGCGGACTTGCAATCGTTCCGAAACATCAGCCGAATCCGAACAGGGCATCATCCCATGCGCTATGCCGAGGTCGCGGTTCATGTTCCCGTCAGCAAGACCTTCACCTATCATATTCCGCATGAGCTTGCGCCGCAGCTGGAAGCGGGGTCGCTGGTTCGGGTGGAATTCGGCGTGGCCATGCAGCCAGGAGTGGTGGTCGCCTGCCATGATTCGACCGACATCCCCGAAACCAAGCCCATCCTTGAACTGCTTGACCCCAAGCCCGTCATGCCGGCCGAACATATTGACTTGGCGCATTGGCTTAGCGAGACCCGCCTGGCGTCGATTGGGGCCTGCATCTGGCTGATGCTGCCGCCGGGCTTCACCGGCAAATCCGACCGCCGCTATCATCTGCGCGCAGCGGACATCAAATCCGAAAATCCCTTGCAGCAAGGGCTGACGTCGCATCTGCGCGGCAAAGGCCCTCAACGTTTGCAGCAGCTTAAAGCGGCCTTTCGCAAACAAGACGTCGAACGCGAACTGCTGAACATGGAAGCGTCCGGCCAGGTCGGCTGGGAATCAGTCCTGTCGCCGCCGCCGGCCAAGGAAAAAACAGCCAAGCGCATTTATCCCCAGTTCGCGGCCGACGATCTCGCCGCCTTAATCGAGCAGGCTGGCCGAGCCGTCAAACGCGCTGACCTGCTGGAGGTGATCGCCCGCCATGAGGGGCCGCCGCTGACCGTGCGGGAAGCGCTGGATTTGGCCGACGTCAAAAGCCGCTCGCCGCTCGACAAACTGACAGCGCAAGGCCTGATTGAACTGCGCGATGAGCGGGTCTGGCGCGATTCCCTGCAAGACCTGGATTTTGTGCCGCGCAGTCCGCCCAAGCTGACCGCCGACCAGCAGACGGTTTGGAACGTCATCCAGCAGGCGCAAAAGACAGCCGAAACAGCCCGCTTCCTTCTGCATGGCGTCACTGGCAGCGGCAAAACCGAAATTTACCTGCGGGCAATCGCCGCCGCGCTGGGCCAAGGACAGCAGGCGATCTTTTTGGTGCCAGAAATCGCTTTGACACCGCAGACCATCCGCCGCGTCTCCGAACGATTTCCGCAGCAGGTGGCGATTGTTCATGGCAGCCTGCCGCCAGGCGAACGCTATGACACCTGGCAGCGGGCCCGCGCTGGAGAAATTGGCGTGGTGGTCGGCACGCGCTCGGCCCTGTTCACGCCATTGCCGAATCTGGGGCTGATTATCCTGGACGAAGAGCATGACCACAGCTACAAGCAGGCGCCGCCGATGACCGAACCCTATTATCATGCGCGGGAAGCGGCCGAATATCTGATGACGCGCAAGCAAGGCCTGCTTATCCTGGGCAGCGCCACGCCCGATCTGCACAGCTGGCGCCGCGCCCAAAAAGGCCATCTGACCTGTTTGCATCTGCCCAACCGCATCATGGGGCATCGCCAGCGCATCCGCCAGCAGGCCGAACGGGTTGGCGTGACAGCGCGGTATGAAGAGGAAAGCGAAGATGCCGTGCATATTGATCTGCCGCCGGTCAGTGTGGTCGATATGCGCCAAGAGCTTCGTCAGGGCAACGTCAGCATGTTCAGCCGCGAACTCAAACAGGGCTTGCAAGAGGCCCTTGCGCGTGGCGAACAGGCCATGCTTCTGCTTAATCGGCGCGGGCAGGCCAGCTATGTTTTTTGCCGCGACTGCGGATATGCAATGGACTGCCAGCGCTGTGACAGCCCGATGACCTACCATCGGCACGACCAGCTGATGCGCTGTCATCATTGCGGCGCCAAGCAGGCCGCTCCGCGCGTATGTCCCGTCTGCCAATCCAAACGAATTCGCTATTTCGGCGCTGGCACGCAGCAGGTTGATGAGGCGTTGGGCAAATTGTTTCCACAGGCGCGTCGGCTGCGCTGGGATATCGATACCGCCAGCAAGCCGCAGATGCACTATGCGATTTTGCAGCAGTTCATCGACCGTCAGGCCGATATTCTGATTGGCACGCAGATGATCGCCAAAGGGCTGGATTTGCCGCTGGTGACGCTGGTCGGCGTAGTCAGCGCTGATTTGGGCCTGGCCCTGCCCGATTACCGCGCCGGCGAACGGGTCTTCCAGCTGTTGACGCAGGTCGCTGGACGGGCGGGACGAGGTGTGCTGGGCGGAAAAGTCATCTTGCAGACCTATCAGCCCGAACATTATGTGGTCAAAGCCGCTGCCCGACATGATTACGTCGGCTTCGTCGACAAAGAAAACGCTTATCGCCGCGAGATGGGCTATCCACCTTTTCGGCGGCTGGCGCGGATCGTTTTCAGCTATACCGACCCTTACAAGGCGCAGAAACAAGCCAACATCGGCGCTTATCGTTTGCGACAGCTTTTGCAAAAGCATGAACTTTCTGGAACGAGTCTAATCGGCCCGGCGCCCTGCTTTTTCACGCGCATCGACCGCCATTATCGCTGGCACCTGCTGCTGCGCGGGCCCAACCCGGCCGTCGCCCTGCGCGATCTGAAAACCGAGCCGGGCTGGCAGATTGACTTGGATCCGATTGAGGTTTTGTGATGCGGGCGGCGGATTCATCGTCTGCGGCGGCGAGTCTTGCGCTTTTGCTGACCGACGCGGCCGCGGCTGATGTTCTTCTCGTTTTCTGATTTCAAATAGCCATTTTGACGATTTTGGTCTTGCAGGCCGGACAGGGTGAGTCGGTCGCGCTTTTCCTTGTTGCAGGGCGGACACAGCAGCGTCAAATTCGCGTAAGCGTCCGTTCCGCCGTCGGTCTTGGGCATCATATGGTCGACTTCCAACACGCGCGGGTCAAAGCTGTAATTATGCCCGCAGCCTTGACAGTAAGCGCCAAGCTCAATCAGCAGGTTTTCATGCTGCGTGCGCGGCGGCGGGTAGCGTTTGGACACGCGCCCGGTCGGCGTCTCTAATGTCGGCGCGGCCGACTCGCCGCGGTCGGTTCGCACCGGCGCCGTTTGGGAATAATGCACATCGCCAAAGGTTATCAGATGCGGCTGTTTGGCTTTTTCCGCCTCGGCAACCGCCAGCTTTTCCTGTTCCAGCCGTTCGAGTACGATTTTGTGCGCCTTGTCCCACAAATCCATGCTGACCCACTGCCGGCCCAGCCGTTCCGCCGCCACTGGCGTTGTCGCGCAGCCGCAGAAGGGATCCAATACAATATCGCCTCCATTGGAGGAGGCCTCAATGATGCGCTCATACAAAGCAAGCGGCTTTTGCGTCGGATAGCCTGTGCGCTCGCGTTTGAGACGTCCAACTGGTGTAAAATTCGGCCACCAGCTTTCTGGCACTTTTCCTTTCTTGAGATACGCGTCTCTTTCTTCGGGTGTCAAGGCGTCTCGAATCATGGCGCCCGCGCGATTCGTGTTTAACTTTTTATGGGGGATACGCACTTTGTCCCGATTGAAAATCCAGCTATCGCCCCTGCTGTACCAGAGGATGGTATCATGCTTGCGATTAAACTGGCGCATCTTTGGCGAGCCTGGGCCGGTGTAACACCACACAATCTCATTGCGAAGATTCTTGCATCCGAAGATCGCGTCCAGCAGCGTTTTCACATACGCGTGCGCGGTATGGTCAATATGCAGATACAGACTGCCGTCCGGCCGCAATATCCGCCACATTTCCAGCAGCCTGACGCCCAGCCAGCAAAGATAAGCCGCCATATCATCGCCATAAACCGCCTTGGCAGTCGTAATCACGCTCCATACTTCGGGAAAGTCCTTGATGATGTCGCTTAGCCAGTCCCCTTGAATATCATCGCGCCACGACCAGCGGTCTTGAAACCTGGCGCCGGCCGCCAGACTGTTCGGCGTGGCGTGGAAGTCGCGCCCCTTCTTGAATGGCGGATCAGTCGCAATCAAATGAACGGTCTCGCTGTTCATCCCGCGCAGAAAGTCCAGATTGTCGCCATGATATAAAGTGCGGTTCTTGAAATTGAGCGCCGCCATGTATCATCCTATCAGCAAAATCTCAAGCGTTTCATTGGAAATTATATCCTGTTTCCCCGCGCCTGGCAATAGAACAAATGATTGGGAGTGGTCAATATAGGCGACATTTACCGCGCCATACTGCGACAAAATCCGCCACATAGTCCGACAAAATCCGCCATTTTCCGCCATTTTGCGTCGCATAGTCCGACAAAATCCGCCATTTTCCGCCATGCCCTGCCGCGTCATTCGCTGTCCTCATCTGAAGCGGAACTGGTTTTATGCGCGTTTTGTGCGCGAAAGCAAAACTTTTTCGCGCATAAACATTTCGCCTCTATGCTGTGCAGATTCTTTATACTGCGTTTGCGGGTGGGAAGGGCGACTCAAAGGTCGCAGTTTTGGTTTTTGCGTGTTCTTATTTTTACCACTCCGAATGATTTTATTCGCGTCAAAATGAAACGCCCATCAGCCCGCGCGTCATCTGAAAATCATTCAGGCCGGTCTGCTGATGTCTGGGGATATGTTCGCCGCGCAGGGTTGCCGCTATCAACTCAAGCAAGGCCGAATGAAGCGCGTTGTCATCGGGCAGAACGGCGTCTAGGTCAGTTGCCGCGCCGCCAGTCGTCACCTGCAAAACCGGCACGAGGGGATGTCCGGCCAGGGGGTGTTTATCGACCAAAGCCAGCATCACTTCCAGGCCGGCCGCGCCTAGGCCGGTCAAGGTTTCGCTCCAGTGCGGCCGCGGCGCGGTCATCACATGGAAACCAGCCTGCTTGGGCCGCTGACCATAGGCCAAAGTCGCCGTCGGTTTATTGGCCAAGTCCAGCTGCGATGCAAACGCGCTTTCCCAAAGTCGGTCGCGGTCAGAGACAATCACTGTGCCGCCGCCAGCGACGATGATTTGGCCCAGCTTGGCCAGCTGCCGCGCGGCATTGTCGGATACTTTTCCATTTGTCAGCAAGGCCATCCGCACGGCTTCTATGCCGGCGATTTTTCGGGGAGGCATGACATCGTTTTCAAGCCGCCGCGCAAACCAACGCGCCATCTTCTGCATAACCGCGTCAATGCCGCCGTCAAGCTGAATGCTCGCCCAGCCGAATTGTTCTAGGTCGAGGCCGCGGGCGGTCATTAGCTGGCGAAAATAGCTGTTGTGCGTGATTTCGCAGCCGTGTTCCAGCAGCAGGATATGACGCAGTTTGGGATGCTGCAAATAGCTGATAAAAGTCTCTTTGAATTCGGGAACGACGGTGCCGCCGCAGCCTTCGGTATGCACCAGCGCGGCAAAGCGCGATAGGCCGGGTCGTCCTAAGCCCCGCGCGTTCAGGCTATCGACAGTCATCCGCGCGATCTGCCCTGAACACAGGCTGGTCGGCATCACCAGTCCAATCTGCTCGCTGGTCAGCTGCCCATTGACTTCATAAACCGGAATGTTCAGTTTGGGCGCGTCTGGGCCGCTGGCAATCGGCAATGGCTGGCCATCAGCGGCCGAGGGTTCCAGGATGGCCGTATTTGGCCGGCGGGTCTGCTGCCAGTCGCGCCAGATCTGCGCCTGATGATGCCCGGCCTCTTCGCCCAGCGAGCGCCGGCCGTCAGCGACGTCGACCGTCAAATCCAGCGTTTTGGCGCCGACATCCGCCAGGGGAGTTCCATCCAGATATTCGCCGGCGTTGACGTCCATATCATACTTCAGCAATTCATAGCGGGCGGTGGTGGTCACGATTTTGATGGTCGGCACAAAGGGAAAATTGGTGATCGCGCCGTTGCCAGTGACAAAGAAAATCATGTTGCACCCGCTGGCGACCTGTCCGGCGACGCTTTCCAGGTCATTGCCAGGGCTGTCCATAAAATAGAAGCCAGGGCTGGTCATCGGCTGGCTGTAGTCGATGACATCATGCAGGGGGACATCGGGATGACGTTTCGCTGCCGCCCCCAGCGATTTGAGGTAGATATTATAAAGGCCGCGGTACTTGTTGCCGCCGGAGGGATTGCCTTCAGCCGTTTGTCCGTGCCAGCCAACCCATTCTTTGTAACGCTCGACCATCGCCAAAAACCGATGCGCCGTTTCCAGCCGCTCCACTTTGTCCAGCACATAGGATTCAGCACCAATCAGTTCGTCCGTCTCCGCCAGGTTGGCCGATCCGCCATAGCGAATCACCTCTTTAGCGACCCATGCCGCCAGCGGGTTGCCGCTGATGCCCGAAAAAGCGTCCGAACCGCCGCACTGCAAGGCGATCTTGAGCTTGCCCAATGACTGCGCCGTCCGCCTGCTGCGATTCACCCGCGGCAGCCATTCATCAAGCAAATTCCTGAACCAAGCGACGTTTTCCTCAAAGACATTTGACAGTGAATAAAATTCATGTGTAATCGCGTTTAGGGGGTAGCCGTTCGCCTGCATATAGCCGCGCAGGTCGCGATTAGTAATGGCTTCGCCGCCATAATCGACCGCCGCCACCGCGCCGACATTGGGATGCGCCATAAAGCCAGCCAAGGTCCGCAGCAGCAGTTCGCGGTTGTTGGGGCTGCGATGGCCGCCTTCGGTATGGGCAATCGGCACAATTCCATCGACATTTTCATAGGCATCGGCCATCCCGGCCGTCAGCTGCGTCAGTGTCCGCACAAAGCCGGCCGTTAGCGACGATGTGCCAAGCACGACAATTACATTGCGCGTTCCTGTGCCTCGGCCGCCCTCGCGCGCATAGCCCATAAAACAGCGGTCTTGGTCATATTTTGGCAAGGGAGGCGCGGCGCGGAATGAGGACTCGTCAAACTGATAGGGCATGATTCGATTGTCGAAGTTGGGCTGGCGCGGCAGTTCAAAGTCAAGCTGGCGGCGCTCCAATTCGATCTGCACGCTGCGATTGATGACATAATCACCGGGGTAAATATCCCGCAAGGCAACCCCGAAACGCTGTCCCCAGGAGGTCAGCTGTTCGCCTTTGGGGATGGCCTGAACGGCAAAGCGATGACCTTCCAGCGTCTTGTGTGACAGGGCAAATTGGGCATCACCCCGCCGAATCAACGCGCCGGCCGCCAGGTCGCGGATGGCAATCGCGCAGTTGTCGGCTGGGTCGGGCAAACGTCCGATGTCTTGTAACTGTGGCATGGCATGATTCCTGTTCAATATCTCGATAAAACGCGGAGAGACGTTGTTTTAAGCTGACTGACGGCCAGGAAATATAGCAGAATTGGGGCGCGATGGCAAAGAGGCGCAGGCTGATCGATGCTTGCCTGTTGGCGGATTTTCCCGTATGGTAAAGGGTTATTGGGAACAGAAACGAAGGCCGCGCGCATGATTAAATTCATGATTCTATTCCAGCAGCCGAAAGATTTGGACAGCTTTGAAAATGTCTATCAGGATTTTTTGGCTCTGGTCGAGCGGATGCCCAACATTGTTCGCCGTCAAGTGGCGCATGTCACCGGCAGTCCGCAAGGCTCGCCGTCGTTTTATCGCATCCTTGAGATTTATTTTGAATCACCGCAGCAGCAGCAGCAGGCGTTGATGTCCGAAATCGGACAGGAGGCTGGGCAGGAATTGGGCCGTCTGCCGCGCGGCATGGTGCAGTTATTGTTTGCCGATGTCTATGAGGAGGCCGGCAGCAGTACGTCTTGGCCTGATGAAGGCGGGCCCGAAACACCCGCGATTCAAGAGGAGTCGGACAGCGCTGACTGAATCGCCGTTAGTCCAGCGACAAAATCGTTTTTGCCGCCGTGCGCCGGATGTCGGACTTTGACGCAGGCCACCCCCATAGCCGTCAGGGTCTCATGGGCGACGTTGCCGACCGCGATGATCTGCCGAAACCGCCACAGGTCAAGCAGCGGCCGCATCAGCTGCGCGCCCAGCCGCATTTCAGTTTTGCGCGGCCTGCGGTTGCTAAGCGTCTGTCCTTTTTTGTGCGGATGAAAGGGAAAAGCGTTCCAGATAAACGGCGTCATTCCCAAGTTGGCCAGCGCGCCCCAGACAATGGTCGCTGTCTGTTCGCCATAGATGCGCTCAAAGCCGCGCTCATCCACATCGCGAAAGCCGGCCTCAAGGCCAAACAAGTCCAGTTCAGGCAGGCCCTCCAGCAGGATTTTGCGGCTTGTGACCGGTACGCCGGTCAAGCGGCAGCCGCGGTAGCCAGGCGCTTCCATCAGCAGCAGGGTCGGTGGCATTCGCGCGGCCATCGCCTGTAGATAGCGTTTGAGATTCGCCCGTCGAATGGCATTGCTGGGCTGGGTCGGCGCGTATTCATTACAGGCATCGGCGGCCGTCTCGACGTTGGCTAGGCTGGCGATGAATTGGTCAATCTGTTCGTCGCTGGGTCTTTTCATTCTGCCCTGCCCTTGTTAAAATGAATAAAATTTTACCATAGCGAACATCGAAAAAAACAGATTCTTCGCTGGCAAACTCTTTCAACAGATTTAGAGGCAATTCGCCTAGCGCCGCGCCATGAATGATTTATTTTTCAATCCATTTCAATACACTGCCGCTCTATCGCGAGGCGCGGCTTGGAAAACCATCCAAACAGCATTATCGTTAAGCAATTATTATAAAGCGGCGGACTTTGGCAAGAGGCTGCGCGGCATGGCATGGTGGGGGATTCTGCTTGGCATCTGGCTGATGAGCGGCGCGGTCGGCATGGCGCAGACCGTCGCGCGCGATTATGCCGTATCGTCGCCGAGGGTGTGCTACTCTGCGGATGGCGTGACGGTGACTTTCACTGTGACCAACGAGGGCGGCGATGCCCGTGAAGCGACACAAATCAACATCACCCGCAACAGCGACAGCCGCGTCATCCACAGCGAAACGCTGGAGCCACTGGCCGGCGGCGAAAAAATGGCGCTGACCTTTGATTTCAGCTTGGCCGATTTTTCAGATGACGACAGTTTTTTTAAGGTCGAGGTCGGCATTGACCAGTATGAATTGGCCGGCAGTTCCAGCGCCATCAACAACAGTCAGTTTTTTCGAGTCATCGTTGCTGAAGCCGCAAAAAATCCCTGCGCGCCGCCGCCCGTCCCTGCCAGCGAGCCTGCTGTGGTGTATGATCTGTGGCTGCCTGTCGTGAATTTGGGCATCAATATCGACGAAAATGGGTTGGAGCTTAACGGCAATCGCTATACGCTGTCGCAGATTTTGATTGGATTGGCGCCGGTCGCTGCCGGCCTGTTTCTGCTTTGGCTGCTTAGTCTGATTTTGCGTCTGCTGCTCTATCCGTCGCCCAAGTTCGGCGCCTGGCATCCGCCTTATGCCGTCAATGTCTATCACGATCCCGATTCAACGCTGGGCCGGCGGCAAAGCTGGCAGCCGCATGCCCAAAACAGCGCCATCACCGCGCCCTGCCAGCCGGATCATGTGGTGGTTCTCAAACGTCTGCTGGACATGGATGGGCGCGCGCTTGGCGGCTGGAAAATCAAGGCGATTCGCACCGTGCAGTATGATATGTACGGGCATATCAACCGCACCGAAGTGATTATGTCGGCCAAGCTCACGCGGCAGCTGAACAAGGCCCTTCGCCGCGCCAGTCAAGCTGATCAACAGCAGCTTCATCAGATGATTCAGCCTATCGCCAGGCAGCTGCGCAAGGCGGCTCTCAAGCCCATTCACAAGCAGAATATGATGCTGCCGATTGCGCTGGATTTTCGTTTTGAGGGCCAATATGACGAGGTGCGCGTGGTGTTTGAACTGCATCAGTGCCGCGGCGACGCCTGGCATCTGATTGATCAATGGGAACCGACCTTCGGGATGGCTGGCGCAAACATCCCCGAAAGTTTTACCTATACGCTTCAAGGTCTGCTGCCCGGCGAGACGCCCAAAGCATACAAAAAGCGCTTGCAGGAGGACATGGCGCGCTTGCTGGCTGGCCTGCTGCATCCGCATTCAGTCGATGCGCCGCCGGACGAAACAGCAGAAGAACTGACCTTGGCCGAACTGCTTGATGACAGCGGAGAGTCCAGCGACAGCACGCCGCCCGCCGCGCCTGAAGCCGATGAGCCAGATCCAGATGACAGCCGGCCGGCGGTGACCGCATAACAGCCATTTATATGAAGGAGAATCACAATTATGTCCACAGCCATTCCCAACAACCTCAAAGACCTGCTGGAACGTCCCATCGTGGTCGCTTTCGCCACCGCCAATCCCGACGGTCAGCCGCAGGTGACGCCAGTTTGGGCCAGCCTGGAGGGCGGTCAGGTGTGGATCAACTCGGCAGTTGGGCGGCGCAAAGACAAAAACGTCCGCGCCAATCGCAAGGTGACCGTCTTGATTATCGACCCTGACAACGCTTTTCATTGGGCGGAGATCCGCGGCGAAGTGGTCGAATTTGACGAATCGGCGGCGGCCCTGGCGCATATCAACAAGCTGTCGGGGATGTATGCCGGCAATGACGATTACTACGCCTTTAATCCAGAGAGCAAAGGCCAAGAGCAGCGCGTTATCTACAAGATTCGCCCGACCCGCGTCAATGGGATGTAGCGGTTACACGCGGCCGGCGCGGCCAGTGTAATCGCGCAGATACAGAAAATCGTGTCCGATGCTGCGCTGGCTGACTTTGGCGATGTTGGGCATGGTGCGCTTGTAGTGATTGGCTTTGACTCGTTCCCAGATCTTGACGGCGAAACCGCGGTCAAAGCCCTCTTCAGCGACCTCGTCGACGGTGTAGCGCTCATCGACCAGCAGGAACAGAACTTGGTCGGCCTCATCATAACTGAAGCCAAGCTCGTCCTCGTCGGTCTGCCCGATCCATAAATCGGCCGAGGGCGGTTTGTCGATAATTGAAGGGGGGACGTCCAGCCAGCGGGCCAGCTGACGCACCTGCGCTTTGTACAGATCGGCTATGGGATGCAGGGCGACGCCGCTGTCGCCGTAAATTGTGCTGTAGCCCAGCAGGAATTCGGTTTTGTTGCTGGTGCCCATCACCAAGCCATTCCAGGCCATCGATTGGTCGTACAAGGCGATCATCCGCATCCGCGCCATGATATTGCCCTGACGGAGTTTGCTCATCTGCGGGAAGCGCTGAATCAACGGATCCGCCATATCAGTAATGGGCAGGGTGAGATGCGACAGTCCCAAATCTTCAATCACGGTTTCGGCGTCGCTAAGGCTGCTGGCCGATGAGGTTTTGTAGGGCATCCGCAGCGCCAGCACATTTTCGGCGCCGAGCGCTTTGGCCGAAAGATAAGCTGACACGGCCGAATCAATGCCGCCGGAAAGGCCAATCACGGCGCGGGCCATGCCGGCTTTGGTGATGCTGTCGCGGATAAAGCCGGTCAAAATGCGAGTGGCCAGTTCGGCATTGATGTCGAGTCGATGCAGCAGCGCGCGTTTGGCGGTCATGGCATGGTTCATCCTTGCATTTAATGCGCGGCGGCCTCAAGGGGCAGCAGCGAATAATGCTTAATCTGATGCGGATAATGCTCGCCAACCATCAGCTTGAGTCGCAGCCGCGTTTGGCCTTTTTCGGGCCGCATAATAACCTGAAGCAGACAGTCTTCGGCCGTCTCGACTTGGGCGACCTTGAGCCTCCCGTGGAGCTTGCGCGTTATTTTCAGGTCGAGCAGGCGGCGCTCCACTGGATTTGACATCAGCACGACGTCGTCATAGCCGCTGTGCATGAACTGGCGCAGACGTTCAAAATCGCCGGCATTGTAGAATTGCATCTGGGCAATGAAACGCCGTCCGGCTTTGCTGGCGCCGATTTGACTGGCAGGGTTGGTCATCGTTCGGCTCGATTGGCACTGTTTTTAACGCGCTGATGTCCATTTAATCAAGCCCTATCATAGCACAATCAAGGGCGAATCAAGTATGATAGAGTTTGAATCGATGGGAAGTTCAGGGGATGGCATGACGGACAGACTGGCAGAAATCCAACAGGCGATTGACAGCTTTCAAATGGACGCGGCGCGGGGGCTGCTGCGCGAAGAACTGGCGGAAAATCCCGGCGCCGATGCTTATTATCTGGCCTCGCGGGCGGCGATTACTCATGGTCAGCGGGTCGAATTTTTGGAAAAGACGTTGGAACTTGACCCGGCGCATCCTATGGCGCGGGAAGAGCTTGCCGATATTAGGCGCGTCAAAAGCGGCCCCGCGCAAATGCCGGCGCCAAGTCCCGCGCCGGAATCCGCCCCGCCCCGCGTCAAGCTGGCTTCGTTCGGCAAACGGTGGCTGGCCATCCTGATTGACGGGACTCTTGTGGCGCTGCCGACTGTGCTGCTGATGAACATTAGCGGCGCTTTTCTGGCCTTGAATACGGCCATGCTGTCCGCCGATGACGCGGTCATTGCCGAGGCCTTCTCGCAGTTCCAGAACGACTTTATCGTGATGAATTTGCTGGTCAGCGCCGCCTATAATCTGTTTTTTATGACCCGCTTCAATGGGCAGACGCCGGGCAAGATGATGCTGGGTTTGCGCGCTGTCAAAAAGAACGGGGCGCGTTTTCGGCTGGCGGATGCTCTGCTGCGGAATGTCATCGGCTATACCTTGAGCGGGATGTTTCTGCTGGGTTATCTGTGGGCGCTGTTTGACCGCGAATCGCAGACCTGGCATGACAAACTCGCCTGCACGGTGGTAATTGATGAGCGGGCGCAAAAGATGATATGATGCAAGAGCAAGGAGGAGATGAACATGAACACCATTCATCGCATTGAACTGATTTACAGCAATCCGAATATCCGCGGCGGTCGTCCCTGCATCGTCGGCACTGGCCTGCGGGTGACGGATATTGTGGTTGCGAAACTATACCATCAGCGCACACCCGATGAGATCGCCTCGGCTTATGGCATTAGCCTGGCGCAAGTTTATGCCGGGCTTGCCTTCTATTATGAGAATCGGGACGCCATCGAGGAAGACATTCGCCAGCAGATCAGAACAGCGCAAAAGCTCAAGGAAGAAGGATTTGGCAGGCCAGAAAATTCGATATTACCTCGATGAGAATATGGATATCGAAATCGCCCGTCAGTTAAAGAGCCGCGGCATAGATGCGATTACGGTTCACGATTTGGGACTGTTGGGCGATACCGACCGCAATCATCTGCAACGCGCAGCCAGGATGGGTCGCGTGCTGTGTACCCATGACGCCGATTTTATTCGAATGTCCGAAAGGGGTATCGAACATTCAGGCATTGTGCTGATTAAACAGCATCCTCAAAATATCGGGGCTTTGCTTGATTATCTGGAATTGATGTACGCGGTCTACACGACAGAAGATATGCGAAACAAAGTGGAGTATGTATGAAGGAGACTGCCATGAACACCATCCATAGCATTGAACTGATCTACAGCAATCCGAAAATCCGCGGCGGCCGTCCCTGCATCGTCGGCACCGGCCTGCGCGTGCTGGATGTGGTGATGTCCATGCGCTTCGGCAACCGCAGTCCCGACCAGATCGCCTCGGATTATGACATTAGCCTGGCGAAGGTTTATGCCGCCTTGGCCTATTATTACGAGAACAAGGCCGAAATCGACGACGACATCCGCGAGGACATCAGGATTGGCCGGGAATTGAAGAAAGAAGGATTTGGCAAGCCGGAAAACTCGATCTTTCCAGCGCCAACTGCGGATGAGGATTCCTACGAGGATATACAGACAGCGATAACCCAAGCGTTCAAGGATATGCAAGCAGCGGTGGATCAAGCGTTCAACAAGGATATCAGAAGCAATGTCTCCCCAAGAACTCGCGGATGACTGGGCAGAGGAAGTGTTAATGGAAGAAGAATTTGACAGACCAGAGGATTAGATTCTATCTTGATGAAAATGTGCCGGTTGTCATTGCCGCTGAACTGAAGAAACGTGGCATTGATGCTGTTACAGTTCGAGATTTAGGCTTGCTTGGGGATGATGACCTAAGCCATTTGCGCTGGGCCGCCGAACAAGGTAGGATATTATGCACTTATGATAAGGATTATACTCGGCTTGCCAAACAGGGCATTGAGCATAAGGGGATTGTGTTTATTTCTGGCAAGCGCCGCGCTATTGGTGTTTTGGTGAAACGTTTGGAGCAGGTGTATTTGACTTATACGCGCGATGATATGCGAAACAAAGTGGAGTATTTGTAAATGTCTATGGAAAATCTGGAAAATAACGATCCCGTCACTAAAATTATGAGGGCTCTCAGGCTTGGATTGAGGCACTTCATCTTCCGTCAATATACAGCGAAATTTGGTAAAGGTACAGATCTGGATGAAATGGAAAGGGTACTGTTTCGCAAACTAAAAACTAAAGAAACCACTTTGAAGGAACTGGACATACAGGCTTGGCTGAAATTGATGAACAAAAATTGGGAAGCTGTTTTCAGGGGAAAACTGGATTATACTGCGCGCGGGCACGTCAACGAATTGGAGGATATACGAAATCAAGATAGTCATGAGAATGACGTAAATCCCTTCACTGATAAGGAAGCACATCACATTGCAACTACCGCAATTAAACTGTTAGGGGCAATCGATAAGAGCGAACCAAGCGGTGATACAAACGCCAAAAAACAGATACCAATTATACAGAAAATCGAAGTAGAATTGGGCCGCCTGATTTATGGTGGGGAAGAGCAAAAAACCACCGAAAAATCTACGCCAGCCAACAACAATCACCGCTCATCCACCGATAGTCGTCTCGACGTAGAAGTCCTTCAAGTGAGAACTGAGGATAAGGAGGATCAAAGACAGGAAATGGATAACGAATTCAAGCAATCTGACGATTCTTCATCAAACCATAGATTTGAGCCTGATAAGCAAACTGATGAGGAAAAAGTAGAAGATCTGGAGAGAACATCCCCTGCTGATGACGCTATTCAACAGTTGCTTCGTCAGCATCAGGAAATGATGAGGCACATGCAGCGTCAGCAGGCAAGCCATCTGAAAACCACGACATCCGCTAATGCTGATGTCATCCAACTGCTGTTTCGCCAAAATCAGGAATTTATGCAGCACATGCAGCAAATGCAGGCGAGTCAACCCGCCGCATCCGCCAACGCTGATGTCATCCAACTGCTAATACCGCTAATCCAACAAAATCAGGCGCTCATGCAACAAGCCAGCCAATCCCCAGCTTCCGCCAGCGACGATGCCGTACAGCAGCTAATCCAACAAAATCAGGCATTCATGCAGCAAATGCAAACCAGTCAGCCGATTATCAATATCAATCCGAACATCAGCCCAAACATCAATCCGAGCATCAGCGCGAATGCAGGCGATCAAGTCACGTACGCGGCCCCTGCGCCGGCGACTGTCATCGCTGAACGCAATAACGCGGCCTTTGTTGTTGGCGTTCTCGGCGGCCTTTTCGGATTATTGGGGATAGCCCACATCTTCAACCACAAGGTACTGCGCGGGCTTGTCTATCTATTCGTCGGCACGGTTTGTTACTGGATATTCCTGTTGCTCCTGTTTTCTGCTCTTATCAATATAGGCTCAAGTTTATGGATTGCCGCCGTTGCGATTCATCTGGTCATCATCTGGCAGCATGCCAAACGCGGCGCGGGCAGCACTTCAGCCAATCGAACCAGAGAACCCAAGAGAAAGTAAATCTGAAAAACGTCCTCTGTAGTAAAAAAATCCCCCTAATCGGCTTTTCCATAACGCCGCACGCGCAAATCGCACTGTTCCTTGTGGCCCATAAAACCTTCCAAATCACATAGACGGCTGCCATATTCGCCTATCATCGCGCTGGCTTCTTCCGTCACGCGCTGATAGGTCACCGTCTTGATGAACTTGCCCACCCACAAGCCGCCGGTATAACGCCCAGCCTTCTTGGTCGGCAAGGTATGATTGGTGCCGATAACCTTGTCGCCATAAGCCACGTTGGTCTCTTTGCCCAAAAACAGCGCGCCGTAGTTGGTCAGCTTATCGAGAAAATACTGCGGATCGCGCGTCAGGACTTCGACGTGTTCGCTGGCAATCTCGTCGGCGACCCGCGCCATTTCTTCGTCGCTGTCGACCAGGATGACCTCGCCATAATCGCGCCAGGCGACGCCGGCCAAATCGGCCGTCGGCAGCGTCTCCAACTGACGTCCGATCTCGGCTTCGATGCTGTGGGCCAGCGTCGGGCTGGTCGTCAGCAGGACGGCCGGCGAAGTTGGCCCATGTTCGGCTTGGCCGAGCAGGTCAACCGCGCACATTTCGGCATCGGCCGTCTCATCGGCAATCACCAGAACTTCAGTCGGGCCGGCCAGCAAATCGATGCCGACCTGGCCAAAAAGCTGTCGTTTGGCTTCGGCAACATAGGCATTGCCGGGACCGACAATCATATCCACCGGCGCAATGCCCAGCGCGCCATAAGCCATCGCCGCCAAGGCCTGGACACCGCCCAGCACATAGATTTCATCGGCGCCGCCAAAGTGCATGGCCGCTATCGTCGCCGCCGGCATCTCGCCCCTAATCGGCGGCGTGCAGGCGATAATCTGCTTGACGCCAGCCGCTTTGGCCGTCACAACGCTCATGTGCGCCGAAGCCACCATCGGATAGCGGCCGCCTGGCACATAACAGCCGACGCGGTTGACCGGAATGTTCTTGTGGCCCAGCACAACGCCGGGCATGGTTTCGATTTCGAGGTCATGCAGGGCGGCCCTCTGCGCCAGGGCAAAGTTACGCACCTGCCGCTGGGCGAACTGGATATCCGCGGTCACTTGGTCTGATAATGCGCCGACAATCGCTTGAATCTGCCGCGCGGACAATTTGAAGCTGTCTGGATTCCACTGGTCGAACTTCTGCGAAAGTTCCCGCACCGCTTCGTCTTGGCGCGTGCGAATATCGTCCAAAATGTCCTTGACGGTCTCCTGCGCTCTGGCATCCGCTTCCGCCCTCTGCTCGACGGTTCTGCCTTTTTTAATGTATGTAATGGACATTGGTGTTCCTTTGCAGTCTCTCATTGGCAATCTGAACAAAATCCGGGTTTATCTCTATTGCGATAAATTCGCGGTTATGCTTTTTGCACACCACCGGACAAGTCCCGACGCCCGAAAATGGATCGAGGACTAGATCGCCTGGTGAGGAACTGGCTAAAACCAGCCTTTCGATTAACCTTTCCGGCTTCTGGATCGTATTCAGCGCTTCTCTGCAAGTCAACTCTTTCGACTTATAGGTCAGCTGTTTGATATCGCCCCAAACATCGCCAGGATTTTTCCCTTTTGCATTGTATTTCGTTTTGCCATATTTGCCGTTTGCAACAGATGGGACCTTTTCACAGCGACGCCGATGTTCCAACTCGACCAGCTGCGGCACTCTGATGCTGTCTAAATGATAGCAGCGAGGCTTCGCGCCTTTAATGAAATAACAGATGATGTCATAATTATTGGTAAAATTAACCCTTCCCTGCGCCAATCGGCTCGGTTGATACCAGACAATTTTTGATCTCAAATGAAGATAGGGGCGATAATCAATGAAGTCGATGCAATCGGGCTTGCCAAACAGATACAAAGCGCCGCCATCTTTCAGCTTATCAGAAAAACGTTGAATGAGAGCAAAATTATAATCCTGAATGCAGTCTATTCTGTCCCATTCGTGCTGTGTAACGCCATAGGGGCCATCGCATATTATCAAATCAATCGAGTCATTTTTGATTTCATCCAGCAGTTCCAGGGCATCGCCAAGGTGAATTTGATTTTTAGCCAGGGACATCCCATTCACTCCCTCATGATCCTGATTCAGCCCCAGAGCCTGGCGCTGGCGATCCGCGCGCCTTCTGCCAAGGACTCCAGCTTGGCATAGGCAATATCGGGATGCACGGCGCCAAAGCCGGCAAATGTCCCAAAACCGCAGTCGGTGCCAGCAATCACTCGCTCGCGGCCGACGATGCGACTGTAACGTTCAATCCGTTCCGCCACCAGATGAGGATGTTCGATAAAGTTAGTCGTGGTGTCCAGCGCGCCCGGGATCAGGATTTTGTCGTCGGGGATCTTCGCATCAGCCCAGACAGCCCATTCATGCTGATGACGCGGATTGGCGCCCTCAAACTGAATCGCCTGCGGCTTGGCGGCCAGCGCAATGTCAATAATCTCATGCAAATCGATATCGTGATGATGGGGGCCCTCGTAATTCCCCCAGCACAGGTGCATCCGCACGCGGTCGGCCGGCACATTTTCCAGCGCGGCATTCAAGGCCTCCACCTGCGCCCGCGCCGCCTTTTTGAAAGTGGCTGTATCATCATCGCGAAAGCGGATATGCCGACCCATCGCCAAATCGGGGCAATCGACCTGAAGCAGCAGACCAGCTTCAGTAATCTTTTCATACTCGACCTTCATCACCGCGGCCAAGGCGCCCAGATAATCCTCGTCATTCTGATAGTATTCATTGGGCTGGAAGACAGCGATCACGCCCGGCGAGGCCGCATTCATAAAGGCTTCGACGGCGCCAGCGGCCTCCTTGGCGGCCAGCAGATTGGCAATGTCCTTTTCCAGCGGCCGCAAGTCCTTGATTTTGATAGGGCCGCGCACCACTGGACGATGATATTTGGGCGTGCCGCCGGCCTCGGCCAAACGCTGCTTGAAAGCCGGGAAATCATCCAAATCCTTCGGGGTGGCCCGCGGGACTTCGGCAATTTCAAAGCCGGTCAGACGATGCCGAATATAAGTGGCATAGCTGATTTTGCTCATCTCGCCGTCGCTAATCACATCGACGCCGGCCCGCACCTGCTTTTTGGCCGCTTCCCGCACGGCGCGGCGCATCACGCGGTCAAATTCGGCCGGGTCATAATCGCGGCCCTGATCTTGCGCGAAGAGCTGGTCAACGACGACCTGCGGACGCGGCAAACTGCCAACATGGGTAGTCAAAATACGTTCGGCGCTGGTTTTCATCACATCCCTGCCTTATTCAAACGGTCTGCTAAAATTTTCGCATCGCGCGGCTATTTTGGCGGCCGAAAATCTGACAGGTCAACCCCCGTCAAATCCCTGAACGTCTTATGCAGATATTCGTTCTGCTCGGCCTTTTGCGCTTCATAATCGGGTGGATGCACCATTTTACCGCGGGCGTCGGCCTCATAGCCATTGGCTTTGGCCTGCTTTTCGATCTGCGGCGACCAATACGGGTCTTTGCCCTCATAAACCTGGTGCGATTCCAAAACGGCAAAGAACCAGCCAATTCGGTCGCCAGTATATTCGAAGCTGCGGTACATGCCGGGCGGCAGGGAGATCATATCCCATTCGTGCAATACAAACTCGCCTTCGACTTTTGCGGGGTCATCCTCATTGCCCCAATAAAACGTCCAGGGGCCCTGGAGGATGAAAAAGGATTCGACATAATCGTGGGTATGCCAAGCTGGGCCGCAGCCGGGCGGCGCCCAGGCCATGCCAATCTGATACTGATGCGGCGCAGTGATAGCGCGCTGAACAGTGTAGTCGGGGTTTTCGCTGGCGGTATCGCCAATCACCGCATAATTCATCCGATGATGGCCGGGCAGCATACTGTCAATGAACATAATCGGGATGCCCTTGCGCTTGAGTTCGTCAAAGCGCATGATCCGCGCCGCCATGCTTTCCGCTGTTTGCTTGGGATGCTTCATTCGCCAAGTCCTCGGTCAGTTTATTTTGTGCAAGCCTAATCGAAAGTCGTCTCGCTGTCAATCAGATGACCGACGTATCCAGATTCCAGATAAGCATACATTCGCCAACTAGCATCAGGGACACTGCCAGCAGGATAGCGCCATCCGCGCCGGTGATGCCGCGGGCGATTCGCAGGGCTTGGGTTAAATCTGCCGCCTGGCGCAGGTCGATGTCAAGGCCTTGGGCTGCCTGGCGGGCGGCGGCTGGACTGGGGAAACGGGTATTGGGATTGATGTCGGTTTGGGTGATGACCAGGGCTTGGCTGACCTTGGCCATGACCGCATAGACACCAGCGTAATCGCGGTCGCGCGGTATGCCGACAATCGCCGTCACCGGCCGGGCAAGATGCGGTTTCACGCTGGCCACAAACGATTCGGCCGAGCGCACGGTAATCGCGCCATCGACATAGACCGCCGGGCCGTCCTGCAATTTCTGCACGCGGCCAGGCCACTTGATCCTGGACAGTCCCGCATGAATCGCGCGGATATACGTTTCGGACAGCGGCCGGTCAGGTGAAAGCCGCGTCTGAAGCATCTCGACGGCGCGAATGGCCAGGGACGCATTCTCGATTTGATAGCGGCCTAGCAGGGGCAGAAACAATTCACCATACGGCTCAAGCTGAATCAGCTGCCCGCCGCGGCGGTCGGCCAGCCAGCGCGCCATATTCGATTCGTCCAGGCAGACGAGACTGGACTCCTGTTGGTCGGCTTCCTGCTGGAGGACATCCATAACGGCCGGTTCCTGCGGCAGACTGACAGCAGCGCCGCCGCGCGGGATGATGCCGGCCTTGTGCCAGGCGATCCGTTCCAGCGCGTCCCCCAGCAGCGATGTATGTTCCAGCATTATCGGCGTGAAGACCGCCAGCTGGCTGGGCGCCGCCGAAACATCGTCAAAACGTCCGCCCCGCCCCACTTCCAGCGCCGCGATATTCACCTGATTTTCATCGAACCAGCGCAGCGCAATCGCCAGGAAGATCCCCTGCGGGCTTAGATATTGCCGGTCGTCCAGTTCGGCGCCAATCGCATCAATCACCGGCCGCAAGGCCGACAAGTGGCGCAGAAAATCGTTGGTTGGAATCATGCGTCCGTTGATGCGAATGCGCTCATTCCAATGCACGAGATGCGGACTGGTCATCATGCCGACCGTGTGTCCCAGCGCTTGCAGGAGCTTGGCCATGATGCTGGTGACCGAGCCTTTGCCGCGGCTGCCGGTCACCACCGCATATTCCCGCGAGGCGGCGGGCAGTTTCGCATTTGTCAGCAGTCGGCGGGTCAGCGAAATATCGCGGGTGTTTTCATCCAGGCCGCGCGGCGCGGCATCCAGACGGCGACGTGTCCGAAAGATATAGCGTATCGCCTCATCCATCGAATCAAACATGGGTTTTCTATCTCGCAGCACTGTTTTTTATCATCATATACTAAGGCGCGCGGCATTGCCCCTGTGTTTCTGGCTGGCTTTGCGCTACATTTTGGCTACCGTTCCCTAAACCGCCGCCGCCATGACCAAACCCGCAAGGCTTTCTGACAGTGATGCCAGACGGGCCGCCCGCAATGTGAGCGTCTTAATCCTCGCCAGTCTGGTCAGCAAGGGACTGCTTTTCATCTGGCAGCTGATTTTGGCGCCATGGCTGGGCGATTTTGATTATGGCGTCTATGGCACCGTCGGCGGGCTGATGGCGGCGGCGGCATCCATCTCCAGTTTTGGCATGGGCATGATCGTCATTCGGGACGTCGCCCGCGCGCCAGGCCAGGCCGGCAAATACTGGTCAGCGATGATGGTCTGGCAGACGATTTTGGCGCTGCTGGCCTATGTTGGCATGAATGGCTTTGCCGTCGGCTACAGCGAGACGGTGCGCGTTTTTGCCGCGCTGGCGGGGATTAACCTGTTCATCGATCTGTTCGGCAACATGGGCCACGACCTCTTGCTGGCCCGCGAAGCCATGCAGAAGACCTCCCTGGTCGAAGTGGCGCATATCATCCTCCGCATCGCTCTGGCTGCCTGGGCGGTCTCTTTGGGCTGGGGGCTGCTGGGGGTTTATGGCGCGGCGATTGTGACTGGGCTGGGGCGTTCAATGGCCTTGGTCTGGCTCAACTGGCGGGAGGGCCTGCGTCCGCATTTTCCCTTTGACCGCAGTATCGGATGGCCGCTAATGGTCAACAGCGCGCCGCTGGCTTTGGCGGCCTTTCTTTCGCAGGTCTATCAGCACACCGACAAGCTCATGACCACCGGCATCCTTGGCGAACGAGGCACTGGCTATCTGACGGTCGCCTTTGTCATCCATTTCGGCATCATCGAGCTATTCAGCACGACGGTACTGGTGGCCGTCTATCCGGTGCTTTCGCGCTATTATGAATCGGGCGAGAATCCCCTATTTGGCCGCATGATTGAAAAACTGTCGCTGTACATGATCATCATCTCGCTGCCGCTGGCGTTGGTCATCAGTATTTTCGCTGACGACATCATCATCCCCTTTGGACTTGATTTTGCGCCAACCGCCGGGATTTTGCGTCTGCTTGTCTGGCACACCATGCTGACGATGATTGGCAACGTCTTCAGCAAGGGGATGCTGATTCAAAATCGACAGCGGCGGCTGCTGCTGTTTCGGGCGGTCGGCCTGCTGATCAATATCGCGCTGAACGCGGTTTTGCTGACAGGCTGGAGGGATCCGCGCGGCGCGGCGATTGCTTCTATCATGGCCGAGGCGCTGGTGCTGGGCCTGATGATTTGGAACTTCCGCGCGGTTGGCTGGGAATGGCGCAAGATCGCCGTCAGCATCCGCCGTTTGCTGGTGATGGCCGCGCTGGCGGCCCTGGTCATGCTGACTTTGCGCGGCTTGAATTTCATATTGGCGCTGACGCTGGGGCTGGGCGTTTATATCGGCGCTGTCATCTATGGGCGGGCGCTTAGCGAAAGTGACTGGGACTGGCTCTATCGGTTCGCTTCCCTTATGCCGGGCGGCGCGGTCGCGTTGCGCTGGTGGAAGCGCGATGTTGAATGGAATGGGTGAAAGCCGATGCACATCCTGCACCTAAGCCCTTACTATCGGCCGGCCTATGCCTTTGGCGGCGTGGCGCGGGCGGTTGAGGGCCTGGCCGGCGCGCTGGTCGAACACGGCCATCAGGCAACCGTGCTGACCACGGATGCCCTGGATCAAAAAAGGCGATATGGCGGCGCGGCCGACGAATGGATAGACGGCGTGCGGGTTTTACGGCGGCCGAATGCGGCGCCCTGGCTGCGCGGTCGACTGAACCTGTCCACGCCGCGCGGCCTGAAAAAAACCGCGGCGTCGATTTTGCCAAACGTCGATCTGCTGCATGTCCACGAGTTCCGCACCGCCGAGAATCTGCTGGCAACCCCCATAGCGCAGACCCTCAACAAGCCGATTGTCCTTTCGCCGCACGGCACGCTTGCGCTCGGCGTTGGGCGCGGTCGCCTCAAAGCTGGCTGGGATCGGCTGTTCAGTGGGCGGGTGGCGCGGCGGGTCGACCATGTGAACGCCTTGACCGAAACCGAACTCGATGATGCGAAAAAGCTCTGGCAAACGCTGGGACAGTCGCAGATGCCGACATTCAGCGTCATTCCCAACGGCATTCACCTGCGCCATTTTGCCGATCTGCCGGATGATGCTGACTTCCGCCGCCGCTATGGCCTGGGGGAAATGCCAACTGTCCTGTTCATGGGGCGTTTGCAACGGCGCAAGGGATTGGATGCGCTGATACAAGCCTTTCAGCAGGCCAATGTTGAAGATTCGCGCCTGCTTATTGTCGGGCCCGATGAGGGCATGTTGAAGACGATACAGGCCTTGGCGGCGGGCGATGAGCGGATTGTTATCGCCGGGTATTTGAGCGGCGAGGAGCGGCGGCGGGCTTTGGCGGCGGGTGATGTATTTGCCTTGCCGGCGGTTGGCGAAGGTCTGTCGATAGCGGCGCTTGAGGCCATGGCGGCCGGGATGCCGGTTATTTTGTCGCCGGGATGCAATATGAACGAGGTCGAAACGGTCGGCGCCGGTTATGTGGCCATGGCCGCGGCCGACGCGTTCGCTGTCAAGCTCCGTCTCTTGCTTGTGGACAGCGACCGGCGGACGCGGATGGGAAAAGCCGCCCGGCAGCTGATTGCCCAAAAGTACACTTGGGATACTATCGCCAAGCAGTTGGAGGGTGTCTACAGCGGTCTTCTGCAAAGCTGAATGTCATTTCTCATCGTTGATTTTTTAGCGAGATATGTTAAACTTATCAACAAACAGAGAGGGAGGACAGCGATGATTGGCGTCAGAGTCAAACAGGCTCGTCTGTTGGCCGGATTGACACAGCAGCAGCTTGCCGACCGACTGAAAGAGCGGGGATACCGCGTCACCAAAGCGGCGATTTCAAAGTATGAGAATGGCAAGAGTATGCCGCCGGCGCGGTTTTTGCTGCTCGCCAGCGCGATACTGGATGTCCGCAGCGCCTACTTCACCCACCGGCCCGCCAAGACGATTAAATGGCAGGCTTTCCGCCGCCACAGTCAGCTGCCGCAGAGAGAACAAAAAGCGGTCAAGGCTTATGCGCGGGACATTGCCGAACTGCAAATTGAATTGAAGAGTTTGCTCTATCCCAAGCTGGAATGCGCTTTGCCATTTGTCGCGGTCGGCGCGGCTGACGAGGCAGAAGCGGCCGCCGGGCAGCTTCGCGAACAATGGGATGTGGGAAATCGGCCGCTGGACAATCTCGTTCAAATGGCTGAAGACCGCGGCGTGGTCGTCATTAGCTGGGCTGACAAGCGCGGCAGATTTGACGGTCTTTCGGGCTGGTGCGGCGGGCATGCGGTGATCGTCATCAACACCAGCCGAAGCGCTGACCGCGTGCGATTCAACCTGGCGCATGAGCTTGGTCATCTGGTGATGGATACCCACGCCGTTTCCAACAAAGAAGCGGAAAAACTGGCGCATCGCTTTGCGGCGGCTTTGCTGGCGCCGGCCGAACACGCTTGCCATGAGCTAGGTCAGAAGCGGCATCGACTGGATTGGGGCGAATTGAAGATACTCAAGCGAAAATACGGTTTGAGCATGAGCGCCTGGATCCGCCGCGCCAAAGACCTCAACATCATCAGCGAATGCTATTATGCAAAACTTTGCAAAACCCTGTCGGCGCGGGGATGGCGCAAAAAAGAACCAGTCGAATATCTTGGCGATGAAGAGCCGCTGCGACTGCGGCAGATGGCGCAACACGCCGTCGCCGAGGGCTTGATGAGTCCTGACCGCATAACGCGGGTAGGCGTGGAATGCTTTGACAATGCTGTCGACGAGACAAAATCTGAACATTTGACAGTGCGGGATTTGCTGAAGATGTCCGAAGATCAGCGGAACGCGGTAATGGATCGCGCATTTGCCTTGGCGGCCGATGAAGAGTTCGAGATATTCGAGGCCTATGGAGAGGAAGAATTTTAGATGGCATCCATCAATCCCAAACGAGGCGAGATCTGGGATATTGAATTTGATCCTGCAAGAGGGCAAGAGATCCAGAAAAGACGGCCGGCGGTCGTCATAAACGTCGAAAATGCGGGGCGTTTGGCTTTGCGAATGGTAGTGCCATTTACAACTGGTCGCAAAGAATTTGAACGGTTTTTCTGGATGGTCGAAGTTCCAGCAAACAAGGGCAATGGACTGTCTCGCGATTCGTTCGCGGACGCATTCCAGTTAAAGTCCGTTGCTACAGAACGTTTTATGAGGCGGCGCGGAAACCTCACCAGCGCGCAGCTTCAAGACATTACATCAGCTATTGTGATTTGCATCGGCTATTCACCAGCAAGAATCTGAATCAATCAGCGCTAACGCCATTTTGACGCCGCGCCCTTATCCTTAATCGCTGTGAAAGGACAGCCTATAAAAACCGGCCGCAATCAAGGTACAATGAGACGAATGCGCTCTGAAGTTCAAGGAAAGACCCATGCTAAGATTTGACCGATTCACCGAACGCGCCCAGGATGCCGCCGCCCGCGCCTACGAGATCCTACAGCGTTATGGCCATACGCAAGTCGATACTGAACATATTCTGCTGGCGCTGCTGGAGCAGACCGATGGCGTCGTCCCGCAAATGCTGGAGCGTCTGTCGGTGGATGCGCGGGCGCTGCGTTCGCGGGTGGATGACATCCTGCGGCAAAGTCCGCGCACAGCGACCATTTATGGCCAAGGCGCCAATCAGGTCTTCATCACCCCGCGCCTCAAGAGCATCATTGACCGCGCCAATGAAGAAGCCAACCGCCTGCGCGATGAGTATATCAGCACCGAGCATATCTTCCTGGCGCTGCTGACCGAGCGCAACACCGCCGTTTCCAAGATGATGGCCGATTATGGCATCACCCGCAGCCACATTGCCGATGCCGTCAAAGATATTCGCGGCGGCCAGCGCGTTACCGACCCGCAGGCAGAAAGCCGTTACCGCACCCTAGAAAAATACAGCCGCGACCTGACACGCATGGCGAACGAAGGCAAACTCGACCCTGTCATTGGGCGCGACAGCGAAATTTTGCGCGTCATCCAGGTTTTGAGCCGCCGCACCAAAAATAACCCTGTGCTTATCGGCGAAGCAGGGGTCGGCAAAACGGCCATTGTCGAAGGCCTGGCACAAAAAATCGCCGGCGCCGATGTGCCTGACCTGCTGCTGGGCAAGCGCGTCCTTAGCCTCGATTTGAGCGGGATGCTGGCCGGCAGTCGCTTCCGCGGTGAGTTTGAAGAGCGGCTAAAAGCCACGATTGACGAAATTCAGCGTTCCGACGGCGAGATTATCCTGTTTATCGATGAGCTTCATCAGGTTGTGGGCGCTGGGGCCGCTTCTGGCGCGTTGGATGCCGGCAATATGATGAAACCAGCGCTGGCGCGCGGCGAACTGCAAGCGGTGGGCGCAACAACGATGGACGAATATCGGCAGCATATCGAAAAGGACAGCGCCCTGGATCGGCGTTTTGCTCCGATTTTTGTCGAGGAGCCGACCGTCGAGGACACCATTGAGATGCTGTACGGCATCCGAGACCGCTACGAGGCTCATCACAGTGTAACTATCGCTGACGATGCGATTGAGGCCGCCGCCCGTCTTTCGGCGCGTTATCTAAGCGAGCGCAAGCTGCCCGACAAGGCTATCGACTTGCTGGATGAGGCCGCCGCCAAGCTGCGGGTGGCTCTGTTTTCGATGCCGCCGCGTCTGAAAGCCATGCGCGAGACCATTGACCAGCTGACAATGGAAGAGCAGGCCGCCGGCCTTTCGCGCGATTATGAACGCGCCGCCGACTGCAAGATGCAGCGCATTCAGCTGGAGTCCGAATTTGAGCAGGAGCGGCGTCTCTGGCGGCAGGAAAACACGCTCGACGAACTGGTGACCGACGACGACATCGCCCAGATTGTCGAGCAGTGGACGGGCATCCCCGTGCAGAGTATGCTGGAGACGGAAGCGGACAAGCTGCTGCGGATGGAAGAGGGCATCGGCGAGCGCGTGATTGGGCAGGACAAAGCGGTCGCGGCGCTTTCGGATGCTATCCGCCGCGCGCGCAGCGGCCTCAAAGACCCCAAGCGGCCGATTGGATCGTTCATCTTTCTCGGCTCCAGCGGCGTCGGCAAGACGGAATTGGCCAAAGCGCTGGCCGAATTCATGTTTGACGACGAGGATGCTTTGGTGCGCGTGGACATGAGCGAATACCGCGAAAAGCACACCGTCAGCCGTCTGTTTGGCGCGCCGCCTGGATATATCGGCTATGAAGCGGGCGGCCAACTGACCGAAGCCATCCGCCGCCGGCCCTACCGCGTCATCCTCTTTGACGAGATCGAAAAGGCGCATCCCGATGTTTGGAGCGCTTTGCTGCAAGTTTTGGAAGATGGGCGCATGACCGATGGCCAAGGACATGTCGTCGATTTCCGCAGCACGGCGCTAATTATGACCAGCAATCTCGGCACGGAATTTGCCAAAAAGGGCGGCGCCTTGGGCTTTATTCGAGATGACGACGAAGCCGTCGCCGACCATCAGCAAATCGAAAAGGCCATGCGCGATACCTTCCGCCCCGAATTTCTGAACCGCATCGACGAAATCATCATCTTCGAGCCGCTGACCCTGCAGGCCGTGGAGCAGATGGTCGATTTGCAGATACGCAGTTTGGCCGAGCGCATGAACGAATCGGGCCTGGCGATTCATCTCACCGAGCCGGCGCGGCACTGGCTGGCGAAAAAGGGCTATGATCCGCAGTATGGCGCCCGACCTTTGCGCCGCGCCATTCAGCGCCACATTGAAAATCCGTTAAGCGCGCAGCTGCTCAAGGGTGATTTCAGCGCCGGTGACCTGATTGTCATCGATGAACAGCAAGGCGAACTGCAATTCACCGGATACGTCGACCAGCAAAGCAATTTCGCGGAAGCGCCCAATCATTTCCATGCCGACCTTGAGGCTTATTACGATGACATCTATGAGGATGGCGACTATAATTCGCCGTCGGCCGAAAACGACGATTATCAGAGGTCTTCCAGGGATCAGTCGGAAGACATTGAGCGTTATGATTAGCGGACATCCAATCTCTGCAAATTGTCAATTTGTCCTTTGACGACAGGCATACTATCGTTATAATGATAAACTGTAGTGTGAGTGGGAAACGGATACAGGTATGAGCGCAGAAGAACCAGGCAAGAACGAAGAGCGGCTTGAAGATGCTTCGTCTGCCGAATTGTCGAGTGCGGAATCGGCTGACGCCGCCGAATTGATTGAAACAGCAGAAGAAGAACCCGCGGCCGCCGAGCCAGCCCTTGACGAACCCGAATCAGACTCGATAGCAGAGTCGACTGAAACAGCGGCAGAAGAACCCGCGGCAGTCCAAGAGACGGCCGCCGAATCGACCGAAGCCGCGGCGGAAGAAACTGTGGCGGAAACAGGCGCAGTCGAAGAGACAGCTGATGATACGGCCGCCCCTGATGAGCCAGAGTCGGCATCCGCAGAGGCCAGTGACGGCGGCGCGGCTGCAGTCGACAAACGCCAGGACAGCAAGAAAGAAAAGCCCAAGTACAAACGCAGCCGAATCTATCATGGCGTGATTTCCCGGACGATGCCAACGGCCGTCTATGTTGACCTGGGCGATGGTGATGAGGGCATCGTGCCAGGGCGCGAGTTGGAATTGATGACGCGCAAGATGCTCGAATCACTGATGCCCGGCGCCGAGGTTGATGTGTATGTGGTCAATCCGCGCAATCACCGCGGCGAAATTGTCCTATCGATTAACCACGCTCTGGAAGAGCTTGACTGGCGCAAGGCCGAAGAATTCGCCAAATCCAAAAGCCTCTATGACGCTTTGATTGGCGGCTACAACAAAGGCGGTCTGATTGTGCGCTTTGGTCGTCTGCGCGGCTTCGTCCCCCAAAGTCAGCTGGCCGACGAACGGGTGCAGGGCATGACCGGCGAGACGCCCGAAGAGCGCTACAGTCCGATGATCAATCAGCCGATTGGCGTCAAGGTGATGGAAGTTGACCGCAGCCGCAACCGCCTGATTTTGTCCGAACGGGTGGCCATGCGCGAAGTCCGTCGGCGGCGCAAAGAGGCATTGATCGAAGAACTGACGCTGGGCGAAATCCGCACTGGCCGGGTGGTCAGCCTGGAGAACTTTGGCGTTTTTGTCGATATCGGCGGCGCCGAGGGCCTGGTGCATCTGACCGAATTGGCCTGGGGACATATCACTCATCCGCGTCAGGCAGTCGCGGTGGGCGATCAAGTTGAAGTCGAAGTCATCAGCATCAACCCAGAGGCCAGGCGGATTGGCCTAAGTCGACGCCGCATCCTGCGCGATCCTTGGGACGAAATCGCCACGTCCATGCGCCGCGGCCAATTGGTGCGCGGCCGCGTGACCAAGCTGACCAAGTTTGGCGCTTTTGCCCGCCTGATCGACCATCAAGACGTCGAAGGTCTCATCCATATCTCCGAACTGGCCAGCGAACGGGTCAGTCACCCGCGCGAGGTGGTCAAACGCGGCGATGAATTGGACTTGCGTATCGTCAAAATCGATATCAAGGAACGGCGGCTCGGCTTGAGTCTGAAATCGGTCAAATCGACGGAATATCTTGATTTGGACTGGGAAATGGCGATCCAGGAATCGGCGCTGCTGCCACAGGAGCCGGCTGGCCAAGCCTCTGAAACCGAGGACAAACTGCCGAAGCAGGATTAGCCACAGATGACAGCAGTTATAAGGGACACCGGCGCGGGTGTCTCTTTTGTTTTTCGATGGCGGTTGCGAGTTGATTATTTTCTGCGTCTCGATTAGCATACAGATAGGGAGCGCCAGGCAGCCGCCGCCAAGTGGTTTTCTAACAAAGCGCTGATACTGCCACAGGGCAGACTGGCGAACTGCTGGTATAATGGTTTTTATGATGAATTTCGGAAATGTCCCTTTGGGCTGCTGATTTGGAGGCAGAGGCCATGCCAAACAAAATGGAACGATTTACCCAGCGGGCGCGGCGTGTATTGAGCCTGGCGCAGGAAGAGGCCGAGCGCTTGCAGCATCATCAAATTCGCACTGAACATCTGCTGCTTGGCTTGATGCGCGAGGAAGGCGGCGTCGCTGGCCGTGTGCTTCGCGATTTGGGGCTGGACTTGCGCCGCGTAGAAGAATCGGTGAACCGTCTGTCAGCTTCGGAAAGCCGAAAAAGCCATTCCCAGCTTGATTTGTCGCCTGGCACCAAGAAAGTGCTGGAATTGGCCGTTGATGAGGCCCGCCGCATGGGTCATCATTACATCGGCACCGAGCATCTGCTGTTGGGCCTGGTGCGCCAGCAGGAAGGCATCGCGCTGGATGTGCTGCGCCGTTTGGGAGTCAGTCCCGACGAAGTGCGCCGTCAAACCCGCAAAGTCTTGCAGGAAAGTCCAGTGCAGTCGACACAGCGAACGCAAGACCGCATGCACGGCAGAACTTCGCGCAAAGACGGCACGCCTCTAGTCGATCAGCTGGCGACTGACCTAACGACTATGGCGCAGGAGGGCAAGCTGGATCCAGTGGTTGGGCGCGAGATGGAGATCGAACGGGTGATTCAGGTGCTTAGCCGCCGCCGCAAAAACAATCCAGCGCTCATCGGTGAGCCAGGCGTCGGCAAAACCGCCATCGTCGAAGGGCTGGCGCAGCGCATCGTCGAGGGCAATACCCCCAAGCCCCTGCTCAACAAGCGAGTCTTGCAGCTGGATGTCGGTTCGCTGGTCGCTGGCACGATGTACCGCGGCCAGTTTGAGGAGCGTCTCAAGCGAGTCATCGACGAACTCAAGGTTTCCGATACGATTTTGTTTATCGACGAAGTACACATGCTGGTCGGCGCTGGCTCGGCTGGCAGCAGCGTGGATGCCGCCAATATCCTCAAGCCGGCCTTGGCGCGGGGTGAACTGCAATGTATCGGCGCGACTACTCTGGATGAATATCGCAAACATGTCGAAAGCGATGCGGCGCTGGAACGGCGTTTTCAGCAGATCCAAGTCGATGAGCCTACCATTGAAGAGACCATCGAAATCCTGCAAGGCATCAAGTTCCCCTATCAAGACCATCATAATGTTGAAATCACCGACGACGCCATTGAGACGGCGGCCAATCTGTCGGCCCGCTATATTCCCGACCGCTTTTTGCCGGACAAAGCCATCGACCTGATTGACGAAGCGGCGGCCCGTCTGCGAATGTACAAGAGTCCCGAAGCGGCGACAGTGCGCCGTGTGCTGGACGAGCTTGAAGTTTTGCGCGATGAGATTGAACTGGCGCAGGTCGCCGGCGAGACCGACGAAATCGAGACGCTCCAGCAGCGGCGAGAATCGCTGGATGCCACGCTGACCGATATTCGCATCAACTGGAACGAGGAGACCGGCCAGCCCCGCCTGGTGGGCGACGACATCTCCGAAGTGGCGGCGATGTGGACGGGCATTCCAGTCACCCGCATCGCCAACGAAGAGAGCGAACGGCTACTGGAAATGGAAGAGAAGCTGCACAAGCGCATTGTCGGCCAGCATGACGCGATTGTCTCGATCAGCAAGGCCGTGCGCCGCGCCCGCGCTGGCCTCAAAGATCCGCGCCGGCCGATTGGCTCATTCATGTTCCTCGGGCCGACCGGCGTCGGCAAGACAGAACTGACCAAGGCGCTGGCTGAATTTTTGTTTGGCAGCGAAGAGGCTCTGATCCAGCTGGATATGAGCGAATTTATGGAACGGCATTCGGTAGCGCGTTTGGTGGGAGCGCCGCCAGGGTATGTCGGCTATGAAGATGCCGGCCAGCTGACCGAAGCTGTGCGCCGCCGGCCTTACAGCATCATCGTCTTTGATGAGGTCGAAAAGGCACATCCTGAAGCCTTCAATATACTGCTTCAGGTGATGGAAGAAGGCACTTTGACCGATGCGCGCGGGCGGCGGGTCGATTTCCGCAATGCGATGATTGTGATGACCAGCAATGTCGGCGCCGAGATGATTAGGCCGAATTCGGGACTGGGTTTTCATATACCGCTTGAGCATGACAAGCTTGATGAAGAAACCTATCAGGACATGAGCAAAAATGTCAAAGACCAGCTTCAGCGCATCTTTCGTCCCGAATTTTTGAACCGCGTTGACGCGACCATCATCTTCCGTTCGCTCACCCGCAGTGAAATCAAGCAAATTGTTGAACTGGAACTGAACAAAGTGCGCGAGCGTCTGCTGGAACATGCCATAACGCTTGAAGCCAGCGGAGCCGCCATTGAATGGCTGGCGGAAAACGGCTACAACCCTGAATTTGGAGCGCGTCCCCTGCGCCGTCTGATTCAAAACGAAGTGGAAGATCGCCTTTCAGACGGCATCCTCTCCGGTGATTTTGGATTGGCGAGCGTCGTCCGCGTTGACGTCGATGAACAGGATCAACTCGCTATGAGCAGCGTCGAAGACGACGAAGTCGCCGATGAACTGGAAGCGCGGGTCTAATTGATATCCTCGTCATTAAAAACACAATCAGAAGCCATCTTCTTTCATTTATGGAGATGGCTTTTTGTATATTCCTCTTAACAAACTTGGAACGACAGCGCAGATGTATTAAGATAAGTTGGGTATCTTATGGAGAAGCGGCCATGACAGTCAGGCAGCGCAGTCTTTGGATGGTGGCGGCGGATGACAGCAAAAATCGCGTTATCCTCGGCGATGCTTTGCAAGTCTTGCCCGAACTTATCTATGCAGGCGAATCTTATGATGTCATTATCGCTGACCCGCCCTACAATATCGGCAAGGACTTTGGCAATAACAGTTCAGAAATGCCTATTGATGACTATGTTCGTTGGGCAAAGAACTGGCTGACGGATTGCCTTGAACTGCTGAAAGATAACGGATTGCTGTATTTGTATGGATTTCCAGAGATTGTCGCCAGAATATCCGTCCAATTCCCGATTGAACAGCAAAGATGGCTTGTCTGGCATTATACAAACAAGACCGTCCCCTCATTGAAGTTCTGGCAGAGGTCGCATGAAACGATATTATGCCTTTGGAAGGACGGTGTCTCCCGCGTCAGCTTGGAAGTCGACCAAATTAGAGAACCCTATACCGACCATTATTTGAAGTGCGCCGGCAAGAAACGGAAGAATACGCCGTCCCGTTTCGGATCATCGGGCAAAGAGACTGTGTACAATGCCCACGAAAAGGGCGCATTGCCCCGAGATGTTATCAAGATACCCGCGCTGGCCGGCGGCGCCGGGCGATCCGAACGCTGGTTTCTCTGCAAAACTTGCGATGGACAGATCTATCCGCCCAAGTTTCTGTCCGAACATCGAACGCACGATATACTCAAGCACCCGACGCAAAAGCCGATGGAATTGACCAGACGTTTGATAAAATCGCGGATAAATGGCAGCAATGGCAGTGTTCTGATTCCATTTGCGGGTTCTGGGTCGGAGTGCGTCGCTGCGAAAGCATTGGGAGTAAGTTATCTGGGTATCGAGCTCAACCCGGATTTTGTGGATTTTGCCAATAAATGGCTGGCATATACGGAGTAGATATGTATCGCTTGACCCCAAGAATGCAGCAGCATTTGCGTAAAAGCCTTGAGCGATATCACGAGTTGTTTTCAGGCGGGCGCTGTCAAGGATGGGAATTGGAAGAATTGATATTCAAGGCTATTCAATCAGATTCTGATGCACAGCACCAGGCTTTTTGGCGCGAGGGAGGGCATGATGATAAGGCAGACATTGAGGCTGTCGCTGAAGGAAAGAGATACTTTTTGCAGATTAAATCCGGAAAAATGCAAGGCGGCAATCTCGTATTGTCGGGCTATCGCCTAGGCAGGTTTAAGGGCGATCTTAATGGAATTACCAAATACCTGAATAGCATTCAGTCAGAAATCCTATCCATTCCTTATAAGAAAATCGATGGTGATATGGGCAGGGAACATATTTATCAGTTAATTTATGTGAACAGAGCTTATATTCGTGGAATAAACAGTGACGACTGGGACGAAAAAGGAACCGCTTTGGAGCAGACAAATAGATATGGAGTTAGATTCTCTTTGCGTCCATCTATGAGTTGGCAGATATGGTGGCATATCCCCGAACAGCTGCTATCACAAACCCACATGTTCACTATTCGATAAAATCACTCAACACCGCCGTACAATCAGAAATCAAAAGAGGACTGCCTGCTGACAGCCCCCTTGCAAAGTTGCGTTTGAATGGCTTGGCAAAAGCCGACTTACATCATGCCGCCCATGCCACCCATGCCGTCCATACCGCCACCACCGGGCATCGGCGGCGGGGTTTCTTCGGGAACATCGGTGATGAGGGCTTCGGTCGTCAGGATCATGGCCGCAATCGAAGCCGAGTTTTCGATGGCGCCGCGGGTGACTTTAGCCGGATCGGGGATGCCGGCTTCAATCATGTCGCCATATTCGCCAGTCATCACATTGAAACCAATGCGATGGTTAGCGCCATCGGACTGCGCGCGGCGTACATTTTGGATAATGACCGCGCCATCTTCGCCAGCGTTGGCGGCGATTTTACGCATCGGCATCTCCAGAGCGCGGCGCATAATCGTAACGCCAGTGTTCTCATCGCTCACGTCCAAGCTGACCCCGTCGAGTGAGTCGACGGCATTGATCAGGGCGACGCCGCCGCCCGGCACGATGCCTTCCTCAACTGCCGCCCGAGTGGCGCTAAGGGCATCTTCGACGCGGTGCTTCTTCTCTTTCAGTTCGGTTTCGGTGGCCGCGCCGACGCGAATCACAGCGACGCCGCCGCTAAGTTTCGCCAGACGCTCCTGCAATTTTTCGCGGTCATAATCGCTGGTGCTGCTGTCGATTTCGCGGCGAATTTCCTCAATGCGGCCAGTGATAGCGCTCTGTTCACCGGCGCCGTCGACAACCACGGTGTCGTCTTTGGTGCTGACGACCTTGGCGGCCCGCCCCAAATCCTGAATGGCAACGCTGTCGAGCTTGCGCCCGGTTTCTTCACTGATGACTGTGCCGCCGGTCAAGACAGCGATGTCGCGCAGCATGGCCTTGCGGCGGTCGCCAAAGCCCGGCGCCTTGACGGCCAGCACATTGATAGCGCCGCGCAGCTTGTTGACAACCATCGTCGCCAAAGCCTCGCCGTCAACATCTTCGGCAATGATGACCAGTTCGCGCTTGCCAATCTGATGCAGCTTCTCCAGAATCGGAATAATGTCCTGGGCGGCGCTGACCTTTTTGTCGTGGATGAGGATGTAGGGTTCTTCGATGTCGGCTTCCATGCTTTCGCTGTTGGTGACGAAGTAGGGACTGATGTAACCGCGGTCGAACTGCATGCCTTCGACATATTCCGTTTCAAATTCCAAGCCGCGGCTTTCTTCGACGGTCACCACGCCGTCCTTGCCAACCTTGTCCATCACCTCGGCAATTAGATCGCCGATTTCGCTGTCCTGCGCCGAAACACTGGCGACGTTGGCGATCTCTTCTCTGGTTTCGATGGGGGTTGACTGGTCGAGGATGTTGCGGGCGACGACGTCAGCCGCGTGGATGATGCCGCGCTTGAGAAGCATGGGATTGGCGCCGGCGGCGACATTCTTCAGCCCTTCGTTCACGATGGCCTGCGCCAGTACGGTGGCGGTCGTCGTGCCATCGCCAGCGATGTCGTTGGTTTTGGTGGCGGCTTCCTTGAGCAGCTGGGCGCCCATGTTTTCGTAGGGGTCTTCAAGCTCGATCTCTTTGGCGACGGTGACGCCGTCATGGGTCACGGTCGGCGCGCCGAATTTCTTGTCCAGCGCGACATTGCGGCCCTTGGGGCCAAGCGTGGTGCTGACCGCATTGGCAACCTTGTCAACGCCAGTTTGCAGCTTGCGGCGGGCATCTTCCTTGAATATGAGTTGCTTTGCCATGGATTCCTCCAATTAGTGTTTGTGTTGAGCGAATGGGAAACGAAAGCGCTAGTCGGCAGATTAGGCCTCGACGATGCCGAGGATGTCGGATTCTTTCATGATGAGCATTTTGATGCCATCAAGTTTGACTTCGGTGCCGGCGTATTTGGCGAAGAGGACGCGGTCGCCTTCCTTAACATCCATCGGGATGCGCTTTTCCCCCTCTTCATCATACTTGCCAGGGCCGGCCGCGCGGATCACGCCCTGCTGGGGCTTTTCCTTCGCGGTCTCTGGCAGTACAAAAGCGCCGCCAGCGAAGGTCTCTTCGGATTCTACAGGTTCGACCAATACACGGTCACCAAGCGGGCGAATGTTCACAGTCATTGTCCTTATACCCTTTCGAACTACAAATACAGTTAATCGCATCTGGCGCGTTTTTAGCACTCACAAGCGCCGAGCGCTAAATTTGCCAAGCGCAATTTAGCATAAATCATTCTTGACGTCAATAGATTTAGCAAAGATAGGCGGAGTTTGCCAAAAAATAAACAAATTTCTTATGTTTCTGCCAATCAGCCGCAGTCTTTTTGATACAGTTCAATGACTACGTTTGGCAGTGTCTCGTCGAAGCGGCAGCGTTGATAATGCGCGTACAGCACCGAACGATACAGGGGATCATAGCGGCCGGTTTTGTCGAGCTCATAGGTCAGCCACACGCGCGCGCGGTCATCAATGCTGTCCAAAATCAGCGCCGCGATTTCATCATCGGCCAGGTCTTTCAGTTGATAGACATTCGGAACAGCAACGGATACGTCATCATGCTCTTCAAAATAGAAATCGACAATACTGCCATAGTAATCGGAGCGAAAGCTGAAATCCAGGCCATCCGTCCAGCCAGTCACCAAATCGCCTGGCCGGAACTCGTCGCTCAAGTGACGCTCGATGAGGTGAATCGGGATGGTGTCATAAGACCGCACATAAAAATCAGGCCCCACCCGCCGATGATACAGCAGGCCGCTGGCGATCCAGAACAGCAAAATGCCCACAGTAAGGAACTTCCACTTTTTCAACTGCTCCAATCCTTTGACCATCAGCAGAATCATCAGGGGGAACAGGCTGACGAAATATCGAAACCGCGTGGGGTCAGCCACTTGCACGACTAAATTGACGAGCGCGTAAAGGGCGGTGGCGACGATGAAAATCACCCAAAAGGCGATGGCGAGTCGGTCTTTGTCCAACGCTGGCTTGATCGAAAGCAGGAGCAGCGCGGCGAACAGCAGGTTGGCGTTCGTTCCTAGACTGACGATATTAATTGTCATCTCGATTGGATTCAGGGCGCGGTAGGTTCGGTCGGGATTGCTGGCATAGTATTCGGCGCCTTGAAACAGGATGACGAACCAGGGCAGGAGGATAAGCACGGCCAGCAGCGCGGCGGCCGTCATGCCATACCAGCGGCGCGTTTTTGGCGCGAACAGCAGATGATACAAGCCCAGTCCGACAAAGACCGTCAGGCTGAAGGTGTGGGCGTTGATAAACACCAGGCAAGCCAAAAACAGCCAGACATAATCTCGACGGCGAACTTGCGGGCGCTGGAGCGTGTGAAAGTAGACCCAAAGCAGCAGCAGTTCGGCGGCGACAAACATGGTGTACATGCGGATGGGCAGATACCAGATATTGTAAAAAGTCAGCGAGGCCAGCATGACCAGCAAGAAGAGGCCAGCCTCTTTCGAGATGCAGCCGCGCCCCAGCCGATAGATCAGCGCCAGGCTAAGGATGCCAAAGAACACCGTCAGGAGCCGCAAAGCCAGCGGTGACCAGCCGACAGCCTTAGCCCAGGCGAAAAGCGTCAAAAAATAGCCAGGAACATGCTGCTGGCTTTTGCTGACGAGGCGGTCAATGGTGTCCGGGATGTTGGGGATTTCGTCATCATAGCCGACGGTATGAATCGAAAGCAGGCCATCGGCTTGTATTGGAAAATCATCAAGCAACGAAACGGCGCAGGCAAAGACGGCAAAGACAATGAGCAGCGGCAGCAGCCAGCTGTGGACGGCGCGGTAATAGCCGGCTGTCAAGCGGTCGGCCAGGTTATTCGACAGCATTCTCATCATAAGAGCCTAAGAATCCGTTACAGCAATCGCATCGACGCCATAATAACGGCTAGCGCATTCATTTACCCAGTCTGCCGACAGGGTATCGACCTTAGTATAATCGGTCATATTATAGCTCAAGAGCGCGGTTTCGATGATCGATTGTCCGCGGTCGCGCTGGGCGATGATATCGAGATGCCTTTGATGCCATTCCTGGGCATAACGCTGAAAATCAGGCGCCAGCGTTATCTGCCCGCGCACGATGCCCAGTCCGATAATGAGTACAAGGGCCAAGCTGGCCAGCTTGAGCCGTGTTATCCAGGCTTGACCATATTGAGATGGCAAGTGTTTGGCCAAACAGCCCAAGAAGAAACCCCAAATCAAACCCGAAAACGCCAGCAGCGAAGCGCCAGGGGACAGAATCCGCGTTGCCGCGTAGCCGCGTCCAAACACTGCCGCGCCGACAACTGCCGTCATGCAGGTCAAACCCATGCCCAATAAACACAGCGCAAGCCGGCCGATTTTCCGCGTCTCCGCGCCCGGCAGCAAGGATGAAAGCTGCCAGCAGAGCAGGCCAAGAAACATCAGCGCCGTCACAAACAGCCAGCTGGCCGGCAGGTAATACATGCTGCCCAGTTGTGTTAGCGCAAACAGAGCCGCGAAAATCAGCAGCAGTCCATTGCAGAAGAGGAGCAGGCCGTGTTCATGCTTTTGCAGATAAGCATTGATAGGCCCGCGCCGCCAGAGCAGAAACGCAAAACCCGAAATAAAGGCCAGATTGAGGGCAATGATGACCATATAACGCAGGCTGAAGCGACCCAAAAATTGGGGGATATTACTGCTGTGATTCCACAATATCGGCAGCCAAAGCAGCTGAAGCATCAAGCCGAGCCATAAAGCCGGCGAGACAAGTTCGACTGGTTTTGATGTTTTTCGTGTCTTCGGCGGCTGGTATGTGAAAAGCGCGGCCAGCAAGCCAAGTCCCAGCAGCAGGACAAGGCCGACAAAAATTTGCGGATGGCCGAGGGCTTCCAGGGTCTTGTCAAAGGTTCTGGACATCCATGCCAAAGGCGAACGATCCGGCCGGCCAAAGTGTTCCTCAATCCAGGCCGCTCGAAGGGCAATGCCAGGCGCATTCAACTGAATCATCAGGCCAGCCAGCGTCGCCAGCAAGCCCACTCCAAAGATACGCATATAAACATGGCGCCGCCAAGCCAAGCTCACCAGCAGGCACAACGCGAGAAAGGTCAGCTGAAAGACCATAAACATCTCGGAAGCGCCGGCCGTGACGAAGCAGAGCAGTCCGCCGGCGATGAGGCTCAAGTATGACGAGCGGTCGGCCTTCCAGCGACCGGCCAGCCAAAGCGCCGTCACCAGGTATATCGTGAGCAGGGCCAGCGGTAAGGTGTAACGGATGCTGGCCGAATAGTGGTAAAACGAACGCGGCGACGGGAAGCCATTGACAGCGGCGGCGAGGGCTAAGGCGGCCATCGCAAGCGCAATCGGTCGCCGTGAACGGCTTATTTTCAGATGCGTCAATCCCCCATCAATCAGCCAAAACAAGCCGAACAGCCACAAGGCAATCAACAGCGGCGGCATCATCATGGAAGGGAGGGCATCCAGCGGCGCCAGCGCATTGCCCAAGAAGAAACTGCTGTACGCGCCGCTCCAGTTATTATATCGGTCAAGCATGCCGCCCCAAGCGCCCAGTTCCCGCCCAAGAGCAGCATGACAGTAGTCGTCGCCCATCATACGGACGAACTGACCTAGATAGGCGTAAAGCGCGGCCGGCGTCAAAGCCAACGCGATCATCAGCCACAGGAAGATGACGTTTCGCTTGAAAGACATCAACAGCATCTCCTGATGCCAAAATGACAGATTGCGAGTTTAGCACAGCAAGCAGCCGTCGCTAATCATCCCTTACCACAATGGCATCCACGCCATAATAGCGATTGGTGCAGGATTTTGGAATCTCTGGCGGCGGCGCATCGTCATAATCAGCCAGATAATAGGGCAAAGGCGCGACTTCAATGACGGCTTGCCCACGGTCGCGCTGGGCGATGATGTCAAGATGCCGTTCATCCCACCCCTGGGCATAACGTTGGAAATCGGGAACGCGCGCCGCCTGGCCCAATACGATGCCCAGCCCGATGATGAACGCTGTCGCTAAGCTGGCCAGCTTGAGCCGCGTTATCCAGGCTTGGCCATATTGAGATGGCAAGTGTTTGGCCAAAAAGCCCAAAAAGAAACCCCATATCAGTCCCGAAAACGTCAGCAGACAGGCGGCGGGCGCCAGAATCCGCGACGGCGCATAGCCGCGTCCAAACACCGCCACGCCAACAATCGCTGCCAGGCAGGCCAGGCCAATGGCCAGTGAACACAGCGCCAGCAAGCCGATTTTCCGCGTCTCCGCGCCTGGCAGAAAAGATGACAGCAGCCAGCAAAGCAAGCCGAGAAACATCAGCGCCGTCAGGAACAGCCAGCTGGCCGAAAGGTAATAGTTAGCCAGCTGCGATAAGGCAAACAGGGCAACGAAAATCAGCAGCAGTCCATTGCAGAAGAGATACGGGCCGCGTTCATGTCTTTGCAGATAAGCATTGATATGTCCACGCCGCCAAAGCAGAATCGCAAAACCTGAAATGAAGGCCGGGTTGAGGGCGATGACGATCATATAGCGCGGGCTGAAGCGGCCTAAAAACTGCGGCGTATCGCTGACGTGACTCCATAGTATCGGCATCCAAAGCAACTGAAGCGCTAGGCACAGCCATAAGGCCGATGAGACGAGTTTGATCTGTTTCGATGTTTTCAGTGTTTTCGGCGGCTGGTATGTGAAAAGCATGGCCAGCAAACCTACCATCAGCAGCAGGACAAAGCCGGCAAAGATTCTCGGCTCCCCCACAGCCTCCAGGGCGCCGTCGAATGTTTTGAACAGCAAAGCCAAAAGTGAACGTTCTGGCCGACCAAAACTGGCTTCAGTCGCGGCGGTCCGCAGGGCAACACCCGGCGCATTCCACTGAATTATCAAGCCGACCACCGTCGCCAGCCAGCCGACGCTCAAGATCCGCGCATAAGCACGGCGCCGCCAAGCCAAGCTCGCCAGCAGGCACAACGCGAGAAAGATCAGCTGAAAGACCATAAACATCTCGGACGCGCCGGCTGTAATGAAGCAAAGCAGTCCGCCGGCGGCAGTCCGCCATAATGATGCGCGGTGTCTTCGCAGCCCAAACACCAGCGCCAAGTATATCGTCAGCAAAGCCGATGGCAGGATGTAACGGACGCTGGCCGCATACCAGTAAAACGACTGCGGCGAATGCAGGCCGTTGATGGCCGCGGCGACGCCCAAAGCAGACAACGCGGCAACCAAGGGCCGCCGTGAATGGCTTATCCTCAAGCCGGCAAGCCCCTCATCAATCAGCCAGGATAGCCCGACCAGCCATAAAACGATAATCAGCGTCGGTGTTATCCTGGGGAGAAGGGTATCCAGCGGCGCCATCGCGCTATTGAGGAAGTAACTGCTGTACGCGCCGCTTTCATGCTGAAGCCAGTAGAGCATCCCCTGCCAAGCGCCCCGTTCCTGACCAACGGCTATGTTGCAATGATCATCGGGCAGCGGACGGCTGAACTGGCCCAGATAGGCAAAGAGCGCAGCCGGCGTCAAAGCCAGCGCGACCATCAACGCTCGGAAAATGGCGCTTCGCTTGAAGGCCCTTAGCATCAAATACCATCCATCAGCCAGCCGACCTTAACTGTCCTTCGCCACAATCGAATCGAAGCCATAATAAATTTTGCCGCAGTAATCTCTCGGGTCTGTCAGTATTATGACACCGGCATATTCCGCCAAATCATAGCTCAAGGGCGCGGCTTTGATGATCTTCTGCCCCCTGGCGCGTTGGGCGATGATGTCGAGATGACGCGCGTCCCACTCCTGGGCATGGCGTTGAAAATCAGAGGCCAGCGTCACTTGCCCGCGCACGATGCCCAGACCGATGATGAGCGCCATCGCCAAGCTGGCCAGCTTGAGCCGCGTTATCCAGGCTTGACTATATTGAGATGGCAGGTTTTTGACCAAACAGCCCAAAAAGAAACCCCACGCTAAACCCGAAAGCGCTATCAGTGAAGCTCCAGGCGCCAGAATCCGCGGTATCGCAAAGCCGCGTCCAAACACCGCCGCGCCAACAATAGCCACCATACCGACTAAACCAATGCCCAATGAACACAGCGCCAGCCAGCCGATTTTCCGCGTCTCGGCATCCGACAGCAAGGACGAAAGCTGCCAGCAAAGCAAGCCGAGAAACATCAGCGTCGTCATCAACAGCCAGCTAGCCGAAAGGTAATAGTTAGTCAGCTGTGATAAGGCAAACAGAAAAACAAAAATCAGCAGCAGCGCATCGCAGAAGAGGCGCAGGCCGCGTTCATGCCTTTGCAGATAAGCATTGATGTGACCGCGCCGCCAAAGCAGAACCGCGAAACCCAAAATAAAAATCAGGTTGAGGCCGATGATGGCCATATAGCGCGGGCTGAAGCGATCCAAAAACTGCGGCGCATCGCTGACGTGACTCCACAGCAGCGGCAGCCAAAGCAGCTGAAATATCAAGCACAGCGATAAAGCCGATGAGACAAGTTCGACTGACTTCAATGTTTTCAGTGTCTTCGGCGGCCGCCAGGCGAAAAGCACGACCAGCAAACCTACCGCCAGCAGCAGGACGAACCCGACAAAAGTTTGTGGATGCCCGACGAAAGTTTGCGGATGTCCGACAGCCCTCAATGTCTCTTCAAATATCCTAGAAAGCAAATCCAAAAGTGAACGATCTGGCCGACCATAACGCTTCTCAACCCAGGCCGCCCGAACGGCAACACCCGGCGCATTCCACTGAATCATCAAGCCGACCAGCGCCGCCAGCCAGCCCGCCCCGAAGACCCGCGCATAAGCACGGCACCGCCAAGCCAAACTCACCAGCAGGCAGCACGATAGAAAGGTCAGCTGAAAGACCGTGAACATCTCGGAAGCGCCGGCCATAATGAAACAGAACGCCGCGCCAGTCATGATCCCCCAGGCCGGCAGTCGAGTTCGCTTGGCCAGCCGAACTGTCAGCGCCAGGTAAATCGTCAGCAGAGCCGGTGGCAAGACGTACTTGACGCTGACCGTATACCAGTAGAACACCTGTGACGCATACACGCTGGTGATGGCACCAGCCACACCCAAAGCGGCAATCGCCAGCGCAAGCGGCCGTCGCGAATGGCTTATCTTCAGATGCGTCAAGCCCTCATCAATCAGCCAAAACAAGCCGAACAGCCACAAGACGACAATCAGCGCCGGCATGATCCTGACAGTCAAGATGTCCAGCGGAGCCGCCGCGCCTTTGAAAAACTCGCCGGCATAGCTGCCCGCCCAAGTATCCAGCCTGTACACCATATAGTCCCAGGCGCCCATTTTCTGACCGCGGGCAATATCGCAGTAATCCTCGCCCATCGGACGGCTGAACTGGCCCAGATAGGCATAAAGCAGGGCCGGCGCCAAAGCCAGCGCGACCATTAGCGTTTGAAAAATGGAATTCCGCTTAAAGGGCATCACGACTCCTGATGCTGGACAAATCATAGATCGCGATTTTAGCGCAGGCCGGGCAAAGCGAGCCGTTGGCCAACCAGCTAATCTATTACAGCGATGGATTCGACATCATAATAAAGTTTGGCGCAACGATTTGTCGGGTCTCGCGCCAGGGTTGTCACACCGGCATATTCTGCCAAATCATAGCTCAAGGGCGCGGTTTTGATGGCCGTTTGTCCACGGTCGCGCTGGGCGATGATGTCGAAATGACGCGCATCCCACTCCCGGGCATAACGCTGGAAATCAGGGGCCAGCGCCGCCTGACCCAATACGATGCCCAGTCCGATGATGAACGCTGTCGCCAAGCTGGCCAGATTGAGCCGCGTTATCCAGGCTTGACCATATTGAGATGGCAGATGTTTGAGCAAACAGCCCAAAAAGAAACCCCACGACAAGCCCGAAAGCGTCAGCAGTGAATTGCCAGGCGCCAGAATCCGCGATGCCGCATAGCCGCGTCCAAACACCGCCGCGCCAGCAACAGCCGCCATGCAGGCCAAACCAATGCCCAGTGAACACAGCGCCAGCAAACCGATCTTCCGCGTCTCTGCGCCCGACAGCAAGGACGAAAGCTGCCAGCAAAGCAAGCCAAGAAACACTAATGCCGTCATCAACAGCCAGCTGGCGGCGCGGTAATAGATGCTGCCCAGCTGCGTTAGCGCGAACAGAAAAACGAAAATCAGCAGCAGTCCATTGCAGAAAATGGGCAAGCCGCGTTCATGCCTTTGCAGATAAGCATTGATGCGACCGCGCTGCCAAAGCAAAACCGCGAAACCCGAAATAAAGATCAGGTTGAGGCCGATGACGACCATATAGCGCAAGCTGAAGCGACTCAAAAACTGCGGCGCATCGCTGGCGTGACTCCACAGCAGCGGCAGCCAAAACAGCTGAAATATCAAGCCAAGCCACCAGGCCGACGGGACAAGTTCGACCGACTTCAATGTTTTCAGTGTTTTCTGCGGTCGACAGGCGAAAAGCGCCGTCAGCAAACCTACCGCCATCAGCAGGACAAAGCCGGCAAAAATTGGCGGATGGCCGAGGGCTTTCAATGTCTCTTCAAATGTTTTGGACAGCAAAGCCGAAAGTGAACGATCTGGCCGCCCAAAAAGATTATCGATCCAGGCCGCTCGAAGGGCAACACCCGGCGCATTCAACTGAATCATCAAACCGACCAGCGCCGCCAGCCAGCCGACACCAAAAACCCGCGCATAGGCACGCCGCCGCCAGACAAAACAGGCCAATAGACACAAAGTGAGAAAGGTCAGCTGAAAAACAAGGAACATCTCGGACGCGCCGGCTGTGATGAAACAGAGCAGTCCGCCGGCGACAAGTCCCCAGGCCGGCAGTCGAGTCCGCTTGGCCAGCCAAACTGTCAGCGCCAGGTAAATCGTCAGCAAAGCCAGCGGCAGGGTGTAATGCGTGCTGGCCGCATACCAGTAAAACGCCTGCGGCTCATGCGAGCCATTGATGGCGCCGGCCACACCCAAAGCAGCAATCGCAATCGCCAGTGGCCGCCGTGAATGGCTTATCTTCAGATGCGTCAATCCCTCATCAATCAGCCAAAGCAAGCCAATCAGCCACAAAACAGCAATGAGAGCCGGCATGATCCTGACAGCCAAGATGTCCAGCGGCGCCACTACGCCCTTGAAAAACCAGTTGGCATAGCTGCCCGCCCACTCATCGAGCTTGTACGCCATATAGCCCCAAGCGCCTAGTTCCTGACCGAGAGCAACGGCGCAGTAATCGTCAGACTTCAAGCGGCTGAACTGGCCTAGATAGGCAAAAAGCGCGGCCGGCGTCAAGGCCAACACGACCATCAGCGCTTGAAAAATGGAACTCCGCTTAAAGGGCATCACGACTCCTGATGCTGAACAAATCATAGATTGCGAGTTTAGCGCCGGCCAGGCAAAGCGGGCCGTTGGCCTGGGCCAATCAGCTAATCTATTACAGCGATGGATTCGACGCCATAATAACCTTTGGCACAGCGATTTGTCGGGTCTCGCGCCAGGGTTGTCAAACCGACATACTCCGCCAAATCATAGCTCAAGGGCGCGGTTTCGATGGCCGTTTGCCCACGGTCGCGCTGGGCGATGATGTCGAGATGACGCGCGTCCCACTCTTGGGCATAACGCTGGAAATCAGGGGCCAGCGCCACCTGGCCCAATACGATGCCCAGTCCGATAATGAACGCTGTCGCCAAGCTGGCCAGCTTGAGCCGCGTTATCCAGGCTTGACCATATTGAGATGGCAGATGTTTGAGCAAACAGCCCAAAAAGAAACCCCACGCCAAGCCCGAAAGCATCAGCAGTGAATTGCCAGGCGCCAGAATCCGCGATGCCGCATAGCCGCGTCCAAACACCGCCGCGCCAGCAACAGCCGCCGTACAGGCCAAACCAATGCCCAGTGAACACAGCGCCAGCAAGCCGATTTTCCGCGTCTTCGCGCTCGACAGCAGGGATGACAGCTGCCAGCAAAGCAGTCCAAGAAACATCAATGCCGTCATCAACAGCCAGCTGGCGGCGCGGTAATAGATGCTGCCCAGCTGCGTTAACGCGAACAGAAAAACAAAAATCAGCAACAGTCCATTGCAGAAAATGGGCAGGCCGTTTTCCCGTTTTTGCAGATAAGCATTGATGCGACCGCGCTGCCAAAGCAAAACCGCAAAACTCGAAATAAAGGCCAGATTAAGGACAATAACCACCATATAGCGAAGACTGAAGCGACCCAAAAACTGCGGCGCATCGCTGCTGTGACTCCACAGTATCGGCAGCCAAAACAGCTGAAACATCAGGCACAGCCATAAGGCCGATGAGACAAGTTTGACTGACTTCAATGTTTTCAGTGTTTTTTGCGGTCGACAGGCGAAAAGCGCCGTCAGCAAACCCGCCGCCAGCAGCAGGACAAATCCGGCAAAAATTGGCGGATGGCCGAGGGCTTTCAATGTCTCTTCAAATGTTCTGGACAGCAGAGCCGAAAGTGAACGATCTGTCCGTTCCAAAAGATTATCGATCCAGGCCGCTCGAAGGGCAACGCCCGGCGCATTCAACTGAATCATCAAGCCGACCAGCGCCGCCAGCCAGCCGACACCAAATATCCGCGCATAAGCACGCCGCCGCCAAGCCAAACTCATCAGCAGGCAGCCTAACAGAAAGATCAGCTGAAAAACAAGGAACATCTCGGACGCGCCGGCCGTAATGAAATAGAGCGCCGCGCCGGCCATGATCCCCCAGGCCGGCAGCCGAGTTCGCTTGGCCAGCCAAACCGTCAGCGCCAGATAAATCGTCAGCAGAGCCGACGGCAAGACGTACTTGACGCTGCTCGAATACCAGTAAAGCGACTGCGGCATATACGAGCCATTGATGGCGCCGGCCACACCCAAAGCGGCAATCACAAGCGCCAGTGGCCGCCGTGAATGGCTTATCTTCAAATGCGCCAATCCCTCATCAACCAGCCAAAACAAGCCGACCAGCCACAGGATGACAATCAGCGCCGGCATGATCCTGACGGCCAAGATATCCAGCGGCGCCAGCGCGCCCTTGAGAAACCAGTTGGCATAGCTGCCCGCCCAAGTATCGCGCTCGTACATCATATAGCCCCAAGCGCCTAGTTCCTGACCGAAGGCAACGACGCAGTAATCGTCAGACCGCAGACGGCTGAACTGGCCTAGATAGGCATAAAGCAGGGCCGGCGTCAAAGCCAGCGCAGCTATCAGCCACAGAAAAATGGAATTCCGCTTGAAGCCTGTCAATATCATCCGCATTTATAGGGTCTTATCTTTCAACCACAATCGAATCGACGCCGTAATAAAGTTTGGCGCACTCATTTCCCAGATCTCGCGCTATTGTTGCCACACGGGTATATTCCTCCGCCAAATCATAGCTTAAGGGCGCGGTTTTGATGACCGTTTGTCCACGGTCGCGCTGGGCGATGATGTCGAAATGACGCGCATCCCACTCCCGGGCATAACGCTGGAAATCAGAGGCCAGCGCCGCCTGATCCAATACGATGCCCAGCGCAATAATGAGCATTGCCGCCAGGCTGGCCAGCTTGAGCCAGTTTATCCAAACTTGACCATATCGAGATGGCAGATGTTTGACCAGCCAGCCCAAGAAGAAACCCCATACCAAACCTGAAAGCGTCAGCAGTGAATTGCCTGGCGCCAGAATCCGCGTCATCGCGTAGCCGCGCCCAAACACCGCCACACCGACAATAGCCGCCATGCAGGCCAAACCAATGCCCAGTGAACACAGCGCCAGCAAACCGATTTTCCGCGTCTTCGCGCCCGGCAGCAAGGATGACAGCTGCCAGCAAAGCAGGCCAAGAAACATCAGCGCCGTCATCAACAGCCAGCTGGCCGGCAGGTAATAGCTGGTCAGCTGCGATAATGCGAACAGGGCAATGAAAATCAGTGGCATCCCGCCGCATAAGATCAGCAGGCCGCGTTCCTGGTTTTGCAGATAAGCATTGATGCGCCGGCGCCGCCAAAGCAGAACCGCAAAGCTCAAAATAAAGGCCAGATTGAGGACAATGACGACCATATAGCGCAAGCTGAAGCGACTCAAGAACTGCGGAGCATCGCTGACGCGACTCCACAGCAGCGGCAGCCAAAGCAGCTGAAATATCAAGCCAAGCCACCAGGCCGACGGGACAAGTTCGACAGGTTTTGATATTTTCGGGGTTTTCTGCGGCCGGCAGGCGAAGAGCATGACCAGCAAACCCACCGCCAGCAGCAGGACAAAGCCGACAAAAATTGGCGGATGGCCGAGGGCTTTCAATGTCTCTTCAAATGTTTTGGACAGCAAGGCCGAAAGTGAACGATCCGGCCGGCCATAACGCTCCTCCATCCAGGCTGCGCGAACAGCAACACCCGGCGCATTCAACTGAAGCATCAAGCCGACCAGCGTCGCCAGCCAGCCGACACCCAAAATCCGTGCATAAGCACGGTGGCGCCAAGCCAGACTCATCAGCAGACAGCCCGTCAGAAAGGACATCTGAAAAACCATAAACATCTCGGAAGCGACGGCTGTAATGAAATAAAGCGCCCCGCCGGCCATGAGTCCCCAGGCCGGCAGCCGAGTTCGCTTGGCCAGCCAAAGCGTCAGCGCCAGATAAATCACCAGCAGCGGCAGTGGCAGGATGTAACGGGTACTGGCCGCAAACCAGTAGAACGACTGCGGCAAAGGCGAACTGCTGATGGCGCCGGCCACACCCAAAGCGGCAATCGCAATCGCCAGCGGCCGACGCGAATGGCTTATCTTCAAATGCGCCAATCCCTCGTCAATCAGCCAAAACAAGCCGAACAGCCACAATATGACAATTAGCGCCGGCATGATCCTGACAGCCATGATATCCAGCGGCGCCAGCGCGCCCTTGAGAAACCAGTTGACATGGCCGCCGCCGCCCAAAGTATGGATCTTGTACGTCATATAATCCCAAACGCCCATTTCCTGACCGCGGGCAACGGCGCAGTAATCGTCAGCTTGCAGACGGCTGAACTGGCCGAGATAGGCATAAAGCAGGGCCGGCGCCAAAGCCAGCGCAGCCATTAGCCACAGAAAAATGGAACTCCGCTTGAAGGCCGTCGATATCATCCGCATCTATGGAGTCTTATCTTTCATATACAATCGAATCGACGTCATAATAACGTTTGGCGCATTCAAGAGCCACCGACCCTGACACAGAAAGATTACGCGTCATAATGTCATAGCTCAAGGGCGCGGTTTTGATGGCCGTTTGTCCACTGTCGCGCTGGGCAATGATGTCGAGATGACGCGCATCCCACTCTTGGGCATAACGCTGAAAATCAGAGGCCAACGCCGCCTGCCCCAGCATGATGCCCAGCATGATAATAAGCGTCATCGCCAGTCCGCCCAGCTTTAAGGCTTGGCCATATCGAGATGGCAGATGTTTGACCAAAGATCCCAGGAAGAGACCCCACGTCAAACCTGAAAGCGTCAGCAGATACGAGGCCGGCGACAGGGGGCGCAGTATTTCCAAGTTGTGTCCGAATGATATCGTCCCGACAATGACCGCCATGCAGACCAGGCCAATGACCAATGAACACAGCGCCAGCAGGCCGAATTTTCGCGTCTCTGCGCCTGGCAGCAAGGATGACAGATGCCAGCAAAGCAAGCCAAGAAACATCAGCGCCGTCATAAACAGATAGCTGGCGGCGTGGTGGTACACCCTTGGCAAGCGCGTTATGGCAAACAGGAAAACAAAAATCAGCAGCAGGCCGCCGCATAGGATCAGCAGGCCGCGTTCATGTTTTTGCAGATAAGCGTTGATGCGCCGGCGCCGCCAAAGCAGAACCGCGAAACTCAAAATAAAGGCTAGGTTGAGGCCGATGACGACCATATAGCGCGGGCTGAAGCGACCCAAAAATTGCGGGATATTGCTGGTATGCAGCCAGAGTATCGGCGCGAAAAGCAGCTGAAAAATCAGGCACAGCCACAAGGCCGACGAGACGAGTTTGGTCGGTTTCGATGTTTTCAATGTCTGCGGCGGTCGGTATGTGAAAAGCATAACCAGCAAACCCACCGCCAGCAGCAGGGCAAACCCGGCGAAAATTTGTGGATATCCGATGTATTCATAGGTCAAGCCCAAGGATCTGGACAGCAATGTCAAAAGCGAACGATCCGGCCGGGCAAAACTGTTCTCAAGCGTCGCCGCGCGAATGGCGATGCCGGGTGAGTTTAATTGGATGACTAGGCCGACCAGCGTCGCCAGCCAGCCCACACCCAAAATCCGCGCATGAGCAGGACTGCGCCAAGCCAAACTCGCCAGCAGGCAAAACATCAAAAAGACCAGTTGGAAGACGACATATATCTCGGCAGCGCCGGCCGTGATGAAGCAGAGCGCCGCGCCAGCCATGAGGCCCCAGGCCGGCAGCCGAGTCCGCTTGGCCAGCCAAAGCGTCATCGCCAAATACATCGTCAGCAGAGCCAGCGGCAGGGTGTACTTGACGTTGATCGAATACCAGTAAAACGACAGCGGCGCAGGGAGGGAACTGATGGCGGCGGCGACGGCCAAAGCGGCAATCACAAGCGCCAGCGGCCGACGAGAATGACTTATCTTCAAATGCGCCAATCCCTCATCAATCAGCCAAAACAGGCCGACCAGCCACAGTATGACAATCAGCGCCGGCGTTATCCTGACGGCCATGACATCCAACGGCGCCGCCGCGCCCTTGAAAAACCAGTTAGAATAGCTGCCCGCCCAATTATTGAGGTTGTCCACCGTATAGCCCCAGGCGCCTAGTTCTCGAGCGTCGCCAATTTCGCAGTAGTCATCGGATGTCAAGCGGCTGAACTGGCCTAGATAGGCAAAAATCACCGCCGGCGCCAATGCCAGCGCGACCATCAGCGTTTGAAAAACAGCGCGCCGTTTGAAGAAAACCGCCATGTCATCCTCCACAGGGTCAGCTAGGGGCTACTGACAATCTGCACGGTTAAATCAACTTGGGCATTGTTGCCCACCTGGTCAAAGACTCGTGCGCTGAAAGTCTCTGTCCCCGCGCCTTGAATATCATATTCAAAACCATAAGGCCATTCGCGGTCAACGCCCAAAAGCGCGTCGTTCTGATAAAATTCAACGCGTTCAACGGTCAGGTTGTCACTGGCCGCCGCCGCCAGCGATACTACAGTCTGCGCCGGGTATTCGATGATAGCGCTGCCATCGCTGGTTCGCAGGTCAATCGACGGCGCGGTGTTGTCCAGGGTGATCAGCTTGGTATCAGCGTCACTGCCGCCGTCGCTGAAGGCCGCCGTCAGTTTGAGGGTATAAACGCCGTTCAAGGCAGTCGTATCCCAGCTTGCCGCAATCGTCCCCTCGGCCAGCTGCGCGTCGATTTGCGTCCATTCACGCGGGTTGACACCCGGCCCGTAGGCCAGCTGCACAGCCGCGTCCGATGGGCCATTGAGACGTCCGCGGATATCAACCGCGCCCCTGGCATAGGCGAAGTCAGCCGGCCTGTCGATCTGCACAGCCTGGCGGCCGGCGGCCGGGCGAATGGCATCGTACTGACTGGGCGGCAAGGGCTGGCCGTTTTGCGTCCACCATTCCAGCACATCGTCTGGCGGCACAAAGTAGACCTTTTCCGTCCGCAAGTCGGCCGGTGTATCGGCAGTCGCCAGCTGTCCGGTTTGGACGTTGATCTCGTAGGTTTGCCAGTAGGTGTCCGTCCGCAAAGGCGATCCAGCGGGGACAATTTCACGACGCGTCGGACAGGCATTGCTGGGCGCTGGAATCATCCCGGAAATATCGCAGACCTGATATTCTTCGATATCGGCCGGGCGCGGCCAATTTTCGGCTGGCAGGTTATCGCGCTCATGGACATAATTCATCAGCGCTTGCCAAATCGGCGCCGAACCCTGCTGGTCATCGATGCTCATGGCAGCTTCATCCCCGCGTCCCAGATGCAGCCCCAAGATGATATGAGGTGTATAGCCAAGCGTCCAGCTGCCGCGGCTGTCGGCGCTTAGGCCATTGACGACGGCCGCCGGGCGCGGCAACTGCAGGGCCTGAACGCCGTCCAAGACCCGCTGACGAGCCTCATGGTCGGCCAGAACGTCATTAACCAGATAAGCCAGGCTGGGTTCAAAGATGACGGTTTGGCTGGATTCAGCGTCGTACTCCCACAAGATTTTCCCTTGCGCGTCAGTGATGCGGCGGACGGCCAGCGGATCGCGCCCGCGATAACCCGACGCGGTTGGTTCGGCGACGCCGCGCATAATGCCCATTGAAGCCAGCACACTGTAAGCATAGGTCGCATCCAGCGCCGATATTTCGCCGCCGCGCGCCAAAATATCAAGCGCGTATTGGTCATCATCCAGTCCCTTCAGGCCGATTTGACGGGCGGTGCGAATGATCTGGGACAATCCCTGGCTGTTGGCGATCTGCACTGCTGGCGGCAATAACCCGCTGGCCATGGCATCGCGCAGATTCAGCGGGCCGCGAAAACGGCCGTCGGGGTTGGCCGGCGCGTAAATCAGGCCGTCGGCCGGCCCAGGGAAAGCGCGGGGAATGTCATAGACCATTGAGGCTGGCGTGAATGCACGGCGCAGAAACCCTTCCATATACACAAAAGGATGCAGCAGAACCGCCGGCTGATGCGCCTGCCGAGAGGCCTCGCCAACCATGCTCACAATTTCGCCGCTGGTGACATCCATCATCATCAGGACAGCGGCATCGGGGGCCAGAGAAGCATCCACAGCGCGAGACGGCATTAGCCCAAGGGCGCCCGCGCAGGGTGAATCATCCAAGGTCTGAACATCGCCTGACCCGCCGCGCAAGCGGTCAAGATGAGCGCGGATAACGCATTCGGACTGAAAATACAGGTCAAGGTCAAGCGTGGTCACAATCTCTAAAGCTCCGCGACTCACCAGCCGCGCGCCGTCTAGGCCTTCGCGGTCGAGAATGTCCTGGGCCTGGCGGCGGGCATAGGCGACAAACTCTGGCGCAATTTGGGGACGCTGCCTGACATCGCGCGCTGTGGCTGTCTGAACGGCTGCGGCCTGGTCGTACTGTGATGAGTCAATCAGGCCGCTGGTGAACATATTCAGCAGGAGGTCGGCCTGTCCTTCGCGGGCGGCCAGCGGATTATCGAATGGATTCAGCTGTGAGTTTGGCGCCATCGCGGCCAGCAGCGCCGCTTCATCAAGACGCAAAGCCGCGGCCGATTTGCCCAGATAGATCTGCGCGGCCGCCTCCAGACCATAGGTGTCATTGCCATAATCATTGGTGTTGAGATGCCATTCCAGAAGCTCTTCGGGCGGAAGCAAACGATGGCTTTCGGCTTTCAGCGCGATTTCCAGCAGGCTTTCGTCCAGGCCGCTCGACCGCGCCAGGGGCAGCATGGCGTTCCGCACCAGCTTGGCGGTGATGCTGGATTCGGTTTCGATAGGGAGGCCTAGGATGTAACGCCAAAGCTGGCTTAGGGTGTGGATGGCGTCAAAATTGGCCGTCGTCAAATAATCGGGGTCTTCGGCCAGCAGCGCGGCATCAATGGCATACTGGGGCAAATCCTCAAGTTCAAGCCAGCGCCGCTGACTGCCAAGCGCGTCCTCGACGGCATAAATTAGGGTATTGCCGCTGCGGTCGAGCAGGCGCGTTACGCCAATTATCGGGTCAAGGTAGAGCGTTTTGGCCGGCGATGGAAGATGATCGGCGGCCCGCGCATAAAGCCAAGCGGCCAAGCCAACCGTCGCCGCCAGCGGCACAATGACCAGCGTCAGCGCAACAAAGGCCGCTGCCAGCATCCAGATGGCCGAGCGCCGCTGTCGGGCATCCCGCCGGACTTTGCGAGCCTGTCGGCGGCGAACGATATGAGCGACCGAAGGCATGGGCTGTCCCGGCCGGCCTTATTGGCGGCGGCCGCTGTCCAGGGTGTCCTGAAACTTTTGCAGGCCGGCCCAATCCCCGCGCGCCGCATAGGCCGCCTGTTCGGCCCAGGTCTCGATGCTGGCTGGCCGCGCTCGCCCGGCCGCCTTGACAATCGCTTCCAACTCGGCGCTTGACTTGCCGGCAATGGCCGCAAAAGTTCCTAGGCCGGCCTCGCGCAGGACTTGCTGATAGACTGGGCCGATGCCGACGATTCGGCTCAAATCGTCCGATTCGAGTTCGGCTTCGGCCTGTTCCTGCGCCTGTTTCGCCAGCTGTTCGGCATCATTGGCAGCAGCTTCGGCGGCCGCGGCGGCTTGACTGCGCTTTTCGGCCTGGGCATCGCGGCGCATCCAAATCCACAGCAAAACAGCAAGCGCCAGCAAGCCCAGCGTCCAGGAGAGGTAGCTGCTGTCGGCGTCGGGGACGACCAGCCAGTTGAAGCCCAAGGCAATGGCCGCCACAAGGACCATCGCCGCTGCCATGCTTTTTATCTCCCGATTCGATTCCATTCGCTCTTCCCCTTCGCTTGGGCCGGCTTTATTTGTCACTATACGTCATATTCGCCGGCCTGTCAAAAGGGCCGCATCAGCCACTATGCCCTTTCAGCAGACGCAGGACGCTTTCGGCCAGCACTCCAGCCCCAATCGGCAGACAGCCTTCGTGAATGTCAAAGATGGGACTGTGATGGGGTCGGTTGACGTCATCCAGTTTGGCGCCGAGTCGCATCATGGCGCCGGGCGCTTTTTGCGTCATGTAGGCAAAGTCCTCGCCGGCCATAATCGGCGCGCCTTCGCTTGCGTTTTCCGCGCCAAGCAGGTCCCGGCCCGTCTGCCGTATCAGTTCCGATACGCCTGGGTCATTGTACAACGCTGGATAGCCGGTGGAGATCTTCAGTTCATAATCGCCGCCAAAGTGCCGCGTCAGCGCAAAGGCCTCTTCGACCAGGCGATGTATGCTGGCCCGCGCCTCTTCTTCAAAGGTGCGGATTGTGCCGAGCATGATGACTTCATTGGGGATGACGTTGGGGGCGATGCCGGCGTGAATTGCGCCAATCGTGACCACCGAACGTTCGGTTGGGTCGCGGCGGCGGGAGCGAATCGCCTGCAAGGCATTGACCACCTGCGCTTGCAGCCAAATCGGATCGAGGCCGTTGTGCGGCGCGGCGCCATGCGTTCCTTCGCCGATGATTTTGGCCTCGAAGGCATCGGGCGCGGCCAGCGAAAAGCCGTCGCAGACATGCACTTCGCCCACTGGGGTGTCACTGGACACATGGCAGGCGATCACCGCGTCCAGGCCGTCCAGGGCCTGCTGTTCGACCATCAGGCTGCCGCCGCTGTGGCCGTCTTCGGGCCGCCATCTCTCCTCGCTGGGCTGAAACAGCAGTCGAATTTCGCCGGGCGGACGGTCGGGCATCTCATTCAGCAGCTTGGCGACCCCCAGCAAAATCGAGGTGTGGGCATCATGGCCGCAGGCGTGCATCAGGCCGGGCCGCTGTGATTTGTAGGGGACGTCATTGGCTTCGTCAATCGGCAGGGCGTCCATATCGGCTCGTATGCCGACCGCCGGACGGCCTTCGCCAATCCGTCCGACCACGCCAGTTTCGGCCACGCCGACTTCGATCTCGATTCCCATTTCGCGCAGTGAATCGGCGACCAGCCGCGAGGTGCGCTCTTCTTCAAAACCGAGTTCGGGATATTGATGGATGCCGCGCCGCCAGGCGACAAGCTGCTCTTGCATCTGTTTAGCTTTGTCCAACATGGTCATCAGTTTTTCCTCACAGGCTCATTTTCAAATCCGCTTTATCATAGCGCAGCCGCCTGCTATTCCTCAACTGTCAAGCTGTATGGAAATGGTCAATATAGAGGATATTCCGCCACACACTGCGACAAAATCCGCCATAATCCGCCACATACTTACGACAAAATCCGCCATAATCCGCCGCATACTTACGACAAAGTCCGCCATAATCCGCCACATAGTCCGACAAAGTCCGCCATTTTCCGCCACACACTGCGACAAAGTCCGCCATTTTCCGCCACACACTTACGACAAAGTCCGCCACATAGTCCGACAAAATCCGCCATTTTCCGCCACGCCCTGCCGCGTCATTCGCTGTCCTCATCTGAAGCGGGACGGGTTTTATGCGCGTTTTATGCGCGAAAGGAAAACTTTTTCGCGCATAAGCCATTTCGCCTGTATGCTGTTCAGGTTCTTTATACCGCGTTTGCGGATTGGAAGGGCGACTCAAAGGCCGCGGTTTTGTTTTTGCATGTCTTTATTTTTTACCCCTCCCAGCTGTATCTTTATCCACGCGTTTATGGGCAGCCGCGATTGGATGAGGGCCCGGCCTGATGGGGACACGCATCCTGCGCGGTGTCCAGGCCGTCGTCGTCCGCGTCCTGGCAGCCGCGCGGGCTGTGTGGCGCGTATTCTCTGGGGCATATATCGGCGGCGCCGCGTATCCCGTCGCGGTCGATATCATCGGGATAGGGACAGCCGCGGTTATCAGCATAGCCAAATTCATCGGGGCAGCTGTCGGCATCATCCGAAGTTCCATCGCCGTCGGCATCGCCCAGGGTGGGCGCGGTGGCCACTACGGTCTGCGCGGCGGCGTCGGTGGGCAGGGCCGTCGGCGGCGGGATGAACTGGAGGGGCGTTGGCCGCAGGATAATCACTGGCGTTGCGGTCTTGACGCGCGTCGGCGCTGGACTGGGAGTCGCTGATGGCGTAATGTCGGCGCCCAGCGGCGTAAAGGTGGCGCTGTCCTCTTCGGTCGGCTGGATGGCCTGGCTATTGCTGGCTGGCGCGCTGCCGATGATGATGACGCCCAGACAGTAAAAGGGGAAGGTGCCGACAATAATCAACAGCATCAGCAGTCGCAAAGTTTGGCTGCGGTTATTGCTGTTCTGAATCACGTCAACGGTTCTCATCTGCCCATCCCATGCCGACAAAAGACCCTGTTCACAGCTATTCTATCGGATTGGACGAATCGCCAAGCGGCCGAATCTGATACAGGCCGCGGTCGACAAAACCTCGACGGCGATAATACTGACGGGTGCCGACCGCGGAGATCACGGCCAGCCCATCATACCCTGCCGCTTGGGCCATCTCGGCCGCTTTCTCGATCAGCCGACTGCCCAGGCCGCGATGCTGCGCCCGGCCGGCCAACGCCGCGCCAAGTCCAAGCGCCAAGCCATACACATGCACCTCGCGGATGATGGCGCATCCCGCCAACTCGTCCAGCAGAGGCGCGTCATCGGACTCCGGCAAAGACAGTCGCAGGAAAGCGGCGATGTCGCGTTCAGCCGTGACATACTGCAAAAACACCTCGCGGCCCGCGCTGGAGGCATAGTCTAAGCTGTCCAGTTTCAGGTCAGCGGCGGCGACTGATTTTTTGCGGATTTCGCGGGCGCGGATGTCGGAACTCTGGCGGCCTTGTCGATGCAGTTCGGCCTCCACAAGCTGGCGGAAATTCGTCACTTTACTGCCGTCGACAATATCGGTGCCAGGGATGTCGCGGATGACGCGGGTCAAGCGGCAGTATTCGGGCGTCCGCTTGAAACAGGCGACCAACACCCGCAAAAGCTCTTCATGGCTGTAGGGCCGCCATTCGCCGGCTTGATAGGTCTGCATCAATTCGGCGCTTTCAATCAGCGAACAGGGATAGATTTTCAGTTCGTCGGGGCGGAAATCGGGATCGGCGAACATTTTCTCATAATCGGCAATATCGGCTTGGGGGGATGAGCCGTGGAGGTTGGGCATCCAGTGCGCGTGGATTTTGAAGCCGGCCTGGCGCAGCAGTTTGACCGCCCGCCGCGTCGCCGCTACGTCGTGTCCGCGTTTGTTCAAGGCCAGCGCGTCGTCGTTCAAGCTCTGGAAGCCGATTTGAACTTTGGTGCAGCCCAGCCGCCGCAGCCGTATGACTTCTTGGGGGCTGATGTGGTCGGGGCGCGTTTCCATGACCAGGCCGACCGCTCGGCAGCGCGCGGTTTCGTTTTGACGATGCGCGGCTTCAAGCTCTTCCCAAGCGGCGTATTCGTCAGCATCGGTGCGCGTTTGTTGGCCGGCGGCGATTTCCTGGGCCAGGCCACGCGAGCGGGTCATCTCGGCGGCATAAATACGCTGCACGACCTGATTGTAGGACTCGTCCAGCGCCGTACCCTGGATGCTGACCGGGCTGATGCTATGGCCAGTGAAGATCGACTTTTGGCGCAGGGCGGCGATGACCTGTGGACGGCGATCAATGCCATTTCCGAAATCATGCAGCGCGTCAAAAATCCGCTTGACAAACCAAATTTGATAGGTTTCAGGATAAAACGACCAGGTGCCGCCCAGGATGATGATTTCGATTTTGTCGGTCGAATGCCCTAGACTGTGGTAGGTCTGCAAGCGAACCATGGTCTGCAAATAGGGATCGAAGCCGTTTTTTTCGGCGCGCTGGGCGCCTGGTTCATCCGCCAGATAGCTTTTGGGCATCCGCACATCGTTGGGACAGAAGATGCACTCGCCTGGACAGGGAAAGGGCTTGGTCAGCAGGCTTACCGGCGTCACTCCTGACATGGTGCGTATCGGCTTGCGGCGCAGTTTGTGCAGCAGCGCTTCGTCATAGGCTGGCAGGCCCTCTTGGCCAGCGAAGGTCCGCCAGCCATCGACCAGGTTGGCCAGGCTGTAGAAACCGCCGCCGGCTGGTTTGGGGTGCCGCCGCATAAGCTGCTGATGCTGACGCGGGCTTAACCGCTGCGGGCTGGCGAGGATGACTTTGAGCAGAGGGATCAACTGCTCGCGGTGCGCTTCGACATCAAATTGATACTTGGGATGGTCAAGCATAGGCTGTCCTGCGATTTTTGCATTTGTATTTTAATCGGGAAGGGCTGAAATATGAACCCTGCGCCGATTCGGTATTCCGACTGTGTTTCGGGCTGGATTTTCGTTAAGATAGCTTATTCCGATGTGCAAGCAAAGATGACCCGGCGATGACCCACCTGCTCCCGCCCTTTACCCGCGTTTTGGCGCGGCGTCCGGCCGATGGATTTGCCGATGGCCTCACCATGTCGGCGCATCTCGGCCGCCCCGATATTGACAAGGCGCGAAAGCAGCATGAGGCTTATCTTCAAGCGCTGCGCGGCTGTCAGCTTGAGGTGAAGGTCTTGCCGGCCGATGAGCGTTTTCCTGATGGGCATTTTGTCGAAGATCCCTTTGTTATTTTCCATGATCTGGCCTTTCGATGTCGGTCGGCGACGGCGCAGCGGGCAGGCGAGGCCGCATCACTTCAGCCGCACCTTGCCGATTTGCGGATCGTTCAAGCGCCGCTTGAGGCCTGCATTGACGGCGGCGATGTCCTTATTTGCGCTGACCGCGTACTGGTTGGTCTGTCACAGCGCACTAATCAGGCCGGCGTCGACGCGCTCCGCCAGGCCTTGCAGACGGTCAAGTCAGATATTCGAGTCGATGCTGTGCCGTTCACAGGTGTTTTGCATCTGAAAAGCGGTTTGACGGAAATTGCGCCCGGCGTTCTGTTCCATGACCCGGCGCTGAAAACGGATTTTGACCTTTCTTGGGCCAAGGTCATCACTCTGCCGGCCGAGGAGGGCTATGCGGCGGATGCTATGCCGGTGAACGATACGCTGTTTATCGCCGCCGGCTGTCCCCAGGCGCATCAAGCCGCGCGCGAGCATCATCCTCGTGTCGCGCCGTTGGACATGAGCGAATTTCGGAAGATGGATGGCGGCCTGACATGTCTGTCGCTGCGCTATTGAAGCGGCTGGTGGTTCTGTGCATCCTGCTGGTCGGTTTCGGCGGGCAGGCACAGCAACCTGAATTGGGCAAATGCTCGCTGCGTCCGCGCGTTATTCAAGGCCGTCTGTTCGTCGATAACAAGCGCTGGTGCGTGGAGAGCGTGATTGATGTCCCGCAGATAGAACCCTTGGCCTTTACCGCGCTGGAAGCCGCGCCTGATGGCACATTGTACGCCACGCGGCCGCTGGTTGGCCAGGTTGTGGCCATCCGCGATATCGACGGCGACGACTACCCTGACGCGATGGAAACTTTCGCTGATGGCCTGACTCGGCCCAATGGATTGGTTTATCATCAAGGCGAATTGTATGTGGCCGGCGGCGCGAACATCTATCGCATCTCCGAGGATGGCGCGGTCAGCCAAATTGTCGATGATCTGCCCTATGGCGGCGGCTTTTGGACCGGCGGATTGGCTGTTGGCCGTGATGACCGCCTTTACGCCGCGATTGGCGCGCCCTGCGAAAACTGCGAATTTGACGGCTTGCCGCGCGGCGTCATCCTTAGCATGACCCTGGACGGCGATGACCGCCAGATCGTCGCTTCCGGTTTCCGCCGGCCGGCCGATGTGGCCCTTTACCGCGGCCGGTTATGGACGCTGGACAGTTCTCCGCGCACAGTGCAGCAAGGCGCCCTGGATGAACTGAATCGGGTTGAGCCAGGCGGCTGGTATGGCTTTCCTTACTGTCTTGGCGAGGACACCGTCAACATCCCATCAAATGAGGTGGACTGCGATCAAGACGTGCCGCCGCGGCTGCTGTTTGGCTCTGGGGCCGCGCCTGTCAGTCTGGCCGCTTATCCCTACGCCACCCTGCCCGGCACTGAAGATACGTTGATTGTTGCGCTGGGCGGTGAACCGACTCAAGTCAATTTTGTCGGCTATAAAGTGGTGATGGTCAGCTTTGATGAAAACAGCCAGCCACTCGGTGTCACGCTGCTGCTGCCTTATCGCTATGAAAGTTTGAAACCGGCTTTTGAGCCTTATGATGGCGCCGGGTATTTCGCGCCGCACACCATCAGCCTTGGCGAACAGGGCTGGGGCATCTATCCGCAGCAGCCGTTGGCCGTCGCTGTCAATGCAAGGGGCTGGATTTATATCAGCTTGACCGGCGGGCAGATTATCGTCCTGCGGCCGGCGCATGAACTGCCGGCCGATGATGGACGTTACCCGATCTGGACGCCGATGAATCCGAATTATGAACCCGGCCAAACAAAAGAAGCGCAAGGCGATTAACCCGGCGCTTCTCAAAAGCTGATGCGAGGAACTGGCGCGTTTAGGCCTCGGCGGCCTTGTCCATCCTCCAGAAGCCAAAGCTCCAGAAGCCAAAACCGCGCGGGCCGACGCGCTCAAAGCGGCTGTTGAATTGAGCGGTGATGTCCGATTCAAGCGTCTCCAGCTTGGCGGCCGCGGCGGCGTTGATGCCTTCTGTGGCGGCGGCCGTCAACTCGGCAATTACGCTGTCGACATCGCCTTCATTGGCTTCAATGAGTTCGGCTATGGTCGAGCCATCTTCCAGGGCTTCCCACAAAGCAGCTTCCGATTCCAGGCCGGTCGCTTCCAGAACGACGGTTTCCATGTTCCGCAGGCCAAGTCCGCCGCGCGGCATTGATTGGCCCATGCCACCCTCAAAGCGTCCCAAGCCGCCGCGGAATTGCGCCGTGATGCCGGCCTCAAGCATGGCGGCCATTCTCGCATTGATATTCTCTGTGGCAGAGGCCGTCAGTTCGGCAATCACGCTGTCGACGTCGCCGCCATTGGCTTCGATGAGTTCGGTTATGGTCGAGCCGTCCTCAAGAGCTTCCCGCAAGGCAGCTTCCGATTCCAAGCCGGTCGCTTCCAAAACGATGGCTGCCATGTCCCGCAAGCCAAATCCGCCGCGCGGCATCGGCCGGCCCTTGCCACCCTCAAAACGCCCCAATCCGCTATGGAGTTGAGCGGTGATGTCCGCTTCAAGCGTCTCCAGCCTGGCGGCCACACTCGCGTTGATGTCATCTGTGGCGGCCGTGACCAGTTCGGCAATCACGCTGTCGACGTCGCCGTCATTGGCTTCAATGAGTTCGGCTATGGTCGAGCCGTCTCGCAAGGCCTCGTACACGGCCGCCTCATCCAGACCGGTCGCTTCCAAAATTGAACTGCCGTCGGGGCCAAAACCGAATCTTCCCTGTTTGAAGCCTCGGCCTTGGCTGTCCTGGGCGCTGACGACCAGCGCGAGCGCGGCCATCATGGCGCCAACCAGGGCAAAGAGCGTGAATCGTTTGACTGTCATGTTGGGTTCTCCCTTTTGAAATTGACAATGCGAATCTTTCGATTCAGCGCTATGATAGATAGGACTTGTAAAAAAGATTTGCGGATTTTGCAAAAGAACCGTAAAAGCTCTGTAAATCGGAATTTACAGAAGTCTTGGGGGCTGAACGGCGGTCAACGTATAAAGACGCCATGCAAAATTTGGCAGTGTGTGTTATTATCATTGCAGGCTGGTATAGGTGATATTTTTGGGTTTCTGTCGCAGAGTATGGGAGGATGAATGCGGATTTGATGCGATTATCCTGTTTTTGAGATTAACTATTTGACCTGTGGCAATAAATGGATTAAAATGAAGCTGTGGCATTTTACTGTCAAGAACGTTTAGGAAACTGGTTCTCATTCTTAGTAAGCTAAGGGGGGTAAGATGAAAAATGCAATCCACAATTCTATTCGCCTTCTCGTCCTGCTGGCGCTGCTACTGACTTCGGCAGTTGTCTTCGCGCAAGACGAAACCACCACGGACAGCGCTACAGTTCCCTTCATCGGCCTTCGCTTTGCCGAAGCAGACGAAGGTGTTCTGGTGACAGGTGTGCTTTCCAACACCCCAGCGGCGGCCGCTGGCATCGAAACAGGCGATGTCATCACCGCCATTGACGGCACAGAGATTGATGCCGCCTCTATTCAGGATGTCGTGTGGGCTTACCATGTCGATGACACGGTGACCTTGAGCCTTTTGCGCGGCGGCGAGTCCTTCGAGCAGGATGTGACGCTGATGGCGCGGCCGGAAGATTTGTTCGACAATCCAGAGTATCAGATGGTGTCTGCTGATGACATGGACGGTCAATGGCTGTTTGTCGGCGGCATCATTAAATCGGCATACGACGAGACTGGCTTTGTCACCTGCGGCACCTTGGTTTGGCGTTACAACGGCGACACCGCCAAGCTCGATGAACATTACTTGGCCAATGGACGTTACAGTAGCAATGGCGAAGAGCTTGAGTCTCGCAGTGAATACTATCTGATTGTTCAGTTCTATATTGAGGGTCGCCGCAAGCCGCCGCGCCGCCGTCATCCGCGAACTGACATCAGCCGCGCCTATCAGACCGAAAGCATCAGTCTTGGTTATGGCGATGGCTTCATTGAGGTTCAGCAGATCGATCAGGAGCATGAGCTTTATGAGGCTGGTCTGCGCCAATTTGACTTGATTATCACTGCCAACGGCGCGCCCATTGAAGAAGCCGAAGGTCTCTTCAGCGGCGACGTCATCGCGCTGGGGGTTGAACGCGGCGGTGAGTCGCTGACTCTTGATGCGCCGACGTCGGCCGCCCCGCTGCTGATGTTTGGCCAGGCTGCTCCTGTCGAGCAGAATCGCGCGGAATGGCTGGATTTGCCCGAAAAGCAGGTGTCTTTGGGCCTGCGCTATCTCCAGCTGGAATCGGGTCACCCCTACTTTGGTGACAGCGGCGTCAGCAATGGCGCTTATGTTGCCGAAGTCATTGAGGGTTTGCCGGCGGCGGCCGCTGGCATTCAGGTTGGCGATGTCATTGTGGCGGTGGATGGCTTGACGACCACTCCCGAAATTGACCTGCGGAATCGCATTTACGCTCATCGCCCTGGCGACGAGGTTACACTTGACGTCCTGCGAGACGGCGAACTGATGCAGATTGACGTTGAACTGCGCGTCGCCAGTTCCTAAGCCGCGTCATTTGTCGACATTTTGCGAAGCCCCTGTCCAGCGACGGGGGCTTTTTTGTCCCATAAATGACTGATATACCTGGAGCATAAAGCAGGTTTTAGATGGGGAATTTGCTATGCGCGACATACTTCTTATGAGTAAGCAATTCCTCTCTGACTTAGATGGACTTGATGAATCCATTAAGAGTCAGGCGCTCAAAGCAATAGCTCTTATTGAGCAGGATCCCTATTATCCTAGCTTGCGAACTCACTTGCAGGCATCAATACACAGCCGCAAAATCATGCGTTCACGGGTCAATAAGAACTTCCGGATTCTGTGGGAATGGCTGGATGGCGGGAAAATAAGTTTATGGCGTGCAGCGAAACACGATGTCATTGATGCCATTCGCTCTGTGCCGAGGACCGATTCATTAGATCAGAAATTCGTGTACCGCGACGAGGAAACGCAGACCGCGGTGGAAGTCCCTCTCAATCAGCCACAGCCCTTCAAAAGTATCCCAGACAATGTTCTTCGTTTGTTTGGCGTGCCTGATGATTATTTGTCTGAAGTGCAGGGGTTGCCGATTCCTGATTTGGACGAAGCAGAAGACCTTATATGGGAATTGGCCATCCCCGAAAACGCGAAGGGGATCTTACGGGACATTCTCTTACTGGTCGAAGACTGGAACGTTGAAAACTTCTTTGATTCGAAACAGCTGCTCTACCGCGCCACTGTCGATCAATTGGAGAGCTACTGCAAAGGTGAAATCGGGAACCTGCTGCTTAACCTGACTCCTGAGCAGATGGAGTATGTGCAGATGGGGGCGACGGGGCCTATTTTAATCAAAGGGGTCGCTGGTTCGGGCAAGACCACCATCGGCTTGTACCGCGCCCATCACCTGGCGGATAAGCGGCGCGTGTTTGGCAAGGATACCGCAATTTTGCTGCTGACCTATACCAAAACGCTAACCGCGGCACTGCGACAGCTGCACACCGAACTTTCTCTTCATAAAGGCCCTTACACAATTACCATCTCTGCATACAAGGAATGGATGCGGCATCATCTTAACAGCAATGGAAGACATTATTCGGAAGCGGAAAAAGATTGCAGATTTAATTTCGCAAAAAAAGCGCAAGGGGAAATTGCGCGAAAGTACACGGATGATAAAGTCGTGTCCAAGTTGTATCCTGGGAAGCTGCTGGACGAATTTGACAAGGTGATTCGCGCAAGAGGGCTGAAGAGCCTTGAAGAATATCAGGCGATAGAGCGAGTCGGGCGCGGAAGAGGGTTGAATCGGGAACGGCATCGCCCAATCGTTTGGGAAATATACGAGCGCTATCAACAGCAGTTGGATGATGCCTGCTTGTTTGATTGGGCAGATTTATCTCGCTTGGTCCTTGAACATTGTCGCCCGCTGCCGCAATATGACGCAGTGATTATTGACGAAGCGCAAGACTTGCCGCCCAGTGATCTCCACTTGGCAGCTAAGCTGATCCCCGATTACAGCGAATCGCGCAGCCTGACCCTGCTAGCAGATCCAGCGCAGAGCATCTATTACCGCGGCATTCCTTGGAAAGAAGCCGGCATCAACATTTCAGGTGGTCGAACACGGATGCTCGCCAAGAATTTCCGCAACACCAAGCAGGTTATGGAATCAGCGCGGCCTGTTCTCGATGGCTGCCAGGATCTTAAGGACCAAGGTGAATACATTCCTCCGACCAGTATTGACCGCAAGGGGCCAAAGCCTTTGCTGGTTCAATACAAAGATACGGCAGATGAGTGGAACTACATCCTTAAGGAGACAATCATGTTATGCCGCCCGGGCAAGTATCGCCTGGGAGATATCGCTATTATAGCTCGCACAAGCAAGCCGTTAAAAGAATTGCAAAAACGATTCAAAGATGAGGACATCCCCTGTAATTTCTTCCGAGATGGATTCGATATTCTCGAAAACCAGGTCAAGCTGATCACGATGCACTCCGCCAAAGGCTTGGAGTTTCCGATTGTCTTTATAATCGACTTAGATAACGATGTCATGCCACATATCCATCGTTATTCGGAAACGAAATATGAAGACGAACTGCAAGAGCGCAAGCTGTTTTATGTCAGCATGACGCGGGCCGCCGAGCGGCTGTATCTGCTTCATCCCAAACGCAACCGCTGCTGTTTCCTGCGCGATTTGTCTCCTAGTACAGTCAACGAGGTTTCAGCTGGCGACTGAATCCATCCAAGCGCGCGCAAAAACAAGATAAAGCAAGAGAGAATGGTAAAAAAATAAAGGCATGCTAAAATAGTGAACTTCACCATCCCCGAAAAATAATGGCGGACTTCATGCAGGGAAGCAGCCATGCGCGACATATTCACGACCGAACAATTTCGCAAGGACCTGGACGGGCTCGACAAGCCGATAAAAGAAAGAGTCGGGAAAACCATACGGCAAATCAAGCAGGATCCCTATTATCCGGGCCTGCAGACCCATCCACAGAGGACTATCCCCAATCGCAAAATCATGCGCTCGCGGGTCAATGACAACTTTCGGATTCTGTGGGAATGGCTGGATGACGGGGAAATCAGCCTGTACCGCGTCGCCAAGCATGCGGTCATTGATGCCATCGACTATCTGCCGGACGCCGATCTCGCCGGGGAAGAGGCATGGATACGCGATGCGAAGACGCATGAGGCGGCTCATGTCTCGGATTGGCGCAAAGGCCTTAATCAGCCACAGCCTTTCAGACGCGTCCCGCTCAATCATCTGCGGCTGTTTGGCGTGCCAGAGGATAAATTGAATGAGGCGCGAAATCTCACCGACGAGGAAGAAATCTGGGACTTGGCCATCCCCGAACACGTACAATATACCTTGTATAACATCCTCTTGCTGGGTGAAAATTGGACGTCGGACAGCTTTCTGGACACCAGGCAGCTGCTTTATCGCACGACTGTTGACCAGCTGGAAGGCTATTGCGAGGGCAAAATCAAGCGTCTGCTGCTTAACCTGACCGATGAGCAGATGGAATATGTGCATATCAAGGCGACGGGGCCTGTTTTAATCAAAGGGGTCGCTGGTTCGGGCAAGACCACCATTGGCTTGTACCGCGCCCATTATCTGGCGAACCTGCTCCGAAAAAAACGGGCGGCGTTTGGCGAAGGCGCCTCAATTTTACTCATTACCTATACCAAAACGCTGGCGACCGCATTGGAGCAGCTTTATATTGAACTTTATGACGAGCTTCCTTACACCATCACCATCAGCACCTATGACAGTTGGATGCTGAAGCAGCTTAATCGCAGCGGCGTCCGACTGACAGTCGCCAATCCAAAGCAAAGGCGCGGCCTTATCAGACAAGCGCAAAATCAGGTCGCGCGAAAATACCCGCAGGACAAGGTTGTCAGCAGACGTCCGCCTGATTTTCTGCTGGATGAATTGGATGATGTCATTCGGGCGCGGTGGCTGACGAAATTTGACGATTATCGGTCGGTCAATCGGGTCGGGCGGGGCATCGCTTTGCAGGCGCGGCACCGGGGGCTGGTCTGGGAGATATACGGGCATTATCAGCAAGAGCTTGACCGGCGGGACTTGTTTGATTGGGCCGATTTGCCGCGGCTGGTGCAGAAACACTGCCGTTCACTGCCGAAGTATGATGTGGTGATTATTGATGAAGCGCAGGATTTGCCGCCCAGTCATTTGCATCTGGCGACGCAGCTGATACCTGATTACAGCGAATCGCGCAGTTTGACCCTGCTGGCCGACCCGGCGCAGAGCATTTATTACCGCGGCATCTCCTGGAAAGAGGCCGGCATCAACATTCGCGGCGGCCGCACGCGGACACTTGCCAAAAATTTCCGCAACACCCGGCGCATTTTGGAAGCGGCGCGTCCCGTCCTTGAAGGCTGTACTGACCTGAAGCGAGAGGATGAGTACATCCCGCCAACCAGCGCTCACCGCGCGGGTCCGCTGCCGGCGCTGTTCGGACACAGCTGCGAATCGGAAGCCATGCAGTTTGTTGTGCAGAAAATTATCCGCTTGTGCAGGGACGGCAATTATCGGCCGAGTGATATCGCGATATTGGCTCGTCAGCAGCGGTCATTAAAAGATATAGAAAAGGAACTGAAAAAAGAGCATATTCCGTGTGCGTTTTTTCGCAATGATTTCGACGTTTTTGAAAATCAGGTCAAGCTCATTACGATGCACTCGGCCAAAGGTCTGGAGTTCCCGGCGGTCTTTATGATTGATTTGGATGACGACGTTATTCCCCGCATTCAAGCCTATTCTGAAACCAAAGCGGAAGATGAACTGCAAGAGCGCAAGCTGTTTTATGTCAGCATGACCCGCGCCGCTGAACGGCTGTATCTGCTTTATCCCAAACGCAACCGCAGTCGTTTTCTGCGCGATTTGGATGGCAGCACGGTGAACGCGGTTTCAGACTGGCGCGAGGAGAAGCCGCTCAAGCGCAAGCGCAAAAGCAAACTGGAATGGCCATTCAAACGCAAAGCAAAAAACAAGCGCAAGCCAAAATAAGAGCCAAGCGAAAATTTCGATAGTTGTCCTTACTTTCTCATTTGACATCAGACGTATCATTTTCATCATAATGGACGATTCAAAAGCGAAGCCATGCCGCCCTCCCGTCTCGAAAGAACGCTGTTTGCCGCGATCCTGTTCGGCTATCTGCTGGCTGGGGGCCTGTTCGCCATTTACACGCCGGCCTGGCAGGCACCCGATGAGCCGGCGCATTACAACTATGCCGCCCACGTCGCGGAGAGGGGCTGCTGTCCGAAAATCGAGGCCGGCGACTGGCAGCGCGGCTATCAGGAACAGCTGACCGCATCCCGATTCGCGCCTGACCAGCTTGAACGGCTGGATACGATTCAATACGAAGATCATCAGCCGCCGCTCTATTATCTGCTGGCCTCCGCCGTCTACAGGCTGGCCGATGGACGTCTCACTGCGCTCCGTCTGCTGTCGGTGGGCTTGGGGGCTGGTGTGGTGATCTTGAGTTATCTGATTGGCCGGCGCATCTGGCCGCATCAGCCGCAGATCGCCCTGGGCATGATGGCGCTGGTCGCTTTCCAACCGCAGCATTTGAGTATGATAAGCGCGGTCAATAATGATGTGCTGGGCGAGTTTGTCATTGCCCTGACGCTGCTGTGGATCATTCGCTATCTTCAGACCGGCCAGGGACGGATCTGGCATTTGGGGCTTGTCGTTGGCTTTGGCCTGCTGTGCAAGACCACGGCCTATTTTCTGCTTGGTCTGGCGCCGCTGGCGATTGTCCTCAAATGGCGCAGTCAAAAACGTCCACTGGCCGCGCTGATGAGGCCGTTGACCGTCTTCCTGCTGATTGCGGTCGGGATGGGGAGTCTGTGGTGGCTGCGGAACATCGCTGTCTATGGCTTTCCCGATTTTCTGGGGCTGGCGGCGCATGATGCGGTCACTGCTGACCAGATGCGGCGCGTGGAATACATCGCCTTGCATGGCGCCGAAACCTACCTGCGCGAGATGACCCGCGTGAGTTTCAACAGCTTTTGGGGACAGTTTGGCTGGATGGCGCTGCCGCTGGATGGAGTCCTGGGCGGCTGGATTTACCGCGGTTTTGCCCTGCTGACAGTTGCCGGTTTATCAGGCGTCATTCTGTCGCGCTTGGTGAACAAGCCAAACGAGGCCGCGCGCGCGCAAATCCAAATCGGGATTATTTTTGCCGCGGCGCTTGTCCTGGTCTTGCTGGCCTATCTCTATTACAATCTGGAGTTTTTGCAATGGCAGGGCCGCTATCTGTTCGCTGGGCTGATTCCCCTGGCGGCCGCGCTGGTTTATGGGCTGGATTTCTGGCGCGGGGTTGTCTTGGCGCGCTGGGATGGCTCGCGCTGGCTGACGGCCCTGGCGCTGATGAGTCTATTTGCACTTGACATTTACTTGCTGTTCGCGGTTATCGCGCCGAATCTGTCGCCCTAAGCTCATTTGCTGACGCGGGTGACGTAAGTTTCCTCTTCGATATTGATTTTGACAACATCGCCTACATTGATGAACATGGGCGCGCTGACTTCGAAGCCGCTTTCCAGCTTGATTTTCTTGGTCGGGCTGTTGGCAGTGTCGCCGGCGATGGCCGCCTCAACTTCGACGACTTCGTATTCCATCGTCTTCGGCAGTTCGTAATCAATGATTTCGCCTTCATAGCGCAGGAGCTTGATTGCCATGCTGTCTTTGATGTACTTGAGATCATCGCCAAAAATCGCCCGATTCAGCTGCGGCTGCTCATAGGTCTCGGTATCCATAAACGTGACGAAATCATCATCGGCGTACAGATACTCGACTTTGACAGCTTCAACGCGGATGTCTTCGACTCGTTCGCCGGAGTTGAAGGTCATCTCGGTTGTGGCGCCGCTCCGCAGGTCGCGCACTGTGACGCGGATGGTCGCTTTGCCGCGGCCGGGCTTGTGATGGCGATACTCGATGACGCGGTAGAGGCTGCTGTTTTGGGTAAAGGTGGCGCCTTTGCGGAGTTGATTGACGTCAATCATAGCTTGGCTTTCCGTTTGTCTGGGATTGATGACAGTATAGCAAAGGGCGGTCTATGATTCCAGCAGGGCGATGGTTTCGATTTCGATGTCAGCATTCAATGGCAGCGCCCCGGCCTGGATCGCGGAACGGGCCGGCGGCCGCTGCGGAAAGTATTCGGCATACACGGCATTAAAGGCGGCGAAATCATTGATGTCCGCCAGGAACACCGTGACTTTGACGACATTTTCCAGGCTCGTCCCGGCCGCTTCCAGCACGGCTTTGACGTTTTCCAGCGCTTGGCGGGTCTGCGCCTGGATGCCGCCTTCGACCAGCTGTCCGCTGTCTGGCGCGAGTGGCACCTGTCCGGCGGTGAAGACGAAACCATTGGCGACAATCGCCTGCGAATAAACACCGCCCGGCGCTGGCGCATTTTGTGTAGAGACAACTTGTTTGGGCATGAGCGAGTCCTTTATTGTTGAATGCTTATTGTATCAATTAAGTGATTATGTTATATTTAAGTCAAGTGTCAAGGGAAAGGATGCTTTGATGGCATTATCATCTCGCAAGAGCCTCCCGCAATCTCGTCAACTCGATGCCAAACTCGCCGCGGATGTGCATGATGAGCCAACTAAAGAGAAAATCTTGCAAGACCTTCGCACCAGTATGCGCCAAGCTCTTGACGGACAAACTCGGCCAGCAAAAGAAGCGCTTAATGAGATTCGCCGCAAGATAGAGGCTGATGCCGACGCGCGTTGACACCACGCCCACCGTTGATAAAGAAGTTGAACGGCTGGCGCATGCTGTCCGAGATACGCGCCACTCACTATGCTCCGAGTTTAAGCTGCTTTTCAATAGGGTGTCCTCGCTGTTTCAGCATAAGCAATGCCTCGGAGCGCAGTAACATTTGATGATCCACCAGAGCTATCAGTTCTTCCATTTCGGTTTTTTCCTCGCCAGTGATTTGTCCCTGTTTGCCGAGAGCGATCAGTTCACGCAAGCGAGCGTCCTGGGGCCATGCCAATCTACGATAGACTACCGCCCATAATTGCTCATCGCTGTAATCTTTGAGCAGGTCGGGCGAAATCCGCAAATCAGGCAGGACGCCAAAAAGCAGCGTTAATCCATCAAGCAGAACGGACTCCACCGAACGCCCGCTGTCACTGGCGATCACTTGCGCGCGTTCATAAATTTCGACCGGGATTCGCAGTTCAATCGTGGGCTGGCTCATGCACATCCAATCTTCCAACTTATCTTCCCACTGTAAAATGAGCCGCGCGCCTAAGTCCGCCGCCGGCCATGACAGCGTTTGTACTTTATTCCGCTGCCACAGGGACAGGGATCGTTGCGGCCGGCTTTGGCAAAGGCGCGTTTCAGTTCATCGTCATACCGCGCCATCTGGAGCATAACATTGGCCGGCGGTCGGCGCTGTTTCAATTCGGCCGTCATAAAATTCATCGTCGGCCCGATATGATTAAAAAAAGCGCGGTAGCCGGCGCAAAGATAATTCAAGCCATCCTCGCCCGTCGGCGTTTGGATAAAGCGGTTTTTGGGACAGCCGCCATGGCAGACAAAGCGCACTTCGCAGTCCAGGCAGTATTGCGGCAGAGTATCGCGTTTGGCCTGGCCGAATTCATGCTGTTTGTCCATCACCGCGATTTCGGCCAGCGGAACATCCATGATATTGCCCAGTTTGTAAGCCGGCTCGACATAATGGTCGCAGGAATAAACATCGCCATTGTGTTCCATCGCCATCGCCAGTCCGCAGGTTTCGTCAAAGATGCACAGACCAGGCGGCGCCCCAGCCCAAGCGGCCAGCGCGACATCAAAAATCTGCACAAAGACCCGTCCGACATCATGCCGCACCCATTCCTCGTAGATTTCAATCAAAAACTGACCATAGCCGGCCGCGCTGACCGAGCGGTCGGTTACGGAATCGCCTTCCTGATAGCCGCTGTCGTTGTCGCGTTCGACGATGGGGATGAACTGCATGAATTGCGTTTTGACCTCATCGCGCAGGAATTGATAGACGCGCTTGCCATGTTTTTCATTGGCGGCGTGGACGGTCGTTAGGATATTGAACTCGACATTATGTTTTTGCAGCAGCCGAACGCCGCGCATCACTTTGTCAAAGGTGGGATTGCCGCCTTTGTCGACGCGGTAGAAATCATGCACATCCTGCGGCCCATCAAGGCTGACGCCAATTAGAAAGCCGCTTTCGGCAAAGAACGCGCACCATTCATCGTCCAGCGTGACGGCGTTGGTCTGGAGCGCATTGTGAATCGTCATGCCGCGTTTTTTGCGCTTCTGCTGATAGCGGGCCGCCTGCCGAAAGAACTCGACGCCCATCAAGGTTGGCTCGCCGCCCTGCCAGGCAAAGTGAATCTCATTGACCTGCTGCGCTTCGATATACTGGCGGATGTACTCTTCCAGCAGGCTTTCTGACATGCGGAAATGGCTGTTGGGATAGAGTTTTTCTTTGGAGAGGAAATAGCAGTATTTGCAATCCAGGTTGCAGATGGCGCCGCGCGGCTTGGTCATTACATGAAAGGCGGTGGGCTGTGCGATGGCTGTTTGCATAGGGGAAGTATAGCACAGTTCAGGAGGAATTGGCAAAGATGGCGCGGATGTGTTAAAATTTAGTTTATATCTAATGCTTTGTTATCGGGGAGTCGAAAATGGGTTTGATGGATGAGATGCGTAAAATATCGGAGAAGGTCAATCAGCAGCGTCCCATGATGACAAATGAGGTGGCGACAGAGCTAGTTTCCATTCATCCATTCATCCGAGCGCTTGGCTACGATATTGGCAATCTCAATGAAGTCTATCCACAACATACTGCCGATGCCAGAACAAGTGGCAGCGAGCGAGTTGATTATGCGATCAAGCAGTCGGGGAAACCGATTATCTTTATCGAGTCCAAAGCGGCAAACAAAGTTTTATCCGAAAACAACTGGCGGCAGTTGTACAATTATTTTGGCGCGGAAGACGTTCGCTTCGGCATCCTGACGAACGGCATCGAATATCGTTTTTACACCGACCTTGAAAAACTGAACATCATGGACAAGCAGCCTTTCCTCATCATTGATATGCTGAATCTCGATGATGGGCTGGTCAATGTGCTGGAAGGATTCACGAAGGCGAGTTTTGATGTTGAGCGCATTTTGTTAAGCGCGCGCAAGTTAAGGGTTCTGCGTTTGCTGGATAAAGAGTACGCGCAGCCGTCAGAGGAATTGGTTAGGTTCTTTGCCCGGCAACTCTATACGGGACCCTTGAGTAAATCAGTCATTCAAGCGTTTGCGCCCGTCGTCAGGCAGGCATGGCGCGAGTTTGTCGAACAAAAAATTGCCAGCCGTTTGCAGACTGCTATTGAATCCGAAGCAAGGCCCGCTGAAACTGAAGCGCCAATTACAGTTGAAGAGAGTCCGATACAGTCTATTTCAGAGGATGGCGTAGAAATCCCTGTACTTGCGGAATATAAGGGACATCGATTTGAAGCAACGCTGATTAAATTTGATCACAAGCGCCCTCAAACATCCCGAATTCTGTACAGTAACAATGTCTACAGCACTTCCAGAGCCGCGAAAGTGGCAATAAACACTGTAAATCCGAAGATCATGGCTTGGAGTGGATGGATGTTTTGGAAATTGCGCGACCCTGATACCGGAAAGGAACGAGAGATAGGGGATTTGCGTAAGGATGAAGGACTCCGCCGCCGGGTGCTATCCCAAAGATAAACTGGCAAAAACCGCGCGGATGTGTTAGACTTCAGTTGATGTATCTAATACTGCGTTACAGGAGAAGGCGAGCATGAGCTTAATGGACGAATTGAACCGAATTTCTGATGGAATCTCTCAAAAAATTAAGAGTTCCACAAATGAAGCGCGGACAAGAAGTTACTTGGTTGATCCGTTTATTGGCGCGCTGGGCTATAACATATTTGATCCAAGCGAAGTTGTGCCGGAATACACAGCCGATTTTGGCACAAAGCGGGGTGAAAAGGTTGATTACGCCATCATGCGCGAGGGAAAACCCATCATTCTGATCGAAGCGAAGTCGGCAAAAACGTCCTTATCCATCTGGCAGGCGTCGCAGCTTTTTCGATATTACGCGACAACGGAAGCGCGGTTCGGTATTTTGACGAATGGCGTCAAGTATCAATTCTATACGGATCTGGAAGAGCGCAACAAAATGGACAGACAGCCCTTCCTCATTATAGATATGCTCAATCTCGATGAACGGCTGGTGAAGGAACTGGAAGGATTCACGAAGGCGAACTTTGATGCCGAGCGCATTTTGTCAAGCGCAAAAGAGTTAAAGCTCACGCCCGAAATTCGCCGTCGATTGGCAGAAGAATATCAACAGCCATCAAAAGAATTGGTCAGGCTCCTCGCCAACGGACTTTATAGCGGGTCTTTTAAGCAGTCGGTATTTGAAGAGTTTGCGCCAATCGTCAGGAAAGCGTTCCATGAGTTTGTTGATGACAAGATTGCCAGTCGTCCGTCAGCCGTCATTCAATCCGAAGCAAGTCCCGCTGAAATTGAACCGCAAATTGCAGTTGAAGAGAGTCCACAGCCCGTTTCAGAGGATGGCGTAGAAATCCCTGTATTTGCAGAATATGAGGGGCATCGATTTGAAGCAACGTTGCTGCTCACGAGCAAACACAAAGATATACTTGGCAACAGTGCAAAAATAATAAGATATGGGGGACAAATGCTGACCCCGTTGGCTGCTGCATGGAAAACAAGGATTTCCGTTAATCCTGATGCTGCTTACGCTAGCGGAATGCGATATTGGCGATTCATCAACCCCGAAAGCAACGAAGAATGCCCCATCGTAGATTTGCGCGACGACGATGAACTCCGCCGCCGAATGCTGGGCATGGACTAAGCGATAAAATGCTGTGTCCTCTGTGGTGAAAAATTAACGTCCCTCGATTTTGGTGTAATTGACCTGCCCCGCAAGAACCCTGTTGAATAAGACGGATTTGTGTTATGGTTGATGGGCAGTCTCATCCACAGCAGAGAAGCCGCCTATGACCAAGCCGACAGCCAGCCGCCATTTCATTACCGACATCATTGACGAGCATAACGAAAGCGGACGTTTTGAGGGGCGCATCCACACCCGCTTTCCACCCGAACCCAACGGCTATCTGCATATCGGCCATGCCAAGTCCATCTGCTTGAACTTTGGTTTGGCTGAACAGTATGGCGGCTTGTGCAACCTGCGCTTTGACGACACCAATCCAGCCAAAGAAGAGCAGGAATACATCGATGCCATCCTAGAGGACGTCAAATGGCTCGGCTATGACTGGGAAGAGCGCTGCTATTTTGCCTCGGATTATTTCGATCAGCTGTATGAGATGGCGCTGGAGTTGATTCGAGTCGGCAAGGCTTATGTCGATGAACTTAGCCCCGATGAAATACGCGATTACCGCGGCACTCTCACCGAACCCGGCCGGGAAAGCCCTTACCGCGAACGCTCGACTGAAGAGAACCTTGAACTGTTTGAAAAGATGCGGGCTGGCGGATTCAAAGAGGGCGAGGCCGTTCTCCGCGCCAAAATAGATATGGCATCGGGCAACATCAACCTGCGCGATCCGGTCATGTACCGCATCCTGGACGCCAGTCATCCGCGCACCGGCGACAAATGGAAGATCTATCCCATGTACGATTTCGCGCATGGCCAGTCCGATTCCATTGAAGGCATCACTCATTCGATCTGCACTTTGGAATATGAAGATCATCGCCCGCTGTATGACTGGTATCTGAATCACATCGAGATTTATCATCCGCAGCAGATTGAATTCGCCCGCCTTGAGCTAAGTCATACTGTGCTTAGCAAGCGCCGATTGATCCGCCTGGTACAGGAGGGCCATGTCGACGGCTGGGATGACCCGCGTATGCCGACTCTTGCCGGGCTGCGCCGCCGCGGCTATACCCCTGAAGCTATTCGCGCCTTTTGTGATGACATCGGCGTCGGCAAGGTCAAAGGCGTAGTCGCTCTGCACAAGCTGGAATATCATGTCCGCCAGCATCTCAATCAGGTCGTCCAGCGCGTCATGGCGGTCATCAATCCGCTCAAGGTCGTCATCGAAAATTACCCCGATGGCCTCGTGGAAGATATGCAAGCCATCAACAACCCCGAGGATGAATCGGCTGGGACGCGGACAGCGCCATTTTCCAAAACGCTGTACATTGAGCGCGACGATTTTATGGAAGATCCGCCGCGCAAGTTCTATCGGCTGGCGCCCGGCCGCGAAGTGCGTCTGCGCTATGGCTATTTCATCACCTGCACCGATGTGATTAAAGATGAAAGCGGCGATATTGTCGAACTGCGCTGTCGTTATGACCCGGCGACCCGCGGCGGCGCATCGCCGGACGGACGGCGCGTCAAGGCCACTTTACATTGGGTATCAGCGCAGCACGCCATCAAGGCCCAAGCGCGGCTCTACGAAACCCTGTTCACCGTCGAAAATCCAACCGCCGACAAGGACAGGGACTTCACCGAATTTGTCAATCCCAACTCGCTCAAGGTTGTCGATCCGATATACGTTGAGCCGTTTGTCGGCAATGCCAAGCCCGGCGACCGTTTCCAGTTTGAGCGGCTGGCCTATTTTATCGTCGATACCGATTCGACGGCGGAAAAGCTGGTCTTCAATCGCACGGTGCCCTTGCGCGATCAGTGGAAAAAACAGCAGCGCAAGTCCAAAAGACGTCCGCGGAAACGGCGGCGAACATAGGTCTATCGCAGGGCCCGCTTGAGCATATCCACAAACAATTCACGATTGGCGCTGAGGGCCACCTGAACCTGCGGCGGCCGCCCGGTCACGCCCAGTCGGTCGATCACCGTCAGGCCGCGCGCCAGGCCATCGCCGGTGGTGATGTCGACGCGACGTTTCTCATAGCTGGCGACGGTCGGGTCAATCGCGGCGGCCATGGCTATCGGGTCAGGCAAGTCAAAGCCGGCCAAGCTCGTCTGGTCAAGCGCGTACTGATTCAGCGCGGCCTGAATATCGACCGCAAATTCAGCCAATGGCGTACCGATGCAGCGGATTTCGCTGGCCTGTTTTTGGTCAAACGCAGCATATTTCCAAGAGATGTCCCAGCCGATCATCGTTATCGGCAGGCCGGATTCAAAGACGATTTTCGCCGCTTCGGGGTCAACCCAGATATTGAATTCGGCCAGTGGGGTAACGTTGCCGTGACCTGAACCGATGCCGCCCATGATGACGCAGTGGGAAACCTGCTGGGCCAGTCCTGGTTCGCGCAGCAATGCCAACGCGACATTGGTCAAGGGGCCCAAGGTCACCAGGGTGATGTCGCCGGCATTGTCCTGAATCACCTGACGCAGCGCATCGACGCCGTGTCCGTCGGCCGCGGTTCGTCCGCCAAGCGGCAGGCCAATATCGCCCATGCCGTCTTTGCCATGCACCTCTTCGGCCGTCGACAGTTCGCGCAGCAGCGGCTTGGCACAGCCAGCATAAACGGGGGTGCGCTTATGGCAAAGCTCAACGGTATAGAGGGCGTTCTGCACGGCTTGCGCCAGGGGAACATTGCCAGCGGCGACCGTGATGGCTTGAACGTCAATGTCGGGATGCCGCAGGGCCATGACCAGCGCCACCGCATCATCAGAGGCCGTGTCGGTGTCAATGATGAATTTTCGCATGAAGGACTCCTATCCAAAACCGCGTCATAATCCGCCACGAAAGTTTTACCACAGAGGACATAGAGGCACAGAGGGAAAGCTATCTTGATGTTATAATCGGCATCAGCGAAAGTGGAAAAGGCTGTGATGATGGAATTTGCCATACCGAAACACATACAGGCCCTTGCGCGGCGCGTCCGCCAGTTCGTTGATGAAGAGGTCATTCCGCTAGAGCGCGAACTGCTTCGGTCTGGCGCCGATTTGAGCATTGAAAGGCTGCAAGACCTGCGCGCCAAAGCCAAGTCGGCCAAGCTGTGGGCGCCGGCCATGCCCAAGGAATGGGGCGGCATGGGGCTGAACATTCAGGACATCGCGCCCCTATTCGAGGCCGCTGGCCGCAGTTTGCTGGGCCCCTTGGCCATTCACTGCGCCTCGCCTGATGAGGGCAATATGCACCTTCTGCACAGCTGGGCCAACGACGAGCAGGTCGAGCAATTCCTGGCGCCGCTGGCCAGGGGTGAGATTTTTTCCGCGTTTTCCATGACCGAACCGCCGCCCGGCGCCGGGAGCGACCCGCGCATGATTCGGACGCTGGCGGTCAAAGAGGGCGGCGAATGGGTCATCCGCGGCCACAAATGGCTGACCACCCAGGGCGAAATCGCTGATTTTTTCATCATCATGGCCATCACCGATCCAAAGGCGCATCCTTATCAGGGCTGCACGCTTTTTCTGGCGCCGCGCCATACGGCTGGCATCGAAATTCTGCGCGATGTTTCGGTTATGGGCCACAAGGACTTCGGCGGCCATGTCGAGATCCGCTACAGCGACGTCCGTCTGCCTGAAAGCGCCATCCTCGGCGGCGAGGGGAATGGCTTCATGCTGGCTCAATCGCGCTTGGGGCCGGCGCGGCTGACCCATTGCATGCGGTGGACTGGCATCGCTCAACGCGCCTTGGAAATAGCGACCGCTTACGCCGCCGAACGACAGGCCTTTGGCAGCGCTTTGACCGGCCATCAGGCCGTGCAGTGGATGCTGGCTGATTCAGCGATGGAACTCAAGATGGGCCGCCTGCTAATCCATGAGGCCGCGTGGAGGCTGGCGCAGGGGGAAGAGGCCCGCATCGAAACCTCTATCGCCAAAGTGCAGGTGGCTGAAATCGTCAACCGCGTCCTGGATCGCTGTGTTCAAATCTGCGGCGGGCGCGGCATTTCGCGGGATTTGCCTTTGTCGACCTGGTACGAAAAGGCGCGCGCTTTCCGCATTTACGACGGCGCCTCTGAAGTTCATCGAATGGTCGTCGCCAGGGACGTCATCAAGAGATATGGGGCATCGAAATAGGCCAAGGTCTCATTGAAAATCGATGGTTTCCAGGTGTTCGCGGCGCAGGCGGCGGTCATAGTATTTTTCGGCGGCTTCGGCCATGCTTTGCAGGGTTTGCGCGTTGAAGAAGGCGTTGGCGACCGCGCCGGCCAGCGGCACAAAGCCGACGATGAAACGGGCTGGAATGCGGGCGCCCAGCCGCGAGGCCAGTTTGCCGGCCAGCCGTCGACTGATTCGCCGTCCCAAGGGGCGCGTCAGGATGACTTCGCCGCCCAGCGGTTTGACATTGGCGCGGCCTTCAGCCAGCATCGCCGCAGCGGTTTCCTGCCCGGCGACAGCTTCGGCCACTAAGAATCCGCGCTCATCGCCAGCCACATAATTTTCGGCTAGGGTCTGCAAGATGTGAAAGGTACGCAGAGTCGTCTTATCGCTCGTCGATTGCAGCAGTTTGGGCATGACTGCCTGGCCTTCGGCCGTCATCGCCCAGCCCAAGCTCTCAACCGATAGCGCCAGGTGTTCGACAAGGCTGGCGTCAAAATGAGCGTCGTTGGCCCACAGCGCCAGGATATTCCGCAAATCAGAATAGGCTTCGGTTTCGATGACATACGCGCCTTTCAATGCACCGATGCCCCAGCCGATGTAGCCCATTTTATGCAGCAGGTAGCTGACGCCGGTCGGAATGGTCAAAGCGTGGAGGCCTGGGATCACCATTTCGGCGCCGCCGGCCAGGGCCAATTTGGTCGTCTCCTGCTGTATCCACTGCGCCGTCGACTGGCAGTCCATCGCCGCTTCAACCGCGTTCTGCGGGTTGCCGGCCAGTTCGTCCATGGCCATGATGATGGCTTCCGCTATGGTGTCTTCCAGTCCCATGTTCCTGTCCTCGCAGCCTGTCAAAAGTCCTTTTTATTTTATACGCAAGATGGTCATATTTGTCGCGCCGCTAGTTCTGACTGCGATTGTCTAGGGCGGCCGGCCAGGCTTTGAGATCGTCGAATTCGATTTCCAGATGTCCGGGCGCGTTCATCACGCCTGCCAGACCAATCATCCCCTGCGCGGCACGGCTGTCATGCGCTTCGGCGGCGAATTGGCCGTTAATCCATAAGGCCAGGTAATCGTCAATGCAGACCGCTCGAATCCGATTAACAGCTTGGCCGCGCTGTATCGAATCGGCGGGCTGGGCTGTGACGATGCTGTTCAGCGCGCGGCCGTCGCTCCAGCGAATGCTGTAATGGCCGTCGCCGCTTATCAGGAAAAAATAGCCGCGGCCACGGTTGGCGGCATCCAGTCGACAGGCAATCCCAAAAGCGCCTTTGTTCTCATCCGAAATCTGCGCGACCGTTGCTTCAATGACGACGTTCCGAAAGTGGCTGTCAGCCTGTGTCCATACATACTGCCGTTCGGTCAGAACCATGCGATAAACGCCCGTTTCCACGTTCATATACAAAGTTTCGCCGCCGTCATAGCTGCGCCAGCCGCCAAGCTGGTCAAAGGTCTCATTGATGGCCAGGTCAAGATAGCGATAGCCAACTGTCGGCGTGAGTTTGGCCCGGCCGCAAGCCGCGAGCAGCAGGATGAACAGCAGATGAAAAAGGACGCGCACAGTCATAATCTCTGAAGATTTTACCACAGAGGAGGGGAGAAAAGCAATCGAAAAATGCGCGGCGGCGTTTTGCAAGGATTTAGAAATTTCTATAATCATCCCTTTTACCGCGACAAAATCCGACAAACTCCGCCATTTTCCGCCACAGCGCGCCGCATCATTCAAAGACAAACTGCAATAAAGGTTTTACCACAGAGGACACAGAGGAGGGGAGAAAAGCAATCGAAAAATGCGCGGCGGCGTTTTACAAAGATTTAGAAAATCCTATAATCATCCCTTTTATCGCGACAAAATCCGCCATTTTCCGCCACAGCGCGCCGCACCATTCAAAGACAAACTGCGATAAAGGTTTTACCACAGAGGACACAGAGGAGGGGAGAAAAGCAATCGAAAAATGCGCGGCGGCGTTTTGCAAGGATTTAGAAATTTCTATAATCATCCCTTTTACCGTGACAAAATCCGCCACAAATCCGACAAAATCCGCCATTTTCCGCCACAGCGCGCCATTATCACAACGCATCATTTGAAGCCGAAACGCGATTTGCCGCAGAGGACATAGAGGAGGGGAGAAAAGCAATCGAAAAATGCGCGGCGGCCGCCTGACAAAAATCAAAGATGGGTGTATAATCTTATCAACGTTCATCTGTAGTAAAGTGACCGAGAGTTATGATTGAAGTAATCGTTGACCGCATTCAGATAAGTTTGATGACCCAGCATCGTTTGGTTGTTTTGCGCGAGATGGATCAGGAACGTTATCTGCCGATTTGGATTGGCATGTTCGAGACCGAGGCTATTACTTTTGAATTGCAGGATATGCTGCGCGAGCGTCCGCTGACTCATGATCTGCTCAAGTCGACTATTCTGGAGATGGGCGGCGTGGTGCATCATATTTTCATCAACAGCCTGAACGAAGATGTCTTTTACGCCCTCATCACTATTGATGTCGATGGCAAGACGATTGAGATCGATTCGAGGCCGAGCGATGCTATTGCTTTGGCCGTCCGTTTGAAAGCGCCTATTTATGTCGATGAGGCCGTGATGGACAAGGCTGGCATCCGTCCCGACAGAAATGTCGAGCGCGAGATTTTGGGGCTGGAAGAGGCTGAAGGCGCGATTGAACTGGGGGCCTTTGCTGATTTTGTCGATACGCTCAATCTTGATGATTTGGAAGATGACGATTAGGGCTGGCCAACGGGCCGGCGGAAACTTTAGCCATGACCAATCCCGCGTCTCAACCGCAGCTGCAAGTCCCGGCGAGCCTCGAAGCTGAACAGGCTTTGCTGGGGGCTGTCCTTTTGGAGCCTAAGGCTTTCCTGAACATCGCCTCGTTTTTGGGCGGGGATGATTTTTATCTCAAGCGGCACGAATATATTTGGACGGCGCTCAACCGCTTGCAGGAGCGCAATGAGCCTATTGATTATCTCACTTTGTCGCGCGAATTGCAGGATATGCGCGTCCTGGAAGAGATCGGCGGGCCGGCCTATTTGACGAGTCTGGTCAACAACACGCCTTCGTCGGTTCATGCTGAAGTGTATGGTCGATTGGTCGAGCGGGCGTCTATCCGCCGCAAGATGCTGGTCGCCACTGACGCAATTCGCAAGCTGGCGATGGATGAAGAGATGCCCATCGACAAGGTCATCAGCGAGTCTGAAGAGGCGCTTTTTTCGGTTAGCGGCAGTCAAATCAAGCGCGAATTTGTGCCGGTTTGGGAGGCGGCCAGCGAATACTATGATGAGATGGAAAAGCTGCTCGCCGCTGGCCATGGCATGGTTGGGCTGCCGACGGGTTTCCGCGCTTTGGATGGTCTGCTGGGCGGTTTCCAGAAATCCGATTTGATCGTCTTCGCTGGCCGGCCGGGGATGGGCAAGACCAGCTGGCTTTTGACCGTGGCCCTTAGCATTGCGCGGCGGGGGGCGCGAGTGGCTTTGTTCACGATGGAGATGGGCCTTGAGCAGATGGTGCAGCGTCTTATTTCGATGGAGACGGGCATCAAGATTCAGCAACTTCGCACGGCCGATATTTCGCCTAGTGAACACACGCGTTTTACCGAGGCTATTGGCCGCATTTCCAGTCTGCCGCTGTTTATCGATGACACGCCTTCTATTACGCCGGTTGAGATGCGTACCAAGTGCCGCCGTTTGCAGCATGAATATGGGCTGGATGTGGTGATGGTCGATTATATGCAGTTGATGTCGGCTGGTCGGGCGTATGAGAACAACCGCGTGCAGGAAATCAGCTATATCAGCCGTTCGCTCAAGGATTTGGCGCGCGAACTGAAAGTGACGATGCTTTCGACCGCGCAGCTTTCGCGCGCTGTTGAGCAGCGTCAGGACAAACGGCCGCAGCTTTCTGATTTGCGCGAGAGCGGCAGCATTGAACAGGACGCTGATGCGGTGATGTTTCTGTACCGCGATGAGGTCTACAACCCGGAAACCACTGAATTTCCCAATCAGGCTGATGTGCTGCTGTCCAAGCATCGGCATGGCCCCACTGGCGCTATTCAGCTTTATTTTGAAAAATCCATCACCAAGTTTATGGACGTCAATATGCAGCGCGTCGACCTTAGCAGCCTGGAATAGATGATATGAGCGCCGCGTTCAAGGGTTTTAGCAGGGCGCAGAACGTCGTTATACCGGCGCAGTTTTTCAGCGAACTGCTGCCCCAGATTGATGATGCCGCCGAACTCAAGCTGACTCTTTTTTGCATGTACGCCTTGCAGCAGAAAGAGGGCGGTTACCGTTACCTGCGCTATGATGAATTTTTGGCTGATGAGGGCTTGATGAGCGGGCTGGGCCTTCTCAATCCCTTGCTTGATCCGCGCGCGATTCTTGACGCGGCTTTGGGCAAGGCCAAACAGCGCGGGACGATTCTGCGAGCGGCGATTACCCTGAATCAGCAAAGGCTGCGCTATTATGTCATCAACAGCGCGCGCGGGCGGGCCTTTGTCGATCAGATTGAAAGCGGCGAGTGGCGGCCGGTCAGCGTGGATGAGATTGAGGTTCTGCCGGCGCGGCCGAGCGTTTATGCGCTCTATGAGGAGAATATCGGGCCGCTGACGCCTATGATTGCGGAGGCCATCCAAGACGCGGAAGCGAGCTATCCTGTCGGCTGGATTGAAGAGGCTATCCGAGCCGCGGTTGAGCGCAATGTCCGCCATTGGAGGTATATTAGCAAGGCGCTGGAAAATTGGCGGCAGGAGGGACGGGGGCATGAAAAATCTTGGGGACATTCTGAACGGCGCAAACGCTACACCACCGGGAAATGGAAGGATTTCATCGAATCGTGAGGCGGCTGGCGACGTGGAGATCTCGCCTGAATTTGTCTGTTATGATCCGCAGAACCGCGATGCGCCCTGCCCGACTTGCGATGGCAGAGGGGTTATTGTGCTGGATGTGCCGGTCGATGATCCGCGGTATGGCCAATTTCAGCGCTGTCCCAATCATTCCGTCGATATGGATACGGGCCTGCATGAGCGTCTGCGGCGTTATGGCAATTTGGAAGCCTACAAGGACAAGACCTTTGAGAATTTTGAGGTCAATCCCTTTGGCGGCCGATTAACCGATGAGGCTGTGGGTTCATTGGGGATCGCCTTGCAGCGGGCGGAAGATTTCGCGCGCGAGCCGCGGGGATGGATCGTCTATGAGGGGCCTTATGGCTGTGGCAAGACGCATTTGGCGGTCGCTATTGCCAACGCGCGGCTGGAGCAGTTTGGCGACCGGGTTTTGTTCATCACGGCGCCTGACCTGCTTGATTTTCTGCGGACGACCTTTAATTCTGACGCTGAAATTTCTTATGATGAATCTTTTGACCGCATCCGCAACATCCCGCTGCTGGCGCTGGATGATTTGGGCGTTGAGAATCCAAGCGGCTGGGCCAAGGAGAAACTGTTTCAGCTGCTCAATCATCGTCATGTCAAGGCGCTGCCGACGGTGATCACCACTAATACGGCGCTGGATGAGCTTGATCCGCGCATCAGCAGCCGCATGATGGAGGGGGATGTGGTCAAGCATATTCAGATTAAGGCGCCGGATTATCGCAAGCTGCGCCGTTCTGATGACGAAGACCGTCATTTTTCCAATTTGCATCTTTATCATCTTATGCGCTTCAACACTTTCGCGACTGAAAGTCCTTTTCAGGATGAGGCCGCCAATTTGCAGCGCGCGTTTGGGGTGGCTGTCAAGTGGGCTGAAAAACCGACTGGGTGGCTTTATCTTATGGGTGATTTTGGTTCGGGGAAGACGCATTTGGCGGCGGCGATTGCCAATGATTTGCATGACCGCGGGCAAGAGGCGCTGTTCACGACTGTACCTGACTTGCTGGATTATTTGCGTTTGAGCTTTGATCCGCAGTCGCATGTGCGTTTTGACAAGCGTTTTCACAAGATTATGAACGCGCCGATTCTGATTTTGGATGATTTGCGTTTGGCCAGCGCGACGGCCTGGGCGCAGGAAAAGCTGTTTCAGATTATTGATTATCGCTATGTGACGCGTCTGCCGACCGTCATCACCTCGTCAGAAACGACGGATCATGTGGATAAGCGTCTGGCTACTCGTCTGATGGACCGCCGCATCTGTCTGCCCTTTGCGCTGGGGGTTCGCAGTTATGTCGAGCGGATGAAGTCATAATTTTGATGCTGGGAACTCGTCTGCGTATTACTTCTTATGCGCCGCATCATCGCAGCGAACTGCTCCATTTGTCTTGTCGCAGCCGTTGGACGCATCAGCATTTGGACTGGCATACGCCGCGCCAATGGATCGATGATGGGGCCGGGCCTGTTTTGCTGGCCTGGCAGGATGAGAGGCTGGTCGGCTGGATGGGGCTGTCGCCGGCTGTGAATGAGGCCTGCTGGATTCGTCTGCTTGGCATCGGCGAGGGTTGTATCGCGGCGCCCATCATCGAGGAACTGTGGGGAGGCGCGCGGGCGCGTCTTCGGCCTGGGGTTTCCGTTATGCTTTTGATGGCCAGCCCATGGCTGAACGCGTATGCCCGTCAGCTTGGATTCGCCTGCCTGGAGCGCATCATTACGTTAAGCCGCGTCGGGGGTGAACTGCCGACGGCGCCTCTTTCGCCAGTCAAGGTGAGGTCGGCGCGCGACGTTGATTTGCCTGACATCGCCCATATCGACCGTTTGGCTTTCGCTCCGCCTTGGCAGATGACGTCAGATGAACTGCGGCAGGCTTTTCGCATCTCATCGCAAAGGACCGTGGCTCTGCTCGACGGCGAGATTGTCGGCTATCAGATGAGCAGCCGTCATCAGGAAGGTGGACATTTGGCCAGATTGGCGGTGACGCCGATTCATCAAGGGCGGCGGATTGGCGCGGCGCTTTTGCATGAAGGTTTGCGCGAATTTAATCGGCAGGGCGTCCATTCCGTGACGGTCAACACCCAGCGGGGCAATCGGGCGTCGCAGTGTTTGTATCAGCGTTTCGGTTTTTGCCGCAATGGCTTTGATCTTGAGGTCTGGCAGAAAACTTTGGAAGGCGGCTTATGACCTTTTTATACCGCGAAGACGATGCCAGCCTGAATGTGTTAAGCGGCAAGACTGTCGGCATGATCGGCTATGGCGGCTTGGGTCGGTCGGTGGCCAGCAACCTGCGCGATACGGGCGTTCGTCTGCTGATTGGCGTCGGCGAGGATGAGTCTCGCGAAGAGGCGCGCCGCGATGGTTTTGCGCCGCAGGGCATTGCCGATATTATCCCCAAATGCCATATTCTGATGCTCATGCTGCCCGATGAGGCATTGCCCGAAGTTTATCTGGAGGTGATTTCGCCGGCTTTGCAGCGCGGTCATTTGCTGGTCTTCGCCAGTGGTTACAATATCGCTTTTGGCTGCATTGAGCCGCCGCCTTTTGTCGATGTCGGCATGATCGCCCCGCGCACGATTGGCGCCGCTGTTCGCTCGCGTTATCTTGACGGGCGCGGTTTTTACAGCTTTGTCGGCATCGGCCAGGACGCCACTGGCACGGCTTGGGATTCACTGCTGGCTTTGGCCAAGGCGATGGGTTCTTTGCGCGCTGGGGCCCTTGAGGTCACGATGGAACAGGAGGCGCAGCTTGATCTGTTTGTTCAGCAGGCGATTCTGCCCGCTTTTCATCATGTGATGATCACCGCCGCCAAGGTGCTGCTGAACATGGGCTATCCGCCCGAAGCGGCGATGATGGATTTGTACATTTCCGGCGAATTGACTGATTATCTTTCGCGGGCGACTTCAAGCGGTCTGCTGCATGCTCTGCGGCTGTCATCGCTGGTCGGGCAGTATGGCCTTTTCAGCCGCCTGGAACGGTTCCAGGAGCTCAAGCTGGAGGGTCTGATGGAGACGGCGCTGGACGAGATTCGCCATGGCGATTTTGCCCAGGAATGGGCGCGTGAATATGAAGATGGCTATCCGCGCTTGGCTGGCCTGCTGCGCGCCCAGGAAGGTCTGCCGCTTTGGAAGATCGAAGAGCAGATGGCTGAACTGCTGCGCGGCTCGGCGGCGAATGCGGTAAGATAGGACGCGAATCGACTTGACGAGAGGATGTCTTTCTGTGCTTGACAAAATCAGAGCGATTGCCGCCGATATGGACGGGGTATTGTGGCGCGGCATGCAGCCTTTGCCTGGCCTGAACGCGCTTTTCGACTTTTTTCATCGAGAGACTATGCCGTTTGTTCTGGCGACCAACAACAGCCGCAAGACTCCTGATGATTACATCCACAAACTGGCCGGCATGGGCGTTCATGGCCTGCGGCCGCATCACATCATCACCAGCGGCACCGCCACTGCGAGTTATCTGCGGCGGGAGTATGCGGCGGGCGCGCGCTTGTTTGTGGTCGGCGGCGATGGTCTCAAGCAGATTTTGGCGCGGGCTGATTTTGCGCTGGTCGAAGAAGATGCTGAAGTGGTGGTTTGCGGCCTTGATTTTGATTTGACGTACAGCAAGATGCGCGGGGCAACTTTGCAGATTCGGCGCGGCGCTGATTTTATCGGCACGAATCCGGATTCGTCTTTTCCAACGCCGGCCGGGCTGGCGCCTGGGGCTGGCAGCATTTTGGCCTTGCTTGAGGCCGCTTCGGGCGTCTCGGCAACTATTATCGGCAAGCCTGAACGCGCGATGTTCGAATCGGCGCTGCGTCAGCTTGGGGCTAGGCCTGACGAGACTCTGATGATTGGCGACCGCATCGGCACAGATATTCAAGGCGCGCAAGCTCTGGGGATCAAGACGGCGCTGGTGATGACTGGGGTCGAGACTGAAGCCAGTTTGCGAGCGAGCGTCATTCAGCCTGATGCTGTTTTCGCTGGTCTGCCGGAACTGCTGGCGGCGCTGGAGGGGCAGCTGCGCGGGAGTGTGATGTTAAGATGCGATGGCCGCATTGAGGCCGATGATGAGCATCTCCAGGGCCAGAATCCATAGCAGTCGGCGCTGTGATTCTGGTCTGTCCAGCCGCCGCGTAAAATAATTGACACCGCCGATCACCCAAACAATCAGCAGTCCGCCGCCGCACATCGCCCCGATATTACGCAGCGCGACCAGGGAATAACGCTGGCGAACCGAGTCCGCGCCGCCGGTCGCGATCAGCCGCGCGCCGAGTGTCAGCAGGATCTCCTGAAGCGCAAAGAAGGCCATCACCGCCAGCCCCAGCGCGAGGGCCAGCATCAGCAGAGAGACCAGTCGGGAGGCCGGCGATGATTCGCCTTTTGGCTTCCTGTCGCTTGACTTTGAATGATTCGCCATAGACTTGATGATACACCAGCCGCGCCCTTATGCTCAAGTCAGAACAGCATATGGGAGTGGGCAATAGAGAGGACATTCACCGCGCATCATAACTCGCCATAATCCGCCATAAAACTTTTTTACCACAGAGGACACAGAGGACAGAGAGAAAAGCGATCAGGACGTGCGCCGCGGCATTTTGCCATTGAGGATTTAGACAGTCCCATAACCATCCTTTTTATCATTCCCCAGCATATTTGCGTCTTGAAGCTGACGGTCAAAGCACATAGAATTGTGATAAATGGTACAATCGGGGCCGTTAGCGATAAAAACAGCCTTTCAACTGTTGCATGTTGAAGCTGAAGTCTTTATCATTTTCATTTGGTCATGACAATGGGCTGTGCATTTAGGTGGCAATCCAAATATGGATAACGACAACAACAACAGACCGCGATTCAGCTTGACGGCGGTGGCTGCCGCTGTGGTATTTGCGCTGGTCACGGCGCTGGGCGTGGGCTGGTTCACTACATTTGTTCCAGATATTTTTCCAGCGCAGGCTTCGGCTGAGTCCAAGAACGTCGACGATCTTTTTATGATTCTGCTGGTTATCGGCGGTCTGGTTTTCTTTCTGATTCAAGGGCTGCTGGTTATTTCGGTGATCGCCTTCCGCGCCCGGCCTGGCGATGACAGCGATGGCCCTTCGTATCATGGCAATACGCTGCTTGAGATTGTCTGGACGATTATTCCGGCGCTGGTGGTGGTTTTCCTCTCGGTCATCAGCTTCAATGTGTGGATGCAAAATGAGACGCCCAAGGCCAGCATCAACATGGTCAACGGCGAATCGATTGGCGTCAAGGTCGCTGGCTCGCGTTTCGCTTGGACGCATACTTATGAGACCAATCGCCTTGATGGCGCCGGCGAGCCGATTGTCATCAACAGCGGGCCCGTTCTGCATACCTATATTGGTCAAAATGTCGATCTGATTTTGCAGGCCGAAGATGTCATTCACGCTTACTGGATTCCGGCGATGCGCGTCAAGCAGGATCTGCTGCCTGGCGATCCGATGGCTGGCGGCCGGCCGACCCAGCTGCGTTTCACGCCCATACGGGTTGAAGGGGCCAGTTATCCGACTGAATATCCGATTGTCTGCGCTGAACTGTGCGGCGATGGCCATGGCCGGATGCGCGGCGCGGTGGTTGTTTATGAAGATGAAAGCCAATACCTGGATCTGTTTTATGAGCCGGCCATTTACGCTATTCTCAATCCGCCGGCCGATCCCGTGCTGCGCGGCGAGGTCGATATTCAAAGCTATATCTGCAACAGCTGTCATATCCTCGACAGTTTGGGCTGGACTGGCTCGACTGGCCCGTCGCTGAACGGGATCGCTGACCGCGCCGGCGAGCGGGTCGCTGGTCAATCGGCCGAGGAATATCTGATAACATCCGTCTGGGATCCCAATTCCTATCTCGTTCCCGGCTATGACAGCCAGATGGCGAATTTTGGGCCTGATGAGCCTGGCGCCAATGCTATGACTGCCGAACAGCTTTACTCCATTGTGGCCTATCTTTGCACTCAAGGGGAACAGACGGACTGCGACAGCGAAAACAGCGTCAGCGCTATTCCCGACGCTATTAGGATGGTATTTGACATCGACGTTGACATCAATTTTGGGCGGGACGGCGAAACCGAAGAGGCAAGCGACTAGCAGATAGACGATTGGCCTAGGACGAGGGAGGCGGCGACATGTTTAGTAAATTGATGGGCGCATCCAGCGATGTAAGCGTAGAGAAGCTGGCGAAGGACTATGAGAGACTTTTGGCTGACGATGAGGAGATTCTGGCTGGTTTTCAGGTCATCCGCGATACGTTCATATTCACCAGCAAGCGCGTTATCTTGGTGGACATCCAGGGGATGACTGGGCGGAAGAAAGAGTATCTGTCGATTCCGTACAGCAAGATAACTATGTTCAGCGTTGAGTCGGCTGGGAATTTTGATTTGGATGCTGATCTGAAAATTTGGGTGGGCAGCCATTCCGTTCCCATCGAGAAGAAATTCAACCGCAGCGCGAACATTTATGAGGTTCAAAAACTGCTGACCAAACTTATTTGACGGCAGACGGGAGAAAAGGCGCGGTTCATTATGACAACCATTTCCGTTCCACTGGAGCAGCGGCAGCGTCAGGAGCTTGAGACGGTCAGGCGGCCGGCCTTGGGCGAGTATCTGCGCTGGAGCGTTGACCACAAAATTATCGGCGTGCAGTATGGCGTGGCGGCGCTGTTTTTTTTCATTGTCGGCGGCGCTTTGGCGATGGGCATTCGCTTGGAGTTGTGGACGCCTGAATTGGATTTCATGGTTTCGGGTTCGGCTTACAACAGCCTGTTCACCATGCACGGCACGATTATGATCTTCCTGTTCATTATTCCGATGTGGGCGGCTTATGGCAATTATGTCGTTCCTTTGCAGCTGGGCGCCAAGGACATGGCTTTTCCGTGGCTGAACGCTTTCGCTTTTTGGCTGATTCCGCCGGCTGGCGTCGTTATGCTGCTGGGCTATTTTGTCAATCCCGCTGAAGCTGGCTGGACATCTTATCCGCCGCTTTCGACTCTGTTCAGCGGCGATGGTCAGACGCTTTGGGCTTTGGGCGCGCATTTGCTGGGGATTTCGTCGATTCTCGGCTCGATCAATTTTATCGTGACCATTCTCAATATGCGGCCGCCGGAGATGACGATATGGAGGATGCCGCTGCTGTGCTGGGCTGTTTTGGCGACTAGCATCATCGCGGTCATGGCGACTCCTTTTTTGGCTGGGGCTTTGACTCTGCTGCTGCTTGACCGCATGGCCGGCACGACCTTTTTTGATGCGGCCGGCGGCGGCGATGTGCTGCTGTGGCAGAATATCTTCTGGTTTTACAGTCATCCAGCGGTGTATATCATGGTGCTGCCGGGGATGGGGGTGCTTTCTGAAGTGCTTTCGATTCACAGCCGCAAGCCAGTCTTTGGCTATCGCATGATTGGCTTATCGAGCATGGCGATTGCGATTGTCGGATTCACGGTCTGGGCGCATCATATGTTCACCAGCTTACAGCCTGAACTGCGGATTCCTTTTATGATCACGACCATGATTATCGCTGTGCCGACTGGCATCAAGATGTTCAGCTGGCTAGGGACGATCTGGGGCGGCAAGATACGATTCACCAGCGCTATGCTGTTTTCGCTGGGTTTTATGTCGATGTTCGTCATCGGCGGCATTACGGGCGTGATGCTGGCGGCGCTGCCTTTTGACATCCACGTCCACGACACCTATTTTGTCGTCAGTCATTTCCATTTTGTCCTCTTTGGCGGGAGTGTTTTCGCCATTTATTCGGCGCTTTATCATTGGTTTCCGAAGATCAGCGGGAGGATGATGAACGAGCGGCTGGGCAAGCTGCATTTTGTCCTGACTTACTTTGGCTTTCTGTTCACCTTCTTTCCGATGCACATCGTCGGTATGCTGGGGATGCCGCGCCGCGTGGCTGTTTATGATCCAGCTTTTACTGATTTCAACCGTCTAATCAGCTTCTCGGCCTTTGTGCTTGGCTTTTCGACTTTTATCGTGATTTACAACATCATCCAGAGCTATTTTCGCGGGCCGGTGGCTGGGGCCAATCCGTGGCGCGCTTTGACCTTGGAATGGGCGACTACATCACCGCCGCCGCCGACCAACTTTGAAGAGGATCCGATCCCCTTTGAAGACCCTTATGGCTATGGCACCGGCGCGGCGTCAGCTTATCTTGATGCGCTTGACATCGCCTTCGACTCGCCGCGGCGGGCATCTCACCCATAGCTGAAAAACAGGAGCCGAAAAACAGGCCAGCCATGACCCATTTCGCTGATCGACAGCCAAGACGAAAAACGCGGCCGCGCGACGTCGACATCCGCCTGAAGAACAATCGTCTGGGGATGAAGCTCTTCCAGGTCAGCTGGATGATGATTTTTATCGCTTTGGTGATGGTCAACTGGCAGCTGCGCTTTAGCTATGCTCAATGGCCGCCGGCCGGCGTCCCGTCTTTGGAGCCGATTTTGCCCAGCCTGGCGACTTTGGCCTTGATGGTCAGCGCGGGGCTGGCCTATCGAGGATTGAAGGCTTTGCGCGGTGGGGCCGTCGGCGCTTTCCTGGACAGCTGGCGGCTGGCGATAGGCTGTGGATTGGCCTTTATGGCGCTGATTGGCTATGAATTTGTCGTCGTGTCCGAGGCCGCCATGGCGACTCAATATGGCGCGACTTTCCGCTTGATGACCGGCTTTCATTTTATCCATGCGCTGGTGATCGTTGCGTTGATGGCGAAGGTGCATCGCGATGGGAGGCGGGGGATGTACAGCGGCGATGAAAACGATTCATGGGAAGTTGAAGGCGCGGCGCAGCTTTGGTATTTTGTGACGGCGGCTTGGATTCTGTTTTATGTCGTCCTGTATTGGATAGGCTGACGATTCGCGATATACTTGAATCATCAGCAGGGAGCGTGATTGATGGACAAACCTGGACTGCCGCGGGCGATACCGTATATGATTGTCGCCTTCATCGCTTCGCTTATTTTCGTGTATGCGGTGCGCGCTTTGCAGAATATGGAGCCTGTCTGGATGAGCGCTGATTCCAGCGAGGGCGCGCAGGTCGGCTTGGTACTGGCGGCTTTTGCTTCGATGGGCGCGTTTATGTGGGGCGTGGGCGCGTTTGACCCGAAGATGAGCGAACATGGCGATCATGCCCATGAGGACGATGAGGGGCCGCCCGAAAATGAATTTGCCCTTAAAACTGATGGCGCTGTTTTCGCGGTTGGCAGGCGGCTGTGGGATTTTGCCTGGTGGATCATCAACGATTCGCCGCGGCCGGTGCGTTTTCCTTATCTTGATTTGGGTTTTTTCCTGTTCAGCTGGCTGGTGAATGCGCCTTGGTTTTTGATCTGGCTGGGGATTTTTGGCGGCTGGCGTCTTCTGCTGGGGGCGGTGGCTGGCCTTTTTGGCACGCCGGGCGCGGTTTTGATGAGTCTTTCCTGTCTGGGTCAGACTATTGTTTTTTACGCTGGGCAGCTTTTTTTGACGCTGACCGTTGCGGTCGTCAGCACAATCGTCCTGTTCGCTTTTGCGCTGCTGCCGCATGGTCTGCGTCTGCAAACCGCCAATGAGCCGAACGCCGATGCCGCCGCCAATGGTTTTGGTGAATTTGTCATTCCCATACAGGATATTCTGGGTTTGGTTTTGCCGCCGGATGATTTTGCCAATCAGACGATTGCGGGGACGAGTCAATTTGCCGTGCTGCTCGGTTTTATTTTGATTATTTTTGTTTCGCTGGCGGTGGCCGCGGGGGGAATTGCCGTTTTCTTTTATTTGGCGCACCGCGGCGTAAGCGAAGCGCAGAATATCGAGACGACTGATGGTGACCGCACTCAAATACTGCCGATTCGCGAGGCTGGGAAAATCGCCGGGGGCATTTCCAGCGTCATCAAAGCTATCCCGCGCGCGGTTGGCTATCAGAAATGATGAGGGACTGACATGGCACAACTGACTATCGCCGCCGAAGATCATGGGCATATCAGCGCCGAAGACCATAACGAAAACATGAAGCTGGGGATGTGGCTTTATCTGGCTTCTGAAATTGTTATTTTTTCGATTATGATTGTCGGCTATGTTATTTTCCGCATCAACGAATCAGATGTGGTGGCGCGGGCGCATGAGGAATTGGGCGTTGGGCTGGTGACGGCGAATACTTTTATCTTGCTGGCCAGCAGTTATTTCATGGTGATGGGCCTGCGCGAGATGCAGAAGGGCAACCGTCAGGGCATGATGCGCTGGATTGCGGCGACGGCGCTGGGCGGCGCGGTTTTCTTGGTCGGGCAGTACATTGAATACAGCGAACTGGCGCATTTGGGCATCGCGTTGGGTTTTAGCGCTGAATCGGAATGGGCTACTTTTGGGATGCGCTTTTACGCTCCGACCTTTTTTCATGGCGCGCATGTTTTTGTCGGCGTGATTTGGGCTTTGGAAGTTCTGCGGCGCGGCGCCAAAGGCCGTTATGACAGCAACCCTATCGGCATCGAGATGTTTGGGCTTTACTGGCACTTTGTCGATGTGGTCTGGATTATGCTTTTCACATTGATTTATCTGGTATAGGAGCGCGGCAGATGGCAGAAGCAGTCCACAGGGAAATGCGCCATGATGATGACCATGAGCATCACAGCAACACGGTCGTCATTCGGGGGCGTCAAATCACAGTCGAGGGCGGGATATACACGGTCGTTTTTGGCGGCCTGGCGATTTTAACCGCTATTGAGGTTTTCAGCGCCGAATGGCTTAACAGCGCGATCCATGATGCCCCGACCGACGGCTCGCTGGCCGATACGCTGCAAACTTTCAAGGCTCTGCTTTTGCTGGCGATTGCGATTGTCAAGTCGGCGCTGGTGATTTGGTTTTATATGCACCTAAAAGACGAAAAGCGGATTTTGGCGGTGGTACTGCTGCTGCCGCTGCTGATCGCCACTCTGTCGATTCTGTTTCTGCTGGCGATTCCACCTGGCGGTTATACGCTCTGACCTCTGATCTTGCCGTCTCATCAAAAAAAGGAGCCAGCTATGCCTGTTGACATTCGCCTGCGCGATGGATTCCAAGCGACTGCACGCGCGCGTCAGCATCAATGGCATGCCGACGAACCGCTTGCTGATGGCGGCGATGACAGCGGCCCTACTCCAGGCGAGATGATGCTGGGCGCTTTGGGGTCGTGTATGGCGATCACCTGCAAACTGTACGCTGAACGCAAGGGCTGGGATTTGCGGGGGGTTGATGTCCAGGTCGATTATGAGCGTTTCAAAGGCGCGGATTATCCACAGCACGACGGCAGCGCGCTTTATGTCCACGAAGTTCGCAAGTCGCTGGTTTTTCATGGCGATCTTGATGACAAACAGCGCCGCCGACTTTATGATATTGCCGGCAAATGTCCGATTCATCGTCTGTTAAGCACGCCGACCTATTTCGTCGAACTGGCGGAAGGGGAGCAGGTTTAGCGGCGATGTCATCCAGCCCGAAAGCGCTGCTCGACAGCTATAAGCTATACCCCAAAAAACGTCTGGGCCAAAATTTTATGCACGACCCGCAGGCCTTGGACAAGATCGTCGACGCGGCCGAACTTGCGCCTGATGATGTTGTCGTTGAGGTCGGGGCTGGGACCGGCGCTTTGACGGCCAAACTGGCGGCGGCGGCTGGACAGGTTTTTTCTGTCGAGGTCGATGAACGTCTTCGGCCGCTCCTTGAAGATCGATTTGATGCGGTGTCCAACGTTTATTTTGTCTTTGAAGATATTCTGAAGATGGACATCGGCGGCTTGGTCGCTCATCAAGCGTTCAGCGTGGTCGCCAATGCGCCTTATTACATCAGCAGCGCGATTATCTGGCGATTTTTGGAGTCGGCGCATCGTCCCAAGCGGATGGTGATGACGATGCAGCATGAAGTGGCCGAGCGCATCATCGGCGCCGCTGGAAACATGAGTCTGCTGGCGATTGCCGTTCAGTTTTACGGGCGGCCGGTCATCATCAGCAAACTTAGTCCAGCTGTGTTTTGGCCGCGTCCGCATATTGACAGCGCCATTGTGCGGATTGAGACGCACGCGCGCCCGCCGGTGGATGTGCCGACGGCGCCGGCCTTTTTCCGCGTGGTCAAAGCTGGTTTCAGCATGAAGCGCAAACAGCTGAAAAACGCGCTGGCGGCTGGTCTGCAAATCAAGGCTGGGCGCGCGCGCGATCTGCTTATGGCCGCCAGCATCGACCCGCGGCGGCGCGCTGAAACTCTGACGCTGGAGGAATGGGGTCGACTGACGCGGACACACGCCGATTTCTGATGTAAAATTGACAACAGGGCGAATACGGGTGAAAGGACAGATATGATGAGCAGGGAAATCGCTACATTGGGCGGCGGGTGTTTTTGGTGCGTGGAAGCCGTCTACAGTCAGCTGGTCGGGGTCGAATCAGCCATTTCCGGCTATATGGGCGGGCATGTCGAGAACCCGACTTATGAGCAGGTGTGCGGCAAAACCACTGGTCATGCCGAGGTCGTCAATGTCGCCTTTGACAGCGATATTATCAGTTTTCAGGATATTTTGGACATCTTCTTCACTATTCACGATCCGACTACGTTGAATCGGCAGGGCGGCGACCGCGGGCCGCAGTATCGTTCGGGCATTTGGCATCATTCGGCCGAGCAGAAGCGGATTGCCGAAGAGACTATTCAGCGTCTTGACCGTCAGGGGATTTATCCCAATAAGATCGTCACCGAAGTCAGTCCGGCCAGCGTCTTTTGGGTGGCGGAGGATTATCATCAGGATTACTTTGTCAACAATCCGCGCCAGGGTTACTGCGCTTTTGTGATTGCGCCCAAGGTGGCTAAATTTCGCAAGCAGCACTTTGAGCGTCTCAAAGCCTAGACGTCTAATAGATGCCTTCGACGCGCACGCCAGGGCCCATGGTTGAGCTTAGGACGACGCGGCGGATATAGGCGCCTTTTTGCGAATTGGGCTTGGCGGCCTGGACAGTTTCGACGATTGTCATCACATTTTCGCGCAGCTGGTCATAGGCGAAGCTGGCCTTGCCGACTGGGATATGCAGGTTGCCGGTGCGGTCATTGCGAAACTCGACGCGGCCGGCTTTCAGTTCGCCAATCACGCGCGGCAGGTCATCGGGCTGTACGACGGTGCCGGCTTTGGGGTTGGGCATGAGGCCGCGCGGCCCCAGGATACGGGCAATCGGGCCGACTTTACGCATCATGGGCGGGGTGGCGATGGCGGCGTCGAATCCCAGCCAGCCATCTCGAATCTGCGCGATGACTTCATCAGAGCCGATGATGTCGGCGCCGGCGTCCAGGGCGGCTTCGGCTTGGCTTTCGTCGACAAAGGCTAAAATTCGCACTGTTTTGCCGGTGCCGTGCGGCAGCATTACTGTGGTGCGGATCTGCTGGTCGCTGTGGCGCGGGTCGATGCCCAGCCGAAAGTGCAGTTCAATCGTTTCGTCAAATTTGGCGGTGGCATTTTGCTGGACAATTTTAATGGCGTCGAGCATTGGGTAGGTTTTTTGGCGGTCAAATGCTTTGAGCGCGTTTTGATAGCGTTTTCCCATTTTGGTTTCTCCTGCGCGGGCGTTTGTTTCTAATTGGAGATTTTGATGCCCATTTGGCGGGCGGTGCCTTCGACCTGACGCATGGCGCCTTCAATGTCAAGGGCGTTCATGTCGTTCATCTTGACTTGGGCGATTTCGCGGATTTGGTCGCGGTTCAATACGGCGGCGGTTTCGGTGATCGGGTTGGAGGCCGCTTTTTGGATGCCGGCGGCTCGTTTGATGAGGAAGGACGTCGGCGGACTTTTGAGGGTGAAGCGGAAGGAGCCGTCGGTAAAGACTGTGATTTCGGCTGGGACGATGTCGCCCATGCGGTTGGAGGTGCGTCCGTTGTATTCTTTACAGAACTGCATCAGGTTAATGCCGTGCTGGGCCAGGGCTGGGCCAATCGGCGGCGCCGGGTTGGCTTTGCCGGCCGGGATTTGCAGTTTGACAATGGCTTTGATTTTTTTCGCCATGCTGTTTCCTCACTCTGTTTCTGATTCTGATCTGACTGGCGCCGGCTACATTCTTTCGACTTCCATAAAGCTGATGACGACGGCTGTTTCGCGGCCGAAGAAATCGACCATGACGCGGACTTTTTCGCGGCCGGGGTCAATGGCGGCGACTGTTCCTGGGAAGTCGTTGAAGGGCCCGCCGACAATCCGCACGCGTTCACCGATTTTGTAATCGACGCGCACGACTTTATCTTCGGAGTCCATGCGGTCCATAATTCGCTTGACTTCTTCGGGGCGCAGCGGCGTCGCCTGATATTCGTCATCGCCGCCGACAAAGCCGGTCACGCCGGGCGTATTCCGCACCAGATACCAGGCATCGTCGTTCAAGCGGTTATCCTGCCAGCGCATCTGCACCATGACATAGCCGGGGAAGACGCGTTTTTCGACAGTGCGCCGTTTGCCGTCTTTGACTTCGATTTCGTCTTCGGTGGGGATGATGACGTCGTGGATGTGGTCTTGCATGCCCATGTTTTCGATGCGCTGATGCAGGGCATGCTCGACTTTCTTTTCGTAGCCAGAATAGCAGTGGATGAAGAACCAGCGCAGTTCGGTATCCTCATCCTGCTGGGCGTCATCATCGAGGACGATAGCTGGCCCTTGGGGGTCGTCTTCGCCTTTGTTTTCGATATACACCGGGTCGGGGTCGTAGTCGGTGATGGGCGGTTTGCTGAATTCGCTGTTCATCATTTTGTTCCTGCTGATATGGGCGTATTTTAGATTGAGCCGCGTCGAATCATATAGAAAGCGCCGCCGATCATCGCGGCAATCACCGCCAGCAGCATCCAGGCGTTGCCTGGATTCAGGCCGATACGCATGAATTCGGTCAGGATGACGCTTAGAATGCCCAAAAAGATGGAAGAGGCGATGGTCACATTGATGCACAGAATGGTTAGACGGCGGGTGTCGGCGCGGCTGGGCCAGGCGACCTTGTTAAGCTCGGAGCGGACGTTGCTGAAGTAGTCGATGGTTTGATAGAAGGGACGGGTCAGCGCGCTGCCTTGCGGCTCATTTTTGGCCTTTTTGACTTTGCGGCTGCGGCGGCCGGGGGTCGCTGTCCCTTTTTTTGCGGTTATTTCACCCTCTTTTTGTTCTTTCGCGGTTTTACCTGCCGCCATGATTTTTGCTCCTTCGCTCCATTTGCCGGCGCCGCCTTTTATGACTGACAGGGGCAGAAAGACTCGAACTCTCGACCTACGGTTTTGGAGACCGTCGCTCTACCAACTGAGCTATACCCCTATACAATTTGACCTGCGGCGCGCGAAGCTATTTGGTTTCGCGATAGACGACGTGCCGCCGCAGGATCGGGTCATACTTCCGCAGTTCGAGTCGCCCTTGCGTGTTGCGGCGACTCTTTTCGGTGATGTACATGTGGCCGCTTTCGGCGCTTCGCATTTTGACGACGATGCGCTGTCCTTTTTTTGCCATGACGCCCTCTTTTCTTTGACATCTGACTGGGCGGGATTCTTACTTTTTGCGCCCCCTCAAGCCTCCGATGAGATTTGAACTCATGACCTCGCCCTTACCAAGGGAGCGCTCTACCCCTGAGCTACGGAGGCAATTCAATCATTGGGCCGGACTGGATTCGAACCAGTGTAGGCTCTCGCCAGCGAATTTACAGTCCGCCCCCTTTAGCCACTCGGGCACCGACCCTTATTTCAAGCCACCACTGGGATTCGAACCCAGAACAACCTGTTTACAAAACAGGCGCTCTGCCGGATTGAGCTATGGTGGCGCTGCCGAAGAAGCATACCACAAGGACAGAGCGGTGTTCAAGGCTGCGTTTTCCGCATGACAGCGAGAGGCATTTTACGACGGCGATGGGGGGCTGTCAAGGTGAATGTTACTTGTGTTTTCGTTTCGGATTTGCATTTGGGCCATAATATGGCAAAATGATTACACAAGGGCCAAATGTCCATAAGGACGTCAAAACAGATGACCGATACTGTTAGCCCGGCGGAGCGCAGCCGAATAATGGCGAGAGTCGGATCCAGAGACACCAAACCCGAACTCTTGATAAGAAGGGGGCTGCATGCGCGGGGTTTTCGATATCGAGTTCATGACCGCCGACTGCCTGGCAAGCCCGATATGGTGTTTCCGAAGTATAAATCAATTATTTTTATACACGGCTGTTTTTGGCATGGTCACTCTTGCCACATGTTCAGAAGGCCCTCTTCTCGCACAGAATACTGGAATCAAAAATTCGCCAGAAACATTGAACGGGACAAAAGGAATTTTAGATGTTTGGAAGATAAGGGATGGCGCATCTTAACGATATGGGAATGCGCGCTGGTCGGCAGAAATCGTCTGCCTGTGGACGACGTAATTGAGACGGCCTCGCAATGGCTGCTGTCCCAAGCGGGTCACTTGGAAATAGAGGGTTTATGAGGAGTTTAGGCAGATGAGATGCGCTGATATGTTTTGCGGTATAGGCGGTTTTCATGTCGCGGCGACAAATGCTGGTCTGGATGTGGTGTTCGCGTGCGATATCGATGAGCGGGTTAGGCAGGCGTACCGCGCGAATTTTGGACTCTCTCCTGCGGGAGATATTACGCAGTTGGATGCGCGGGAAGTCCCTGATCATGATCTGCTGTTCGCTGGATTTCCTTGTCAGCCGTTTTCAATCATTGGGAGCAAGAAAGGTTTCGCGGATCCTCGCGGAACGCTGTTTTTTGAGCTTTTGCGTCTGATTCGCGCCAAGCGGCCCCGGGGGATCATCTTGGAAAACGTGAAGCAGCTGGCCACTATGCAGAAGGGGGCTGTGATTAGGCGAATTTTAGATGATTTGATGTCAATCGGGTACACGGTTGATTACCGCGTTCTGAACGCTCTTGACTGCGGTCTGCCGCAAAAGCGCGAGAGGATCATCATAGTCGCCACCCAGCGGGATTTTATCTCATTTCCGTGGCCGCCCAAGAATAAGGCTGTTAGACCTTTGTCCGACATCTTGGAAGAGAATCCTGATAAGAAGTATTTTGTGTCCGAGAGTATTCGGCGCAAACGGCATAACAGTCACAAGGCCTCTGTTTCGCCCGCTATTTGGCATGAGAACAAGGGCGGGAATGTGTCAAGTCATCCTTGGTCGTGCGCTTTGCGGGCCGGCGCGTCTCACAATTATTTGCTGGTGGATGGGGAACGCCGTTTAACGCCGCGCGAGCTTTTGCGTCTGCAAGGTTTTCCTGACACTTGGAAGATCGTATGCAGCGACGCTCAAACACGGAAGCAGGCGGGAAATGCGATTCCAGTGCCAATGGCGCAGGCGGTAATTGAAAGAATGGTGGATTTCATTGAGAGAGCCGAGATTGCGCGGGGGACGGCCACAGCGTAAAAGTCCTTATCCGCTTGGTCAATTCCCTGACGAAATGCTGATCGAGATAGGCAAACAGATCATTCATCGTCTCGCTGTGGGGTATGGCGATCTCACAGGCAACGACTTTGGCGCGATTTTCGCCAAGGCCGCCAGTGGGGTTGATTATACAAGACCTCAAGGCATAGTGGACGTTGGCCGAGGCAGCTGCGGCTGGTCTATCAAAACTGTAAAGGTGAAAAAGCCGTTCGCGCAGCGTTCGGTGCGGCTAATATCAGGCAGAAACTCGCCAACTTATTCCCAGAATATAGACGAATTCTTTTCTGACAAGCAGAAAACTGGAGAAGCGGTTCTGTCTATTTGGAATGCGAGGGTTAATGAGGCAATGAATGAATACAGCGATTTAAGAGTCGCTGTTTTAATTCGCAATATCGAGACCCGTGAATTTGTGCTGTTTGAAGAAGAAATTCAACGTTATACACCTAATAACTTTAGATGGAAACTTAATGAAAGACGAAACTTTCAAGGACATGACGCAGTAAGTGGCCGGCATTGTTTTACTTGGCAGCCACACGGCGCGCAATACACTATCATTCGCTTAGTTCCTGGCTCGGCGCGGCGTTTCAAAATTGTTCACGATATACCCATTGTCTCGCCTGCCGCGGTGCTTGAGGGTATCCAGTATCAAGACGACTGGATACAAATTCACTGATGGAAAAGCGGCTGATGTCCACTCCTCCACAACCCTAGTCAATGTCATCTATTTGGATGATGCCGTCGGTTCGGCCCTTGCGGATGGCCAGCTTGACTTCGCCAATCGCTTTGGTGACTTCGATGTCGCGCGGGCAGGCCGGCGTGCAGTTGAAAATCGTCCGACAGCGCCAGACGCCGTTGGGTTCGCTAAGGATATCGAGACGCTCTTCGCTGGCTTGGTCGCGCGTGTCAAAGATGAAGCGGTGCGCCTGGACAATCGCCGCTGGGCCGACATAATGGCCGTTCGCCCAAAAGCTGGGGCAGGACGTCGTGCAGCAGGCGCAGAGGATACACTTGGTGGAGTCGTCAAACTGCTGGCGGTCTTCCTGTGTTTGCAGACGCTCGCGGCCATCGGCCGGCAGTGGACTGCTGTTGACAAAGAAGGGCATGACCTGTTTGTAGTGGTCGAAGAAAGGCTCCATATCGACGATGAGGTCTTTGATGACCGGCAGCCCCAAAATCGGCTCGATCTGGATCTTCGGGCCGGCGTCTTGAATCAGCACTTTGCAGGCCAGCGCATTGACGCCGTTGATTCGTACCGCATCCGATCCGCAGACGCCGTGCGCGCAGGAGCGGCGCAGTGACAGCGTGCCATCCTGTTCCCATTTGATGCGGTGCAGCATCTCCAGCACGCGGTCGGTCGGGTCGACATTTTGCAGGACAAATTCTTCCCAATAGGGCTTGTCTTTGCCTGGCACTTCGGGGTTCTGCCGTTTGATTTTGAAGGTTACGTCCATGATTCCTATCGTCCTCAATTCATTTTAGCCGCGCGCGATTTTAATAGACGCGCGGTTTCGGGCGGAATTTCTGCTCGTCGGCCGGTATCCCCTGCTCTTCTTCGGCTTCCCACAGCGAAAGGTCGACTGCTTTGTCGAAGTTCAGGGTATAGCTGGGGGTTTTGAGATTGCCGTCGTGATAGACCAGGCTATGCGCCAGCCAGTTGTCATCATCGCGCTGTTTGAAGTCTTCGCGGCTGTGGGCGCCGCGGCTTTCCTTGCGTTCTAATGCACTGCGCGCTGTCGCATCCGCCAGGTCGATTAACGCGCCCAACTCCCAGGCTTCCATGAGATCGGTATTGAACACCTTGTTTTTGTCATCAATATAGGTGTCATGGTAGAAGCGTCGGCGCAGTTCGGCAAGTTCGTCGATGCCGCGCCGCATGGTTTCTTCGGTGCGGAAGACACCTACGTTGTCCATCATGGTCTGCTGCAATTTGGCGCGGAGTTCGCCGGGGCGCGTCTTGCCGCTGCTTTGGCGGATTCGTTCGAATTCGGCGCGAATTTCGGCGGCGGGGTCAGAGGGCAGCGTTTTCCAGTCGGCCTGCTTGACGAATTCGGCGGCCTGCATCCCGCCGCGGCGGCCAAAGACAATCAGGTCGACTAGGGAATTCGTCCCCAAGCGATTGGCGCCGTGAACGCTGACACAGGCGGTTTCGCCGGCGGCATACAGGCCGGGCATCACCGTCCCAGCGGCGTCGGTTAGGACTTCGGCTTCGATATTGGTTGGGATGCCGCCCATGGCATAGTGCGCGGTCGGCTGGACTGGCATCGGCTCTTTGACTGGATCGATGCCCAGATATGTACGGCAAAAATCGAGGATGTCGGGCAGTTTGCGCTCGATGTGGCCTTCGTCGATGAAGTCTTGTCGGGGTCGGCCTTCTTCGGCAAAGAAGCGATTGACGGTTGTGGGGCGAATATCGAGGTGGACGTAGCCGCGGTTTTTGATGCTGCGGCCGGCGCGGGTTTCGAGATAGATGGCGCGGCTGACCACGTCGCGGCTGGCGAGGTCTTTGACGCTGGGCGCGTAGCGTTCCATAAAACGTTCGCCTTGGCTGTTGATCAGCACGCCGCCTTCGCCGCGTACACCTTCGGTAATCAGGATGCCCATTTTGAAGATGCCGGTGGGGTGGAACTGAAAGAACTCCATATCTTGCAGAGGCAGGCCGCGGCGCAGGGCAATGGCCGCGCCATCGCCGGTCATCGAATGGGCATTGCTGGTCACTGACCAACAGCGTCCCCAGCCGCCGGTGGCAAAGAAGCTGGCCTTGCCGTGAAAGATATGAAATTCGCCGCTGCCAAGCTCAATGGCGACGACGCCGGCCACCGTTCCGTCGACGACGATCATGTCGACTACTTGAAATTCATCAAAGAACCTGACCTCGTTTTTGATGCACTGCTGATAAAGGGTTTGCAGGATCATGTGGCCGGTGCGGTCGGCGGCATGGCAGGCGCGGCGCACCAATTCCTCACCGAAGTTGCGCGTATGGCCGCCAAAACGGCGCTGGCTGATGCGCTGTTCGGAGGTGCGGTCGAAGGGCAGCCCCATGTGTTCCAACTCGATGACGGCATCGATGGCGTTTTCGGCCAGCACTTTGGCCGCCGCCTGGTCGGTTAGGTAATCGCCGCCTTTAATCGTGTCGTAGGTATGATAGATCGGCTTATCCTCGTCGAGGTTGCCCAAGGCCGCGCCGATGCCACCCTGCGCTGTGCCGGTGTGACTGCGAGTCGGGTAGAGTTTGCTGACGACGGCTACATCAGCGCCGCCTTTGCTGGCATAAAGGGCCGCCATTAGACCCGCGCCGCCGGCGCCGATGATGATCGCATCGTGTTTGTGAATTTTCATAGATTCCCTCTGATTATTCGCTGCCGCCGTTCAAAAAGGCTTCCAGTTCGGGCGGCACTTCCTCGCCGCGCAGTTCATAGATTTCGGCTGTGGCGGCCATCGCTTCGCTGATGATGTCTTTTTCAATCGGCAGAAAAAGCGCCGCCGCGCCCAAGGCCAGCAGCACAGCGGCCACAATGGTGCATAGGGCCACTGATGTACGGCGCAGGAAATCATTGCCGCTGGTGTAATCGGTTAGGACATAGCGCAGGCCATTGAAGCCGTGCAGGGTGACCAGCAGCAGCAGGACCAGGTCATAAACGCGCCAGACGAAGATGCCGCCGGCGGCATAGGACCAGCGATGATAGACAAATTCGACCGCTGTCGGCACCGCGCCGATTGTTCCGTTGGACTCTAGGGTGCCGACGACCTCTTGGGCCGCGGTGATGTCAAAGACGCCTTGGACGATGTGCATCATCGCCAGATGGCCGAAGACCAGGGGCAGAATCAAGATGCCGCTGACCCGCATAAAGCTCCACCAGAAACGTTCAATCGGGCTGGCCTGCGGATATTTGGCGGCTGGCTGGCCGCGTCCGGCGATGAGGCCATAGAGCGCCGCCAGGATGATGGCCGCCGCCAGCGTCCCGACAAAGCCGGCGATGAAGGGGAACTGCTCGACAATCGAGAAGACGATCACATCAAACAGCCGCTCATTGGCAATCGCTGATTCGCCAACGTAAAAATCCAGCACATGGCCGGCCATGCCGAAGAACACCGGCACCAGCACCAGCAGGGTCAAGATCAGCACGCCGATGGCCGCCTGCGACTGATAGCGCCACAGTCGGGGGCTGCTGTCAAAGATGACGATGCGAATACCGTTGAAGGCATGATAGACGACTGCGAAGACCAGGCCGAATTCGCCCAGCGTGAAAATTGGCGATTGATAGGCGGCGATTGCTTTGACGTACAGGTCGGGATAGAACACAGCCCAGGAGGTATCGACGACATGGAGCGCCAGGAACAGCGCCACTCCCACGCCGGTAAGACGATGCAAGACCCAACTCCATTGGCCGATGGCGCCGCGGTAACGCAGGGTTTCTTTGACGGTGAGTACCAAGGAAGACAAGGGATTACCTTTCTCAAACCTTTGATTTGGCTGTCATGCAGATATGGGCTGATTATAACAGGCTATGTCCGCGCGCGAAAGGGCAAGCATAAACCGCGCAGAAAACGGCCGCCGTTGACACAGGCGCGAAGCGGAAGTAAGCTGTGTTATCGTTAGAGATGAGGTGGGAAAATGGATGATATAGGGAATTTCATCAACGGGCTGGACGGCATGAGTTTGTTCGTTGGCTTGGCGATGGGTTTGGCTTTTGGTCTGATACTCGCGCTGCTGACTCGTCCCAACATCAAGAAAACCTTCAGCAACCTGGCGGCAGAAGCGCTTAAAGAATCAAGCGAAGAATTGGCAAAATCCAATGAGAGCCTTCTGCACAGGCTGGAAGACAAATCGAGATTTCAAACGGAACAGCACAGCGGCGAACTTGAAAACAAAAAAGAACTTATTGACCAGCGTTTGACCGAAATGGACAAGAAATTAGGCGCAGTGCAAACTTTTATCAGCGAATTTGAGAATGCGCGGGAAAACCGATTTGGCGCATTAGACAAACAGCTGCAAAATCTCACCCAGACCACAACTTCGCTGCAACAGGCTCTTGCCGATAATCGGGTTCGGGGTCAATGGGGCGAGCGCATCGCCGAGGATATATTGCAGCTTATGGGGTTTGTTCAGGGCATACATTACGAGAAGCAGTTCACTATCGATTCGGGTGAACGGCCTGATTTTACCTTTTTGCTGCCTAATAAGATGATGCTCCACATGGATTCCAAATTTCCGCTTGAAAATTACATGAAATATCTGGATGCCAATGACAATACCAGCAGGAGTAAATACAGCAGGAACTTCTTAAAGAACGTTGAGGGCCATGCCGCAAGCATCAGAAACAGGGATTATATCAATTCCAAGACTGTCGATTGCGTGCTGATGTTTATTCCCAATGAGCAGATCTATCGTTTTATCCACGAGCAAGACCATTCAATCATCGAATCCACCTTGAAGCGAAAGGTTGTCTTATGTTCGCCGCTGACCTTGTATATTGTGCTTTCGGTGATTCGTCAGGCGGTCGAAAACTTTGCATTTGAGCAGAGATCACGCGAAGTTTTTGGGTTAATCAAAGAGATACAATCTGAATGGGAAAAATACACTGACCAGATGGATAAACTGGAGACGGGTTTCAAAACATTACAGAGCCGATTTAATAGTTTGACAGGCACGCGCACACGTCAACTGGATAGGAAATTTGACAAAATAGAAGATATTAAGGGCCCTTATGTCGATAATAGCCCGTCAAATTATCGACAATTCCCGCCTGCGATGGATGACATCCCATTTTAATCCGCCTATTAAGCAGCTTGTCATCAGTCGGCGGCGCGGCTCTGGCCCATCAGTTCCAGCAGAGTCAAGGCCGTCAGTTCGGGGTTGTGGCGGATGGTGTCCTGTTTTTGCCAAAGCTCGCGTTTGTCCGACTGCGTATCCGCGACATCGGCCAGCACTGGCTGAACGCCCATCGTCTTAATTTTGTGAAGCTCGTCATCGGTCGGCAGCAGCACATTGATTTTTTCCCGCGCGTACAGTTCCAGCAGTTCAGAGTTCGGCGGCGAGGCGTTCAGGATCACATAATCCAGGATGCCGATGCCCAGATAGGATACAACCTGCTGCACATGGTCGGAGAGTGAGTAGTCGTCGGTTTGGCCGGGCTGGGTGGTCGTGTTGCAGACATAGACTTTGACCGCTTTGGAATCGCGTATCGCCTGTGAAATTCCCTTAAAGGCCAAGCAGGCTATTGTGGTCGTGAACAGGCTGCCTGGGCCGATGGTGATGAGGTCGGCTTGGCGCAGGGCATCCACGCAGGGCGGATAGACGGTCGCTTCTGGATTCTGCACGAAGATGCGCTTGATGGCGGCTTTGTCCAGCTGGCGCACATTGAATTCCTGCTCGACAATCGTACCGTCCATCAGTTCGGCGCAGATATGCGTATTTTCCTCTGTGACGGGATAGATGTTCGCTTGGACGTTGAGAAAGTCGCTGATTTGCTGAATGGCTTGGATAAAGCTGTCGGACATCTGCGTCAGGGCGGCGATGAACAGATTGCCAAAGGCCATGCCATCCAGCTTGGGATCGCCAGGGGCGGCGATGCGATGCTGCATAACCCGCGTGAGGAGCGAATCATCATCATCGGCCAAGGTCGCCAAAGCATTGCGGATGTCGCCAGGGGCTGGGATTTGGGCAAATTCGCGGACAATGCCAGTGCTGCGGCCGGTGTCGGTGACGGCGATGATGCCTGTCAGATTGTCGGTATGGTGCTTCATGCCGCGCATCACCTGCACCGCGCCCAGACCGCCGCCGATAGACACCACATTCATTTCGTTTCTGCCCATAACCGCTTCATATCCTTTGCGTCATGCTGTCCGTCTATTGAGAAATTGAACTGACAAAACAGCGCGCATCGCCAAAATGACCGATACGTCATCAAGAGGAATCAGCCCTATGAATAGTATAGCCATTAAGCCTGGATTGACCATAGTCTTTGTGAAAATCGGCGGCTTGTTTTCTGTGAATTGGCCAAGGGCTTAGGCTGCTGTTAAACTTGGGACAAAATCGCCTTAAACAAAGGAGGTCGATATGGAAAGAATTGTTACGCTCACCATGAATCCGGCGCTGGACATCGGCACGCGCGTTCCATCGGTCGCCCCAGAGATCAAGCTGCGCTGCGCCGCGCCACAGTTTCATCCAGGAGGAGGCGGCCTCAATGTTTCGCGGGCCATCCGTTTTTTGGGCGGCGAATCGACTGCTGTATTCACCGCCGGCGGCCCTATCGGCGCCATGCTGACTCATCTGCTGGATGAAGAGGGAATCACCAACCGCCCTATTCCGATTGCCGGCATCACCCGCGAGGGCTTTGCCGTCTATGAAGAAAGCACCAAGATGCAATATCGCTTCAATATGCCTGGGCCGGCGCTGGGGGCCGATGAATGGACGGCCTGCTTGGAAGCGGTTTTTGACCTGAATCCGGCGTATATCGTCGCCAGCGGCAGTCTGCCACAGGGCGTGCCTGCTGAATTTTATGGCGAAATTACGCGCTATGCCCGTCAGTATCATATCCGCGTCATCCTGGATACGGCCGGCGATGCGCTGCATAAGGCTTTTGGCCAGGGAGTCTATTTGATGAAGCCCAATTTGCATGAGCTTGAACTGTTCGCCGGCGAAAGCGTGCGGGATGAAAATCATGTGCGCGGTTTGGCGCGGCGTCTGATTGCCGAGGGGCTGGCCGAGATTATCGTCGTGTCGATGGGGGCGGCCGGGGCTTCGCTTATCACCGAGGGCAGCTATGTTCATCTGCGGGCGCCTCTTGTGAACATTCAAAGCCGCGTCGGCGCTGGTGACAGCATGGTCGGCGGATTGGCGATGGGTCTGGCGGCCGGGAGGCCTCTGCTGGATGCTGTTCGTTTTGGCATGGCCGCTGGCAGCGCGGCGGTGATGACGCCTGGCACTGAACTTTGCCGCCGCGAGGATGCTTATCGACTTTATGAGCAGATCGCGATAAACTCTTAGCTGTTTGCGCGCAACGTCAATCATTCACAGCATTTACGGAAATGCCGTCGCTAGGGGCATACGACCTCATCGGGGCGCAGGCTTTCGGCGCTGTCCCACAAACGCCGCCATTCCTCAAGATATTGGCTGGCGATGGCTGAATTGCGGACAATCACGATGTTTTCATCATTGCTTTTGGCGGCATTGTTGGAGAAGTTGAATGAGCCAGTGATGACGGTATGGTCGTCGATGATGAAGACCTTGTGATGCAGGGTGTAGCGATTGCCATCCTGCCGCATTTGAGCGCCGGCGCAGTGCAGTCTCGGCAGCTGGCTCCAAGAGGCGGTGCTGTTGCGCTTTTCAAAGATGCCCTGCACGCGGACATCGGCGGCCATGGCCTCCAGGATGGATTCGGCCAGTTCGTCCAGCGAAAAGACAAAGACCATTAGACGGATGGATTCTTTCGCCTTTTTGATTTCGGCGGCGAGCGCGGGGATTTCATCGGCTTCGGCGGCGAAGATGATACGGACATCTGTTCCGTTTTGGCTGAAGCTGACGATGCCGTCATTGCTTGAGCGCGTGCCAAATTCGCGGTCGATGAACATCTCATCGAATTCGGTCTGATAGGCGGCCGCGGCGGCGCGGTTTTCCATCACGAAGACGTTGTTGTTGTTGCGATAGGCGCCGTTGAAGGTGTAATTCCATGAGCCAGTCCAGACGGCGGCGCTGTCCATGATCATAAATTTGTTGTGCATCAGCCCGCTGCGGTCATCATCAACAACGGGGATGCCGGCCGCCTGCAAACGGCGCAGGGAATCGTCTTTTTCATCTTCCAGCCCATGTTTGTCATCGGTGACGATCCGCACCTGCACGCCGCGCTGATGGGCATCGAGTATCGCGGCGGCAATTCGCTCGTGGTTCATCTCAAAGGCGGCGATATCCAGTGTATGCCGCACAGCCGCAATCGCTTCAGTCAGCGGCGCGTCCAGTCCGCTTCCCGATGGATCGCCCGGTATATGATTGAAATAGACCCGCCACCAATCGCCAATAAAGCCGCGTCCCGAGTCCAATGTGACGGGCATAATATCCGCAGCGGTCGGAATCTGAACAGCGGTCGGCGGCGGGACAGTCGGAGGTTGAGTCGGGGTCGGCGCGGGGGCCGTGGGCGTCTTTTGTGGAATTTCGACGGCCTGCGGTTCGTCTGGCCTTTCATTGATGACGGTCAGCAGGAAGGCGATAATCACCAGGACGATTAGGCCCTGGAGCAGTTTCTTGGCGGCGCTGGGGGACTGCTTGGCCATTGTTCACCTCATAGATGTTGCTCTGCATGATACCGCGTCTTTATTGATTGGGGCAAATCGGCCGCGGCTTTGCGCCTTCGCATTTGGCGGACTTTGCGCTACATTTTCAGCTGTCGGTTCGGCTCATCGCGGAGGCAAGCCATGATTGACGAGAGCAGATCCATCATTCTGGCCGTTGGCGCTTCGATAGTTGCTTTGCTGGTGATTTTGGAACTGGTGCGGCGGCGGCGGCTGGGCGAAGAATACTCGCTTTTGTGGCTGGCGACGGCTATTGTGATGCTGGTCGTTGGCGTGTGGCGCGATCTGCTGCACAGTTTGGCGGCGGCCGTCGGCATCCACTATGCGCCCAATCTGCTGTTTTTGCTGGCGGCTTTGTTCCTGCTTTTCATCCAGCTTTATCTTTCGACTGTGATCACCAAGCTGACTCAAGAGAACAAGGACATCGCCCAGCAGGTCGCTTTGCTGCGCTATGAAGTTGAGGGGCTACGGGGCAAGCAGGGTCATGGTCAGCGCGAGCAGGCCGGCCAGGGCGAAAACGTAGATGACCAGGGCCGGCAGGTTTCGATGTAGGGGGTTGACGTCGGCTTTGGCAAGGTCGCGGATGCTTTTGGGAAACGCGGTCAGCTGTCTTGGATCTAGCCGCGGGGCGATCTGCCAGGCCAGCGCGAGTCCGCCCAGCATGCCACCGATATGTCCCCAGTTGTCGATGCGCGCGCCGGGCAGGAATCCGATGAGCAGATTGATGGCCATCAGGAAAGCCAGGTGGTGCAGCTGTCTTTGCGCGTTGACATAGAGGCGGCGATGACGATAGAGATGCAGGGCTTCGGCGGCGAGGATGGCGAACACCGCGCCCGATGCGCCCACAGACGGCACCGCATAATCGCCCAGTGCCAGGCTCATCACCGAACCGGTCAGTCCGCCCAAAAGATAAATCAGGGCCAAGCGAAGCCGTCCAAAAACTGGCTCCAGCGCGCTGCCGACAATATAGAGGGCGTACATGTTAAAAAAGATGTGCGCGGGGTTGATGTGCAGAAACATGGCCGTCAGCAGACGATAGATTTGGCCTTGCTCGACGACGGCCGCTGGAATCAGGCCGCCGACGGCGAAAAGCTGAAGATCCATCTGGCGCGGCAGATACCCGGCCAGAAAAATCAGCGCATTGACGGCGATGAGAAGATAGGCCAAAATAGGGTGGTCTTGCGGCGCGCGCCTTGGCCGCTGTGGCCGGCTGGGGGGCTGGCCTGGATGAGGCTTTTGATACAGGGGATGGCTGTCTTCTGTCATGGGCATGCTCTCACTGTCAAAGGCAGTCCCTTTTATGATAGGCTATATGTCTGAATTGTATATTGCGAATATCGGGAATAATTGAGATGACTTTGCCAAAAATATCACAATTTGCGATGTGTTTATTGTAAATCAATGATTTTTCGTCTATAATGAACAAGACAATAGCAGGATGAGAATGCAGATGTTTGAGAGCATAATGACTGACCTGATGATGGTCCCCGATAAGATTCTGTGCGAGATACACGAGGACGGCGATGCCTGCGATGTGATTGTTCGCATGGAAAACGGCGCTGTTTACACTGCGCTTTTCGCCACTGTTCCTTATGTCCTCCGTCAGATGGAGCTTACGCTGATGGTCACGGAATCGATCCTTGAAACGCCGCCGGCGCGCTATGCTGTTCTGGATACGCCGCATATCATCGTCGACGACCTGGAACGTTCCATTATTGAGGACACCATTGACAATCTCGTTGCCCAGGATGTGTTTGAGAGCCTGTTCACGCAGGTAACCGATGATGAGCCGGCCACCCAGGCGGTCGCTGCGGTCGTGATTGAGGATGTGCTGGTGGTTGTCGGCGAATAAGACGTTCGGCTTCTTTGATTTTCCACTTTTTTGGCTTATCATCTCCCACAGCTTGCCGTCCTCAAGCAGAGGCTTTTTTTGGCGGCCGGTTCAGGCGCGCCATACTATCGAGGGAAAACTTATGTCCGCCAAACCTTATCAGGAGAGTCAACTCTATAAGATTCGCCATTCGGCCGCTCATGTGATGGCCGAGGCGATGCTGGAGCGGTTCCCCGAGGCCAAAATCGCTATTGGGCCGCCGATTGAAGATGGCTTTTATTATGATTTTGAACTGCCGCGGGCTATCGGCCAGGACGATATCAAGTGGGTCGAAAGGCGAATGAGAAAGATTCTGTCGCAAAAGCATCCGTTCACTATGCGCGAGGTCACAGCGGATGAGGCGCGGCGGATTTTCCATGATCAGCCCTACAAGCTGGAGCTCATTGATGATTTGGTCGATGGGCGCACGGATGACCATGGCCATCAGATCGCCGAGCCAGCGGAGACGCTGACTGTGTACACGCAAAATCGTTTTACTGATCTGTGCCGCGGGCCGCATGTCAACAGCACGCGCGACATCAACCCCAAGGCGGTCAGTTTATCGCTGCGGCCGCCGGCTGGCGCGTATTGGCGCGGTGACGAAAGCCGTCAGCAGCTGACGCGCATTTATGGCACGGCCTGGGAAACGCCGCAAGAACTGCGCGATTATCGAACAGCGCTGGAAGAGGCGGTCAAACGCGATCACCGCGTCCTTGGTGAAAAACTTGACCTGTTTATTATCGATTCGATGGTCGGCAAGGGACTGCCGCTGTGGCTGCCGAGCGGCGCGGTTTTGCGCGATACGCTGGAACGGTGGCTGCGCGATCTGCAAATCGAGCGCGGCTATCTGCCGGTGGTCACGCCGCATCTGGGAAACATTGAACTTTACAAGACTTCTGGGCATTATCCTTACTATGCTGACAGTCAATACACGCCGATTGACGTTGATGGCGACGCGTTCCTGCTGCGGCCGATGAACTGTCCGCATCATTGTCGCATCTACAAGAGTCAGCCGCGTTCTTACCGCGATTTGCCGATTCGATACGCTGAATTTGGCACGGTTTATCGCTATGAGCAGTCGGGCGAACTGCGCGGTCTGACGCGGGTGCGCGGCTTTACGGTCGATGATGCTCATCTTTTTGTGCGTCCAGATCAGCTGCTCGACGAATTCAAATCGGTAGTTAAGCTGATTCAGCTTGTTTTTGGTTCGCTGGGGATGACTGATTTCCGCGCCCGCATCGGCACACGCGACCCGCAGAGTGACAAATATGTTGGCGAGCCTGAACAATGGGAGAAAGCCACCGCCGCCATCATTCAGGCCTGCGAGGAACTGCGTTTGGATTTCCATGTTGAGGCTGGGGAAGCGGCTTTTTATGGGCCGAAGCTGGATTTTATTGTGCGCGATGTGCTGAAGCGCGAATGGCAGCTAGGCACTGTGCAGGTCGATTACAATTTGCCGCAGCGCTTTGATTTGGAATATATGGATCGGGACAATCAGCGCAAGCGGCCGGTGATGATTCACCGCGCGCCCTTTGGCAGCCTGGAACGTTTTATCGGCATTCTTATTGAGCATTTCGCTGGGGCTTTTCCGGCTTGGCTGGCGCCGACGCAGGCGGTTGTCATCCCCATCCGCGAGCATCACAATGACTATGCTGTGGAGGTCGAAGGTTTGCTCAAGGCGCGGGGGATGCGCGTCAAGGCTGATCGGCAGGACCGCAATATGCGCGCGAAAATCAAGACGCATCGCCGTATGAATATCCCTTGGCTGCTGATTGTCGGCGACCGCGACATCGAGAAGCGCACCGTCAGCGTTCGGCTGCGTAATGATGAAGACTTGGGCGCGATGCCGCTGGAAGATTTTGCTGAATTCGCCGCCGAAACGATCCGTTCGCATTCGCCGGAGATTCGGCCGCGGCTTGGGGGGGGTTAAACGTTTCTGGTTCATCGCATGCGCTCCAGACAGGATTCGAACCTGTGACAACCCAACTTAGGAGGTTGGCGCTCTATCCACTGAGCTACTGGAGCTTATGAGGCGATTATAGCAGAGAAACCTTGCCGCGTAAGCATCGCATAAAAAATCCAGCGAAAGCAGTAGAAAATCCTGTCAAGATGCGCTATTATAGTGTTAGCAGGCTTATTGATGGATAGGCCAACTGCTCCAAATCCAAACTCAATCAAGGAGGATGTGAGATGACCCATATCATTACCAGCCTGTGCCTGCGGGATGGCGCCTGCGTTGAAGTATGCCCGGTGGAGTGCATCATCGCCGGCAAGCCGGAAAATGAATGGCCTTGGTATTTCATCGACCCCGACACCTGCATCGACTGCGGCGCCTGCATTCCCGAATGTCCTTATGAGGCGATCTTCGTCGAAGAGGAAGTCCCGGCGGACTATGAGATGATGGAGGGTCAGGAACGGCTGCCTTTCGATACCAAAGTCATCCAGGAGCATGAGGAAGGCGATATCGTAGATCTCACGCCCGACATTCAGCCCAACTACGATTTCTTCACCAAGGGGCCCGGTTACGAAGCCTTGAACATGTAGCTCATCCGATTCAGGCCTGTCGACTCCCCTATTCTGCTCTTTTCATCCGCGCTCCAAACGAAGCCCGCGGCGACATGATGCCTGTCACCAGGCCGACGCTAAACAGAATGACGAGCAGCCCGGCGATCATGCTTGAACTGATGTCTTCGTTCAGCCACATCGCCCCTCCAATCACGCCAAATATGGGCGCCAGCAGGGTTACGGTCATGGCTTTGGTCGGGCCGGCGCTGATGATGAGGTAGTAATAAAGTTGATAGGCCAAGGCCGTGCCTAGCACAATCAGCGCCAGCAGGGACAGGATGGCCTCCAGCGAGGGGGTTTCATGCGGCGGGCTGACGGCGGCGAAGGGGGCCAGAATGATAGCTGACATGCCCAGCTGCCCGACGGAAAGCGACAGGTTGTCGATGCCATAAAACGCGCGTTTGGCGAACACTCCGCCCACCGCATAGCTCAAGGCCGCGCCCAAGTTGGCCAGCACGGCCGCGAAGAACACCGGCGACTCGTTTAGCGGGCTGCCGCCGACAATAAGCGCGACGCCGATGATGCCCAAGACCGCGCCGAGGACCTTGTAGGGCGTTAGGTCTTCGCCCAGGCCCAACGCCGAGACGATTGTCGTGAAAAGCGGCGCCGCTGAAATGAGGATGGCCGCCATAGAAGCCGTCAGGGTAAGCTCTGACCAGGCGATAAGCGTAAAGGGCAGGGCCGAGCCCAGCAGACCCAGCAGCAGAAATTTGCGCCAGTTGACTCGGACATGCAGCCGCCGGCCTCTTAGCCGCGCATAGCCATACAAAATAAGCGCCGAAAACAGGACGCGGATGAACATCATAAAAATCGGGCCCAATGGCTCAACGGCGACGCGAATGAAGATGAACGAAGCGCCCCATAAGGCCGACAGCAGCATGAGCGCCGCCAGTTGAAGAAGTGACAATGAAACCGCCTTTCATCTGCGCGGGATTGGGCATTGTAACAGAATTGGTCGGCAAGGTATGCAGGGTTTTGACGGCCTTCCTGCCCAAAAGTTCAGGATGGGACTCGCCATTGGTGGATTGTGGCGCGGCGGCGGCAGGTGGCAGAATGAGATCATCGAACAAGCGAAAAGGAGCAAGCTATGACCAACTTCATGCAGCAGTTGTCCGCGGCGATGGCCGATTGCATTGAAGCGGCCGATAAGAGCGTGGTTCGCGTGGAGGCGCGCCGCCGTCTGCCGGCCACTGGCATTGTTTGGGCGGATGATCTGATCGTCACCGCGCATCATGTCGTTGAGTATGAAGAGGATATCTTGATTGGGCTGGCCGACGGCGAACGCATCGGCGCGGCTCTTGTTGGGCGCGATCCGCATAATGACCTGGCGCTGCTCAAGGCCGAAACGGCGCTGGCGGCGGCCGACTGGGCTGAAGAGGGAGGACTGCGCGTTGGGCATCTCGCGCTGGCGCTGGGCCGGCCGCGGCAAAAAATACGGGCCTCGCTGGGCATCGTCAGCGGCCTGGTCGATTCAAATGATGTCAGGCGCAAAGCCAAACGTCAAAAACAGCGGCGCGGGCGGGGCAAACGTGGCTGGCGCGGCGGCTGGGGACGTCTGCTGGTCGGCGGCTGCATTCAGGTCGATCTCACCATGTACCCTGGCTTTTCTGGCGGGCCGCTGCTGGGCGGCGATGGCAAGGTTTATGGCCTGAATACATCGGGGTTCGCGCGCGGGGTCGGCTTGGCCGTGCCGGCCGCGACCATCGGAAAATCGGTGGATGCTCTGCTGGCCGACGGCAAAATTCAGCAAGGCTATCTTGGGGTTGGCATTCAGCCAGCGCGTCTGCCAGAGGCCGTCAGCGAGTCACTTGGCCAGGAGGGCGGCCTGCTGGTCGTTTCGATTGAAAGCGGCAGTCCGGCGGCCAAGGCCGGCTTGATGGTGGGCGACATCATCATTGCCCTGGACGAGGCCGCGGTCGAGCAGGTCGATGAACTGCACATTATCCTGGCCAACAGCGCGGTCGGCGGCGAAAAGACGATAACCCTGGCGCGCGGCGGCGCTCTGCAAAAGGCCCGCGCCGTTATTGGTTCCCGCGGCTAAAATCCGCGCGGCGCGGCAATCTGACGTTCCAAGGCGATCTCTGAAAGCTGATGTTCGGCGGCGGCTTGGAACGGCGCGCTATAGGTGACGGTATCGATGAAACACAGGCCTTCTTCGCCTTCGCGGCAGTAATACAGCGTCAATTCCGCTGTCAGTTCGCCTTGTCCAACAGTGAAAGTCACGGGGACGCGGACTTCGCTGGCATCGACCCGCACAGTCTGCCCGGCGGTCTCAATTTTCAGCGCCGCTGAATCGGAGCGCAGTTCCAGCCAGCTATCGATTAGCGGGTTGATTTTGAAATCATCGGGGAAGTCTAGGTAAAGCGCGATCTCGCCTTCGCCAATCGCCAGGTCTTGCCGCGCCAGCGCGACCGTCGACGCGTCCATGCCGAGAATCGTCAGCGCATCGGCGTCAATCACCAGGGCCTGCGGGTTGCTGAACTCGACTGTATCGACGATGCCCGCCGCGAGGTCAATCGCGCGGATGACATGATTATTGGTGTCGGCGACATAAAGCAGGCCGTGGGCATAACTCAAGCCGCCTGGCTCATCAAACTGCGCCACATCCGCGCCGCCGTCAGCATAGCCGCCCAGTCCGCCCAGTCCGAAGGCGGTATGAAGAGAGGTTTCGCCGGCCGGGATGACTTTGATGCGGCTGTTGTAGGTGTCGGCAATGTACAGATCGCCGCTGGGAAGGCCCTGCACTCCCAAAGCGTGCTGCAAGCGATTTTCGCCCAACTCGCCATCGACGTCCCCAAAATCAAAGAGGCTGTTGGCAGTCGTGCCGGCGACTACGGTCACGCGGTCGTTTTCGAAATCAGCCAAGCGAATTGTGCTGGATTCACTGTCGGCAAAGTACAGCTGGCCTTCGCCGGCATAGAACAGGCCGCTGGGCTGGGCCAGTTCGCTTTCGGCTAGGGGGACGCCGTTCAAATTGGCTTCTCGGCCATTGCCGACCGATGGATATAAACGGCTGTTTTGCGGCTCAAAAATATAAAGCTGATGGGCGCCGGCCATGGCGATGTGCAGGCGGCCTTCATCATCAAGCTCGACGTCCCATGGACTGCGGAGGGAGGCTTCCTGCGGATCGACAATCGGCGCGCCAAAGCGAAAAAGTCCGCGGCCCATCTCGCCGCTGCCAGCGACGGTCTGCACTGTCCGCGCTTTCAGGTCGGCGGCGCGAATGGCATGGTTGTTGACGTCGGCGATGTAAAGCAGGTCGCCGGCCAGCGCCATACCCTGCGGCTTGTCAAAACTGGCCCTGGCGAAACGGCCATCGTCGAAGCCGCGCGCCGCCGAGCCGATGATGTCCAGCACCTCATAGCTCGTCAAATCAGCAACGACAATCCGATTGTGACTGCTGTCGGCGATAAACAGGCGATTGCCGGCCTCATCGGCCAGGACTTTGCCAGGGAAGAGCAGGGGCGTGCCTGGATCGCCGGCGCCTTCCAGGGCCAGTTCAAGCGGTGTGCGGTCGATGATGGATTCGTCCAGGCTGTCATAATAGGCGATCATGCCCGATAGATAGGCGTCAAAAGCGTCAAAGGGGATTTCGCCCGATTCGCGCACGACGACATTGCCGCGCGGGTCGATGATAGCCACTGTCGGCCAGGCGCGGGCGCCGTAACTCCGCCAGACGGCGAATTCATGGTCATTGATGACTGGGTGGCGCAGGTTGTAACGGCGGACAATCTGGCGCAGGTTGTCGGTCTGGCCTTCCGTCTCGAACTTGGCCGAATGGACGCCAATCACCACGACTTCATCGGCGTATTTTTCCTCGATGCGCTCGAATACTGGAATCATGTGAATGCAGTTGATGCAGCCATAGGTCCAGAAGTCGAAGATGACGATTTTGCCGCGCAGGCCCTGCATGGTGAGCGGCGCGTCGACGTTAATCCAGTCGAGTCCGGGCGGGAAGGCCGGCGCCGCCACGCGGCCTTCATAGAGGTCTTGCGGGCTGGGCGGATTATCTTGCGCGTGGGCCATCATTCCACTCCAAAGCCCTGTCAGCAGAACGGCGAGTCCAATCCATTTTTTCATCATGTCTGTTCTCTCCCGAAAAATAGGGTCGTCTTTGAGTCTGCATTAGTCTTCGTCTTTTGTCCATTTCAGAAAAATATCCGACAGCGGCGGGCGGGGTTTATTGTTAATGTCGACGATGCCATAGCCATTGTGCATCCCTTCGGCCCAGGCGTACCAGATGATCGCCGCGATCTTGCCGGCATAGCGCCGCTTGAGATGATGGATGAACGAGACGGCGTATCCAGCGACATCATGCACGCTGTCCAGGCTGCGGTCAAGCGCGCCCCATTCGGTGATCCAGAGCGGTTTGCGCGGCATGACTTCGCTGTAGACCCAGACCATCTCGTCAATATGGCCAAATGGCGCGTAATGCGGGTGGCCGTTGACGCCGCGGCCATAGGGATGAAAAGCGATGCCGTCAGGTTCGATGCCCGTCGGCAGATTTCGCACCAGCTGGCGGGCATAGGCCGAGCCGTGATTGGGGCCGCTGGCAAAGCCGCCGGTCAGAATCTGAACTTGGCTGTCGGCGCTGCGGATGGCGCGGTGAACTTGGTCGAACATGCGGGTATAGACGCGGGCTGGCATCGGCACGGCTGCCGCGGAGCCAATCGGCACATCCTGCTCGTTCCAGATTTGCCAGGCCGCAACTAAATCTCGCCCGGCCCACTGCCGCGCGATACTGTGCATCATGCGGGCGAAACGCTCGATAAGCGCATCCCACTTGGCATCGGTCATCTGCGTCCAGGGCCAAAATTCATTGCGCCCTTCCCCATAGGTTTGATGGCTGGTCGTGAACACGATCCGATAGCCGGCGCGGCGATAGGCTTCCATCAGCGGCAGATAGCGCTGCAAGGCGGCGTTGATGTCCTGCGAGCCTTTGCGGTTGGAGACGTTGTAGCCAAAGCGCAGCCATCCCAAATCGCCCAGCCGCGACGGGTCTGGCCGGCCGCGCGGATGATAGACATCCAGGTTGACGCCGACGGGATTGACGCCGGGGAAGACTTCGGAGCCGCGCTTTTCGGTGATGGCCTCCAGGTGCCAGGCCAGCGAGTAGCCTTTGAGGCCGGCCGGGGCGCGGAGTTTGAGCCATTTGCCGCGCGCGCCGATTTTTTCGATGGCGCGGCCGTGATGCTCCAGCGGCTCCAGCAGTTCCCAGCTGTGGACCATGCCGAGGATTTTGCTTTGCAGGCTGGGCAGGGCGCGGATCCGCAGGCCATTGACCGTCGGCCGGACGCGCAGGCCGGGGATGTAGATGTAATCGCGCGGGTTGACGACATTTTTGAGGCGGAAGAGATCGACTCCATTGTCGGGAGGATTTTGTATGATGATCCGCAGGCGGCCGCTTTGTGACTGCGCCATCACCTGTCCCAGCGTCACTGAATCGCCCAGCTTGACCTTGATGTCTTTGATGCCTTCGTAGGTTGTGATAAAACGCTGGTCTGCCACCCGCGTTTCGATCTGCATCAGCGCGCGGTAGCCGAGGTCGCTGTCATCGTCTTGGATGGCGGCCACGCGGCCGGCGGCGGCGCAAAGGACATCCGCGCCAGGGCTGGTTTGCAGGTCAAGGCTTTCGTTCAGGGGGCCGCTTTTGGGTTTGATATTATAACGTTTGATGACGGTCATCAGGCGCGAATCGACCGGCCATCCCCAAGCGAAGCGGTCGAAGATGTGCGGCGGCGAACTGTCTTCATGGCCATAGCGGTCATCCAGGCGGATGCGGCGCTGTAGGATTGGGGCAAGCTGCTGCGGCGTGGCGGCTTCGATTATATCGATCATGACCACCTGCGGGTAGATGCGGCGGATGTGCTTCAAGGCCGAATCCTGCCACCAGGTCAAGGGCGCCTGCACGGCCGTTACATTGCGATAGCGGTTGAGGTCACTGCCGGCTGGCGAGCGCACGGCGTCCACCTGCTCAAACTTCGCCATATAGGGGCGCAGAACGGCAAGCCAATCGGAAAAATCCCGACCAGGCAGCACGAAAGCATGAGACGCAAATGAATCCGACATGGCGAACCTCGCACCTTGACACTGATGTTATATCACAGAATGAACGGCAATAGATAGTTGGGCGAAATCGGAGTATAATAACAGGGGGCAGCCGATGCGGGGCAGGAGCAGGATTTATGGGGATTGACCGCGACAAAGCTATTAAACTGGTCATTATCGCGATTGGCACGCTGGCGGCGCTGGCGGTTATGAGCATCTTGGTGCAGTTGATCCAGGCTGTGCTGCCTTTTTTGATTGTGGCGGCCGGCGTTTATGTCGGCTATCGCTGGGTGTTGAGTGATTCAGCGGCGCCGACGGCCGACGAAGTGGAAGAGCAGGCGCGGGGGTTCTTCGGCCGCTTCCGCAGGACGAAACAGGCCGTCGAAACCACCGTGAAGGCCGGCGCGGTCATCAATGAACTGCAAAGCAAGCCCGAAAAGAAACGGCGTCGACGTCAGCGGGCCGATGCTGTGATCCCTGGCCAGGCGGCGAAAGTTCAAGATGAAAATGATGCCGCCGAAGCCCAGCCGAAAGTCGAGGGCAAAATTGAATTTGAAGACCGCGACGTCATCATCAGCCAGGATGATCTGGCGCTGCCCGATATTTCGCGGCTGGAAGAGAAAGAGAAGGAAACGCCCCAGGTCAATAACAGTGTGCGGGCGCAGATCGAGGAGCGGCGGCGGCGTCTGCAAAGCAATGAATAGGCGTTATGAGAGGCCGTGAAGGTCGGCCATGGCGCCATAAATCGGCCGCAGCGCCTCATAAATATCGGCATAGATCGCCAGCTGCTTTTGATAATGGCGCGCATAATCGGCGCGGGGATAAAAGGTCTTGCGGACGCTGACACACTGTTGCACGGCCGCCGACAAATCCTGATAAAGGCCGGTCGCCCAGCCCGCCAGCAAAGCCGTCCCCAAGCTGGCCGCTTCGGAGGTATGGATGACCTGTATGGGCAGATTGGTAATGTCCGATTTGATCTGAAGCCAGGTGTCCGAACGGGCGCCGCCGCCAACGGCCGTCAGATGTTTGATGTCAACTCCGATGTCCCGCATGCAGCGCAAACTAAGCGCCTGCTCATAGGTGAGACCCTCTAAGATGGCTTTGACAATATCTTTTCGCTTGGCGCTGAAGGTGAGGCCGAGAATAAGGCCGGTGGCTGAAAGGTCGCTGTACAGGGGGCCGCTGCCGGCGAAATAGGGAAGCAGCAGCAGTCGACTCGGCGCATCATCGATCTGCTCGACGATGACATCATAAACGTCGCGCCCCTGCTCCGCCGCCAAAGCCCGTTCAGCCGCCGCCAGTTCGTCCCGATACCATCGCAGCAGCCGTCCGCCGGTTTGGTTGCCGCTCATGGCAATCAGCGTATCGGGGACGACGTGGGGATAGCAGGGGACATTCTGCCCGCGCAGGTCAGCATTAGGTCGGTCGACGACGGCGACAAGCGCTTCGGTTGTGCCAATCGAATACAGGGACGTCCCTGGCCGAATGACGCCGCCGCCCAGGGCCGCGCACGGCTGGTCATGGCCGCCGGTCACAACTTGCACTGGATGAACAAAGCCCAGTTCGCCGGCGAGCGACGTTGGAATTTCACCGATAACCGAGCCGCTTGGCATAGGATCCGCCAGTCGATCCTTATCGAGGCCGCCAGCATCCAGCAGTTCATCCGACCATTCCAGCGAGCGTATGTCAAAGGCCATGGTGCGGGCGGCCATGCTGTAATCGATGGCCGGGGGCAGGCCCAGCCGCGCCGTCGCAAAATCGCCATAGCACAGGAACTTCGCGGCTTTTTGGAAAATGTCGGGGCGATGCGTCTGCCACCACATGACTTTGGGCAAGGTAAAGAGCGCGCTGGCCGGCTGGCCGGTGATCTCATAAATTCGCTCAAAGCCCAATTTTTCGATCAGATCGTCTGCTGGCGGCGCCGCGCGGCCGTCCGAACTGATGGGGCTGTTGGCCAACACGGTTCCATCGGGCGCAAGGGGGACCACCGCCTCACCCTGACAAGAGATGGCCAAGGCCGAAACGGGGTCATGGCGGATCTGCCTATTGACCTCCCGCAGACATTCGCTGGCCGCCGACCAGACCTGGTTGGGATCCAGTTCATACCAGCCCGGCCGCGGATTCAGCAGAGGATACTCGCGGCTGGCCCTGACCAGCGCCGAACCGTCCTCGTCAAACGCGACCGCCTTGCAGGCCGTTGTGCCAATATCCAATCCAAGCAGACTCATCGCTCTACCCTCGCACCGCGCCGGCCGTCAAGCCTGACACCATAAAACGCTGCATCAAATAATACACCACAATGACGGGAATGGTAATCAGGGTCAAAATGGCGAACATCGGCCCTGGGCGCATCATAAACTGGCCGCTGTAGACCAAAGGCACCAGTGTTAGCGGCTTGGTCTGATTGGAACTCATCGTCACCAGCGCCAAGATGAACTCGTTCCAGGATATCATAAACTGCCAGATGATGACGACGGCGATGGAAGGCCAGCTGACCGGCATCATAATGCGCCAGTAAATGCCGAAGGGAGTACAGCCATCGAGTATCGCCGCCTCTTCAATCTCTTTCAGAAAGCCAGCGAAGAAACTGCGTAAAACCACAATGGCGAATGGCACGCCCAAAGCTGTATAGGGCAGAATCAAGCCCAGATACGTGTCATTGAGACCGAGCGCCTTGTTGATTTGAAAAATTGGAATAATCAGTGTTGGGATAGGCAGCATCAAGGTCATAATGAGCAGATAAAACCAGATATCGCGGGCAAAGAACTGCAAGCGCGCCAAGGCAAAGGCGGCCAGGGAACTGATGGCGACAACCAGAATGACGGATGGGATGGTCACGGCGAAGCTGTTGATGAAATGCTGCACCAAGGGCGCGTCCGCAAACACGGTGACATAATTTTCCAGGCTGACGCCCTTGATGAGCAGGCCGCCAAAACGCGGCGCGCGCTGGTCGGGAGGCATGAACGACACAACCAGCATCATCGCCATGGGTATCAGCCATATTATCGCCAGCGCGGTGACAAACAGGAAACTCAATGCTTTCATTGGACTGCGCGGGAGGCTTGGTCGGGATAACATGCGACTTTTCCGAAAATCGTCTTGATTCTAGCTGCCGAGCGTGAAGCGCGAACCCAGCGCGCTGACCTGAAAAATGCTGGCGCCCAAGGCAATCACCAGCAAGACTACGGCCAGCGCCGACGCGTAACCCATGCTTTGCAATGTGAAAGCCTGCTGAAAGATATAGGTCGGCAGCATCTCGGTGGCATGGTTGGGACCGCCTTTGGTCAGCATGTAGACCAGGGCGAAAGTTTGCAGGGTGCCGATGACTCCCAGCAGAATCAGGGTTAGATGAACGTGGCGCAGCATGGGCCATATCACGAAGCGGATCTGCTGCCATTTGCCGGCGCCATCAACTTCGGCGGCCTGCAAGACCTCTTGCGACAGACTTTGCAGGCCGGCGACATACATTAACATCGAAAAGCCAGTCCACTGCCAGACGTTGACGGCGATGGTGGAATAGATGGCGATTTTGGGGTCGGCCAGGTAGGGCTGCACCAGAAACCTGGCGCCGATTTCCAGGCCGATATCAGCCAGCAGGCCGCCGAAGGGATTGTAAATGCGCTGCCAGACGATGCCCAGCACAACCGGCGAGATGATGGCCGGCGTGAAAAAGATGATGCGAAAGATATTTTGAAAGGGTATGCCCGACGTCAGGATATAGGCCAGCAGAAAGCCCAGGAACATCTGCGGGAAGATGGTCAAAAATGTCCACAGAAAGGAATTCCGCAGCGTCAGGCCGAAAGTGCGGTCATCGGTGAAGAGTTCGATATAATTTCCCAGCCCGACAAACACCGCCTCGTTGATGCCGTCCCAGTCGTGCAGGCTGGCGGCGAGGATGTAGAAAATGGAATACAGCACAAAGACAAAAAACAGGGCCATGGCCGGCGCCATGAAGAACAAACCCTGATTGTCCCGAAGCCACTTGCTTAACATTTATGGATTCCTTTTGGCTGTCCATCGTTTGACGGAAAGCGGAATCAAAAGCCACTTGAGCCCGGGAGCCCCGGACTCAAATGGAAAATGGACAGCGATGAACGGAACGACCGTTTTATTCTGGCGGCGACCAGGCATCCTGAACCAGCTGCATGCCCTCGGCCGGCGACATCTCACCGGCCGCGACGGCCGCCAGCGCGTCTTCTAGGGCCTGTTTCACGTCGGGACTGCGAAGCTGCCGCGCGTAGGTCACAGACGGCAGCCATTCATCGGTGAACAGTTCCCAGACTTCGCGCTGATTGTCCGAGCCGAAGGATTCTGGCACCAGGCCGATATAGGCCGGCAGGTCGTTGTAGGTGTTGATCAGGGCCTGGGCGCCGGCGCCGCTGATCCAGTCGGTGATGACGCGGCAGGCGGCTTCGGGATTTTGCGCGTCGCGCGTTACGCCCAGCATGACATCAATGCCGCCCAGCAGGTCGTCCGGCGCGCCTTGGCCGGTGACATCGGGGAACTTGAAGGGCGCGTAGCCGGCCAAGTTCTGGTCGAGCGGCGGCGGGTTGGGATTGGCGGCCTGCTGCTGCCACCAGGCGCCCATCGGGAACATGGCGGCGCGTCCGGCTTGAATAAGCTCAACGGCGCCAGGGTAATGAGTCATGCCCAAGGCGCCCATTTGGAAGATGCCGTCGTCAAAGAGACGCTGCCACCAGGTCATCGCCTCGACAAATGGCGCGTCGGTGAAGCTGGCCTCGCCCAGTTCGGCCTCATAGATCAGGCCGGGCGCGATATTGTGGATCAGCTGCATATAGACATCGCGGCGGATCCAACCGTCGCCAGCGCCGATCATGACCGGGGCGATGCCTTGACTGTTGAACATCTGCGCTAGGTCCAGCAGTTCATCGTAGGTTGTCGGCGGCTCGACCCCAGCCTCTTCAAAGACTGGCACCGTGTACCACATATTGATGGTCTGGACCAGAACGGGCAGGCCGTAGATGTTGTCGTCGCCGGCCGGGTTGCCCAGCCGCGCCTGCTCGATGCCGACTGGATAAAATTGATCTTGCCAATCTTCTCCCCAAGTCTGGGCGGCGCAGTCTTGCAGCGGCATCAGATGATCGCGGTACTGCTGGGTCAAGGCGCCAGGCTCAAGGCCAATCAAGTCGGGCAGCGATCCGCCGGCGGCCATCGTCTGCAAATCCACCAGATATTCGGTGTAGTTGGTGATGTCCGGCTCGATCCGAATATCGGGGTTATTGGCATTAAAAGCCTCAATCATCTGTTCGGTGGTGGCGATGACTGGACTCCATGAGCGGAAACGCACAACAGCCTCTTCATCCTGCGCCATCAGCGGCAAGCCGACTGCGAGTATGAACAAGCACAACAGGGACAGCAAAACTTTTCTATACACGATGTTTTTCCTCCATTTCATCTTAGAGCGAAATTTTTACCGCTTGTTTTCATTTATCTCTGCGGCGCCCTCCTTTCTGCCTGTTGAAGTCATCCTTATCCGATCAGCTGGCCGCCCACGTCGGACGGGATGAGGTGCGGCGGGCCGTGCTGCAAGGCCATGTGATAAATCTGCGCGGCGATCTCGACCATCACAGTGCAATGGATGGCCTTGCCCAAGCTGTCGCCGACGGTCAGCAGGCCATGATTGGCCCAGACGACGGCGTTTTTGTCGCCCATGACCTTCAGCATGTCATAGCCAAACTGCCGCGATCCGCTCAAGGCAAAGGGCATCACCGGCACTTCGCCGCCGACGTCGATAAGCGCGCTGACATGCACTGGCGCAATCGGCTTATGCAGAACGCCAAAGACATTTGTATAGATCGGCTCGGTATGGACAACCGCCTGGACGTCTGGACGTTTTTCATACACCGCCAGATGCACCGGGGATTCTGATGATGGCTGGCGCGCGCCTTCGATGACATTTCCCGCCAGGTCCAGGGCGACGACATCATCAGCCGTCAGCTGGTCATAGGGGAAGTCATGCGGCGTAATCAGAATCAGCCCGCTTAATGGATCGCGCAGGCTAAGGTTGCCCTGTGTCAGCGGCACCAGGCCGATGTCGGCCACTTGGCCGACGCCGTCGACAAGCTGCTGTTTCAGTGAATCGAGATGCCGGCGGTTGGATGCGGATTGGCTCATCATGGCCTCTGGGATTTTAATTTCTGCGGCGGTCGCAGTAGAATAAGGTATGGGAATTGTACAGTCATCAGGCCGCCCTGTCAAATTGACTGACCATTGAACGCGGCCGGCATCCTGTCATTCATCTAAAGCAGCCCTGGCCAAAGTCGACAAACTTATGACGAAGCCCTCCCCAACCCCTCTCGATATGCGGCGGGTCATCCCGATTTTTCTGCTGGTCTTTGTCGATATGCTCGGTTTGACGGTCATTCTGCCGCTTCTTCATATCTATGCGGCCACTTTTGGCGCGGGCCCTCTGCAAATCGGCGTCGTGATGGCCGTTTTTCCACTGGCGCAGCTGTTCGGCGCGCCGATGATGGGGGCCTTGTCCGACCGTTTTGGCCGCAAGCCGCTTCTGCTTGTCAGCCAGATGACGACCTGCATCAGTTTTATCATGCTCGGTCTGGCGGGTTCGCTGGAGATGGTCATTTTGTCGCGGCTGTTCGATGGTTTGTTCGGCGCCAATATATCGACGGCCCAGGCCGCGCTTAGTGACATCACTGACCATTCGAATCGCACCCGCGGCTTGGGCATCACCGGCGCCGCTTTTGGGCTTGGCTTTATCTTTGGGCCCATCATCGCTATTGTGTCCTTTGAATTCACCGATTCGCTGGCTGTGCCGGCTTTCACGGCCGCCGTTTATTCCTTCGTTTCGCTGATGATTACGACCTTTGTCTTCCGCGAAACGCATCCGCCCGAAAAGCGCGGCCAGGGCCGCGGCATCAGCCCACTCATCGCCGTTCGCTACGTCCTGCGGCCGGCCTTGGGCTTTTTGCTTATGCTTATGTTCGCCCAGCAAGTCATCTTCTTCGGCTATGAAAGTCTGCTCGGTCTGTTCACCCTGACGCAACTGGGACTGCTGGGGCAAGGCAACGCCGTTCTTTTTCTGCTGATTGGCCTTATTCTGGTCACTGTGCAGGCGCGGTTTATCGGCCGCTGGAGCGTCAAATATGGCGAAAGACGGCTGGTTCTGGCGGCGCTGACACTGCTGACGGTCGGGATGCTGATGACTGGCCTCACGCCTGCCCAGCCGCACCCTTTTTATGTGCGGGAAATGGCCGAACGCGATCTGCTTTCGCAAAATCCATCGGCGACGGAAGCGGTCATCGGTGACTTGGGAATCGCCCTGCCGCCCAACGGCAATAATGGGATTGGCGGCGTCGGCTGGATGCTGCTGGCGATTGTCCCCATTTCAGTCGGCGCCGCGCTGATGCGTCCGGCCCTCAACAGCCTGCTCACCCAGCGCGTATCCGCGCAGGAATACGGCCAAGCGCTTGGGGCCAGTTCGGCTTTGGTCAGCGCGGCCAATGCCCTGTCGCCGCTGGCCGCTGGGTTGATCTTTCAATCGCTTGGCCCGGCCGCGCCTTTCCTGATGGGCGCCGGTCTGATGGGGGGACTGTTCGTTTTTGGCCTGCTCATGTGGCCGTCGTCGGGTCAGGCGTGAACCCAGCCTTGCCAGCCGCGGGCGCTCCAGGCCGAATACAGCGCAATCGCACCGGCCGTCGCCACATTCAAGCTGCCCACTTGGCCGCGCATAGGCAGAGTCAGCAGCAGATCGCAGGTATCGCGCACCAAACGGCGCAGCCCCTCGCCCTCGCTGCCCATGACCAGTCCCAGCGCCATGTTGAGGTCGGTTTTGTCGAGGGCCGGGATATTGGGGCCCACATCAAGCCCGGCCAGCCAGATGTCCTCATTTTTCAGCTGTTTCATGGCATTGACCAGATTGGTCACCTGCGCCACATGCAGATGCTCGACGGCCCCTGACGACGCATTGACGACAGACGGCGTTACGGCCACGCTGCGCCGCTCTTGGATCACAATGCCATGCACGCCGACGGCATCGCTGACCCGAATCAAGGAGCCGACGTTCTGCGGGTCTTTCAGCAAATCCAGCAAAAGGACAAAGGGCTTTTCGCGGCGCTTGGCGGCCGTATCGAGAATATCATCCAAGTCGCAATAGGGGTAAGGCCCGACGCGCATCACCAAACCCTGATGATTGCCCTGATTCGCCAGGTCATCGAGGATACGCCGCTGCACCCGTTGAATCGGCACGTTCAGTTCTTCGGCGACGGCCATCGCTTCACCGACCGATCCTCTTTTTTCGGCGCGTTCGTGGATCATCAGCGCATCCAACCGCCGTCGGCCGGCGCGCATCGCCTCGATTACCGCCCAGTGTCCGTACAGAAATTCTGGCATGGCGCGGCTCACCTTAATTTCCAGATTGTGCCATCGGCGCGGTCTTCCAGGACGATCCCCAGCCCGGCCAGCTGGTCGCGGATGTGATCGCTGCGGGCATAATCCCTGTCGGCCCGCGCCTGCGCCCGCAAGTCGATCAAGATTTGGATCAATCCAGCTTCGCGCTGGACGTTATCGCTTTGCGCGGTTTCAACCGTCGGCACCAAACCCAGCGCATCGCCGCCGATTTCAGTATAGGTCTCGTTGATGGCCGCCAGCGTCGACAGGCCGATTTCGACATCGCTGTTGAGCAGGGTATTGACGTCGCGTGTCAAATCCTGCAAGACGGCAATCGCCCGCGGCGAATTGAAGTCATCGTCCATCACCGCGCGAAAATCCCATTTCGCTTTTTCCAGCCGTTCGCGAAAACCGCCGCCAGAATCGCCCTCTGGAGCGTGATTCATCTGCTGACGAGTCAGACGAACAGCATTCATCAGCCGCTCCCAGCCCGATTTGGCCGAAGCCAGCGAATCCTCGCTGTAGACAACCGTATTGCTGTAATGCGATGTCAGGATGAAGTAACGGAGTTCCTGCGGACGATAGACTTGCAGGGCGTCCTTGACCGTGACAAAATTGCCCAGCGACTTGCTCATTTTGACTGGCACGCCTTCCAGCGGGTCGAGGACGTTCAGGCTGCCGGTCAGCATCCAGTAGTTGGCGAAGGGCTTGTCATTGGCGCATTCGCTTTGGGCGATTTCATTTTCATTGTGCGGGTAGATGTTGTCGATGCCGCCGCCGTGGATGTCAAAATTGGCGCCCAGATATTTGCGCGCCATGGCCGAGCATTCGATGTGCCAGCCAGGGAATCCAGCGCCCCAAGGGCTGTTCCAGCGCAGGATATGCTTGGGGTCGGCTTGCTTCCAGAGCGCGAAATCGGCTGGATGACGTTTGCCGCCGCTGACAAGCTGACGCGATTCGTCCTGCTGCTCATCAACCCGTCGATTGGACAGCTTGCCATAATCGGGGTGATTCAGCACATCAAAATAGACATTGCCGTCGACGGCGTAGGCATGATCCTTGGCGATCAGCGTTTCGATCATCTCGATCTGCTCTGGCACATGGGCGCTGGCGCGGGGAGAAATATCGGGCCGCGTCACCCCCAGCGCGTCCATATCCTCAAAATAACTGCGGGCGTAGGTTTCGACAATCTGCATCGGCCTGGCGTTCAGCTGCGCCGCCCTGGCCAGCACTTTGTCCTCGTCATCGGCCTGCAGATGCCCAACATCGGTGATATTCTGAACATAAAGCACATCCAAGCCGCTGTGCCGCAGATAGCGCACAATCACATCAAAGGCCACATAGGTTTTGGCATGGCCCAGGTGCGAATGGTCATACACGGTCGGGCCGCAGACGTACATGCCGACGCGCCCTTCATCGATGGCTTTGAAGGTCTGTTTTTCGCGCCCAAGCACGTTAAAAATCTGCAAAGTCATGCTTATTTCTTTCCGTTCGCTTTCGATCTAAGGCTATTGTAGCAGAAAGCCGTCCGATGGCGAACTAAGCCCCTTTCACGAGAGTGGTCAATATAGAGGACATTCACTGCGCCATACTGTGACAAAGTCGGCCACGAAGGTTTTACCACAGAGGTCACAGAGGGCAGAGAGAAAAGCCATTATAGAGAGGGCATTCACTCGACAAAATCCGCCACATAGTCCGACAAAATCCGCCATAATCCGCCACGCTCTGCCGCTGGTTTTATGCGCGTTTTGCGCGCGAAAGACAAACTTTTTCGCGCATAAGGCGATTTCCCGCGCGGCTTCTGGCAGTCAGATGGCTCTCGGCAGTTTGACAGCGCATTTGATTCATGGCCACAGTTTAGCGCATAAGCGGCTTCAAAGGGTGACTCAAGGGTCGCAGTTTTGATTTTGCATGTCTTTATTTTTTACCACTCCCCTTTCACTTTGAGGGCAGCGGCTTGGCGTATTCATGGATGTCGTGCAGTTTTTTGAATCCGACCGAAGCATAGAGCGCGGCGGCCGCGGCATTTTTCGACGGTGGCTCATGGCAGACATAAGCGCAGGCGAGGTCGTGTTTGGCCTGCATCCGCTTGAGGGCATAGGCCATCAGCGCCTTGCTAATCCCGCGCCGCCGAAAGTCAATATGCGCGCCGACCGGCTCAAACAGCAGCGACCGATTGATCTCGTCAACCCAAACATTGACAAAAGCGGCAAAGCGGCCATCCGGGGCCACAGCCACAATTTCGCGTTCCATGTGCGGCGATTCAAAGACGCGGCGATACGATTCGGCCGTCCATTTGCTGGTGAAGCTGTGATTATGCACATCGGCCAGCCGTTTTGCATCGACAGCGGAGGCATCGTGGAAGTGAAAGCCGACCGGCAGGTTCACCGCTGGAATTCGGTCATAATTATGTCGAGTCAGGGTGAGGAAATGCCGTCGATGAACATAGCCGCGCGCCTCAAGGAAAGCGATATAGCGCCGGTCGCAGTCAAAAGCCTCAAGGGCCAGTTCGTTTATTTTTTTGTCAATTCGCTGGGCCAAACGGCGCGCCGCCCCTTCGCACCAGTCAAACAGCGCAGTATGAACATCGCTCAAGAATAAGGCCGGCGCCAGCTGCAAGTCAAAGGCCTCTTCCTGCGGATACAGGATGACAAAGGCGATGACGCGGCCTTCATCATCCGTCCAGTAATGGAGCAGGTCTTGCGGGGAATGTCCGTATCCGCCATTAAACAGACGATGGCCGACATCGCCCTTGTGCAAATAATTGCAGTGTCCCGCCTGCCGTACCCAGCGCATCAAGGCCGCCTGCACGCGCCGCAAATCTTCCGCATTTTGATAGGCCTGCGCCTGCATTGTTTGTCCCCTGCTGTCGAATTAGCCCATCGCCCGCTCATACAGGGACGTCATCCGCCGCGCCTGGCGTTCCAATGAAAATCGCCGCCGAACGCGTTCCTGTCCCTTGCGCCCCATTTCCCGCCGCAGGGATGAACTGCCAAGCACGCGCCGCAACACATCGGCAAAATGCTCGGTGTCCAGAGGATTGATGATGATTCCGGTTTCGCCGTCGGTGACAAGCTCCGGCGAACCGCCAAAACAAGTCGCGATGACGGGTTTGCCGGCCGCCATCGCCTCTAGATTAACGGTCGGGAAAGGATCGCAGTAAATAGACGGCGCCGTCACCACATCCGCCAGATGATAAGCCGCCCGCAGTTCATCGCCAGTCAGCCAGCCGCCAGCGCGAATCAGCGGCCGCAAATGCTGATAAGCCGCCGGAATGCCGCGCTGAATATCGCCGGCCGTCAAGGCCAGCAGGCGCATATTCGGCAGGGCATCGACAAGCCGATCCATCGCCGCCAAAAGCTGCGCTGTGCCTTTATGCGAACTCAAACGCCCGGCGATCAGAATCACCTGCTTATCCACCAGGTCAAGCCGCCGCCGCAATTTTTCGACTAGATCGTCATCCACCTGTGACCATTCGGACGCGTCAATTCCATTATGCACGACTTCAAAGGCTGGCAGTCGATTGGCGGCCAAGGCATCGGCCAAGGCCTGGCTGGGCGCGGTGCGAAGATCGGCGCAGGCCTTCAGATAATAACGAATGCGCGGGTTGCGAAAGGGATTATAGCGAAACCGATTTTGGCGCAGATTGAAGCCGGGCGGCAGACGATAATCGGCCGGCAGCTGAATCCTGTGACTGTCGGCCTGGACAAAATGCCACAGCTTGCCATAGGCGAAGGGCATGACGTCATGCGAACTAAAGACTGTGCTGATGCCAGCCTCGCGGGCGATTTTCAGGCTGTGCCAGGAAAGATAAAAATGGATGTTGTGGGCATTGACAATATCGGGTTTCAGTCGGCGCAGTAATTGACGAAAAGCCCCAATGGTCTGCGGATTCCACAGGGAAAGCCAGGCGCGGAAACGCAATGGATAGCCAGCCTGGAGATGATAGGTCGGGATGCCGTCGCGGATTTCTTCAAAGGCAGGCCGTGACGTGGCCGCGATGATATGCACATCATGGCCGGCGGCCTGCAGGCCCTGCGCCAGACGCCAGACGACCGATTCGGCGCCGCCGCGGCCTTCAGGCGGGATACGGTCATTCAAAAGGACGATTCTCATGCGCCGCCTTCGCTGTGGACTTCATCAGCACAGATTCTTGAAACTGCGTTTTTTGGACGACATTTTCCGCCATTTTCCGCCATTTGTCATTAGAGGTCTCGGCCAAGTTGCCGTCCTGACGATTTCGGGGTAAGATTTTGGGAAATCATAACACAGAGGGGATTCGATGAACGACGCGATTCGGCAAAAAGTTTTAACGCTTTATCTTGGCACTTCGGCGCTGGACAGCCGCGTTATGGGCTGGGCGATTTACGACGGCACCGGCAAGGAGAATTTCACGACCGGCGACAGCGATGAACCGCCCTATGCGACCGGCTTGGACGCGCTGCGGGATGGCTGGCGGCTGATCCAACATCCCATACTCATCCCGCCTTATCCTGGCGAAGAGTACGCGACTTCATTTATGAAATACGGTTTCGTTTTTGAAAAACTGGAGGCGATTCAAGAATGATCGACAAGAAGCATCTGCTCAATTCCCGTCAAATGGCCGAGTTTGTCGCCCGCGGATTCCTGCGCTTTGACGAACTTGTCCCCGATGACATCAACCAGGCTGTTATGCAGGACATCGACAGCAACGCTATCAAGGGCGCGCCGGCCGGCACTCCTTTGTCACAGTGTTACGGCGGCACAGCTGTTCGGGCCATGCTCGACCTGCCGCCGATTCAAGGATTGATTCACAGCTTGGTCGGCGCCGATCCGCTTTTTGACCATGACGCCGTTCACGTCCGCGAGCCGAATGAGGGCCGGGCGCAGGGTTTGCACGCTGATTCGATCATTGATCTGCGGACTCATTTTGACGTCCAGATTATGTATTTTCCGCATGATGTGCCTTTGGAGATGGGGGGGACGCTGCTGCTGCCCGGCAGTCATTTCCGCCGCGTCAACGAAATGGACGTGGCCGCCTATCAGAATATGCGCGGGCAGATTCCGATGGTCTGCAAGGCGGGTTCGATTCTGGCGCTGCATCATGGCATCTGGCATTGCGGCCGTCAAAACAAGACCAACCGCCGCCGCTATATGTTCAAGGTGCGGCTGAACCCGGCCGAACGGCAGCTGCGCCTTTGGAACACTGATGACCTTGATGAGGATTACCGCGCGCATCGGGAGATCTTCGCGGGACGGCAAGACGGCGGCGTCCAGGATATTTTGGGCCAGCAGGAGCCGTGGTTTGAAGCGGCTTCGGGGCGGCTTGAGATCGTCAACCGCGTCAAGCTGTGGCGGTTTTTGACCGGGGATGAGACTTTTGACGTTCATTATTGGCTGACGCGCCTGGAAAATATGCCGGCCTGAAGTCAAGGGTGATAAAGTGGCATCTGACAATTCTGCACAAGCGACCGTGCGGGGCCTTGACTGCCGCGTCGGCATGAAGGATTTGGCTGACAATTCTGTTTCGCTGGTATTGACTGACCCGCCCTATTTCATCGATGGCATGGATGAAAATTGGGACAGGGCCAAGCTGAATGGTCGGGTCAAGCCAGGCGTGGTCGGTTCGCTGCCGGCGGGTATGAAATTTTCGGTCGAGCAGGGGCGGGACTTGCAGAAATTTCTGACGCCGATTGCTAGGGAATGGATGCGCGTATTGCGGCCGGGGGGATTTTGTCTGGTGTTTAGTCAGAATCGTCTGGCGCATCGAACGGCGGTGGCTTTGGAAGAGGCCGATTTTGAGATTAGGGATGTGCTGCTGTGGCGGTATGAGGGACAGGCGAAGGCCTTTACGCAAGATCATTTTGTCCGCAAGCGGGATTTGCCCGAAGCTGAAAAAGCGCGGCTGATTCGCAAATTGGGCGGCCGCAAAACCCCACAGCTAAAGCCGCAGGGTGAAATGATCGTCCTGGCGCAAGCCCCAAGAGACGGCACATTTGTCGATAATTGGGATAAATGGGAAACGGGTCTGATTGATGTACAGAATCCGCTTATCAATGAGGGCAAATTTCCTGGCACCGTGATACCAGCCCAAAAACCCAGAACGCGTTATGGGCATCTCACCGCCAAGCCGGTTGATTTGCTTCGTCATCTGATTCGCATTTTCAGCGCGCCGGGCGCATTGGCGCTGGATTCGTTCGCCGGGTCAGGATCGACTGGAGTGGCCGCCAAACTTGAAGGACGGGCGTTCGTCGGCTATGAGATTGATCGAGATATGGCGCGGCGCGCGCAAAGACGTATCCGTGATATTGATGGTCAATAGAGAGGCCATTCACCGCGCATCATAACTCGCCATAAAACTTTTTATTTACCACAGAGGACACAGAGGACAGAGAGAAAAGCGGTCAGGAAACACGCCATAAATCGCCACATACTGCGACAAAATCTGCCATAATCCGCGGCAAAGACTTTTTACCACAGAGGACACAGAGGACAGAGAGAAAAGCGGTCAGGAAGTATGCCGCGGCACCTTACCATTGAGGATTGAGAAAATCCCAGCCATCCTTTTTACCATTCCCTGCTGATGGCTTATGTATCAAGGAAATTTAGTATGGCCGCGGCGCCGTCCTCGACGCTGAATCCATCGCGCGGCCAGTCCCAGTTTTGATCTTTGGCCGCCGTTAGTTCCGTCGGTTTCCACAGCGCGAGATGATCGGGGGTGTAGGAGGCATAACGGCGCGGGTCGGTGGGGCCCATCATCATCACGGTTCGGGCGCCGCTGGCCGCCGCCAGGTGCGTCGGGCCGCTGTCATTGCCGATATAAAAGCGCGCGCCAGCCGCCAACGCGCCGATTTCCTGGAAAGACAGCTTATCGATCCATAGGGCCGCCGACATATTCAGACCTTCGGCCACTGTTTGCGCCAGAGGGCCGTCTTGGGGGCCGCCAATCAGAATGACCGTGGCCGTTCCCGCGACATGATTCAGCAGTTGGGCCAGCTGGGCCGGCGGATAGCGTTTGCTGTCCATCTGCATGCCTGGATTTTCGCCGCCGCCAGGATGGGCCACGATATAGGGCCTGGCGATATTTGCCGCTGAAAGCCGCCTGGCGATAGACGTTTTCGCTGTGGGGGTCACGGGCAGATTGGCCCAGGCATGAACTGGCCGCCCGGCGAGCGCGCTGATGAGCTTGAGGTAAATCTCGCTTTCATGCGCCTTGGGGTCAACGGGAAGCCGCAGGTTATAGCCAAAGCCGCGCCCCAAGCTGTCGAGGCCGGCGCGAAAGGGAATGCCCGACAAATAGACCGCCAGACTCATACGCGGCGAACGGAGCAGCGACACCGCCATATCATAATTCCCAGACCGCAGCTGCCGCACGAAACGCCGCATCTCGGCCAGCGAACGCACCGGCATATCCGCGGCGCCCGTATCGAGCACCGCATCAAGCGCGGGGTGATGTTCAACTGCGTTTGCCGACCATGACCCCAGGGCCCAGGTGATGTGCGCCTGTGGAAAGATTTCGCGCAGGGCCGACAGGGCGGCCGTGGCCATGACCGCGTCGCCGATGCAGCAGGGACGAATGAAGATGATCCGCCGCGGCTCGACTGTCATCGGCCTGGTCGGCAGGAGGCGCGCCAAAGCCGAATAAATCATAGGCTCTTTTCCCCGCTGTGCGCTCAAATCGGGTAAAATGTAACCCATCGGCAAGGGCGCGTACAGTGATATTTGACAAAATTTTGATATTGATGTACATTTCGCTTGATAAACGTTTGACGCTGATGTATAGTGTTTTTATCTGGCGATTCATTCAAAGGGAAAGATGATTGACATGAATTCCATACTAGACATTCAAAGAAATACCCCCCCCCCCCCCCCCCGCATCTTCGCGGGAATCTTTGGAGGGGGTGACCACAATGAAGCTCATCTCTCCTGTCAAGAGGGTTCTGCTCTGCTTCCTGTTTCTGACCGCCTTCCTCGCCGTACCCGTCCAAAGCCAGACGGTGCTGACCAATCCTGACGCGACCAACCTGCTTCCCTGCGGACTGCCGACCGGCGAGTCAGTGTTCACTTCAGCGGCCACCTACAGAACCTTTGAACTCACCGCCGACTGCACCATCACCACGACTATGGTCCGTAATGATGAACAATACATGTATTTCCAGGACAACTCCGGCGAGTTCACCATCAACGGCAACGGCTACACCATCACTGGGCCGCCCAACGCCACGCTCTTTATCGTCGGCTTGTACGACCACCAGACAGCTATAGGCGCGGTCACAACGCCGCGCGCCACCCTCAATCTCAACGACGTCACCATTTCGGGAGTGGCGAATACAGCCCCTCACCTAAGCAACACACCCCTTCTCATACATACTGGGGCGCGTTTTAACGCGACGAACGCCATCTTCAGCGGCAACGGCGGCGATTTTTTCATGGAGGTCTTCAATAACTCAACCGCCTATCTCACTGATACACAGTTCCTCAACAATCACAGCAATGGGGGATCCCTGCACATGAGAGCCTCTGGGCGAAGCGCAGCGCAGATCGCCACTACCCTGCTGGTCATCACCGACGCGGTCTTTGAAGGGAACACTGGCGGTGATTACGTTCTCATAGCTAACCGCGCCACTATCCAGCTGCGCGGCTGCATTATCTTCCGAGACAATATCATCGTCGCAGGCCAACCAGCATTTCATTACGGTGAAACAGTAGGAGGAATGGTCGACGACGGAAGCACCAACCAAGGCGACCGAAGCCGCTGTCCCCAGCCCAAGCGCAAGAAGAAGGAAGAAGCCAGGCCAACGCCGACGCCAACACCGCGGCCAGCTTACGGAGCTTCTTATGTGGCTTTGCAGACCGCAACTGGCATGACTTTTGAAGCCACTTACGGCCTGGACAGTGGGGTTCATTTCCGACAGCTTGACGGCGCTGGGATTGGGATTCAGTCGATCATCGACGCTGGTTACTTGGCGGCCTTGGATGTCTATGGTTATGTCGAGCAGGGGGTTGAGGTTTGTTTTCCGCAGATGGGGAGAATCCTGTTTTTGGATGCGCGGACGATGCCGCGGTCGATTACGCCGTTGGAGGCCACTGTGAGGGACGGCATGACCTGCGCTTCGATTTCGAGTCCGGGTTCGCTGGTGCTGATGCCGAACTGACAAACTTAACCACAGAGGGCGCAGAGAACGCAGAGAAAAGATGATAAACTGGGTTCATGCAGTTTGGGCGCGCCTTTACCTATGTGTTCCGAGACGGCGGCTGGCCGGGCAAGATGGGGTTGGCCGCTCTGTTCATCATCCTGTGCTTTGTTCCGATTGTCGGGCTGATCGCGCTGTGCGGTCTGCTGGGCTGGCTGACTGAAATCGCGCATAACGTGAGCTGCGGTCAGTCGAGTCCGCTGCCAAGCTGGAAACATCCTCATCAAAAAATCCAAAAAGGGTTTCCTGTTCTGCTGGCTGTTTTGGTCTATCATTCGCCGCCGCTGATTCTGCTGGGGCTGCTGCATATTTTGAATCCGCGGCTGGCGGCCAGTCTGTTTGGCGGCATCGCTTTTGTCGGGATTGTGGCTGTTTTACTGCCGATTTTGTTCATCTATACGGCGGTGGCTTGGTCGATGCTGGCGATTGGGCTGATGCGCTATGGGGAAAGTGGCGACAAGGGCGCGTTTTATCGCTTTGGCCGACTGTTTCGACGTTTGCAGACGAATATCGACCTGACCTGGCAATGGCTGGTGTATTCGATGGCCGCCAATGCTCTGCTGTTCATTTTGACGCCGTTCGCTCTGTTGGGTCTGATTTTGTCCTTTCCCGTACATGGCTATTTAATCGGACGTTATGGTCGAATGCTGCGGGCGGCTGACTATGCCCATCGTCAAGGCTTGCGCTAGATTTTTTGCTTATCATCTGCTACGATGGGGCTGTTTGGATTTGTTTTATTGAATGCGAAAGAGGGTGCGATGAGCGATGCAGTGAACCGTCCGACTGGCGCCGAGGACGTCATTTGGGATTTGTCCGTCTTTTATGATGGTCTGGATGACGCGGCGATTGAGGCCGATATTAAAGAACTCATACGGCAGGCCGATGATTTTCAAGGGCGTTACCGCGGGGCTGTGGCCGATATGAGCGCGGCCGAATTTGTCGCGGCTTATGAAGCGATGGAAGCCATTTATGATCGGCGCGGGCGGCTGGAATCATACGCTTTTTTGAATTTTTCCACAGATACGGCCAACCGCGATTATCAGGCTTTTGTCGCCAAGATGCAGGATTTGGGCGCGGCCTTAAGTCAAAAGATGGTGTTTTTTGATCTGGAATGGAACGCGCTGGACGATGATCGGGCGCAGGCCCTTCTCGATGATCCGACTTTGGCGAAGTATCGCTATGTCATGGAAGCCGAGCGGCGGCGCAAGCCTTATCAGCTGACTGAATCGCAAGAGCAGGTCATCATCGAAAAGGACGTCACTGGCAGCAGCGCCTGGACGAGGTTTTTCACGCAGCTGACCAGCGCGTTCGTCTTTGACTGGATGGGCGAAGAGGTCAATATGACTTTTGTCCTGGATAAAATGCGCCACGCTGACCGCGATATGCGCGAAATGGCCTGGCGCAAGCTGACTGACAAACTCGACGAAAAATCGATGGAACTGACGTTTATCTTTAATACGCTGGCCTTGGACAAAGCCAACAGCGACCGGCGGCGCGGGTATCCTTCGTGGGTTTCGTCGCGCAACCTTAGCAACAAAACCAGCGGCGAGGTTGTTGATGCGCTCATCGAGACTGTGACCGGCAATTATGCTTTGGTGGCGCGGCAGTACCGCCTCAAAAAGACCTTGCTGGGCTATGATGAGCTTTATGATTATGACCGTTACGCGCCGCTTCAGCTTAAAGCGAGCGAGGCTTTTTATCGCTGGGATGAGGCCAAGCGCATCGTCCTGCGGGCTTTTGATGGATTCGGTTCTATGATGAAGACGGCGGCGCAGGAGTTTTTTGACAAGGATTGGATTCATGCGCCTGTCACGGCCAGCAAACGCGGCGGCGCCTTCGCCAGTCCGACGGTCGCTTCGGCCAACCCTTATGTCTTTTTGAATTATATGGGCAGCGCGCGCGATGTCACAACGCTCGCCCATGAACTGGGGCATGGCGTCCACATGATACTCTCTGGGCGGAAAAGCGGACAGTTCGCGCTTTATACGCCGCTGACGACGGCCGAGATGGCTTCGACTTTCGCTGAAATGCTGGTCTTCCAAAATCTGATGGCGGCCGAGGATGACAAAGAGGCGCGGCTGGCGATGCTGGTCGAGAAAATCGAGGACACCTTTGCGACGGTCTTTCGTCAAATTTCGATGAACCGCTTTGAAGACAAGATGCACAAGGCGCGCCGCCGCGAGGGTGAACTGACGACGGCGCGCTTGAGCGAGCTTTGGCTGGAGACGCAGCGCGATATGTTCCAGGACAGCGTGGCCATCACCGAGGAATATGGGCTGTGGTGGAGTTATGTGCCGCATTTTCTGCATACGCCCGGCTATGTTTATGCCTATGCTTTTGGTGAACTGCTGGCGCTGGCGCTGTATCGGCTTTATCAGGAAGAGGGCGATTCTTTCGTTCCCAAGTATATTGATCTGCTGGCGGCCGGCGATTCCGATTATCCTGATCGACTGCTGGCCAAAATGGGCGTGGACATCAATGATCCTGGCTTTTGGCAAAAGGGCATCGACGTGATCGAGGGCTGGGTGAGGCAGGCCGAATCGCTGGCGCAAGAACGTTATCCCGACAAATTCGCCTAAGATGGAAAAGCATATCAGCTTGGCAGAGGCCATCCGACGGCGGCGGGAGATGCGGGGCAAGACCCTCGTTTTCACCAATGGGCATTTTGATTTGCTGCATGTTGGGCATCTGGATTATTTGGAAAAGGCGCGGCGGCTGGGGGATGCGCTCTTTGTGGGGGTCAATGGCGACCGCTCATCGGCGCGGCTGAAAGGCCCTGGTCGGCCGATTACGCCGGCGGCCGAACGGGCGCGTCTGCTGGCGGCCTTGATGCCGGTGACGGCCGTGATTATCTTTGATGAGGATACTGCTGATGGCCTGCTGAACGCGCTTCGGCCGGATATTTACGTCAAGGGCGGTGATTATGCGCGCAAGCCATTGCCTGAACGGGCGACGGTCGCGGCTTATGGCGGGCGGGTCGAATTGATCGATTGTCTGCCGCATCACAGCACGACGGCGCTCATCAAGCGGATACAGGGCTTGCCTTTGGATTAGGTCAAGCGGTTGTAGAATTCGACCACCATCTGAATATCAACTGGCGTCTGCACTTCGCCTTCTTCGGGCAGGCGGTCAAAGGCGACGCGGCAGTTTTCTTTGTCGACGTTCAGATAGGGCGGAAAATAGGCGGCCTGCTGGATCCATTCCTGGATATGGACGTTCTTTTTCATCTTGTCGGTGACTTCGATGACGTCGCCGGGCATGACTTGATAGGATGGCAGGTTGAGGCGGCGGCCGTTGACTTTGATGTGGCCGTGGCCGACAATCTGACGGGCGGCCCAAATCGTGGCGCCTAGGCCTGACTTGTAGACGATGTTGTCCAGCCGCCGTTCCAGCAGGTTGAGCAGGTTGACGCCGGTGGGGCCGGCCATCAGCGCGGCTTTTTTGTAATAGTTCCGCATTTGACGTTCGCGCACGTTGTAGATGAAGGCCAGTTTTTGCTTTTCGTCCAGCTGGAGGGCGTAATTGCTGCGGCGGCCGGAGCGGAATGATTTTTCGCGGCCGTGTTCGCCGGGCGGATAGGCGCGGGATTCTAAGATGCGCGAATACTTGGGGCGCGGCACCAGCAATTCACCGAAACGCCGCTGTGGTTTGGCTTTTGGGCCATGATAGGAAGCCATGAAACGAACCTTTTACTTTTTGCCATCAGAAATTCGCCTTTTATTATAATGGCTGGCGCGCCTATTGCTAGGGTGAATTTTCGGGTATTATTATCGGCAGGAACAGCTTCATTTGGGGAGGGGAATGTGAATATGGATGGCGAGTGGGTTTTGGCTGATCGGCCGGCGGCGGGCGTTGGGCGAGTCCAGTTCAATCGGCCGGCGGCTTTGAACGCTTTGAGCGCGTCTATGCTGGATGAGGTCATGGACGCTTTGACGCGCTTTGACGCTGACGCTGACATTGGCGCCATGATCCTGACGGGGAATGACCAGGTATTCGCCGCTGGGGCCGACATCAAGGAGATGGCGGAGCGGAGGCCTATAGACATGATCACCGACAACTCGATGGCTGACCGTTTTGATTTTACGGCTATTGGCAAGCCGATTATCGCGGCGGTGTCGGGGTATGCGCTGGGCGGCGGCTGTGAAATCGCTATGTGCTGCGATATGATTGTCGCTTCGGAAACGGCGGTTTTTGGTCAGCCAGAGATCAACTTGGGCATCATCCCTGGCGGCGGCGCCACACAGCGCATGACCCGCGCGCTCGGCAAGTCGCTGGCGATGGAAATCATGCTGACTGACCGCCGTCTCACCGCGCAGGAGGCGTTACAGCATGGCCTGGTCAGCCGCGTGGCGCCATTGGACAAATACATGGACGCCGCCATAAGCATCGCCGGTCAAGTCGCCAGTCGCTCGCAGGTCGCCGTCAAGCTGACCAAGGAAGCCGTCAGCAAGGCCGATGAGATGAGTCTGCGCGAAGGGCTGGACTTTGAAAGACGACAATTTTACCTGGCTTTTAGTTCCGAAGATCGGGCGGAAGGGATGCGCGCCTTTATCGACAAGCGGAAGGCGGAATGGAAAAACCGCTAAGTCTGACCCTGCTCTATACATCGCATTTGGGCGGCGATATTCGTTTATTGCCGCGGCTTTATACTTTTATTCAGCGATTGAAGCCGGCGCGGCGGCAGGGGGTTCTGCTGTTTGATTTGGGGCATGCCTGCGCTGATGAGGTCTGGCACTGTCGGCTGACGCAGGGGCGGTCTATGCTGATTGCGCTGGATGGGATGGGGTTTCATGCCGCCAATGCCGCTGGCGCGGCCGGCCGGCAGGTCGAAGCGCAGATGACGATGGGGCTGGTCGATGAGGGGCAGGACTGGATTTATCATATTCCGCCAGTTATCGACCGCAGCATCACCGCGACTGTGGGGCCGGTTGATTCGGCGGCGCGTCTGCAAATTTGTCTGTCGGCGGCCGATGAGACGCGTATTCAGGGCAACGTCTTATATTTGGGGGATGTATGCGCTGGGCAAGTTGGACTCGTTCGCGTTGACCTGCATTCGGCGCCGCGCATCATCGCCAGCGGAGTCCATGATATGCCGTCGGATACGCTTCCCAATCCGAGCCTGGCGGCGACGGTCGAGTTTGTGGAAAGCGAGGCGCGTTATTTGCAAAAGAAATAGTTTTACCACAGAGGACACAGAGGACGCAGAGGGCGCTGAAGAAGTGGTCGGTTTCATACCAGGCGCCACTTATGAGATTATTACGCCTTATGGCAATGAGGCCGCCGCGCAGGTGTTGAGCGAATTTCTTACCACAGAGGACACAGAGGACGCAGAGAGAAAACCCTAAGCGCGCGCCAGGTTCAGGGCCAGCAGACGCCGCAGAATCTCCTCGTCGTCAGCCAGGACGTCGTCATCCCAGCCATAGGCCGAACCGACGGCCGCATCCAGGGCGCGATGCAGTTCATCCAGGCGCGGCGCGAAACACTTAGCCGACGGTTTGATTGTCATATTGTCCAGGCCGCGGAAGACCTGCAAGGCATTGTAGAGGTTGATCAGGGTGCGTTCCTTGAGTATTTTTTCAGTTGCGCCGGCGGGATTGAGCCAGGCATGGCGTTCTTCGTGCAGCTGTTTGGCCGCTTGGCTGATGGCTTGATAGGCTTGGCTTTCGGTGGCTTCTTTGCCCGGCGGCCAGGGGAAGGGAAAAGTTTCGAATGTGGTGGTCGGGGTGTAGCGGGGACGATCTTCAAGTGATGTTCCCATTCGCAGTGACCAGATTTCATGCGGTTTAGAATGCAAGATGCCGAAGAAGTAGTCGTCGTCGCGGGCAATGGCAACTGTCGCTGAATCGGGATTTGTTTCCATGCTCATCCATACAAAAATTCGATGCTTTGAAACCCTTGAAGTAATTAAATAACGAACTTTACCTATCATTGCCTTACGCATACCAGGACGTGTATTCCAATGAATCCAATATGGATAATCTTTGAAATGTTTTGCAGTACGCTTGGGACGTACATTGTCTTGTACATATTTGAACGGTTTTTCATATTGACTAGCTTCTTCTTCCGTCATTTCTGCGGGGAAATCAATGATATACATCCCTCGCGGTCGGCGCGCAATATCAGAGCCGTTGACCCACGGCCTTATAATATCTGCATTATCTAAACCAGACTCGTTCTCTGCCTGCAATAATTTTTCAGCTGTATCGCTGTCAAAATTGAATGGCCCACTTTTCTGTGTACCAATAAACGCGATATTTTGACTTTCTCCAAGCGGCCCTGCTTTAGTGATGTCAACTGTTGCGGTTAGATTAGAATTTATTGTTTTGACAGGTAATCCATCTAATACTTTTCTACCTTCGCTGCCATTGTCAAAACCAACCATTGCCACTCGCACAGCCGCGCCATCAAGAATCCATTCGCGGTTTGACCAAGCCATAAAAATATCGCCCGTATCTTTAATTCGCTTCATAACGGTCAGATTCGTCCCCATGCCGATAGAATTGGTCGCCAGCAATCCGACTCGTTTGACCTTGCTGTTTTCGATTTGTTCACGCGCTCTTTCAAACCAATAGGCAACTAAATCGGTAAATGCGGGCAGTCTGCCTTTATAATAATCTCTTAACCTGTCAACATACTCATCGCCCAATTCACCGCGCATTTTCTTTCCACCCAAAAAGGGCGGATTGCCGACAATCACGTCCACTTCGGGCCATTCAGGTTCAATGGGATTGCCTTCATCATCAAGCGCCAAAATCGCATCTTTGCAGACGATATTGCCGCGCAGCTCTTCCAAGATCGGCTTACTGAAAGCCTGCCCATAGCCATTGTTAAAACGCCACTGAATATAGCCAATCCAAACGACAATGCTGGCCAGCGCGTGGGCAATCGGGTTAAGCTCAATGCCGTACATCTGGCGCGGATGAACCATCGGCAGCGGGCGCGGCAAACCCGACCAAAGCGGATGACTGATGACCTCTTTTTCCAAGTCCATCAACAGCTGAAGCGACACATACAAAAAATTGCCACTGCCACAGGCTGGGTCTAGAACTGTGACGGTGCGGATGCGCTCCAGCATATCCTCGCGCAGTTTCAGCAGTTGATTGAGGGCGTTGGCGCGGGCGCGGCCGGTCTTTGCCTTGTCGTATTTTTCGCGCAGGGGCTTGGCTTTGAGTTGAGTCGCCGCGTCCCATTCATAGCGCAATGGCCGCATCAGGACTGGCTCGACGATAAGCAGGATGTCGTCGCGCGAGGTGTAATGCGCGCCCAGCTGTGAGCGTTTGTCGGGGTCGAGACTGCGCTCAAACAGGGTGCCGAAGATTGATGGCTCTATCGCTTCCCAATTCAGCTTGGCCGCTTTTTCCAGTTCGATCAGGGCTTCGGTTTGAAGCTCTTCGACGGTGATGTCATCAAAGAGGGCGCCGTTAAACCAGGGGATGTCGCGCATCAGGAAATCGCCGCCGTCGGCCATCGCCTGGAACAAATCCTGCATATATTTCTCGAATAGATTCGGATGACGGCGCGTCTGCTGAATGGTATGCGTGACAATGCCTTCCTGTGTTTCGGCGGCCATGGGCAGCAGGCCGACGTCTTCGGCAAACAGGCAAAAGACCAGCTTGGTCAAGAAATGGGCGATGCGCTGTGGATCGGCTTCCCATTGGCGCATGTTGTCGGCGATCAGCTGGAAGACGTCGGCGGCTTCTTTGGTGACCTGTTCGGTGTGGCGGCGCGGGTGCAGACGTTCGGGCGCGTGGAACATGGCCCGCAAGGCCTTGAGCGCGTTTGAATCACTGGTGATCTCTTCGTGCTTGAACCGATGGACGCGCTTTTCGGTGTTGGGAAAGTTGGTGTGGATTTCCCAGTTGTCGATGTCGGTCACGGCCAGCAGGGGCGGATTGTTCAGATTTTCGCGGTATTGCAAAAGCTGCTGATAGGCGGTGTTCAGGTCTTTGTATTTGCCAGGGGCTTTGTATTCGACCGCGAAATGATCTTCATAATAGACGTCGGCGAATCCCTGTCCGCCGCTGTCTTTTTTCAGCGAATGCTCGAAAATAATATCTTTGTCATCATGCCCGACCAGTTTGCACAGGTCGAGGAAATGGCGCTGATAAATCTGCCGTTCGCCTAATGTGGAGTTCGCCCATTTATCGACAAATTCCTGCGGGGTCATGCTGCTCATGTTCGGTTTCCTCTGCGGTTAAAATATAGTACACTTATGTTGGCAGTATGTAAAGGAAAATCATCATGGCCCTGAAAAGCGATGGCGAACAACTGGCAACGACCCTTTCGCATCTCGCCACCAAAGCCGACATCGCCAATCTGCAAAGCACAATCATTAAATGGTTCGTCGGCACGTGGCTCGCGGCCTTGACCGTCCTTGCTTCGCTGCTGCTCTATATCCTCTATATCCTTAGTCGACTGCCGGCGGCATAATCGCCTCTACGGCACGACCCGATGCGTCAGCATATCGTTAATGACAATCACCATGCGCCGCAGCTCCTCTTCCAGATCGCGGCTGATGCCGTCTTGGATGACCGCCTCGCGAAAGAGGCCGCGGGCCTGGCGGATGTTGTCTTGGCCTTCGCGCAAACGCGATAAACCTTCGCGCATCTGCCCGCGGGCTTCGCGGCTGGCCGGGCTGGTGTAATAATCGGGAAAATCCCAGCCGTGCCGCGCCGCCACTCGCTGCAGGCCATTGATAAATTCCTGCGCCGTCTCGATATGCTGTGACGCGCCGCGCTGCAAAAGCTCGCACAGGCCCTCGCTTAGACGTTTTTCCATGCTAAAATCCAGTCGGTCGATGTCGGCATAGCGCGCCTCCACTTCTTCGCGGCCGCCGGGCTGTGGGCGCAGGGAGGTCTGCTGGGGCGACATGCCGGTGAAGATCGAATACAGCACGCCGACGCACATATTATGGACATCTTTGGCATACTGCTGTGTCTCGGTTTTGTCATTGTCCAGCTGCCGCGAACTGTTGAAGTCGATCACTTTGAGATGAAGCCCATCCCAATACACATGCTCCAGTTTGTGATCCAGGTAGACGATCCGCTGTGAATGGGCCAGTGAAAGCAGCGCGCTGAATTGGATCGCCAGCGAAAGGCCCTCTTCACTGGGCAGACGCCATCGAACCCCCGACCGATTCGGCTTCATCAGATAGAAAAGGCTGTGATGACGCGGCAGATTTTCCAGCGCAAGGTAGGGCCGCCAGCCATCGGCGGCATAGCTGGGCATGGCTTCCACAAAGCTGGCCGCATCATCGCCAAAGGGCGCGATTCGACCTGAACGCGGCGCCTCGTCGTTGTCAGAGATGTAACCGCAGTCGTGCAGTTTGACGACGTTGGGGCTGGATGACAGGCGCGTCAAAATCTCGGCCTCATTGCCAAAGGCGCGGCATTCCCAGCGCATATCGCCGGCCGAGTCCAGGTGTTCGGGGCGCATCACCTTGAAAGCGACGCGGCGTTCACTGTGTTTGTCCAGCGCATCCAGCACGCGGGCATAATGCCCCAAGGCAAAGGTGTCGTTAAAATTGTCGATTCGATAGACTTCATTCAGTTCGGTCATCATCGCTTCCATCTGTTTAGGGCGCGTTTGGGATAAGCGGGCAATGTACCAGTTTTTGCCGATTTGATACAGGGGCAGCCTTCCATTACAATGCCTGCCATTTATGAGGGGATGTTCATTTGAAGACGCTGTTCCTGCTTTTGAGTTTGCTTTGGGGCGGCCTGGGGCTGGCGCAAACTGACCCGCCGAAGCCGATTTTTGAGGCCGCGCGCCGCGCCGCCGAGGATGATCTGCCGCGGCTGGATGGGCCGCAAAGCTGGTCTCATACGATTCTGGCCCCTGTCAAGACGACCGCGCTTGGGTGTTCGCTCATCGGTGGGCTGAAGCTGCCGGCGCCGATTGAAGTTTATCGTCTTGAACTGCATTATGACGATTCGGCTTATGCCGTCCATGTCTCGGCTGACGCGGCGATGACGCAGCTTTGCGATGAACGTTTCCCTGGGCTGAAGCTCGGCCTGGTCGCGCATATTCTGCCGACAGACATCGACGGCGACGCGGCGCCTGACGACCTTGATTCCTGCCCGACCATCGCTGGACTCTTATCGGCCCCACGGCCTGGCTGTCCGCAGGTCAGCGCGGATGACATCGACGGCGATGGCCAGCCGGATCGCATTGATCTTTGCCCCAATCAGGCTGGTTCGATGGCCGCCGATGGCTGTTCGCTGCTGCAAGATACGGATGGCGACGGCGCGCCGGATATCGATGACATCTGCCCGCATGACGCCGGCGTCACAAGGGACGATTTTGCGCTGGGCTGCCCCAAGAACGGGAGTGGAAGCTCATCTCATCGCCGCCAAAAAAGCGACGTCTGCCGCGTCCATGGGGAACGGATCCGCCTGTTCGACAGCGCCCGGCCAGATGCCGCGGTTATCGGGATTTATGAGGATTCGGCGGCGGAGGTCATCGGCCGTGACGGCGACGCCAACTGGTATCAGCTGTCAGACGGCTGGGCGGCGGCCAGTTCGCTTGAATTGCGCGGCGCCTGCTATAACATCCCCATCGTCAGCGTTACTGTTGGTTTGGCGACCGGCTGTTTTTTGCGCCCGCGCGGCGAATCCGCCAATGTCCGCAACGGAGCTTCCACTGGCAGCAAAGCAGTCGCCACAATTGATCCTAGCCGCGTTTATGCCGCGCTGGGTCGCAGTCTCAACGGCGATTGGCTTTTTTTTAATCAGGGCTGGGTCAAACGCGACGTTCTGGAACTGGCTGGAGATTGCAGTCGTTTGCCCGTCCTCGATCCCCAGCAGGTCGGCAGCGGCGTCATTTTTTTCTGTCCGCCAGAATACGAAAGCTATCTGCCGCCGCGCATTGCTATTGGCAAGGAAAACGCCCGTATCGCATCCAATCGCATCCCCAATCGACTGCGCGAAGAGCCGAGCATCACCGCCGCGCAAATTGGCGAAATTCCGCCCGGCCAGACCTTAGACGCTGTGCTGGATGGGCCCGCCTGCAATGAGCATTTTGTCTGGTGGCAGGTGCAGACCAATGGGCAGGTTGGCTGGACAGTCGAAAGCGGCATCAAAGCCAATTACTATTATCTTGAGCCGGTCAGTCCTGATGCTGAAGCCGCGCCGCCAGCAGTCTCGTCCATTAGTCAGCCGCATCCGACCGCCTTGCAGATGATCACCAGCGCCAATGCTGACAAAGTGGACACCCTTCACAGCCTGCCAGTCGACGCGCCGCGCAACTTGGCCTGGTCGCCGGCCTCATCCAGCCTGGCCATCATCGGCGCGGCCGGCGACATCAACATTTATGACTATCCCGACTTTGAAAACATCAGCGATGCCTATCATCTGCCGGCCGATCTGGACGCGACGGCCATGGCCTTCAGCGCCGACCGTTTTCTGGCGATTGGCCATCGAGACGGGCGCGTGTATATGGCCGAATTTGAGGGCGACGGGTCATATCTGCCGCAAAGCCATATTAACCCCGTGCGCGCTTTGGCCTGGTCGGGTCATCAACTGGCCTCGGCCAGCGATTCTGGTCAAGGTTCGCGGGCCACGCTCAAGGTCTGGCATCTGCATGATTCGCCGCCGCGCCGATTCATCAACTACAGCTTCCCCTACCCGCTTGCTGATCTGGCTTTCAGCGCTGACGGCCGCTGGCTGGCGGTCACTGGGGAATCATCGGCGCGTCAGCAGGCCGCTCTCTGGATTTATGACACCGCCGACGGCGCTCTGCATTTTTCCAAAGCGCTGGTCTATTCGCCAGGAGGCAGCTTTGTGACGCCAATCCCTGCCTCGACGCTGGGCGATTTTGTCTATGTCCACGGCGACAGCCTCTATCGCATCAGCGTTGGCCGGACAGAGGACATTCGATTCTATCATCAGCCAGGGGCCATACTGAAGGAAGTCGCTTTTCGCCAGCCAGTCATCGACGGCGCCGACGCGCTGTTTGCCTTGGCCAGCAGTTCTCCCTACAGCGGCGCGGGAACGACGCGCTTTGTCAATGCCTTCAACCGCGATTCGCCAACCGCCGCGCTGCCGTTTCATCCGACGGCCATGGCCTTCAGCCCTGATGGCCGCGCGTTGGCCGTTGCCGAAGCTGACAAAGGCCGCGTGTTGATCCTGGGTGTGACTGACCCGCCATATATGATAAAATGATGCCCTTGACTGAACAGAAAGCGCGATTGATGCCGCAGCCCTTGACCGTCCAGCCCGTCCAGGCGCCGATGCAAAGCCGTCCCTTTGACCTGCTGCAAACCCTGATCGACAGCCTGAATCGGGCCGAGATCAGCTTGCAGGATGGCGACGTTATCGCTGTATCGAGCAAATACGCCGCCATTGCCGAGGGGCGCGTTTTCAAGCTGGATGAAGTGCGGCCAAGCGACCGCGCCCAAGAACTGGCCAAGCGCTATGGCATGGACGCCGCTGTCGCTCAACTGACGCTGGATGAGGCCGGCCACATCTTCGGCGGCATCAAAATGGGTTTTCTCCTGACGGCGCGGCTTGGCATCATTTCGCCCAACGCTGGCCTGGATCGGTCGAATATCCCCAGCGGCCAGGTCGTGCTTTTGCCGGCCGATCCGTATGGCGCCGCCGAGACGCTTTGCCGACAGCTGGGCCGACATTCGCGCTGCCGCATCGGCCTTATCCTGACCGACAGCTGGCTGATGCCTGGCCGTTACGGCACGACCGGCGTTGCCTTGGCCATGGCTGGTTTCAAGCCGATTAAAGATGAGCGCGGCAAGATGGATTTGTTCGGCAATCCGATGACGGTCACCCAAGTCGGCATCGCTGATTCACTGGCGGTCTGCGCCCAAGTCGTCATGGGTGAACGGGATGAGGCCACGCCCTTTGCCCTGGTGCGCGGCGCCCAGATCGAACTGACCGATGAGCGCCGTTCGGTCGATGATGTGTCCATTCCTTGGCGGCAGTGCATTTACATCGAATCGCTGACGCGCGGCCTGCTGGATGACGAGTCCCAAACCTGACAAATCAGCCGCGTTGATTTGACATCCGCTTAACCTTGCCTTAAACTGAAGTTAAGACCGCGGCCGCCCATTTATCAGACAGGCGCGGCCCTGATAGAGATTTTGGCCTTCTGCATTGAGACAGCCGAGTCAGAAAGGAGAACGATGAACGCAAGCATGATTAACAAAATTCAAAAAGCCAAAGAATACGCCAGTCAGCCTGAACGGGCCACTTTCAGCAGTCTGATTGTTGAATGCCGCGGCGACAACAGCGCGCATACGGTCAGCCTGGACGGCGAGGGCTGGTCATGCAGCTGCCCTGGCTTCCGAAAATATGGCATCTGTCCGCATATTATGACGCTGGAGACCTTGTTCAAGCCACTGCTCAAACGGCGGCCACTGCCTTATGCCCGCGGCCAAAACATCGTCAGCGATGTGGAAAAGGCCAAGCGTTACGCCGCGGAAACCGACCGCCTCCGCATCGTCTCGTTTGACTGCGCCTTTGAGGGATACAGCAAAGTTCACCATATCACTTACCGCAGCGGCAAGTGGCACAGCACGGCATCTTTTTTTGCCCAGCGCGGCGTATGCAGCCACACGATGGCGCTGGAGAAAATTCTGAAAGGCTTTGTCCAGCCGGCCCGCGTCGAATCGACGCCGTAATTTACCGCGCGCCGCCGTTGGCGACTTGATGAAGCGGCATCGGTTTGGGCGCTTCCTGGCATGAGGTCAGCCGCGGCGACGACATGGATTGGGTCACTTGGGCCTGGTGAATGCGGCCGTCGCCGTCAGCGAAGCGCACGCGCCACTGCTGGCTGGCCGCTGGCGAGACGTCGATCAAATCAAGGCCGTTCAGCGCGTCGTTTTGGGTTTGTCCGCGCACATGGGCTTCGGCCGCTTCGACAGCGCAATGAACATCCTCATCCAGGCTATGTCCGGCATAGGCGCCGCGCCCGCGGTATTTAGGCAGCAGCAGACATCCTGAACGATGACTGACGGCGATCTCTTCGGCATGCGAGGGGTCAAGCTGGCCATAGGCGATCCCGTGCGGGAAAACGATCATCGTCGCCGCCAGCCGATGCCCGCCGATATGAGTCGTCTGCCAAACCTTGTCCATCCCGACCTGCGCGGTCATCGCCTCATACACCGGCCGCCCATAGGCCGCGCAGCAGGGGTCATGGCGGCCATTGGTGCAGACGGCGTAGAGTTCATCGATCTCGCTCATTTCATGGCCGCGGAGGCATGGCGCGCGGTCGGCGGCGACGCTGGCCAGGTCAAGCTCCAGCAGGTCTTCATAAGCCGAGAGTTGGCTGTGATAGATTTTCGGCTGGGGCTGATGCGTTAGGGCGATGTAGAAATTTTTCTCTTGGCTTTGCGGTCGGCGGATAAAAAGCGTTTTGGCGCGCGGAACCGTCATCAGATGCCGCAGACAAGGCGCGAAATCGCCTGACTGCTGGACTTTTTTGACGATGCTGTTTTGCCAGCCGCCGTATTCGCGCGCCGAGTTTTCGATCAGGAAAAAGATGTCGGCCGGTTTGAAGCTGCCGGCCAGCGATTCGCCCAGCATACGCGATTCTTGGGCGCAGGTCAAAGTCTCATCCATGAATTGTCCTCCTCAAACTCAACATTTATCCTCAAGTGTATCATAGCATGGCGATTATTCCTGATGCCGCGTCAGCTGCGCCAGATAGGATTTGTCTTCTTCGCTAAGGTCGGCGCGGGACAATAGCTCTGGTCGCTTCTGCCAGGTGCGTTTCAGCGATTCTTGACGGCGCCACCGCTCGACTTGGGCATGATGGCCGCTTCGCAGCACCGCCGGGGCCGTCAGGCCGCGAAATTCGGCCGGCCGGGTATAATGCGGGCCTTCCAGCAGGCCGTCGGCGTGACTGTCGCGCTCCTGCGCCCCGGCCGCGCCCAGCACGCCCGCAATCTGACGGACAACGGCGTCTATCAGCACCATCGCCGCCAGTTCGCCGCCGGTCAGCACATAGTCGCCAATGCTGATCTCGTCGCTGATGGCCAGCTGTCGGATGCGCTCATCAAAGCCTTCGTAGCGTCCGCAAACCAAAATCAGATGCTCCTGCCGCGAAAGCTCTGATGCGACCTGATGAGTCAGCGTTCGGCCCTGCGGCGACATCAGAATCACCGGCGCATCAGCCTTCGCTCTGACCGATTCAATCGCATGGACAAGGACGTCGGCTTTGAGGATCATACCGCCGCCGCCGCCGTAAGGGGTATCATCGACCTGGCGGTGTTTGTCTTGGGCATAATCGCGGATGTCATAAACGCGGAAGTCCAGCAGTCCGTTTTCGCGCGCCTTCCACATCATGCTTTCGGACATGACCGCATCGAACATCGCGGGGAACAGGCTCAAAACTTCGATTTTCATGGCTTTGTTCCCATTTACATCGAATCGCGGGTTTGCAGGAAAAAGGCTTTTTTCAGGCTGGGCAGCGTGAAGTCGAATCCACAGGATTTGAAGAAATCTTCGGCGGCGCTGATGGACATAATTTCGTAGATGCCTTCCTGCCGCGCCAGTTCGACACAGGCTGACACCAGTTTTTTGCCGATGCCCAAACCCTGCGCTTGGGGGTCGACTGCCAGGCTGCGGATTTCGCAAAGTTTTTTATTGTAGATATCGAGCGCGGCACAGCCGACGATGCGCCCTTCATAGCGGGCGACAAAGGAGGTTTCGAGCAGGTCTTCGAGTTCGTCAAAGGTGCGCGGCAGCAAGTCCCCTTGGTCGACAAAGGGCTTGATGAAATCCGACAGTTCGAGCAGGTCGGAGTCGGTGGCTTTATGGACGGTTGCGGCCGTCAAGGCGGCGTCCCTTCAATAGGCGATTGTTTTAGTGTATCAGGCCGCGCTGATTTGGCAAGGATTTACCACAGAGGGAGTGGAGGGGGACTCCGCTTTTTAATGGGATTCATACATAAATAGGGATTGCTGTTTTCTAATCATCTGGTATAATTCTTTTAACTTAAGATTTTAGGCAATGTGGGGGGATGGACATGACCGACTTTCCGTATGCAAACGCGACAAAAAGACTAGAGGTATTTTTCAGCAAAATTCAAAGTTCAGGTGTACCTAGTAAGCCTGTAGACAATAAATGGTTAGAGTCAATAGGCTTTGGGACAAGAAATGACAAACGGATAAGAGGGGTTCTGAAGTTTATTGGTTTCATTGATAATTCGAACAAGCCGACCGATAGATGGAGAATTTACCGTGACGAAAAACGGTCAAAAAGGATCATGGCTGAGGGTATAGAGCAAGGTTACTCCTATCTTTTTGAACAGTACCCTAAGGCTTATCAACGCAGTGATGAGGACTTGCGGAGCTTCTTCAAAGCCAATTCAGACGTGTCAGTCGGAACGGTAAAGAATATAGTTGGTACTTTTAAGAAGTTATGTTCATTGGCAGATTTTGGCCAAGAAGAAGACGACACCCCAGAAGATCAGAAAGAGGTCGACTTGGCTGAAAGTCCGCCGCCAGCTACAGAACCAAAGGAAACGTCAAAATCTAGCGGCGAGCAACGCAGTCCAACATTTTCGCCTGAACTCAACATAAATATCCAAGTCCACATATCTCCCAACGCCGATCCCGATCAGATTAACAAGATATTTGAAAGCATGGCAAAGCACCTATTCAATAGAGGCGTTGATTAGGTTTTATGAACGAATTTGCCGAGTACGTTCTCAATGTTGCCAAGCGCATTCAGGCGGATGTTGACGAAGTATCAAAACCGCCACTTGAAGGCAGGAAACCTAAGAAAAGTTGGGTAATTGACTTTAATTCGGTCAAAGGTACAGAAAGCTATATTGAAAGAGTAGTCGATCAAATAAATGGGACATACGAAAATGGATGGTATGATGCCTGCGCGGTCATGTTGAGACGTTTAATTGAGACGCTGATTATTGAAGCCTATGAAGGGAAAAAGATCGACCATAAGATCAAAGATAATAATGGCGAATTCCTTCCCCTAGATAAACTCATCAATAAAGCGTGTGATAGAAAATCTGCTTTGAATCTAAACAGAGTTACCAAACGGATACTATCCCAAATAAAAGAACTTGGAAATCTATCTGCTCACACTCGCACCTTCAACGCTAATCGGACTATTTTAGAGCGACTTTCACAAGATCATTTCTTTGGTATACAAGCCTTGGTTCAGGATTTTATTTCCAAAGCTGGCTTGAAATAGCGATCTACCCGCCGCGCCCCGCAATCAAGTCCTGGCATTCGTCGGTGTCAAAGCAGCCGCGCACCCATTCCGCCTTGTCTGTGGCATAGCTTTGCGCCATTTTGGCCATGTTTTCGTCTTTCATCCATTTGGCCTTTTTGTTGGCGCGCAGCAGTCCGCGCAGGGTCAGGTTGTCGCGCTTGCGGCGGTTGCAGGGACGGCAGAGCAGTATCCGATTGAGGATGTGATTGGCGCCGCGGTCTGATTTTGGCGTGATATGGTCGAGTTCCATGAATTCTTTTTCCAGCACGCGCCCACAGCCGCCGCAGATGACGCCGCCTTCCGTGCCTTGCGCCTGCATCAGAATGTGAACCATACCCTTGTGCGCGATCTTTTCCCAAGCCTCTATCGGCCGCTGGATTTTCAATCGGAAGCTGGGGGCCGCCATCGCGTTGTCATCGGTGCGGGTCGGTGGCTTGGTTGTGTAGTGGACATCGTGAGGAAACATCAAGCCATGTTCGCTGTCGGGCCGGGCCAACCCTTCTTTTTCCAGACGCATAAGGACAATATCTTTAGCGCCGTCCCAAATGTCCATGCCAACCCATCGGCGGCCCAGACGTTCGGCGGCGACCGGCGTTGTGGCGCAACCGCAGAAAGGGTCAAGCACAAAATCGCCTTCATTGCTGGAGGCTTTGATGATCCGTTCATAGAGGGCAAGCGGCTTTTGCGTCGGGTAGCCAGTGCGTTCAGGAGATTGACTAATTACTGGGCGCGTCTCGTCATGGTCCCAAACATCGCGCCGATAGGTATCTACATAATGGTTTCCTTCATCATCCTGTTTTGTGTGACGAAACGGTTTCTGATATATCTGGCGTTCCATTTGAGGATTAAATGTCCAGTCTGCGTGCTTTGTATAGAATAATAATGTATCGTGTTTGCGAGGCCACCATCGCATTGCCACCCCTTGAGTTCGGTATCCCCACACAATCTCATTTCTAAAGTTCTTATGCCCGAAAATCGCGTCCATCAGGCCCTTCACATAAGCATGGGCCGTATGGTCGATATGCAGATACAGGCTGCCGTCCTGTCGCAAAACGCGGCGCATTTCCATGACGCGCACGCCAAGCCAGCACAGGAAGGCCGCCATATCATCGCCATAAGCGGCCCGCGCCGCCTCAATCATCGACCAAACGGCCGGCCAATCGTCTTTGATGCTATCGACCCATTCTTCATGCACATCGCGCTCCCATGACCATCGGTCGCGGAAACGGGCGCCTTTGGCCAGGCTGTCGGGCGTGGCGTGGAAGTCGCGGTTCTTGTTGAAGGGCGGGTCAGTGGCGATGAGATGCACGGTTTCGCTGTTCATGCCGCGCAGGAAATCGAGATTGTCGCCGTGATACAGGGTACGGTTCTTGAAATTCGGTTCGGCCATCAATTATAATTCCTGATTGAAGGCCCCTTGGGGCTTTCAAGATTTTGGGGATTCCTGTGGCAGATGGATGGTCGGTCAACCTACTCACTGCCACAGGAAATCCTTAAAGAAAAAGTCTCGTTAAAGACTCATCATAAGCATACCTTGTTTTCGCGCGCTTGGCAATAGGATATGCAGATTTTGGGTACACATTGACGGTTCATCATGCTAACATGCAAGCCATGTCCAATTCCATCCAAGCAACGCGCGAAGATGTCAAATGGCTGGCCGTCTATAAACAGGGTTTGCATCAGCGGCCAAAATCCAATGACCAAGCCGAACTCAAACGGATTATCGAGCGCATCGGCTTATTGCAGCTGGATTCGATCAGCGTCATCGCCCGCAGTCATTATCTGGTCATGCTGGCGCGCGCCGGCCTGTATCAGCCAGCCGATTTGGATGACCTGCTGACCGACGGCTTCCTCTTTGAAAGCTGGGCCCACGCCGCCTGTCAAATTCCCATGGCGCATTATCCGTATTTCCACGCGTTTATCCAGCAGAAGCAACTCAAGGAAACGCGCTGGCACATCCAAAAACTTGGCGATGAAGTCGACGTCATCATCGAACAAACGCTGTCGGCCATCCGCGGTCAAGGGCCCATGTCTTCCAAAGATTTCAAAAGCGAACGGCGCAGCAATGAGGGCTGGTGGAACTGGAAACCGGCCAAGGTGGCGCTGGAATATCTCTTTGACCGCGGCGAATTGATGGTCGCCTATCGACAGCAGTTCCGACGTTATTATGACCTAAGCGAACGGGTGCTTGCCGACAAAAACCTGAAGCTGGACAAGACTCTGGATGATTATCAGCGCTGGACGATTGAACGGGGACTGCGGCACATCGGCATCGCCGCCATCGACCAGATTGCCGATTATTACCGTCAGCCCAAACGGCGCGCGGCGGCCCTCATCGACGAGATGCAAAGGCAAGGCGCCGTCCGACAGGTCGAGGTGCGCGGCTGGAAAGAATCCGCCTGGATTCATAAGGACGATATGCCACTGCTGGATGAGATTAAAGCCGGCCAGCATGCGCCGCAAATGACGTTGTTTCTATCGCCCTTCGACAATCTATTTTGGCATCGCGGGCGCGATAAAATGCTGTGGGATTTTCATTACCGCATCGAGGTTTATACGCCCAAGCCCAAGCGCGTTTATGGCTATTATGTGATGCCCATCCTGCACGGCGGCGAACTGGTCGGGCGCATCGATCCCAAGCTGGAGCGCAAGGCCAAGCGGCTGATTTTTCATGCCCTGCATCTGGAAGACAAAACTCAAGTCACGCCGTCATTAACGCAAGGGCTGATTGCCGCCATTCGCGAATTCATGGCCTTTCATCAATGCGAGACCTTTGAACTGCGTCAATGCCAAGATCAGCGACTCAAACGGACACTGCAAAAGCATTTTGCCTGACCGACTCATCGTCTGAATATCGCTGGCCGCGGACGTCTCTCGGTCATGCTCATGGGCAGCCGCAAACGCCGATGATAGACAAACCATTCCAGCAAAAACGTCAGCAAGGCCAGAATCACCAGGAGACCCCAGAATTCCCGCAAGCCCAGCTGTTCGTTCGTTTCCGCCTCGACCGCGCCGCCGCCCAAAGTCAAATCCTCTTCGGCCACTGGCGCAATATCGCTTTCCCCTGTGGCGAACAGATTAACGGCAAAATTCTGCGACCGCGCGACTTCGCCATCTTGAACGATCTCCAGGCGATAGAGGCCCAGCTGATTCGTATCGGTGAAGACCAGCGCGCTGCCATTCACCGGCAGATCGCGCGTTTCGCCGGTCGGCAATGTGATGCGGACGCCATCGGCCAGCAGCGGCGGCTGAATCACCAGGGGATCGCCGACGCTCAATCCGTCCGGCAAAGAGACAATATCAACCGGCGAAAACCAGTCCAGCAGATTGGCCATCAGGATCGGATAGGCGATCAGCAGGGGCAGATTGGAGTCGCGGATGTCAAAGGGCAGAATGGCGATCTGCCGGGCGTTCGCCTCGCCGGCCAGCAGAATATCGCCCTCGGCCGTCCGAATCAGCGGCGCCGCCCAATCGGCCGTGACCGGACGAAACTGAAGCAGGCTCATCTCATCGAGGTCGACAAAGTCGGTGATTGGCGATTCGCTATCGACAATCTCGATATCAGAAGCCGCTTCAATCGGCGGGCCGACCGCGAATAATGGCGTGCCGCTGGGGGGATTGATAATCAGCATATCGCCATCCGGCAGACGGTTTGGCAGCCAGCCGTTGAACACATACAGGTCGAATTCGTCGCCGGGCAGCTGCTTGTTGTCGGCGCTGCCGCGGAAGGTCTGCACGCCGGGGAGACTGCGTAAAACCTGTTCGACAAAGAGATTGCTGTCCGCTGATACATAGAACAGCCGCCGCGCGCTGGCTTCACCGCGGACTGCCCAGGCCTGATCATCCAGGGCCAAAAAGTCATCGACATCGCCGTCAAAGGTCAAGGCGGCCGAGAGAGTATGAAAGGGTTCGGCAATCGGCTCGTCAAACGGAATCGGCAGCTGACTGCGGGGTGGAATGGCACCACTCCGCGATAAACGCAGCACATCATCCAGCCGTATCACCAGCGAAATATCGACCGCTGAATCGCCATAATTCGTCACTTGGGCAAACAGCTGGGGTGGCTGGCCGGCGCGCGCCCGCGTGGCCAGGGCGGTAATGGCCACATTGTCGGACGATTGGCCCACTGGCACATAAATAGGCCGCGGGATATTCGCCGGCAAGCTGGTCGCCGCGCCGATCCCCCCATCGGAAATCATGACGATGCTGAAGTTTTCGGCCCCGGCCGCGCCCGCCGCCGCCAGCGTTAAGGCCGTGTCCCAATCGGCGCGTCCCTGGCCGGCGCTCATGCTGTTCAGCGCCAGTCGAAGCTCGGCCTGGTCAGCCGTGTAGGAGGTCAGCGGCTCGGCGACTTCGCCAACTCCAATCAGCGAAATCCTGTCCTGCGGGTTCATATTATTGACGATGCCCAAGGCCTTGCCCAGCGCGGCTTCAAATCGAGTTTGGCCGTCCATATCATCGGCGGTCATGCTGGCCGAAGCATCCACCAGCAGGGCGATTTTGCCGGCGCTCACGGTGGGGACGGTGATAAAGGGCCGCGCCAGCGCAAACGCAAGCAAAAGCAGAATCAACAGCTGCAAGAACAAAAGCAGACTGCGGCGCAATCGCTGCCAGGGCGTGTTGGCCTCGGTGTCCTGGATGACCTGCCGCCAGAGAAAGGTACTGGAAATCACCTGTTCTCGACGGCGCAGACGCAGCATGTACAGCAGCAGAATGGGGACGGCGGCCGCAAGCCCGGCCAAGGCGGCCGGCGTAAGAAATGACATGGCTTGACCTTCATTGCCCTCTCATGATTTTATTGTAGCATATACTGCCCGGCCGTTTTAGGATGCGCCGCTGTTATTTCGTCTCGCTTGCCGATAGGCCATCGCCGCCCGCGCCGCCTGCTGGCCTTGTTGAATGCGGTCATCCAGCCGCGCGATGCCCCTGTTTGATGGGCAGACGTCGCCATAGTCACTGCCAATCAGCCAGACGCCGGCCGGCAGTCGATCTCTGACAGCGGCCATATTGGCGCGGTGGCCGGGCGCGTCATCGGCAAGCAGATCCGCTTCTGGCCAATAATGCACGCGCTGCACAATCGGATTCTCGCCACAGCCATAATGTCGAATAACCGCTTGGATAAGGTCTTGCGGATCCGCGCCGGCCGCCATTCGCACGCCAGCTTGAATCAGTCGATGCTCGTCATCTGGCACGCGGCCGGGCTGGTCAGTCATCAGCAGGAAGGGAAAGGCCTTATTATCCGATGGCGCCAGATTGGCCGGCAGACCGCGCTTGTGAAAGCCCAGCGATACGCGGTAAATCGAATCATAATGGCAGGCGCGCAGGATTTCGGAGATTTCGGGCGCGAAGCTGTGAAACATCCGCTCGGCAAATCGGGCCGGCGCGGCCACAATCAAGGCCCCAGCATCAAACATCAGGCCGTTTTCCAGGCAGATCGTCAAACGGCGCCGCCAGCGGCCAATCGTGCTGACCGCCATCCGCATCAGCTGCCCGCCAGTCAGTCGGCCGGATAGGGCGCGAATCAGCGATTCCGTCCCATCGCGGAAGCCCAGCGCATCATCGCCAAACTCGAAAATCCGCTCTTCCAGGCCAAGCGCGTTGAACACCGTCAAATCGGCTGGTCGACGGCTGGCCAAGGCGCATCCATCCATAACGAAGCCCTTTTCCGCTATCGATGAGATGCCGCCGCCAAAACGCGGTTTGACCTCAATGATGGTATAGGGAATATGATGTTTTTCCAGTTCCCAAGCCGCCGCCAGTCCGCTTAGACCGCCGCCGATCACGACCACATCGCGCATATTCCGACCCTCAACCAAGCTGAATTTTGAGAGTATAATTGTTTTATGTCGATTGCAAAATAAGGAATGCCGCGCCTATGTCAAGCTCTCACATCCAACGTCTCAAGCAGGCCGGCCACAGGCTGACCCAAGCGCGGCTGACGATATTGGCCATCTTGGAAGCCGAGCGCGGGCATACCACATCGGCCGACATCCTGGCAAAAGTCAAGCAGGTCAATCCGGCGATTGGGCGCGCCAGCATCTTCCGAACGCTGGACTTGTTCACGCAGCTGGGCATTGTGCGGCCGACGTACATCGACACCAGCCTGACGCCAACTTATGTGCTGATGCACGGCGGCCACCATCACCATGTCATCTGCACGCATTGCAGCCGTTTCATCGAATTCGAGGACTGCGGTCTGGAGACGCTGACGCAAAGCCTGGAGCGGCGCCTGAACATCAAAATCAGCGGCCATCTGCTGGAGTTTTATGGGGTGTGCCAGCCCTGCCTGAAGCAGCAGAACTAAACGCGCCAATCGCGGTTACAATGCGACTATGATGCCGCGATGGATGCCATTCATCATTTTGGCGCTGTCCGCCAGTTTTTTTATCCGCGCGCAAGACAGCGCCGGTTATCTGCTTTCACAGACCAATCGCCTGCGCCATGAGAAGGGTTTGCCGGCCTATATCATTCACAGCGCTTTGACGGCGGCCGCTCATCAGCAGGCCAGCTGGATGGCCCTCACCGGCCGCATCAGCCATACCCAAGACGACGGCGCCGGCCCACGCGAACGGGCGCGGCAGGCCGGCTATCCGACCAGCTGGGTCAGCGAAAACATCTACATGGGCGGCGATCCCAGTCCGCAAAGCGCCTGGAACTTTTGGCTGACGTCATCTATCCATTATGCCGGGCTGGTCAGTCCTTATTACGACAGCATCGGCATCGGCCAGGCCAGCGACGGCGGACGTCATGCTTTTGTGATGGTCTTCGGCAATTCAAGTGGACGGCGGCCGCAAGCCGATCCCAATCAGCCGAACCGCGCGAATCAGCCGCCCTCTTATGTGCTGGGGATTGACGCCGCTGGCAACATCATGCACCAGATTCAGCCTGGCCACACCGCGGGCGATATCGCGCTGATTTATGGCTACGGCTGGGACGACATCCCTTATATGCTGGAGATCAACAATATGACGGCCGATGACCTGCGGCAGCTTGAAGTCGGCAGTGTTTTTCTGGTGCCGCCGCAAGATGGCACGTTCACGCCCACCGCCGCGCCGACCGCCCCAAGCGCGACGCCGACCGTTTTGCATTCGACGACTCCCGCGGCGACCGTCTCGCCAAGCCCGTCTTCCATGCCCATCCGCGGCCTGACGGTGCGGGCCATTCCCACGCAAACCCTGACTCCGACAGCGCGGCCTGGCGCGTCAGCCGATGGCCCATCGCCGACGCAGCTTGTTTTGGCCGCCGCCGCCGTCATCCAGGTCGGGATTATCGCCGCCGCTTCCTTGGCGCTGATGCGTCAGCTGCGTTAATCGGCCGAGGGCGGTTTTCATTTTGGGCGCAGTCGTGATATAATAGGGCCGCTTGACCTGCCGGACAGGATGATGAGGCGGCGAATGACTGCGTATATGGATTGGGCGCTGCGGGCGCAGTCGGACAACATAAGCGAGAAAAACGACGCTTTCGATCAGTTGATGCGCGATTTTCAAGGCATGGCCTTTCATATCGCCTACAGTCGGCTCAACAACCGTCAGCTGGCCGAAGACGCCACCCAGGAAGCCTTTATCACCGCCTACAAGCGCATCGGCCAACTGCGCGATGTCAGCGCTTTTCCAGCCTGGCTCAAGCGCATCGTCATCACCCAGGCCGACCGCATCACCCGCCGCCAGCTGCCCGCGCTGGAGTCCATCGAATCACAGCATCATCTGGCCGCTTCAACGCCCTCGCCTGAAGCCCTGCTGGAGGAGAATGAACTGCGCGCCCGCGTGCAAATCGCCATTTCGGCCCTGCCCGAAAAAGAACGGGACATCACCCGCGACTATTACATCAAAGGCGAATCACAGCGCGAAATTTCGGAGCGGCGCGACATCCCCCTGGCGACCGTCAAGAAACGTTTGCAGTATGCCCGCGGTCATCTGCGCGGCTTGATCGCCGGGTTCAGCGAGACCATCGACCGCGCCATTTATGGCCCGCCGCAGAAACAGTATCAGCCCATTTACATCCAACGCGCCCGGCGGCGAAACAGCCAAGCCGATGGCGATTGACGATGAAACCCTATCAGAAAATCAGGCGCGACTATAAAAAACCCTTTTTCAGCAGCGGCCGCCGCGGCTTGAGCGGGATTCCACTGCTGCTGTTTGTGCTTTTGATGAGCAGTCTCATCGCCGGCCTCATCCTGCTGACCTATGCCAATTATGAGCAGATGCAGTATATGGCTTTGAATGCGCTGGGCATCGCGCCGACGCCGACGATGCTGGCCAGTCAGCGCGCGCAGCAGGGCATCGAACGTTACAATGCTGGACAGGTAGCAGCGGCCCTGCTTGATTTTGAGGCGGCCATCACCCAGCGGCCCGAGGACGTCAACTATCTCTACGAATACGGGCGGATCCTGATTGAGCTTGACCGCTACGACGAAGCCGCGGTTTATGGTGACCGCGCCATAGAGGCGGCGCCGGGGGATGCGCGCGGCTATGCCCTCAAAGCGCGGGCCCTGATGTGGAGCAGTCCTGAAAGCGCGATCCCCGTGGCCGTGTCCGGGCTGGAGATTGATCCCACTTTCGCTCCTCTGCATGCCGCCTTGGCCATCGCCTACACCCGCGTTGGCCGTTATGCCGAGGGTTTGCAGCGCGGCCAACGCGCCATCGATCTTGATCCATTGGATTCCTTTGCTCACCGCGCCTATTCCATCCCGCTCATCTACACCGGCCGCAATTCGCAGGCCATCGAGCAGCTGGAAACGGCGGTCGCCATCAATCCGAATCTGACCGGCCCCTACTTTGAACTCGCCGCGCAGTACCGCGCCATCAACGTCCCGGAAATGGCGGTGGGGGCTTATCGCCGCATCTTGAGCATTGAAGCCGAAAACGCCAAAGCCTATCTGCGCCTGTGTGAAACTTACGCTTCGATTGGCGAATTCATCACCGCCACCGACTTTTGCGAGACCGCGCTGGAGCTTAACCCCGATTACGCTTCGGCCTGGCGCATGCTGGGGCAGCTGCAATACAACCGCCGCAATTATGAAAGCGCTATCGACTCCTTTAACAGCTGCGTTCAGTTCGGCTCGGCTGAAGTCGAATGCTATTATATTCGCGGGCTGGCGCATTATTTCCTGGGGCAATGCGATGAGGCCTGGGAAGTCCTGCACGAGGCCTTCCGCTATACCGACCAGCAGCCGATTATCGAGACCATCAACACCGGCCTGACCAACGTCACCGTCAACTGTCCAGGCTATGAAAACCGCCTTTTGCCGACGCCGATCCCGCCGACGCCCATTCCACTGACGCCCATCGGAGGGATATAGTGGATGCAAATCAAGCGCGATTATTCGCAGCCTTTTTTCCGAGACCGCAAGAGCCGCCGCCGCCGTTATCGACTGATCGCCGCATTGCTGGGCGCGCTGCTGGGACTGGCCGCCGTGTCACAGCGGGCCGACCTGGAGCGGACTATGCAAACTTTGGTCGGCGCCGGCCCAACCGCGACTCCCCTGCCCGGCGCTTTGGCACTGCGGGCCAGCCAACTGGCGCAAACTGGCGATCTGACGGCGGCCGAAAACCTGCTGTCGACTGTGGTCGCTGAACGTCCCGAAAACATCGCCTATCTGTATGAACAGGGCATCCTGCTCATCGAATTGGGACGTTATGACGAGTCGCTGGCTTTGGGCCGGCGGATCATCGACCTCAATCCGCGCGATGTACGCGGCTTCGCGCTGGAGGCCAGTTCGATGGTCTGGCAGGGGCAGGCCTCGGCGGCGATACCGATTGCCCTTTCGGGACTGGAGCTTGATGACAGCTTCGCCGCGCTGTACGCCACCTTGACCCGCGCTTATGTCGATAGCAGCCGATGGGGAGAGGGGCTGGACATTGGCGAGCGCGGGCTTTCTCTGCATCCCAACGACGCCAGGCTGAACCGCGCCTACGCCTATGCCTTGCAGTCGACCGGCGCCTATGAAGAGGCTATGACTTATCTGGAGCGAAGCATTGAACTGCGCCCGACTTATCTGCCCACGCAGTTTGAACTGGCCGGCCTGTATCTGGCGCGCGGCCGCGATCAGCAGGCCATCGATCTGTATGACCGCATTTTGTCGGCGTCGCCGCGTCATGCCCGCGCGTTGCTGCGGCAGTGTTTGGCCTATCGCAAGGTGGGTCAATTTGCCCGCGCGCTGGGATTCTGCGAAGATGCGGTGGACAGCGACGGCAGCAGTCCCGAAGCGCTGTTTCATCTCGGCCAGCTTTATTATCGCGAGCGCCGCTTTGACGAATCGCGCGATGTCTTTCAGCAGTGCGTAAAATATGACGAGGGCGCCTATGGGCTGTCCTGTCTGTATCGGCAGGCTTTGTCGCATTATTACACTGGCGACTGCGACGCGGGCTGGGAACTGCTTCAGGAATCGCTTCTTATGGCCCAAGCGCGGGAAGGCGTCGAAAGCGCGGTGGACAACATCCAGCAAGGCCTGGCGGCGATTGCGGCCGATCCGCGGTGTCCAGCCTATGTCGAGTCGGCCGAGTCGGTTCAGAATTGACTGCCGCGGCCGGCTGGGCTAATCTAAGTCCATTCATCCATGCGAAAGTCTGACTGCCCGTGTTTGACGCCAGCCTGCGGATCTATCGCCAAACGGTAAAGCGCGTTCGCCCCGCTCATCTGGCCATGCACCGCCTGATGGCCGGCCTTGTCATTCCGCTTTTGGAACAGGCCAATCATTTCAAAACGATTCCAGAGGACCCGTTCTGGTTTCGGCTGGAACTGCTGACCCAGCGTCACGAAATGGAAACGCGGCGGCAGCTGACGCGGCTGATGCGGCCGGGCATGGTGATCCTCGATGTGGGCGCGCATGTCGGCTATTACACGCGGCTTTTCGCCGTCGGGACGGGCGCCAGCGGCCGGGTGATCGCCTTTGAGCCGCATCCGCGCACGCATCAAACCCTGCGAGACAACCTGCGCCGCCTGGACAATGTGACCGCCCTGCAAGTGGCCGTGGCCGAAAGCGCCGGCCAGGCCGAGCTTTATGATTATCTGATGATGTCGGCCAGCGGCTCCCTGCATTATGACGAGTCCATGGCCGCCTTGCAGCGCGAACAGATGGGCGAATCGGATGTGGCGCCGCGACGTCAGGGTGATTTTGAGATGCAGAAATACCGCGTGGCGACCGCGCCGATTGACCAATGCCTGGCCGAGATGAACATTAAACAGGTGGATTTGGTGAAGATGGACATTGAAGGGGCCGAGATGGGCGCGCTGCGCGGCATGAAACAGACGATTGACCGTTCGCCAGGGCTGATTCTGGTGATGGAATACAACCCGCAGGCTTTGCAGGCCTTTGGCCATGAGCCGACTGACGCGCTGCGAGAGACGCTGGGGATGGGCTTTGCGCGCGTGCAGGCGATTGAGGCCGATGGGTCGCTTTCGGATTGGACGAATGACGCGGCGGCCCTGCGGCGGCGGACAGCGGCGATGCTGGAAGATATGGGCGTCGTCAATCTGCTGTTCCAGCGATGATTTTCGCGCCGAAAGATGGTAAAATAAGTTCGATTCGAAGCTGTTAAGAGGATGCTATGCCAAAGGTACAGATCAAGCCGAGCGACCAAGCCCTCAACAATTACTATAAGAATCTGAAAGCCCTGCGCGAAACGCAAAACATTCAGCACGAAGGCGGCACTCGACGCGCGTTCGGCACATTGCTTAATGAGATCGCCGCTAATCTGAAGTGGACTCTCGTCGAGGAGCTTAGTCTCAAATCAAGTCATTCCAATCGTTTGATTCGCATCGATGGGGCTTTGCGCGATCAGCTGCGTTTGGCGCGCGCCTATTGGGAAGCCAAAGACAGCCAAGACGACCTTGAGGTCGAAATCGAGAAGAAAAAAGAACGCGGCTATCCGCTGAAAAACATCATCTTTGAAGACACCGAAAGGGCCGTTCTCTATCAGGATGATCATGAGGCTTTCCGCGCCGAGATACAGAATAAGAACGAATTCGCCCGCCTGCTGACGCTGTTCTTCAACTATGAGCGGGAACTCTTTGACAATTTTGAGCAGGCGATTGATGCCTACAAAGAGAAAATCCCCCATATCGCTGCCACGCTCAAGACCAAGATCAAGGAAGCCCATCAGGACAATCGGAAATTCAAAAATCAATTTGCCGAATTTATGTCGCTTTGTCGGACGTCGCTCAATCCCAACATCAGTCAGCAGGCGGTGGATGAGATGCTGATTCAGCATTTGATGACCGAACGGATTATCCGCCATGTCTTTCAGGTTGAGCGTTTTACCCGCGACAATGTCGTCGCCGCCGAGATTGAGAAGGTGATTGATGCGCTGACCAGCCAGCATTTTAACCGTCAGGAATTTTTGGGCGCGCTGGCGCCGTTTTACAAGGCAGTTGAATCGGTGGCCGACCGTCAGGCCGATTTTCAGGCCAAGCAGGATTTTATCAACACCGTCTACGAGCGATTTTTTCAGGGTTACAGCGTCAAGGTGGCGGACACGCATGGCATCGTCTATACGCCGCAGCCGATTGTCGATTTTATGTGCGCCGCCGTCGAAGAGGCGCTGGAGACGGAATTTGACAGGAAACTGGGCGATGAAGGCGTGATTCTGATCGACCCGGCGACCGGCACCGGCAGCTTCGTTGTCAACCTTTTGCGCCGCGCCTTTGAAAGCAATTTGAGCGGCTTTGATGATTTTTACAAGCGCCGTCTCTTCGCCAATGAAGTTATGCTGATGCCCTATTACATCGCCTCGCTGAATATCGAGCATGAATACTATCAACTTACCGGCAAGGTCGAATCTTTTCCTGGGCTGTGTTTTGTCGATACGCTTGATTTAACAGAAGGCCGGCAGCTGCCCTCGGCCATGATATCCGAGAAGAACAGCGAGCGGATTGATGAACAGCGCAAAGCCAAAATCAACGTCATCATCGGCAACCCGCCCTATAACGCAAGGCAAGTGAACGAGAACGACAACAACAAAAATCGCCAATACGACGTGATTGACCAGCGCATTCGCGAAACCTACGCCAGCGACTCCAAAGCGACTCTCAAAAATCAGTTATACGATGCTTATGTCAAGTTTTTCAGATGGGCAACTGACAGATTAGAGGGGCGCGATGGCATCGTCTGCTATGTCAGCAACAACAGCTTTGTCGATGCCCGCGCTTTTGACGGCATGCGAAAACATCTCCTGCAAGATTTTAATCTCATTTATCACCTTGATTTGGGCGGTAATCTCCGAAAAGGCGGCGCTGGCAATGTCTTCGATATTCGAGTGGGGGTGGGCATCACGGTTGCTATTCGCAAACAAGCCTATCAAGGAAATCGCTTGCACTATTCTATGGTGGACAGTGATTTGAGCAAGAAAGCCAAGCTGAATTGGCTGCGCGAACAGGCCAGTGAAGCAGAGGAACATAAGATACTTGAATTGCTGAAGGAAGAATTGAAGCCGAACAAAAAACATGACTGGATCATATCCAATACTGAAGATGAATTTGAAACATATCTGCCGATAGGAAGCCCGGCTGCCAAGAGAGTCAAATCCAGTGAGGCGCCAAAAGTGATTTTCAAAACTTACAGTCTTGGCGTATCCACCAAGCGAGATTATTATGTATATGATTATGAATACGATCCTCTAGTTGAACGGATGCGCCAATTTATTGAAAATTATAATGCTGAAGTTGATCGTTATCGCCGTTCAAACTATGAGGGTTCGCTTGATGATTTTGTCAATTATGACAAGATAAAGTGGAGTTCAACCTTAAAAGCAAATTTGAAACGTGAAAATTATGCTGGGTATGATCCTGCGAAAATTAGGGACGGTTTGTATCGACCTTTTACAAAGATGTCCCTTTATTATGCGAAACCTCTTATTGACCGCCCTGGACAATTCAAAAATTATTTTCCCAACGAACGAGCTGAAGCGGAAAATCGAGTAATTTGCGTTGCAGCAGTGGGCAACAACAAGCCATTTCATTGTTTAATTACCGACATGATACCTGATTTGCATTTAACAGGTGATTCGCAATGCTTCCCGTTCTATACCTACAACGAAGATGGCAGTAATCGCAAAGAGAACATCACCGATTGGGCATTGGCGCAGTTCCGCGGCCATTATGACGATCCAAGCATCAGCAAATGGGACATCTTTTATTATGTTTATGCGCTGCTGCATCATCCCCGTTACCGCGAACGTTACGCCCTTGACCTCAAACGTCAGCTGCCGCGCATTCCGTATGCGCCCGATTTTCGGCCCTTCAGCCAGGCCGGGCAGGCATTGGCGGATTTGCATCTCAATTATGAGAATAGCGAGCGATACAAATTGCGGCAGGTTCCCGTTAGAAGGCCCGTTTCCTACGCCGTAAGCAAGATGCGCCCTGGCCCGAAACGCCAGTCCGAAACGGGGGATTACAAAGTTTATGATATGCTGAAATACAACGACACCTTGTGTCTGCGCGGCATCCCTGAACGCGCCTTCGCTTATCGACTCGGCAATCGTTCGGCGCTGGAATGGGTTGTCGATCAATACCGCGTCAAAACCGACAAACGGAGCGGCATCACCCACAATCCCAATCGATACAGCGATGATGAGCAGTATATTCCGAAGCTGATTGAGCGCGTGATTTGGGTTAGCCTGCGGACGGTCGATATCGTCGAGCGGCTGGAAACATTGCCTTTCGGCGCGACGTCATCAACAGCGTAACTCGACGACCAGGCCATCGCTCCAGCCGTATTTGGCCTCCATTTTGGCTTGGATCACTTGCAAAAGCGCGTCATCGTCGGGGATTGAGGCGCGGCCGGCGCAGGTCTCTTCGCCCACGCGAAAGCTGATGGTCGGGCTGGCGCGGATGTTCTGCACCCAATGCGCTGATTCGCGCTTTTCCGAAACGATATAGCAGGCCTGTCCATGCTGCACGAACCAAATTTCGATCTCATGCGGACGGCCGCTTTTGTGGCCGGTGGTCGTCAGATAAAGATACTGTTCTGCCATACCTTTTCCTATGGGGCGATTTTGCACTATTATAGCGTTCATGCAGGAGTTTTCGCCAATGCCGTCCCTTGTCATCCGCCAGGAACAGCCAGCCGATATTAAGCCGATTGATGACCTGACGGCCGCGGCCTTTCAGCGGCGCGATGAGGCTGACCTGATCGACCGTCTGCGCGCTGACCAGGCCGTATGGCTTTCGCAGGCCGCGCTGCTGGATGGGAAGATCGTCGGCCATGCGCTGTACAGTCACGCCACTGTTACTGACGGCCCGACCGTGTATGAATGTTTGGCCTTGGGGCCGATTGCTGTCGATCCCGCGTATCAAAGGCAGGGCATCGGCGGCCAACTGATACGGTCTGGCCTGCGGGAAGTCAAGGCGGCTGGGCATGGCCTGCTGTTTTTGGTCGGTCATCCGTCTTATTATCCGCGTTTTGGCTTTCGGCCGGCGCAGCCACTCGGCTTCACGTCCGATTATGTCAAAGACCGCCGGCGGCATGTGCATTTTATGGTGGCCGTGTTGGATAAAAGCCTGGCCGTACGCGGCCATCTGCGCTTTCATCCCGCCTTTGACATGTGAATTTGGAGAGTCGCCATTTTGCATCACGACCGCCTGGACATCATCAGCCGCCGGCCCCAGCAGACCGAAGAGCTTGGCGCGGCGCTGGGCCGACTTTTGCGGGCCGGCGACCGAATCTGCCTTTCGGGTGAGCTTGGCGCTGGCAAGACGGCCTTCAGCCGCGGTATCGGTATCGGCTGGGGCGCGGTCATCCCCCTGACCAGTCCCAGTTTCAATCTGGCGCATCAGCACCAGGGGCGCGATGGCGAACGGCTTTATCATCTCGATTTTTATCGCATCCGCGGCGCTGACGAGGCTGAATCGATAGGACTTGATGATATTTTGGAGGACGCGGCCGTGGCTATTTTTGAGTGGCCGGAGCGAATCAAGGCCATTTTACCGCCTGGTCATCTGTGGGCTGACATCCGCGCGGCTGGAACTGGGGAACGGCGTTTTGTCTTTGCCGCTTATGGCCGCCGTCATCAAAAGCTGCTGGCCGACTATCGACAACAGGTCGAATCATGCTGCTGGCCATAGACACCGCCACCAACATACTAAGCCTCGCGCTGCACAATGGCGACGTCCTGCTGGCTGAATGCACATTGACCGTCGGCCGCGGTCACAGCGCGCGTTTGGCGCCTTTGGTCGCCCAAATCATGGCCTATTCAAATGTCGCCGCCGCTGATTTGACTGCCTTGGCTGTCGCCGTCGGCCCAGGCTCCTATACAGGTCTGCGTATCGGGATCGCTTTGGCCAAGGGCATGGCCGCCGTGAACCATCTGCCTGTGGTGCCATTGTCGACGCTGGACATCACCGCCGCCGGGCAGACATTTTATGACCCGCAGGCCGCGTTGATTGCGCTGGCGCCGGCCGGCCGAAACCGCGTTCTATCGGCAGAATACCGCGTTCAGCAAGGCCGCTGGAAAGCGCAAAGTCCAATTCGTCTGCAAAGCTGGGAAGAACTGCTGGATTCGCTTGAGGGCCCGATCTGCCTGACCGGCGAGATCACCCAGCAAGGTTTGCGGCAGGTGGAAAGGGCCATCGCCGCCGGCCAAAACATTCGTCTGCTGCCGCCGGCCGAACGTCTGCGCCGCGCTGGATTCCTGGCCGAGGAGGCCCAACGACGTCTGCGCCAAAGTCAAGATTATCCCGCCGACCGCGTGATGCCGATTTACCTCAAATCGCCGGGCTAATGTCAGGTCAGCCGCAGGTCCCAAGCCTCAAGATTCGCCATGAACTGATGCGCGGTCATATCCAAATGCACTGGCGTTACGCTCACATAGCCGCGATGCACCGCCCATACATCCGTGCCGAGTTCGTCGGTGTGGCCGGTGGGCGGCTCGCCTTCGATGCGGACAACTCCCTCCTGAACCGGGCGCAAACTGTCGCGGTAAATCCGCACACCTTGTCGGGTGAGCCGAATGCCGTCCAGGTCTTCCAGCCGCGCCGCTTTGGGGACGTTCACATTGAGCATCGTCAAGGGAGGCAGACCTTGCGCCAGCGTCTTTTTGACAATCGTCATCGCCACCTGCGCCGCCACTTGATAATCCTCGACTCGGCTGGCTTCAAGATCGGACAGGGAAATGGCCACGGCCGGCACGCCTTGAATGGCCGCCTCCAGGGCCGCTGTGACGGTGCCGCTGTAGGTCAGGTCTTGGCCCATGTTTTCGCCGCGGTTGATGCCCGAAACCACAATGTCCGGCGGCCAATCGGTCAAGCCCAGCACAGCCACAGCGATACAGTCAGCCGGCGATCCAGAGACGACCAAGGCCGGGATGTCATCGCCAATACGCCGCCGCGCATAGGGAATATCCTGATAAAGCGTTTTCTTGTGGCCGCTGGCGCTCTGATTGCTGCCTGGCGCCGCCACCTGCACCTCGCCAAGTTCGGTCATCGCCATGGCCAGCGCCAAAATCCCCGGCGCGTCATAGCCATCGTCATTTGTCACCATAATCGAAGTCACTGACTTCCCCTTTGCTTATTTGTCTAGGGACAGCTGCCCTGCTGCAAAACATATTCTTCGGCATAGAAGACCTCGCCGCCTTCGCTGGATTCGTCGACCAAGCGCCTAAGGGTCACGCGGATTCGCTGTGTCTCGTTGTAATGCAGGCTGACCGCAAGCTCCGTCCGCGCCGTGTATTCGCCGCCGGGGGCGATGGATGGGAAAACCGTTTCAGCGGACTCCAAGATTTCTTCGCTGCTCTTCAAAACGGCCTCGGCCTTAATCCAGCCGCCGCCGGGCAGGGCCGCTGTGCCTTCGTTTTTGACGGTCACCTGAATCTCGGAGGTCTGCTGACAAACCAAGGGATGCGGGTCGATAGCGATGTCAGTCACGATCAAATCGACCGGGCTGACCCGCGGCAGGCTGTCGACATCGCCGCGCGCGCTCACCAATTCGGCATAAATCCAGGCCTCGCCGCGCGCATGGCGGATCTTGTACCAGTCGCCGGCGGGATTGGCGGCCACCAATTCGATTTCCTGATCAACCTCGGCGCGTTCGACCAGCGCAAACTGGGTGCCAGGCCCCTCGCGCAGATTGGATACTGTGGTCACTCTGGCGCGGAGGGTTATCGGAACGTCAGTCGGCGGCGGCGCGGTGGGCCGAGATGATTCAGACGCGTCGGCCGCATCAGCTTTTTGTTCGCCGTCGTCCTCTTCCAAGCCCAGTTCGGCCTGATCCACCACCGAAACAGCCACCGTTTCGCGCGTCAGGCTGCCATCGCCGCGCTCGGCCAGAACGGCGATCTCGTATTGGCCGGGGTTGCTGGTCGGCCAATCAATTTTGACCGAAAACATGGCGGCGCCGATTTCATTTGGATTCAGTTCCTCGCCCACCAGCGCATCATCCAGCAGCACGCTGACCCGCGCCAGATCGGGACCGGCGTTTTCCACCCGCGCCTGGATGTGAACCGCCGCGCCGGCCATGAAGGTCTGATTGGGCAATGGCGAAAGGATCCGCACCACTGGCGGCCCTTCAATCACCGCCGCCGCATCGACGTCTCCCCGTGGCGCCGCCGTCAGACTGCATCCGCAAAGCAGCGTCAGAATCCACAGCCACATCAGGCAGAACAGCCGCGGCTGATCTGATTTCATATCCCGTCTCCCGCGCCGCATAACCTCGTTTCGGCTCAACTTTAGCAGAAACCAAGCCAGATTGCGAGTTGCATTGCCCTTGACGGCGGGCTTTCGCTTCGGTCGGTCATTGGGTAAGATAAAAGCGCATAGGGAGCCGATTATGGACAAAATCGCGCTATTGCAAAACAAGCGGATTCTGCTGGGAGTCTGTGGCAGCATTGCCGCTTACAAGTCGGTTGATCTGGCCAGCAAGCTGACGCAGGCTGGGGCGCGGGTCGATGTGGTGATGACGGCCGCGGCGCAGCGTTTTGTCACACCCCTCACCTTTCAAAGCGTGACCGGCCGACCAGTCCACACCGAGCTTTGGCATGCCGGCCAAGGCGCGGCGCATATCGTCCATGTGGGATTGGCCGAAGATGCGGAACTGCTGGTGATCGCCCCAGCTACCGCGCATACGATGGCCAAGCTGGCGCATGGGCTGGCCGATGATCTGCTTTCCCTTACCGCGCTGGCCGTCGACTGTCCCCTGATGATCGCCCCAGCGATGGACCGCGGCATGCACGACCACCCAGCGACGCGCGCCAATCTTGACATCCTGCGGCAGCGCGGCGCCCATCTGATTGAGCCTGAAGTCGGACGTTTCGCCAGCGGCCTGACCGGCGTCGGACGTCTGCCAGAGACATCAACCCTGATCGGCCACATCCGCCGCATCCTCGGCCTGGAAGGTGAATTGGCTGGCCACAAGCTGGTCGTGACCGCCGGCGGCACGCGGGAAGCGCTGGATCCTGTGCGCTTCATCACCAACCGATCCTCTGGCAAACAGGGCTATGCCATCGCCCAAGCCGCGCTGGATGCTGGCGCCGAAGTCGTCCTGATTTCAGCTGCCAGGCGCCTGCCGACGCCGGTTGGTCTCACCCTGGCGACGGTGGATTCTGCTGAATCGATGCGCGAGGCCGTGCTGGAGCATATCATCGAATCTTCCGCGCTGGTCATGGCAGCGGCCGTGGCCGATTACAAGCCGCAGCGAACCGCCGATGAGAAAATCAAGAAATCGGAGTCCGACCTAAGTCTGGCTTTGGCGCGAACTCCCGATATTCTGATGGCCGTCAAAGCCCAGCGCGCTCAAACCGGCTGGCCGATGATCGTCGTCGGCTTCGCGGCCGAAAGTCAGAATCTCCTCGAAAACGCCGCCGACAAGCTCCAGCGCAAAGGTCTTGATCTGCTGGTCGCCAATGACATCACCGCCGACGACGCGGGTTTCGCCATCGACAGCAACCGCGTAGTGATACTGGATATGGACGGCGGCCTGCACCCTATCGAACGCACCAGCAAAGCCAATATCGGCGCCTATATTATTGAGCGAATCGAAGGCCTGCTGGATTGACGGCATCCCTAGGTCTGGCATTGTCTTCCTGCTCATCATCTAGCATTCGAAGCAGCGTTTTGGCCGCTTCAGGCGCATCATAAGGAGACCATACATCATAGCTTGCCCCAAATATGAAATACTTTGCTTCGTCAACGGCCAGTTCATCCAGAAGTTCGCGCGAAATCACGATTTGCCTCCACATTGGCGCCGCTTCCAGTTATTTTATCACAAGATGCGCTTGGGGCCATCATTTCCTTGCCACAGCCCCGCCATGTCATGTACACTAGGCTTTGATGCACCCCGACAATGAAGCCGAACGGATTTTTGCCGATGTTTGAAGATGTGCAGCAAGTCACCCGCGACCTGAACCAGCAGCAGTATATCGCCACGGCTGAGATTTCGACCGTCGTCTTCCTGGCCAGCAGACTGGGCAAACCGCTTCTGGTCGAAGGGCCGGCCGGCGTCGGCAAAACTGAATTGGCCAAAGCCTGGTCGGCCGCCGCCGAAAAGCCGCTGATTCGCCTGCAATGCTATGAAGGCCTGGATGAAAACAAGGCTTTGTACGAATGGGAATACGCCAAGCAGATGCTCTATACTCAACTGCTGCGCGATAAATTGAGCGATCTGCTGGCCGCCGCCGAAACCCTGCATCAAGCCGCCAACCAACTGGGCGAGGAAGATGACGTCTTCTTCAGCGAACGATTCCTGCTGGCGCGTCCCCTGTTGGCCGCCTTGCGAAGCGAGAGGCCAGCCATGCTCCTTATCGACGAAATCGACCGCGCCGACGCCGAATTCGAAGCCTTCCTGCTCGAAATTTTAAGCGACTTCCAGGTCTCTATTCCCGAACTGGGGACGATCCGCGCCAAGCACCATCCCGCCGTCGTCCTGACCAGCAACAACACCCGCGAACTGTCCGAAGCCCTAAAGCGCCGCTGTCTCTATTTGTTTGTCGATTATCCTGACCACGAAGCCGAACTTAGCATCGTCAAAATGCGCGTCCCTGACATGAACGCCAAGCTCGCCAGCCAAACCGTAGAGGTGGTGCAAAGCCTGCGGCGGCTGGATCTGAAGAAAAGTCCCAGCGTCTCTGAAACGATTGATTGGGCCAAGGCGCTGATGATGCTCAACGCCGACAGCATCGACTCGCATACATTGGAGACCACGCTGACTGTCCTGCTCAAGCATGAAAGCGATGTGCAGAAAGCCCGGCGGCGGATGACGCGCAGCCGCGACGATGACCTGGATCATGGCCGGCGGCCGCGCGCCGACTGGAATTGAAAACGCGTCAAAAACACTGTGCAGAATCACCAAAGATGAGCGCCGCGAAACCATGACCTTATCCAACGCATCCCTCCAGCAGCCCCAGATTTTCGCTCGATTCATCTTCCGCCTGCCGCTCTATATCTATAAATTGGGCTGGAGTCCGATGATGAGTTGGCTGCCGATTCTCATCCTGACGACCAAAGGACATCACAGCGGCCAGCCACAGCATATCGCCCTCGAATATCGGCGGCATGGCAGCAAGTATTATGTCGTCTGCGGCTGGGGCGAAAACACCGACTGGTTTCAGAATGCGATGCAGCGTCCGCGCGTCACCATCCAGCGCGGCTCATTGATTTGCGACGCGACTGCCCATCTGGTTGACAATCCAGCCGAAGCCCTGGGCGCCTTGTATATGTTCAGCCGCAATTCCTGGCTTTATGAGAGGCTTTTCGCCCGCATGAGTTCGGCGCAGGCCGGCGATCTGAATCACTTGGCCGATGTCGTCGAAGAATTTACGGTGGTGCGGCTGGAGCCAAGCGCTGACCCTCCTGAACTGCCGCCGCTGCCGCTCTACATACAGCCGATACGGCGGTTCGCGCTGGCTTTTGTCCTGCTGATGGGCTTGGGGCTGCTGCTGTCTCTGCGGCGAACGAATGACCGCAAACAGGCGAAAGGATGACGCGATGAATTTTCTTAGGAATTTATTTGGCGGCGCGCGTTCCACTGACCGCGGCGTCTATTTTTATGTCCAGCCCAAAATGTGCCAGGAGATTCTGCGGATTCGGGTAGACCCAATGAATGATTTGTCGCGCACCGATGAAGGCAGCGGCTATTGGGTGCGTAAAGTCGCCAGTGGCTATCGCTGTCCGTTCCAAGCCGAAGTTGAAGTCTATTTTGACAAAAACAGACGCGTCATCAGCGCCGAAGTCACCAACGGTCAGCTGGTCAGCGAAGATGATTGGCTGGCAAGGGAAGGCGGCGGCAAGCGCGAATAACCGCGTCGGCCGTTTCTCTATTCCTATGTTTCCCCGCTTTCGATGCTGTGTTCAGCTTCGCCGCTGGGGCTAAAATCCATAAGATAGGTTTCTTCGTCAATCTTGATGAACGTCACATCAGTTCGTCCATAATCCAAAAGATGCTGTTTGGTGATGAATTCTCCAGAAGGTAGTTCCATTCGCTTTCTTATGTACTCGCCAAGCAAAGCGTTGTTCTGTGGTGTTTCTAAACCCTTTCCTCCATCCTGCGCCCGCACAAATATAAAACTGGCGTCATCATCAGTGAGTACTGCAAACTTCTGTCTTCTTTCAGGGAAGAAATCCCGGTGTTTCGCAGGGATATTTATGTACGCTTCATTTTTATTCCGGCTGCCTCGCTGTCCCCAGTTTATCCCAGACCTCTTAGGTGTTTCAGTTTCACCTGTCTTACTTTTCCTGCTAGACAAAAGAGTCAACGTTACCCTATCTTTATCTCTGGTCATTTCTTTATCTCTGGTCATTCTGTCATCTGCGCGCCCTGCCTTTGTCAGCGTCACATAGTCCGTTACTGTTTCATCCAGGCAGTCTATCGTGTACGGCAGACGCTCATCATAGAACTTGGCAGCAAGAACAGGGTCGGCTTGTGTCACAGCTTCTATCTGCTTCGGTTGAGTAAGCCCGAAACCAGGCTGAGTATAGTTGGCTGAACCGCAGAAAGCCGCGAATGGGCCCGAATCATTCAGCCATACGTAGGTCTTGGCGTGAACAGGACTGTTTCGCGCAATGTACCGACAGCTAAAATCCATGCCGTAAGCCCGATTTTGCGCCAGATCGCATAAAACCTTATGCTGTGCCTTCTCGATGCCTGAACGATTCGTCATGCCTACAATTAGCTCAATAGACGCGTTGGCCCCGCATTTCGCTAATTCATCCAAATGGTGGCGAGCCATGCTCCCTGTTGCGAAGCCGCTTACGATTTGCAGGCGAGTCTTTTCATGCCGCAGAGCAGGTTCAATCAGCGCCTGTGAAAACAGATTATCGATCAGCATACACTTGGCACTCCATTTTCGATAAGTGTTTTTAGAATAGCGCGGAAGATAATCTTCGCGCCTTCTGGAGGGACAGCCATTCCGATTTGTTTCCTTACTGATTCTTTGCTTCCCGAAAACACAAAGTCGTCCGGGAATGACTGAAGCCTTGCCCGTTCTCGATTCGTCAGCGCTCTGGGTTCATCCCAATGATACAGATGTGTTCCGCCGCCGCCCGAACCTGTTACCGTGTATGAAGGTCTGTCGGGAATCAGCCGCCGGTAAATCTGACTGATTTTCGCGCCGCTTTTCATGTTAAGCCGAAGATGGTCAGGCATGTCAGCTGTGAAAGCGTTTTCCCCGGGTTTGATGTGTTTGAGCCGTTCAATAACGCGTTCCGACTGTTTTGTACGCTCATGGTTTGACGCGTCGCCAGGGATGTCTGCCAGGGCCTGCTCGCAGGTGACGGGATTATCAAGGGTTGTTGGGGAAGGATGCTCAAAGTCCTGAATATCCAAATCCGCTCTAAAGCCAATGATGACGATCCGATGCCGCGCCTGGGGGACTCCGTACTGCTCGAAGCGATAGGTATGCAACTGTAAATTATAGCCCGCCCGCTGCATTGCAGAGAGTATAATCTCCAAGCCGCTTGAGCGAAGGCCGCCAACATTTTCAGCGGCAAAGAATGACGGCTGCAGCGTTTGCAGTCCTTTTATCCCCCACTGATACAGTCCTCCATACTTGCCGGCGATGCCATTTCGCTCTCCAACCACGCTGAAATCATTGCAGGGAAATCCGAAAACCAGGCCGTCAATCTTTGGCAGATTTTCAAAACATAAATTCTCAACTTTCCCGCAAAACACCTTGTCAACAGGCACATTTCGCTCTAAAGTTTCGCAGGCGTCTTTGTCTATGTCATTCACCCATACATGGCGAAACCCGCATCCATCCACCTGTGCTTTATGCGCTCCCAGCGCCATGCCGCCAGCCCCAGCAAAGAGTTCACCCAGCCGATAGACCTGTTTTCCATCTTCAAAAAGTTCGAGCTGCTTTATCTGCGCCATTGCCATGATTACGCCGCTCCTTAAACCAAATCGCTTCCTTTTATTTCCAGATGACCTGTTTTGGACAGCAGCCACTGTGAAGCCATTTCGATAACGTTTTCAATCGGCAAACGAGATCTGCCTCTGAACGCGCATTCCCAGATGATGAGAACGCGCCATCCTTCAGCCTCTAAATATCTGAAATTCGCTTTATCCCGTTCAATCGTCCGAGTGATTTTCGGTTTCCAGTATTCTATGCGGGTAGCAGGCCATCTGAACAGAGGACACGAATGGCCATGCCAAAAACAGCCATTCACGAAAATAATGGACTTGTAGCGGGGAAACACCATATCTGGTTTGCCGGGCAGTTTTCGATCATGAAGGCGATATCGGAAACCCTTCGCATGCAGTCCCTTTCTTATCAAGAGTTCGGGTTTGGTGTTTCTGCTCCCGATTCTCGACATAACCTGACTGCGTTTTGAAGGAGTAAAAGTATCAGCCAACTGTGACACCCCCAAGACATTTGCTGTCATTATGTCACAAAACATCTCCGACCGCAAACAACTCCAGACAGCGGCTCTAAACCTCCCCAACCCCAACCTCGACGGGCTGCGCCAGCGCCGGCAGACCAAATTCCAGGCGAATGCGGTCTTCAATCAGATTCGACAGCCCGGTGTTTTGCCGCAGGAAATGCTTGGCGTTTTCGCGGCCCTGCCCCAGCAGTTCATCATCATAGCGATAAAAGGCGCCGCGCTTGTCGATGATGTTAAGCTCGGTGCCGATGTCGATAATTTCGCCGGTTTTGCTGATGCCCTGATTAAACATGATGTCAAATTCGCATTCCTTGAAGGGCGCGGCGACCTTGTTCTTCTTGATCTTAACGCGGGTGCGGTTGCCAACGACGTCGCCGGCGTGCTTGATTTGCTGGATACGGCGAATGTCGATCCGCACGCTGGCATAAAACTTCAGCGCGCGGCCGCCTGGCGTCGTTTCTGGACTGCCAAACATCACCGCCACCTTCTCGCGCAGCTGATTAGTGAAAATCACGCTGACGTTGGACTGCTTGATCGCGCCGGCCAGCTTCCGCAAGGCCTGGCTCATCAGACGCGCCTGCAGGCCAACATGAGAATCCCCCATCTCGCCCTCAATTTCGGCGCGCGGCACCAAGGCCGCCACGCTATCGATCACGATGACATCCAAAGCCCCCGAACGCACCAGATGCTCGGTGATTTCCAGGGCCTGTTCGCCAGTGTCCGGCTGCGAAACATAAAGCTGCTGGATATCAACGCCGATCTTCTCGGCATAGAGTGAATCCAAGGCGTGTTCCATATCGATAAAGGCGCAGATGCCACCGGCCTTTTGCGCTTCGGCGGCGATATGCAGACAAAGCGTGGTCTTGCCCGAACTTTCTGGGCCATAAATTTCGGTGATGCGCCCGCGCGGCACACCGCCCACGCCCAGCGAAATGTCAACGCCCAGCGACCCCGTGGGAATCGCATCGACCTGCAAATGACTGCCGGCGCCCAAATTAAAAATCGTGCCATCCCCATAACGTTTGGTAATGTCGGCCAGGGTGGCATCCAATGCCTTCTGCTTGGCCGCAACATCGGTGTTATCGAAGATGTTGGTTTCCTTGACTGTTTTTCTCCGTTTGGCCATGATTAGGGTCTCTCCGTTCATTGATTGCCTTCGCATAAGTATAATCGCTTTCCTGTTTTCGCGCTACGTCAACATAAGAATAGCACTTTTGTTCTAATGCGGCAAGGGCGAATATCGAAAATGTGCAATCTTGGCAAAAATGTTTTATAATAAGAGTCGATAGTCTTGTATCGAATTGTGCATAAATAGATTGTTGAGGAGCAATCCCCATGAGAGCTTTCAAGTTATTCATCATTCTGCTGCTGGCGCTTTCGGCCCTGGCGGCCGCGGCGCAGGATGCCGAAACCGTTGTCATTCGCGGCTTCGGCAACATCAGCACCTTTAATCCGGCCTTGGCCAGCGACGGCGCCTCGTTCCAGGCCTACAGCCTTTTGTGGCCCAAGCCCTACGAAATCGACGCCGCCTCTTCCGCGCCCATCCCCGGTTTGACGACTTGGGAAGTTTCGGAGGACGGGCTGACCTACACCTTCACCATCCGCGAAGATGCCAACTGGAGCGATGGCATGCCCATCAGTTCCCATGACATGAAATTTGTCATCGACGCCATCAAGTCGGACGAGATCGCCTCTACGCAGGAATCAGCCGTCGCCGGCATTGAAGCCGTCAACATCGTCGACGACAAAACCTATGAAGTGGTCTTGAACAAGCTGGACTGCGCGGCCTTCAGTGAACTGGGCGGTGTTCGCTTCCTGCCCTCGCATCTGTTCGCCGCCGACTTCAGCGACTTCGAGACCAACAAGGTCACGCACGATCCCATCAACATCAGCGGCGGCCCCTACATCCTGAAGGAATGGGCGCCCGATGCCTTCCAGCGTTTTGAGGCCAACCCCGCTTATTGGGGCGGCGCCGTCGGCATTCCCAACCTGATTAACCGCGTCATCAACGAGCAGGCGGTGTCCTTGCAGTCCATCCAAGCCGGCGAGGTCGACTATACCTATCTGCATGGCGACCTGTTCACGCAGATTGCCGACACCAGCCATTTGCAATGGGAGATTTACCCGCAGATGTCGGTCAAGTTCATGGCGCTGAACTGGGTTGACCCTGACCAGCCTTCGGCGGCCTTTGATGAGAATGGCGATCCCATTGAACAGGCGCCGCATCCTATCTTCAGCGACGTCAACGTCCGCAAGGCTGTAGCGATGGGTTACAACAAGGGCGACATCCTGGCGACAATGGGCGGCGACCAGGGCGGAACTCCTCTGGTTGGCGCGGTTCATCCAGCCGCCGCTTGGGCCTATAACAACGAAATCCAGCCCTATCCCTATGACCCTGAAGCGGCCATGCAACTGTTGGAAGAGGCTGGCTGGGTTGATGAAGACGGCGACGGCGTCCGCGAAAAAGATGGGGTTCGCCTTGAATTCACCATCTCTTACACCGACATCCTGCTGATGTTCGAGACGACTTCCCTGGTCGCGCAAGACCAGCTAGGCGACATCGGCTTTGATGTTAAGCTGGAAAAGGTGGAATGGGCGAATTACATCAGCGACGTCTATTCCAGCCAAACGTATGACGCTACCCCAATGAGCAACAGCGGTGGCACCGGCGGCGCGCCTGACCCCAATGATTTTTTGACCCTGCTCTATGGGCCGCAGGACGTCCCTGGCAGCGGCAACAATCTGGCTTCGTACATCAATCCCGAAATTGACGCGTTGATTGACGCCGGCCGCGCCGTGCAGGGCTGTGACATCGAGACCCGCGGCGACATCTACCGCGAGATTCAGCGGATCGCCCATGAAGACGTGGCTTATGACTGGACTTTCGTTCCCAACATCTGGCAGACGGCCAATCGCCGCATCGCCGGTTTTGAGCCAGCCGCCTTCTGGGTCTTCTATGGCTATACGGCTGACATTCACAACTGGACGATTGAGGGTTAGCCCGCGAAAGCAAGTCTCACAGCAAACCAATCTCTCCTCATTCGTGGGGAGAGATTTTTTATTTACAAGACGATGTGGATTTAATCGTTACGCGGTTTGGCTTTCACTGCTCGGCAGTTTGCCTGTCAATGCCAAGCCTTCCAGCAGGCCGGCCATCCGCGCCTGTTCATGCTCCACTTGCCGCAGTCGTTCATCCATTGCCAGAAAACCAGCGTCCATCTTGTCTTCAAGACGCCTGATCTCGCTTTCCAGCTTGGCTTCAAAGCGGTCTTCGAGACGCTTGAGATCACTTGTGAACTTGTCTTCGAGACGATTGAGGTCTCTTGCGACTTTGGCTATGTCATGCCGCAACCATACGAACAAGCCAATCATAACCGTAATGACCGGCGCATTCATAGCGATAATTTGTTCCCAGTTCATCTCTTCACTCTCCTTTTGTGTCCTCTATGGTTAAAAATCTCATTGCTGCTGATAGCGGCGCGGATCCAGCGCATCTCGCAGGCCATCGCCCACCAGATAAAAGCACAGCACCGTGACCATAATCAAGATGCCCGGCCAGACCACCAGATGCACGCCCGTCACAAAATAGCTGCGCGAATCGGTGAGCATATTGCCCCAAGACGGCGTCGGCGGCTGAATGCCAACCCCCAGATAGCTCAAGCCAGCTTCAAACAGAATCAGGTTGCCGGCGATAATCGTCATTGTGACCATGACAAGCGAAAAGACGTTCGGCACGATATGCGAGACCAAAATGCGAAGGTCAGAAGCGCCCAGGGCCCGCGCCGCCAGCACATAATCGCGTTCCTTGAGCGAAAGCGTTTCACCGCGCACCAGCCGCGTTGTGCCGACCCAGCCCAGCGCCGCCATAATCACAATCAAGGCCTCGGGGGATGGCTCCCAGATGGCCGACGCGATCAAAATCAGATACAGCGGGGGAATCGAGCTTAGGGTGTTGATCATCCATGAAATCAGGTCGTCCACCCGCCGCCCATAATAGCCGGACAGCAAGCCCAGACTGACGCCGATGAACACGGTCATAACGCTGGCCAAATAGGCGATGGTGAGCGAAACCCGTCCGCCATAAATCAGCCGCAGGAATTGGTCGCGGCCCAGTTGATCGGCGCCCAGCAGATAGCCGTCCTGTCCGGGCTGTTTGAAGCGGACGATGACCCGCGTATCGTTGACGTCCATCTCAAACACATTTTCGATAATCGGCGGCCCGGCGACGCCAATCAGTGTGAAAATGACCAGCGCCGTCAGGGCCAGCATCGTCAGTCGGTCGCGCAGGACGAAAGCGGCCGCATCGCGCCAGAACGAACGCGAAGGACGTCCCGATTCGCCGCCGATGATCTTGGAGATTTTGGCCTTTCTTGCCATAACGCACCTATTCCAGTCGGATGCGGGGGTCAAGGATGACGTACAGCGCATCGGAAATCAGCACGCCAATCATGAACATCACCGAAGCGACCACCACCGAACCCATCACCAGGGGATAATCGCGCTGAAAGACGGCGTCGATGACCAGCTTGCCGATCCCCGGCCACTGAAAGACCTGCTCGATAATCACCGCGCCGGCCAGCAGCGTTCCGATGGCCGGCCCCAGAAAAGTCGCCACTGGCAGCAGGCTGTTTCGCAGAGCATGACGCATCCAGACCAGCCGCGTTTGCAAGCCCTTGGCGTAAGCGGTGCGGACGTAATCCTGCTGAAGCGTCTCCAGCATTTGGGTACGGGTGAAGCGCGAAATGAAGGCGATGGTGTTCAGTGACAGCACAAACACCGGCAAGATCATGTGGCGCAGCGCATCGCCCAAATCAAATTCGTCGCCGCGCCGCGTGATGTCTTCCATGCCGCTTATCGGCAGCCATTTTAGCTGTACGCCGAAGACGATAATCAATAACAGGCCCAGCCAGAAGGCCGGCACCGCATTACCGACCACCGAAATAATCCGAATCAACTGGTCGAGCCAGGTTCGATGGAAGACGGCCGCCAGTACGCCCAGCATAACGCCGGCGAGATAACCCAGAATCAGCGCCGCCACGCCCAGCCGCAAGGTCGCTGGAATCCGCTGCGCGATCAAGTCCATCACTGGTTTTTTCTGTTTGATCGAATCGCCCAAATCGCCGCGCAGCAGGCCGCGCCTTTTACCCCTTTCGCCAATGCCGTCGCCTTTGTAATCGACCTGCGTCCAGTCATTGCCGATCATCCAGTAGAGGTACTGCTCCAGCGGCGGCCGGTCGAGGCCAAGCTGACGGCGCATCGCCGCTTTCAATTCTTCGGCCGTTTCCTGGTCGGCGTTCAATCCCCAGGTGATCATGTCAATCGGGTCGCCGGGCGCGGCCAAAATAATGATGAAGACGATGAAGGTCAAGCCAAAAAAGGTCGGGATGGCCTGCAGAAGCCGCCGCTGAAAATACTTAAACATCCGCCATTCTGCCCATAACTGCGTTTCCCTTTCATTGTATCGCCAGAGCCGAAAATCACAAATGGATGCGGTTTATTGAATGAATGTCAAAACAGTTAAATCAAATTTAACATAACAATCACGCGCCTTTAATATAATGCGGGCCATCTATTAACAGGCTTTGCCCATACTCCAGTCTGTGTGGATTTTCCACTCATTTATCCGACAGGCGTTCAGGAGGAAATATCACCCATGTATCGTTTGGCTTCACTGCTTATCGCATTCATCTTTGCCGCGGCTGGCGCGTTTGCCCAGGATCACGATAAACCCATGCTCCCCGAAGTTGACCCGCTGGAATACACCGAAGGCGAAATCATCACCGCCGGCAGTTCCACCGTCTTTCCGTTAAGCGAGCGCATGGCTGAACTGTGGACCGAGGCTGGCGGCGTCGCCCCATCCATCGCTTCGATTGGCTCTGGCGCCGGTTTTGAACGTTTCTGCGTCGAGGGCGAAACTGACATCAGCAACGCCTCGCGCCGCATCAAAGACAGCGAAATCGAATCCTGCGAGGCCATCGGCCGCGCGCCGATTGAGTTCCGCGTCGGCACAGACGCGCTCGCCGTGACCGTATCAGCCGAAAACGACTTCGTCACCGACGTCACCCTGGCAGAACTGGCCGCCCTCTTCAGCGATGCCGAAACCTGGTCTGATGTCCGCGCTGAATGGCCGACAGAAGCCATCCAGCGTTTTATCCCTGGCACCGACAGCGGCACCTTTGATTATTTTGTCGAAGAGGTCTTTGACAAAGATGAAGCGCCGATCCTAAGCGCCAGTCCGCAGCTTTCCGAAGACGACAACGTACTGGTGCAGGGCATCGCCGGCAGTCCCTACGCCGTCGGTTTCTTTGGCTATGCCTATTATGTCGAAAATCAGGACGCGCTGAACATCATCAACATTGAAGGCATCAAAGCCAATGCCAAAACCACCGACGACGGCAGTTACCCACTGGCGCGGCCGCTCTTCATTTACAGCGACGCCGGCATCATGGCCGAAAAGCCGCAGGTCAACGCCTTTATCAACTTCTATCTGACGCATGTCAATGATGAGGTGGTTGACGCAGGCTACTTCCCAGCATCAGGATACGCCTTTTCCGGCGCTGTCGACTACTGGCGAATCGCCAATGGAATGCTGCCAATCGGCGACGCCGCCATGGATCTGCAAGATGAAGAGCCTGCCGACGAGAAAGCAGAAGATTAGGCCGCTGGCCGACCTTTTTCGCGGGGAATGCGATGTCTTTGCATGGTGTCGCATCCCCCGATCTGCGCCAGCCAAGGGAACTGCATGAAACAAAAAAACCGCGTCATCTCGAAAGAAAATCTTGTGCAGCAAAACACGGGACTTTTGAACTTAAAGCGCAAAATCAAACCCCACGAACTCGTGATTCAAGCGGGTTTGTTCGCCTGCGGCCTGCTGTCCATTTTTACCACGCTCGGCATCATTCTGGTTTTGGGCAACGAATCGATTTCATTTTTCACCCGCGATCAATGGGTGAACACCAACCGCGCCATTCTTAGCGACATGGACGATACCGCCACAGCCTTTGACGTCCAGCCGGGCAACGCGCTTGAAGATATTCAGGCCGGCGATACCATTCGCATCGGGCAGGAAGTCATGGAAGTCGCCGCCTTCCAAAACAATCGGCTGACTATTGATGTTCTAGGCACTGGCGGCGGTTTTGAACACTGGTGCGCGGCAGATGAGACATTGGCCGAAATAGACGCGCCGCGCCCGATGATGATCAATGCCAGCCGTCCGATTAAACAGTATGAAATTGACCGCTGCGCCGACGTTGGCATCAGTCCGCTCCCCTTCCCTGTCGGCGCCGATGCCCTGGCGATTGCCGTCAGCAGTGACAATGATTTCCTTTATGATGTTTCGTTTGCGGAACTGCGGCAGATTTTCGGTGAGGCGGAAACATGGTCGGATGTGCGCGCTGAATGGCCGGCGGCGCCGATCCAGCTGGTGATTCCCGACGAAGACAGCGGCACCTTTGATTTCTTTGTCGAGAGCGCGCTGGACAATCATCCCGACGCCATGCTGGCCAAATCCCCCATCACATCGGCAAATGACAGCAAGCTGGCCGGCAGCATCAGCCGCGATCCCTTTAGCATCGGTTTTTTTGGTTACGCTTATTATCTCGCCCATGCTGACCAGCTTCGGATTTTGGCAGTGGACGGCGCGCTTCCAGCGGCCAGCGGCAGTTATCCACTCGCGCGGCCGCTCTTCATCTATGCCGATGCCCATATCATGCGTCAAAATCCGCAGGTCGCCGCTTTCATCAGCTATTATCTGGCGAATGTCAGCGATGCGATTGTGGATGTTGGTTATTTTCCGGACTCCAATGCCGCGCTTGACCAGGCCCGTCATAACTGGCTGACGGCAACTGGCGACGATGAGATGCCGCCGGTGAATCCGGCCGAGGTGAACGGTCATCTGGCGGTCAGCGGCAGTTCGACGCTTTACCCCTTGACGGCGCGGCTGGGCGAGATGTTCATCGCAGACGGCTATGTCCCGCGTTTTGAAGTTGCGCGCGGCTCCCGCGGCCAGCATACCATCGCTCCCCACAAACAAGGCATCGCCGTCGAATACAACGACCGCCCGACAGTTCTCGAATTCTTTACCCATACAAGCTGGATCCCGGCGATTGGCGAATTTGGCGTCATTCCGCTCATCAACGCTACCTTGATGACTAGCGCCATCGCCATGCTGGTCGCCCTGCCGCTGGGTATCGGCGCCGCCGTCTATTTAAGCGAATACGCCGCGCCAAGAGTGCGAAATACGCTCAAGCCCATGCTCGAAATTCTGGCCGGCATCCCAACTGTGGTCTATGGCTATTTCGCGCTGACCTTTATGACGCCGCTGCTGCGGACTCTTTTCGGCAGCGATGTCGTCAGCATCTACAACACTGGCTCGGCTGGCATCGTGGTCGGCATCCTGATCATCCCCCTGGTAAGCTCGATGAGCGAAGATGCCCTTTACGCCGTCCCCAACGCCCTGCGCGAAGCGTCTTATGGACTGGGCGCAACCAAGCTGGAAACAACCGTCAAGGTGGTCATCCCAGCCGCCCTGTCCGGCATCCTAGCCGCCTTTATCGTCGCCGTGTCGCGCGCCATCGGTGAAACCATGATCGTCGCCATTGCCGCCGGCGCCGGCCCCAACTTCACCCTCAATCCCTTCGATTCAGCCGAAACCATGACCGGCCACATCGCCCGCATCAGTGGCGGCGACTTGAGTTATGATTCGATTGATTACAACAGCATCTTCGCCATCGGCCTGACGCTCTTCGCGATAACTTTCCTGCTCAATGCCCTTAGCCGCGTCATCATCAGCCGCTTTCGGGAGTCGTACTAAATATGAAAGACAAGGCAAAAAATAAAAACAAGCGCCATTATATGCCCGGCGAGTCCGAATTTTTCAAGCGTCTGCAAACCCGTCAGCGGCGGGGAAATCTGGGCAAAGCCTTCAATTATTTTTCGATTGGCGTGGCCGCGCTCGCCCTGATCGCCCTGTTCTCGACCGTCGTCAACGAGGCTTTTGGCGCGATTGGCGTCGTGAATACGATTGAACCGCAGACACTCACCGGCGGCCGACCCCTGCAAATGCTTGAAAGCCAAGAACTGGCGGATATTTTGGCCGATCACGCCGGCGGACGTCTGCGCGTGCTGATCCGCGACACCATCAGCCAGGTCGATGACGCCGACTTCACCCGCGCCACCGTCGCTGAAATTGTCGCTGACCCTGGCGTCGATGCCGAAATTGCCGACCAGCTGCTCAAAAACATCAGTCGTCAGCAGCAGGCCGATTTATTGGCAGATTATGCCAGCCCAGCCGCGCTCCGCCAGCTTGTCATGGAAAAGGTGGTCAAACAGCAGATCATCGCCAGTTTCACGCTTATTGAGGCGATCTTCCACTTTGATGTCATCAAGGCCGAGATTGAAGGGCCATTGCTGGAAGCCTACAAAAAAAGAGAAGGACTCGACCAGGCCAAGGCGCAGGTGATTCGCTTCCACAGCTGGCTGAACGGTCAATTCATCACCTCGCCCATGTCCAGCGTTCCCGCCCTGGCCGGCGTCCGCACCGCGCTAATGGGTTCAGTCGGCCTGATGGTTATCGTTGTGCTGGTCGCTCTGCCGATTGGATTGGGCGCGGCGATCTACCTTGAAGAATACGCCAATGACGGTTTCATCAACCGCCTCATCGAAACCAACGTCCGCAACCTGGCCGGCGTGCCTTCCATCATCTATGGCATGCTGGGCCTGGCTATCTTTGTGCGCGCCCTGGCCCCTTTTTCCAGCGGCCTCGTTTTTCATGTCAATTTTGACGCGCCGACAATCGACACCGCAGTTGAGCGAATTGCGCCAATTTTTGATGATCAAATCAGCTTCGACGGCGTCCAGCTTCACAGCGGTTCCGACCTGATTGACAGCGCCGCCGCCCGCCGCCTGGTCGACGTCTTTCTGCATTACGGCACGCCCAGCCTGACCATGACCGGCCATTCCGACATCCATGACATGTCAAAGGCCCTGGCCGATGCGCTGAATACAACGGCAGATGTTATGCCAGTGGGCGCCGACAGCGACTATGACATCGAAACCCGCGGCCGCTATTATCGCTTTGACATCGCCGCCGACGCCAGCATCCCCGACGACATCTATGACCAACTCATCGCCAAACTTTTGCGAATCAACAGCTTCGCGCCCAACGGCCGCACCCTGATAGCGGCCGGACTCACGCTGGTTTTGCTGATACTGCCGATTATCATCATCAACGCCCAAGAGGCCATCCGCGCTGTGCCGAATGCCATCCGCGAAGCCTCTTATGGCCTGGGGGCGACGCGCTGGCAGACCATCTGGCGTCAAGTTTTGCCGGCGGCCCTGCCCGGCATTATGACCGGGACGATCCTGTCCGTCTCCCGCGCTATCGGTGAAACGGCGCCGCTGATTGTGGTTGGCGCGGCTACTTTCCTGCTCACCGACCCGACCAGCCCCTTTTCACAGTTCACGGCCATGCCTATCCAAATCTATCAATGGACAGCGCGGCCGCAAGGCCAGTTTGCCGATATCGCCGCCGCCGCCATTATCGTCCTGCTGGCGCTGATGCTGACGCTGAACGCCGCCGCCATTATCCTCCGCAGCCGCTATTCCATAAGGCATTAAAGACTATGATTCAAACCAACCTCCAACTGGCGCTGGAGCTTAAAAATTGCAGTTTCTATTATGGCAGTCACCGCGCGGTGGCCCATGTCAGCCTGCCGATTTGCAAGAACAAAATCACCGCTTTTATCGGCCCTTCTGGCTGCGGCAAAAGCACCGTTTTACGCGGCATCAATCGCATGCTCGACCTCGTGCCAGGCGGGCGGATGGAAGGCGAAATCATCTATCGCGGCCAAAATCTGTATGCCCCGCAGATAGACCCGGTTGAGGTGCGGCGGCGAATCGGCATGGTCTTCCAAAAGCCCAATCCCTTCCCCAAAAGCATCTATGACAATGTGGCTTATGGCCCGCGCCTGCTGGGCATCCGCAAAAAGCCCGCCCTCAATGAGATCGTCGAACGCAGTCTGCGCGGCGCCTCTCTTTGGGATGAAGTCAGCGGCGACCTGAACAAATCCGGCCTGGCGCTTTCCGGCGGCCAGCAGCAGCGACTTTGCATTGCCCGCGCCATCGCCGTCGAGCCGGATGTGATCCTGATGGACGAACCCTGCTCGGCCCTCGATCCAATCGCCACCCAGCACATCGAAGAACTCATCCGAACCCTGCGCGAGGACTACACCATCATCATCGTCACTCACAATATGCAGCAGGCCCAGCGCGCCTCCGATTACACCGCCTTTTACAATATCCGCAAGCAAGTCAAAAATGGCATCGAAACGCGCTGGGGCGAACTGGTGGAATACGATGAGACCCGCCAGGTCTTCGCCAATCCCCAGCAGTCAGAAACCGCCGATTACATCGCCGGCCGCTTTGGCTAAGGCGCAGACGTCTCATCATTCAGAATCGCCATCGCGTTCGTCCTCCCCAATGCCTCGGTTGATGTCCCAAATCACAAAAACCGCGCCAAGCAAAGCTAAGATAAGGAAAGGCGCATAAATAAGAGGCCAAAACTCCTCTCCCTCTTGATCCATAATCATATTGCGATGACTGCGGCGCGAGACATCATCCAGATTGGCCGGTATCAGCAAGCCCAGCATTATCGCCAGCTGTCTGGCAAAGCGCAGCAATGCCCGCCGAGATACCAGGTAATCAAAAGCGAACAAAAAACAAACGATAACAAGTATAAAGACGGCGGACAGCCATATCCTGTCAGCAAAGTATTCCTTCAGCCTCACTGCCAGAATAGCGATCCTTCTATAAATCTGCATCACCCTCGTTCCTGCCAGGCTTATGCTTTGCCGCGGCGCGTTCCCTCGCGTTCGTCTTCCCTAATGCCTCGGTTGATGCCCCAGACCACAAAAACCGCGCTAAGCAAAACCAAAATAAGGAAAGGCGCATAAATAAGAAACCAAAACGCCCCTCCCTCTTCATCCATAATCATATTGCGAATCAGGCCGCGAGGTTCATCATCCAGATTGGCCGGTATCAGCAAGCCCAGCGTTATCGCCAGCTGTCTAGCAAGGCGCAGTGTTGGCCGCCGAGAATACAGCGCAGGAGGAGGCAGCAGCGCAGGAGGAGACAAGAGGTACATAGACCGCCAGGCAAGGAAAAACAAAGATGGAACAGCAAGAACCGCAAAAACAGCGAACATCCACAGCCTGTCGCCAAGGAATTCTTTCAGCCTCGCCGCCAGAGCCGCGATCCTCCTATAAATCCGCATCACCCTCGTTCCTGCCAGACTCTATGCAAAGAAAATAACGCCATCTTACTCTATCACAAAATGAATCATACTGAAAATCGCAGGGTATTGGGAGTGGCGAATTGGCATATCCCCGCCAGCTTGGGTTATAATCAGCTTGAGTGAATGTCAGCGGCGCCTGGATGAAAAAGGCAGGCCCGGCGAGCTTGAACCTATTTTTGACGAGCAGAGTTTTTGAAGGAGATAACGGCCATGGTTCTACGTTCCATGATAGGCGCAAATGTCAAGCGCAAAGAAGACCCCAGTCTGATCGTCGGCGCCGGCAAATATGTCGGGGACATCAAGCTGCCAGGCATGCGCCATGTGACCTTTGTCCGCAGTCCCTATGCCCATGCCAAAATCCTGACCATCGACGTCACGGCCGCCTTGCGGAGAAAAGGCGTGGACGCGGTCGTCACCGGGCAGGATTTGCAGGGCGCCTATGAACCGGTGCCGGTGGGCGGCGGCGATGATGTCCAGCGGCAGCGCAGTCATTATGCCCTGTCGGTCGGCCGCGTGCGGCATCTTGGCGAGGCCGTGGCCGCTATCATTGCCACATCGCCCGAAATTGGCGAAGACGCGCGGGATGACGTCCTCATCGAATGGGAAGAGCTGCCGGCGGCCGGCGACCTGTTGAGCGCTTATGCCGGCGATCTGCCGCCGATTTTTGAGGGAATGGACAGCAACATCCCCGACAGCGGCGTCAAAAAAACAGAAGGCGTGGATGAGGTGTTCGCCAATGCGCCCCACACCCTTAGCCAGCGGATGATAAGTCAGCGGGTCGCCGGCGTGCCTATGGAAGTGCGGGCGGTGGCCGCGGCGCCAGATGCCGTGACCGGCGGCCTGACCATCTGGACCAGCACGCAGATTCCGCATGGCATCCGTTCAGCTTTGGCCGACGTCCTGCGCCTGCCCGAAAATATGCTGCGGGTCATCGCGCCCAATGTCGGCGGCGGCTTCGGCGTCAAAAATGCGCTCTATCCCGAAGAAATCGCCCTGGCCAAGCTGGCGCAAATCTACCAGATGCCGCTCAAATGGACAGGCTCCCGCATCGAGCATTTTCAGACCACGACGCAAGGCCGGGCGCAGGCCGCCGATGTTGAGGTCGCCTTTGATGAGGACGGCAAAATCCTCGGCCTGCGACTGCATATCATCGCTGAACTGGGCGCTTATCCGCCTTTTTACGACATCGCCGGCCTGACCGGCCTGATGGCCACCGGCAATTATCATATCCCCGCCGTCGATTTCAAAGCCAGCAGCGTCTTCACCAACACCATCGCCGTGGCCGCCTACCGCGGCGCTGGACGGCCCGAAGCCATCTATTACATTGAACGGGCCATCGAACTGATCGCCGCTGAACTGGGGATCGATTCGATTGAAATACGGCGCAGAAATTACCTGAAACCAGCGCAGTTTCCCTACAAAACGCCGACTGGCTCGACCTATGACAGCGGCGATTATGAGGGCAATCTGGACGCCGCGCTTGAATTGGCCGACTATGCCGGGCTGCGTCAGCGGCAGTCAGAGCTTCGCGCCCAAGATTCGGATATGCTGCTTGGCATTGGCATCGCTTCTTATGTCGAAATGTGCGGCTTTGGGCCCTATGAAAGCGGCTTGGTTCGCGTCGAGCCAGGCGGCGCAGTGACCGTCTATACCGGCACATCACCGCATGGCCAAGGCGGCGAGACGACCTTCGCCCAGATTGTCGCCGACAGCATTGGCGCTGATTATGACAAAATCGTCGTCCGTCATGGCGACACCAGCGCGGCGCCGATGGGGACAGGCACCTTTGGCAGCCGCGGGCTGGCCATCGGTGGTTCGGCCATCATTCGCGCCGCCGACAAAGTGCGCGAAAAAGCCGTCAAAATCGCCGCCCACATGCTGGAGGCCGCGCCAGGCGACGTCGAATTCGTCGATGGGCAGTACCGCGTCAAAGGCCTGCCGAGCCGCAGCTTGGGCCTAAGCGAAATCGCCAAACGAGCCTATGGCACGCGGCTGCCGGATGACATCGAAACCGGCCTGGAAGCGACCGACTTCTTCCGCCCGCCGGATTTCATCTATCCCTTTGGGACGCATATCGCCCTCGTCGAAATTGACCGCGAAACAGGGATCGTCGCGTTGCGCGAATACTATTCTGTGGATGACTGCGGCCCGCGCATCAGTCCAATTCTGGTCGCCGGCCAGGTGCATGGCGGCCTGGCGCAGGGTATCGGCCAAGCCCTGCTGGAAGAGGTCGTCTTCGATGATGACGGACAGCTGCTGACCGGCTCGATGATGGATTATGCCATGCCGCGCGCCGATGACTTCCCCTGCTTTACCCTCGGCCAGACGGTAACGCCAACCGCGCTGAATCCCTTGGGCGCCAAGGGCATCGGCGAGGCAGCAACGATTGGCTCGACCCCGGCGGTGGTCAATGCCGTCATGGACGCGCTGAGTCCTTATGGCATCCGTCATCTGGATATGCCGCTGACCCCGCGCAAAATCTGGGAGGCGATCTCATCGGCCTGACGCGGTCTGCATGCTTGAGAGGAATCTATCGATGAAAATCAGACTGTTGGCAGTCATCCTAGCTGTGTTTGCATTTTGCGGTATAGCATCAGCGCAGACTTATTTCATTCGCGTCGAGGGCAGAAACAACTTGCGAAGCTGCGCTGGCTTCAACTGCCGCGTGGTCGAGACGGCGCCAGTCGGAACAGTGTTAGAGGTTGTGGGCGAGTACAATCGCTGGCTGAAGATCAACCACAATGGCGAAGAAGTGTGGATGGCCAACTGGATCGATTACACCCGCGTTGATCCATCTCAAAGCAAGCATCCGGGGGTGATCATTGAAGGGTCGGAAGATTTTATTACCTGGGTGGAAGCGGCGCTTGATTTGCTGAAGGACAACGCTCCGGAGTGGTATGATTATGTGATCAGCGGATTGGACAAGATCGAAATGATCCCAGCCGTTCAGCGTTCGGGCATACTCATTGACACAAGGACGTACGTGAAAGCATCGGCGCATAATTTTGTTACGACTTTCAGGCGCGTTGTCCAGCTGGCTGGCGGGATGGTTCATGAGGCTTGCCATGTACACCTATGGTATTCTGGGTTCCGCGAGACAGGCTGGAGAAATGAACTGCCCTGCGTTCAAATGCAGCTTGAAGTAACTGAAGCGCTTGATCCTTTTGATCGCGCTAGCTTAGGCAGCTGGCTTCGATATCTAATCGAAAATATCGAGAATCCGGAATACTGGTGGTGGTAAGCGAGTATGAGCGGCGCGCCAATTCATCTGGCGGCTGTATGCCTGTCCCGACGCGGCGGCTTCATTTTGACGCGATTATTCGGCAAATAAATGTCGAATATATCGTATAATGATAAAAAGGATTGTTGTTAGGAGGACACTGATGCAGGCATATCCTTTGAAAACAGCCCCGGACGAATTGGAGAGGCTGTTTGATGCCGCGCAGCGGGGTAAAACGGTCGTGCTTGTTGATGAGCATGGCCGCGCAGTGAAGTTAGTTCCCATTGAATCCCTTAAACCGAAAAAACCGCGCAAGGCCGGCAGCGCGCGGGGCAAAGTCAAGATAGCAGATGATTTTGACGCGCCTTTGCCTGAATTTGCCCCATACGTTGAATGAGCTATCTCCTATAGCGCAATCGCTCATTGAGGATTTGACAGTCGTCACAAACGATAAACAGTTCAATAATTACAACGTAAAACATTTGGCAGCTGTGTAAAAATATCCCATGAGCAGCCTGTTTGTCGTCTTCCTGCTAACGGCCATTCTGCTGGGCGCCGGCGTCATGCTGTCCCCAGTCTGGCGCACCGCGCAGCCGCGGGTGGCCTTGAGCGCGGCGTTTTGCCTGGCGCTGGTTGTCGGCGGCGCTGTGTTTTATGCTGAAATCTTCGGCTGGAACACCTTGGCGGTCGATTATCTGCTGTTTGCCCTGCTTTCCAGCGTCGTCCTCGGCGGCACCCTCTCAACCGCGCAGGCCCGCGCCGAAGCCAAGGGTGAACGTCTGGCCGACAGTGAACAGGGCTGGCCCGGCCCGCAAGACCTGGCCTTTTTCGCGATTGCGGCCCTGGTGATTTTGCTGCCCCTCTTCCACCTGCCGGCCGCGCCAGGGGCCCAAGCGCAGATCCTTGGACTGCACAGCCTGACCGCGCAACTTGGCGAATCCTTCCGTTCACTGGCGCCCTTGTATCCCGAAGCGCCGGTGATGATCGCGCCTGGCTTTCATGCCCTTTCCGCCTATCTTAGCCAGCAGCTTGACCAGCCCATCCCGCTGACCCAGCTAAGCGCGGCGGTTGCGCTCTTCTATCTGCTCGTCTGGCTGACCTATGATTTTGGCGCCGAATGTCAGGACAAACGGCTGGGACGGGCAATGGCCATAGCTGTCCTGCTCTGCGGCGGCCTGTATCTTAGCTGTCTCGATGGGCATTTCAGCGAACTGATGGGCTTGCTGTTTATGCAGGCCTGCCTGCTGTATGCCCTGCGCTGCCTGCGGCGTTTCAGCCTGGCCGATATGGTCGCCGGCGGCTTGATGATGGGCGCGGTCATTTATGCCAGCCTGACAGCCAGCATCATCCTGCTCTTCGGCTTCATTTCCCTGTGCCTGATGGCCTGGCAGTCTCCCCGAATCCGCCGCAAACCGCGCCTGGGCCTGACCTTCGGATTCCCCCTGGTGGCGCTGATGGGAACTGCGCCCTGGCTGGTCAACAGCTGGGACTCGCTGCCGCCGCCTAGTCCGTCGCCGTTTTCAGCCGACATCGCCCTGCTAGGTGACATCATCCTGGGGCAAGGCATTCTGATTGTCCCCTTGGCCATCCTGGGCGCCTGGGTGGGACTGCGCCAGTCGGGGGACAGACGTCTGGTGACCGGCGCGATGCTTGGCTGGCTGCTGCTGGTCCTTGATTTTGCGCTATTCGGCTTGCTCGGCCGACTGCTGCCTCCTTTGGCCGAACTGGTCAATGCGCCCAACCTAGCGCGGCACGGGGTGATTCTGCCCTTTGGCTGGCTGGGCGGACTCGCGCTTTTGCACCTATGGGAGACGCGCCTGTCAAGCCGATGGCGCGGACGTCTGCGAAAGGCCGCCTATCCTCTGATGATGACGGCGGCCCTGCTGGCGCTGCTGCTGGGGCTGGCCTTTCAGCCAATGATGAATGCCCTGCGGCCACTGATGCGCTCGCCGCAAAACCTCATCAACGGCGATGACATCGCGGCGATGACCTGGCTGCGCGAAAACACAGCCGCCGATGCCATCGTCAGCGCGGCCGACGGCGATGCTTGGCTGCCCATCTATGCCGAACGTCAAGCCCTCGATTTTCGCGCGGTGCGCTATTTTGAGTGGGATGAAGTCGAATTCCCCAACCGCGGGCAGACCTTTGATTACCTGTTTGATCGAACGGAGGCCGCCGACCGCCCAGGACTCAAGCTGGTCTATCAGCAAGGGACGGCGCGGGTGTACAAGGTCTTGCCATAAAGGACGCATTTCAGATAACTGCACATCCCAATCTATTGCTCTAACGGATCAGAGCGGATCTCATCTTTCCTTATTTTGGCGCGGTTGGCCGGCTTTCGAACAGACGATAACCAGCGGCCACGATGAGAGCGGCGATGAGGCAGGTCAGCGCGCACAAAGCGAAAAAGGCCCCAGCGCCAAGATTGTCAAACACCCAGCCAAACAGCGAGCCAGTCAGCAGCAGCGCGATGCTGGGCATGGTCACTTGCAGGATCGCCTGGTTGGTGGCGACATTGTGCGGATGACTGATTTGGGAGACGAGGGTATAGGATGACAGATGGAATCCCGGCCAGACCAGACCGCGAAACAGTATCAGCAGCGCCAGCGCCGGCAAAGTCTGCACCGCGCCCAGCAGGAAATTGAAGACCGCGATGCCCAGGATGCCGACCAGATAAGCCGTCCGCATCCGCACTTTGGGCAGAATAGTATCCATCATAATGAAAAAAGGAATTTCGACCGCCGCCAGCAAAGCCGCCCACAGTCCAATTTCGGCTGTGGCAATGCCAAGATTTTGGCTGAAGTGGATGAACATAAAGTAAAAGCTGTTGTGGATGCCCATCATCAGGAAGAATTGGCTGGCGACCAGCACATAAAAGCCGCGGTTGCGCGGTGTTTTGGGCAGCGCGCGCCGCTTGACCTTGTTCTTGGGCGAAGGCGGAAAAATGGTTGACATCTGAATGCTTAACAGGGCGAAGACCGCTCCAGCCCCGAAGAGCAGAGGATAGCCGCCAAATAGAAAAAGCTGCCCGGCGAGCAGACTGGCGACGGTGAAGCCCAGCGCGGCGAACGAACGAATTTGACCAAGTATGGCCTTGCCGCGCCGCATAAGCTGTGACATGGTCAGCTGCATGCCCAGGGTCATGCTGGGGCTGACGGTGATCTTGATGAGCAGGACGGCGAAAATCACCAGAATTTGCAGGCGCGAGGTCGCAAAGATGATGTTGGCCAAGGCGAAGCCAGCCAGGTACAGCATAAACAGCCGCCGATGCAGCATGAGACGGTCGGCGATTTGATTGAGCAGAGGGGTCAATGACAAAGATAAAATGGCGCCGATGCTGGCCAGAGTGCCAATGAGGACGCCCGAAAATTCAAGCTCGGTCAGGTACAGGTTGATGTAAGGCGCAATCATGCCCACCGCGCTGAAGCTGAGGAATTGCAGCAGCATCAGGCGAATCGAAGAGGCGTGCTGTCGAATGGCGAGACGTTTGATCACCGCGGCTGTTTGCCCTCCCCGCGCATCTATGCGGCGCATTCCTTTTAGACGCGGCGAGCGGGCGATTTCGTACCTTTGACTTTTATCGGAATGTATTTGATCTCATCGGCAGTTTTTACGCCGCCGTCAAATCGATGACAAAACTGCGGACAGTCGAGATGACAAAATAAGTGGCAAAACTTCTCCATTTTTGTTTGAAAATGTGATGCCTTGCCTTATTTATCAAGATAATATATCCTAATATGTAATAACATATTCTTGGACAAAAACAGCGACAGGGATGCAGTCAAATGGGTTCGCATGATTTCATCAAATTCCCGCCAAAACTTGGGGAATTTTCGCCAAAAACCTGGCTTTTGCTGGGCGAGGTTCAAGCAAAAATTGAGCATATCAAGCGGCTGCCAATACCGCCTGATGACAGCAATAGGCTGCGTCGCATGTATCTTGCGAAGGGCGTACACAGCACCACAGCCATTGAAGGCAATTCGTTTTCTGAAGAAGAGGTCGGGAAAATCATAAATAGAGAAATGAAAGCGCGGCCATCCCGTGAATATCAGCAGCGGCAAATCGACAATATGGTAAAGGCGTTCAATCAAGTGCGCGATGATGAGATCGCAGGCGCAGCGCCAGCCTTTTCAGTGGAACTGCTGAACAGCTATCATCGGCTCGTTCTGGACAATTTAGCTGACAGCCTTGCCGAAGATGTTGTCATTGGCGGACTTCGCACTCATCGCGTTGAGGTAGGACGCTATCTGGCGCCGCCGCCCAAAGACTGCGCGCGGCTGATGAATAATTATTGCGACTGGCTGAACCAGGATATGTCGGCGCTTGCGGGCTATGAACTTGCGGCTCAAATTGTGAAAGCCTTAGCTGCCCACGTCCATTTTGCCTGGATTCATCCCTATGGCGACGGCAACGGGAGAATGGCAAGGTTAATTGAGTTTATCATACTTCTAAAGGCGGGAGCGCCGGATATTGCCGCGCATTTGCCAAGCAATTTCTACAACAAAACACGCGATCAATACTACAGACACTTGCAGGATTCACACGGTGAATTTCGAGACGGTTCGTATCCAGCCGAAGGTAATTTGCAGGGATTTATCGAATATGCTCTGCAAGGTCTGAAGGATGAATTAGATGACCAGTTCTCGATAATCCACGGCATGCAAATTCGGACGATATGGCATGATTCAATTCATGCGGAGTTTCGTAAGCGATTCTCCGAAAACTTGACAAAATCGCGGCAACGGCAAAAGCGGCTGATCCTGGATCTAACCGACCGCCTTGAGCGGCCGATCAAAAAAGGGGAAATAAGAGATTTAACTCAAGCCTATTCACAGAAAACCGACCGCACCATACAGCGAGACTTGAACGAATTGGTCAAAATGAAACTGCTCAAGCGCGATGAGACGGGATATTTGCCCAATATAAATATCTTGATGGGTTTCAAATCAGGCGCGCAGCTTTGATGAATAATCCCAAAACAAAAAGAGCGCGACCGCGGCCGCGCCCTCTTGATGTTTTTTGCGTCATCTACTGGGCGGACAGCGAAACCACCGACGCATTGCCGCTGATGCGGGCCGGCGTCCCCAAGTCAAACTCCGCCAAGTGTTCAGCGACGAACTCGGCGGCCATATCATTGGAGGCCAAGGCGGCTTCCTCTGATTCGAAAAGGCTGATCGCCACCAGCGCGTCATCACCGTCGTTCAAGGTATAATAACCAAAGAACCCTGGTGTTTCGAGCAGAGCGGGCAGAAAGATCTCGCGGACGCGGGCATTGGATTCGTCCAAGTTCTCCATGTTGTAGTCGTCGTAGATGCGGACGCTGGCGAAGAGGCTGTCAGGAACATCGTCGACCACCGATTCGACGTCCACTGTCCCTTCAATGATCCGCGGCGGATTGGGCAGCAGCGGCGCCAGATTTTCGGCGACGAACTCGCGGGCAAGCTCATTTGAATCCGAAGCCTGCTGCGGCGTATCGAACAAACTGACGGCCGCCAGCATATCCCCATCGGGCTGAATCAGGTAATAGCCGATAAAGCCAGACGCTTCTTGCAGGATCGGCAAAAAGACCTCGTCCACAAGACGCTGGATTTCCGATTGGTCAGCCGCGTCAATCCCGTCATACACGCGAACGCTGGCAAAGGCGCCGGCCGCTTCCATGTCCATATCAGCAGACACCAGGTTGTCGCCCTCGCGCAATGCAGCCAGAGCCGCCACCGACAGATTGCCGCTGATTCTGGCAGGCGTCCCTAAGTCAAATTCCGCCAGGTGTTCAGCGACGAACTCGGCGGCCATATCATTGGAAGCCAAGGCGGCTTCTTCTGATTCGAATACGTTGAAGGCCGCTACTGTAGAATCGCCGTCGTTCATCACATAGTAGCTGAAGAACCCGGCTGTTTCGCGCAGCGCGGGCAGGAAGATCTCACGGGTGCGGGCATTGGTTTCAGCCACGGTCTCCATATCTTGGTCGTCATAGATGCGAACACTGGCGAAGAAGCCGGCGGGAACGTCATCGGCCACCCCTTCAACTTCTACCGTGCCTTCGACGATGCGCGGCGGATTCGGCAGCAGCGGCGCCATGTTTTCAGCGACGAACTCGCGGGCAAGCTCATTCGAGTCCGAGGCCTGCTCCTGTGAATCGAACAGACTGACGGCGACCAGTTCATCGCCGCTATGCAGCAGATAATAGCCGACAAAGCCAGACGCTCCGCGGACAATCGGCAAAAAGCCCTCGCTGACGACGCGCCCGATTTCGGACTGGTCAGCTGGGTCGATCCCGTCATAATGGCGAATGCTGACAAAGGCGCCGCCGCTGTCCTGCGCCATCGCTGATAAAGGCAGCATCAGCAGCAAACTCATCAGCAAGGCGAAGCTCATCAATCTCCTGTGCCTGCGAACGATAAACGGCATGGTTATTCCTCCTCATCATAGAACTTGCATGGCGAACGTCCCGCGCGGCAGTGTATCAAGCCGGCGGTTGGATACAATCCCAAATCTAATCGCCGGCGGCGGGCAAACTGTCCAGTTCTTGCAGACGGTCTTCGCGCGCTTCCAGCCATTGAATCGCTGACATGGCGGCGGCTGTCCCTTGACCGACGGAAGTCGCCACCTGCCGCCAGAGTTCATCCTGGATTTCACCGGCCGCAAAAACGCCGTCTACATTGGTGCGGTAACGCTGGTCGGTGATGATGTAGCCGTTTTCGTTCAGCGCGATTTGATCGCCAAAGACGGCATTGTTGGGGTCATGGCCGATAAAGATGAAGACGCCTTCGGTTGGATCGACCCGCGCCTCGCCCGTTTTACGATTTTTCAGACGAACCGCATGGACGCCGCCCTCGCCGCCGATGATCTCCTCGACGACCGAATCCCAAGTAAAGCTGATTTTCTCGTGGCTGAAGGCGCGCTGCTGAAGCTGGATGCCGGCGCGAAGCTGATCGCGGCGATGGATAACATTGACACTGCTGGCGAAACGGGTCAGGAAGAGCGCCTCTTCAATGGCCGAATCGCCGCCGCCAACGACCACGATGTCCTTGCCGCGAAAGAAGAAACCGTCGCAGGTGCCGCAATAGCTGACGCCAGCCCCAACATATTCCTGTTCGCCAGGAACGCCCAGCTTGCGCGGGTCAGCGCCGATGGTCACAATGACGGCATCCGCCAGATACTCATCTCCCAGCGTCTTGACCAGGAAAGGCGATCCCTGGCTGAAATCGACGCTTTCGACAATATCAAACTCGACTTTGGCGCCAAAGTTTTCGGCATGTTCTTTCATCCGCTCGACCAGTTCAGGCCCGCTTAGGCCGTCGGGAAAGCCCGGATAATTCTCGATCTCGTGCGTGATGGCCACTTGGCCGCCCAGCTGACTGCCGGCGATGACAACTGGCGCCAGCTGCGCGCGGGCGGTGTACAAAGCGGCCGTCAAGCCAGCCGGGCCGGAGCCAATGATAACCACGCGTTCCTTTTTCATCTGCCTTACCTCATCCCGTTCGATTGTCTATCAGCTTTCGCTGTTTTTCGCGGGCATCTCAAGCGTGGAAAAGTCAAAGCCTTCCAGCGTCTTTTCCGTCCGCAGCACAGCCACCAGGGCCTCAAACTCTTCGCGGCAATCATCCCAGTAGACCATGAATTTCTGCAATTCGGGCAGGACGTCGCTAAGTTCGGCGCCATGTGCAACCTGTTCGGCCAGCCGCGCGATCTTCTCGCAGCAGTCATTGCAGTCCATTTTGATGAGTTCTTCATCGGTCGGCGCGTTGGCGATAAAATCGAACAGTCGCCCAAGCTGATCGCCATTATGCGGTTGGGACATGGCGGACGCTCCTGATTTTCCCTTATATGCTTATGACGAGGGGCTTGCTGGGAATCTTACATTAGGCCGGTCGGTCAAGGATTTCCTTTTCGACATAATGCTGAAGTTGCTCTAAATTCGTGAAGCAGCGATAACCCGCTCTCTGCGCGATAGACAATGTTTCTTCGCCCTCATCAATCAGCAGGGCGGCGGGATCAGTGCGACCAACCTGAACGCCGTCGGGCCAAGCCAAGTCCAGCATCGCCAGAACATCGCCGCTCTCATCTTCGACCAATTCAAATCCCAGTTCGCCAGTTGGCAGGCCTTGCTGTTCCATCCAATTCATGGCATCCCGCAGCAGAGCTTCTTCAGCTTCATCGGCAATTTGTCCAGGAATCGAGACGATCTCGCGCGCCAGGGCCGATTCGGCAGCTGTGGTTTCGGGCATGACGCCGTCGCGCAGATGAGATAAGAAATCGTTGGCGGCCTGGGCCAGCAGCTTGCGCCGTTCAGCCAGAAAATCACGATAATTCTCGATCTTCCACAGTTCCCGATCCATAGGAATCCAATGCGATGCCAAAACGCCGGGATGCTTGTCCTCATAGACGGCGAAGTATTCTTCGGCCAGTTTTGCCGAGATTTTCAGATTGGTCGCTTTGGTCAGAAAGGTGAAGTTCGCCAGCGCATTGACCTCGCTCCAATGGTATCCATATTCTCGCAGCCGCGCTTTGGGGAAAATGTGATGCAGTTCCAGCCGACTCAGACTGCCGAGCAGGTTGTGCTTCAGTTCGATGCCGCTTTCAAAATCGCGCGAATGGCAGACACGGGTCATCATGTACAGCATCGGATAGAATCGATTGCCCACCGTTGCGCCTTCAAAATCCCGCGGATGCAGCGTCAGGTCGCCGCGGCTCTGATAGAGGTTGGCGATCAAGGCTTCCAGAGCGTCTTCGTTGTCGTCTATCGCCACCAGATCGCGGCGCAGCCTCGTTTCCATCGACGCCGAATAATGTCCCCATAACATCGTGTGGGCATACCAGTACAGCAGCTTGTCCTGCTCTCGATAATCCGCCGGTTTCCCGCGCTGGTCGATGTAACGCGCCAGCAGGGGAAAGGAAAAAGGACTGCCCAGCACGCGGGTGTGGTCAAGTCCCAAACGAGAAGCGATGAGTTCCAGCAAATAGTCGATATGCTTTTCGGCGCGGCGCAAGCCATCCTGAAATGCTGGAACAGAAAAGCGCTCATTGCCATCCTCATCTTTGGAAAACAGCGCGGCAAAGTCTGACTGACTGGTCAGCATGGCCGTAATGCACCGTAACAGCCAGTCGAGCGGTCTTTTGCTGAAGTGGTAGCCGACGTTCTCCCATTTTCGCAGCCGCGCCTGCATTTCTTCGCGGGCTTCAGGCCAGGACGCGCAAATTTTGGCAAGCGCCAAATCACCTTTGGAAAGCGTGGTGCCAGCGCTGTTCACCTCGTTGAAGATATCGACAATATCATCCATCGTCTTGTCCGCGCCGCTAACCTCTTCAATATGCAGCTCGCGCTCTTTGATATTTGTGATGTCATATAATCGCCCGACATACATATCAAAGAGTCTGTCGTTTTCTATAACGGCTGGGATTTTCCTTATTTGCGGGAAGAAAATCCGTATACCCTTCTCCGGCTGCATCAATTCCGTGACGCTGATCCAACGCGGATCATCCCTCATTTTGACGGGGCCATAGAATTCAAACTCTTCGTCGTCGAGGTTGAAATATAGATTGAGGAAGGCCTTCTCATCGCCATCAAAGAAGGTCGGCGGCTTGCCCCTGATGATGCCGTAAAGCGAGGTGACGCGCTGCTGACCATCCAGCAATAGCCTGACGGTGCCGCTGGCAAGTTGAGCAGCGCCCTTTGCCTCGGCCTTTTCGGTTTGCGTCTCCCACATGAGCAGGCTGCCCACTGGATAACCGAGATAAAGCGAACGCATCAATTTGCGAACCTGTCGGCGGCGCCAAACATAACCGCGCTGAAACTTCGGCAAGGCAACGCTGCCCATGTCAATCTGATCCAATATGGTATTGAGTTTCATAATCATCCCCCTAGGTTTGTCTGTTATCGTTAAAATCCCCGCTTGCGACGCCGCGCCGCCTGCAAAATCTCATGCGCCGACTGCCGGCCTGATTCCCCAGCCGCGCCCAGCATTTCAGCGATTTCGGCAATGCGCTCGTCTTCAGCCTCCAGCACGCGCACCTGGGCGGCGGCATGCGCTTGAGTAATATCCTTGCGAACATGAAAATGACGGTCGCCATAACTGGCCAGCTGTGGCAGATGGGTCACGCACAAAACCTGATGCCCGGCCGAAAGCGACCAGAGTTTCTCACCGACAACCGCGCCAATGCGCCCGCCGATGCCCTGGTCAACTTCATCAAAAATCAAAATGGGCGTTTGATCGGCCGCGCTAAGCACACGTTTAAGCGCCAGCATAATCCGCGCCGCCTCGCCGCCAGAAGCGACCTTGGCCAAGGGCCGCAGCGGCTCGCCGGGGTTGGCGCTCATCATAAACTCCACATCGTCCATGCCCTTGGCGTCAAATTTATAACGTCTCTCGCCGACGACGCAGCCGTCTGGATGCTCGGCCTGCGCCAGCAGCACCTCAAAGCGAGTGCGCTCCATCCGCAAATCATTCAATTCATGGACAATCGCCGCCGCCAAGTCCTGCCCGGCCGACTGCCGCGCCTGACTTAGACGGTGGCTGATATCGCCAATATGAACCAGCAGACGACTTTCCTGCCGACGCAGATCTTCAAGCCGCTCTTCGCTGTGATCAAGACTTTCCAATTCGTCGGCCGCCCGCGCGCCATAAGCGATAATCTCCTCGATGCTGGCCGCCTGATAACGGCGCTTGAGTGTTTTGATGAGTTCAAGCCGCTCTTCCACCTCGTCCAATCGCTGCGGGTCATATTCGACTTCCCCGGCATAACGCGCCATCGTCAGCCCAAGCTCCTGCGCCTGCTGCGCCAAACCTTCAGCCAATTCATCATCATCCGCCAGATCGGGATCAATCGCCGCCAGCTTGCTTAAAGCCGAGGCCGCCCGCATCAAGCCATCCACAAGCGGCAGCTGGTCGTCACTGTCATCGCCGTTGATCAGTTTCGACGCTTCCTGCGCCAGCGCGGCCAGCTGTTCACTGTTGGCCAGGCGATTGCGCTCGGCCAGCAGACTTCGCTCCTCGTCGGGCTGGAGGGCGGCGGCTTCAATCTCTTCCGCTTCATAGCGCAGCAAATCGGCGCGGCGCTGAAAGGCCTCTTTGTCCTCTTGCAGGCGGCGCATTTCCCCCTGCGCTTGCCCCAGAGCATTCACCAGATTAGCCAGCCCGGCGCGGACTTCAAATAAATCGGCGTAGCGGTCGAGCAGGTCGATGTGATGACGCGGGCGAAACAGCGACAGATGATCGCTTTGGCCATGGATGTCAAAAAGCCTGTCGCCAACTGCGCTTAAAATATCGGCTTTGACGGCGATGCCATTGACCCGCGCGGTTGAGCGTCCCTGCCGCCGTATCTCGCGCATCAGAGTCACATGATCAGGATTTTCGGCATCCACCAGATCTTCGCGCGCCAAAATGGCCATGACCTCGCTGCGGTTGGCTGAATCAAGCGAAATCACGGCTTCGATGACGCTGTGATCGTTGCCGGCGCGGACAAAAGCCGAATCGACCTTGCCGCCAAGGATCAGTTCCACCGCATCAATCAGAATCGACTTGCCGGCGCCAGTCTCGCCAGTGATGACGTTAAAACCCTGGCCAAAAGACAGGTCGAGTCGGTCGATGACTGCGAAATTTTGGACGCGCAATTCTTCCAGCATAGTATCGGGGCGCCTAAATGGACACCTTGAAGCTGGCATAAGCCGCCGATGCCGCCAGGGCCAGCATGAGCAGGGCGTTGATGCCCAGTCCGCTTGTCAGCAGGCCGGTCAAAATGCCGCCGACCAGCATACCCGCGGCGCAAACATAGCCGCTTTGACGTCCGCGTCGTCGTCCGGTCAGGGCCAAGGCCATTTGGCCAGTCAGACCGCCCAGCGCCGGCCCGATGATGAGAGCCAGCAAGAGAAATCCGCCAATCAGCGCGCTGCCCAGCACGGCCGCCGCGCCGCCGATGGCCGAAACAGCCGCCGCCACCGCATAATCTACCAAAGTGCCTTCAAAGAACTTGTCCTCATGTCCGCGCACGCATTCGCGGCAGGTATAGCCCACCGATGTTCGGACGGCGCAGTCCACGCACATATAGCGATTGCAGCGGTTGCAGCGCAGAGCCGTCTCGCGGCCGCTGTGGACTTGGCAGAAATGAATATCGCCCTCAATCAATGGCTGATCTTCGGTCATGTTCATGTTTTCCCATCTGATTCATCAAAGATCATGCGCCGCGGGCCATGGCGGTTGATGCGCGGCTCCAGGCGGCCGAGCAGGGAGCGGTAAAAATAATTGCGCGCGCCCAGCCGCACAAACCGACTGACCGGCTGCGCCGACTTGATGCAGATATGCTGACTGTCGCCCAATTCGGCTATAACATTGCCATCAACCGTCAGCACGACCGGATGCCGATTCTCCGCAATAGGCTCAATATCAACGACCGCGCCCCTGGCCAGGACAATCGACCGATCCATGCTAAGGTGCGGCGCCATCGGCACCATCAGGATGTTACGCAGTTCGGGCGGCAGAATCGGCCCGCCAGTGGCCAGGGCATAAGCCGTCGAGCCGGTCGGCGTCGAAAGGATCAGGGCGTCGGCGTTGTAGGTGGTCGCCCAGTGCTTGTCGATATAGGCGTTAATCTGAATCATGCGCCCAAAGACACTGCCGCTGATCACCACATCATTGAGCGCGTGATAGCAGCCCAGCGTTTCATGCCGATTTTGCATCAGCGCGGCCTGCAGCATCATGCGGTTTTCGATCCAGTAATCGCCGCAAAGCAGCTTTTCCAGTCCGATCTGCCAGTCGTCAGGCTGTTTGATTTCGGTCAAAAAGCCCAGCCAGCCCATATTGATGCCCAGCACCGGCACCTGGTGTTCGGCGCAGACCCGTCCAGCGCGCAGCATGGCGCCGTCGCCGCCGATGGCCATGACAATATCAGCCCGCGCCACATCAGCGGCCACAGTCGCCTCGTCCCAGACGGTGTAGACCCAGGTTTGAAGGCCGCGCCGCTGCAAGGTTTCGGCAATGTCGGTCGCCACTGGATGCGTATCAGGACGGGACGGATGCGCCAGAATGCCGATGCGCTCGATGTCGCTCAATGTCGAATCTCCTCTGCGATGCCGTCCATTATGGCCCAAATGTTCCAATAATCCTATATCAAATCAAGCGGCCCGGCGGCGCTTTTGGCATTCTAACGGCTTGACAGCAGGCCAACGCTTATTATCATAACATCATACAGTGGAGACACCGATATGGGCCTGAAGACATCAGCGGCGGCTGAAAATGGGGATGACAGTTTGGGCGAAGACTATCGCGAGCCGACCGAAGCCGAAATTCTGGCATCCATCGAAAGAGGCCTGCGACAAGCGTTGGACGGGGAAGGCGCGTCGACGCGGGAATGGCTGGCTAGTCTGGACAAAAAACAATAGTGGCCCATTTTCTGCGAAAGGCGCGTTGAAAACGTCTAGCCCTGCCCGCGATACCAAGCGGCCGTGCGCCGCAGCCCCTCATCAAAATCGACAATCGGCTCATAGCCCAGCAATCGACCGGCCTTCGCAATGTCAGCCCGCGAATGCTTAATATCCCCCGGCCGTTCCTCAAGATAAATCGGCGGCAAACAGGTATCCAGGATAACATTCAGCTTGGCGACCAGATCGTTGAGGATGACCTGCCCCCCGGCGGCCAGATTGATGACTTCCCCAGCCGCCTCCTCGGCCGCGCAGGCCAGCAGACTGCCATGCACGACATTATCAATATAGGTAAAATCGCGGCTCTGGCGGCCATCGCCATACATCGGCGGCCGTTCGCCATTGAGCATCAGCTTGATGAATTTGGGGATAGCGGCGGCATAAGCTGAATGCGGGTCCTGCCGCGCCCCAAAGACATTAAAATAGCGCAGAGCCACCGTCTCCAAGCCATAAGCATGATAAAACGACCGCATATAATACTCGCCGGCCAGCTTGGCGGCGCCATAAGGCGAGATCGGCGCCGGCGGCATAGATTCGACTTTGGCTTCGCCGGGCTGGTCGCCATAAGCGGATGAAGAAGCGGCGTACACCACCCGTTTAACATCATTGGCGCGGGCGGCGATCAAAACATTCAGACTGCCCGTGACGCAGTGCCGATGGGTTTCCAAGGGGTCGGCCATGCTGCGCGGCACCGAAGGCAGAGCCGCTTGATGCAAAACATAATCAGCGCCCTTGAACAAGGCCTGCAAAGTCGCCAGGTCGGTAATGCTGGCCTCGACAATCCTCAAATCCCCATTAAGCGATTTCAGAAACGTCAGATGATCAGGATTGCCCGTCAGCAGATTGTCGATGACGCGCACCCGCTGCCCATTGCGAATCAGATATTCGGCAATATGCGAACCGACGAAGCCGGCGCCGCCGGTCACCACATAAGTTTGGGGCATGCCTCACCTGCGCTGAAAGGATTCAATCAAGCCGCAACGATAGCAGGCCAACGTCAGCATAGCAAGCGTCTCGAAGGGCAAAAATCCGTTTTCCTCTATGCCCACTGCGCGCGCTGTGGTAAAAATACGAAACGCTCATCAGCAGGTCAGATTATGGCAAGCCGCCCTTTAACGCCCGCGCGCCCAAGCCAAAGCAGCCAACTCCACGCCCTTTTGTCGCGCTGGGAACATCATTACAAACGGCGGGTTTTATCGAGAGCGCTGCCGCGGACGCTGATGGCCGCTTTGGTCATCAGTTTGGTCTTTGGCATCATCGTCTATATGCGCTTTCGTTGGCCGGTCGGGGATTTCGCGCGGGCGGCGGCGGTGATTTGCGGCGGCGGCCTTCTGGTCAATCTGCTGCATGCCCTGCTCTTCACCCGGCCGCGGCTGACGCAGGCGCGCTATTTTGACCTCGAATTCGGCCTGCAGGAGCGCGTATCAACCGCGTTGGAACTGCTTGAGGGCCGCATCCAAACCCGCCCAGAGATCAAAGCGGCGCAGATCGCCGATGCGCTGGCCCAGGCCGAACAGATCAATGCGCGGGAAAAGATCAAGCTGGACTTTCGACGGCGCGAATGGCTTGTTTTGCTAATCCTGCTGGCCGCCTTGCTGATGATGATCGCCCTTCCCCTGCTGGTTGGCGAAGACCTGATTCCCGCCGGGCCCTCGGCCGCCGTCCAAGCGGCCCAGGACGACGTTCGCGATATTATCGAAAGCATCGCCACCGATACCAGCCTGGAAGACATCGACCGCCAAGCCCTGTTGAATGCCCTGGAGATCGCGCTGGAACGTCTGCAAGAGCAGGACATCAGCGACGACGAGGCTTTTGCGGCGATGAGCCAGCTGACATCGCAAATCGAAGATATCGAAAATCCCCTGCAAGATACGATTGACCTGGATCAATCGGCCTTGGAAGCCGCCCTGGAAGCGATGGACAATTTCAGGCCGCTGACCGGCCGCCAGGAAGACGCCGCCCCTTCCGAATCCGATTCGACGGCGCCCAGCCTGGATGAGCTTTCGCAGGCCTTAAACGAGTTGGGACAAGAGGCGCAGGCCATGAGCCAGGATGAAGCGCTGGAAGCCGCCCAAGCCTTGCGGCAGGCCGCCCAAGAACTAACACAAATGAACCCCGAACTGTCGGAGCGGCTGCAAGAAATGGCGTCGACTCTCCAGCGCAATGACAGCCAGGGTTTGCAGGAGCAGCTGAATCAAGCGCAGGAGCAGTTGGCGCAGGAACAGCAGGCCAGCCAGCAGATGCGGAATGCCCAGCAAATGCTGCAATCGCAGGCCGAGCAGGCGCAGGAGGCCGCCGATGAGATCGCCCGACAGCCGCGGCGGCAAAGTCAGCAGGAATCGACCGCCCCACAGCAAGGCGCCGCCGAAACGACCGACTCGGATCAACAGCGGTCCGGCCAGCCCGGCGGTTCACAGGCCGATTCGGCCCAGGCCGGCGACAATCAGGGCAATCAGCCAGCCCAGCGCAATATGCCCAACGACGGCGAGAATAGGGAAGGCGAACAGGACAGCAGCGCGGCCGGCCAAGGCGCAGGCGAAGGCGAGGCAAGCAATATCAGCCTGCCCGGCAGCGGCGGCGAAGACCAAGGCGTCGAAACGAACAATCAAACCACTGGCGCCGGCGAAATCAACTATGCCGCCATCTACAGTCCCACCGGCATCGACGGCGGCGGCGACAGCGAAATCCAGTTGAGAACCGACGCCACCGACCAAATCATGGCCGAAGGCAGCTTTGACGACAACCCGCTCGGTGAATCCCGCGTGAGTTATGATACCGTGTTCAGCGATTATCAGCAGGCGGCCAACCGCGCCCTGGAAAGCGACTACGTGCCGCTGGGCCTGCGCGATGTCGTGCGCGACTATTTCACCTCGCTTGAGCCGAACAGCGGCTAGGGGGCATGGCGGAAAATGGCGGACTTTGTCGTAAGTATGTGGCGAATCCAATCACTTGAATAGCCGCGCCGAGTGTGATATAATAGCGAAATGGTGAATAATGATCCAGCGAAGTCAAACTGTCCGTCTGGCTTGGATGAGGGGCATAATCTGCTGGAAGAGGCGGCCGATGAATGAGGGAAAACGGCGCTGGCCCTGTATAAAGAACAAGCGAACGATTAAAAAACACGGGAGAGGCTTATGTATGAAAGAGGCGACCAGATTATTCATCCGCGTTATGGCGCTGGTACGGTGATCGGCGAGAAAGAACTGACGCTCCAGGGCAAAACGCGCGCTTATCACATTATCGAATTGGTGGGCGAACGGGGCGAGGTGATGGTCCCAGTGGAAATGGCGACCGACATGAACATCCGCCCGGCCATCAAAAACCTTTCGGTGATCGAAGATGTTTTCGCCAGCCCGCCATTAACGCTTTCCGATGACTACCGCACCCGCCAGGCGAAAATCCAAAAGCAGATCCAAACGCGCGATCCGCAGGCCATGGCCGAAGCCCTGCGCGATCTCTTTTGGCGCGAGCATAACGACCGGCTGACGACCGTCGAAGTGAAGATGAAAAGCCGTCTGATGCAGATGCTTAGCCGCGAGATTGCCGTCATCCGCCCCAATATGAACGTCGAAAAAGCCGCCAGCCATCTGACCGAGATGCTGCATGAGATGCTACGCCGCGGCGCCGAGACGGATGATGACGATGAGGAGGAGGCCGCGCCGCCAGCGTCGGAAAACGGCGACACGGCCTAGAGACGTCGAACTAGAGGACGTCGAAAAACTTCAGGCGAAAGCTGCCGACGCCGCCGTTATAGTCAATCAGAATGGGCTTGCTGGCATCAGCGAAATCGGGAGTTTCCCATACATCGCCGACGCGGGTCAAAGTTTCGGGCAGGCTGATTTGACCTAATCCCGAACTGGCCTTGATTCGCAGGGCCACCGTCGGCGCGGCCATGATATTGACCTCACCCACGCCGCCGCCGATTTTCAGACGTCCGCCCGCGCCGGCCGGCAGGGTCACATCGGTCTTGCCAACGCCGCCGCTGATGCTGGCATCAAAATCCGCCTCTTGCGACGGCAGAGTCAAAGCGACTTTGCCAACGCCGGTGTCCAGCTTGATGGCCTCGACCAGCAGCCCGGTCAGGTTGATGTCCGTTTCGCCCAGGCCGCCCTTCAGACGCAGGCGATGGGGGATGTTCTGCGCCAAGGCAATATCCCATTCCAGGCTCTTGGCATGGCTGATGAGACGGGCGATTTTGTTGGGAAAGCTGCCCTTTTGCCGTAATGAAACGCTTCGTTCGGACTCGCCGCTGACCTCAAATTCGTATTCGCCCACATAGGTAATCCGCGCCTCGAAGAGATTATCCGAATCAGCGGGCAGGGCCTTCGCGCTGGCTTTCCCGACGGAAAAATCGACGTTGACCTGGGCCGATGCCGCGTCGTCGAGCGGCGCTGTCAAATGGGCGGTTTCCAGTTCAACTTCGCCCTCCTCCTTCATATTCTTGAAGAATTGACCGACCTGCTTGCCTATATCCTCAAAATCGAATGACCATTCAACCTTGCGCTTGCTCATCTTATTTTCCTTTGCTCCTCTTTTCCTTACCTATTATACGCGCCATGAAGCAGATAGGTTTGCAAGAATCGCGTTAAAGCGCTTGTCATCAGCGGCAAGTTGGGCTACACTGGATTTTAGGCAGCGAGTTATAAGGAATTTTGCGATATGGAAAACATTCCCGGCATGAAATGGGTATTGAATCATCCGCGCCTGGCGGCCTGGGTGGTCTTGGCGGCCGGCATGGTGGCTTTGCTGGTCTATGAGGCCCGCAATGTGGGCCTTCAGGCTTCGCAGTGGGTCGCGCTCATCGTCGCCACAGTGCTTGTCGCCGGCGCCTGCATCTGGATTATCAGTTGGGAAGACAAGGACAATCCCGAAGAGGCCATCGAATCCAGCGCCGTCGATAGCGAGGCCTAGGCGGCCGGCATCCCCATTGAAAAATAGAATATGAGGCGGCATGACCCCCAAGCCAGCCTTTCTGGCGCGGCCCTCGGCCCGCTATCAAAGCAGCTTGATCGCCGCCGTCCGCGAATACATCCGCGAAGGCGACGGTTTTTCCTGGAAGCCCGAAATCCTGGAAGAGCGCTTTGATGAATATCTGCAAATGCTGCGTCAGGCGGAGACCGATCCTTTGGCTGGACGCGTGCCGGCGACGCAGTTTTGGCTGATTGCGGACGGAAATGTCTATGTTGGCGAGCTTGACCTGCGGCATCGTCTCAATCAGGCCCTGCGCCGTTATGGGGGACATATCGGCTATCGGATCCGCCCGTCGCGCCGCCGCAAAGGCTATGGGAAGCTGCTGTGCAAACTGGGGATCGCGGAAGCCCGCAAACGCGGCATCGCCGACGTTCTGATTACCTGCGACGATGACAACATCGGCTCATGGAAAATCATCGAGGCCAACGGCGGCCGGCTGGCTGACCGGGTGGACAACCGCCGTAGGGCATTGACGCGGCGCTACTGGATCAAGACAGGCTAGGCGCGCGGCGGCGTTTTGTTCCCATCTTATGTTCTGTCAAGAGAGACGGGACGTTCGCAGGCCTTGTGGCCGCAGAGTCGGTTGATGTGACAGCGGCGCTCGGCGATGAAACGATACGCGCGCCGGCCCAGCCAATCCAGCCCAGGGAGGCGCATCAGCAGCCAGAAAGGACGGCCTGGCGGAACTTCTTTCAGCAAGCGGCGGATGCCATCATAGCCAGCGCAGAGGCGGCCATCATCTTCCAGCACATGGATAGCGCCCATCAGCCGCGCCTCATCAAGCTCCGGCCAGCGCGAACGCCAGACCTCGCGTTCATGCAAATCGATAAACTCAATCCGATTCAGCCAGTCCAGCGACTTGATGACCTTGCGGCCCGCAAGACAAATGAAGCAGCGGCCGTCGAATAATGCCGTGAGCATGACGTTTTCCTTTCCGCGCATCAAATCAATAATAGCGCAAATCGGGCATTTTCACAGCGCGGCCTCCTTTGAAATTTGGGCCCGCAAAAGCTATACTCTTGGATACTGCCGACTGTCGAAACGGATGAGGCTATGATTCCGACCCGTCTGGAACTGCATAACTTTCTTGCCTACCGCGCCCCAGATCCGCTTGTTTTGGAGGGGGTTGAGCTTGCCTGCCTGACCGGCGCCAACGGAGCGGGAAAATCATCGATTTTGGATGCGATGACCTGGGCGCTTTGGGGCAAGGCGCGCGCCAAACGCGACAATGAACTGATTCATCTGGGGCAGGATGACATGCACGTCCAGATTGACTTTGTGCAGGAAGGCGACCGCTATCGAGTGCTGCGGCGGCGGGCGCGTTCAGGACGAAGCAGCCGCGGCGCCCTGGATTTGATGGTCTGGGGCAGCGATGACAGCCCGCGGGTCATCAGCGAAGCCAGTATGCGCGGCACGCAGAGCAAGATCAACCAGATTTTGCGGCTGGATTATGAGACCTTTGTCCATTCGGCTTTTTTGCAGCAGGGACGCGCCGATGCCTTCACGGTCAAAACGCCGGCCGAGCGCAAGGCGATTCTGTCGGAGGTCTTGGGGCTGGAGCAGTGGTCGGTGTATGAAGATCGGGTCAAGGCCGTCTTGAGCGACATTGCCCGTCAGGTGGATATTCTGCGCCACGACATCAGCAAAATCGATGAGGAGATCGCCCGCGAGCCACAGCTGCGGCTGGAATTGACTGACGCGCAGGAAGCCTATGATGAGGCGCAGGATCGGCTCAAGCTGGCCGAAGAGCAGCTGGATCGGGTGATGAATTCGGCCGTGGCGCTGCGCCGCGAACAGGAAAATCTGCTCCAGCAGGAGAGTCTGATCAAAGGACGGCGCAGTGACATGGAGGCCGCCCGCGCCGAGATCGCGCGGCAGGATGAGCGGATGGCCGGCTTTCAGGCCACCATCGACCAGGGCGAACAGATTGAGGCCGGCTATCAGCAGTTGCTGGCGGCGCGGGAAAGTCAGTCAGCGATTGCCGAACAGCTGGCGCAGATGAAAGAGCTTGATGCCCAGGCCAGTCGGCTGGAGCAGCAGTTGGCCCAGCAGAAATCGGCCCTAGAGGCCGAACGCGGGGTGGCGCGCGAGCGAATGGCCAACCTGGAAAAGCTGATGGCGGCGGCGGAAGCGGCCGATTTGGAAGCGGTGCAGACCGACGTCGCTGACCTGCAAACGTTGGACGACGCGCGCGAAACGGCCGTCCAGGCGATCCAAAAGATGAAAGAGCAGCGTTCAGGTTTGCAGGCGCAGCTGAAAACGCTGACATCCGAAGGGCTGGCGCTGAATGAACGGCTGGAGCGTTTGCAGGCCGCCGACGGCGCGACCTGTCCCCTTTGCGGCCAGGCCTTAACCGGCCAGCATCGCAATGAGATGGTCGGGCAGCTTCAAGATGAGCGAGAGGCCAAACGCCAAAATTATCGCCAGTGCAAAGCCAAAATCGATGAGATAAATACCTTGAGCCAAGGCCGTCAGCAAGAGGTCAGCGACTGGGGATTGAAACTCAAAAATCTGCCGAGACTTCAGCAGCGTTTGGGCGCCTTGCAGGAACAGGCCGCCAAGGCCCGCGAAGCCGAAGAGGCGCTGCATAGTGAACGGGGCAAGCTAAACCAGATTGAAGTTAGGCTCAAGGATGAGGACTATGGCGAGGAACTGCGCCGCCAGCTGGAGCAGATTGAGGCCGAGCGCAGACGGATTGGCTATGACCCAGGTTCACATCAGGATGTCAAGACGCAGCTTGAGGCCTATCGCGAATTTGACCGCCAGCATACCCGACTCGAACTGGCGCAGATGAATTTGCCAGAGGCGCAGAAGATCCGCGACGGCACCGCAGCGCGGCTGGACAGGCTGACGACGGCGCTGGAGGCCGACGAAATCAAGCGGGAAGATATCAAGGCGGCGATAACCGACCTGGAAGCGAAAGTAGAGCAGGAGCGGGAATGGCGCGGGGAAGTGGAGCGTTTTCGCGCCGAAGCGCAGAGCTTGTCCGAGCGCAAGACCATCCGACAGCAGGAGCTTCATGCGATTGCCGCCGGGCGCGAAAGCAAAAATCGTCTGGAAAAACGTCTGAATGAAGCCTTGCATGACCAAGGGCTGTGCAGCGAACTGCGGCTGGCCTTGGGCAGAAACGGCGTGCCGGCGATGATTATCGAGACGGCGATCCCAGAATTGGAAGCCGAAGCCAATGAACTGCTGGCGCGGATGACGGATGGGCGGATGACGCTGCGTTTGACCACCCAGCGCGAAAAAGTCTCTGGCGGGGTAGCCGAGACGCTCGATATTGAGATCGCCGATGAATTGGGGACGCGCGGCTATGAAATGTACAGCGGCGGCGAGGCCTTTCGCATCAATTTTGCCATTCGCATCGCGCTTTCAAAGATGCTGGCCCGACGCGCCGGCGCTCATCTCCGCACCCTCTTCATTGACGAGGGATTCGGCTCGCAGGATGACGACGGGCGCAATAAACTGGTGGATGCCATCAACAAAATTCAAGCTGATTTCGATATGATTCTGGTAATTACCCACATCGAGGAACTGCGCGATTCGTTCCCAGTGCATATCACTGTGGAAAAGACGGCCAACGGCAGCCGCGTGTCACTGCGCTAATCCATAAGCCTCTTAGGGCAGCTTGCGGCGCAGGTCGTCCATGGCCTCGCGCGAACGTCTGCGGAGCTTGGCGCGGAACAGCGCGGCCTCAATGGCATTGTACTTGTTTCTGATGATGCTGACGATTTCCTCGGTGCAGGCCTTGCAGAAGATGCTGTCAGAGCGGTCAAATGCCGCCGGCGGGAGTTCTGTTTCGCAGCGTGTGCAGGGTTTGAGTTCCATCAAGACGCGCCATTCCTTTCTGCTGGATTTCTATTGTACGCGATTCGGCTGCAAATGAAAACGAGGTCTGTTTGCCTGGCTTGATTCGCGCTAAATTGGCAGCCTGTGATGCGGACGGCATTGGATGATGACGATCCTCAAGCGAAGCCCCATTTTCCAAACGCTGATGATCGCGCTGGCCTTGACGCCAGCCCTGCTTTATGTCTATCTAGGCCAGTTCAGCCGTTTGAAGAGTGACGATTACTGCGTCGTTGCCCGCGGGCAGGAACTAGGCGCTTGGGACTATATGACGCACAAGCTCAATACTTGGGCAGGCAGCTATGCCAACTGGTTTTTCAAGGGCGCGCTGGCGCCGCTGGATATCATGGCTGTCAGGACTATGCCGGCGCTGATCGTCATATTGTGGCTGGTCGGCTTGTTTTGGCTGATTGATGAGGGACTTGCCTGCTTGGGGATAAATCGTTCGCGTCGGCCGCTTGCGCTGGCCATCGCCGCTTTGGGTGCGGCCGGCGCCATCAGCAGTTCGTATGTGCCGCAGACGTTTTACTGGTATGCGGCCAGCACGCATTACACCCTGCCGTCGGCTCTGCTGGTGATTTATCTGGCGCTGACGGTTCGGCTGGCCAAGCGGACTCGACTGCCGGACTGGGGACTCATGGCCGGCGGGGCGCTCTATTTCATTACGGCCGGCGCTTCCGAGATGTTCCTGGTTTTTCAGCTGACCTTTCTGACGGGCTGTCTGCTGATGAGTCTGGCTTGGCGCCACCGTGCTTATGCGCGGATCTTTAGCGTCGGCTGGCTGGCGGCGCTGGTCGGCTTGATGATTCAGTTGAACGCGCCGGGCGCTGCCATTCGAGCGGCCTGGATGGAGGAGCGTTATGAGCCGGATCGCTCGCTCTTGACCGTGCTGTTCAGGACATTCGACAAGACCCTGGAGGCCATCGCGCCTCCACAAATTTTTGCTGGGTTTGTCCTGCTGCTGGCGGTGAGTTTGCTGGTTATGCTTTTCGCCTGCCGACCGCAGAAAATCCCGAAAACATCAAAACCGGCCGAACTTGTCCCGTCGGCCTTATGGCTGTGCTTGATATTTCAGACGCTTTGGCTGCCGCTGCTGTGGAGTCACGCCAGCGATGCGCCGCAGTTTTTGGGTCGCTTCAGCCCGCGCTATATGATCATCATCGCCCTCAACCTGATTTTTATTTTGGGTTTCGCGGTTCTGCTTTGGCAGCGCGGTCGCATCAATGCTTATCTGCAAAGGCATGAACGCGGCTTGCCCATTTTCTGCAATGGACTGCTGCTGATTTTCGTTTTTCTGTTTGCGCTAACACAGTTGGGCGGCATCTATTACCGCACCGCCAGCTGGCTGTTGATGACGGCGCTGATGTTTCTCGGCTTGCTTTGCTGGCAGCTGTCATCTTTGCTGCCGGGCGCGGAGACGCGGAAAATCGGTTTGCTGGCGCTGATTTTGCTGGTGATGGGTCTGGTCTGCACGGCGGCCATTGTTGGCGCGGCGGTGTTTGGACGCGGCTTTGCGATACCGCGGATTCTGGCGCCTGGCGCATACCTGCTGACGCTTTCGGGTTTGGTATGGGGTTTCTTCTTGGGCTGGCTGCTCAAACACCTGCCTTCTCGATATGGCCAAGCCTGGATGAAGATGGGAGGACTGGCGATGTCGCTTATTATCGGGCTGGGCATCGTATTGGGCCAGACGGCGCTGGTCCCTGACTTTCAACGTTATGCCCAGGAGTGGGACGCGCGTCATCTCGACATCATCGCCCAGCGCGACCGTGGGCAAGCGGTCATCGAAACCGCGCCCTTGAGCTATGATTTGGTGGAGCATGCCCGTTTGCCAACCATGACGCGAGACCCGACAAATCGCTGCGCCAAACTTTATTACAGCGTCGATTCGATTGTGGTAAGGGATGGTTAGACCGACCGATGGATAGCATTGGATGCTGACGACTTTCAAGCGAATCCCTATTTTTCAAACGCTAATGATCGCGCTGGCCTTGACGCCGGCCGCGCTTTTTGCCTTTTTGGGGACGTTCAGCCGTCTGAAAACTGACGATTACTGCAACATAGCCATCGGTCAGGAACGAGGCGCCTGGGGCTATATGAATTATAAGCTCAATACCTGGTCTGGAGCTTATGCCGATTTCTTCTTCATGGGCCTAGTTGCGCCGCTGGATACCCTGCTGCCCAGGATCACGCCGGGGATAATTGTCATCCTATGGCTGTTCGGCTTGTTTTGGCTGGTTGATGAGGGATTGGCGCATTTGAAAATAAGCCATTCGCGCCGGCCGCTGGCTGCCGCGCTGGCCGCTTTGGGCGCCGCCGCGGCCATCAACAGCCTGTATTCGCCACAGTCATTGCACTTCTATTCAGAAAACATTCGCTACAACCTGCCACTGCCCCTGCTGACGATTTATCTGGCGCTGACGCTTTGGCTGGCCAAGCGAACCCGACTGCCGGCCTGGGGACTTGTCGCCGGCGGACTGCTCTGTTTCATCACAGCCGGCGCTTCCGAGATGTTTATGGTTTTTCAGCTGACATTCCTGACGGGCTGCCTGCTGATGAGTTTGGCTTGGCGGCGACGTTCTTATGCGCGGATCCTCGGAGTGGGCTGGCTGGCGTCCCTGGTCGGCTTGATGATTCAGTTGAACGCGCCTGGCATCGCCCTTCGCGCCGCCTGGATTGAAGCAGATCCTCATCGGCCAAGTCCAGAACGTTCGCTTTTGGGCTGGCTGTCCAGAACATTTGAAGAGATATTGGGAGCCCTCGGCCATCCGCCAGTCTTTGCCGGCTTTTTCCTGCTGATGGCGGCCGGCCTGCTGGCCATGCTCTTCGCCTGCCGGCCGCCGAAGACATCAAAAGCATCAAAACCAGTCGAGCTTGTCCCGTCGGCTTTATGGCTTGGCCTGATTTTTCAGCTGCTTTGGCTGCCGATACTCTGGAGTCACGTCAGCGATACGCCGCAGTTTTTGAGTCGCTTCAGCCCGCGCTATATGGTCGTCATCGGCCTCAACCTAGCCTTTATTTCAAGTTTTGCGGTTCTGCTTTGGCAGCGCGGTCGCATCAATGCCCATCTGCAAAGACATGAACGCGGCCTGCCCATCTTTTGCAATGCGCTGCTGCTGATTTTCGCGGCTCTGTTTGCCTTATCGCAGCTGGACAGCAGCAATCTACGCGCCGACAGCTGGCTGTTTGTGACGGCGCTGATGTTTCTTGGCTTGCTTTGCTGGCAGCTGTCATCCACTGTCGCCGCGCGGCGATTCGGCTGTTTGGCGGTTTTTGTGTATGCCCTTAGCCTCATCTGCCTGACGGCCATAGTCGGCGCAACGGTGTTTGGACGCGGCTTTACACAACCGCGGACTCTAGCGTCCAGCGCCTATCTGCTGACGTTTTCGGGTTTGGTGTGGGGCGCTTATTTGGGCTGGCTGGTCAAACATCTGCCCTCTCGATATGGCCAAGCCTGGATGAAGTTCGGGGGACTGGCGATAATCCTCATTATTGGGCTGGGCATCGTGCTGGGTCGGGCGGCGCGCATTCCCGATTTTCATCGTCATGCCCAAGAGTGGGACGCGCGTCATCTCGACATCATCGCCCAGCGCGGCCGTGGGCAGAAGGCCATCGAAGTCGCGCCTTTGATCTATGATTCGCCAGGCTATATCACAAGGGGCCCCGAGAACCGACTGCCCATTTCAGAATGCGCCAAACGTTATTATGGCTTCGATTCGATTGCGCTGAAGGACAGTAGACCGACCGATGGATAGCATTTGATGCTGATGACTTTCAAGCGAATCCCTATTGCTCAAACGCTGATGATCGCGCTGGCCTTGACGCCGGCCGCGCTTTACGCCTATCTAGGCCAGTTCAGCCGCCTGATGAGCGATGACTACTGCACGATTGCCATTAGTCGGGAAAGGGGCGCCTGGGGCTATATGGATTATCACCTCAATACCTGGACGGGAAGTTACGCGCATTTCCTGTTCAAGGGCCTAGTGGCGCCGCTGGACACCCTGCTGCCCAGGATCATGCCGACAGCAACGATTATTTTGTGGCTGATCGGCTTGTCGTGGCTGATTGATGAGGGACTTGTCCGCTTGGGGATAAACAGTTCGCGCCGGGCGATTGCGACAGCGACCGCGGCCTTAACCGTCACCGCCGCCATCCAGGCCCTTCATTCGCGGCAATCGTTTTACCAGCTTGAGGCCAGTGCTGATTATACCTTGCCCTTGGCCTTGCTCACGATATATCTGGCGCTGACGTTTTGGCTGGCCAAGCGAACCCGACTGCCGGCCTGGGGACTTATCATCAGCGCGGCGCTCTGTTTCACCGCGGCTGGCTTTGCCGAGACGTCCCTGATTTTTCAGTTGATCTTTCTCATGTTTTGCCTGCTGACGAGTTTGGCTTGGCGAAACCGTATTTATGCGCGGATTTTTGGAGTCGGCTGGCTGGCAGCGCTGGCCGGCCTGATGATTCAGTTGAACGCGCCTGGCATCGCCCTTCGCGCCGCCCGACTCGAAGAACTTTATGGCCGCCCAGATCGATCACCGCTGACGCTGATAACCAGAGCCTTGGATTTGACCTATAAATACATCGGATACCAGCCAATTTTTGTCGGATTCGCCCTGCTGATGGCGGTTGGCCTGCTGATCATGCTGGTCAAATATCGCCCGCCCGCCGCCCCCAAAGCATCCCAATCCATCAGACTTGCGTTGCCGCCGCTGTGGCTGGGTCTGACCGTTCAGCTGCTTTTCGCGCCGCTGCTGTGGCTGCACACCAGCAATATCCCGCAGTTTTTCGGCCGCTTCAGCCTGCGCTACATGGTCATCATCATCCTCAACCTGGCGCTCATTCTGGGTTTCGCGGCCCTGCTTTGGCAGCGCAAACGCATCAACGCCTATCTGCAAAAACAGGAAAACGGCTTGCTTGTCTTGTGCAATGGCCTGCTGGCGACCCTGGTTTTTCTGTTCGCGTTAACGCGGGCCCAAGGCATTTATTACTACAGCGCGCCAAGCCCTTCAAGCTACCTGTTCACGACGGCGCTGACGCTGCTCGGCATGCTTTGCTGGCAGCTGTCATCCCTGCTGACGGACGCGGAGACGCGGAAAATCGGTTTGCTGGCGCTGTGTTCATTGGTCATCGGCCTGGTCGGCATGGCGGTCATTGTCGGCGCGATAGCGTTCGGATACGGCAGCAGCGAAGTCCAGCGCACCCTGTCGCCGGCCTCATATCTGCTGACGTTTTCGGGTTTGATGTGGGGCGTCTTTTTGGGCGGGCTGGTCAAACGCTGTCCCTTGCCCTCTCAATTAAGCGAGACCTGGATAAACTGGCTTAAACTGGGCGGACTGGCGATAATCCTCATCATTGGGCTGGGCATCGTGTTGGGCCAGACGGCGCTAATGCCTGATTTTCAGCGTTACGCCCGCGAGTGGGATGAGCGGCACAGCGACATTATTGCCATGCGCGGCGATGGACAAAAGCATATCGAAATCGGCGCCTTGAGCTATGACCTGGCGGATTACATCGGTATGTCAACGATGGCGGTAAAAGGCACGGAATATCGCTGCGCGCTGAAGTATTATGACGTCGATTCGATTGCGGTGAAGGATGGTTAGGGGGCTGATGACCTTGAAACGGCGTTCCCTTTTTCTTTGGCTGATGGCCGCGCTGGCTTTGACGCCGGCCGCGTTTTACGCCTGGATGGCGCAGTTCACCCGCCTTTTAGCCGATGACTACTGCTACATTGCCGGCAGTGCGCGGGAACTGGACGCTTGGCAGGGGATGCTCTACTGGCTTAACAATTCGAGTGGACGTTACGCCTTTGCTTTCTCCAAGAGCGTCATCCCGCCGCCGGATCTCTCGGCTGTTCGGATCATGCCGGCGTTCATTGTCGTTTTGTGGCTGACCGGCTTGTTTTGGCTGGCTTTTCAGGGGCTTGCCCGCTTGGGAATACATCGTTCGCGTCGGCCGCTTGCGCTGGCCATCGCCGCGCTGATCCTCGCCGCTGTCATCAACGACTATCTTATGCCGCGGCCGCTGTACTGGTATGAGAGCATCGTCAATTACCTCTCGCCGGCGCTTCTGCTGACGATTTACCTGGCGCTGGCGTTTTGGCTGGCCAGACGAACTCGACCGCCAGCGTGGGGACTCATCATCGGCGGACTGCTTTGCTTCATCACGGCCGGATGGGCCGAATCATTCCTCACCTTCCAGCTGACCTTCCTGACATGCTGCCTGCTGGCTTGTTTGGCTTTGCCGCATCGTTCGACGCGCCGCGCTTATACGCTGATTTTTGGAGTCGGCTGGCTGGCGACTCTGGCCGGCTCGGTCATCCAACTGACTGCGCCTGGTGTCGCCGCGCGGGCGACCCACATTGAAGGGTATTATGGACGGCCAGATCGCTCGCTTTTGGCCTCGCTGCCCAGAACATTCGACGGCGTCTTGGAAACACTCGGACATCCGCCAATTTTCGCTGGCTTTGTCCTGCTGCTGGCGGTGGGCCTGCTGGTCATGCTGGTCAAATACCATCCAGCCGCCGCGCCAAAAACACCCAAACCAGCCGCGCTTGTCTCATCGGCCTTATGGCTGTGCCTAGTGTTTCAGCTGCTTTGGCTGCCGCTGCTGTGGAGTCACGTCAGCGATGCGCCGCAGTTTTTCGGCCGTTTCAGCCTGCGCTATATGGTCATCATCGGCCTCAACGCGGCCTTCATTCTCGGTTTTCTGGCCTCGCTTTGGCGGCGCGGGCCTATCAATGCTTATCTGCAAAGACATGAACGCGGCCTGTTGATCTTCTGCAACGGACTGCTGCTGATTTTCGTCGCCCTGTTCGCATTATCACAGTTGGCCGGCATTTACTACCTGCCGGCCAGCTGGCTGTTTGCGACGGCGCTGATGTTTCTTGGTCTGCTTTGCTGGCATCTTTCATCCTTGCTGCCAGGCGCGGAAACGCGGAAAACCGGCTTGCTGGCGCTGTGTTCATTGGGCATGGGGCTGGTCTGCCTGGCGGCCGTTGTCGGCGCGGTGTCATTCACAGGCGCGCCCGCCGTGCAGCGGCATTTGATGCCCGCGGTCTATCTTCTGGAGATCTCGGGTTTGATTTGGGGCGTCTTTTTGGGCTGTCTGATCAAACACCTGCCATCACCATCTATCAAAAGCTGGACGACATGGCTCAAGCTGGGAGGAGGGTTTATCCTCATCATCGGACTGATGGGCATCGTGCGCGGCCAGGCAGCCTTCGCCCGCGATTTTCAGGGTTTTGCCCGCGCATGGGATGAACGTCACCTCGAGATCATCGCCCAGCGCAGCAGCGGACAGCGAAACATCAAAATTCCGCCCTACCCTCCCGATTATCATATAGCTGATTATACGGGGACGGGTCCGAGATACCATGTGAGCCTCTGCGTCGAAGATTATTATGGCGTCGATTCGATTGCGGTGACCACTGATTAAGGCCGGGCGATTCGACAAACAGCCCCAAATGCGCGACAATGCAAGAGACGCCGCCGGCAGTCTAATATACGGTTATTGAAATACATCTTTCAGCTGCTTTCTTATCCGCCTGAACATTGTCCGGATTAAGTGCGCCGTATTGAGGAGAAACTGCTGTGAAATTATGTGTGATTGAAGGCGATGGCATTGGCCGCGAAGTCGTGCCGGCGGCCGTGCAGGTCTTGCGGCGAGTTCTGCCCGAACTTGAGGTAGTCAAGGCCGCGGCCGGCTGGGACACCTTCCGCGACACCGGCGCCGCGCTCCCCGAAGCGACAGTCAATTTGGCGAAAGAATCGAAAGCGGTCCTGTTCGGGGCCTGCAGTTCGCCCTCCTATCCCGTGCCGGGCTATTCGTCGCCGATTGTCAAGCTGCGGCGGCTGATGGAAACCTACGCCAACCTGCGGCCGACCTGCTATCTGCCGGTGCCGACGGCGCGCGCCGGGGTGGATTTGGTCGTGGTACGGGAAAACACCGAAGACCTTTATATTGGCGATGAACACACGGCGGAAGATGGCGATATGGGCATGGCGACCAAGCGGATAACCCGTTACGCGACCGAACGCATTGCCCGCATGGCCTTTCGGCTGGCGCAGATTGAAGTGCGGAAGCGAGTCACGATTGTCCACAAGGGCAATGTCATGCCGCAGACGGACGGCCTGTTTCGGCGGGTGGCCTATGAGATCGCCGCCGATTATGAAAACATCGAGACCGATGAACTGCTGGTGGATACGGCCGCTTATTGGATGGTCAAGGAGCCGACCCGCTTTGACATCGTGCTGACGCCCAATCTTTATGGTGATATTCTGTCGGATATGGCGGCGGCCTGGGGCGGCGGCCTGGGCTTGGCGCCAGCGATCAATCTGGGCGAGGAAGTGGCGATTGCCGAACCTGTTCACGGGTCAGCGCCGGATATCGCCGGCAAAGGCATCGCCAATCCGACCGCGGCCATCCTTAGCGCCGCTATGCTAGTGCGCCATCACTGGAAGCGGCCGCAGCTTGCCGACAGCATCGACGAAGCGGTGTACGCCGCGCTGAATGAGGGCGATTACACCCCCGATATTATGGGCGGACGGGGCATAAGCACACGCAGATTCGCTGATGCCATCTGCCGCAAGCTGCCCTGATCGAATCCAGGCCGCGAATAGACCGAGAACCGCTAGATGCGGCTGTGATTGAGCAGCGGCGACTATGAGGAGGCTTCACCATGACATCTTTCACCAGACAGGAAGCGCTTGATTATCATCGCAAGGGACGGCCGGGCAAAATCCAGATCGCGCCGACCAAGCCGCTCGACAGCCAGCTGCACCTTTCGCTGGCCTATTCGCCGGGCGTGGCCGAGGCCGTGCTGGAAATTGACAAAAGCCCCTTGACCGTCTTCGAGATGACCGCGCGGGCGAACCTCGTCGCGGTGATTTCAAACGGCAGCGCTATTTTGGGCCTGGGCGACCGCGGGCCGCTGGCCTCCAAGCCGGTGATGGAAGGCAAAGGCGTTCTGTTCAAGAAATTTGCCGATGTCGACGTCTTCGATATCGAGATTGACGCGCAGGGCGCCGATGAGATTGTCGATGTCTGCAAGGCTTTGGCGCCTACCTTTGGCGGCATCAACCTGGAAGATATTAAAGCGCCAGAATGCTTTGAGATTGAAGAGCGTCTCAAGGCCGAACTGGATATTCCAGTGTTCCATGATGACCAGCACGGGACAGCGATTATTTCAGGCGCGGCCTTGCTGAACGCGCTGGAAATCACTGGCAAGGCGATTGACAAAATTAAAGTGGTGATCAACGGCGCCGGCGCCAGCGCGATTGCCACCGGCAAATTCTTCAAAACATTGGGGGTAGCCGCCGAAAACCTGCTGATGCTGGATTCGCGCGGGGTGATTCATCATCAGCGCGAAGAGGGCATGAATCAGTACAAATCCGAATTCGCCATTCCGACTTCCGCGCGGACGCTGGGCGAGGCGCTGCAAGGGGCTGATGTGCTGGTGGGCTTGTCGATTGCCGGCTCAGTCACGCAGGAGATGATTATGGGCATGGCCGCCGATCCAATGCTCTTCGTGCTGGCCAATCCGACGCCAGAGATTATGCCCGAACTGGCGCTGGAGGTGCGGCCGGACGCGATTATTGGCACTGGACGCAGCGATTATGTCAATCAGGTCAACAATGTTTTGGGCTTCCCCTTCATCTTTCGCGGCGCGCTGGATGTGTACGCCACCGGGATTAACGAGGAGATGAAACTGGCGGCAGCGCGGGCATTGGCGGCCTTGGCGCATGAGGATGTGCCAGACAGCGTGCTGGTCGCCTATGGACAGAACGCGATCAAGTTTGGCAAGGATTATCTGATCCCCAAGCCGCTGGATCCGCGCGCGCTGCTGTGGGTGGCGCCGGCCGTGGCCGAAGCGGCGATGAGATCGGGGGTGGCGCGCCGTCAGATTGACATCGATGAATACAAGCAGATTTTGATTGGCCGGCAGGGCAGCGGGCGGCAGGTGCGGCAGAATATCATCAACCGCGCCCGGCTGGGCAAACTCAAGCGCATCGTCTTTCCCGAAGGCGAAGAGCCGAAGATCATCCGCGCCGCTGTGCAGGTCAGGGATGAGGGCATCGGCGAACCGATTCTGATGGGACGGCCGCAGAAAATTCGCGAAACAATCGATCATCTGGGGCTGAATTTTGAGCCGAATGTCTTCGATCATTATGCCGCCGACAATGCTTATGAATACCGCGATCTGCTGTATGGTCTGCGCCATCGCAAGGGCGTTACGCTGGGCAAGGCGCGGTCATTGGTGCGGCAGCGCAACTATTATGCCTCGCTGATGGTCAAAAATGGCGACGCCGAGGCCATGGTCAGCGGCTTGACCTACGAATACCCGGATGTGATTCGGCCGGCCTTGCAGGTCTTTGGCACGCGCCAGGGGGCGACGCGGGCGGCCGGCGTCTATCTGATGGTGATTGAAGGGCGCAGCTATCTCTTCACCGATGCCACAGTCAATATCGACCCCGACGCCGAGACGCTTGCCGAGATTGCGATTTTGGCGAATGACTTTGCCCGCACGCTGGGCATTGAGGCGCGGGTGGCGATGCTGTCCTTTTCCAACTTTGGCGCCACGCCGCACCCCTTGAGCAACAAAGTTCGGCGGGCGGTGGAACTGGTGCGCGCTCGGCGGCCGGACATCGCCGTCGATGGCGAGATGCAGGCCGATACAGCTGTGGTGATGGACATTATCGAAGACCGCTATCCTTTCAGCGAGGTCAAGGATGCCAATGTGCTGGTGTTCCCGAATCTGGATGCCGCCAATATCTCCTACAAGCTGCTTTCGCGCCTGACCCATGCCGAGGCGATTGGGCCGATTCTGCTGGGGATGGGCGCGCCGGTGCATGTTTTGCAGGCCGGCGATGACGTCGAGGATATTGTGGCGATTGCGGCCGTCGCGGCGATGGATGCCCACGAGCGGGAGGGGTAGATTTTTCGCCACAGAAAGCGTAGTACAAGGGAAATATGCTAGAATCATAGGACTTAGAACGAATCCTAATATGTTTGTACGCGCATTGGAAACGGAGGAGAAGCGGAATGATAGACAACATAGAGGCTGTGCCGATAACGTTTGATGAGAAATTCTTAAGCGACTATGCACGCCGATTGGTTGATGATCCAGAAGTCGCCATCGTAGAGTTGATCTCAAATTGCTCTGATGCGGGCGCTACTCTTGTCAAGATCAAGTGGCCGACAGAGCAATTTCAAGAATTTTCCATCTGGGACAATGGCACGGGTATGTCGTCTGAGGAGTTTATTAAGATATGGAATACGCTAAGCTACAATCGTAGGAAATACGGCAGTGAAATTGTGTTTCCTACAGGAGTCGAACCAAGCAACCGAAAATTGTACGGAAAAAATGGCAAAGGCAGATTTAGTCTTTTCTGTTTCAATAGTGAGTACAAAGTTGAAACTTGCAAAGGCCGCGAACGCTCTGTGTTCAAAGTTCGCCACCAAGCCGAACGCCGCCAGGTGCCTATTCAAATCGAAAGGGTAGAATATGAAGAGGATGAGGGATTGTCATCTCATGGTACAAAAATTACTTGCGGCGCATTTTATAAATACATAAAGATTGACAGGCTTGTTGAATTGATTGGGTGCAAGTTTCTGGCAGATCCGAGTTTGCGTATAAGTGTTAATGGTGAGCTTATAGAACTTACGTCATTGGATAGCGCAGATCCGGAAACCGTAATGACATCGTTGGGTGAAATTGAAATCTATACTCTGGATAGTGGGCGCGGAGGGCGAACCAGTCATCCGCATGGAGTCGCTTGGCATGTAAATGGCAAAGGGGTAGGAAATGTCGGCTGGCGAGACCCGAACAGGATGTATACGTTAGATGCGCGCACTTCCGAAGCTAAGAGATATACTTTCATCGTTGTTGCAGATATTCTAGCTGACTTTGTGAATTCGGACTGGTCAGGATTCACTGACTGCGATGAGACCGATGAAGTGTTGGGGAGAATCAGCAAACATATTCAAGGCAAACTTGACGATTTATTCTACGAGAAACGACAAGAGCGTAAACAAGCAGCCATGAGTGAAAATGAGAAAGATCTGAAAAGACTATCGGATTCCTCCAACAAGCGCATTGAGCAGTATGTAGACGAAATCCAGAAGGAAGTACGCACGATTGACCAGAACACGCTTAACGCGATGGTGAAGTTGCTGACTAATTTAGAAGCTGCTAGTACAAGGTATGATCTGTTGTATCGCCTGGCTGATGTGCCGCCAGATGACCTTGATAGACTAAACGAGATCTTGCAAAAATGGTCTATCCGCGACGCAGAGACCGTGCTAGACGAACTAGACCGCCGACTGAAACTAATTGATGCACTTGAAGAGTTGGTAGACCAAACCGTCGATGAACTCCATGTCATTCACCCGCTTATTGAGCAGGGACTATGGATCTTTGGGGCAGAGTATGAAGGCGTTAGCTACACGTCAAACAGGGGTCTTCGAAAAGTATTCGAGGACTTGCTAGGCGACTACAAAACGTTTATAGATCAGCCGCGTCTTCGCCCCGATATTGTTGCTGTGGCAGAAGTCTTTTCACAAGACTCTGACGACGACGGTGGTATGAATAGGCCAGAAAAAGTCTTGATAATTGAGCTAAAGCGGGGTGGGAGCGTAGTTAGCGGGCCAGAGATGCAGGAGGTGGTTAAATACGCACGTGAGATAAACAAATCCGGTAACATCATACCGACGGGAAAAATCGTGGGTTTTCTTCTAGGATCTACACTAGGAGATGATACCGAACCACTTAGGATAGGTGACCGTATACGAATCGAAGCGCGAACGTATAAGACAGTTATACGGCAAGCCAAAGCCCGCACATTCAATTTGAAAAAGAAAATTGAAAAGGCGAGGGCAGCAAGTAACAAATGAATCATCCACACGGCCATTCGCACGATAACCATCATCATCACCATCACAGCAGCAATATCCTGGTGAAGATCGCCATGGCGCTGCATCTGCCAGGCTTTGGACATGATCATAGCCACACGGCCGATTCGGCGATGCTGGACAATCGGCTGGCAGTCCGCACGGTGTGGATCGCCCTGTTTGCGCTGGGCGCCACGACCGCCTTGCAGATCCTCATTTATGCCGCCAGTGGCAGCGTCGCCCTGCTGGCCGATACCGTCCACAATCTAGGCGATGCCCTCAATTCGGTGCCGCTGCTGATCGCCTTTTATCTTGCGCGCCGCGCCGCCAATCGCCGTTACACTTATGGCTTTGGACGGCTGGAAGACATCGCCGGCGTCTTTATTGTCCTGTCTATCGGCTTCAGCGCCGCCTACATCCTGGTCGAATCGTTCCGCAAGCTGGTCGACCCGCAGCCCTTGCACAACCTGGAATGGATCGCGCTGGCATCGCTGGTCGGCTTTGTCGGCAATGAACTGGTGGCGCTGATGCAAATTCGGGTCGGGCGGCAAATCGGCTCGGATGCCATGGTCGCCGATGGACAGCACGCGCGGATTGACGGCCTGACCTCGCTGGCAGTCTTAATCGCCGTGCTGGGAACACTGATTGGACTGCCGATTCTGGATCCGATTGTGGGGATTGTGATGGCCTTGGCGATTGTCGGGATTACCTGGAATGCCATCAAAGCCATCTGGTATCGCCTGATGGATGCGGTCGACCCCCACCTCGTCGAGCATGTCGAAGCCCATGTGCGCGGAATAGAGGCGGTGCAGGCGATTCAGAGCTTGCGTCTGCGCTGGGTCGGTCATCGGATGTATGGCGTTATCACCGTGCAGGTCGCCGCCGACACCACCTTTGAGCAGAGCCAGGCGATTGCGCGCGGGATTCAGCATGAGGCGCGCCAGGTCATCCCGCAGCTGGATGATATGACGGTGCAAGTGATCGGCCAGGACAATTTTTGTGACCCCGCAAGTTAGAAAAGACCAACCCGCGACCATTTAGTCGCCCCAAAACAGAACATCTGTGCCAGTGTTGCCATCAAGATGATTTGACAGCCGCGGCTGTCGAATGCTTAACAGCGCACGAGGCTTTGTGATTGCGGTTTCACTTACGGGTGGTGGCAATACAAGTCTTGTGCTGGATGGCTGTCCACCTCTGCGCCGCTTCAAGGCCGCGCGTGGACGGATCGAGGCAGCCGCTTGACAGGCGAATGAACAGACAAGGGAAGGGAGCGATATGGGAACGAACGCAGTTAAGACGATTGATGCGCCGGCGGGTCGGATTGGCGGCTATCTGCTGATCTGGGGCCAGGCGAAACAGCGCGATCTGCAAGGCGAGTATTTCACGCCGCAGACCGATGTCGGACTGGATTGGTATGACCAGCGGCCAGTCTTGTATCACCATGGGCTGGATGGCGCCCTGAAAGCGGCCGTGATTGGCATCATGGATACGCTGCGGCCAGATGAAACCGGGCTCTGGGCCGAGGCGCAGCTAGACTTGCGCGAGCGTTATGTCAGGGCCGTGCATCGGTTGATAGACCAGGGGATTTTAAGCTGGTCATCGGGAAGTCTGCCGCATCTGGTGGAGGTCAGCGCGGGCGGTCAGATTACCCGTTGGCCCATCGTTGAAGGCAGTTTGACGCCAGCCCCAGCCGAGCCGCGCCATACGGACGTCCAAACCTTGAAGCGCGCCTACAAGTCGCTGGGTTTGGATATATCGCGGCTGGGATTGGATGCAGAGGATGTCCCCGCGGCAAATTCAGACAAAGAGAAAGGACACAGCATGACAGAAGGAACAAGAAATGCGATCAAACGACTGCCGCTGGCCGAGGCCGGCGATGCGCTCAAGATGAATCGAATCGAGATCGGCAGCCAGTTCGACGCCCTGGACGCGCTGGATATGCTGCATGGCTATATGCTGCTGCGCGCCGCCAAGAGCTTTCATGGCGTGAGCGAGCGTTATGCCAATGCGCTGGCGCGCAAAATCGGCCAAGCCCAATGGAAAGCGACCAAAGCCGACGAGCTTTCGTACAGCGCGCAGACCGGCTTTGGCGATGAATGGGTGCCGGATCTGTGGAGCCAGCAGATCTGGCATAAAGCGCGCCAGGACAACACCATCCTGCCACTCTTTCAAGCTATCGAAATGCCGAGCAATCCCTTTGAACTGCCGATAGAAGGGACTGACCCAACGGTCTATTTCGTGCCGGAATCCAGCGGCGAGTCGCATTTGTCGCTAGGGTCAGGCAATCCGATCCCGGACAGCAAAATCGGTTCGGGCAAGGTCACGCTGAATGCCAAAAAACTGGCGCTGCGGGTTGGATTCAGCAGCGAACTGGTCGAGGATGCCGTCATTCCGGTCTTGAACATCTATCGGCAGCAGGCCGTCCGCGCCATTGCTGATGCCATCGACAGCGTCCTGCTGAATGGCGATGCCACCACATCGGCGACGGGCAACATCAACAGCGACCATGCTCGGCCGGCGGCGACAGCGAAGTATCTGGCCATGGACGGCCTGCGTCATCTGCCGCTGGTGGATACGACGGCGAACGCGGTTGATATGGGCAACGTGGCGCCGACCCTGGCGAAGATGCGCGAAAGCCGCTTTGCGATGGCCGGCAAATATGCCGCCCGGCCTTCAGATTTGGCTTGGGTAGTCGATAGCGGCACCTACGCGGCGCTGCTGGGCATCAATGAATTCCTGACGATGGACAAAGCGGGGCCGCTGGCAACGGCGCAGACCGGGCAGATTGGCTTTGTGGACGGCATCCCAGTGTATGTCTCGGCTGAAATGCCCTTGACCGAAGCGGATGGCAAAGTCGGCGGCGGCGCGAACGACCGCGGCCAGGCAGTGTGTGTTTATCGGCCGGGCTGGTACGTCGGCTATCGGCGCAAAATCGCCGTCAGCGTCGATTATCTGCCCTATTACGACAGCTATCAACTGACAGCGACGGCGCGGCTGGCCTTTGTGCGCTTCGACAGCGACGCGGCCAGCTGCCTGTACAACATCGCAGTATAAGGCAAACTCGGAGGGGGCGGGGTGTCAACTGCCCTCTTCCTGTGATACACTTGCGCTGTTTGTTCAGCAGATGAAGATAGGCGCCATTGTGAAAATCCTGATGATGGTAACAGCAGATTATGCCTCGATTGAGCCGCAAACGGGAAAACTCAACATTATTGGGGTGTTCAATCAAATCAATGCCCAAGAATTCCCGACATCCCACCGCCGCATGTACCTGGTCATAAAAATCGGCGGCGAGATCTTTGACAATCCCAACCCTCATAAGCTGTCGGTGGCCTTGGCTGATGAAGATGGAATTGAAATCGTGGCCATAGAGGGCGAGTTCGAGATGTTAAGCAGTTCGCCCGGCATTCTTCCACAGCACAGCGCGCTGCTCGAAGTGAACGATGCGATTTTCCACAAGCCTGGCGACTATCGCTTTTATGTGAATGTGAACGATGGCGAGGCCGAAGAGTCAGTGGTCATCCGGGTTATTCAGGACGAGATAGATGACCTCAAAGCCTGAAAAACTTTAATCAACAACTGCGCTTGAAATGGCGATGGCAAAGAAATCCAACGGAAATAAAGAGATGATTCAGGCATTTTAGATATATGCTATACTTTATAAACTATCCTAAAAGTGGGTTTTAGCAACTCAATACAGGGGAGTAATGATGAGCGAACAAACCCAAATAGCAGTCCTCGATGAAACTTTACCGGAACAAAGCGCGCAAAACATCTCTGTTTTCGTAAAAAGACTGTTTTCGATGGCTGAAAACATAGAATTTGAAGTCGGTATGGACAACCAGTTTTCCGAAGATCTTGAAAGGACGATTGAAGCTATAGGCGCTCCCATACTGGTCGAGATTAAAGGAATCATTCTAAACGAGGAATCTTCCCTAACAGTTGCCGCCGAAACCATGCGCTATATTGGCAATACAGAATCCCCAGCGCATCGCGCAGAGCGGCGAGAACTGCTTGAAACTTGTCTGCTCAACAGCCGCTTCGCCTGGGTGCGCGATGGCGCCGGACTGGGACTAGCATCTCTTGATGATCCCCAATCAATACCCGCGCTTGAAATAGCGATTGCAAAGGAATCCAACCAAGAATTGAAGGAAGATTTGCTTCAGGTGTTGGAGCAGCTTGAAGAAACGTTGTTGGAGTTGTAAGCGCGGTGTCATATATCTTTCGAGGTATTGGCAATAAAACCTGGTGGTACAAGGATCGCTCAGATTTTCCTTGGCTGGGAGAAGGCGAACTGATTGCTGATGTATTTAAGGGCTTGAATGCGACCAACGGCTCTTTATCAGTATACGCTGTCAATGATGAGATAAATATAAATCGCATTATCGCCGCATTGGCCTGCACACGCAATAGCATACAGAACTTCGACTATGTTCTTGTGCCTGCCAGCGCCATTGAAGAAAATTTTGAATTGCAAGAAACAAAAGGCGATACGGCCGACGATAAAGTCAATGAATGGCATTTGGATATTGCCCATTTAACCCCATCAAAATTGACCAGCCTCGCGTATATTTTCCGTGACCACCGGGAAAGTATGGCCAGATTACCTAAGAAAAAAGTCGAATCTGAAATCCGCAGCGGGATAAACAGTGGTTTTATTGATCGCAATCAGGTTAAGGACAGACTAAAAACAAAATTCCCATAAAACCCCCGTTCCACCGCGTCATCCCCGCGCCAAAAATTCACCCTCAATCCAATCAGAAAGGACATTCTATGTACACCATAGCCACTTTGCGCGACTTGCGCCAGCATCTCAATCTGGCGGAAACAGACACAGCATCGGATAACAATTTACTGCGCCGCTTGCAGCAGGCCAGCCATCTCATGGAGTCGCTGACCCAAAGGCGATACTGCCCAACAGTCGGCAATCGACGCGCATCCGTCCAGCCGACAAACCCTGAAGAGCTTATCCTGCCCGATGATCTGCTGACGCTGACCTCCCTGCGCGACGGCGACGGCAGTTCAATTCGCCTTGAGGATGTCCGCCGCGTGCCAAGCCATCCCGATGTGTCGGCGAGCGTCTTGCAGCTGGTTAATGGCGCCCGTTTTGTCTACGGCGAATCGCCAATCGACGCCATCAGCGTCAGCGGCATCTGGGGCTGGCATGAGAACTGGTCGCAGGCCTGGCAGGACAGCCTCGATACCATCCAGGACGATCCGCTTCCCGCCCGCGCCGCGAACCTAAACGTCGTTGATGCCGATGGGCCCGACCGCGATGGCATCAGCCCGCGCTTTCAGGTCGGCCATCTGCTGCGTATCGAATCGGAATACATGCGCGTAACAGCGATTGACCGCGCGCGCAATCGATTGACAATCCTGCGCGGTGTGCAAGGGACGCAGGCCGCGGCGCACCCAGCCGGTCAGCGAATTGAAATCTATGACGCCGGGCCGGCCATACGAGATTTATGCGCGCGCTATGCGGCCCTGCTCATCCAGTCGCCAGGGGTTTTGACGGACGAATCCACGCCGCTGCTGGAACGTCTGCGCCGACTCTCCGCCTGAACCCAATTCGGATTCTTCAAAGTTCACGCTGTCAAATGTCAGTGTTTATCGGCTAAGATAGAAACAGAATTGACCGGTGGAGCAGGTCTCATGGGCAGGAAAAAGCGCGGCCTCAAGCGGCACAGCGCCGAACAGCAAAAACAATACGAACGCGAAGTCCGCCTGCAATACGGACCAGAGCGCGTCAATGAAACCATTGAACGTTGGAACAGCTGCAGCCAAGCGCAGCAGAACGCCATTATCGCAGAGGGCGATCAGATTTACGCGGCCCTGGCCGAATCGATGCAAGCTGGCAAACGCGCCGGCGACCGCGAGCTGCGCGAACTGCTAGACCGCTGGCAAAATCACCTGCGCCATTTTTATGAGCCGAGCCTGGACACCCTGCGCGGCTTGGGGCAGATGTACAATTCGCACCCCGACTTCATCGCCAATTTCCAAAACATTCACGCCGACCTGCCAGCCTATCTGGAACAGGTGATTGACCATTATGTCGATGACCTGGAAACAGCCGAAATCGAACGGATGCTGGCCGAAGACGGCGAGATGAAAAATCGGCTGGACAACCTGTCACTGTAGCTGCCCCGCCCCTCTCAACCCGTCCTCATTTTGGGGACATCCCCTCAACAGCCCAATCAATAAGGAGAACGCTTATGGCGACCTTTCGCGCCGCATTGTCCCATTTGTCGGCCTTGCGCGTGGCCGGCGTGCAGAACAGCTATGACATCCATGAACTGCCGAACGCATTGACGCCGCCGCATCTGCCGGCGCTTTTGGTGATGCCCATAGAGCCGAAGGCCGAACGCTGGGCCAGAGAGCCAAGGGCCGGCCTGCAGACGATTGCCTTCAGTGGCGCCGCCAAGACCGCGCAGTACAGCGTGACGCATCTGCTATTGGTCGCTCCGACCGACAGTGGATTGGGCATCCGCAGTCATCTGCCGCGGCTGATGGACTTGATCGACAGCTACATGGCCGCTATCGGCGCCGATGTCACACTGGGCGGCCTCCTGCTTGAACCGACCCGCGTCGGCGTTGAGCCAGGGACCTTCCCGCTTGACAAACGCGAATTCTATGGCTGTGCCTTTCGACATGCCTGGCGGATGGAAATTTAGTCATTTTGCAAAGGAAATCACATGACGAGACGATATATCATCGCTATGGACAAGAACCGCGATGGCGATTTTGCCGACGTCAGCGAGGACATCACCGGCGAGACGCTTGAACTGCGGTGGCGGCTGGGAATGCGTCAGCCCTATGACAGCATTGCCGATTACAGCCAGGCGCAAATCAGGCTGCGGAATCCGCGCGGGGATTTTTCGCCAGAGCGCTATCATCTGGATATTGGCGCGCGCCTGCGAATCCAAAGCAGCGACGGCCAGATCACCCGAACGCATTTCACCGGCTTTATCCGCTATATCGAACCCGAAGCCGGCGATTGGGGCCAAAAACAAGCCCTTATCCATTTGCAGGATGTTCAGCCCTGGCTGGATGACAGCCCCGTCAGGCCCGCGCCGCAGGTCAACACGACGGCTGATGCGGTGATTGACAGCCTGCTCAACCAAGTGACTCTGCGGCCAGAGGCCCTGGCTGGATACTGCATCATTGACGTCATCGGCTATAACCTCATCGATTCGGTCAAGATATTCCCGCCGCAAGCCCTGGCGCGCCGTTTGGACGTCGGCAAAACCCGCTTTGCCTATGTTGGCGACTGGTGGTCAGAATCAACCTCTGTCCGCCAGGCCATCCGCGAACTGGCCGAAAGCGAGCGCGGACGATTTTATATCGACCGCGAAGGACAGGCGGTGTTTCTCAATCGGCATCATACACTGGTTCATAAAACGGTCGCCGCCAGCTTTGACGATGACATGGCCGGCTTGGATTATCGTTATGGCGACATCGGGCTGAACCGCATCTCCCTGCTGCTGACTCCGCGCGAGGCTGGCGACGGCGGAACGCTGCTTTGGCAGTTGACACAGGCGCAGGCCATCGGGCAGCAACAGGAATTGACCTTGAATCTGCGACTTGTCGATGAGCGCAATGCCCCGCTGGGACTGCTCGAACTGGAGCGGCTGGAGGCCAGTTTTCACCGCAGGCCAGATAGAAGCGGCGGTGCCATTCAAGGCCCGGCCGCAGTCGAAATTGTGGAAATCGGCTGGACGTCAGTGCAGGTGCAGGTCCGCAATCGCGGCGCGCAGGATGTTTATCTCACCAGTCTGCGGGTCATCGGCCGCCCGCTTTATCGGCGCGATCCCTTAGAAATTGTCGTTTCGGATGCGGAAAGCATAACGTTTTACGGCCTCAAGCAGATGTCGCTTGACCTGCCGGCGCTTTCCGATATCGAAACGGCCCAGGCTTTCGCCGCTTACGAAGTCGCCCGGCGCAAACCTCCCATCGGCGCAGTCCGCACACTGACGCTGAATGCCAGCGACCATCCGAACGCGGCCCTGGACTTGAGCCTGTTTGAGCGGATTCGCATCACCGAATCACAGACCGGCCAACGCGCCGCCGAGTATTTCATCATTGCCGAAGAGCATCATGTGAGCCTGGGCGGCGCCCGCCACGAGGTCGCGTGGACACTTGAACCTGCCGATTCGACGCGCTTCGTGATCGTTGACAGCAGCCAAATTGACAGCGCGCAAGAGGTCATTGTGCCGTATTAGCATCATGGACGGGTGGCTCCCGTCCGTTTTTTTGTTGGCCGGCGATGAACAGCATAAATGCTAACGCCGTTCAGCAAGACCAAAAAAGCCACAATCAGCATAATATGGCTGTGGCCAAACGCCGATTGCAGAAGGCCAAAGCACAAAGTCGCGCCAAACCAGCCTATGTTCCACAGCGCCAGGCCAACGCTGCTGGCGATGTTATGGAAGGAACTGGCCAGCGAATCCATAAGCAAGGGCTGAAACAAGGGCTGCATGGTGTTTCGCAGGCCAATCGCCATCGCATAAAAAATCACCGCGGCGATGATCCCGCGCGCAAGGCCCAAACCAGCGAAAGCGACCGCGCTTGCGGCCATAAGACCCGTTAAGGCCAGCGTCCGACCCAGCCGCGCTTCCCAAAACGGATTCAGCAAAGGCGCCAGGCCCATCACAAGCCAGCCCAGCCCGATGACACTGCCGACGGCGCTGTCGGCCATCCCAAACTGATCTCTGAAAAACAGATTGAAAAAGGGAAAAGTCAAGCCGCCCGAAAGGCCAAAGACGAATAGCGGAAACGCCAGCCTGACAATTTTCAGCCAGGGTATGGCCTGTCGGCGATGAGATTTTGCGGACGCGGCCCTAGCTGAATAGCTTGGGAGTCGCAGCAGCGGCAGGACGCTCAAGAGGACGGCCAGGGCAGCGATGACGATAGCGGCCTGATAAGCGGCCGGCATGGCCTCCGGGCGCAGGCCGCCGTGGGCTTCTATGGAGAAAACCCGACTGGCCAGCGTCGGAATAAAGCCGCCCAGCGCGCTGCCGAGAGCTACCGCCATCATGCTGACCAGATTGTGATAGGAAAATTGGGCGGTGTGTTCGCCAGGCGGGGTCAGAGTCATCATAAAAGGCGGCTTGACAACCTGACCAGCGCCAAAGAACGCGCCCCAAAAGAAGCGGCTTAGGGCGATAAGAAACAGTGTCGGGACAAGCGCCGTCGCCGCGATGCAAAAAGCGATGCCGCAGGTGGAAACGATCATGACGCGCCGATTGCCGGCCCGATTGGCCGCCAAGCCGACCGGCAGACCAATCAAAAATCCGCTCAAACGCGGCAAAGCCTGAAGCAGACTGATGACGCCAGAATCGTAACCGATGCTGACCAGATAAAAATTCAGCAGAATATCAGCGATGCCCAGCAGACCAATATGAAAAAGCAGACTGTGACACAAAAACAGCAAAACTTGCCGATTCAGCCCAGGCAAACGGCCCCGTTCTGTCATCCCCAGCAAAGCTGATCCAGCGGGTTCATCATCGGCATCAAACGATTCAACCAATTCCTTGACAGTTCACTGCTGCCAGCGTATAATCCGATTTGTTTGCGGCAAATCATCGTCAGAATAGTATAAAAACAGCAGGTTCATTTTACAATCGCGCAGGAGAAAACAGATTGACATCTCAAACGAAAGCGAACATTCTCAAGCGGCATCAGGCCAATACGCGGCTGAATACCCCGCTGCTGCCGCAAGTCATGCAGAACAGCCAAGACCTAAGCGCCGATGGCCTGGCAAGCCCCTTGGATGAGCGGATTATCGCCGCCTCCTCCCACGCGCTGGAATCAGGACAGACGCATTATGTCGATGTGCCGGGCATCGCGCCTCTGCGGGCCGCGCTGGCCGAACATTTGAACGGCTTGAGCGGCGCATCCTGTCAGGCCGCCAACATTTTGGTCACGGCCGGCGTGCAGGAATCGCGTTTTTTGACCATCCAGAAAATCAGCGAACAGTGCGAAAATATCGTCATCCCCGCCGTCGTTTATCCCGGCGTCCACAAGGCCCTGGGCGTGCGCGAACGCAAAATCGCATCGTTGCCAGTGGATGAGGCCAAGGGTTTCCTGCCGACCATAGAGAGCATAGCCCAAGCCGCCCGCGCCGGCCGCCGTCTGTTTTATTTGGAATCACCATCGCGCTTGAGTGGCGCCGCGTACGCCGCCGATGAAGTTGAGGCCATCCATCAAATCGCCATCGAAAGCGAATCAGCCATCATTTGGGACCAAGGCCTGGCCGACTGGATCGACGGCGATTATGCGTCTCTGGCCGCTTTTGACGTCGACCTGGCGCGGACGGCGGTCATAAGCGAAGTTTGGCCAGGCATGGGCTTGGCCAGCTGGTTTATCGGCTGCATCGCCGCCCCAGAAGCCTGGATCGCGCCCATGCAGTCGCAAAAACAGATCATGGCGATCTGCACCAGCACCGCCGCCCAGTACGCCGCCCTCGAAGCCGGCCAGCTGTACGCCGAATCCCATCCCAAACGTCTGCGGCAGCTGGCCGATCTCCGCCGCGCATTGCTCGAAACCGCCCATCAAACTGGATTCGAAGCTGTCAGCGGCGACGCGGTTCACATCCTCGCGCTGAAAGCTAAGACCGGCCTAGCGCAGTTTCGCCAGGCGGGATTTGAAGCGGCCGACGGAAATTTGTTCGGCGCGCCAGACATCATTCGCCTGAATATCAGCCCCGCGGCAGCACAGGCCCTAGGGCAGATAAACGAGAGGAACAAAGCATGAGCAGACAGAAAAAACAGGGAACCAGCCTGCTGTATCAACTGATTGGCGAAGCGCGCACCTATGACGATGCCATCATCATGGGGCGCGGCGACCCCGATTTTGACACGCCCGAACACATTGTCGCCGCCGCCAAAGAAGCGATGATCCATCACCATGCCGACTACGCGCCGCCGCAGGGACTCTTGGCTTTGCGCCAGGCGATTGCCGAACGGGTTAAACGGGTGAACGGCATCGACGCTGACCCCGAAACCGAAGTCGTCGTCACCAACGGCGGCCAAGAAGCGCTCTTCCTGATGGTGCTAGCCGTGATCGCGCCCGGCGACGAAATGATCGTGCCAGAACCCAACTACAATACCTACGCCGATTCGCTGGCCTTCGCCGGCGGCCTCAAAGTCGATGTGCCGACTTATCCCGAAACCGATTTCCGCGCCGACCCGCAAGACGTGCGCCGAGCCATAACCGACAAAACCCGCGCCCTGCTGCTAGTCTCGCCCAACAACCCGGCCGCCAATGTGATTTCGCCCGATGACATGCAGGCCATGCTGAATATCGCCCGCGAGCATGACTTGATGATCCTAGCCGATGACATTTATGACCTGTTTGTTTATGACGATTTTGTGCATGTCAGCCCGGCTTCGCTGCCCGGCGGCAAGGAGCGCACCTTGACCCTCAATGCCCTGTCCAAAGCCTATTCGATGACCGGCTGGCGGCTGGGCTGGATTGTCGGGCCGGCCGATCTAATGGCGCGGGTGACCGAACTCAAAGCGGCCATCAGCGGCGGCGCGTCGATTATCTCCCAGTATGCCGGGATCGCCGCTCTGACCGGCCCGCAGGCCCCAGTCGAGCAGATGGCGGACGCTTATCGTCGACGGCGGCGGCTGGTGCTGGATGCGCTGGATGCCATGGGGATGAAATATGGTCTGCCACAGGGCGGCCAGTTTGTCTTTGCCGACATCGGCTTTACCGGCCTGGACAGCGCCCAAGTTGCCCAGCGAATGCTAACCGAACAGCATGTCCTCGCTTATCCTGGCGCCGCGTTTTCCAAAGACCGCGCCAACTACCTGCGGATGACCTTCTTGCAGCCCGAAGACAAATTGCAAGAGGGGCTGGAGCGCATGAAAACCGCTATGCAAAACATCATGGACGAGAAACAGTAACCCCTTATTTAAGCGGCGCCTGAAAAGTTGAAGCGATGCCTTACGAAATCAAAGATGCCAGTCTGGTCAATGTTTATCCGCTTGCGACCCTGCACGCGTTCACAGTCGATTTCATGCAGGCCCTCGGCGCATCCACCGAAGAAGCCGCGGTCATTGCCGACGGCCTGATGACCGCTTCCCAATGGTGGCACCCCGGCCAAGGCCAAGGCCTGGAAAAACTGTTCCGCTATCATCGGCGGGTCAAAAATGGCGGGATTATGCCGAACGCGCCTATGCAATGGCTCAAGCAGGGCCCCTCATACGCGCTGCTGGACGCGGCCAAGGGCTTTGGCTATGTCGCCGCTCACCGCGCCATGTCCCGCGCCATCGAAAAAGCCAAAACGACCGGCATCGCTATGGTCGGCGTGCGGCGCAGCAATCACTTCGGCATCGCCGGCTACCACGCCATGACCGCCGCCAAACAGGGCCTCATTGGCTGGGCCTTCACCAACGCCAAAGCCGAAATGGCGCCCTGGGGTTCAGCGCAGGTCGTTCTGGGGACCAACCCCTGGGGCATCGCCATTCCCCGCCAGGACAAGCGCGCCATTGTGCTGGATATGGCCCTAACCATGTCCGGCAAGGGGATGATGCGCTGGTACGAGCGCGAAGGACGACCGATGCCCGAAAGCTGGGCCTTGACTCCCAACGGACAGACCACAGCCGACCCGTCAGCGGCCATGGACGGACCCCTGCTGCCGATTGGCGAATACAAGGGCTATGGCTTGAGCCTCATCACCGACATCCTCGCCGGCGTGATGACCGGCGCTTTGTTCGGCTTGTCGGTGTTTCAGGATGACCGCAATTTTGACGTCGGCCATCTTATGCTGGCCATTGATCCAACGGCGATGATGACGGCGGATGACTTTGCGCGGCGGCTGGAAGAACTGACGGCCGAAGTGAAAAAGGCCAAGCCGATTTCACCAGAGCGGCCAGTCCTGCTGCCAGGCGAAGTCGAGTTTCAGCGAATGGCCGAACGTCAGCGAAACGGCGTCCCCGTCGCCGCTGAAACGGTCGCCGGCCTGCGTGAACTGGCGCAGGACGTCGGGATTGAATGCACATTGTGAGGCAGAGGATATGAGCTTGCAAAACCTAGGCGGTCGCCGGCGCGGCCTAATCCCCGAAGACCTGATGAAATTTCGCTGGCTGGACGAGATCGCGATCTCTCCCAACGGAACGCAAATCGCCTATACCATCCGCCGGCCAGATGCCGCGTCCAACGGCTATGTCAGTCATCTTTATCTGCGGCCACTGGATGCGGACTCGCCCATCCGTTTGACACAGGAGGACGGCCAAGCCTCGTCAATAGCCTGGAGCCGCGACGGTACACAGCTGGCCTACAGCTATCGCGGCGACAGCGGCGATTCGGTGCGCGTCATCGCCTTGAAGGACAAATCCGAAACCTGCTATCCGACCGACGGCAGTCCATTGACCAGCCTTGATTGGTCAGCCGATGGAAACAAGCTGGTCGGTGTGCGCTGGACAGCCATGAAAACCGGCGATGAGCGCGGCCCAGCGCCAGGCATCCCCAAGCCAACAGTCAAAGTCGTGCGCCGCCTGCGCTATAAACAGGATGGCCCTGGCTGGGTGCATGACCGCTTTACGCAGATATGGGTACTGGAACTGACGACCGGCGATTTTGTGCAGGTGACCGACAGCGAATGCGATTATGCCGCGCCCAAATGGAGTCAGCATGGCGCGCGATTGGCTTTTGTTGGCATGGCGCGCGAACAGAATGTGCCGCTGGGCTATGGCCAAATCATGATCTGTGACTTCCCCGCCGGCGAGGCGCGGCCGCTGCTGCCCGATTGGCAGGGTACGGCCTTCAGTCCGGTATGGGGCAAAAATGACAGCTTGATTGCCTTCGCTGGACACAATCAGCCGCCCCCGGTCAATAGGCGCAATTTCTGGCAGCCCCATCTGGCCGACGTCGAACAGGGAACGGCCGTCAAATTAGGCGCGGACATTGACGAGGAAGTCGGCAATTATGCTGTGGCCGACCAGCGCGTCGGCCTATCGAATGTAACGATGAAATGGCCCATTGATGACCCCTGGATCTACTTCCTGATGACCGAACAGGGCGCGGCCAACCTCTATCGCATCAATACCGCCGGCCATTATGAAAAGCTGGTCGGCGGCGACAGCGTAACCTTTGAATACAGCCCGGCCTTCGGCGGATCCGTCGCTTATGGACAGGCGGATCCATCCAATCCAGGCGAACTGTACTTTTGGCAGAACGGAAAGACCCGCCAGCTGACCCATCTCAATCCCTGGCTGCGCGACCATCGGCTGGCCAAACCGCAAAGCTATTGGTATGAGGGCGTCGATGGCGTCAAGGTGCATGCCTGGCTGATGAAGCCGCTCGACTTCGCCGCCGACAAAAAATACCCGCTTGTCCTGTATGTCCACTGCTCGATGTTCTCCTGGGATTTCAACCATGAATTTCAGGTGTATGCCAACAAGGGTTATGCCGTCGCCTATTTCAACCAGCGCGGCACCACCGCCGGCTATGGCCAGGCCTGGACAAAAGCCAGCGAAGGCGACCAGGGCGGCAAAGATTTCGATGAGATCATGCTGGGCGTGGATGAGTTGACCGCGCGCGCCTATATCGACAGCGACCGCATGGGCGTCACCGGCGGCAGCTGCGGCGGTTTTATGACGAATTGGGTCGTCGGACATACCAACCGCTTTGCCGCGGCCGTAACCCAGCGCTCGATCACCAATCAAATCAGCTTCTTCGGCACATCCGACATCGGCCCAGAATGCACCGGCGGCGAAACGCGCACCGACCCCTGGCGCGACTTGCAAAGCAGCTGGCATCAATCGCCCATCGCCTACGTTGACGACATCCATACCCCGCTGCTGATCATCCACAGCGACGAAGACTATCGCTGCGCGCTGGAGCAGGCCGAGCAGATGTTCGCTGCCCTGCGCTGGCGCGGCAAACCCGTCGAACTGGTCATCTTCGAAGGCGAAAATCACGGCCTTTCGCGCGGCGGCCGGCCAGGCAACCGCATCGAGCGTCAGCATCGTATCCTCGACTGGTTCAAAAAATATCTAGGAACGTCACCAAGTTAAAGGAGATGAATGAATGTTAAAAGCAGGCAATTTGCAGGCGCAGCCCGGCGAGCATGTTTTCGGCTATTTGAAGACAGCGACAACTCGATCCGGACTTCAGCTGGATATCCCCGTGCATCTTTTCGCTGGGGCAGAGCCAGGGCCAACGCTGCTGGCGCAGGGCGCGATCCACGGCGCCGAGGTCATCGGCTCTATCGCCGTCCTGGATTTCGTCGGCAATCTCGACCCCGCCCAGATGAAAGGCAATGTCATCGCCGTGCCAGTGGTCAACCGCGCCGGCTTTGAGCTTGGCGAACGCGGCTCGCGGGTCGACAGCAAAGACATCAGCCGCCTCTTCCCCGGCAAAAAAGACGGCAGCGCATCCGACCAAACAGCTTACGTCTACTTCCATGAAGTCATCCAGCAGGCCGACGTCATGATCGACTTTCACGCCGGCGCCCGAACCGCCTATGAGCGCTATGTGCTGTTTGGCGCCGAAAAAGACCCCAGCAATTTAACCGACATCGAAAAGAAAAGACGCAAACTGGTAGTCGCTTTCGGCCTCGACCAAGCCGCCTTCTTCCCACCTGGCACTTTTGGCGCCAATCAATCCAAAACAGCCATCGAAGACGCCGGCGTCGTCCAGATCACCCTTGAATTCGGCGGCGGAACTGGCTGGTTCAAAAATGGCGCCGACAATGTGCGCGACGCCGAACGCGGCATCTGGAACATTATGAAAACCATGGGCATGATCGAAGGCGAACTCGCATCCGACGGGCCGCTCTGCACGGTCTACAATGCCGGCGTCGTTATCTGGAAGCCAGCCGTCGACGGAATGTTCATCCGCATGAGAAAATTCGGCGACGAACTCAAAGCCGGCGATGTCTATGGCAAGCTGGTCGACCCCTACACCGGCGAACTGCTGGCCGATATGCCGACTCCCAAAGACGGCATCGTGATCCCCAGCGGCCAAGAATGGCCGACCGTCGGCGCAACCTCCATCGGCATCCTCGGCGCCATCGACCGCGTCGACGACCGCCGCGCTATGGACTTGTCCCTTTCTTTTGACTAACCCCGACAATCTCGATAATCCCGACAATCTCGATTGGAGCATGGGCTGATGAAAATAGGCGCAATAGAAGCCAAACAAGGCGAAAAAACTTACGGATTCTTCAAAACCGGCGAGACGCACGGCCGTTTCCCGGTGCATATCCCCCTGCATCTGGTGGTCGGCGCGCAGGCCGGCCCCATGTTGGTCGTGCAGGCGGGGGCCAGCGGACTGGAAATCGAGCCGGCGCTGATTTTGCCGCACGTCGTGAACGAACTTGACCCGGCGCAGATAAAAGGCGCGCTGGTGGTCGCGCCGCTGATGAACACCTCTGGCTTTGAGTTTGAGCAGGTTCACGCCGTCTGGGACGACAAGCATCTGAATCGACTGGGGCGCGGTCGGGCCGACGGCGCTGTCAGCGAGCAGATGATCCACCACTATTATCAAGCCGTCGTTTCACAAGCCGATGCCCTGCTCGATATTCGCACCGGCGCCCAGTGGAGCTATCATCAGTTTGCCGCTGTTTATGCCGCCGCCGACAAATCCAAAGCGATGGCGGTCGCGCTGGGCCTGCCGCATGTCCTGCTGGGCCACTCCGACGATTCATCCATCGCCCAAGCCGCCGCGCAGGATGGCAAAACGTCCGTGGCCGCTTATATCGGCGGCGGGCCAGGCCTGCGCGATTACCGCGATCAAGACCTCGCCCGCGTCCGAAACGCCGTGCTGAACGCCATGCGACACCTGGGCATGCTGGACAGCGCTATCGAATCCGACGTAGACAAAGTGACCGTCATCAAACAGCATACCGTCATCATGCCCCAAGGCGAACGCGGCTTTACCTTCATCGACAAGACCAAACGCGGCAAACAGGTCAAAGCCGGCGAGCAGCTGGGTTATGTGCGCCACCCCTTTTCCGGCGAAATCCTATCGAAAATCACCGCGCCCAAAGCTGGAATGATGGTTCACGCCGGCGCGTCGTGGCCAGTGCCGCTGGAAGATACCGTGCTGGCCATCGTGGGCGATGTCGTCGAAGAGGTTGATGTCGGCTGACATTGAGGGGATGATGGATGACGCTGCTGCTGCGAAATCACGAAATCAGAGGGCTGATGGACTTGTCGGAATACATCGCCGCCGTTGAGGCCGGCTATCGCGAAATCGGCCTAGGCCGCGGCGCCGCCTTCCCGCGTGAAAATCTGTGGATCCAAGGCGACCGGGACGAATCGCGCGGCGGCGGCCATCTGCCGGCCGGCAGCAAAGCATCGTTCAAGTTCAAAGCGGCCCTGCTGCCAGGGCTGGGTGGCGCTGGCGTCCAGGCCTACACCGCCGGCCTGCCCAAAGGACTGGAAACCTTTATGTTTTTGTTCGATGCCAAAAGCGGCGCGCTGGCGGCGATTATGGAAGTCCTTTATTATGACTGGCTGAAGACGGCCGCCGTATCCGCGCTGGCGACCCGTTATCTGGCTCCGCCGCGCAGTTCAACCTTGGCCCTGTTCGGCGCCGGCCGCCATGCCCGTTCACAGCTTTACGCGCTGACGAAAGTATGCGCCATCCAGCGAGTCCAGGTCTACAGCCGCGGAGCCGAAGCGCGGGAAGCCTTCTGTGAGAAAATGTCGGCCGAACTGGGCATTGAGGTCATCGCGGTCGATTCGCCAAATAACGCCTTGCGCGATGCCGATATTGTGACGACCATCACCACATCGCCCTCGCCAGTGTTTGACGGACGGTCACTGCCCGAAAAGCCGCTGCACATCAACGCGCTGGGCGCCCATTATCCCTGGGTGCGCGAAGTGGATGACCATGTAACGCTGAACAGCCGCGTATTCGTCGACGAACGGAAGCAGGGCTTGCGGGAAAATGGCGAAGTCGCGATACCGATGCAGGCCGGGCTTATCGACGAATCGCATATCGTCGGCGATTTGGGCGACCTAGCCGCCGGCCGCGTCAATGGCCGCCAAGCCGATACGACCTGGACGCTGTTTTTATCTGGCGGGACAGGCATCGAAGATGTGGCCGTGGCCGCGCGGCTGTATGAAAAAGCGCGGGCGCGCGGCATCGGTACAGAATACGAGTTTAACCAGCCTTATCAATTCGAATTATAAGGAGCGAAAAAATTATGCTGACACACGAAGCGCTTAAACGAGATGTGGCGCGGCGGATCCAAAAACTGCAGGCCATGATGAAAGAAAACGACCTTGAAGCCCTGATTATCACTGGACAGGCGATGCCCGGCGGTATGGGCGGCATCCGTTATATCACCCATGCTCATCTTTGGGGCGGCGCCGCGTATGCCATCCTCGGCGTCGATGACCCCCACCCCTGGCTCCAGGTCTGGAGTTCCTATCAAGCCGTCTGGAGCCGCAATGAAACGACCACTCTGCCCGAACGCGTCCAGTCGCCAGCCGACGACATTGTTGAGCGGACGGCCGACATCGCCAAAGCCTATGCCACCGCCAGCAAACGCATCGGCATGGTCAATATGAACAAGCTGATGAGCATCGCCACCTATCATCAGTTCGTCAAAGCGCTGGCCGGCTATGAAATGGTCGAGGTCACCGATGCCTACAATGCCATCCGCCAAATCAAATCGCCCTTTGAGCTAGAAGCGATTCAGCAGAACGGCGCGATTCTGGATTCGGCCATGGATGTATTCTGCGAAAATGCCTTTGTCGGCGCCCGTTACTGGGATGCCTGCGCGGCGGTTGAAGGCTACATCAAATCGTTCGGCGCCTTTTGGGGACGAACCAAGCTGTCACTCGACCTGACGCCCTACACCGTGCCGACGCCCAAAGACCTGCGGATGCAGCGCGAGGATATCATCAATTTTGAAATCGTCTATGAATCGCCCTATGGCTATTGGCTGGAGATGACGGCGGTATTTTCATTCGATCCGCTGCCACATGAAGTACAGGCTGTGCTGGACGGCTATCTGCTGGCCGTAGAAAATTCGGCCGCGGTCGCCAAAGCCGGCAATACCTTCCGCATGATTTCCGAGGCCAATGACCAAACCCTGCGCGATATGGGATTCCCCGTCGACGGCAAACACACCCCCGACTGCCACAGCACCGGCCTAGACGGCAGCGACGGCCCCAATTCCTTCGGCGCGCCCGATTTCGTGCTGCGGCCTAACATGGTCCTGTCCTATCATCCTGGCACCGTGCTAAAAAACGACCGCGGCTTTTTGATCTCCGACAATTTCCTGGTCACACCCGAAGGCGCGGTTCGACTTTCGCCACATCACCGCGCGCGCTATTATAAACGTCTGGACGCCTAGGAGAAACGTATGAATACGAACGCCAAAACAGCCGTTTCCGTCATGGCCGACTATGCCGCCAGCCGGCGATTTGATGACCTGGACGACCTGACCATCTTGCGGGCGCGGCAGGTGATGCTGGACTCGCTCGGTACGATGCTGGGTGGCTGTCAGACGCGGTTGGGCAAACTGGCCGCCGACTATGCCGCGCAGATGATGAGCGGCGATGAGGCCTCGATTGTCGGCGACGGCCGCCGCAGTTCACTGGAAGGCGCCGCCTGGGCCAATGCCGTCATGGGAAAATATCTCGGCATGGACGATTCGCACCGCACCGCCGGCCACGTCGCCGCTGAACTTGTGCCGGCCCTGCTGGCTCTTGGCGAAGGCCTCCATTTGAGCGGCCAGCAGATCATCACAGCGCTGGCGGTCGGCTATGATGTGATGGATGCCATTCATCCCCTCGTCGAAGCCTGGCAGCGCGAACGCGGCCTCGACCACAAAGGCCAAGCCGGCACCCTGGCCAGCACCGTCGCCGCCGCGGTCGCCATGCAGCTGCCGGCCGAAAAAATCGCCCATGCCCTGGCCCTGTCGATGGATATGGCCTGCGGCACCGAACAGTATGTCTATGACGCCGGCGCCTGTGACACCAAAGACCTGTTGGCTGGTTACGCCGCCCGCAATGGCATCTACGCCGCCAAACTGGCCGACTTCGGCTTTCGCGGGCCGCCAGGCGCGCTTGATGGCCCTTATGGCTATTTTCATGCCTTCGGCCCAGGCTATGACCCCGCCTGCCTAGACCTGCTTGACAATCGAGCTTTGGCGCGCACCGGCTTCAAGCCCCACGCCGGTTGCCGTCATGTCCATTCCTGCGTCGATGCCACCCATGAACTGCTTAAGGCCGGCCAGCCCAGCTTGAGCGAAATCACCGCCATTGAAGTCGATACCTATCGCGAAGCCATCACCCCAGCATTCCGCGTCAATTATGAACCCGAAACGGTCGGCCAAGCCGGCTTCAGTCTGCCCGTCACCGTCGCCGTCATCTTAACCCGCGGCAGCTGGTTCCGCGAAGACATCGAAACCTACAATCATCCCGAAGCGCGGCGACTGCGCCATCTGGTCAAGGTCGGTCTCGATGACGCCATTCAAGCCGAACATCCCAAAAAGAACGGCTGTGAAGTCAGGATTTTCACCCGCAGCGGCCAAACATACCGCGGGCGCGTCGAATATGCCAAAGGCGAACCAGAGAATATGCTCGCCGACGAGGAATTTGAAACCAAGTTCCGCTACCTGGCCGGCGATTGGCTGCCCGCAGTCCAGCTTGACCAATTGACCGCCGCCGCGCGCCGCCTGGAACATCTTGACGACATCAATGAACTGACACAGCTTACCGCCCCGATGCGAGTCGCGATGTAACCATGTTATGAAGATAACCAAAGTCAAAGCATCGACAGTCAGTATCCAGCGCCGCCGCCCCCTGGCGACGTTCTATGGCGTTTCGCCGGCGACCCATACAGTCGTGGTTCAGGTGATGACCGACGCGGGAATAAGAGGCATCGGCCAGACCGTCGCCCCCGCGCCCTGGCATGACCAAACAGCCGAATCGATCAAAATCAGCATCGAAAAATACCTCCAGCCAGCCCTGCTAGGTGAAGATCCCTTTAATATAGAGCGTCTGTTCCAACGGATGATTCAATCCCTGCGCGGCGCCCGATACGCCATCACCGCCATCGACATCGCCCTCTGGGATATCAAAGGCCAAGCGCTGGACGTTCCAGTCTATCAACTGCTGGGCGGAGCCTGCCGGCCGGGAGCCGAACTGCACGCTTTCGTCGAACGCGAATCAGCCGAGAGCGCCGCCGAACGAATCCAAGAACTTGCCGCCGCCGGCTGGACCTGGTTCAAAACCAAAATTGGCTTTGGCGTCGATGAAGATCAGGCCTGGTACGAAAAGCTGCGGGCGAACGTCGATGAAAAACTGCGCTTTCAGTTGGACGGCAATACCGGTTATACTCTGGGCGAGGCGGTTCACGGTCTGACGCGGCTGGAAAAATTGGGCGGCATCGCCTTGTTTGAACAGCCGGTCAGACATCTGGATGAGATGGCGATCCTGGCAGCGCGGCTGACGACGCCTTTGCAGGCCGATGAGGCCCTAACCAGCCCCAGAAGCGTCTATGATATTGCGCGGCAGGGCGCGGCGCATGTGCTGCATTTCAAAATCCATAAATACGGCGGGCTGCTGCAAGCCAAACGAATGGCGGCGATTGCCGAAGCGGCCGGGCTGGAAATTTCGGTCGCGCCCTATTTCGACGTGATGGCCGCCGCCGTCGCCCATTTCGCGGCCTCCACGCCGATTGCCAAATGGCCGGCCGGCTTTTCGGATATGACCGACACCATCCTAGCCGAGCCTTATGAACCAAGCGGACAGGTCTTGAAACCACCGCCAGGCCCAGGCTTGGGCATACAAATCGATGAGGACAAGCTGGCGCATTATGACGCCGCTTAACCTGCGAAGCATACGGCAAAATAAGGAGGTGACCTTTAGCGAAAATGACTTACGCAATAAACCTTGCCGAAACACTTTATCTATCCTATGAGGAGAAAACGCATGAAAATGGCAAGACTTTTTATCCTGCTTGGCTTGATCGCGATGATCGGCGCGCTGGCTTTTGCGCCGGCCGCCGCCCAGGATGATATGTCCGAATTCGTCTTCGCGCACAGCGGGCCCATCCGCCCAATGGACGCCCATTCGCACTGGTACGGCTCAACGCACTGGATGCTCAACCTGTACTATGACTGCCTGATTTGGCGCGCCGCCGACGGCAGCGGCTATGTCCCGCAGGCCGCCCACAGCTGGGAAAACGTCGACGACACCACCTGGCGCTTCCACCTGCGCGAAGGCGCGACCTTCCACAATGGCGAGCCGCTCAATGCCGAAGCCGTCAAATGGAACATCGACCGCGTCCGCCACCCCATCGGCGACATCCCGCTCTATCAGCAGTGGGCATTCGTCAAAGAAGTCGTCGTCGTCGATGACCTGACCGTCGATATCATCAGCAATTCACCCCACGCCTACTTCGAAAATGACGTCAGCTACAACGGCTGTGAACTGCTGCCGCCCGCTTACTTTGACGAAGTCGGCCAGGCCGAATTCAACCGCAATCCCGTCGGCTCCGGCCCCTACCAGCTGGTCGAACTAAGCGAAAATGACCGCTACGTCTTTGAGGCTTGGGACGGCTATCACAGCGGACGCCCCGCAGTCGACCGCGTCGTCTATCAGGTCATCCCCGAACCGTCGGCGCAGGTCGCCGCGCTGCTGGCTGGACAAGTTGATATGATCACTGGCGTACCGGTGCCAGACCGCGACCGACTCGAAATGACCGAAGGCATCACCCTGCTTACCGAAACCGCCAACCTCATGCACCACCTTTACGCCCGCGTCGACACCGAAAGCGGCGCCTTCCCAGAGACCTTCCCCGACTATCAGCCAGCCACCCTGGACATCAACGTCCGCAAGGCCATCACCCACGCGCTTGACCGTCAGCTGCTGGCCGAAGTGCATGGCGCCGCCGAAGCGCGTTTGGCCCGCGTCTGCTCCTACCAGCCAGAAGGATTCGCCGACAAGTACGCTGACCCCGACGTAGTTGCCGATTGGTACGATCCTGATATGGCGCGTGAATACCTGGCCGCGGCTGGCTATGCCGAGGGCGAAGGACCCACGCTCTACTTTGACACCGACGCCGTTTCGCGCGGCGGCAATGCCAAAGAGGTCTCCGAAGTCGCCGCCGCCATGCTTGAGGAAGTCGGATTCACGGTCGACCTGACCGTCCTCGATTCCTCCGCCTTCTCCGTTCAAGTATCGCGCGCCGGCAACAACCGCGACTTGATGCACATCGCCCTGGGCTGCGGCCCGGCGCTGCTGCCGCTCTTCTACCAGTGCGACTGGTCATCGGTGAATTACAGCATTTGCAACGAAGAATGGGATGCCGTGGCCGAGCAGATCCAGGTGACTATCGATAGCGATGCCCGCCTTGACCTCTGGGAACAGTGGTGGGAGTTCTACATCGACACCGCGCAGACCATCACGCTCTATGAAGTTACGAATGTGATGGCGCTGAATACGGCCGAATTCGACTTCACGCCGCGCAAAGACGGCTGGATGACCTTCCGCGACGTCAAGCCCGCGGGCATGTAATCCAACTCCCGCAAGCAATATCCATATGAACAAATCCCCTTCCCTCATCTTGGGGGGGAGGGGCCGGTAACGGGGCCGCCCATGCCAGGATCTATCAACTTCATCATCTCCCGATTTGTGCAGCTTGTCATAACCATGTTCATTGTCTTGACCCTGGTCTTCTTCCTGGTGCGCTTGATTGGGGATCCAATAGATATTCTGCTGCCTGAATTTTTCAGTCCAGAGCAAAAAAACCATATGAAGGAAGTCTGGGGCTTTGACCGACCCTTGGAAGAGCAGTACGCCATCTTCATATCCAAAGCGGTCACCGGCGATTTCGGCACGTCCTTTCTCGCCAAGCGCCCAGCCATGGAATTGGTCATTGAGCGGCTGGGCAACACCTGGCTGCTGGCGGCCGCATCATCCGCCATTGGGCTGACGGTCGCCATTCCACTGGGCATCCTGTCGGCCCTCAAACGCAACAGCCCGCTCGACTTTATAAGCACCGCGCTGGCCTCATTAGGCACGGCCATGCCCAGCTTTTGGCTAGGACTCATGCTCATCATCATCTTTTCGGTCAATCTCCGCATCCTGCCAGCCTTTGGCGCCATGGAGCCGAAAGCTATCATCATGCCCTCCGTGGCGCTGGGCGTCGGCATGGCCGCGCGGCTTTCGCGGCTGACCCGCTCGGCCATGCTGGAAGTGCTGAACCAAGACTACGTCCGCACCGCCTACAGCAAAGGCCTGAAAAGAAATACTATCGTTATCCGCCACGCCCTGAAGAATGTACTCATCCCGATTGTGACGGCCTTTGGCCTGCAGTTAAGCTGGCTGCTGGGCGGCGCAATTATTGTCGAAACCGTCTTTTCCTGGCCGGGGCTGGGCCGATTGATCATCGATGCCATCAACAACCTCGACGGAGTCGTTGTGCAGGCTGGCGTAGTCTGGTTCTCGCTGTCAGTCGTCTTGATAAGCTACGCGCGGGATGCTGTCTACGTCCTTATCGACCCGCGGATCCAATTCAACTAGGGCTGTCGCATGGAATCGCCTGAAGCCGGCCTGGTCGCGCCAGAATACATATCGACACTGCCGCGGCGGATAGCCTCGTCCCTGCGGCGCAGCCCAGTCGGCGCGGCCGGCTCGCTGATCGTCAGCTTTATTGTGCTGCTGGCCATCATTGGACCCCTCATCTCCCCCCATGATCCAGTTGGACACAATCTGCGCGCCCGTTTCGAGCCGCCCGGTTATACCGACAATACCGGCAACGTCTATGCCCTAGGCACCGACCAGCTTGGCCGCGACATCCTAAGCCGCATCATCGCCGGCAGCCGCGTGTCGACCCTGGTCGGAGTCGTGTCAGTCTTCATCGCCGGGACGATTGGCGTCATTTATGGCCTATTAAGCGGCTTCATCGGCGGGATCCTTGATAGCATTCTCATGCGAGTTGTCGATGGCATCAACAGCATTCCCTTTATCCTGCGGGTTATCGTCATTTCATGGGTGCTGGGCCCTGGCTTGATCACCTTAGCTGTCGCTTTAGGCATCACCGGCTGGACGATCTATGCACAGGTCGTCCGCGGAGAAGTCCTTAAAATACGCGAAATGGAATATGTCACCGCCGCCTACGCGCTGGGTCAAAGCCGACTCAAGGTCATGTTTTTGCATATTCTGCCCAATGTGTTCTCGTCGGTGATTGTGCTGGCGGCCGTGCATGTCGGCGTGACCATCCTGGCCGAATCATCCTTATCTTTCCTCGGCCTGGGCGTCAAACCGCCAACCGTCACCTGGGGACTGATGCTGTCCGACGGCCGCCAGTACATCAACAGCGCTTGGTGGATGACAACCTTTCCCGGCATCGCTATCGCCATTACCGTCCTGGGCGTCGTCTTCTTGGGCGATTGGCTGCGCGACTTTCTCGACCCCAACGTCCGCGGCCGCGCCTAGGAGAGGCCCATGTCAGAATCCCCCTTTCGCATCCCGCGTTCGCGCGGCACAGAAACACACCAAAATCTGCGCGCCGAAATCATGGCCGCCCTTGAATCGATCCTCTTCGATTCGTATCACCATGCCTACACCATCCGCGAAGAATTTGAACAAGCCTTCGCCGCCGAAGTCGAACAGCGCTTTGCCGTCGCCGCCCATTCTGGCACCATCGGCCTGTTTCTGGCCCTGCGCGCCGTCGGGGTTGGCCACGGCGACGAAGTCATCACCATCGCCAATTCCGATATTTCAACCACTGGCGCCATCAGCCAATGCGGCGCCGTCCCCGTGCTGTGCGATGTCCTAGCAAGCGATTACACCATCAACCCAGCCCTAGTCGAGAGCCTCATCACACCCAAAACGCGGGCGATTCTGCCAGTTGACCTCCATGGCCATCCCGCCAATGTGAAAGCGTTACGGCCCCTTGCCGATCACTATGGCCTGAAAATCGTCGAGGATGCCGCCCTGGCCGCCGGCGCATCCGACTATGGCAAACCGGTCGGCGCGTTCGCTGATGTGACCATGTTCAGCTTTTCGGCTTTCAAACCACTGGGCGGGGCCAGCAATGGCGCCATGCTGGTCACCAGCGACGAAGACATCCACGACAAACTGCGCCTGCTGATTGGCTATGGCCACGACCCCATCCGCGCCGACATCAAGACGGGATACCAAAACTACATCGAAGAAGGTTACAACGTCCCACTCGACGGCCTGGAAGCCGCCCTTCTCTTAGTCAAACTGCCCTATCTAAAAGAATGGACGCGCAAACGCCGCGCGATTGCCGCCGCTTTAGAGGCCGGCCTGGCCGACACATCAGCCCGAACCCCAAGTTTCCGCCCCGAATCAGCGCCGACCTTTCGCTCATATATGATTTGCGTCGACCAACAGGCCGAAGTCCATCAGCGGCTTCGGCAGGCCGGCATCGAAGCCGTTATCAGCTACGCGCCGCCGATTTATCAATACACCGTCTACAAAGGAAAATTCCCCCGCGCCAGCGAGTTAAAAGTGACCGACCGCCTGGCATCCGAACTGGTCAATCTGCCGGTTACGCCCGAACTTGCGCCTGACGATACCAATGATATGATCAATACACTGCGACAGCTTTTGCAGTAAGAGATAAGGAAATGGATAATGAACAGCCAAACCGCGCTAATCGAGAAAATCGCAGCCTACACAGTCCAGCTAAGGTATGAAGATATCCCCGAAGAAGCCGTCAAATTGGCGAAGATGATCGTCTTTGATTCCATCGGTACAGGATTGGGCGGCTTTCAGCGGCCCTTGGGACGAAAAGCCATGCGTTACGCCGCCGAAACGATGCCCGGCGCGCAGGCCACTCTGTTAGGCGCGGGAGGGATGGCCTCGCTGGAAGGCGCCGCTTTTGCCAATGGGGTCATGATCAAAATTCTCGGCATGGACGATTCGCATCGCTCCGCCGGCCATATCGCCTCGCAGGTGATTCCAGCCGTGCTGGCCGTGAGTGAAGCCCATCGCGCATCAGGACGCGAAATGATCGCGGCGATTGTGGCCGCCTATGATATTGCCGTGCGAATCGGCAAACAGGTGCGGTCAGCCCAGCGGGCGCGCGGCCTGGATATGAAAGGCACAGTAGGGTCCATGGCCGCCGCCCTAGCCGCTTCCCGATGCGCCGGACTTGACATAGAAAAAACCATCCAGGCCCTGTCGATAGCCGCCGATTTGTCTTCAGGAACCGAGCAGTACGTCTACGAAGGCGGACTCTGCGACACCAAAGACCTCATCGCTGGCTTCGGCGCGCGCAATGGCGTCTTTGCCATGCAGCTGGCGGCCTCCGATTTTTATGGCCCGCGCGGCGCCCTGGATGGCGAATACGGCTTCTTCCGCGCCTTTGGCGATGGCCGCTGTGATGCCCGATTTTTCGATGACTTAGGCGACCATTTCGCCATTCTCGGCACAGCCTTTAAGCCACACGGCGGCTGTCGTCATACCCACCAAGCGATTGACGCCGCGCAGGCGATCTTGCAGCAGGGGCCGCTGGACGTCTCCGCCATTGAAGCGATTCGTCTGGAAACCTACGGCTATGCCACCCGCCCGATTTTCCGCGTCGACCCCAACCCGCCCTCGCGCGAAGTCGCCGGCTTGAGCATACGGGTATCGACAGCGGTCGCCTTGACACAGGGCAGCGCGTGGCCACAGGACTTCGCCGCTTGGGATGACCCGCAAACGCGCCGCCTGCGCCAGTTGATGGACGTCAAAATCGACCCCGAAATCGAAAGCCGCTATCCGCAGTGGAATGGCTGCCGCCTGCATATCGCGCTGGATAATGGCGAGGTGCGCCAAGCCTTTCTGCCGAACATGAAGGGCGAGCCAGAGTTTCGCATGACCGAATCGGAACTGCGCCAAAAATTCCGCGTGCTGACCCAGCCAATCCTGACGGAAGACCAAATAGAGCGAATCTACACCCTTTGCCGCGAATTGGAATCAGCCGCGCCCGTCGAGAATTTGATGCAGATGTGCTGCGCTGAAATGTTGGCCGCCGCCGCGCATTAACGGTCAATGCCGCCGCAAGACCAACAGGCCAATCAAAGCGGCCAGCCACAGAATAAGGCCGCCATACAGCGAAATCTGCCACAGACGCGGTTCAAAGCTGAACACCACGTTACTCGCGCCGGCCGGCGCCAAGACCGCGCGGAACATGACATTCGCCCGAAAAATCGGCGTCGGCGCGCCATTGACGGTCGCCTGCCAGCCCGGATAATAGGCGTCCTTGAAAATAAGATAAGACTCGGCCGGCGACTGCACGCGCAGCGCGATCCGCGTATCGCTGTATTCGACAAATTCAACCCGACCGCCCGCGTCCCCCTCAACATAGTCCACATCCCCATGAATCACATCAGCCTCGCCATCAGCCATAACCGACAAAGCCTCTTCGCCGCCCTGCCAGTCATCAGGCAAAATCCGCGCTCTCGCCGTCAAATGCGCCCGCGCCCCTTCAGACGACAGACGATAAATTTTGATGCCACTCGATACCGCGCGCGTCATCGGCGGCGGCTGAATCTCCAAAAAATCCTGCTCGCGCGCGCTGTTGACCGCCGTCACGGCCAAGATGCTGTGGTCAGTCGCCAGAATAGAATCCAGCCCCGCCCAATCAGTGATGGTGACATGCAGATCATCCCGAATCGAAAGCGCAGCGATGTCGCTGTCAAGCGCGGCGGTGTGCAGAATGCGAACTTCATCATAGCCGTCCAGTCCCTCCAGCCGCCTCACCCGCCGCCACTGCTTGGCCATAGCCGTGTCATAAAGAATATCCTCATGCCAGATGTCATACACCTTATCAGTGAGAATGTAGCGCGTGTCAGTCAGCCGCAAAGCTCGCAGATCAGGGATGCAGGCGCCCCAGCAGTCAGGCCGAATCAGACCTTCGCCCAGCCGCCCGTCTTCCGTCCGCAAATCCCCCAGCAGCAGCGAACTAAACTGCGAATAATGCGCCGTCGGCAAAATCCCGCCGCCAAAGCCGTCAATGCTGGGGATGCCCCAAGTCAGCGACAGATTGGGACGGAGCATATCCTGCTTTTTCACCGCGTCCAAAGCATGGAATTGCGAAGCCTCGTCCATGCCCAGCCGCCGATAACGTTCGCGCAGCGCGGCAATATCGCTAGGATCAAAGAACATCTCACTGACAGCCAGCGTCCGTTCAGGGACAAGCTCTTCCGCTTGATAAGCCAGCAGTTGGCTGATGGTGAAACGCTGCCCCAGATACACTTCAGGCGGACTCAAATCGTTGTAGGGCAGAAACAGCGAAGCCAAAAAAAGCTCCAAAATCACCAGCGCGGCCGTGAGGAGCGGTATCCAGCGATGACGAAATCGCAGCAGCCCCAGCAAAATCAGCGCCGTCAGCAGCCACAGCAGCAGCGATGAATCCTTGATCTGCGGGCCGCCAAAAATCTCGCGCGGGTCAGGCATTATCACAAAGCGCGTCAGCAGAATAAGGCCGCCGATGAACATGGCAATCAGCAGGGCCAAGCGCGGCCGCCGTCTTCCAGGTGCATAAAGCGTCTGCGCGCCCAGGCCGGCCAGCAGCGACATCGCCAGGCTGAACAGCGAAAGCCAGCGCGCCGGCACACGGAACAGATTAAAGCCAGGCAGTTCCGCCAAAATGCGATAAATCGGGTTGTAACGTCCGAAGGCCAAAACCAGCCCGACCACAGCCAAGATGATCCAAATCCGCTTGTCACACCGTGAAAGCGCCGGGTCGGCCGCCATGCCCCATAAAGCCAGCCCCAGCCCCAAAATGCCCAGATAAGCGACATATTCACCGAAAAGCTGACCGTCGTAACTAGGCAGAAGGGCGCGCCCGACAGCATTGGGCGGCAGAGAAAAAGCCGTCACCTGCTGAACATTGAAGCCGCCGCTGCGATTGGACAGCCCCACCAGTTCCAGACTGGGCAGAATTTGGGGCATCGCCAGCAGACAAGCCATCACAGCGCAGACGACCACAGTCATCAGCCGCCGGCCGATACTTTGCGATCCAGCCCCGGCCAGCCCATAGCAGACCATCCCCAAGCCAGCCGCGAACACCGTTTGCGTATGCCCGCTAAAAATTTGCAGGGCCCAAGCCATCGCCAGCAGCAGGCCATCCCGCCGCGGACGCTCCCCAGTCAAAACGCGGTGATAAAGCGCGAACAAAATCGGCATCCACGCCAGCCCTTGAAACTGATTGATCTGCTCGACATGCGCGCTCAAATAGCCGCCAAAGGTGAAGACCGCCGCCGCGACCAGCCCTGGAAGCCACCGGCGGCTCATCACTTGGCGATACAAAAACAGCATCCCCGCGCCAGCCAAAACAGCATGAAACAGAAGGCTGATTTTGATAGCGGTCGGCGCGCGGAAAGGCGCCGTTATCCAGTTTGGCGGATAGTACGTCCCCAGCTGCGGGTTGGCCAGCAAAGGCGCGCCCATGAAAATGTCGTTTGTCCACAAAGGAAGCTCGCCCGCGCGGAAAGCCGCGTTCCGCAAATCCCAATACGGATAAAAATAATGATAAGCATCGCCGCGCGCCAAGATCCTGTCAGTCAGCATCATCTGATGAAAGAAGACCAGCGCCAGCAGGATGATGAAGGCCAGCGCCAGCGGACGTCTCCACATCGTCACAATCCCCCCCTGACCGACCATTCAACGCTGTTCACCAGCCCGCGCGCCGCCAAGCCCAGACGCAGACGCCGCATCAGAGCCGGCTGGCCGCGCTCGCTTTGATACTGACGCCACCGCTTTTCGGCCGCCGCGCCCCACAGAAAATCCGCCGCCTCATCGGGCAGGACAATGTTCCCCTGGTCGCCCCATTCCTCCCAGGCCCGGCGTTGCGCCGACGGATTCGCCGGCCGCAGCTGATGCCAGTCACCGCGCCGCATAAAAATGATATTGACCTCGATATCCTCGCGGTCACTGCCGATATTGCTCAAGTTGCCGCCATGGATCAGGAATTGACCGCCGCTGCGCCGCGCCTCATAAAACCGAACATGCGCCATCGCCCGTCCAGCCCATTCCGTATCACCAGCGATGCGAAAATTCTCATCAAACGCGCCCGCCTGCTCATACAATTTTTGGCTCGCCATAAAGAAAGGGCCAAGGCCGCTGGCGCGGGTGAACGCGTCAGGTCGGAAGAGCGCCGGCCTGCTGATGCGCCGCTGACGGGGGAAAAAACCCCAACGTTTGCCAATGGACAGCGCGCTGAAAGCAAAATCAACCAGCGTGGCGCCGGCCTGCAAAGCGCGGCAGCCTTCAATAAATCCATCGACCGAACGAATGTCATCGGCATTCCAAAAACTGAAAAAAGACGTCCCCGCCAGCGCAATGCCGCGGTTCCAAGACGCATACAGACTTTCGCGCTCGACATAAACGGGACTCATCCTCCCGAAGCGATTGCTGTTGATGTCGCCGGCCAGCTTCTCGATCTGCTCTCGTTCGCCGCCGCTGGCATCGTTGACAATCGGCAAATAATGAACGTCGATACCGTTTTGGCTGATCGTTTTGGCAAACTCAAAGACGGCATCGACAAAGGTCGGCAGATGACGCTCGCTGTGGTATAAAGATGAGATGACGGCAATCGACATCAGGCTCTTCGCTCTTCGGATTCGCCCGCCCATCACATCACAGGCAGGGTGCAAAATCAAGACAGGCTTGGGTTATAATGCGCCGACAGTTTGAGGTGCATCTATGCTTCAGGTCGTGAGTTTCAATATCGGCGGCGCCCGCAAAATGCGTCGACCTCCCCACAATCATAACAAACTGGCGGCCGATGTCGTCCAGGCCCTGCGCCAAATCATCGACCCCGACCAGCCGACCCTCATCGCGCTCCAAGAAACCGGCCAAGCGGTAGTGAACGGAGTCCAAAAAGACGTCGGACAAGGCATCGCGCGCGGGCTGGGCGACGGATACGTCGACGGATTCGCCGCTGAAATCACCATGCGCCATCATCCCCATCCCAAGCAGTGGAATCGCGCGGACTGGCAGGGCATGACCCAAGCGGCCGAAGGCAACGCCATCATTGCCAACCTGCCGCGCGAAAACTGGCCGCAAGGCAGCTGCACACGCGCCGCCAGTGCTTGGACGCGCCAGGCGACAATCAGCCGCGCCACGCTCTACAGCAGCGGCGACCGCGACACCCAGCCGCGCAATCTGATCGCCGCCTCGCTGAATGACCGCGGTATCCCCTTCTATTTTCTCAATACCCACCTCGGCGCCCTGACCGGCGAAGACCGCCATGACCCAGCGCACGCCAGATCGCAGCAGGCCTCGCAGACGCGCCAAGCCCAAATACGCGAAATTTTGCACGTGGTTGACGAACTCAAACAGGCCGACCAAGCCCAAGGCCAGCCCGAACGCGCCATCCTGCTGGCCGGCGACTTCAACGCCACGCCCGACTCGCCCGAAATGACGCTCCTGCAAGGCCCTTTTCAACTGCTGCGGCCGCAAAACGAAACCTGGACACATCAAAAACATCGGATTCGAATTGACCACATCCTCCTGCATGACCCGCATGGACAGTTCGCCGCCGTCTCCTGCCACATCCAAAGCCGCCTGCCCTTTGATGACCTAAGCGACCACCGCCCGATTGTCGGCATCTTCGACCAAGCCTAAGTCAAGACTGGGCCAGAAAATAATCGACCGTCCGCTGAATTTGCGTTTCGTCCATCTGATAATCCGCAAGCCCCCTGACACGGCGCTGACGCGTCACTTCATAGAGAAACAGAGCCGCCGCCACGGATATATTCATGCTCTGGGCAATCCCCCGCATCGGAATCGTCACCCGCCGATCAGCCAGCGCAATCGCCTTGGCCGACAGGCCAGTCTTTTCATTGCCGAACAGGAGCGCAACCCGCGGCTGACTCAAATCAGCCTCAAAAATGGAATCCGCGGCATCATCGATCACCGCGGCCATCACCAGCCAGCCCTCATTTTGAAGTGTCCGAACCGCGCTTTCGGTATCGCGGTGAATGCGATAATGAAGCCACTTGTTGGTCGCCGCCGAACTGTTCTTGCCGACCTCCTTGGGGTCAAATTCAGCATGAGTCCCGAAGATGACATGAAGCTCCTGCACCCCAAAAGCATCACAGCTGCGCGTGACAGCACCCAGATTGTGCGGGTCAGAAACATCTTCAAGCAGCAGAGTCAAACCAGCCTGTCGACGGCGGGCGACGCGCGTCAGCTTTCGCATACGGGCTTCAGTCGGCATCGTTTCCGCGCCTCAATCCAATCCCCCGCGCACAGTCCGAACAATATCCGCCGCCGCGCCGCTAAGAATAGTCGTGTCCGTCATCACCGTGACAAACTCATAGCCGCGCCCCAGCATCTCAAGCGCATGGCCAGTGTCAGCCGCGAACAGCCCAGCCTTAATCCCATGCCGCCGCGCCGATTCGAGAATCGCGTCCAATGCGTCGCTGATAACCGTATCAGATGAATCGAATCCAGCCCGGCCAGTCATGCTCAAGCGCAAATCGCCAATCCCCACGAACACGCCGTCCAGCCCCTCCACGCTCATAATCTCGTCGCGATTGTCAAAGCCGGCCTGGGTTTCAATCATCGCCAAGGTGAGGATGGTGTCGTTGGCATGATCAGCGTAATCAGCGCCGCCATAAATTCGCGCCCGCGTCGGCCCCAAACTGCGATAGCCCAGCGGCGGATAACGGCAGGCGCCAACAAAAGCCTGACACTCCGCGCGGCTCTCAATCATCGGACAGACAATGCCATACGCGCCGCCATCCAGCAGCCGCATAATCTCCCCCGGCGCATTCCAGCTAACCCGCGCCAGCGGCGTCGTGTCCGTAGTCGAAATCGCCTGCATCATTTCAATCGCCGTCTCAATGCTCATCATGCCATGCTGCATATCAACAACCAGACTGTCCCAGCCCTGATGCGCCATGACTTCAGCCGACCAAGCGCTCGGAATATGCAGCCAGCCATTAAGCGCCGGCCGGCCCTCTGCCCACAGCGTACGCACGCGGTTTTCACGCATAATCCACTCTTTCTGTATAGGCCATTAAGATGTATGAATAATAACGCGAATATCCCATTTTCCCAAAACCCTTCCCGCGTTCACCAGAGGCCCGCTGTGTATCTCGGCAATATCCATAAAGTGATCATCATCCGCTTTTGCCAGCGTTTCCATCTCTATATTCATGCCTATGCCCTGCTTCTGCTGGCGCGGGGACTCGCGCTGATACAAATTAGCCTGATCGAATCCCTGGTCATCGGCTCCATATTTCTGATGGAAGTGCCGACTGGCATCCTGGCCGACCGCGTCGGACGCAAATGGTCGATCTTCTTCTCTACCTTTTTGCTGATGTCAGCCGAATTCATCTTCATCTTCGCCCGCAGCTTTGAATGGTATATTCTTATCGCTGTCCTGACTGGAACTGGCTTTGCCTTCTCTTCAGGCGCGGTCGAAGCGCTGGTCTATGACAGCCTGCCGCGAAACGGCCGCGAAGATGCGATGAAACGGGCGATGGGACGCGTCGGAAGCATAGGACAGATCGCCTTTGTCATCGCGCCGATTGTGGGCGGATTCATCATTGCCGACGCCGCCCCCGAAAAATTCATCCCCGCCATCGCCTTGACCGTCGCCGCCTTGTTCATCGGCCTGTGCGTCAGCATGACCCTGCATGAGCCGACAGCCGATTCATCCGAGAAAAAAGACAGCAGCGCCGCGCTCTTTCGCCAAGGCCTCTCACTGCTGCGCCACCATCATCGACTGCGCCGACTGGCAGCGATTGTCATCTTCACCTCGCCCTTTACCGCCACCATGGTGACCACACTGGCGCCGCCCTACCTGATAGAAAATGGCGCGTCCCCGCCGATGATCGCGCTGTCACTGTCGCTCGGCAGTCTAATGGCCGCCCTAACCCAGCATTACGCCTACAAAATCGAAGCCCGACTGGGACAGCAGACCACCATCGCCCTGCTCATCCTGCTGCCAGGCATCCTCTACTGGATATTGGCCTGGGCGGCCGGCCCGACCTTGACCGTCTTGATTGTCTTCCTGATGTACGGCGCCAGCGACATGAAAACTCCTCTGTTCTCTGCTTATCAAAACGCGCTCATCGAAAGCAAAAACCGCGCGACCGTCCTGTCACTCATCAATATGTTCGCCAGCCTCTTCCTGGCGGTCGCCGCGCCGATCTATGCCGCGCTGGCGCAAAGATCGCTGCCCCTGGCCTTTGTGACGATGGGCGCGGTCATCATCATCGCCGGACTGATGCTGCGGGTTCATCGCTTGCCGGCCCTCCCCGAAAACACAGCTTGACCGACACAAAATCTATGATTCAGCCGCCGAACGCAAGTCATAAACCCGCCGCTTGGTGTAAATCGGCCCCTCCGCCCTCAATTCGCTCTCATACAGCGCGAACTGCGTCACGGGCAGAACATCGGTGTAAAAATCAAGATGACGCCTGATCCACCGGCTGGCCAAGCCGCGCCGCAGAGGTTTGCGAAAGCGCATCAGGGTAATATGCGGATGATAACGCCGCTTCTCGCGCGCGAAACCCTCCCGCTCCAAGGCCCGCCCGACCGCTTCATGCAAAGCGCGCAAGGCCGGCGTATTCTCCACCCCAGCCCAGATGAGCCGCGGCCGCGCTTCTATCGGAAACTGCCCAACGCCAGCGATCTGCAACGCGAAACCAGGCGCATCGACTTGGCGCAGAACCTCCTCATAAGCCCCGGCCACCGCTTCAGGAACGCCGCCGATAAAATGCAGCGTCAAATGCAAAGCCTCCGGCCCCGTCCAGCGCCCAGGCGGCAAATCATCCTGACGCAATCGCAAAATCTGCGCCTTGATGCTGTCAGGAAAATCAATGGCGACAAATAAACGCGGCACAGGTTTTCCCCTATTTTGACAAATCCTCATCATATAGTATAATAAAAGCGCGAATGCTTGTCAGGACGCAAGGCAAGCAGCTGTTTACCGTAAGCAGGTTTTTAGAAAGGGACGACATGAGAAAGAAATCGCTGGTCTTCATCGCTTTTGTTTCTGCACTGATGGCGCTTGTATCGGCAGGCGTTATCCAGGCCGACGGCCACTGTGAATTTGCCGACGAGACGATTCTGCTGGGCGGCCTGGCGCCGCTGTCACCCCCGGGCTCAACCGCGGCCGGCATCGTCATCGACTGGGCATTCGGCCAAGCGGCGGACGACATCAATGCCGAATGCGGCGTCGACATTAACGGCGTCAATCACCGAATCGAGGTCATCACCGGCGATTCCGAAGGGACATCCGAACGCGCCCAGGCCGCTGTCGAACGGCTGATCCTGGAAAACGGCGTGCATGGCGTCGTCGGCATGTACCACAGCGCGGTCGGCCTAGCGACAATGGGCATCCTGCAAGAGCATCACATCCCAACCATCGTCGCCGGCCCCTGGAACGACAACATCACCGCCAACGGCATTCGAGACTTTGAAGGCGCGCCGCCCCGCATCGAAGACGGCGTTGATTATATCTTCCGCATCTCCCCATCAACCTCAATGGTGAATTCAGCCGCCTCCAACTGGCTCATCTCACTCGGCGTCGAAGATGTCATCCTCATCGTCGAAAACACCGACTACGGCCAGCCAGCGGCCGCCGACATGCGCGGACGACTGGAAGCGGAAGGCATAAACATCGAACAGTACGACGTCGAACTGGGCACCGAAGACTTTGTCCCCATCTTGAGCCGTATCCTGGCGCGGCCGCAAATGCCCGACGCCATCCGACTCATCGTCACCGGCGAAACCTCGCTCAACCTCAATCAGCAGATGGCCGAACTCGGCATCGCGCCGACCGAAGACACCATCTGCATGGCCGGCTACCTCGCCTTGCAGTCAGAGCAGTTCTGGGCCAATACCCCCGACGGCAACTACTGCGCCTTTGAACGCGTGGGCATCATCCCCTCGCTCTTCAATGACATCGGCGCCGCCCTCAACGCCAAGCACGAAGAAGCCTTTGGCGACGTCGCGCCCAGCTTTGCCATGGAACCCTACGACAGCGTTCGCCTGATGGCCGACGCCATGGGACGCGCCAACACCTACACCGACCCCGACGCCATCGTCACCGCCCTCGAAGCCAGCGACGTCGAATTCTCGCAGGGACGCTACTACTTCGACTATGGCAGCCACAACCCCGAACTGCCCGAAGGCACGCCGGCCTATATGTGGCACCAATGGCCCGACCCGATTGTGACCGTGATGCAATACTACGATCCAGGCCAAAGCTCGCTGGATGCCGCCGTCATCTACCCCGAAACCTATCAGACGCACGGCACATCCTACATCATGCCAGGCACAACGCCCTAATCAAATCTTCAGCAGCATAAGGACAGGCGGGTATTCAATTCTGCTCGCCTGTCCGCGCAACAGGAAAGCCGCGCAAATGACAGTCGAATTTCCCACATTGAGCGAACAGACGCGCATCGACCGCCTGCGACACCCCGGCCGCCGCCTGCGAATGGTGCTGGACACCGACACCTATAACGAAATCGATGACCAGTTCGCCTTGACCTACGCCCTCCTTTCGCCAGAACATCTGTCGGTCGAAGCGATCTATGCCGCGCCATTCCACAACAGCCGTTCGCGAAGCCCCGCCGACGGCATGGAATTGAGCTATCAGGAAATTTTGCGCCTGCTCGACTTTCTTGGCCGGCCAGCGGCCGACTTTGCCTTTCGCGGCTCCACCGCCTATCTTTCCGCCGCGCGCCAGCCACAGGACAACCAAGCCGTCCGCGATCTCATCGACAAAGCCTTGGCCAGCCCCGATGACGACCCTCTATACGTAGTGGCCATTGGCGCAGTCACCAACGTCGCCTCGGCCCTGCTGCTGGCGCCCTCAATCATCGAAAAAATCGTCGTCGTCTGGCTGGGCGGCCATCATCTGAACTGGCCCGACGCCAAAGAATTCAATCTCAAACAGGACGTGCCGGCCGCCCAGGTCATATTGGACAGCGGCGTTCCCCTCGTGCTGGTCCCCTGCATGGGCGTCACATCGCACCTGCTGACCACCCTGCCCGAACTCCAGGCCTGTCTCGGCGGCATCAGCCCGCTCGGTGATTATCTCTGCGCCATCTTCAAAGACTATCGCCCCGATTCCTTCGCCGCATCAAGCGTCATCTGGGACATCTCGACCATCGCCTGGCTGATCAATCCCGACTGGGCGCCAAGCCATCTGACGCACAGCCCCATATTGACCGACCAAATCACCTGGAGCGTCGACCCCTCGCGTCATCTGGCGCGTGTAGCCAGCTTTGTCCGCCGCGACCCCATCTTCCGCGATATGTTCAGCAAAATCAGAAACGCCAGCCGGCCATAAAAAAGAAAGCGTATCCATGCCCAGCGACAAATTACTGCAATGGCGCGGCGAATTCCCAATTTTGGAACGCTGCAATTATCTGATTAGCAATTCCCTCGGCGCCATGCCGCGCAAAGTCCGCGACAGCCTCAAGTTTTACGCCGACACCTGGGGCGAACACGGCGTATCAGCCTGGAGCATGGGCTGGTTTGAACTGCCGCAGACCGTCGGCGGCAAAATCGCTCCTTTGATGGGCGCCGCGCCAGGTACAGTTCTGGTGCATCAAAACGCCAGCATCGCCAATAGCATCCTCTTTGGCGGCATCGACTTCAGTGACAAAAAGCGGGATAAAGTCGTCATTACCGATATGGACTTCCCCAGCGACATCTATGTTCTGCGCCGCTGGCTGCCCGATAATATGCGCGTCCACTGCGTCAAATCACCAGACGGCATCGCGATTGACCCCGATGAACTGCTGGATGCCATTGACGATAAAACGCGCCTGGTGAGCGTCTCCCATGTCCTGTTCCGCAGCGCCTACATCATGCCGGCCAAAGCCATCGTCGACAAAGCCCATCGAGTCGGCGCGCAGGTGGTCTTCAACGGCTATCACAGCGTCGGCGTAATCCCAGTCGATGTGCGCGCCCTGAACGTCGACTATTACATCGGCGGCGTCCTCAAATGGCTCTGCGGCGGGCCGGGCGGCGTGTTTATGTATGTGCGCCCCGACCTGCTGCCCTCGCTGGAGCCAAAAGTCACCGGCTGGTTTGCCCATCAGGCCCCCTTTGCCTTTGACGTCGAAAACCTGGAATTGCGTACCGATGCCTTCCGCCTGATGAACGGCACCCCAGGCATCGCCTCGCTCCATGCCATTCAGCCCGGCGTCGATATCATCGCGGAAATCGGCGTCGCCGCCATCCGCCAAAAATCGATCCGCCAGACCAGCCTGATTATCGATCTAGCTGACGCCGCCGGCTATGAAGTCGCATCCCCCCGCGACCCGGCCACGCGCGCTGGCACCGTAACCGTCAACCCGCCCCAGGCCTATGAAGTCTCCTGCGAGATGCTGGCGCGCGGCATCAAAATCGACTATCGCCCCAATGCCGGCATTCGAATGGCGCCGCATTTCTATAACACCGACGACGAAATTGTGCAGGCGATGACAGCTATAGGCGAAATTCTGGCCGATGAAGGCTGGAAACGTCATCAAAACGGCTAAATGACCGCGTGAAGCCGCGTATGAAAAAAAGAATGTGGCGAATTTTATGGATACGCGCACTTCCTGATCGCTTTCCTGTCCTCTGTGATAAATAAAAAGTTTTATGGCGGCCTTTGTCGTAAGTATGTGGCGGATTATGGCGGAAAATGGCGGATTTTGTCGAGTGAATGCCCCCTCTATAATCGCTTTCCTCTCTGTCCTCTGTGACCTCTGTGGTAAAAAGAGATGTGGCGAATTTTATGGATGCGCGCAATTCAGCCATTTTCCGCTTGACAAAGGCCGCGGCATCAGATACACTTGCTTTATCGATTAAAATCTTTAGTAAGGGGCGTAGAAAAATGAATACGAAACATCAAAGAAATACCCCCCCCCCCCCCCCCCCCGCATTTTCTGATTAGGAGCGTTCTGCTCTGCTTCTTATTGATCGCCTTCCTCGCCGTTCCAATCACAAGCCAAGCGCAAACACCAGTGCCTACTGTGCCGCCGATCCAGACCAATCCCACAGTAATGGGCCCCTGCGGCCTGCCAGAGACTTACGCGTCGTTCGACGCAGACGCCACGGTAACCACCTTTAATCTGACCTCCGACTGCACCTTAAACAGCTGGGGAACCCCAGGCGGCGCCAGCAACTTTCTGCGTTTCGAAGGCCAGACCTTCACCATCAACGGCAACGGATACCGCATCATCGGGCCGCCCGTCGGCGTCAAAATGTTTATCGCTGGCAGCACCACCCTCTATCTGAACAATGTCATCATGGAAGCGTCGAATACACCCCAGACCACCTCTATGTTCGTGCGCGGAATTCTGCACGCCCGCAACGTCATCTTCAGAAACAATGAGCTTATCGGCAGTGTTGTGCAAATGAGCCATGGCGGCGGGCAGAGCACCTTTGAGAATGTGGAGTTCGTCGACAATCACCGCACCCGAACACTCAACGGGAGTATTGTCAGGGCCAACAACACCGGCAGTTCCATAGTCATCACCAACAGCATCTTCCGCAGAAACAAAGCGAGAACCAATGTTTTGGAAGCCCGCGAGGGCGGCGCTATACGGTTTGAAGGCTGCCTGACCTTTGACGGCAACACCGATCTGGACGGCCAAACGCCAATCCCCAATTATGGGACCTCTGGCGGTGGAAACCCCACCGTCATCGACAACAGCACCGGCCCCTGTCCAGAGGCCGGCTTCAGCTATTGGCTCTCATTAACACCGCAGCCCAAGCGCAAGAAGAAGGAAGAAGCAAGACCAACCTTGACGCCAACGCCGCGGCCGGCCTACGGCGCATCTTATACCGCTTTGCAGACCGCGACCGGCATGTCGTTTGAGGCCACTTACGGCCTCGACAGCGGCGTCCATTTCCGCCAGCTTGACGGCGCCGGGATTGGCGTACAGTCGATCATTGACGCTGGTTACTTGGCGGCCTTGGATGTTTATGGCTATGTTGAGCAGGGCGTCGAGGTCTGTTTCCCACAGGCTGGCCGCGTCATCTTCTTGGATGCGCGCACCATGCCGCGGGCGATTGTGCCGTTGGATGCCATCGTGAGAAACGGCATGACCTGCGTTTCGATTGACAGTCCAGGGTCGCTGGTGCTGCTGCCCAACTAACGCTGAATTTCACCCATATTCCCTCCCTCGTTTTGGGGGAGGGCCAGGGTGGGGTTACAGAATACAAGACAATCGTCAATCAGCTTTATCTGTTCGCCTTTTTTCGCGCTGATTGATGATTGACCGCCTGCCACATACTCTCGCCCACAGCTTCCCAATCGGAGCGCATGGCTTCACAGTCGGCTTTTGCTGCCGCGGCGTCATCATACCTGGCCTGCGAAGGTGTGGTATCGTACCTGTTTAACGCGCCGCATATATCAATCAGGCCGCCAATGCCCGTCCAAAAGGTTGGCGTCGGAAACAGGTGCAAGTGATTGAGCCTGCGATTTTTGCCGTTCATATTCTTCAATTTCACAATATGATATACTTGTATATTAACTGCGACTTTATCATCTGTCAACCGACCAATCCCATCTGCTGCGATTTTGCCGATAATTATTATAGGAACAGCCTATGACAGCGGAAATTAAGCAAAAGCGAACAGCCGCGCTCGGCATCGCGCTGATTATCCTGGCCTTGTCCGCCCCGCTCATTTGCGTCTCTGTTCTGGTGATCCCCCTAATCTATGACGAGGACAGTTCAACGACCGTTATTGAATGTCCAGAATCACACTTCTTGGCGGCGGATGAGGCAAACTACTTCTGCTTCGGCCGAAAAGCGACAACTTTGCGCTCATCCGTCGTCAGATACGCGCCTTCAATCAAATCAATGCAATAGGGAATCGCCGCCATCACCGCGTCCATGCAGTCGCGAATAGCGCTGGGCTTGCCAGGCAGATTCACAATCAATCCCCGGCCGCGAACCCCAGCCGTCTGACGCGACAAAATAGCCGTCGGCACCACCTCCAGCGAGGCCGCCCGCATCAGTTCGCCAAAACCGGGCAGCATCTTCTCGCAGACAGCGGCCGTCACATCAGGCGTAATATCCCGCGCCGCCGGGCCCGTCCCCCCAGTCGTCACAACCAGACTGCACCCCTTCTTGTCAATCATGTCAATCAAAGCCGCTTCAATCTGCTCAAATTCATCCGCCGTCACCCTAACCACCGCTTCCCATGGGCTGGTCAGAACTTCCGTCAAATAAGCGTGAACCGCCGGCCCGCCGCGGTCTTCATAAATGCCCCTAAACGCGCGGTCAGATACAGTCAAAATGCCGATTTTGGCGCTCATCTTGCCCCCTCATTGTGGACTGCGTATCATCCTTATGTTACTATACTCAAGCCAAATAGAAAACAGGAGGACTTGCTATGGGCAAACAAATGGATTTGAAGCAGCTAGTCGAAGGCGATGACGGCATCAGCGTCCTGCGCGGCGGCGGAAAACGGCGCGACTGGAACGGCATCCATTACAAAACCGGGCTGTCCAGCAAAAACGTCAATGCCAAAGCCCTGTCCATCAATATCGCCACCATCCCGCCCGGCGGCGTCGCTTATGCCCATATCCACGTCGATTTTGAGGTCATGCTGTACATCCTTGAAGGCCAAGTGCGACATGAATATGGCGACGGCTGCAAACAGTCAGTCGACAACCAGGCCGGCGATTTCATCTTCATCGAACCCGGCGTTCCGCACGAAGTCTTCAACATCAGCGACACCGAGCCAGTAGTCGCTTTCGTCGCCCGCTCGACGGCCGATGAATGGGACAAAATCATCCCCTACCAACGGGACTAACCACCCCAAAAGGCTTCGCGGAGATATTTATAGGCATTGTCAGGAAAGAGCGTCGCAATAACGGCCGCTTGTCCCTGCCGCGCCAGGTCTTCGGCAATCTCCAGACAGCCGACCATCGCCGCCGCCGCGCTGATCCCAACCAAATACCCCTCTTCACGCGCCAGCCGCCGCGCCATCGCATAAGCATCTTCAGTGCGAACCCCCAGCTTGACATCGGCAAAATCAGGGTCATAAATGCCCGGCCGAATCGCGCTGTTTATATGCTTCAGCCCCTCCAGGCCATGAAAAGGCGAATCAGGCTCAACCGAGATGATTTTGACATCCGGATTGCACTGCCTCAAACGCCGACCGCTGCCCATCAAGGTGCCGCTTGTCCCCAGCCCAGCCACAAAATGCGTAACCTGCCCGCCGGTCTGCTGCCAAATTTCAAGGCCAGTGCCATCATAATGCGCCTGCCAGTTGGCGGGATTGCTGTACTGATCAGCGTAAAAATAATTCTGCGGTTCTTTCGCCGCCAGTTCGCGGGCGGCCATCAGCGCGCCATCCGAGCCTTCCAGCGGATCAGTAAAAGCCAGATCAACCCCATACGCGCGCAGAATGGCGACTCGCTCCGGACTAACGTTGGACGGCAAAAACAGCTTGACGCCATAGCCCTTGGCCGCGGCGATCATAGCGTAAGCGATGCCAGTATTGCCACTTGTGCTGTCCATAATGATCTTGCCCGGCGACAAACGTCCATCAGCTTCGGCGGCGCGGATGATCTGCGCGGCGGCGCGGTCCTTGACGCTGCCCCCAGGGTTCTGCCATTCGGCCTTGGCGAAAATTCTGATATGCCGCGGCAAATGCCCTGTGACGCGCCGAAAACCCAGCAGCGCCGTATGGCCAATCTGCCCCTCAATATCAGTCGAAGCGAATGGCCTGCTTTCGGCTTTAGTCAGTGCGGTCATAGCGCCCCTTGCATGTCAATAAAAAAGCCAACTGGCATTGAAGCGCCGCGGCTCCCGAAATCGGGGCCTAACGTCGCTTGCCTGCCGGTTGACTTGAAAATTCCCAGTCAATATGTACTGCGCGGCTGTTATCTCAAGCGGCTAAGGCCCCATCTGATGACAGCGGCAGCAGCAAAACAAATCAAACATTCGAGTCTCCAAAGCCAGACGCTTCTGATGAAAGCATAACTGAACTTCGCTGAATGGGTCAATCATTCCTAAGATGTGATTGGCGGCGACTTTCTTACTTGCCATAGCGACTCGCCAACTGATTTTAACACCGCCCAAATAGACTGTTGCAAAAAAAGCAAAATCAGGTTATGCTTTAAGTGGCGATGAATGATTTCATGGCTTTTATGTAGGATTTCCTGTGGCAGACATGGCGACCAACCTCAACTGCCACAGGAAACCTCGAAAAATACCGAAAACCCGAAGGCTTTCGAGGTCATTATATCCTATCCAAAAGCCCCATGAAACCTCTGGGCTTTGTTGACGTTCCCAAAGCCGCATCGCTGTATGTGCATAGCGATTTGGCTGGATAACAATGAAGCAGTCGGCATTGAACCTGACGGACGAAGGGGAATGCAGAATTGAATGCGCCGACTATCGGGACTTCTTAGGCGCGTTAGACAGCGACTCCGCCGATCTAATCCTCACCGACCCGCCTTATGCCATCAGCCGCGCAACGGGCTTCCAATCAATCGGCAAGCGCAGTGTCGAGCGTTTGGCCGTCTCAATGGATTTCGGGGAATGGGACCACCGCGAAATTGACCTATCCGCCCTGGCATCCGAAAGCTGGCGCGTCCTCCGCAAAGGCGGCACCATCATTGTGTTTTATGACCTATGGAAGATCGAACGGCTGAAATCCGCTTTGGAAACCGTCGGCTTTTCCATGATGCGCTTGATTGTCTGGCAGAAAACCAACCCCGTTCCCCTCAATTCCAAGCGAACGTACTTATCAAACAGCCGCGAAATCGCCGTCGCCGGCGTCAAGGGCGGCAAACCAACCTTCAATGCGAAATATCATAACGGCGTCTATCGCCATCCCATACCCAGACACAACGGCAGCCGCATACACCCGACGCAAAAGCCCGACAAACTCTTCGCTGAATTGATGCGGGTTCACAGTCACCGCGGCGATTTGGTCATCGACCCGTTTCTAGGCGGTGGAACAACCGCGGCCGCCGCGCGGCAGCTTGGACGAAGGTTCGCCGGCTGTGATATTAACCAAGTCTATATCGACCGCGTTTTGGAACGTCTGCGATGAGCCGCCCGCCAAACTGGAGTCCAAGAAAAGGAAGCAAGGCCGCCCTGTTCCTGGAATTGGCGCAGCCCAACCGCGAGGGATTCAGCCGCGTCGTATCCGTCAAAGAATTTATCGGCCGCTACGAAGGCCTGCGTTTTGGAAACGGCGGCTCCTGGGTTCGCCAAGACGGCGCCCTGGCCGGCCGATACAACATACGGATACATAAGAAGCGCAACGCCATATCAGCAGTCGAATTGCAGGGATACAAAAAAGTCGAGATCAAAAAGCCGATACCAGCATCGATAAGAAAGCAGTTCAAAGGCAAGCGATGCGCGGTGCTGGACATCGGCAAAATTGAAATCGACCACAAAGACGGCCGCCTGGATGACCCCAGATTGAACGACTCCAGCCGAGTGACCGCCGATGATTTTCAGGCGCTTTCCAAACCAGCGAACAATGCCAAGCGGGCGCACTGCAAAAAATGCCGCGAGACCAACCAGCGCTATGATGCCAAACGGCTTGGCTTTCCCATCGCGCAGTACGCCGGCGATGAAATGTATAATGGGACTTGCATCGGCTGCTATTGGCACGACCCCAAACGGTTTATTGAAACCGTATGCGAAAAACTGCGCCGTCAGCCGCCAGGCGGACATTAGCAGCAAAACATTCGAGTCTCCAAAGCCAGATGATCCTGACGAAAGCAGACTGAACTTTGCTGAAGTGGCTGGCGGCGAGTTTCTCCCCTGCCATCGCCGCGCATCCATGCTACACTTAGACTGTATATCAGTTCCACAGGACGATCTTCCCATGCGTTTCGCGGTCTTTGCCGATATTCATGGCAATTTGCCGGCCTTTGAAGCCATGCTGGCCGATATGCGTCGGCAAGGCGAATATGACCAAATCTGGTGCCTGGGCGATATCGCCGCGCTCGGCGGCCAGCCCCAGGCCTGCATCCAAAAACTGGCCGAACTGCGCCAAAGCTATGGCGAAGAAAAAGTCAAAATCATCGGCGGCAACACCGACCGCTATCTGGTGACCGGCGAACGTTTTCCATTCTCGCCGCCCGCAGAATCCGCTGATTTCGACGCCTATCGCAGCAACATCATCAGCATGAGCGCCATTTATGAATGGAATATGAGCCGCTTGACATGGGACGACTTCGCGCTGCTGAAAGCGATACTCGGAGGGGAATTGCGCCAGCAAGTCGCAGGTTATGGTCATGTAATCGGCTTTCATGCCGTTCCCGGCGATGACGAATCGATGGCCCTGCGCCCCGACAGCCCCGACGAAGAGGCGCATGATGCCCTGCTCGACCGCGTCGGACGGCTGGCCTTGTGCGGCCATACCCATCTAGCCATGCAGCGGCAACTGGGTTCATGGCAGGTCGTCAATCCTGGCAGCGTCGGCCTGTCATTTTCCAAACCCGGCCTGGCTGAATGGGTTTGCCTGGAATGGCGCGATGGACAGCTTGAAATTGATTGGCGCGCAGTCCCCTATGACGTCGAAACAGCCCTGCGTCAATGGAAAGCCTTAGGTTATCCCCAGCTGGACTGGATCCGTCAGCGGCTCAAGGGTTAGAATCCGAATCGACAGCCAAAATCTGCGGACGCCGCGCCCAAAAGCCAAGCGCATAAATGAGGATGCCCAGCGCCGCGGCCAACAGGCCAATCAGCCAAATCACCGTCAGCGGCAGCAGCAGACCAGCGATAGATGACGCATCCAAAGCGAAGACCTCGCGCAGATAAAGCTCAACTGCGCCGCGGCAAATCTGCCCGACAGTCGCCAGCCCAACGCCAAATGCAATCAGCCAAAAAGGCGCATAGCCAGTCACCCGCCGATTGTCACCGCGCAGTTCAGCCGCGCAGCCATTCACAAATCCCAGCGCAATCGCCAGCATCACCCAGCCCATTAACCCCTGCTGTGCATCAGCCAAATAGCCATCCGGCCGCAGATAAATGCCAAATGTGCCGAGAAAGCCGCCGCCAATCAGCCAGTAAAGCGCGGCCAAAGCCATCCAATGAGGCGAAAGCGAAGCATCGGCGCCGCGCTCGCGCAAAACGCGGTAACTGTGTCCAGCCAAAATAAGATGACAAAGCGGAATCAGCAAAGTGGCGATGCCAACGACAATAGCCGACAGACCAGCCGGCGCCAGGCTGATAAGAATCCCAGCCGCGACCAGCAGAATCGCCGCAATCCGCACCCCATCGCGCGCCCAGTCGTCGGATGTTTGGCTCCAGCGCGTCATCAGCCAGAAAAAAATACTGACCCCGCAAAGTCCATACGCGGCATGAAACTGAAATCGACCGATGACCGCCGCCCACTCGCGCCCAGCCAAATGTTCGGCCACCAGACTCAAAGCTGTTAGCAGAATGCCAACCTGCCACACCCGCAGAAAAGCCGACGGCCGCCCAGTCAAGCTCAAGCCCAGCCAGGCCAGCAAAAGGACGATCATCGCGCCATCCAGAAGCCAACTAACCTCAAAGGGACTCAACGTCGCGGTGACAACAATCAGCCCCGTCCAGGCCCGCCGCAGCGTCATCAGCGGTTTTGACGGCGGCCGACTTGACTGCATGGCGATGCCGGCCGTGACAAAACCAGTCAGAATCGTCAGCTTCAAAAGCGCGGCGGCAAAGGCGCGGATGGGCGATTCAGCCAGCGGCGGCAGAGGATGCGCCGGATGCTCAAACAGCGCCGCCAGCAAAAATCCGACCGCATACAGCACCAGCAGCAGCACAGTCTGATTCAGCATCTCGTACATCATCTTCCCATGAAGCGAAAGCCTAATCATGGTCTCATGCTCGCTTTCAAAAAAGGAAGATCAATCAAAGGATTGTGATTGTTGACTTAGCTGTCAGGCAGTTTGGGCGGCGAAGATGGTTTTTCCAATTTATCGGGTTTCGCTTGTGGTTTATCGCGGCTGGTGATGATTGAAATGGAGTTGTCGTCAGGCAATTGATCTTCCGAAGCGTTTTCACGGCTCACGAACGATTTCTCATTCATCTCTTTTCCGTACTGGCGCATTGCCCATTGCATGTTCTCGCCCACAGCCTCCCAATCTGAACGTATAGCATCAGCATCGGATTGCTCTTCAAGGCGCCGTATCAGATCCCTGTTTATTGCGCCGCCGACATCGATTAACCTGGCTATGCCCGTCCAAAAAGTTGGTATGGGAAGCGAATGCGACCGACTGATGCCTATTTTGTGTTTCATATCATCCCATCCTTACAGCCGACTCCAACGAAAGCGAAAAACGCGTTGTAAAATCTATATCCCAATTTTACACTGTATGCCGCTTGCCTGTCAACACTTTCAAACAATTATGTCTCCAGCCGATAAACCTCGGCCCGCCCATGATCAAAAATGTCCGCCCGCGTAAAGACCAGCCGATACCGACCTTCCACAATATCAAGCAAAACCTGAACGCCAGGCTGCGCGGCGGGAATATGATCGGGGAAAACGACAATCCAATCCGGCGGATCCGAGTCCCATTCTTCCGTGAGCGTCGACAAAACGAAATCCGGGCGAAAATACCAGCGCCAGCCCTTGACCCAAGTCCCCGGCGGCATCATTCCAGTCAAGGGATGAAGCTGCGGCGTGCTGTCGGTTTCAGGCAGAACGAACAGGGTATCACCCGGCGCAATATGCGGCCGCCATTCATCCACAAGCCCCTCAAATTCATCATAAGCCAATATCGCATTCGCCCCCATTGACGTCGGAATATAGCTGACCGCGCCCGTCCACAGCCAGCCCACACCAAGGCCAAATCCCAGCCCAACCAGCATAACGCGCGGCGCATCCCAAGCGCGCCAGTTGGCCATCGACGGCCACAGCCAAGCCAGCGCCACCCCCGACATGACAGCCGTAAAGGGCAGATGGCCCATGCCGTGAATCTCGCCAAAGCGCGGATAAAGAACCGTCAGACCCGCCAGCCACATCAACAGCAGCAGCAGCCCTCCTTCGCGCCTGACAAACACAATAAACGCAAACGGAAACACCAGCAGATTGCTCAAAAGCAGCTTGCGAAAAAGATCTCCATCCAGCGCCACGCCATCCATCGTCCCAGCCAAATTGTACGTCCAATTCCAGTAAAAATAATCCTCCAGCAGACCTTGCGAAGCCAGCGCGCCCCATTGAATAAGCGGAAGCAGCAGCGCCGCCAAACCATACATCAGCCCGATTCGCCAGGAGCGATGACAGACAAACAGCCACACCCCCAGCAAACCGACCGCCAGCCAGGCCTGCTGTTTGAACAGGGTCGACAAGCCCATCAGCAGACCGGTCAGGACGATCTGCCCACGCGTCGGCCGCCCGCGTCGATGACAGTAAATCAGCAGCGCCGCCAAAATCGACCCAGCCAGCAAAGTGTCAAAATACAGCATCACATTGCCATAAACGGGCTCCCACCAAACCCAGACCGCCGCCGCCAAAATCCCAGCCGACCCCTTGCCGGCCAGCCGCCGAGCCAACTGATAAACCATAACGGTTATCGCCATTATTAAGACGGTGTTGAGCAGCTTGATGACCAGCCCTGGATGGAGCGGAATAAGCGACTGCGCCAGCGCGCCAAGCAAAGAACTACCGGGGGCATGCTGTTCCCATATATCGCCAAAAAGCGTCATGCCGCGGTTCATCATCCACGGAATCGCCAGCTGACCCGAATGCGCCGACGGCGACAGCCAAAACAGATGAGTCACAGCCTGTATAATAAGCAGCGCCCACAGCAGAAAACGCCCCAAGCCAAGCCTCCGATGACGATTGGAAGGACAGCTGCATGGTAACAGACGCGCCAAACCCTGTCTATGTTCACGGCCGACAAGAAAGGTTTCTAAAAAAAGCGATTCGGGTTAAAGTAATGAAAAGACAGCCGAAGGACGCGCAGGTGATCGAACACCTCGACAACTACTTTGAACAAGGTTTAAGCCTCATGGAAGATGGCGATTTCGCGCAGGCGGTGGCCATGTTTGACAGCGCCATCAAACTCGGACTAGGCGACATTGCCGACATCTACGTCTGCCGCGGCGAAGCCCTAGCCTATCTGGGACAGTGGCGGGAAGCCGAGACCAGCATCAACGAAGCCCTGCGCCGACAGCCCTATATGGCATCAGCCTACAACGAACGCGGCAACGTCCGCCGCTTTCAGCAGGACGATGAAAACGCCATCCGCGACTACACCGCCGCCATCCAAATCGAGCCGACCTATTATGAAGCCTATTACAACCGCGCCCTAGCCTATGAAGATCAGCATCGCTTTGCCCAAGCCGAAGCCGACCTGACGCGCACCCTAGAACTCAACCCAGACATCCTGCAGGCCTATGAAGCCCGCGGACGAGTGCGCGCCTCACAGCGTAAATTCGACCAGGCGATTGACGATCTAACCCGCTATCTGCGCGCTGGCGCCGGCCGCCAATACGACAACCACAGCGAAATCCAAGGCCATCTGCTGTCCCTGCGCCTGCAAAAACTGCTTTGGAGCCTGTTTTCGCGCTGGCGAAGTTGAATCCCGCGCCCTCTGCGTCCTCTGTGGTAAAAAAGTCTTTGCCGCGGTTTATGGCGCAATATGGCAGGTTTTGTCGACGAATATCCTCTCTATTTACCACTCACCGCCGCGCATCTCCTGACCGCTTTTCTCCCTGTCCTCTGTGTCCTCTGTGGTAAGGCCAAAAAATACTCCAAAAAAGGCCTTGCCAAAACAATAATCGCCGTCTATACTCAATAATATGGCGCGGGTATAGTTCAGCGGTAGAACATTTCCTTGCCAAGGAAAAGGTCACGGGTTCGAATCCCGTTACCCGCTCATAGCCCTTATTTTGAATAACGCGCCTTTGGTAAGATTCGCCGCAGCCAGCCCATCCAAACGAAAGCGCCGCAGAACCGCCTAGCGCGCTGGCCCATCTATCAACAAGGAGAACACCCCTGTGAATGCCCTTGCGAAAGCAGCCGAATTGCACGAAGAAGCCCAGCTGGTCATCGAAGTCATGGGCGAAAAAGAAGCCGTTCGCCTGGATTTCTCGGCCGATTCAGTCTCCTGGCTGGACGCCTACATCAATCAGCACCGCGCCAAGCTGAATCAAGACGACAAAACCCTCCTGCAAGAGAAGTTTGGGGCATTCCTGGGCGAAACCATTCGTCATCATTACGGCGGGCAATGGGTCACGCACGGCAGCCAATGGATGATCGCCTTTGACGAACAGCGCCAAGCCTCGCCCTTTGACATGATCGGCGACCACCTCGACCATCAAACCGCCCTGGCCCAATGCTTTCGCCATCTGCCCAAGCACATCGGCCGCCGCGCATCGCAAAATTAGCTAACTCAACGTATACGCGTTGGCGGCATAGTCCCGCGCGCTGCCGGCGACTTCAGCCAAGCTGATCTGATCCTCCTCGGCCTGCTCTTTCGCCAAAGCGATCTCATCCCGCAGCCGCGCCACATCCCGATTGTCAGCGTCATAGCTCATCGCATCCACAATCAGCAGTTCAGCGATCAAAACCAGCCGCGCATCCCGCATCATCAGCGTAACCAGTTCGACAATCACCGCCGCAATCACCGCCGCCTGCTCGGTCTGATAAGCGACATGCAGGGCTTGACGGCAGCGCGTCAGGGCTTCAGGCAAACGATTGGCTTCAATTAACAGCCGCCCCAACTGCCGAAGCTGCTGCGTTTCCTGCTCTTGATCATCAAGCTCGCGGGCGATGTGCAAAGCCGACGTATGAAAATTGACAGCCTCGCTCCACCGTTCCAAAGCGGCGTGCGCCGAACCCAATTCGCGCAAAACCTGCCCCTCCATCGCCCGTTTCATCTGCTGTTTGAAGAGGTCGTTAGCCTGTTCCAGGACTTGAATGGCGCGGCCAGCCTCCCCGCCAGCCAAATGCGCCAAACCCAGCTTGTGCAGAATCAACGCCTCATTCTGCTTGTCATCGCGCTCGCGGGCAATCGACAGCGCCCGTTCATAAGCCTCAACCGCCGACACCGATTCATCCAATTCCTGATGAGCATCGCCGCGCGTCGTTTGCAGGTGCATTTCCGTCTCATAATCGCCAAGCTCCTCGGCCAGCTGCAAACCGCGCTGAATATGGCCAAAAGCCGTCACGACAGCTTCACTGCGAATCAACAGCCCGGCCAGCATATCCAGCGTCTCCAGCATGCCCGGCCGATCCTCATCATCTTCATAAATTTCCAGTATCTCGCCATAGGTCGCCACCGCGTCATCCTCGCTGCCCTGCTGAATTTGCAGCCGGCCCATCGCCTGTAAAATCTCAAGCTGACGGCCGCCATCGGCCTGCTGACGCGCCAGGTCAAGCGCGCTCTCAAGCTGTTCAATGTTCATGTCTTGCGGGTCAACATCATCCATCAGAATCGGCAGGGTGTCATCCAAAACAGCTTCTTCGATAGCTTCGTCTTCATCTTCAAGTTCAGCAGCTTCAAGTTCAGCGTCTTCCACGTCGATCACCTCCAGCGCATCGTCAGCCTCATCGTCGTCAGCCGCCAAAAACGCCGCCATCTCCCCCGCGCGCATGGCCTGCAAAAACGCGAATTCATAGCTGTAGCCTTCCGCCTCGACAAAATCCCCGCACTGCGCCAAAGCCTCGACAAGGGCCGCCGCCAAATCGACGTCTCCCCGTTCAGCCGCCCAGCCCGCCGCCGCGATAAAATTGTCCATCTCGACAGCCAGCCGCATCTTGGCATCCGACATCCCCAGACAGTCCATCAGATAGCCGCGGATGATGTCCTGGCTTTCTTCAGGCAGCAGATCATCGCCAGGCGAACGCGACTTGAGAAAATCATGCGCCAAAGGATGCAGACGATAATAAGGCTCGCCGTAACGCTGGAAACGGTCGACCAAAAACAAACGCGACAGAATAGTCATCGCCTGGTCAAAATGGGCCGCGCTCACATCAGCCGCGCGGCTCAAAAATCCCGCCGAGCCTTCCCCCCGCAGCGTGCCGCCCACAACCAAAAGCAGCTCGCGCAGCCGTTGATTCAGCGAACGATAGCTGGCCGTCAGCGCCGCCGCCGTGCCGCTGTTATCAAGACTGTCCAGCAGTTCATGCAGCGTCTCATTGAAATCATGCGGCGACTGCCTGGAGATAATCATCGACCGCGCCGCCAAAACCAAAGGATAAGCCTCAAAATCAACGCGCTCGGCAATCGAATAAACTATCGTGTCAAACTGACCGCCCTCAATGCCCGCCTTCTGCTTGAACAGCGTGACCGCATCCGCATCCGCCAGCCGGCCAATCGACTGACTCTGCCAGCCCTCGAACGGCAGACGCGCGCTGACAGCCGCCAAAACCGGAATATCCGCCGCGCAGCTTTCAATAAACCTCATCAGCGCCGCCGCCTGAATCTCGCCATCAAAAACAATCAGCGGCCTGCGCTCATGCAAAAGATCCGCCAAAACGTCAAGCGAATCAAGCGGATTCGGATCGGCCGTAACCTCATGGACGCCATACGCGCGCCCCACGCGAACCGCCAATTCAGCCAGCGGCGGATCATGGCTGTTAAGCCACAAAACCGACTGATTAGCCTGCTGGGCATAAACGCTGGCAATCGTCGCCGCCACCGTCGTCTTGCCAATGCCCGACGGGCCATAAAGCGCCGCCTTCTGATTCTGCTGCAAGGCCGCCAGCAGCATTTTGAGGATGCCGTCGCGCCCAAAGGGCCGCCCAGGACGCCGCAAAGGCAAATCAGCAACAGCCGTCACCGGCGCCTCAAGGGGTCTAAGTTCTGCCATGATTCCCCCAACGATGAATGTTCTGCTCAAACCAGTATATTATTATACACAAGTATAGCATTGACAGCCAAATGACCGCAATTGCCCCAAATCCAGCTTGATTCCAGCCGCGCCCTCCACTATACTCCCCCTCATTATGGGCACGTGGCGCAATGGTAGCGCAGTTGACTTTTAATCAATTGGTTGCAGGTTCGAATCCTGCCGTGCTCACAAATCCGCGCAATTCCTTGACAGGCTGCACTTGACAGGCTATATTTGATGCGTATGAAGTCAATCGTCCAGCCAAAATAAGGAGGTGAAACAGACAAATCCTGAATTATTTTTGAATAAGCAGATTGCTGAAAAAGGAGAACAGAAATGTCAGACCAAAAGAAACAAATCAGTCGCCGCGACCTGCTCAAAATGATGGGCGGCAGCGCGGCCGGGATGAGCCTGGCCAAACTATCGAGCCTCGGCGGAGCGGCTGCGCTTGTGATGCGCGGCATGCCGGCCGGCGCCCAAACCCGCGTTGAAATCTGGACAGGCTTCGGCCAAGGACGCATGGCCGACGCCATGTCCGGCGCCATCGACCAATTCGCCGCCGACAATTCAGAATTCGCCCCCGAACACATCATCGTCCCCTGGGGCGAAATCCACGACCGCGTCATCGCCGCCACCGCCGCCGGCTCCCCACCCGACGCCTACCGCGGCTGGGCCTGGATCGTCGGCGACGCAGCCATCGGCGCCCTGACCAACCTCCAGCCCTACGTCGACGCCGCCAGCGTCGACCTCGACGACTTCTGGCCAGCCACCCTCAATCAGATGAAGTATCAAGGCGACGTCCACGCCATGAGCATCTCAACCATCGTGCAGTTCCTCTATTACAACAAAGACCGCATGAGAGAAGCCGGACTCGACCCAGAAAGCCCGCCCACGACCATTGAAGAACTGGACGAGATGGGCGCCGCCCTCAATGAAATCAGCGACGACGGCGAAATCCTGCGACTGGGTTTCGCGCCCACGGTGCCATCGAAGCACATCTGGGACTGGGGCGCCGCTCATGGCAGTCAATACTGGGACGAGACCGAGGGCAATATCGCCGTCGACGAAGAAGCCATGATCACCCTGCTGAACTGGTACAAGGGCTATGCCGAACAGTTTGGCGCCGAAAACCTGCAAGCCTACGCCAACACCTACGGCGGCAATGGCTTTGGGCGCAACACGCCGCAAGGCATCTACTATACCGGCTTGGTCACCTTCTGGGTGCTGGGCAGCTGGTCTTACAATGACATGGGCGAATACGGCCCCGATGTCGACTTCGGCGTCGTGCCAGTCCCGACCCTGGCCAGCGCCGACGATGCCACCCCAGGCACATCAGTTGGCAATATGTACTTCGTGCCGGCCAACTGCGCCAACCCCGACGGCGGTTTCGCTTTCGCCAACTTCATGAGTTCGTCTCCCTTTGTGGCCATCAACAAGGCCCTGCCCGACAGCGTTATGCCGTCGCGGCGGTCACTGGCCACCCTGCCCGAAGTTGACCAAAAAGAAGGCGGCTGGACGATCCTGGCCCGCGACGAAATCCTGCCCAATACGCTGGAGAGACCGAGCTTCGGCGGCAACGGCTTCCTAGGCGGCGCGCTGAACGAAGCAGTCGATGCAGTGATGTTCAACGACGCCGACCCAGCTGCCGTGCTGGCCGACGCCATTGACCGTTCACGACGCGAAGTCGAGCGTCTGCGCGGCTAAAATCAACAAAACAGCGCAGGCCGCGCGGCCTTGGCGGCGTGGCCTGCCCCCTTGACAATCACGAGTTCAGAACGCCATGGCAACCCGCGGCCGCAAAAGAAATGAACCCCAAAAGGCCAACAGCTGGCGCACCGACAACCTGCCAGCCTGGGGCCTGTTCTTTGTGTTCCCCTGGATCATCGGCTTCCTGGCCTTCACCGTCTATCCGTTCTTCGCCTCCCTCTATTTCAGCTTTACCAACTTCAACATCATCAACTTCAGCCCGCGCTGGGTAGGCCTAGACAACTATATCGAGCTTTTCACCGCCGACCCCCTCTTTTGGACATCAATAGGCAACTCGATAAAATACGCGGCCCTGCTGCTTGTCGCCGCCACCATCTTCGACATCTTCATCGCCTACCTCTTGAGCCTGAATGTCAAGTTCCTGTCCATCTACCGAACCATCTTCTTCTTCCCCGTGCTGGTGCCAGTCGTCGCCGCCAGCCTGACCTGGATCTGGATTCTGAACCCAAAATTCGGCCTGATGAACGGCCTGCTGGATCTGCTGGGCATCCAAGGCCCCAAATGGCTGGCCTCCCCCGACACCGCCATGCTGTCCATCGTCTTTATCGCCGTCTGGGGCAGCGGCCGCGCCGTAATCGTCTACCTGTCCGGCTTCAATGACATCCCGCGCCAGCTGTACGAAGCGGCCGACATCGACGGCGCCTCCGGCCTGCAAAAATTCCGCAGAATCACACTGCCGCTGCTCTCACCGCAGATCTTCTTTAATGTAATAACGCTCATCATCTTTTCTTTGCAGTCCTTTTCCGAAGTCTATATTATGACACAAGGCGGCCCAGCCAATTCAACCCTGCTCTACGCCGTCAATCTCTATAACCGCGCCTTCCGCGACTACGCCATGGGCTACGCCTCCGCCCTCGCCTGGATCATGTTCCTGCTCATCCTGGGCCTAACCCTGATCATCTTCAAATTCCTAAGCGGGCGAGTCATCTATGAACGATAGAAAGAATCGCTAAATGGCCGCAATAACCCAACCCGCCGCCAAACGCCGCGCCATCACTGCCGAAGAACAGCGTTACCTGCTGATGCGGCGGCTGAAATCACTTAGCGCCCACGCCGTCTTGATTATTTTCGGCATCGCTTTTATGCTGCCCTTCGTCTGGATGGTCAGCAGTTCCCTCAAGCCAAACGTCGATATTTTCGAGCTTCCCGTCCGCCTGATACCCAAGACCCTGCGCCTCGAAAATTACATCGACGCCACCAACGCCATCCCCTTTTGGCAATACCTCTACAATTCAGTCTATTATACGGTTTTCGCCACCATCGGCTCTGTCATTTCCAATACCTTCATCGCCTACGGTTTCGCGCGGGTGCGCTGGAAAGGACGCAACGTCCTCTTCATCATCGTCATCGCCACCATGATGCTCCCCTTCCAAGTCCGCATGATCCCGCTCTATATCCTCTTCGCCAAACTCGGCTGGCTCAATACCTTCCTGCCCCTCATTGTGCCGAACTTCTTTGGCAACGCCTTTTACATCTTCCTGATGCGCCAGTTTATGATGACCCTCCCCCGCGAACTGGACGACGCCGCCCGCATCGACGGCGCCAGCGAATGGGGCATCTTCTGGCGAATCGCCGTCCCCCTCTCCAAACCCGCCATCCTCACCGTCGCTATCTTCGAAATCATCCACACCTGGCACGACTTCATCGGCCCCCTCGTCTACCTGCGCCACCCCACCAAATACACCCTCTCAATCGGCCTGCGACTCTACTTCACCCAATACGGCGCCGAATGGGGCCTGCTGATGGCCGCCGCCGCCATGTTCACCATCCCCATGGTCATCTTCTTCTTCCTGGCCCAACGCGCATTCATCGAAGGCATCACCCTCACCGGGCTTAAAGGCTAGCCATGAGCCGCCTCGTCTTCCAGCCACAGGCGCGGCAAGCCCTCAAACGCGGCATCAACACCATGGCCGACGCCGTCCTGCCCACCCTCGGCCCCAACGCGCGCCACGTCGCCCTAGAACACGCCATACGAACACACTCGCCAGAACTGCTGACCGACGGCGGAACAATCGCGCGCCGACTCCTCCAGCTGCCCGACCCCAGCGCCGACGTCGGGGCCATGCTCCTGCGCGAGACCCTCTGGCGGCAAAAAACAGCCTATGGCGACGGTTCAGCCACCACCGCCGCTCTCTATCAGACCGTCTTTGAAGAAGGCTGCCGTTTCATCACCGCCGGCGGCAACGCGGCCCTGCTGCGAAAACACCTTGAACGCGGTATGAAAATCATCCTGGACGACCTGGCCAAACAAGTCAGAATGATCGACAAACCATCGGAAATCGAACGTCTGGCCTCTTCAATCTGCGGTGACCCCCACATCGCCAAATGCCTGGCCGACATCTTTGACGTCCTCGGCCCGCACCAGCTAATCGAAATCCGCGCAGGCGGCCGCCAGCTCCAGCACGAATTCTTTCTCGGCTCATACTGGGACGCCAAAATCCCCTCGACAACTGTGTTCGAAGGCCGGCGCGGGACGCGGCTCAATCTGGAAAACACCGCATGGATCATCAGCGACCTTGACCTCGACGACCTGACAGCCCTCGTCAAATTAGCGGCCGATGTGTATCAGAACGGCTTTTCATCGCTGGTCATCATGGCCAAATCATTTTCCGAGCAGATTATCGCCGCCCAAGCCGCCAACAGCCGTATGCAGGATTTTACGCTGATCTACCTCCAACCGACCGGCCTCGTGGATGAACAGCAAGCCGCCCTTGAAGACCTAGCCTTGATTACCGACGGACAAGTCCTGCGCCAAGCCGCCGGCCATCGACTCGACCGCGCCCCAGCCGAAAGTTGGGGCCAAAGCGAACTGGCCTGGCTCGACACCGGCCGCTTCGGCATCCTCGCCTCCCAAGGCCAAACCGCCGCCATAGAACGCGAAATCGCCAGCCTGGAAGGGCGTTTTGCCAACAGCGCCGACGAACGACAAGCGATGATATGCCGGGCGCGCATCGGACGTCTGCGCGGCGGATCAGCCGTGATCTGGTGCGGTGGCAGCGCCGAAAGTGAAATCCGCTACCAGCAGGCCTTAATCGAAAGAACCGTCGCCGCCGTACGTTCGGCCCTGCTTGAAGGATGCCTGCCCGGTGGCGCAGTATCCCTGTTGGCCTGTCAATCGCGCCTGCAAGCCCATTATGAATCCAGCCGCAACCCCCACGAACGCGCGGCCAGCCAAATTCTGATGAAAGCCATCGCCGCGCCCTGCAAACAGCTGCTTGTCAATGCCGGCCACGAATCCCCCAGCCTCATCATCCACGAATTGCAGACGCGCCGCAATGGAACAGGATACGATGTGCAAACCAGCCAGTTTGTGGAAATGGCCCAAAATGGCGCCGTCGATTCAGCCGCCGCCGTCATGGCCGCCGTCCATCATGGCATCAGCGGCGCCGCCCTAGCCCTAACAGTGGACGTCATCCTGCATCGCCCCAACCCGCCGCTCGCCCTCAATCCCGATGACCAGACATAATTTCGGATTCATTGTTTGATGAGCGAATCTAATGAAAGAGAGGAAAATCAAATGAGTTGGAAACCCACCGCCAAACAACTGAAGCAATGGGAAGACATCGGCTACTTCACAGTCGAAAACGTCGTCTCCCCGCAAACCGCCGCCGAAATGCTGGGCGTCATCAAAAACGCCATTATGATGCCCGAAACCGACGACGTCAGAACCGACCCCGACCCCATGGACCCCATGCTCGACGACACGCCCCAAGCCCGCATCGCCCGCTTCCGCAAACTCAACCGCTTTAACCAGCGCTCGCCGCTCATCTGGCACAACGCCCACGCCAGCCAAGCCGTCCTGCGAATCGTCCGCTATTTTCTAGGCGATGACATCCTCCTCAAATACGACAGCTGCTTCCTCAAACCGCCGCGGTCAGGCAGCGCCACCCCCTGGCACCAAGACAACGGCCTCTGGCGCGACGGCGACACAGAGCCTTTCAGCTTTTGGATGGCCCTCGACCCAGCCACCATCGAAAACGGCTGCTTACAGATGATCCCCGGCAGCTATAAAACCGAAATCGTCCCCCACGTCTTATATGAGGACAGCGTCCATGGCGAACTGCCCCGCGAGCGAGTCGAAGAGATGATCGAAACCTACGGCATCGAGCATATCGAGCTTGCCCCAGGCAGCATCGTCTGCTGGCAAAGCAGCGCCTGGCACTACAGCCCGCCCAACCGCAGCCCCAAAGGCCGAATCGCCATCGCCGGCGTCTACAGCAGCCCGCGGATCATCGCAGACGGCCCAGGCAATAACATAGACTATAAATGGGTGATGAAAAACGGCCAAACGCTTGCCGACTTCCCCGCCAAGAAGTACGATATGCCAAACATCAACACCGATTGGCGGCCGACGCCCTGGCGCCGCGTCAGTTAAACGTCGAACGCCCCTGCGCCAAAGGACAGTCAATGAGCGAACAATTTACCTTCCAAGCCGAAACCCAGCAGCTTCTCGACATCCTCATCCATTCCCTCTACACCGAAAAAGAGATCTTCCTGCGCGAACTGATCTCCAATGCCTCCGACGCCCTCCACCGACTCCAATTCGAAATGCTCACCAATGACAACATCAAAGACCCCCAGGCCAATCTCGAAATCCGCATCGCGCTGGACGAAGACCAAAACACCCTGACCATCAGCGACACCGGCATCGGCATGAACCGCGCCGAAATCACAGCCGGGCTGGGAACAATCGCCAAATCAGGCGCCAAAGCCTTTCTCGAAGCCATCCACCAGCAGGCCGAACAGGGCCCAGCGACCGACATCATCGGACAGTTCGGCGTCGGCTTTTATTCAGCCTTTATGGTCGCCAAGCAGGTCGACGTCATCTCCCGCTCCCATCGCCCCCAAGACGAAGCCGTCAAATGGTCAGCCAGCGGCGGCGACAGCTACACCCTGCAAAGCGCCGAAAAAACGACCCGCGGCACCGAAATAATCATCCACCTCAAAGAAAGCGAAAAAGACTTCGCCCGCAGCTGGATGATCAAAGACATCATCCGCCGTCATTCCGATTACGTCGCCTTCCCCATCTACGTCGACCAAGATGAGCAGCCCGCCAACAAACAGCAGGCCCTCTGGCGGCAAAGCCCCGCCGAAGTCAAAGACGAAGACTATGACAGCTTCTACAAAATGCTGACCATGGACTTCAACGGCGCCCATCACCACATCCACCTCCGCGCCGACGTGCCGATGCAGTTCTACGCCCTGCTCTTCATCCCCGCCAGCGCCCAAAATAATATGTTCAGCCCGCGCAAAGAACCCGGCCTCAAACTCTACGCCCGCAAAGTCCTCATCGAAGAATACAGCCGCAGTCTGCTGCCCGAATACCTTAACTTTGTGCAAGGCGTCGTCGACAGCGAAGACCTGCCCCTCAACGTCAGCCGCGAAAGCATCCAAGCCACCCGCGTCATCGCCTCATTGAAAAAAACCCTCACCCGCCGCGTGCTGACCGAACTCAAGCGCCTAGCCCAAAAAGACCGCGCCGCCTACCTCAACATCTATCAAGAATTCGGCAGCTGGCTCAAACAAGGCCTAGTCATCGAAACCGACGACCGCAGCGACATCGAGCCGCTCCTCTTCTTCCAAACCACGCACGACGACGACCCCAGCAGCTATCATTCGCTGGATGAATACGTCGAGCGCATGCCCGCCAATCAAAGCGACATCTATTATGTGATCGCCGATGATTACAGCAGCGGATCGCGCAGCCCGCACCTGGACGCCTTCCGCCAGCGGGGAATCGAAGTCCTGTATTTCACCCACCCAACCGACGCCATGCTGCCTATGGGCATGCCCGACTTCAAAGGCCGCAAGCTGGTCAGCGTCGATTCAGCCGAACTCGACCTGCAAAATGTCGGCCAAATAGACGAGACCGAAGAATCAGCGGCCCAAGCCCTGGCAGAAGACCCTTTCGCCGCCCTGCGAAATCGCATCAAAACAGCGCTCGGCAAGCGGGTCAGCGATGTGCGCCAAAGCAAAACCCTAGTCGAAAGCCCCGCGCGGCTGGTCAGCGAAGACGCCAGCGCCAACCGTTACATGTTCCGCATCAACCGCCTGCTGGACAAAGATTATGAACTGCCGATCAAGACCCTGGAACTCAATCCGCGCCACCCGCTCATGCACAACCTTAGCCATCTGATCGCCAGCGGCGGCGATAACCGTCTAATCGACGCCGTCGTCGAGCAAATCTTTGAAACGGCCCTCCTGCAAGACGGCATCCATCCCGATCCCTCTGGCATGGCCGACCGCCTGACCTTGCTGATGCAGGCCGCCACAGGATCGCCCAGCGAAGACCTCAATTTCGCAGATGTCAAAACCGTCATTGCCGAACCAGCGGCGGAAGCAAAAGACGGCGGATTGGGTGATATCGATATCGAAGATGCCGATTTTATCACATTGGAGGACGACTAAGCCCAATCCCGCCAGATAGATGAGCAAGGCCATTCTCATCAAAATGGCGTGGCGGAAAATGGCGGACTTTGTCGGACTTGTGGCGGATTTTGGCGGAAAATGTCGGACTCGCGCAAGCTGATTTTCGACCGACTCGCGGCTTTATGGCAGTTTTTGACGCGCTTGCGAATGTTGATTCTCGACGCGCCTGTGGCGGATTTTGGCGGAAAATGACGGACTTTGACGGACTCGCGCAGGCTGATTTTCGATGGACTCGCGGCTTTATGACAGTTTTTGACGCGTTCGCGAAGGTTGATTCTTGACGCGCCTGTGGCGGAAAATGGCGGATTTTGTCGGACTTTGACGTAACTTAAATGCGATAATGGAGGATAAAACTGTGTCAAATCTGAAGACGACGCGCAACGATGGCGATGTGCGGGCCTATCTGGAATCCGTGGCCAACAAACAGCGCCGCCAAGACGCCCTGGCCATGCTGGAGCTTATGCGCGAAATCACCGGCGAAGAAGCCGAAATGTGGGGCGAAAGCATCGTCGGCTTTGGCAGTTACCGCTATCGCTATGCCAGCGGACGTCAGGGCGATTGGTTCCTGACCGGATTCGCGCCGCGCAAACAGGCCCTCACGCTCTACATCATGCCCGGCTTTGAGCGGTATGAGGCTTTGCTGGCCAAGCTGGGCAAACATAAAATCGGCAAATCCTGCCTGTATATCAATAAGCTGGCCGATGTCGACGAGGATGTGCTGAAGGAAATCATCGCCGCGTCAGTCGAGCGGATGCGCCGCGCCAATGATTAACGCCGCAACTCATTCCCGCCATATTTCGTATGGACAAATGAGAGCATCCGAAAGAGAAAAATCCGTGTATAATACAGACGCGCCTGAAACAGAAACACGTGGAACAGCAGCGATGGACGGTTTCAAAATACTCGGTCAAATCGGCCGCGGCATTGCCAAAACAGTCGAAGTGGTCGGCAAAGGCATCGGTTTGACCGGCAAAGCGATTAACGATGGTTCAGTTGCAGTGAGGACGGCTATGCCAGTGACAGAAGTGACCTCGGTGTTCAATACCACCGACGAGACAATCAAATTCATCAATCAGGAAGCGCCGCGCGATGGCAAGGAAATCCTGCCCCAAAGCGCGATATCCCTCAAGACAGCCAACACCTCCGGCGCCTGGGTGCCCTGGTTTCACCCCCCGCGCTTCGCCCCCTTCAGCAGAAAACGGATGGAAATCGTCGTCGATGACATCCCCGTGATTTATCTGTGGCAGCGCGACGACCATATCTTCTGGTGCAACCGACTGGACAGCCAAGGCAACCCAGCCAAAGCCTACCAAGTGCCAGGCATCTCCCACGTCGGCGGCAAACGTATGCTGGTGGTTCGCAACGACCCCGAAAACGGCTACAGCGTCTTCTTGAGCGAAAATGTCGAAAACAAATAAGCCCTGATGCTCGATGATTGAGACAGCCGAGCAGACGATGGCCAGCCTGGCCCAGCAAGTCGGCGCGGCCCTGCGTCAGCGGGGCTGGCGGGTCAGCGCGGCCGAATCATGCACTGGCGGTCTCCTGTTAAGCGCGCTAACCGATATAGCCGGCAGTTCAGCCTATGTTGAAGGCGGCCTGGTGACCTATTCCAATCAGGCCAAAATGCGGATGCTCAATGTGCCGCCGGCCACCCTCATTCAAGACGGCGCCGTCAGTGAATCCACCGCGGCGGCGATGGCCCTTGGCGCCCGCCGACTCTTTGAGACCGATTACGCGCTAAGCGTCACAGGCATCGCCGGGCCAGGCGGCGGCAGTGATGAAAAACCAGTGGGATTGACCTACATCGGCCTCGCCGGACCAAACGGCCTGCTGGAAGTTCAGCGTCATATATGGGACGGCGGCCGCGCCCAAAACAAAGTCGCCAGTGTCAAGGCCGCCTTGACCCTCCTGCTGACGGCCATCAACCAGCAGACAAGCTGATTCGCCTCAAATCGTATATCGCGGTATAATCCCAGTGATGGCTGATGTCGGAATTTGTGTAGACAAAATTCGATCATTCGGATATAATGCGGCCATGAAGTTGCGGGGACAGGCATGTACGACAAATATCCTGAACACGACGTACCCCAGCAGAACATCGTCCAAATGTTCTTCAGCCAACGCTGGAGCGCGATTCTGATTGAAATGGCCCTGGTCATTGTCATATCAACGGCCGCCGGACGCGCCTTTGATTTCTTTGACCCGATTGACGTAAAAACCGAAACGCCGCAGACCGCGGCAGACGGCATCTCGCTTGAGTCTATCGAAGCCTATGGCCTGAACTACATCCGTCAGGGAAAATATGTCGAAGCCAAAGCGGTCTATGACCTAATAATCATGGCCGCGCCGCGGCATTCGCGAAAATTATGCCAATATGTATTTGACAGGGCCAAAATCTATGATAAACTGGGTTATGCGCCCGCAATCCTGGCGAATAATGAGAAATTGATCGAAATTTGTTGGCAAAATGCAAATTCTGTGGCACAATGACCATGAAGCGAGTAAAATGAGGCAATAAACTGGTGGCGCAGCGCCGCCAGATGTGTCATACTTAGTTCAAGCAGTTGCAAACTGTAAGCTGATAGCGAGGTAGGTGTTATGACCAAACGATACCCGGAATATGATGTTCCCAAGCGGTCAGTCAAAGACCGCATCCTTGGCCAGCGTCCGAGCGCCCTTATTATTGAAGGGCTTCTGGTGCTGGTCGCCGTTGTTGTAACCATTGGATTCCTGTCTCCGGCAGTCCCCGTCGAAGATAACCGCGACCAGGTGATTGCCGAGCTTGAAGCTGTCGTTGTCGCCCAAGAGGCCGCGCTGGCCGAAGCCACCGCCAATCAAAGCCTGTTGAGCGCATCCATCATCAAGAGACTGGCCCAATCGCACTTGTCAAGCGAGGAATACCGCGCGGCCTCGGCCATGTACAGCATCCTCATTGCCGAAGGCGAAGCGGACGCCAATGACTACCTGGCGCGCGGACTGGCCTACAGCAAGCTGGATGAGCATAGCCACGCCGTCTATGATTACACCACCGCCCTTGAATTGGATCCAAACAACCTGGGCGCCTTGAACAATCGCTGCTGGGCCTACAGCGAAATCGGCCAATTTGAACAAGCGCTGGCCGACTGCAATCAGTTGATGGCGCAAGTTCCCGAAGCCGATTCTCCGTACCTCAACCGCGGCATCGTTCACGAGAAAATGGGCGATATGGACGCCGCGTTGCGCGACTATACCGAATGGATCGTCCGCCGCGGCCGCCAGGCGATGACCAACGAAAACCTAGCCTGGATGGGTAGCATAGAAGTGCCAATGGATGACGGCCATGTCTATTTCTTCCCCTTCAGCGCCAGCGCCGGCCAAGAAGTGGTTGTAACAGCCGTCAGCGTCCAGCGCGATGTGGATGCCGATCCCCTGCTGGTCATTCTTGGCCCCGACGGCCACACGCTGACCGCCAACGATGACACCGGCCAATGGTGGGACAGCTTTGTCAGCTTCCAGGCGCCAGCAAGCGGCCAATATACAGCCGTGCTGACCCATGCCGGCGGCAGTGTCACCGGCCAGGTCGAGGTCTCGCTGGATATCACAGGCGAAATCACCACTGGCAATGACATCGTCCGCTACAAGCGCGAGGCCTTTACATCGCTGAACGCCGGCGACTATCAGACCGCGCTTGTCTCCTTCCGCCAAGCCCTGGGCCTCAACGGCCGAGATGCCGAGGCGATGAACTGGACAGGCGTCGCCTATCGCTACATGGGTGAATATGACGCCGCCCTTAGCCACATCAGTATGGCGATGATGCTGGACAGCGACTATGCCTTGCCCTATCTTTCGCGCGGCATCACCTACGAAATGATGGGCGAATCTGTCGCCAGCGCCACCGATTACTATCGCTATGCCCTCCGCGGCCACAGTCGCAGCTACACGCACAGCGAACTGACCGGCGACAGCCAGTTTGACCTGACGATGCGCGATGGCTGGATTCACAGCATCCCCTTCCAGGCCAAAGCCGGCCAAACGGTCAGCATTGATGTTGAAACGGTCGCGCCCGGCTTTGTCGATCCGTTGATTATCCTGCTCGGGCCAGAAAATCAGCCGCTTATTGGCGATGATGACGTCTCGCGCAATGTGTATGACGCCAGCATCGACGGTTTTGCCCTGCCGGCCGACGGCCAATACACCCTGGTCGTCAGTCATGCCGAAGGCGGCTCCAACGGCACAGTCAGCGTCGACTTGGACTTGCATAACCCGGCTATGGCAGCTTACAACGGCTACGGCTGTTCCGGCGGCCGCTAAAGCCAGTCAGACACGAACGCCAAAAGGGACAGGTCAAAAGGCCTGTCCTTTTTGTTTTGACGGCGGCCACTGAAAACATGATCTTTCGTCTCCTGGTCATCTTGTTGGCCAGCGGCCTGCAATTCCATCAGCTTGCCGGTGATTTTCGCTTTCATCCCGACGAAGCCTTGTTTATGAGCTTTGCCCGCCGCGCGGCCGTGCAGGGCGATTGGATGCTTTCAGGCCCCCTGGACAAACCGCCCCTGTCAATGTATATCAGCGCCTTGAGCATGGCCGCGGTCGGGACTGTCAGCGATGACAAGGGCGTCCTGCGCCTTGACACGCGAAAAGGCGAATTCGCCGGCCGTCTGCCCAATGCCTTGCTGGCCATCGCGCTGGTCGCTTTGATGATGCGCCTGGCTTGGGATTTTTGGCGGAACGAAAGGGCCGCGCGCCTGGCCGGCCTGCTGATGACGGCATCGCCTTACTTATTGGCTTTTGGCGCCACGGCCTTTACCGATATGAGTCTGCTGTTCTGGTCGACTCTGTCGCTTTGGCTGGCGGTGAGACGTCGTTTCGGCTGGGCTGGATTGGCGCTTGGCCTGGCATTTTGGAGCAAGCAGCAGGCTTTATGGGCTTTGCCGCTGATTGTCATGTTCATCCCCCGGGTGAATCGACAGCGCTGGATTTTGGGCTGGCTGGGCGTCTTAGGCCTGCTCTTTGCGTGGGATGCGGCCCGACCAGAAACCAGCGTTTTCCTGCTGGGCGCCGCGCATAATCTGCCGACTTCCCCGCTAGCGAATCCATCAACTTGGCTGACGCGGCTTTCGGAATGGCTGCGGCTGGGATCATGGCTCATCGCGCCGCCGCTGACAGCGCTGATCATCGCCCTGGCCGCGGCCGGCCGGCGGAAACAGCGACCGGCCAAAACCCTGCTGCTTTACATCCTGGCCTATCTGACCCTGCATACGCTGATCGCTTTCAATCAGTATGACCGCTATGTGCTGCCGATTTTGCCGGCCTTTGTTTTGCTGATGGCCAGCGGACTGACGCGCTTCATTGGCCAATGGCGAATCGCCGCTGTAATGATCGGCCTGCTTATGCTGTCGGCGCTGTCGTCATTGGATAACCTGCCCATCGGCGGCGACCACAGCAAATATGACGGCATTGACGAGCTTGCCGCCGTTCTCAACAGCAAGCCGCTGGCGACAGTGATTTATGACCCCTGGCTGGGCTGGGAATTGGACTATTACATGGGCTCCTGGAGCGACAAGCGGCGCGTTCATTACCCGACGCCCGACGCGCTGGCGGCCGGGGCGTTGGCCCTGGACGAAATCGGCGCCCGCTATCTGGTCGCGCCGGCATGGCAAACGGTCGATCCATGGCTGAAAAGCCTGGAATCGGTCGGATTTTCGGTGTCTGCCGATGTCCAAAGTCCGCGCTTTGCCGTCTATCGCCTGTTGCCGCCGCATCCAAAAACCAAAACTGCGACCTTTTAGTCACCCCTTCGTCCCGCAAACACAGTATAAAGAACCTGAACAGCATAGAGGCGAAATGTTTATGCGCGAAAAAGTTTGTCTTTCGCGCACAAAACGCGCATAAAACCCGAATTCCCAATAATGAGGGCGCGCGGCCGCCAATTTCTTTGTTATACTGAAAGAAAGTTCCTGTCATGTTGCGCCAAGGAGGCGACAGATGGAATGGTTTCAAGACCCGAACGCCGTCTACCTGTTATTGATGGCGGGATTATGGATAAGCGCCACCGGGACATATATCCCCGGCACAGGCATAGCCGAAATCAGCGGCGCCGGCCTGATGATCGCGGCGATCTATCTGATGAGCCTGCTGGCGGTGAACTGGCTGGCGCTGATCGCATTGGTGGTTGGCGCGTCACTCTTCTTCCTATTGCCGCTTCTCAAGCCGGAATGGGTGCGCTTTGCCGAGGCCGGCCTGGCCCTACAGGCGATTGCCAGCTTCTTCCTCTTTACCAACGCCGCCGTGTCACCCCTGCTGATCGCGTTGGCGGTTCTGCTGGCCTGGGGCTATCATCGCACCATCCTGCGCGCCATCCTCAAACAGCAAAGAGAATTGTCCTCGACCCAGAAAGATGAATTCCTGGTCGGCGCGCGTGGACGGGTGATGAAAACGATTGAAGAGCGCGGCACAGTGCAGGTCAATGGCGAGCTTTGGACAGCGCGCAGCCGCAAACGACTGGAAAGCGGCGCCGAAATCGTGGTCACACAGCAGGACGGACTCGAACTCCACGTCGAAAAAGCCAAGCGGGATGCCGCCAGCTAGGCATCACAGCGCCGTCGGTTGACAAACCGGCCCCAAGCAAAAAAGCGAGTGTCACAATTTGCAAGGAGAAATAGCATGAATGGTGGAATTGGAGAGGCTTTGAACATAGGCGGGATGGGAATTTTCCTGGTCATTGTGATTTTGATCCTTTTCTGGCTGGTGCGGCATACCATCCGCGCCGTCAAGGAATACGAGCGGCTGGTCATCTTCTTCATCGGACGCTTTCGCACCGTGCGCGGCCCAGGCTTGACCGTCGTCATCCCCTTTGTTGAACAAGCCGAAAAAATCGACCTGCGCGAACGATTCTTGGATATCGAAAAACAGACGGCCATCACCAAAGACAATGCCTCGATAGGCATCGACTTTCTGGTCTATTACCGCGTCGTCAACCCAGAACTGGCGACCACCAAAGTCGAAGATCGGCGCGGCGCCACAGCCAGCATCGCCACCACCACCCTGCGCGCCGTGATTGGCGATATTGTGCTGGATGATGTGTTGTCCAACCGCGAGCAGATCAACGATGTCCTGCGCGTCAAACTCGATGAAACCACCGAACGCTGGGGTATGAAAATCACAACAGTCGAAATCCGAGAAATTGATCCGCCGCGCGCCATCCAAGAATCCATGAACCGCCAGATGAGCGCCGAACGCGACCGCCGCGCCGAAGTCATCCGCGCCGAAGGTGAAAAGCAGGCCGCAATCGCCCGCGCCGAAGGGCAGAAACGTTCAGCCATCCTAGAAGCGGAAGGTTTCAAAGAATCGCAGATCCTCGAGGCCGAAGGCCAGCGGCAGGCGCAGATGCTCAAGGCCGAGGGCTATGCGGCGGCGCTGAAGGCGATTTATACGCAGGCACGCGATATCGACACCAAAACGATGGCCCTGCAATACATGGACATGCTGGAAAAAGTTGGCAGCAGCCCATCGACCAAGTTCGTTCTGCCGATGGAATTGACCGGCATGGTGCAGAATTTCGTCAGCACGATGAGCATGGGCGCCGGCATGTCAATGGCCAACGGCAATGGCAGTCAGGCGCATTCCGAAGAGACGGCCATTCAGGAAATGGCCGAAAGCTAATGTCTTAACCCTCCGGGCGGTTCATGGGGCCGTCCGGCCGCGCTATTCCAGGGTGATCTGCCAAGCGGTCACGCCGACAGTCACGCCGCCATTCTTGACGAAGATGACCGGCGCAGCGGCATCATCAACGGCAATCGCGCGCATCGGCTCGCCAATCTGCGAATCGTTGAAAAAGGCGGTTACCCGGCCCGTCGTCAAATCGCGGTCGAGTCGCAGGCGGGCAATCAGGGCGTTGACCGAACGCTGACTGATGAAATTGCTCTCGCCGTTCTCATACAGCGCCAGGTTGATCGCATTGTCCCCCACCGCCAGGATTTTGATGCCGGCGTTGTCATCGGCGCGGGCTGTGCTTTGAAAGAGGATGCCGAAGTAAGCCTCTTCATCGGCGACGGCGGCCGGATTGACGATATGCAGTGTCAGATTCGCTTCAATACGACTGATTCGGCGCGGGGCATCGTTGCCAAATCGCTGCTCCAGCAGTTCAGGCGGCGGCGCGAAGAAAAGGGTCGGACCATCGGTCTGGTCATCGCCTCCCAGCCGCCAGACGCCATTCTGACGGGCAAAGCGATAATCATCCCATAGCGGCCGAGTGGAAGGCTGACGATAAAGATCCAGCAAATCCTGCGCGCCTTGCAGGCCGGCGGCCGGCAGAGTCGCAGTCAGGGTCAGAGTAGGAGTCGGCGTCACCGATGCCGTGGCGGTTTGAGTGGGCGTTTCGGTCGCCGTCGGCGGCGCGGTATCGGTGGCTGTAGGCGCTTCGGTATTGTCTTCCGTTGGCGCCAGCGCGGCCGGCAGTGCATCGGTTTGATGCCGCTGGGGTGTGCTGGTCGGCCGAATTTCGGTAGCCGCTTGGACTGTGGGCGCGGCCGTTGGACTGCGGGTAATAATGGATGTGGCGGTGATGGTTGGGCTAACGGTGGCCGATGCTGTGGGCGTTTGAGCCAAGCCAAGTTCAGCCAGCAGACTGTCAAGATCGCCATTGCGGGCCAAGACCGCCAGGCCGCCGATGACCAGGGCGATAGCGATGAAGGCGGCGCCAATACGCAGCGCGCGACCAAAACCGGCGGTCTCGACGTCCTCTGCGGCCGGTGCCGGAGCAGACTCATCCGTCGCTTGCGGCAGTTCCTCCTCCTCGTCGGCTTCTGGCAGCGGTTCAGCGTCAATCGCCGGAAATTCAGGCGAGCTTTCAGTCAGACGATACCAATGGCGCAGCAGCGGATAGGTTGGATTGCGCTCGATAAACAGCGACTTGAACAGCTTGTTCATCTCTTCCAGCTTGTGGCTGCGGCGCAGTTCACCGCCGTAAATGTTGAGGAACTGCACATAAGTATCGCGCCATCCCACCATCATTTTGGCTGGCAGCTGCCCCAAAAGCTCTTCGGTGAGGCTGGCTTGCAGATGAATGACATCCCGAATCAAGGGCTGCGGCTCATCAAGCTGACGGTCGATCTCTTGCAGCATGCTGCGGCGTTTGACGCTAAGTTCGGCGGCGGCGGCCTGCAATTCCATCATCCAAGCCCGATAACTGCCCAACGTGATTTGAGCGCTGGTTTCGGTTTCGGTAATGGCGCGGATGACCTGCTCGATCTTGCCGCCGGCCGCCCGAAATTCAGCGTCAGCCCAGTCCTGAACAGCGGCTTCAAGCGTCCGCAAACTCTGGATGCCAGGCGTCAGCAGGCGCGACTGTGGACTGCTTTCAAGCTGACGGCATATCTCGTCGATGGCGCCAAGAATATGCTTGCCGTCGACTGTGGCGAAGATCGACTGCGCGGCGAGCAGAGCGCGGCGGCGGTCGATGAACGCATCCAGGGTATGTACAGCGGCATGAATTTCGCCAGTGCTGGGCAGAGTGCGAATGGCGGCCGCGCGCCAAAAACGAGCATCATCCAAGGCGTCGTCATGGGCGTCCAGCGCGCCGGACAGCGCATACTGCGCGAAGAGTATCCGCAGAGAGGCCGTGCTGCTGGCCGCAAAGACCTGCACCAGCCCTTGCCCCATCGCCTTGAGATAGGTTTCAGTGCTGGGCATCTGGGCGGCGAAGGCTTCTATCGTCGCCGTTTCGGATGCGGAAAACAGCTTTTCGATGTCGATGAGGGTATCTTGGGTGCGGGTTTCGCTTTCGACCCCGTTGCGCTCGACCCATTCGCGCAGCAGACGCGATACCCGCCAAAGCCGCTCGGCGATGCCGCGTTCATTTTCGCTGCGGGCGATTTCCAAGGCCTGCTGGCCCAGCCGTTCAGCATTGGCCAGCTGACCGCGGTCAAAAGCCGCCCAGCCATCGGCCAAGGTGCGCCCAAGATGACCCGGCACCGAATGCCGCTCAATATAAGGAGCGCTTTCGACCACCGTCCCCAGCTGCTTGAGCCAACTGGAAAGGGTCGGGCTGATGGTTGTGACCGTTTGAGAGGCTTCTTCCAAAGACTGAATAGCGTCGGTTTTGCTGCCAGCGACCACGACCTCGCGATAGCGCCGCCAGGCCTGTTCGGCAGTTTGCAGCCCCTCAAGCATATCCCGCAGCATCTCATCAAACAGCTGCTCCGAAAAAGGCAGAAGCTCATCCTGTTTGGCCTTCAGCCAATGCTCCAAGTCAGAGCCGTCAACAGCCGGGACATACGTTTGGCTGGTTTGCAGAATTTCGTAAAGGTGGCTTAGGAAATCTTCGATTTGGTCCCAAATGGCGTTGGGCGGGTTAATGGCGCGGCTGGCGTCCAGGGCGGTCAGGGCATCGCGCGGACTGCTGGCGGCCTGTTTGCCGATGACGTGGATATTGTCGGCCAAGGCCATCGCCGCGTTCAGCGCGCGGGTCAGCGCGTCCAGTGGCAAATGCTGTTCAGAAAACTCATGCTGCAAGCTAAGCGTCTGCAAAATGGTGTAAAGCGCGCCGATGCTGTCGACGACCTCGCGGTAGGTATCGCGCAGTCGGGCAGCGCGCGGCTTGTCCATACGGGCGGTTTCGTCCAGCGAGCGGTTGATGCCGCGCAGGATGCCGCGCACCTCATCGACGGGAATGCCATCGGCCTCCAAAGTCTGGACAGCATCATCGAGTCGATACAGATTGGGGCGCAGCAGCAGCACATCGGGAAAACGCGCCGAAATCCGTTCGGCCATCTGCCATTGCAGGCGGCGAATTTGAAAATCATCCGGCGGACGAAGCAAAAGCGCGTTGGCGGCTTTGTCAGGCTTGTACTCGAAGAGCAACGCGGCGCTTTCGGTGATGGCCTCCGGGATGGCCGCAAGCCGCGCGTCCATCAGCAGCAAGCACCAATCCAGCAGCAGGTGGACGATGCCAGCCGTTTGACTGCCGGCCCGCTGACGCAGTTCATCGAGCAAATCGACCGCCCGCGGCCAATTCCCATTGCCCATATAGATCTTCACCGCATCCAAATCAGCCGAGGCCGCCAGATCGCGCAGCCGATTGTCGATGTCCCGATAGGTGTCGCGGGCGACTGGATAGGCCGGATTTTGCTTGAGCGCCGATTCGACCCTGGTCTGCAAATCCATCAGTTCGCTGCGACTTAGGTTTGGATTCTTGAGCTTGTCGATGCTGCGCGAAAGGATCTGGTTGCGGGCCTGTTCCAGCGGCGAACGATAACGCGCCAGGTCGGCATTGAGCGCGGTCAGCGACGAGTAGCGGTAACGGCTGTTGGGATGGACGGCCTTGCTGACAATGGCTTGCAGACGCGCGGAAATCTGCTCGGCGTCTTGATGAAAATCGAGCTTGAAATCGGGGCCAGCATCGCGCGGCACTTCAGCGCGGACGCCGCCCGACAGGATGAAATACAAAAGTTCGCCAATTTGATAGACGTCGGTCTGACGGCTGATCCCCTGCGAGGTAATTTCATCGCCTTCCAAAAAGACGGCGTTGCCCCAGTCAATCACCTTCAGGCTGTAATTGTCGCGGTTCCAAAACAGGTGCTTGGCATCTACATCGTTGTAGACAATATCCTTGCTGTGCGCCAGCTGGAGCAGATGAATCAGCCCGCCGACAATTTCCAGCATCTCCAGTTCAGGCATGCGCTGATGCTGGACGGCCAAAGCGGCGACCTCATCGGCGACAATGATGCCTTCGGCGCGCTCCATGACGATGTACTGATGGGGGATGCCGCCGACGAAAAACTGCCCCATGCCCAGCAGTTCAGTCAGGACAGGATGACCGGCCAGGCGAGTTAAGGCCTCGCGCTCGTTGATGATGCTGACTTCCTGCCCGGCGCGGATAGGCGGAGCATCGTTGGGCGCCGGCCGCTTGATGACCACCGGCCGACCATCGGCGGCCGTGTCAACAGCGCGCAAAGTCTCGCCAGAGCGACCGCGGGGATAGATATAGTCATATCGGTAGCGGTTGTCAAATAAACTGTCCGCCATAAACATCATCCAAATGGGTTCGCGGTCAAAACAAGACCCTGGCGCAATTTTCGGCTTTATTTGAAATCAAGCATGGCCGGCGATGCCTCGGCCATCAGCGTTCAGGTCGATATCGTTGTACATTGCTGGCGTCATCTTTGCTGCCGGCCGGATTCAGACTCGCCGCTTCAATCATTGCCATGCGGACACACCTGCTATTGTAACCCGAATCGAGGCTCGCGCAAGGGATATAGCGGTGAATTTTTGGGATATGCGGGCGAAAACTTGGGATATACGGCCGACCTGCCTAGCAAAAAGGCCTCTGGCTGTGTATAACAAACTGCATCGCAAAAACATGAACGAAAACGGAGACAAGGGACGTTTGTGCGCCGTCGAATGCTGCCTGATTTGGCGCTGATTCTCTTTTTGGCGCTCTTGCCGCTGGTGATGTTCCATCAGCAGACTCTAGGCGACCGCACCCTGCTGCCGACCGAAAACCTGTATCAATATCTGCCGCATTCAGCTTATCGACAAGTAACGCAGGCGCCGGCCATCCCGCATAATCACCTGCTTTCGGATCTGGTCTTGCAGAATTACCAATGGAAATCCTTCATCCGCCAGCAGCTTTCGCAGGGCGAAATTCCCCTGTGGAACCCTCATCAGTTCGCCGGCATCCCCTTTCTGGCGGCCGGACAGCATTCGGCGCTGTATCCCTTCAGCCTGCTTTATTATCTGCTGCCGTTGAGCGCGGCCTATGGCTGGTTCACGGCGCTTAATCTGTGGCTGGCCGGGCTGTTCATGGCCGGGCTGATGCGCGGCCTGGGGGTCAATCGCCATGCGGCGGCCCTTTCTGGTTTGGTGTATCAGCTGTCGGGTTTTATGATCGCCAGCGCCGTTTTTCCGATGATCATCGCGGCGGCGGCCTGGCTGCCATTGATTTTATGGATGATCGAAAACACCCTGCGCGGACGCGGTATCTGGATATTTCGCGGCACGCCCATTCCCTGGGTGATCATCGGCGCCCTGGCCATCGCCTGCAACATCCTGGCCGGGCATATCGAACTAACCATCTACACCCTGCTGACAGCGGCCTTTTATGCGATATTCAGTCTGCTGTGGCGATGCGTCGACCTGCGCCGTCAAACCGGCCGAACGCCCTGGCGCTGGGCCGGCGCGGCTTCGCTGTGGCTGCTGCTTATGCTGACGCTTGGCCTGGGCCTGGCGGCGATTCAACTGATTCCCCTCTACGAATTTGTGCAGAGCAACTGGCGCGCTGGGCGGTCCAGCCTGGAGACAGCGCTGGGGTTTGCCCATCCGCCGCGCGATCTTCTGCAATTCCTTCTGCCCAACTTTTACGGCAGTCCAGCCCATCACAGCTATATCGACGTCTTCAGCTGGCAGCGAATCAGCGACCTGCGGAACGCCGCCGGCGAATCAATTCACGCTATCGACTGGGGCATCAAGAATTATGTCGAAGCGGCTTTGTATGTCGGCATCCTGCCACTGGCGCTGACGCTGTATGCCCTGCTGGCCCCGTTCAAGAAGCGCGGATATACGCGGTGCATCGTCCTCTTTGGCCTGCTGCTGCTGGCGGCGCTGTCCTTCATGTTCGGCCTGCCGAGTTATGCGCTGGTGTACGCCCTGCCCGGCATCAATCAACTCAATTCGCCTTTTCGCTGGGTGGCTGTTCTGACGGTGGCGGTGGCGGCGCTGGCCGGAATAGGCTTGCATCTGCTGACGGCGCGGCGTTCCAAGCGGTTTGGCGGCGGCCTGTTTCTGGCCGGAGCCGTTCTGCTGATCGGCATGGCCCTGACTTATGTCCGTTTCAATGATTTTGAAGCCTTTTTCAATCGCATCGTGCAGGAGATGGCCGAAGCCGCCCAGGCCTTTGCCGATGGCCGAATGTTTTACAGCTATCAAATGCCCGGCCTGCTCATCCTGGCGGTCATGCTGCTTGTCAGCGGCCTGATCTTTTGGCGCAGGCCAACGCGGCTCTGGCCGGCCTTGGCGCTGGCGGCGACGGCCGTCGATTTGCTGATGGCCTCCTATGGCTTCAATCCGGCCAGCGATCCGCTTCTGCTGGAATTTACCCCGCCGGCCATCGAATTTTTGCAGGGACAAGAGGGCGATTTCCGCATCACGGCCCTGCAAGACCCCCATCAGCCGAAAATCCTCAACGCCAATATGAACTTGAGCTATGGCCTGGATGACGTGCGCGGCTACGACAGCATTATCCCAGCCGCCTATGTCGACCTCATGCGGACGCTTCAGCCACAGCATCAACTGAAATTCAATCGCATATCGCCTCTGTCCACGGCCGACGAAGAACATCACGACGGCGGCTATGCGGCGGCGCTGGATTCCGACCTGTTCAACCTGCTGAACATCAAATACGTCATCACCCATCACCATGTGGACATCCCCCTGCCCGATTGGAAACCCGTACACAAGGACGAGGCGGTGACCATCTGGGAGAACGGCGCGGTCATGCCGCGGGCTTTCCTGGTCGATGAGGATGACTGGAATGACGACTGGCTGGCCGACGGCCGCGGCCGCCTGGATTACAGCCGTTTTCAGACGCCCTCATCAGCTTTGCATATCGCGCGCTATCGGGCGGCGACTATCACCCATAACAGTGGCCGTGAAAAATTCATCGACGTCCATCTGCCGGACAAGGGCTGGCTGGTCATCAGCGAAAACTATGGGCCTGGCTGGCGCGCCTTTGTCCGACCACACGGCAGCGGCGAAGATGCCGAATTTGGGATGCGCGTGCATCTGGCGCTGGCCAACTTTCAGGCGGTGGAGCTGCCGGCCGGCGATTGGACGGTGCGCCTGATCTACAGCCCGACCAGCTTTCAGCTTGGCCTGTTCGGCTCGATGATGAGCCTGGCGGTGATGGCTTTTCTGCTGGGGGCCTGGTGCTGGCGGGAAATTGTCGGCATCAACACCGCGCAGTCGTCGGGCTTTGCCAAAGTGGCGCGCAACAGCCTGGCGCCGATCTTGCTGAACCTGTTTAACCGCGGCATCGACTTCGTGTTTGCGATTGTGATGTACCGCCTGCTGGCGCCGCTGGACATCGGGATTTACAATTTTGCCATTGTGCTGTTCGTCTGGTTCGATATTTTTACCAACTTCGGGCTTGACCTGTTTCTGATTCGGGAAGCCTCCAGGAAAAAAGACCGCGCCGGGCATTATTTCTACAATACCTCGCTCTTTCGCTTCGTTTTGAGCCTGGCTGGCGTGCCGCTGCTGGCCGGCTGTCTGCTTTTATGGCAGGGATCCAGCGCCGAAGCGATTAGCGCCGACGGCCTGATGGCAATTGGCCTGCTCTACCTGGGCCTGTTCCCGGCCAGCCTGTCCAAAGGGCTGACCGCGCTGTTTTACGCCAATGAACAAGCGGAAAAACCAGCGGCGATTGCGACCGTCGCGACCATGAGCAAAGCGCTGTTCGGCGTGCTGACGCTGGCGCTGGGCTATGGGATTATCGGTCTGGCGGCAGTCAGCATTTTCAACAACGTTCTGACCTTCGCCCTGCTGTTTTGGGCGGGCCGCCGGTTCATCGGCCGCATCGGCCGGCGCCGTCCAAACCGCAAGCTCATCCGCGTGATGGCCGGCGAAAGTTTTCCCCTGATGCTCAATCACTTTTTGGCGACCGTCTTCTTCCAAATCGATATCGTGATTTTGCAGGCCATCAAAGGCGCTATCATCGTCGCGCAGTACAGCACGGCTTACAAATGGCTGCTGGCCATCAACATCATTCCCGCATTTTTTACGCAGGCTCTCTTCCCAGTGATGTCGCGCCAAGCCAAACACGATACGGCGGCATTGACTCGCAGTCTTGGCTTCGGCATCAAACTGCTCTTCGCCATCACCTTGCCGACCGCGCTGGCCTTTACAGTCCTGGCCGAGCCGCTGACGCGGATTCTGGGCGGCTCGCCTTATGTGCCGCAGGGAGTCATCGCCTTGCAGCTGATGATTTGGAGCATACCCGTTGGCTGGATGAACAGCCTGATGCAGTATGTTTTGATCGCGCTTGGGCTTCAGCGCATGATCACCCGCGCCTTTGTCGCCGCCGTCAGTTTTAACATCATCGCCAACCTCCTGTTCATCCCCCGTTTCAATTTTCAGGCGGCGGCCATCGCGACCATCGCCTCGGAGATTGCGCTTTTCCTGCCCTTTGTCTATCTGCTGCGGCGGCGTCTGGCGGCCTTTAACATCATTAGCCTGCTTTGGCGGCCGCTGATGGCCTTCAGCGCGATGCTCCTGGTCTTGCTGCTGTGGGATGCGCCCGCGGTTTTGGAACTGCTGGTCGGCGCTGTTTTGTATGCGGCCGCGCTGATTCTGCTGCGGCCACTGGATGACGCTGAACTGGAACAGTGGCTCCCTGAACGCTTTCAGCAGTCGACGCCGCTGATGCGTCTGCTGGGCGGCAAACGAGAAAATGCCGACGGCGGCGACTGACGAAATGACTAATGCCCCATGTCGGCGCTGGCTGGCCGCAGCCAAATCTGACTGAAGACCAGCTGGCCAACATTGACTTCATCTTCAAGATCGCCCATCGCCATATCGCGGACGGCCGCCGTCAAGTCAATCGGCCCGCCAGAATCCAGGATGAGCCGAAAGTCCACTCGGTCGCCCGGCGCCATGTCCTGGGTCAGATGACTAAGCATGATGTGTTTGCCGCCCGGCCGCAGTTCCAGGGTTTCGCCGCCGGCAATGACCAGACTGTCCAGCTTTTGCATGACGGCGACATCGTTTTCGAGGGTGGTTTCGTGAAATTCGACCTGTCGGGCGGCCGCCGTTTCAACGTCCAGAATAACGACGGGCGCGGCGGCGCGGTTGGCGATGTGCAGATACAGCGCGCTGGTTTCACTGGACATCGCCTGACCTGCTTCATTCGATATCTCATAATGAAAGCTCTGCCGATGAACTTCGCCATTTTCAAGTGTCAGACTGGCTTCAAGGATCCAGCTGCCGCCCATCGTCCATTCAAAAGGCACGGCAAAGACGCCATCGACCGACTCGGCCGCTTCAGCAAAGACCGGCGCCATGCCAGCATGGTTCATATCGCCGCGCAGGCTAAGAAGGCCCGGATTTTCGATGAGATTGCCAGCGCTGTCAGTGATCTTGACCGTCAGGGTCGTTTCGCCCACCCGCCGCTCGCTGACAGCAACCTGGAATTGGATGTTCTCGGCAGAAAACGTCTGCTGACGACAGGCGGCCACTATCAGCAGAATCGTAAAGCGCAAGATGAACTGGAGAGGTCTGGCTGTCATTGTCCTGCCATCGCATCAAATTTCAGGAGTGGTAAATATAGAGGATATTCACCGCGCCATACTACGACAAAGTCCGTCACGAAGATTTTACCACAGAGGTCACAGAGGGCAGAGAGAAAAGCCATTATAGAGAGGGCATTCACTCGACAAAATCCGTCATTTTGTGCCATTTTGCGCCACATAATCCGGCCGTTTCGTGCCATATTCCGCCACCCTCGCGATACAAAATCTGCCTAAGCTGATGGACAAACTTCGCCATAATTCGCCACAATCCCGACAAAATCCGCCATTTTCCGCCACGCTCTGCCGCTGGTTTTATGCGCGTTTTGTGCGCGAAAGACAAACTTTTTCGCGCATAAACATTTTGACTCTATGCTGTTCAGGTTCTTTAGACCGCGTTTGCGGGCGGGAAGAGCGACTCAATGTTCGCCTTTTTGGATTTGCTTTTTTATCACAGAGGCGCAGAGGGAAACAACTGTTTTGTGTCCGTTTTATGTCCGCAAGGCAAACTTTTTCGGTCATATCGGTCATTAAACCATTTCAATCTCATGCTTTCAGGTTCTTTATACTGTGTTTGTGGGCCGAAGGGGTGACTAAAAGGTCGCAGTTTTGTTTTGCATGCCTTTATTTTTTACCATTCCCCGCCTGGCGCGGTTTCTGCTCCAGTCAAAATTGAACGCAAGCCGAAAAAACTGTACAATAACGCTGTCATCTGTTGCGAGAGAGTAGATCATGTGGATGATTCAGCTTTGCATCGCTTCGTTTTGGTGGTATCTTGGCATCCATCTGCTGTTCCGCGAGGCCTTGGTTTGGGAGTCAGTCGGGCAGATCGCCTGGTTCCGACAGCGCTTCGGCGGCCCATCAACCCGCCAATGGGAGCGATTTTGCCGCGCGGCCGGGCTGATATGCGCCGTCATCAGCTTTCTGCTGTTTCTGGGCCTGCCATTTGGCATAGGCGTTTTTGGCTTGATCATCGCCATGCTGCTGTTTCTGCTTTGATGAGGGGATGTCCCCATGCGAAAAATAGCAAGCCTGCTGGTTGGTCTGATGCTGGGCATTGCGCTGGGCGCGGTGTTGACTGCGTTGTTTTCGCCTATGTCTTCTGGCGAATTGCGGGCGCATTATCAACGGGCCCTGACCGCTGGCCGCCGAGCAAGCGCCGCCCGCCGCGCCGAATTGGAAGAGGAACTGCGCGGACTGCGCGAAACCTGATTTATTTTATCTTGCGCCATTGCCTCTCGTTCAAGGAAACGCCATGACAGTTCATGCAAACGGCCGGCGGCATTATGGCTTCTGGGTGCTGGCAGCGACGATTTTAGCGGCCAGCATGGCCTTCGTCGGCAGCACCGCGCTTAATGTCTCTTTGCCGGCGATCCAGCATGAATTAGCGGCGCGCGGCGCCGATTTGCTGTGGATTTCCAATTCATACGTGATTGTGCAGGCCTCGCTGATTGTCGTCGGCGGGTCGCTAAGTGACTATTATGGGCGCAACCGCATCTGCCTGCTGGGCATCTTGATTTTTGGGGCGGCCTCATTGCTTTGCGGCCTGACGACATCGACTGGCGCCTTAGTTGCCGGGCGTTTCGCGCAGGGTGTCGGCAGCGCCATGATCATACCGAGCAGCCTGGCGATTGTTTCAGCCAATTTTGACTATAATCGGCAAGGCTGGGCGATTGGCGTTTGGTCGGCATTCACCCTGCTAACCAGCGGCGCTGGGCCGATTATCGGCGGCATGCTGACCGAAATAGGCTTGTGGCGGGCGGTCTTCCTCATCCATATCCCCTTCGGCATCGTGGCAGCGCTGATTCTGCTGATATACATCCCCGAAAGCCACGACACCGAATCGCCGCAAAAAGTGAGCATCATCAGCGCGATTTTGGTCACGCTGGGGCTGGTTGGGATTACCTTCAGCTTTACAGAAGGGCCGCAGCAGGGCTTTGACAGTCCGCTGATTTGGCTGTCGATTGCCGGCGGCGTGACCGCGCTGGTTATCTTTATCTGGAAAGAACAGCGCCGCGAATACTCCCTGATACCCCTGGATTTGTTTAAGTCGCGCACCTTAAGCGGGGCGAATCTGGTAACGACCTTGCTGTATGGCGCGTTGGGCCCGGCGACTTTATATCTGCCGCTCAACATGATTCAAATCCAAGGTTACAGCGAAACGTTTGCCGGCCTGGCGCTGCTGCCGATGACGATCTTGCCGGCGATTTTGTCATATGTGATTGGCGCTGTGGTTGATCGACATGGGCCGCGGCTGCCGTTGGCGATGGGTCAGCTGCTGCTTGGCGCTGGCTTTGTCCTCTTCGCCTTGATCGGCACAACCGGCGGACAGGATGCCTATTGGACGACTTTTTTCCTGCCGATTTGTCTCTTTGGCGCCGGGATGGGCATTGCGCTGGCGCCGCTGACTGCCGCCGCTGTCGGTTCGGTGACGCATGACCACGCCGGCATCGCCTCTGGCATCAACAACACCATATCCCGTTCGGCGCAGGTATTGGCGGTCGCGATGATGGGCGGCCTGACGATTGCCCTGTTCAGCCAGTCGTTGATGGGCAGTCCGATTGTCCAGGCGCTGCCACAAGACGCGCAAAGCCAGCTAGAGGCCGAATCGGTCAATTTGGCCGAAACATCCCCGCCAGATACCTTGACGGATGCCGAACGCGAGGATGTCAGCCAGGTCATTCGCGAGTCATTTGCCGAGGCCTTCAATGTGCTGATGTGGGTCGGCGCGGTTCTGTGCTTGATCGGCGCGGTCTTGTCAGCGCTTTTGATTGAGGAAGACTGGCACGTTCCAGAAGCAGTGGACAGCGAAAATGCAGAAAAAGAGTGATTTTCTATTGCCAGGAACGCGAAAATAGGTTTTAATAGAGTATGGATGAGTCTTTAACGAGACTTTTTCTTTAAGGATTTCCTGTGGCAGTAAGGTTTGCACGCCAGATCTGCCACAGGAAACCTCAAAAATCTTGAAAGCCCCAAAGGGCCTTCAACAGGGGATTATACTTGATGGCCGAGCCGAACTTCAAGAATCGTCTGTATTATGGCGATAATCTGGACATCCTCCGCAGCCGCGAATACTTTCCCAATGAATGTGTTGATCTGATCTACCTCGATCCGCCTTTCAATAGCAATCGCAGTTACAATGTGCTGTTTAAGTCGGAAAGCGGCGCCGACAGCCCGGCGCAAATCACCGCCTTTGAGGATAGCTGGCATTGGGGCGAAACAGCTGAAGAAACCTACCGCGGCCTGATGCTGAACGCGCCGCCCAAAGCCGCGGCCGCAGTCGATGCGCTGCTGAACTTGATTGACCGCAATCAGATGATGGCTTATCTGGTGATGATGACCGCGCGGCTGGTTGAACTGCACCGCGCGCTGAAGCCGACCGGCAGCCTCTATCTGCACTGCGACCCGACCGCCAGCCATTATCTCAAAATGATATTGGATGCGATTTTTGGCGTTAAGAATTTTCGCAATGAGATCGTGTGGCTGCGGAAACAAGGAGAGCGCCACAATCTCGCAAAGCTGCGGATGCCAAGTTCTCACGATATTATTTTCTGGTATGTGAAATCGAGAAGAGCTAAATACAACATTCAATTTACACCATACTCGGAAGACTATATCAGGAAGAACTACAAGCACAAAGACGCGCGAGGTGTCTACGCGACGTTTCCCTGCACCAACAGAAGCGGCGGTAATAAACCATACGAATTTCGGGGAATCACCAGAGCATGGCGATTCTCACCCGCAAGAATGGAAGCGATGTACAATGACAATCTGCTTACTCAAGCAAGGCCTGATTCGCCATTTCGCTATAAGAAGTATCTTGACACCAATGCTGGCATAAAAGTTGAAGATGTATGGACGGATATTCCTCAGGTGCGAGAAAACGAATCACTAGGCTACCCCACCCAAAAGCCGGTCGCCCTGCTTGAACGCATCATCCTGGCATCGAGCAATGACGGCGACGTTGTGCTTGACCCTTTCTGCGGCTGTGGCACTGCGATTGCCGCCGCCCATAAACTGCGCCGCCGCTGGATCGGGATTGACATCACGCACCTAAGCATCGCCCTGCAAAAATATCGGCTGGGGGATATGTTCGGCTTGACTTCGGGGGTAGATTATGCAGTGATTGGCGAGCCGACCAACGTGGGCGCGGCGCGGGCTTTGGCGCAGGATTCCGACAACGATGGCCGCTATCAGTTTGAATGGTGGGCGCTGTCGCTGATCCAGGCACAGCCGCTTGAGGGACGGGCCGGCTCGCGCAAGGGTAAAAAAGGCGCCGACAAGGGCATTGACGGCATCATCAGCTTCTTTGAGCCACAGAGCAAAGGTAAAGCGAAAGCGCGAAGGGTAATTGTGCAGGTCAAATCAGGCAAGGTGAAATCAGGCGACATTCGCGATCTGAAAGGCACAGTCGAACGCGAGAAAGCGGCCATTGGCGTCTTCATCACGTTGGAAAATCCGACGCAGGATATGCTGCGCGAGGCGCTGACGGCCGGCTATTATGAATCATCTTTTTGGAAGAGACAGTACCGCAAGCTGCAAATTCTGACGATTGGCGACCTGCTGGGCGGCGCGGCCGTCAGTATGCCACCGCAGCATGGGACATTCGAGCGAGCCGAATTCTATAAACCGACCCAAACCAGCCGCGAGGGCAAATCGCAAAGAGGTTTGCTCAAGGGCTAGAATCACAGAGGTTCCCTGCGGCAGCGAGCGTGCATCTTTTAGACTGCCGCAGGAAACCAAAAAAGGTGAAGGCCCCAAAGCCCCCCAAGGAACCTTCAATAGGGATTATAACCGATGACCGAACCGAACTTCAAGGGTCATCTGTATAATTCGGCATATCCGCAGTCAAAAATCCCAATCACTGCTACAATAGGATGGTTTTCTGCGTAAAGATCATTGACGCAACCCGCCGGGACAAGCGCAATATGCAAACCCTCGTCAAGCCCAAACAGGAGCAGACGCCGCCAATCACCGGGCTAAGTCAGCGCGAAGTCCAGGAACGGCTGGCGCGCGGCGAAAGCAATGACTTCGATGCCCGCGTCGGCCGCAGCTATTGGGACATCTTCCGCGACAATGTGCTGAACCTGTTTAACATCGTGCTGGGCAGCCTGCTGATTATCGTCGTTCTGCTGCAAGATTATGCGACCGCCTTCTTTGCCGGCTTCAGCGTGGTATCAAATACCTTCTTTGGCATGATTCAGGAATTTCACGCCAAGCGCAAGCTGGACAAACTGGCGGCGCTGTCCGAACAAATCGTGCCATGTCTGCGCGACGGCGACTGGGTGGATGTGCCGATGCGAAAGGTCGTCAAAGATGAAATGATTCGCATTGAACCCGGCGACCGTCTGGTTGTGGATGGCGAGATTGTCCGCAGCGACTCGCTGGAAATGGATGAATCACTGCTCACCGGCGAATCGGACGCGATCTCAAAGGAGTCGGGGGACGAGGTCTTTTCAGGGTCGTTCTGCACCGCCGGCGCCGGCATCATGCAAGCCACGCGGGTCGGCGCCGAAAGCAATATCAATCGACTTTCCACGATTGCCAAGCAGTACAAAATGGTCAAAACGCCGACACAGATCAAAATTGACATCACCGTCGAAATTACTGTGCTGATTATGTTTGTGTTCGTGCCGCTGATCTTTATCACCGGCTTTTTCCTGAACAGCGCTTTTCTGGAGACGGTACGCAATGCGGTCGTCTTTACGACCAGTCTGGTGCCACAGGGCTTGGTGCTGGTGGCGATTCTGTCGCTGACCATCGGCGCCATCAAAATCAGCTTGCGGCAGACTCTCATTCAGCGCGTCAACGCGGTCGAATCGCTGGCGAACGCGACTGTGCTGTGCTTCGACAAAACCGGCACCCTCACCCAAAACAAGCTGGCGGTTCAAGAGGTCATCCAAATCGCCGGCGGGGATGTTCATGATGACCTGTTTGTGTATCTGAAAAATCTGGCGCATCTGAACCATACAGCCCAAGCGGTGGCGGATTATATCGACCGCATCGTTAGCCGCGATGACTGGCCGCGAAAGCTGAAAGAGATACCCTTTTCATCGGGGCGCAAATGGGCGGCGATTTGCCTGGCCGACAAGACGCTGCTGATGGGCGCGCCTGAACGTCTGCTGCCGGCCGACAATCCGTTTTTGGCGCGGGCGCGGGAACTTTCGGCCGGCGGTATGCGGGCGCTGGCCTTTGCGATGATGACTGGCGAACCCGATCCCGCGGCCGGTGATATTTCAGCGCAAACACAGCCGCTTGCCTTGATTGTGATGAGCGACCGAATTCGAGATGATATTCAGCAGACTTTGCAATCTTTCCGCGACGAGGGACTGAAACTCAAGGTCATCTCTGGGGACAATCTCGAAACCGTCCGCGCGATTGCTGAACAGGCGGGTATGGATGTCGGCAGTCAGGCCTATCAGGGAAGCGAGCTTGACGCCATGAGCGACGGTGAATTGGCGGCGGCCGTGCGCGAATCGAATGTATTTGCCCGCATCGAACCCCATACCAAGCAGCGCATCGTGGAAACGCTTCGCCGACAGGGTGAATATGTCTCGATGGTTGGGGATGGCGTCAATGATGTCCCGGCGCTGAAAGCCGCTAATCTGGCGATTGTGATGAACGACGGCACGCAAATCAGCAAAGACGTAGCCGATATTGTGCTGCTGAACAACGCCATGTCGACCTTGCCGCGCGCCTTCCATGAGGGCAAAGAGACCACGCAGACCATTTTCGGCACGATGAAGATGTTTCTGGTCCGCAATTTTTATACCATTGCGCTGTTTGTGTTTGTGCCGTTCATGGCGCTGCCTTTCCCGATTACGCCGGTGCAGATTAGCTGGGCGACTTTCGGCACGGTGAACCTGCCGGCGACTTTTATCGCCTTGGGCTGGCTGCGCCCGCAGTATATGGGGCGGTTTCGGCGCGATGTGATGGATTATATCTTTACGATGGGCTTTATCGGCGCGGTGATGCTGACTCTGCTGTATCTAATGGCCTACTTTGGCAGCGGCGGCGATCTGACGATGACCCGCTCGGCCGTCACTATTCTGGTCGCGCTGTATGGGATGCTGATCACCTGGCATATTCAGGGCATTGATTTTTACCGGCCGAAGTCCTTTCTGGAACATTGGCGCATCCTCCTCTTGAGCAGCCTGCTGACGGCGCTGACCATTATTGGGATGTATCTCAATCCGGCCCTGTTCGAGTTTGACCCGCCGACTTGGGATGGCGGCGCGGGTTCGCTGCTGATTATTGCGATTGCCGCGCTGTTCCTGCTGACGATGGTCTTGATTTCGCATGGGCTGAAATATCGCTATCTGCTGAACCGCTTCTGGGCTTTGCTGGCGCCGGACGGGGATTAGAATTTGTCTTTTTTGTCATAGTCTGCGCTAACAGAGGTTCGCCCGAAAAATTCATTGAGCAATTTCAAATTTGACCCTTGACACCTATTTTAGGGTATTATAGCATTGTCAGGCTTGCCGGAGAAGTTCGCAGATGCGGCTGGGCAAGCGGTGCATATTGACAGTTGAATAATTGACGCGAGGTAATACGAGAGTGCGAGTGAAGGCGAGTTGGTTTCTCCGCATGATATGTGCGGGAAGCGAGCAAGGGTTCACAGTGGATGCCTAGGTATGTCGTGCCGAGGAAGGACGCGTTATGCTGCGAAAAGCTTCGATGAGGCGCATAAGGCCGCAAGAGTCGGAGGTGTCCGAATGGGGAAACCTGGCGTGGTTTGCGCTGCGTCATCCTGCGTAAGCGGGAGGGGAACCGTCCGAACTGAAACATCTAAGTAGGGCGAGGAGAGGAGAGCATTCTGCGAGTAGTGGCGAGCGAAAGCGGATTAGCCCAAACCGGCTGCTTTGGCGGTCGGGGTTGCAGGACTCTAGTGATGACAGGCGATTGTAAGCGGAAGGGTCTGGGAAGGCCTGCCGCAGAGGGTGAGAGTCCCGTAGGCGTGCAGAGAGTTTGTCATAGAGTATCCTGAGTACCACGATAGACGCTAACATTGTGGGAAGCTGGGGGGACCACCCTCCAAGGCTAAATACACGACATGACCGATAGCGCAGCAGTACCGTGAGGGAAAGGTGAAAAGAACCCCGGCGAGGGGAGTGAAAGAGAATCTGAAACTGTGGACTTACAACCGGTCGGAGGGCGTAGTTTATGCTATGTCTGACGGCGTGCCTTTAGGAGAATGAGCCAGCGAGTTAATGTTTGTGGCGAGCTTAAGACAGATCAGTCGCAGGCGCAGGGAAACCGAGTCTGAAGAGGGCGTTTAGTTGCAGGCATTAGACACGAAACCAGGCGAGCTAACCATGGTCAGGGCGAAAGTGCGGTAACACGCGCGGGAGGTCCGCACCCACCGATGCTGCAAAATCGGGGGATGAACTGTGGTTAGGGGTGAAATGCCAAACGAGCTTGGAGATAGCTTGCTCTCCCCGAAATAGCTTTAGGGCTAGCGTTGTGCGTTGGGTGCTGGTGGTAGGGCACTGTCTGGGCTAGGGGGCGTTGAGCTTACTGAACCCAAGCAAACTACGAATGCTGGCATGCCGAGCACGGCAGTTGGACTGGGCGAGATGAGTTGCTTGGTCGAGAGGGAAAGAGCCCGGATCTTCGTCTAAGGTCCTGAAATGTATGCTAAGTGTGAAACGAGGTTATTGCGTTGAGACAGCCAGGAGGTTGGCTTAGAAGCAGCCATCCTTGAAAGAGTGCGTAACAGCTCACTGGTCAAACGCGGTGGCGCGGATAATGTAGTGGGTCTCAAGCATACTGCCGAAGACAGGGATGATCATATCATAGAGATATGGTTGTGGTAGGGGAGCGTTCTGTATGCGGAGAAGGTGGTCTGTGAGGGTCATTGGAGCGTGCAGGAGTGCGAATGCTGGCATGAGTAGCGAGAAATGAGTGAGAATCTTATTCGCCGCAAGTCTAAGGTTTCCGACGGGAGGTCGTTCCGCGTCGGGTTAGTCGGTCCTAAGTCGAGGCTGAGAAGCGTAGGCGATGGATAACGGGTTAATATTCCCGTACCGGCTGATGGAGTGATTGAGATGGCTTTTGGGGAGGTCAGCCTCTGAGTGGATTGAGGTGGCAAGCGGGGAGAGCCCGCGAGGTCGTGCCGCGAGGCAGGAAGTGGCTGTATCCAAGGGACGAGAAAAGTCTTGATTGCGTTGAAGTCGGCTGTCCGTACCGCAAACCGACACAGGTAGACGAGTAGAGTATACACAGGCGAACGGGAGAACCTCTGCTAAGGAACTAGGCAAAATGGATCCGTAACTTCGGGAGAAGGGTCGCCTGGCGAAAGCTAGGCTGCAGTGAAAAGGCTCTGCCGACTGTTTACCAAAAACACAGGTCTCTGCGAAAGCGCAAGCTGAAGTATAGGGGCTGACGCCTGCCCAGTGCCGGAAGGTTAAGTGGATGTGTGAGAGCATGGAAATGAAGCCCCGGTGAACGGCGGCCGTAACTATAACGGTCCTAAGGTAGCGAAATTCCTTGTCGGGTAAGTTCCGACCCGCACGAAAGGCGTAACGAGTGGAGCGCTGTCTCAGCAGGGGGCCCGGTGAAATTGAAGTATGCGTAAAAATGCGTATTACCCGCAGCAGGACAAAAAGACCCCGTGGAGCTTTACTGCAGCTTGCCATTGCGTTAGGGAGTTGTTTGTGCAGGATAGCTGGGAGACTGTGAAGCGTGCGCGTCAGCGTGCGTGGAGTCATCGTTGAGATACCAGCCTGATGGCGCTTTGACCCTAACCTAGCTGCGTGGATCCGCAGCAGGGACAGTGTCAGGTGGGCAGTTTGACTGGGGCGGTCGCCTCCCAAAAGGTAACGGAGGCGCCCAAAGGTTGGCTCAGATGGGATGGGAATCCATCGCAGAGTGTAAAGGCAGAAGCCAGCTTGACTGCGAGACGGACATGTCGAGCAGAGACGAAAGTCGGGCTTAGTGATCCTACGATACAGAGTGGAATGGTCGTAGCTTACCGGATAAAAGCTACCCCGGGGATAACAGGCTAGTCTTGCCCAAGAGTTCATATCGACGGCAAGGCTCGGCACCTCGATGTCGGCTCATCGCATCCTGGGGCGGTATTCTGTCCCAAGGGTTGGGCTGTTCGCCCATTAAAGCGGTACGTGAGCTGGGTTCAGACCGTCGTGAGACAGGTCGGTCTCTATCCGCTGTGGGCGTTGGGAATTTGAGGGGTTCTGTCCCTAGTACGAGAGGACCGGGATGGACGGAGCGCTCGTGTGTCAGTTGTCACGCCGGTGGCATAGCTGAGTAGCGACCTTCGGAGAGGATAACCGCTGAAAGCATCTAAGTGGGAAGCCTTCCTCAAGACGAGATTCCCCATTGGCAAGACCAAGTAAGACCGCTGGCAGACGACCAGTTGGATAGGCGGGGTGTGTAAGCGCAGCAATGCGTGCAGCTGACCCGTACTAAAGGTCGAGGGCTTCGTGTGTGTATGGTGCGGGGAAACGGGCTTGTCTTTGCGCGTATGTGTATTTCTTGCGTTGATTATTCAGGTGTTGAATGAGGGTGGTTGGGTTGGCTTGTTGGTGGCTAGAGCCGCGGGGGTACACCCGGTCTCATGCCGAACCCGGTCGTTAAGCCTGCGAGCGCGGATGGTACTGCATTGGAGACGATGTGGGAGAGTACGCCGCCGCCAACAAGCAACTCAATACGCCCTCTTTTTTCCTCGATGAATGCTGACGTTTTGAGAACATGACAAACGGCGGCAAAACGTTTTTCCAGCTTGCGCCAGCCTTGGCCTGTATGATCTTTGTCTTCTTGATGGGCATCAGCAGCCTCAAGAATGACCCCCTGGCCAATGGCGACGAATACCGAACGCTCGCTCACATCTTCTCGGAGCGCCTGGACAGCCCCCAGCCATTGTCAATCACTATAGCCAACGTCGTTAATCACAGCGAACAGCACGGGCCGCTTTACTTCATCCTGCTAAATGTCTGGAGCAGATATACGGGCGACAACATATTCACATTGCGCCTGCTGTCCACCTGCTTTGGCTTATTGACGATGGCTGCCGTCTATCGCTTGGGCCTGCTGACCGGCGATAGGCATCTCGCGCTTGCGGCCGTTTTTATTCTCGCATTGAATTGGCTTTTTCTCTTTTATACGCGGGAACTGCGAATGTACACGTTCCTGCCGTTCTTCACCGCCTGGATTGTATGGTCTTACTGGCGCCTGCTCGAAAGGCCTGGGATGGGATATGCCCTGTCCCTTGCCGCCAGCGCCGCGCTGATTTTGTATGTGCATTATTTCGGCATCTTCATTCTGGCATCTGTCGGAATCTATCACTTGCTATTTGTCCCCAAAAATAAGCGCTGGCTTGACGCGTTCTTTGCCCTTGTCGTCGGCGGGTTGATGTTTTTGCCCTGGCTGCCGATTGTTATCAGAGGTCTCAACCAATTCAGTCAAAAGTCATTCAGCGGCGGCATGACGGCGGGCGAAACCATCATAAACATCGCTTCCGTCTTCTCAAATGACTTCTGGCTTATTCCAGCTGGCTGCCTGCTGCTGATCATCTGGAACCGCAGGCGACTTAATGAATTTCAGCGTTTTCTTTTGATACTCGCGCTGCTGGCCGTCACAATAACAGCGCTTGCGAATGAATTGACGCCGAAGCCCTTCCTTTTGTCGCGGCGCTTGCGTTACCTGCTGGTATTTGCGCCAATGCTGACGGTTTGCCTGGCGACTGGCTGGCGATTTCTTCCCAAACGCGCCTTCGCGCATTTGCTGATGATCGGCCTCTGGCTGCTTTCGTTTATCGCCTATTATCAGAATGAAGGGTCTTACATCGCCGCCAAACAAAAGAGTATGGAGGTTCGCAATGCGCCGCCGTTTTATGCAATGCACCGCGCCGATATTGAAATCGGAGCTTTGGAGCCGATACTAAGTCTTCACCTGTCGCGGAAAATCACCTACATCACCGCCACATACTATCAACACCTGCTTAATCCAGCCAGCCTGGTTCACCTGTATTACAATGGCGCAGGCTCGCTGGTCATTCAAGCGACCAAAAAAGAATTGGCGTCGCTCGACCAATTCGTCGCCAATTATGCTTCATTCTGGCTGATCTATAATCCGCACAAAGCCAACCCGCAGACGATGAGCGGCATTTTTCAGTGGATGCACAATTATTACCGCTCCTGCGGGAGAACGGTCGACAGTGCGAATGAAGTCATTGAGCGTTTCGTCCGCGATTCGGATCCGTGCTAGGGACAGCTGCCTTGCAAATTTTCCAATCGGTAGATGGTTACAAACGAATCTTGATATGATGCCGCCGCGTTCAGGAAACTGCCAGGCACTTGACTTGCTTCCGCGAATTGTGTCTGATGCAAGACAATATGTGAAAATCCGTCATCAAGCAATCGATTCAGGGCAGACAGATAGGCTTCCCGATTTTCCGGCGAGCATTGAATACTGGTCTGTTCGTTCCAGGCCGCCAGCAAGAGATTGTCGTTGATGTAAGCATAAGCAGCCGGCGGCGTTCGGGTGGCAAGTCCCTCAACTTGGGGATAGCCGCTTAAAGTCTGATAGAGCAGATATTGCTTGGAGTTGCCGCGGTTCATCGGCAGGTTGATAAGGCGCTTTTCCCCTTCTTCCATCTCCAGCCAATCCAGGAAAGCAATCTCTTCATCCGTGACGATCCTTGGGCGTTCTGGCGAGCGATAATACTCAACGGCGAGCAGAGCAATGCAAAGCAGCGCGAACGCGGATGCCCGGCGAGTCGGGATCGTCTTCAGCGCGGTCAGCAAACCGTAGCAGGACAATACAGCCAAAGGAAACAGCGCGCCTATTTGAAAATGATCGGGCGAGTAAAATGCCCTGAACAGTTCGGGGAAAATTTCGTTTAGATAGTGCTTGGGCAAGAGTATTCCTGTTTGCAGGCCGTTGATGGTCAGCGCGGAACCCAGGCGCAGCAGGAGAAAAGGCGCGATGAGCATGAGCCAAGGCAGCATCCGCCGCCGATAATGCCCGCGCCATAAACCCAAGCCAATCAACAGGAGCGGCACATAACCTAAATATGTTCTATTCCAGCGGCCTGGCACTGTCAAAGAGAGAAAACGTGTGGTCACTCGGTTGGTAATTGCTCGATTCCAGAAAGGATTCGCATAATTCACGAAATACTGCAATAAATCGGTTTCCTTTTCCAGTCCTCCGCCCTTGTCTAGCACATCTTCAAATGCCTGTGCATTTGCTTGCAATGGCGCCACCCTCACCAAAGCAACTGCGCCCACCAGGCTGCAAAACACCAGCAGACGCAGCCAGAATCCGCGATCTCGCCATCTTTCACGGGCAAAATAACAGATATAGGCCGCCAGCGTCATCAAAAGGCAGACAAATAAGTATATGCCGTTGTAAGCTGTGCAGGTGACCAGGGCGGCGGCAATGAAGAGGTGTCGCCAGCGTCTTTCGAGGATGGCGCGGTGGAAAAAATACAGCGTCAATGGAAGAAAAGTCAGGAAAATAAGGTCAGGCTGTGAACGCCCAATAGTGTATCCGCTAAAACCGAAGACGACCGCGCCAAACAGGCTGACCCAGCGGTTTTTCATCAAGTACAGCAGATACACATAAGCCGCCGCCGCGCTGGAAGCAATGATGAGCAGATAGGCGGCATTGTAGGCATTCGACACCGGCAGGAATAATTGCAACGCCCGTTGCAAGATGATTTGCGGGATGGTGAAAATATGATAGGCCAGCGACAAGCCCTCTGGATAAAAGAGCAAATCCGTAAAGAGATAGTTGGCTGGATCCGCCAGAATCCGCGGCGCATACCAAGCATCCCATATCTTGATAAAGATATCGCCACTATCGATTGGCAGCCAAAACACACTGGTGTCGAATACGTACCTGACGGTCGGCCACGTCATCGCGGCAGTCAGAATGCCGACAACAGCAATGAAAGGCAGATGATTGCGGAGTGCGCTGATGAGCCTTGGCATGGAAGTTTGTATCCTCAAAGTTGATTCTATGAAACCGGCATCCTGTTCAAGCTCAATCCCGTCCATCGCGAATCGTGAAAGCTGCGATTTCCAGTTCGCGCTCAAACCGCCCTTGATGACTAAGCACAATTCCCGGCTGACTGACGCGGGTGACAAAATCGTAGACAATCAATTTGGCTGTATAGCTGCCTTCAGCCAGCATTGAAATATCAACATCATAACGAGCCGAATAAGGTTCGCGGGCGATAGCATCATCGTACTGCTGGACTTTTTCTCCCCGCCCATCAAAGATCTGTATCGAAAAGGCGTAATCATGTCTGACATTATGGGCCCACCAAAAGTGAAACGTCACTTGATCGGAATCCATTTCATGCAGCAGGTTGAAAAGGATAAGCCTGCTATCGTAGAGAACCGTAAATGGATTTTGGGCGTCGGTTAATTCACGCGCGGCTATGTCATAATTCTGTATAATGAGATCGACGCAGCTGCCGCGCAGGTCTTCCAGTCGGTAGATGCTTGCGAACTCATCCTCGTATGACGGCAGCACATCAAGGAAACTTCCAGCCAGATATTCTGCATATTCGAGCGTGTGATGGAAAACAATATGCGAAAATCCATCATCGGCAAGGTCATCCAGGGCAAGCAGATATTCTCCCTGATTCGATAACGTACATTGTATGCTGGATTCTTTGCGCCACGCGTTAAGCAGCAGGTTGTTTTTTATGTATTGATAGGCTTTGGGCGGCGTGCGCGAGGCGAGTCCCTCAACTTGTGGATAGCCGCTAAGTGTCTGATAAAATAGATAGTGTTTTGAATCGTCGCGGCTCATGGGCAGGTTAATCAGGCGGATCGAATCCTGGTCTTCTTCCAGCCGAAGCCAATCCAGGAACGCGGTTTCTTCGTCAGTAACAATCCGTTCCGTTGGCAGTCGACAGTATTCAAATGCGACCAACGCAATGCAGATCAGGATGATCCGTGTTCGGCGCTGCGCCGATACTGATTTCAGAAGGGTCATAAGCCCATAGCATGACAGCATCGCCAAAGGCAGCAGCACTCCGATCTGAAAGTGGGAGAGGTCATAAAATCCCTCGAATATGGCTGGAAAGATCTCATCCAGATAATGCTTGGGCAAGAATATGCCGGGAAAGTCTTGGGAATTTATTCTAAGAACAGAACCAAGCCGCAAAGTAAGAAAGGGCAGGATGAGGAGCAGCCACGGCAGCATCTTGCGGCGATGAGTGATTTTGAAAATGCCAAAGCCAATCAATAAGAGCGGGACATATCCCAGATAAGATGTATTCCATCTGCCGGGTTTTTCGAACGGGACAGCGCCCATCGCGATCAGTTCGCTAACGATAGGATGTTCGTAATTGATAAAATACCGAAGCAGGTCATTTTCGCGCTCTCGTCCGTAGTTTTTATTGAGCGCAGCTTCCAAGTCCCGGGAATCGGCGGTCATAGGGTAGATGCGGACAATGCTGATGGCTCCGGTGATAAAGAACAGCAGAGCGATCCTCATCCAAAAATGGCGGGTTCTCCACCGAGATCGGGCGAAACGCAGAATATACAGACCGAGTGTAAGCAGAAGGCAGACATAGATATACATCCCGATAAATGCCGTCAGTCCAGTCAAGGCGCCCGATATGCCGATAAACAGCCATCGCTTTTCGTCGATGCCGCGGTGAAAAAAATAGAGCGCCAAAGGCAGAGTGGCGATCCATGAGACGTCCGGCTGCGCGGCGCGCCCGACGACATACCCGCTCAAACCAAACACGACCGCTCCGAACAGGCTGACCCACTTGTCTTTCAGCAAATAGTAAAGGTAGACATAAGCCGACAGCGCCGTTGAGAAAATGATGAGCAAAGAGATCAGATTGAAGGCATTGGATGCCGGCATGACCGCCTGCAAGCCGCTAAACGCGATCATGTGCGGGACGTTGAAATTATGATAGGCCAGCGATACGCCATTCGGATAGAACAGTAAATCGGTGAAGTAGAAGTCGGCATGGCCGGCGATTAGTGATTTGAAATACCAGGCATCCCAGAGCTTCATCCAAACGTCGTTGCTGTTTGTGGGCAGCCAAAACACGCTGGTGTCGAAGACGCGCCAGACGGTCGGCCAAGTCACCGCGGCGGTCAGAATGCCGACAATAACAATGAAATGCAGATGATTGCGGAACACCCTAGGCATGCCGGATGTGTTTCCCTGTCTGATGCGGAAGTTTCATAAAATCTAACAGTAAATGCCAAATATGCAATGCTTTTCTGCGGCCTTAACCTTTGTGTGTGAATAGGGGATAATACACCCATTGGCCATTCATCATTTGGAGCCTGTCCATGCGGAAAAAATCTCTCATGATCGCCATCTTGCTGGCCGCGCTTGGCAGCCTGTTTGTGACGGCGAGTGGCGAAAAAGAAGCGGACGATGCGCCGCCGAAAAAAGCCGTGATTGTCAACGACGAAGGCGGCCCAGTCCTCATCACCGGCAGTCTGACCTATACCAATGCCCTGTTCACGGATGGCGTTGCCGAACCCCTGATTATCCTGGAAGACCAGGCTGGTTTTGTCGACCGGGACGAATACTTCATCTTACCGCTTGAATCGCAGGTCTTGGGACAAATCACCTCGGATTTCTTCACTTCGCCCTTCTCATACAGCCTTTCCCTGCCCCAGATGCCCAACGGCAGTCTGCGCGATGTGGATAACGATGACAGCCGCGACGTCGGCGTGATGATCTTCGCCGTCGCCTATTGGACAAACAAGTTTGGCGATGTGCTGCTGGAAGAGCGCGATCTCTATGGCGGCGGCTGGTCAACTGCCTATGCCTCCACCCGCGCCAGCCCGGATGCGGATACGCGCCTGGAGATCGTCGGCGGAAAATATATCATCTACGCGCCAGAGGCCGACCAAGGCTTTCCCGCCGGCTTTGGCGAGGACCGAATGCTCTTTACTGCTGATGATCCGATTGTGACAGCGCCGCCCGGCTATTCGGTGGTCGATATGGATGTTGAACCCTTTCGCTTTGACCGCGCCGCCCGGCAGACCATCGACTTGATCGAGCCAGAAGGCGCCGCGCTCCATGATTTCTCCGAACTGGGCTATTCCGATGCCTTTGCGGCAATGGTCGATCTGTTTCGCAAAGAATATGCCTTTACCGAACTGTATGAATTGGACTGGGATGCGCTGTTTGCGACCTACAGCCCGCGGTTTGCCGAGGCCGAAACCAATGAAGATCCAAAAGCCTATGTCTTGGCCATGCGCGATTTTCTTTGGGAAATCCCCGACGGCCATGTCAGCATGCCGCTTAATCCGTTAAACGATGAGTTTCGTCAGGAAACCGACGGCGGGCTGGGAATTTCGCTGACGGAACTGGACGACGGCCCCGTCATCGTCAGTTTCTTGCTTGAAGGTGGTCCGGCCGCGGAAGCCGGCATGGAGCTTGGCGCCGAAATCCTGGCCTGGGACGGCGGCTCGATTGAAGAAGCGATGGAAAATGAATTTGTCTGGGCGCATCAAGCTCTTAGCGCGCCCCACGCCCTGCGCTTGCAGCAGCTTCGTTACATCACCCGTTTTCCCTTGGAGACGGAAGTCGATATCACCTTCCGCAATCCCGAAAGCGACGAAACGCAGTCCGTCACCCTAGAGACCATCAACGAACGGCGCAGCTTCTCGCAGTCTTCCTTCTTTGCCGGCATTGACGGCCTGGAACTGCCCGTCGAGTTTGACATCCTGCCCAGCGGTTACGGCTATGTCGCCATCTATTCGTTTAGTGACAATGAGCGGCTGACTGTGCAGCTTTGGGAACGAATGATCCGCGCCTTTATCGAGGCTGAAGCGCCGGGCGTGATTATTGATATGCGCTTTAATGGCGGCGGCAGCGGCTTTTTGGCTGACCAGCTGGCCGCCTATTTCTTCCAGCAAGAGCACATCCTGGGTTATTCCGCTTCGTATAACGAGCAGATTGATGATTTCTACTTTGCCCCGCGGTCGGTTGACCGATTCATCCTGCCGTCCGAAGACCTGCGCTATGATGGTGAAATTGCCGTGATTGCCGCGCCAGGATGCTTTAGCGCCTGCGAATTCTTCTCCTATAATATGACGGTGGATGAACGGGCGGCCGTGGTCGCTCATTATCCGACCGGCGGCCTGGGCGGCGGCATTGATGATTTCCTGATGCCCGACGACATGACAATTCGCTTCACCGTCAGCCGCGCGGTTGACCCAGATTATAACATTCATATTGAAGCGCAAGGCGTTCCACCAACAGTCCGCGTTCCTGTAACCCGCGAAAACGTCTTCAGCGACAGGGATGTCCTATTGCAGGCCGCCGAAGACTATCTTACCGAAGCCATCCGCGGCGAATTGATCGAAGGCGGCGAACTGGCTCTCGGCCTGGGCAGCCGCGAATTGCAGGCCAACGGCGTCGTCGGCCCCGACCAGCGCGTGCAGTACCGCATAACACTGCCAGCCAATCGAGCCATTGATATTATCCTGCGCGGCGCTGATGATTCGGTCGATACGATCCTCGGTATTTATGACGAATCCGGCGCGCGGCTGCTGATCGAAAACGATGATGCCGATGACGACGTCCGCAGTTCAGCCTTGACCGATCTCGATATCGGGGACGAGCCACTCGCGCTGGCGCTGGAAGTGCGCGTCAAGAACACAGACCAGCCACAGGCCTTCAGTCTGATTATCCAGGAAGCCGCTGAAGAGGAGCCGACCGCCGCCGCCGAAAGCGAATAGCCGGCCGCTAATCCCAGCCGCGCTGGTCGATGATTTTGCGGGCATTGCTGTCGATATCGCCGGCCGCGACAAACTGAACCGCGTCAATCCGCAGTCTGACCGCGCGCTGGGCTAGGGCCTTCAGCTTTTCTGCCAGGCCCTGCTGGGATGCGTCCGCCTTCAATTCAACTCGCACAGTGACGACATCGCGGTTTTCGGGACGAGTGACAATGGCCTGAATGGCCTTGATTTCGGGGAATTGCATGACCGCGTATTGAAGTTGATTGGGGTGCAGGAACATCCCGCGCACTTTGACGGCATCACCGCTGCGCCCAAACAGCCCCAAAAGATGCTGCATCTCGCCTTGTGATGTCGCCGCCAACGCGCCCAGATCACCGGTGCCGAAGCGAATCAGAGGATAAGCCTTGTTGAAAGTGGTGACGACAATCTCCCCGCTTTCGCCATCAGGCAGCGGCCGGCCGCTGTCAGGATCGCAGATTTGCAGATACGCGTTGGGCATAATGCAAAAGCCAGGACGTCCGTCTATGCTGTAGCCCAAAAAGCCAAGATCAGCCGTGCCGTAGACCGATGTCGTTTTCATGCCATAGCCGCCTTCAAAGCGCTGCCGCTGGCTGACGGTATAGGGTTCGGCCGAAAACAGGGCCTTCTTAATTGGCGCATTTATGCCCATCTCTTCAGCCTTGTCGAGCAGGGTCATCAGATAGCTGGGCTGGCCGACGAAGCCGGTCGCCGTCAGCGCGGTCATCAGCATAATCTGCAATTCCGTATTGCCCGGCCCGCTGGGTATCACCGTCGCGCCGCAGCGTCGAATCGCCTCATCCAGCAGGATGCCGGCCGGTGTCAGGTGATACATAAAGGTATTGAGGACGCGGTCGCCGCGCTTGATGCCGATGTACCGAAAAGGCGCCAGCAAGGATTCGGGGTCTTCGGGCGGCGGCTGCGGGTCATAAATCGGCCCTGGCGAAATGTAGATGCGCGGCAGATCGCGCGGGTCAATGGTCAGAAAACCGCCAAATGGTGGATTGGCCTGATGAATGTCAACCAGTTGGTCTTTGCTTAATATCGGAATTTTGGCGAGGTCGGCGGCGCTTTGAATGTCAGTCGGCTTGAGGCCGGCCTCATCCAGCCAAGCGGTCATCGCCGGCGCATGGTCATAGGCATGGCGAACCAGATTTTGAATCCGTTGATTGATGTCTTCCACGAGTTTTCTCCCTGCGCTTATCCCAGCCACCGTTTGCGCCGTTTGTAATGTTTGACTTCGCGATAGCTTTTGCGTCCGCCAGCCTGATTGAGTCCCAGATAGAATTCCTTGATGTCCTCATTTTCGCGCAGCTGTTCGGCCGGCCCATCAAGGACAATGCGTCCGTTTTCCATCACATAGCCGTAATCGGTCAGTTCAAGGGCGGCGCGGGCGTTCTGCTCGACAATCAGCGCTGACATGCCTTCCTGTTTGTTGATGCTGGCGATGATCTGAAAAATTTCCTTGACCAGCATCGGCGCCAGCCCCAGCGACGGCTCATCCAGCATAAGCAGCTGCGGGTGGGCCATCATTGCGCGGCCGATGACCAGCATTTGCCCTTCGCCGCCCGAAAGATAGCCGCTGACGCGCCGCGACAGATCGCGCAGGCGGGGGAAGTAATGATACACGCGTTCCAAATCTTCTTTGATATGACGTCCGCCGCGATAGACCATGCCGCCAACCCGCAGGTTCTCTTCGACGGTCAGATGCCGAAAGAGCAGACGGCCTTCAATGACCTGGATCAGGCCTTTGCGGACGATCTCCTCGGCCGACTGTGTATCCATCCGTTCGCCGCCCCACAGAATTTGGCCGCGCGTGACCTCGCCCAGTTCACTTTTCAGCAGACCGCTGACGGCCTTCAGCGCGGTTGATTTGCCGGCGCCATTCGGCCCCAAAAGCGAAACGGCCTGGCCGGGCTTCACTTGCAAGGTGATGCCGCGCAAGACCAAAATGACGTTGTTGTAGACCACCTCGACATTCTGAATCGACAAGGCGTTGGTCGCGGTTAGCTGACTCGCGCTTTCTTTGAGGGCCATCGCCATACTTTTTCTGCCAAGGAGCCCCTTTCCCCATTTTTGAGCAAGATGAGGGACTCCTTGATGAGGCGGAACAAGGCAGCTATTCGCCAGTCCGCAGGTTGGGAACGGTCTCGAAACCGGTCAGCGGAATAATGATCGGCACGAACATTCTGCTGCCATCGCCGGGGTCAATAAGCAGGGCATCGGCCGGGCTGGTGGCCGGGCCGGACATATCGGCATTGGCATAAGCCATCCGCGCGATTCGATTCTCACTGGTGTCGCGCATCCCGTCTGGATAGGCGAAACGATACAGGCCGCCCAGCGCTTCGTAGTCGATGTTTTCTATCGCGGCGCGCAGGCCAGCCCCCTCAACCGCCGCCAGGCTGCCGGCCTCGTTGGCGGCGCGGATATGAAGCTCAATCACAGTATCCAGCATCCCCCAAGTCACCAGATAGGCGATATTCTGCTCGACTGGCGAACGCTGATTGGCGGCATGCTGCATGGTGACGAACTGAATGGAGGCCTCGCCGGCTTCTGTCCACCAACGGAAAGGCATGGAGCCGTACATCCCGTTGACCGAAGGCAGGCCGCTGGCGCCCAAAGACCGCTGGCCCAGCAGCCCCACGCTGGTGTCCATTACCCAGTTGACGCCGGCCAAGACAATCTCGCCTTCCATGCCCAAATCCACCAGGGTTGACGCGATCAGCGCCGGGCCGGTGGCCAGGGTATTGGTATAGATGATGGTTGCCCCCGCATCAATCGCGTTCTGAACCTGTGTGAGAATATCGGTATCCGTCGGCAGGAAAGTCTGCGGCTCGTCCAGCACTTCAACGCCTAAGCCCGTGCAGTAGGCATCCGCCGCCGGCTCGGTCCCAGACAGGCCGAAAGCCGTTGGCCAGGTGACATGCCCGATGACGGGGTCGGGGAAGGCTTCTGGATTGGCGGCGACAAATTCGCAGAATGAGCCGAACTGATTGATGTAAAGCGGATTGGTGGCAAAAAGCCAGCCCGGCGTTTGTCCGTCTTCGCCATAGAGGCTTTCGATGGAGCCAGCCGCAATCAGGCCGACAATCTCGTCTTCGGCCAGCTGTTCGCGCAGCAGTTCGCCGTCCGATGAACTGTAGAGCAGCAGCAAGTCGAGGCTTTCCCCATATTCGCTGGTGAAGCGGTCATACGCGCTTTGCGCCGCTTCAAGGTTGCCGCCGGTGTCTTCATAGATCTGCTGCAATTCGGCGCCGCAGAGGCCGCCGCGGCCGTTCCAGTAGGCGACGCCGTCGGCCAGCGCTGACACAATCGGCTGGGTGATAAAGGCGTAGGGCCCGCTCAAATCACCAAAGTGATAAAGGGTTAGCGTCTCGCCAGTCAAATCGACCTCGCATTCGGTCAGGTCACTCGGATAGGCCGGCATATCCTGCGCCAGGCCGGGCGCGGCGACCATGATGAAGGCGAGAGTGAACAGAAGAATCAGTTTTTTCATGTGGCTTGGGATCCTTTCAAACTAGATGGATGTGGCCAAAACAGAAACATATTGTCTGCAACCCTAGCTTATGCCAAATTGCCCGTTTAGGCAACTAATAGGAATAGGGTCGGATTTTCCAAGCGGCTTTCAGCGTTTCCCAGCGATGGGCGATGCCGCGCGGCTCCAGCGCCAGAAAGATGATCAGCACGCCGCCAAAGACAATCGGATTGATGGCGCTGGTGATGTTGACGCTATCGACGAAGGGCAGCAGGGCCGGCAGAATCTCGGTCAGCCCCGGCCGAATCATGGGGATAAAGGCCTCTTGCAGGATGCGGATAAAGGCCGCGCCAAACATCGCGCCCAAGGGAAAACCGGCGCCGCCGATGATCAGCATCGCCAGCATCTCAATCGAAACATCAAGCTGGAACATATCAAGCGAAAGGCTGTTGCGCTCAAAGGCCAGCAGACAGCCGGCCGCCCCAGCGTAGACCGCGCTCAAAAAGAAGGCGCGCAGTTTGTATGCGAAGACATTGATGCCCAGCAGTTCAGCGGCCAGGTCATTGTCGCGTATTGAGATGAAGGCGCGGCCGGTGCGCGTGCGGATGATATTGCGCGCCAGGAACATCAGCAAAACGGCAAGCGGCACAATAAGATAATACATGGCGATGCCGCTGGCGAAACTTAAGGCTTTGCTGCGGCTGACGTCCGCGCGGAAAGACGTCGAACCGTCAGGGATGATGGCGACGCGGTATTCACCGGCTTTGCTGGCAATGTAAGACAGGCCCACGACCTGCCCGTCGGCATCTTCGATCACGGTCATGCTGACGTCGCCGGCCGGCACAAGGTCGCCATTGGCGTTGATGAGTTCAATAGTCGGATAAGGGCCGTCCGTTGCGGCCAAACGAACCGAAATCACATCGACAAAGTAAGGGTCGCCTGCCTGAAAACGAAGCGGCTGGTCATCAGATACGGTATCGCTGGCATAGGCGCCAAAGGGACCAATCATCGGCGCCGGCACGGTCAAGGGACGGGTGCCGCCGGTCAAGTCTTCCAGTGGATAGCGCAGCACCCAGGGGATGATGAATTGGGCGGCCAAGGTGGCCATCGCCAGATAAAAGCCCTTGACGCGCAGGGAGGGCAAGCCAAATATCAGGCCGACCGCGCCGGTGAGCAATGCGCTGGCCGGCAAGGCCATCCAGAAAGAAAAGCCCAGTTCGCGCGCCAGGATGGACGATCCATAAGCGCCGACAGCCATAAAAGCGGCGTGTCCCAGCGAAATCTGCCCGGTATAGCCCACCAGGATATTGAGGCCCTGTACGGCAATCACAAAAATAGCGATGCGGGCAATCAGGCCGATGTACTGATCGCCGATGAGACCGATGCCCAGCGGCCCCGAGACCGACACCAGCGGCGCCAGCAGCAAAGCCAGGAAGGCCAGATTTTTCCACATTTTGTCGCGCGGCGTGCGGTCAATCGCCATATCCTGTTCGTATCGGGTGTCAAATACCCCAGCTGGGTTGATGTTTGTCATCGATTCTCCCTGTGTCAGACCTGCTAGATGCGCTCAATTCGCTTCTCGCCAAACAGCCCATCCGGCCGAATCACCAGAACCAGCATCAAGACCACATAAGGCGCAAGATTGGTGCCGACCTGCTCGGATGAATTGATGAGTGTTCCAAACTGCTCCACCAGGCCGATGATCATGCCGCCGATTAGCGCGCCGCTGATGGATTCCAGTCCGCCCAGCAGCACCGCTGGAAAAACGCGCAGAACGACGAAGTTGATGTTAAGCGACAAGCCCACCGCGCCGCCCTGCAAGACGCCGGCGATGCTGGCCAAAAAGGCGGCCACCGCCCAAGTGATGGCCAGAATCACCCGAACGCGCAGACCAACCGACTGGGCAAGCTGCTGATCTTCGGATGTCGCCCGCATCGCCAGGCCAATGCTGGTATAGCGGAAGAACAGGATGAATCCGATAAAGGCCGCAATCGCCAGCGCGAAGGCAATCACCAGTTCGACTCGCACAATCGCAATGCCATCGAGGGTTTCCCTGAAGGCGTCCAGGCGGATCGGTTTGAATTTGCCGCCGGTGCTGGGATCAGCGAAGATCGGCAAGTTGAGTTCGACCGTCCCCCACGTAATCTGGGTTACGCCATGCAGCACTTCGCCAACGGCCAGGGTCATCAGCACAGCAGTAAAAAAGGGCTGGCCGATAAGCGGCCGAATGGCGAATCGCTCGACCACCAGGCCGGTCAGAACGGCGCCGGTCAATGTGCCGGTCAGGGCATGCACCCACTGCCACGCGCCGCCACCGAAGGTCATCAGCAGGGTCAGCAGCGCAGTGCCGCCAACGACGATCAGCAGACTGCGCGGGGCCAGCAGGTCGCGGATGCTGACAGCGCTCATCGTCATCAGCATAGCGGCCGCGGCCAGCAGCCCGGCGGCAGGGACAGAAATCTCGCTCACCGTGAAGAAACTCCAGAAGATCATGCCGCCGACGACCATCATCCAGCCATGCGCGAAGTTGAACACGCCCGAAGCCTTGTTAATGACCACGATGCCCAGCGCCACCAAGCTGTACACCCCGCCAACCAGAATGCCCGAAATCAAAGTCTGGACGATGCGGGCGGCTTTTTTGTCGGCCAGCTGACTTTGCAAAAACAGCAAAATGACGACCAGACCGACGGCATAAAACGCCCACGCCAGCTGCTTCCTGTATTGCCTGACAAATGCCAGCATCAGCCTGTTCCTTTGTCATACTTCCGATATGCGGAGTTCAGTTTCAATCGTCCCTGTGCGGCCGTCGCGGTATTTTACCTCGGCGCTGACTCGAACTTGAGGCCGATGGCCATAAATCGCCGCCAGCAGATCGCTGTATTTTTCCTGCAAGGCGCCGCGGCGAAGTTTGCGCGTGCGGGTAAGCTCAGCCTCATCGGCATCAAATTCTTTATGCAGAATCACAAACCGCCTGACCCGCGAAGGCCGCGGCAGCGATTCGTTCACCTGACGCAGTTCTTGGCGGATGATCTGATAAACCTCGGCCCGCTGTGACAAATCAACATAGGTCGTAAAGGCGATCCCCTGCTTTTCCGCCCAGCGCGACACATTCTGGAAGTCGATGACGATAATCGCCGCCACAAAATCCATGTCGCTGCCGCCGATGGTCATCATATCCTGCACATAGGGGCTGAACTTGACGCGCCCTTCAATGTACTGCGGGCTGAACCGCTCGCCGCTGGAAAGCTCAATCAAATCGGCGACGCGCTCTAAATAGATGAGATGTCCGCTTCTCTCGTCAATATGGCCGGCGTCGCCAGTGTAATACCAGCCCTCGCAGTCCAGCGCCTCGCCGGTCTTTTCGGGGTCTTTGTAATAGCCTTTGAACTGGGATTCAGTCCGTATCAGAATTTCCTGATTGTCGGCAATTTTAATCTCGACGCCGGGGATAATCGCGCCGACCGTCTCAAAGCGCACATCGCCGCGCAGATGAACCGTGCCGAAGCTCTCGGTCGAGCCGTAAAACTGGCGCAGTTCGATGCCAATGGCGCGGAAAAAGCGAATCACATCCGAACTTAGCATCGCCCCGGCCGTCAGGGCATTGCGGGCGCGGGTCAAACCGAGTTTGTCGCGCAGCGGCTCAAAAATGGCAAACTCGCCCAGCCAGCGCAAAAATCGCAGCGGCGGCGGAATCGGACGATGGGCATCTTCAAGGTCAATGGCGCGGTAGGCAATCGGCATAAACCATTGGTGCATCCTGCGATTCAGCCAACTGCTGTCATGGATGCGGAACTGAACGGCGCGGGCCAAATTTTCCCAGACGCGGCTGGGGAAAAGCAGACCGGCCGGGGCGATTTCGCGCATGTCCGTCGGCACGGTTTCGGGGCCTTCGGGGAAATTGACCTGTACGCCGTTGAGCAAATGGGCGGCAAAGCCAAAGGCCTGTTCAGCCAGCCAAGCCATCGGACTGAATGAGAGCCAGTTGTCGGATTGTCGGCTGTCGATATAGTCAAAGCTGATGGCATTGCCATAAATCAACTGGTGATGGGTAATCTCGGCAAACTTCGGCAGGCTGGTTGTGCCAGAGGTCATGCTTAGGATGATGGTATCCATCGCGCGGGTCGAGTTGGCCATTTCAGCGAATCGATTGGGCTGCTGCTGTCGATAGGCGCGGCCCATGCTTTCAATTTCGTCATAGCTGGCCAGCCAGTCATCCGCATAATTCCACAGCCCGCGCGCTTCCCAATAAATGACTTTGAGAATCTGCGGGATATGCGGCTTGATGGCCAGGGTTTTGTCGACCTGTTCTTGGTCGTGGGCGCAGATAATGCTGGCATCGGTGGATTTGACCACAAAGGCCAGGTCTTGCGGGCTGGCGTCGCTGAAGACGCAGCAGGTCTTGCAGTGCAGCGCGTGGCCGGCGATTTGCGCCCAATACATTTCGGGGTCATTTTCACCGATAATTACCAGTGTGTCGCCCGTCTTCAATCCCAGCTGGAGCAAGCCCATGCCAAAGCTGACGACATGCTCATAAACCTCGTTCCAAGTGTATTCCTGCCAAATGCCATAGCGTTTTTTGCGCTGCGCCACCTGTTCGCCAAGCTCCTTGACCCGCACGAGAAAATTCTTCGACAAGGTATCCAGTTCAGGCGCGATAGGCTCGATTCTGTCGGGCAGGCTGGAGGCAAAGACGCGGCCGGGCGCGGGGCTGCGATAGGGGATGTCCTGCGATGTCATTGATGTTCCCCTTCACCAAGATAGGCATTGATGACGGCTTCATTTTGGCTGATTTCGCTCGGCGTTCCCTCGCCAATTTTGACGCCAAAGTCGATGACGGCAATACGATGCGAGATGTCCATGACCAGGCCGATGTCATGTTCAATCAGCATAATGGCTGTGCCTTGCCGTTCGTGAATATCAAGGATGAACCGCGCCATATCTTCTTTTTCTTCGACGTTCATCCCCGCCATCGGCTCATCCAGCAGCAGCAGCGTCGGCTCCAGCGCCAGCGCCCGGCCCAGTTCGACCCGCTTTCGCAGGCCATAGCTCAAAGCGCCGACAATCGACTTGCGGATCGATTCCATTTCGAGAAAGTCGATAATTTCTTCCACCCGCCGCCGATGAGCGATTTCTTCGCGCTGCGCCGTTCCCCAAAACAAGGCGCCGGCCAGCATACCCGTTTTCATGTGGATGTGCCGGGCGGCCATCAGGTTGTCGAGTACGGTCGCATTGGTGTACAGCGCGATGTTTTGGAAGGTGCGCGAGATGCCCAGCGCGGCGCGTTTGAAGGGCGGCGTATGGGTGATGTCCTTGCCCTCAAAGAGGATTCGTCCCTCTTGCGGCGAATAGAAGCCGTTGATGCTGTTGATGAGGCTGGTCTTGCCGGCGCCGTTGGGACCAATGACCGCGAAAATCTCACATTCATCGACCCGAAAATCCACATTCTGCAAGGCCTGGATGCCGCCAAAACGCAGGGAGATGCTGTTGACATGCAGCTTTACCGGCATGGGAATCCTCGCGCTTCAAATAACACAATAGATTATTCTTTGAATTCATTGGCTTTCAAATAGGCGATGGCGCTGCGAAGGAAATCCTCCCCATTTTTGAATCTGCCCAAGCCCGTATTGCAACACCCCGCTCGCCATGTGAATAAGCATAGCCTAATCCACTGACGCAAAGGATCCAATCGGATTTTCCTATCGGGCTAGACATTGGCGATCTCTACAGAAAGGCCTGATTGCGTTAGCCGCTCGCGGGCTATTTCTATGTACTCTGCCGAAATGTCAATGCCAACAAAATGACGTCCATTCAGCAGAGCCATCTTGCCAGTCGTGCCAGAGCCACACATAGGATCCAGCACAAGGTCGCCGGGACTGCTCCACGAAAGAATATGGTCTTGCGCCAGCTTTTCGGGATAAACGGCCGGGTGCTGAAAGGCGATTTTGTCGGATGTTGTGCCGCCCAAGCCAACTGCATACGACCAGATATTCGTCCGTGTTTTTTCCTTGTTGAGCCGGCCCAGCTTCTTTTTGTTAATGCCATCTGGCAGCTTGTTGTGCGTAAGCATTTCGCAGCCGTGCCGTCTTGTGGCTTCCTTGAGGGGGTTGAATGTGGCTGGCTTGCCTTTTGACAGAACGAACATCATCTCATAAGCGTTGGTATAGGCATTGCTTCGCGTGAAGGGCGTGTTTTTCTTCTGATAAATCATCACATCATGCACGCTAAATCCAATATCCTGAAAATAAATGGCCTGTCGAAAAGAGGTGAGACTGCGCCCTCCCTTGATTTTGTCACCCACAACCCATACCACCACTCCGCCGCTGGCCGTCACGCGAAAGAGTTCTCTGGCGATGTCTTCAAAGGAGAAAACATAGCCATTGTAGTTCCTTAATTTGTCATAAGGCGGCGAGGTGACTGTCAATGGAATGCTTTCCGCTTCCCACCCCCGCATGACATCAACGCAGTTGCCAGTGATTAACTTCCCCGCGATGCGCTCATGCGGATTTTGACTGCCGTCGACTATATTCAATTTCATCTGCCGCATTTTGTAGCCCTTGCCTCTATAGTCTGGATCACATTATGGGCGATTTTTCCACTTTAAGATACCAAATAGAATGATAACGCGCAAACTTAGTGGCAATGGTCAGCCAGCCAGTCGGTCAGAGTTTGGATGATGGCCCCGCGCCCGACCTCGTTGACAAGTTCATGTCGCAAGCCCTCGTATATTTTCAGCGTCAGGTCATCCGACTGCGCCCGCTGCGCCAGCAAAGTCGATCCAGAGGCCGGCGCAAGCCGATCATCGCCGCCGTGCATGATGAGCAGAGGCAGAGTGAGTTGATGCGCCGATTGTCGAATGCGGCGGCCTGAAAGCGCCATCGCCGCCGAAGTGCCAAGCCGCCACATCCCGCGGTTAATGAGCGGGTCAGCGCGCCACCGTTCCAATTCCGCGGCATCACTGGTCAATACATCGTCCGCGCCGGGCAGGGACAGGCGAACTTTGGGGATGATTTTGGCCGCCTGGAGGGCAAACGCGACCAGCCAGGCCGGCCGCGACTCTTCGCCAGTAATGGCCGTGCCGCACAAGGCGAGTCCCCGCAGACGATCTTGATGACGCAGGGCAAATTCCAGCGCGATCAGCGTCCCCATGCTGTGTCCAAACATCAGCGCCGGCTTGTTCGGATATTGGCTTGTCGTCTGGTCGAATAGCTGGCGCAAATCACGCATGGCCAGCCGCATATCGGGGATGAAAACGCGTAAGCCGCCGCTTTGGCCATGCCCGCGATGGTCAATGCCATAGCAAGCCAGTCCAGCCCGCGTCAGCGATTCGGCGACATGACGATAACGGCCGCTGTGTTCGCTATGGCCGTGGACAATAAAAACGACGCCGCGGATATCGCCCTTGTCCGGCAGCCATTCATGGTAAAAAATGCTGATGTTCTCGGCATTCTGAAAAGTATGTTCCTTTTCAATCATCACTTTCCCTATGACCGAATATCCTCCAGCTGACGGCGCAGGCCGCTGGCGAAGGCCGTCATCTGATCTTCGCTGACGCGCTCTTCCAAGCATACCCCAAGATGTCGGAAAATCTTAATCCCGATGTCATCGGCGGCTTGGTCGGGCATGCGCGGCATCACATGAAAATGAACATGAGGATGAGTCGGCGCTTCGGCAAACTGCGCGGTATAGGTCTTGGCGCAGCCGGTCTGCCGCTTGAGCGCCTGTGAAACCTGTCGCAGCAGAATGCCCAGTTCCATCGCTTCGGCTTCGGTCATTTCATCAATCGCCGCGATATGCCGCCGCGCTACAAGGACGAGCCAGCCGAGCCAAGAGGTGTTGTAAGCATGGACGACATCCCAGTAATCGCTGCGAAAGATATTGTCCCACAATGGGGCTGTTCCACTATCGCGCCGGGCAAGCAGTTCGCAGCTGTGACAGGGTGGCATGATGTCCTCCTTTTTGCGTGGCCGCGGTGCATTTTATACACGGGTCTTGGCGCCGATGCTTATGCCGCCCTGGAATCCGAACTGCAAGCATCGCCAAAGTCGGGCTATAATTCGGTTTCGTCTGAAAAATCGAAGGGGACTTGCGCCGATGGATAAAGAACAGCCGCGCGCGCTGATATTGGTCGGGATGCCCGGGGCCGGCAAGTCCCTCTGCGCTCAGCATCTCGAAGACAGGGGCTATTTCCAACTGCGCTTTGGCGCGATGGTCGAAAATGAAGTGCGGCGGCGCGGCTGGGAACTGAACCCGGCAAATGAGCGAATTGTCCGCGAGGAACTGCGCGGCCAACACGGCATGGCGGCGATGGCGCGGCTCTCTCTGCCAACATTAAAAGTCGCCTTGCAGCAGCATCAGCGCATTGTCATTGACGGTCTCTACAGCTTCAGCGAATACAAGCTGCTGCGCGAAGAATTGGGCGCGCCGCTGGTCCTTGTCGCTGTTGTCGCCGCCCGACATTTGCGCTATCAACGTCTGGCATCTCGCCTCATCCGCCCACTGACCCCCGCCGAAGCCCAGCAGCGCGATGTGCAGGAGATCGAAAATCTGGAAAAAGGCGGCCCCATCGCCCTGGCCGATTACACCTTGCTGAACGACGGGCCGCCCGAAAATCTGCTTAGGCAGCTTGATGACTTGCTTGACCGACTGCGATTCAGCCCTAGTTCGGCATCAGCACCAGCGAACCCGGACTCGAAATCGAAGCGCAGGTCATGCCATTGACGACGGTCGATTCCAGCGGCGTAATCGCCCGCGGCATCGTCCGCGCATCCAAGAACAGGACTCGGCCGATCTGCGGAAAACAAACCTCAACCCCCTGCTCGACATAACCATAGACATCCAAGGCCGCCAAATAACCAGCGTCGATGATCGACTGAACCCCGATCCCGGCGCCGTCAAGCTGACGGAAATGAACCCCGCTGTCGAGACCATAAGTGGCTTCAAAGGTCATGCCGGTTGCGGTCTGCAAAGCCACATAAGAAGCGCCGTAAGCCGGCCGCGGTGTTGGCGTCGGGGTTGGCCTGGCTTCTTCCTTCTTCTTGCGCTTGGGCTGGGGACAGCGGCTTCGGTCGCCTTGGTTGGCGCTTCCGTCGTCGACAACTCCTCCGTGTGTAGTAGAAGCGCCGTAATGAGTTGATGGTTGGCCTGCGGCGATGATATTGTCTCGGAATATAACGCAGCCGCGTAGCTGGATAGTGGATCTTAAAGCCCAGAGAATGTTTGCTACGTTAGTGTTCCCTTCAAAGCGCGCGTTGGTGATGACCAGCAGGGTATTGGGGATCTGCGCTGCGCTGCTCCCTCTGTTTCTAAAAACTATTCTCCCACCGCCGGTGTTATCAATGTGATTGTTGAGGACCTGTATATCAGTGAGATAGGCTGACGCGTTATTGAAGACCTCAAGTAGAAAATTGCCGCGGTTGCCGCTGAAGATGACGTTCGTCGCGTTAAAACGTCCCCCGGTATGTATGAGAAGGGGTATGTTGCTGGTGCGGTCAGTCGCCACTCCCGAAATGGTGACATTGTTGAGATTGAGGATGGCCGGCGGCGTTGTGACCGCGCCTATTTCTGCCCCGTTGTACTCGCCGACGATAAAGAGCGTGGCGTTGGGCGGCCCAGTGATGGTGTAGCCGTTGCCGTTGATGGTGAACTCGCCGGAGTTGTCTTGAAAATACATGTATTGTTGATCATTACGGACCATAGCCGTGGTGATGGTGCAGTCGGCGGTGAGTTCCCAGGTTCTATAGGTGGCCGCTGAAGTGAACACTGACTCGCCGGTCGGCAGTCCGCAGGGAAGCAGGTTGGCCGCGTCAGGATTTGTTATCACCGTCTGGCTTTGGACGGGAATGGCGAGCAAGGCGGTCAGAAACAGGAAGCAGAGCAGAACCTTCGTGACAGGAGAGATGAGCTTCATTGTGGTCACCCCCTCCAAAGATTCCCGCGAAGATGCGGGGGGGGGGGGTATTTCTGATATGGATATTCATGTCAATCACTCTTCCCTTTGAATGAATCGCCAGATAGGAACACTATACATCAGCGTCAAATGTTTATCAAGTGGAATATACATCAATATCAGACTTTTGTCAAATGATTTGCGGCAAATAATGGGTTTTAACGCTTGCGAACCCAGCCATTGTTCAGGTATATTGACGACTATCTGTTTGACGCTGGCGGGATGAGGTTGGCATGACCGCGACCAACTCGATGCAGGAATATCTGGCGGAAGCCTATCGCATTGCCTACTATCAGCCTGACAGCCCCTTTGTTTCGACCTCCGCCTTGGCCGATGAGCTTCATGTTTCGGCCCCAGCCGTGACCCGCATGGTGCAGCGTCTTAAGCTGGCCGGTTTCCTTGAACACGAACCTTACCGCGGCATCCGCCTGACCGAGTCCGGCCAACGCGAGGCCCTGGCCAATATCCGCCGTCATCGCCTGGTCGAATGCTTTTTGGTGGATGTGATGGGTTTCGGCTGGCATGAGGTGCATGACGACGCCGATGATCTGGGCTTGGCCGTCAGTGACCTGCTGGCTGACAAAATGGACGAAATGAGCGGCTATCCCAAGCGATGTCCGCATGGTGAACCGATTCCGACTGCCGATGGCAAAATGCCGCAGATCACCGATGAGCCGCTTGCGGATGTCGAAGCCGACCGCGACTATGTGATTAGCCGCGTGCATACCCACGATGGAAACAAACTCAAATACTTCAGCGAACTGCGCCTGGAGCCAGGCAAGCGATTCCGACTGGCGTCGCGGGCGCCCTTTCATGGCCCATTGCAGCTGGAAGTTGATGGACAGACGCTTTTTCTTGGCCACGAATTGGCGCAGACCTTGCGCGTTTGCAGCCCGGCCGACTATCAACTGGCCTAGCTGCTGGCCGTGATACATTCCATGAAAGCATAAGAACAGACGATGGACTGGCCGAGCAGGCGCGACAGCTTTGACCAGCGGTCTTTGCCGGCGATTGTCCGCGAATTGTGGCGCGGGCAGCCTGAATCGCTGCAATGGGTCGGGCAGGCCTACAACATCGTCTATCGCTTCGAGGCCGAGGGCGCGGGCTATTATCTGCGGATTTGTCATCAAGTCTTACACCCCTTGCCCAAAGCGCGCCAGGTGATGCGTTTCCTGCGATTTTTGGCCGACAATGATGTCCCAGTTGGAAAGCCTGTGCTGTCGATTCGCGGCAATGATATCGAGATTCTGGAAGATGGCTATTACGCGGCGGCGCAAACCGAGGCGCCCGGCGAGGAAATATCGACGCACCTGCTCGATCTGTCGGTTTATGAGGCCTGGGGACGGTCGCTGGGCAAACTCCATGCCGTATCGCGGCGTTATCGACCCTCGACCGATATCGATTATGACTTCCCGACTGTGCAGGATTTCTGGACAAACGTCGAGTCGACTGCCCGCGCGGCATCTCCCGAAGTGCGGCGGGCCTATGACCAGCTGACGGATGATATGCAAGCCCTGCCGCGGCATGATTATGGCCTGATTCATGGCGATTATCGGCCAGGCAATGTGATTTGGGATGGCGAAACCGCGCGGACTGTTGACTTTGATGAGCCGAATTATCACTGGTACATTGCCGATATTTCGCGGGCTTTGCTGGAGTTGTCGATTCAGCCATTGGCGCGCCGCCGCCGATTCCGCGAGCTTTTTATGCGCGGCTATCAGCGCGAACATCGCATTGATGATTTTTGGGTAACACAGCTGCCGCTGTTCGGACAGCACCGCGGGATGCTGATGCACCTGTGGGACTTGCAGGAGGGCGGCGACGGCCGTTATTCGCGCGAATGGGCGCTGCGGCGGTATGAATGGTAAGATATTTTTTGCAGGTAGATATGCTGGCAAACCCTGATATAATATGTTCATCCAAACAATGATTTATCACGATTGAATGCGAGGGAATTGCATGGTTGCCGAAAATGCCACTGCTTCATTTATTGATGATGAAGATGATGTCAAGATTGAAGCAGATTACAGGGATGAAACTGTAGTACGCATTCAAGAATATTCAATTACAAGCTACGGGATTGACTATGATGTTGAGGGGATAGTCAGGCGCTTAAAAAGAGGCAATATCGAGATTCCGGGATTTCAGCGCGGCTTTGTATGGAATCAAAAACGTTCCTCGCTTTTTATTGAATCATTGTTAATGGGATTGCCGGTGCCGGGCATCTTTTTATTTCGAGAGAAAGATAGCCCAAAACAATTCGTAATTGATGGTCAACAGCGATTGACAACTTTGCAATTCTTCTATGATGGTAAATTTGGTGAGTCCGGCGGTGATTTCAAATTGAGAGGCTTGGAGTCAAGATTTAACGGACGGGCATACAAAGATTTGGATGATTCAGACAGACAACGGCTTGACGACTCGGTTATTCATGCAACGGTGATACGACAAAATAAGCCTGATAATGACGGATCAAGCCAATACGCTATTTTCGAGCGCCTAAATACCGGTGGAGTAACTCTAGTCGCACAAGAAATCAGGGCCGCAATTTACGGCGGTGAGTTTAATGAACTGATAGTTGCTTTAAACAACAACGACGATTGGCGCGAACTTTTTGGGAAGAGGCACAAACGCAAGCGCGATGAAGAATTGATTCTGCGGTTTCTTGCATTGTATTTTCGCTCAGGTGTCTATGCTCCTTCCATGAAGGCTTTTCTGAATAGTTTCATGAAGCGCAATCGAAATCTGGAATTATATTCAGAGGATGAAATTCGTCCTTTATTTGAAGATACGGTCCGTACCATACTGAACAAGATAGGCCCCAGAGCTTTCAAACCAACACGAGCGGTCAATGCTGCTGTGCTCGACTCACTTATGATTGGAATTGCACGGCGCCTTAAGGCAGGTTCAATAGAGACCGATATTCATCCTAAATATGACGATCTGCTAGACATGGAGGCATTTCAAGCATCAATAGCCGCTCGCACTTCTACTGCCGAAAATGTACGTACACGTATCCAACTTGCGACCAAAGCATTTTCTGATGTGGAGTAACTGATGCACCCGGAAATACTGCAACAGCGAGAGAAATTGCGGCATCTTTTCAAACAAGCAAAACATTTACAAAAGAACGATGATATTGACGATGAAACAAAGTCAGGATTCGTATCGTATTTGTGTGTACGCACTTCAGGATATGTTGAATTTGCGGTAAAAATGATTCTTAGAAAGTATGTGGAATCGAAAACGGATGACAAGCCTACAGTAAATTTTGCACACTCACAGCTAAAACGTCTAACTCCGAATCGTGACAATATTTTGGGACTTGTTGGGCAGTTTGATGAAGAATGGAAGAAGAGTCTTGGGAATTCTATTACAGTTGTTGATCTAGATGGTACAGTTGTTGATCTAGGTGGTTCACTAGGAAGTATCGTGAAGAATCGACACGATATTGCACATGGTGTTGATGTTGATCTCTCCTTAGCAGATCTCGAAAAACATTTTATCGCTGCCCAAGAAGTTGTTGAGCTTGTCTACAGCGAATGCAGTTAAATTGAGATGAAAATCGAAGCCAAATTGCAAAAGCTGGGATTAGAACTGCCGCCGGCGGTCAAGGCGCCACCCGGTGTCAAACTCCCGTTTGCCTTTGTGCGCGTGTATGGCGGGCAGGCCTACATCGCCGGCCACGGCCCGCAAAATTCCGATGGCGCGCTGGCCGGGCCCTTTGGCAAAGTCGGCGCCGATTTGACGGTCGAGCAGGCCTATCAATCGGACAGACAAGTCGCGTTGTCCATGCTCGGCAGCCTCAAGCGCGAACTGGGCGATTTGGATCGGGTGCAAGCCTGGCTGCGTGTACACGGCATGGTCAACTGCGGCGCGGATTTTACCCAGCAGCCGGCCGTCATCAACGGCTTTTCCGATCTCATTCTCGAACTCTATGGCCGGCAGCGCGGGACGCACGCGCGTTCGGCAGTCGGCATGGTGGCCCTGCCCTTTAATATGCCAGTCGAGATTGAAGCGCTGGTCGCCATCAATTAAACCCGAAATCAGACTCTTTCCAGTATCAGATTCATTAAGCCATCCACGCGCGCCTGCCAGCCAGTCGGCACATAGGTTGTGCTGTCCATCTGGAAAACCAAGGCCTCGCCTTGGAAAACGGCCCCAGCTGCAAGCTCGCCGCGCTTGAAGAGTTTGATTGTTCCCTGGCGCGGCGAGTCTTTTTCGGCAAAGGGAACCGCGGCAGTCGGGTCGGCGCGGACAGCATGGAAGGTCGGCTTGTCGATAAGGCCGATGCCGTTGACGCGCAGATTCACAATCTCAACCGGCCGCTGACGCAGGGCATGGCCGTAAGTCTGCTCATGCGTATGATGAAAATCCTGCTCCACCGCCGGCGCAAAGGGGATATTCAGTTCGTAGGCTTGGCCTTCATAGCGCAAATCCAGCGAGACCTCAAAGCTCATATCGGTTTCGGCAATGCCCTCGCGCTGCAAGTCGGTCTGGGCCATGGACACCAGTTCATGCTGCTTGACATCGAGCCAGGCGATGCTGTCGGGGTTGGCCAGGCGCATGACCGATTGGCTGTATTCGACGGCGACGTCGGCGATGAGCAGTCCCAAGGCGCATAAAACGCCCGGCGCATGAGGCACCAGAACCCGCGGAATGTCCAGCCGTTGAGCCACTTCGCAGGCATGAAGCGGCCCGGCGCCGCCAAAAGCCACCAGCGTAAAATGACGCGGGTCATGGCCGCGGGCAATGGAAACGCGGCGGATGGCGCGGTCGATATTGACGTTGGCGATGTCGACAACCCCCTTGGCGGTCTCGATGACGTTCAGCTTGGCCTGCTGGGCGAGTTCGCGCAGGGCCTGATGGCCGGCCTCCATATCCAGCGACATGGCGCCGCCCAGAAAATGCGCGGCATCCAGCCGACCGAGGATGGCGTTGGCATCGCTAAGGGTCACGCGCTGGCCGCCTTGGCCATAAATCACCGGGCCTGGATTCGCGCCGGCCGATTCAGGCCCGACCCGCAAAGCGCCGCCGGCATCCAAACGGGCAATCGAACCGCCGCCGGCGCCAATGGTCTCAATATCCAGCATGCGAACGCGCACCGGCAGGCTGTCAATCTCCGATTCAGGACGCGGCTGTGGCTGACCGTCGACCAGGGACACATCGGTCGAGGTGCCGCCCATATCCAGGGTGATGATCTGCCGATAACCGGCCGATTTGGCGACATGAAAAGCGCCCATCACGCCGGCCGCCGGCCCGCTTAAGGCCGTATGAATGGCCTGCTGACGGACGCGCCTGGCCTGCATCACCCCGCCATCCGATTTCATAATCCGCAGCGACGCGCTGGACGGCAGTTCCGCTTCCAGCTGGCCGATATAACGCGACATCACCGGCCGCACATAGGCTTCCAAAGCGACTGTGCTGGCGCGTTCATATTCCCGAAACTCCGGCAGCGCTTCCGAAGACAGGACAACCCGCCAGTCATCCGACACGATGCCCGATTCAACAATCCTGCGCTTGACCATCCGCTCGTGGACGGGATTGACATAGCTGAACAGGAAACAGACCGCAATCGAATCCACTTGATCGCGGCGAATTTGCTCCAGCGCGCGTTCCAGCGCCTTCATGTCCAGCGGAGTCAGAACTTCGCCGCGGTAATCCAGACGCTCCGGCGCTTCATAGCAGCGTTCGCGCGGGATCAGCGGCGGGGGCAAGGTGGGATGCAGGGCATAAAGCGTCGGTCGATTTTGCCGGCCGATGAACAAAATATCCCGAAATCCCTGCGTGACAATCAGGGCGGTCCGCGCGCCTTTGCGCTCAAGGATGGCGTTGGTGGCGACTGTTGAACCATGCGCGACCTGCGTCAGCGCCGCCAGGCCGCCCGGTGTGACCGCTTCCAGTCCCTTGAGCATAGCCTCGGCCGGCCGATGCGGACTGCTCAAACGTTTGTGAATCTTGAATTGTCCCTGGTCACTCAAAACCAGGTCGGTAAATGTGCCGCCGATGTCAACGCCTGCCTGCATCGCCAATCCTTATCGTCAATTCGCACTCCGAATCATAGCGCAGATGCGCCAAAAATAAACCCGCAAGAATGACAGTTCGCGGCCGCTGCGGCTTGTTTATGATTCGCTTACGTCCCTCTATCGCGCTTCATACGCCGCGCTTTTATTTCTCATATATTCCCGCTCTATGCTGTGGATGTCAGTCAAACATCTAGCCAAAAGGAGAGCATCATGTTGATTCGCACGCACCCTTACGCCCGTTTGTTCAACAGCTGGCTGGGCGCCATGAACGAATTCGAGCCGCGCAGCCACGGTCTGGCGCTTGATGTGGAAGAGGGTTCGGATGGCTATACCCTCCGCGCCAATCTGCCCGGCGTCAAGCTGGAAGACATCGACATCAGCGTCCATGAGAACACGCTGACCATCACGGCCGAAACGGCCAGCGAGCATACTGACGAAGCCAGCCGTCTGGTCATCCGCGAACGGCGCAGCGGCAAATTCACCCGCAGCCTGCGCTTCCCAGTCGATGTCCATGGCGAAGCGATTGAAGCCAGCTTCGACAATGGCGTGCTGGAGGTCTTGGTCCCCAAGGCCGAGCCGTTCAAGCCGCGCCAAATCCCGGTGAATGCGGTCAGCGCCGAAAGCTAGGCCAAGACCCGCATTCCACTATGCCGAGCGGTGGCCGAAGGGCCATCGCTCTTTTATTTCGAAGATCCCCAGCCGCCGCCGCCGGGCGTTTCAATCCTCACACGGTCGCCAGCTTGAATGTGAGCGGTGTATTTTCCGCTGACCCGTTCTGCCTGTCCGCCGCGAACGATGGTGTTGACGCCGCGTTCCCCAGCCGCGCCGCCTTGCAGGCCATAAGGCGCCCGCAGCCGCCGTTCCGTATTCAGCGTAATGGTCGCCGGCGACAAAAATTCATATTCGCGCAGAATGCCATGGCCGCCGCGGTGATGGCCAGGCCCGCCGCTGTCTTCGCGCAGGTGATAGCGCAGCACGCGCAAGGGCAAACTGAACTCCAGCGCTTCGACCGGCGTGTTGAGGGTGTTGGTCATGTGGCTGTGCCGGCCGGAGACGCCGTCGCCGCGGCTGGAAGCGCCGTGGCCGCCGCCGACCGTCTCATAATAGACAAACTGCGTCTCGCCCATAAAGCCGCCCACAGTGAAATTGTTCATCGTCCCTTGAGAGGCCGCCGGGATTTTATGCGGCAAGGCCTGGGCCAAGGCGCCCAGCACAGCATCCACCACGCGCTGCCCGGTTTCGGTGTTGCCGACGGCGACGGCCGCCGGAAAGCGCGGATTCAAAAAGCTGTTCGCCGGCGTCGTGACCGCAACGGGCTGAAAGCAGCCATGATTAACCGGTATATCCTCTTCGGCCAGCAAACGGACGCAGTACCAGGTGGCCGACTGCACAATCGCCGTCACCGCATTGACATTGCCCGCAACCTGCGGCGCGCTGCCAGCAAAATCAACCCGCATGGCCTTGCCGGCCACTTCCAGCGCGACCTGAATCGGAATCTCGAATTCGTCCTGGCCATCGCCTTCCAGCGCATCCTGATAGCGATAGACGCCGTCGGGGATGTCGGCAATGACGGATTCGGTCATTTTGCGGGAATAATCCAGCAGGGCGGCCGCGTGTTCATCGGTGCGCTCGACGCCGTGCTGAACCATCAGGCCGCGCAGACGCTCTTCGCCCACGCGATGCGCCGCCAGCTGCGCTTCGATGTCGCCAAGGCGCTCGGCCGGGTTGCGGCTGTTGGCGATGATGAGGGCCATGGCGCCGTCGTTCATCCAGCCGCTAAGCTGCAATTTGATGGGCGGGATAATCAGCCCTTCCTGATACAGTTCGGTGCTTAACGGAAGCGACCCCGGCGACATCCCGCCCACATCGGCATGATGAGCGCGGCTGGCGACAAAATAGCGCAGATCGCCGCCGGCGAACACCGGTGAAATCATCGTGATGTCGGGCAGGTGCGTTCCGCCATGATAGGGATCATTGAGAACAGCCACATCGCCCGGCAGGAACTCCTCAAATTCAGCGACGGCGGCGGCCACCGAGGCCGGCATACTGCCCAGATGCACTGGAATATGCGCCGCTTGGGCGATCATGCGGGCTTCGGCGTCGAATACCGCGCAGCTAAAATCCAGCCGTTCGCGGATATTGGGGCTGAAACTGGCGCGGCGCAGGGTCACGCCCATCTCTTCGGCAACGGCGGCGAACAGGTTCTTGAAAACTTCCAGACTGATGGCATCAACTGGCATTTGGCTTAACTTTCCCGATTTGTCATCTCTCAAAACGTATCACATGCAAAGCCAGCTGCAAAGCCCGACAAAATCCGCCATTTTGCGCCACATACTGCGACAAATTCCGCCATTTTCCGCCATAATCCCGACAAAGTCCGCCATTTTCCGCCACGCTCTGCCGCTGGTTTTATGCGCGTTTTATGCGCGGAAGACAAACTTTTTCGCGCATAAAGTGTTTTTCGATCATAAACCATTTCGATCTCATGCTTTCAGAATTCTTTATACCGCGTTTGCGGGCCGATGGGGCGATTCAATGTTCGCAGTTTTGGTTTTTTGGGCGCGGCTGCGTTCATGGTTTTCACATATCCTTATTTTTGCCCTCCCCCCATGCGACAATGACTCGGTATCTTGTGGTAAAATGACCTGTCAAGCCAGCATGGGTCGGCAAGATGCGAATCCTTCTGTTTGCCAATGGCGAGGCGCGGCCGGGCGCGATGGTTCAGCGCGCGCTGGACGAAGTGGAGTCGCCTTATATTTTATGCGCGGACGGCGGCGCTTTGAATGCGCGCAAATTTCAATGCCGGCCGCAAACGATCATTGGCGATTTCGATTCGCTGACCGACCAGCAGATGGCTGAACTGGCCGCCGAGGGCGCCGAACTGCTTCGCTGGCCTTGTGACAAAGATGAAACCGATCTGGAACTGGCGCTGGACTGGGCGGCGCGTCAGGGCGCGGAGGCTGTGCATATCATCGGCGGGCTGGGCGGACGCTTCGATCAGACCTTGGCCAATGTTCATCTGCTGGCCTTGCCGCAGCTGGATGGCATTGATGTTGAAATCGTCGATGGCGCGCAGTCTATTCGTCTGTTCAAGCCCGGCCGGCATCAGATTCGCGGTCGGGCCGGCGACACCATTTCCCTGCTGCCCATCGGCGGCGGCGCGCATGGCATCACCGCGGACGCGCTCAAATATCCACTGCGCGATGAGACGCTGGCCTTCGGGCCCGCCCGCGGCCTTAGCAATGTTATGCTGGGCAGTCGGGCTGACATTGAACTGCGTCGGGGCCTGCTGCTCATGGCGCATACCATCGGCCGGGCGTGATGACGGCCTTTCGGATCATCAAACGCGATGCCCAAGGCCATGACAAGCTGACCTACTGCGGCCGCCTTGTCGAACGGAATGCGCGCTTTATCTGCATTGAAGCCGTCTTCACCCTGCCCGACCGCGATCTCGGTTATATTCACCTGCGGCGCGGCGATATTTTCCGCGAATGGTTTTACATCGGTCGCTGGTTCAACATCTTTCGGGTGCAGGATGCCGCCAGCAAACGGGTCAAGGGCTGGTACTGCAACATCACCCGGCCGCCGATCATCTCACCACAGCAGATCGCCGCGGATGATCTGGGGCTGGACGTCTTTGTCTGGCCCGATGGCCGCGCGCTGCTGCTGGACGAAGACGAATTCGCGCGGTTAAACCTGCCGCCGGCCGAAGAGCGGGCCGCCTGGCAGGCCGTCGATATCATCAAGGAGATGGCGCGGGCCCGCCGGCCGCCCTTTGATGAAATTCCGCGCTAATGCTCCAAATCAGGGCGAATGACCAGCACCGGCACCTTCAGATCGTGCATGACCTTGTGGGCGACGCTGCCAAAGAGAAAGCGCACCAAACCCGAATGCCCGTGCGTGCTCATCACCACCAAATCGCTGGACTGCTCCTGGACAAAATCGCAGATGTGGCCGGCAACGCCGACGCCATCGATGATTTCCACATGGCAGGTAATGCCTTCGGCGCGGATTTCGTCGCGCAGCCCCAGCAGATGCGTTTTGATTTCCTCTCGGATGCGATTGGCCAGTTCATATTCGCCGGCGATGGCCAGCGAATCGACAAATTCGTGCATGGGCGGCGTGAAGATGTGCAGCAGGGTAAGCTCGCCGCCGCTGATGCGGGCAAAATCCACCGCATAGGGAATAGGACGTTCGCTCCAGGCCGAACCATCCGTCGGTACAACAATTTTCTTGAAGGGTCTGTGCTTGAACATGGCAGCCTCTCTTGGTGAGTCATAATCCTTCGATGCTATTGTATCACAATATCCATTTTTATCCTATTGACATCAACTGCGATGGGATTATATGATTCTACATCAAAATCTGTGTAAATCTACAAAAAAGCGGGGCTATGGCAGACCAAAATCAGCCGCATTTATCTTGGCGGCGCAATCTGAAAATCAGCTTTTTTCATCTGGGGTCGGGGATGGCCGATGTGCTGGCGACGGGGGTCTGGAATCGCATTATGGTGGCCGATCTCGGCTTCAGCGCGACGCTGGTTGGCCTGCTGACTGGCCTGCGCTATTTTTTGGCGCCGCTGGGTGTTTGGGCCGGACGTTTTTCGGACGCGCATACTGTGGGAGGCTTTCGCCGTCTGTTTTGGATTTGGCTGGGCCGGGCGATGATGGCGTTAAGCACCGTTTCACTGGGTTTGGCCACGGCTGAACTGGTCAGTCGAGCGCGGGATACGGCCGTTAATCAGCCGGCGGCGCCGATGGTGTGGCTGACGCTGGTGGTTTCCTTCCTGCTGTTCAGTTTGGGCAGCGCCTTGTCGGGCAGCACCTTTTTGGCCTTGGTCTATGACCGCGCGGCCGAACATCAGCGAGGTCGGGCGGCCGGGCTGGTATGGACATTTCTGCTGCTGGGCTTCACGGTCGGCGGCATCTTTTTCGGCCTGATGCTGCCATCTGACGAAGCGGCTCCCCCCGGCGCGGTCGCCTTTAGCGCCCAATCGGTGCAAACCCTGTTTCTGGTCACCGCTGGTTTATTGGCCTTGCTGTGGTTCTTTTCGCTGCTTGGCGAGGAGAGACGTCACAGCGGCGTCAGCGCATCGCCTGAACGACAAACGAGTCTGCGGCGCGATTTGGGGTTGGTCTGGCACAGCCGCCCGATGCGCTTCTTCCTGTTTTATCTGACCCTTTCGATGCTCTTCGCCTTTTTGCAGGATACCGTGCTGGAGCCTTTCGCCGCCCAAGTATTCGGCATGGAAGCCAGGATCACCAACCGCTTTTCGGCCTATTGGGGCAGCATGGCCATTCTGGGTTCATTCAGCCTGCTGTTTCTTTCTCGACGCTGGCCGGCATTGACCAACGTCAGGATGTCGCTGGGCGGCGTTTGGGTGTTGATGCTGGCTTATGCTGTGTTTGCCGTCTCGTCATTAGCTGGGATTCGCGGCGCGGTCACAGTGGGGCTTATCCTGCTGGGGCTTGGCTTGGGCATCTGGAACATCGGCACCTTGGGCCTGATGATGGATTTGAGTCCATCTGGCCGCGCCGGGACTTTTTTGGGCTTTTGGACATTGACCGTTACTTTGGCCCGCGGGCTGGGCGTGGCCGGCGGCGGATTTGTCCGCGATGTGGCTTTCAGTCTTTCGGGCGAGTTTTCGGTGGCTTATGGCTGGGTCTTCGCTGCGGGATTCGTCGGGCTGCTGGCCTCCTGGCTGGCCTTGAGGCGCGTCCGTTTGGCTGATTATGAAGCGGGCCGCAAGCCGGATGGGGAACTGGCGGCGGCGCTGGCCGGCACATCAGATTAGCGGCAAATTCGCACTCTCGAATCCGATGTCCCTGCGTTATAGAATTATGGATACTTCATCATACAGGGGACTGAATTGATGAGGCGAATAACAGTCAACGCGCTGATTGTCGGCGTCACCATGCTGCTGACCTTGGCGGCGCTGGAGGCTGTCGTGCGGCTGGGCGGCGAAACTGACGCCGATGGGCAGTTCAGCTTTATGGGGTATGCCTTGGAACCCTATACGCCGCCGGTGAAGAGGCAGCGCCGCGCGCTTAGAAGATATCTTGAGAATCAGGATCAATCGTTCTATATCTATGACGAGACGCTTGGCTGGACTCATCCTCCCAACGCGGCAAGGCAGTCAGGCGAATTCACGATTAACAGCGCCGGTCTGCGCTCGCGGCGCGAATACAGTCAAAGGCCGCCGTCCGATACGGTGCGGATTGCCCTGTTTGGCGATTCCTTCACAGCTGGCGAGGAGGTTAGTGATGATGAAACCTGGGGACATCAGCTGGAGATAAAACTCAATCAAGCCGGCATCCGAACCGAGGTTTTGAATTTTGGGGTTAGCGCCTACGGGATGGATCAAGCCTTTTTGAGATGGCAGAAAACGGGTCGGGGTTATGCGCCAGATATGGTGATCTTTGGCTTTCAGCCAGAAAATCTCAACCGCAATGTCAATATCTTCTCCATGCTGTACTTTACCCACGCCCTGCCTTTTTCCAAGCCGCGCTTTGTCTTGACCGAATCAGGAGGGCTGGAATTGGTGAACTCGCCGCCGATACCGCCTGAACAGATTTTAGATGTGTTTGCGTCCTTCGGGAGTCATCCTCTGGCTGAACACGAGCATTATTACTTGAGCCGCGATGTGGTCTCGCGCTGGTGGTCTTTCAGCCGGCTGGCCAGCTACCTGTATGAAGCGCTAAAGCAGTCTGAAGACGATGAAGACAGCCCATACGACGGTTTTTGGGTTTTCTCCGATGGGCCGACCAGTGAGCGCGCTGTGCTGGGCCAAGCGATTGTCGATGCCTTTGCGGCTGATGTCAAGGCGCGCAGGGCCGAGTTTTTTGCGCTTTATCTGCCGAATCGAGATGTTTTGCGCCGCGCTCTTGATGGAAAAGCGCAGGGCCACCAATTCCTGCTTGATCATTTTGACGATGCTTATCATTACATCACATTTGAAGACCAGCTGGACCGTTCCTATCTTGATCATGAATGGCCCACGGGACATTATGGGCCAGAGATCACCAGCATCGCCGCGCAGACGGTCGCTGATGAAATACAGAGCTGCATCGAAAGCGGCGTCTGTGAACTGCCGAGATTCGAGGATCGGAATGTGATATTCACCTCGGCGTCATCAAGCGATTCCGCATAGAATCCGCTTTTGGGGCGCGGTGGAATGCAGAAAATTGGGATGGATCTCATAGACCTCTTTCGGTTGCGGGCGCGGGTCATCTTGGCTATAATGCGCTGAATATAATCGTCAGACACAAACGCGAATGCCCGTCAAAACGCTGCTTATGCGCCATCAAACCCTTGTCAACGCGCTGATTGTCGGCGTCACCGTGCTGCTGACCTTGGCGGCGCTGGAGGCTGTCGTGCGGCTGGGCGGCGAAACCGACGCCGATGGGCAGTTCAGCTTTATGGGGCACGCCTTGCATCCCTATGCGCTGCCGGTGAATCAGCTGCGCGGCAAGATTGAAGCCTATCTTGAGAATCAAGATGAAGCGACTCTAATTTATGATGAGTGGCTCGGCTGGACTTATCGCCCCAATTCGACGCGGCAGTCGGGGACGTTCACGATTAACAGCGCTGGTCTGCGCTCGCGGCGAGAATACAGTCAAAGGCCGCCGCCTGATACGGTGCGGATTGCTCTGTTTGGCGATTCCTTCACGGCTGGCAATGCGGTCAGCGATGATGAAACCTGGGGACATCAACTGGAAATGAGGCTGAATCAAGCTGGCATTCGAACCGAGGTCTTAAACTTTGGGGTTGGCGGCTATGGGATGGATCAAGCCTTTTTGAGATGGCAGAAAATGGGTCGGGATTACGCGCCCGATATGGTCATCTTTGGCTTCATGCCGGGAGATCTGGACCGTAATGTCAAAGTCTTTCGGGGGCTGCGTGCGCCTACCGGCATTACTTTTTCCAGGCCGCGCTTCGTCTTGACTGCGGGGGGGGGGGGGCTGGAATTGGTGAACTCGCCGACGGTGCCGCCTGAACAGCTGATGACTGTGTTTGAATCCTTTGAAAGTCATCCCCTGGCTAAATACGAGAATCAATACAGAAGCCGCGATGAAGCCGGGCAATGGTGGACGTCGAGTCGGCTGGCCTCATTTCTGCACGCGGCGCTAACGAAAGACAGTCCAGAAAACTATGGGCCAGACAGCGAGCGCGGGATGCTGGGCCAAGCGATTGTCGATGCCTTTGCGGCCGATGCCAAGCAGCATGGGGCGGCCTTTTTTGCACTGCATTTGCCGAAGCAAGAAAACTTGACCAATTTTTACAAGGGCGTAGTGGAGTCCCATCAATTCTTGCTTGATCATTTTGCCGCTGCCTATCATTACATTTCCTTTGAAGAGCGGCTGGACAGTTCTTATCTTGATGATGCCTATTATCCTGATGGGCGCCATTATGGTCCCGAACTCAACAGCATCGCCGCGCAGGCGGTCGTTGATGAAATACAAAGCTGCATCGAAAGCGGCGTCTGCGAACTGCCAAGATTCGAGGACAGGAATGTGATATTCATCTCGGCGTCATCAAGTGATTCCGCATAGAATCCGCTTTCGGGGCGCGGTGGAATGCAGAGAATTGGGATGGATCTCATAGACCTCTTTCGGTTGCGGGCGCGGGTCATCTTGGCTATAATGCGCTGAATATAATCGCCAGACACAAACGCGAATGCCCATCAAAACGCTGCTCATGCGCCATCAAACCTTTGTCGCCGCGCTGGCATTTGCCGCGTTTTTGCTAAGCGCGGCGATCAGCGGCCGCGTGTATGAGCGTATGCCGCATTTGGAAGACGAATTCGCCTATTTGTATCAGGCGAAAATCTTTGCGCGCGGCCAGCTGGTCATCAAAACACCGCAGCCGGCGCAGGCCTACTGGCAGGTCTTTGTTGATGACCACGATGGCGTCCGCTTCGCCAAATACACGCCGGGCTGGGCGATGCTGCTGGCGCTGGGCCTCAATATGGGCCAGGGCTGGGTCATCAATGCCTTTTTTGCCATGCTGGTCGTGCCGCTTGTTTGGCAGCTGGGCCGTCAAATTTTCAATCGGGATGTCGGTTTGATGGCGGCCGGGCTGACGGTCTTTTCGCCCATGTCGCTGCTTTTGAACGGCTCGCTGATGGGCCATGCCGCCACTTTTTTCTTCACGATGCTGTTTCTGCTGGCCTATCGACAGATCGAGAAAACACATCGACTGCGCTGGGGGATCATCGCTGGTCTGGCGCTGGGCTGGGTGGCCATTTTGCGGCCGATGACCGCCGTCGGCATTGCCCTGCCCTTCGGCTTTTGGAGTGTCTTGCGTCTGCTGGATGCGGCCATGGCCCGACGTCTGCGGCGCGCTCTCTGGCCCTTGCTGGCCGGGTCACTGGTCATGCCGCTGATCATGTCCATCATCCCGATTCACAATGCGGCCGCCACCGGCGATCCCCGCCAAAATCTTTATACTTACATTTGGGAATACGACCAGCCGGGCTTTGGCGCGTGCTGCGGTCGCCACGGGCATACGCTCAACAAGGCCATTTGGCACGCCCGCTATGACCTGTCACTGACGGCGGCTGATGTTTTTGGCTGGCAAATCGGCGCCTTAAGCCGCGAAGTCCAAAATCACTGGCTGCGGGAAAGCGATTACTATCCCAATCTCGGCTTGAGTTTTGTCCTGCTGCCCTTTGGCGTTCTGCTGGGTATGCTGTCCACGGCTTATCGTCCGCCGCGGCGGCTTGGGCTGGCTTTGCTGTTCATCTGGCTGGCTGGGCTGGCGGCGCTGCTGTCGATGGCTCTCGACGGCGATTCGGCCCGCGTCCACGAGGTCGATTTTGCCTGGCAATGGATGACGGCGGCCGCGGTTTGGCTGTGCGCGCCGCTCATCTTTCTGCGCGGGGTCGTCTGCTGGCAGGCGCGTTGGACTTGGCTGCTGCTTTCCCTCGCGCTGGGGCTGGCGCTGGTGCATCTGACCTACTGGATTGGCTTTCAGCGTTACAGCACGCGCTATTATTTTGAAGGCCTGGGCGCCTTGGCCATCTTGAGCGCGCTGCCGTTGGCCTGTCTGGCGCGGCGATTGGGCCGGCGGCTGGTGTATCTTCTGCTGGCGGCGGTTTGGATGTTCAGCCTCGTTAGTTATGGTCTGCCGCGGGTCGGGGTTTTGCATCGTTTTCATGGCGTCAATCCCGATATTATCGACGAGATAAAAGCGCGCCAGGTCGATGGCCGGCCGATTCTTGCGCTGGTGGGCGGGGCCGAGAGCGGCGAAAACCGCGCGCGCTGGCATTCGCTGGGCAGTTTGATGGCGGTGACCAGTCCTTATCTTGACAGTGAGATTATTGGCGCCGTTTATTATGAAGATGAAGCGGCCAAGGCCGAAATCCTAGCCAATCATCCCGACCGACAGGTGATCGAGATGTTTGCCAGGGGGCAGGAGATTGCATTTGTGGAGGGATAGCGCCGCGGATTTAACGCAAGTCAGCTTCCTGATACTGTTATGCCGTCATCCGCAAATGGATCGCTTGCAACTGCATCCGCATCATCTATCCAAGAGCCAGCCTGCCAATCGCTGCCCTGGGTGATGCACGTGCAAGAGACGTCGTCGCAAGCGCAGGTATCGCTATTTTTTTGAGCCGACACGTCCATTACGCCTATGCCGGCAAGCAGAAGTATTTCCACTCCCACTGTGGCGACAACCCGGCGAACATTCGTCACTAATTTCCTCATTATATTATCCCCCATTTCTTAACCATCAATGTTAGCTTAGCATAAAACCGCGCCAGTGTCAAGTCATTGAGCGCATCTCCGCGGCCTGCTAGGTCTGTTTCATCAAGGCCTCAACGTCAGTGTAGCCCATAATGCTGTGGCCGGCGTCGACGTAGATGACTTGGCCGGTGATGCGGCGCGATAAATCCGAGGCCAAAAAGAGAGCCAAATCGCCAACGTCGTCTTGGCTGACCAGTTCTTTCATGGGCGAGGTGGCTTGGGCGTATTTGAGCAGATCGCGGAAGCCAACGATGCCGCCGGCGGAGAGGGTTTTGATGGCGCCGGCGCTGATGGCATTGACGCGGATTTTGTTTCGTCCGACATCGGCCGCCAGATACATGGTAATCGCTTCTAAGGCGGCCTTGGCGACGGCCATGGCATTGTAATTGGGGATGACTTGTCGGGAGGCGTTGTAGGTCAGGCTCATAATGCTGCCGCCGTTCGTCATCAGGGGTTCGGCGCGGCGGGTTAGCTCAATCAGGCTGACGGCGCTGATGTCAATGGCCTGCAGCAGTTTTTCGCGGGACATATCGACGAAACGTCCCCCCAGCGCATCGCGTTCGGCAAAGGCGACCGAATGCACCAGCGCATCCAGCCTGCCGTATTTTTCCTGCACGGCGGCGAAAACGGCGTCCATTTCACTGGCATTGGCGACGTCGGCTTGGATGATTAACTCACAGCCAATCGATTCGGCCAGGGGACGGACGCGCCGCTCCAGTTTTGGCATGGCATAGCTCAAGATGATAGTGGCGCCTGCGCGATGCAAGGCCTGCGCGATTCCCCAGCCGATTGAATTTTTGTTGGCGACGCCAAAAATGAGCGCGGTTTTGCCGTCTAACAAGCCCATGCTGTTCTCGCTTTCATCTATCCGCGTACCTTAATAATGTAACATAGGACTGCCGATGGGTCTATGATGAATGCCGCGCGGCAAGGTCAAACTGTGACAAAGTCCGCCATTATCCGCCACGAAACCGACAAAATCCGCCATTTTCCGCCACAGCCGCGAGAGCAATCGACAAGGGCAAGCTGCGACAAAGTCCGCCATTATCCGCCACAAACCATTTTACCACAGAGGACACAGAGGACAGGGAGAAAAATCATCGGGAAGGGCGCCGCGGCGTTTTGCCGTTAAGGATTGAGAAAGCCCTCTAATCATCCTTTTTACCACCGCGCCATTCGCTGACCTGGCGGGCCTCATCTGAAGCGAAACTGATTTTATGACCGTTTTATGTCCGAAAGGAAAACTTTTTCGGTCATACAGCGATTTCGGTTTCAGTCGCATTTTGGTTTCCTGTCGCATCAATCCTTTTTTACAGCGTGGACGCGGGTAGAAGAGACGACTCTTTGGCCGCGTTTTGGCTCAATTTGTGGAGCGCAGTTCGGCCTGGAGGCGATGCCGCGCGGCGCCGATGATTTTGCGGCGTATTCTGGCGGCCTGCTTGTCGGTGAGTGTTTTCTGATCGTCCTGATAGACCAGGCTGTAGGCCAGGCTTTTCCTGCCGGGCGGGATGGGGTCGCCGGTGTAGACGTCGAAGAGCGCGGCATTTTTGAGCAGACGGCCGCCGGCTTGTCGGATCACGGCTTCAACTTCGCTGGCCGGGGTGCTGGCCGGGACAATCAGCGCGATGTCCTCGCGTATGGCGGGCGCGGCGGGGAGGGGCTGCACCTGATGCAATCGCTGGTGATGGTGTATCAGCGGCGCCGCCTGGAGTTCGGCATAGATGATTGGCGCTTCGGTCAGTTTGAAGGCTTGCGCGGTTTTGGGATGAATTTCGCCAAAGGCACCGACCGTTTCCCCGCGGATCAGCAGATCGGCTGAACGGCCGGGGTGGAAGCTGCTGTGGGCGCTGCGTTCATAGGCAAAGTCGCTGATATGCAAGGCTTGCAGCAGGGCTTCTATGAGGCCTTTGAGGTCGAAGAAATTGAAGGATCCGCTCGGCTGGCCGCTGTGCCAGGAAGGCTGACTGCGCTCCCCGGTCATCAGGATGCCAAGCTGCATGGGTTCGTCGGGCAACAGTTCGTCCTTTTGCAGATAGACTTTGCCAAGCTCGAAGATCTGCTGGCTTTTGCTGTAGCGGGCATTTTTGAAGGCGTTTTCCAGCATATTGACCATGAGCGTATGGCGCAGGACATTGCGGTCGCTGGCTGGGGGATTGACAATTCTCACATAATCGGCGGCTGGCAGGGAAGATTTTGCGCCGGGGGGTGTCAGCTTGGCTTCGATGTCGGGATGGGTGAGGCGATAGTTGATGACTTCGTACAGGCCGAGGCCGGTCAGGGCGTCGCGGATGCGCTCTTCGAGCATGGCTTGGGTGTTTTCGCGCTGGGGCGGCATTTCGTCGGCCATGATGGCGTCGGGGATTTTGTCATAGCCATGGATGCGGGCGATTTCTTCGATCAGGTCGGCCTGGGCTGTGATCTGGTCAAGGCTGATGTCGAGGCGATGGTCGGGGGCGATGGCGCGGATGATGTCGCCGCGGATGTCGACGGCGAATTCGAGTCGCTTGAGGATGCTGGCGGCCTGTTTGATGGCGATGTCCATGCCCAGCAGATGATTGACGCGGGCGATGGGCAGTTCGATTTTGGGTGTGGCTGGCGGGTTGGGATAGACGTCCAGGATGCCCTGCGCCACTGTGCCGCCGCCGTGTCGACGCATGAGTTCGATGCCGCGCTGGCAGCCGAGGATGGCCTGCGAGGGATGCACGCCGCGGCTGAAACGGGCGGCCGCTTCGGTGTAGATTTGCTGCTGTTTGAGGGTTTTGCGGATGTTGATGCTGTCCCAAGCGGCGGCTTCCAGCAGGACATTGCGGGTGCTGGCGGTGATTTCGGTTTCGCTGCCGCCGATGACGCCGCCCAGACTCAAGGCGCCGGCCGTATCGGCCACCAAGATGGTCTCGGCGCCGAGACTGCGCTGAAGGCCGTCCAGGGTTTTCAGCTGTTCGTCGGGGGCTGGCAGACGGGTGATGATGGTAGGGATGCCGCCGGCGCGTTCGACCAGTTTGTCATAATCGAAAGCATGAAGCGGCTGGCCGAGTTCAAAGGTGATGTAATTGGTGGCGTCGACGATATTGTTGCGCGGGCGCTGGCCGATGAGACGCAGGCGATGCTGCATCCAGAAGGGCGAGGGCTTGACTTGGGTATTCTTCAGCAGGGCCAAGGTAAAGCGGGGGTTGAGTTGGGGCTGGTGGATGTCGATTTTGACTTGGGATTCTATTGATTCGTCTTCGGCCAGGAAGCTGTAGGAGGGGTATGTCATCGGCTGGTCGAGGATGGCGGCGATTTCGCGGGCGATGCCGATCATGCTGAAACAGCGCGCCAGATTGGGGGTCAATTCGATCTCCAGCACGACATCGCCCAGAACATCGACCAGGGGCGCGCCGGCGGCATAATGGTCTTCGCGGCTCATCAGGATGATGCCTTCGTGTTCGTCGGAGATGCCCAGTTCTTTTTCCGAGCAGACCATGCTTTTGTTGTAGATGCCGCGCAGCGTTTTGCCTTTGAGGGTCATTTTGCGGGGCTTGTCGCTGTGGCCGTCCCAAACAGTGGCGCCTTCCATCGCGAAAGCGCACCAGATGGACGGATTGATTTCGCCTTGGCCGCGATAGCCGAAGAGGTTGGGCGCGCCGGTGACGCACTGCTCTAATTGGCCGCCGCCATAATCCACCATGGCCAAAACCAGTCTGTCGGCATTGGGATGGGCTTTGACTTCGACGATGCGCCCCAGCAGCAGCTTCTCGCGGTCCCAAACCAGATGGTCGGAGCTTGGCATTTGCAGGCCGGCGATCTTTGTCTGTGGCAGGCCTATGTAATGCAGATGCGCGACTTCCAGCCCGGCGACGGTCAGCTGTTCGGCCAGCCGTTCGACTGGGATATCGATGTCCACATAATCCTTGATCCATGACATTGGCGCTCGCATAAATGGTTAGTCCTTTCCTAGCTGTTTTAAGGGATGATCATTTCAGTTAGCGTCAGCATAGTCGGCGGGTCTTCGGCGCTGTTCAGCCAATTCTGTCGCTGGCCGGAATGCTTGTCGTACAGGATGGCCATGAGGCGATAGCGGCCGGGGGGAACATCCGCGATATTGATGGCAAAAAGGCGCGGCTGGCCTTCATGCACCAGCGGCAGGTCGAGTTGGGCGGCCTTGTTCCAGTCGGCAGAGATGAGTTGATAGGACATTTGGAAGCCGCTTAGGTCGTCATCAGTTCGGGCCGTCCATTGGTCGCTGAACAGAACGGTCGACGTCTGCAAGGCCGCGCCATAAAATTGGTAGTCGATGGCGGCGGTCTGATGATTGGCTAAAAGCCGCGGCGGCTGGCAGTCGAGGGTTTGCCAGGCATATTGTCGTATTACGGTGTCGATGCCGATTTCGAGGGTGTCGCATAGCTGGTAGTTCAGGCCGCGCATGATGGATTCGATGCTGGCGGCTTCGGCGGCGCTGGTCTTGGAGGTTTGATGAAAAATCCATTGCGATGGCGAAATGATGGCCCTGCCGCGGACGTAGGGAACTAAAGCATCCAGGTCGCTGATGAGCTTCAGGGTGAGATGATGGCGGTCAAAATAATGGTCTCGCTGTGAGTAGCTGATGGAGCTAGGCCAAGTGAACAGGAACCGCGCATAGCGATAGCCGATGATCATGGGCTGCTGCTCTGCTTGCAAGGCCAGCCGCGAGATGACCTGAATGGGAGATTCTGGCTGGTCGTATTCTCGGTCGTGTACGTATGGATTCCAAGCGGGTGTTCGCTGGAAGGCGGCGCCGGCGATGATCCAGAGCAGAATCAGCAGGCCCAGCCACTTGCGAAAGCGGTACAGGCTATAGAATCCGGCGGCGGCAAACAGGACAAACGGCAGCCAGCCAGAAAGCTGATGGCGCATATTTGGGGTGATCACCAACGCTGTCTCGGCTGTCAGCGCGGCGGTCAGCGCTAGAGTGAGCAAAAAGAAGACGAACATAATGAGATAGGGCTTGAAGGCGATTTTCTTTTTCCAGACGGCCGGCGCCAGGCCGACGATGGACAGCAGCAGCAAACCTGGCTGATTGTTGAGGGCCAGGGTGAGCCAGATATTGACGGCGCCCCAGCTGTCCAGAGGGGGAAAATTGTCCCAATGCTCGACTGTGCGGTCAATTCCCGATGACAGCAATACGTCGGCCCATGGCGAGAAGAGCAGCAGCGCGATGACGACCGTTGCCGAAACCCATAGCCAGCGGCGATTTTTGGGGACGATGAGCAGATGATAGATACCCAGCATGGCCAGGAACAACGCGCTGAAGGCATGCGTGTTGATCAGCGCGAAAATGGCGATGCCCAGCGCGGCGTAATCTGTTTTTTTGACCTGCTTCTGCTGATGGATGATCCGCAGATAGAGCCACAGCGCAATCCCAGACGCAAAGACAAGCAGGGGGTACATCCGAACATACACGGTATGAAAATTGTAGAAGGCATTGCTGGCGATGATGATGAGCGCGAAGAGGGCGGCGACCGGCGCGACGAAATCCCGCGTCAGGCGATAGGTCATGGCCAGGGCCAGCAGGCCGCTGAAAATCGTCAAAATGCGGCCCAGCGCGATGTCGTATCCGATGAGGCTGCCCCAGATGCTTAACAATATGAAATAGCCGGGGGTGTGATTGGGGCTGTTTCGCTGGAGCGACTGCATGACGTCGATGGGTGAATAGGATCCGTTGACCAGCCAGCCAGCGTTGTTCATTGAGTAGAATTCATCGGCGGTCGGCGGATCCAGGTCGATTTGGCGAAACGTCAGCGCGGCGACAATCAGCAAAACAGGCATCGCCCAGAGCCAATGGCTTAGGATGTCCTCGCTGTGCTTTGATTGTCCTGATGTCATCAAGCTGTTCATGCGCGCCTTTAGAACTGCTGCAAGAAGCGCAGGTCGTTGCCCCAAAAGTAACGGATGTCTTGGATGCCGTGCTTGAGCATCGTGATTCGTTCGGGCCCCATGCCAAAGGCGAATCCGCTCCATTGGCTGGGGTCATAGCCGCCATTTCGCAAGACGGTCGGATGAACCATGCCGCTGCCGGCGATTTCCAGCCAGCCGGTGTATTTGCAGACTCGGCAGCCTTCGCCATCGCACAAGAAGCATTCGACGTCAACTTCCATGCTGGGTTCGGTGAAGGGGAAGTAGGAGGCGCGGTAACGGACTTTGGCATGGGGGTTGAACATGCGCTTGGCAAACGCGGCAATGGCGCCTTTCAGGTCGCTCATGCGGATATCGCGCCCGATGGCCAGCCCTTCTACTTGGGTGAATTGATATTCGCTGCGGGCGGTGACCTGTTCTTGGCGATAGCACATGCCGGGCAGGATGACGCGGATGGGCTTGCTGCCGTTTTCGCCCAGTTCTCGCATGGCGCGGATTTGTCCTGGCGAGGTATGGGTGCGGAGCAGCAGTTTGGGATTGGTGGTGTAGAATGTGTCCTGCATATCGCGCGCTGGGTGATGGGGCGGCAGGTTAAGCAGGGTGAAGTTGATGTCGTCCTCTTCGACGTCGCGGCTTTGATAGACTTGGAAGCCCATATCGCTCCAGATGGTTTGGAATTCGCGGTGGGTGCGGGTTGATGGGTGCAGTCGGCCTCTTGGGCGCGGATAGGCTGGCAGGGTGATATCGATGTCGCCTTCTTCGAGGTCGCGGGCCAAATGCAGTTCGCGCAGCAGCGTCTCGCGTTTTTCGAAGGCGGCCTTGAGTTCGCTGTTCAGGGCGTTGATCTTTTGGCCATAGGCGGCGCGTTGATCTTTTGGCTGACTGCCGATGGTCCGCAGCAGTTGGCTGACGGCGCCTTTTCTGCCCAGATATTGGCTTTTCCATTGGCCCAGCGCTTGGTCGCCGCGGACGTTTTCCAGTGCGTTCAGCGCTTGCTGGCGAATGGTTTCGATGGATTGCGACATGCCGACTCCTTTGCTTGCCTGACTGCAATAAAAACGCCCTCAATCCCAACAGGGACGAGAGCGATGATGTTCCCGCGGTACCACCCTGATTCAGCGCGCATCAGCACACTGCGCTTGGTTTGTCCTTTTGACGCTGGACGGGCGGAGCAGACTACTTTGGCTGGGGCCATTTCACCTGTCGGCTCGGAAGGGAATTCTGCCACTGCGTCTGTGGGGGCTTGCAGTCGAGGGCGCCCACTCCCTGTTGACGCAGGCATAGCTTCATGCGCTGGCAGACTGTCTTCATCATCGCCTTTGCGTTTATTATGCCGCAACGATTTTGCGTCTGTCAAGTCATTATCTGGCCGGGAGTGGTAAGAATAGAGGATATTCGCTCGCCATAAACCGCGGCAAAGGCTTTTACCACAGAGGACACAGAGAACGCAGAGAAAAGCGATCAGGAAATACGCCGCGGCGTTTTGCCGTTAAGGATTTAGAAATTCCTATAACCATCCTTTTTACCATTCCCATAACAAGATTTGCCCCGGAAACGTCCCCCGCCATTCCTCCCATTTCAGATTGCCCTTGAAAAATATCGGGATGTTCTGACTTTCCAGCAGGTCAATCAGCGCGGCTGTCCATTCAATTTTGGGTTGGAATATCCTACTGCCGTTGGAAGCAGCGCCAATAGTTACCCACTCAAACGGCAATTTCCCCTCTTGTTTTAACCAACGTTCAAATACAGGCGCGGCATCAAACCACAGCGGCTCAATGCTCATAAAACGAACGGCGGCTTCGATTTTATCCATGTGGCGCAGATAAGCGGCCAGCGCTCTTGCCCCGCCGGTTTCGCTCATCAGATGTCCGGCTGGAACGCTGACGCCCACCCAGACATTTGGCGGAAAAGGATTGAACTTCGGCAGGCGAATCGGAAATTTGCTAAGCGTTTGGAAGGTATGCCAGTCGGCTTGGCGCATGACATCAATCACCTGGTGAATTTGATCCTCTGGCACCCAATGTCCGAACAGATCAGCCATGCTGCCGACAAAAATACCGGCGGGGTCTTTAACTTTAAGAGGAGCTTTCAGATTGTGCGGTCGCCAGTAATGATGCTCAAAGCCGCGGTCATAAGCGCTGGTAAAACGCTCGGCAATCGTCTTGGCGTAACACTCGGTGATTGAGCCGTCCGGCATCTGCCAGGTGCAGCCGTGAAAACAGCCGCCGGTGGGATTCCACGTATAGCCGGGCAGTTCGACGGTCTGACCGTTCATTGTTCGCTTGATGCGCGTCCATTCAATCCCTTTAGGTGGTCTTTGCTTGTTCATGCCAGCCTCCAATCACCTTTTTCATCCATTATAGAACAAATGTTTGATGCGCGCAATAACGAATCAGGAATTGCTCCCCCGCCAACGCCGCCACCAGGCCGCCCCCCATGCCAGCGCATAAGCCGAAAAGGCAAACAAAAGCGGGTCGGTTGGCGAACGATAGCGCGTCGAGGGATGAAAGATCAGGTACATGGCGGTCTGGCTTAACTGTACGAAAACGAGCAGGGAGACCAGCTTCCATTCACGGCGGCACAGCCACGCGCCGACAATCGCCAGCAGCCACAATCCACCGAAGTACAGGATATGAACGCCGCGCCCGATGACCTGGAAGAGGCTGTTCGTTTGATAGGCCGCATTCGCCGCTGTGACGCCGGTCTGCGAACCTTCATCGGCAAGCAGAATCGCCTCGCCGTTTTCCAGCCGCAGACGCTCACCCTGACGCAGGTTGTTCAGCGGCGTGACCTGCACATTCCAATAAACCTGAAATTTGACCAGCAGCAGTTCGGGGATGCGCTGTGGATTTTCGCGCAGGTAACGCCAGCCGGCATCCATCAGCGCGATGTTTCTGTGATAGCGATTTTCCGTTGGCGGCAGGTCGGCGGGCGGGCTTGACCATTGCACATCATAGCCGGCGCGGAAGAAGGGAATCGTCTGCGGGTTATTGCCCTGATAAAAATTTTCGCCGCTGTTGAGCGCGATGGCCACGAATCCGCCATAAATCTGAAGGCCGCGCATCAGCCACGGCAGCAGCGCGAGGACACCGATGAGCGCCACCGGCAGCAGACGCCGCAGGGTTTGCCGCCAGTCAAGCCGAAACAGAAACCACAGCGCCGTCAAGGGCAGCAGCGGCAGCAGCAAGGCGCGCGTCAATGTCGCCAGGCCCAGCGCAAGTCCGCCGGCCAAGGCAATCCCAATCGTCCTGCGGTCAAAGGCGGCCCGTTCGCGAAGCAGAATCATCAGCCAAAGGAAGAGATGCAAGAGCAGGATCCACAGAGACGTATCGCTAAGGGTCAGATTTTGGAAGATGAGGTAGGGATAAAACGCGAAAAACAGCGCGGCCAACAGGCCCGTCCATTCACCCGACGGATGCGGAAAGAGCCGCCGCGCGATGTCGTGCAGGAGCGCGATGGACAGAGCATCAAAGAAGATATGCGCCAGGCCGACGGCGATGTAACCGCGGCCGAAAAGACGATAGACGCCAGCCAAAACATAGCTGTAGAGCGGCGGCAGAATCGAATCAGGCTGGCCGCTTTCACGCCCATAGACGCCCGTTTCCAGCAGATTGCGCGCATAGTCGTCGTAGGCGGCCGAGCCATGAATGTCGCCGCCGCTGAAGTCAAACACGTCCGGCAAAGCCAGCAGGACGACCAGCCGCGCGGCGATAGCCATTACTATCACCAAGAGCAGTTTATGGCGGTTCAGGCGAGGCCGCATCAACTGTCAACCTCATCTGCCAGCGAACAGACCTAGTCCTTGGCCTGCTGATAATCAATGGATTCCAGGCTGTCCATCAGTTGGTGGAACTGTGGCAGACTAAGCTGCTGTTTGGCGTCCGACATGGCGACGTCGGGGTTGGGATGAACTTCGACCATCAGGCCATCGGCGCCACTGACGCGGGCGACGCGGCCAAGCGGATCGGCGATGTCGCGGCGGCCGGCCGAATGCGAAATATCGACAATAACTGGCAGGTGCGTCTCCTGTTTAAGCAGGGGCACCGCGCTGATATCGAGGGTGTTGCGCGTCCATTCGCTGAAGGTGCGGATGCCGCGTTCCATCAGAATCACATTCGGGTTGCCGCTGTTCATAATGTATTCGGCGGCATAGACGAATTCTTTCAGCGTCGCGCCAAAGCCGCGCTTGATCAGGACAGGCTTGCTCTGTTTGCCCAGCGCCCGCAGCAGGAAGCTGTTCTGCATATTGCGCGCGCCCACCCAGAAAATATCGACATATTCATCCATCATCGGAATCAGCGACATATCCAGGACTTCGCTGATGACGATCAGGTTGTATTTGCTGGCGATCTGGCGGGCGATTTTGAGGCCATCCTCCCCCAAACCCTGGAAATCGTAAGGCGAGGTGCGCGGTTTATAGCCCATGCCGCGGATGATCTTCAGGCCGCGGTCAGCCAGCGCGGCCGCCACCTCGTCCATCTGCTGATAGCTTTCGACGGCGCAGGGGCCGGCAATGACTTCAAAAGCGCTGTCGCCGCCAATCCGCAGGCCGTTGTCAAATTCAATCACCGTGTGCTGGTCGGGCCGTTTGCGCTGCGCCAGAATCGTCTGACGGGCATCCCGCTCTTCGAGGTTCAGGGTGGCGTGGAAAATTTCGTTGAACAGCTTCTTGATGGTTTCGTTGCTGAAAGGCCCTTCGTTGGCCTGCTGGAGCGCGTTCAGCATCTCCGATTCGCGCTGCGGGTCATAAAATCTCGTGCCGAGCTCCTGCTGAACCTTGCCGATTTCCAGCGCGATTTCCGCCCGCTGGTTGAGCAATTCGAGGATTTGCATGTTAATCGGGTCAATCTGCCCCCGCAATTCCTGTAGACGATTTGTTGGTGCCACGGCTCTCGCCCCCATTTTCAGATACCTTGCTGATAACAGGTATTATACACAGGTATTGTCAAATGGCAGGGCTGGGTTGGCTGAATTCCGCCAATCATCCAGAAGACCAGCTGCCGTCCGCAATGGCAAGCGTCGTCCCCGCGCCCAAATCATAATACCTGCCTGGACAGCCTCTTAAATAAGCGCCGTTGCGCAATGGCAGCGGCGAAACCTCAAAGAAGCTCTCTCCGCTGTCTCGCAGAGCAATGATCTTTTGGTGGTTGGCATCCCATACTTTGGCGAAGTTCTGATAATCGGGGATGGCCGCCGCCTGGCCGGCGATGATGTTCGCCATGACAATCAGGACAATAACAAGGCTTCCCGCCTTCAGAAATTTGACCGACGACAGACGCCGTTTGGCTAAATAACCAAGATAGGCGCCCCAGACCAGACCCGAGATCACCAGCAGGCAGGCGCCGGCCCCCATGACACGCGTATAAACATATCCCAGCACAAATGACACTATAAAGAAAATCGCCAGGATTGAAACGCATCCAAGGCCGTATGAGCCAAGCGCCAGCCATCTGAATTTCCGCTCTTCTGCGCTTGAATACAGCGATGTCAATATGACCAGAAACACCAGCGCGCTCGTGAACAGGTAGCTGGATGAGTAAAAGTGCATGACTGTTTCTTGCGTCAAGGCAAACAGCCCAGCGAAAATAAGCGCGGCGGCCATGAACCACCAGAGGAACAGCCGGCCGGGTTCGCGCGTTCGCAGCTGGATGTTGATACGTTTGCGCTGCCAAAACATGACCAGAAAAATCAAGATCAGCAGGAGGTTGAGGGCAAGGTCATTTGATGTTGAAACGCCCTCAAAATACCGCCGGCCGCCGCGGGATGTCCACAATAACGGCAGGCAAACCAGGTGAAAAATCAAGCCCAGCCATAAAACTGGCGGCGCGAGTTCGGGGGGTTTCAATGCTTTGGACTGCGCGCGCGGTTTGTATTTGACCAGCGCAACAAGCAGACCAACCCCCATCAGCAGGATAAATCCAGCGAAGACTTCTGGATCCTTAATATAATCGAAGCCCTGGCTCAAGGTTTTGGACAGCACGGTCGACAGTGACCGATCCGGCAGCCCAAACTTGCGACTTGCTTCGGCCGCGCGCCCGGCAACACCCGGCGCCGTCAGCTGCACAATCAAGCTGGCCAGCGTCGCCAGCAGGCTGACTCCAAAGACCCGAACATAACGGTAGCGGACGGAAGGACCCAGAAGAGCGAAACTCATCAGCAGGCAAAACGCGAGAAAGATCAGTTGATAGACGACATACGACTCGGAAAAACCGGCGATCAGGAAACAAAGCGTCCCGCCGACAATCATCCCTGCTAAGGACAGGACATTTTTTCTCAAGCGCGGCGCCATCCAAACCATCAGCGCCATATAGCCGGTGAACAGGACAATCGGCAAGGTGTGAATGGTGGCTGCGCTAAAAAAGTGAAGCGCTTCCCATGTATAAAAGGCATTCGTCGCGGCGGCGACAGCACAGGCGGCAACCGCGATAGAAATCGCCCGGCGCGAAGCGTCTATCTTCAAAAAAGCCAGCCCTTGCACGACAAGCCAATACCAGCCAGCCAGCCATAAGGCCATCATAATCGCGGGTGTAATCGGAGGAAGAAGCGTATCAAGCGGCGCGGCTATGCCTATCAATAAGTATCGGCTGTAACGCCCCCCGTCTGTATTTAACCAATAAGACGCCGCCTCCCAGGCGCCCATAGCCTGCGCTTCGTGGATGAAACAGTCATCATCGGATATGAGGCGGCTGAATTGTCCGGTATAGGCAAAGAGAAACACCGGCGCGAGAGCCAGGAAGACAAGGAGCCACCAGATTCGGTTCATGTATCACAGCCCCGCAGGAAAAACGCAATTCAGTTATCGTATCGCAAAAGGGGACAGTTCGCAATGAAGGCTTTGCGCGATTTTCGCCTGACAGTCAGGCTTGCTTGCTGGCATCGAAACGGACAGCGGCCGTCATCTAGAAGACCAGCTGCCGTCAGCAATGGCAAGCGTTGGCCGCAAACGATAATATCTGCCCGGACAGCCTAATCTTAAATAATAGCGGCTGTGCAATGGCAGCGGTGAAACTTCAATAACGTCTTGTCCGCTGTCTCGCAGGGCAATGATCTTTTGGTGGTTGGCATCCCACACCTTGGCCATGTTCTGATAATCGGGGACAAGCGCCGCGTAACTGGCGATGATGTTCGCCGTGATGATCAGGACAATAACAAGGCATCCCGCCTTCAAAAATTTGACCGACGACAAGCGCCGTTTGGCTAAGTAACCCAGATAGGCGCCCCAGACCAGTCCCGAGATCACCAGCAGGCAGGCGCCGGCGGCCAGCGCCCGGATGGGCGTATACCCCTGCACAAATGACACCATAAAGAAAATTACCGGAATTGAAACGCACCCAAGGCCGTATGAGCCAAGCGCCAGCCATCTGAATTTTCGCTCCTCTGCGCTTGAATACAGCGATGTCAGTACGACCAGAAACACCAGCGCGCTCGTGAACAGGTAGCTGGATGAGTAAAAGTGCGTGGCCGTTTCTTGCGTCAAGGCAAACAGTCCAGCGAAAATAAGCGCGGCGGCCATGAACCACCAGAGGAACAGCCGACCGGGTTCGCGCGTTCGCAGCCGGACATTGATGCGTTCGCGCTGCCAAAACATGACCAGAAAAATCAAGATCAGCAGGAGATTGAGGGCAAGGTCATTTGATGTTGAAACGCCCTCAAAATACCGCCGGCCGCCGCGGGATGTCCACAATAACGGCAGGCAAACCAGGTGAAAAATCAAGCCCAGTCGTAAGACCGGCGGCGCGAGTTCGGGGGGGGGGGGGATGCTTTGGACTGCGCGCGCGGTTTGTATTTGACCAGCGCAACAAGCAGACCAAGGCCCATCAGCAGGATAAATCCAGCGAAGACTTCTGGATCGTTAATGGAATCGAAGCTGTATCTCAAGGTTTTGGGCAGCACGGTTGACAGCGACCGATCCGGCGACCCAAACTTGCGAATTGTGTCTGCCGTGCGCGCGGCGGCACCCGGCGCAGTCAGCTGCACAATCAAGCTGGCCAGCGTCGCCAGCAGGCTGACTCCAAAGACCCGAATATAACGACAGCGGACAGAAGGCCCCAGAAGGGCGAAACTCATCAGCAGGCAAAACGCGAGAAAGATCAGCTGGTAGACGACATGCGACTCGGAAAAACCGGCGATCAGGAAACAAAGCGTCCCGCCGGCAATCATCCCTGCTAAGGACAGGATATTTTTTCTCAAGCGCGGCGCCATCCAAACCATCAGCGCCATGCAGGCGGTGAACAGGGCAATCGGCAAGGTATGGATGATGACCGCGCCATAATAGTAACGCGATTCCCATGTATAAAAGGCATTGCTCACAGCAGCGACAGTTAAAGCGGCAATCGCGATAGAAAGCGCCCGACGCGAACCGTCTATCTTCAAAAAAGCCAGCCCTTGAACGACAAGCCAATACCAGCCAGCCAGCCATAAGGCCATCATAATCGCGTGCGTAATCTGGGGTCCAATCTGGGGGGCAAGGGCGGCGAACTGTGCAAAGACGCTCTGCCATAAGTATGAGCTATAACGTCCGCCATAGGTATGTAAATGATCATGCACCATGCCCCAGACGCCCAAATTTTGGGCTGCCACGACGGTGCAGTCAGTATCGCCTATTAGGCGGCTGAATTGTCCGGTATAGGCAAAGAGAAGCGCCGGCGCGAGAGCCAGGACGACAAGGAGCCATTGGAGTCGCTTCATGCAGGGCAGCCTCGCAGGAAAACACAATTCAGTTATCGTATCGCAAAAGGGGACAGTTCGCAATGAAGGTTTTCGAGGCTTTGCGCGATTTCACATCCGACGGTCAGGCTTGACTTCGAGCGTCGACAAAGGCCTGCGCTGACCGCTGGACGTCGGCTGGGGTCGTCCGCCAGGAACAGACGCTAATACGAATGACTGGCTCGCCCTGCCATTGTGAGCCGCCGCAGTAGCAGACGCGCCCCGCCTGAATCGCTTGCAGGGTGCGGACGGTCAATTCGGGCGTGTCACAGGCGACTAATACCTGATTGAAGACGACATCGTTGAGGATGCGGAAGCCGTGTTTGTCAAGTTCGCTGGCAAACTGCCGCGCCCGTTGACAAAGCTGGTGAATAAGACGGTCAATGCCGCGGCGGCCGAGCGATTTGAGCAAAGCCCATAATTCAATGCTGCGGGCCCGCCGCGACATCTCTGGGGTGTACAGCATGCCGTCGCGGTTTTGGCTGAACTGAAGATAAGCGCCGTCGGCCTGCAAGGCATTCGCCAGTGCGCGCCGATCTCGACAAAGCGCGATGCCGCTGTCATAAGGGCTGTTGAGCGTTTTATGCCCATCGACTGCCCAGGAATCCGCCCATTCAATACCGTCGGTCAAAGCCGCGGTCGTTGAACAGGCGCGCGCCCACAAGCCAAATGCGCCGTCAATATGCACCCAAGCGCCGGCCTGACGCGCCGCGCGGCACAAGGGGACAAAGGGGTCAAAGGCGCCAGAATTGACGTTGCCGGCCTGCAAAATTAACAAGGTGCGGTCATCCAGCGGCGGCAGCTGACGGGCGTCAAAGCGGCCTTGACCGTCGGCGGCGATTATGTCGATTTGCGCGGAGCCGATGCCGATGATGGCCAAGGCTTTGCGGACGGCTGCATGGGCGGACTCGCTCATCACAACGCGAATCGGCGGCGCATTGAACATCCCGCGCGCGCTCACATCCCAGCCCTGTCGCCGCAAAATGACATGACGTCCAGCCAGCAGGCCGCACAGGTTCGCGGTGGATGTCCCGCTGACAAAACCGGCGGCGGTATCGGCCGGCAAGTCCAGCAAATCGACCAGCCAGGCCTCGCACAGCTGCTCCAATTTGGCGGCAATCGGTGACATCACATGCAGCGCGGCGTTTTGGTCCCAGACATCCGCCAGCAGACGGGCGGCCAGGGCGGCCGGCATGACCCCGCCGTTGACAAAGCCAAAATAGCGTCCGCCTCCCTGCGCCGTGGTCGCCGGCGAGCCGACATCATGCAGCAGCTTCAGAATCTCCGCCGCTTCAGTGGCCTGCTCTGGCATCGGCTCATCCAGCGCATCCAAGGCATCCAGCGCGGTTTCGGTTGGGTACACCGGTCGCTCGCGCAGGGTATCGAGATAATCAAAGGCGTAATCCATCGCCTGCTGATACAGCGTTTTGTGTGGGTTCATCCGCCTCATCTTACTTTGCGGCCAAAGGCCTAATCAGCAGCAAGCCACTGCAAGAATGCTTTGGCATCATTAAAACTTTCATGTTCCCAGAGTTCAGGTCGCCACCAGGTCATCGCAACCGCCTCCCGCAAAAATTTCCGATTTGTGTCGCGTCTTGTGGCTTGTTCGCGGTCGGCAATTTTACCGGCGATAAAGACATTGAGCTTGCTTTTAGATGCGCGATTCGGGGCGATTTGCACGCCGCCTTTCGTTAAACAGGCAAAGTAATCATTCACGCAGGGCATTATTGGATCCGCCTGCAAAGCATCTAAAACAAGATCTTCCAAGCTGCCTTCGGAGTCTAACGGCACTGGCAAAACAGATACATAAGGCAATTCGGTGGATGGCGCAAGGACTTCTGGAGGAATTGAAAATTTGTCTTTCGAACTGTTTCTATTTGCTGTATCAAGTGCGCTGATGACGCTATTGAATGCGTTGGTGTTATAATCTGAATCTTGAACAATCCCGATATGTCTTCGGTTGGCAAAGTGTCCGTCTTGCAATATCATTATGAGATAGTCGTCGAGATTGCTTTTGCCCTTATACGCAACCAGATGGATTCGATCTCTGATGCCAAGATGCTCGGCAAGTTTGCGAAAAAATTCCTTATCATCCGCGCCTTCAACCAACAGCAAGCGCGGTTTATCAGCTGGAATCTTTATGGTCACCCGCGCACCTCGTAATCAATGCTCACAACCGCATTCATACTGAATTCATTGTAGGTCACAGCTTCAATGTCGCCGGTGTCCGCATTCCTGTCCAGTCGATGATAGCGAAAATCATAAGGGTCATCATCTTTGAAGGCTTCGTGCGCGGCGCGGATCATCTCCAGGCTGTGCGTCGTGGCGAACACCTGGATATTCAAATTTCGCGCGATTTGGCCGATGATTTTCCACACATCTTTTTGAATCGTGTAGTGCAGGCCGTTTTCGATTTCGTCGATAAAAAGATAACTCTTGGGATTTGTCATCATGGTCAAAATGAAGTGGCTTACGCGGTTGATGCCTTCTCCCATCAGGCGCAAAGGTATCCGACTTTCGTTGATTTTCCCCCATATAATGATTTCGCTGTCAGGGGACGACAAGCGCAGGTCGCTTAATTGCGGTTCAAAAATTCGCAATGGCTTGATGAGTTTCTGCAATTCCCCGCTCATGTCAAGCTGGCTGAATTGTGTAGCTGTCCCTTGTTTATCGGGTCTGCTCTGCACTGGAATAAAATGGGAACGCTGCTCTACATCTTTGTTTGGGTATGTCGGCAGGTTTGGGACAACGTAGGCGCTTCTTTCATCCGCATCTATAAGCGTAAGTTTAAGAATGGCATCGATATTCTCTGGCCATTTGGCGCTTCCATGAGCTATTAGATTTCGGAAGTGTGCAAAGGATTCAGTATTATCTTCAAAGTATGGCAATTCGGTTATGCGAAGTTTGGCGCATTGCGAGGAGGATGCGGCTTGTCCCTTGATGATGATGGATTTTGTCGAATCCATGCCATAAAAGAATTGTTTCCAATGGATTGGCAGACTGCCGCGAGGCACATCAAGACCGCGCGTCTGCTGTAAATCGAACAAGACCTGTGGTGATAGGGGTTTGGTATGCAGGTAAATCGCTTCCAACAGCGCCGTCTTTCCCGAATTGTTTCTGCCGGCGATCAAGTTGACCCGCCCCAAATCATCCAGTTGCAGGTCGCGGAAACAGCGAAAATTCTTTACCCCAAATGATGTGTACATGACGCGCCTTCGCAAGTTAGAGATGCACTAACAGCTATTATACGGCAAAACAAAAGACGCGGTTCAATCTGTCGTCGACTGGATATGCGCCAGGATTTTTTTGGCGCGGACGGCCCAAGTGTACTGCGCCATGACGCGGCGGCGGGCATTCTTGGCTAAACGTTCTCGCAAATCAGGGTCGCGGCGCAGACGGTGAATGGCTTGGGCCAGAGCGGCGCTTTCGCCCGGCGTCACCAGCAAAGCCGTCTCCTCATGGCCGACGACATCCGACCAGGCCGGCAAATCAGAAGCGACCGTCGGACGGCCCGAGGCCATGTATTCAAACAGCTTGAGCGGCGATGTATAACGGGCAAACTGGGTGATGCGCGGGTGTGGCATAACGCAGACATCAAAGGCGCGCAAATAACGCGGGACATCGGCCGGCGGCACATGGCCGGCATACAAAAATCTTTCATCAGGCAAGCCCAGTTCCCGCCATTGCCGACGCAAGTCTTCCGCCATGTCATCAGGCCCGCCGACCAGCGCCAAATGAACATCCTCAACTTGTGACAACGCCTGTATCAGTGTGCCGACGCCCTTGTCTATGCCGACGGTATGCAAGCGGCCGACATAGCCGACGACAAAGGCCGCTTCATCCCAGCCGATCTGCCGCCGCGCCGCCGATTGATCGGGCAGACTGGCGAAACGGGCCCGGCGGATGCCGTCATGGGCGACCAGCGTGCGTTGAGGATGCGCGCCCCGATGTCGAATCAAATCCTGACGAAGCTGCGGCGTGATGGCGATGACGCTGCCCGCGCGGGCGACGACATAACGGGTCAAAGCCGCGCCGCGCTGGGATGAGGCCAGCAGATGCGCTTCATAAGCCAATGCCGATTGGGGCTTCAGCCAACTCAAAATAGCCAGCAAAGCCTCGTCCCGACTGTAATAGACATCGGCGCGGGTCATCAAAAGCCGCGCGGTCATCGCCAGCGCATACGACAGCAGCAGCAGATAAAAAGCCAGCCGAGCGCCGCGGCTTTCTGGGGGGAACAGGGGAAAGAGGTCGATGCAGGGCAGATAGCGAATCGTAAAATTGGGCCGTACGCCATAATAAGCGAAGGGGTCTTTGACTTGGCGCATCGGCGGCGTGTTCCAGCGTCTAGCCACCCACAAGGTCAATTCACAGCCGGCGTCAGCGAAAGCCGCGCAGTTCTGCATGATTTGCAGGCCATGCGCTTTTTCGGTTGGCATTCGCATCAGCGAAACATAGAGCAGCTTGGGCATGGCGGCGGCTATCGGCTACGCGGCAGAAACAGGCTTAGGATGCCGGCGGCGGCAATCAGAAACGCTACGATTTGGAAAGTGGTCGTCAGGCCAATCTGGTCGGAGATGGCGCCGATAATCAAGCTGCCCACCGCGCCGGTGCCGAAGATAAAGCCAAGGATGGCGCCTGAAGCAAAGCCCTTTCGCATGGGAATCAAACCCTGCGCCAAGACGACGATGATGCTGTGCGCGCCGCCCGAAAGGCCGCCGGCCGCAATCGCCAGCGCGAAAGCAATAGCGCCATCGAAGGCGGGAAGCAGGAAGAAGGCCGGCGCCGAACTTAGCATACTGAACATCATCACCTTGCGATGGTCAAATTGGTCGGCCAGGCGGCCGAATATCAGCCCAGAGATGGCCGAGGCGATCCAAAATGAACTGGTGATCGTGCCGTAAGCCGAGGGATCCCAGCCTTTCTGCTCGAAAAGCACTGGGATAAAGGCGACTGATCCAGGCTGTCCCAGTCCGCGCAGAATCACCATCAGGCCCAAGACGATAAAGGCCTTGACGGGAAAGCGGCCGCGGCGGGCATCGGGCGAATCGATTTTGCGCTTGTCCGTCTCGGCCTGCTGACGATGACGCGGGGGGATGCTGGTCGCCATCAGCAGGACGCCAGGCACAGCGGCCAAGGCCAGGACGATAATAGGCGTTACATTGCCCTGCGGGCCGAAATAGGTCAGGCCGAGCGCCCGCGTCATATTCCCCAGCGCATCGGGATTGGCGGCCTCCAGCAAAATGCCGGCCAGCGCCGGGCCCAGCGCCAGGCCGATCTGGCCCATCATAAAAAAGAGCGCCATATTGGTGCCAGCCCGCTTGGGATTGGCTTCGGCAGAGTGGAGCGCGCCGACCGGATGCAGAGCGCCGCTGCCGACGGTGGAAATCACGAAGGGGAAGAACATCAGCCAGTATTGTCGAGTCAGCGCCGCCAAGGCCACCGCCAGGGTGAACATCCCGACATGAAAGACCAAGCCCAGCGATCCGATCCAACGGCCGCCGGTGCGGTCAGCGCGAATGCCGAAAAAGGGCTGGGTCAAAGCGCCGGAAAGCTGCGCCAGGCTGACGGCCAGGCCAATTTGGATGTTGCTCATCGGCAGGATGCCAGCCGCCAAAAAGGCCAGCAGCACCGGACCCATCGAGGCAAAGATGTCATTCGTCAGATGTCCGATGCCAACTGCCCAGAACAGGCGAGAATTGCGGGGCATATCGTTTGTCCCAAGATAATACTATGTCAGTTTTTGAATAGATATGAAACAGGATGGCGGCATTATCCTATCCATCGGTCCCGTCAGACAAAATTTCATTATCACTCCGATTCGATGTTCGAACCTTGCTCAACGCCGATGCGAGCAAGGCTGTAGGGACGGCCACAATCCCCATGCCCGTCAGCACCATCACCAGCGTCAGCACACGCCCGGCGGCTGTTACAGGATAAATATCCCCATAGCCTACCGAAGTTAATGATATAGTCGCCCACCAAAAGGAATCGAAGATGTTGCGGTAGACATCTGGCTGCACTTCATGCTCGACCTCATATATCACAAAGGCGAAGCTAATGATAAAGACAAGAGCCACCATAATAAAGAGCGCCGCTTCAGCGGCAATCAGCTTGAGGGCCCGCCCATAGTTATCCAAAGCAATGCTGTAGCGGGTTATTTTCAGCAGGCGTATTACGCGCAGAACCCGCACAAGTCTTACTACTCGCACACTGGTTGACGCAGGGATCAAGAGCGGAAAGAGGGCGATCAAATCAATGAGGCCATAGAAGCTGGTTACATATCCGCGCTTGTTTTCTGCTATTGCGACTCGAAAAATGTACTCCGCGACAAATACCAGCGACAGAGTGACATCCACGGCAAAAAGTATTTCTTTCAGACGGTCTGGCAGGGCGAAGGTTTCCAATGCCATAACCGCTATTGATGCGAAGACCATAATGGAACTGGCTATTTCAAATCGAGCGTTATTCTTTTCGTTCATAGTCGAGCGAGTTCCATATTGCAGTCCAGCTTCGGCATAACCCTGACAGATGACAGCGAATTGCATCGGCAATTTGTTTATTCTTCAAGGTCATCAAGTAATTCTTCTATGGGTCGGTATTCCCCGGCCAGCGCCTCTTTATAGCCTCTTTTGATGCCTTCCAAAATCTCTTCCTTTGTCGGGTCGCACGATTCCGAAGGTTGGACAGCAGTCTTTTGTGATTTGTCTTGTGGCTTTACTGCCGGGTCATGTGTCTTGCCGCGCATTCCTGCCCTCCTTGAATTGGCAAGTTGATGATTATTCACAGTTTATACCGATATGGTACAATTTGGCAAGCGGCTGACTGGGTAAGAACGCCCGCCGGCCAGCGCGTCAAACAATGAGCTTTCATCAAACAGAGACGAGGACAATTCATGGCTGTCGATGATGCCCCACTGCAAGCGATACCCCGCCGCGATGCGCCCTATTCGGTTGTCGTCAGCGCCGCCCATCACGATGATATTGAATTCGGCGTCGCCGGCAGCGTCGCCCGCTGGATTCGGGACGAAGGCGCGTCCGTAACCTATGTGATCGTCACCGACGGCGGCAGTGGCAGCAACAATCCCGATTTAAGCCGCCAGCAGATCATCGACATCCGCCGCGCCGAGCAGCTGGCCGCGGCCGCCAAAGTTGGCGTGAGCGACGTCCGTTTCCTCGATTATCCCGACGGCGCGCTGCAAGCCTCAATGGAACTGCGGCGCGACCTCACCCGCATCATCCGCGAAACCAAAGCCTACCGCGTCGTCTGCCAAGACCCAACCACCTATTTTGTCCGCAATCAGTACATCAACCATCCCGATCACCGCGCCGCCGGTGAAGCAACTTTGTACGCCGCCTTTCCCAGCGCCGAAACCCGCCCGATTTTCCCCGAACTGCTGGACGAGGGCTATGAACCGCATAAAATTGGCGAACTGTATCTGAACCTGTCGCTTGAGCCGACGCACTATCACGACATCAGCAGCGCGATTGACCTGAAGCTGGCCGCCTTGAGCGCGCATGTTTCGCAGCTGGGCGCCGGCGAAGATTTTGAAAACGGCGCCAAAAAATCGGTGCTGCACTGGAGCGGCGAGAACGGCCGGCAGGTCGGCGTCGACTATGCCGAATTCTTTCGCGTGCTGAAATTCGATGAAGCGCGCTTTGAGGCCGAAGACGCCAGCGACTAAAACGTCCTTTGCCTTTCCCCATCAAATCGCGTTACACTAGAGTTGATGCAGTCGAAAAGTCGGCGCGCGCTTTGTCATAGATGAGTAAAACGAAAGAGGGATAAACATGATTCTCACCAGCTACTATTCAGACGGCGGCATTCGCTTGGGCATCAAGACCGCGCGCGGGATTTTGGATGTGGCGCGGGCCGCCGACGGCGATTGTCCAGCGACTCCAGACGACGTTTATGCCCAGGGGCTTGACGCGCTGCCGGCCCTGGCCGAACTCGCGGCCAAGGCCCATGACGATGCCCTGTATCTCAATGAAGCCGATTTGACCTATGCGCCAGTCGTCCCCAACCCGGGCAAAATTCTGTGCGTCGGCTTGAATTATCGCAAACACGCCGCCGAATCCGGCATGGACGCGCCTGAATATCCCGTGCTGTTCAGCAAGTTCAACAACGCCCTCGCCGCGCCCAACGAAGACATCCCCCTGCAAGCCGACTGGGGCGCCGTCGATTATGAATCGGAATTGGGCGTGGTCATGGGCCGAACCGCGCGCAATGTCACGGCGGATGAGGCGCTTGATTATGTGCTGGGCTACTGCAATATGAACGACCTTAGCGAACGCCATTTGCAGATGCGAAGCGGTCAATGGCTGCTGGGCAAGACCCTCGACAAATTCCTGCCGCTGGGGCCCTATGTGGTGACGGCCGACGACATCCCCGACCCGCAAAATCTGACTATCAAGGGCTGGATGAACGGCGAACTCCGTCAGAACAGTCATACGGCCGATATGATTTTCACCGTGGCCGAGGTGATCGCCTATGCCAGCCGCGTAATGACCCTGCATCCAGGCGATCTCATCAGCACTGGCACTCCCGAAGGCGTCATTTTGGGCATGAATCCGCGCCAGTGGATGAAACCCGGCGATGAATACGCGGTGGAAGTGGAAGGCTTGGGTCGGCTGGTCAATCGCATGGTCGAGGCTTAATGATGAGCGATGCCTACCTTGTCACTGGCGGCATGGGCTGCATTGGCGCCTGGGCGCTGTCTTATCTGACGCGGCGCGGCAAAAAGGCCGTCAATTTTGACCAGAGCGGCGACCGTCATCGTCTTGATTGGCTGATGTCGGCCGAAGAGCAGGAGCGAATCGAGTTTGTAACGGGTGACCTGCGCGATGCGGACGCGGTGAAGGCCGTCTTTGCCGAGCATGGGATTACTCATGTGATTCATCTGGCCGCCTTGCAGGTGCCGATGTGCCGCGCCAATCCATCGCTGGGCGCCGCTGTCAACGTCACAGGCACGGTCAACGTGTTCGAAGCCGCCCGCGCGCATAACATCAAGCATATCGCTTATGCCTCGTCGATAGGTGTTTATGGCCCGCCGCAGGATTATCCGCCCGGCCTCATCGCCCATGACGCGCCACCCGCGCCGCGCACCCTCTACGGCGCCTACAAGGTCTGCAATGAACAAACGGCGCGGGTCTATTTTGACGATCACGGCATCTCCAGCACATGCCTTCGCCCCTACACAGTCTACGGAGTCGGCCGCGACCAAGGCCTGACCAGCGAGCCGACCCATGCGCTGGTGGCCGCCGTCAAGGGAAAGCCTTATGCGATTGCCTTCAATGGCCAGATGCAGTTTCATTTCGCGCCTGACGTCGCGCGGCAGTTTATCTTGGCCGCCGAAAAGCCGCTGGATGGCGCGTTTGGCTTCAATCTGGGACAGCCGCCGGCCCGCGTGTCTGATTTTGTGGCCATCGCCAAGACGATTCTGCCTGATGCCCAAATCACCGTGCAAGACAATCCACTGCCCTTCCCAGCTGGCTTTGATGACCGCGCGCTCAAAGCGAACTTTGACGCGATTTATGAAACGCCGCTAACAGACGGCATCGCGCAGACCATTGAGCATATTCGGCGGCTGGGCGAGCGAATTTAGTCTGTTTTTTACCACAGAGGACACAGAGTAAGGGAGCTTAGACATGAAAAGAATCAGTATTTTGTTCATATCTATTTTGACTGTGCTTGGCATATTGCTGCTGGCGGCGCCGGTCTCTGCGGCCGATATTGTCGTCAATGGAAATTGCAGTCTGATCGATGCCATCAAAGCCGCGAACAGGGATCAAGCTGTGAAAGGATGCCCGGCCGGCGAGGGCGCGGATACGATTACATTGTCAGCGAACACTGGGCTTCAATGGGATCCGCCCAAAATCACCTCCGATATGACTATTGACGGGCAGGGGTACACGATACACGGGAACAATCGCTTTCGCATCTTCTACATAGAAGAGGGCCATACGGTCGCCATCCATAATTTGACCCTGACCAGGAGCATGGCGCGATACAAAAGCTCTCATCTTGTTATGGATGGGGATGACGCTTCTGGCGGCGCGGTCTACAACGAAGGAACGCTGACCATCAGCGACAGCAGTTTCATTCACAACGTGGCCGACGAATATGGCGGCGCGATCCACAATGAAGGAACGCTGACTATCAGCGACAGCGAATTCATCGACAACCGGGCCGTCGCTCTTGGCGGCGCAATCAGCAATTATGATGGAACACTCGTCATCATCGACAGCAGATTCAGCGGCAATACATCCGAAGATGGCGGCGCGATCCTCAACGGCTTGGGCGGACGGCTGGCGATCAGCAATAGCAGTTTCAATAACAACGCGGCTGCGGTTGGCGGCGCGGTCAGCAATAAAGCAGCAGAGGCGACCATCAGCGGCAGCAGTTTCATCGACAACCGGGCCAAGGGAATCGGCGGCGCGGTTCATAACTGGTTCGGGAAGATGGACATCAGCAGCAGCAGTTTCAGCGGCAATTCGGCTGACTATAGAGGCGGCGCTGTCTATGTGGATGGGAATTACCCAGCGGCCCTTACGCACCTTACCCTGGCGAATAATACAGCCGGCCAGGGCGGCGGGATTTATATGGGCGTCAGCGCCGAGGTCAATTTGTACAACAGCATCATCGCGCACAGCGAAGGCGGCGACTGCTTTGGCGAACTGAACGAAAATATCGGCAATTTCATCGAAGACGGCTCATGTTCGCCAGCATTCAGCGACGATCCGATGCTTGGCGCGCGGGTTGAGCCAGAGGACGGCTCGCCGGCGCATTATCCCCTCATGGTCGACAGTCCGGCGATTGACGCCGCCGATGAGGAATACTGCCCAAACACCGATCAAGTGGGGACGGTCAGGCCGCAAGAGAGTTCCTGCGCGATTGGCGCGGTTGAATACGCGACTACCATCGAGAAAAATACGATCATCATCATATCGACGACCAGCCTCAATGTTCGGCGCGGGCCGAATACGACGTATGGAATCGTTGACGGCCTCCAGCGGGGTGACGAGACAGCTGCCATTGGACGCGATGCTGACGGCGATTGGGTGCAAGTGAATACAGGCTGGGTCTTTGCCCAAATGATAGAAACTGACGGCAGCATCATGGCATTGCCAGTGACATCTGGCTAAGGAGATTGAACATGAGAAAGAGGACAGCTTTGTTCACAGCCATTGTGTTGGCCCTGTTTCTGCTGGCGGCGCCGATCTATGCGGCCGATATTGACGTCAGTGAAAATTGCCGTCTGATCGATGCCATTGAAGCCGCGAACAATGATGAGGCAACAGGCGGCTGTCCGGCTGGCGAGGACGCCGACATCATCAGTTTGTCGGCCGATATCGCGCTGGACGCCGAACTTCCGCCAATCACCTCCGAGATCATCATTGAGGGCAATGGCTATACGATAAGCGGCGTCAATCGCTATCGAATCTTTGTCGTCGACGGCGGCGATCTAACTATCAATGATTTGACCCTGACCGCCGGCAAGGCCCAAAATAAGGGCAATCCGGTCGTCGACAATGACAGAAATCTCATTGTGTCGGCGGATAACGCTCTCGGCGGCGCCATACTGAACGACGGCGCGCTGACCGTCAGCAGCAGCGATTTCAGGGATAATTCGGCTGACTACATGGGCGGCGCGATACTCAACAATGGCGCGCTGACCATCATCGACAGCAGATTCAGCGGCAATTCGGCCGGCGAACGAGGCGGCGCGGCCTACATCTGGAGCGGACGGGCAACCATCAGCAATAGCGACTTCACTGGCAACTCGGCTGGAGGCGGCGGCGCGGTCTACGGCGAAAGGGGAACGCTAACCATCAGCAGCAGCGGCTTCAGCGACAACTCGGCTCGCCATGAGGGCGGCGCGGTCTACGGCGAAAGGGGAACGCTGACTATCATCGATAGCCGATTCAGCGACAACTCGGCAGGCTGGAAGGGCGGCGCGGTCCATAACTGGTTCGGGAAGATGGACATCAGCGGCAGCAGCTTCATTGGCAACTCGGCTAGGGGCAGTGATGCCGGCGGCGGCGCGGTCTACAATGAGGGAACGCTGACCATCAGCGACAGCAGTTTCATCGGCAACTTGGCCAGGGTGATTGGCGGCGCGATCCATAACGAAGACTCGCTGACCATCAGCAACAGCAGCTTCATCGGCAATTCGGCCAGATATGGCGGCGGCCTGTTTGTCAGTGACAATGCTAATTTTCAGATATCGACGAGCAGAAGCACACTTACGCAGGTTACCCTGGCGGACAATTCAGCCAGCAGCGGCGGCGGAATTTACGCGGCTAAAAGAACAATCGGAGCCTTTAGTTATGTCGAATCAACTGTCATTATGCGTAACAGCATCATTGCCCGCAGCAGTGGTGGTGACTGCGTCGGCGAATTGCTAGTCAATACCAATAACTTCATCCAGGACGACTCGTGTTCACCGGCATTCAGCGGCAATCCGCGGCTGGGCGCGCGGGTTGAGCCAGAGGACGGCTCGACAGCGCATTATCCCCTCATGGTCGACAGCCCGGCGATTGGCGCCGCCGATGAGAAATACTGCCCAGACACCGATCAGGTCGGCACAGAAAGACCGCAAGAGGGCGCCTGCGCGATTGGCGCGATTGAATACACGACCACAATCGGGCCAGAAGATACGCTCATCATCACATCGACGACCAGCCTCAATGTTCGGCGCGGGCCGAATACGACGTATGGAGTCGTTGACGGCCTCCAGCGGGGCGAAGAGGCGGTTGCCATTGGGCGCGATGCTGACGGCGTTTGGGTGCAAATAGACGCGGGCTGGGTCTTTGCCCAACTGATAGAAACTGTCGGCAGTATTATGACATTGCCTGTGACGTCTGGGTAATCTCAAAGTCCCGCCGCGCAACCCGTGAACCGCTTCAGCCGTATGCAGAATGAGGGAGGAAAGCCATGTCAAAAACAAAGCGATTGTTCCAGCAAGTCAGCGTCAATCTGCTCAATATGCAGCGTCAGCGTCACAAGGCGATTGATTATGTGATGATCAAAGTTCCGTCGCAGTTCCCGCCTCTGCCGGCCGAGCGCAACTTGATTCAGCGTCAGATCTTGGGGGCGCCGCCGATGAGCCTGCTGGAATTTGTCGATGCCCTGGAGCGAATCGGCGATGACCCGCGGCCAATTGGCGTCATCCTGTATTTTCGCGGCCTTTCGGCCAGCATCGCCAACTTGCAAACGATGCGCGGCGCCATTACCCGCCTGCGTGAAAAAGGCAAACGCGCCTTGAGCTACGCGCCTGGCTATCGCACTTTGGATTATTATGTCGCCAGCGCGTGCGACGAAATTCTGCTGCCGCCGGGCGGACTGCTGGAAACCGCCGGCCTGTTCAGTCAGCAGGTGTTTTTGAAAGCCGGACTGGAAGCGGTCGGCCTGCAATTTGACACCGTCGCCATTTCGCCCTACAAAGGCGCCGCCGATGCCCTGACCCGCGCCGAACCCTCCCCTGAAGGCCGTCAGCAAATCAACTGGCTGCTCGATTCGACCTTTGATACGATCATCGACGGCATCGCCGCCACCCGTAAAATGAAGCCAGATGACGTCAAGCGGATGATTGACCAAGCCGTTCATCTGGGCGATGACGCTCTCGAACAGGGCTATGTCGATGGGATAATGAACGAAGAGCGTCTGGTTGAGCATCTGGGCATCACCAAAATTACGATGTGGGAAGAAGCCAGTCAGCAGATTTACCTGCCCGCCCGCGATTTTACCCAAAAATATGTCGCGGTGATCTACGCTGGCGGCATGATCATCGACGGCGAAAGTTCCGCGCCGCCCAGTGATTTGCCGATCCCCGTCCCCTTTGTCGGCGGCGAGCGGCTGGGCGATATCACCCTCAATCAGCAGGTGCGCCACCTGATGAAAGACCCGGACTGCGCCGCATTGACGCTTTATATCGACAGCGGCGGCGGGTCGGCATCGGCTTCGGAATCGATGGCCTCGGCATTGGATGAATGGGCCAAATCCAGGCCGCTGGTCGTGTTTATGGGCGGCGTGGCGGCTTCTGGCGGCTATTATATCGCCACCCCAGCGAATTGGATCGTCGCCCAGGCCGGCACCATCACTGGCTCCATCGGCGTCATTGTGGGCAAGCTGGTCAACAGTGACCTGCTCAAGAAGCTGCGCTTTAACGCTGTTTCCTATCTGCGCGGCGACAATGCCGACATCATCGCCGGCGAAAGCCAATTCAGCGATGCCCAGCGCGAGATGCTCCGCGGCAGCGTCGAATACATCTATGGACGATTCTTGACGCGCGTGGCCGAAAGCCGCGGCAAAACAAGGGAAGAGATTGATGCCATCGGCGGCGGCCGAGTCTGGACAGGCCAGCAGGCGATAGAACATGGTCTGGTCGATGAAATCGGCAGTTTGCAGGACGCCATCAGCAAAGCCCGCGAACTGGCCCATCTGCCGCCGACCGCGCCCTCTGTGCTGATCCGAGACAAAGGCAAGCCCATCGGCGTTCAACTGACCGAAAACAACCCGGCCGCCCTCGCCAAATATGTGGTCGACAATATCGAGATGATGACCAGCCGCGCGCAATTTATCATGCCCTTCGACTGGCGCATCGAATGAGAAACAGGCCATGAATGAGATTTTCACGATTGGCTATGGCGGGCGCGCGATAGAGGAATTCGCCGCGCTCCTCAAACAATACGAAATCGACGTTCTGGTGGATGTTCGGTCATCGCCCTATTCGTCGTACTACACGGATTTTGACAGACCCCATTTATCTGAAAGGCTGAAACATTTGGATATTCGTTATGTGTTCATGGGCGATACCCTGGGCGGAAAACCCGATGATCCCGACTGCTACAGTTACAGTCCCGACAGAAAAAAAGAAGTGTTAGACCCCAAAAAATGCGAGACCAAAGATTTTTACAAACAGGGCATTTCGCGTTTGCGGAAGGGCCTTTCGGGGGGATATCGAATGGCGCTGATGTGCAGTGAGCTTGAACCGCAAAACTGTCATCGAAGCTACGTTATCAGCAAGACCCTTGAGCAAGAGCGGATTAACGTCGTTCATATCGACAAAAACGGCAGGCGAAAACTCCAAACAGAACTGCCCGATATGATCTATCAAGAGTCCCTGTTTTGATGAACACGCGCCTGACGATATTGACCATCGGCGTCTATGGTTTTAGCGAAGATGAGTTCTTTACGGCGCTGAAAGACTGCCAAATCGATCTCTTCATTGATATTCGCGCGCGGCGCGGCATGCGCGGCCCCAAATATAAATTCGTCAACAGCGGTTACCTGCAAGCCAAGCTGAAAGAAATGAACATCGCCTACGCGCATCTCAAGGAACTCGCGCCCAGCCTCGAAATAAGAGCCGCGCAAAGCCAAGCCGACCGACAGGCCAATGTCAGCAAACGTCAGCGGCAGACCCTAAGCAAGCCTTTCATCAAGGCCTACAGGCGGGATATTTTGAAGGCCTATAAAAGAAAGCCCGAAAACAAATTCAAGGCCAAAGAGGCAGTGGACAAGGCCAGGCAGCTGGCGCAATATCCCCCCCATCGACCGCTGCGTCATCTGGCGCTGTTTTGCGTCGAGCGGCATCCGCAAGCCTGTCATCGCTCTCTCGTCGCCGAAGAACTGAAAAAACAGCTAGAAGGAGATATTGTGCATATCAAACCATAAAAGGGGCTGTTATGGCGCAGGTTTTGATTGTCGCTAAAACGAAAATGAATACGGGTATTTGCCTGGGTGGACTGGTGGCCGGCAGTTATCGCAGCATTCGCCCCTTGCCGGCGCAGGGATACAATCATCCCCAAAACAAGCGAATCCATGTCGGGGAAATTTGGGATCTGACCCTCAAAGACCTGCCGAAAAGGGAGATTGCGCCGCCCCACACCGAAGATAGGCGAATCATCCAAGAGCGGTATATCCGCACTGTGCCGGCGTCTCAATTAAAAGCCGTCCTGCTGAAGCGGGTCAAGGCGCCTTTTGTTCATCCGAGCGCGCTTTTCGATGGTCTGATTCAATTCACGTACAAACAAAGGGGTTATGTCTCCCCAGCTGACGGTCTGCCAGGATACAGCACTGGTTTTTGGCGATTTAATCAGCCCTTGCATAGGTATGAGGATGACGACGACGAAGCCCGTTATCTTTATTTTGATAATGACGGCGCCGAGGCATTAGACGTCAAACACAAAGGATTCGACGACCCGCTGGAAACCATTCCGCCTGGGGCCCTGTTGCGCTTTTCCTTAGCGCGCGGTTTTCCTGACGATCCGCAGAAACGCTGTTACTTGCAGCTTTCCGGCTGGTTTCTATAATTGGGCAGCATTTATGTTATGCTGTCTTTACAGCAAAAGGAGAGCAGTCAACTATGGCAACAGTAGATACAACACGCACCACCGGAGAGAGGCTGGCCGCGCTGGAAGCCAGCTATCAGCATGTCGCCACCAAAGCGGATATTGCAGAATTGCGGTCGGACATTAAGAACATCAAGTGGCTTATCGGGCTGGCGGTGATCGGCTCTGGCGCGCTCGCCTCGATCATCACGCTTGCCCTGCAAGTCGCCGCGCAGTCGTAGCCTACTTTAGCGCGTCATTTCGCGCAAAAAGGAAAAATCAATGTCAACTGTACCCACCCGCCAAGACGTTCCCATCGAATCGACCTGGGACCACGAATCCGTATTCCCCTCTTTTGAGGCCTGGCGCGAAGAGCATCAGGCGACGGCCGCCGCGCTCAAGGATATCGAAAGCTATAAAGGCACATTGTCCAACAGTCCGGCCCGCTTGGCCGAATGGTTTGAGTTTTCCTCTGGGCTGGCGCGCCGCGTCTGGAAAGTGTATATGTACCCGGCGCTGTGGCAGGAATGCGACGGCCATCACGAAGCCATCAAAGGCATGGTCGGGCAGGCGCAGGGACTCGTCGGACAGTACATGGCCGCCGCCGCCTTTGCCGACCCTGAACTGCTGGCGATGAACCGCGATACCCTCTTAACATGGATCCGCGAAGAAGACGCGCTCAAGCTCTATCAGCATTACATCAGCGATCTGCTGCGTACTCAAAAACACGTGCTTTCGGGCGAAGTCGAGGCTGTGCTGGGGATATTGTCGGAGCCGCTGAATCGCATCGCGGGCATCCGCAGCGCCCTGACCAATCGGGACATGAATTTCGCGCCGGCCCGCAGCAGCGACGGCGAAACCCGGCCGCTGGTGCAAAGCTCCCGCGACAAGCTGCTTTCCGACAGCGACCGTCAAATCCGCAAGACGGCCTGGGAGAACTATGCCGACCGTTTCCTAGAGATGAACAATACCTTGGCGGCGGCCTATCTGGCCTCGGTCAAGCGCAATGTGGCAATGGCGCGTTTGCGCGGTTATGACAGCGTGCTGCATGCCAAACTTTCGCCCAACAGCATTCCAGTCGACGTTTTCCACAACCTGATCGATACGTATCGGCAGCATATCCCAACCTGGCACCGCTACTGGGATGTTCGGCGGCGGGCGCTGGGCTATGAGACGATTCACCCTTACGATTTATGGGCGCCGCTGACCGACAATGAACCGCAGCTGTCCTTTGACGAGGCCGTCGACAAAATTGCCAGCGGCATGGCCCCCTTGGGCGATGCCTACGTCGAGCAGCTTCGCCGCGGCTGTCTTGAAGAGCGCTGGGTGGATTATGCTATCAACGACGGCAAATCCGAAGGCGCGTTCTCGGATGGGTCTTATGACACGCACCCCTTCATTATGATGAGCTTTGACGGCAGCTTGAGTTCGATGGGCACCCTGGCGCATGAATTGGGGCATTCCATGCACAGCTATTACACGCGGCGGCATCAGCCCTTCATCTACAGCGGCTATTCCATGTTCGCGGCCGAAGTCGCCTCCAATTTCAATCAGGCGATGGTGCGGGCGCATCTGTTCGCCAGCAGCGATGACCGCGGCTTCCAACTGGCGCTGATTCAGGAGGCCATGGACAACATCCACCGCTATTTCTTCATTATGCCGACGCTGGCGCGGTTTGAATATGAGGTGCATACGCGGATGGAAAATGACGAGCCGCTCACCCCCGATATGCTTAACGACATCATGGCCGGCTTTTATGCCGAAGGTTACGGCGACACGATGAGCGATGACCCGCGCCGCACTGGCAGCACATGGGCGCAGTTCGGGCATCTGTATGAGCCGTACTATACTTTCCAGTACGCCACTGGCATTTCGGCGGCCCACGCCCTGGCCAACGCGATTCTGGCTGGCGATGGCACCGCCGTTGAACGCTATCTCGGCTTTTTGGCGGCCGGCGGCGCCGATTATCCGCTTAATGTATTGAAGGAGGCCGGCGTGGATATGTCGACGCCGCAGGCTGTCGAAGAGACCTTCAAAGTACTGGAAAATCTGGTTGACCGCCTGGAGGGGTTGATTGAGTAGGGACGATTTTATCTTTCGGCTTTCTCTGATTTTTCTCGTACTCATTGATTGCCCGCCACAAGTTCTCGCCCACAGCTTCCCAATCCGAACGTATGGCATCAGCATCGGACTGCATGACATCGGCATCAGACTGCGTGGCATCAGCCTTTGAACGTTCAAGAATCTGTTCTATCGCATCGCGGTTCAATGCACCCGTGAAATCCATCAAACTGGCGATCCCGCGCAAAAAGGGATGTTTGGGCAAATAAAATGAATTGGCGATCTTTCGCCCAGCGTATTTCATGTGATGACGCCTCCCTAGGTTGTATAAGTTTATTTAATATATCAAAAACTTGTCAACATGTAAAATAAACGCCGCAAATCCCGCGCTTCTATTTCGGGCGCGACGCGTTTATAATGTCAATCTAATCCAATGCCAGAACGTCTGGAGAGGACACTATGCCCAAAATTGCCTTTATCGGCGCCGGGAGCTTCGGCTTTACCCGCAAACTCGTCCAAGACATCTTGACCTTCCCCCTGCTGGAAGATGCCGAAATCGCGCTGATGGACATCGATGCCGAACGGCTTGATTTTGCACAGCGCGCCGTCAGCCGCATCATCGCCGCCGGCAAGTATCCCGCCCGCGTAACCTCCACCATGAACCGCATTGAAGCGCTAACTGGCGCCGATTATGTGATCGTGACCATTTTGGTTGGCTCGACGGACGTCTGGCGGCACGATATCGAAATCCCGATGAAATACGGCGTCGATATGAACGTGGGTGACACGCGCGGGGTGTCAGGGATTTTCCGCGCCTTACGCACTATTCCAGTCATGGTCGATATCGCCCGCGACATGGAACAAGTCTGCCCCAACGCGCTTATGCTCAATTACACCAATCCCATGGCCATGCTCTGCCGCGCGATTGACATCGAGACGGACATCCAGGTAACCGGCCTCTGCCACAGCGTGCAAGGCACCTCCAAGATGCTGGCCGACTGGATTGGCGCGCCCTATGAAGAGATTCATTACACCTGCGCCGGCATCAATCACACCGCCTGGTTCATCGAATACACCTGGCAGGGCGAAGATGCCTACCCACTGATTCATAAGGCCATCGCGGCTAACAGTGAAATCTACAATGCCGAACAAGTCCGCAATGAAATGTACCTGGCGCTTGATTATTACGTCACCGAATCCAGCGGCCACAACTCCGAATACAACTGGTGGTTCCGCAAACGTCCCGACCTCATCGAAAAATACGCCACGCACGGCACAAACTGGAATCCGGGACACCATGCCTATGTCCTGAAAGAATATCAACGCCGCGAGCATGACTGGCGCGATGACATCCATGCCTGGTTTGAGCAGGACAAAATTGATTTGGCGCGCGGCCATGAGTATGCCGCCTATATCATCAATGCCATGCAAGGCGGCCGACCCTTCAAATTCAACGGCAACGTCCCCAATCTGGGTTTGGTCGATAACCTGCCGCGCCAGGCCTGCGTCGAGGTGCCGGTCTGGGCTTCGCGCGATGGACTGGAAGCGGTGGCCGTCGGGCCCTTGCCGACATCAGTCGCGCCGCTGACCAACCTCTATTCGCAGATTGAAGAGATGGCCGTTGAAGGCATCCTGAACGGCAACCGGCGGCTGATCTACCAAGCTGTCGCCTATTCGCCTTTGTCGGCGGCCGTCTGTTCGCTGGCCGAGATTCAGTCGATGGTCGATGAATTGTTCGCGGTCAATGAGCCGTATCTGACACCGGCATTGGCTTAGAGAAACGTTTGAAAACAGAAAGGCAAAAGAGAATGTGGCGAGCAGTTCTACTCTTAAAAATGGCAGCGAGAATGGTCGGCGGCTGCATCGCGCTGGCCGCGGTGTCACAAGTTCTTATTCATGCGGTTTTGTTGAGGATGTCCGATTGGCCGTCGATCAATGTTCTGGCATTCGACATACTGACTCAAGGCGCGGCAACAGGATTCAGCCTGGCTATTCCAATGGCGCTGGCGACCGTCGTTTTCTTCCGCAAAATCCGCCGGCCGCTCTACTATCGCTTCGCGATGATGACCTTGGCGCTCATCATCACCATCGCGCTTTGGGTTGGGCCGACGCTGGAACATCTGCGCGACATGCCCTGGATGATGGACGGGGTTGTTTCGGCATTTGGCATCTGGATTGGCGGCTATGCGCTGTCCGTCTTGTGGAGCGCGGTCGTCGCCAGCAAATACACCCGCGAAACCTGGGCGCGTATGCACGCCAGCTAGCTGCTTTGCGTCCTTAGCCGTTCCTTGGCATCCTGGGCCGGCCTGAAGTTGGGATTGAAATTGAGCGCCGTCTGATAGTTTTGCAGCGCCTTTTCGATTTCGCCGCGGCCTTCCCGCGCCAAGCCCAGATAATGCCAGGTCTCCTCGACAAAATGCCCGCCGCCGTCGTTTTGATTTTGGCGAACGATAGCGATCATGTCGTCATAGCGTTCGGTATGATAATAGGCTTCATAAGGGCCAAACTGATACCACATCATCCGCCAGGGCAAGCCCAGTGACAGCGCCTGGTCATAGGCCTGCGCCGCCGCCTCATACATGCCCAGCTTGACAAAACTGCTGCCCATATTGAACCAGGCATGAGCGTCAGCGGGGTCGTCCACCGCCTCGCCGCGCGCCCGCTCCAGCGCCATAATGTGATTCTGCCATTCATCGGCGCTCTCACCCAGCAGCGTCATCAATTCGGCCTCGCGGTTGACGGTGTACAGCGCAATGTAGGTGTAGTTGAAATGCTGCCATTTGTCGTTGATGTCGGCATAGCTGTAACGGGTGTCGGCGCCGCGGAAGCTGTCCATCGCCACAAACTCATCGACATCATCGTCATAGCCGGTCAGCAGCAGATAATGCCCCATCCAATCATAGCCGGCCGGCGTATAGCCCTTTTCAATCACCACTGGAAAATCATGGGCCATCAGCTTTTGCAGCAGGTCAATCGTGCCGCCGGCGCGCACAATCCCATACACTGGAATTTCGGGTATCTGCGTGTTGACGAACTCGACCATCTGCCACGGACTGACGTTTTTGTCCTCGCGGTCGGGCTTGAGCCAGTTGGCGGCGCGGTTTTGGTTGTCAGCATAGCCAAAATGAACCAGCGCATTGGTCAATGTGGCCGGGCCGCAGTTGTTCCAGCCTTGCAGTTCGGTGCCGAAGCTGTTCATGCGATAGGCCCGCGGCAGGCTTGGCTCCTGCGCCCGCGCATAGCCGAAAGCCGCCAAAAACAGCAGCGCCATCAGCAACAGAGGGTTCCTTTTCATTCCTGCACAGCCTCAATGACTTCGGACAGGTAGGGTATTATTATACACAAAATCGCGCAAATGGGATGGGGCGGAGCAACTTATTCGGGAGAATTAGGGAGAACGGTCGCTGCTTTTGAACTGTTTGAACTCACTTTGGCTGTGTATGTAGATTTCGCTATCATCGTATGTACTTTTATTGTCGGCAACCTCGGTGTCGGTTAGGGTTGCAATACAGCATTCAGCATAAATGCCAGCGCCGCTCTGTGCTGTATTTTCCCGAATGCTGCTATGATTGATGCTGAATGTCCCGCTCGTCAGGTATATCCCACCGCCCGACGCCGCGGAATTATGGCGGATGGAACTGTTGGTGATGTGCAGCATCGCGGATGAATGGAAGATGGCGCCGCCGTATTGGGCATAGTTATTCTGGAATGCGCTGGCATTGACTGTCAGGATGGAACGACTGTAAATAGCGCCGCCGCCGTCTGCGGAGTTGTTGCTGATAACGCTTTCGGTGATATACAGCCCGCCGCCGCTGCCATATATGGCGCCGCCCTCTTCGCGCGCTATATTGTTGCGTATGGTCGTGTTTCGGATAATCCCCATGCCGGCATAGTGGTAAATTGCGCCACCCTTGCCCCAAGATGCAGAATTGCCCTGGATGGCGCTGTTGCGTATGCTCATAACTGAAGAAGCCGCGTTGTAGATCGCTCCGCCACGCCCTGCCGAGTTTGAGTTGATTGCGCTGTCGTTGATGTACAGCATGCTTTGTCGGCTGAAAATCGCCCCGCCGCTGTACACTGCCGAACTGTTTTGGATAACGCTGTTGTTTAGCTGCAACTCTCCCGCGTTATCGACCATAATCGCGCCGCCCTGCCCCGCGTCCCCGTTGGTTATGGTTAGGTTGAGGATGGTGAGACTGCCGCCATCGACGTAAAATATGCGGAAGCGATTGTCGCCGCTTATCGTGTAACCGTCGCCATCAATGATAATTCTTGAGGTGATTGCAGGAAGTTTCGCGCTTAGGATGATGTCTTCTGTCAGGCTAAAGACTTGGTGGTTAGGATTGTCTATGGGCAGGCAGGCTCCGACTTGGCGGTCTGTATTGGCGGCAATAATCTGATCGTGCAGCGTGCATATCGGAGATGCTGCGTCCGGGATAGCGTCTTGCGACAGCGCTGTGAACGCGGAGAAGAGTAAGGCAAAGAAAATCAGCAGGTGGACTTTGTACAGGGAGTTCATCAACTTTGACTTCTGATAATAAGCTGCTGGAAACTGCTTTTGACTATTATAGTATGAATTTTACCGCCTGCGCGCCGCGTCCTCTGCGGTCAAAATCTACCCCTTCACCGCGCCCAGCGTCAGTCCCTTGATAAAATAGCGCTTGCATCAAAGCTGAAGCCTTGCTAAACTGTAAAGGTAAAATATCGTGATATGAGTTCAGACAGGAATCGACAATGGCATCTGAAACCTTGCAAAATCAACCGCAGTTAAACGAGCGCGTGGCAAAGGTGGAAGGCGCTTATCCACATTTGGCGACAAAAGCAGACTTGCAGGCCCTGCAGGCCACGCTGATTAAGTGGATCGTTGGTACAGGCATCGCGCTCTTCGCCGCCATGCAATTTTTCGACAGGATGCCCTGAACGCGCCCTCTGCGGTAAAAAGTCACACCTTTGCCAGACTCGCCCTTTCTTGCAGAAACGGCACTATCCACCAACTAAGTTTGCGGGACAGGTTGGCGAACGTCGCGGTGCAAGATGACTTCATGCAGCAGGAAAGTCAGCAGCGCGATGACAAACAGCAGACGAGGGAGCGTTTCCAGGCCCTGCGTTTCGGCCAGCAGACCAGCCAGCCACGGCAGAAAAGCCATGCCCAAACTGGCGCCGGTGAATTGAAAGCCGACGGCGTTGGCGGTATGAGCATGACCGACGCGGGCCGGCGTATCCGAAAACATCAGCGGCGCAAACGGCGCGACGGAAAAACCGATCATCATCAGACCCAGCAGACTGCTCGCATCGCCCAGATTCGACCAAAGCAGACCCGCGCCAAGCAGAGTCGCCATCATATTCAGCCGCAGAAAAGCGCCGTTGCTGATGCGATGAATCACCACCCCGACCAAAAAACGGCTCACCGTCAGACTGCCCCAATAGAGACTAACCCAAGCGCCAGCGACCTTGGGGTCAAGCGCGCGCGATTCAATCAGGAAACTGTTGGCAAACTGCCCAGTGACAAGTTCCGCCCCCGTTGCCACCAAAAAGGCGCTGACCATCAGCCAGACAATCGGCAGGCGCAGGGTTTGACCAATGCCGGCATTGGCGCCTTTGCGGCGGCGAGTCTTGGCTTCGCTGATGCGCCATTCATGGCGGGTCAGGATGAACACGGCGATTAAAACCAGCCGCGCCGCAGCAAACAGCACGTAAGCCCACTGCCAGGCCGCCCCCCAGTCAATCACCAGCGTCGTCACCAAAAAAGGCCCCAAAGTCGAGCCAATGCCAAAACTGCCATGCAGCCAATTCATCTGCCGCGGCGAAAAACTAACCGCCGCAAAGACATTCAAACCAGTCGCCAGCAGACCATTGCCAACCCCATAAATGAGACCAGCCAGCAAACACACGCTCCAGGTCGGCGCCAAGGCAAAACCAAGCATGCAGCCGCCCGAAAGGCCAATGCCGACAATCATCACCGCCGCCGTGCCAAAGCGATTAACCAGAACACCACTGGCAAAACTGGTCACCAAACGCCCAATAGTGGCAATCGAAACCAGAAGCCCCAACGCGCTCAAGCTAAGGTTAAAATCGCGCTCAATGTAAATCCAAACGACGCCCAGCGCGCCTCCCGACAAACCGCCGACGCCAAAAACAGTGCAGGAGATAATAAACAGATTGGACGAACTCTTGGACATGACACCGAAACCTTTGCGCTCAAGGGAAGTTTAACCGAGTTTGCGTCCAGCGGCTATTCTGATCCATCGGCGGAACGCCCAATTCGATGACGGAGCAGGGTCATCAGCCAGCGCAGTTCGTCGATCTTGAACGCCCTCGCCGCCAGCAGAAAAATCCCGCCATACAGCGCCGCGCTAAGGATGACCAGCAAGGCTTCGTGGATGATGCTGCCCGCGCCGACCAGACGGGTCAAAATCGGCAGCGTGGCCACGGCCGCGACGGTCATCAGCATAGCGGCGGCCAAAGTTTTGAGGGCGGTCAAAGTCAAACCCTGCGAACCGAATCCACCCAGCCGCCGCGCCAGCAAAATACCGGCGATCAAAGCGTGGACGAAGTGCTTGAGGCTGTCGGCGATCATCAGACTGAACAGCCCCCAGCTTTCGAACAGGGCCAAAGCCGCCAGCATATAAACCGCCAGACTGACGACGCCAATCAAAGCTGGTGTCAAGGTGTCCTTGCGAGCGTAAAAAGCGTAGACCAGCAGCAGGTCAATCGCGGCGAAGGGCAGGCCAATCAGGTACAGCCGCAAGGCTTGCGCGGTGATTGCGGTATCGGCGGCGGTGAAAGCGCCATGCTCGAACAGCAAAGCGATGATGGGGACGGCCAAGACAAACAGCCCCATAGCCGCCGGCAAAATCAACGTGGTCGTCAGCCGCAGTCCCAGCCCCAGCGTATCCTTGAACGCGCGTTGGGCAGTCATTTCAGCCGCCTGACGCGCCAAAGTCGGCAGAATCGCCACGCTGATAGCCGTCGCCACCAAACCTTGCGGGAATTGAACCAGCGTAGTCGCCCAGTTCATATACGCGATGCCGCCGGCGCCGCTTTGACTGGCGAGATCATAGCTGAAAGGTCGGATAATCAAGGTGTCCATGATGAGCGAAAGCATGACCGGGACGTACAAAATGCCGATGCTTTTGAGGGCCGGATGCGTCCAGCGAAAATTCACGCGCAGCCGCCGCAGTCGCAGTCCAGGCAGCTGCAAAGCCATCTGGGCCACGGCGCCGACCAGCCAGCCCAGGGCAACAGCGAAAATGCCATTGGCCGGCCGACCGACCTCAAATGGAAACAGCGTCGGCCCCTCATGCAGGCGCAGCGTCAGAGTCGGCGCCGCGGCCAAAGCAATCGTCACCAGAACAACGCAGCCATTGAAGACCACCCCAGCGAAGGCCGGCAGCGAAAATGAGCGCAAAGCAAACAATGTGCCGCTAAAAACCGCGAACCAGCCCATGAAAATCAGCGCCGGCGCCGTCAAACGAAGCATATCCACAGCCAAGCCCAAAGTCTCGGCATCAGCGCCACTGGCGACGGTCCGCACAATCTGCGGAGCCAGCCATTCAATCAGCAAAACCAGCAGCGCCAGCGCGACAGTGATCAGACTAAACAGCGCCGAAACGACCCGCCACAGTTCATCCTGTCCACGGCGAGCGGCAATCTCACTTAACGTCGGCACAATCGCGCCGTTGATATGTCCGCCAATCAGCAGGTCATAGATGGCCTTGGGGACGATAATCGCCACCTGAAAAGCATCCACCGCGCCGCTGGCCCCAAACAGAAAAGTCAGGACAGTCTCGCGGACCAAGCCCAAAACGCGGCTGAACACATTCCCCAGCGCCAGAATCCCGCCAGCCCCAGCCACGCGGGCATTGATGCGCTCCTGCTCGCCCTGGAGCGTCAAGCTGTCATCACCCCCTGCGGTCATAAACTGGACTTTCGCGCGTTAAGCGATAATTCACTATACACTGTTGTTTTCGCTCCTGCTCAATCGTCAAAACGAGGACGGGGTAAGAAAAATCCAAACCGAGACTCTTTAATCCTCCTCCTAAAAATGTTACAATGAATTTATGCTGCATACTCGCGATCTTGCCGAAGGGCGCAAAGAAACGCTTTATGACCAAAAAGGACGATCCATGAAAATCAAACTGTTTGCAGTCATGCTGGCAGTGTTTGCTGTGTGCAGCGCCGCATCAGCGCAGAATTATACTATTCGCGTCGATAACAATACCAACTTAAGAAGCTGCGCCGCGACCAACTGCGATGTTGTCGATACAGCGCCGGCCGGCGCAATCCTGCACGTCACTGGCCAGTTGAACCGCTGGCTTAGGGTCAGCAGGATCGGAATCGAATTGTGGATGGCCGATTGGGTCAATTACACCCGCGTTGAAAACAGCGAACAGCCGCAAACATCATCGCCGCCGGCCAGCAGCGCCCCGGCGAATATCGATAATTGCTGTTTCGTTGACCGACAATGCCATACCGACGAAGAATGGACAAGCGGATATTGGGCCTATCAGAATAATCAATGCGCCGCGCCAGCGACATCCCCGATAGACACTGCGACGGCCGGCAATGGAAGCGAAATCATCATTGAAGGATCCCCAGACTGGAAGAGAAGGGTGAACGAAGCGCTAAACCAGATTAGAACGCGGGCGCCGCAATGGCACGCCTACGTGACCAGCGCAACCAATAGAATCATAGAACTTTTTTGGGGCGACTCGGAACATTATCCTTGCCCCGGAATGGCATGTGTCGACTTAGCTGTGAAGACAGTCCACATAAGCAAATTTGCTGTCTTTTCTACATTTGAGGACTACCAAAATCAGATATTCAAGCTGGCTGGCATATTAGTCCATGAAGCCTGTCATGTGTATCAATATGAAGAAGGCATCATCAATTATTTGACTGTGGAAAGACGCGAAGTAACGTGCCATCTGGTAGAATTGACGGCGCTTAACGCAATGAATGCTCCCGACTCGGTGAAAAATAATGTTCGAGTCATAATCAGATTTTATGGGAATTAGCGGCTTGTTATGAACCTTATTGGATGAGGCGCATGGACAGACAGCCCTCAATGCAAGAAAATCTGCAAGGCGCGGTTGAGCGCGTCACTTATTATAACCAGGACAGCGGCTACGCCGTGCTGAAAGTGCAGCCCAGCCAGCGTTACCCACAGGCCCAAGCCCGCGACGGCACCGTGACTGTGGTCGGCGTCATGCCCCAACTCCAAGAAGGCCAAGAAGCCCAGTTCAGCGGCGAATGGGTGAACGACCAGCGTTACGGACGTCAATTCCGCGCCCAGCAGGTCATGCCCATCGCGCCCTCGACCGAAGAGGGCATCATCAATTACCTAAGCAGCGGCATCGTCAAAGGCATCGGCCCGCGCACCGCCCAAAAAATCGTAGATCACCTCGGCGCCAAAACCATCGATATCCTCGATAGCGAACCAAAACGCCTGTATGACGTGCCAACCTTAAAACCAGCCCTGGCCAACAGACTGATCAAGGCCTGGGACAAAAACCGCGCCACCCGCGGCAATATGATTTATCTGCAAGGCCTCGGCATCAGCGCCAAAATGGCCCTGCGAATCGACCGCGAATATGGCCCGCAAACCCAGCATATCATCGAAAGCAACCCCTATCAGCTGGCCGAAGATGTCTTCCTCATCGGCTTCAAAAAGGCCGACCAAATCGCCCGCAGTATGGGTGTCAAAGTGGACGACCGGCGCCGTCTGCAGGCCGGCCTGCATTATGCGCTGGATCAACTGGCGCGCGAAGGCCACGTCTACGCCCCAAACGCCGCGCTGCTCGACAAAGCTGGTGATCTGCTGGACGTCGAAGATCGACAAGCCCTGAACATCGCCCTGGACGAGCAGCTGATGGCCGGCAAACTGGCCAAAGACCGACTGCATGATGAAGAGCAAATACAGCCCGTCGAGGCCATCTATCTGCCGCGTTTCTTTCGCGCCGAAACCGCCGCCGCCCAAAAACTGCGCCTCATCGCATCCAGCCCCAGCCTCATCGCCAAAGCCCATCAGCAGACCGACTGGACGGCCTTCCTCAAGCAGTGGCGCGAAGAGAACGATGTCAGTTTGTCACATCAGCAGCAAAGCGCGGTGCAGGCCGCTCTGACCAGCAAACTAAGCATCTTGACCGGCGGGCCTGGCACCGGCAAAACAACCACCATGCAAATGCTGATTGACGCCCTGCGACAAAAAGACGAGTGCCGCTTTGCCCTGGCCTCGCCCACCGGCCGCGCCGCCAAACGACTAAGCGAAGCCACCGGCCAAAAAGCCAGCACCATCCATCGCCTGCTGGGTTATTCGCCCGAAAACGGCGGCTTTGAACATGACGAAGACTATCCCCTGCCAGCCGATATGATCATCATCGACGAAGCCTCCATGCTCGATTTGCAGCTTTTCCACAACTTGCTCAAAGCCCTGATGCCGACCGCCCATCTGCTCCTAGTAGGCGATATCGACCAGCTGCCGTCAGTAGGCGCCGGCAACGTCCTGCGCGACGTCATCGCCAGCGGCATCGCTTCCGTAACGCGCCTCAATCAGATCTTCCGCCAAGACGACGCCAGCCACATCGTCAGCAACGCCCACCGCATCAACCAAGGCCAGCAGCCCTATACCGACAATGACAGCAAAGATTTTTACTTCTTCAATATCAGCGACCCCGAAGAAGTGGCGGCCATGGTCGTCGAAATCGTCAAAACCAAAATCCCCGAACGCTGGAACATCGACCCCATGCGCGAAATCCAAGTCATCGCCCCCATGTACCGCGGCGCCGCCGGAGTCAACAGCCTCAACGCGCGCCTGCAAAACGAACTGAACAGCGACGCGCGCCTGGCCAACGTCAAAATTGGCGACCGCATCTTCCGCGTCGGCGACAAAATCATGCAAACCCGCAACAACTATGAAAAAGACGTCTTCAATGGCGACATCGGCTTCATCCACAGCATCGACCGCGACGACAACACCCTCCAAACCGCGATGGACGGCGCTTACGTCGCTTATCATTTCTCGGAAACCGACGACCTCATGCACGCCTACTGCATCAGCACCCACCGCTCGCAAGGCTCCGAATACCCCGTTGTGGTCATGCCCATCCTGACCCAGCATTATATGATGCTTCAGCGCAACCTGCTCTACACCGCGATTACCCGCGCCAAGCAATTAGTCGTATTGGTCGGAACGCGCCAGGCGGTCTGGCGGGCCGTCAGCAATAACAAAGTGGCCGAACGTCACAGCGGCCTGCTCCAGCGTTTGCGGCGCTAAACCAACGCCATGCGAACCCCCTCGCTCTGCTGCCGACTGATGTTTCGCTTGACGCCGCCTGTCTTGAAACTCACGCGGTAGGGCATAGGCGCCCGTCCAGCCAGATGCGCCGCCAGCGGCCCGTCCGAACCAATCGGCTGAAGATAGTCCAGCTGATGAGTCCCCACATCAAAACGAATCCCCACAGCCCCTAGCTCATCATCCCGAATCGACTGCCCCTCCGCGCCCAAAACAGCCGCCATAACGCCGCCAGGCAAATCCACATCCGCGCAGGCCAAACTTAGACGGTGGATGCCGATGACGCCGTTGGCATGGTCAGTCTCTTTGGGGACGCGTTCATCGCGCGGCGTTTTATCTTGGATGATAAACGGAATAATCCCCTGATAATCGCCATAAACCTTGTTATTGACCCACGCCAGTTCATAGCCATCCGGCCGTTTGCGGCTAAGCTCAACCAGATCATCCATCTCGACCCCCTGCCGCCGAAAAGCCCCATAATCAGCCTCAATATCATCGGTCGCCATGCAAAAATCAATCAAGCCGCCGCCGCGCCGATGCAGCAAATCCCACCAGATATGTTCGGGACTGTCTTCATAAAAAGCCAGCAGTTCGATATACGCGCCATCCTCAAAAGCAATCAGCGCATTGTACGAGCCGACTGGATGACGGCCTCCCTCAACCACGCTGAAGCCCAGCCGGCGATAAGTCTCAACAGCCGCCGCCAGCGACGGAACAGCGATAACAATATGATCAATGCCGAGTATCATGGACAGTTTCCTTTCATACATAGCCGCCTTCGACTTGAGTAACGAGAATCGGATCATCGCCGTTGATGACCAGGGTATGCTCATATTGCGCCGAAACAGCGCCATCAGTCGTCCGCAGCGTCCAGCCGTCATCATCAGTTTCGATGCGCCCGCGCCCAGGCGTGAGAAACGGCTCAAGCGTAATGACCATGCCATCCCGCAGAACATCGCGGTTGCGCTTGTTGTAATAATTGGGAATAGACGGCTTTTCGTGAATATGCCGCCCCACGCCATGCCCGCCCAGTTCGCGCAGAGTGCGATAGCCGCGGCGTTTGGCGAATTTTTCCACCGCGCGCCCAATAGCGTTCGTCTTCTGCCCAGGACGCGCCATGTCAATCGCCAGGTACAAGGCCTGACGCGTCGTCTGACAAAGCGTCTCCAGCGCCGGACGGCCTGGCGGCATGATAATAGTCGCGCCAGTATCTCCCCAATAGCCCTCCAGCGCCGCCGATACATCCACATTGAGCAGGTCGCCGGCCTGGATGATGCGGTCAGCCCGCGGGATCCCATGCGCGGCCTCGTCATTCAAACTGATGCAAGTATAACCAGGGAATTGATAAGCGCGGATAGGCGCCGAATCCGCCCCCATCTTTTGCAGAAAATCGCGCCCAATCTCATCCAAAGCCTGCGTGCTCATCCCCGCTTCCGCGCGGTCCAGCATCAACTTCAGCGCCAATCCGCAGATCTCACCGATGCGCTTCATGCCGCGCAAATCCTTGTCGTTTCTCACATTCACGTCCAGCCTATCCCTTCGCGCGCTCGCCCAGCCGCCGCTCCGTGCCAGCCAGCAAACGCCCTATGTTGCCGCGGTGACCCAGCCCCAGCATCAAACTCAAAGCGACCACATACAGCAGAAGGATCGGCGCCTGACGTCCATCGACAATCAGCGCAGTCAGCCAGATATTCGCCAAGCCAAAGCCGACCAGAACGCCCAGCGAGACGTAGCGCGTGCCGCCGATGATGACGACAGCGACGGCCGCCGCGGCCAGACTCGCCAACGGTTGAATCATCATCATCGCCCCAAAGGCCGTGGCCGCGCCCTTGCCGCCGCGAACGACGATCTTCAGACGTCCATCCGAAAAGGACGCCGTCAGCACAGTGGCGAACAGCGACCAGTTATGCCCGACCCCCGCGCCAGTGGCCGCCACAGCCGTCGCCAGGCCCATCTCTTCGGGCAAGATCGCATCCCGCGCCAGCCAAACCGCCAAGATGCCTTTGGCGACATCAATCAAACCGGTCAGCAAAGCCCAGCCGCCGCCAACCGCCCGCGCGACATTCGTCCCGCCCATATTGCCGCTGCCAACCTCAAAGATATTGACGCCCTTGCCCCTGGCGACCAAATAAGCCGTCGGCAGCGAACCCAGCAGATAACTGACCACGGCGCACAGAATCACCTGGCCAACATAAGCTGATGACACAATCGCAGTTCCCTTCCATCATCAAAGCAAGCCGCGCAGCTTACAAGGTTACAGGAATAGGGGGAATTTGGCAAACCAGCGAATAAAACAGGAATGACGAAACAGGGGGGAATTATGACGGTTTCTAAATCCTTAGCGGCGCATTTCCTGACCGCTTTTCTCTGCGCCCTCTGTGTCCTCTGTGGTAAGGCTAATCAGTTCGGCATCAGAACCAGCGAACCTGGACTGTTAATCGAAACACAGGTCATGCCGTTTCTTACAGTCGATTCCAGCGGCGTAATCGCCCGCGGCATCGTCCGCGCATCCAAGAACAGGACTCGGCCGATCTGCGGAAAACAAACCTCGACGCCCTGCTCGACATAACCATAGACATCCAAGGCCGCCAAATAACCAGCGTCGATGATCGACTGAATCCCAATCCCGGCGCCGTCCAGCTGACGAAAATGAACGCCGCTGTCCAGGCCGTAAGCAGCTTCAAAAGTCATCCCGGTTGCGGTCTGCAAAGCGACATAAGATGCGCCGTAAGCCGGCCGCGGCGTTGGGGTTAGCGTCGGGACGGGATCTTCCTTCTTGCGCTTGGGTTGCGGTGTTAATGACAGCCAATAGCTAAAGCCGGCCTCTGGGCAGGGGCCGGTGATGGTGTCGGTGATGATGCTGTCTGGATCATCGCCAAGGCCATCGGCGCGGGTGATGCAGCCTCGCAGCTGCACAGTTCCAGCGGCATCGATGAGGTATTCGAAACCGGTGTTGCCCTGGAAGATGCCGTTGGTGATGCTTAACAAGGCGCCGTTAGTTGAGAGCAGAATAACTTTACCAGTACTTGCGCCGCGGTTGTTCAAGAACTGCGCGTTCTCAAGATAGGCTTGTCCGTCTGTGCTCAGATACAATACCAGAAGGACATTATTGTCTCTGAAAATGACGTTTCGAGCGTTAAGACGACCAGCATTCACGAAAATAACCGAATCGTTCACGGCGCCGGCCTGACGGATGGTCACATCGTTCAGATCTAAGACGGTGCCGGCATTGCTGACGATTATGGCATAGCCGTTTGTTGGGCCAATGATGCTGTGTCCGTGGCCATTGATGGTGAACTCGCCGGATGAAAATCGCAGAAAGGGCTGGTTGTTTTGGACATCCCAGGTATTAACGACACAGTCAGCGGTCATGTTGAACTCGGTTACTGTGGCCGTCGACGTGAACTCTGCATAAGAGGCTGGCAGTCCGCAGGGCGCCATGACGGTCGGATTGGTCAGCCGCGGCGGCGCTGTGGGGACAGGCGTTTGGCTTTGGACGGGAACGGCGAGGAAAAGGATCAGAAATAAGAAACAGCGCAAAACCTTCTTAATCAGAAGATGCGGGGGGGGGGGGGGTATTTCTTTGATGTTTCGTATTCATTTTGACGCGCCCCTTGCTAACATTTTAATCGATAAAACAAGTGTATCTGATAAACCGTCTTTTGTCAAATATCAAATCTGCCCATCATTGCCTTGCCGAACACTCGCGCCCAAAATCAAAACCGCGGCCTTTGAGTCGCCCTTTCCATCCACAGACAGGGTATAAGGAATACAAGGAATCCGCGCGGCATAGAATCGAAAATGCCTTATGACCGAAAAACTTTCCCTTTCGGACACAAAACGGACACAAAACAGATGCCCCCTCTGTGCCTCTGTGATAAAAAAACAAAACGGCGAATAATGGTTTATGCGCGAAAAAGTTTGTCTTCCGCGCACAAAACGCGCATAAAACCAGCGGCAGAGCGTGGCGGAAAATGGCGGACTTTGTCGGGATTATGGCGGATTATGCCCGTCAGTTCAGGCAGATTTTGCATAATGAGGGTGGCGGAAAATGGCGGACTTTGTCGGAATTGTGGCGAAGTTTGCCCATCAGTTCAGGCAGATTTTGCATAATGAGGGTGGCGGAAAATGGCGGACTTTGTCGGAGTTTGTCGAGCGAATGCCCTCTACAATGGCTTTTCTCTCTGTCCTCTGTGACCTCTGTGGTAAAAAGATTTGTGGCGGTTTATGGCGGATTTTGTCGCAGAGAACGCCGCCCTCTTGCCATCTCGAATAGGCTGTTATGATGTGCGAAAACCTTCCAAACCACAAAGAGGCGCAAAAATGACCCTGATCCTCGCGCAGGCCACACCCGACCAGGCCCGGCATTTTGCACAACTAGCGCAAATCGCCAGCGACGGTTTCTTCTCGGAACTGTTTGGCAAAAGGGCCAATGCCGTTCTGTCAGCGATGTTCATGCAGGACAGGAACGACTTCAGTTATCGCTATGCCAGTTTCTTGCAGGTCGATGATTCGCCGGCCGGGATGCTCGCGGCTTATACGGCCGCCGACGCGCGTTCCCATTCCAATCGGACGGCCTGGCTGATGCTGCGCCACGCCGGCTGGCAGACCTTGCGCTTCCTGGCGGTCAGTATTTTGCTGCGCGATCTGTTGGATTTTCTGGGAAGCCATCTGGAATCGGACGATTTTTATATCGCTATGATCGCCATTTATCCGCCTTATCGCGGGCAGGGACACAGCAAAACAATTCTGCGTTACGCCCAAAACCGCGCCCTTGAACGCGGCTCTTCGCGCTTGGCCCTGGATGTAGATGAGCGCAACACCATCGCCATCCGCGCCTATCAGCGAGTCGGATTTGTGCAAATTGCCGAATCCAAAAAAATACAGCAGGAAGGCGAACGCTGGGGTTTATTGCGCCTGGTGAAACCCATCGACGCCGATGAGAACTAGGGTGTCATTTGTGCAAAATAACTATACGGCTGATGCGACAAATGTTTGGCGCGCAGGTGCAGTTTAACAGGTTAATAAGCCCCTGGCCGACGGTCTTCAAATACGGGAATCGTCTGGCGCACGCGGTCAGCCTCGCCCAGATCAATCTCGACCGTCAGCAGCTGTTCAGCCTGGCCGGCCTCGACCACGACCTCTCCCCAGGGGTCAATGACCATCGAATGGCCGCCAAACACAGTCCCGCCCGTCTCGCCGCAGGCATTGACCGCCGCCACAAAGCACTGATTCTCAATAGCGCGCGCCATAAGAAGCGTCCGCCAATGCGCCAGCCGAATCAGCGGCCATTCAGCGCAAACCACAATCAGCTTCGCCCCATGCTCAACCGCGCAGCGCCGATACAACTCTGGAAAGCGCAAATCATAGCAAATCGTCAAAGCCGTCGGCCCCCAAGGCAAATCCAGCGCCGTCAGCGAATCGCCCTCGACCAGCCATTTGTCCTCATCAAACAGACGGAACAGGTGAATTTTGCGATAGACCCCCAGCCGCCGGCCCTCTGCCGAATAGTAGGGGGCGCTGTTAGCGACAGATTCGCCGCGCCGCTCCAAGATCGACCCGACAATGGCAATCTGATGATGCGCCGCCAGCCCAGACAGCTTGGCGAACAGCCCTTGGTCCAGTTCGTCGGCCTGCGCCGCGGCATTTTCCAGGTCATAGCCGCTCGACCACAGTTCCGGCAAAATAATAAGCTGCGACTGACGCCGCGCCGCTTCGGCAATCAAACCTTCGGCCGCCGCCAGATTGTCCGCCTCCCGACCGAGCTTGATATTCATCTGCCCCAGACTGATCGCTGCTTTTGTCATCCGTATGCCCCTTGTCCCTCTTTTTGTTGTGCATGGCGCAACAGAGTTGTCATATCCGAGTCCGCCTTATTCTGGCCGCGCCTCATAGCCCAGCCGCGCCGACAACGCGCCAGCCACGTCCCTCACCACCGCGCCAAATTCATCAATCCGCTCCAATGTGATGCGCCCCGACGGCCCGCTGATGCCAATCGCGCCGACCAGCTTGCCCTGATGATCATAAACCGGGGCCGCCACGCAGCGCACGCCATAATTATACTCTTCATCATCAATCGCATAACCGCGCCGACCCGTCTGCCCAAGCTGCGCCGCCAAACTGGAGCGGTCAACGACGGTGCGGCGGGTATAAGGCTGAAGCTCATCGGGAATTCGCCCCTCGCCAAAGGCCAGCAGCGTCTTGCCTAAGGCCGTGCAGTGTAACGGCGCCAGTGTGCCGATCTCTGATTCAACGCGCAAGGCCGCCGTCGATTCCACTTGGTCGATGTACAAAGCCTGACGCTGCGCCTGGATGGCCAAGTGCGCGCATTCCCCAGTTTTGTCGACCAGTTCATACAGATAAGGCCGCGCATGATCGCGCAGGGTAATCCGATTAAGCAGGCGATGCCCCAAAGTCACAAGCTGCGGGCCAAGCAGATAGCGCGCCGTCGCCTCATCCTGCTCGACAAATCCATAATTCGCCAAGGTATGCAGCAAACGCGAGGCGCTGCTTTTGTCAATATCAAGCTGATTGGCAACTTCGGTGGTGCCCATGCCCTGCCGGGAATGCTCCAGCAAATTCAGGATTTTAAGCCCCTTGGCCAGCGATTGTATCTCTGCCATGCGCGTCGCCTCACTGTCTGCCGCTGCAAATTAGACAAATTTCCACTATTCATTTGACAATTATAAAACACTGTTGTATATTAAGCAACATACAGTCCATGAATTTGTCCTATTCGGGAAAGTCATGTCATTTTCAGGAGGCGCTTATTGGAAAAACAGGCTGCATTTCCTTCAATTTTCGAGTGCTATGAGGAGAACGCATCATGCTGAACAAACACCTGACCATCCGTCTGCTGCTTATTTTGGCGGCGCTGCTTTCGGTCACAACCGCCTTTTCGCAGGATGACCTAAGCGGAGATTTCATCGTTTCGCATTACTTCGGCGGCTTTGGCGGCGAATACATCGAAGACATCATCGACAGCTTCGTCGCCGAAAATCCAGAGCTTAACCGCGAAGCCAGCCCAGTCGACCATGAGCAGTTTAAGACCTCGATTCTAGTCCAGCTGGCCGGCGGCAATCCGCCAGATGCCTTCAGCTATTGGGCCGGCGCGCGCATCCAGTTCATCGTCGATGGCGGCCGCCTGCAATCCATTGATGACACTTGGGAAGCGAACGACATGGATTCGCAATTCCCCCAAGCTGTCATTGACACTGCCGTGACCTATGACGGCGCCAAGTATGCCGTTCCGCTGACCTTGCACTGGGTCGGCATGTTCTACAACACGGCGCTTTTTGAACAGGTCGGCGCTGAAGTTCCCACGACTTGGGATGAACTGGTCGCCGTCGCCGAATCCTTCAAGGACGCTGGCATTCCGGCCTTCGCCTTGGGTTCGATCAACCGTTGGCCGGGGCAGTTCTGGTTCGATATGATCCTGCTCCGCACGGCCGGCAATGACTATCGCAGTCGGCTGATGAACGGCGAGGCCTCCTACACTGACCCCGAAGTCGCGCGGGCATTCGGCCTGTGGAATGAACTGGTGCAGGCCGGTTATTTCTATCCCGATGCCAACGCCTATGACTGGGACGAGGCCGCCAATCATGTCGCCAATGGCGAAGCGGCCATGACGCTGATGGGCACCTGGATCGGCGGGCATTACGCCGCGCTGGACATGACGGCCGGCGAAGACTTCGATTACTTCTCATTCCCGACCATCGACGACGATGTGCCGCGCGCCTCGCTGGGCCCGATTGACACCTTTGTCGTCGCCGCTGACGCCGCCAACGCTGATGCCGCCAAAGCCTTCCTCGTCCATCTGACCAACCCGGAAATCCAGTTGGCCTTTGCTGAAGGGGCTGGCAATCTGGCGCCGAGCCTGCTGGTCGACACCAGCAATTACAATGATGTCGTCGCCCGCATCGCCGCCGAAATCGCCGCTGACCCGGTGTTCGCCTTCAACTATGATTTGGCGACGCCGCCGCCGGTTGCCGAAGTCGGCTTGAATTCCTTCTCGGAATTTATGGCGAATCCAGGCGATTATGAAGCCATGCTGGCGCGCGTGCAGGAAGATGCCGCCGCTGAATTCGCCGCGCTGGCCGAATAATCTGTCTTCAATCACCGCCGCGGGGATGCTGTCATGGCGTCCCCGCAGTTCCCTGTCATCATCCAGCGAGAACGTCTTATGCCGCGGCGCGATAAATGGCTGACACCCGCCAGTTTCCTGCTTTTGCCGATGCTGGTTTATCTGGCTTTCGTCATCTTCCCAACCCTCAATTCGCTGGTGTATTCCTTTACCGATTGGGCCGGCTATGGCGCCGATTTCAACTTCATCGGCCTAAAGAACTTTGAAAAAGTATTCACCGACCGCCTCTTCGGCAACGCTATCAAAAACACGGCGATTTGGCTGGCGCTGGCGATGACCGTCCCTACCCTGTGCGGCCTGTGCCTGGCCTTGGCTTTGCAAGGCAAACGTCTCATCAACACCCTCTACAAATCACTGTTTTATCTGCCGATTGCGCTTTCGCCCATTATCATCGGCATCATCTGGATTTGGGTCTACAGCCCGCAGCTGGGCATCATCAACATCGCCCTGAAAGCGATTGGACAGGATCACCTCGCCAAAGCCTGGCTGGCCAGTCCTGATACCGCCCTAATTGCCGTCTTCGTCGCCTGGGCCTGGCAGCAGACCGGGCTGAACATGGTCATCTTCCTGGCTGGCTTAACTTCGGTGCCGATGCCATTAATCGAAGCGGCGCGGGTCGACGGCGCCAACTACATCCAAACCCTGCGAAAGGTGATTATTCCGATGCTGCGCCCGGCGACGGTGGTTGTGCTGGCGCTGACCGCCATTAACGCCCTCAAGAGTTTTGAGGTTATCTGGGTGATGACCAAAGGCGGACCTTTCAACCGCTCCGATACCTTGGCCGTCTTTATGTACAGCGAATCCTTCCGCAAGTACAAGATGGGCTATGGCAGTTCGGCGGCGGTGATTTTGTTCCTGATGACCCTTCTCATTATCGTTTTCTATTTCCGTCAAACGGCCGCGGCCGAGGAACTCTATGACTAGGCAGAGGAACTGGACGCGGCGGGCCGGCCAGGCCGCGCTGTATCTGCTGCTGACGGCGCTGCTGATGGCCTTTATGCTGCCGGTGTATGGCGTCATCGCGACCTCGCTCAAGTCGGTTGCCGAAGTCGCCGCCAACGGCTATTGGAATCCGCCGGAAAGCCTGAACCTGGCAAACTTCATCAAGGTCATCGACCCCGAAGACGGCAATCTCGGCCTGTACCTGCGAAATTCGCTGCTGCTGACCGTCCCGGCCTGCGTCTTTTCGATTGCGCTGGGGACTTTGGCTGGCTATGGGCTGGGCAAATACTCATTTCGGGGCGATGCCATGCTCTTCGTCTTTATCGTGGCTGGCATGTTCCTGCCGCCGCAGATCGCTCTGATTCCCGTCTTCCGCCTGATGAATGACATCGGCCTGTACGACACGATTTGGGCGGTTATCATCGTTCATACCGCCTTTGGCATACCGATTTGCACCTTGGTAATGCGAAACTTTTTTCAGATTGTCCCCAAAGCTCTGCGCGAAGCCGCCCTGATTGACGGCGCCGGCGAATATCTGATATTTCTCCGCATTATGCTGCCGCTGACTCGTCCGGCGCTGGCCGTGCTGGCGACTTTGCAGTTCACCTGGATTTGGAACGATTTTTTGTGGCCTTTTATCCTGACACAGCGCGCCGACAGCCAAACCATCATGGTCGGCATCTTGAATCTGACGGGGCAGTACAGCGTGGATTGGGGCGGTCAAGCGGCGGCCTCGCTGATTGGCTCGCTGCCGACTTTGTTCATCTTCATCTTTTTCCAGCGCTATTTTATCAAGGGACTGACGCTGGGCGCGGTGAAGGGGTAGAGGGCGCTTTCCTACAGAATACAAGAGAAGGTGCGAGAGATCAGATCATCCGCACGCCTTCTCTGCGATTACTTTCTCCCGCGTTTCCGCGGGCCAGTACGTTCCCATTTGCGATTTGGCTTCTGCGTTGGTGGCATTTTGTCGCCGGGATCAATAGTGACCTCGCGCGGATTTGGCACTTTGCCACCGCGAGGACCGCGTTCGCCATATTCACCTGGCTTGTCGGCAATTTCACCTGGTTTCTTTCGCTTTGCCATTCTACTCTCCTAACCTGCCCATTGCCAGTAGGCACCTTTATTGGCTGATCTGATTGGTGGGAAAACCTCCCCGCGCTCCAATTGGATTTGCCTTTCCTCGTTTGTAGGTAGCGGAATGGTTGTCCCGTCTGTGTATTTGACCCAGTTATAGGTCCCTGTTCTTGGAGCTTCTTGCCCCGTTCTGTACAATGTCATTATGTTACCTTTCGCTTTCTTGTTATACTGATTGAGATGATTGGCGATGAATTGGTATTACCGTACCAATTCCTGTCGATTAATGCTTCTTACGAGAAACGGCAACGGTTGCTTTGAGCTTCTTGTATTACTTTCGTTGTCGTTTTTCGTTTTCAAACGCCCTCTACACTTGATGATACCATAGTCAGCATTCCTGTCAAGGGCAATATCGAATATCATCAAACTCTAATGAAAATATAACAAAACCAATATGGCATCATCGACTTGCCGCCACATCAGCTTACACCCCCACGTTTGTGGGGAAAATAATCATTCAACCGCCCACTTCATGGTTCACCCCTACGGATGTAGGGAAAACAATCGTTCTCGCGTCAAGCTAGATTCTCATATCAAGCCCTTCTGCGCTTTGCCCTCGACGCTGACCGTTGTCGGATTGTAACGTTCGGCCCGACGATGCGCGCCATACTGCGGCGGCATATCGACCGACGCGCCGCCAAATAAATCGCCAATCGTCAGAATTTGCAGACGACGGTATCTCCGGCCCCAGCGCGGCGATTCATAATAACCAGCCGCAAGCGCCTCTTTGCTCATCGCCGCCGTCGGCCTTTCTAATGTGATGAAGACGCCGATGACCGCCTTTTCGCGCTCGATTGTGCCTTTCAGATCGCGGATGTCGCCTGATTTGACCGCCCCCGACTTGACCTGCACAATCACCTTTCGCGGCTTTTTGCGGCCTTTGTCATCTTCGTCAAAGAAACTGATGATGCCGTCGATGCCTTTGTCGGCGCCTTTTCTGCCCTTGCGCGAACCTGTCTTTCCACCGACCGGCTTGGCCCGCAGCAATGACAAGGCCCACCATTCAAACTGATAGCGGCCATCATTGGCTGAATCCTGCGCCAAAGCCCGCGCGCCTTCGACCGTCGTCGGTTCACCAATGACCTCATAATCTTTCCCCGAAACCAGTTCGAACATATCCGCCAGGCGATACTTTTGCAGGGAGATTGCCAAGTGGGTAATGTCAATGCCAATCCAGCGCCGATTGAGTTTGTGAGCGGCGGCAACCGCAGTGCCACAGCCACAGAAGGGGTCGAGTACGATGTCACCTTTGCGGCTTGATGCCAGGATGATGCGCTCCAGTAATTTGAGGGGTTTCTGCGTGGGGTAGCTAAGACGTTCCTTCCCGCCAGCGTGTCCGATTGATGGTATATCATGCCAAACATCATGCAGCTGTTTGCGGCGGTACACTCGACCTTGAGTATCAGAGCGCAAAAAATGCTTGACGCGCAGCTTTCCTGATTTTGTCCGTCGAATACGTCCTTCTTGGTCAAGACGCTCAATGCTTTGGGCTGTATAGTCGCCAGGGGGCGTATCATAAAAATAACGGCCTTCATCATCCTGTTTGTATTTTTTCAATTCCAAGTCGGTCAGCATACTTTCGGGAATGATATTTTTCTCATCGGCGAAAAATGCCGCGGTTTTGGAATATCGAAAGATCACGTCATGTTTAGAGCCAAAGTTCCGTCTGCTTGGTCTTTGCGGCCCGTCATAATGCCAAATAATCTCATTCCTGTAATTTTCAGTGCCGAAGATCGCATCGAGTACGATTTTGAGATAATGGCTGGCGGTTGGGTCGCAATGCAAATACAGGCTGCCGGTTGGCTTGAGGACGCGGTGCAGTTCGACCAGACGCGCGGTCATCATCACCAGATAAGCCATCATCTGATTGCGCTGAATGAGGTTCATCAAGGCCTCAACCGCGGTCGAAACCTCATTCGGCGCGTGGACAATTAAATCGTCATAGGTCGCCTCGGCCGTTTCGCCCCAATGCCAAGTGTCCTCAAAGGCGGTGATTTGGGCTGGACTGTCGGCGCCGCTTTCCGATTTGAACAGCACATTGTAACTGCGGCTGCTGTTGAAGGGCGGGTCAAGGTAAATCAGGTCGACGCATTCGTCGGGAAAGTATTCGCGGCTGCGGAGGACGTCGAGATTGTCGCCATAATAGAGCTTGTTCTTCATTTTCGCCCCCTCAATTCTCCCGAATATGCCGCCCAAGCGCGCGCATAATAAAACGAATCAGCAGATAGGGCAGCGCGACCGGCAGCAGCAGTTCAGTCAGCGCCAGCAGGGACAGACTCGCCGCCAGCGCGGGTGTCAGGCCGGCCGACTCGACTTCCAGCGCCGTCTGCAAAAACTGCAAGCCCAAGCGCTGAAGCATGATCATCAGCAGAAAATAAAAGCCGACCACCGCCACTGACGAGGTCATCGCCGCGCTGCGAAACGGCACAAACGCGCCAATGCCGACGCCAATGATGCCGAACATCACCGGCTCCAAGACCAGCCGCGCCAATGACACCAGCGACAGGGTGACAATCAGAACATAGGGAAGGAGGCCCGAATCGCGCAGGGGGAAGAGGCTGGCGTAGTGCATGATCATCAGCGGCGGGCCAAACAAGGCTGCGCCGTGTACAATCATGACCAAATCATCCATTTTGCGCCAGATAGCGGCGGCCGCTTTGCCCAGAAAAATCTGATCCAGCGACATCGGCGTCGACATGAGCAGCTGCATGGTGTTGCTGCGGATTTCATCTGACATGGCCGCGGCTGAATTGGCCGCAATCGAAAACAGCGCGCGCAGATAAAACAGCATCCCCACTGGAATCACCAGAATCGATACTACAATCACCGTGGTCGCCAAGTCGGTAATGAAGGGCAGGACGATCCCCGCCAGCAGGGCCGCGACCCAAAAGCCAGTGATATACAGAATCGGCTCGAATTCGGGCGGCAGGGTGCGCCAGTACAGGCCGAGATGACGGCGGACGATGGGGTTGGTCGCCCGCGCCCAATAAGGCAGGGTCTCCATTGGCGAGCGGTCGTCGATGTCAATGTCGTCAAGGCGCATATCTTTTGCGGTCATGCTCATCTCAAGGTTTTATGCCAGCAGGGATGTCTTATTATAGAGGCGGAACGGGCGGATTCACAAGCGCGGTGTCCCGGCGCAAGCGTGACGGCGATGGCTGGCTGTGGTATAATTGGCGCATTATGCGAGTCGCCATTATCACCGAAACCTTTCTGCCCAAGGTCGATGGCATCGTCAAAGTGATCTGCCTGCTGCTGGATCATCTGTCGCGGCGGGGCATTGAGGCGATGGTCATTGCGCCGCGCTATGGGGAAAGCCGCAGCTATCATGGCGTGCCGATACGGAGTCTGCCGAGCCTTTCCTTTCCGCTTTATCCAGAGGCGCGTATGGGCTTCGCTACGTTGTCCGTCTACCGCGATTTGGCCGCCTTTCATCCTGATGTCGCGCACCTGTTCCACCCGATGATGACTGGCATTCCAGCGATGGCGATGCTCAAATGGATGGACGTGCCGACCGTGACTTCGTTTCATCTCGATTATGCGCGGCTAGCCAATCAGTTCAAATTCGGCCTGCTCGATTTCGGGTTCACGCGGCCGCTGCTGGATGAACTGACGCGGAACATCTTCAACTGGGCCGATTGCAGTCTGGCGCCGTCGCGGCTGGTTCAATCGCAGATGCGTCGACTGGGCATCGAGAACGTCGGCCTGTGGCGGCGCGGCGTTGACGCTCAAAGTTTTCATCCCCGTTTTCGTTCAAAGGCCATGCGGCGCGAAATGACGGATGGCCATATCGACGATACGGTTCTGCTTTATGTTGGACGTCTGTCTGATGAAAAGCAAATTGAACACATCCGCCCAGTCCTGGAACAGCTGCCTGGCACGCGTCTGGCCGCGGTTGGCGATGGGCCTGCCCGCCCTTATCTTGAAGCGCATTTTGCCGGCCTGCCGGTCACGTTCATGGGATACCTGCGCGGCGAACGTTTGTCGCAAGCCTATGCCAGCGCCGATATTTTCGTCTTTCCCTCGCGCCTGGAAACCTTTGGATTGGTGGTGATGGAGGCCATGGCTGCCGGCCTGCCAGTGGTCGCATCGCGCGTCGGCGGTGTGGCCGATGTCGTCAGCGAAGGCGAAACCGGCTATGTCTTTGACAGCGGCGATGTCGATAAGCTGGTGGCCGGCGTGCGGAAAATCGCTCAAAGCCGCGGACGTATGCGACAGATGGGCCAGCAAGCCCGCGCCTATGCCGAAACGCAGTCATGGGAGGCCGTCATGGATGAAGTGATTGACGTTTATGCGGCCCTGACTGCCAGCCGCCGACCTATTGCCGTTTGATTATTCGACCATTGCTTTTTGGACAGCGGCGATGATGCGGTCGTGATGCTGGCCATTGCTGACAATCATACCGACGTTCGGCAGTGCCTCCCCCTGCGAAAAATCAAGCGGACTGCCGTCCAGATCGGTCACTCGGCCGCCGGCCTGAAGCACCAGCGCCGTCCCAGCCGCATGATCCCAGATTTTATGGGCATAGCTCGATCCCGCTAGTGGCAGCCGCATATACAAATCAGCATCGCCGCAAGCCACCAGCGCGTACTTTTCCATGCTGTCCAGTTCCCTGACGCGCGCGCTTCCCAAGCCGGCGAGTTCACGCGCCCGCCGCATGCGCGATTTGCTGGCGTGACGTTTTTCAAAGCTCTGCGCCGCCACGAATTCATGCGCGCCGCGTCGTTGCGAGACGGTCACTTTTTCGCCCAGGCCCCCGGCCAGCGACGTCCGCCAGGCCGCCCCATCCCGCGTATAAAACAAGGCGCCTTGCTCATCATAGCCCGGCGCGGCGACAATCCCTTCGGCCACAATTCCGTCTATCAGCAGCCCGCAGGCCACCGCATAATGCCGCCGCGCGATAAAGCCGCGCGTGCCGTCAATCGGGTCGATTACCCAGGTGCGGCGACTCGACTTGCCCTTGCCAAAATCCAGCCAGGCGACGACTTGCGCTTCACTGACCGACTGCTCCAAAATCTCGGCCAGAATCCCCAATACAGCGGCCCGCTGTTCGGCTGGAACTAATGCCAAGAATTGCCGGCCTGATTCTTCGGCAACGACTCCATCGTCGGGGCAGTTCTGCTGCAAGGCGCGGCATATAATCGCCTGTGAGCCGTAATCGGCAATCGTTACTGGCTCTTCGCCTTTGACATTGGCCTTTAGATAATCGGTCTGCACGCGGCGGCAGAGCTTGACTGCATCGCGCACTGCCGAAAGTATCGCTTCCATGAACCGTCCTCTTTGATATGTTCGTTTCAGTCCAAAAAATCAGCCAGCGCATAGGAAACGTGATGCCAGTTCACGCGCAAGCCTTCGCCAATCGTCCAGTCATGCGGCCACTTGAGCCGTTCCGCGCCCCAAGACGATGCGCCGGCCAGGCTTGACCACGGGCTGTCATCATCCCAGCGCCATAACAGACCGCCCGGCCCCATGCCGCTGTGCAGGGCAAACTGAATGCGAAAAGGACTCATCGGCAGCGAAGGGCCATGCCAGCTGTGCGGACTGCGATTGGGCTGTGGACTTAGCGACAGCATCAGACGGCGGTCAGGCCCGGCGATGCCCAGCCAGAGATACGAAAGCGCATCATCATCGGCCTTGGCGCGAAGGAACATCTGCGGCGCATAATCATCGGTCAGCTGGCCTGAAATGTCCCAGACGATTAGACGCGCCGTCTGGACATCTTGCAGGCAGTCGGTCGGCAAGCTCTGCGGCGCAAAGGCCGTCCAGGTATTCGCAGATGGCAGCCGCCACCCCCAGCGCAGCCATTCGCGCACGCGGCCCTGACGATCCAAGACTTGAAAACGCAGGCCATCATCATCCAGCGCCGCCTGGACAACATGCAGATACTCGACATCGGGTGGCATTCGATGCGCCGTTCCCGCTCCAGCCGTGCAGATTTGCAAGACGCCCTGCCGCGCCTGGACATCAAAGGCCAGGATATGACTGCAAACATAAGCCAGCGCATTATGCCGTACCAGCGCATCCCAAAAACGCTGTCCATTTCGATGCTCGATCTGCCGCTGACAGTCGCCAAAATAGCCGTTGACCGCCCAGACGGGATGATGACCGAAGACCAGCTTGTGCTTGACATCGGCATAGCGCGTCAAGGTCTGCTCCAGCCATTCGGTTTCGACATGTCCTTCGCCGCCCAGCCCTGACCAGAGTGTATGGACGAAGACCATCAGCAAGTCGGCGCGGCGCACAAAATACGACAGACCGCGTTGATTTGGCGGGCCGTTTCGCGGCAGATGCGCCATTATCTGACGGAAAATATCTTCGCTCATCACATCATAAGCGGTATGATTGCCGGTGGTGTGATAAAGCGGGATCGCGGCGCGGTCAAGCCAGGCCATCTCATGCTCGAAAAAATGCGTCCACTGTCGCCGTAAAACATCGGGATCGGTCGTCAGGCCCATGATTTCATCGCCGGGGAAGCAGATGAACTGCGGCGGCTCGGCCCATTTTTGAATCACGGCATTAACCTGGCGGAAGGTCGTTTCATGCGGCGCGCGCGGCACACCCGAACAGCTGTCGCTCATCATCGCGAACTGATGTCCCTTGCCCTTTGGCTTGAAGGTCGGGATGTTTTCGGCCATGAACGTCTCTCTTATGACACAGCGAAAAGGATGGGCCAATCATCAAGGCGCGTCTGACTTCTTTTTCGCCTGCCTTGACCGCCGTCCAAAATAGATGATGGCGCAAAGCCCGCCAATAATCGGCACCAGCACGCAAAAAGCCAGCCACAGCACCGCCGCCAGCGGCTCCAAGCGGCTTCGCAAAACAGCGATGATGCCAATAATCGTGAACGACGCAAGCGCGGCAACTTGAAACAGTTCGGCAGCGCCTAATTCAGGCATTTTGGCAATAACCTCCTATTCAAAATAATAGATATTACTTTTTATCGTAAGCGATTCTTGACGCGTTTTCCAGACTCACCCTTTGCACAAAATCGAAGCCGTGTATAATGCTTTATTGAACTTTTGTTCTATCCAAAAAACATTGCAGGAGTCCGCCTTGACTCATAAAAGCGAATTCACCATCGCCGGCCTGCGCCAGTATAATCGCTCGACTGCCGTTCGCTGGATTATCTCGCACTGCCGCGAACACTGGCTCTATTTTGTCGGCGGTCTGCTGGGCAGTCTGACGGCTTATGTCGCTTTTTCGGCGGCGCGGGTTCTCTTTGGCCAAGGCGCTGATCTTATCCTCCAGGGCGGCGATGCGGCGGCGGTCATTGGCGTCAGTCTGGCGGTTCTGGTCATGTCGGCTTGGGATGGCATCGGTGATATGATCGGCTCGCTGTCGATGGTCGTCCTCGGCACCCGCGTTGAGCGCGACGCGCGGCATGAATTATATGTCAGTCTGCTGGGCAAAAGCCAAACTTTCCATGATCAGCAGCGCGTCGGGGATATTATGGCGCGGGCGACCGATGATGTGCGTCAGCTGAACGCGGTTATCTGGCCGGGCGTGATGTTCATCTTTGAAATGGTATTGGGCTTTGCTGTGCCGATTGCCTTCATCGCCACTGTGAATCTGGAAATGCTGCTGGTGCCGACCCTGTTCGTCTTGAGCTATATCGTTGTCGTCCGCCGCTATGTCCGCCGTCTGTCCCCAGTTGTGATTGACCAGCGCCGACAGTATGGCGTGCTTAATACGCGGCTGGAAGAGACCATCAGCGGCATCGAAATTGTCAAAGTGGCGGCCCAGGAAGTTGAAGAGAGGCAGAAATTCCGCCGCAACGCCAAAAAGTTCCGCGATTATTTTGTGCGGCAAGGGCAAATCGAGGCCGCTTATCTGCCGCTGCTGATGTATGGCATCGCTTTTGGGCTGATGTTCCTGCACGCGCTGAATTTATATTCGCGCGGCATCCTGACAATACCCGACATCATCACCGTCACTGGCTTGATGGGCGTTCTGCGCTTCCCGGTGTTCATCTCGCTGTTTTCCATCAGCTTGATTCAGCTGGGCATCGCTGGGGCCGGCCGCATCCTTGAACTCATTGAGCAGACATCGGACATCGACGAAAATCAGGCCGGCCACGGCGCCGACGTCGATGGGGCCATTGAGTTCGACCGAGTCACATTTAAGTTTGGCAGCAAGGTCATCCTGGAAGATATTTCGTTCAAAGTGGAGCCTGGCCAAACCGTCGCCATTGTCGGGCAAACGGGGTCGGGCAAATCGACGCTGACGCAGCTGGTCACCCGCACATACGACGTGAACGAGGGGCGCGTGCTTATTGATGGCATCGACGTACGCGATTGGAATCTCGACCGACTCCGTTCGCAGATGGGCAAAATCGAGCAGGACATTTTTTTGTTTTCGCGTTCGGTGGCCGACAACATCGCTTTTGGCGTCCAGGATGCCACGCGCGCGGCGGTTGAGCATGCCGCCAAAGAGGCCCAGGCGCACGACTTTATCCTGGCCTTCAACGAGGGCTATGACAGCGTGATTGGCGAGCGCGGCGTGACCCTTTCTGGCGGGCAGCGGCAAAGGCTGGCACTGGCGCGCGCGTTCCTGACACAGCCGCGCATCCTCATTCTGGACGATTCGACCAGCGCCATCGACAGCGCCACTGAAGACGACATTCAGCAGGCCATGCGCCGCGCGCAGGAAGGCCGCACGACTATTCTGATTACGCATCGGCTCTCGCAAATTCGCTGGGCCGACCGCATCATCGTATTGGAAAATGGACGGGTGATCGCCAATGGATCGCACGAGGAACTGCTCCAATTTTCGCCTCACTACAGGCGCATTTTCGCCCGCTATGAACCGGCGCAGGCCGCCGTCACTGGATAAGGAGAAAAAGCGTGGGCTTTATTATGGACGGACTGGAGTCCGAATCTTACGACCGCAGTTATTCCGATTTGGAACTGGTCAAGCGCATTTTGGGATATTTCCGCCCGCATCTGATGAAAATGCTGCTGGTGTCGGCCGTTGTTTTCCTTAGCTCGCTGGCGAATTTGGCCTTGCCGATTGTCGTTTCGGCGGCGATAGATCAGCTTCAGTTCTCGCCTGAAGATTTTGCGCCCATCAGCGCGGCCCTGCTATTGGCGGCGATTGCCAGCGCCGGCTGGGTCGCTAATCTGGTGCGGCAATGGTTCGCGGCGCAGGCCGTCGGCGATGTTACATTAGACCTGCGCGAGGATGCCTTCAATGCCGTCACCGAACGCGATATGTCCTTTTATGATCAGTATCCGACTGGCAAGATCGTCAGCCGCGTGCTGTCGGACACCCAGGCTTTTTCGGAGACTGTGCGCCTGACCATCAACCTGATGAGTCAACTGCTGCTGGTCATTCTGCTGCTTATTTATCTCTTCACCGTCAACGTTCAGATGGCGCTCATTATGCTGGCGATTATGCCCTTTATCTGCTATACCGCGCTCAAGTTTCGGACGATTGCCCGTCGCACGGTCACTAATTCTCGCCGTCAGCTGGCCACTGTCAACGCGCATATTCAAGAATCGATCAGCGGCATCGGCGTCGCCAAGGCCTTTCGCCGCGAGCAGATGATTTATGATGAATTCAACGCCGTCAATCAGCAGCTTTATCAAGTCGAGCGCATCAACAATTTTGTCTTTGGCAGCATCTTCCCGATTTTGGTGACGATTGCTGGCGTCGGCGTGGCGGCGGTGGTCTGGTTTGGCATCAATCTGGGACAGCAGGGCGTTTTGACGGCCGGCGAGTGGTTTCTGTTTATTCAGGGCATGGGCATGATCTGGTTTCCTTTGACAAGCATCGCTTCTTTTTGGAGTCAGTTTCAGCTTGGTTTGGCGGCCGGCGAACGGGTGTTTGCTCTGCTGGATGCCCAGCCGTTGGTGACACAGGAGGCCGATGAGCCAGTCGACGACCTGCGCGGCGCGATCCAATTTGAAAACATGGATTTCTGGTACAAAGAGGGCGAACCTGTCTTGCAAAATTTCAGCCTCGATATTCGCCCTGGTGAAACGCTGGCGCTGGTCGGGCATACTGGATCAGGCAAATCCAGCATCGCCAAGCTGATCAACCGCTTCTATGAGTTTCAGGGTGGACGTCTGCTGATTGACGGGAGGGACATCCGCCGCTTCAACCTGTCATCTTATCGCTCCAAGCTGGGCGTCGTCACGCAAACGCCTTTCCTGTTCGACGGGGCTGTTATGGACAATATCCGCTATGGCCGACCCGATGCCAGCGACGCCGAAGTCATTGACATCGCGCATCAGGTCGGGCGCGGCGATTGGCTGGTGAGCTTGCAGGAGGGGCTGGATACGCCGGTTGGCGAGCGCGGCGGCAGTCTATCGATGGGTCAGCGGCAGCTGGTGGCGATTGCGCGGGTGCTGCTGCAAGACCCGGCCATCTTTATCCTCGATGAGGCCACGGCCAGCGTCGATCCGCTGACTGAAACGTTGATTCAAGAGGGCCTTGATACCCTGCTTGGCAGCCGCACTTCGATTGTCATCGCTCATCGTCTGTCCACTATTCAGCACGCCGACCGCATCATCGTCCTTGACCATGGCGAGATTATCGAATCCGGCGCGCATGAGCAGCTGATGGCGGCGGCCGGGCATTACGCCAGCCTTTACAATTCCTATTTTCGTCATCAAAGCCTGGAATACATCGAGAGTCTGGCGGGATAGCCGTCGGGTAAGGTTCGTTCGCCGCGACGCGTCTTTATTTTAGGAATGGACAGCGCAGAACAGGGATATGACATGACGATTGCAACGGTCACTGACGCTAATTTTGCCCAGGCTGTCGGCAAGGGCGGCGCGCTTATACTCATCACCACCGGCAGCGACAAACTGCGAAGCGATTTCAAGACCGCCTTCGACAAAGCCACTGCCGAGGAGACGCAGCTTGTTTTTGCCCAGCTTGATCCGTCGACCAACAGCCGCTTGAAGCAGGCCTTTAACTATCAGAATACGGCGCTGCTGATTGGCCTTTGCGGCGGCGATGTTATTCTGCGACGTTCGCGGCCTTGGGCGAGTGATTTGCCGGGCGCCATCCGCACACTGCAAGAGGCCGCCGGCCAGCCGCCTGAAGCCGAAGCCGAATCCGTCCCGGCCGCGCTGGACAAGCCGCTGGATGCAACCGATGCGACCTTTGAGCAAGAGGCGATTGCCGCGTCTTATGATATGCCGGTGCTGGTTGATTTTTGGGCCGAATGGTGCGGGCCCTGCCGTATGGTCGCGCCTATTTTGGAAAAGCTGGCGGCTGAATTCGCTGGGCAGATCCGCATCGTCAAAGTCGATACCGATCAGAACCCTGGCCTTAGCCAGACCTTCCAGATCCGCAGCATCCCGACCATCGCCGCTTTCAAGCGCGGCAAGCTGATCTTCATGCAGGCCGGCGCGCTGCCTGAACCTTCATTCCGCAGTCTGATTCAACAGGCCATCGCCCTTGATATTCCGGCCGATGAAGCCGCGGCCCAGGCCTAAGCGATCTCATGTCCCATCAGCTGTCGCAAGGCGCGCTGGTCGTGGGGCGGCGCGAACATACTGGGCGGATGACGCTGTGTCCCGTCTAGTTCGCCAATGTAGGTCTGCGTGGTTTGCAGGCTGGCATGCCCCAGATTTTGCCGAATGCGCTCTAAATCCATGCCAAAATCATAGGCGTTTCGGGCATAGGTGCGGCGCAAATCATGCGGCTTGACCGAGCGCAGGCCGCCATCAATCAGAATCGGATAGCTGTTCATAATGTCGTTCACCAACCAGGGGCCGATGCCCTTGATCCGCACTGTTTTGCCGTCACGCAGAATCCCGCGGAAGACCGCCTCGCCGCTGATGCCGGCCTGCTCCAGCCAGCCATCCACATACACCAGACACCATTCCAGCGGGCCATAGGGAATCAAGCGCTGTTTGCCGCCCTTGCCCTCGCGCACCCGCAGTGAAAGCTCGCCGCCAAGCCGCTGCCGCAAATCATCCACGCGCAGGCCGGCCGCCTCGGCGGCGCGAATTCCCGTGCAAACCATCAGGGTCATCAAAGCTGTATCGCGCAGGCCGCGCAGGCTGGAGATGCCCGGCGCCCGCACCAGCGCTTCGACTTGATAGGGCTTCAGCCGCAGATGCTCGCTGTCGGCACTGTCCTGTTTTTCAATCAGCTTGATCGGCGCCGCCGTTGGGTGGACATCGTTCATCATCCGCATAAAATACTCGTTCACCATCGCGCTCTGCTCCGCTTCGGAATCATCCGGGTTCACCAGGTCATACAGCCGTTCGCGGACGTCGTTGCTGCTGGCGAGTTCCTGATAGCGCCCGCGGATGGTCGACAGATGGGCCGACGCTGACTGCGGCAAAAGCGGCGCAGGGATCTTCCGCCCGCGTTTATCGATCCGCTCGCGCGTGTTCAGCAGATAATCGCGGTAGGCCGCCAAATCGGGGTGATGCCAAGCACGGTTGGTCTGCGCCAGCCAATCGATGAAAAATCCCAAGCGCGTTTTCTGGTCTTTGGTCGGTTGACGCGGCATCAAAATGGCATGATTTTCCGACATCGCTCACCTTTCGCGTTGCCTGGACATCGGTTTCATTATACCCAAGTGTCAAAAATCGGGAATATGGGGTATCATCACAAGCATTGACAGCCAAAAGAGATTCATAATGCCCAAAAAATCCGCTTTGATTCTGATTTTCATACTTCTGACGGCCGGCGGCGCGGCATTTAGTCAATGCACATCCTGCCTGTCAGCCCAGCTTGCCGACATTGAAGCCACCGTCATTCAGATCCGCCAGCTGGAACGGCTGGAAGATTCTGCGCTGATCATTCAGACCCGCGCCGAATACGAAGTTGAACTTGCCGAGCGATTTGAAGAGGATTATGAATACGACGAAGCCCTGTTGTTTTACCGCGCTTTGGATTTGATCGAGTCGGATGTGGATTTGGAAGCGGCTTTCTTTGATTTCCTGGCCGTCAGCGTCGGCGGCTATTATGACCCTGAAACCGATGAGATGACCGTTATTCTGGATTCCGAGCAGAGTCCCGACGATGAACTGCCGCTGCGGGAAAGCCTGACCTATGCCCACGAATTCGCCCATGCCCTGCAAGACCAGCACTATGACCTAGAGGCGATTTCCGACCAAGCCGATGAATCGGGCAATTATGATTTTCAGCTGGCGATAGACGCGCTGATCGAAGGCGACGCCGAATTGATTGAACTCCATTCTTTCTTTCGGATGCAAGATGATACAGACTATGAATTGTGGCTCCAAACCGATCCGCTGTCATTCATTGATTATCTCACAGCTTCAGCAAACACAGGCAGCGAGGAGGCCGCCGAAAGCGAGGACGGCATCCCCGCCATCATCAAAGAGGCGTTTATATTCCCCTATAAAGAGGGGCTGAAATTTGTCGCCTATGTTGTCAAAGAATTGGGCTGGTCGGGCATTGACCGCGCCTTTCGGGAAAATCCACCGCAAAGCGCCGAACATATCCTCTATCCCCGAAGCTATCTGGACGGCGATCTTCCGCTAGAGGTCAGTCTGCCCGACGTCAGCGCGGTCATCGGCGGCGACTGGCGGCCGGTGTATGACAATGTCGTGGGTGAATTTTACCTGCGTCATCATCTCGAAACACATCTGTTTGCGGCGCCTCTCGCGACCAATGGCTGGGGCGGCGACCGTATGCGGCTTTTTACCGATGATGCCAGCGGCGACCTGCTTTGGATTTGGCAGCATGCTTGGGACAGCGCCAGAGACGCCGATGAATTTAGCCGCAGTTACCGCATATTCCTCAATCAGCGCTATGACATGGATGGGGATGGACCCTGCTGGACGGCGGATGAAACGCACTGCTTTAGGCCCATCAGCGAGACCGAAACGCGCATCACTTACGCCGCTGACCCGACTGTCGCCTTGGCGCTCTTGAACCTGGACAATTAACAGAGGATGCCATGGATAAGCGCAAGAAAGCCGCTTTGATTCTGATCGTTATACTGCTGGCGGCGGCCGTCGTCGCTTTGCTTAACCGATGCACATCCTGCCTGATCGAAATCGAAGCCATTGAAGCCGCCGTCATCGATATCCGTCAGCTTAAACCGCTGGAAGACGCTGCGCTGAACTTTCAGACTCCAGAAGAATACGAAGTTCAGCTTGCCGAGCGGTTTGAAGAGGATTTTTCTGATGAAGAGGCCGCCGACGGCCTAAGATTTTACCGCGCTTTGGATTTGATCGAGTCGGATGTGGACTTGCAAGCGGCCTATTTTAACCTCCTGACGGCCAATGTCGTCGGCTATTATGACCCTGAAACCGATGAGATGACCCTCATTCTGGACGACGAGCAGGGGGACGGCGATGAACTGCGGCCATGGGACGGCCTGACCTATGCCCACGAATTCGTCCATGCCCTGCAAGACCAGCATTATGACCTAAAGGCGATTTCCGACCAAGCCGACGAATCGGACAATTATGATTTTCAGCTGGCGATGGACGCGCTGATTGAAGGCGACGCCAACAAGGTCACTTTCGATTATTTCGACAGGATGGCGCAGGACATAGACCCGCGGGCCTTAGAAGAGATGGCATTGCAAGCTGAAATCGAGATAAGCAGTCAGCAGGCCGCCGAAAATATCCCCGCTATCATCGAAGAGTCGTTTATGTTTCCCTATGAAGCGGGTCGGAAATTTGTCAACTATATCATCAGGGAACTGGGCTGGCCGGGCGTTGACCGCGCCTTTCGGGAAAATCCACCGCAAAGCACCGAGCATATCCTCCATCCGCGAAGCTACCTGGACGGCGATATTCCAATAGAGGTCAGTCTGCCCGACGTCAGCGCGGTCATCGGCGGCGACTGGCGGCTGGTGTATGATAATGTCGTCGGTGAATTTTATCTGCGCCAGCATCTCGAAACACATCTGTTTGCGGCGCCTCTCGCGATCAATGGCTGGGGCGGCGACCGACTGCGGCTTTTTATCGACGAGGCCAATGACGGCCTGCTTTGGATTTGGCAGCTGGCTTGGGACAGTCCCAAAGATGCGGAGCGATTTAACCACAGATACGGCTTATTCCTCAATCGGCGCTATGACATGGATGGGGATGGGCCCTGCTGGACGGCCGATGAAACGCACTGCTTTAGGCCCATCAGCGAGACTGAAACGCGCATCACCTACGCCGCTGACCCGACTGTCGCTTTGGCGCTCTTGAACCTGGACTCTTAACGTTTGCCGCCGCTTGGGTTACAATCGCCGCGTCCGCTCATCATCAAACAAGGCAAATCAACTATGACCACCGCGCCGACAGCAGAAATTGGGCTGGAGCAATTCAGCGAAATCGCCCGCAGCATTGAAGCCGAAGTCGGCAAAGTCATCGTCGGGCAGCAAGAGGTCGTTCGCAGCGTCATTATCTGCGTGCTGGCCGGCGGCCATGCTTTGCTGGAAGGCCTGCCTGGACTGGGCAAAACTATGCTCATCCGCACCCTGGGCGATGTGCTTGATCTCAAGTTTTCGCGGATTCAATTCACGCCTGATTTGATGCCGGCCGATATTGTCGGCACTGACATTCTCGAAGAGGCCGAAGACGGGCGGCGCGAATTTCGCTTTCAGGCTGGGCCCATTTTCGCCAATCTGGTACTGGCTGACGAAATCAACCGCGCCACACCCAAAACGCAGTCGGCCATGCTGGAGGCCATGCAGGAAAAGACGGTCACCGTCGCCGGGCGGCGCTATGACCTGGAACTGCCGTTTTTTGTGCTGGCCACGCAAAATCCGCTCGAAATGGAAGGCACTTATCCATTGCCCGAAGCCCAGCTTGACCGCTTTCTCTTCAAGGTGGACGTCCCATTTCCCAGCGTGGACGAACTGACGGCGATTTTGGAGCGCACCACTGGCATTGACGCGCCGGCCGCCAGCAAGGTCGCCGACGGCGGGCAGGTGATTGGCATGGGGCAGCTGGCTCTCGGCGCGCCCATTCCGTCGCATGTCAGCCGATACGCCGCCCGCGTCATTGTTGCCACTCATCCTGACAGCGACCAGGCGCCGGCCATGCTGCGGAATTACGCGCGCTATGGGGCCAGTCCGCGCGGCGCGCAGGCCTTGATCATCGGCGCAAAAATCAACGCCCTGCTGGAAGGCCGCTTCAATGTGTCCTTTGACGATGTGCAGGCCGTCGCCCCATCCGCCCTGCGTCACCGCATCCTGCTGAACTTTGAGGGCTTGGCCGAAGGCCTCCGCACTGATGATCTCATTGCCGAGGTCCTCAAGGCCGTACCCAAAGGCGGCCAATAAAAAGACAGCGCATCAAGACGACTCGACGCGCTGTCTCGGCCGTTTCAGAAGTCGATTAGTTGACGGCGTTGTTAAGGGCGGCGCCGGCTTTGAACTTGATTACCTTTTTGGCGGCGATCTGGATCGCTTCTCCGGTGCGCGGGTTGCGGCCGGTGCGGGCGTCGCGCTGCTCTACGCTCCACGAGCCGAAACCGACCAGCGAAATGCGGTCGCCATCGGCCAGACCTTCCGTCACCGATTCAATCAAAGCGTCCAGCGCGGCCTTGGCGTCAGCTTGGCTCAATCCGGACTTCTCGGCAATTGAACTGCTCAATTCAGCTTTGTTCATGGTGAATTCTCCTTACTTAAAATTTTCGCTATTGTAACACATTTTTACGATTGCACAGGCTGGAATCCCAGTCAATTTGGGGAATTTACGCCCTAATCCACCTATTTTGCGCGCTGGTCAGCCATTTTGCGCCAAAAATTCATCCACTTCGGCGCGAGTCGGCAAGGCCGCGCGTCCGCCCAATGCGCGGCAGTTCAGCGATCCCACGGCCGCGGCAAAGCGCACCCGCCTTTCCCAATCCCAGTCTTGCAGCAGCGCGTACATAAACGCGCCATGATAGGCATCGCCGGCGCCGGTCGTATCGACTACCTCGACTGGATACGCTGGGAAGGCCTGCAGGCCCTCATCTGAACGCACCACGCAGCCGCGCTCGCCCAGGGTCACAATGGCGATTTTGGCGCCTTCGCTGTACAGCGTTTCGACCACAGTTTCGGGCGGCTGATTCGGCATCCAGTCGGCGGCCCAATGCTCTGACACAATCGGCGCATCGACATAGGGCAGAATCTCGCGGGCGATTTCATAGGGGCAGCCTGGGTCCATCACCACCCACATCCCGGCTTCCTGGGCCCAAGCGGCGGCCTGCAGCGCGGCTGGGGTGACGTCATCGACGAACAGGACTTTGGCCTGCGCGATGTCGGCGCGCTTCAGGTCATGCGGACTAATTGGGCTGCCGGTGGGAGGGCGCGTGATAATGCTGCGTTCGCCGGTCTGCGCGTTGACCAAAATCACCGCAATATGCGAATCACTGCCGGACTCGACCAACAGTTGCGCTGTGTCGACCCCTTCATCATCCAGTTCGCGGCGAATATGCTGGCCGGCTTCGTCGTCGCCGATGCGGCCGATGATTTTCGTTCGCGCGCCCAGTCTCGCGGCGGCGGCCAGCGCTGATGAGGCCAAGCCGCCCGACTGCCGCAGATAATTCACCGCCGGCATCGTTTCATTGTCGCGCGGCATGCGCGGCACCCGCACCAAGTGATCCACCGTACAGACGCCAAGGCCTACAATATCAAAAGAAGTCATCAAAAAGCTGTCCTCATCGAATCGGCTTTTTCCAGTTATTCATCCGATGTCCCCTTTTTAACGCAGGCCGCAAAATTTTGCAAATTCATCCCTGCCATCATGTGCTATACTGCGTTCATCTGATGCGATTTTCACGAAAGAGAGGATGATGATGAACACACGCGCCGACTGCATTGAAGCCATCCGCGATCTGCCAAGCCAGCTGCGGGAGAAAATCAGTGGACTGTCCGCCGAGCAGCTGACCGCGCCTTATCACGCCGGCGAATGGACGATTGCCCAGAACATCCATCACCTGGCCGACACGCACATGGTCTGCATCCGCCGCTTCAAGCTCATCCTGACCAGCCCGCAGTTTCAGTTCACGTCTTACGACGTCGACGCCATTGCCAACTATCCTGACGCCAAAGACGCTGACGCGGCGCATTCGCTGAACATCCTGGAAGGTCTGCACGCCCGCTGGGTTGTCCTGCTGGAGAATTTGAGCGATGACGAGTGGGGCCGGGCCGGCAGCTTTGCTCCAGAAACCGGCCGGCCGCCGGCGTCGCTGGAAGATTTGGCGCGCGTTTATGCCCAGCATGGCCTCAATCATCTTCAGCAGATTCAAGAGGTTCTGGATCGGATGCCATAAAGGCGGCGGCATCGGCTTTGAGTTTCGCCAGTGAGGGCCTGTGCAGATACATCATGTGGCCGGCTTCGTATTCGGCAATGGCGATATTGCCGCGCAGGCTTTCGTCCAGTCCCATGTGCGCCAGTGAATAATAGGCGGCTTGGAAGGGCGTCGCCAGGTCATAATAGCCTTGCGCCACGAACACTTTCATATAGGGATTTTTGGCGAAGGCGGCCCGCAGGCTCTCGCTGGTGTCGGGGAATTGGCCGCCCGCATATTTCCAGTTTTCATTGACCTTGAAGCTCAAAATCTCATAGTTGAGGTCGGTTTTATAAGCCAATTCCTGGCGGACATACTGGTTGAAGGCCGCGTTATAGGGCGGGACAATGGCGTGCATGGAGGGGTCAAAGTCAAAGGTTTGGCCTTCGGCCGAGGCCATAATCCCGACAAAGCGCGAATCCAGCCGTCCGACGGCCCGTTTGTCATCGCGAAGCAGTTCCTTGCAAAAGCTCATAATGTTAATCCGCAGGTCGGCGCCGAGGATGAAGCGTTTCGATAGGCCGCTGTAACGCGCCAGCCGCCCGGCAATCGCATCGCGCGCCTCATCGTCCAGTCGGTCGCCCTGCGCCAAGGCCGCGGCATAGTCCGTCTCCGCCCAATCAGCGACTTCATGCAGCAGTTGGCGCAGATCGCGGCTTTGCAGGTCATCATCCAGCCTGCCGTGATAATGCGCCGCCGCGCAATAGCTGGGCAGATAAAGCGCGTAGGGCAGATCGTTGGCTTTGGTGAAGCGCAGGGTTTGGAAGTTCATCACGGTCGAAAGCAGCAGAATGCCGTTGAAGGCGATGCCGCGGTCGATCAGATGGCCGGCCAGGCCGGCGGCGCGGGTCGTGCCATAGCTTTCGCCGGCCAAATAGAGCGGCGACGTCCAGCGTTCACTGCGCGACAGGTAGAGGCGGATAAATTCGCCAACGGCCTCCAAGTCTTCATCCAGTCCCCAATACTTTTGATTGTCGGCGGGGTCGCTGGCGCGCGAATAGCCGGTGCCAATCGGGTCGATGAACACCAAATCGCCCAAATCAAGCCAGGTGTGGGGATTGTCCAGCAGTCGATAAGGCGGTGGCGGCATAAATCCTTCGTCGCCCATGTCGACGCGCTTGGGCCCCAAGGCGCCCATGTGCAGCCAGATGGACGCTGACCCTGGCCCGCCGTTAAATACAAAAATCAATGGACGCTGACTGCGGTCATCATCGGCGTCGAGGGTATAGGCGATGTAGAAAATCTGGGCGGCGATCTCGTCTTTTTCATCTTTGAGCGGCATTTTGCCGGCGGCGGCTGTGTAGGACAGCGTTTCGTCATTCAGCTTGAGATGGTGCGAAGTGATGACTGGCGGCTCGTCTTTGATTTTTTCCTGCGGTTTGTCATGTTCGGTTTTTTCGGTCATGCTGTGTTCCTTTCGTTCATAATGACAGCAACTATAACGGCCGGCGTCCTTGGAGGCAATGCAAAGTCATCTCGCTTTCGCGCTTGCGGTATAATCATATCGTCAAGCCATCGCGAGGCCGCCTTATGTCCAAGCCCGCCCGTCAGTTCCGCACGCAGGCGATTGTTTTAAGCCGCCGCGATTTTGGCGAATCTGATCGTCTGCTCAAGCTCTTCACGCCCGATTACGGCAAAATCAGCGCGATTGCCAAAGGCGCCCGCAAGCCCAAATCCAAAGTTGGCGGCCATATTGAGCTTTTTGCCCGCAGCGACGTCCTGATTCACAAGGGACGCACGCTTGACATTCTCGTCCAGGCTGAACTGATTGATCCTTATCTCGGCCTGCGCGATGATCTTAGACGCGCCGCCTATGCCAATTACGCCGCCGAACTGCTCGACCGCTTCACCGCCGACGAAGACGTCGCCCAGGCCGCGCTTTTTGCCCTGCTTCATCACAGCTTACAGCGCATTGCCGAGGACGTCGACCCGCGCCTGGCCGCCCGCTTTTATGAACTGCATCTGCTGGATTTGACTGGCTTTCGGCCTGAACTCATGGAATGCGTGGCCACGCGTCAAACGCTGCGCCCTGAAGATCAGTTTTTTAGCAGCGACGAGGGCGGAGTCGTCAGTCAATCGGCCGCCGCCCAGATCGGATCGCCGCTGGTCTCGCTGGATTTTCACACCTTAAAACTGCTCCGTCATCTGCTGCGAAACGCCCATAATTATGAGCAGGTGCAAAGCCTGCGCGTCAGCCCGCAGCAGCACGCCCAAGCGGAACGAATCATGCTGGGCTACATTTCGCATCTGCTGGAAAGCAAGCTGCAAAGCATCGACTTTATCCGCCGTCTGCGCCAGTTTTCACCTGTCCATCATTCTTGACCGGCCAGCATCGTCTGATAGACTTCGACTGTGGCTTTGGCGATCTGCTCATGCGTGAAATGCGCCAGAAATCGCTTTCGGCCGCGCCGCGCCAGGTCTTGGCACAGCCGCGGCTGGTTCATCAGTCTTTGCAGGGCCTGCGCCAGGCGGTCAACATCCCCCTCTGGCACAATCAGGCCGGCATCGCCAATCACGCTCGGAATGGCGCCGCTGTCACTGCCAATCACCGGCACTTCGCTGGCCATCGCCTCGACCAGCACGCGTCCGAACTGCTCTTTCCATTTGGCGCCGGTCAGCGACGGCAAAACCAGCGCGTCCATGCGGTGATATTCGGCCGGCAGGGAAGCCGATGGCAGCTGTCCCAAAAACGTCACTTGGCCGCGGATGCCCAGTTTGTCAGCCAGCGCCGCTATGACGTCCCGCGTTTGGCCGCCGCCGACCAGCCGCAGACGCCAATGGCCGTGAAGCCGCGCCGCCGCCGTCAGCAGAACATCAATCCCTTTTTGCGGCACAATCCGCCCGACAAAGCCAATCGTGAAGGGACGTTCTGGGCGCGAATCGGCCGGCTGAAACAGGCCGCGGTCGGTGCCGAATTGTGGAATCACCGCCAGCTGGCCGCGATAGCCTTTGGCGCGAAGGACGTTGGCCACCTCATCCGTCCCGGCCAGCGCATAATCGACCTGCCGCAAGACCCATGATTCACCCCAGCGAAAGGGCGGCGGATACGCGCGATGGATGTTCTGCCAGCTAAAAAACAGGGATTTCGCGCCGGCCCGCCGCGCCAGATAAAGCGCCTGCCAGGTGGCCAGATTGTAGGCCTCTTCGTCGATATGCACGATGTCCGGCCGCGCCCGCCGCAGTTCCCGCGCCAGCGTGGGGTAATAATGCAGGTGGTAAATGCCATTGAAACGAATCGGAATCGCCCGCAGGCTATAGCCTTCAACATGATTTCGCTCTAGGGTTTGTTCGCCGCGTTCATCCTTCCACGAGGGCGGCGTCAGCACGGTCAAATCGGCGCCCTGCCGCGCAATGGCTTCGAGTTTGCGCTGATAGATGCCGACAACGCAGGCTTTGGAAAGCATTAAAACGCGCATACTGCCGACTCGAAGATTTTACCACAGAGGTCACAGAGGGCAGGGAGAAAAGCCATTATAGAGGGGCATTCGCTCGACAAAGTCCGACAAAATCCGCCATTTTCCGCCACGAAGGTTTTACCACAGAGGGCACAGAGGGCAGAGAGAAAAGCCGTTATAGAGGAGGCATTCACTCGACAAAATCCCGACAAAGTCCGCCATTTTCCGCCACGAAGATTTTACCACAGAGGTCACAGAGGGCAGGGAGAAAAGCCATTATAGAGGGGCATTCACTCGACAAAATCCCGACAAAATCCGCCATTTTCCGCCACAATCCCGACAAAGTCCGCCATTTTCCGCCATTTTCCGCCACGAAGGTTTTACCACAGAGGTCACAGAGAGCAGAGAGAAAAGCCATTATAGAGGGGCATTCGCTCGACAAAATCCGACAAAATCCGCCATTTTCCGCCATTTTCCGCCACATAGTCCGACAAAATCCGCCATTTTCCGCCACGAAGGTTTTACCACAGAGGTCACAGAGAGCAGAGAGAAAAGCCATTATAGAAAGGGCATTCGCTCGACAAAATCCGACAAAGTCCGCCATTTTCCGCCACATAATCCGACAAAATCCGCCATTTCCCGCCATAATCCGCCACGCTCTGCCGCTGGTTTTATGCGCGTTTTGCGCGCGAAAGACAATCTTTTTCGCGCATAAACCTTTTCGCCTCTATGCTGTTCAGGTTCTTTAGGCCGCGTTTGCGGGCAGGAAGAGCGACTCAATGTTCGCCTTTTTGGATTTGCTTTTTTTACCATAGAGGCGCAGAGGGAAACAGCTGTATTGTGTTCGTTTTATGTCCGCAAGGAAAACTTTTTCGGTCATAAGGCGATTTCCCGCGCGGCAGTTTGACAGCGTATTTGATTCATGGCCACAGTTTAGCGCATAAGCGGCGTCAAAGGGTGACTCAAAGGTCGCAGTTTTGATTTTGCATGTCTTTATTTTTTATCACTCCCAGGGAATGAGCGGGTTAGATTTTGCGCTTGCGGTAGACGTCTGGCGCCGTTTTCGCCAGCTTGTAGGTAAAGGGGAGCAGCGCGACTGGGATGAGCTTGAAATGCTGAACGGCAAAGGGCAGGCCGATGATGGTAACCCCCAGAATCAGCCCAAAAACGGCATGGGCCAGCGCGATCCCCCAGCCGAAGAGGAGCAGCCAGATGATGTTAAAGACCATCGACAGACAGCCGTCGCCCGACGATACATTGACGACATCCTTGCCAAAGGGCAGCATCGCCATAAAGCCGAACTCAATCGCCTTGATGCCAAAGGGAATGCCGATAATCGTCAAACACAGGAGCAGACCGCCAATGATATAGCCAACTCCAGCGATAAAACCGCCAAAAATCAGCCAGATGATATTCCCAATCAGACTCATGGCTTTATCCTTTGTCTTGCTGTTTCTTTTATTATACGGCAAATCATCCATTCAAGGCGCGCATCAGGGAATTTCAATCGGCGCTTCCCCGCAGTCGGCGCTGGCGTCATAAACCCGAAAGCTCAAATCGGGCAGGGACAGAATGCCGTAGCTGTGCGATGATGGCCGCGAGCTTTCGAAGGTGTACAGCGAGCCAGGGTTGACCAGACAGCCTTGCTTGGTGCTTAAATGCAGCGGCGTATGGGTATGCCCGGTGATCAGCACATCGGCTTTGAGCGACCGCAGCACCATTTTAAGATAGGACTTGGACAGGTGATCTTTGTACATGCCCCATATATTGTTGCCGGGTTTGCCGTGGCACATATACACCGTCAGCCCGGCCAGCTTGCCCCGCCAATCCAGCGGCAGACTTTTGAGATAACGGGTGTTTTCGTCCTGCAGGCCGTCAACGCAGTCATCATGGTTGCCGCGGGCCACGGGGATACTGCGGGCGCGGATCAACTCTACCACGCGGTCGGGTTCGGGGCCGCGCCCCACCAAATCGCCCGCGCATAAAACCTGATCGACGCGGTGATGTCGGTCAAGCCGACAGAGTACATCCTTCAGCGCATCATAGTCCGCGTGAATATCCGATATGATTCCAATTCGCATCCCAACTAGGCCTTAACCGATTCACTGTAACATTTATTATACGGCAGCCTGGCCGAAATGGAGAGGCGCGATTATGAAATTGGCTTAGGGGAGATTCGCCGCGCCGCAAGCTGGACAGGCCGCATCGCCGCTGATGGCCGTTTCGCACTCATCGCAAATCCTGACGGCGCCTTTTTGCAGATGGTGATTCAGCGCGACCCGCTCATCAAAGACAAAGCACTCGCCTTGCCACTGTGAATCGGCTGGGTCGATCCGCTCCAAATAGCGCAGGATGCCGCCCTTGAGATGATAGACCTCTTCAAAGCCCTGCTGAAGCATATAGGACGTCGCTTTTTCGCAGCGAATGCCGCCGGTGCAGAACATGGCGATGCGCTTGTCGCGGCTCGGATCCAGCTGCTCGGCAATGTAGCGCGGCAGTTCATGGAAGGCTTGGGTTTTGGGGTTGCGCGCCTGTCTGAAGCTGCCCATCCGCACTTCATACTCGTTGCGGGCGTCGATCAGAATGACGTCATCCTGTCCAATCAGCCGATTCCATTCTTCCGCCTCGACGTAGATTCCCACCTGCGCGCTGGGGTTGACGTCAGCCATTTTCAGCGCGGCGATCTCCGCTTTCAGCCGCACCTTCAGCCGCCGAAAGGGGATTTCGTCATGCCAGGATTCTTTGACGTCAAGATCGGCAAAAGGCGGGTCGGCGCGCAAAAATTTCAGCGTTTTGTCCATGCCGTCGCGCGTGCCGGCCAACATGGCGTTGATGCCCTCTTTGGCCAGCAAGATCGTCCCCCGCAGGCCGGCCGCGCGGCAGACATCCAGCAAGGGCTTTTGCAACGCGGCATAGTCCGGCAAGTCTACGAATTTATAGAAACTGGCGACAACTATCGTTTTTTCCATTTCTTCTCTTCTTGAATAAAGCTCATTCAAAGATTTAGGCGCGCGCTTTATTAAAAATCACAATGAACTCTTTGGATATGGTTGCCGATGTTACGCCGCGAACGTTGATTGGCGAATTTCTGGAGGGCATAACTTTATTGTGGATCGTTCGGGCCAAGATGGTATTGAAGGTCATCCCCATACTGTCGAGGAAGGCGGCGGTGATTTGGTCTAATGGCACCTGGATGCCCTTTACTCGCCGATTGCCAACCACCAGGCAGATCGCTCCGCCCTTTCTAAGATGCCCGACGGTATTCCGCAAGGCTTTATAATAGCCATTAAAGAAATGCAGAACCTCTTGCGCTCGTTTGCTGTCGATGCGGCTTATGCTCTCAATCAGTTCGGAAAGGATGCCGAAGTCCTGCAAGGCCGTATCCAGTTCGCTCTGTCGGCCGAGACCGGCGCTGTCTATATTTGCCGCTTTTCGCACTTCCCCTAGACCATTTATCCAATCAAGTCCAAAGCTGGAAAACTGTCCATAGGCGACGGTTGTCCGACTGTCACCATAGGGCGGCGAGCTTATCACGGCGTCATATTCAAGGCCTTCGGGAAAGGCGTCTTCGGCATTGGCGCGCATAGGCTGACTGTCCGCTGTGGGGGCTGGCTCGTTCGCAAAGACATCGATCATGGCGCGGGCATGGGACAGAAACGCGGCAAATACCGTGTTCCGCCTTTTGTCGATATCGGCCGGCTTCAGGCGGTATCTTTTGAATTCGCCTTGACGGGTCAGTGATTGGCCGCGGCCGATGAAGGCAAACAGCGCCAGGAAAAAGTCGATATACCCATAATTTTCATTTTTGAGGATGTATCTTATTCGCCCCAGATCGCGTATCACATCGTCCCTGTACCAATAGGCCATGTTCTTTATCGTCGGGACGTCTATGTCATTTTCATCATCCTGCTTTGCCTCAATTTTCGCCTCGATGTCCTTGTATTCAAGCCACAGCGATTCTTTGTCGTAATGCGCCGTTTTCGCTCTGGCTATCGTCAGCGCCAAGGGGTTAATGTCAAAGCCGATGGCCTGATGGCCTTTGAGCGCCGATTGCAGAAGCGTTACGCCACTGCCGCAAAATGGATCGAAGATGACATCATTGTCTTTGGTGTATTGGTCAATCAGGCAGTCGACCAGCATCGGGTGAAGCATGGCGGGATAGGGATGCAGCATGTGCCGTCCTCTGCGAAGCCGTTCACCCTTAAACGACAGCTTGGGATTGTCGATGACGCGGTAGACGTTTTCAGCTTCTTTTTTCGCCAGCAGCGGCAGTGACATTTGCCGCATTCGCGCCCTCCCTTCCAGCCCATTCTCATTTTACTGTAGCAAATCCAGGCTTAGGTGTCGAGTAGGCCGGGGAGTGGTCAAAATAGAGGATATTCGCTCGCCATGAACCGCGGCAAGGGCTTTTACCACAGAGGACACAGAGGACGCAGAGAAAAACGATCAGAAAATGCGCCGCGCCGTTTTGCCGTTAAGGATTGAGAACGTCCTATAACCAGCTTTTTTACCATTCCCTAGGCCGTGCCGGGTATGAACTGTGCTATAATTCGGTCTATGGAAATCGGGCTGAACGCGCATTTGCTTTCGCGCCAGGCCAGCTATCGCTCGGCCGGCATCCACGGCTATATTTACAATCTGCTGCGGCATCTGCCGTCGCTTGCCCCTGCTGACTGGCGTTTTCGGGCGATGGTCGGCGGCGCCAATTCGGCCGTCTTCACTGGCGTCACGATGCGCCGCGCCCGCTTTGACACGCAATCTCCTGTTCGCCGCATCCTGTGGGAGCAGACCTTCCAGGCCGCCCAGCTAAAGCAGTTTGATCTTTATCATGCTTTGGCCTTCGCCGCGCCGCTGTGGCTGACCGCGCCGATGGTCGTCACCGTCTACGATCTTAGCTTTATGCGCTATCCCCATCGACTGCCCCGCGCCCGCCGTCTGTACCTGCGCCTGCTGACCGCCTTGACCTGCCGCCGCGCCCGACGAGTGCTGGCCATCAGTCAAAGCACGGCCGCCGATCTGCAAAGCCTGCTTGATGTCCCCGCCGACAAAATCGACGTCACTCCACTCGGCTATGATCGGCAAACCTTTCGGCCGTTGTCGTCCGACGACATTGAGGCCTTTCGCCGCCGACAGGGCCTGCCGCCGCGTTTTTGGCTCTTTGTCGGCACCTTGGAACCGCGCAAAAACCTGCTTATGCTGCTGCAAGCCTATGCGCGTTTGCCGTCATCGGCCCGTCTGCCCCTGATCCTCGGCGGCGGCAAAGGCTGGATGGCCGATGATATTTTCGCCGCCATTGAGCATCATGGCCTGGGCAGCTGCGTCCGCCACATTGGATTCGTCCCTGTCACTGACCTGCCGTTCTGGTATAATAGCGCGGAAGCCTTTCTGTATCCGTCGCTGTTTGAGGGCTTTGGTCTGCCGGCGCTGGAAGCGATGGCCTGCGGAACGCCGGTATTAACATCCAATGCGTCGTCGCTGCCCGAAGTCGTCGGCGATGCCGGCCTGACTCTGCCGCCTGATGACATCGACGTCTGGGCCGACGCGCTTCAGGAGCTTGCGGCCAACCGCGGCTGGCGTCAAGCGGCCCGCGAACGGGGATTAGAACGCGCCAAACAATTCACCTGGCAGCGCACCGCTGAACTGACGCTCGCCAGCTACCGCCAAGCTGTGGCGGATATGTGAAATGATAGGAGGTTATGATGACCGAGTTTGAAGACATTCGCATCACCGGCATAAATAAGGAGTATTCCAAAATCGTCGATAGCTCCAGCTGGATCTACTTGAAACTTTCCTCTACGCCAGACAACGACTGGGAGCAGATCTTTGATCATATATCCAGCCGAAGCTACACTCTTGGCGATGTGGTGAAACTTTCTGGAACTCATATTGTGATGAAAACACAGCGCAAATGGGACAAAAAGCTGAAAGACAAGCTGGAAACGGATGTTGCCGATACCAATTCCGAATATCGAAAGCTCATCAATAAAAGGGCACGGCAGAAGGCGAAAGAGGAAGAAGCGCAACGCGTTAGGCAAGAAAAAGAGCGCAAGCAATTAGACGACATAGAGAGCCTTCTATTCGACGAAGATTAACGGGTACTAGCACCTAGTTAAAATGTGATGAACGCCAATCAAGCATTGTCCGAACGCCCTACCATTGAGCCGCGCTGGCTGTTTCCCCTCATTGACATCATCGCGGCATTCGCGCTTTTTGGCCTGGCGTATCTGCTGCGCTATGAACTGCAAATCATCCGCCCGGTGCTGGATCCTGGACGGCATCCGCGCGCTTTTGACCCCTATATCTCTTTTGCCGCGGTTTACGCCATCCTCATCTGGCTGAATTATCAGCGCAATGGCCTGTATCGCAACATCGTCGGCCGCGCCTGGATGGAAGAGGTGTATCTGATTGGCAGCAGCGTCACCGTCTCGATTGTCATCGTGCTGGCGATGTTCTTCATCTTGCAGCCTTGGGTGACCAGCCGTTTGATGCTTATCTATGTGGCCGCGCTGACCTTTTCGTTTGGCGCGCTGTCCCGCTTGATCCGCCGCTGGGCATTGGCCTGGCTTCGTCAGCGCGGCATCGGGATTCGGCGGGCACTGATTGTTGGCATGGGCGACGTCGGCCAGGCGGTGCTGGGCATCATGCTGGCGCGGCCGGAGTTGGGCTACAAGCCGGTCGGTTTTCTCGATGATCAGCCGGACAAGGGCAATGTCAGTCTGGGGCGCGTGACGGCCTTGGGCGATACATCGCGGCTGATGTCAGTGATTAGGTCACAGGCGGTCGACACCGTCATCCTCACCTTCCGCTGGAAACATTATGACCGCATTCAGCAGTTGGCCGATATTTGCCGCGCGACTGGCACTGACTTGCGGATTGTGCCGGACGTCATGCAGCTGAATATGCGTCAGGTGCAGGTCGAGAATTTGGATGGGATTCCACTGCTGGGCTTTGGCGCGCATGATCCTTTCAGCAACGCCGACCGCCTGCTCAAGCGCGCCGTGGACGTGGCTTTAGCGCTGCTTGGCTTTCCGCTGTGGGCGCCGATTTGCCTGCTGGTCATCCTGGCGCTCAAGCTGGAAGGCGAAGGCCCGATCCTGTTTCGGCAGGCGCGGGTCGGCAAGGGCGGCCACAAGTTCGAGATGCTCAAGTTCCGCAGCATGATTCCCGATGCCGAACGGATGTACGCTGAACTGCTGGAGGCCTCTGGCGAGGATCCGCGTCATCCCAAGTTCGTCGATGATCCGCGCATCACCGGCCTTGGCAAATTTCTGCGCCGCACCAGCCTTGATGAACTGCCCAATCTGGTCAATGTCCTGCGCGGACAGATGAGCCTTGTTGGCCCGCGCCCGCCGACGCCCGATGAAGTCGAGCTTTATGAGGCCTGGCAGATGCGCCGTCTGCAAACCACGCCTGGCATGACTGGCCTGTGGCAGGTGAGCGGCCGCAGTCATATCCCCTTTGATGAAATGTGTTTGATGGACATTTATTACATCGAAAACTGGTCGATCACGCTGGACGTCCGCATCCTGATGATGACTATTCCGCGGGTCGTCTTCCGCAGCGGCGCTTATTGATGCAGAGGCATCTTTTCAGCAATATGAAATTGGCGCCTCATCAAATCTGCGACTTGCGCATCATTTAATTCAAACCATTCGCCACCCCTGCGGCAATCTGAAAATCGTTGATGCAGGCAATGCTCCAGCCTCGCCGCATCATCTGTTAAAATAATATGAACTAATTTAATCGCAAATGGAAGCCGCACTCCAAAGTTTAGCATCCTGCGTTTTGGATTCGTGGTGTGACCTATTTTGTATCTACCGGACACTTCAATATCCTGAATAATATAAACATAACCATAAGGCGCTTGCAATTTGGGCAAATTCTCATAATCATCAACATCCATTTTTATTGGAAGTTCCATGCTTAATGCCTTACTATGAGTCGCTGCTGCCGATATTGTGGACAGCATCTTATGGGCATCGCGAATTGTAAGAGATTTGACGAAAATTTCTTTTAACTTCTGTGTCGCCCATTTACGGAATTGCACCCCTGTTTTAGCTCTGACGCGGTAACCGACCGAAATAATCATATCAAGGCTGTAATGCGCGACTCCCCGCGATACGCTGCGTTTTCCCTCATGCTGAACTCGGACGAAATGCTTCCGAGTTGAATCCTGCTGCAATTCTCCTGTCGCATAAATGTTTTTGATGTGCGCGTTAATCGTTGGCACTGTCACTTGAAACAGCCGCGCCATATCGCGCTGACTAAGCCACACAGTTTCGTCTTCGTGCAGCACTTCCAGGCGCGTTTCGCCATCTTCGGTTTGATAAAGCAGTATTTGATTTTCAGCCGCCATATCCGCGCATCCTCATCTATTGAATATAAGTAAAATTAGCACAGGTGTTCAATGCCGTCAAGATGCGCTTTCACCCTCTGCATCCTCCCCGCCTCTGTGGTAAAGTTTTTCTGAATCCGTCTCAATGAACAAAAGCCCGTGAACAAAATATCTTTGCCCTTTTTATGCCTGCTGTGTCTCATTGCCCTCGCCGCCTGCGATGGGACGTTTTTCAATCAGAATGCCGCCCAGCCGCCGAACGGGCCGCCGGCCGCCACTCAAATCACCAGCGCCGAACCAGCCGATGTCCTGCGCGAGTTCGTCGATGCCTGGGACCGCGAAGACTATGAGACGATGCACCGCCTGACCGCCAGCCGCAGCCGCGAACTTTATCCCAGACAGACCTTCGAAAATCGCTATGCCGCCGTCCATAATATCATTCGATTTGGCGGCGTCAGCCACACGGTCAGCCAAGTCGAATTTCAAGGCGCGACCGCTATACTCGCGTATGATGCTGTCATCGAATCGGACTTTGACCGCATTGAAGACACCGGCCGAACTCTGCGGATGATTCAGGAGGGCGGCTGGAAAATCGCCTGGTCGCCCATGGATATTTTCGATGGGCTGTCATCGCAGGCCCGTCTGCGAATCATCGGTGATTTCCCGACCCGCGCCAACATCTATGACCGCGATGGCCGGCCGCTGGCCGAAGAGGGCGGTTCAACAGCCAGCCTGTACATCGTTCAGCAGGACATCGCCAGCGTCGACGACTGTTTGGCCACCCTCGCCGCCGTCACGCGTCAGCAAGTCAACACCCTGCGCGCCATCTTCGCCAGCTATCTGCCCGAAACCCGCTTTCATATTGCCGAAATCGACCCGCAGCGCTACCTCCAATTCCGCGAATCGCTGGAACTGGACTGCGCCATCCTTAGCGACGACACCGCCTTTAGCAAAGTCCTGCAATACAGCACTCGCAGTTATTATGGGCATGGCATCGCCCCTCATCTGGTCGGCTATATCGGGCATGTCCCCAGCGATCAAATTGAGCTTTGGGAGGCGCGCGGCTACAGCGAAACCGATATTGTTGGCCTGGCCGGCATCGAAAACGTCTATGAGACGGCCTTGGCTGGCCGGCCGCAGCGTTTTCTGCGGATTACCGAATCTGGCGGAACCGTCATCCGCGAATTGGCCAGCGTCAGTGGCGAAGCGCCGCAGTCGGTCACCCTGACCATTGACCGCGATTTGCAGGAAATCACCGCGCAGGCTTTGGCCGATGCTGTCAACTATGCCTTGCCCAACTGGGGCGGAGTCGCGCTGGGCGGCGCCATTGTCGCCATAGACGTCAACAGCGGCCGCATTCTGGCCCTGGCCAGTTATCCAGCCTTTGATCCGCACATCTTCAATCCTGACACCTATTACAACGTCGGCAGCGTCTTCCAGCGCATCAACCGCGACCCGCGCTCGCCTCTGCAAAACAAGGCATTGGCCGTACAGTACACGCCCGGCTCGGTCTACAAAATCGCTACTCTGCTGGCGGCGGCGGCTGAAGGCATTTGGACTGCCGACCAAATCTTTAACTGTCAGCTTGAATGGCGCGGACAAGAGCGTTTTAGGGACGCGCTGCCTGTTCGCTATGACTGGCGCATCCTCAATGATCTTGCGGCGGCCGGCCAAATCAGTATGCGGCAGGCCTTGGCTTCGTCCTGCAACCCCTTCTTTTGGGAGATCGGCGCGCTTATGTTCCAGCGCGATAACGATTTGCAGGCCCATTACGCTGGTCTTCTCGGTTTTGGTCGGCCGACTGGCCTGGGCGCGGAGCTATTGGAACTGGAGGCCGCCGGCAGTCTGGCCAATACGACGGACATCACGGCGGCCCTCAACAACGCCATCGGACAGGGCAATGTCACCGTCACCGCGTTGCAAATGGCCCAGGCGACGGCCCTGATCGCCAACGGCGGCCGACTCTATCAGCCTTACGCGGTCAGCCACATCGGCGCGGAATCCGCCCGCCCGCCGACTCTGCTGCAAAATCTGGAATTGGATCCGCAGGCGCTTGATATTGTGCGGCAGGGGATGTGCGATGTCATTGCCGATACTGAACTGGGGACGGCCTGGTTTGTCTTTGATGGGGCGCCCTATACGCTCTGCGGCAAGACTGGCACCGCCCAAACCGCCCTGTTTCCCAATGCCTGGTTCGTCGCTTATCATCCAGCGGAAGATCCGCAGATCGCCTTAGCGGGCGTGATGGCCAACTCGCGCGAAGGCTCGGAAGTCGTCGCCCCCATCATCCGCCGCATCCTCGATAATTATCTGGGCCATGACCCCGCGCCTTTCCCCGACTGGTGGACAGGGCCTTATATCCCGCTTGAGATTCAAACCGAAGCCTTTGTCAATTCGCAGGATGAGTAGATTTTCAGTTATCCGGCCGATTCCGCAGAGGCCTCCAGGCCGGCAGCTGATAGTTGATATTCGCCGGGGCTGGCGTCAGCAAATAGACGTCCACATAACCCGACCATGACACCCAATCCTCATCGCTGTAGCCGAGGTCAATCCAATAGGGCGAGGAGCGCGGCCCGCCAGTGTCCGCCATCCAGCCCAGCCCATAGCGCGGCACATACAGATCGGTTCGATAGGGGATGATGTCGGGGTCGGCGGCCACGATGCCCTTTTTGAGCGTCGCTCCAATCGCCGTGACGCTGTCGCCGCCCAGCGCCGCCGGGTGATAGCTGGTGGCATACATCCGCAGTTTGCGCCAGTATTGACGCGGGCCGGCTGGCGTATCAATCGTCTTCAGCGCGATGTTCGTCCCATAGGCGGTCACCTGATCCACGGGCGATTCGATTATCACTGTTTCGGCGGGCGCGCGGCTGACTTCGATGCCATTTTCATAGCGAATCCGACTTCGTATTTCGCGGCGGCCATTCTGCCCGGCCTGAACGACGGCTTTGTCATCGAGATTCAAATTTTCATCGGGCTGATAGCGCGCTTGATAGGGGATGGTCTCGGTCTGCGCTATTATCTCTTCTGTGACGCGCACAATCTCAATCGTCATCTTTTCGCTGACGGCGGTTTCGGCCGGCGGGTTCACATAATCCAGTCCAAACAGCGGCGAATCCAGTTCCGCCAGGACATCCGCCACAGTTTCGGCATTGGTGCGAACTTCGATCTGCACGCCATCCACATACAGCGCGGCCACTTTTGCGCGGTCAATGTTAATGGTCATCTCGCCTTCGATGGAGGTCGCGCGCGGCGGCGCGACTTTATCGGCCGAATGCAGCTTGAGGCCGGCTTCCGACAGCGCATCGCCAACGGTCTTGGCCGCTGTGACCAGAGTGGACGGCTGGCCAGAATCGACAATCGTCAGTTTGACGGCTTTTCGGATTTCAATATGCCGCGCCGGCACCGTCCATTCGGCCAGAGACGCCGCGTTGGCCAATGCGCCATTAACCCAAATTCTGTCGCCGCTGTCAAGCTCAACCTGCGCGCTTTGCAGAATTTCCAGAGGGTTGTCGAGGGACGTTTCCCATAGCCGCTGACGGCCGTTTATCGTTACCGCGACCTGGCGAGACGTTTCGGGGATGATGCTTTGGGGGATGCGGCCGGGGCTTTGATTGGGGCCCAAGAATGAGGCCAACAGCAAGGCCACAGTCAGAATCAACGCGCATGAGGTCAGGGCGATGACCGCCAGCCAGGGCCAGAGACGCCGCCAGCCTTTGAGTTTTATCATAACGTCCAGTCTAGCCGCCGGCGCCCCATCTGAAAAGTCCGCAAAATGGCTATTGACAGCCGCGCACGTCCGACTATAATGAGACGTAGTATCAATAACAGACGGAGGTTTCCATGTTTTCCCGCATCTTTTTTCCTTTCCTGATGATCGCTGTCATCGTATCATCTACGTCCTTGTCGGCGCAGGATGACCGCCTTCAGCTGGTGGCGTCACACAGCATCTTGTCTGATGTCGTCCGCCATGTCGCTGGCGATCAAGCTGATTTGACCCTGCTTATGCCAATCGGCGCTGACCCGCACAGTTTCCAGCCCAGCCCCAGAGACTTGACTGCTGTTGCCGAAGCCGACCTTGTTTTTGTCAATGGCGCCCGTTTTGAAGAGAGCCTGCTGGAAGACGTCGAAAACGCCGCCGGAGACGGCCGCATCATTGAGGTCTCGGCCTGCGTCGAAATCATCGCTTCGGGGTCGGCGGCGCATGATGAACACGATGAACATGATGAGCATGGCGACGAACATGATGAAGAAGGCGAACACGACGAAGCTGATGATCACGATGAAGAAGGCGAACACGACGACCACGATGAAGCCGATGATCATGATGAAGACGATGAACACGATGAAGCTGATGAGCATGACGACGAACACGACGAAGCCGATGATCATGATGACGAACACGACGAGATGGAAGCCAGCGGTCACTGTGACGATCACGACAGCGAACTGGCTGCGTTTTCAGATGATGATCATTCACATGACGATATGGACGCGTTGGGTCGGCTGGAGCAGATCGACTGCGGCGGCGGGCATAGCGAAGATGATGAAGACGACGAGCATGATGAAGAAGATGAACACGCGCACAGCCACGGCGTTTGCGACCCCCATGTTTGGATGAATCCGCGCAATGTCATGCACTGGACGCTGATGATCCGCGACAGCCTTGCCGAAGCTGATCCCGCCAATGCCGAGGCTTACCGCGCCAACGCCGCCGCTTATCTGAACCAGCTGCATGACTTGAGCCATGATTTTATCGAGCCGGCGCTGGAGGATCTGCCACAGTCAAAACGAGTCCTCATCACCAGCCACGATTCATTAGGCTATCTGGCCGCCCGCTACGATTTTGACATCATCGGCACAGTCGGCGGTTCCGTCTCAACCTTGTCCGAACCCAGCGCCCGCCGCGTCGCCGAACTGATTGACCTCATCCAGACCGACGGCATCCCAGCTATCTTTGGCGAAACCACCGCCAACGAAGACGTTATGGAGATGATCGCCGGCGAAACTGGCGCCGCGCTTATCACCCTTTACAGCGGAACACTTAGCGATGGCGACGGCCCGGCCGCTACGTACCTGGATTATATGCGCTACAATCTGGGGGCTGTCATTGGCGCGCTGCAAGACACTGACTAAACGGAGAAAACATGGCTCGATTCGGGTTGTCACTCTTTAAGCACAGCCGCATCGACCTTGATCAGCCGGCCCTCGCTGTGCAGAATTTGGCCAGCGGCTATCCAGGCGAAGGGCCGGCCATCATCAACATCAGCTTCAGCGTTGTCGGCGGCGAACGGGTGGCTGTGATTGGCCCCAACGGCGCCGGCAAAAGCACTCTGTTCAAAGCCATTGTCGGCCTGCTGCCGATAAGCGCCGGGCATATCTCTATTTATGGCGAGGACTGCCACAGCCGCCACGGTCATATCGGCTATGTGCCGCAGCGAAACACCATCGACTGGTCATTTCCGGCCTCTGTTTTTGATGTCGTTATGATGGGGCGCAGTCGGCATATCGGCTGGTTTCGGCTGCCCGGCAAGAAAGACCGCGCGGCTGTGAAGGCCATCCTTGAGCGGCTTAGTCTGCGCGATTTTGCCGGCCGTCAAATCAGCGAACTTAGCGAGGGCCAGCGTCATCGGGTTTTCATCGCCCGCGCCTTGGCCCAGGAAAATCCTGTTCTGCTGCTGGATGAGCCTTTTACTGGACTCGACCAGGCCTCTGAACGCGAAGTCATCGAAACCCTGGACATCCTCACGCGGTCGGGCATGACTATTTTGCTGTCGACTCATCACATGGAAAAAGCCGATTTGCGCTTCGACAAAGTCCTCACCCTGAATCAAGGGACGATGCTGGCTTTTGACCGTCCAGCAGATGCGCTGGCGCCGCAAACCTGACCGCGCGAGGTGAATATGGACGTCATCGGCCTTTTGACCGAGCCGCTTCAGTATGCTTTCATTCAACGGGGGCTGCTGGCGCTGATTCTGATCGGCGGACTCAACGCTGTGGTCGGCTGTTTTGTGGTGGTGCGCGGCATGGCCTTCTTTGGCGATGCCTTGACTCATACCGTTCTGCCTGGCGTCGCCTTGTCCTATGCGGCCACCGGCAGCGTCGGCAGTCATCTCTTTGTCGGCGGCCTGGTCGCGGGGATTGTCTCGACGCTGGTCATCGCCTGGCTGACCCGCAGTCATCGCCTCAAAGAGGACAGCGCGGTCGCCATTGTCTTTGTGACCATGTTCGCGCTCGGCATCGCCATTGTCAGCACCCAATCCAGCTACGCCGTCGACCTGACGCACATCCTCTTCGGCAGCATCAACGGCATCAGCCCAAACGATCTGACGCTAATGGCGGCGATGGGCGCGGCCGTGCTGGTCATCATCGCCTTATTTTACAAGGAACTGCTCATCATCAGCTTTGATTTGAGTCTGGCGCACAGCCTGCGTCTGCCGGTGGAGACTCTGCGCGTGATGCTGCTCATCCTCATCGCGGTGACCATTGTCGCCAGTTTGCAGGCCGTCGGCATTTCGCTGATGCTGGCCTTGCTGATTACGCCGGCCGCCACCGCCCGTCTGCTGGTCAAGCGTCTGCATCAAATGATCGTCATCGCCAGTCTCATTGGCATCATCAGCGGCATCCTCGGCTTTTATATTTCCTATTATTTAGATATTCCCTCTGGCGCCTGCATTGTGCTGACTTTGAGCGCCCTGTTTGCCTTGGTCTTTATCCTGCAAGCCCTGTGGAATCGCCGCGTCGGGGATGCGCTTTAGCCCAAAATGATTTATTGTGATACACTTGTCGGGGACTGCAAAGGAGGGACTGATATGACTGCCGCGCTGAAACAGGAAATCGAAACACGCGGGTACGCCGTCGTCGAAGGGCTGCTCGACAAGGACAGCATTGACGAAATTGTCGATGATTATTCGCGGCTGTTGGATCGTTTGGCGGCGCAATGGCACGCGGAAGGCCGTCTTTCGTCGGCCTTTGAGCATCTTCCATTTGAAGACCGTCTGACCGCGATCCTTAGTGAATCAACCGAAAATCTTTACGGGCATTTTGACATTGCCCTGCCCAAAGACCATATTGCCGCTGATACCCCTATTCATCTTAGCCGCGCTGTCTTTAATCTGCTGCGGCATGAAGCGATGCTGGACAAGGTCGAGGAAGTCATCGGCGGCGAGATTCTGGCCAGTCCCATCCAGCACGTCCGCATCAAACCAGCCGAGCGCAAAGTCGCCGCGCATCCCAATGGCCTGATTCACGCGACCACCTGGCATCAGGATCAAGGGGTGACGCGCGCCAACGCCGATGACACCGAAATTCTGACGGTATGGATTGCCATCACCGACGCCACTGTCGACAACGGCTGTTTGCAGGTCGTCCCCTACAGCCATCGGCATGGCATCACCCTGCACTGTCCCGAAGCGGAAGTGACCATTCCGCGGCAGCTGCTTGCCGGCGAACCGCTCCCTGTCCCCGTCCGCGCCGGCGATGCGCTCTTCATGCACCGTCTCACCCAGCACGCCTCTTTGCCCAACCGCAGTGACACCATTCGCTGGAGTTTTGACCTGCGCTATCAGCCGATTGGCGCGCCAACTGGACGCGATGAATTTCCAAGCCTGGCCGTCCGCAGCCGCAAGAACCCGGCGCAGATGCAGAATTATGATGACTGGCGGTCAGCATGGCATGACGTCCGTCGGCGTCTGGCGGTTCAACATGAACGGGAGCCGACTCATCGCTGGGATGGCGACGTTCCGACCTGCGCCTGATCACCGCGTTTTTGCGCCGCGCCACCTTTCCATTCGCTCCAGCTGCGCCTGCATCCAATGGATGGTCTGAAGCTGTTCGCTGGCTGTCATCCGCTCAAACTGCGCTTTGGTGATATGCCTGTCAAATCGCTGCAATGCCGCTGGAATGCGCGACGGTTTTCGCTTGTTTTTAGAATCCGTTACTGCCGTAACGCTTTTCAGCTTCATCCATTTTCGCAGTTCAAATTCGGGAATATCATTATCATCAGCCCGCGTCCACTGCTCGCGCGTCAGTTTTAATAAAGCCCGATACTGGCGGATGCGCGAGGCGTTTTCAAAACCGCAGGCCAAACACAGCTGATCTGATTTGCCGTATGGAATTCGCCAGGTATGGGCATCGGCCACCTGGGCGTAAAAGTCCTGTTCATGGGGGAACGATTCAATGGGCGCAAAATGCTCCCAGCCGTGCATATCCATCAGCAGCAGGGCGATTTGTCGGGCGCGGGCAATGGCATTCAACGCGTCGCGGGCTGTGTTTTCGGTCGCCTGACGCCACAGATTCAACTCGGCCATCCGCCGCGCTGGAATCGCTTTATAATCGCCGCCCTCGATATACGCATTCAGCAGATGATAAGCCACCCAGCGCCGCTCGCCGGTTTCAATCACATAGTCATCGCCCGACTTCACCACGGTAATCGGATTGGTCAAGCCGTCCTGATGAATGCTCGCCGCCAAGGCCGCCAAACGCAGCAGGGGAATTTCCTCTGGGGCCGCATCCACATAAGCGTGAAGGTCGTCATCCGCTGTCGTCCGCAGTTCCATTTCGCCCATAATCAACTGTCGAATCGGCAAGGATCGCCCGGTCAGCTGCTCGACATCTTCCAGCCAGCGTTCAATTTGCTCGATGATAGCGCCATGTCGATATGTGGAGGGGATGACCCGCCGCGGCTGCATCAAGCTGGGCTGAATGCTGAAGATATCAATCGGTTTGGCTTTGATAATCTGCTTGGTTGGAATATGCGCGCCGGACAGCCCCATGTCATGCCCAAAGCCTTCGCTGGCCGCCGCGTTGACATCAAACAGCTTTTCGTTGATTTTGACCCCGCGTCTGCGCGCCGCGTTAGACATGGCTTTCCACCCTTTCCACAATGCACTCGACAATTTTCCAGGTGGTCTGGGCAATTTTGGATTTGGGATGATAGGCAAAAATACTGGCGGCGTTGCTCTGCGAAAGCTCGCCCCACAAAATCGCCATGGGAATCGGCTCGGTCATCACCGCCGCAAAGAATTTATGCAGAAGTTTGAGATTGTCATTATGCAGGGCGGTGGTTTTGCGGAACATATTGGGGATGATGGCCAAGGTGGTGATTTCGCCCATGCCCATCGCCCGCCGCTGTTTGCTGAAACGCTGCAAATTCTGCTGGGTCTGCTTGATGCCGTCAAAGCTCAAGGCCTCCAGCTGCGTTGGAATAATAATATGATCGCTGGCCAGGTACAGCATGGCGTGCAAAGCGGAACGGGTCGGCGCCGTGTCAATCAAAACATAATCAAAAACATCCTCGACCTCTTCCAGCTTGCTGTACAAGGCAAAGGAATCCGAGATATTGCCGACCACGCCGGCCGTTTCGGGATTGCCTGGCACCAGATAAAGCTCGCCTTTTGTCGGGCTGTCGGGAAATTCATAGCATTCTGGCTGAATCAGCGACAAACACTGATTCCAAGCGCCGCCATCGACGTCATCGCGCACCAGCAAATTGTAGAAATAGGGGCGTTTATTGTGCTTCAAGGCGACGGTCAGATGCGCCTGCGGGTCAGCGTCAATCATCAATGTCCTATAGCCCAAAATGGCCAGCCCGGCGCCAATCTGCGCCGACAGGGTCGTTTTGCCAACACCGCCTTTCTCATTATAAACCATCAGGGTTTGCATAACGCCGCTCCAGGGCCCTCACCGAGTCAATTTTTGAGACGCTGATAATCATCAAGCCGCCCAGCTTACTGAATCCGCAGCATCACCTTTGAAGCCGCATCCCATAATTCTTCCAGATCATAAAAATGGCGTTTTTCTGGCGAAAAGAAATGCGCGACCACATCCCCATAATCCATCACCACCCAGCCGTTTTCGGCCGTCCCCTCATTCGCAAAGGGAATTTGCTGATAATGCGCTTTCACATCCTGGCGGACAAGTTCGGTCAAGGCGCGCAGATGACGCTCATTGTCGCCGGAGCAGATGACGAAAAAATCGGCTATGATATTGTCCGGCCGCAAGTCCAGCAAGAGGATGTCTTCGGCTTTGCGGTCTTCGACAAGTTCAACAATATGACGGGCAAGCTCTAAGGACTGCAAATAAACGTTCTCCATCGCTTGGTTTTTGAAAGGTGTTTCTATTTTAACACAGGATGCCGAAGAGGAGCAAAAGGCTTTTGCGCCGCCGCTATTCATTTAAGCGATTCGGGCTTATAATGCGCGCTGTACGCTATTCATATCTGCCGAGGGGACAAACAAAATGATATTCACTTGCAAGCGAGATCGAATCCAGGCTGTGTTATGGGGCTGTCTGCTGCTTATCTGTCTTGTTTTGGGGTCAAGCATCACATGGGCGCAGGAAAATGGCGCCGATGGGCTGGGCGATGTCCTTTATCCACAACTCGGCAACGGCGGTTATGACGTCCAGCATTACACGATTGACCTGCGTTTTACACCTGAAGAGAATTTCATCGCCGGCGCCACGGAGATTACGGCCATCGCCCAGCAAGACCTGGCCAGCTTCAATCTGGATCTGTCCGGGCTGGAGGTTGCGGCCGTCGCTGTGAACAATGTCCCCGCCGCGTTTGAGCGCATAGATTTTGAACTGATCATCACCCCATCGGCGCCGCTCGCTGAAGGCGACAATTTTAGCGTGCGGGTGGAATACTCTGGAACGCCTGAACCTATAAATGATCCCGCCGCGCCCGCTCCGATTGGCTGGCAGGCCTACCCGGATGGATTTTTCGCCGCCGCCAGTCAGCCTTCTGGCGCTATGAACTGGTTTCCGTCGAACAATCATCCGCTCGACAAAGCCAGCTTCACCTTTCGCATCACCGCGCCGCCGCCCAACACCGCCGCGGCAAATGGCATTTTGAGCGACGTTATCGAAAATGACGACGGATGGCGCACTTTTGTTTGGGAAGCGACAGATCCGATGGCGACCTATCTGACCATCGCAGTGGTCGGCGATCTTGCTGAAATCCGCGATGATTCGGGGGCCGTGCCGATCCGCAGCTACTTCCCTTCGCTCATCGATCCAGAGGTCATCCCGACTATTCCTGGCTATGACGTCATGCAGGATATGATGACTTGGCTAAGCGGCTTGTTTGGCGATTATCCTTTTGAGACGTACGGCGTGGCGCTTGTCCCTGAATTTCCCTTCGCGCTGGAAACGCAAACTCTGTCGATATTCGGACTAACGTCATTTACGGAAGACGTGATGATGCACGAACTGGCGCATCAATGGTTCGGCAACAGCGTAACCGTCGCCCAGTGGAAAGACATCTGGCTGCATGAGGGATTCGCAACTTATCTTATGGCGCTTTGGGAAGGGGAAAGGTCGGGCGTTTCGGCATACGATGAACAGATAGCCTCTTATCACGCCGATTCATCCGACGTCCTGATTAACCCCGGCGATGCCGAGATAGGCCAGCTTTTTGAATGGGGGCTGTACGCCAGAAGCGCGTTGGTTCTGCATGCGCTGCGGCAGGAAGTGGGCGATGATGTCTTTTTCGCTATTCTTCGCAGTTTCTATGAGACCTATGCTTACAGCAGCGTCGTGACCAGCGATTTTATTGATCTGGCCGAAACGGTCAGCGGCCAAGACCTTGATGCGCTCTTTGAGGCCTGGCTCTACAGCGATAAAGTTCCTGATTTGCCGTAGGATGAAAAACAGGCCAGAACATGAATTGCTGGACAAAATCGTTCATTGGGCCCGCGGTCAAGGGCCCATTCGCGCCGCGGTTGTTACGGGATCACTGGCGCGCGGCGATGGCTTGATCGATGAATGGTCGGATTTAGACCTGCAAATCATCGCCAGCGACTTTGCCCCCTATCTGCATGATGACAGCTGGCTGGATGCGCTGGGCGAGGTTTGGATTCGCTTCCCATTGCGATCTATGGCGCCTTATCGTTTGGTCTGGTTCGCCGGCGGCAAGAAGGTCGATTTTCAATTCATCAGCGCGGCCGTGATCCAGGAGATGACAAAAAGCGGTGAATTATCCGCAGAATATCAGCGCGGCTATATCGTCGTCCTCGACAAAGACAAAATCTGTCAAAATCTGCCGCTCTCGCCCCGTATTTTCCCGCAGGCTGAACTGCCTGATGCCGAAGCGCTGCATGAGGTCATCAATGAATTTTGGTTTGAGGCGATGCACGTCGCCCAGTTCATTCGGCGCCGCGATTTTTGGGTGGTCAAGTTCCGCGATTGGACGATGAAAACCAACCTGCTGCAAGCGTTGGCCTGGCATGCCCGCGCCGTCGATAACACGACCAATACCTGGCTGATTGGCCGGCGCATCCGCGATTGGGTCGATGATGAAACCTACGCCGTCCTTGAGGGCCTCTGGCCAAGCTGGGACGCGGCTGAACTTTGGCGCGGCCTGCTGATGCAAATAGAGCTTTTTCATCGCCTGTCACTGGAACTGACGGAGCGGCTCGGTTATCCTTATGCGGCCGACACATACGGCAAAATCGACCGCTGCATCCGCGAACTGCGCGATAATGATGACCGCTTGCCCTAATCCAGCGTGAATTGGCCGTCAGGCTCCAGGACAATTGCCTGGGCGTCGGTCTCGCGATTCACTCTTTTGGCCCATTGCGCCGCGTCCTGCTGGATCGGCGGGAAGGTATTGTAGTGCATCGGCACAGCATACTTGGGTTTCAGCCAGCGAATCGCCTTGATCGAATCCTCGATGCCCATGGTGAAGACATCGCCAATCGGCACAAAGGCCAGATCCAGGCCTTCTTCGCCAATCAAGCGCATATCGCCAAACAGGCTGGTATCGCCGGCATGGTACAGGGTCTTGCCGCCGCCGCGAATGACAAAACCGTTCGGCTGTCCGCCATAAGCGCCGTCGGGAAATGATGAACTGTGGAAGGCAATCGTCCATTTGGCGCTCATCCAGTCATTGGCGTAAGTTCCGCCCGGGTTGCCCTGAAAGACGTTGGCAACGCCTTTCGCCATGTACCAGTCGCCCATCTCAAAATTGCAGACCACCAGCGCGCCGGTTCGTTTGGCAATTTCAACTGAATCGCCAACATGGTCGCCGTGCGCGTGCGTCATCAGAATCACTTCGGCTTCAAGATCTTCGGCCTTGGAGACGGCTGCGGGATTGCCGGTCAAGAAGGGATCAATCAAGACTTTGTGTCCGTCAATATCCAGCGAATAGGCTGAATGGCCCAGCCATTTGAATGAAACAGTCATTTGCATCTCCTCGTCTGCATCTGATAAAATCCGAATGTTTTCATCGTTAGCTGCATCAGATTGTAGCATTGTTTGGGTCTCTCTGCTTAAGGTGGCGCGTTTTGTCACAGGAAAAGATTTTTATTGAGTCATCCTTTTTTTGCTTTTAGTGGCCTTAATAATAGACCCTGTGCAAACTGTGCAAAACTTTACAGCGAAAACAGCGCATTAGGGATATATATCCCAAGTCTAACCCAAAGCGAGGCTGTTCAGGGCGAATATATCCCAATAATCGTGAATTCGCCTGCGATACTTGGGATAAAAGTTTTAGACAAATCCTGTTCAAAAGCAAGTGACTTATGAACAGTTTGCACAATTCGGCGCCGTGTTTTGCACAGCATGAGCCATTATTGCGAATCAGGAGCCAGCCCGCCCGCGGTTTTAGACAGGTTTTGAACAGGCGCATCATCAAGCTGTGCAAAGTTTTGAACAGGCTGGCAGGGCATTTTAACCCATACTTTTTGGGATAATTGGGATATAGTTAAGGATATATTTGGGATATACTGCATGGCAAAGGTCGGCCAATCGCTAAAATGAAGGGAATGACACCTATGAAGTTCCGCAATCGAGAACTGTCTTGTCGCACTGTTGTTTTGCTGGCGCTGCTGATATTTGTCATCGGCATTGTCGCTGGCGTCTTTGGCTGGATTTGGATAAGCGGCGGCGCCGGCCAGCCCAGTCGATCTATTGAAGATGCGCTTGCCGAGCTTGAAGCGACGAATCAGGCCGCCAATGCCGAGCTTGCTGTCATTATTCCGGCCGCGGTCGGCACAGCTGTTTCGGAAGCGGCGGCGACCGTTATCCCGCAAGCCCTTGATGCAGCTATGCCAGAAGCGGTGGCCGAAACAGTCGACAGCGTCGTTGAATTTCAGATTATGCCGGCCGAAAGCCAGGCGACATTCACATTGGAAGAGGATTTGCGCGGGGTACGCACTACTGTAATTGGCGCAACCAATGAAGTCGCGGGGACGATTATGGTCAATTTGGACAATCCGGCGGCATCGGCCATCGGCGCCATCGTCATCAATGCGCGCACTCTGGAAACCGACAACAGTTTCCGCAACCGCGCCCTCCGCAGCAGCATCCTCAAATCGGCGCAGGATGAATATGAGTTCATCACCTTTGAGCCGCAGGCCTTGTCCAATTTCTCGGCCGAATCCGTTAGCATAGGCGAGACTCTGACTTTTGACGTCACCGGCAGCCTGACAATCGCTGACGCGACTCAAGACTTGACCTTCAATGCTACCGTGACCCTTGAAAGCGAGACGCGGATTAGCGGCAACGCCACTGCCAACGTCCTGCATGCCGATTATGATCTGGTCATTCCCGACGTGCCTTCGGTCGCTAATGTCACCGATGACGTAGACCTGGCTATTCATTTTGTGGCCACAGCCGCGGGTGAGTAACGCTGTGCATCGTCCCTCTATTGAAGTCGCCACTGCCAACCGCGGCAAGCTGGAGGAGTTTAGGCGTATTTTGCGCGGTTATGAGGTTGTCGGCAAAAAGCTCGATATCGAAGAAATTCAGAGTCTCGATCCCTATAAAGTCGCTCGATTCAAAGCCATCGCCGCCTATGAAGCCAATGACTGTAATCCGATTCTGGTGGAAGAGACCTCGCTGGCTTTGCGCGGCTTGGGCGGACGGCCGGGGACGTATATCAAAGACTTTGCCGAAGAGGCTGAAATGCGGCGCATGATTGCCGAAATTTGGCTGAAGGGACGCGACCGCAGGGCCTTGGCTAAAGTCGTGATCGCTGTCTTTGATGGCAATGAGGCGCAGTTCCGCGAGGGCCATACTGAAGGCATCATTGCTGACGGTCTGCGCGGGACGAATGGCTTTGGCTGGGATGACCTATTCATTCCCGAAGGTGACACGCGCACTTTTGCCGAGATGAGCGCCGCCGAAAAAGACCGCTATTCCATGCGCCGCAAGGCCTTGATGGCATTGCGCCGGTCGCCTTTTCAGTTCAGAAAACAATGACGCCCCGCGCCGATTTGCCGCTTAACATATCGGCATAGGCATCGTTAATCTGGTCGAGGCGGTATTTGCGAGTCACCAGTTCGTCCAGCTTGAGCTTGCCAGCCAGGTATAAATCGACAAAGCGGGGAAAATCGCGGGCGGGATTGACTGTGCCGTAATAACTGCCGCGGATGGTTTTTTCGCTGCGGGTGATGACGGCGCCGGGCAGGTTGGTGCCGCTGCCCATCGGCGACAGGCCAACTAACGTTAGCAGGCCGCCCGGCCGCGTGGCTTCCAGCGCTTCTTCCTGCAAAGCGGGCAGGCCAACCGATTCAAAGACATGATCCGCGCCGCGTCCGCCGGTGAGTCTGCGGATGTCATCGAGGGTATTTCCATCTGACATCAGACTGTGGCTGGCGCCAAATTCGCGGGCGATTTTCATTTTGGTCAGATTGGTATCGATGGCGATAATCGGGTCGGCGCCGCACAGTTTCGCCCCTTGAATGATGTTCAGGCCGACGCCGCCGGCGCCATAAACGACCGCGCTTTGCCCTGGACGCACCGCCGCCGTGTACATGGCCGCGCCAACACCGGTCGCCACTGCACAGCCCAGCAGCGCCGCCGCCTCAAGTGAAACATCATCCCGTATCGGCACGCAGCTTTGCTGTGGCGCGATCACATATTCGGCAAAGCAGCCCAAGCCGCTGAAGATATGCACGGTCTGCCCGCGCCATGAAATACGACTGCTGCCATCCAGCTGCAGGCCGGCCCGCAGCGCCGGTGTATAAGTTTCGCACAGGTTGACTTGATTGCGCTGGCAGTAAAAGCATTGGCCGCAGGAAGGCCGCCAGCTTAACGTAACGTGGTCGCCAGGCTTGACCCGCGTGACGCCTTCGCCAACCGCCTCAACGATGCCGGCGCCCTCGTGGCCGGCGATAATCGGCATCGGGTAACGGGTTGCCCCCTCGACCACATGCCAGTCACTATGGCAGACGCCGCTCGCGCTGATTTTCACCAGGACTTCGCCTGTTTTGGGCGCGTCAATCGTTACGGTTTCGATGCGGAAGGGCGTATTCGATTCGGTTAGGAGGGCGGCTTTCATCTGCATGATGGCTGGCTTTCTGCTGGGAATGTATGGCGCGAATGTTCAAATGGAGATGAACGATAAATGAGAGAAAATGAATCTCAACCGAAGCCGCCGCGCGGCCGATTAAAACGCTCCTCGCGGAAGGGATCGCCCTCGTTGTGATAGCCGCCCTGTTCCCAAAAGCCGGGCTTGTCCACTGGGCTGAATTCCAAAGCGCGCAGGAACTTGGCGCTCTTCCAAAAATAGCGTTTTGGCACCAAGGTACGCAGCGGCCCGCCATGCTCCATCAAGTCCGGCTCGTGCAGCCAGCGGCCTTCATATTTGTAGGCCAGCATCACATCATCGTCCAGCATGGTTTTCAGCGGCAGATTGGTAGTGTAGCCATAATCGCAATGGGCGATGACATAACGCGCCTCGTCAGTCAGCGTGAACTCGCGCAGAAAATCGCCAAACATGATGCCTTCCCAAGTGGTGTCGAACTTGCTCCAGCGCGTGACGCAATGGATATCGACCGTGATTTGTCGGCTGGGCAAGGTCAGCAGGTCATCCCAGCGCCAGCGTTTTTCGGATTCGACGGCGCCAAAGACGCGCAAATCCCAAGTTTTCGGATCGAACCTTGGCGTCGGCCCATAGGTCAGCACCGGGAATTTTTCGGTCAGCGATTGGCCATCGGGCAGGCGGCCGGCGGCGCGCATTTCCTTTTCTTTTTGTCTGCGGCTTAAAAAGCTCATCTCATCTCCATCAAAGTCTAATCGGTCTGGTTTAACTGCAAAATCGTCCGCAAGAGGACATTGGCGCCGGCTTCAATATGCGCCCAATGCGTGAATTCCTTGGGATTATGGCTGATGCCATTGACTGACGGCAAGAAGATCATCCCGGTCGGCGCGATGCGGTTGATAATCTGGGCGTCGTGGCCGGCATAGCTGACAATCGGCATACAGCGCAGCTTCTCGGCTTGACAGGCGCGTTCAAACTGGCGGACAAAGACGGGCGACATCTGCGCGGCGTCGCGGTGCAGCACGCGGTCAGTCGCCACCGAAAGGCGATGATTCTTGGCGCAGTCGCGGCTCAAGCGAATAATGCGGGATTCCATCTCTCGCAGCGCCGCCGTATCGGGATGACGAAACTCAACCCGCAAAGAGGCTTCGGCCGGCACCACATTAAAGGTATCCGGCTTGACGCTCAAATGCCCGCAGTTGACCACGCCGCCGCGGTACTCTTCGCCGACGACCTTATGCGCCAAAATAATAAAAGCCGCCGCGCCCTGCAACGCGTCCCGGCGCTCTTCCGCAGTGGTGGTGCCAGCATGGGCGGCCTCGCCATAAAAGGTCATGTTATACGTCGTCCGCCCCACAATCCCATCCACAATCCCAATATCAAGCCCTCTTTCATGGAGTTGGCCGCTTTGCTCGATATGCACTTCCAAATAGCCCAGAATCGTCTCTGGATCGCGCGCGGCGCGGTGGATTTCCGGCGGCAGAATGCCAGCCCGATAAAGCGCCGCCCGAAAAGGCCCATTGGATTGCAGCGAATCGTTGATGTCGTCTGCCGAAATTTCGCCAATCAGTCCATTGCTGCCGAAGAGCGATTTCCAGGTGCCTTCTTCGTCGGTGAAGTTAATCGCTTCGAGATGATGATTCAGCCTGATGTCAGCCTCTTTGATGCAGCACAGGCATTCCAGGGCGATCAAGACGCCAACCGCGCCGTCATATCGACCGCCATTAGGCACCGTATCCAAATGCGAGCCAATCATCAGCGTTTTGGCATTCGGCTGGCCGCCAGGCAAAACACCGCTCACGTTGCCGACTTCATCATCTTTTATCGTCAGCCCGGCCTCTTCGATGCGGTCGGCAAACCATGAACGCGCCGCCAAATCGTCATTGGAAAGCGCCAAACGGGAAATGCCGCCGCCTGGCACCGCGCCGATTTCCGCAAGCTCGTCAAAGTGCTTTCGCAGACGCCGGCTGTTGATTCGGAGGTTCATCTGGTCAAGCGCCAAAATTTAGTCCACCGCGCAATGATTGCAAGTCTATGTCAATTATAGAGGCAAAACCCAGCGCGGCAAATGCGATCTCGCCTAAGAATCCTGAAACCGAGTCTGTCCCTTGCTATTGCCCCGCTTTCGGTTACCCTATATGCAATTCATCCCGACAGAAAAGCCATGATGCGAACTCGACTTAGCCAAAGCGAACGTCAAAGCTCATCCTATCGCTGGGTGATGCTGGCGATGGTGACGGTGTCTGGCTTTGTCACCATGGGCTTTCCCACGACCGGCTTGTCGGCGCTGTTCAGTGAAATCGCCAATTCGCTGGATTTGGACTTGGTTCAAATCGGTCTGGTGTGGGGCGTCGGCACCGTGATGGGCATCTTTACCACTCTGATGGGCGGGACATTTATTGATCATTTCGGCACGCGGCGCTCATTGGTCGTCCTTTGCCTGGCGACGGGCATCACTGGCGCCCTGCGCGGTTTTGCCGTCGATTTCTGGTCGCTGTTCCTGTTTTCCTTTTTGTTTGGCATGGTGCAGCCGGTCCTGCCCATGAACTTCATCAAGCTCAATCGGCAATGGTTCGCTTCGGGACAGCTGGGATTGGCCAGCGGCGTCATGTCGGCCGGCTTCGCGACGGGCTTGATGCTCGGCTCGCGTTTGAGCGCGACGATGCTGTCGCCGATGCTGGGCGGCTGGCGGGCCGTGCTGATTTTTATGGGGCTGTGCGCGGTTGGGCTGGGCATCGTCTGGGCGATTTTGCACCCGCCGATGGAAAAAAGCAAATCCGACCGTCCCGATATGAAGCAGTTTTTCGCCAATTTGCGCTATGTCACCCGTTACCGCGAACTCTGGATGATCGCGCTCGCTGGCTTTGGCGTGGCCGGCTTGATGCGCGGGCTGGTGGGCTATGTGCCGACCTATCTGCGCGAGATCGGCTGGGATGCAGTCAATGCCGACAGCGCGATCACGGTCTTTTTCCTGGCAAGCCTTATTAGCGTTGTGCCGATTTCGCATATTTCTGACCGCGTTGGCAACCGCCGTCTGGTGATGGCCTTCAGCACGGCCATGATGGCGCTGGGGACGGGCCTGATGTTCCTGGCCGGCGACGCTTTCTGGTCGGTGATGCTTTCGATGGTCATCGCCGGCTTCTGTTTCGACAGCTTCATGGCGCTCAAAGGGGCCTCCATCACCGAAATTGAGGGCTTGGAGGTCGCCATGATGGGCAGCGCGCTCGGCTTTGGCGGCATGCTTCAAAATCTTGGCTCGACCATCACGCCGCCCGTCGGCAACGCGCTTTCCACTATCGCCCTGCACGCGCCCTTTCTGCTTTGGTCGTGTTCAGGACTGCTGGCGGTCATTGTTCTGCTTGGCTTTCGCAAGCGCAAGGAGCGATAAGAGTTCGGCTAATCGCGTCCGCCAAACAGCCGCAGCAGGAACAGGAACAGATTGATGAAATCCAGATACAGGGTCAAGGCGCCCAAGATGCTGAACTTGAAGCTGTCATCGGCGTTGGCCGAAAAGCGCGGGTCGGCGGCCATGCGGGCGATGCGCTGGGTGTCCCAAGCCGTCAGACCAGTAAAGAGCAGCACGCCAAAGATGCTGATGGCGAAATCCAGCCCCGAACTGTTGAGGAAGATGTTGACGACCATAGCGATGACCAGGCCAATCAAGGCCATCATAAAATAGGCGCTGTACTTGCTCAAATCGGTTTGCGTGGTCAGCCCAACGACAGTCATCGCCGCAAAGACGCCGGCGGTGGTGAGAAAAGCGGCCGTAATCGACCCAATCGGATAGACCATGAAAATGACCGAAAAAGTCAGGCCGGTCATCGCCGAATAAGCGAAAAACAGCATCCCGGCCATCGTTGCCGAAATGCGGTGAATCGCCCAGCTAAGTCCAATGACAATCCCCAGCTGCCCAAAGATAGCCAGCAGCATCACCGTCCCCGACGGCACCAGACCGCTGCTGCTTAACAGCGTCGACACCAAGGCCGTCACCAGCAGGCCCATTGTCATCCAGCCGTAGACATTCCGCATCACGGCGTTTAGCTGAATGCCTTGCAGGGGAATGCCTTGCGGGTGTGTCAGAAAATCATTTTTACGAATGTTCATGCTTCGCCTCCTTGTTTTGTTATACGCAGATTGAATGGATGTCGTTTCATTATATTCGGCATTATAGCAGAAAATCGCAAAAAAGGGAGCGGGAATGGCCATGAACGCCTCCACGCCCAAAAATCAAAACTGCGAACATTGAGTCGCCCCTTCAACCCGCAAACACGATATAAAGAACCTGCATAGCATAGAATCGAAATGTTTATGCGCGAAAAAGTTTGTCTTTCGCGCACAAAACGCGCATAAAACCCGTTGCGCCTCTATGGTAAAATGTTTCTTGTTTCAGGGGAAAATCAAGCCATGCGCCTTATCCTGGCCTCATCCTCGCCGCGCCGCCGGCATCTGCTGCAAAAGCTGGGGCTGGACTTCGCGGTGATGAAACCGCAGATTGACGAATCGCGCCGTCCAGGCGAATCATTGACCGCCTGCGCGAAACGTTTGAGCCGTCAGAAGGCCGCCGCCGTGGCCGCCATGCTGGGAGATGAGGCGGCCGTGATCATCGCCGCGGATACGATGGTGGCGCTGGATGATGAATGGCTGGGCAAGCCTCGCGATGCGGATGAGGCGCGCCGTATGCTGAAAAAACTGCGCGGCCGACAGCATCAGGTCTATACCGCCTTTACTCTGCATCAAACCGTCCGCCCGCCGCGAATCATCACCGCTTGCGTTTGCACCGATGTCTATATGCGCGGTTATGCCGACGCCGAAATCGAGACCTACATCGCCAGCGGCGACCCTTTCGACAAAGCCGGCGCGTATGCCATCCAAAACCGCAGCTTTCGGCCAGTCGACCGCATCGAGGGCAGTTATGACAATGTGGTCGGCCTGCCGCTGGATGAGCTTGGGGCGGCCTTGGACGAGCTTGGGGTAATCGGACTTGCGCGAAAGGCCTAAAGCTGTCAAAATCGCCTCGTTGACTGTATTCATGCACAGGAGCGATAACCTTGAAAGAGACCGCGCAGCAATTAGTAACCGCCGGCAAGGGCATTATGGCTGCCGACCTGCCGGTTTGGCGTTTTATCGAGCAGCTGAAGCAGCAAAATATCACCGCTGGCGAGGACAGCTATCGGGCGTGGTGCGAACTGCTTTTTACCGCGCCGCGGCTAAGCGATGAAGTCAGCGGCGTTATCCTGGACGAAGCCACCGTCGCGCTCTGCACAGACGAAGGCCAGCCCTTGGTTGAGCTTGTCAAGGCGCGCGGCATGATCCCTGGCATTACGCCCAGCGCGGATTTAGTGCCGTTGGCCGGCGCCAAAGATGAGGTCATCGGCAGCGGCTTGGACGGCCTGCGCGAACGTTTTGCCGAGTATGCCGAGATGGGCTTCGGTTTTTCCAAATGGCGGGCGCCCGTCCGCATCAATGGCGATGACCTGCCCAGCGATTATGCGATGGCCGCCAACGCCTATGTGCTGGCGCAGTTCGCCGCGCTTTCACAGGAAGCCGGCATCGTGCCGCTTGTCGAGCCTGAAGTCGAATTGGTCGGCAGCCATACGATTGAACGGTGCTTTGAAGTCACCGAATCCCTGCTTCAGCATACATTTGCGGCGCTTTATCTGCATCGAGTGGAATTGGAAAGCACGTTAGTGAAAGCCAGCATGGTCCTGGCCGGCGCCGATTGTCCGACGCAGGCTGATGTGGATGATGTTGCCGAATTGACGGTCAAGGCCTTGCGGCGCGGAGTTCCAGCGGCCGTTCCTGGTATCGCCTTCCTGTCTGGCGGCCAAAACGACTTCAAATCGACCGCGCATCTCAATGCCATGAACGCCGATTATACGACGCCTTGGGCGCTGACCTTTTCTTATGCCCGCGCGCTTCATCGTCATGCTTTCGGGCTGTGGCGCAATCAGGCGGAAAATGCCCCGGCCGCCCAGGCCGCGCTCAAAAGCCGCGCCAGGATGAACAGTTTGGCTTCTGTGGGCAGCTGGTCGCCGGCGCTGGAAAAGGAGATGGCGGCCTCATAGCCGCGTTTCAGGCGGGATCATCCCCTTGCAGACGGCCTTTGCGCGATTGGATGTCTTCAAGGATTTCTTCGGCCGGCGACGCGCGGTCGATATAGGCCTGGCGGGCCTGCTCGACGGCGCTAAGGCGTGTGTTGGCCGCGGTTTCCATCGGCGCCGATGATTCAGCCACTTCATCGGCCATGACCGACGGCTCGCCGCGGTCTTGCAGGGCGATCTTGTAAAAGGCGAATCCGCCCAGGGCCAGCAAAGTCAGCGGCGCTATCCACTGCGTCAGGGTCGAAATCAGACTAAGCAGGCCCAGCGCAAGCAGGATGCCTGCAACCGCCATTACCATCACCAGCTGCCGAGTGCGCTTGTCGTTCATCGTCTGTCCCTCAAGCCATCTTATTTCAGTATAACGCAAATGAAGGCGAAAGGACGCGGGCGGGCCTAAATCGAGGGTGAATCGGGGATATGCGGCTGTGATGTCCCGGCGGCTTGACGGCGCACCGTCCAGTGTTCGCGCAGGCCCCAGCCGGCCACCGCGCCCAAGGACAGCGCATAAATCAGCAGGTAGAGACACAGTTCGCGCTGAAGGTGCCAGGCCAGCCAGCTGCCCCAAAGCGCGTAGGCGGCCAAGCCCATCTCCAGCAGGATTGAGGCGTCGCCGGGCAGGGCGTAGGGATGACTTGTCCAGTCTCCGTTGAATTTGGGCGTTCGCTTGAAGCTGGTCTTGATGCCCAGCGCGGCGGCCAGCACGGCCAAGGCGCTGCCAAGCGAAATGCCACCGCTAATCAGCAGCAGAACCGGGAAGGCCTTCAGGCCGCCCAGCCAGTCCTCATACAGATGGATTTGGCTGGCCAGGCACATCAGCGGCGGCGCCAGGCCGATCAGTCCCAAAGGCGCCAGCGGCAAACCCGTCAACGCGTTGGCCAGCAGCAGCGGCGGCGTCAAAAGCAGTAAAATCAGCATGAGCGGATGCGGCAGATATTGGCATAGATGCTGGATGGCCATGATTTTCTGCGGCAGGGTCAGTCGGGATGCGAGGATGGGCCGGGCCAGCTTGCCCAGACATTGCGTGCTGCCCGTCGCCCAACGCGCCTGCTGTTGTTTGTAGGCGGCCAGCTGTGGCGGGATTTCGCCCGGCGCTTCGATATCATTCAAAAACAGCGAACGCCAGCCTTGGATCTGCGCCCGATAGCTCAAGTCGAGATCTTCGGTCAAGGTGTCATCTGACCAGCCGCCGGCCGCCTCGATGCAGCTTCGCCGCCAGACGCCGCCGGTGCCGTTGAAGGGGATCAGCCATCCACTGCGGTTGCGCGCGGTCTGCTCGACCACAAAATGGGTGTCAATCGATAGCTTCTGCGCTTGAGTTAAGAGGCTGTCATCGGCGTTGAGATGTCCCCAGCGGCCCTGCACGATGCCAAGCGCCGGATTGGCGGCCAGATGCGGGAGGGTCATGCGGAGGAAATCGGGCGGCGGGATGAAATCGGCATCAAAAATCGCCACATACTCGCTTTCGCTCATTTTCAGGCCGACGGCCAGGGCACCGGCTTTGCATCCACTGCGTCTTGCCCGGCGGATATGCTGCACGCGCCAGCCGCCGTCTTTCAGCCGCGCCAGCCGCCGCGCCACGGCCTGGGTTGTGCTGTCGGTCGAATCATCCAGGACCTGGATCAAGAATCGGCCGCGCGGATAGTCAAACTGGGCGACGGCGTCAATCAGGCGGGCGGCGACATCGCGCTCATTGTAAAGCGGCAGCTGCACGGTGACGTCGGGCAGGGTTTCCAGCGGCGGCGTTTTGATCTTGGCGCGGCGGGTGCGCCAGTAACGAAACAGCAAAACCGCCTGTCCGCCGGTATAAAAGGCGAGCAGGAGCGCGCATAAGACATAGCATGCCGTCAATAGGGTCATCATCGCCAGATTTTAATGCGCGCCATAGGGACTGACAAGGTATGTTTAGGTGGATGGATCGGCTGACACATAGGCCAGCAGATCCAATCTTCCGCCGATCTGGAACTCTTCCAGCGGCCAGCCGCTCCTGGCAAGCTCGCTTTGCAGGGCTTCCAGGTCGCAAGATGCGTCGAAACCGCCGCGGCGGTTCACAATCCATAACTCTGAATAATCATCAAGCAAGGACGTTATATGACGCGGCTCGCCTGTCTGCCGCCAGGACGCGGACTTGCCGCTGACGGCCGGCACGAGGAAGGGATTGACCATCAAATATTCGCCGGCGCCTCGGCCTTTGCCGCCGAATGTATCCGCCTTATGGTCATAATGCCGCCAGAAATAGTTGAAGGAACCCGCCGTCCAATCCGGGCAAATCAGCACGGCGGCCTCATCGGCGGCCTTTTCGGCCACCACCCGCGCCGCTTGATCCCAAGGCGAATCGGCGAGGTCAAATGAATAGTCGTTCAGAATGCCATCCGGGCTGTACACATACAAGGCGAGGCCGCCAAGGCGATGCTCTTCCAGCAGCCAGCCGCGCCCGGCAAGCTCATTTTGCAGACGTTTCGGGTCGCAGGATGCGCTGACGCTGCCGCGGCGGTCAAGGATCCACAGTTCGGGGTAATCATCAAGCAAGGACGTCAGGAGACGCGGCTCGCCCGCCTCCCGCCAGGACGCGATCTTGCCACTGGCGGCTGGTTCTAGGAAGGGGCTGATCATCAAATCTTCGCCGCCGAACAGGTCTTGGACGCCGAATGTATCCGCCTTATGGTCATAATGCCGCCAGAAATAGTTGAAGGAATACACCGTCCAATCGGGGCAGAGCAGCACGGCGGCCTCATCATTGGCGGTTTCGGCCACCATCTGCGCCGCTTGGTCCCAAGGCTCATTGGCGAGGTTAGATGAATAGTCGTTCAGAATGCCATCCGGGCTGTAAATATACAAGACGATGCCGCCAAGGCGATGCTCTTCCAGCAGCCGGCCGCGCCCGACAAGCTCATCTTGCAGCCGTTCCAGGTCGCAGGATGAATAGCGGGTGGCCTGGCGGTTGAGGATCCATAGTTCGGGGTAATCATCAAGCAAGGACGTCAGAAGGCGCGGCTCGCCCATCTCCCGCCAGGACGCGACCATGCCGCGGGAGGCTGGTTCCAGGAAGGGCTTGGCCGTCAAATCATCGCCGCTGAATGAATCATCGCTGCCGAATCGGCCTTGGCCGCCGAATATGTCCGCCCCATGGTCATAATGCCGCCAGAAATAATTGAAGAAATCCACCGTCCAATCGGGGCAAAGCACGACGGCGGCCTCATCGGCGGCGGTTTCGGCCACCATCTGCGCCGCTTGGTCCCAAGGCTCATGGACGTTGTTTGTGTATTCGTCCAGCAGGCGGCCGTCTCGGCTGTAGGCAAACAGGGTGATGTCGCGGGCAAACCCGCGCTTTTCGACCAGCCAGCCGCTCCCGGCAAGCTCGTCCTGCAAGGCTTCCAGGTCACAGGAGTCGCTGCCGGCGCCGCGGCGTCGAACAATCCACAGCTCTTCATAATCATCAAACAGCGACGCCAGAGCGCGCGGCTCATCGGCCCGTCCCCACAGCCAGACGCGGCCGCCGATGGGTTCCTGGAATGGGCTGGCTGTCAAATCGCGGCCGCTGCCGAATACCACCTGCCCGCGCTCATGATGCCGCCAGTAATAATTAAAAGACAGGTAGATCCATTCTGGGCAAAGCACAACCGCGGCGTCGTCGGCGGCGATTTCCGCCAGGGCTTGCACGGCCTCGCCCCAAGGTTCATGGATGGGCCGCTGGTATTCATGCGAAACGCCGTACAGGCTTCCCGCCAGCAGGCCGGCCAGGGCGATGCGCCGCAGACGGGCCCGCGGCAGCCGCGCCAGGCCAACCGCGCAGACGACCGTAAAAGGAATGGCGGCCCATATAAGGGTACGGGGGATAAAGACTGTCCGATAGAAGAGCGTCACGGCCTGCAGCGCCAGCGGCAGGGTCAGCGTTCCCAGCAGCGCAAAGCCGATCCATTTCCAGTCTGGCCGGCGCCGCCAGCCCCACAGCGCCAAAACGAACAGGACGACCATCGCGGCAGCCTGGAGCGGCAGGTGTTTGTTGCTGTAGACGTCAATCAGAATGTCTCGAATCTCCCAGAGGAGCTTGGTCACTGACGTGTAAAATCGGCTGACGTTCTGGATATTGTCCGAGAGTATGGAAAAGCTGGGAGCATACAGCGCCAGGATGACCAGGCTGGCGATGATGAGATTGCGGAGCCGCGGCCATCGGTATTGCGGCGCGGCGGCAATCGCCACTAAGAAGATGAGCGTGGTGATGACCGGCAGCATCAGGGCGGTATTGTGGCTTAGCATTCCGCCCAGGACGCCGATGATGTAGATCGCCCAGAGCGCGTCGTCGCTGCGCTGCGATCTGCCCTTTGATCTGTCCGCGCCGCGAATCCGCCGCCACAGTCCCGCGCCGATGGCCGGCGGCCGGCCAGACGACCTGGCAAGCAGCATCGCCGTGGCCATCAGCGCCAGGCTGCAAAAGAAGGTCAGCAGGGCGTACATCCGCGCTTCCTGGGCATAGCGGATCAGAAAAGGCGCCGTCGCCGTCAGCCAGGCCGCGTATAAGCCGGCGCGGCGGCCGCTGATGGACTGGCCTATGCCATAGACGACTGGCACCGTGAGCGTGAAGCACAGCGCCGAAAAAGACCGCAGCCAAAATTCGCTGTCGCCAAGCCAAAGCCAGGCTTTCATTATCAAATAGTAGAAAGGGCCATGGGGTTCGCTGCGCCCAAGCTCTCTGAGGAGCCGCCCGATTGGGAAATTGGCCCGAAAAAAGGTGCTGCCTTCGTCAATCCACAGCGGGACACGGTCAATCTGAATAAGGGCCAAGCAGACTGCGGTCATCATCGCGGCCAATAGAATCAGGCGCGGTCTTTTGTCGAGCATAAGTCCTCTTTGGCTGTCAGTCTTGTTCTTGCCCATAATATATCAAGGGCATTCCTTTTGCGACAGTAAATTTCTTGGCTCCTGTCCCTTTCGCGCTGGAAAAGATGGGGCTATAATGAGGGCAAGTCCGAAGCGGGAAGGGCGAACCATGTCGGAACGGCTGGTGGCGGTGTTTGAAATCAAGAAGTACATGGTGATTTGGCGCCAGTTGGAAGAGCGCGATTTCGCTGGCGTGACGGCGCGTATCCGCGGGCTGGTGCGCTGTTCTGGCATCGGCACGGCCGGGCGGGGGGATTATCGCCTGGATGTGTATTTTCTATCCGAGGACAGCGACATGCCCGACCCGCAGGTCGATCTTGACAGCAACCTCGGCGCCATCTTCATGCCCATCCATGACATCCATGCCTTCGTGGATATTTTGCGGAATGAAAGTCCGATTTTTGGGCATCTGCGCGGCGACCATCCGCAATGGACGAGCGTCACGACCACCCATGAACCCGTTGGCACCGGCGACGAAGACCATCGCTACGGCGACTGAAGGCGGCGATATGGACGAGCCGATTCGCGTTCTGCATTTTGCCGATGTGCATATCGGCATGGAAACCTATGGCAAGACCGACCCTGATTCGGGCGTCAGCAGCCGCGTTCTTGATTTCTTGCATCGCATGGACGATATGATCCGCTATGCCGGCGAAAACGATGTCGATTTGGTGATCTTCGCTGGCGACGCTTTCAAGACCCGCAGCCCCAATCCGACCTATCAGCGCGAATTGGCCTACCGCATCCGCGATCTGTCGAAGCTGGCGCCGACGGTTTTGCTGGTCGGCAACCATGATCTGCCGATTAACGCTGTCAAGGCCGCCACAGTCGAGATTTATGAAACTCTGGATGTCCCCAATGTCTGGGTGGCGCAGGATTATGATGTCAGGCGGCTGTCGACCAAACGGGGCGATGTGGTCGTCGCGGCGGCGCCCTATCCGATTCGCGCGCGGATGATGGCCGACGTCAGCCTGGCTGGGATGACGATTGCCGAGCAGGATGCCCAACTGGGACGCACTCTGCATCAGCTTTTGGAGGATTTGGGCCGGCAGGCGGATGACTTGGCCGACGGCGATACGCCGCGCCTGTTGACCGGCCATTTTACCGTGGCCGGCGCGGTTTGGGGCAGCGAACGGAGCGTCATGCTGGGGCGCGATGTGCCGGTGAGCCTGGACGCGCTGGCCGACCGCCGCTGGGATTATGTCGCGCTGGGGCATATCCACAAGCATCAAAACCTGACCCGTCAGCGCGATGATGCCCCGCCAGTGGTGTACAGCGGCAGCCTTGAACGCATCGACTTTGGCGAGGAGGGCGATGTCAAGGGATTCTGCTGGGTTGAGCTTGCGCGCGGCCAGACCGATTGGCAGTTTGTCAAGGTAGATGCCCGGCCGATGCTGACGCTGCGGGTGGACTGCCGCGAATCCAGCCAGCCGACGCAGGACGTCATGGATACCATGAAAGGTTATCGGCTGCGCGAGGCCATCGTCCGCCTCATTATTCAACTGACGCCAGAGACCGAAACGCTGCTCAAGGACGCCGCCATCGTCGAGCAGCTGAAGCGCGCTGGGGTTTTTCATATCGCTGGCCTCCGCAAGGAAGTCGAGCGACAGGATCGTCCGCGCCTGGACGTCAGTCCGGAAGGCCTGACGCCGCTGGAACTGCTGGAGCGCTATTTTAGGAGCCGCGATATCGAGCCTGCCCGCCGCGAGGAACTGCTGGAGCGCGCGAAGGGTATTATTGAGGCGGGATAGAAATGACCTACACCGAGGCGCGCGGGACCAAAGGGCAGGGTAGTCGGCGCTGAAGCGGCTTAAGACCGCTGTTTTGGCTGTCCATCAGGTATTGCACCGCCCATTTCCCCATCTCATAATGCGGCAGCTGAATCGTGGTCAAGGCCGGCAGCAGCCCCTCGGCAATATCAACGATATTATCGAATCCAATCACCGCCACATCCTGCGGAATATGCAGGTTCAGTTCGGCCAGGGCGCTGTAACAGGTCATGGCGACTTTGTCATTGCCACAGAAAATCGCCGTCGGCGGCTCTGAAAGCGACATCAGGCCGCGGGTATGATGATCATTATCCGCCGGCGACTGATCGGTGAAGCGGACGAGCGCGGCGTCAAAGGAGATGCCATAATCCTGCAAAGCCTGTCGATAGCCGCGCAAACGGCCATTGATGGCCGGCATGGGCGAGGGGATGCCGACCCGCGCTTCCCACAGATTGATGAATCCGATGCGCCGATGCCCGGCCTTGAGCAGAGTTTCAGTCGCCGTATAGCCGCCGTCGAATTCATCCGGCACGACCGAAGGCGCGCGGCCGTCTTCCAAAAAGCAGTTGGCCAGAACCGTCGGCGCCCGTTCAAGATCATAAGGCAATTCCACCGGGCGATGATACATGGCAGCATAGACAATCCCCTCGACTTCCCGTTCCAGGAATACATCGACGGCGGCTTCTGCGGATTGCCGATTTCTGCCCGAATCAGCCACCAGCAAGACCATGCTGTGTTCCCAGGCGGCCTGCTGCGCCCCGCGGATAATATCAACCGCGTAAGGCGTGGTCGCCACATCATCTGTCAGAAAGCCGAGCAGGCCAGACGGGCTGCCGCGTAGATGCCGCGCCGTTTGCGAGGGATGATAGTCGAGCGTTTTGATAGCTTCCATCACCCGCCGCCGTTTTTCAGCGCTCACATAAGGATGGCTGTTCAGCACGCGCGAGACAGTGGTCGTACCTACTTGGGCATGTTTGGCGATTTCTTTGATGGTGACCTTGGCGTTCATCGAGAAGTCCTGATGCCAGTCGAACGTTAAAAATCAGGTTTGCGCTTTTTCTATTGTATAGTATAATGAGTATATGGTATCGTTACCATACAGGCAATTTATCGTAAATTGTGTTCTTATGGAGGCACACATGAAAAAAGCGATTTCCCTTTTACTGCTGGCCCTGCTGGCAGTCGCATTCAGTGGGCTGGCCGCCGCGCAGGAAGAGCTAAGCCTGTGGTATCACGGCGCCGGCAACGACGTTGAGCGTTCTATCCTCATCGGCATCATCGAGGATTTTAACGCATCGCAGATGGAATATGTGGTTGCTTTGGAAGAGTTCCCGCAAGAATCCTACAACTCATCGATTGTCGCTGCGGCCTTGGCCGGCGATTTGCCGGACATCATCGACGTAGATGGCCCGGTGATGCCTGGCTGGGCGTGGGCTGGTTATATGGCGCCGCTTAATCTGTCAGATGGCGCCCTGGACGATTTCCTGCCCGGCGCCATTGGCAGCTGGAATGGCGAAGTCTATTCGGTTGGCCTGTGGGACGCTGCCGTCGCTGTCTATGCCCGTCGTTCGGTGCTGGAAGCGCACGACATCCGCATCCCCACGCTGGACGAGCCTTGGAGCGGCGAAGAATTTGACGCCGCGCTGGTGACTTTGCAAGACAGCGGCGAATTTGAATACGCGCTTGATTTGGGCATGGCCTGGACTGGCGAATGGTATCCCTATGCCTTTTCGCCTTTCCTGCAAAGTTTCGGCGGCGACATGATCGACCGCTCGACCTATCTGACGTCGGAAGACGTCCTCAATGGCGACGAAGCCGTCGCTTTTGGTGAATGGTGGCAAAGCCTCTTTGAGCGCGGCCTGGCGCCCGGCACTTCGCAAGATGGCGCTGACCGCGAAACCGGCTTCATTGACGGCAGATATGCCCTGCAATGGAACGGCAACTGGGCCGGCATCGCGGCTCTCGAAGCTGTCGGCGACGACCTGCTCTTCCTGCCGGCGCCTGACTTTGGGGCTGGCTCAACTATCGGCGCCGCCTCATGGCAGTTCGGCATCTCCTCCAGCAGTGACAACAAAGAAGGCGCCAACGCCTTTATCGAATTCGCCATTCAGGACGAATATCTGGCCGCTTTCTCGGATGGCATCGGCTTGATTCCGGCCACCGCCAACGCCGCCGCCATGAGCGCAAGCTATTCGGAAGGCGGGCCGCTGGAGGTCTTCTTCGGACTTAGCGAAGCGCAGGCCTTGGTGCGTCCGGTAACACCGGGCTATGCCACTATGGCGCTGGTCTTTGAAAAAGCGCTGGCCGACATCGCCAACGGCGCCGACGTGCTGGATACGTTGGACGCGGCGGTCGATGAAATTAACAGCGACATTGAAGACAACGGCGGCTATGGCTTCTAAAGCAGGCTAAGACAAGTTTCATCGGGGCCTCCGCGGCGCGCGCTGTGGATGCCCCTTTTATCATAAAATGGCAGTTTTCGCTTGATCCCCTAAAATAAAACAAACGGCAGGGCAAGCTAATGGCCAAGAAGGCGCGAAAGGACATTCCGCTTTGGGCGCGGCTGCTGGTGCCGGCCGATGCGCCGTCCTATCAGCGGCACGAAGCGGTCATCGGCTGGCTGATGGCCTTGCCGGCGCTCCTCATCCTGCTTATTTTTTTGGTGATCCCATTTTTTATCGCCTTTGCCGCCGCCTTCACCAATCAGCGACTCATCTCGCCCAACCCAACCGAATTCGTCGGGCTGCGAAACTTCGAGCGTCTTTTGACGATTCGCCCGTTCACGCTGGAGCCGCTTGTTGATGAAGAAACGGGCGCGGTGATGCGCGATGATGATGGCAATATCGACTATCCGCGCCTGCGTAATTTTACCCGCAAGAACCCCGATTATCCCGAACTGAACGGCCTGCGGGAACTCACCTCCTGGCAGTCAGGCGATAACCGCACAGTTATTCTGGCGGGCGATGTTGTCTTTATTCGCGCGCTGGTGAACACAACGATTTTTGCGGCCGTGATCGCGCCGCTGCAAGGCGGGCTGGCATTACTGCTGGCGCTGCTGCTGAACCAGGCATTGCTCTATATTAACGTCTTCCGCGCCATTTACTTCGCGCCAGTAGTGGTTTCGATGGTGGTGGTGTCCATCCTGTGGCGGTTTATCTATGACGGGCATAACGGCCTGCTGAACGCGATTTTGGCGGCCCTTAGCTTTGGCGCGTTTGAACCAGTCGATTGGCTGGGCAACCCCTATACGGCCATGCCGGCGCTGATTGCGATGTCCGCCTGGCAGGGAGTCGGCTTTCACATGGTGATTTGGCTGGCCGGCCTGCAGACGATTCCCGCCAGCCTCTATGAAGCGGCCAGCCTGGATGGCGCCGGGGCCTGGCAAAAATTTCGCTATGTGACCTGGCCCGGCCTGCGGAATACGGCGGTGCTGGTGCTGATTGTGATCACCATTCAAGCGACCGGGCTGTTCATCCAGGTAGATGTGATGACCCGCGGCGGGCCGCTGGACGCCACGCAAAGCGTCGTCTATCAGGCCGTGCAGCGCGGCTATGACAAGCAGGACATTGCCGAAGGCGCCGCCATCTCCGTCATCCTGTTCTTTATGGTGCTGACGGTTTCCCTCGTTCAGCGTTATCTGACGCGGGAAAGGGCCTAACCGCGATGTCCTTTGAAACCCGCCGAAACGTCATCCTGGGCCTGCGCTATACGCTCTTGATTCTTGTCGCAGTCATCTTCATCTTTCCCATCGTGTTTATGGTGATGTCGTCGCTCAAGCCCGATATGCAGCTTCTACGTGATTCCTCTTCATTGCGGGCTTTCCTGCCGGTCGGGGACATTTCCCTCAACAATTATTATGACGCTTTCGAGCGGGTGCCGATGGCGCAGTTTGCCTTTAACTCGATCTTCACCACCGTTGTTACTGTGCTGGTGAGCATCGTCCTGAACTCAATGGCGGCTTTTTCCTTTGTTTTTCTGCGCTGGCGCGGCAAAGCCTTCATTCTGACGGTGATTATCGCCACCTTCATCGTCCCCTTTGAGGTTATCGCCATCCCCATGCTGCTGGTCGCCAACAGCCTGCCCTGGATTGGCCCCGAAGGCCTGCAAATCGGCTGGCTGAATTCGTACCATGTGCAGATTATCCCCTTCATCGCCGATTCGCTGGGCATCTTCCTGTTCTATCAGTATTTTCGCGATCTGCCGCCAGAACTGGTTGAAGCCGCCCGCATTGACGGCGCCGGGCCCCGAGGGATTTACACCCGCATCATCATGCCGATTGCCGGGCCGATTTTGGCGACTGTGGCGATTTTGAAATTTCTGACGATGTGGAACGCTTATTTGTGGCCGCTGATGGTGATTCGTTCGGAGGAACTGCGGCCCATCATGGTCGGCCTGCAATACTTCTTTCAGCTGGACACCGCCTGGGGCGAGATTATGGCCTATCTGTCCACCGTAACCATTCCAGTTTTGCTGTTCTATCTGGCTTTGCAGCGCGCCTTCATCGAAAGCATCGCCGCGACCGGCATCAAAGGCTAGGTCAAGTTAGGCAAATCAGCCAGGCGCACCATCGTTGTTTGGCCGTCTTCGCTCTTGACCGGCGTATAAAGCTCTTGCGGGTCGCGCAGACGGTCGAGGAACAGCTTGCCGTCCAGATGATCAATCTCGTGATGAATGACCCGCGCATCCATCCCCTCGACGCGCCTTTCGATCCTGGCGCCGTCCTCGCCCAAGGCCTGAAAGCGAATCCAGGTCGGCCGCAGCGTATCCCAAGTGTAGATGTCGGGGATGCTTAGGCAGCCGTCAAAGCCAGCCTCCAGTTCACCGGCGGCGATGATTTTTGGATTGACCAGGGTCAGCATGGGCTGCTCTTCATCGTCGTCGTTCTGCCCGAATTTGACCACCACGACGCGCTTGAGCGAGCCGATTTGCGGGGCGGCGATGGCGGCGCCAGGCTGTGATTCGAGCGTGTCTTTCAAATTTTGAATCAGCCGCTTGAGCCTTTTATTTTTCAAGCTGTGCACTGGCTTGGACAATTCCCGCAGCCGCGCTTCGTCCTGCGGATAATAGATCAGTTTCTTCACGGCCATAAACGACTTTGCTTTCCAGCCTTAGCGCGCTGCCGAACCGTCGTTGAAGATGCCAGTTGGATGACAGCCGCGCTGGGCCTGCGCCGCCGCCTGCTCCAGCCGCCGAAAGTCCTCATAAAAGGCATCATCAGGCTGATAGACGACCGCCTCGGCATACCCGGCCTCAACCAGGGCGCGGTTGACCAAAACACCCTCGACATAGACATAGCGCAGCAGACGTCCATAGCGGTCGGTGTCGCTGACATCGCGCGTCAAACGCACGTCCTTGCCGGCGACCAGGCCGCGGTTGGCCGCCGCCGCCTCGCTGTGGCAGGGTTCGCCGCGTTCAGGCGTGTTCATGCCGATGTAACGAACCCGATAAACCGCGCCATCCGCCAGCCGAACATCAATCGTATCGCCGTCGACCACATAAGTGACTCGCCCGATTTCCCCTTCGCGCTTGGGAATAACCGCGCCGCTAAAATCAGCGATTGCATCACAGGCGGACAGGGTCAAAATGGCCGTTAGCCACAGAAAAAGTCGCATCATTATCGCCCACGGTTCAATCTGGACAATCTGACTGCGTTTATAACATAAAGCCGCTGACGAAAACAAGCGTTTTTAATCGGGGTTTGTCGGGCTGCTCCGACCTGCTATCATCTCATTATTGTCAGTGATCGGCTGGAGGGGCAAATTGGCGAATTCGCGCAGCAAAAAATTTCTGTTGTATTACAAACCGTATCTGGGCTGGCTTCTTGCTGATATGGCCTGCGCGTTTATGATGTCGGGCGTCGCCTTGGTCCTACCCTTGTGCATCCGACATATCACCTGTGCATCCGACATATCACCAAGAATCTGCTGGCGAGCGATTCGCCTGGCCTGCTCGCTGACATCGCCGCCATGGCGACCCTGATGCTGGTCTTGGTTATGGCGCATACCCTCTGCAATCTATTCGTCGATTATCAGGGACACATGATGGGCGCTATGATGGAAAGCGATATGCGCCGCGAACTGTTCGGCCACTATCAAAAAATGCCCTTCAGCTTTTTTGATGAGCAAAAAACCGGACAGCTGATGTCGCGGATCACCAATGATTTGTTCTGGCTGTCAGAATTTTATCACCACGGCCCAGAAGACCTTGCCATCGGCATATTAAAGCTGGGAGGCGTCTTTCTGATTACGCTTAGCATCAATGTTGAGCTTGGCCTGATTCTATTCTTCTTTATGCCGCTGATGTTTGCCTATGCCTTGCATCTTAATCGTCAAATGAATATCGCCCTGCGCGAAAGCAAGGAGCGAATCGGCGATATCAACGCCCAGGCCGAAGATACACTGGCCGGCATCCGCGTCGTGCAGTCATTTGCCAATGAGGCTGTTGAGCAGGCCAAGTTTGAACGCGAAGACGCCCGCTTTATCGAAAGCCGCCGCCGCGATTACAAAAGCTCGGCCTTCTTCTCCGGCGGCATGATTGCCTTCACCCAGCTGATTACCATCTTGGTCATTATCTTTGGCGGGATCGCCATTGCAAGCGACTCATTGGATCTATCGGACTTAATCACCTTCCTGCTGTATGTGGGCGTTCTTGTCGAACCCATCCAGCGTTTGGTGAATTTCGCCCGTCTGTATCAAGAAGGCATCACCGGCTTTCATCGCTTTATGGACATGATTGAGTTGACGCCCGACATTCAAAACGCCGACAGCGCGCTTGTGCTTGGACAGGCGACCGGACAGCTTGAACTGCGGGGAGTTCGCTTCGGCTACCGGGCAGATTATGGCGATGTCTTCAAAAACCTGTCGTTGGATATCAAAGCGGGTGAATATCTGGCGCTGGTGGGGGCGTCGGGTGTCGGCAAGACAACCCTTAGTTCATTGATTCCCCGGTTTTATGACGTCAGCGCCGGGCAGATTCGGTTTGATGGCATCGACATTCGGATGATTGACCTGCATTCATTGCGGCGGAACATTGGCGTGGTTGACCAGGATGTCTATCTGTTTGCCGCCACCGCCGCCGACAATATCCGCTATGGCAAACCCGATGCCAGCCAATCCGAGATTGAGGAAGCAGCCAGGAAGGCAAACGCGCATAACTTTATCATGGAACTGCCACAGGGATACCAGACCGATATTGGGCAGCGAGGCGTCAGGCTGTCGGCCGGGCAAAAACAGCGTTTGTGCATCGCGCGGGTTTTCCTGAAAAATCCGCCTATGATTATCCTGGACGAAGCCACCAGCGCGCTGGACAGCGAAAGCGAGGCGGCCGTTCAGGAATCATTGGAGCGCTTGATTGCCAACCGCACCACGCTGGTCATCGCGCATCGCCTGTCAACCATCCGCAATGCCGACCGAATCCTGGTCTTGACGGCAGCCGGGATTGATGAGCAGGGCACGCATGATGAATTGATGTCCAGGGGCGGAATTTATGCCAGCCTCTATCATCGACAGCATTCAGCGTTGGCCGCCGCGGAGTAGAGTAGCGGGAGAGGGGCTCGAACCCTCACGCCCCTTCGGGCAGGCGCTTTTAAGGCGCCCGTGTCTGCCATTCCACCATCCCGCCACTGCCGCCAAGTATGACTGACGGCGCCGCGTCTGTCAATATCCGCGCTAAACCTGGTGGATGTCGCCGCCGTTGTCATTCTTGCGCTTGTTCTTGCGTTTTTCGTCATTGTCGCCATGCCCGAAGAGCGAACGGCAATGGCCGCCAAAGAGCATATACAGGCCAATGCCGACAAAAATCAGCGGCAGCCAACGCCAAAACGCGCCCGAAAGACTGCCCATCAGGCCTGGCAAGCTGAAAAGTAGAGCGATGACAGCCAGCAGCAACGCGCCGCGGGCCTCCTGCCAGGATTTGCCGGCGGCCAGAGCGCGCCCCAGAACCGACGCGGCAAAGACCAGCATAATGCCCGGCCACCACCAGCCCGTCAGGAATAGCAAGCCCAGTCCGACAAAAAATATGCCATTGCCAATTTTCCAAGATTGACGTCTTTTTTCAGACATTGCCTTCTCTTTCTTGTGATTGTTTGACTGTCCGCTTATCACTACGCAGCTGTCGGCAAAAGGTTGCATTCTAGCCGATTTGACGGAAGACGACGCGGTGAGAGGTGAGCGATTCATAGCCGCCGCTGGCCAGGCAGGGTTCGGCGCGCAGGCTGTCGGCAAGGGGTTCGGATGCGCCGGGCATGGCAATCGCGTAGTCAATACCCTCACGCATCTTGAAATCGGCATAAGCGTCGCCGCGTTCGACTTTCAGGCCGCTGGCGAAAAGGCTCTCGCCGTCCTCCCAATAAACGCCGATCCGCTCGCCGGGGAGGCCTTCGCCAAGCAAGTCGGTCACTGTCACCTCGATGATGCCAGGCCGAGACGGGTCGCAAAAGGCGCTGGCCAGGCGGCCTTCAAAGCGGCGACCAGATGGGCGCGCGGCGATCTGGCCGACCAATGGCGCGGCTGGACGGATGATGGGGGGTGACGTTTTGCTGGGGACGGCCGGCGGGCGCGCGTCATTGGCCGGACGAGGGGCTGGAGTGGCTTTGCTGTGGGCGGCCTCCAAGGCCGGCAGCAAACGGTCAGCGCAGCCTTTTCGTCCTTGAAGCTGATAAAAGGCGGTCATGGCGCGGACGGCGGCGATTCCACTGTCGGTCTCCAGATAGCCGCTGCTGCCCAGTTCACAGGCGGCGAGGGCCATGGCTTGGATCGGGTCTTGGCGCGGACGCAGTTCGGCCAGTCTGCTGATGGCCCGCGCCAAATCGCCGCTCTGCATAAATTCAAGGGCGATGGCCGCCATATAATGATGACGCGCTTCAGGGCGAAGCTGATAAGGCTCGGTGTTGAATTCGTGGAGTGGCCCCAACAGCCAAGTACAGCCCAGCCCCAGCAGCAGGCCCAAAATCATGCCCAGCGCAAAGCCTTGATGGGAGATGACAGGGGAGGGCGATGAATCGGTCGGCTTCATGGCTTGTCGCCGCTTAAATTGAAGAAGGGCGCCATTAGCGGCGTGCGACGTCCCAGGCCATCGGCCAGGCCAATCAGCAGGCGGATGTCGCTTAGGCTGCGCGACGAGGTCGTGATCACGCGCTCGGCCGTCTGCTGAACATAGGCGGCGGCGTCGCTGATCTCCAGTTGACTTAACCGCTTGACGGCCCCCAGCGCGTCGCCGTCCAAAGCATAGCCAGCGGCAATCATAATCACATAATCGTCTTTGTAACGCTGTTCAAGCTGTGCCATGCTACTGTTGCGATAGTCGGCGGGAAAGCGCAGCCAGCCAAAATAGAGGCCGAAAGCGGCGCCGATGAACAGACCGAGGATGAGGGAGCGGGCAAATCGTCTCATGGCATCAGCGCCGACGCGTTACTGCTGAAGGGCCGCAATCGTCTCGCAGGCCGGACAGCTGCCGTCGGAACGGATGATGGCATAGCCGGCCTGCGGGTCAGCGCCATAGTTGTCGAAGTCGATATTCCAGAGGATGATCAATTCCATCGGCATCGCTTCAAAATCGGCGGCGATTTGGATGGCCTGCGCCAGCCATTCGGCCTGTTCCTGCTCCGAGGTGTTGGCCGCCCAGTCGAATCCTGGCGGCAGCGGGCCATAGCCTTCGGGCGAAAGGTATCCCATTTCGGTCATGCACATGGGAATATCGGCATTGCGGAAGGGAAATTCCACGCGGCGCAGCATCAGCGGCAGATAACGGGTCGGGTAATCGTCAGCGCGCGGGTCACCGCCTTGCAGGTTGGGCGGGATGATGCCTTCGTTGTAATGAGCGCCGATGCAGTCAGCGAAATTGGCGGCGCCAGCGCGGGCCATGCCCAGATAATAGCGGTCGTCATTCCATACCTTTGCCGAGCCATAAGCCCCTTCCGCGCCGGTGGGGGCCAAGGCGCCGGTGATGACCATCGTATCGGGATTGGCGTCTTTAATGGCGCGGTAAGCCTTTTCCAGCATCTCGACATAAGCCCGCGGGTCGATTTGCCCGGTCGGCCATTCGCGGTCAAGGTTCATCTCGTTCCAGACTTCAATCGCGTCGGCGCCCAAGGCGGCCACTTCGCCCAGGAAGGCGGCATAGTCATCGAGGTAAGCATCGCCGCCGTCGGCCAGGTCGTGCTTTTCGCCGGTGACGCTAAGCAGGACCAGGAAACCAGCCTCATGCGAGACGTTGATGCGATGACGGGCGACGGTCATGTCGACGCCGTCGAAGTAGGGGATTTGCCATTTGACCCAGGTCATGCCGGCCGATGTCATGGCCTCTTGGGCGGCCTCGCCAAAATGCAGGACATGCCCACCCACCGGCGCCGGCAAACGATTGTCCACCGTCGGCGAGGGCGTCATGCCGTTCCCTTGACTTTCGGCGGCCTCAATGCCCTCATTTTTGACCTCAAGCGGCGCCACAACATGGAAAACGCTCTCTTCGCTGCTGACGGCATGGAGTCGGATCTGATAAAAGCCGTCGGTGAAAAGCGAGGTGTCCCAGCTGCCCAGCGCGTCATTCACGACCGGCGTTATCTGTGGCATCGAGATGGGCATCCATTGCGGTTTGGCATCGGCGGAGGCGATAAAAGAGGCGACTTCGACAAAGAAAAACTGCTGGTCGGGGATATTGGCGGTGCCAGTCAATTCGACGGAGCCGCTGATGGTCGTCTGCATCGGGTCCCAGTTGAGCATCAAAACGTCAGTTTGCGCGCGGGCGGCGCCCAGCCACAGGGTCATCAGCATGAACAGGGCTGCAAATCGCATAAGGCTCTCCAGTCACATCTAAAGGTAGAGCCATTATAAAACGAAGCGCGTTTTTTGACTATGATGCGCTTGAGGCGGAGATTTTGGGGGATTTTTGCCACAGAGGCCACAGAGGACACCGAGTCATGATGCGGCGTCCTCTGTGATTAAGTTTGTTAGTTGGGCATCAGCACAAGCGAACCTGGACTCGAAATTGAGGCGCAGGTCATGCCGTTGACGACGTTCGATTCCAGCGGCACAATCGCCCGCGGTATCGTCCGCGCATCCAGGAACAGGATTCTCCCTGCCTGCGGAAAACAGACCTCGACACCCTGTACGACATAACCCCAGATATCCACGGCATCGATAAAGCCAGCGTCAATGATCGACTGAACGCCAATGCCGGCGCCGTTAAGCCGCTGACACTGAATGCCGCTCGTCAGACCATAAGTCGCAGAGACGGCGATGCCGGTGGCTTGAGACAAAGCCGGACAGGTCACGGCCAACGGGCGGGGAGTCGGCGTGGCTGTCGGGGCTTCTTCCTTCTTCTTGATCCGTATTTCAATAATCTCGGCGTTTGTGGACAAAATGGCGCCGATGTCGCCCACGTAACTGAGGTTTGCTTGGCCGCCTGAAACGCTGCTGCGATTCGCCCGATAAGCGATGCGGCCCTCGAGAATGAGATCGCCTGCCTGGATCGAGATCACATCTTCACCTTCAGTGATGGCGTTATTCACGAATTCGGCTTCATTTATGAATACCCTGTTCGCGATATTAACGGAAGAGATAACGGCCTGCTGAAAACGATTGTCCCTGAACCTCACATTCCTAAAATCAACGCTCCCATGAGTCGCGGCCACTCCGGAGAGGGCGCGGTTGTTTTGGAAGGTGACGTCCGTGGCTGTAAAAGTTCCCCCGTTCCTCACTTCAGCCACCGGGGCATTCGCGGCGCCGGTGCCTGTAATGCTGCCTCTGTTCATAACGAGGGATGAGGTCGCGCCATCCACAAGGGCAAAAGAGCGGGCATCGCGAATGTTGACATTGTTCAGATTGAGGGTTACGCCGTTTGCAACGTGAAAGACGGAGGCGATGGATGGGCCGATGATGCTGTGTCCGTTGCCATTGATGGTGAAGGTGGTGCCCCCAGTGAAGGTCATAAAAGCCGGCTGGCTGAAGCGAGTGTCTGAGTGGATGGCGCTGTCTCGAATAACGCAGTCGCCGGTCATGGTCCAGGTGAAGCTCCCAGCGGAGAGACTTGCACTCCGCACCGGGAGGCCGCAGGGTGCCACTTCAGTTGGGTTTTGCAGCGGGAATATTTGCCGCGCTTCTACTTCTGCTATCTGCGTCGGGTTGGCCGTTGGCCATGGAGTTGCCGTCGACTGCGCGAGGCTTGCCGCTGGAAGGGCGAGAAGCAGGAAGCACAGCAAAGTAGGTGTGATGAATTTCATCAAAACGCCCCTCCCACCAGGTCCCCGTCTGCGCGGGGGGGGGGGGGGGGGGTAAAGGATTTTAGGCTGTTCATTTTGATGCGCTCCTATTCCTCACAAATTCTTCATCGATAAAACAAGTGTATATGAAGCCGCGGCCTTTGTCAAGCCGTCGGATGCAAATTGTCGGGCCCAAAGCCCAGCGGCAGCAAATCAGCCAGCGTCAGCCGATGATGCGCCGTCCCTTCCAGGTCGGCCAGGATGACCTGCAGGCGCGGCGAAAATTCATAAAGCAGCTGACGGCACACGCCGCAGGGTGATCCGCCATCCCGCGTGACGACGGCTATCGCGGCAAAATCCCGATGGCCTTCGCTGACGGCCTTGACCAGCGCAGTCCGTTCGGCGCAGATAGTCGGGGAATAGGACGCGCTTTCGACATTGCAGCCAGTGAATATCTCCCCGCCTGCCGTGTAGAGGGCCGCGCCAACCGCATAGCCGCTGTAGGGGATGTAGGCCTGTTTGCTGGCGGCGATGGCGGCTTGAATGAGCTTAGGTTCGATTGGGTGAGACATGCGGGTCGGTCGCCTCCTCGTTTGGGCTGAATTCGGTCGGTTTCGGCGGCGCCTTGCTGACTTTGACCTTGCGGATGCGGTGGCCGTCGATGGATTGGATGGTCATGATGAGAATATCGGTAGTGATGGTTTCCTTGGCCTTGGGCACGCGCCCCAAAGCCAGATAGATGTAACCGCCCAAGGTGTCGGCGGCTTCAGTGTCAATCGAACAGCCAAGCAGGTCGTTGAGGTCGTCCAAATCCATACTGGCGTCAATCAGATACGCGCCATCGCCAGCTTCAACATAGTCTTCCTCTTCGGCCAGGTCATGCTCGTCGCGGATGTCGCCTATAATCTCTTCGATCAGATTTTCTATGGTGATGAGTCCTGAAGTTCCGCCATATTCATCGACGACCATCGCCAAATGGACATTTTTTTCCTGCAATTCTTTCAGCAGCACATCGGCCCGTTTGGTCTCTGGCACGGAATAAATAGGACGGATGAGATCTCGGATCGCCCGATTTTCCAGTTGGCCGCTGTTTTTGAAGAGCATCAAAATGTCTTTGGCATAGAGCAGGCCGATGACCTTGTCGATGCTTTTTTCATGGACGGGAATCCGCGAGAATCCCGATTCGACAAAGGCCGAAAGCGCCGTCATCAGCGAATCGTCAGCGTCCAGCGCCACAATATCGATGCGCGGCGTCATCAGTTCGCGGGCATGACTGTCGCCCAGCTGCAAGACGGAGTAAATCATATCCTTTTCTTCGGCTTCAATGGCGCCGCCGGTGTGGCCGGCATGGACCAGGGACATGATCTCCTCTTCGGTGACGAGATTGACCAGGGCTTTGCTGCCAAACAGGCGCGAAATGAAGCGGCTGGTCAGCATCACCAGCGCGGTCAGGGGCGACATGAGCAGCAGCAGGCCGCGCATCATGCTGACCGCTGGCCCGATCAAACTGTCGGCATAGCTTGAGCCGAGAGCTTCTGGCAGCAGATCGCCCAAGACTAGTGTGGCCCCGGCGCCCAGAAAAACGGTGAGGACGGCGATGGCGAGTCGGGCCGCGGCAGTGTTGTCGATTGGCTCGATGACCAGCATGACCAGCAGGGCGGCGATGGCGAATCGGGTCAGGATATGGGCAATGCTAACCGTCATGCTTAGGCGCAGGGCCTGGCCGTCCAGATCCATGAACTGACGGGCGGTTTTGTCGCCTTCAGCGGCGCGTTCGCGGAGGGCGGCCCGACCAGCGTTTTGCAGCGCGGCATTCATCAGGCTGATCAAACTGTGGATGATGATAAGCAGCAGCAGCAAGAACAGCAGCGCGGTCATTCATCGCCTCCCTTGCCATCATCGTTCAGCCAGGCGAAACCGACCGAACATGACCCATCATCGGCGCGCAGACGTTTGACTATGTGCTTGGGACTTTGTGGGGGTGGTTCGGCTGTATCGCTCACGAGGTTATGGCAACTCGGCTGACAAGACATATTGAGTATAACACAAAAATTTGAAACGCGGCAAGTTCGCTTTTTATCGGCCGATTTTTCATTTGCCCGCTTTGTGGTAAAGTCCAGATGCAGCTGCAATGGAGGAACGGCGCGATGATTTCGGCGGCCGCGCAAGTCCTGCTAGCGTCTATTGACCGCGATTCGGCTTATGCCAGCGATGAACTGTATCGGCGGCTTTCGCGTCTGCTGGCGGCCCACGCGCCGGCGAATGGCTGTCATCTGCCTGGCGCGGTTGGCGAGACCATTCAAACGATGGCGCATGAATGGGGCCTGGCACCCTCGACTGATCCGCGCATCTGCTCGACGGGCAATCTGGCGCTGGAAATCGGCGCGGACAAAGCCGAAATCGACTTGGTCATCACGGCGCACATGGACAGGCCTTCGTTTCGCGTTCTGTCGCTGGCCGATGGCGCGATCTATCCGCTCTGCGCTATCCGTATCCCGCACGACGGCTATGTCAGCCCGGCCAAAGCCGTCCGCTTTCAGAACGGGATGATGACCGTCGGCGCGCGCGGCCAAATGCACATCCAGGAAATGGGCGACGGCCATCACATCCGCTTCCAAGCTGAACGCGGCGCTCTGGATTGGGGTGACACGATTTTAATGGACGCCATTCCACAGCGGCGCGGCAGTCATATCGTCGGCGTCGGCCTGGACAACGCCGTCGGGGTTTTGCTGGCTTTGCTTTCGGCCCGCGCGCTGAATTCATTTGCCGCCCAGCGACGTCAAAAAATCCTGCTGGCCTTCACCGACCAGGAAGAGGGCCCGCCGATTGGCCTCTTCGGTCAGGGCGCCGCTCGTCTGGCTCATGCTCTCCCGCCGCCGCGGCTGGGTTTTATCAACATCGACGGCCACAACGCGGACGGGGCTGCACTTGGCGCCGGCGCATCTCATGCCTTCGTTTCGGGACGCGGACGCGGTTCGGTGGCGCCTTTGGACTATCAATCCAGGGCCGAGTCGCTTTCCAAAGCGGTCAATCGGCGGCGGCCCAACACCATTCAACTCAATTATGGCTATGTTTCGCGCAGCGATGATATGCTGCTTAGTCTGTGGTCGCGCTGTCTGGCTTTGATTGGCGCTCCGCTGGCCAACGCGCACACTGCCGAAGAGCGGGCGGCGCTGGATGATACGCTGTCCGCCCTGTATTGGATATGCGCCTTCGTCTCGCATATACTTGAGGAAGATGCCCAGCCCAAAGGAAGCGACTCATGATCGAACGCTCGCCCATGCACCAACAGATCGACACCTTGCCGGCCTTGGTCCGCGCCATTGCCCAGCCTTTTGACGCCGCCGCTCGTCAAGCCTTTGATTTTGCGACCTGCGCTTCGGCCAAACGCATCTATCTGGTTGGCTGCGGCGACAGTCATCATGCGCCGGTGGGGGCTGAACTGGCTTTTCATCAACTGGCGAAAACGCCGACGCAGGCTCTAAGTTCGCTGACCTTCAGCCGCTATGTCGCTGGTTTCCTGCCGGCCACCGGCCCCAATACCAACCTGGTTATCGGCGTATCAGTATCGGGCGTCGTCAGTCGGACGATTGAAGCCCTGGCGATGGCGCGTCAGGCCGGGGCCGTCACCGTCGCGCTCACCGGCAGCCCGTCTGGCCCGCTCGGCCAAACCGCCGCCCATGTCTTTGAAACCTTTGTGCCGCCGCTGCCCGACGAGATGCGCGGCCTGGTCGTGCCGGGCATACGGTCGTACCTGGCCTCGCAGATCGCTTTGCTGATGGCCGCCCTGCGGATTGGCGAAGCGCGCGGCGCGCTGACCACGGCCGCCGCCGATGCCGAACGTCAGCAGATCGCTGAATTGGCCGATGTCATTGAAGCGACCATCCAAAGCTGCGAGCCGATTGTCAATGAACTGGCGCAAAGCTGGCGCGGCGCGGCGCAGTTTGAATTTGTCGGCGCTGGGCCGCTGTATGGCGCGGCGATGTTCAGCGCGGCCAAACTGCTGGAGGCCAGCGGCGATTCGGCCCTAGCGCAGGAAACCGAAGAATGGTCGCACCTGCAATACTTTGCCGCCGATGCCGACATTCCCTTGATTCTGCTCTCGGCGGATCAATTCGATGCCGACCGCATGGCCGAGATCGCCCGCGCCGCCCAAAGCATCGGCCGGCCGACAGCCCTGGTCTCCACGCCAGATGCCGCTGAAATCAGCCAATATGTCGATGTCGTCCTGCCCATTCCGCGCCGCATCCCCGAACGTTACGCCTCTATTGTCTACAGCATCCCTGGCGAACTGCTGGCCGCCGCCCGCGCTGAATCGATTGACGCCAGCTATTTTCGCAATTTTGAAGGCGGGCGCACTGTGGATTGGGCTGATGGCGCCAGTCGCATCCGTTCCAGTCACATCATCAAAGAACTGCGGCGCTAGCGATGTCCGCGATTGACTTCATCGCCGTTGGCAGCGTCATCATCGACGATATTGTCTATCCTGACGGCCGCACCGACATGGGTGTTCTTGGCGGCGGCGGCGCTCACGCGGCCTGTGGCATGGCGCTGGCGGGCGAAAGGCCGGGTTTGGCCGCGCTGGTTGGAAAAGACCTGCCCACAGATATTCGCGCGCGGCTTGCACGCGATTTTGACACATCGGGCCTGGTTTGGTCGGCGCATAAACAGCTGCGCGGCTGGCAGATTTTTGAATGGGATGGCCGGCGCAATGAAGTTTTTCGCGTCGATGTCGTTGAACCGTTTCAGTTTGAACCGCTGGCCGACAGCCCCGATATGCCGTTCACCGCGGCCAAGGGAATCACGCTGCTGCGCGGGCCGTCTTATGTTCAGGCCTGGCGCCGACGTTTCCCGCAGGCCGTCCTGCTCTGGGAGCCGCTGCGCGCGGTGATGATGGCCGGGGATTATCAGGGTTTTCTGGAAGGCATTCCCCACGCCGATATTGTATCGCCCAACCTGCTGGAAGCGCAGACGGTGTATGGGATTGAGGATGAATTGGAAATTTTGCGGCGTATGCTGGCTGACGGCGTGCGCGTGGCGGCGCTGCGGATGGGCGAGCGCGGTTCGCTTTTGGCGGCGCAGGGTCAAAGTCAGGCCTGGCACATCCCGCCGCTGTCAGTTGATGCAATCGTCGACCAGACCGGCGCTGGCAATGCTTACTGCGGCGGCTTCATCGTCGGCTGGGTCCGTCGGCAAAATCTGATCCAGGCCGGCTGTTATGCGGCGGCCGCGGCTTCATTTACGTTGGAAACCGTTGGCATTGCCGACATCCCGCCGCAACGTGAAATAGAATGGCATAAACGATTGCAGGATGCGCGGGAAGGCGTCAAAACGCTTGCGCTGTAGCTTTGGGCTGTACAGGACTCGAACCTGTAACCTCCTCGACGTCAACGAGGCGCTCTGCCAGTTGAGCTAACGGCCCGTCAGGCACATTTCACAGTGTACAGCCACTTGCGCCCGAATGCAAGTGACAAAATTGACATTTCTCCATCTTTGGCTTATCATTTCAGGCAGCTGAATTTTACCCTAAGCCGCGAGAGGAGCGATTATCGATAGGTTGCCGCAGGTTTTCAGTTCTTTGACGGATTAGCTTATTTGGGGAGAAACAGACGATGAAGTTTTTCAGACATGGCATGACTGTTTTGCTGCTGCTTGCCTTGAGCATGGGTTTTGCCGCGCAGGCGCAGGACGCGACCATCTCCTTCCTGACGCCGCCTTGGGGTGTTCCGCCCGGCGAAGAGGCCTTACAGGCCTTTATGGATGAATCGGGCATCGCGGTTGAGATTCAATCGGTGCAGTCGGCCGATCTCTTCAGCCGCGTTCAAGTCGCCGCCGCCACTGGCCAAGCTCCGGCCGATGTGATCTTCCTGACCGAAGAAGCGCCCTCCAATATCGTCGCCACCGGCAATATGCTGCCCTTGAACGCCTTCCTTGACCGCGGCGAACTGGACTTGGACGACTTCGAAAAAATGGACTTTTGGACGATTGACGGCGATGTCTACGCTGTCCCCACCTATCTTCAGCTGGTGATGATGGATTACAACAGCGCCAGTCTGTCCGAAGCCGGCTTTGACGCGCCGCCGACCACTTGGGCCGAACTGCAAGAGATGTCCTTGGCGATCCGCGAGGCCGGCATCGATGATCATCCGATTGCGATGGGCGCCATTGCCTGGTCATGGTGGCTGATGGCCCTGTCGATGGGCGACCCGATGTTCGATGACGACCTCAACCCGGTCTTTGCCGATGAAGGCTCCAAGGGGCGCGAGGCGATGGCGATGCTGCTGGGCTTCTTTGAGGATGAACTCATCAGCCCCGAAATCTTGGCCGGCTCCATCAACCAGCACGCGCTGTTCTGGAGCGGCGTCGGCGTCTTCCATCAGGCCTGGCAGGGTTCGGTCGCCGTTGCCAACAACCCCGAACGTTCGGAGCAGGCGCCCAATGTCGAATACATGGTGCTGCCCGAAGTCGGCAATACCTGGAGCTTCCCGGCCGGCATCGGCATTTCGGTCGATTCGGAAAATCAGGAAGCGGCTTGGGAATTCATCAAGTGGTATGTGGGCGACCAGAACATGACCGATATCTACAATCGTTTTGGGCTGTATCCATCGCGGCGCTCGATTTCCAGCGCGCTGAATGAGGACGGCGCCATCCAGGGCTATGACGCCATCGTCGAGCAGAGCATGCGCGTTAACGAACTGCCGCGCTATGCCTTGTGGTGGGGTCCCTTCGCCAGTTCCGTCAGCGAGGTCATCTTGGAGGCCGCTCAAACGGGCATGGCGGCCGATGAGGCCATCGATCAGCTGGCCGATGAATGGAACGACCTCAAAGCCGAATACGAATAAAGTCTGCAAATCCACGCTCTGGGGCCGTCCTGGCCCCAGGGTTATCTTGGAGAAAATGTCTTGCATCAACGGGTTTTCTCATCAGATTCGCGTTTTGTTTTCGTTATTCTGCTGCCGATTGTCCTGCTGATTGCCCTGTTCATTTATTACCCGGCGGTCGACACCTTTCAGACCAGTCTGACTTCCGAAGATATGCGGATTCGCAACCGTCCGGTAAAGTATCTGGGCATGGACAACTATGCCCGACTGCTGGCCGATGACGAGTTCTGGGAGGTGACCGGGCGCAGTTTTCGCGTGGTGCTGCTGACGCTGCCGCTGGAGATGGCGGTTGCTTTTGCGATTGCCATGCTGCTGAATGAGCGATTCCCGGGGCGCGGCCTGATGCGCGTTCTGACCATTCTGCCGTGGATGATGCCGCCGGTGGTGAATGGCTTTTTGTGGGGCTGGCTGCTGAATGGCGAATACGGCGCGCTGAACGGTTTTTTGTATCAGCTTGGCCTCATCCAAGACTATCAGTATTGGCTCAAAGCGCCCGAAAGCCAAATCGTATGGGTGACGATTGTTCAGACTTGGACGCGCTACGCCTTCCCGACGATTATCCTGCTGGCCGGCCTGCAAAGCATCCCCGACGACCTCTACGATGCGGCCAAGGTCGACGGCGCCAGCAGCATCGCCCGCGTGCGTTTCATCACCTTTCCACTGCTGCTGCCCTCATTTGGCATCGCGCTGGTGGTCGAATTCATCGCCGCCTTCCAGATCTTCGATGTGGTCTGGACTTTGACGGCTGGCGGTTCGGCCGGCGGCTCCATGAATCCCTTCACCAAGACGCTGATGCTCTACAATTATGAACTGGTCTTCCGCGATCTGCGGATTGGCTTGGGCGCGGCGCTTTCGTATATCATTCTGGTCATGTCTTTGGCCGTCGGCTTGATTTTCACCTGGCGCGTCTACAGTCAGGGGGTGCAGGAAGCATGAGCTTGAGCCGCCGTCAGCAGAAAAGACTGCGCCTGGCCTTGATTTATGCCCTGTGCGCTGTCGTGCTGCTTTGGGTTTTGGGGCCGATTTACTGGGTGGCCGTCTCCAGCATCTCCAGCCGCACCGAGCTTTATGCCCGCCCGTACAAAATCTGGTTTCCCAGCCAGCCCACGCTGGAGCATTATGTTACGATTTTCACCAGCGGCGCTGAATTTCGCGGCGGGGCGGCGCCGACGGCCGATTTGATGGCGGCCGGCCTGCGAAACAGCGTGATTGTCAGCGCGACCTCGGGGGCCGTTGTGACTCTGCTGGCCACGTGCGCCGGCTATGTTTTCGCTCGGATGCGCTTTTGGGGTAAACGTCCCATCTTTTTCTATATTATGTTCATGCTGCCGCTGCCTATCTGGGTGTCATTGATCGCGCTGTATTTCCTGATGTCGCAGTTTCGGCTGCTGGACACGCTGCCGGGCTTGATTCTGATTTTTGTGACACTGCTGCTGCCGCTTTCGGTGTGGATGATGACCACCTATATCCGCGATATTCCTGAAGAGATTCAAGATGCCGCCCGCGTTGATGGCGCGGACCGCTGGCGTTTGGTTTTTAATATCATTCTGCCCTTGGCGCGGCCGGGCATGGTGGCGGTGTTTTTGGTGGCCTTGCTTTCGACCTGGAACAATTTCCTGATACCGCTCATCTTCACCCGCACGGCCGCCGCGCAGCCCTTGACCGTCGTTTTGACCCAGTTCATCGGCCAGTATGAAGTCGCCTGGGAGGATATGTCGGCCGCCGCTGTGGTGACGATGCTGCCGCCTTTTGTGATGGCCTTGTTCTTCCAGCGTTATCTGGTGCGCGGCCTGACGATGGGCGCCGTCAAATAGTCTGCGCTGGGGAGTGGAAGCATGAACATTCAAGCCACGCTCGAAACCATGACCACCGCCGAAAAAGTCGGGCAAATGTTTATGCTGGCCTTCGCCGGCGGACAGATGAACGAAGCTCGCATCCTGATGGAAGATCATCTGGTCGGCGGCGCCTACATCAGCAACGACAATGCGCCGACTCCGCAGGCCGCCATCGCGCTGACGAACGCGCTGCAAACTTTCGCCCATCGCACCCGCCTGGGTATTCCTCTGCTGCTGGGCGCTGACCAGGAAGGAACGTGGTCGGTCATCACCGCCGCCAGCGCCATGGGCCCGGGCAATATGGCCATCGGCGCCACGCATGACCCGCGGCAGGCTTATCGCATGTACAGCGTCATCGCCAAGGAGATGACAGCGGTTGGCCTGAATACGGTCTTGGGGCCGGCCGCCGACTGCAATTCCAATCCGCGCAATTCGATTATCGGCATGCGCTCCTTTGGCGAATCGCCAGGACTGGTCGCCGCCATGACGGCCGCCGCCGTGCAGGGATTGCAGGAAAACGGCGCCGTCGCCGCGCTCAAGCATTTCCCCGGACATGGCGACACCCGCATGGACAGCCACCGCGGCCTGCCGACTGTGGATCGAACCCGCGCCGAACTCTTCCGCATCGACCTGCATCCTTTCGCTGCTGGCATCAACGCCGGCGCCAGAATGGCAATGACGTCCCATATCATTTTTTCGGCGCTGGACCCTGAACGGCCGGCGACGCTTTCGCCCATTATTCTTGGCGATGTCCTGCGCGGGCAGCTGGGATTTGAGGGCGTGATTGTGTCCGACAGCATGAATATGCAGGCCATGAAACGGCATTATGACCCGACCGATGCTGTGATTCAGGGATTCAATGCCGGCGTCGATTTGATGATGCTGGCCGAAGAGCATTATGACCACGACGCCAGCCAGTATCTCGACAATCAGCGCGCCTTGATTCGTGCCGTCATTCAAGCTGTCGATGAGGGCATCATCACCGAGACGCGGGTCAATGATGCTGTCGAGCGCATCCTGCGTCTCAAGCTGGCCGCCAATTTTTCCACTGCGCCGCTGTCAGACGATAACGCGGCCATCATCGGCCAGGCCAGTCACCGCGCCCTTGAGCTTGATGTCGCCCGCCGAGCGGTAAGCGTCTTGCGAAATCGGAACAGCCTCGTCCCCATCAAACCAACGGCGCCGCTTTTGCTGGTCAACACCACACGGCGCAGCGCTTATGACGTCCTCACCAGCACGCGCGGCATTGGCCCCAATCAAGCCCAGCCGGCCTTTGATGTCTTCGCCGCGGCGCTTCGGCAAGCCGGCCGTCAGATTCAAATCGTCGGCGCTGAAGATTTTACTCAAGCGCATATCCCCGACAACGGCATAATCATTGCTGTAACCGAGAATTACACTTTGCCTGGCCTGGATTTTGACCAATCGATGCAGGTCGGGCTGGTCAAGGATTTGCATCGATTGGCCGGCGACCGTCTGATTGTGGCGGCGCTGCGCGACCCCTACGAACTATCGGATTTTCCCGAAATTGCCACTTATGTTTGCGGCTATAGTTTTCGGCCCAGCGCGGCCCAGGCCGTTGTCGATGTCCTGCTGGGCCGTGCGGCGGCGCGCGGGCAAACGCCAGTCACCGTCCCCAACACCGAATTAACCGCCAAGTCGATATAGACGCGCCCGATGAATGCCGCAGCCCCGACAAAATCCGCCATTTTCCGCCACAGCCGCGCGCTGCTTTTTTTGCTGGCTGCGTTGGCCCTCGGCGCGGTGGTCATTGCGCTGATGACGTGGTGGGTTATCGGCTCGGCGCCGCGCACGCAGGCCGTCGCCATCGACGAAGCTGTGGCCGTGGCCGAATACATCGCGCTGCCGGACGATGATTCGTACCCGGCGGCCCTCGCGTTGGCAGACGACGGCGCGCTCTACACCGGCAGCTATCAAACGGGCGCCCTCTGGTCGATTGCCGATGGCCTTGTCCATGAAATTCCTGACAGCCGCGCGCGGATTGGCTCGGTGTCCGGCCTGGACATTGCCCCTGACGGCGCGCTGTTCATCCTTGACCGCATCAAGCCGCTGGAGGCGCAAGGCGCGGTTATCTGGAGGTATGCCGACGGCGGTCTAAGCGTCATCGCGCGAATCCCCAACGACAAAACCGTCGGCTTGGGCCTGCCGGATGACATCGCCGTCGACCGGGCTGGCTTCATTTATGTCAGCGACCGCGATCCGCCGCGCGTTTGGCGTTATACATTGGATGGGCAGAATCAGGGCGTCTGGTGGCAGGCGGTGGATGATGAATCGGCGCCGACCGGACTGGCCTATGATTCGTCTCGTCATGCTATTCTCATCACCGACAGCGAGCGAGACGTCATTTATCGGGTATCGGCTGACGCGGATGATTGGCGCGCGGCGCGGCGTCAAACGGAAATTTTGTATCAGGATGATGGCGAAAACGGCTATGGACTGGATGGCATCGCGGCCTCGCCGGACGGGCAGGTCTATGTGGCGCTGCTGGCTTGGAATCGGGTGGCGCGGCTTGACGAGGGCGGATTGGTTATGCTGGCCAAGGATTTTCGCGGCGCCAGTGATTTGGTCTATGATCCGAACAAAGACACTCTGTTTGTGACCAACTGGAATCAGTTCGGCTTGGGCTTTGGCACGCGTCCGCAGCTGCCCTTTGCGCTGGATGCGGTCGATTTGTCGCCGACAGGATAAGCCGCCACAAATCTTTTTACCACAGAGGACACAGAGGGCGGAGAGAAAAACAATCGCGAAGCGCGCCGCGGCCTTTTGCCGTTAAGAATTAAGAAAACCATACCTCGTCCAGGCATCGCTTGACCGCAGGGCTGAAGTCGGCTAGGCTGGGTGGGCATGAGTGAATTCTTTGATCTGAATGAGAGCCAGCCAAAGCTCATTTCGCCTTATCCGCGCCGCGAGACAAGGCCGTCGGCCTGGCGCCGCTGGCTGGGCCGGCTGTGTTTGCTGGGCGCGATTGGCCTGACGGTAGCCAGCGCGACGCTGATTTTCACCGCGCCGATTCCGAATGCGCCAGTTGAAGTCGATGTCAGTCCCACCGCGGTTATCCGCCCGACGGCCGCGCCAAGTCAGATGCCGTCCACACGTCAAAACGTCGTTCCGCCGGCCGAACATCCGACCTTGAGCGGCGCGCAGATCGTCAAGCTGTTGGCCATGCCGCCGCCGCCGATTGATGAAAGCCGTCTGCTGGAGACTCTTGGCGTCAGTTTCGACCCTTTCACCATTATTCCCAACCGCACGCGCGCGCAGATGATTACCTATACGGTTGTGCGCGGCGACACCATCGACGCCATTGCCGAGCGATTTGGGCTGAACCGCGAGACGATTGCCTGGTGCAACGATTATCGGCTGGCGCTGGTGCTGCTGCCGGGGGATATTGTCAAGATTCCGCCTGCGGACGGCGCCTGTCATACTGTTCTGGCGACGCAGGGCAAGGACATCAGGGCGATTGCGGCCGAGTACGGCGTTGATGATCCTTACGCGGTTATCGACGCGCCGGCCAACGGCCTGCCCGACATCACCCCCGAGACATTTCTGCCCAGCGCGACTTTTCTGTTTATCCCCGGCGGGGAGGGGTCTATCATCACTTGGAACGCGCCGGTCGAGCAGGACGCCGCTGGCAACGTCATCGCCTTCGCGCCTGGTCAGGCCGGCAGCTGCGGCGCGGTGGCCGGCGGCGGCACCTTTTGGACGAATCCACTGCCCAACGGCACTTATGTGCGCGGCTTTTACGCTGGCCACAGCGGCATTGACATCGCGGCGGCCAATGGCACACCGATTCGGGCGGCCAACGGCGGGCCGATCCTTTACGCGGGCTGGAACAGCTGGGGGTATGGCAACACGGCGGTTATCGGCCATGGCGCCTTCTCGACGCTGTACGGCCACATGAGCAGTCTGGCGGTGCGCTGCGGCAGTTATGTCAATTCTGGGCAGGTTATCGGCTACGTCGGCAGCACCGGCAATTCTTCGGGGCCGCATCTGCATTTTGAGATTCGCTATCGCAATCAGCCGCAAGACCCCCGTCAAACGCCGGGCATCGGCTGGTAACGTGGAGGGAAGGGGAAGGGATGACCGCTTTTTTGACGATAGAAGCGGCCTGGCAGGCCTTGCAGCAGTCTGAAGACGTCCAGGCCCGCGCTGACGCGGTTGTTTTTTTGGGTCGGCGGCGTTACGCGCCCAGTGTGCCGCGGCTGATTGAACTTGTGCGCCAATCGGATCCTGGCACGCGTTATCTGGCGGCCAAGGCGCTGGGGCAGATCGGCGACGAGGCCGAGTCGGCCGTGCCGATTCTCTTAACCGCGCTGCGCGACGATGACATGTTCCTGCGGGCGGGCATCACCGGCGCGCTTATTCGCATCGGCCATCCAGCGACTCCAGGTCTGACGGGGGCGCTGTTTGACCCTAACCCGGCTGTCCGACGGGCGGCCTGCAAAGCGCTGGGCAAGATCGGCGGCGGTCGTTCTGTGCCAGGCTTGATTCATACGCTGAAAGATGGCAACCCTGGCGTCCGCAAGTTCGCCCGCGAAGCGCTTGAGAGGATTGACACGGCTGAAGCCCGCGCCGCTCTAAGCGAAATCCAGTAAGGGGCCGCTGTTTTTCACCCCGTGCCAAGCCAGCGCGGTCGCTATGACAGTATCATCATGCAGGCCGGCCGGCGCTCCATAGCGAAAGCCGCCGCCAGGGATGCGCTCCAGTGAATAGCTGGCCAGTTCGCCCAGCAGAACGGGGTCAGACAGCAGGGAGATTTGGCCGCGCTCAATGGCTAGGGCAAGCGATTCGATCAGCGGGGCTTTGCTTTTGGCGGTGGTGGCGAAACGGCGCATGGGCAGGCCTTCTTCGATAAGGGCTTCGATATTTGGCTCGCCGAAGCTGTTGGATTCGGCCCAGATGACCTGCGGTGACCAGCGTTCGGCCATTGCCCGCAAACGGCCGCGCTGCAAGCCCCAGCCGATTTGATTGAAGCGGTCGATGTCGACGATTTGGCGGCGTTCGGCGTCCATCATCACAATGACTGTGTAATCCACATCGCGCGCCCAATCGACGCCGGCGACGTAACGGCGGCCGGGCTGCGGCTGACTGGGGGCGGCGTGATGGACGGCTTGTCGAATCCCGCGGAAGACCTGGCCGCTGTTATCGCTGAACTGGGCTTCGTATTCTGTTCGCCAAACATGCTCGGCGTTCAAGCGGCGGATGTTTTCCAGTTCTTCTGTTGAGATGAATGGATTGTCGGCGGTCGGAAAATGGAAGGACTGCCATTCGGGATGCTGGGGATCGCGGCCGCGGCGGTGCAGGTCCCAGAACCAGTTGCGGCCAAAGGGCGTGCTTAGGAAGACGGCTTGCCCGCGGCTGGTGACCAGCATGGGCTGGATGATCTGCGGCCAGACGCGCGCTTCCATAAAGGCCGCTTCATCCAGGATCGCCAGGTCGAGGCCTTCGCCGCGCAGGCTGTCGGGTATATGGGCGCTGCGAACGGCGATCATGCCGCCGCCGGGGATGTCGATGCGGCGTTCGGTTTCGCTAATCATGATTTTGGGGTCGTTTCTGGCGGTCGCTTTCAGATCGCGCCAGACTTGGCTGGCCATCTGGTGGGTCGGCGCCAGCCACCAGCCGCGCGCTTTTGCCCCCATCGTTTGCTCCAGCAGCAGGGTTTTGCCCAACTCCGTCTTGCCCCATCGCCGGCCGCAGGCGACTACCTTGAACCGCGCCGGGGCTTTCCACACTTGCGCTTGCCCAGGGTGGAGCCGCTTGAGCTTGACCTTCGTAGTAGTACTCGAATCGGGTGACATATTCTTGCTGTCCATCGCTATCGTCTGTCGCCTCCTCCAGCTTCAGCATTTGATTGGCCAGGGCGTTGAGGGCTGTCGTGAGTTGGTTCAGGGGCGCGTTCGCCAGCGTTTCGTCGTCCATTTGCGTCAGAATCTTTTGGGCCTGCCGCAGCATTTTCACCTGCACATCCAGCTTTAGCTGCGTCAAATACTCTTTTTGCCGCTGATGCCATCGGCGCCGCAGGTCTTTTTCCCGTTCCCGCCATCTTTCCAGCGTTCGCTCTGGAATGCCCAATGATTCGCTTATCAGCAGAAAATTGCCGTCGTGTCGGTCAAGCCGATCCAAGGCCTTGATTTTTGTCTCTAGGCTGTACACGTCGTCCAAGATTGTCCTTTGTAGAATTAAGCGGTCAAAAGACACAGAGATTCCCACAACTCGCCCTCCGGCTGTCAGCGGTTACGGCTGGGTCGTCCGTCCGCGCATGAGAACCTCTGGCCTTGCGCTGAAATTAGCACATATTTTCTATTCTATGGCGACTGTTTGTTCACGGATTGGCTTTTTATAACGGCTTTTGTGCTATCATTTGGGTAGTTGTTTTTGTTCAGGAGGGCGCGCGTTGAGCGGTCGATGGCCGGGAAAATATGTGATTGGTCTGACGGGGAACATCGCTGTCGGCAAGAGTCTGGCGCGGCGGCGTTTGCAGGAATTGGGCGCGGAGGCCATTGACGCTGACCGCGTCGCTCATCAGGCAATGATGGCCGACGGGCCCGCTTTTCAGGCCGTTCTGGACGTTTTTGGCCCGCAGATCCTCGGCCGCGATGGGCAGATTGACCGCGCCGCGCTGGGTCGAATCGTCTTTGCTGACCCGGCCGCGCTGAAACGGCTGGAAGCCATCACTCATCCCGTCATCCATGAGATGATTGACCGCCTGGTCAGACGTTCCGAAAAAGGGGTGGCTGTCATTGAAGCCATCAAACTGCTGGAAGGCCGCCTGAAAGATGCGGTTGATGCCGTGTGGGTCGTTCATGCCGCGCCGCAGACGCAGTATCAGCGTTTGATTTCTCTGCGCGGCCTTTCGCCCGAAGAGGCCCGTCAGCGCATCCAAGCTCAAAACAGCCAGGCTGACAAAATCAAGCAGGCCGATGTCGTCATTCACAACGACGGCGATATGGCCGATACGCTGAAGCAGGTTCAAGCGCACTGGCTGTCGATTCGCTCATTGTCAGAATAATCGGCCCGAACATCGGCCGCTTTTGCCTTGCCGCGGCTGTGCTATACTCATCGGCATGATGACCGAACTGACACAGCTGACTATTTCTCAAGCGCTGGAGAAACTCCGCGCCAGGGACATAAGCTCACAGGAATTGACGGCGGCGCATCTGGAGCGGATTGCGCGTTTGGATCCGAAGGTGCGCGCTTTTCTGACGGTTACGGCAGAATTTGCGATGGGGCAGGCGCGGGCGGCGGATGCGGCCTGGGCGGCTGGCGAGGCGCGGCCGTTGCTTGGCATCCCGATTGCGCTAAAGGATGTGCTTTCGACGCGAGGCATCGAGACTACCTGCGGCTCAAAAATCCTCAAGGGTTATCGGCCGCCCTTCGATGCTACTGTGGTCGCCAAGCTGTATGAGGCGGGCGCGGTCATGCTGGGCAAGCTCAACATGGACGAGTTCGCTATGGGTTCATCGACCGAAAACAGCGGTTATTTCGCCACTCGCAACCCTTGGAATTTGGATTATGTACCGGGCGGCAGCAGTGGTGGCAGCGCGGCGGCTGTGGCGGCGAATATGGCGATGGCGGCGCTTGGCTCGGACACTGGCGGCAGCATTCGTCAGCCGGCGGCTTTTTGCGGATTAACGGCGCTCAAACCCAGCTATGGCCGCGTGTCGCGCTATGGTTTGATTGCTTATGGCTCATCGCTTGACCAGGCGGGGCCTTTTGCGCGGACGGTCGAGGATGTTGCGCGGATTTTGGCGGTGATCGCCGGCCATGACCCGCGGGATTCGACCACTAGGCCTTATCCGACGCCGGATTATGCGGCTGAACTGCACGGCGATATTAGTCAGTTAAGCATCGGTCTGCCAGTTGAATACTTTGGCGAGGGCCTGCAGCCGGAGGTTGAGAGGGCGGCGCGCGCGGCCGCGGTCAAGCTGGAAGGCCTGGGGGCGACTGTGCGGGAGGTCAGCATTCGGCATGCCGAGTATTGTCTGCCGGCCTATTACATCATCGCCATGGCCGAGGCCAGCGCCAACCTGGCGCGTTATGACGGCATTCGCTTTGGGGCGCGGGTCGAGGGCAAGGACTTGATGGCAACTTACAAGGCGACGCGCGGTCGGGGCTTTGGCGAAGAGGTCAAACGGCGCATTATGCTGGGGACTTATGCGCTTTCGGCTGGCTATTATGAGGCGTATTATGGCAAGGCGCAGGCCGTCCGCACCCTGATTCGGCGGGACTTTGAGGCCCTCTTCAAGGAGGTCGATGTCCTGCTGGCGCCAGCCGCTCCGACGACCGCCTTCAAACTTGGCGAAATTATCGACGATCCCCTGCAAATGATTTTGGCTGATGCGCTTACCATCTCGGCCAATCTGGCTGGCCTGACCGGCTTGAGTCTGCCTTGTGGATTTGATGACAAGGGGCTGCCGATTGGCCTGCAGATCTTGGGCGCGCCTTATGCCGAGGTCACGGCGCTGAAGCTGGGTCAGGCCTATCAGCAGGCGACTGACTGGCATTTGCGGTCACCGACGGGGCTAGATGACTTGGCTTAACGTTTGATGTATCGTTTGTGGGCGAAGCACGATCCAAGAGACAAGAAAGTCAAAACTCACCTGCTGATTTATCATCTGCTGGATGTGGCGGCGGTTGCTTGCGGCCTGTGGGATGATGGGCTTGGCGCCGGCCAAAAAGTCTGGCTGATGGGGATGCTCGGTTTGGATGAAACGGCGGCGCGGGGGATGATGGCGCTGCTGGCCGGTTTGCATGACATCGGCAAGGCCACTCCCGCTTTTCAGAAGAAAGTCCCTGATCTTTACGCTAGGCTGGATGATGATTTGCATGAGCGTATATTAGGCGCGCTGCCTGCACATGGCATCCTGTCGGCGGTCATCTTGTGTCGCTGGTTCATCGATAAAGGAATCGGAAAACGGCAGGCGAGTCAACTGGCGGCGGTCATTGGCGGGCATCATGGTTCCTGGATATCGAACACTGAAACAGGAAACAAACAGGTCGGCAATGAGAAATGGCAGGATTTGCAAAATGAACTTTGTGACACATTGCAAGAGGTGTTGGGCGGCGCCGAAATCAGCCTGCCCGAAGAGACGCAGGCCTTTAATGTTTTCGCGGCTTTCCTGTCGGGATTCGTCTCGATTTGCGATTGGATGGGGTCGAATAAAGACGATTTTCCTTATGAAGACAAATTTCCTTATGAAGAAGGAGGTGTCAGCCGTTATTTCCAGCGCGCGCGGGAACAGGCCAAGGACGCCTTATCTGATTGGTCGGATTGGAAAGTGGATGGACGCAGGCCGGCCTTTGACGATGTTTTTCCATTTGCGCCCAATAAATTACAGCAAGAAGGCATCCGACATCTGCAAGGATTTGAGCGGGCGCCGCGGCTGATTCTGGTCGAATATCCGACTGGGGAGGGCAAGACTGAACTGGCGCTGCATATTGGCGATTCGCTGGTGAATGGCTTTGGCCTGGCGGGGACGTATATCGCTATGCCGACGCAAGCCACCAGCAATCAGATGTTTGAGCGCGTGGAAACGTATCTGCGGGAACGCTATTCTAAAAGCCTCAAACTGCAATTGATTCACGGAGGCGCGGAGCAGTATAAGCCGTCTCGTCAGCCTACTTTGTCAGAATCGAATCAGGAAGGCAATGACAGCGCGGATGATGCTGTCAGCTGGTTTGAGCAGAATCGCAAGCGCGCCCTGCTGACGCCTTATGCGGTCGGCACGATTGACCAGGCGATGTTAAGCGTTTTGCAGGCCAAGCATCATTTTGTCCGTCAGTTTGGATTAAGCCGCAAGGTGATTATTTTTGATGAGATTCACAGCTATGACACCTACATGGATGAAATCATCAAGCGTCTGTTCAACTGGCTTCATGCGCTGGATTCGCCCATGATTCTGCTGTCGGCAACTCTGTCGCGGCAAGGGCGCCAAGAGATATTGAAGGCAGTAAGCGCATCAAACGCAGAGGGAATGCCTGATAAGCCGTATCCGCGCCTGACGGTCGTCGAACATGATGGCGAGGCGCGGGCGCATTCTCTGCCGCCGCCAGACACGCGGGAAATCCAAATCCGACGAATGGCGCTTGGTCTGGGTGGTCTGCTGGATGCGATTCGTCCAGTGTATGAAAAAGGCGGCTGTATCGCTATTGTCTGCAACACGGTCAGCGAATCGATTGAGGCTGCCCGTCATCTGCGTCAAGCCGAGGGGATTGATGAGGACGAGGTATGGCTTTTGCATGCTCGTTTTCCGCCGGCCTGGCGCGGCAAAATTGAAAAGAAAGTGGTTGACGCATTTGGCAAAGAGGGGACGCGGCCTGAACGCGCTATTCTGGTGGCCACCCAGATTATCGAGCAGAGTCTCGACCTCGACTTTGATTTGATGGTCAGTCGCACGGCGCCGATTGATTTGCTGATTCAGCGCATGGGCCGTCTGCATCGTCATCTCCGTCCCAGCCGTCCGTCCCACTTGGCAAATCCGACTCTGCTATTGCGTACCCCCGATATGAAAACGGATGATGTTCCCGATTTTGGCGTCGATGGTCTGGTTTATGAGCGCTTTTTCCTGCTGAAGACCTGGCTGCGTTTGCGGGATATGGAGCAGATGTGGATACCGGACGGCGTGGATGACTTGATGAATTTTGTCTACGATCAGGAAGTCGATATTGAGAATATCAGTTCAGCTTACCGCGAGGCTTTGGCGGCTGCTTGGGGGGATATGGAACTGGGCAGCAGAAACAGTGAATTTCGCGGGGCGCAGTTTGTCATCAGGGAACCGTCTGATAAACGTTTGATTGGCCGCTACAGCGCCAGGCTGTCTGATGATGAGCGCAGCATTAAGACTCGGAACATTCGCCCTGGCCTTGACATCATCTGTATCATGGATGAAGATTCACTCGCCTTGACACGGCGCAGGCCAAGCAAAGATGATGTTAATAATTTGCTTCGCTATAAGGTGACCGTCCGCCGTAAAGACGTTAAGCAAGCATTGGAACAGCTTGAAGCGAATCCGCGCTGGGCAAAGCAGCCACAGCTAAAATATGCCCGCGGGGTTATTTTTGATGGTGACCGCTTTGCTATACCCAACACCGCTTACAGCTTGCGGCTTACGTTGGGATATGGATTGGAAATCATCAATCAGGAGGAAGCATGAGCCATTCATTTAACTTGATTGACCAGCCTTGGATACCCTGCATTACGGACGAAGGCAAGTTTGCTGAAGTCGGTCTGCGCGGTTTGCTGGCGCGCGCCCATGAACTGCGCGAGATTTCATGCGAGACGCCCATTATATCGACGTCCATTCTGCCGCCGGCGCTGGCGATTTTGCACCGCGTCTTTGGCCCTGAAGACGATGACGAATGGGAGATGTTATGGCAGGCCGGCAAGTTTGATATGAATCGGCTTGGGGCTTACTTTGAGGAGTGGCATGACCGTTTTGACCTGTTTCATCCTGAACGGCCTTTTTATCAGGTAAAAGATAATCATGGTGAGGAAAAATCACTGATTTATCTGATTCATTCGATTGGCAACACGGCGGCGCTGTTCACCCATGCCAACGAGGAGGCTGGCATACAGCTTTCGGCTGCCGAGTCCGTCCGTCAGCTTATGGCGGCGCAGTATTTTCATACGGCCGGATTAAACTGGGTAAAAGGGAAGAGAGCGCCTTTCACCGACAGCCCATTCGCGCGCGGCGTCATTTTCTGGGGCCGCGGCTCAACTCTGTTTGAAACTCTGATGCTGAACCTGTTTCAATATCCCGATGATGGCATAATGCCGAATACGGAACGAGATATGCCGTGCTGGGAAATGGATGATCCCTTTGCCTTGCGCCATGAACCCAATGGCTATCTGGATTATTTAACTTGGCAAAGCAATCGCATTCGATTAATTCCCGAAGCAGAGAGTAAGCAGTCAGCCGTCCGCGAGATGACCATGATACCCGGTCTAAGGCTGGGTCCGGATGTGAAAAGTCCGCAAAAACGTTATGTGCAGAAGAAGAAAAAAGGCGACTATATTGATGAGTATTCGTTCCTTTACTTCAATGCGAACAAGGCCATCTGGCGCGATTATGACAGTCTGTTAAAGCGGAACAGCCAAGCGATTAAACCGCCGGCGGCCCTTGAGTGGCTGGCTGATTTAATACGATATGGACAGCTTGAGGAAAATTACCCGATTCGATTGATGGCCGCCGGGATGCTGGCAGACCAAGCCAAGCCCATTTTCTATCGCCGCGAGACCATGCCGCTGCCACTGAAACTGCTGCGGAACGCGAAATATGCCGCGGACATTGAAGGGGCGCTGGGCTGGGCAGAGGATATTGCTGGCAGGCTGCGGAATGCGCTGAATACCTTGGCTGAACACGTCCTCCAGCGGGGCGCCGAAGGCAGGCCAGACCCCAGCAATCGCAAGAATCTGGTCAAGCAATGGAACGCGCAGGAACGCTTTTGGATTGAACTGGAGCCGCGCTTTTGGGAATTTATTCAAACGCTGGTTGATGACAGCGGCCAAGCGATTGACCAATGGCAGGATGACCTCAAACGCATCGCCGAGCAGTCGCTTAACCATGCTATCAGCCTGGCCGGCGACACCCCCTGGGCTTGGAAAGGAGGCATCGCCGCCCAACGTCAATTACAAGCTGGAATGAAAAAAGTATTGAGTTAGGAGGACGATATGAGCCGTATCGAAACGAGAGAAGAACCCTTTATCAGACATCTGGAGAAATATGTCAAAGACGAAAATCGGGCGGCGCTGGCGGCTTTGCGGCGCGGGCTGGGACAAGAGCCTGGTTCGGTTCCAGAGATGTACCCGCACGTAGAATGGTATAAGGTGACGCGAGACAATGAATCATATATTTATATGACCGCTTCGCTGTTCGCCTTGCATCCCTCATCGACCAAGTTCGGCAATATGGGGCATCATCTGCGGGCTTTGGCTCGAGAGATTGGCGATGATGCGTCTACCGAACGCCGCTTTGTGCAGCTTTTGCGGATGCGGCGCGATACACTGGAGCCGCGTTTGCGCCAGCACATCAGCATCCTCAAATCCAAAGACATCCCGGTCAACTGGCATCAGCTGTTCAGGGATTTGCGGAATTGGGATCATCCAAAGCGCTTTGTCCAAAGAAACTGGGCCGGCGCTTTTTGGTATCGTCAATCCGAATCTGAAAACGAATAAGGAAAGGAAACGTCATAATGATTATCGAACTCCATGCCATTCAAACCTTCGCGCCTTCCAATCTCAACCGCGACGACACCGGCAATCCCAAAGAAGCGCTCTTTGGCGGCGTGCGGCGGGCCAGAATCTCATCGCAGTCAGCCAAACGGGCTATGCGGGTGTCTGATGTTTTCGCCCAGGCCGTCAACGCGCCTATCGGCATACGCACCAAAAAACTGGTGGCCCATGCTGCCAAACGTCTGCAAGGGCAGAATTCAGAGATCACCGACGAATGGGCAATGGAAAACATGATCGACTTCATCACAAGGGCAAAGTATGACAAGAAGCCTGATGAACTCAAGCGTGACGAGGATTCTGATGAACTGGGCGGCGGGGAAACCAGAATACTGCTTTATATCAGTGAGAAGGAAATTGACGAAATCGCCCAATTCCTGAAAGAACTTTGGGAAGCGGAACGGCAAATTTTTGGCGAAAAACCGGACATCGGCAAATTCACTCGGCAATTTGTCAAAAAACTGGCAAATCGCACTTCGGCGCCCGACATCGCCCTGTTTGGACGGATGCTGGCGGAAAATCCCAAGCTCAACATCGACGCCGCCTGCCAAGTGGCCCATGCTATTTCCACTCACGAGGTCAACACAGCTGAATTCGATTATTTCACGGCGGTAGACGATTTTACACCTGAAGATACCAGTGGCGCCGGGATGCTGGGCTTGGTCGCCTTCAATTCAGCCACCTATTATCGCTGCGCGCGCATCGACTGGGAGCAGCTGGTATCGAATCTAAGTGGGGATATTGAACTTGCCAAACAGACTGTGGGCGCGTTCATGCAGGCCTTCGCGTGTGTGGCGCCGTCGGGCATGCAGAACTCCTTTGTCAACAAGCACCTGCCCGATTTTCTGCTGGCTGTCGCCCGGCCGAACAATGACGGCCAATCGCTGGCCAACGCCTTCGAGCGGCCGGTGCAGGTCGAGCAGGACAGCGGATACGCCGCGCCATCCGTCAAGAAGCTGGCGGAATACTGGGAACAGGTCGAATCGTGTTTTCGCTTGAGCGAGCCGACTGTGGCCGTGTTGAATCCGCGCGGCTATGAACTGGACTCGGATGAATTGGCGCGGGCGACCGTCGTCAATCTAGGTGAATGGGCGGCGGCGATGACGAATGCGCTGGACGAGGCTTAGTTTATGGCGACCCTGTTGATGCGAATCAGCGCGCCTATGCAGTCGTGGGGGACGCAAAGCCATTTCAGTCACCGCGACACCGGGCGCGAGCCATCCAAAAGCGGCATTGTCGGTTTGCTGTGCGCCGCGCTGGGACGTCCGCGCAGTGAAAGCATCGACGACCTGAATGCCCTTAAAATGGGCGTGCGCGTCGACCGGCCGGGGACGATTTTGCGCGATTATCACACCGCCGGCCAAGGTGGCTATTACAAGGTTGGCGGCGGCATCGGCAAAAATACTATTTTATCCGAGCGATACTATCTGGCCGATGCCAAATTTCTGGTGGGGCTGGAAGGCGACCGCGCGCTGCTGGATGAATTGTGGGCCGCTTTGAAACAGCCGACTTGGTTTTTGTTCTTTGGGCGCAAGGCCTTCGTGCCGGCCGAACGGGTTTGGCTGCCGGATGGACTCTGTGATGATGACCTAGAGATGGCCTTGTCAAGTTATCCCTGGCTGGTCAAGGATAGCAAGCCGAATGAACAGTTGCGGCTGATTGTAGAGGATGACGGCGGCGCTATTGTCCGCAACGATCAGCCAACGCAGTTTGCCTTTCGGTCGCGGCGGTTTTTGCCGCGCTATTTATGCGAGTCCTGGGTGTCCAATCCAGCTTGTGAACGGGAGGCCTGACCATGTTCCTGTCTCAACTGTGGATCAACCTGCAGCATCGTCCGGCGCGGCGCGATCTTGGCGACCGCTATGAACTGCATCGCACCCTGATGAGCGCTTTCCCGGCGCAGCTGCCGGCGAATGAGCGGGTTTTGTATCGGGTCGAAGAGGCGCCGCGTCAAGCCTATGCCAAAGCGCTGGTGCAGTCGCAGACTCGGCCCGAATGGCACAAGGTGGAACGGCTCAATGATATGCGTTATCTGCAACGGCTGCCGGCGGTGAAGTCCTTTACGCCGCAAGCGCAGGCCGGACTTCGGCTTCGTTTTCGTTTGCAGGCCAATCCGACCGTCAAGCGGCAGGGCAAACGGTGGGCGATTTATGGCGAGCGCGAACTGCTGGCTTGGCTGGCGCGCAAGGGGGAGGCGCATGGTTTTGAGGCGGCGGCGCTGGATGTGCGCTGTGTCAAGCTGGGCAAGCTGCATGGGCGAGGGCGGCGGCAGACCTGGCATGCTGTGCAGTTTGACGGGGTTTTGCGAGTCAGTCAGCCCGAAGCGTTTTTAGATGGGTTGCAGGGTGGCATCGGCAGCGGCAAGGCCTTCGGTTTTGGCCTGCTTTCGGTCGCCCGGCGTTAGTTTTCAGATTCGTTAGTGTGCAGATTAACAATTTTATGAGTGTCCCTACAAGCGTGGGGGTGAACTAGGAGATTTTATGAGTAGATCATCGCGTTTTTCACAGCGTCCCATCGGCGGGCCTTACAGCGATTTGCATATTCTGCCCAAGCTGCGCGACAGTTTGAGTTATGTCTATGTTGAACATGCTGTTGTCCAGCGCTATCGCCATGCGGTCGAATTGGTGGACAAGCAGGGCAAGACGGCTGTTCCGATTGCTTCGCTTTCGCTGCTGCTTTTGGGGCCGGGAACCAGCATCACCCATGAGGCGGTCAAGCTGCTGGCGCAGAATGGCTGTTCGATTGTGTGGGTTGGCGCGGACAGCACGCGGTTTTATGCCCAAGGCACTGGCGAGACGCGCAAAGCCCATCGTCTCATCAAGCAGGCCAGCTTGGTCAGTGATCCGCAGGCGCGGCGGCGGGTGGCTTTGGCGATGTATGCCTATCGCTTTGATGAGGAATTGGATCCTGATTTGAGCCTGGAGCAGATTCGCGGGCATGAAGGGGTACGCGTCCGCAGCGCTTATCAGATGATGAGCCGTCAATATGGCGTCAAATGGCGCGGTCGGCGCTATAACCCGCGCAATATGAAGGCATCCGATGCTATCAACAGCGCGCTTTCAATGGCGAATGCTCTGCTGTATGGCATCTGTCACGCCGCCATTGTCAGCGGTGGCTATTCGCCTGGTCTGGGTTTTATCCACACTGGCAAGCAGCTTTCGTTTGTGCTGGACATTGCCGATTTGTACAAGACTGAATTGACCATTCCGATTGCCTTCCAGACGGTGGCTTTGGGGGCGGATAACCTGTATGCCAGCATCCGACGCCGCTGCCGCGACGAGTTCAAAAAAGCCAAGCTGCTTCAGCGCGTGCTGCCTGATATTGATGCGATTTTGGATATCGGGGAGGCGCCGGTGGATGATTATGATGAGGATGAGGGTCCGCGCGGTTTTCCACTTGATGATTTGGATTTGGATGCTTTGTTTGCGGAGGATGAGTCGTGGTCGTGATGATTATGGAGAGTGTGCCGAGTGGTTTGCGCGGCGAGCTTTCGCGCTGGCTGATTGAGCCGCATCCGGGCGTGTTTTTGGGTCATCTTAGCGCGATGGTGCGGGATCGGCTGTGGGAGCGGGCTTGCGAGGCTTGTCAGAAGGGTGGTATTATCCAGATGTGGTCGACGAATAATGAGCAGCGTTTTGCTGTGCGCGTTTATGGGAATACGCGGCGCGAGGTTGCGGATTTTGATGGACTTCAGTTGATTAGGCGGCCGGTCTCGGATGAGGAATAGCGGACTCTTACATTTGTTACGTAAGGGTTTTCCCCACAAGCGTGGGGGTGAACCAGTGGTGTTCCACTCGTCTAACTGCTGTTTTGGGTTTTCCCCACAAGCGTGGGGGTGAACCCGCGTAGCTAGCCCTCATAGACCCGCACCGTCGGTTTTCCCCACAAGCGTGGGGGTGAACCTCATCACCCCAAAGGAGAAATCAGACGATGCAAGTTTTCCCCACAAGCGTGGGGGTGAACCGCCCTGATGCCCATATAAACGCAACGTTGGCGCGTTTTCCCCACAAGCGTGGGGGTGAACCGCAAATCAGCGACAGCAAACTGACGCTGGCTGGGTTTTCCCCACAAGCGTGGGGGTGAACCGCCCCTGCGAACGCAGGCTAGGGTAGGACGTGGGTTTTCCCCACAAGCGTGGGGGTGAACCGCTAAGGCGCGTGAACGGCAACAGCAGGAGTCTGTTTTCCCCACAAGCGTGGGGGTGAACCGCCCCTGGAGCTTTTTGAGGCGCTCCAAAAGTTGTTTTCCCCACAAGCGTGGGGGTGAACCTTGGTATGCCAAGCTATGCCTTGCGCTGGACAAGTTTTCCCCACAAGCGTGGGGGTGAACCTCGTGCCGTCTACACCACCAATCCAAATGCGGAGTTTTCCCCACAAGCGTGGGGGTGAACCCGTGGAGCATGGAATTGCCGGTTGATCGCGCGTGTTTTCCCCACAAGCGTGGGGGTGAACCCTTTTCGCCCATCGTCACCAAGCAAAAGATGCAGTTTTCCCCACAAGCGTGGGGGTGAACCATTGGCGACACCAATGCGAATTTTCTGTCGGTGGTTTTCCCCACAAGCGTGGGGGTGAACCGGCATATCGCGCGGCGCGGCACCGTCAGTAGCCGTTTTCCCCACAAGCGTGGGGGTGAACCTTTGATGAATTTTGAAAATTGGTTAAAAAAAGAGTTTTCCCCACAAGCGTGGGGGTGAACCTCCGCAACTGTTTGCCGCGCCGACGGGGGAAGAGTTTTCCCCACAAGCGTGGGGGTGAACCCTTGCCATACGGCTTACTGTTGACGAAGACGGTGTTTTCCCCACAAGCGTGGGGGTGAACCTCTGTATGAATAGTTCCGGGGCGCCTTGCGATAGTTTTCCCCACAAGCGTGGGGGTGAACCGATGTCGGCGACGGGATTCAAAACATTCGCAAAGTTTTCCCCACAAGCGTGGGGGTGAACCGTGACGTGCAGTATGAGGCCTTGTGGGCGGCCCGTTTTCCCCACAAGCGTGGGGGTGAACCCTGTATCCCCGTCAACATTCAGCATATCCAGGAGTTTTCCCCACAAGCGTGGGGGTGAACCGTCATCTGCAAAGCGGTCATCTGCAAACCGGCAGTTTTCCCCACAAGCGTGGGGGTGAACCGTCTTCAATGATGACCGTAAGTTTCGTCAGGCTGTTTTCCCCACAAGCGTGGGGGTGAACCGCACCGCCAAGCGAAAGGGCATTGGGCATAATCGTTTTCCCCACAAGCGTGGGGGTGAACCTCAAACATCGGAAGCGAGCGCTCCAGAAAATTAGTTTTCCCCACAAGCGTGGGGGTGAACCGTTTATGATGGACACCTTGAAGGACGAGGATGGGTTTTCCCCACAAGCGTGGGGGTGAACCTCCTTGGCTGTCCAGGCGGCCTTCGGTTCGGCTGTTTTCCCCACAAGCGTGGGGGTGAACCCCAGATACGCAGAGAGGCATATCAGGAAAATCCGTTTTCCCCACAAGCGTGGGGGTGAACCTTAAACCGCGCCCTGAAGCTAACAGGTGTGCGAGTTTTCCCCACAAGCGTGGGGGTGAACCTAATGCTAACAAGCTTCGCCGGCGGCGGCGCGCGTTTTCCCCGCAAGCGTGGGGGTGAACCTCAATGGTGTTGTGCCGGGCATCGCTGTGACAGGTTTTCCCCACAAGCGTGGGGGTGAACCACAGGCTGGCGATAGGCGCTGGCAATAACCAAAGTTTTCCCCACAAGCGTGGGGGTGAACCGCGCCACTTCAGGCTCGCGACCCGCGGCGCCTTGTTTTCCCCACAAGCGTGGGGGTGAACCGGGTTCTCACCGCGCCTGCTGAATGGCCGCCTTGTTTTCCCCACAAGCGTGGGGGTGAACCGGGTTCTCACCGCGCCTGCTGAATGGCCGCCTGGTTTTCCCCACAAGCGTGGGGGTGAACCCCGCTCTGCCAACTTTTCTGGCATGGTCGCAAAGTTTTCCCCACAAGCGTGGGGGTGAACCCTGGTCAGCCGAGTCCGAGATTGCCGACAGGTTGTTTTCCCCACAAGCGTGGGGGTGAACCGCCGCGCTTCGCCAGCGCAAGCCAAGCTGTGGCGTTTTCCCCACAAGCGTGGGGGTGAACCTCAATCGGCAATACCATGGTGGCGTTTCCTATGGTTTTCCCCACAAGCGTGGGGGTGAACCGTCCAAGCCGCCGTTGCCATCGAGCGGCACTTGGTTTTCCCCACAAGCGTGGGGGTGAACCGTCGATGCGCGAATCCGTCCAGCTACGCGCTGCGTTTTCCCCACAAGCGTGGGGGTGAACCGTTGGCGGAGCTCCGAGCCGAGCAGGAGATGTAGTTTTCCCCACAAGCGTGGGGGTGAACCGGAGATGTACGTTCAGGCGTTGATGAAGGTGCGGTTTTCCCCACAAGCGTGGGGGTGAACCGGCGCCGCGTGAATGGCATATCCATTTGCCATAGTTTTCCCCACAAGCGTGGGGGTGAACCGGTCTCATGCCGCCGCTGCCGTGTAAAACCTTCGTTTTCCCCACAAGCGTGGGGGTGAACCGGTCGGGCAAACCATCAAGCGCGCGGGTGTGGTGTTTTCCCCACAAGCGTGGGGGTGAACCTACCGGCGAGAAAGCGGCCATCAAATGCCGCGAGTTTTCCCCACAAGCGTGGGGGTGAACCTGACGCTCCCCAACGAGTATTTTATCCTTATCAGTTTTCCCCACAAGCGTGGGGGTGAACCTCCACGCCCAGCCGATGATGCTCATGACGGCGCGTTTTCCCCACAAGCGTGGGGGTGAACCGATCCTACCCTATCGAACACCATACCGGCTTGTGTTTTCCCCACAAGCGTGGGGGTGAACCTTCGAAGTTTTGTCCGGCCTGCAAGCGGTGTCGGTTTTCCCCACAAGCGTGGGGGTGAACCTTGCCGTTATCGCGGCGCCAACCGCCCTGAATTGTTTTCCCCACAAGCGTGGGGGTGAACCTCGTTCCTGCGTCCATATCAGCCCTTCCTTTCAGTTTTCCCCACAAGCGTGGGGGTGAACCGGCCGCGTAAAGCGAAATTCAGCCCCTTGGCAAGTTTTCCCCACAAGCGTGGGGGTGAACCGATGCCTCCCAGGCCGCCATAGCAGCCGTTTTAGTTTTCCCCACAAGCGTGGGGGTGAACCGCAGAGTCGCTGGGCGGATATTTGCAAAGCGATGTTTTCCCCACAAGCGTGGGGGTGAACCGCAGGTTGGACGCCTGCAATTGAACCTCATATAGTTTTCCCCACAAGCGTGGGGGTGAACCCGTTGCCGCGTATACGGAAGCCGAGTATCAGGAGTTTTCCCCACAAGCGTGGGGGTGAACCTCGACCATAACCGCGAGCCAGCGCCACTGGACGGTTTTCCCCACAAGCGTGGGGGTGAACCTGGCTTTAACCGCTCCCGTCATCGTTCCGATTGGTTTTCCCCACAAGCGTGGGGGTGAACCGTCGGCGGCAAGTTTATCACGAGGAATCAAAACGTTTTCCCCACAAGCGTGGGGGTGAACCGTAGATGCCCATCTCGTGTTTGGCATCCTGTACGTTTTCCCCACAAGCGTGGGGGTGAACCGTGCCGGTTCGAGTAAGCCAGCCGCGCGCCGTCGTTTTCCCCACAAGCGTGGGGGTGAACCGCTCGCTGGTGTTGCGGCCAAAGGCAAGGCCTCGTTTTCCCCACAAGCGTGGGGGTGAACCTATCGTCAGAGCTATCGACTAGCAGAATATCATGTTTTCCCCACAAGCGTGGGGGTGAACCTATCATCGCACCGTTCCGAAATGTATTGGTAGTGTTTTCCCCACAAGCGTGGGGGTGAACCCTTTGACGCAGACGCTTCAGGTGGCGCGGGTTAGTTTTCCCCACAAGCGTGGGGGTGAACCGTTGCGCTGAACCATCCGCCGCGTTATCATGCTGTTTTCCCCACAAGCGTGGGGGTGAACCGGGCTTACCGCAGATGATCCTGGCCGGCTTGCCGTTTTCCCCACAAGCGTGGGGGTGAACCTTGATACTGGACAAATGCAGGTTTATCGGGTATGTTTTCCCTACAAGCGCGGGAGTGAACCTGATGCAGGACATTCCCAGCGAACGGCATTTTGCGGATTTATGAGGCGCGGGTATGAAAAAGATATGGGATAATTTTTCGCCTGAAGAACGGCGTTTGATTTACTTTTTCTTTTGGACTTTGCTGATATTTTCCATCGCATTTATTATCGCCATACCGCCTCCGCCGCCTTGCAGCAGCGCTGCGCCGACATATCCTTGTACAGAATGCTATTATAATGACTGTTATGTGGTAACGAAATGATAAGACAGCGCATCGCCCAAATACCTGAATGGCAAGCCTGAAAAACGCGCCTGCACTGATTCATTGACGCCGACGATTTTATCGCGGGCGTTTTTCCCACAAGCGCGGGGGCCTAATCCAGCGACAGATAATCGATAAACCGTTCATCCAGTTCGCTGATGAAATGCGCCAGCCAGCGTCCGCAGCGCTCGATATCCTTGAGGTCAAGCGTCTCGACCGGCGAGTGCATATTCCGCAGGGGCAGACTTAGCAAAGCAGTAGGGATGCCGTCGCGGGCGACCTGGATCGCCCAGGCGTCAGTGCCGCTGCGGGCCGGCATGACATCCGACTGCCATTTGATATCGTAATATGCGGCGACTTCCTGCAAACGCTCGACCATTTTGGGGTGGAAATTGGCGCCGATGCCCAGCAGAGGCCCGCCGCCCAGTTTGCCCGCGCCGTGGGTGACGCCAGGCTGTTCAGCAAAGCCCACATCCAGCGCGATGGCGCAATTCGGCGCGATGGCATTGGCAGCTGTGGCCGCGCCGCGCAGGCCGACCTCTTCCTGAACGGTCGCCGCCGCATAAACATCCCAGCTGTGGCGCATCTTGCGAAGGGCTTGCAGACAGGCGGTTATCACGGCAATACAGGCGCGGTCATCCATCGCTTTGGCCGCGACCTTGCGCCCCTTGAGTTCAATCATCGGCGCATCGACCGTCACCAAATCGCCAATCTGCACCACATCTTCGACCTCATCGGCCGGCAGGCCGACATCGACCACCAGATCATCAATGGCCGGGTATTTTTTGCGGTCGGCGGCCTTCAGCATGTGCGGCGGCACCGTGGCCACCAGGCCGGGCAAGGCGCGTTTGCCATGCACCAGCACCGGCTGCGCCATCATCACCCGACTGTCGACGCCGTTGACGCTGTGCAGATAGATGAAGCCGTCCTCGATTTGACGCACCATCAGGCCGATTTCGTCCATGTGCGCCGCCAGCATAATTTTGCGAATCGGCTGACTGGGCTGACTGCCGCGCTTGATGCCAATGAGACTGCCCAGACGGTCGCTTTCAAAGTCATCGACCAGTTCCGCCCAATCCTGGCGCAGGATTTCGACAATCGGCGCTTCATAGCCGCTGGGGGCGTGGGTTTCCACCAGTTTTTTGAGATGGTCTTTGGGATTGTACATGACGGCGGCTCCTTGATTGGCTTTCTGTTAGGATTTTACCATAGCGGCGCGGCGGTCGCAGGGTTTGAATTTTTCCCTTGCCGTGTTAGTTTATGCTTGATGCACGCGAATACGGATTGAAATTCAGCATGACAATATCCACAGCGCGGCTGGCCTGGATAAGCCTGGCGTTTTTGCTGGCCTGGCCGGCCTCTGCCGCTGATATTGCCGTCGGCGCCGATTGCAGCTTGGCGGATGCCATCGCGGCGGCGAACACAGACGCGGCGGCGAATGGCTGTCCGGCGGGGAATGGCGCGGATACGATTACGCTGTCAGGGGACATTGCGCTTGAGGCCGCGTTGCCTCCCATCACCTCTGACATCACCGTTGAAGGGGCTGGATTTGCCATAAGCGGAAACGGCAAACATCGAATTTTTTACATCGATGGCGGTACGGCCGCCGTCAATGAACTGACGATGACCAAGGGGCTGGCTGATAAAATCGATATTGAGGGCGAAACCTATGTCGCTGGCGGCGCGGTCGTCAACAAGCGCGGTCGGCTCACCCTCGCGCGCAGTGTCTTCCATGATAATTCGGCTGACCTCGGCGGCGCTGTCTACAACGAAGGCCTGCTGACCATCACCAACAGCGTCTTCCGCGGCAATGCGGCTGGATATGGCGGCGCGATCCTTAGTTCAGGCGGCGAGATAAGCATCAGCAGCAGCGTCTTCCATGACAATTCGGCTGATGCGCGCGGCGGCGGCGTCTATAATGACAGATTCGGAACGCTTGTCATCATCAACAGCGTCTTTCGCGGCAATGCGGCTGGACATGGCGGCGGCCTGTACGCTGATGGCGCGGCGGCCCTCACACACGTCACTCTGGCTGACAATGCGGCTGTGCAGGGCGGCGGCATATACGCGGCCGACACCGCAGAGGTTCGTCTGATAAACAGCATCATCGGCGGCGACTGTTTCGGCGCGCTGAACGAAAGCATCGGCAATTTTATCGCAGACGGCTCATGTTTGGCCGAGTACAGCGGCGATCCAATGCTGGGCGAATTTGTTCAATCTGAAGACGGCTCATCGGCCTATTATCCGCTCCTGGAAGGCAGTCCGGCCATTGACGCCGCCGATGACGATTACTGCGCTGAAACCGACCAAATCGGCGCGGCGCGGCCACAGGGCGACGGCTGTGACATTGGCGCGGTCGAATATGCGATAGGCGATTGACATGACCGATCCATCCCTCGCGCCTTATCTCGCGCTTATCAGACGCCGCTGCCCCGATTTCGCGTTCCATCAGGCGCGCCTTTTGGCATCGTCGGGACAGTTCAATACGGCGCTTTGCCTTGATGAGCGCTGGATTTTTCGATTTCCCAAGAGTCCCTACGCCGCTGCCGAAGTCGCCCAGGAGCTTGATATTCTGCCGCGTTTGCAGGGAATGCTGCTGCTGCCCATCCCCAATCCCGTCGGCGCCGCCTGGCATCCCGACAGCGGCCAACTCGAATGGATGGCCTACGCCATGCTGCCCGGCGAGCCACTGCTGCGCGGCAAATTCGCGGCTTTGACCGAGGACGCTGTCCTGGAGCGGATCGCGCTGGATTTGGCGACTTTTCTCAAGGTGTTGCATGGTATCCCGGCCGCCAGCATCGGCCTTGATAAAACCACTCCCGAAGACAGCCGTCAAGCCTGGCGGCGAATTTATGCCGATATTCAGGAAAAGCTGTATCCCTATATGCGCGCCGCCGCCCAAGTCGAGGTCAGCCGCGGCTTTGCGCGGGCCTTAAACGACGAAAGTCTGTGGCAGGTCGACAATTGTCTGGTTCACGGCGATTTCGGCACGGGCAATATCTTGTATCAGGACGGGCGCATCAGCGGCATCATCGACTTCACCTTTTGCGGCCTGTCCGACCCAGCGCAAGACCTCGGCGCCTTGATTGCCAGCTATGGCGAATCGTTTGTCGAGCGGATTCTGCGGCATTATCCCGATCTGCGCCGCTGTTTGCCGCGTGCGCGCTTTTATCAGCGTCATTATGCCCTGATTCAAGCCCTCTATGCCCTGCGCGACAATGACCCAGATGAATTTGAAGATGGCATCGCCGCCTATCGCTAGTCAAAATCACGCCCCGCAATTCAGCGAATATGGTATAATCAGCAGGAATTGGATGGCAAAACGGGATGAGCTATGGCGAAGATCAGCTTAAGAGCCTATCAACAGCAGCTTGACGGCCTGCTGGAAGAAAATCGGTTTGACGAAGTGATTGCCCATGCGCGTCATATTCTCAAGGCGCGGCCCAAGAACCTGAAATCCGGCCAGCGATTGGGCGCGGCGCTGTTTGCCAAAGCGCGTTGGGAAGAGGCCGCCGAAACGCTGCGACGTCTGCTGGGCGCGCTGCCGCTGGATTTCCAGGCGCATTCACTGCTGGCGCAGGCCTATCAGCAGCTTGAGCGGTATGACAAGGCGATTTGGCATGCCGAACGCGCCGCTGACCAGCAGCCCAACAGCCGCGACATCAACAGCCTGATTCGAGATCTTTACCGCCGACAGCGCGGCATAGACATCGACCGTTTGCAGCCCACAGTCAGCGCCATAGCCGGTCAGCATATCCGCAGCAGTCGTCTGCAAGAGGCCTTGGAGGCCCTGGCCGATGGCCTAGAGCATCAGCCGCGGCGCATCGACTTGCAATTATTACAGGCGCGGGCGCTCTGGCTGGCTGGACGGCGCGCTGATGCCGCCGAAACCGCGCTGGAAATCCTGACGCGGCTGCCCTATTCCCGCACCGCCAACCGCATTATGACCGAACTGTGGCTGTCCGAACAGCGCCCATCAGACGCCCAGCCCTACCTTGAGCGCATTGAAGAGCTTGACCCTTATCTCGCCCATCAGCTGGTCAGCGGCCAGCCGCCCGACGACTCGCTGCTGATGATTGAGCGGCTTGATGATGACAGCGGCGTCGATCTCGATTGGCTGAACGATTTGGGAACGTCCGACGACTCCGATTTTGAGGAAAGTGGTATTGATGCCAGCGGCCTGGAAGCCTTGGTCGGCATAAACGAAGCCGCGCCGCCGGCCGCGATGGCCAATAAGGCCGATTGGCTCCCCGATATTGAGCTTGCCGAGCTTTTTGATGAACCGCCCGCGCCCGCAGCCGAGTCCCCCGCAGCCGAAGACGACGAAGCGGCCGCCCTGTTCAGCATGATGGACGAAAGGGGCTTTTTTGACCAAGACGACGATTTTGAGGATGACGCGGCCGAAGATGATGACGCGCAGCTGACGACCGCCTGGCCAAAACCCGAAGGCGCCGATGATGAAATGGCCGCATTGCTGGAGCAGCTGGATTCGGATGACAGCGACAGTTCGTGGCTGATGGACATTCAGCAGAGCGCCGCCGATGAGCCTGATTATATCCCCCCTGACGAAAGCCCGACGGAAGAAGTTTCGCCAGAGGAAGAGTGGATTTCAGCCGCTATGGAAGGCATGAAAGGCGGGCAGGACAGCGAATTTGACTTGTTTGCCGATGATGAGCAGCTGCAAAATCTGCTGGTCAACGTGAACGAAACCCAGCCCATTCATGCTGATGATATCCAGTTTTGGCTGGATTCAAGCGATATCGAGCGCGGCGATGCGTCGGATGAGGCCGCCGATTTTCCCGACATGGATGAGATTGAGACCGGCGATTTGGGGCCTTCGTGGCTGGACGATGAAGGCGAAGGCGCGACCCTTGATTTGATCGATGACTGGCAGGCCGAACTGGACGACGGCGAGGATGATTACGATGACTGGCTAAGCGAAGAGGACGGCGATCAGGAGGCCAGCCGCGCAGCCGCGTCAGAGGATGAGGTCCCCCCGAATGAAGCGGACGAAACCGCGCGCGCCTGGGGCTTGAAGGACGCTGAAGATCTGGCCGATTTTGTCGAAGAGGGAGTCGATTTGAGCGAGGGCGAAGCATCGGCCGATTGGCTGAACGCTATGGTGCCCGGCCTCGACCATGAGGGCGAGACCGATGAGCCGCCGGCCGATGAGCAGCCTGCGCGCGACGAATCGACGTCCGACAAGGCCTTCGATTGGGTGAGCGATATTATTGATGACGAAACGGAAGAGGAGTCGCCGCCGGCCAGGCAGATCTTCAGCTTCAGCCAGCCGCCGCTTTGGCTGACGTCTTTGCAAAAGGGAGAGGGCATGACCAGCGCGGGTTCGCCTTTGACGGCCGCTGTGGCCGATGCACAGGCCGCTGAACTTAATTTTGATGTGCTGGACGTGGACGGCGACTTTGACTTTGACGCGCCCACCGAGAAAATCATCCCCATTGCGCTTGACCTGGATGACGATTTTGACCTTGACGCGCCCACCGAAGAGATTTCCGCCCTTCGCGTCGAAAAGACGGCTGATGAACGCGCGCAGGATGACGACCAGTCTGAATGGCTTGAATATGACGGGCTTGATTTGGATGATGGCGATTTTGACTTTGACGATCCCGATAACAGAAACCGCCGTCGGCCGTCCCCATAAAAGCGAATAAATGGCCGCCGATTTCGCCCCGCCGCTGCTGGCTTGGTTCGCCTGTCACCGCGCCGATTGGCCTTGGCGCCGTCAGCCAACTCCCTATCATGTCTGGCTGGCCGAAACCATGCTCCAGCAGACGACAATCGCGACCGTCCTCCCCTATTATCAGCGATTTATAAGCCGTTATCCCTCGATTCAGGAGCTTGCCGCGGCGCCGATTGAAGATGTGCTGAAGCTGTGGGAGGGCTTGGGCTATTATCGCCGCGCGCATAATCTGCACAAAGCCGCCAACATCATTCTGAACGAACACGGCGGCGTTTTCCCTGATACTGCCGAGTCCTTGCTCAAGCTGCCGGGCATCGGGCCTTACACGGCCGGCGCCATCGCCAGCATCGCCTTTGGACGGTCAGCGGCCGTTTTGGATGGCAATGTCATCCGCATTTTGACGCGTCTGCTCGACCTGGACATCGACGTCAGCCAGCCGGCCAGCCGCCAAAAACTATGGAAAATCGCCGCCGATTGGATACCGTCGCAGGATGCCGGCGATTACAATCAGGCCTTGATGGAACTGGGGCAGACGATCTGCCGGCCGAAAAATCCGCGCTGCGGCGAATGTCCCATCCAAGCGCATTGTCAGGCCTTTGCCAATGGCCGCCAGGCCGAACGGCCGGTCAAGACGAAACGGCCTGCCATTCCGCATTATGATGTCGCTGCCGGCCTCATCCGCGACCGCGCCGGACGTCTGCTCATCGCCCAGCGGCCAATGGATGGCCTGCTCGGCGGCCTGTGGAAATTTCCTGACGGCCGACGCGAATCCGATGAATCGCTGGCGGCCTGTCTGGCGCGCGGCCTGGCGGATGAGCTTGCCATTCGAGTCGAGGTGGGCGAATTTTTTCAAGCGGCGCATCAGGCCTTTACGCATTTCAAGATAACGCTCCATGCCTTTGACTGCCGCTATCTGGGCGCCATCCCGCCTTATGCCGAACCGCAGGCGATGCGAGTCCGCGGCTGGGCCTGGACACATCAAGCCGAACTCGAAAGCTACAGCTTTGGCCGGGCCGACCGCAAGATCATCGATGCCTTGGCCAGACGTCAGGATATGCTGTTTTAGGATTATAGCGAATTGACAAAAGGCGCGGTTTCAAATACTATTCCTTTGAATGAATCGCTGATATTCGCCCAATCAAGCGGAAGCGGAAAGCATGCTCGATTTCCTGAAAAAGCTGCTGAAACTCATCGCCAGCCTGTTTGGGGAAAATGTACCCGAAGAGCGCGAATGGCGGCCGATTCCAGCTGACCTGCTGACTCCGCGCGAAATTCTGCTGCGGCGCGCCTCGCGGATTATGCTGTGGGGGGCGGCCCTTCATCTGATGGTCGGCATCGTCCTGATTGGGCTGGCTGTGGCGGCCGCGGCCGGTGACAAAACGCTGTTTGGCGAGATGCGGCGGCTTCTGCTAAGTGGTTTCGGCGGCGGCGATGACACGGCTTCTTTGCTGATGATTGCGGCCGTCTTTGCCAATATGACCTTGCTGCTGGCGCTTTCGGTCGTGATTTTGGCGCAGGAACTCTGGACGGTCTTCGCGGCCTGGATTTTGACCGCGGTCAACCTGGCGGCGCTGGTCGGCCTGGGATTTACCCCGTCGCTGCTGGCCATCGCGCCCTTAGCCGCCGTCGGCCTGATGACCCTGGGCGATTTGGGCGTCTTTCGTCTGAATCCAGTGATGCTGAAGGAACTGCGCGGGCGGATGCGCGGCCTGCGCGGCTTTGCCATCATCACCATCTTTTTGATTTTGATGAGCTTTTTTACGATTCTGCTGTATCTGCTGCGCGTGCCACAGGGCGGCGTGGTCGTCACCGGCGAATTGGGACGTCTGCTCTTCATCGGCATCCTCTTTATCGAACTGATGCTCATTATCTTCATCGTTCCCGCGTTGACGGCCGGCGCCATCACCAGCGAACGCGAACGCAAGACCTATGACCTGCTGCAAACGACGCTGATAACCAAAGCGGCCTTTGTGGTCGGCAAGATGCAGTCGGCGCTGGGCTATATCGCGCTGCTGCTGTTTTCGGCCATTCCCCTGCAAAGCATCGCCTTTCTGTTTGGCGGCGTCAGCGAATCCGAGATGGTTTTGGCTTTGCTGATTTTGGCGGTGTCGGCCGCGGCCCTCGGCGCGTTTGGGATGTTTTTCTCGTCTGTGACCGAACGCACGCTGTCGGCTACTGTGCGCGCCTATACGGCCGCCCTGGCCATCGCCGTCGGCCTGCCGATTGCCGCGCTGGCGCTGTTTCGGGGCGCGTATGGCAATGTCATCAACAGCATCGCCGCCAACGTCAGCGACAATCCGACCATTGAAGCCGCCGTCATCTACCTTGATATGATCGCGGCCGGACTCAATCCCATCATGGCCACCATCTATTCCCAGCAAATGCTCATCGACCATCAGCAGCTAATCGCCATGCGCGTCACTTTGTCCAGCAGCGGCGCCACTATCCCGGTGCTTTCGCCTTGGGTCATTTTGACGCTTGGCTATCTTTCGGCGGCGGCTTTGCTGGTTTTGCTGGCGGTGCGGCGCATGGAACGGCAGGGCGGTTAGACGATTTTTACCACAGAGGACTATGAGCATGAACCGAATTTTGTATGCCGCCGACTGCCTGGATGTTCTGAATGATGAAGATGAACTGCCGTCTGAATCGATTGACCTGATTTATCTGGATCCGCCTTTCAATTCCAACAGCAATTACAATCTGCCGTTCAAAGGGCGCGACAAAAGCCTGAAACCGGTCGAGGCCTTCAAGGATACGTGGGAATGGACGGCTGATGACGGCGGTCGGCTTGAGGAGATGGAAAGTGACCCGCGCACGCGTTCATTGGCGGCGATTGTCAAGTTCGCCCAGGAAGTCGAGGGGTACGGCCGCCGCGCCAAGCCCAGTCTGGCCGCTTATCTCATCAATATGTCGCTCCGTCTATTGGCGATGCGCCGCGTGCTGAAGCCGACGGGAAGCATTTATCTGCATTGTGACCCGACTGCCAGCCACTATCTCAAGCTGGCCATGGATGCCGTGTTTGGCAAAAAGAATTTTCGGAATGAAATTGTGTGGAAACGTTACGCCTCGAAAGGAAAAGGAAGCCAACATTTACCCAAGTCATGGGGCAGTATGACAGACACGATTCTTTATTATGCCTATCCAAAATCAGCTTTAAGTCCGTTTCGTGAACTTACTGAAGCCGAAGTATTGGAAAAATTTCCTAAACTTGATGAACAAGGGCGCAGATATAATACTGGCACGCCTTTATTTCGCTCGCGGGGTATGGGCCCGCGTCCTAATCTTTGTTATGAATGGCGCGGTTTTGTCAATCCTCACTCTTCAGGATGGAGATTAAGCAAGGAACGTCTGGAGGAAGAATATCAGAAGGGCAATGTTATCATTCTCCCTGACGAAAAGCTGGAACGGCGCAAATACGAAGATGATTATGCTGGCGAACCCGTTGGATCGCTTTGGGCAGAAAACATATTAACGCTTTCAAGCAATTCCAATGAACGACTCGGCTATCCCACGCAAAAGCCACTCGCTCTTTTAGAACGAATCATCAAGGCCTCATCCAACCCCGACGACATCATCCTCGATCCTTTCTGCGGCTGCGGCACGACGGTTCACGCCGCCGAAACCTTGGGCCGGCGCTGGATCGGCATCGATATATCGCCCTTTTCGACTGGGCTGATACGCGAGCGCATGGTCGATAATTTCCATCCAGCTTTGACAAAAAGCGACATCGTTATCCGCGGCATCCCCCATACGATTGAAGATGCCCGCGCCTTGGCCCGACGCGACAAATTCGAGTTTGAAAAATGGGTCTGCGGGTTTATTGGCGCCGAGGGGATGTTCCGTCAGCCAGGCGAACGCGGCGCGGATGGCGGCGTCGATGGCCTGCTCAAGTTTTATCGCTTTGTTCCCAAGAAGGTCGCCAAAGCCGAATACGCGGTTGTGCAGGTCAAGGGCGGCAAAGTGACTCCCGATTCTGTGCGGGCCCTGCGCGAAACGGTGGATCGACTGGGCGCGACGGCCGGCGTGATGGTCTGCTTTGAGCAGTATATGCGGACGGTCGACAATCAGCGCAGCCGCGACACCTTTGCCGATGTGTTTGGCAGCTATCCGGTTATTCAGGGTTACAGCATCGAGAATCTGCTGGCGAACGCGCCGCTGGATTTGCCGACCTATGGCCGTCGGCGCAAAAGCGGCCTGCTCAACCTGTGAATCGCCTCATCTCCCGCTAGCCGCCGTCTGACATCGCGGTTATAATGCGAAGAGGATAACAAGCGCAGGAGGCAGCATCTCGATGAGCAATCCCCTGGTTGACATTCAGCAGTTCGGACAGAGCGCCTGGCTGGATTACATCCATCGTCAAGACCTTGACAATGGCGATTTGCAGCGGCGCATCGATGAAGAAGGCGTCATGGGCGTGACGTCGAATCCGTCTATCTTCCAAAAGGCGATTGGCGATTCGGACACCTACGACGCGGCGATGATGACCATGCTGGAGCTTGAGGCGCAGGCTATTTATGAATCGCTGGCGATTGAGGATATTCAAAACGCGACTGACCTGTTTCGCCCGATTTATGAGCAGACCGAGCGGGTTGACGGCTATGTCAGCCTGGAAGTTTCGCCTTTGCTGGCGCGCGATACGCAAGGCACAATCGACGAGGCCAAGCGGCTGTTCCAGACGGTCGACCGTCCCAATTTGATGATTAAGATCCCCGCGACGCCGCAGGGTCTGCCAGCGATTGAAGATGCGATTGCCGCTGGGATTAATGTCAATGTGACGCTGATTTTCGCTATTGATAATTATACGCAGGTGGCCGAATCCTTTATCCGCGGGCTGGAGCGGCGGCTGGCGGCCGGCGAGGATGTGACGCGGGTGGCTTCGGTCGCCAGTTTTTTCCTTAGTCGTATTGATGTCATGGTTGATCATATCCTGGAGAACAATATCCGCGCCGCCCAGGTTCGTCAGGACACCGCGCGCATCGCCGCCAATCGCAAACTGCTGGGCCAGACGGCCATCGCCAGCGCCAAGATGGCCTACCGCGCTTTTTTGGACATCTTTGAAGGGCCGCGCTTTGCCGAACTGCGTCAGGCCGGCGCTCAAGTTCAGCGGCCGCTGTGGGCTTCGACCAGCGCCAAGAATCCAGCTTATCCCGACACCATTTACGTCGATAATCTGATCGGCCCGCACACGGTCAACACCCTGCCGCCCAAAACACTAGACGCCTTCAAGGATCACGGAATCGCCGCCGAGACGATTATGCAAGACATCGGCCATTTCCTGCCGCCGCAAGAGGCGATGGATCGGCTGGCCGAAGTTGGCATCGACCTCGACCAGGTGACCGCGCGGCTGCAAGACGACGGCGTCGAGGCCTTCATCGAGTCCTTTGAAAAACTGGTGTCGCAAGTGGCGGCCAAGCGCACCCTCCTGCGAACGGGCATCATTGAGCGCACCAAGCCGGCCTTGGGCATCTACGCCAGCGGCGTCGACAAAACAGTCGCCCGACTCGACCAGGACTTTGTCAACGCGCGGCTGTGGGGCAAAGACGCCAGCCTGTGGAACGATCATGCGCCGACGATGGAGAAGATCGTCAATCGTCTGGGCTGGCTGGATGTTGGGCGCACAATCGACCGCGGCCGTCTGCAAGCCTTGCAGGACAGCATCCGCGGCAGTCGATTCGAGCATTTGGTTTTGCTGGGCATGGGTGGCAGTTCATTGGCGCCGGAAGTCCTGGCGGACACTTTTGGGCCGCAGCCCGGTTTCCCGACTCTGATCGTCCTGGACAGCACCGATCCAGCCCGCATCCGTATGGTCGAAGAGCGCATCCAACTGGACAAGACCCTGTTCATCGTCGCCAGCAAGTCAGGCGGCACGATTGAAACGCTGGCGCTTGATCATTATTTTTGGGAGAAGACCGGCGGCGCTGGCGATCAATTTATCGTCATCACCGACCCTGGCTCGCCGCTGGAGCGAATTGCCAGGCAGGCCGGAGTTCGCGATATTTTCCTCAATCCACCTGATATTGGCGGCCGTTACAGCGCGCTTAGCTATTTTGGCATGGCGCCGGCCGCGCTGATGGGGCTTGACCTGGCCGGCTTGTGGGACAGCGCCGATACTATGCTGCAGGCCAATGGCGAAAGCATCCCCTCGGCCTATCATCCTGGGCTGATGCTGGGGGCGATTATCGGTTCATTGGCCAAGGAAGGCCGCGACAAAGTAAGCCTCTACGCGACCGAATCGCTGGCCGGCTTTGGGAATTGGGCGGAACAGCTTCTAGCTGAAAGTCTGGGCAAAGCGGGCAAAGGGGCGCTGCCGGTGGTCGGGGCGACGATTGGCCGGCCGCATGATTATGTCAGTGACCGCTTGTTTGTCTATCTGCGCGTGGATGAGGACCGCGACGCCATCGCCGTCGACAAATCTATCCGCGCCCTGCGAGAGGCCGCCCATCCCCGCGTGACGATCCGCGTGCCGAACAAGCTGGCGATTGCCGGCGAATTTGTCCGCTGGGAATATGCCACAGCGATTGCCGGCCTGATTTTGGGGCTGAATCCATTTGACGAGCCGAACGTCGCTGAAGCCAAAGCGGCCACCAAAGCTCTGCTGGACATCTATGAAGAAAAGGGCGCCTTGCCGACTGCCAAACCCATTATGAGACGGGAAGGCATGGAGATGCGCGCCAGCCCGGCCGCGCTTGACCCGCTGCGCGAACTCTGCCGTCAGCATGGCTATGATGGGGAGGACATGATCCAGGTCATCGCCGCCCAGCTGGCCGGCACGCAGGCCGGCGATTATTTCGCCTTTTTGATTTACTTCACGCCCGACAGCGAGCAGAAGCGGCTGATTGACGATATTCGGCGGCGGCTGCGGCATGTCACCAAACGGGCGGTCACCGTGGGCTATGGGCCGCGCTATCTGCACAGCACCGGGCAGTATCACAAAGGCGGCGGCGGCAATGGCGTCTTCTGGCAGCTGACGGCTGACCCGGCGCCCGATATCGACATTCCTGGCTTCGATTACAGCTTTGGGACCTTGTTCGCTGCCCAGGCCGCTGGGGATTTGCAGGCGCTTCAGGCCCATCGACGACGGGCGATTCGCTTGCGGCTGACCGGTGACCGGCGGCGTGGTCTGCAAATGCTGCTGACAGCGATTGACTTCGTTGAGGCGCGGCGGCGATAAAGCCTGGCCAAAGCAAAAGCCCGCCTTGTGCAAGACGGGCCATGCCTTTCGCTGTCTGGATGGACTTAATCCACCAAGGTGACGGCGCTGGCCTGCTTGCCCTTGCGCCCTTCTGTAATCACAAATTCGACCCGCGCCCCGTCTTCCAGCGAGCGATAGCCGGTGCCTTGAATTTCTGAATAGTGTACGAAAAGGTCATCGCCGCTTTCTTGGGAGATGAAGCCATATCCCTTTTCGGCGTTGAACCACTTGACGGTGCCTTGCATACGTTGTTCTGACATGTTGTCATTGACTCCTGAATAGAAAATCGGATAGTCGGGTTTTTGCCATAGCCTTTGGTACACGCATGATCCAATTATTTCAGGATGACGCTGACAGTACGATTCGAGAGGCGCAAACTGCATTCTCTCCAAGGGACTTATGGGTGCATACCCACTGCACCAATGTGGATAAAACGATAGTGTACTCCTTTTTGCCACGTTGCAATAATGAGTATAACACCTTTGCGGCGGATATGCCATAGTCATTTATGGGATTTTTTCAATTCATTTTCAATCAGCCGCGGGGACTGATTTCGCCAGTTGATAAAGGCGCGGCGTCTGCGCGGCGATCACGGCGGTTTCGCTGCGGTCGGCAAACACTGGCCCCACGCCGCCATATTCAAAGGTCATCACATCGGGCTGCCGCCAGCGTCCCTGCCGAATTTGCTCGACGACCCATTCCGTCATCGTCCAGTCATCATCGGTCAGCGCATAGTGATCCCTGCGGATGCCGCGCGCGTCTTTTTCGGGCAGGATGCCGACCACATGAAGCTCGCGCAGGGCCTGCACTGGCATGGCATTTAGATAGCCCTTGACGTCGGGGCGGCCGGTGCCTTCGCAGGCGCGGACCGCGTGCGCGACATCCAGCAGCAGGCCGCAGCCAGCGCGCTTGACGACTTCGGAGATCACGGCCGGGTCGGCCACCTCGGCCAGCAGGCCTTGGCTCCAGCCGACGGGATAGGGGACGTTTTCGATGGTGATGCGCGCGTTGCCAAAGCGCTGTCCCAGATAGTCGACGTCGCGCACGGCCCTTTCGATGACCTGCTCGGCGTTCATCGGCTCGCCGGCGGCGAAGTCGGAATCCAGCGCGATCAGATGGGTGTTGACCAGGGCGGTATCAGTCGTCTCCAGCCAATACGCCACCTCATCTAAATCCGCATCCACCAGCTGGCCGCGCCCGGCCATCAAGTCAAAATGGATATAGACGGGCTGGGACTGTCGGGCCTGCGCCACCAGATTTGGCCAAGGCGGACATTTGAACAGGTCAAATTGAATGCGGCCGCCGCGCCAAAGCTCTTCGGCCTGGGGCGAGTAATTGATGGCGAATTTCATGCCCTTGTCCTTTATGCTATGATGAACCGCCTTATCATACACAGTCGGCGGGCAAACCTCTTAGCCGCGGCTGACGTATGCGATGCGCGCGTGATTATGTTATGATGAAGCTGACAGTCAGACGCGCCAGGGGCTTATGACAACCATCCTGCTTATCCGCCATGCGGTCAATGACTTCGTGAAAAGCGGCCGACTCGCCGGCTGGACGCCGGGCGTGCATCTCAATGAAGAAGGGCAGGCTCAAGCGGCGGCTCTTGGGCGGCGTTTGGCGGCGGCGCCCCTTCAGCATATTTACGCCAGTCCCATCGCGCGCACTATGGAGACGGCCAAGGCGATTGTCCGTCATCACCCGCGGCTTGAGGTGAAGGCCAGCGGCGACATAGGCGAGGTGCGGTATGGCGATTGGGAAGGCAAGGCCATCCATGACCTGCGGCGGCGCAAGATGTGGCGGCTGGTGCAGGAATATCCATCGCGGGCCCGCTTTCCCAATGGCGAGACGATGCGCGGCGTGCAGGCGCGGACGGTCAACGCGGTAGAAGGGCTGGCGCAGAAGCATCCCGGCCAGATGACCGCTCTGGTCTTCCATGCCGACCTGATTAAGATGACGCTGGCGCATTATCTGGGCATGCACCTGGATGTTTTTCAGCGCATTGTGATTTCGCCGGCGTCTATCAGCGTCTTGCAGCTTGACTATGGCCGACCCTTTGTTGTCTGTATGAATGACACGGCGCATATACAGAAAAAAACAGCCCAAACACAAGTGGATGGAGACAAAAATGACGAATATCATTGAACTCAATCCAGTGGATTTTGTCACTGTGGGCACCATCGGCCCCAAAGGCCAGCGCACCTTTCACCTGCAGGCCGGGCAGGACAACCGCATCGTCTCGTTCACCATCGAAAAAGAGCAGGCGCAGGCCCTTTCGGCGGCGATTGCTGAACTGCTGGAGGATATCGACCAGGGGGACAATACCAAGACCGAAGCCGATTTCAGCCAGCTGGACATGGACCTGCGCGAGCCGATTGAGCCGCTGTTTCGGATCGCGCAGATGGGGCTGGCCTATGAGTCTCACGAGAATAAAATTGTGCTGATCGCCCAGGAATTTGTGCCGCAGGCCGAGGATGAGTTTGACGATGAGGATGATGAGGACGACGAGGTCTTCGACTCTTTTGAGGGCGGCGAGGGCGATCCAAAGGTTGTGCGGATGTGGTGCAGCCGCGAACAGATGCGCGCGCTTAGTCTGCATGCTATGGACACCGTTAAATCCGGACGTCCCGACGCCAAGCAGAACGGACGCATCATCTTTTACTGGGCTTAGGCTGCGATGAAAGCCGTCACCCGCGTACACACGGCGGCCGCCTTGGACAAGCCGGTCTGCATGCCCTTGGACGACGCCTGCCGCATTATCGAAAAGGGCAAAGTCGACGACGAGGTCGGGCTGATGCGCTGGGGGTCGAACTATACTTTTTTGGTGACTATCGTCCACGGTGATATTCGGCTGATGGCGATTTACAAGCCGCGCGGCGGGGAACAGCCGCTTTGGGATTTTCCTGACGGCACGCTTTGCCACCGCGAAACGGCCGCTTATCTGACCTCAAAGGCGCTGGGCTGGGCGATTGTGCCGCCGACTGTCCTGCGCGAAGGCACGCGCGGCATCGGCTCGGTGCAGCTTTTTATCCATCATAACCCCGAAGAACACTATTTTACCTTTGATAAGCTGCGGGTGATGGCCCAACTGGAGCGCATGGTCATTTTTGACGCCATCGCCAACAATGCCGACCGCAAAAGCGGCCACTGCCTGCTGGATGATGATGAGCATCTGTGGGGCATTGACCACGGCCTGACCTTCAACGCCAGCGAAAAGCTGCGGACGGTGATATGGGATTATTCCGGCCAGCCGATCCCAGCGCCGATTCTGGCTGATTTGGAGGGGCTGCGGCGGCGGCTTGATGATGACGGCGATGACTATACTCAAAGCATGTCCGAACTGCTGTCCCGCGCCGAAATGCGGATGCTCAAAGTGCGCGTGGAGCGTCTGGTTCACAGTCAGGTTTTTCCGCGGCCCGGCGCTGATCCTAATCCTTGGCCGCCGGTGTAGGCAGCTGTTGAATTTCCTTCTTGATTGATGTCAAGTCAAAGTCTGGTGCAAGGTGACCGACAATAATCTCGAACAGCTTGTGAAAAGCCTTAAATTCTTTGTCAGGTAGGTTGGCCAGGCTTTCTACAAGACGACTTTTGCCAGGTTCCTTCACTTGTCGATGAACTATGGTCACATCTCTAGCATCTACCAGGGTTTTGAGTTTATCTTTATCAATACCCGTGGACTTGCCTTTCTCGATATAGGTTGTTGTACTAAACAACTCGCATCTAGGCTGCTCATCAATTCCCATCAAAACAGAGTCCGAAAAGTAAAATTCCAGCGTTAAGTTTAGGTTTTTGGCTTGTGCTTCGCGTCCCGGTATCTCTGGCACAGGCAAAGTCATTGCTAAAATTTTCTCGCCATACGTACATTTGTAGGTACCGTCATCTCGTTTATGAATATCAAAGCCTTTTAACTTCTTTATATCCTCTATGCCCGCACGGTCATGGTCATATAATGCACATAAGCGCCGCTCATTAATATGTATCAATAACTGCTCTATAAGTTTTGTAATCTCCTTTACACCACGAACTTCAATAATCTTAAACGGCATCGATTTTGTGTAAAGACGCTTCCATGCGTGTTTCAAGGTCGCTAAGTCATGTTTGCCTTCAACTATTAAGATGGGTTCAGTGAGTTGTCGAATTTCTTCCTTTAGTGTCTTGATTTCATCTTTTTGATTTTCAATTTCCCTTTCCTCCCGATCAAATTTGCGTGCCCTCTCAAAGAATCCAAGTTCTTCGGATAAAGACTCATCTTGATAGTCTTTACCTCTGCTAAATACAGGCTTTATTTCCGTGACATCTTCTGTATACCCTCTATAAGGTGTTTCAGGTTTTTGTGATACTCGATAGATTGTTGTTCTGTCATTTTGCATTGCCAAAAATGCAGGCGAATGGGTACTCAAAAATATCTGTGCTTTCTTCGAGTATTTTTCGTAGATATCTTCTGCAAGCCGAGTCGCTTTAATGTACTCAAGTGAATTCTCAGGTTCTTCAAAGCCCCAGAAATAAAATTTGCTTCGACTCTGACTACTCAGATAGTTTAATATACCCGGAACTGTGAGGCCTTGGATACCATCACCGCGCATTTGCAGAGGTATCCCACCTTCTGTTATAAGGCCTGCGGCTTCCAAGAGAGCCAACATACTTTGAGGCAATTCAAAAGTAAATTCAAGTCCTGTAACTTCCTTGAGAATCCCCCTAAGACTTGCACTCCGAGAATCAATCACCACAGACAAGTTGTCGCTTGCAGTTTCCAATTCTTTGTCCTGCCTATTCATAATAGCCTCTGAAAATTGTCTAAGCAAATACCGAAAGTAATCTCGACCTCGAACCGCGGGTACATAAAAGAATGAGCTTTGGTTAAGAAACTTAGTGATTGTCGCTTGTTGCCGAGCCGATTTTGATTCAGATGTACCAGTTCCCCCCCAAGTTCTTTGCGGTTGGTTTAGATTATCTCTATCCCATTGTCGCTTTATCCAAAAGACATCAGGCAAGGACGTATACCGTTTTGACGGCCGACTAAACGTTAGCTTGACAGATATTTGTTTTCGGACTTGCCCTTTTTGTGAATAGTGGGTATGCCAAGTGTTGGTATCACGATCAAAATCCAGCGGAGACTGCCAATCAGTCTGATTATTGAAAAACAGATTTAGTGCTTTAATCACATTGGATTTGCCGACATCATTCAAACCTGAAAAGACATTTATATCCGACAAGTCCGTGATTGTGAGCTTATTGATGGAGCGAAAATGCTCGATTTCAATTTTCGTGATCCAATTCATGCAGCGACCTTATAACTAAAGAAGTTGATTGCATCAGTATAACAAAACAATTCTTTCAAACGTAGGTTAAAGCAGTCTGGGGAGTGGTGAATATAGAGAACATTTTCCCACTCCTCAATAATAGCAAGTCCGCTTTGCTTAGATCAATTTACTGCGCCGATCTTCGATTAGGGCGCGGCGTATTCAATCGCGCCAATATCACAGCCTGCGCCTTGTGGTCTAGCCGTGCCGATCTGGTCGGTCGCCGGGCAGTAGTCATCATCGGCGGCGTCAATGGCAGGACTGCCGGCCAGCAGCGGGAAATAGGCCGGCGAGCCGTCTTCTGGTTCGACCAGTTCGCCCAGCTTAGGATCGCCTTCAAAGGCCGGCGAACAGGAACCGTCCTGAATGAAATTGTTGATATTATGTCTTAGTCGGCTTTCAGAGTAACAAGCGTCTCCGTCGTCGCCGGCGATGATGCTGTTGACCATGCTTAACTCTCCCTCTTCCCAGTTGAAGATCGCGCCGCCATCATCAGACGAGTTACCGCTGAAAGTACTGCTGACGATGCTTAGCTCGCCATCGTTGGCAATCGCGCCGCCCTTGTCAGCCGAGTTGCCGCTGAAGCTGCTGTTGACCATGCTTAGCTCTTCCGTGTTGTGGATCGCACCGCCGTCAGATTCAGCCAAGTTGCCGATGAAAGCACTGTTGACCATGCTTAGCGTTCCTTCCGTGTTGTGGATCGCGCCGCCCTTGTCAGCCGAGTTGCCGATGAAGCTGCTGTCCCTGATACTTAGCTCTCCCTCTTCCCAGCTATAGATTGCGCCGCCACCCTTGCCAGCCGAGTTGCCGATGAAGGTACCGTTGACAATGCTTAGCTCATCCCTGTTGTCAATCGCGCCGCCGACCCAAGCCGAATTATTGCTGAAACTGCTGTCGCTGATGCTTAGCTCCCTTCCGCTGTGGTTGCTAATCGCACCACCGTTTAAAGCCGAGTTGCTGCTGAAACTGCTGTCGCTGATGCTTAGCTCGCCGTCTTTCCCGTTGAAAATCGCGCCGCCCAAACTGTCAGCCGAGTTGCCGCTGAACGTACTGCTACGGATGCTTACCTTTCTACCCGAGTTGAGGATCGTACCGCCAATGTCAGCCGAGTTGCCGTTGAAAACGCTGTCGCTGATGCTTAGTGTTCCTTCCTTGTTGAGAATCGCGCCGCCGAAGCCTTTAGCCAAGTTATTGCTGAAAGCGCTGTCGCTGATGCTTAGTTCGCCACCCCTATTGTAGATCGCGCCGCCGTCCTCTTCAGCCAGATTGTCACTGAAAGCACTGCCGCTGATGCTTACCGTTCCATTAGCGTTGTAGATTGCGCCGCCGATAGAGTTTGCCGTGGACGCTTTGAGTGTGCCGTCTTCGTTGCGGATAAGCTCGCCTTCAACATACCCCTTGGTCATGGTCAAATCATTGATGGTCAACGCGCCGCCGTCGTTGTAAAAAATCCGATGGCGTTCGTCGCCACTGATGGTATAGCCATTGCCCTCAATAGTGATGTCCGAAGTGATTTTGGGCAGACTGCCATCCAACGTAATATCTCTGGTCAGGATAATCGCATCGGCGCCGTGGCCGGCTGGACAATCGCCTTCGGCGCGGTCATTGTTGGCGGCGATGATGGCATCCGCCAGCGAACAGCTTGAGCTTAGCGTAATATCAGCGGCATAGGCCGGCAATGCGAACAGAAACACCGTCAATATGGCTGTGAAGAGCAGGAGCGTTTTTTTCATACTGGGTTCTCCTCTCTGACAAGCAGAATACAGAATGCTTTCAACGTTGAGCAGCTTGCGTGAACAAACAAGGCGAGGTTTCACTTAGTTTGATGTATAACACAGGGAGGGATAAAAAACAAGGGGCTTCGCACATCCCATTCTCTCTCATTTTGGGGTGGAGGAAGACTGCCTGTATCTATGATATTCGCCACTCCCTGTGCTATAATCAGCGCAGTCTCCAAACAGGACAGGGAATGCCGATGCGATTGCAAGCCGAAGGACGCTGGTTCAAGGACGAAGCGGGGCGCACTGTCATCTTGCGCGGCCTGGATCTGCGCGCATACGAAGAGGCCGACGAGATTTTCCGTCATCTCAAGCAGCGCGGACTGAATTTCCTGCGTCTTGTCGTGACGTGGAAAACGCTGGAACACGAGGGGCCTGGCATCTATGACCAAGCCGCCATTGACCGCATCGCGGCCTTTATTGAACAGGCCGGCGAACGCGATATCAGCCTGCTCATCGCGCCTTGTTCGGGCTTTTCGGATGAGGATGGCGCGCCAAACTGGATAGTAGAGGCGACTGGATTGGACCTGGCGGCCTTGCAGTCGGCCGACAAAACTTGGGCCAGCGTCTTCACCGCCCTGACCCTGTTCACGCTGTTTTTCGGCGGGGATGTCTTCGCGCCGCAGCTGACTGTCGAGGGCCAAAGCCTGCAAGATTTTCTGCAAGGGCATTACATCCAGGCTTTTCAGCATTTGGCAAAACGCGTCGCCCATCTGCCCCATGTCATCGGTTTCAGCGCGATGAGCGAACCGCGGTCGGGGTTGATTGGCCTGGCCGATTTGCGCGGTTATGACCATGCGCGGCGAAAGGCCGGCATCATCCCGACGCCTGCCGAAGCTATCTTCCTGGCGAATGGCTTTCCGCAAAAATGCACTGATTTTGGCCGTCCGCGCAAAAATTTCCCCGTCCGACCGACCCAAGCCGCGCTTGACCCGCAAGGCCGTCGGATTTGGCAGACGGGACATGAGGACATCTGGCGGCGGCAGGGCATCTGGGATACGGACAAGGACGGCAATCCGCGCCTGCTGCGGCCGGGTCATTTTTCGCGCGTCGATTTCAGCGCCGATTACCTCAAGCCCTTCACCCTGAACTTTGCCGATGCCATTCGCGGCGTCATGCCGACGTCCCATATTTTTGTCGAGACGCCGCCTGGCGCGCCGCCGCCCTGTTTTGACGAAAGCGACCGACTGGTCTTTGCGCCCCGTTTTGATGATGACGGACAGCAAATCGGCCAGTTCCGCGCCCTTGCCGATGAACGCATGGGCGACGCGCCTATTTTGGTCGGGATGTCCAATGGCCAAGGCGAACATGGCGCCGCGCTGGACGACCGCCTGCTGAATTATACGGAGCCTGACCAACTGCCTTCTGGAGAAAACATGTCCACCCGTCCCTATGCTAAAAAAATCGCCGGCGAGCCGCTCAATATGCGCTTTGATTCGACGCGCGGTCTTTTCACCTTCAGCTTCCGACACGACAGCGCCGTCTCTGAACCGACTGAAATTCATGCGCCGACCGCGCCATTTCCGAACGGCTATCGCGTTGAGGTCAGCGATGGCGACTATGAAATCCAGCATGAGCAGCAACGCGTGATTTATCGGCACAGCGACAAAGACATGCCGCACATGATCCGCATCATCTCGAACACGGCGGCGCCGCGCGAACTTTCGCCTTATGACAAGCTGGCGGTTATCGGCGCGGTGATGCTGCTGGCGCTGACTCTGCTGGCGCGCGTTGGCAGAAGAATCCGCGGCAGAGGCGAATGATGTCAAACGATGTCAGCAGCGTATGTTTTTCTAGCATTCTCAAAATCAGGAGCATCAATGATATGCGTTTTCATCAAGCCGTCATCGTTCTCATCCTGTTCTCGCTTAGTCTTGCTCTGACCGCGCAAAGCGAATCGGAGTCCGTCACGATTCAAACTGCCGATGGCGTCAGTCTGGCTGGCGACTTTTATCCGTTGGCCGAAGAGTCGGCGCCGCTCATCATCGCGCTGCACATGCTCAACAGCAATCGCTCGGCCTATGCGCCGATCATCCCCGATTTGCAGGCGGCCGGCTATGCGATGCTGAATGTCGATCTGCGCGGCCACGGCGATTCCAGCGGCGCGCGCGACTGGGATTTGGCGATTGACGATGTGCAGATTTGGATCGACTGGCTGACGGCAAATGGACATATTGACGCGCGCGGCCTGGTCATGATGGGCGCCAGCGTCGGCGCGAATATCGCCTTGATGGGCTGTGCCGCGAGTGATGTTTGCCGCGGGGCCATTGCGCTTTCGCCAGGGCTGGATTACAAAGGCCTTCAGCCCGAAACAGCATTGACCGATGGCTTGGCTGAACGTTCGTCCCTGCTGGTCGCCGCCCATGATGATTCGTACAGCGCCCAAACCATTCGGCAGATGTTCGCCAATGCCCAGGGTGATGTCACGGCGCGGTTGTTTCGCGGCCGCGCGCATGGTACGCGTCTATTTGATTCGGATTACGACAGCCTTAGCCGCTTGATTCTGGCTTGGCTGGATATGCAGTTTCCGATCCAATCCGATTTTGATGATCCCGTATGTGATTTAAGCCGCTATAAACGAGGTCAACGCGGTTATATTCTTTGCAGCAGTGTTAAAGACTATGGCTTGAAGAATATCACAGAAGACCACTGCCTTTGGGATCATCTGGTTGATCAAGATGACGACGGTCTCAAATGTGAAGGATAAGCATTGAAACTTTAACGTTACAGAAAGGAAATCACAATGGAATACGATTTGCGTTCGGTTGATTACATTTTGGAAACCACGCGCAGTGTCCGCCGCCGGCTGGATTTGAGCCGCGCGGTCGACCCTGATGTGGTTATGCGCTGTTTGGACATCGCCCTGCAAGCGCCCACTGGCAGCAATCAGCAGGGCTGGAGGTGGCTGATTCTCACTGATCCCGACAAAAAGGCGAAGATCGGCGCCTATTATAAACAGTCCTGGTACGACTATGCCAAAAGCGCGCCCCGTTCATCGCCGGGCAGCGAACCTTCGGCGCAGATGCAGCGCGTCATTTCTTCGGCGCGCTATCTGGCGGATCACATGGGCGAGACGCCGATGATGATTTTCCCTTGCGTTCACGGCCGCGCCGTTGATGCCAGCCCGGCGGCCAACGCTGGTTTGTACGGATCGATTCTGCCGGCGGCCTGGTCGCTGATGCTGGCCTTGCGGGCGCGCGGGATTGGCGCCGCCTGGACAACGCTGCATCTAAATTATGAGCGCGAATGCAACGAAATCCTTGGCATTCCCGACGATGTCACCACAGCGGCCTTGCTGCCAGTCGCCTATTTCACTGGCGAGACCTTCAAAAAAGCCGCGCGCGTGCCAGCCAGCGAACTCGCGTATTGGGAATCGTGGGGCGATTAAGACAAAACAGTTTGCATATCGCCCAATCAGTAGTATAGTTAGTCAAGATGCACTCGTGTGGGCTTTTGACCCGTTTGGATGAACCATGTCCCCATTAAAACACGCTGATGCCATACGACGTTACTATGCAACTGACGAAAACCTTCGCGTACATGACAAAACATACTCGACATACACCGTCCCCAAAATCGACTTTGTTCGCTGGACGCTGGGGACTTTGGATTGGCGAGGCGGCGAGACTGTGCTGGACATTGGCGCCGGCCGTGGACGTCATTTCACGCGCCTGACTGACCTTGTCCCGGACATCCGCTATTATGCGCTTGACCTTTCGCAGATGATGCTGGTCAATCACCCGGCCGGCGGCGGCCGTCTGACGCACAGCGACGCCATGCGGCTGCCCTATGCCGACCATTCCTTTGATGTCGTTATGGCCAATCACGTCCTCTATCATCTCGACGATATTGACGGCGGCCTGGCCGAAATTAAGCGCGTGCTGAAACCCGACGGCCGTCTGCTGGCGGCCACTGACAGCATCCACACCTTGCCTGAATTGCAGATTTTGCTGCGCCGCGCGATTGTCCTGCTGACCAGCAACGGCGCCGCTCAGGTGCATCCGCCCGACTTGCCCAGCGATGCCTTTGCCCTGGAAAATGGCACGCGGATGCTGGCGCGGCATTTCTTCGCGGTGATGCGCCATGACCTGCCCAGCCAACTGGTCTTCACGGCGGCCGACCCGGCGATGGATTATCTGGAAAGCATGCGCGGCCTGCGTCAGCACAGCCTGCCCGATGATGTGGAATGGGACAATATGATGCTGATGATGCGCCAGCAGATCGACCAGCTGATACGGATGATGGGCAAGCTGGAAATCAGTCGAGTCTGCGGCGCGCTGATCGCCAGTGACCGCGGCGGGTTTATCGGGGAATTTGTCGAACGGGGGCAGAATCAGTAACCCTCGCCTTCGTTCATTGCAGAGACGCGCCAGGGGTGATTGCAGAGATGCTGAACAGCAAGCAGCTTCATCTCGATCTAGCCACAGACTATCTTCGCCGCGATGAATTTCTCGATCAACTACGCAGCCGCGGCAAACTCCCTTACAAACGTTATCTGGGGTCGCCCCTGCGTTACGCTGGCGGCAAGAGTTTGGCTGTCGGTTTTGTCATCGAACGGCTGCCAAAAACAATGATTGATCGGCTTGTTTCGCCATTTATGGGAGGCGGTTCGGTCGAAATTGCTTTGGCGAAGGAATTGGGAGTCAAGGTAACGGGTTATGATGTGTTTGATATTTTGGTGAATTACTGGGATGTGCAGATTAACCATACGCAAGCCTTGCACCGCCGATTGAAAGACTTCGCGCCGACGCGGGAAACCTTTGCATCGGTCAAGAAACGTCTGAAAGCGCATTGGAACGGCGACATCAGCCTGGATCGTTATGATTTGGCGGCGCACTATTATTTTAATTCCAATACCTCTTATGGGCCGCATTTTCTGGGTTGGCCCTCTGATATTTATTTGAACAGCAGGCGATACGAGAAAACGCTTGAGAAGGTAAGGGTGTTTCAAGCGCCGACATTATCTGTTCACTGCGCCAGCTTTGAGGAATCGATACCATTGCATAAAGATGAATTTCTCTATTGCGATCCGCCTTACTATCTTGAACAGGGAAAAACGTTTGTGGGGATGTATCCGCACCGCAATTTTCCCATTCACCATAAAGGGTTTCGGCATGATGTATTAAGAGACCTGCTACTGTCACATCAAGGCGGATTTATTTTGTCTTACAACGACTGTGATATTATCCGCGACTGGTACGCTGACTGTCATATCTCGACTCCTGAATGGCAGTACACATTTGGGCAGGGCGATACGCGGATCGGCATCAATCGGCGCGAAGCCAATGGCGGCAGTCATATCAAGAAATCACACGAACTGCTTATCTGGAAATATCCCGAATATGATGAAAGGCAGATCACAGGTCAAATCTATGCGCCTGCTGTCCTTTGGTGAACTTCTGATTGATTTTGTCGCGCTGGAAATGGGCGTGACGGTCGGGGATGCCAGCGGCTTTATCAAAGCGCCCGGCGGCGCCCCGGCCAATGTCGCCGTCGCCATGGCCAGGCTGGGCTATGAAAGCGGCTTCATGGGCCAGGTGGGCGACGATCCTTTTGGCCGCTATTTGGCTGATATTCTGTCCGCCGAATCGGTCAATATCGACGGGCTGCTCTTCTCATCAGAAGCGCGGACGGCCTTGGCTTTTGTCGCCAACACCGCTGACGGCGACCGCAGTTTCATGTTCTATCGTCATCCCTCGGCTGATATGCTGATGAAGCCCCAATCCGTCAATACGCGCCTGATTGACGCCGCCGATATGCTCCACTTCGGCAGCATCACCTTGATTCACGAGCCAGCCAAATCGGCGCTGCTGAAGGCCTTGGAACATGCCATGGCCAGCGATACCTTCATCTCTTACGATCCCAATCTGCGTCTGCCGCTGTGGGAAAACGCCGCTGTCGCCAAAGCTGGTATGCTGTCTGGGCTGGAATATGCCAATCTGCTGAAGATCAGCGCCGAAGAATTGGTGTTCCTGACCGGCGGCGAGGATGTGCGTCCTTTGTGGCGCGAACGGATGGAGATGATCTGCGTGACCTATGGGGAGCATGGCGCCGTCGTTCATTTGAAAGACGGAACGGCGATTCGGCATGGCGGCTATGCGGTGCAGGCGCGGGACACGACTGGCGCTGGGGATGCTTTCGCGGCGGCGATGCTGATCGGCATTCTGGATTATGGCGATGAGGCGCCGGCGCACTTGCCCGATATTCTTGATTTTGCCAACGCTGTCGGCGCATTGACCTGCATCAAAGAAGGGGCGATTCCCTCACTGCCGACGATGAACGAGGCGCGGGCTTTTTTGGCGGAACGCCAGGATTGAACCTCATCGGCGGCTTGTATGGCACATCCAAATGTTTGATGATGGCCAGCAGCATCGCGCGATTTTCCAGCAGCATCGCGTGGTTCTCTCGCAGCAGCACATGATTTTCTTGAAGCAGCGTGTAGTTCTCTTGAAGCAAATCGCGGTTTCCTTGAAGTAGATCGCGATTCTTTTGCAACAGTTTGCGGTTTCCTTGAAGCAAATCGCGATTCTTTTGCAACAGTTCGCGGCTCTTTTCCATCGCGGGCAAGACTTGATCCAAGAGTGTATCCTCTCTTATGTTTCATATCATCATACTGCAACTGTGGCTATTATAACATAGAAAGCTGTTAAAATTTCGCAAGATTTTTACTTTTTTCACATGGATTAGGCCGTCCATTTTGTTTGCATCGCCCAAAAATTACACTACTATTTAAGTGATGCCGAGCGCGAAAGGCAGGGCATGGTCGAACTCAACTTCAAGAACCGCACGCTCTATCACGGCGACAACCTCGATTTCCTGCGCGGCATGAACAGCGAAACCGTGCATCTCATTGCCACCGACCCGCCTTTCAATAAAAATCGTGATTTCCACGCCACACCCGACAGCTTGGCGCAAGGCGCGAGTTTCAGTGACCGCTGGTCATGGGAACGCGATGTGCATGAGGAATGGCCCGACAGCATCATCGACGATTGGCCGGCGGTTTGGGAAGTCATTATCGCGGCGCGGGCGGCTTATGGCGATGACATGGGCGCGTTCCTGTGCTGGCTGGGCGTGCGCCTGATGGAAATGCACCGCGTCCTGCGGCCGGATGGCAGTATCTATCTGCACTGCGACCCGACGGCAAGCCATTACATCAAAGGCATAATGGACGCGATATTTGGCTGGAAAAACTTTCGCAATGAGATTGTGTGGGCTTATCGGTCAGGCGGCGTGAGCAAGCGATGGTTTGGGAGAAAACACGACATACTCCTGTTCTACGCGAAATCCGAACGATATAACGTGCAAATACCCAAAGAACGATCATATAACCGCGGCTTCAAACCCTACAGATTTAAGGGCGTGAAAGAATATCAGGATGAAGAGGGGCGCTGGTACACGCTGGCAACGATGAGAGACGTTTGGGAAATCCCTATGGTAGGGCGAACATCGAAAGAACGCACCGGCTATCCGACGCAAAAGCCGCTTGCCCTCTATGAACGCATCATCCAGGCATCTTCAAACGAAGGCGATATTGTGCTGGATCCTTTCTGTGGATGCGCGACGACGACCATCGCCGCCGAAAGGCTGGGCCGACAGTGGGTCGGCATGGACATCTGGAACGAGGCGCACCCCGTCACATTAAAACGTCTGGCTGAAGAGGGCATGGTGACCGCCGCCAGCGAACACAATCAGATGTTCCCGCATCTCGTCTATTATGAAACCGAGCCGCCCGTCCGCACTGACGACAACGAAATGGCCGCGCCAACCCTCAAGCTGAAAATCCAGCGGCCAGTGGAGCCATGGCAAAAGCTGTCACACAAGCAAATGGTGCGCGTGTTGGCCTTCGCGCAGCAGTCAAACGGCGGTGTCATCTGCGCTGGCTGCGGACGCGTGCTGGAAGTCGAGTTCATGCAGCTTGACCACATCACGCCCAAAGTCGACCGCGGCGAAAATCATATCCTGAATCGCATCCTGCTTTGCGGGCCCTGCAATCGGCGCAAGCGCGACAATCTGACCCTGCGCGGCCTGCTGCGCGAAAACAGGAAGAAGACGGTCGGCTGGATGAAAGACGAAAGCCTGGCCAAACTGGTCCAGGAACACGCCCGCGAAAAAGCCGAATGGATACGCGACAATTTTGACAGCGAGGACTGCCAAACGCTGATTAGAGGAGATATTCCTGTAACCTTTCGCTAAAAGTTATGCTACTATTTAAGTGATGTCAGGCGCGAAAGGAAGAGGCATGGCCGAACTCAACTTCAAGAACCGCACGCTCTATCACGGCGACAACCTCGATTTCCTGCGCGGCATGAACAGCGAAACTGTGCATCTCATCGCCACCGATCCGCCTTTTAACAAGAACCGCGATTTCCACGCCACACCCGACAGCTTGGCGCAAGGGGCGAGTTTCAGTGACCGCTGGTCATGGGAACGCGATGTCCATGAGGAATGGACTGACAGCATCATCGACGATTGGCCGGCGGTTTGGGAAGTCATCATCGCGGCGCGGGCGGCTTATGGCGATGACATGGGCGCGTTTTTGTGCTGGCTGGGCGTGCGCTTGATGGAAATGCACCGCGTCCTGCGGCCGGATGGGAGTATCTATCTGCACTGCGACCCGACTGCTGGCCATTACATCAAAGGGATGCTGGATGCCATTTTTGGCTGGAAAAACTTTCGGAATGAGATTGTATGGCGGCGGATAAAAGCAGGAAAACAGTCCCAGCACAAAAGCATTCGTTTTGGAGCGAATACAGATTCAATCTTCTTCTACGTAAAATCAAGCAAGGCTGAATTTACACCTTACCGCGACCTTACTGAAGATGAGGTTCTAGCAAAATTTCCTTTAACAGACGAGGCAGGTCAGCGATATTACGACGACAGTTCTCATATATTCCGTCCAGCTGCATTGGGGGATCGTCCGAACCTTTGTTATGAATGGCGCGGTTTCAAGAATCCAAATCCAAGTGGTTGGACAATGACTAAAGAAAGGCTAGAGGAGGAATATCAAAAAGGGAATTTCGTCATACTTCCTACAGGGAAACTCCAACGGCGCAAATATCATCGCGACCATCGAGGTATCAAGCTCCCAAATCTTTGGGATGATATTTCGAATATAGGACGAAGAGAACGCACCGGCTACCCCACGCAAAAGCCGCTTGCCCTTTATGAGCGCATCATCCAGGCCTCCTCAAACGAAGGCGATATTGTGCTGGATCCCTTCTGTGGATGCGCGACAACGACCATCGCCGCCGAAAGGCTGGGCCGGCAGTGGGTCGGTATGGACATCTGGAACGAGGCGCACCCCGTTACGTTAAAACGTCTGGCCGAAGAGGGCATGGTGACCGCCGCCAGCGAACACAATCAGATGTTCCCGCATCTTGTCCATTACGAAACCGCGCCGCCCGTCCGCACTGATGACAACGAGATGGCCGCGCCAACCCTCAAGCTGAAAATCCAGCGCCCAGTGGAACCATGGCAAAAGCTGACACACAAGCAGATGGTGCGCGTGTTGGCCTTCGCGCAGCAGTCAAACGGGGGTGTCATCTGCGCTGGCTGCGGACGCGTGCTGGAAGTCGAGTTCATGCAGCTTGACCACATCACGCCCAAAGTCGACCGCGGCGAGAATCATATTCTCAATCGCATCCTGCTTTGCGGCCCCTGCAACCGCCGCAAACGCGACAATCTGACCCTGCGCGGTCTGCTGCGCGAAAACAGAAAGAAAACGGTCGGCTGGATGAAAGACGAAAGCCTGGCCAAGTTAGTCCAGGAAATCGCCCGCGAAAAAGCCGAATGGATACGCGATCATTTTGACAGCGAGGACTGCCAAACGCTGATTAAAGGAGATATTCCTGTAACCTTTCGCTAAAAATTATGCTACTATTTTTATGAACGGAGTCTATTGGGAGGGGTACGATGTATTCAGCGCCACTGACAATCGGCATCGAAGAAGAATATCAACTGGTGGATCCAAAGACCGGCGACCTGGCGGCGGCTGTGCAGCAGCTTCTCCACGATGAGCGCATCATGGAGATTGGCGCGCAGGTCAAGCCCGAATTCATGCAGTCGCAGATCGAGATCGGCAGCAACATCTGCCGCAATGTGCAAGAGGCGCGGATGGAATTGGTGCGCCTTCGCCGCGAAGTCAACACAGTGGCCGAAGAGCATGGCTACTGCATCATCGCCGCCAGCACGCATCCCTTTGCCCGTTGGGAAGAGCAGGTCGCCAACGAAGGCGAACGCTATCAAGACCTCCAGGATTATACGCAGGAAGTCGGCCGGCAGCTGCTTATTTTTGGCATGCACGTTCACGTCGGCTTTGGCACCGACGCCGCCCAGCTGGACTTGATGATCGATATTCAAAATCAGCTGCGCTATTTCCTGCCGCACATCCTGACCTTCACCACAAGCTCGCCCTTCTGGCATGGGCATCCGACCGGGCTGAAGAGCTATCGCAGCATCATCTTTGAGAATCTGCCGCGCACGGGCATTCCGCCGGTTTTCTCGTCGTTCAGCGATTATCACGCGCTGGTCGATACCTTTGGACGCACGGGCGCGCTGGGCAAAGGGCGCAAGGACGGCAAGCCTGATTATACCAAAATCTGGTGGGACTGCCGCCCGCAGGAAGACTTCGGCACGCTCGAAATCCGCGTCTGCGACATCTGCACCACGATTGACGAAGCCATCGCCATCGCCGCCTTGATTCAAGCTCTGTGCGCCAAACTCATCGAGCTTCGCAACCAAAACCTTAGCTGGCGGATTTATCGCAATGAATTGATCGCCGAAAACAAATGGCGGGCGGTGCGCTATGGGCTTGATGGCAAGCTGATTGATTATGGGCAGCGGGAATCGATCCCCATGCGTTTTCTGGCGCACGAACTGCTGGAATTGATCGACGATGTGGTCGATGACCTCGGCTCGCGCCAGGAAATCAACACCATCCATGCCATCCTGGAAAAAGGCTCAAGCTCCGACCGTCAGCTGGCTGTTTATCGCAAGTGCAAAGCCAATGGCGCCGATGATGACGAAGCCCTAAAAGCGGTTGTCGATCACCTGCGCGATGAGACCATGCTGGGCGTGACGCATTAAACTATTTATAGCGGCGGTCATGCCAAACCGGCAGGCCCTCCAGGCAGGCGGCGATGTGGACGGCGGCGGCTTGCAGGGCGGTCGCGGCGGCCGGCGGCTCCAGCACGGCCACACCAACCGCGCGGCCCTTTTCAAATGACAGGTCGGCGCCGGGCAGATACGCATCGGCAAGTTTGCGGTCTTCGACAATCACGCGCTGGAAGCGGCCGTTGACCAGATGCAGATTGATTTCGCTGTGATAGATCAGCGAACGCCGACTCCGTTTCTTGACCAACTCGCTGGCGTACACCGACTGCACGTTTTTCGCATTCACCTTCCAGCGCACTTTATTGCCGCGGCGGGCGGCGATGCTCCCCTCGTATGAGCTTATCAGAATCGTGTCCGGCTCGCGCATAATCTGCCAAATTTGCTGGGCAATCAGCAGCAGCAGCAAGGCCGCCACGCCCAGACCCAAATAGGGAAGAAGCTGTGGATCAGGAATCAGGGTGCCAGTGTTGGGCAAGGCCAGTTCACTGTTGATCGAAGCGGCCGCCACCCAGACATAGAGGGCGGCGAGGAGGCCATACCAGGCGATTTGGCGCATTTTCCCCCACAGCCAGCTTGGCGCGCGCACGAATCGGATTTCATCGGGGCCATCGCTGGAAACGGCGGCCTTGGCCTGCGTCTGCAAACGCCAGATGCCGATGTCCAGCGGCAAATCCACCAGGGGAATCGGTTCGGGCGGCGGGGCCTCTTCGGGCGGCAGCTTGACGAAAGGCTTGTTCAGCGCATCGGCCAAGGCCTGCCCAACCTGCTCGGCTTCCTGCACATAAACCGAACGCTCGGGGTCGATAAAACGCAGCACCTCACAGCAGGAGCTCGACCGCGCCGCCGACAAATCGGGGGATATGGCCAGGCTTAACTGCCAGGCATCGGTTTGGTATGACCAGCCCAAAATCACCTCGTCAATGTCATCGGCCGAAATCTCGCCCTCGTCCGGCAAAACGCGCGTCGTGGCAAAAAAACTGCTGTAGCGCAGGCCGCCATCCGCTTCCACGGCGACGATACAATTCCGCTCTCCCAGGTGGCTGACGCGGATGAGACGCCACTGCTCCTCGTCATACTCGACGATCAGGCTGTCGGATACCGTAATTTGCATCATAATTCACTGTCAACTCAAGCTGTCTGCACACTGGCTGCCTATTATGACAGACTTTTTCAAAAAGGGCAGACGGGATTTGCGGCGGGCCTCAAGGTTTTTGCTTGGTCGGTTTTTGACGGCGGCGGATGAGATCCAACAGGCCGACGAGCAGGCCCATCAGGGTCAGCGCCAAGAGGCCCAGGCCGCGCGCCGCGGTCGGCTCAAGCTGGCTGATGGCAAGCGCAATCAAGCCAAACAGCAAGGAAAGGCTGTACAGAATCAGCAGTGTTTGGCGCTGGGTCAGGCCGATGCTCATCAGGCGGTGCGAGACATGATCTTTGCCGGCCTGCATCAGCGGCCGCCGTTCGGCCAGGCGGGTCAGGATGGTTAGGTTGATATCGATAATCGGCAAGGCCAACGCGAAAATCGGCACCATCCAGGTCACATTCAAGGGCTGCGCCGCAAACTTGAGCTTGATCGCCAAAACAGCCAGCACAAAGCCCAAGGGGTAAGCGCCCATATCGCCCATGAAGGTGCTGGACGGGTTGAAATTGTAGGTCAAGAAGCCAATGACGCTGCCAAAAATCGCCGCCGCCAGCATACTGACCAGGATTTGCCCCTGTGTCACGGCGATCAGCAGGAAGAAACCAGCGGCAATCGCGGAACTGCCGGCGGCCAGGCCGTCCATATTGTCGATCCAGTTGACGGCGTTGATGAGCGCGGCGATCCAAAACACCGTCAGCGGTATGTCAATCCACGCGCTGCCAAACAGCCGAATCTGGATGCCGGACAAGGCGGCGCCCAAGGCCGTCAGCGTCATCACCAGCAGGCGAAAGCGCGGGCTTAGGCCGCGGCGGTCATCGAGATAGCCGATCCAGGCCAGCAAGGTCGCGCCGGCCACAATCGCGCCCAGTTCCAGCAGATAATCGGGGGGGCTGAAGAGCAGGATGGACAGCGCGAAGGCCGCGTAAATGGCCGCGCCTCCCATCAATGGCATGTGGCTGGCGTGGATGTTCCGTTTGCTGGGCGCGGCGACTACCTTCAGCCGCAGCGCGATCTGGCGGGTGATTGGCGTCAGGCCCAAAGCGGCGGCAAATCCGACAATCATAATCGGTATGAACTGCAAGCTGGCGTCCATAGCCTTAGTATAAAGGGGAATGCGCCAAGTTCAAAGCGTCTGGCGCGGTTATGGCGTCACAGCCCTTTCGCAGTTTGACCAGTCGCCGCTGATTTGGAAGGCTTTGATGCAGGCGCTTAACAGCCGGCCGACTTTCTGATGGCCGGCGCTGTTCCAATGGCCATCGGGCCGCGGCGCATAATCAAGCGCGTCATCCAGCAGAAGGCGGGAATCGAGATAGGGCATCTCCAGTTCTTTCATCAACCGCGCGGCGGCCTGATAATACTGTCCAGCGGCGGCCAGGTCGTTCCGCCTCGGGATCAGCAGCGTCAGCAAGGCCGTATTTTTTGCCGCGGCGGCATCGCGCAAGGCCCGCAGGTAGTCGCGGGAGACATCAAATACCCCCTCCGATCCAGACAGCTGAAGCCATTTAGGGGAAGAGGCCGGACTCTCTCTTCGGGCTATATCAACTGTTCGCAGCGCCAGCGAACCCAGGCGGGTGATGCCGACGAGACGATGGATTTCATTTTCCGGCGGCATAAAGCCGAACGCGTGATAATAGGCCGCATACAAGCCTAACTTCGTTATATTCCCCTGGTCATCAAGTCGATATTGCAGCAATAATGCCCTGTCCACCATGATATAGCCGTCTATTGGCAGGATATTGTCTTTGAAATCATTCATATAGAAGCCCAGAATGGCCATTTGCGGCTGAAGAAGGGGCGCATACGTTTGAAATGAGAGCAGGGCATGCTTGGTGCCAATGCCAGGTATCCCAGTGTTCCAGACGATGGCTTCGGGAAAGTTCGCTTCAATGGTCTCGACATAAGATTTGCCAATATCAGCCGACATGCCAAATGTGTATGAATCGCCCAGCATCAAAATTCGCGTCCGCTCATCAAAGTCAGCCATGGCCACAAAGTCCTGCGCGTCATGGAAGCCTTGACGATTGACTAGACAATAGCGGCCGGCCATTTCGCCATTTTCACAGGCGGCGGCCATCGCCTCCTGGACAAAGCGGCAGCCAAGTTCATCACAAATCCACCATGGCGCCTCTTTGAGCGGCGTTTCTGAATACGCGCGGGGGGGGGGGGGGGGGTAATAGGTATTGATGCCGGCGGCCGCCAAGACCAACTCAAGCGCAATCACGGTCAGCGCGATGATGATAAGCAGCGCCCGCCGATGATCTCGAATAGCGGCCCAAACTCGCTGCCGCGCATTGCCGCGTCGCAAACGAAAGGCCGTCAGTGAACCCAGCAGTCCGCTGACAATCAGCAAAAGCTGCGGCAGATTCAGTCCAGGATAGGTCCCGAACAGAACATCCATCCCCAAGCCGGCCAGCGCCGTCAAAAGGCCCAGCCCGGCAAGCAAGGTAAAGATGATGTTCAAGATAGCGGGTTTGGCTGGCATAGGGTTTATCTTTTCCCATTCGGTCGCCGCTTTTAGGGTATCACAGCCCTTTCGCAGTTTGACCAGTCGCCGCTGATTTGGAAGGCTTTGACGCAGGCGTTTAACAGTCGGCCGACTTTCTGATGGCCGGCGCTGTTCCAATGATCGCCGAAGTCGGCCGTGTCATAATCAAGATCGGCATCCATCACATCGAGCAGATTGAACCAGGGCAGTTTGAGTTCCTTCATCAGCTGCACGGCCGCCGGCCAGCGCCATTTTTCTGGGTCGGGCTGCATGCTCTGCTTATCCGGTATCAGCAAAATCAGCAGGGCCGTATTCTGGGCCGCGGCGGCATCGCGCAAGTCCCGCAGGTAGTCGCTCGTGGCATCCACCCAACAGTCAGCGTAACAGCCAGACCGCAGCGGGTCGAGTGTTTTCAGCGCCAGCGAGCCTAGGTGGGTGGCGATAAACAGTCTATGGATTTCATTGGACAGCGGCGCGGCCTTATAAGCGCGGTAACGGCCGGCGGACGGGTCTAATTCCAGCATAATGTTATTCGCGGCATCGAGCCAATAGCGAAAGGTCGATGATCCGTTTCTCATCCAGAACCAGTGATCCAGCGGCAGGATATTGTCTTTGAAATCATTCATCACGAAGCCAAGCACGGTGATTTGCGGCTGGAGAAGCGGCGCATACGTTTGAAATGAGAGCAGGGCCTGCTTGGTGCCAACACCAGGAATCGCGGTGTTCCAGACGATGGCTTCGGGAAAATTCGCTTCAATGGTCTCGACATAAGATTTGCCAATGTCAGCTGATTCGCCAAAGGCAAATGAATCGCCCAGCATCAAAATTCGCAGCCGCTCGTCAAAGTCTTCCCCGACCGCGAAGTCCTGCGCGTCATGGAAGCCTTGACGGTTGATAATGCAGGGCCGGCCAGCCATCTCGCCATTTTCGCAGGCGGCGGCCATCGCCTCCTGGACAAAGCGGCAGCCGAGTTCATCACAGGTCATCCAGGGCGCTTCTTCGACAGTCATTTTCAAAGGCGGCCGATAATAGACAGGGAGGCCCGCGGCCGCCAAAACGGACTCAAGCGCAAGCAGCGTGACCGCGATGATGAGCAGCAGCAGCAAGAGTTTCAAGATAGCTGGCTTGGCTGGCATGGGGTTTATCCTCTCTATTCGGTCGGCGCGCTTTGGGGTATGATGACATGCTCGCAGGCCGAAAAGCCACCGTGGATCTGGAAGGCTTCAATACAGGCGCTTAACAGTCGGCCGATTTTCTGATGGCCGGCGCTATTCCAGTGGGTATTGGCGGCTCGGACATAATCAAGCGCGTCATCCAGCAGAGGGCGGGGATTGAGATAGGGCATCTCCAGTTCCTCCATCAGCTGCACGGCGGCCTGATAGCGCTGTCCGGCGGCGGCAATGTCGTCCCACATCGGGATCAGCAGCGTCAGCAAGGCCGTATTTTGCGCGGCGGCGGCATCGCGCAAGGCCCGCAAGTAGCCGCGGGTGGCCTCAAAGGCCCCTCCCTCCCCGCGCGCTCCAGACAGAAGCCATTCAGGAGGAAAGACCGCTCTGCTTCCCCATCGGGCTATATCAACTGTTTTCAGCGCCAGCGAACCGAGGCGGGCGGCGCCGATGATGCGCTGGATTTCATTTTCCGGCGGCGCCGCGCCAAACGCGTGATAATAGGCCGCATACAAGTCCAGCTTCGTTATATTCCCCTGGTCATCAAGCCGATACTGCTGCACATAGGCCTTGTCCACCACGACCCAGCGGTCTATTGGCATGATATTGTCTTCGAAATCATTCATATAGAAGCCAAGCACGATGATTTGCGGCTGAAGAAGGGGCGCATAGGCCTGAAACAAGCGCAAGGCCTGCTGGGTTCCCGCGCCAGGAATCCCGGTGTTCCAGACGATGGCTTCGGGAAAGTTCGCTTCGATGGTCTCGACATAGGATTCGCCAATGTCGGCTTTTCCGCCAAAGGTAAATGAATCGCCCAGCATCAAAATTCGCAGCCGCTCATCAAAGTCAGCCCCGACCGCGAAGTCCTGCGCGTCATGGAAGCCTTGGCGGTTGACAATGCAGAATCGTCCGCCCCTCTCGCCATTTTCACAAGCGGCGGCCATCGCCTCCTGGTCAAAGCGACAGCCAAGTTCATCACAAATCCGCCATGGCGCCTCTTCAAAGGGCGTTTCTGGAGAGTGCGGCGAGTAATAAGTATCGATGCCGGCCGCCGCCAAGACCAACTCAAGCGCAATCATGGTCAGCGCGGTGGTGACAAGCAGCGCCCGCCAATGCCCTCGAATAGAGGCCCAAACTCGCCGCCGCGCATCGCCGCGCCGCAAATAAAAGGCCGCCAGTGAACCCAGCAGGCCGCCGACAATCAGCAAAATCTGCGGCAGATTCAGTCCAGGATGGGTGCCGAGCAGAATATCCATTCCCAAGCCGAGCATCGCCAGCAGAAGGCCCAGCCCGGCGAGCAAGGTAAAGATGATGTTCAAGGCAGCTGACTTGGCTGGCATGAGGTTTATCTTCGCTATTCGGTCGGCGCGTTTTGGGGCATGATGACTGGATCGCAATCCGACCAGCCGCCGTGGATCTGGAAGGCTTTGACGCAGGCACTTAACATCGCGCCGATTTTCTGATGTCCAGCGCTGCTCCAATGGCCATCGGGCCGCGGCGCATAATCAAGCGCGTCATCCAGCAGAAGGCGGGGATCGAGATAGGGCATCTCCAGTTCTTTCATCAACTGCGCGGCGGCCTGATAATGCTGTCCGGCGGCGGCAAGGTCGTTCCGCGTCGGGATCAGCAGCGTCAGCAAGGCCGTATTTTGCGCGGCGGCGGCATCGCGCAAGGCCCGCAGATAGTCGCGAGTGGCCGCCAAGCCGACGGGGCCGGCCGCGCGCAGAATGTCATTTGCTTTCAGCGCCAATGATCCCAAGCGGGTCAGGCCGATAAGCCGTTGGATTTCATTGGCCGGCGCCGCAGTATGATAGGTATGATAATAATGGAACGAATGCGGGTCAAGCCTTCTCACATTGCCCCAGCTGTCAATCAGAGTTTGCCGCATCAGCCGCCCGTTCCACCACCAGATACGGTTCTGCAAGGGCATGATATTTTCTTCAAAATCATTCATATAGAAGCCAAGCAGGGTGATTTGCGGCTGAAGAGCGGGCGCGTAAGCCTGAAATATCGGCAGGGCCTGCTGTGTGGCAGAGACGGGAATCCCAGCATTCCAGACGATGGCTTCGGGAAAGTTCGCTTCAATGGTTTCGACATAGGATTGGCCGATGTCAGCTGATTCGCCAAAGGCAAATGAATCGCCCAGCGTCAAAATTCGCGTCCGCTCATCAAAGTCTTCCCCGACCGCGAAGTCCTGCGCGTCATGGAAGCCCTGGCGGTTGACAATGCAATAGCGTCCGTCCATCTCGCCATTGTCACAGGCGGCGGTCATTGCCTCATAGACAAAGCGACAGCCGAGTTCATCACAGGCCCACCAGGGCGGCTCCTCAAGCGCGGCCTCTTGAACATGGGGCGGGTAATAGGTGGGGATGCCGCCCATCGTCAAGACGAGTTCCAGCGCAAGCAGGGTAATCAGGCTGATGAGCAGACTGGCGCGCCAATGCTTTCGCAGCGTGGGCCAAACTGAATGCCGCGCATCAGCATGACGCAGGCGAAAAGCCAGCAGGGACAATAGCAGACCAGCGACAATCAGCAAAAACTGTGACAGATTCAGCCCAGGGTAGCTGCCCGGCAAAATATCTATCCCGATGCCAAACAGCGCCAGCAGGAGGCCTAGCGCGAAGACGAGCTTCCAGATGACGCGCCTGATCCGCAAGGCCGCGCATCCCTGTTACAGCGCCAGCAGCGAAATGGCGACCAAGAGGACAAAGAGCGCCGCCGCCAGCAGCCCCATACTGCGGAGGTCTTTCATTACAAAGCTGTAATCGGCCCGCAACTCGGCCTCGCTGACGGTCTTGTTTGGATTGGCCAGCAGTTCGGCCACGTATTCGGCATCAAGCGCGCCTTCGCTTTTGCGCTTTTCCAGCTGCACAGTCTGCAAGTCGCGGCGTCGACGACGAGGCTTGACGGCGGCCGGTGAGGGCGGACTTTGGGATTCAGCCTTGCTTTCGCCCGCGCCCTGACGGGCCTGTTCAAGCGCCGCCTTAGAGATATTGGGTTTTCTGCGTCTCCGTTTGGCCATAAGCGCATTCTCCAAAATGATTCATTTGACCTTCATACGGCGCAGGCCCTGATAGGCTGGATCGCCCTGAAGGTTTTTCCAGCGGGCCTCGCCGCCATCGGTATGCCATTCAACCACGAACAGGCCCTCGCTGTCCTGATAGGTGAAGCAGGGCTTGAGGCCGAGCAGAATTTGGCGAAGGGTGCCGATGACCTCTTTGCGCTCCTCGCCCATCCGCAGGGTGAAGTATTGCCCGGCGACGAATTCAAAGAAGATCGGCATCCCATTGAGACTGCCCTCCATCTTCACCGGCGCCTCGGCCTGGGTGCAGCTCATAAAGACATTTTGCAGTCGATTGTTCCACAAAGTATGGTTGACGCGCTCCTCAATGTAATAGGGGCGCGGTTCGGGGGTCGAATAAAACCATTTGCGCGAGGTAGTTGCCATCGTCTGTCTCCGCACTTGTTCAAGCGATTGCCATTTTAGCATTTTACCTCAAAATCCCCTAGCAGAAAGGGCAAAGATGAGGTGCAAGTCATTCGCGTCGACATCAATAGAACATTTGTTCTAAAATTAAGGTACAATAAAACCATTGTCATGCCAATGAAAGGCAAAATGGAATGAAATACCGCGACAACCGCACCAAACGGATTTTTGAGTTTATCTGTCAGTATGCCCATCGACAGGGTTTCCCACCCACCTTGGGCGAGATTGCCCGACACGAGGGTTTCAAATCCAATTCGGGTGTCATCCGTCATCTGGACAAGCTGGAGAAATGGGGCTGGATTGAGCGTTTTCATGGTCAGGCGCGCACCATCCGCATCTTGCGGCGCTGTGATGGCGATGTCAAACCCGATAATAGGCCTGTTTCTCGCTTATTGTCTCGGCGGCGATAATCACGCCGGCCTGTGGCAAAACATAAAGCTGATACAGTTCGCCGGCGGTGAATTGCCGCGGCAGGGTCTCATCCAGCAGCTTGTAATCCTGCACTTCGACGCGCAGCAGCATATAAAGGGGATGGCGCAGAATATGGCGGCTGACGCGGCCTTTGACGATCCGCACCGTCTCCGATTCGCGGTCAAGCGTCAACTGCTGGACAAAGTGGTTCAGGCTGGTGACCAAATAGATCATGGCGCCAATCACCGCGAGTTCAATGATCATGGCCAGCGGCAGCAGCAGGACTCGCACAAAGGATAAAATCACAACAGCGGCCGTCACAAGCGCGGCCAACGCGATGCCGCGGCGCGTCAGCTGGGCCGTCTGCGCCTGAAGACGTCTGATGTCGCGCTCCAGCGTTTGCAGCTGCGCCTGGCTCATTAGGCCGAGACGGTTGTTTTTCAGGTCGTTTTCGGCGGCGGCGATGATCTGCCGGTCTGGATGTCGCATGGGAACTTGTCCTGCCTCTCCTGCCCTAAGTGTACCAGCAAATCGGGCTGGACTCAATTCTTCGCGCGATTGCCCTGAAATTGGACTCGAATCCTTTGGCAAAGAATCTATAAGTTTGTTATTATTCAGTCAGCGTCATTTTATTTTATTGAAAGGATAGAGGAAGAGTATGTTCAAATCAACGAAACCATTCAGAAAAGTGGTTTTTGTCTTCATCGTCATCCTCTTGCTGCTGTCTCTGTCACAAGTCTTTGCCGCCGGCATCGTGGTCGATGAGAACTGCACTTTGGCGCAGGCGATTGCTTCGGCCAACGCGGACACAAGCCCCAGCGGCTCATCCTGCATCGCCGGCAGCGGCGCGGACATCATCACCCTGACGTCTGATATTACCCTGGCGCAGGCTCTTCCTCAAATCACCTCCGAGATTAAAATCGAAGGCGCCGGTTATGCCATCAGCGGCGACGACACCTATCGGATTTTTGATGTCGGCGCGGCTGGCGACCTGACGATTAACAATACGACTGTCACCAAGGGGATCGCGAACACTGGCGGTGGCATTGCCGTCAATTCGGGCAGTCTGACCGTCACCGACAGCGCGATTTCCGACAGCGCCGCGGACCAGGACGGCGGCGGCATCGCCATCAGCGACGGTGTGGCCATCATCACCAACAGCGTCATTTCCAATAATTCGGCGGTCGGCAGCGGCGGCGGCTTGGTCATCCATTCGGGCGTGGTCGTCATTGCCGACAGCGCGGTTTCCAGCAATACGGCCAGCCAGGACGGCGGCGGCTTGGTCATCCATTCGGGGGTTGTCACCATCACCGGCAGCGCCATTTCCAGCAATGCGGTCGAGCGCGACGGCGGCGGCCTGGCCGTCAGCGGCAGTCTGACTATGCAGAACAGCACCATCGCCAATAACAGCGCCCCGAATGGCAATGGCGGCGGTCTTTACGCCACTGGCAGCAGCGTCACCACCCTGACGCATCTCACCTTCTTTGGCAGCAGCAGCGCGGGCGGCGGCGTTCATATCAATCAGGCCGCTGTTTATCTGCGGAACAGCATCCTCTACGGCAGCAGCGGCGATGACTGCATAGGAATACTGGCGCAGGACGAAGGCAATCTCATCGGCCGCGGGAATTGCAGTACGACGGCGCTCACCGACGACCCCAAGCTGGATGCGCTGACCGGTTCGCCGGCCTACTATCCATTGCAAAGCGACAGTCCGGCGATTGATGCCGCCAGTTCGGCCCTATGCACGACCGCTGACCAGGCTGGAACGCCGCGGCCGCAGGAAGTGGCCTGTGATATTGGCGCTTTTGAATATATCCAGCCCGTAGCCGCCGCGGCGCAGCAGCTATTGGCGGAAAGCACCGAAGAGCCATTCAAGCCCACCGAAGAGCCGACGCCAACCCCAACGCCGGCGCCAACCGCAACGACGCAGCCTTCAACCTGCCGGTCAATGCCCGACAGCGGCATCGTCATCTCTGGTTTCCACAATTCGACCCAATGCCAGCGGCTTGACGGCGGCGGCATCGGTATTCCATCAATCATTGAGGCCGGCTTTATCGACGCGGTGGACGTCTGGGGATATGTGCTGCCGGGAACGCAGGTCTGCTTCCGACAAAGCGGCGGTTCGTTCATCTTCTTGGATGCGGAAACCTCGCCGCGCACCATCATCGAACTGTCATTGTCCTATCACATTGAGGACAGCGTCTCGAAGATGATCTGCACCCAGATTGACCGGCCGGGGTCGGTGATTCTGCGGTAGCTGACATTGGGCTGACATTAGATTAGATGCGGGCAGGGTGAATGATGCTTTGTCCGCTTTTCATTTCTAGGCGCTCACGGCATAAACTCGTTCAGATAGCAGGCCAGCTGACCGCGGGTGAAGACGTACATCTGCCGCTCGACTGTTTCCAGCAGGGCCTTGGGGATATGCCGCCACAAGCGCTCTTCCATCTCATGCGGGTCATCCAGGGCCGCGCGGATAAAAGCGGGCGAAAGCGTCAGACGCTGGGCAAAAATCTCAAGGGTTTGGCTGACGCCGTTTGGCATTAGCTGTTCGGCGATCAGGTCGCGCCAGGCGCGCAAGACCTCGACCGACATAAAGGGCAGCCATTCGCGCGGCTGACAGCTGGCCAGCATGGGTGCCTGCCAGGCCGCAAGCTGACCTTCGTCGCGCTCGTCCATCGCTGTCAGAATCAGATGCAGGGCGAAGAACTTGTCGCGCGCTGTGGACGGCCACGTTCTATCGAAAAAATGCGGGCGCATCATCTTGACCGTCCAGGCTTCGTCGGCCGCCAAATGCGCGGTGTAACCAGCCAAAAAAGCCAGATGCGTTCGGCCGCGCGCCTGCGTCAAGGTCGGATATTCGCGGAGCATCCGCCGCCAGGGCCGTTCAGCGATGGGGCGGTCATAAGCATAGAAATGAGTCATCTCGCGGCTGGCCCCGCTGGTCACCCGCGCATCAGCCACAATGCTGCCCAACTGAAAAGCTGGACGCTGCTCAAACAGCAGATCGCGGGCGGACGGCGCCAGGCAGCGGTCTTTAAGCAGGTCTTGGGCGATTTTGAGATGCGTAAATGGCGTTGGCATAGGCTGGATTGTAGAGGGACTCGGCGCGGATGACGAGAGTCAAGCCCTTATTCGCCCCGCAGCGCGGCCGCCGGCGCCAGACGGGCGATCTTCAGCGCTGGATAGATGCCAGCCAATCCGGCCGCCGTCACCGCCACCAAAAAAGCCTCGGCAAACTCGTTCGGCGCGGGCGTGAACTGCATCGTCCAGCCAAAGGAGCGGACATTGATGACATCGATCAGCACCAGCGACAGCGCCGCGCCAATCGGCAGGGCCAGCAGGCCGGCCATCAGGCCCATCAGCCCAGTCTGAATAAGCGTGAATTGGATCAGCTGCCGCGCGGTCATGCCCATGGCGCGCATCAGGCCGTATTCGCGCGTTCGCTCCAGCTGCATGGCCAGCAAGGCCGACAGGATGCCAATGAAGGCGACGGCCGTTGTCAGCAGGCGCAGGGCAATGGTGATGGCGAATGTGCGGTCGAACACTTCCAGCGATGCCCGGCGCAGACTGGCGTTATCCTGCACAATCAAATCAAAATCAGTCAGTCGGCTCTGCAAATCGCTGATCACGGCCTGGGGATCGGCGTCTGGCTCAAGGAAGACCGCCAGCGTGGAGATAAAGGGGTCGTCAAAAAACTGGTCATAAACCGCGCGCGACATATACACCGTGCCTTGGTCGGTGGTGTAATCGAAGTAGACGCCGAAGATCTCAAAACTGCGGTCGCCGCGGTCGGTGGTCAATGTGATGCGGCGGCTGGTTTCGGTGATGCCGCGCCGAAAGGCAAAGGATTCGCTGACCATCAGCTGGCCGGCGTCCAGGGCGGCTTGATGTTGGCCGGGCGGCGCCTTGGTCCATTTGAAACGCCGTTTTTCCCCGGCGATGTCAAAATCGCTGGCCAGGACGTTGACGGGCAGTCGGTCGGGATAATCGGGAGCGGCGATGGTGACGTTGCGCGCGGCGGAAACCTGCCTGACTCCAGCTGCCGCGCCAGCAAGCTCAAGCGCCGCCATATCGACATCGACGCTGGCCAGGTTGGAGGTGAACAAGGGCGATGAGACAAAAATCTGCGCGCCGAGTGAATTGTCCAGCCAATCGGCGACGGTCGTCCGAAAGCTGGCGATCATGGCGCCGACGCCGACGATAACACTGACGGCGATGGTCAGCGCGGCGACGGCGACCGACGTTCGGCTTAAAGCGCGTATGATGGCCCGCGCCGCCATTCGGCCCAACACGCCCAAGAGTCGGTTGATCAGCGGCAGCAGCAGACGCATCCCCAGCAAGAGCGCGGCCGGCGTGAACAGCGCGCTGCCGACCACGATGAAAAACAGCGCGGCAAAACTCATCAGCAGGCTTTCGTTTGGCGATTGCAAGAGGCCCAGGCCCAGCAAATTCATGGCGGCGGCCACGGCCGTGACAGAGGGCAGTCGGCGGCGGGCATGCGTCTCTTCGCTGGAGCGCAGCATGAGGCCGGCCGGCGGCGTGCGGGAAGCGTCATAGGAAGGCATGAGAGCGGCGGCGACGCTGGCCAGCAGGCCAATACCGGCGCCTTTGAGCAAGGTCAGCGGGTCGATGGCGATATTCTGCACATTGACGGCAAAATACAGATCGCTGATGGTCTGCGCTACCAGGGCGACGGCGCCGCGTCCAAAGATGATGCCCAGCCCGACGCCCAAGGCCGCGCCAATCCAGCCCAGCGCGAAGGACTCGCCCAAAATCAAGGCGAATATCTGCGTTTTGGAGGCGCCCAGACAGCGCAGAATGCCGATGACATGGCGGCGCTGAACCACGCTGAAGGTCACCGTATTGTAAATCAGGAAAAGCCCGACCACCAGGGCCAGCAAACTCAAAGCCTGCAAATTGGTCTCAAAGGCGGCCGTCATCTGATCGAGCGCGCTTTCGCGGCTGACGTTCAGCAGCGCGGCCCCAGTCGGCAAGGCCGCCACAATTCGCTGGGCGTCGTCATGATCGTCCAAAATCAGGTCGATGCGATGGATGCGCCCCGGCCGACCGACAATTTCCTGGGCGGTGGCGATGTCAGCGATGATGAGGTCATCAAGGGCTTGGCGGCTGGCTTGATTTTGCGGCTGCATGATGCCGATGACCCGCGCCGAATAAGGCCGTCCCTTGGCGCTGATGACAAGCGCATCGTTCAGCTTGACGCCAAGCGACCGCGCCAGTGAATCGCTGATGACGACTGCGCCTGGTTCGGCCATCAGACGGCTAAGTCCCACCCAGTCGGGCAGGTCAGTTGGGCTGTTTTCAACCGCCAGATAAGGGCGAAAGAAGGTCTCGACAAGGGGATCGACGCCCAGCAGACGCAAGGCCCGCTGACTGCCGTCCACGCCGACAAATTCGGATATGACCGGCGCGCTAAGCCTAAGGCCCAGGTCGATTCGCAGCGCGGCGTACAGAGATGAATCGAGTCCCTTGGGGCCGCCGATGATCTGATGGGTGGCCCGCCCGGCGACGCTTTCGGCGCTCAAGGCAAAGGCGCGGCTGGCCGAACTGTTGGCGATATCGATAGCGATGACCATCGCCACACCCAGCGCGACGCCAACGATAAACAGCGCGCTTTGGAAAAGTCGGCGGCTGATGTAACGCCAGCCAACGCGGATGATGACCAGCCGCATCAATGGCCCTAAAATCCGAACATCCGCTGGAAGGCCCGCAAGCGCGTCAGGTACTCGTCAAGCCGCTGGCCATGCGGATAGACGGCCAATTCGGTCGCGCCCAGCCGTTTCCATCCGTCCACATAGGCTTCCCATTCGCCTTCGGGCAGCCGTTCGGTTACCAGGCGGGTATGCAGGCCGACGGCATCGCGCCGACCATAGTCTTCGGCAAATGCCCAGTATCTTTCGGTCAGTTTTTGCGCTTCCGCTGACGGCCAGGAATGCGCCACCCAGCCATCGCTCATCCGCGCCGCGCGCCGCAAAACGACATCGGCCGTCCCGCCTATCCAAATCGGAATGGGCCGCTGAATCGGCAGCGGGTTGATGCCAGCGTCGTCGATTCGGTCGAATCGCCCATCAAACGTCACCAAATCGCGCGTCCACAAGGCCCGCAGAACGGCGATCTGCTCTTCGATGCGGGCGCCGCGCGCGCTGAAATCACAGCCCAGCGAGGTATATTCGACCGCGTTCCAGCCGATGCCGACCCCCAGCCGCAGACGTCCGCCAGAAAGCACATCCACTTGGGCGGCCTGCTTGGCGACCAGGGCTGTTTGACGCTGTGGCAAGATCAAAACGCCGGTCATCAGGCCAATCGTTTCAGTCAGGCCAGCCAGATAAGCGAAGAGGGTCAACGGCTCGTGGAACATGTCTTTATAGGTGTAGGGACTGCCAGCCTGCCAGCCAGCGCGTTGGGGATTGGCGCCCAGCACATGGTCATAGGCCAGCAGATGATGATACCCCAGACCTTCAGCCGCCTGGACAAAATCGCGAATCACGATGGGGTCATCGCCCAGCTGCGTTTGCGGAAATACCGCGCCAAATTTCATCATCATCCCTCCCTGTCCTGCCGTCTATGCTAATCAGAATCAGCCGATTATGCCAGCCCTTGCATCAGCTTGCCTTTGTGCTAAGTTTGCCATAGAGAGCCGAGGCGCCGAGATGTCGGATTTGTCGGTTGTCATTGTCAGCTACAACACGCGCGGGCTGTTGCGGGACTGCCTGCGTTCACTGCGCGCCAGTGAGGGCCTTGCGCTGGAGGTTATCGTGGTCGACAACGGCTCATCGGATGGCAGCGCCGATATGGTTCGGGGTGAATTTCCCGAGGTCGTTTTGCTGGCGCAGTCGCAAAATCGCTGGTTCTGCGGCGGCAATAACGTCGGCATCGGCCAGGCCAGCGCCGATTATGTCCTGCTGCTCAATCCTGATACCGTCGCCGCGCCGAAGGCCCTAGGGCGGATGCGCCAATTCCTGATGGACAGCCCGCGCTTTGCGGGAGTCACCGCGCAGATGCGTTATCCCAACGGGGGTATTCAGCCGACCTGCTCCAAAATCCCAAGCTATCACAGCCTGCTGCTGAATTATACCCTGCTGGGCTATTTGTTTCCGACAGCCAAAAAGCGCGTCCAGGCCGATTTGCTGTATGCCGATTGGGATCGGGAAAGCAGCCGCGAGGTCGAGGTGATCCCTGGCTCATGCGCGTTGATGCGCCGCGGCGATATTCGGCTGGATGATGACCTGCTGCTCTATTTCCCCGAAGATGCGCTGGCGCAAAAACATCGGCGGCCATTTTATTTTCTGGCAGATGCCAAAATCGAACACCACGAAAAATCCTCGACCCGAACCTGGCGGGCCAGGGCCATTTTCTTCCGCGATATGCTGGTCTACTGTCGCAAGCATCACGGTATCCTGCCCATGCTGCTGCTGTGGTGTTTGAGTCGGCCGGTCTATGGGGCGATGTGGCTGAAAAATCGCCGCCGGTAAATCGAATGACTTGCCAAAAGTCGGCGCTTGCGGTAAATTATGGCCCGATGACTGATTGATAAAACACAAGAGAAATGGGATGACTGTCAAGCCTTTTAAGACAATTTTGCTGCTCTGTTTCTTATTCGCCTGCGCTCTTCCAGTCCAAAGCCAGACAACGCCGCCTCTTACGACTAATCCTGTGACCGTGGATGCCTGCGGTCTGCCGGCGTCTTGGGCGCAGCTTACGTCGGCGGCCACGGTGACCACCTTCAATATGACCGCCGACTGTACGTTTAGCAGCGCCGCCGTCCCCGACAATGATGGCTTTCTGCTGCTTGTATCGGGCGAATTCACCATCAACGGCAACGGCTACAGCATCATCGGCCCCAGCAATGCCTTCGCTATCTTCGTCACGGGTTCAGACGCCGTCCTCAATATGAACAACGTTGTCATTCGCCAAGCTGGCACAGCGACCCGCGCGCCTGTTCAGATACAAGAAGGAGCGACTTTCAACGGGCGAGACATCACTTTCAGCGGCAACATAGGCTATTCCGCATTCGTCGCCTCGGCAGGCGCATCCGTCAGTATTGAGAACGCGCAGTTCCTAAACAATGCTAGCCCAGCAGGCAGCAATCAGGGGGGAAGCGCTGTGACGGTCTCAAGCGGCGCCACGGTGGACATCTCCAACAGCGTCTTTCGGGGCAATTCAGGTCAAATATGGGTGGTCGCGGCTCACGGCAGCGGCACCATCCTCCAGCTGTTTGACTGCCCGGCTTTCACTGACAATCTCAAAGCCGACGGCTCGCCAGCAGAGAGATACACGGCCGCGGCCAACGCCGTCGTCAGCATCATCGGCTGCAAGGGAAAATCAAAGAAAAGACCGACTCCGCGGCTAACGGCGACGCCCCGACCGCTGGCCATGACCTGTCTTGACCTGCAAGCCACCAGCGACATCCGCATCCGCGCCACGAATGGCCTCGGCAGCGGCGTTCAGTGTCAGCGGCTTGACGGCGGCGGTGTTGGCATTCAGTCGATCATTGACGCTGGCTTTATCGACGCCGTGGATATTTGGGGCTATGTTGAGCAAGGGGTTGAGGTCTGTTTCCCGCAGGCTGGCCGCATCATCTTTTTGGACGCGCTGACCATACCGCGGGCGATGTCGCCGCTGGAATCTTACCGCGTCGATGGCCTGACCTGCGTTTGGATCGAGAGTCCAGGTTCGCTGGTTCTGATGCCCGCTGGCTGAAATCGGGAGTGTCTGATTGATGGAAGTTTTGCGCCGCGCCAGTGAAAATCCCCGCGCGCGCATTTGTCGAATCACCGATAGGCCTGGTCGGAAAGCGCGGGCCATGAATGCCCTTCGCTGGATGATGACGACGGCGCTGTTATGGCTGGTCGTCCCTGTCCTGGCGCAAACGGCGACGCCAACGGTCATGCCAACTGCAACGCCTCGGCCAAACCCGCCCGCGGCCGCCTGCGGTCTGCCAGTCGGCGGCCCCATATATCAATCCGCGACCTACACGCTCACCGCCAACTGCGCGCAGACAAGCTACCTGGTTGTCACTGGCGCCTTTACCGGCGGCGCGACCACGCTAACGATTGAGGGACAGGGCTATACGATTGACGGCAGCCTTTTAACCGGCTCGCAAGGCATTATCCTGACCCGTCTCGGCGGACGAGTCGTCATACGCAATGCGACGCTGGATGGCGGCAGCGCGCCTGGCATCGGAGCATTGGACATTAGCGGTTCAGCCAGCCTCGCCGATGTAACCTTTCGCAATTCCAGCCATACCGCGATTCGCCTGGCAGGGTCGCCTGGCAATCCTTCATCCGGCGATTTCACGAATACACTCATCGAAGACGTCATCGGTACTTATTATTCCGTCAGCATCCGACCGGCCGGGGTGGAGGCCCGCGGCCTGGTCAATGCCACATTCAACAATCTGGCGCTGCGGTCAGTCATCGGCGGCAACGCGGCCATCGGCGCCGACCGAAGCGCTAACATCGCCCATCCCGAAATAGCCAACGTGACCATCACTGGCTGTTTCACCAGCGAGCGCGTGTTCCCGCAGAAGTTTTATGGCAATGTCACCGATAACAGCAGCGGCCTTTGCAGCGGCGCTATTGGCAATAACGGCGTCGGCGCCAGGCAGTTTTCCCCGCCGACGACGGCCAACTGCGGCTTGCCGGCCAGCGGCCATCTGGAGCGCAATGCCGTCTACAATCTGCGCGGCGACTGTCGGCAAACCGGCCGACTCTGGATCCCGGGCGAGCTAACGGTCACCATCAACGGCAATGGACATACCATCGATGCCAATTCGCTTTACGCCTTCCTCACCAGCGCCGGCAACGCAGCTATCCGCAACGCGGCGATTACGGGGAGCGGCTCTTACAGCCTGCTGACCTACCTTGCCAATCCTCTGCGGATTGAGAATGTGCATTTTTACAGCAACGGCGGGCCGCTGGCCTTCCTAGACAGCGCCGCGACTCTGAACAAGATACTTTTCGAGGATCATTCTCAAAGATCATCCACGGTTTCCAGCGCCCTTAGCGCCTATTTATCGGCCAGGGTCACCGTCCGCGATTCGGTCTTCCGCGGCAATACCGGCGGGGTGGGGGCTGTTTATGGCGGCCAGGCCGACTCCTCGACCGTCCTGGAAGGCTGCATCACCTTTGAGGGCAACGCGCCGCGCGATATCCATGACCCCAACAGCATCCTGACCGACAGCAGCATCGGCCCCTGCCCCGAAGACGCGGTGTTTACGTATTCAGTGGCCGCTGGCAATTCGCGCAAAGATGACTCGCCGCCGCCGACCATCATACCACCGGCCAGCCGCTGTGAATCGACGCCAAAGGCCGAAGCTCTGCCGATGGGCGCCGCGGCCTGCATCTTCCGTTATGACGCGGGCGGCGATGATGTCCTTTCGGTCTGGGGCATTGACCGCCATTCGCAGGGCTATCATCTGCTGACGGTGACGCAGGCGCAGGTCGACGCTCACAGCGGAGAGGCCGTGGTCGCCGTCTCGCCGGATGGCCGCGCCTTAGCCGCGGTTTGGCCGGATGACAATGTAACAATCAAAGTGGGGCCGAATCGCGAGGGCAAAGTGCTGCATACGACCTTCGGGGCTGGCCTTCATGGCGCGGTCATCGGCACGACGACAACGTATGGGCCGCCGCCAGGAGCCGCTTATCTCAACCCGTCGCCGCCCGCGCTCAACTGCATGGTCACGACGACTGACATCCTCAACTTCCGCGCGGCGCCGGCCGGCAGCGTCATCGGGCATATCCCCTACAATGCGACCTTGACCGCGCTGACACAGGTCGATGGCTGGTTCAAGGTCGATTATCATGGCCAAGCTGGCTGGATCAGCGCTGATTATGTGACCAAATCGGGCGACTGTTAGGGATAAGATTTGCAAAAGCCCTCACATCGCGGTAATATCTGCCGCAAATCAGCCGGCGGGGAGAGTCCATTATGCGAATTTTGATCATCTCGGACATTCATGCCAACGACACCGCCTTTGAGACCGTCTTGCGGCACAGCGGCGGCGACTGGGATTTTGTCTGGTGCCTGGGCGATGTGGTGGGCTATGGGCCCGACCCCAATGAATGCGTCGAGCGGCTGAAAAAACTGCCGCATCTGTGTTTGGCCGGCAATCACGACTGGGCTGTGCTTGATCGCCTGGATGTGCGGACTTTTAATCCAGACGCCCGCCACGCCGTCGATTGGACGCGGCAAACCATGACCGCGCAGAACATCAAATTCCTGGAAGATCTGCCGGTTACTTTTGTCATCGGGGACTATACCCTGGTGCATGCCAGCCCGCGCGAGCCGATTTGGGAATACATCCTGGAGCCTTTGGTGGCCGGCTTGAACTTCCCGCATTTTGAGACGCCCTACTGCTTTGTCGGCCATACCCATCAGCCAGTGATTTATACCCAGTTAGATGAAGACGGGGATACCGAATCCGCGCTGCCACAGTACGGCCAGCCCTATGCGCTCAATGGCCGACGACAAATCATCAACCCTGGCAGCATCGGCCAGCCGCGCGACCAGAATCCAGACGCCGCCTATGGCCTCCTCGATCTGGACAGCGGCCTTTTTGAGCATCGGCGCATCCCCTACGACGTCGAAGAGGTGCAGAATCGGATGCGCGGCTATAACCTGCCCAAGCGGCTCATCAACCGTTTGGAACATGGCCTATGAGCGGCGCCGAACTTAGCAGCAAGATGCGCGCCTATCTGGCCGAGATTTATCGGCTGGCCGACCGTCAGGCCGAAAGGGAAGATTATGTCAGCACAGCGCAGCTGGCCGATCTGCTGCTGGTCAGTCCGCCGGCCGTCAATCGCATGGTCAGCAAGCTCAATGAATTAGGCCTCATCGATCATCGGCCCTATCAAGGCATCGCCATCACCGACCGCGGCCGCGTTGAAGCGCTGAAGCACATCCGCAGTCAGCGAATTGCCGAAGTTTTTTTGGTGCAGGTCATGGGCATCGACTGGCTTCAGGCGCACGGCGAGGCGATGGGCCTTAGCGATGGCCTTAGCGAAAAGGTGGCCCAGCGCATGTATGAGATGGCCGGCCAGCCAGCCTTCTGTCCACACGGCGAGCCTATTCCGAACGAGCAGGGCATCGTCAGGTCCATGACGGACAAGCCGCTGGCGCAGGTCAAGGCCGGCAAAGACGTCCGCATCAGCCGTTTAATCACCCGCGAAGTGGACCGCTTGCAGTACATCGGCGCCTTGGGGCTGATCCCCGGTCGGGCCTGCGCCGTCATTCATGTCGCGCCCTTTGACGGCCCGATGCAGATCAAGCTGGATCGGGAATATCGCATCATCGGCAACAGCCTGGCGCGTCTGATTCGGGTCGAAGAAATGGACGGAACAGTCTCTTGACCCGACGCGTTTGGCCTTCATAATATCATCATCGAACAGCCCTAAAGGCAAATCTATGAAAATCGGTGTACTCGCCCTGCAAGGCGCGTTTATTGAACATCGCAAAATGCTGGAGCGGCTGGGCGCGGCGGCGGTCGAAGTGCGTCTGCCACAGCATTTGGAAGGCCTGTCGGCTTTGATTATCCCCGGCGGCGAAAGCACGACCATTGGCAAGCTGGCCGACAGTTATGGCCTGATTGAGCCGCTGCGCCTTTTCGCCAAGGCCAAACCGACCTGGGGCACCTGCGCCGGCATGATTTTTCTGGCCAAGGACATCGGCATCGATGAGCAGCCTATCCTGGCGGCGATGGACATTCAAGTCAATCGAAATGCCTTCGGGCGGCAGATTGACAGCTTTGAGACGGATCTGCACATCAAGGGACTGTCGGATGAGCCTTTTCATGCTGTGTTTATCCGCGCGCCAGTCGTCACCCGCGCCGATGAGTCGGTCAGCGTTTTGGCGCGGCTGGAAGAGGGGCGCATTGTGGCCGTTCGGCAGGGCCATCTGCTGGCCACGGCTTTTCATCCAGAATTGACGGCCGATTTACGGCTTCACGCCTATTTTTGCGCTATAGTGAAAGAAACAGCAGGCTGAATCAGGCGGCGGGGAGGCGCTGTGATGTCATTAGGTCAGGATATTCACCGGGACGCGGGGCCGCCCGACGGCGAGGATGAAATTGAGGTGTCGGCGCCGATGGATTTGCTAATGAGCGATCTGGCCTCCAGTCTCGATGATATCGAAGAGCCATCGCCCGAAGAGCTTGCCGAACTGGATGATTTTGTGGCCGAGGCCGCGCTGGAGGCCGAGCCGCTGGCACTGTTGGCCGCGCTGAATGAGCCGCTTGAAAAACCAGAGTTGGTCTCGCTGGAAAGCCTTGACGAGATCGATGAGCTTGACGAGCTTGATGATGATGACGAGCTTGACGAAGAAGACGGCTTCATCGACCCGCCCATCGACAGTTACATTGACATCGACCTGGACGGCGACGGCGATCTGAATGACGAGGGCTATGACCTGGACGACGACGCCGAAATAGCCGATTACCAGGATCTCTATGGCGAAGATGACGGCGTTGTTCCCTCTTTCCGCGAAGGCGAGTTGGATGACGACGACGATGAGGGCGGCGCCGCCTTTTATGATGACCTGCGCTGATGGGCGGCCGGCATGGATGGCATAATCATGGCCGCCGGCCAGGGCCGACGGATGCGCCCGCTGACCCTGGACACCCCCAAGCCTCTGCTGTGTCTGCAAGGCCAACCCATCCTGGCCTGGTCATTGATGAGCCTGCGCGGGATTGTCGACCGACTGCTGGTGGTGGTCGGCTATCGGCAAGCGCAAATTGAAGCCTTTATGGCGCGTCAGTCTTTTTTCTGCGATTACGCGCTGGTCGAGCAGCGGCCGCGGCCACTCGGCACCGGCCACGCCCTGCAATGCTGTCAGGCGCATCTGCGAAGCGGCGATTTTCTGGTCGTCAATGGCGATGACCTCTATGCCCAGACGGCCTTGCGGCAGCTTGCCCGACAAAAATGGGGCGTCCTGGCGATGCACAGAGACGATTTTGAACATTATGGCGTCATTCGGCGCAGTCAAGCGGGCCACTTTCTCGGCATCGATGAAAAGCCGCCCGCCGGCCGCTTTCGTCCGCCAGTGGCCTGCAATACGGGGGCATACAAGCTGACCGCGCAGGTTTTTGATTACACGCTGAAGCCATCGCGCCGCGGCGAATATGAAATCATTGATTATATCAGCCAGCTGGCGCGGCATCAGACCGTGACTGTGGTCGATTCCCCCTTTTGGCTGCCGATTGGCCATCCGACCGCCTTGGCCGAAGCGCAGTTAGTCGACATCGGCCGCTGGATCCCTGAACGCGGCCTGTAAGCCAGGCGGCGCTCATCTCATCCAATCCTTAGCGGAAGAGGCTTGGAAGCGTCGAGAGGATATGCGACAATCGCCCCGCGCCATTTTCACAGTGAGAAGAATTGAGAGAAGGATTGACAGTCCCTATGATTCGCATTGCCTATTCGTCCGACCAGCAGGAGCTTGCCCGGCGGATCCGCGGCGATTTGACGGCCGAGGCCCTGCCCGCGCGGCCGGTCTTGCTGGCGCTGATCTCGGCGCAGTCCAACCGCGACCCGATGGTGCAGGAAGAAATTCGGCAGGCCATAAAAAAGCAGGCTTTTGTCATCCCTGTCCTGGCCGAAAACGTCGCCCTGCCCGAACTGCTGGAAGGTCGCCCGGCGCTCAATTTTGTCGGCGGCTATCATCAAAGACGGCTGCGGCGGCATTTGTCGACGGCGATGATGACCAGGGACGACGTCCGTCAGGCCAACCGCCGCGCGCTGGCTCTCATCGGCGGCCTCGCCCTGCTGATGTTTGGGCTGGCGATCTTCAGCTTGATGCGCGGACTGGTTGCCTTTCCAGTGGATGAATACAACGAGGAAGCGACCTTTCAAGCGCAGTGGATCCAGGGCATGATTGGGGAAACGCTGGTTTTTGTTCAGCCGCGCAGCACCGCCGACGCCGTCCATTTTGAGACGACCCTGCAAGCCGCGCCGACCCGCCTGCTGCTTTATATCCGCGAAACGGCGACGGCCTTGCCCGCCCGGCAGGGAGAATAATGCCGACCGCAGATGTGCTTGTCATCGGGGCTGGGCCGGCTGGCCTGAACGCGGCCTATGCGCTGCGGCAGGCCGGGCTGGAATACCGCATCATTGACCGCGCAGATACGCTGGCGCCGACCTGGAGCAGCCTGTATCCGTCGCTGCGTTTGAATACATCGCGCTTCTTCAGCCATTTTCCCGAACGCAAATTCCCGCTTCATTACGGCCTCTTCCCCTCGGCGCAGCAGTATCATCGCTATCTGGTTCATTGGGCGCATGACCAGCGTTTTCAGATTGACTTTGGCTTGGAAGTCTATCGGGTTGCGCGGCGCGGCGATGGCCTGTGGCAGGTCGAAACCAGCGCCGGCATCGAAAGCTATCGGGCGGTGATTTCGGCCACTGGCGTGTTTGACAATCCGCAAATGCCGCAGATTGAGGGGATGGAGCGCTTTGGCGGCGAGATGATGCACTCCAGGGATTTTCGTCATCCCAATCAGGTCAAGGGCAAGCGGGTCATGGTGGTCGGCAATGGGCCCAGCGGCACCGACATTTCCGTCGCGGCTGGGCCGGTGGCGGCCGATGGATTCGCCTACTTGTCCATCCGCACCGGCGTTGATTTGCGCCCGCGCTATCCTTATGGCCTGCCGCGTCATGCCTGGATGCTCATAGGAAGCTATCTGCCTGATTCGCTGTGCCAATGGATTCAGCGGCAAACCGAGTCTGTCAAATACGATCTGGGCAATTTTGGCCTTTGGGCGGCGACGTCCAATTCCAGCAGCGCGGTCGGCTACCGCGGGCCAGAGCTTTTGGATGCCTTTCGCCAGGGACGAGTTAAGCCTGTGCCGCATCCGATATGTTTTGATGCGCGCGGCGTCCAGCTGGCCGACGGCCGCTATCTGGAACTGGACGCGGTGATTATGGCGACTGGCTTCCTGCCGGTGCTGCATCAGTACCTTGACATTGACATGCAATTCAGCCGCGCGGCGCCCCTGCCGGCGACGGGCTGCGATTGGGATATTGGCCCCAACGGCATCCGCGGCTGGCCACTGCGCGATGTCAGCCGTCATCCGAATGGCCGGCAAGTATTGGGGCATGAGGGTTTGTATCTGGTCGGGGTTTTTTACAAGGGCCGCGGCGCCTTTTATAATATGACCGTCGAAGCCGCCATCGCCGCCGAACAAATCACCGAGCAGCTTGCCCAGCGGCAATATGTCGGTCTGGCTGTGTAGTCAGTCCTGGCTTGCCCTTTGTTTGATCCCCCACAGCGCATAATTCAATTTATCGATTCTCTTATTGATGATGTCGCAATAGACGGGATTCAACGAGTTTTCATACCAGTATCACACTATCTTACTAATTCAAAACAGCATACGAGCCAGCAGCTAATTTTGCAATTCACTGTCGAGAGTCTGGTGAATTATGACATTTAAGCTAAGTGTGTGTAAAATAATGGCATGGCTGATACAAGAAATGTCGTCGGAATAGGCGCAATGGAAAACAATCCGCTCCCAAGATTGGATACATCGCCCGAAGTCAAAGCGCAGCTGCTTCCCCATTGTCGGCTTCGTCCAGGTGAAATATGGCATGATGAAATCAGCGGCCATCGAGTCGGGTGTTTGGATGCGGCCGATGACAAAGCCGTGCAAGCCTTGATGAATGGCGAAAGCGCGGCATTGGCAGTCCATGATCCGCCGTACAATCTAACGGCTTTTCAAATTCAGTCGATATCGGATTTTGTGAATTGGTGTGACCAATGGATTTCATTGACGCACGATGTTTTGGCTTCCGATGCCGCGTTGTATATCTGGATGGGAGCGGACCAGAATAACGGGTTTCAGCCATTGCCAGACTTTATGATGATGATGCGCGGGAAACCCTTTAAGCCCAGAAGTTTTATTACGATGCGGAATCAGCGCGGCTATGGGACGCAAAAAAACTGGATGGCAGTTCGACAGGAACTGCTCTATTACACAAAAGGATCGCCGATTTTCCACGTCGACTATACCGACATCCCCAAGATCCTCCAAGGCTACTACAAAACGGTCAATGGCGAAGCTGCCGACAACTTTCAGCGCAGCCGTTCAGAAACCATTCGCGCCAGCAATGTCTGGGTCGATATTCAGCAGGTCTTTTATCGGATGGAAGAAAATGTTTCCGGCTGTTATGCCCAAAAACCATTGAAATGTATTGAACGGATTATCAGGGCGAGTTCCAATCCGGGGGATTTGGTCATCGACTTCTTCGCGCATTCAGGAACAACCCTGCTGGCGGCGGAAAGATTGAACCGCAGATGTTTTACGGCGGATATTGACCCCATATTCGCTGAAATTGCCATTCGACGGCTGGAGCATTTTCGGGAAACCGGGCGCGCCGGCTGGCAAAATGGCAATCCATTTGAACGCGAACGTCTTAATTTCAAATCAGACGAAAACCCAGCGACAGAAATTTCACCTGTGCAGAAGACCTTGCTTTGAATTGTTGGGATAATACAAATGGAACATCTTGAGCGAGAACTCAATGCGCTGTTATCACAACTGCCAAATGAAGGCGAATTCAAAGACCGCCTGAATTCCCTTGTGTCAGTTTATCCATTCAATGATTACGAATTCATTATTTCGACATTGTTAGGGTTGGATATTTTGACATTGGATGGATATTACAATCTTCGCGACAGCTATATTGAAAGAAATTACTATCTTTATATTTTTGAAATCGGCTCGCCGCGTCAATTTGGAGAAACATGGGCGCAAGGCCAGTTGAAATCGTTAGCGCCGGATTTGGAAAAACCATCAAAGAAGACTGATCCGGAGTATTCTGGACAATATGATTTTTTCTTTAAGGGGATACGTATCGAAGTCAAAGCATCGCGGGCAGTTGATGCCGATTCAGATGAGCCGCTGTATGTAAAAGCATTGGCATCGGATTCTGAAAAGAGATTTTGGATGAATTTTCAGCAAATAAAGCCTGCTTGCTGTGATGTATTTGTATGGGTTGCTGTATGGCGGGATGTGATTCGATATTGGATTTTGTCTTCCGATGAGGTTGAGACAAATCAATACTATTCTAAGGGACAGCACCGCGGCAATACGGGTGAAGGGCAGCTTCATATAAGAAACGACAACATACGGGCTTTTGACAGGTACGAAGTAAAATCAAACAAATTGGCAGAGGGAATAAGGGCAGCATATAACCGCCTGCCAAAATAAAAAGAAGTTTCCATCCACCATCTCTGCCGCCATGCCCCCTCAAATAGACGCGGTATGCAAATATCAGAAACATGAGTATAATAACTTTGTCGGATTCAAATCCGTCTTGGACAAATCTTAGTTTGGAGGCTTTACATGAAAAAGGTTGTTTTTGTTTCAGTTCTGCTGCTGGCGGCGCTGTTCGCCATGGCTTTCACAGTCATAGCGCAGGATGATCCATTGAGGGTCGTCTCCGTCGTCAACGGCACATTGGGGGACAAATCGTTCTTCGATAGCGCCCAGCGCGGCATGGAGGCGATTGCCGATGAATACGATATCGAAATCGACACAGTCGAATTGGGCATCGACCCCGCCAACTGGGAACCCGGCCTGCTGGACGTCATGGCCGACACCGATTCCTACGACATTCTCATCGCCGGCACCTTCCAGATGATCGATTTTATGGCGGCCAACGCGCACAGCTACCCGGACAAGCTCTTTATGTTCTATGATGCGCCGATGCCCTACGACGATCCCGACGTCTGCGTCGAAGGCTGCGCCAACGTCTATTCGATGACCTATGCCCAAAACGAAGGCTCATTCCTGGCCGGCGTTTATGCCGCCGCCATGTCACAAAGCGGCATTGACGGCATGAACGACGCTCCCATTATCGGCGCCGTCGGCGGCCAGCAGATCCCCGTCATCGACGACTTCATCGTCGGCTATGAACAGGGCGCCTGCCTGGTCAATCCCGAAAGCCAGAACATCGTCCAGTACGCCGGCAGCTGGAATGACCCAGCCCGCGGCAAGGAAATCGCCCTGGCGATGTATGAGCAGGATGCCGATATCGTCTTCCAAGTCGCCGGCGGCACCGGCGTTGGCGTCTTTGAGGCCGCCCATGAACAGGGCCACTTCGCGCTCGGCGTCGATTCCGACCAAGCGACCATCGTTGCCGAAACCGATCCCGACCAAGCCGAACGTATCCTGACCAGCATGATGAAGAACGTCGACAATTCCATCTTCCGCGCCGTCACTCTGCACCTGGAAGGTGAATTGCCCTATGGCTCGGCTGAAAGTCTCGGCATTCCCGAAGGCGGAGTTGGACTCGCCAAGAACGAATTCTACGACGCCAGCACGCCCGACGACATCAAAGACATGGTCGCCGCCGCCGAAGAAGCAGTTGTCAGTGGCGACATTGACGTTGTCACTGTCTTTGCCGAAGAGCCGGCCCTGGTCGGCACGGCCTGCGCTGATCTGCCGACGGCCGGCATGGACTTATCGATGATGATGATGATGGACGGCTAACGCTTCGCATGTCGTTTATGATCGGATTGGCCGGCCTCGCGCTGGCCAATCTTCGTTTCGTATGATGATGAGGAGCGTATAATGGAAGCGAAAGCAAGCGCCGTTTTTTCCAATCGCCGCGTCATCCAATCGCCAGCCATTGACCTGCATCCTCCCCTGCGCCCAAATGAACGTCTCAAAATGGACGGCCTGCAATTTTTGTCGCTGCTACCGCCGAACAGCATCCCCGTTGCCTTTCTTGACCCGCAGTACCGCGGCGTTTTGGATAAACTGTCCTATGGCAACGAAGGCCAGAACCGCGGCAAACGCCGAAGCGCGCTGATGCAAATGGATGAAAAGAAAATTGCAAAGTTTGTACAGGGCATCGACGAGGCGCTGATCCCCTCCGGCCACCTGTTCCTGTGGATGGACAAGTTTCATCTCTGCCAAGGATTCAAATCGTGGCTGGATGGCACGCGGCTGGATGTCGTCGACCTGATTGTATGGGACAAGGAAAAGTTTGGCATGGGCTATCGCTCGCGGCGCGTGAGTGAATACTGCGCCATATTGCAAAAGCGGCCCCGACGCGCCAAGGGTGTCTGGAAAATCCACAATATCCGCGACGTCTGGCGCGAAAAAACGTCATCCAAAGCGCATCCTCACCAAAAGCCGATAGGCCTGCAAGCTGAACTCATTGCCGCCGTCAGCAGCGAAGGCGATTATGTCATTGACCCGGCGGCGGGTTCGTTTTCGGTGATGGAAGCCGCGCATATAGGCGGCCGTCACTTTATTGGCTGTGACCTGACGGGATAAATAGCTCAAGGCAATCGACTTAGAATGGCGGCAAGCATTCCAGCAAAGGCCGCCAGGCTGGCAATCCAAATAGTGGCGAACCACTTTGTCTGCGAATTGATTTTATCCCCTAGCTCTTTGCCAAGCCGCTCAATGTCTGCTTTCGTCGCGAGATGCTGATACTGTGTCTCAAGCGCGGATATTTTGCCTTCGCGGTTCATCGCCATCTCATTTCCTTTAATGTTACTGTGCCGCAATACCCTATCATAAAATCATTATAGCATTTTTTAGCATTTTGGCTGCGTTAGGTGTATAATTCCCCCAATAGAAACCTAATTGAATGGCATGGGCGGCCAAATATGACAGCGATTATCGAAACCCAAGACATTGACAAAGTTTATCCCAACGGCGTCCGCGCCAATGAGGCCATCGACTTTTCGGTCGAGCAGGGCGAGATTCACGCGCTGGTAGGCGAAAACGGCGCCGGCAAATCGACCCTGATGAAAATTCTCTACGGCCTGGAACAGCCGACCGCCGGCAGCATCCACATCCGCGGCCAGCAGATTCAGATCACAAGCCCGCAGGACGCTATCGAACACGGCATCGGCATGGTGCATCAAAACTTCATGCTGGTCAATTCCTTCACAGTCGCGCAAAACATCATCCTCAACCGCGAAACGCGGCGCGGCCTGGCCATTGATTTTCAGCAGGCCGTCACCGACACCGCCCAGCTGTCCGAAGAATATGGGCTGTACGTCGATCCAAACGCCAAAATTGAGGATATTCCCGTCGGCATGCGCCAGCGCGTCGAAATCCTGAAAGCCCTTTACCGCGGCGCCGAAATCCTGATCTTGGATGAGCCGACCGCCGTCCTGACACCCAGCGAAACCCAAGACCTGTTCGCCGCTATCCGCAACCTGGTCGACGGCGGCAAAACCGTCATTTTCATCACCCACAAACTCAAGGAAGTCATCGCCATTTCCGACCGCGTAACGGTGATGCGCGACGCCCGCAAAATCGGCACCGTCAAGACCAGCCAAACCGACGAGCGCGAACTGGCGCGGATGATGGTCGGGCGCGAAGTGTTTATGGTCGTCGACCGCCCCAAAGTCAAGCGCGGCGCATCGGTGCTGGCCGTGGAGAATCTGACCTATGCCGATGACAGCGGCCATCAACTGCTCAAACAGGTCAGCTTTCATGCCTATCAAAACGAAATTTTGGGGATCGCCGGCGTCGAGGGCAATGGCCAAACCGAACTGGCCGAAGTCCTGACCGGCCTGCGGCCACCCACCAGCGGCCAGGCCTTTATCAACGCGACGTCAATATTAGGACATGGCCCGCGTCAGGTGCGCGAGCATCAAGTCGCCCACATCCCCGAAGATCGCCTGACCAACGGCGTCGCCGTCCACTCCTCAATCGAAGACAATCTGATTATCGACCGCTATTACCGCCAGCCCTTCACGCGGCGCGGCCTGCTGAACATCCATGAAATCACCGCCAACGGCAAACGGCTGATCCAAGCGTTCAACATCATCGCCCCCAGCGGCGCCATCCCCGTCGGCGCGCTTTCCGGCGGCAATATGCAGAAGGTCGTCGTCGCCCGCGAACTGTCATCGTCGCCCAAACTGCTCATCGCCGCCCAGCCGACCCGCGGCGTCGATATTGGCGCCATCGAATTCATCCACCAAGAATTGGTCGACCAGCGCACGCAGGGCTTGGCGATTCTGCTTATCTCGGCCGATTTGCAGGAAGTGATGAAGCTGTCCGACCGCATTATGGTCATGTACGGCGGCGAGATCGTCGGCATCTTCCCCAATGATGAAACCCTGACCGAAGAGCGCATCGGCTATTATATGCTGGGCGCCGAACGACAGCCCAAAGAGGAAATGGAGCGGTTCGCATGACCTTGATAAGAAAACATCTGCTGCTTCTGATTGGCATCTTGGCCGGCGCCGCCATCGTCTGGTTCATCACCGCCACCCTGTTTGACGGCTCCATCGACAAAATGACCGCCGCCGCCACCTGGCAGAACATCCTGCTGGTCAACGCGCTGGTCGGCATGTCGATTCTGCTGTTTGTGATTGAACTGAAAGCGCAGGCCATCCGCGTTCTGCTGACCGTTGTCGCTGCGCTGATCCTGGGCTTTTTGGTGACCTTTATCTTTAATCTGGATGCCGCCAATCGCTTTGAGCGCGGCGAATTCCGCGTGCAGGCCCTATCCGATTCCGCCAGCGTCGAAAATGAGGATGTCGACCTTGAATACGGCCAAAAACGCGGCGGCGAATTCAATAAACCCAATGTCGTCGAACCTGTTAGCGAAGTCGCCTATACCTTTGCCGGGCGCGGCGGCGATGTGGTTTCGCTGCTGGCCTATGCCAAAAATCGGCGCTCCGAAGTCGATGTTCTGGTCGAGCTTCGCAATCAGGCCGGCGATGTCCTGGCGGACTCCGACTCGGCCACCGCGCAGCAGCTTGAAACTTTTGACGACCTTGTCAGCCCCAAAGATGCTGTTATCGAAAATGTTCAGCTGCCGACCGATGGCATCTATATTCTGTACGCCCGACCGCAGGAGGTGCCGCTGGCGACGACGCTTTCGGAGGCGATGGAGCAGTCGCGGCTGGCCTTTGAGGCCTTGCTGCTCGGCCCAATCGAGCGCGTCAATCGCTGGGGCGTCTGGATTCAAGATGCGATTACCTTGATTCTGCTGGGTTTGTCCTTTGCCATTGTGTTTCGCGCGCAGCAGTTCAGCCTCGGCGCCGAAGGCCAGCTTTATTTTGGCGCGCTGGTTTCCGGCATCATCGCCCTGAACTCCCCGACTATTCCAGGCATCCTGCTCATCCCGGTCATTATTCTGGCATCGGGAACTGCCGGCTTCATCTATGGCCTGATACCGGGCGCGCTCAAAGCCTATCTGGGCGCCAATGAACTCGTCTCAACCCTGATGCTGAATGCGATTGCCACCCGCTTTTTTGATATGGTGCTGACCTACCAGCTAAAGCCGCCCGACGCCGGCTATGTCGCCACCGAACGTTTTGGCGAGAACGCGATTTTGCCGGTGATTGTCGAAAGCACGCAGGTAACGGTTGCCGTATTTATCCTGGCGGCGGTGATTGTGATTGCATGGCTGCTGATTCGGCGCACGCCGCTGGGCTATGAAATCCGAATCATCGGCTCAAATCTCAAGTTTGCCGATTATGGCGGTGTCAATTCAAAACGCACAATCATGCTGGTCATGGCCATCAGCGGCATCGTGGCTGGATTGGCCGGCATGCACCTGGCGACCGGCATTCATCGGCAGTTGGTGAAAGACATCGCCTTCGCGCTGGCCTTTGAAGGCGTGGTCGTCGCCCTGCTGGCGCGGCTGAATGTGCTGGTCGTGCCATTTACCGGCCTGCTTTACGCCTATCTGCGGGCCGGCGCGCAGTTCATGGAACGCGACGCCAACGTCAGCTTTGAAGTCGTGCGGATGATCCAAGCCATCATCATCCTGCTCATCACAGCCGAGGCCTTGGTGAGTTTCTTCCAGCAGCGGCAAAAACGCGCCGACGCCGATGACCGACCCAAGACCAAGCAAGCCGCCGCGGAGGCCAGCGATGTTTGACAATGTGATTGATAGTATTTTCAGCGCCGCTTTCCTGGCCGCCATCCTGCGCGTGACGACGCCGATTCTGCTGCCGTCGCTGGGCGCGCTCATCTCGGAAAAGGCCGGCGTCCTGAACATCGGCCTCGAAGGCATGATGCTTTCGTCGGCCTTCACCGGCGTTGTGGTCAGCGCATTCGCCCAAGACTGGTTCGGCATGGAAACCGGCCTGGTCGTAGGGCCCTGGCTGGGACTGGTTTTGGGATGTTCGGTCTCGGTGCTGATGTCCTTCATCCTGGCGCTGTTTCACCTGGATTTGAAAGGCGATCTATTCCTTTCCGGCATCGCCCTCAACATCCTCGGCTCATCAGCGACGGTGGCGATTATGGTTGAACTGACCGGCGACCGCGGCAACACCAGCACCCTGGCCAGTCTGCGGATGCCCTTCATTCAGCTGCCAGAGTTCATTGAGCAGATTCCACTCGTCGGCGGCTTTATCTTTGGCGTGTTCGACAACCAAAGCATGATGACTTGGGTAGCGGTGATCGCCGTCGCGCTGGTCTCCTATTTCCTGTATCGCACCCCGGCCGGCATGCACCTGCGCGCCGTGGGCGAAAACCCCGAAGCGGCCGCCTCGCTGGGCATCCACGTCAAGCGAGTTCGCTATACAGCCCTGCTTATCAGCGGCCTCTTCGCCGGGCTGGGCGGCATTCACATGAGCATGGGATACTTGGAGCTTTTCGTGCGCGATATGACCGCCGGGCGCGGTTTCATCGCCCTGGTGACACCCTCGCTGGGCGGCGGCACACCGGCCGGGACGATGGTCGCCTCATCGATATTCGGCTTCTTCGACGCGCTCGGCATCCGCATCGGCTCGCTGGAAATTCCGGAGCATCTGCCGCTGTCCATCCCTTACTTCGCGACCGTGCTGGCTCTGGTGATTTATGCGCTCCAACGACGCATCGCCCAACGGGTCAGCGCAATGCGAACGGCCTCGGGCGCCGCCTTCGACCCTGCCTTTTGGCGCTCGATCCAGCGAATCAGCACCCTGCACATGCTCTTGATGATGGTCGCGGTCATCGGCCTGGTCACCAGCGGCAGCATCCTGGCCGCGCCGAATGGCTTTGGCGGCGCCGAAAACGCCATGCCGCTGGCCCTGCTCATCGGTCTGGTCTCGATTGCCCTCTTCGCCATGAGCCTGCCCTTTGTGACCGACATCTTTCGGATCCAAAAACGCTGGACGGCCAGCGCCCTAGTGACGACCATATCGCTGGGCATTTACCTGTCCCTGCTTCTGGCGCTCTTCTTTGAATTGGCCCTGGCGCTCATCATCGGCCTGGCGGCCAGCGGCGCCATCTGGCTGCTTATCGGCGGACGCGTGTTGATGCGGAATAATGAATCAAAAGGTAAAATCAAAAGGTAAAACCAAATAAAGGAGGCGAAAATGAAAAGGATAAAAAGAGGCCATGCAACAGCCGTCATCGCGCTGCTAATTGCCATTTTGGCCGTCATGCAAGCCATCGACCATCGCAATGCCCTGCGGTGCTATGTCAGCCAGCAGGCCGCCAAGTATCAGCAGGCGCAAGGTTTTGCCACAGCAGACGAAATCCATGACATCGTATGGGAATACACCGTCGCCGATCTGGACGGGCAGCTGTGGCGCGCTCGGCTGGATGACCTCTTCCATGATATTTTCATGGGCGGCCGCCGCGGCGAGCAGGTATGGGCCGAGTTGCAGAATCCCGCCGATGAGTTCTCCGACGCCTATTGCTTCGGTTACATCGAATGGAGAATCTGGAATAATCTTAACGGCGCGATTACTGAAACCATCAACTCCGGTGAGGGCATGGAAGCGGTGCATAACGTTACATTTGCCCTGCAAACGATTCCGCCAGAAGAGCTGTGGCATTATGAAGTGTCGGCTGTGGGGGCCTCTTTCCAGTCCATCTGGAGCGATGAAAGAAACACCTGGATTTATCATCAGCGTCCCCTTGGCGATGTCTACGCAAAAGATTGGCTGAATGGCGAAATCGCGCCGCCGGCCTGGTCCGTCTGGTATGCGCGCTGGCAGGAACTGCAAGAAAATGAGGGTGAATGAAGCCGCGCCCCATGATGTGCAAAATCCTGGGCGGCCTTTACGGCCAAGCCTTGGGCGATGCCTTTGCCATGCCGGCGCACATCCACCCCGACGATACGGCGCGGGATTTCGGCTGGCTCGATAGCTGGCAGGCCGCGCCGGCCGATCATCTTGTCCACGCTGGCTTGCCGGCCGGCCGCATCACCGACGATTCCGAACAGGCTTTTTCAATCGCCCAAGCTGTGATTGCGGCCGGCGGCGTTACCCTGGATGCGGTTGTGGCTGGACTGCTGGCTTGGTATGAGCGAGTGGACGGCGACCAGTCACCCTATGTCGGCCCCAGCACCCGACGCGGCATCCAAGCCCTCAAGCGCGGCGAAGACCCAAAGACCACCGGCCTATGGGGCGATACCAACGGCGCGCCGATGCGGATTGCCCCCATTGGCCTGCTCCATCCAGGCGATGTCACCGCGGCCGTCAGGGACACAGTGACCGTCTGCATGCCGACCCACTTCACCCAGCCGGCGGTTTCAGGCGCGGCGGCGGCGGCGGCGGCCGTGTCCATGGCCATGCTGGACGGCGTTTCCCTGTCAGCTGTGATTCAAGCCGGTTTGCTGGGCGCGGAACTCGGCCGTCAGCACGGTCGCAAATGGTTCGGCTCCTCGGTGAGCTTCAAAATCAGGCAGGCCCTTGCCATTGCCCACAGCGGCCAAACCGTGCAAATCCGCCTGCGCCGCTTGTATGATGAGGTCGGCGCGACGCTGAACGTCCCCGAAACCGTCGGATCGGCTTTTGGCCTGCTGGCCATGGCCGAGGGCGATCCCAAGCAAACGGCCATCTTGGCCGCCAACCTGTCGGGTGATGCTGATACGATTGCCGCCATCGCCTGCGCCATCGCCGGAACCTATGCTGGCTTTGAGGCCTTTCTGCCCGAAGATATCGCCGCGCTGGAAAATGATCCCGTCTTCCGCGCCTATGACGTACGCGAGATCGCCCAAGGCCTGGCGGCGCAAATCAGGAAATCGACCGCCGATGAATAAGCGCATGGTCTCGATTGGCGATCTGGTCGTCGATCTGCTGATGGACGCGCGTTTGCCGCTGGCCGCCGATGACCACCAAATGTCACCCGCGCTGAAATATGAAGCCGGCGGCGCGTGCAGCGCCATCCTGGCCGCCCGCAATATGGGACTGCAAACGGCGGCCCTGGGCGCGGTCGGCAATGACTGGCAAGGCCGTATGCTCCGCGAAATCCTGCGCGGCGCCGACGTCGACATCTCGGCCCTGGAATCATCAGCCAGCGGCGCCACAACGACCGTGCTAACCCTCACCGACCGGCAACAGGGCGGCCACGTCTTCCTCGGCCACTACGGCCAAGGCCCGACTATTCCCCTGACCGAAAAGGCCCGTCGTTTGCTGATGACGGCCGATGCTCTGTTCATATCCGGCTACAGCCTGGTCGACGACCGCTTGCGGCCCTTAGTCGAGAGCCTCCTCGATTTTTTGGAAGATCATAAACGCCCGCTGTATGTGGATGTCGGGCCTCTTATGGGGCAGATGAATTCGGCGCGGCTGGAGCGGATTCTGCGCCTGACCGATACACTGCTGCTGACCGAAGCCGAAATCCCCCTGGTCGCCGCCGGCGAGACGGGATTGGAGGCCGCCCGCCGCCTCATCCGTCAGTTCCCGCGCCTGCTGATGGTCGTTAAGCAGGCCGCCCGCGGCTGTTATCTGCTGACGCAAAAGGGCGAGATAACCTGCGCTGGTTACCATGTGCCGCTAGTAGACGCGGTTGGCGCCGGCGATGCCTTTGCGGCCGCTTTGATGTGGGCGCGCCTCAACCGATTTTCGCTGGAAGACTGCGGCAAAATCGCCAATGCCATGGGCGCGGCCAGCGTGCGGAAAATCGGCGCCGGGCGAAACGTCCCCAGCCGCGCCGAAGTTCAAGCTGTCTTAGATGCTAATCACGTTGGGATAAAATTATGCTAACCATTGTGCCTATCGAAACCCCGCCCGGCGATGCCCTGGTCGATGTTACCGAATCGATACAGCAAGCCGTCAGCGAAAGCGGTATTCAGGAAGGGCTGTGCGCGGTGATCGTCCCGCATACCACCGCCGCCGTCACCGTCAATTCAGCTTTGGACGCCGCCACGCCCGAAGATATTTTGGCCGATGTCAAACGTCTGGTGCCGACGCGGCTCGACTTTATTCATCAGTATGACACGCCGGCCGACGCCGCCGGACATATCAAAGCCGCGCTGATTGGCCACAGCGTCCTGCTGGCCATTCACGAAGGAAAGCTGCTGCTGGGTGGTTCGCAGAGCATCCTGTTTTATGAATTCGATGGCCCGCGCCGCCGCCGTATTCAAGTCAAAATAATGCGAGGATGAGCCATGACGCGAAAAATCATCATAGACACCGACCCCGGCGTCGATGACGCTATGGCGATATTCTTTGCCCTGTGTTCGCCAGAGCTTGAAGTCATCGGCCTGACGACCATTTTCGGCAATGTGCATACCGACCTGGCGACCCAAAACGCGCTGCGGCTGCTGGAAATCGCCGGGCGCAGTTCCATTCCCGTCGCCCCAGGCGCCGCCCATCCGCTCACCCAGCCCTTTGAAGGCCCGGTGCCTGATGTGCATGGCGAAGACGGACAGGGCAATGTTTTCCTGCCAGCGCCGAAACATACGCCGATTGACTTGCGCGCGGCGGCGTTCATCGTCGAAACGCTGCGGGCGCATCCTGGCGAAATCACACTGGCGCCAATCGGCCCCCTGACCAATATCGCCCTGGCCTTGCGACTGGAGCCGCGCATCGCCGACTGGGTCGACGAAGTCGTTCTGATGGGTGGCAATGCTCTGACGCCGGGCAATGCCAGTCCAGCCGCCGAAGCCAACATCCGCAACGACCCCGAAGCCGCCGATCTTGTTTTTGGCGCCGATTGGCAAGTAACCATGGTTGGATTGGATGTCACCCTCAAGGTTCACATGACCCCAGCCGACATCGCCGCCTACGCTGAACACAGCAATCCGATGTCAGCGCACATCACCCGCATCCTGCCGCATTATCGGAATTACTTTGAATCGAACTATGACGCCGAAGGAATTTTTGTCCACGACTCCAGCGCCATCGCCTATCTGATCGACCCATCGCTGTTCAAAACCGAACAATGGCCCATTCGCGTCGGCATAGCCGGCCTGGGACGCGGCAAGACCTGGCCGGCCTGGGGCAAACGTCTGCCGCCTCCCTGGCAGAATCGTCCCGCGGTCAACGTCTGCGTCGATGTGGACGGCGCGCGGCTGGTGCAAATGGAAACCGAACGTCTGCGCGATGCCTGATGAAATCCGCCCATTTTGAAGATTGACAGTCATTTATATTAAGGAGAGACAAAATGCCACTCATCAATTATCCCAAACGGCTTAGCGGCTGGGAAGAGGACATCCATCGCTGGGCTATGCTCAAAGCCGAATACGGCGCCAGCGGCCTGCAAGACAAGCTGGCCGAAATCGAGACCCTGCTGCAAACCAAGCTGAACGAACTGGCCGCGCTGCCCGAAGATGAATCCGTGACGCGAACCGAACCGAATGACCTGGCAACGATCCAGGCTTTGCGGCCTCCAGGCGAACGCCGTTACTGGTCGACGCTGCCGGCCGATTATATCCAGCGAGTCGAAGGCGCGTTTATCGGCCGATGCGCTGGCTGCACGCTCGGCTCCATCGTCGAAGGCTGGGCGCCCAACAGAATGCAGCGCTGGGCGGCTTATCTGGGCGATGAATACCCGCTCGTCGATTATTGGAGTCAGGCCGAACAGCCGCATGAATTCAAATACGAGACCAGTCGGCGCAGTCATTTCACCCCTTCAGAGATGGATGGCGTCCCCACCGACGACGACATCATCTATACGCAGCTGGGCCTGATCATCCTTGAGGAATATGGACTCGACTTCAGCATCGAGGACGTCGGCGCCGCCTGGGTAAAATATCTGCCCTTCGCGTTCACGGCCGAAGGCATCGCCCTGAACAATCTGCGGGAAGGGGTGCCGCCGCGCCAGGCCGCCGTCGTCGATAACCCCTGCGAACAGTACATCGGCGCCGATATTCGCTGTGATCCTTGGGGCTATGCCGCGCCGGGCTATCCCGAAAAAGCGGCCGAATTCGCCTACCGCGACGCGTATATCAGCCATCGCCGCAACGGCATTTACGGATCGATGTACTTTGCCGCCGCCATCGCCGCCGCCTTTGCCCTGGGCGACGTCCGCCAGGCGCTTGAGGCCGGCCTGCAGGAAATACCGGCCGACTGCCTGCTGGCGCGTGAAATTCGCTGGGCCTTGGATGCCAGCGACATCAAGGATCACCGCGCGGGCTATGCCGCCGTCGCCGAACGTCACGCTGGCATGCACAAAGTCCACGCCGTCAACAACGCCTGCCTGACCGTCTTCGGCCTGCTCATCGGCGGCGATGATTTCAGCAAGGTCATCGGGCATACTGTGGCGATGGGCTATGACAACGACTGCACCGCCGCCACCGCCGGCAGCATCTTCGGCGCCGCCTATGGCAAAGCGGCCATCCCCGAACACTGGTGGCGGAACTTCAATAACAAAGTGCATACCTACCTCTATGGCAAGCAGACCTTCGCGCTGGATGATCTGATGGAGCGGTTCGCCGTCCAAGCAGGGCAGGTATTGGGTCAATGAGACGTATTCCTCTTAAAATAGAGGAAAGAGGGGCTTGCCAACCCTTGATAGAATCATGAAAGCCGCGGGTAGGGGGGACGGTAATCTGAAAGGCCGCCGCGTCCAAAAACCAAAACTGCGGCCTTTGAGTCGCCCCTCCAACCCGCAAACGCGGTATAAAGAACCCGCGGCGCATTTCCCGATGGTTTTTCTCCCTGTCCTCTGTGTCCTCTGTGGTAAAAAGTTTTATAGCGAATTTTGCCGAACGGGTCGATTCACAGGCGGATACGCATCATCGCCGCCATAATCGCCGCCCGCTCTGGCATCGAGGGAATTTCGCCATATTCATTGACGCTGTGGCCGCCGTCGCCGACAATGCCCATGCCATCCAAAGTCGGAACGCCTATCGCCGCCGTGCGGTTGCCATCCGAGCCGCCGCCGGTGCTTTTCTCATGCAGCTGCAAGCCCATCGACCGCGCCTGCCGCTGCGCCTGCCGAAACAGAGCCGCGATTTCAGGAGTCCGTTCCATCGGCGGAACTTGTATGCCGCCTTCAATGATGACTTCGGCTTCGGGATGAACGGCGCGCAAAGCTGTCATCTGTCGGTGAATGGCTTCCGCATTGGCGCGGGTTTTCGCCCGTATGTTGACCTCAAGCCGCGCCTCGGCCGGGACGACATTGCCGCGCGTGCCGCCGCCGATGGTGCCGACGTTGGCGGTCGTGCCGATGTCATAATCGGTCATCGCCTGAATCTTGAGGACTTGATGCGCCAGTTCCTCGATAGCGTTGATGCCCTTTTCATGGTCGGCCCCAGCATGCGCCGCGCGGCCAATGGCCTTGACAATATAACGGCTGACTCCTTTGCGGGCCGTTTTATACGCGCCATCCTGCGGCGGTTCGGTCACAAACACCACATTATGTTGCCGCGCTTCAGCCTCAATGTCTTCCCCCGAAACTCGACTGCCGGTCTCCTCATCCGCATTCAGCAGATAGGTCATCGGCTGATTCGGAAACAGCTTAAGCGTCCGCAAAGCCCGCAGCGCCCACAAAGCAATCACAATGCCGCCTTTCATGTCCATCGCGCCGACGCCATACAGCCGCTCCCCCTCAATCCGCGTCGGTCGGCCAGCCACCGTCCCCACATCCCAAACCGTGTCCATGTGACTAAGAATCAGAATCCCGCCCTCGCCCGCATTCCAGCGCGCCCGCACGACATCCCCGACCGCGCGCTTGGGAATAATGTCGACCGCGCCGCCCAGCCGCCGCAGCTCTTCGGCCAGCGTCCGACCCAGCGCATCCACCGAAGGCTTGTGCAGGGTAGGAGATTCAAGTTCGATAAACTTTTTGAGATCGGCGACCATATCGTTCTGATGTTCGCGCAGCCAGCGCAAAATCTGTTGATTGGCTTCAGCTTTCATCCGCGTTGTCCTTTGCCTGCAATCATTTCCAGCGAGTATAACCGCGCAAGCGAAATCAAACTAATCCTACCCGAAAACCGCTTTGGCCTTTATCATAGCCGACAGCGAATCCGACCGCCAATCCGAAAGCCCATCATCGTATGCCTGCCGCGCGCGCGCTTGTCCTTTGCCTTGTCAGCCTGCTGGCTATGCTGTCCCTACAGGCGCAAGACGACATCGATGCCATCCCCCAGCCGCGCCCGCGCCCGATGCCGACAGCGGTGATGACCCAAGCCGACCTAACGCTGGAATTCTATTTTCCGTCCATCATGCAGGGCGGCCTTGGCCTGCTTCGTCTGCAAGCTGTGGATGTTCGGCAGGCGCGCGTCCTTTTTCTGGATAAGGAATCCCCCTTTTTCCAGCTTGAAGACGGCCTTTGGTATGCCTTTGCCGTCGCCAGCATGGATGCGTCGGCGCGGGATTATGACCTGACGGTGACCGTCGAGCAGAACGACGGGAACATCATTGCCTTTAATCGGAACGTCCAAGTCGAATCGGCCGGCTACATCACCCAGGATTTCAATATCCCCGGCGACCGTTCTGATCTGATCGACCGCCAAGTCGAGCAGGCCGAATTCGCCAAGCTGGATGCGATAACAGCCGACATCGCGCCAGAGCCGCTTTGGGACGCCGTCGGTTTCGCGCTGCCGCTGAATGCCAAGTTGAGTTCGCCCTTTGGCGCCTATCGCACCCTGAACGAGACCATGCAAACCCGTCATACTGGCTGGGATCAACGGGCGGCGGTGGGAACGCCCATCAAGGCCGTCGCCGCTGGCCTGGTCGCCTTTGCCGGCCGACTGGATATACGCGGCAATTATGTCATGATCAATCATGGTTATGGCGTCTATTCTGGCTATGCCCATTTCTCGGAGACGCATGTGACGCGCGGACAGCCCATCGCCGCCGGGCAGGTTATCGGCATGAGCGGCAACAGCGGACGCAGCAGCGGCCCACACCTGCATTGGGAAATATCGGTCAATGGCGAATGGATCGACGGCCTGGCCTTCATCGACATGTGGCTGCCGTCGTGACGCGCGAAAAGCCGATACTGCGACTCTCATAAAATGGCAAAACAGGGTATAATGCAAAGGTGAGCTTTGGGGAGGGCGAGATGCAGCAGAAAGTCAGCTTCCGCTTGGTGGTCAAACGCGGGCCGCAGCTTAATCAAAGTTATGACATCAGCCAAGAAGTCACCACTTTGGGCCGCGACGCCGCCAATGATATTGTGATGAACGACCGCGAAACCAGCCGTCATCATCTGCGTCTGCTCCGCGCCGATGAGGGCCTCACAGCGGAAGACCTCGGCTCCACCAACGGCACCTTTGTCAACGGCAAGCGCGTATCGGGCATCACGCCGCTGCAAGATGGCGATTTGATCGGCCTGGGCGAAACGGTGACCCTGGCGCTGGAAATCCGCCCCGCATCACAGCCAGACCCGCCGCCAGCCGATGATGAATTGGCCGAAACTCCCCTGCCGTCTGCCCCAGCCGAAAGCGCCTATGCCCCGCAGCCCTATGGCTATCAGACCCCAGCGCCCCCCCCGACAGACCCCTACGCGCCGCCGAATTATCCAGGGTATGCCGAAGAGAAGGCCAAAACGCCAGCCGGCCACGACATCCCAGCGCCGCCCCAGCCCTACGCCGGCTATGATTATGACCCCTACGCCGTGCGCGAAGAAGGCGGCAGTTCATCGCGCTGGCTGATTTTGGGATGTTTTGTCTTCGCCGCGCTGGCCTGCATCTGTTTCAGCATCATCGGCCTGGTCTTGATTGACACCCTCAATCTGTGGTGCGATGTGCCGGTCGTCTCCCAAGTTGTCAGCGCGCTGGGCTATTGTCCGCCTTGACGCCGCGCGCCGTCAGCCGGGCCTGAAATACGATGTCCCGTGCGTCTGATACAGTTCGGGATAAACGACCGCCGCGTCCAAGCCGCTTTGACCCGATTCAAAGTATTGGATGACGGTCACAATCGGCACCGGCCACTGATGCCACATATAAGACGGAACGTCTTCGGGAAGTTCGGGATTGTGGCTGCCATATTCGAAGTAATAGCGTCCCTGCGCCAGTTCAATATCGGTGGCTTCCAGCGCGGCGGCGATAGCTTCGGCATCAGTGAATGTTCCCGCCCGCTTGATGGCATCGGCCATAATCCAAACGCTGTCATAAGCCTCCATGGCAAAGGTCGCCAGAATATCGCCAAAATCAGCTTCATAGCGGACGTTCAACTCGGATGCCAAGTCATTGAACATACTGGGAATGGTGCCAATCCGCTCAAAAGCGCAGTAATTGCCATCGGGGACGTTCGTCCAAAACTGCCCGGACTGAAAGGCGATGTGATTGGTCACGCAGATGGTGTCGGCGGTCGGCGCGATGCCCAGTTCCGCCATTTGCTGGGTGACGTTGTAGGATGTTTCGCCGCTGATGACGAGACGGATGGCGCCGGGTGGCTGTGGACGCGCCTGAATTCGGCTTAGGATCGGGGCAAAATCTTCTGTCCCCAGTTCAATGTACAGCGTTTCGACCTGGACGCCGGCCGATTCCAGATGCGCGGCTTCGGCGGCCGCCGCTGGATGACCATAATCGGTATTCTCCACAATCAGAATGACCGTCTCGACGCCAAGCGAAATCAGCCAATCGGTGACGATGCGCCCGACAATCGAACTGGGCGGCGAAATGCGGAAGATATAATCGATGCCGCTTTCTATGCGCGCCGGCCGGCCATCGTATTCAATGATGCCACTGGCGCTGATGCTGTCGTTGCGCGGGTGCGAATACAGGGTCGGGATTTGATTCTCCTGCATAATGTTCATCGTCGCCAAGCCAACCGCGCTGTGATAAACGCCGATGATGCCGACAACGCCGTCTTGCAAAATCAGCCGCTCGGCAACCGCTTGGCCGCGCTCGGAAATGCCTTCGGAATCGGCCGTGATGACCTCAAGCCGATAATTCGCGCCGTCAATTTCGATGCCGCAGTCAGCGTTAATATCCGCCACCGCCTGTTCAAATCCCCAAGCCATGGCGACGCCGCCGACGGTCGATCCCGGCGCCGAAAGCGGTACAATGCCGCCCAGCGAAATCGTCTCGTCGGCAAATTCACAGCGTCCATCGGCCCGAATCATGCTCATCGGCATCAGCGCGGTCATCACAAACACGGCGACAGCCATCATCGCAATTTTTCTGGTCATGGCCTTTGTCCTCCCCCTGCATACGTTTTCAGCTTGTCATCATAAAACAGACGAGGGACATTGACAAGATGCGCCAAACGTCTTTTTCATCGTTAGAAAATCCCAACCCATGAACAGAAAGTCGCCTCTTGAGGCAGGCCCCATGCTAACTTGCCCTAAAACACGGCAAAGGAGCGGGCATGTTCAAGTGGTTAAGCAATCAGTTCAGAACGCGGCGTCATCGACTGCGGCCCCAGGCGCCGTTTATCGAAAGCGCGGCCGTACACAGCGGTTTTCATCTACCGCCAGCCCTCGACGTTCATTCGGCGCGGGTCTATGAAAGTTCGCCTTGGGTCTATATCGCCATCAATCGCATTGCCGAAGCCGGCGCTTTGGTGCCGCTGCGGGTGTTTCGCTTGGAAGGCGAGACGCGCGTCGGCATCGACAATCATCCTGCCGAGCAGCTGTTCCGCAATCCCAATCCACTGACCAGCCGCTTTGAACTCTTTGAGCAGACCTTAGGTTCGCTGGAATTGAACGGCAACGCCTATTGGTTTCTCGCCGGCGATTCGCGGGGACGTCCACGCGAAATCTGGGCGCTGCGGCCCGACCGCGTGACGATTGCGCCGCACAAAACGCGGGTGGTGGGCGGTTATCTGTATCAGATTGACGGTCAGACTATCCCGCTTGACGCCATTGAGGTTATCCATTTTCGGCGCTGGCATCCGAACAATGATTATTATGGACTGCCGCCGATCTCGGCCGCGCGCAATGCTGTCCTTAGCGACAAGCACATGTCCGACTGGAATCGCAATGCTTTCGGCAAAAATCAAGCGGTGCCGGCCGGCATCGTCAACGTCGCTGACTTCATCTCCGACACCGATTTTGAGCGCATCAAACGCGAATGGCACAGCAATTATGGCGGCGTCGAGCGCAAAACGGCCTTTCTGCGCGGCGGAACGGTCACCTGGCAGAACATCGGCCTGACGCACAGCGACCTTGACTTCTTGCAGGGCCGCCAGGCGCAGCGCGACGAAATCCTGAACATCTTCGGCATACCGGTCGGGCTGGTCAGCGAAAACGCCACCGAAGCCAATGCCAAGGTTGCCGAACGGCTGTTTGTCGAGCGCACGCTGTATCCCAAGCTGGTGCGGCTTGCCCAAAAAATCAGCCAGGAACTGCTGCCCTTTTATGGCGGCGATCTCATTGCCGAATACGACGACATTCGCCCGACCGACACGCAGGCGCGGCTGGATGAAATTCGCGCCGCCTATCCCCTGTTGAGCATCAACGAACTGCGCGCCAGTTATTATCAGCTGCCGCCGGTGGCCTGGGGCGACGTCGCTGCGGGCATGGATCGGCCGACAGCCGCGGCCGCCGCGCGGGAACAGACGGACGAGAAGGTCGAGGGCGTTAAATAATCCGATTGCCATTTTACGCGTATTAAGTATAGACTGTCGGCATGAATACAGACTATTCTTGTAAATGAATCTGCAAAACATCATCCTTGTGATATGCGGATGAAATACAGGAGATGTGAATGACTGTTTGTATCGCGGCCTTGTACGAGAATGGGAAGGGGGCTTCGCTTGTCTCCGACCGCATGATCACGGCAAACATCCCGCCGATGGCGTATGAATTTGAAAGCAGCGAGGCGAGTAAAATTCACCAGTTAAGCACAGATTCTTACGTGTTGCTTGCTGGAGGTATTTTACATGGGGATTCCATCATTCGTCATTCTCAAGCCGTTATTTCCCGTGAAGGTTACCAGTCTGTGGAGGATCTTTCGGACACAATTACGAATACATATAAAGATACTCGTTTGGAATACATCAAACAAAGATACCTTAGTCCTCGCGGCCTAACGCTTGAGCGGTATTATGACCGTCAAGCATCTCTAAACCCAGGTATCGTTCAATCTATTGACCAAGCATTGCTTAATGACAATCTAGGTGTGGAATTTCTTCTTGCCGGGCCGACAAGTGCAGGGTTTAGCATTTACATGATCACCAATCCAGGAATCGCTACTTGTGTTGATGCAATCGGATACGGCGCTATCGGGATAGGGGCGCCGCATGCTATCAATTACCTGATTAGCAATTCTTACAAAAAAGAGCTTGGAAAACCAGAAGTAGAAGAATTAGTAAGGAAAGCAAAAGAGATGAGTCAGGTTTCTCCTGGAGTTGGACAGCAAACCACAATCCGATCTTTGCCTATAGAGGAGGAGTGAAAAATGGCGCTAATTGCTCCGAAAAAGAAACACAAACAGCAATGGGAAGAAGCGCAGCGAAAGGCTTCAGAGATGGGATACGTCAGCTTTCACCCATACGATAACCGAGCAGGTTCGCTGCATCCTTATGCTGTAGGCAATCCAAACAATCCATACGCCTCGCCGAGACCGCGCCCGGCGAAGACGAGCGAAAAACCAAAGCAGTAATAATCTGCCCGCGCCGCCGCCGTACATCGTCCAAAGTGCGGATTGTTTCGCCAGTCATTCAGCATTCATCATCGCCAGTCTCCAAATTGTTCAAAAGCGCCGTAACCGCGGACTTGAGAGACGGCAGATCTTCTTGCGCGAAATCCCACACCAAATCAAGCCTAATGTTGTGATATTGATGAATCAAAACATCGCGGAAACCAGCGAAATCGCTCCATGTGACATCGGGAAATTGTGCGGTTAAAGTCGGATCCAAACGTTTGACTGCTTCGCCAATCACCTCAAAACTGCGAATGACTCCATCCTGAATCAATTCAGACTGCAAAAAGGCATCGCGGCCGGTTGTAGTATAGCTTTCAATACGCCGGATACGATCCAAAATATCCCGACAAACAATACGCTGATCTTTTATCACAGGCTCCGCGCTTCCTTCAGAATGGCAGTCCGCAATTCGTCGCGCAGACTGCGGCGGTCAACGATCTCCACCCGCCGGCCCAGCAAACGCCGCAAGGCCTGGGTCAGACGAATATGGTCGCGCAATTTGTAATCCGCTTCAAACTCAACCAAAAAATCAATATCGCTCTCGGCATGCAGTTCCCCGCGAACTAAAGACCCAAAGATGGATACCCGACGCACTCGATACTGACGAGCAAGGGCGATAATCTGCCCGCGCCGTCGGCGTACATCGTCCAAAGTGCGAATCGTTTCGCCAGTCATTCGGCATTCATCAATTCTGCAAGCGTCTCATCCAGCGACGGCCTCTCATCAGCGTCTTTGAAGCCGGCCAGCCGCGCATAGACCTCTGCCGCCGCCACAAAAAACCCTGATGGAATCCCCGCCATAGCAAAGGTCTCGGCAATTTCGTCCATCTCGCCGGCAAAACGCCAGGCCTTGGACGTCACACTCCGCACGCGATTTTCCGTCTGCGCTGTCTCATCTGGATCGCGAAATCCCCATTCACGCGCCAAATCTTCGCGAACGCCAAGCGCTTCGGCCGTGGCCTGGATAGCCGCCAGCAGCGCGGCAAAGCCCTTGGTTTGGGCGGCGAACACCATCTTAAGCGCCGAGGCGCGGCCAATATCTTCGCCAATCACCATAGCCTCGGTCAGACTGCCAGCGAACAGCTTGGCCACCCGATCCGCCGCGCCCCCAGAGAGATAAAAACGCGTCGTGCCAGCTTTCCAGGCCGGCGGGCCAACGATGCTGCCATCGACAAAATCAATGCCGGCCGCCGCCATCCGTTCACCGATTCTCTGTGCCTTGCGCGGCGAAATAGCGTTGCCATCGCAGTACAAACCGCGAAAACCGGCTTCTATGGACGCCTGCGCGATATCTTCGGCCGCATGAGGCGGACAGACGGCGACAATCACATCACACGCGCGGCACAGCGCCGACAGGGAATCGACTTCGATCAGATTTTGCGCGGCGGCCCGCTGACGGCTGGCTTGACTGCGGCCGGCCGCCGACCAATAGACCTCATGCCCGGCCCCTTGCGCTGACGCCGCAATCGAGACCCCCATCGCCCCTGGATGCAACAGCCCCATTCGGCTCATCTTTCCCCCCTGTCGTCCGTATGCAGACGTCTTTCAAACGTTTCATAAGTCGCTGATTTTTCATCAAAAACATAATCGGGACGGGTTACGATAATGTCAGTGCCGCCAAGCTGTCGCAAATGCTGCATAGTCTTGTGAATCAGATGAGACGGCACAAGCAGATTGGTCTCGAACCACTGATGACGGCTGCCGGGCGGACTGGCGACGGCCACCACGCCTGGCCCTTTGGAGCCGCTCAAGGCTGGATTGGCCAAGATCCGCTGCTGTACGTCGGCGACCGATTGGCCGATGATGTTGGCGCGCAGCGATACAAATTGACGCGCGCGTTGATGCGCTTCGATAAGCTCAACCATTTCGCGCAGGGTTTCCAGCTTTTGCGACGCGGCCCGCAGACTGCGCCGATTGCCAATCAGGACGGCCTCCGAGTCGATAATCGTCCCGCCATCCAGCGGCCGCAGATGATTTTCGCGCAGGGTTGTCCCAGTCTCCGACAAATCAGCGATCATATCGGCATAGCCCATGCGCGGCGCGGCCTCCATGGCGCCATGAGCATGAATCAGCAGAAAATGCGAAATCCCTTGGCGGTACATAAAATTCTTGGTCAGACTGCTGTATTTGGTGGCGATCCGCAGCTGACGTCCCCGCTCTTGATGGCGCAGGCTCAAATCCGCCAGGTCAGCAATCGATGTCACGTCGATCCAGGCGTCAGGCACAGCCAGCAGCAGCTTGCATCGGGCAAAACCCAGCCGGGCGATCACCATCACGTCATCTGATTCTTCCCCATGCTCGGCGACAATATCCAGGCCAGTAATGCCCACGTCGACGCGCGCCTCGCTGACCTTGCTTAGGATGTCCCGCGGGCGCTGATACACGACATCGGTCAGCGGCAGACTGGGGATGGCGGCGGTGTACTGTCGGCGGCTGGATTGAGAGACATGCAGCCCGGCCCGGCCCAGAAAATCAGACGCGCGGTCGCCCAGTTGGCCTTTGCTGGGCAAGGCGACAATGAGCTTATCGCTGTGCATGCGATACATGGTCGGCCAGCTGCCTTTCCACTGCCGATTGAAGCTCATCAAAATCCACCACCCGCTCCTCATGGCTTCGCATATCGCGCAGGACGGCTTGATGACGCTGACGTTCGGCGGCGCCAATCAGAATCACCAGCGGCGTTCGACGGCGGTCAGCGTATTTCAGGCTCTTTTTGAGACTGCGCCGGTCGATGCTCACCTCAACCGCGAAATCGCGCTCGCGCAGGGCCCGCGCCGCTTCAAAACTGCGGGGATAATCAGCCGCTTCAATCGGAATGATGCAGACATCCGGCCGACAATCGACTGCGCCGCCGACATCCAGCAGGCTGACGATTCGCTCCAGCCCATAAGCGAAGCCCAGCGCCGGCGTCGACACGCTGCCACCGAGGACGGTCACCAGACTGTCATAACGACCGCCGCCGCCAAGCTGCATCGATTCGCCGCTGGCCGATGACCCGTGAATCTCAAACATCAGCCCCGTATAATAATGCAAACCGCGATTCAAGCCAAAATCAAGCTGTATGTCAGCCTGGAGTTCGCCAAACCAAGTCAGCTGCTCCAGCAAAGATTCGATCTCGGCCAACGGTTGCGGCGGCTGTTCATAGTCAGCGAACAATTTTCGCGCCGTCGGCAGAACCTCATCCGGCCGGCCAGCCAGGCCGCTAAGACGCTGCATGTAATCCAAAGCCTGACGCAGTTTTGGCCCCTGCGGATCCTCGCGGATTTTATGCAGCAGGCGGTCGATGATTTCGCCTTCGTCGCGGCTGGCGTCGATGCGGATGTTGAGGCTGTGCAGAAAATCGGCAATGGCCTGACGCGCTTGGGCATCGCTCATCTGGCGCAGGACGCGGATCAACTGCTGATTCTTGATAGGGTCGGCCGAGTCGGCATGATGCAGATTGGCCGCCGTGAATTCAAGTTCGGGATACACCTCGCGCAGTGATTCGACCACGAACGGCATCCCCCGCTTGCGGATGTTTTCCATGTTTCGCAGCAAAAAGTTCAAAAGCTGTTTCCGCAGGCCCAGCCGCCGCAGGAATTCGGTCAAAACGTCCGTGCGGCCAATGACCAGCCGATACTTTTGAATGCCCAGTTTTTCCAGCCCAGCGCAGGCCAGATACAGCATTTCGGCATCGGCCAGCGAACCAGCCGCGCCCAGCATTTCAGCGCCGGTCACGGTGAACTGACGAAAGCGGCCTTGCTGTGGCTTTTCATAGCGAAAGACCGGCCCAGTGTATTGGATCCGCAGCGGCAAAGGCTCATCCTGCAGGCCTTCAACATAAGCCCGCAGAATCGATGCCGTCATTTCGGGCCGCAGGGCGATACGGCGGCTTTTGAAACTGAACTCATACAGACGGGCGGCGATGTCTTCGCCAGATTTTCGCAGGTAAAGTTCGGTGTTTTCGAGGATGGGCGGATCAATCGGAACATAAGCATGGCGGCGCAGATGCTTTTCCAGTTCATCCTGAATCTGTCGGCGGACGACATATTCGGCGCTGAACACATCGCGCATGCCGCGCAAAGCAGAAATTCTATCGGCGGCGGACACAGCTTTTCTCCATAGCACACAGCTTCAGCAGCCCAGTCTACCACGCAATTACCGAATCGGGCAGGGACGCTCTTAGACGGGAATGACAAAAAGGGGTTATAAGACTTTCTCTGTATCCTCTGTGCCCTCTGTGGTAAAAAATCTTTGCCGCGGTTTTTGTCGACGAACATCCTCTTTATTTACCACTCCCCGCGGCGCGTTTCCTGACCGCTTTTCTCTGTTTCCTCTGTGTCCTCTGTGGTAAAAAATCTTTGCCGCGGTTTATGACGAGCGAATATCTTCTATTTTTACCACCCCCTTAGACGGCAATCGGCTCTTCAGAGATGTCCTGGGGCGGATCGGCGCCGGCGATTCGTCGATAAGCGATCAGCCCAAAGCCAGCCGCCACAGCCAGCAAGGCCGCGATATGCACGCGCGCGGGCATTTGACGCACCCGCATCACCATGCCGCGCCGCGTGTCCATCAGCTGCGCCTCAAGCCCTTCCGCGAACTCGGCGCTCGGCTCAATCGGAGTCAAGGCCGCCTGCAAAGACTGAATGAGGCCAGCCAGACTTTCAACTTCGCTGCGCGGGGCGGCGGACTGGCTTATCAATTCTTCAATATCATCGCCCTGCTGCAAAGCTGTCGTGATGGCATCCAGCGCATCGGGCATATTAGCGTCTGCTGATGAACTCATCCTGTTGACCCCTTGGTTCGGCTTTGACGGCGGACGGCCTGCTCCCGTCGCTGCAACTCATCGCGCAATGACAGCAGCGTTCGATGATAAAGTGATTTAACCGCCCCTTCAGTGCGGCTCATAATCTGACCGATCTCGGCATTGGAAAGCTGATCGATAAACTTGAGCAGGAGCAGCTGCTGACGGTCTTCGGGCAGACCTTGAATCGCTTCCATCAGCTGTTCCCGCTCTTCAAGCTCTTCGGCCAAACGGTCAGGCGATTCGGATTTCAGCGAATGACCGACATAATCGTCCAGCGCGATGATTTTGCGCCGCCCTTGATCGCGGTGCCAGTTGGCCACCAGATTATGGGCGATGCGATACAGCCACGCCTGGAAAGGCAAGCCCTTGTCGACATAACTGCCGATATGCGACATCGCCCGAAAAAACACCCGCGCCGTCAGATCCTCGGCATCATGCTGATTGCTGGTGCGATAAAAAATATAGCTGTACATCTTTGGCATATAGCGTTCGTACAGTTCGCCAAACGCCCCCTTATCCTCTTTGGACAGCTTCACCAGTTCGCCATCCTCAAGCTCTTTATAGTTTGTGCGTTTGACAAACAGCTTTTTCATGCCTTTTACAACCCGACGCTTGATGGACGGTTACGAACTCGGATGCTCTTGCAGACAGCCCTTGACCTCGGCCAGGCTGGGCATGGACGACATGGCGCCGTGTTTCGCGCAGGCCAGCCCGGCCGCCGCCGAGGCGAATCGCAAAGTTGTTGAAGTCGGCCACCCATCCAGCAGGCCGCGGCAGTACGCGCCCACAAAAGCATCGCTGGCCCCAGTGGTGTCCACGGCCGGCAAGGCAAAAGCTGGCTGTTCGATATGACCGTCGCCCTCAAAGAAAACACTGCCCTCTTCGCCCAGGGTCATCGCCACCCGCCCGACTCCCAGATCAAACAGACGCCGCGCCAGTTCATGGGGATCATCATCCGAGCAGTCAGTCAGCAGCTGCGCTTCCAGTTTGTTGGGGATGATGACATCGACAAGATGCAGATAAGTCAGCGCAAAAGCGTCGCGGGTAAAGAAGGGCGCTGGATTCAGGACGGTCACCGCGCCGGCCCGTCGACCAAGCGCCAGGGCAAGCTGCACCAGGGCCTGCGGAATCTCAAAATCGACCAGCAGAACATCATCCGCGCCGATAGATGTCAGGGCATCGCGGATATGATCCTCTGTGATCTCGCGGCTGGCCTGCGGCGCGCCGATGAAGCCTGGCACATTGTCCTTGACCACGATGGCGGCCAAGCTCGTGCGCGCCGATTCATGCACGCGGACATCATCCACATCAAGGCCGACGCGCGCCGCCGCCGTCCGCAGTTCCGCGCCAAAAACATCATCCCCCACACAGCCGACCAGCTTGACATCCGCGCCCAGCAAACAAGCCGCCGCCGCCTGATTCAAAGCCTTGCCGCCCGCCGACAGCGTAACCCGCGAAGCATGAACAGCGCGGTTGGGCATCACCCAGTCCGGTACTTCAAAGATCATATCGAAGACCAGCGCCCCGATGACATAAATTCGCGCCACAGCCCGCCTTCCCTCAAGGCCAAATCCCTGCTCAATATCACATAATCGGATATAATGTTATCATAAAGATGTTCATCATCAGAATGATAACGATTCTGGTCGGATGAGTCGATAGAAAAGCGGATGGCGAATCGACGCGCGTCCAAACATTTAAGGATAGGTTTCTTCCAGACTCGACTGGGCAGAACTGTCCTTGAAAACCTGACGGCTTATGCCTTTTTAGCGCCGGCCGGCCTGCTGATTCTGCTTTTTGGGCTCTTCCCGGTCGCCTTCGCTTTTTTCGTCAGTCTGCATCGCTGGCGCCGCTTCCCCGACCGATACGTTGGACTGGCCAATTACGAAAAAGCGCTGGGCAATCTGGGCTATATCCTGTTCTTTTGGCTGGCGCTGCTGGCCTTGGCGGCGGCTTGGCTGGCGGCCAAACGTCTGCTGACCGTCCTGCGCCAATCTGATCGGGCCGATTATCTTCACATCTTCGGCGGCGGCGCGCTCGGCTTCACGGCCCTGCTGACCATCGACTGGTTCTTCAAGCTCATCCCCATCATCATGGACATCCCGCGGCAGGTGCGCGGCCAAAACACCTCGCTGACGCTGTTCATGGAAAAACTGGGCGAGAGTTTTGCCAGCCCCGACGTCCTGGCCGCCGGCAATCTGATGCTGCTGGCCTGGCTGGCCGCGCTGGCTCTCAACGCCCTGCTGACCTGGCGTTTCCGCTCCAAACACACCGCCGGCGTCACAGCCTGGAGCGGCCTGGCGGTTATTTTGGCCTTGGGGGCCTTTTTCCTGCTTCAGCTTATGCTTGCCGAAACACAGACGGCCATCGCCCAAGCCCGCGAATCAGGTGAATCACTGCCGATTTGGTCACAGCTTGTCTTTATCACCGGCGGCCTGGCGCTCATCGTCATCGGCTGGCGCATCTTCCAGCGCGGCCTCAAAAGCCATGACAATCGGCGCTTTGCCCTGGCCCTGCTGGGCGGACTGACCCTGGCCATCGGCGGCTACCTGCTGATGGCCGAACTGCCGGCGGCCCTCGCGGCGGCCGACGACGACCTGCTGCAAGGCTTCTGGGTGACGGTCATGTACGCCGTCGGCACCGTGCCTGTCCAGCTTTTTATCGGCTTGATTCTAGCCTATTTCCTGTTCCAGCCGATCCGCTTCCGCGCCTTCTTCCGCATGGTCTATTTTATCCCCTACATCACGCCCTTTGTCGCCACTTCAATAGTCTTTCGCATCCTCTTTAACGCCGGCGAACACTCCCCAGCCAACCGCATCATCGCCACCCTAGGCATCGAGCCGCAGCGCTGGATCCTGGAGCGGTCATCCATAGGCGAACTGCTCGGCCTGCCCGAATTTTTGGCGGGCCCAGCCCTGGCCCTCATCGTCATCATGATCTATTCGACCTGGACCTACATCGGCTACGACGCCGTCATCTTCCTCGCCGGCCTAGGCAATATCCCCGGCGAACTGTATGAAGCGGCGCGCATCGACGGCGCGGCCGGCTGGCGCATCTTCCGCCACATCACCCTGCCCCTGCTTTCCCCGACCATCTTCTTCTTGTCCCTGGTGGCGATCATCGGCACCTTCCAAGCCTTTACGCAAATCTGGATCCTGCGGACAGGCGCGGTGGGCAGCAAAGTCAACACCGCCAGCGTCTATATCTTCGACGAACTGCAAAACAGCAATCGCTACGGCTATGCCTCGTCAATGGCTTTTGTCCTCTTCGCCATGATACTTTTCCTGACCCTGTTCCAAAACCGCGTGCTGGGAAGGCGGGTGTTTTATGGCTAAAGCGCAGTCAGCGGCGATTGAACGCCCAGACGCCCGCATCAACTGGAGTCGAATCGGCATCTACGCGGTTCTGTTCGGCGGCGTCATCATCGCCTTGGGCCCCTTCCTTTGGATGATCAGCGCGTCGTTTATGACAGTCAGCGAAGTCAGCCTGGCGCGGCTCTTCCCCGAAAATCTGCTCTGGGAAAATTACGCGACAGCCTTGCGCCGCGCCAATTTTCTCGATATCGAAGTATTAACCGATCCGACCACCGGCGGCTTGCAGTCAGTCAGCGTCTCTGGCTATCTGTGGAACAGCCTGCGGATTACCTTTATCACGGTAGGCGGCTCTCTGCTGGTGTGCATCCCAGCGGCCTATGCCTTTGCGCGGATGAACTTCGTCGGCCGCAATGTGATCTTTGCCGTCTTTTTGTCGACCATGATGATCCCGGGCATCGTTATGCTGATCCCACACCTGCTGACTGTCATTTGGCTGGGCCGTTTGAGCGAAAGCCTGTTCGGCCCCGCCGGCGCCTGGTTCAACAATTGGCCAGCGCTGACCATTCCCTTTTTCGCCTCCGTGTTCAACATCTTTCTGCTGCGCCAGTTTTTCATCCAAATCCCCGAAGACCTGTGGGACGCCGCCCGCATCGACGGCGCCGGACACCTGCGTTTCCTGCGAAGCGTCGTTTTACCCTTGTCAAAAGCGCCCATTATGACCATCATCACCCTGGGCTTCATCGGCTCATGGAACGCGCTTATGTGGCCGCTGCTGGTAACCGTCAATGACGACTGGCGGCCAATCGCCGTCGGCCTGTCCAATTTCGTCACAGCCGACACGCCCGGCGACCTGAATCTGCAAATGGCGGCCTCCGTCATCACCGTCATTCCCATTCTGATGCTGTATTTTGTGGCGCAAAAACAATTCACCGAAGGCATCGCCCAAACCGGCATCCGAGGCTAGCGATATGAACCCTCCATCGTACATCATCATCTCAAAGTGCGATGACAGTCCATCGACCAGCAAGCCGCAGGAGGGGGTGTGGCTTCGGTCAGTTCGCATGATCGCATAATCAACAGAGGAGAACTGCCACCATGAAGAAAGGATTTTTTTGCATCGCGCTGCTCTTCCTGCTGGGCCTAAGCCTGGTTCAGGCGCAGGACAGTATGTACGAAGGCGTCGACCCCAGCGGTCAAACCGTCGTCTACTGGCATCAGTATTCCGAAGACAGCACCCAAGACCTCACCATGTCCGCCCTCATTGCCGATTTCAACAGCAGCAATGACCACGGCATCACCGTCGAAGCGCTTCATCAAGGCCATTACGGCACCATTGAAGACTTGATGAACACCGCCATTTTATCAGGCGAACTGCCCAATCTGGTAGCCGCCTACGCCAATGCCGCCGCTGGCTGGGCGAACGAAGGCCTGGTGGTCGATATCGATAGCCTGCTCAATGACCCGCAGTGGGGCATCTCGGCCGATGAGCAGGGCAATCTCAATTTCAATCTGCTGGACGTCAACAAACTCGGTTTCGCGCCCTTTGACGGCATGCGCGTCGCCTGGGCCAATCAGAATTCACTGAACGTCTTTTATACCAATCTCGATATTGTCGAAGCGCTGGGCTTTGAACGCCGCGTGCCGGCCACCCTGGCCGAATTCGAGGCCATCTCCTGCGCGGCCGGCGCCAGCGATGACTATCAGGGCTACCCATTGGACACGGGAACATCCCATTTCGAGAGCTTCGTCGCGGCCCATGGCGGCGCTATCTTTGACGCCGAAAGCGGCGAATACATTTTTGAATCCGAGGCCGTCGCCGCCGCCCTGGAGATGTTCACCCGCATGCTGGAAAACGACTGCGCCTACCTCTTTGCCGAACGTTACCAAAACACCGGTGATTTTTCGCGCGGCATCACACCCTTCGCCGCCGGCAGTTCGGCCGGCATCCCCTTTGTCACCTGGGACGCCGCCACAGCCGAAATGACCGATGAATGGGTCGTCACAGCCTTCCCAGGCGCCGACGGCATCGGGGAAACCGTCCAGCTATTCGTTCCCAGCCAGGTCATCTTGACAGCGGCCCCCGAACAGGAACTGGCGACTTGGCTCTTTGTCAAGTACCTGGCCGGGCCCGAAGCGCAGCTGGCTTGGTCAGGATCGACTGGCTATTTCAGCATCCGCGCCGACATTGAGGTCACCGCCGACGACTTCACAGAGCCGCGCATGCCCTACGAACGCTTTATCGAAGTGCAGGGCATCCTGACCGACGAAACCGTCAGCGTCTACTCATCGCCTGGCCTGCCCAGCTACAGCGCCGTCCGCGGCATCGTCCCCGACACCATTGCCGAAGTGGTCAATGGCGACGCGGCCGTGGCCGACGCCCTGGCCGAACTCAACGAAGAGGCCAACGAACTGCACGTCGACCTTGACGGCTAATAGCGTTTTGATAATCGGAAAGGGCTTCTGTCAAACGGCAGAGGCCCTAAATCTAAAAAATCCGTAAAAAGGTAAGAATTGCCATTTGACCGCCGTCAGATACTATGCTATACTCAACTCGAAAGTCACTTTTCCACCATTATTTGGCCTGCCAAACAAGATGAACGCAGCATGTCAAACACCTCCCTTGACGCAGAATCAGTGCGTATTTTCCCAGTGAATCATCAGGAAATCGCAGCCCAGAGCATCCCATAACAGAAGGCCGCGTTGCATCATGGCCGCGGCCGCCCCAGACTATTCCAGGACAAATCCAAATGAATATCACCAAACTCGAAACAAAAACCCTGCCCGAACTGCGGACAATGGCGCGCGACCACAATGTGCCGCGTTTCAGCCGTCTCAAAAAGCAGGATCTCATCATCGGCCTGCTCCGTCAGGAAGCCGTTCGCAAAGGAAATGAACTGCGCGGCGGCGTGCTGGAAGTGGTCGACGACGGCATCGGCTTCTTGCGCGCCGAAGGCTATCTGCCCGGCAAAAACGACATTTATGTCGGCCAGAAGCAGATCGAGATGTTCAACCTCCGCACAGGCGACATGGTTATCGGCCAGGTCCGACCACCCAAAGGCACCGAACGCTATTTCGGCTTATTGCGCGTGGACGCTGTGAACGGCCTGAACCCGCGCGACCTTAGGCACCGCGCCAACTTCGACCGCCTGACGCCCATCTTCCCCGAAGTGCGCTTCAATCTGGAAACAGCGCCGCACATCATGTCAACGCGCATGCTCAACTTGATTTCACCGATTGGCTTCGGCCAGCGCGGCCTAATCGTATCACCCCCCAAAGCCGGCAAGACGACCATCCTCAAAGACATCGCCAACGCCGTCAGCGCCAACTATCCCGAAGTGCATCTGATGATGGCCCTGATTGGCGAACGCCCCGAAGAAGTCACCGACATGGATCGTTCAGTGGATGCCGAAGTCATCGCCTCTACCTTTGATGACCCAGTGCGCCATCACGTCCGCGTGGCCGAAATGGCCCTCGAACGCGCCAAACGCCTGGTCGAAGTCAAGCGCGATGTCGTCATCATGCTCGATAGCATTACCCGCCTGGCGCGCGCCTACAATTTAGTTGTCCCCACCAGCGGCCGCACGCTTTCCGGCGGCCTCGACCCCTCGGCCATCCATCCGCCAAAACGCGTGTTTGGCGCGGCGCGCAACGTCGAAGAGGGCGGCAGTCTGACCATCGTCGCCACCTGCCTAGTCAATACCGGCAGCAAAATGGACGATGTGATTTATGAAGAATTCAAAGGCACCGGCAACATGGAACTGCACCTTAGCCGCAAATTGCAGGAGCGCCGCGTCTTCCCCGCCTTTGATATCGAGCAGTCATCTACCCGCCGCGAGGAACTGCTGCTGGGGCCCGATGTGCTTCGCCGCGTTTATACCATGCGCCGTATGTGGTCGCACCTGGCCGAACAGCCCGAAGGCATTACCGGCGCCACCGAGCAGCTTTTGCAGAACTTCCGCCTCTATGACACCAACGAGAAGTTCCTCAATAACCTGGCCGGCTCAAACGGCCGCTGACGCGAAGAGGCGCATACTGAAAATAACACAGCCGACCTGCGAAAATGCCCCGCCATCGGTTATAGTTCCAATCCAGTTTATTGAACCTGACCTTTGGAAAGCTGAACGATGACCGAGTACAATTTTGATGAAATCATCGACCGCCGCCGACACAGCAGCGCCAAATGGGGGGCAGTGGATGACGACTGTCTGCCGATGTGGGTCGCGGATATGGATTTTCGCTCGCCGCCCTCGGCCATCCAGGCCATGATCGAACGCGCCAAGCACGGCGTCTTTGGCTATACCTTTGACCCGCCCAAGCTGAAAGAAGCCGTCGCCGCGCGCATGCACAGTCTCTATGATTGGCAAATTTCGCCCGATGACGTCCTCTTTTCGCCGGGGATGGTTCTGGCGCTTTGCGCGGTTTGCCGCGCGTTTGGCCAGCCTGGCGACGGCGTCTTGATTGAAACCCCAGTCTACGGCTCCTTCTTCAAGGCGGCCAGCGGCAGTCAAAAATTCATCCGTCAGGTCGATATGCGCTATGCCGCCGATGATGCCCACAGCTTCCATTATGAAACCGACTTCGACGAATTAGAGGCCGCCGCCCGTCAAGACCAGACCTCTATTCATCTGCAATGCAGCCCGCAAAATCCAGCCGGTTTTCTCTATTCGCGCCAAGAGCTTGAGCGCCTTGGGGAAATCTGCCTGAAGCACAAAGTCTTGATTGTCGCTGACGAAATTCATTCCGATTTAATCCTGGAAGGCCGCCACATCCCCATCGCCACTCTATCGGACGAACTGGCGCAGAACACCATCACCATGATTGCCCCCAGCAAAACCTTCAATCTGGCGGGGATGGCCTGTTCAGCGCTGATCGCCCAAAATCAGGAAATTCGCCAAACCCTGCAGGCCTCCCTGCAAAGCATCAGCGCTCACGTCAACATCATGGGCTACGAAGCGGCTTATGGCGCGTACATCGGCGGCGATGACTGGCTCAAGCAGCTTCTCATTTATCTCAAGGACAACCGCGACTATGCGATAGACTTCCTGCGCCAGCGTATTCCACAAATCAAAACCACCATTCCCCACTCAACTTATCTGCTTTGGATGGACATGCGCGCCCTGCCGATTGACGGAGATATACAGGACTTCTGCGCCTCCGCCGCCAAGATCGCGCCCACGCCCGGCACATTCTTTGGCCGCGCCGGCGAGGGTTTTATCCGCTTGAATTTTGGCTGTCCGCGGTCTGTGCTGGCCGATGGACTCAATCGCCTGAAGACGGCCGTCGACCGCCTGACAGTATAGGAGGCCGCCCCATGCCGCGCCCTTTCCTGATCGACACGGACGCTGGATCGGATGACGCCGTCGCTGTCCTGATGGCCCTGCGCCATGCTGACGTCGATGTCCAGGCGATCACCGTCGTCGCTGGCAATGTGCCGCTGGAGCAGGGCCTCAAAAACGCGCGCTTTTTTACCGAATTATGCGGCAGTGATGTTCCAGTTTATGCTGGCGCCGGCCGGCCGCTCATCCGCGAATTCGCATCGGCCGATTGGTTTCACGGCGCCGACGGCCTAGGTGATTGGGGGGATCGTTTCGCGCCGCAGTCAGTTCAAGCGCAGACCGGACATGCAGTCGAAGCCATCATCGACATCGCGCGGCAGACCCCCGGCATCGTCATCGTCACCTTGGGCCCCCTGACCAATCTGGCCTTGGCCATCCGCCAGGCCCCGGACATCATCTCGCAGGTATCGCGCTGCATTGTCATGGGCGGCGCCGCTTGCACCAACGGCAATGTGACCCCCGCCGCCGAGTACAATATCTGGTGCGACCCCGAAGCCGCGCAGATCGTCTTCCGCTCCAAACTGCCGCTGGAAATGGTCGGCTGGGAATTCAGTCAAGGCGACTTTGCGCTGTCGCTGGCCGACATCGAGGACATTCGCCGCTTGAATACAGCCTATGCCGATTTCACCATCGACTGCAATCGCAAGGGCATGCGCGGCTATGAAGTGCAAACAGGCGAAATTGGCATCTCCCTGCCCGATGGCGTGGCCATGGCCGTCGCCATCGATCCCTCGATATGCACCATCAAAGACCGCCATTACGTCGACATTGAATGCCACAGCGAACTCACGCGGGGCATGACCGTCGTCGACAAACTCAACTTAGCCGACGACCGCCGCAATGCCGATGTCTGGCGTCAAGTCCTTCATCATCAAGTCAAGCCGCTGATCTGCTGGCAGCTGGATGCGCGGCGCTGGAAAAATTTGCTGTATGATCTTCTCAAATAGCCTAAACCGCGGATATTTTGCGGAACGATGCAACGGCAGCCGCATGAAAAACGTAAAAGAGTCAGAAGGCGCGCACAGCGAGGAGGAAACCATGAGCCAGCAGCCAAAGAAAGACGGCCAGGAACGCTATTGGTCTGAAGAGATTGAAGCCGTCGGCGGCGAACTGATCGAACGCGTCAAAAGCCTGATCAAAGCCGGCAACGTCCGCCGTCTGATTATCCGCAATGCCAGCCGCGAGACCCTGCTTGATGTGCCACTGACGCCGGCGGCCGCAGTCGGAGGCGCCGCGGTCATCATCAACCCGATTTTGGCCGCGCTTGGCGTGCTGGCCGCCCTGGCCATTCGACTGAAGATCGAGATCGTCCGCGTGGAAACCATCGACGAATCGGCCGAAACCATCGAAATTTCAGACGAAGACCTCAGCCGCGCCGCCCCTGAAGAATAATCGGATCGCCAAGCCAGCCGCGCCCAAAAACCAAAACGCGGGAAATCGCTTTATGCGCGAAAAAGTTTTGCTTTCGAGCCTAAAACGCGCACAAAATCAGCGACAGGGCGTGGCGGAAAATGGCGGATTTTGTCGGACTATGGCGCGGTGAATGTCATGGATACTCCACAGAGATTGGGAATGGTAAAACGCCGCGGCGTGCTTCCTGATCGCTCTTCTCCCTTCCTCTGTGTCCTCTGTGGTAAAAAAGTTTATGACGCAAAATGGCGGATTTTGTCGGATTTTGTCGCGGTGAATGGCCTCTATAATTCGCCTTTCAGCCTTTTGCCCTCTGCGCCCTTTATGGTAAAATAAATCAGAATGTCAATCGACTTCAATACTGTATCGAAAAGGCAATGGGAAATCAGCTTAACTTGGGATATAATGTGGTTGCTTATCCTGCATGAATATGAGGTGTACTATGATTGTCAGCGTTTTGCAAGAAAATCTGGCCAAAAGCCTAAGCGTCGTCACCAGAGCAGTCGATAGCAGTCCGCAGCTGCCGGTGCTGGCGAACGTCCTGCTCGAAACCGAGGACTCGCGCCTAAAACTTTCAGCGACCAACTTGGAATTGAGCATCACCATGTGGATTGGCGCCAAAGTGGAGCAGCCCGGCAGCATCACTCTGCCCGCCAAAACCTTGACCGAATTGGTCAACAACCTCTCCAGAGAGCGGGTTGATTTCCGCCTGGATGCCGCCACCCATACCATGCACATGCGCTGCGGCGTCCAAAACTCAAACATCCGCGGCATTGACGCCGATGAGTTCCCGCCCATCAACCACAACGAAGAGCCCGTGATTCATTTGGAAGGCCAAACCCTGCGCGAGATGATCCGCCAAACCGACTTCGCCGCCGCCCAAGAGCAGAATCGCCCCATTCTGACCGGAGTCTACATACTGCTGGAAAAGCAGGTGATGACCATGGCCGCCGCTGATGGCTATCGCTTGGCTGTCCGCACCGCCAGCATCGAGAGGAACTTCAGCGAAAAGCGGGATATGGTCGCCCCAGCGCGGACGATGACCGAAGTCTCCCGCATTATCGAAGAAGACCAAGAAGTCGGCATCTCCCTGCCCACCCAGCGCAACAGCGTCACCTTCTTTATGCCCAACATCCTGGTCTCATCGCAGCTGCTAGAAGGCCGCTTCCCCGATTTCGCCTCCATCATCCCGCGCTCCTACATCACCTCAACCGTGATGTACACCAGCGACCTGCTGATTGTCTGCCAGCGCGCCGAGATCTTCGCCCGCGACAATGCCAACAGCGCCAACCTGCATGTCAAGCCATCCGCCAAACCTGGCGACCCAGCCGAGGTGCTGATTATCGGCAAAAGCGCCGAACGCGGCGACAGCGAGGGTATGCTTGACGCGTCGGCCGAGGGCGAGCCGCTTGATATTTCGTTCAATATCAAATATCTGATCGATGTTTTGCGGGTCATCAAAGAGGATCGGGTCGTCTTCCAAAGCAACGGGCCCGAGAATCCTGGCGTGCTGCGCCCCGAAGACCGCGAGGACTTCATCCATGTCATCATGCCGATGAGCAGATAAGCCAGGGGGATGATGCGTCAGCCGGCCAACGCCAAACGTATCCGCCCCAACCGGCCCGAATACGGCGTCTTTCCGCATCAGACGGCCGGCATGCTCACTTGGGATTGGGCAAGCCGCCAGATGAAAACCGCGCGAAATTACTGGCTTTGCACCAGCCGCCCCAATGGCCATCCCCACGCCGCGCCGGTGTGGGGCCTTTGGCTGGACGGCGCATGGTATTTCGGCACCGACCGGGATTCGGTGAAAGCCCGCAACATCAAACACAGCCCTCATGCCGTCGTCCATCTGGAGAGCGGCGACGAAACGGTTATCTTTGAGGGCGTTCTGGTCGAAGTTAAGGAATCGGCTGAACTCAAGGCGAAAATCGACCGCGCCTATGCCCAAAAGTACCCGCCTTATGACCCGTCGACCGAAACAGACACCGACCGCGCCATTCGCTATCGGCTTGTTCCCCACAAGGTCATGGCTTGGCTGGAAAGCGATTATCCGCGCACTGTGACCTGTTGGCTGTTTGACGTTCGCGGCTTAAACTGAATCAGCCCGCGTTTGCCATTGGTGCGCCAGCTGGCATCGGCCAGGTCAAGCTGGACGGCGGTTTCGGGGGTTGGCAGTCCCACAATCGGATCGCTTTTGAGCGTTCGCAGGCACAAGACAGGCGCGTCAAGATAACCCAGAACATCGGCAAAGGGTGTATTCGCCGCCCACAGGCCATCGCCTACGGCCCGTCGATAATTGGCGTCGCCCTTGACAATCAGCAGACGGGCCGCATTCAGCAGACCGCGCCAGGCCGGCGGCAGATCCCACAAAAAGGCGCTGCTGTTCCAAAACAGGTGCGGCACAAAGCGCAGCCGTTCAGCATTCCAGGCCGCGGTCAGTCGCCGCGCCAGTTGACGACTCGCTTGACTCCGTTTCTTCATCGCGTCCAGCATCATCCAGACGTCGACAGGCATGGCATCGCTGACAAAGGTCGGATGGGCTTTGAGACAGAGGACGACGCGCGCCGTCACATAACGCAGCAGCCCGTCGGCCAGCGCCAGATCCATCGCCAGTTCAGAGCCAGCGTTGTCGACCACGATATAGACCGCGCCTTCGCCTTGGAGACTTTCGCTTTGGCTGGCTGATCCATGGAGATAATCCAGCAGCGGCGCGCGCTGATCGACCAGCAGATCATCAGGAGCGATGGCCGTTCCCCGCGCCGTTGAGGCCGCGTAACTCAAATCGATGCGGTTCGCCCACAAATCAAAGGCCAAAAGGGACATTAACGTCTCTTCCGCCGTCGGCCACGGCCGCAAAGCGCGTTCCAGCAGATTCCAGAGCGCGTCGCTGTCGAGTTCGGTCTGCTTTTTGGGCAGGAAAGGATCGCGCCCGTTTTCATGCCAGCGCACAGCCTCTATCAGTTGGCGATAAACATAGGTTTCGGCAAAAAACCATTCGGCATTGTGCCAAGTCAAATCACCGGCCGCGTTGGCCTGCTGGGCCCGCAAAGCCAACAGCCAGGCCTGATAATCGGCCGTCGTTTCGATATCAAGAGGAGTTATCGCTTCCCCATTGGCGACATCACCGCGCAGATTTTCCAGCCGCGCGCGGATACTAGGCGGATAATCTGGATTCAGCTGGATGGTTTCGTCGATGATGGCCGGGATGCGCCGTTTCATTGTGTCGCTGGCGAAGCCGTTGCTGTCATCGGTGCGGATAGGCGCGGGCTTGAGCATCGTTTGCCTTTCAATGTTCATCAGCAAGGTCGACTCGCGACAAGCGACTTTAGTACCGCACTCTTGAAAATGAGAAGAGCAACAATAGTATCATAACATATTATTATGGATAAATGCTTCATATTAGTCTTTTGTACAGGGATAGTCCCCCAGCATTAACTCGCTCAAGCGCTGTTTTACACGTTCCTCATCGTTAATTCGCAGCACGCGAATCGTTGTACGGCCTTCAGGTGTTAAACCAGACAGTGTAGCATCTGGATTGATCTTAAAATGATCGTCCCATTCCTGTTGACGGGGGTCGTAAAGTTTGGTCGCATCGTGTGTTAAGGGATCAAGGGCGGCAACATTGGGCCCCTTATAACTATTGCATTCCAAACACGCCAGACAAAGATTATCGATTGTATCTTTGCCATCGTGCTTGATCGGAATAATATGATCAATCTGAAATTTTGCCAGTCGACTGTCAATTCGCGAACCGCGCGGACTTGTTTTGCCGCGACCGTCACTGGCTCTCATTCCGAAGTCTAAGTTTGGTCTTTGTCTTCAGCATCGCCATCATTTGATCGGCGCGGATAAAATCAAACAATTCCCGCTGTTCATCAAATGTCAGCTGGCCCTCGCCATTTCGCTCTACCAGCGCATCAACCCGCGCTTGAAGGCCGTCTGGCAAATGATACGCGATGAGTTCTTCTGCCGTCGGCTGCGAAGCCAGAAAATCAGTAAGGACATCAAAAACAGTGCGGACGGGCGCATCTAACATAGGACTCTTTCCCTTGCCTATTCCGTTTCATTTGGCGTCGCGGTAAATGGTCACATAACGGCGCGGCTCTGTCCCAGCGCTGGTTGAAGCCAAGCGCGATTGACTGGCCAGCTGATGCTGACGCTTGCGAATCTGCGAAATCTGTGGCTTGAGGTCGATATAATCCTCGCCGGCGCGGATGCGATTGATGGCCCGTTCGGCCTCCAGCATAGCCTCGCCAAAGGTGTTCGCGCCCTGCCGGCCATCAAGCCGAAACAGATCCACCAGAAAATTCTCCATCTGCGTTACCGTGTTCGCCCGCAGCACATAAATCGCCATCCCCCGCTTTTCGCCGTCGCTTATCAGCCGCGGCCGCCGCCGATAATGGGATTTCAAGGTGACAATCGCCGCCGTCTGCGCCAAATCATCCGTCAAAACAAGCGGAACAGCCAACCGCCGCGCCGCCTGCTCCAGCCGATTCCGCGCCACCCCATAAGCATAAACCTTGATTGGCTCCAGCTGCATCTGGACGGCATCATCCTGCGTTTGGGGTTTGCCATTGACGCGGTTGCCGCGCACAACGCGGGCGCTGACATCAGGGCCGCCGCGCTGATTTTGCCAGGCCGCATCCCGCGCCGGCGCCGAACGCGAATCCGATTCCGGCACATACTCGCCAACATGAATGAGTCCCTGCTCATCGCGCTCGCGCAGTTCAGCCGCCAAGGGCCGATTCCTTAACATAGCATCCACCGCCGCCGCCACGTCAGCATGCACCACCAATCGGTCGCGCGCCTGAATTTCGATCATCACATCAAAGGTTGGCGCCGTCCGCCGCTCCAATACCACCTTTTGCGTGCCGCGCCGCCGCGCCTCGTCATCAGACAAAGTCACCGACTCGATCCCGCCAATCAAATCAGAAAGGGTTGGATTCAGCATCAGATTTTCCAGCGAATTGCCGTGGGCCGTCCCAATCAGCTGAACGCCGCGCTCGGCAATAGTGCGGGCCGCCTGCGCTTCCAGTTCACGTCCAATTTCATCAATCACAATGACTTGCGGATTATGATTTTCAACGGCTTCAATCATCACCTCGTGCTGTCGGTCGGGCTGTGAGACCTGCATGCGCCGCGCCTTGCCAACGGCCTCATGCGGAATATCGCCGTCGCCGCCGATTTCATTGGACGTATCGACGATCACCACCCGCCGCCGTTTAGCGCGAACGCGGGCCGCTTCCCGCAGCAAAGTCGTTTTGCCCACCCCTGGCGGCCCGACAATCAGGACGCTCTGGCCGGATTCAATCAAATCGGCAATAATGTCGATAGTGCCATAAACAGCGCGCCCAATCCGCGCAGTCAGGCCGACGATTTTGCCGCGCCGATTGCGAATAGCCGAAATGCGATGCAAAGAACGTTCAATGCCAGCGCGGTTGTCATCGTCAAATTCACCCAGCGCATCCACAATCTGACGCAGATCGCCCTCGGTGACCTCGCCGTCAGAAAGCTCATATTCTCGGTCAACATAGCGCGCCGTCGGGATTCGCCCCAAATCAAGCACCACTTCCAGCAGTTGGCTGGTATCGCCATACTCATCAATCGCGCTGCGGACGCGGGGCGGCAGCACAATGCGGAGTACATCAAAATCGTCAGTTATTCGTTTGTCCATGCAGCTGTCCGGCATCCTTTCGCTTATCGTTGATGGGGGCGATTCGCAGAGTGGCCGCTGGCTCGCGCCGTCTTCCACTGCCAAATCCGACCCGCGCAAAAGAGGTTTGACGAACCCCAGCCGTCAGATGTTTGACCATGACCGCCTGCTCCAGCCAAGGTGCAAAGCCCAGATTGAGCATAGCATTCTCCAGCCAGCCCTGATAGCCGCGCACGCTTACATAAATCGGCGCCTTGCGGCTGCGCGCGATGGCCAGCATAGCCGCGGCGGCAATATCGGCCGCTTCGCCCAGCACTTCGGGATGCAGATAGGGCATCAGATAGACGCCGTACTTGCCTTCAGAATAGGCGATATAGGCTTCAATGCGACCATTTTTGCGATAGACCAGCCCGTCCATATCAGTCGAGGGGCCCATGACCGTCTGCAAAATACGCGGGATAGTGCAGCCCAGCAGCGCCGCGATGCCAGTCTGATCGTCATTGGTTTCCGCTGTGACCTTCAGAGCGGGCCTTTGCATCTCGTCATCAATGGGATCATGCCGCCAAATCACCTGACGGCTGTAGACAGCATAGCCAGCGCGGCGCATCGTCTCGAACAGGCGATGACTCAATTCGACTTCGGCCACCAGGGTTTGGGCGCCATTCTTGCCGGCCTGTTCGGCCATGGCATCCAGCATGCACAGCCAAATGTCATCATCTTCATCATCTTCCAGCGTCGGCGCCAGATAAACGATATGCGCGTTGACGTCATCCTGGCGATAGCGAAACTGCCCGACGGCGTCCTTGCCAGCCACATGGGCCAGCAGGGTATGCAGCCCGCGCGGAAAAACGATGCTGGAAAGCCGCGCGCTGTTCTGGCCGCGCGCATCCTCCGTCAGGCCCAGTTCGCTGTGCAGGACAATGGCGTTCTGCTTGAGCCGCAGCATCAGCGGAATATCAAGCAGTTTCATCGAGTGGGCGTCGGTTTGATGGTTCAAGATGTCCCTCGCCTTCGCATGTCCAATCCGAACACATTCAGCTTAATTATATCATTGTCAGCCAAATTTTGACACATCTAAAACAGGGAGGAATGGTAAAAGGGGGTTATGGGATTTTCTAAATCCGTAACGGCAAAACGCCGCCGCGCATTTCCTGACCGCTTTTCTCTCTGCCCTCTGTGTCCTCTGTGGTAAAAAGTCTTTGCCGCGGTTTATGGCGAGCGAATTTACCACTCCTACAGGGATGAGACCTGCGGCAGCCGCGCCATCTGATTGACGTTCGTCACGCAAATCACGCCCGACATGGCAAACCCAACGGCGCCGCGGTGACCAGCGACCAGCGCATTGACCGCCGCAGAGACCGGCGGCAGATCGGCCATTAGCTGAATCTGCTGGGCCTCGGCGATCAAATCCTGGGCGAAACGCTGATGACTAAGCGCCAGATCAGCCCCGCTGTAGACCCGTATCAGCCCGTCCTCATTGTCGCTGGCAGCGATGATGTCACCAGCCGGCGAGCAGGCGATTTGCCGAATGTCGTAATGAACCTCCAGCCGTCTCATCACCGCGCCGCTGGTGTTGGCCATGACAATCTGCCGGCCATCAGTCAGCAGGATCAGCCGGCCGCCATGCGAAATCGCCACGCTGCGCGTCCGCAGAGGGTCAATTCGCAGGCCCATATCAAACGCCCCGCGCAGAATCCCTTGCCGATAAAGACACAGCCGCCCCTCGACGTCCAACGCGGCGACCAGCCCCAGCGAACGGTCCAAATCGACGGCGGCCAGACGGCTCGGCTCAATGTCAAGCGCATAAAGCTGATCATCCTGGCGAAAAATCAGCCGATTGTCCGGCTCGCGAAAGAGGTTGGCCCGACCCTTGTCGATGCTGTAAATCATTGTCTGCCGCGCCGAGACGACCGGCAAACAAGCGCCCCCCTTCAGATCGACCAGACTGGCCAAAAAAAGCCGCCATTCCTCGCCCATATAATCGTTATTCGGCGGCGGCTCCTCAATTTGACGGCAGCCATGCCAAGCGCCATATGCCAAATCATAGAATTCAACGCGGTCGACCTGCGGCCACACAGCCAGCAAAGGCCATTGGCCCGACAAAATCTGCGCGTCGCGGATGGACTGTTTGGTGAGATGAATCCGCCAATTCATGCGTCTTAATGCAGACCGATTCGGAACGTCTGATGATAATTATAACGTCTTTCAGCAACCCGCGCCGATGACATCCCGCAATGATCTCAAAAACCTGATATGATACGAACAGGCGAAGGGGAATGGAGTGGCAGGATGGACAAACTGCGGGTTGGTTTTATCGGCTGCGGCCGAATTTCGGATCTTCACGCCTTGGCCTACCTTGATGAAGACCGCGCCGACATCGCGGCCGTGTGCGACAGCAATATCGAGCTTGCCCGTCAGCGCGGCCAGGCCTGGAATGTGCCAGCGCGCGCCATCTTCGACAACTGGCATGATTTGCTGGCCCTTGACGATATCGACCTGGTCGAGATTCTGCTGCCCCATCATCTGCACTGCCAGGCGACTTTGGATGCGGCCGCCGCCGGCAAACATATTTCCGTGCAGAAGCCGATGGCCTTGACTGTGGCCCAGGCCGACGAGATGATCGCCGCTGCCGACAAGGCCGATGTCATCCTGCGGGTGTATGAAAATTTCATCTTTTACCCGCCAGTGCAGCGCGCCAAAGCCCTAATTGACCAAGGCGAAATTGGCGACCTGCTGACCATCCGTCTCAAGAGCCATGCCGCGACAAGCCCAACAACTTGGGAGGTGCCGGCCGCGGCTTGGGACTGGCGCTTTAATGCGAAAACTGGCGGCGGCGGCCCACTTCTCTTTGACGACGGCCACCACAAATTCGCTCTGGCCTGGCATTTTATGGGCCTGGCCGAACAGGTTCACGCCTGGGCAGGCTCGACTGAACTGGCGCCCGGCCTTGTCCTGGACGCGCCGGCCATCGTCTCCTGGAAATATCCGAACAATCGCTTCGGCTCGCTGGAAACGGCCTATTCCCCCGAACTCATTCTCGATACGCGGCACTATGCCCAAGACGACCGCGTTGAGCTTACTGGAACGAAGGGTGTCATCTGGATCACGCGCGGCCACGGCAAAATGCTGGATGCGCCGCCAGTCATCATGTACAAAGACCGCCAAACGCGCGCCTTTTCTGATATGCCGGTCGGCTGGGAACACAGTTTTATCAGGGCCACGCGGCATTTTTTGGACGCTTATTTCGCTGGCGAACCGCCGCGGCTGACCGGCGCCGAAGGCCGCGGCGTCCTCCGTTTCGCCTTGGCCGCCCAGCAGTCAGCCGACACCGGACAGGTCATTGCGGTATAGCGCGCATCAGGCTTCCAGCAGCGAAATCGCGCCGTCGTCCATGTTGGCAATGGTGGCCAGGGCATGGATCGGCACATCATACTTGTCCAGCATACGGCGGCGGCCTTTCTCGAAGGTCTTTTCGACCACCACGCCCACGCCGACCAGATTGGCCTTGGCGCTGACGACAATCCGCGCCAGGGCCAGCAGCGTAAGGCCAGTGGCCAGAAAATCGTCGATAATCAGAATGTTTTCACCTTCCCGCAAAAATTCAGCCGAGACCAGCAGCAGCGTTTCACCGCCTTTGGTATGGCTTGGCGCCGTTTCCAAGAACACCGGCCCGGCCATGGTAATCGGCTTGCGCTTGCGGGCATAAACCACGGGGACGTTCAATTCGATGCCGGTCATCAAGGCCGGCGCGATGCCCGAAATCTCCGCCGTCAAAATGCGGTCGATTTTAATGCCAGCGAACTTGGCGGCGAAAGCCTTGCCCATGCCCGCCATCAGCTGCGGATCAAGCTGATGATTGATGATGCTGTCGACTTTCAGGATGCCGCCGCCGAGGTTCTCGCCTTCCAGCCGAATCCGTTCAATCAGCGCTTTCATGCCGCGCTTCCCGCCGTCAGCGTACGCGTAATCTGCTCCAGATGATCAATGTCATGCAAGCCGACCTGCATGAGAGCGTCAGTCATCGCGAAGCTGCCGCGTTCAGGATGGATGCCGCCGCGCCGCCACTCGTCATCCGTCAAAGATTTGAAAAAATCGACAAACCGCCGCCGCGACGCCTTCAGTTCATCATAGGCCGTCGCCGCCTGCTGACTCTGATAAGCCCTTTCAATGGCCATCGCCTCATGGTCATAGGCAGGCAGTTTCGGCTCATCCTCTTCCAGCATCATCTTAGCGCGCCGATAAAAAATCTCATCAAAATCGCGCAGATGACAGACAATCTCGACAATCGACCACCCGTCCGGCCCATCGCGCAGTTCATGCGCCTCCGCCTCCGAAACATTTTGCAGAATGTGTCCCAAAATCTCACAGGTCATCCGCGCCTGCCACAGATGACGCCGCCGAACTTGCTTGTCCATATCGCTTTACCCCCCTCGCTGTGATGAATATGATTCTAGCGGCCGCCTGTCGATGATGCCATATTCACCGCGCCGATTCGGCCGCCCAAAGTTTGACCCAATTGTCGCCGCCCCCAGAGACCAGCAGCGCGCCGGTCGGATGAAAGCTCAATGACAGCGCCGGCCGATGATGTCCATCCAGCGCCGCCAATTCCTGCCCGGACTCCACTTCCCAAATGCGGATTTTGCCGTCGCGGCCGCCACTCGCCAGCAGTTTGCCATCTGGGGAAAAAGTCAAGGCATCCACGCCGCCAGGATGGCCCGACAGTCGACGCGGCCTTTTGGCCTGGCGCACGTCCCAGAGGCGAATGGCCGCGTCTCGGCTGGCCGAGGCCAACAGATTCCCTCCCGGTTGGAGGACAATTTGACGCACCCAGTCATCATGCCGCCCGACGACCGTTCCTTCGCCCGTTTTCAGATTCCAGCGGCGGATGATTTTGCCGCGGCCAGCCGAAAAGATGATAGGCCCATCCCCGCCAAAGGTCACCGCCGCCAGGTGATCGGAATGCCCATCAAGCGCCGTCAGCTGTTTCCCAATCTCGGTATCCCAGAGCCGCAGAGCATCCTTGGCGCCGACAGTGGCCAGCATCGTCCCATCCGGGCTGAAGGCCGCCGCCTCGACCGAATCCAGATGGCCGCGCAGCGTCAGATGTTCCCGAACGCCGCCCTCTTCCAATCGCCACAGCTTAACCATGGTATCGGCGCTGACCGAGGCCAGCAGGGGAGTCTTGGGACTGAATGCGATACCCTTGACGGGGCCGCCGTGGCCAGTCAGCCGATGAGTCGGAGTCCCGCCGAAAGTATGGACATAAACCGCGATGCCATCACCGCCGCCAATCGCCAGCATATCTCCCAGCGGCGACCACAGCGTTTGGGCAATCCAGCCAAACCGCGCCACGCCAATCGCTTGGAGTTGAGACGCGTTTTCGGCTGTGATCGGTGGATGACGCATCGAGCGGCCCTGCTTAAAGTTCGCGCGGGAACGAAGTCAGTACATCCAGGCCACCATCCGTCACCACCACATTGTCCTCGATTCGCACGCCGCCCACCTGTGGAATGTAGACGCCTGGCTCAATCGTGAAGACCATCCCCGGCCGCAGCAGCGTATCATTGCCAGCGACGATATTCGGCAGTTCATGGACGCTCAATCCCAGGCCATGGCCCAGACGATGAATGAAATAATCGCCGAATCCAGCCTTTTCAATGACCTGACGGGCAACGCGGTCGACCTCCTCGCAGGTCGCGCCTGGTCGGGCAAATTCGCGGGCGGCGCGGTTGGCCTCATACACCGCATCATACATCGCGCGCATCTGCCCAGTCGGCTCGCCAGCGCAAAAAGTGCGGGTAATATCGGCTGGATAATCCTGAAAACGGGCGCCAAAGTCAATCAGCAAAAACTCATCTTCACCCCAGACGCGCTCGCCAGTGTTGCCATGTGGCAGGCCGCTCTTCTCGCCGGTCAAGACCAGCATAAAGGCCAATCCCTGCGCCCCTCGCTCCAGCATTTCAGCCGAGAGCCTGTCGGCGATCTGTCGTTCCGTCAGGCCCGGCCGCGCCCACTCCATCGTCGCCTCCAACGCGGCCTCGCTGATGTCAATCGCCTTCCGCATCAGAGCGACTTCCTGCGGCGATTTCCGCGCCCGAAGCTCCAAAAACAGCTGACCAGCATCGATCCTGTTCGCCGCCGAAACACCAGCGTTTTCAAAGGCCAGCCATTCAAACAGGCGCATAGTTTGCCCGTCCATCGCCAGCTTCCTGTCAGCCAGCCGCAAATCCCGCGCCGCCTCCCGAAAAGCCGCCTCATAACCGCCCGCATCCGTCCAGACAAAACGCCGCGGCTCAAGCTCTGGACGCCCCTCCAGCTTGGCGACCTCTAGCTCTGGGATGATAAAGGACAAACCCTGCCGACTGTAAAGACCGACAATGGGCCGTTCGGACAAATGAAAATGCAGACCGCTGAAATACACCATATTTTCGCCAGGGACAAAAGCCACTGCATCCGCCTGACTCTGCTCTAAAACGTCATCCAGCCGCGCCAAATAATCCATCGTCATCGCCGCCTTTCTGCTATCTTGAATCTGCGCCTAGTTTAACCCGCTTCCGCTCTTTGCCCAAGCCAGACGCGAAAATATGCTATGATTAGAATAAGCCGCGCCATGAAAAGGATTTGCCAGACGTGGACATTGACCATTATCAGCCGAATGCCGTCATGCGCGGACTGCTGGATGGCCCCGATTTCAGCGGCCGCGTCGGTAACAGCTGCGTCTATCGCTGCCCTCGCTGCGGCCATCGGATTCGCTTTCGCTGGCGGAGCTTTTATCAGGCCGATGAGCGGTCATTCCTGCGCCGCCGATTCCGCGCCGTGTTTGACGACCTCACGCCAAACGGCCCGTCTTCCGAACAGGGCTTCCTTGATTTTCACTGCCTCACCTGCAAGGCGCCCACCCGCATCATCTTTGGCGTGCAGGACTACACCCAAATCGCCTTTCATTTTGACATTTACGAGGTGCTTGTCGGCAAGGGAAAAATCCGATGAAGAACCTGTTCGCCACCTTGAGCGGCTATGACCCTGGCATGCTGCCGGCATTGGCCGACGTTTGGGGCATCGACAGCAAAAGCCTGCGAAACGACGAAATCATCGCGCGCCTCCAGCAGGTCATGCTCGATCCCCAGGCCGCCGAGTCCGTCTGGGATGAACTGGACGATTCGGCCCGCGCCGCCGTGCAGCTTTTGGTCAGCGGCGAGCGACATCGGATGAAGCTGGGCCAGTTTGAGCGATTTTATGGCAAAATCCGCAAATTAGGCCGGGCGCAAATCCAAAAAGAACGTCCGCACAAGCAGCCGCAAAGCGCCGCCGAATCCCTGTACTACCGCGGTTTCATAGGCGAAGGCTTTGACAAGGCCGACGGCGGCCTCATCGGCTTTATCTACGTCCCCCCGGACTTGATAGACGCGCTCCCGCTCCATAAAACCAGCTATGAACAGCTTGACGGCGCCCCCGAAGACGACCTGCCATCCTTAACCGTCATCGACAGCGTTCAGGATAAAAAGCCGGCCGATACCTCGATCATCGACGACATGACCACGTTGCTGGCTTTTTTGCAGATGAACGGCGCGGCTATCGAAGGCATGAGCTTTGACGAGACGGCCATAAATGCCATTCAGCCTCATCTGCTGCGTCCCGACGTCGCTCGATTGACTTTTCTGCTGGGGATTGGCCTTAGCGCCGGCCTGATCGCGGCCCAAGACGGCCAGGCCCATCCCCACCGCCGCCAAGCGCGCATTTGGCTAAACGCTTCCCGCGCTGAACAAATTCAACGGCTGGCGCAGGCCTGGCTGGAAAGCAGGCATTACCGCGACCTGTGGCACATCCCCGACCTCCATCCCGATGATTCTGGCTGGTCCTATGACCCAGTCGCGGCCCGCGGCGCGGTTACTTCTTTGTTCAGCGACCTGCTGCCCGCGCAGGGCTGGATTTCGATCAATGACCTGATCGATATGATCAAAGAGATCGACCCCGATTTTCAGCGGCCCGACGGCGATTATGACTGCTGGTACATCCGCGGCCAAAGCGATGAATACCTGCGCGGCTTTGAAAGCTGGGACGCGGTGGAAGGCGCGCTGATTGAGCATTATCTGCTGGGGCCGATGCACTGGCTGGGCTTGGCCGACAGCGGCCGCGACGCCCTCCGACTGACCGCTTATGGCCGCGCTTTCCTGCAAATGGCCGATTGGCCGCAGCCTAAAGAACCCTTTCATCCGATTGAAATCAGCCCCGACGGCCGCCTCTTGGCCTCGCGCCGCGTCAGCCGTTTCGACCGCTTCCAGCTGGCCCGTTTCACCCGCTGGCGGCAAAGCGGCGACCCCTATGTTTATGAACTTGACGCCCAAAGCATCCAACAAGCCGACGCCCAAGGAATCAGCCCCCAGCACATCCACGCCTTCATCTCGCGTCAGCTGGAGGACAAACCGCTGCCCTCATCCATCGCCCGACTCCTGCGAAACTGGCAGGGCGGCCCCAAAACATCCATCTCCTTCGAAAGCTGCATCATCCTCCGCGCCAGCGCCGAAGAGACCCTCGACCGAATCTATGAAATCCCAGCCTACCGCCGTTTCTTGGGGGGACGTCTAGGGCCAATGGCCTGCATCATCCGCGCCGACCAGTGGCCAGAACTGCAAGCGAAACTGGGCGAAAATGGCATTGCCGTCGATATTTCAGGGATGCCTTCCGATTGAGTCTTCATTTTTCTTGCAGGCCCAGCGCATAGACGCGGTTTTTCTTCCAGCCGGCCAGCTTGGCGACTTCTTTGGCCGCCCTCGACAGCGACTCGCCGGCCATCAGCCTCTCATCCAGCGCCCGCCTCACATCCTCCTCGCGCCAGACCTCATCCGAACCGCCGCCGGCAATCAGCAAAGTCACCTCGCCGCGCGGCCTTTCAGCGGCAAAATAATCATAGCCTTCCTGCGCCGTCCCCCGATAAAACTCCTCGAATTTTTTGCTCATCTCCCGCGCCACGCAGATTCGCCGCCCGCCGCCCATCACATCAGCGACCGCCGCCAGCGTTTCGGCCAGCCGATAAGGACTTTCATAGGCGATCACGGTCGCCGGCCAAGAGTCAAGTTCGGCCAGACGCGCTTTGAGAGCCTTGGTCTTGCGCGGCAGAAAACCGACAAACAGAAAACTGTCCGCCGCCAGGCCCGAGCCGGCCAGCGCTGTAGTGACCGCGTTGGCCCCAGGCAAAGAGACGACGTCGATGCCGCGCGCAATCGCCGCCTGGACAAGCTCATAGCCAGGGTCGGAAATGCCCGGTGTGCCAGCGTCAGAAATCAGCGCCACATCGCCAGAATCCAAAGCCGCGAAGATCGGCTCCAGCTTGGTCAGCCGATTGTGCTGATGATAGCTGGTCAGCGGCGTATTGATGTTATAGTGGCGGGTCAGCGTCCTTGAAGTTCGCGTGTCTTCGGCGGCGATCAGCGAAACCTCGCCCAGGATCCGCAAAGCGCGCAGCGTTATGTCTTCCAGGTTGCCGATGGGGGTCGGCACGATATACAAAATGCCCATCGTTCGCGCCGCGCTAGCTAACGGGAAAAGCATGGGAAAGGGCTTCTGGCATGATGCTCTTGAAGGCCGCCAGACTATGCCCGCTGCCCAATTCGACAAATTTGTACGCCAGATGCCCATCATAGCGCCGCCGCTGATCCAAAATGCCGCGCAGGGCCAACGCCGGCTGATAAAAGCGCGAATTCTGCTCATAACGGCCGACCGACTGAAAAATACGCCGCGGCAGCAGTGGTGAATCACGAAAGCGCCGCGCGTATTCCCGCAGATTTTCGGCCGCTGGCCCACGGCCCAAAGGCGGCGACAGCATAATCAAATGGGCAAAAATCGCCGGGTTTTTCAAGGCGGCGTGCGCCGCGGCCACTGCCCCCTCGCCGACGCCTCCCAGCCCCAAATGAACAGGCTCAATCTTGTATTCAGTCTGCATAAAGGGCAGCAGTTCAGTCAGGATCATGGCGTAATGTCGGTCATTGCTGACATATTCGCGGACGCGCTCGGCCGGCGAACCCCCCTCCAGCATAGCCATAATCACTGGCGCCAGGCGGCGATGCTTGATGAGCGCATCAGCGATATAAGGCATCTCCATAACATCCAGCGCCCACTGCCCATCCATGAATATCAGCAGGGGATAAAGCCGTCGGTCATGCCCATCATAGTCCGGCGGCGTGTAGACCCAAAGCCCCCGTTCAGCGAAACCCAGCTGCGCCGAACTGAAACTGTGACGAAAGACGCGGCCGCGCGGCACGGCCTGCATCGTCTGCCATTCCACAAAGGGACGCGCCTTGGGCATCTGCAAAACAGAGGTCTGAATCTGATTGGTCTGGATAGTCAGGGCATTGTGCCTGTCGACTTCCCAGAATTGGCTGATGCGCCGCGCCAAATCCACCTCCTGCGACAGCGGCGTCCCAGGATCATTCACAGCGAAAACATAATCTAGCAGGGCATCCTGGTCAAAAATGCGCTGATAATACCAAAGCGATGTGTCTTCCAGCTTGACCAGATATTCAAAAGGCGGATCGCGCTCAACAACGTCCATGCTGACGGCCACGCTGTGCGCGCTGGGGGAATCATAGACAAAGGTGGCTCGGTCGCGCTCAACCCACGGCCAATCGCGGCGCGACGACACCAATTCCTCGGCAATCAACTGACGCTCTTCAGCATCCACCTGATAGGTTTCCGACAAAAACTGGATGAATGAACTCCATCGCGGCGTCGACAATCCTCGCCCTCCCGACGGCTTTGCGGAACATCGGCTTATTTTACCATAAGGAAAATCCGCGCAAAAAGAACCAAGCCCGTCCCATTTTGCGGTATGTTTTGCGGTATGATAAAAATATCATTCTATGGCAAGCTGTGCGAAAAGGGGCGAAAATGACCGCGCCATTCATCTATTCCTTCACCGAACCCATCAACCCCGAAGACCTGCAAAAACTCTTCCAGCAGACCGATTGGGCGCAGCGCCGCACGCCGCTCGATATTCAGCAAATGCTGGACAAAAGCCAGCTGACCCTGGGCGTTTGGGATGATGACCGCTTGATTGGCTTCGCGCGGGTCGTCACCGATGACCTCTACCGCGCCTGGATCGAAGACCTGGTTGTCGACCGCGCCTATCGAAAACAGGGCATCGCCTCGCTTATGCTGGAGAAACTGCTGAAACGATTAGAGCATATCGAACTGGTCATGCTCGATTGCGCGCCACAGCAGCAGACCTTCTATGAAAAATTCGGATTCCAAGCCAAAACAGGTGTTTCCATGCAGCTGACCCGCACGAGACCGATTTGAACGGGCGCGCCAAAATGGCACAAAATGGCGGACTTTGTCGGACTATGTGGCGGAATATGGCGGACTTTGTCGAGTGAATGTTCTCTCTATAATGGTTTTTCTCTCTGCCCTCTGTGACCTCTGTGGTAAAACCTTCGCGGCGGACTTTGTCACAGTACAATAGGAAAACTATGAGCCAGCTAACCTTCAATCCCAACATGCAAGGGTATTCGCGGACAGCCAGCCGCCCTTCGCTGGATGACATCCGACAGCAGCACGGCTTGGACGCGGTTTATCAGCTTTCACTCAACGAAAACCCTTTGGGCCCCTCGCCCCGCGTCATCAAGGCCATTGCCGCCGCCGCGCCAACCCTGTCCTCCTACCCCGATTTTTCCGACCTTGAGCTTCGACAGGCCATCGCCGCCGTCATCGGCCGCGGCCTGACCCCAGAACAAGTCTACACAGGATGCAGCGGCTTTGAATCACTGGAGCTGCTGGCGCGCGGTTTTCTCGGCCCTGGCGACGAACTCATCATCTCATCCCCCACTTTCAGCAGCGCCTACCAAAAAATTTCCCTGCCGCTGGGCGCCAAAATCGTCGATGCGCCGCTGGAAAAAGAGACCTTTGCCTACCGCGTGGAAGCCGTGCTGGCCGCCATCACCGAAAAGACCAAGCTGATTATGCTCTGCAACCCCAACAACCCAACTGGCGCTGTGCTTCCGGCCGACAAAATGGATGCGCTGATGCAGGCCGTCCCCGAACATATATTGGTCGTCGCCGATGAAGTTTATCATCATTTCGTCAGCGACCCCGCCTTCCCCGATTCGATCCAGTATGTGCTTGACGGGCGCAATATCGTCATCATTCACAGCTTCTCCAAGGCTTATGGCCTGGCCGGCCTGCGGCTTGGCTATGGCCTGGCCAAACGCGAAATAGCCGACTATATCGCCGGGCTGCACCGCGGATTCCATCAGAACAAACTGGCGCTGGCCGCTGGCATCGCCGCCTGCCAAGACCAGACATACCTGCAAAACACCATCGAATACCTGCGCGGCGAACAGCGCTGGATCATCAAAGCCTTCGACCGTCTCGGCATCAAGTATTGGCCGCCGGCCGCCAACTTCATCCTCTTCGAGACAAAAATGCCCGCCGATGACCTGCATGAAAAGATGATGAAACGTGGCATCCTGTTAAGTCCGCAGACCCGCAATAATCTGCCCTATGCCATGCGCGTCAGTCTCGGCGCGCGGCAAGCCAACCAAACCTTCATCAATGCGCTGGAAACCATTCTCATGTAACCGCAAACCCAACATTGCCTTTCGCCGCCGCCTGTGATAAATTAGCCGCGGAATGTTTCATTTCCCAATTCCACACATCGGGACTCTAGGCGGGTGTTGTCCGGCCAGCCGGATTATCGCCAGAGGATGAGCGATGTGCGAGCCGAAAACACCATATCCACAAGGAGAACAGCTATGCCTTCAGCAGTAAAAATGCGTACCCTGCTCGAAACCGGCGTCCACTTCGGGCACCGCACCAACAAGTGGAATCCCAAAATGGACGAATTCATCTTCACCCAGCGCAACGGGATCCACATCATCGACCTGCAAATCACGCTCAAAAACCTCAACAGTTTCCATGACATGATCGCCGGCATGATCGCCGATGGCGGAACTGTCCTGTTTGTCGGCACCAAACGGCAGGCGCAGGAAATCGTCCGCCGCGAAGCCGAACGCTGCGGCATGCCCTACGTAACCTATCGCTGGCTGGGCGGCACCTTGACCAACTGGAAGACCATCCGCAGCCGCATCGACACCTTGACACAGTTGGAAAAGCGCCGCGACGAGGGCGAATTTGACCGCCTGACCAAAAAAGAAGCCCTGGTGCTTGAGCGCAAAATCACCAAACTCCAGCTGCGTCTGGGCGGCATCCGCGAGATGAAACGGGTTCCCGATATGCTTATTATTGTGGACGCCGAACGCGAGCATACCGCCGTCAAAGAAGCCAACATCCTCAAAATTCCGGTCATGGCCCTGATCGACACCGACGCCAACCCCGATATAGTCGACTACATTCTGCCCGCCAACGACGATGCCATGCGCTCGATTCGACTGCTGATTGGCGCGCTGGCCGACGCTGTGCTAGAGGGCCATCATCTGCGTCAGTCGGCCGGCGAAGAAGAGGAAGCCGAGACCTACTTCACCGGCGCCTACGACGAGGAAGAACTGGACGACGCCGCGCTGCTGGGTGAATCGACCCTGGCCAAACTGCGCGATTCCAAACTCTTTGATGATGACGATGATGACAATGAAGGCGAAGAGGACGACAGCGAAACCCCCGAAAGCAATAGCGAAACCGAGCCGACAAGCGAATGAATGGCCCACCGAAACGGATAGAGAGAGAAGCGATATGGCTGTAACCGCGCAGCAAGTCAAACAGATACGAGAGAAGACCGGCGCCGGCCTGCTGGACTGCAAAAGATCCCTGGAGAAATTTGACGGCGACATGGACAAAGCAGTCGAATTCTTGAAGCAAAAAGCCCTGCAAGACGGCATCAAGCTGCAAAGCAAAGGACGCAGCGCCAACGAAGGTGTCATCGGCAATTATCTGCACTTCGACCGACGGCTGGCCGTCATCGTCGAAGTCAACTGCGAAACCGATTTTGTCGCCGCCACCGACCGCTTCCAGGCTTTCGCCAAAGACATCGCCATGCACATTGCCAACCTCGATCCCCAGTGCGTCGCGCGGGAAGATGTGCCGTCAGAGCAGGTCGCCGCCGAAACGGAAAGGCAGTTGGAGCGGGCGCGCCAAGAAGGAAAACCCGAACCCATCGTCCAAAAAATCGTCGCCGGCCGCCTGGATAAATGGTATGAGGACATCGTTCTAATGGAGCAGGCTTTCATCAAAGACGACAGCAAAACCATCCTCCAATACCTGCAAGAAACCGTTGCCGAAGTCGGGGAGACCATCAACATCGGCCGTTTCAAGCGCATCGCTATCGGCGACGAGACATGAGCATGAGAAAGGCCAGCCCCTTTTTGATATGACCGATCTCAAGCCGAAACAGCAGGATTGGGACATCCGCCTCTACATTTATGAGGTGTTTGTCAGCCAGGGACGCGCGCCTTCTCATCAGGCGATTGCTGGACATTTTGGCATCACGGCCGCGGCCGCCCAACAGGCCCTGCGCCGTCTTCATGCCGCCCATGCTCTCTTTTTGCGGCCAGACAGCGGCGATATTCTAATGGCGAACCCGCTTTCGGCCATCAAAACCGACTATCAGGTCGATATCGGCGGCCGCAAGCTCTACGCCAACTGTGCTTGGGATTCGCTGGGCATCCCGGCCATGCTCCATCAAGATGCCCAAATCACCGCGCGCCATCCCCTAAGCCGCCAAGAAATTCGCTATGCTGTCAAGGACGGCCAACTAGCGGCTGAAGACCAAGGCTATGTGCATTTTGCCCGCCCATTCAAACGCTGGTACGATGACCTCATCGACACTTGAGCGACCATGCTGTACTTCCGTGCGAAGTCCGAAGCAGAGGTCTGGTGCCAGGCAAACAGCCGCCGACTGGGCGCCATCCTGCCCCTAAGCCAGGTTTGGGAACTGTCGAAACTGTGGTACAGCGACCGCATGTCCCCGGATTTTCGCGGCCGTGCATTGGAAAGCGCCCTGGACATCTTTCGGACCCTGGGCTTGACAGGCGATTTTTGGGCAGCGTAAAGGAGGAATGATGAGCAAAGCGAGGGACAGGCTTCCCTACCCGCGCATCCTGCTTAAACTAAGCGGCGAGGCGCTGGCCGGCCAGCAGGACTTTGGCATTGACCCCGACAAAGCTGAATACATCGCCCGGCGGGTCAAGGCCGTCTATGATTTGGGCATCGAAGTGGCTATCGTCATCGGCGGCGGCAACATCTGGCGCGGCGAACCGGCCGCCAAGCTGGGCATGGATCGCAGCACCGCCGACCACATGGGCATGATCGCGACGGTGATGAACGGCTTGGCGCTCCAGGATGCCATCGAACGGCTGGGGATTGTCACCCGCGTGCAGGCCGCCGTCCAAATGAACTCGATTGCCGAACCCTATATTCGCCTGCGCGCCATCCGTCACATGGAAAAAAACCGCGTGGTCATCCTGACCGGCGGCATCGGCGCCCCCTATTTCACCACCGATTCAGCGGCCGCCCTGCGCGCCAGCGAAATCCATGCCGATGTAATCGTCAAAGCCACCAAAGTCGACGGCGTCTATTCAGCCGACCCCCTGCAAAACCCAAAGGCCAAACGTTATCCCAAGCTCCGCTATCAGGAAGTCCTCGACCGACAGCTGCGGGTGATGGATATGACCGCCTTTACGCTCTGCCAGGAAAACGAAATGCCGATTATCGTCATCAACTTTTGGAAGCCGAACGACCTGCTCAAGGCGGTTCAGGGCGATTTATCAGTAGGCACAGTCATTTGCGGCGATCCTTAGCGCAGACCTCATCCAGCCTCGCCAAAACGGCCGCGATCGTTTCATGTCGACTGACGCCGGCCTCCGTCGCCATTCTCCATTCGGACTTTGATTGACTGGAATCAAGCTCAATTTGAATGCCGGCCTCATCGGCAATTCCATAGCCGGCCCGTTCCAAGGCCCGCCTCATCCAAATCTGCGGAAGGCCCTCGCCGCGCAGGCTAACGGCCATGCTGTGTTCAGCTTCCATGACAAAGGCGCCGCGCTGCGGATCAAAAGCGATGCCGTCGCCGACAAAAGCCGCCGCAATCACGCCATTTAACGCCAAATCTTCAGGCGCGCCAGCCGCCAAAGCCGTCGCCGTCATCATCCACAGGCTGTCACAGCTTCGCAGCGCCAAATCCAAATCATGGGTCGAAAGCAAAATGGCGCGTCCCGTTTCCTGGGCCAGACGTTTGAGCAGCCGCATCATCTCGACGCGCCGCGGCAGATCAAGAAAAGCCGTCGGCTCATCCAGCAGCATAATATCGGTCTGCTGGGCCAAAGCGCGGGCAATCAACAGCTTTTGACGCTGGCCATCGCTCAATTCAAGCACTGGCCGCGCGGCAATATCAGCGGCGTCCACCGCATCCAGCGCCCAATGCACCACCTCTCGGTCATGCGCCGACAGCCGCCCCAGCCAATCAGTATAGGGATGCCGTCCCAAAGCGACCAGGTCACAGCCGCTCATCCAGCCCAGCTGCGGCCGCTCGGTCAAAACGATGCTAAGTCGCCGGGCGATGTCGGCCGTCTTCATGCGTCGAATATCTTCGCCGGCCAGCAAAATCTGGCCGCAAAGGGGCTTCTGCATGCCGGCCAAGGTCCGCAGCAAAGTTGATTTGCCGACGCCGTTAGGGCCCAGCAAAGCCGTTAATTGACCTGGGACCAGCTTCAAATTCAGTCCGCTGGCCAACCGCGCATCGCGTCGATAGCCAATCGCCAAACCGCGCGCTTCCAATGTGTACAGCATGCGCCCCCTGCGACCTAGCGCGGATAAGATCTTTCGGCATGGCGCCGCTGCAAGATCAGGACGATCACCACCGGGGCGCCCAGCAAGGCGGTCACAGCGTTCAGCGGCAGAACCAGACTGCGGCCAGGCAGTTCGGCCAGCAAAGCGGCCAGCAAAGCCACCACCGCGCCGACGGCCATGGTGGCCGGCAGCAGCAGACGATGATCGGAACTGCGAAACAGAGCGCGGCACAGATGAGGCGCCGCGATGCCGATAAAGGCAATCGGGCCGCAAAACGCCGTCACAGCCCCGGCCAGCAGAGACGCCGCCAGCACAATGCCCAGCCGCAGCCCCCAGAGTCGAATCCCAAGACTGCGGGCGTAGCTTTCGCCCAGCAGCAGCGCATTCAGGGATTTGGCCAGACCGGCGGCCAACAGCAGACCTCCGCTGACCATACCACCCAAAATCGGCAGCTGATCGCCGGTCACGCCGCCAAATGTGCCGAAAGTCCAGTTGACATAGGCCTGGATCCGCTCTGGCACGGCGAAATACAGCAGCAGACTGACGAGCGCCGACACCAGATAACCGAACATCAGGCCCAAAATCAGCAGAGTCATACTGCTTTGCACGCGCGCCGCCACAAGCAGAACCAGCAGCATCGTCATCCCCGCGCCCAGCCCGGCCGCCAGGCTTAACAGCAGATCGCCCCCCAGGCCGACATGGCCAGCAAACTGCCAGGCGGCCCCGGCCGTCGACAGGACGATCAGCGCGACGCCCAAACTAGCCCCCGAACTCACCCCCAGCACAAAGGGCCCAGCCAGGGGATTGCGGAAGAAAGTCTGCATCAGCAGCCCACTGACACCCAAGGCCATCCCCGCCAAGAGAGCCGTCATGGCCTTAGGCAGCCGAAACTTGAGCAGGATATTCGTCCAGGCGGCGCGGTCGGCTTCTCGCCCCAGCAGGATATTCACAATCTGGTCGAGCGGAATGGACACCGAACCCAGCGCCAGGCTTAACATCCATACGGCCAGCAAGGCCAGCAGCAGAGCCAGCAGCAGAATCAGCCGCCATCGGCCAGACGACGTCATCTTACTCATTCGCCAGCTGCTTATAGAACTTGAATTCGTAATCAGGCAGCAGTTCGGGATGAAAGATCGCCGCCATATCCTGCAAAACCCAATGGGGATTGGTCACGCCGGCTTCATAATAATTGTTGCCGCCATTGGCGTTTTGGTCGCGGTTGTTGTTCCACACATCGCCCGACTGAAACGCGGCGAAATCGCCAAAGCGGCCGTCAAGCGCCAGCAAATCGGCCAGTGAATCCACCGCGAAAGTATCGACCAGCCAGACATCAGCGTCCAGGCCGCCCTCATAAACAACTTCGAAACTCAAGCCTTCACTAGCCGTCGAATCGGCTTGAGAGAGCAGCAGTTCGCCGCCGGCGTCGCGCACCAGCTGGCCGACATACGTATCGCTGCCAGGGATGAACCAGGCATTGGCATAGCCGAGATAGGAATTGAGCAGCACGGTCGGCCGTTCAGTCGACGCGATGCCGGCCGCCAGTTCCCGCGCCGCCTCATATTGGCTGACGATCTCATCATAGCGCGCGTTGGCCTTCGCCTCCAGGTTATAAAACAGGGCGATGAATTTCAGCCATTCAGCCCGGCCCAAAGGTGAAAATTCGCGCCAGCTTGCGTCCATCGCGGTGAACAGGCCAGCATCCAGCAGAACAGGATGAGCGTCTGTGGCCGGGTCAAAGCCATAGCTTAACACCATCTGCGGCTCCAGGCTCAAGACCAGTTCGATGTTAATCGCGGCCCCATAGCCAACTTCGGCCACCTCGCCGGCGGCGACCATCTCCCGCGCTTCGTCGTCGTTGATGTAAGCGGCGCTGTCCAGCCCGACCAATTTATCCAGCAGACCAAGCTGTGTCAAAACCGGCAGCTGCGTAGTCGATAGGATGATGACATCGCCGGCCGGCGCTTCGATAAACTGCGTCCCCGGCGCGAAATCGGCCGCTGACGGCATCGGCGTGCCGCATTGAACCAGCGCATATTCAAAAAGCGGCGCCCCAGCAAAAGCATCAGTGACGCGGACGACTTTGTAATGGCCAAAGTATTCCACCGAAAAATTTTCAGCGTCTCGAATCTCGGCCTTATGCGGAAAATAATCGACATCAGCCGCGTAATCCTCAACGCAGCCATCGGTCAGGTTGCCCTCCTGGGCCGCCAGCGGAAGCCCAGACAGCAGCAAAATCATCAGTGAAACCAATCGGAACAGCATTTTATCCTCCTTAATGGACAGGAGGAAACGGGGATGGTCATCGAAAAAGCCCACCAAAGCAGGCGGGCATGACTTTGCGTAAGACCATGCTCGTCTCCCTTTTAACGCGAAAGATTTACGAGCTAAGGTTCAGGCAGGTTTTCGGACTTCTGACTCGCGGTCAGTTACCGTTGCGCGACAGTGTCGGACTTGCACCGACTTCCCCTATTGCGCGTCGAACATCCGGGTTCAGACGCGCCTGAAACTTAGAATATGCAACTGTAATAAGTTTAGCGCAAGACGAGGCGGCTGTCAATGATCTCCCAAAATCTGTTTTTTCTCTTGCTAAAGCTCTGTCGGATAACGCAGGCCCCACTGCCGGCGCATACGGTCCATGGTGTCCATAACCGCCAGAGTTTCATCCAAAGGCACGACATCGCTCTCAATAAGGCCAGCGCGAAGACAGCGGCCAACCTCCATTGCCTCATAATTGAAGCCATTGCCCTCTACCTTGGGGCGAAATGTCTCGGCCGACCGCCCGTCAATCCGCAGGGTCATCTCGCGCGGATGCCACCAGTCGGCCATTGAGATGATGCCCTTCGTGCCGATGATGCGCGCCTCATGCGGCGTATTCAGGCGGATAGCGGCCGTGATCACCGCCATTTCATCATCGCTGTATTTGAACACCGACGCCGAAAGCTCATCGACGCCCGTCGAGCCAAGCCGGCGCTGTGAGACGATTTCATCTGGCTGCCGGCCATAGACCATTGAGGCCAAATACAGACAATAAATGCCGACATCCAGCAAAGCGCCGCCGGCCAGACGCGGATTGAACAGACGATGCGCTGGCAAAACCTGGGCCATGCGGAAGCCAAAATCCACCTGAACCAGCATCACATCGCCAATCGCCTTTTCCGCCAGCAGCCCGCGCAATTTAACCATCAGCGGCAGACAGCGCGTCCACATCGCATCCATCAGAAACAGCTTCTTTCGCCGCGCCAAGGCGACCATCTCCTCGGCCTCGCCTCGATTGACGGCAAATGGCTTTTCGCACAGCGCCGGCTTGCCATGACGCAAACACAGCAGGGTATGCGGCTTGTGGAAAGTGTGCGGCGTGCCAATGTAGACGACATCCACATCCGCGTCATCGACCAGCGCGGCATAGCTGTCGTAACATTTCGCCGCGCCAAATTCCGCGCCAAAAGCGGCCGCCCTCGGCCCCGACCGCGAAGCCACCGCATAGCATTCAGCATTCGGCGCCGCTTGCAGACCCATGGCGAACTGGCGCGAAATGCCGCCCAGGCCAATCAGCCCCCATCGAATCTTGTCCGTCATGCCGGTTTCTCCTCCCTTTTCATCTCCAGCCAGGCGATCTCCTCGGCGCTTAACTTGATATCGACAGCTTTGACGTTCTCTGCGATCTGCTCGATTTCCCAGTTGGCGATGATGGCATGATAGCGCGGGCTGCTGCTTAACACATAGGCGATAGCGATTTGCGTCGGCGAGACATCCCTGTCATCAGCAAGCTCCAGCGCGCGGTCGAGCCGCTGAAAATTGCTCTCATAGGCATAAGCGCCAATCGGATTAGTGTCCCAATAACTGGTGAATTCTTTCAGATTGCCGCGCCGAAACCTGCCGGTCATAAAGCCGCCGGCCAGACTCGACCAAGTGAACAGCGAGATTCCGTTCTCATCATACCAAGCGCGGTCGGCCTCGCCTTGCACTCCACCGGCGCTGACACAGCCCGGCCAAGGCGGACGGATCATCTCGGCGACGCTGAACTGCGGACTGCTGATGGTGAAGGGACTTTTGCCGTTGGCGGCCGCATACTCATTGGCTTCCCGCACCCGCTCGGCCCGCCAGTTCGACCCGCCATAAATGCCGATATATCCCTTTTCCTGACACTCGTTCAGCACATCCACAAGCTCGCCCACTGGATAATCGGGATTGTCGCGGTGGAGCAGGTACATCTCCACAAAATCGGTCTGCAAACGCTCCAGGGAGTCTTCAAGATCGCGGCGGATAAACGACGGCGTCACGCGCTGCGGCTCATCAGGCGGATAAGGATGCGCGCCCTTGGTCAGAATAACCGCGTCGTCCCGAATGCCGCGCGCTTTTATCCAGGCGCCAAGCTCTTTTTCACAGACGCCGCCGCCATAATTATGCGCCGTGTCAAAACAGGTGAATCCATGCTCAAACAGGCCATCCAGCAGCTTCCAGTTCTCATCCCGCGCATCATCCCGCAGCATGACCGTCCCCTGAAGCAGACGCGCCACTGGCTTTGCCACACCCTCGATTCGACTGTATTCCATCTGCGACCATCCTTTCCGCAATGACTTCATTGTAGCCCAATACATGACGCGTTGGCGAACCCGCCATAAACCTCTTATCCGACAGCCGCGCCTGGCGATAATCAGTAATTCTTGATAAACAGTTCGCGCCCTCTTTTGGCTTTGGCCTGCCTGTAATTGTTCATGCCATACTGAAGCGACCATTCGCTGATATGGGCAAAGCCGAACAAATCGCGGATGAAGGGCGAATCGTCATAGGTGATCAGCCATTTGTGCGGACAGCGGCGCATATTCTCGGCAAAGCGCTCATGGTCAAACGACGTATGAAGCTCGCCGCCAGCCCCATACAGCCTTGAACTGGCCGCGCGGTAATACGGCGGATCAAGAAAAATAAAGACATGACTGCCGCCCCGATACAGCCAGGCCTCATAATCGCCATGACAAATTTCTATGCCTTGCAGCATCCTCTCAAGCCGCGCCAGCCGCTCAATAGAGGATTGCGTGAAGCGATACTCAAAAGCGTTCTGTGAATAGCCCCCCGAATCGACAAGGCCAGAAAAAGTAATGCGATTCAAAATGAAAAACCGCGCCGCCCGCTCCAGTTCAGAAGAGGCGCCGCCCGGCCTATTGAGAGAATGCCAAAGCTGCCGGCCATCGTCATAGCCATCTTTGAAGGTCTGCACCGCCGCCGCCAGTTCGCTGTTTCTGTCCCGCGCATATTTCCAGAAGCAGTATAAATCATGGTTGAGGTCGTTAATGCAGTATTGTCTGATTCGCCGACCAAAAAGACGCTTCATGGCCAGGAAAACCGAGCCGCCGCCAACAAAGGGTTCGCGGTATTCCTGCGTGGTCGCTGGGACGTGCCGCATAATCTGCCCGATGGCGCGTGATTTGCCGCCGGGGTAACGCAGCGGGCTTCTTACCTTGCTCATCTTATCCGCAAGGCCCTATTTCGGCAGCACATCGCGCGGCTTGGAACTGCCTTCTTTGGCTGGCCCCACGACCCCGCGCTCTTCCATCATATCGACCAGCCGCGCCGCCCGCGTATAGCCGATCCGCAAACGCCGCTGAAGCAGAGAAACCGAGGCCTTGTCCAAACGGCGCACCATATCGACCGCCTTCTGATACAGCTTATCTTCCTGCGGGTCGCCGGCCTGACCGCGCGCCGACGACATATCCCAAAAAGCCGCCTGTTCACTCGATTCAGGGTCCGGGCCAGCTGTTCTCTGTGGCAGCGGCGCGGCTTCAATGTTGATCGGCTTGGCCCTCTGGACGCCAATCTGCTGGGATTTCCAATAACGGCCGATGCTGTTGATTTCCTCATCAGAGACAAAGACGCCCTGCAAACGCAGCGGCCCCGGCGCATCACCAGAAAGATAAAGCATATCCCCCGTCCCCAGCAGACGTTCAGCGCCAGGCTGATCAAGGATGACGCGGCTGTCGACGCTGCCAGCGACGGCGAAGGCGATCCGCGCCGGGAAATTGGCCTTAATCAGCCCAGTCACCACATCGACCGAGGGGCGCTGCGTGGCGATAATCAGATGAATCCCAGTCGCCCTGGCCAAGGCGGCAATCCGCGTGATGGCGCGTTCGGTATCTTCTGGCGCCAGCATCATCAAGTCGGCCAACTCATCGATAATCACCACAATATAGGGCATGGGTTCAAGATCGGCATCGCGGCTGCTGTTGTAATCGATGAGATGCCGCGCGCCGATGCTGCTGAATTTTCTGTAACGCTCATCCATTTCGCGCGTGATCCATTTCAGGACGCCGACAATGCGCTCCAGTTCAACCACCACCGGCGCGATCAAATGCGGCAGACCATTGTAGCCAGTCAATTCGACCCGCTTTGGATCGACCATGATGAACTTCACCGTCTCCGGCGAATTGGTGGCGAGGATGCTGCTGATGATGGCATTGACGCACACCGACTTGCCCGAGCCGGTCGTCCCAGCGATCAGCAGATGCGGCATCTGTGTCAAATCAGCCGAAATAGGCCGGCCGTCCACCGACATGCCCAGCGCAATCGCCAGCGGTGACTTGATCTTTCGGAAACTCTCCGATTCCATAATATCGCGCAGACTGACCAGCGCGGCATTCGGATTCGGCACCTCAACGCCGACATAGCCCTTGCCCGGCACCGGCGCCTCGACCCGTATCGACTTGGCTCCCAAGGCCAGCTGCAAATCCTTGTCCAGTTGGGCAATAGCGCTGACCTTGACGCGGCTTCTTTTGCCGGCGCGCGAAGTCAGGTAATCAGGTTCAATGCCGAACTGCGTAATCACCGGCCCAGCATTGATCTCAACAATTCGCCCTGGCGCCCCGAAGCTGGCCAGGGTTTCTTCGATCACTTGCGCCTGCTTCATCAGCCCTTCGCGGTCAAAATCCGTCGCCGACTTGCCGGAAAGCAGACTGTGATAATCGGGCAGTTCCCATTGGATGCGCGGCCGCGACGAAACCGGCCCCGATGAGACTGGTTTTTTCATTGGCGCGGCCTGGGGCGGACTAGACTTGCTCGATTGAGATTGGACTGGCTTTTCGGGCTTGCGGTCGGGAATATCTGGGGGAGGGCTGTCATCCTTCGGCCTCATGGGGCGCGGGACGTCGACCTTGGACGGCATAGACTCTATGGCTGGCCCAACTGGAGTCGGTTGAGTGGCATCCAGCGCGGGACTCGACTGACTGGCGGCGCGGTTCCGAAACCGTTCCCTCAATCCAGCGCCGCTGGCCCCCATTGCCGAAGCGGCCGGCTGACTTTGGACTGACGGCGGTTCATCTGCTTTGCTCTTGCGTCGGCCAAACAAACGGGCCAACAGACTCGATTCCTGACTGGATTCGACTGCCGCGAAGGACTGGCCGCCGCGCCGCAAAAATTCGCGCTTTTCGACCCGCGCCGGCGGTATCGGCATATTCATATCAGCCGCCGGTTGAGGCAAAGCTGGCTTCGGCCGACCGACTCCTGGCAGCTGGGCCGCGGGCGGCTTGGAGACGCGAAGATCAGACGTCTGCTGAACTTGAAACTGCTGGGCGCGGCGTTTGGCGGCCTTCTGCGCCATGCGACTGCGGAGACTGCGCCCGACCCCCATGCACACCACCGCCATTTCAGCCATGCTCAAGCGCGTTATCATCATCGCGCTAAACGTCAACAGCATCGCCAAAATGACAAACCCGCCAACTTCCGTAACATTGCTGACCAGCGTCAGATACAGCCAGCCGCCGACATAACCGCCGCCCTGACCGCGCTGATAAGCATACTGCACCAGTTCTTGCAAACAGCCGGCCGTAACCGCCCTTTCGCATTCGGCCAAGCGGACAATTTCCTGCTCACAGGCATTTTGGCCGGTCGTTCGCAAGGCGCATTCAATCTGCTGGGCGCGCATGGCATCGGGAATCGCCGCCTCATAGCCAAAGGAATCCAGATATTGGAAAAACGTCAGCAGACCAACAAAAGCGATGGCCATTCCCGCCAGACGAACAGGGTCAATCACCGGCGCCTGATCGCCAAAGTGCCGCACAATCAGCCACATCCCCACGGCAAACATGGCCGTCGGCACAGCTATCGCGCCCCATCCCAAAAGCTGACCGATGAAATTATGGACAGCGCTGATAGCGGCGTGTTCCTGCGAAAGCGCGCTGAAAAACAGAGCGATGGCGCCAAAGACCAAACCGACTCCAGCCAAATCCAGCTTGCGGTCCAAATCCAGCCAATCGCTGGATGCTAATTTTGGCCTTTTGTCAGCGGATGTTCGGCCAGCGGGCGTTTCTTTGACTCGGCGGCCGGCGGATCGGGTGTCTTTTTGACGGGCGCGGCCAACAGACGATTGAGCCGGCCTGGCCGCTGGACTTGGCTTGGTTTGGCCGCGCTGACGCAGACCGCGAAGCCCGCGCGCGATGGCATTGTCTTTACTCCCGCGGCCATCAGACTTGACATCTGTTTCTGCGGATTTACCACCTGGCAATCGGCCCCGCAGACCGGCCAATCGACCGCCGCTTTCGGGTTTTTCAGCGTCCCGCGGCTTGTCCCTTCGCGCCGGGCCTTCAGGCTTGACTTGAGGAGCGGCCGCTGGACGAGGACGTCTTTCCCCCCGGCCAGCATTCGATGACGTCCGCCGCTTTCCGCTGTCAGCAGGTGGCCGATTCATCCGCTTGGACGTCGGCCGACGCGGAACAGATGCGCCGCCAGTCTGCTCATCGCGGCCAGCGCGAAAACTGCCGCCCAGTACATTCGACCGCCGCCGACCGCCCTTGCGAACGCGCTCATCAGGGTCATAGTATTCGTCATCGTCAATATATTCAGGCTCATCATCGCCGCGATAGGTCATGGCTCTGATTCTCTCATCCAACTATTCATTCTCGAAACAGCGCCAGTTGACGGCTTCGCTCGGCTTCAATCCGCTGACGCGCCAGATTCGCATACTCCTCGCTGGTCTCATAGCCAACCCATCGCCGATTGACGCGCTCGGCCGCCACCGCCGTTGTGCCGCTGCCCATAAACGGATCCATAACCACATCATCTTCAAAGGTGTACAATGCTATCGCCCGTCTCGGCAGTTCAATCGGATACGGCGCCGGATGCCCAACCCGCTTTGCCGATTCCGCCGGAAACGTCCATATACTCTTCGTCCATTCAAGAAATTCATCGCGCGCAATAGTCGATTTGTTTTCTTTTGACTTCCTGCGCGCGAAACTCCCCTTGCAGTAGACCAGGATATATTCATGGACATCGCGCAAAACTGGATTAGACGCCGACCTCCAGCTTCCCCAAGCGCAGGACGTCCCAGCGCTCGCCGCCTTGTTCCAGATAATTTCGCCGCGCATGGAAAACCCAATATCCAGCATATCGGCCGTAATCAAAGCGTTTAATGGAATATAGGGCTTGCGGCCCACATTGGCGACATTGATGCACGCCCGACCGCCGTCCACCAAAACGCGGTGCGTCTCCCGCCACACATTGCGAAGCAAATCTCGATAGTCATCGGCGGTCAAATCATCATCATAGTCCTTGCCCACATTGTAAGGCGGCGACGTCACCATCAAATGAACGCTGTTGTCAGGCAGCTCGCGCATATTCTCGCTGGAACGGACGTAAATTCTGTTCCAAGTCCCTGGATCAAGTTCATTTTCTACTGAATCGGCCGCCTTGACCTTTGACGACTCGGCAAAAAACTTCCTATTATAAAAGGCCGCCGAATCGTGATTGACCCTTTCGCCAACCCCAAACGACCGCATCTCGCTTTTCTTCATGGCATCTCTGCTTTCGCCTCTTGTCCACAGCATACCATAAAATCAGGGCTTATGCGATAGAAATTAGAACATATTTTCGCGTATGACGCAAGCGTTTTGCTACATCTCAATCGGATTGGCCAGCAGACCCGTCAATAAGCGGATACAGGCCTGTACATCGTCGACGTCGACCGTTTCGCTGGTGGTGTGCAGATAACGAGTGGGAATGGAGATGCAGCCGCTCGGCGCGCCGGCATGGGCCATTTGAATCGCCGCCGCATCAGTCGTCCCCCCAGTCAGCAGTTCCAGTTGATAGGGGATGTCATCAGCCTGACAGCGTTCAACCATCCAATTTTTGATAGCTGGCGGCACAGTCAAACCAGGATCATGCACCTTGACAGCCGCGCCATGGCCCAGCTTGACGGCCATCTTGCGGCCGCGGATCTCATCGCCGCTGCCAGTGACATCAATCGCCACGCCAATATCCGGCCGAATCGCCTGGGCCGCTGTGCGCGCGCCGCGCAGGCCGACTTCTTCCTGCACAGTAAAGGCGAAATAAATCTCGTTGGGCGTCTCTTTGTTCAGATTCCGCATAGTCTCAAGCGCGACCACGCAGCCGATTCGGTTATCCAGCGACTTGGCGATGATTCGCCGGCCGCGCAGCTGCATATCGCGCAGAAAACCAGCCGGCTGACCAACTGCTGTGGCATTCGCGCCCGGCCCATTTTCCACATCGATATAAAAATCGTCCAGCGACTTGCCGCCTTTGCCCTGCGCCGCGATAACCCCCACTGTGCCATCTTCAAACAGCGCCCGATTGCCGTTGAGGGTATCAGTCCGCAGGCCGCCGATATTGGTAAAACGCAGAAAGCCGCTCCCTGGCTCTTGATAAGTGGCCATCAGGCCAATCTCGTCCATGTGCGCGGCGATCAGCGCTTTTTTGCCGCCACGGCCCACGCGGCAAATCAAATTGCCAAGCCCATCCACCCACATTTCATCGGCCAATTCAGCCGCCTCTTCGCGGATAACCGCGCGGATGCGATGCTCATAGCCCGAAGGCCCCCACGTCTCCACCAGCTTTTTGGTCAGTTCAATCACGGCTGCGCTCCTCATTGTCATGGCTTGTCTGTCATTATGGCGAAAAATCAGGCGCCTAGGCCATTTCCATCTGTGCCGTCGGCTGGGACTTGAACCGCGGCTGACGCGCTTCCAAACGCATCGGCAGGCCATCGCGCGGGAACATCGTAATAAACGGCTGCGGCACAACCTCGACGCCCTCAATCAGACGCATCCGATAACCTTGGGCGATAGTCGCCAGCAGCAGATTGGCCTCCATCGTCGCGAAACTGCTGCCAATGCAAATGCGCGGCCCGCCGCCAAAGGGCATATAAGCGTATCTTGGCATATCCTTGATGCTTTCCTCGCCCCAGCGTTCAGGGATAAATTCATCCGGCCGTTCCCAGATGTCAGGATGACGATGAACGCAGTAAATCAGGATATTAACCCGCGTCTTCTTGGGAAAGGCATAGCCCAGAACTTCGGTGTCCTGGCTGGCGACCCGCCCAATCGACCAGACCGGCGGCATCAGGCGCATCGATTCCTTAATCACCATTTCGGTATAAGGCAAACGCCGCAAATCCTCCAGCGCAGGCGGCCGACCTGACAAAACGCCGTCCAATTCTTCATGCAGCCGCGCCTCGACCTGTGGATACTGCGCCAGCAGCCACCAAGTCCAGTTGAGCGCGTTGGCAGTCGTTTCATGCCCAGCCAAAAAGAGCGTAACCGCCTCATCGCGCACCTGTTTATCGGTCATGCGGCTGCCATCCTCATCTTCCGAAAGCAGCAGCATCGACAGCAAATCCCCGGCATCCTCGCCGCTCATTCGACGCTGATGAATAAATTGATACACGATTTTATTCAGCGTCTCATTGGCGTAATGCGACCGAATCCGCAGCGGCGTCGGCACCCAATGCGGCAGCAGCGTAGCGGTATTAGAGGCTTTCTGCACCACCGCCACCGCCTTTTTGACTTGATTGACCGTCGTTGAAGCGTCAGCGTCAAAGAGAGTCCGCCCGACAATCATCAAAGTCAGCAGCATCATCTCCTCATCCACATCCAGGCGCGCGCCGTCATGCCAAGTCTCCATCCGCTCCACGGCATAATTCACCATCGTATCAGCGTAAGCCGAAATGCGCTGCGTATGAAAAGCCGGCGCCACCAGCCGCCGCTGACGTCTCCAGACATCGCCATTGCTCGTCACCAGGCCCTGCCCCATAAACCGCGCCAAGCCGCCCTTTTCGCTGGTGTAATTGGCGCCCTTGATAAAAATAGACGCCTGCCTGACCAGGATCTCCCGAATCATTTCAGGATTGGCGATCAAGTATTCATGCGCGCCGCCCACCATCCAATGCACGACATCGCCATATTCAGCAATCCGCCGCGTCACAAAACCCAGCGGATCCGCCAAAAACTGCCGATAATGAAGATACTGCTGAACCGCGCTTCCGCCCACAGCCGGCGGCCCAGGCGGAAAATGTCCCTCTGCCATCAGATTGTCCTGTCTATCGCCTATTTTCATATTATAGCGTAATTTCCAAAATTTGCGATATTCATCCAGATTGGCGACAATACATCCAGCGAACATCAGTCGACGCGGGGGAAGATATGTACACGATTGGCCTTGATTTTGGAACCTTGTCCGGGCGGGCGGTGCTGGTCGATGCTCGCGATGGCGCCGAAATAGCCGAATCCGTTTTTGAATATCCCCATGCCGTCATGGACAGCCAGCTGCCCTCTGGCGCGAAACTGCCGCCGGATTGGGCCTTGCAGCACCCGCAGGACTATCTCGATACGCTGGCGCACACCATCCCAGCCCTCTTCAAGCAAAGCGCCGTCAATCCCGAAGACGTCAAGGGCATCGCCATTGATTTCACCGCCAGTTCGCCTATGCCGACCCAAAGCGACGGTACGCCGCTGTGTTTCCTGGATGAATTCAAAGACGAGCCGCACGCCTACATCAAGCTGTGGAAACATCACGCCGCCCAGCGCCAGGCCGACCAGATCAACGCCGTCGCCAGCGAAAGGGACGAAACCTGGCTGCCGCGCTACGGTGGCAAAATCTCCTCCGAATGGTTCTTCAGCAAACTCCTGCAAATCCTACAGGAGCGTCCCGATATTTATGAACAGATCGACAAGTTTATCGAAGCCGCCGATTGGGTCATCTGGCAGCTGACCGGCATCGAAACGCGCAGCGCGTGCCTCGCCGGCTACAAGGCCATGGCGCAGGACGACGGCTTTCCCTCCACGGCCTATTTCAAGACGCTGCACCCGGCCTTTGAACACGTCATCGACGAAAAGATGACGCGCCAGTTTGCCGAATTAGGCGCCAAGGCCGGCCAGCTGACCCCGCAAATGGCAAAGATGATTGGACTCCCGGCCGGAATCGCCGTCGCCGTCGCCAACGTAGACGCCCATGTCACCGCGCCAGCCGTCAAAGCCACCGACCCCGGCGTAATGGTGATGATTATGGGGACGTCCTGCTGTCATATCATGTCAGCGACCGCGCGCAAAGAAGTCGATGGAATGTGCGGAGTCGTCAAAGGCGGCGTCATTCCCGGGCTCTATGGCTATGAAGCCGGCCAAAGCGCCGTCGGTGATATCTTCGCCTGGTACGTCGAAAACGCCGTGCCTCCCGAATATCATCAGGCCGCCGAACAGGCTGGGCTTAACCTGCATCAATACCTGGAGCGCGAAGCCGCCCGTCAAAAAGTGGGGGAGCACGGACTCATCGCCCTGGACTGGTGGAACGGCAACCGCAGCACCCTGGTCGATGTTGACCTAAGCGGGATGATGCTGGGGATGACGCTGGCCACCCGCCCGCCCGACATCTACCGCGCCCTAATCGAATCGACCGCCTTTGGCACGCGCATGATTATCGAGGCCTTTGAGGAGCAGGGCATCGAAGTTAAGGAACTGGTCGCCGCCGGCGGCCTGCCAGAAAAAAACGCCCTGCTGTGTCAAATCTACGCCGACGTCACTGGACGCGCCATCAAGATCGCCGGTTCAGCCCAAGCCCCGGCCCTCGGTTCCGCTATGCACGCCGCCGTCGCCGCTGGCCTCTATCCTGACATCCAAGCCGCCGCCGACAAAATGGGCAAGCTGAAAGACGCGCCTGTCAAGCCCATCCCGCAAAATCAAGCCGCGTACAATCAACTCTTTGCCGAATACAAAAAACTCTATGATTATTTCGGCCGCGGCGCCAATGAAGCCATGAAAACGCTGAAAGCCATCCGACACGCCGCCCTCAACTGATATGACAGCGCATTTGACTTGCGACAATCGGCGCAATGTCTGTATAATGAACCTGTTCGCATTTTCTTTGCCCATCACATACATTCATTGTGCGTTTTGACCAAAAGGAATGTTTGGAATTGAGTCAAAATTGCGGTACATTCCAACAAAGAAAGCGCGATATACTTTCACAGTCATAGTATCAGCCTATCCGCAGGGAGAACAGCATGAACAAGCGCAAACTCTTTTATCGACTTTTCTCAATTTTATTTGGCCTTGTCATTCTTTACAGTTTCGGCTTTGGCGCCACCGCGCAGGACGACCCGCCGGCCGCTGAAGAGACGATGACGCTGACCATCGATGACGCCATGGCCGCCGCCGCCGCCGTCCAGCATAACCTCGACATGGTTTGGATCCTGCTGGCTGGCTTTTTGGTTTTCTTCATGCAGGCCGGCTTTGCCATGCTCGAAGGCGGTATGATCCGCGAAACGGGGGTCGTCAACTCGCTGGCCGAAAACTTCATGGACGCTTGCGTCACCGGCATCGTCTTCTTTGTCGTCGGCTTTGGCATTGCCTTTGGCGATTATAACGCCGAAGCCGGCATCGGCAGTTCCATCTTCGGCCAAGTCGATCTTTTCCTCGGCGGCATCTCTGGCACAGAGCCAGGCGAGGGCGAAACACTGGTGAATTTCTTCTTCCAATTCGCCTTTGCCGGGGCCGCCGCCACTATCGCCACTGGCGCCATGGCCGAACGGACAAACTTCGTCGGCAAGCTGATCTACAGCGCGATCCTGGGCGCCATCATCTACCCAGTAGTCGTCTTCTGGACTTGGGGCGGCGGCTGGATCGCTGAACAAGGCTTCATCGACTTCGCTGGATCGACCATCGTCCACATGACCGGCGGCATCGTCGCCCTCGTCGGCGCGTATATGGTAGGCCCGCGCGCCGGCCGCATCTTCGGACGTCCACCGGCCGCATCCAACCTGGCTATCGCATCACTGGGTACTTTTATCCTTTGGGTGGGTTGGTACGGCTTCAACGTCGGCTCGACTTTGGGCGCATCCGACCCCAATCAGCTTGGTTTAGTGGCCGTCAATACCACACTCGCCGCCGCCGCCGGCGCGCTGGGCGCCATGTTCTTCAAGCATTACCGCACGCAAGGCTGGAATGTGAGCTTCATCCTGAACGGCTCGCTGGCCGGCCTGGTCGCCATCACCGCCGGCTGTGCAGTCGTTACACCAATCGCATCGATTGTCATTGGCCTGCTGGCCGGCGTTCTGGTTGTCCTGGCTGTGACAGCTGTCGAGCGGCTGAAAATTGACGATGCTGTCGGCGCCTTTTCGGTACACGGAGCTTGCGGCGCATTCGGCACCCTGATGATTGGCATCGTCGGATCCGAAACACTGATGACGGCTCTCTTAGGCAGCGAAACTCCCGTACAAAGTCTACTCGACGGCGGCAGTTTCGAGACTTTGGTTACACAGGTCATCGGCGTTGTCGCCGTCGCCGTTTGGGTAGGCATAACCAGCTTCATCATGTTCGCCGCCCTAAACGCCGTCAATATCCTCCACGTTGACCCCGAAGCCGACCGCATTGGCATTGACGCCTACGAACACCACGCTTCCGTATGGCCCAACGTCCTGCCACTCGGCGACGACTCGGATAACTAACGCGGCCGATTGAATTTTACGGCCCAACAGTCAAAGGCGACTCCACCGCGGGTCGCTTTTGATTTGGCCTGCGACCTTACAGATGGTCGGTATCAAGCATAATAGTGACGGGGCCGTCGTTGTGGATATCGACTTGCATCACCGCGCCAAAAACGCCCTGCTCAACCTGACTCACTCCCTCCCGCTTGAGACAGTGGGTGTAATAATCGACGATTGGCTCGGCCTGCTGCGGATGAGCGGCCTGGGTATAGCTAGGACGGCGCCCCTTGCGGGCATCAGCGTACAGTGTGAACTGCGAAACGACCAGCGCCGCGCCGCCAATATCCAGCAGCGACCGATTCATCTTGCCCCGCTCATCAGAAAACACGCGCAGATTAGCGGTCTTCTTCGCCAGCCGTTCAGCATCGGCCTTTGTGTCAGCATGGGTCACACCAACCAGCGCGACAAAACCCTGCCCAACTTCGCGCACGATTTCCCCAGCGGTCACCCGTCCTCGGCTTACGCGCTGCAATAAGACTCGCATCGTCCCCCCTAGCCTTGCCGATTCAGCATCCGCATAACATCCAGCAAAAACAGCTGGCAGCAGGTGTCGATATGATACTGAATATCCATCTGCTCGCTGGCATGGTCATAGCGGCCGGCGATTAAAAATTTTGGCGTTTGCCCATGTTCAGCGCAGGTCATATCGCCAATTTTGCGCTCGAGGCCGGCGCGAATGCTCTGACGCGTGCTGTCGAACATCATCTCCAGTTGATGCGCGTCCAGGAAAGCATCCGGCAGCGCGTCGCCTTCCGTCCGCAGGTCAAATGCAATTTCCATCTGACTCAATCCAGGATTGGACTCTGACGCTGAACCAGCTGCACCGCATACCCCCAAGGATCGCGCACAAAAGCCAGCTTGTCCCCAGCCGGCGTTTCATAGACATCGCCATCCAGCGTTCCCCCGGCCGTTGCCAGCCGCCGCCGAGTCGCTTCCATATCATCGACAGCAAAAGCCAAATGAAAAGTGACCGGATGATAATCGGCATACTTCACATATTCGCCAAGCGGATCGCTGTAAATTTCCAGCAGGGAATGGCCGCTGCTGTCGGCCAAAAAATGTATGTAAGGTGGATCAGGGATCGACCGCGCAACCCTCATCCCCAAATGCGCCACATACCATTCGGCCAGCGCCGCCGCGTCCGGCACATTAAACGCCACATGCTCAAGTCTCATTTATCGCTCCTTCATTCCAGTTCAAAATGCTCTTGCTCATCTTCATCAACCGCCCGCCGACTGTTCAGCCAGCTAAAAGCCATCATCCCCACAAAAACAACGGCGATGCCCGCGAAAATCACCTCATCCCAGGCGCCCAGCGCGCCATGGGCCAGCAGGATTGGCATGGTCGGCCTCTCGAATCACCCAAGCCCTAGTCCAAGTCAATCGGAATGCTGATTTTGCCGGCGGCCGGCGGCCCATCATCATCGACCGCAGTTGACGTCTCATCATCGCTGATGTCAATCTGGACTGGCTTTTTGCCGAACTGTTTCTGGCGGCCGCGCTTTCGGGATTTCGGCCGCGGCTGACGAACCTTGACCTCAAGCTCAAATTCCTCGCCTTTCTCATCGGCCGCAGACGCGTCGACTTCTTCCGCTTCCATTGGCGGCCGCGCGTCCTCTTCATGCCCATCGACCGTCCCCTCTTCAAGACGGCCGCGCATGGCTTTGATGATTTGAACGATGTCCCCCTCAAAGGAATCCCACTTGGAAGGCGCCAGCGATTCGACCATCAATTCCAGCGATTCGACCATCGCCGCCTGATGAAGTCCAGCCTGATGCAAAGCGAACATCCGATAAGCCCGCAAGGGACGGTAAGCTGGATGCAGCCGCAGGCCCTCATCAATAACCGCCAGCGATTCGGCAGACCGCTCCAAAACCAGCAGAGTGGCCGCCATCTGCGCGTACAGACGCGGGACGTCCCTGGGCGGCAGACCATGACCCTTGGGCAGCGCCATCAGCTGACGATAAAGCCCAAGCGCCTGTTCGGGAACATCAAAAGCCCGCCACGAATCAGCCAGTTCAAACATAATCCGCGCATGACCAGGATAAGTGGCCTGCAGCTGCCGAAAATGCTCAATCGCCGCCTGATGACTGCCCTGCTGTTTCAGCTTGAGACCCGCATCGATCAACTCGCTGATGACTGCCATATCAAAATGCCCCCGCTGAATCGAACACCAGTATATCACATCCTGCTTCTATTACGCGCCGCCCGCCGTCTTGTCGCGCCGCCGACATTTTAGAGCTTGCCCTATCGACTTGCGAATAGCATAATAAAAGTGATTCGACAGACATGAAGGATTTGACCATGCGCCCTGCACTGATTTTACTGCTTGGCATGATGCTTCTGGCGGCCAGCGTTCTCGCCCAAGACGCCGATCCAACCGCGGCCGAACCGGCCATCGCCAGCGTCAACGGCGCCCTCATCAGCCGCGGCGAATTTGAGCGGACTCTGGCCCGAATCACCAGCGATACCCCGGTCGCCGCCGCCGACAGCGACGCGCTGGAGATCGAAGTTCTCAACGCCCTTGTCGAGCAGGAGCTTATCTCCCAGTTCGCGGAACAGCAGAACATCCGCGTCAGCGACCGCGAAATTGAGGCCGAAATAGCACACTTGCAGGAGAGCCTGGGCGATACAGCCTGGGGCAGCTGGCTGGCCGACAACCTGTACAGCGAAGAAGATTTCCGCGCCGCCATCCACGACCAAATTGTGACCGGCCGCGTCCGCGATGAAATCACAGCCAATCTGCACGGCCTAGTCGAGCATGTCCACGCCCGCCACATCTTGGTCACAAGCCCAACCGCCGCCCGCGCCGTCTTGATCAGCCTGGAAAATGGCGCCGATTTCGCAGCCTTGGCCGCCCAGGTCTCCCTCGACGTCACCAGCAAAGACACCGGCGGTGACCTGGGCTGGTTTGCGCGCGGCGAACTGCTGGATGAATCCCTGACCGACATCGCCTTCTCGACAGAACCCGGCATAGTCACCGGGCCAGTCGCCAGCAACCTGGGCTATCATATCCTGGAAACCCTGGACAAAGCGCATCGCTCCATCGAAGCGGCGCGGCTGCCTTCTTTGATTAAATCGATCTTCGAACGTTGGCTGACAGGGCAGGTGCAGGCCGCCGAGATCATCTTCAATCTGTAAGATCGGCCATCACCGGCGTCACGAATCCATTATCAAGCCAGCTGTGCAGACAGGCCGAATCGACCCTATCGCCGCGGAAACCCTTCGGATGACCCCTCGCCAGGTCGATGAGTTGACCATCAGCCTCATAGCTGGCGCGGAAATCGTGATAAATGCCGTACTGCTCCGACAAATAGCACCAAGGCGCCAGACGATAGCGGGTCTCGCCGCTGAATCGGGGTATCGAGTAGGGCAGGCGCGGTTTCTTGACGGCCCGCAAAATGACATCAGCATAGCGCGTCACCATCGCCTCCAGCGAAAAATGGGCTTTCAGATAAGCCAGCGTTTCCTTTGAAGCGCGCCGCCTGTCAGCCAAGATCGCGTGGGCCTGCGCCGCCGCCGCATCGATATCGCCATAATCCACGCGCGGGACATGCTCATCAGGCAGCAGATCGCGGTAAGTCGCCACCCTCGACAAAATGGGCAGAGCGCCGCAGCCCAAAGATTCAAAGGGCGTGTTGCCAAAGCTCTCGACGCAGCTGCCAATGCACATCGTCACATCGGCCAAACTGTAATACTCGGCGATCAAATCATCATGGATCCACTCATGGAAAACGAAAACATCGCCCAGGCCAGCCTCATGGATAGTCCGATTCAGCTTGTCATAATAAGCGCGGCTGCTCGGCTCGCTTTCGGCATCCAGCCAGCGCGGCACCAACACGCGCAAATCCGACCAGCCATACTCATGCGCCAGCTTTTGGGCGACCGCAATCACCTCATAAATCCCCTTAGACAGTTCAGGACGATGCGGAAACAGCATAATCGGATGCTCGGCCAAGGCGGCGGGAATAGGCTCAAAAATCGCCGACGGCTCGGTGTATTGAAATTTATCCCAGTCAAAGCCATTGTGAATCGTGTGCATGCGCGCGCCGATCTTGGGCGAAAACTGCGCCACAGCCGCTTCATACGATGCGCGGGTATGTTCAGAAGGCAAAATCCATTCGTCGCCCTGAAACAGAAAAGCCGCCTGCATCGTTTCGGGATAAATAATGCTCCGCAGCGAAATCACTGTGGGGATGTCCTGATGCACATAAGGAAAAATCAGCCCGCCGTCATGGCTGTAATGGATGTCGGCTTGGGCGATGACGTTTCCCATATCGCGGATGGCGTTGGCGATATGATAAATAGGCGTGAAATAGGGTTCGGGATAAGGCTGCTTAAAGCGCATAATCGGCTTGATTTCCACATTGTCATGCCACTTGAAAGGCGCCATCGATCCCTCGCGCCGCGTCGACAGAATCGTCAGCCGATGACCCTGCTCGCCCAAATGAAGCGCGACCTTTTTCAGCTGTTTCTGCCCGCCGCCCATCGCAAAATCAGGAAAAAGCGGCGTCATGGAAAAAACCGCGATCCTCTTGCTTTGACTCATATCACAGCGCCTCTGACCAGCCCAGCGAATCAATCACCAAGTTTATCATGTTCATCAAGCCAGGCAAAATCCGATTTTCCTGGAGATATGATGAATCATCGATACGCGCCATTTTCTGCTTGACAAAGGCCGCCGTTTCATATACACTTGTTTTATTGATCAAATTCTTAGCAAGGATCGTATCAAAATGAACGTCCATATCACCCCCCCCCCCCCCCCCCCGCACTTTCTGATTAAAAATGTTCTGCGCTGTTTCTTATTTCTGCTCCTTTTCCTTGCCGTTCCCGCCCAAAGCCAGACGCCAGTCCCCACCGCGCCGCCGCGGTCGACCAATCCAACCGTCATGGCCCCTTGCGGCCTGCCGGCATTTCGCGCCGAGTTCACTTCCGCCTCAACAATAACCCGCTTCAGCATGACCGCCGACTGCATTCTTAACAGCTGGTCAGTTCCGGCCAACCAAACCTGGCTGATTTTTAGTTCGGGCACCTTCACCATCGACGGCAATGGCTACAGCATCATCGGCCAATCCAATGTCCTTGCTATAGCTATCAACAACTCAAGCGCCACCCTCAACCTGAACAATGTCGTCATTCGTCAGTTTGGCGGTCAGGACAGCGCAGTCATTCAGATGACGGGAGGAACGCTTAACGGCCGCAATATCATCTTCAGTGGCAGCACCGGCGAGCATATATTGTATGTGCGGGACGGCTCGCAAGCCCAGCTTGAGAATATGTGGTTCTTGAACAATCACAACACGGACAACCACATCAGCCGCGGCTCCGCTCTCACGCTGACCGGCGGATTCATTAGCAGTCCCACGGTGAGGCTAACCAACGCCATCTTCCAGGGCAACACCGGCGCCCCGAATGTGGCGGTGAACAGTGGGGGAACTTTGCTTGAATTCAATGGCTGCCTGACCTTCAGCGGCAACCTCCAGGCCGACGGCGTAACGGCGGCGACCAACTACACAGGCGCTAGCACCACCGACAGCAACACCGGCGCCTGCCCGGCAGCTGGCTTCAGCTATTGGCTCGCATTAACCCCCGCGCCCGCGGCAGAATCCCAAAAGCGGCCCAAGAAGCAGGAAAAAATCCCCACCGCCGCGCCAACCTCAACCCCTCGACCGCAAATCGCCGCCACCCACGTCGCCCTGCAAGCCGCCACCGGCGCCACCTTCCGCACAGCTTTTGGCCTGGACAGCGGCGTTCATTTTCGTCAGCTTGACGGCGCTGGAATCGGGATTCAGTCGATCATCGACGCCGGTTATCTGGAAGCCTTTGACGTCTATGGCTACGTCGAGCAGGGCGTCGAAGTCTGTTTTCCGCAAATTGGCCGCGTCATATTCCTGGATGCGCGCACCATGCCGCGGGCCATAACGCCGCTGGAATCGACCGTCGTCAGCGGCCAGACCTGCGTTTCGATCAACAGCCCAGGTTCGCTGGTGCTGATGCCCAACTAACAAACTAAACTTGACCGCAGAGGATCATGACTCTCTGCCCTCTGTGACCTCTGTGGTAAAAAGTTTTATGGCGAGATATGGCGGAAAATGGCGGATTTTGTCGAGCGAATGCCCCCTCTATAATGGCTTTTCCCTCTCTGCCCTCTGTGACCTCTGTGGTAAAACCTTCGTGGCGGACTTTGCCATAGTATGGCGCGGTGAATATCCTCTATATTTACCACTCCCCAAAAATAAGGACACGCGAAAACCATGAACGCCGCGGCGCATTTCCTGATCGCTTTTCTCCCTATCCTCTGTGACCTCTGTGGTAAAAAGATTTATGGCGGATTGTGGCGGAAAATGGCGGATTTTGTCGAGCGAATGCCCCCTCTATAATGGCTTTCCCCTCTGCCCTCTGTGTCCTCTGTGGTAAAAAGATTTGTGGCGGATTATGACGGAGTATGACGCGGTATGACAGGCAAATCCAAGCGCAAAAATTCGCATGTCGGCAAGACAGTCGATCTTGAGATCACCGATATGGCGCACGGCGGCCAAGCGATTGGACGGCACAACGGCCAGCCAGTCTTTGTGCCATATACCCTGCCCGGCGAATCCATCGCGGCGCAAATCACCGGCCAGCGCGGCGCGGTCCTCTTCGCGCAGGGTCAGAAGCTGAAAGCGGCCTCGGCCGACCGCGTAATGCCGCCCTGTCCTCATTTTGGCCCAGGCCGCTGCTGGGGATGTCATTGGCAGCATATCCGTTACCCAGCCCAGCTGTTGCTCAAGCAGGATGTGCTGGCCGACCAGCTGATGCGCGTCGGTGGCCTCCCCGAACGGCTGATCGAATCGACCCTGCGGCCAGTCGCCGCCGCGCCGCAAGAATGGGCCTACAATCATCATCTCAAGCTCATCCGCGGCCAAGATGGCCAATGGGGCTTGCGACAGCAGAACGGCCGCGGCATCGAAGCCATAACCGAATGCCATGTTGCCCACCCCGAACTGCTGGAACTGCTGGCCGAGCTTGACTTGGAATATGGCCGCGCCAAGGGAATCCGTCTTCAGCGCGGCTCCGACGGACGCATGATGCTTATCTTTGAGCTTGAGGACGAAGAGGCGCCGCAGCTAAAAACTGACCTGCCGATTAGCGTCAACCTGATCCTGCCCAGCAATGAGCCGATCAATCTGATTGGCGACGCGCACAGCGTATTCCGCATCGGACAGCGCGATTTCCGCGTGACCGCCGGCGCCTATATCCGCCCCAACATCAGCCAAATCGACCGACTAACGTCCGAAGTCATCCAAGGCCTGCGCCTGACCGGCCAAGAGCGAACGCTGGATTTATACGGCGGCGTCGGCATCTTCAGCGCATTCATGGCGCCGCGGGCCGACCTGGTCACCCTAGTCGAAAGCTACCCCCCGGCCGTATCCGATGCCGATGTCAACCTGATGGCATATGACAATCTGGATATCGTCGAAGGACAAGTCGAACAAGTCTTGGCCGATATGACAGCGAGGCGCGCCAGCTATGACTCCGCCGTCGTCGATCCTCCCCGCAGCGGACTCGGCAAAGCGGTTATTAAGAGCCTGTCCCGACTTCACATCAAACGTCTGGTCTATGTCAGCGATGAGCCGGCCGCGCTGGCCCGCGACAGCAAAATGCTGATACGCGCTGGCTTTCATCTGCAAAAAATTCAGCCGTTGGATTTGGCGCCGCAGACCTATTACATCCATGCTGTGGCGCAGTTTGAACGCTAGGCGAGGATCGTTTTCAAGGCGGCGATGAGCCTTTGAGCATCTTCCAAGCTGTTGTAAGCCTGAAAGGAAACCCGAATCTGACACGCGCCTTCAAACTGCCCGACTGGAACTTCAATATGATATTCCCCGTACAGACGCTCCCGCACCGCCGTAACATCGCATTCGGGCAATGGAATGGTCACCATCTGCGCGAATCGGTCAGTCGACAGCGGCTCAAGGCCAAAATGACCGCACAGCTGCGATTGCGTCCATCGCGCCAAAGCATGACAGTCGGCGCGCACTTGCGGCCAGTTATGCTGCCGCTGAAAATCAATCGCCGTCGGCACAGTCAAATACGCGGAGATGTCGCGGGTGCCATGCCATTCATTGCGCTCGGTGAAATCGGCATCGCCGCGCCAGCCATGCGAAATCACTAGCGGCTCAATCATCTCATGGTGTTCGCGGCGCACATGCAAAAAAGCCGACCCTTTGGGGGCGCACAGCCATTTATGAAAATTGCCGCTGTACATATCGGCCGCCACCTGCTGCAAATCCAACGGTATCTGCCCTGGCGTATGGGCGCCGTCAATGATGGTCATGATGCCCAGCCGCCGCGCCCGTCGACAAATCCGCTCCACTGGAAAAATAAGCGCCGTCGGCGATGTAATATGGCTCATCGCGATCACTTTTGTATTTTCGGTGACATCAGCAAAGAAGTCATCGACAAAGACATCATCCGAGCGATAGGGCAGACGCGGCGAATGACGGACGATGCTGGCGCCGCTTTTGTCAGCGACAAATTCCAGCAGTCGATTGACCGCGCCATATTCGTGATTCGTCGTCAGAATCTCGTCGCCGCGCTTCAGACGCAGCGATTTGGCGGCCGTGTTCAGCCCGACAGTGGCGTTAGTGACAAAGACAAGCTCGTCGGCCGGCGCATTCAGATCGGCGGCGATTGCCGCGGTTGCCGCGCGCATAAGCTCGGGACGGCGGCGCGTCAGAAAATCAATCGGCTGACGCTCAAGCTCCAGCTGCCAGGCTTGATACTGCTTGAAGACCGCTTTGGGACAGGCGCCGAAAGAACCGTGATTGAGAAAGATAATGTCGTCGCGAATAAGAAAATCGTCTTTGGTCAGCATCTCGTCTCTCCAGCTTTGCCGATTAGACTTGAAAGCGGGCGATGCGGTCTAAGCCGGCGTAATCCTGCAAAATATCGCAGGTCGCGCCAAGCCTGTCCTTTATCAGTGAAACCAGCGATTCGCCTTGGTCGGCGCCAATCTCCAGCAGAACATGCGCCCCCGGCCGGCACAGCTTGGGAATCTGCGGCAGCAAAGCGCGGATGCAGTCCAGGCCGTCAGCGCCGCCGTCCAGCGCAAGATGCGGCTCATAGCGACCGACCGCCAATCGATGAACATCAGCCGTCGGAATATAGGGCAGATTCGCCATCAGCAAATCCAGCTGAATCCCGCGTTCGATCAGCGCTTGCCCCAGATGCCCTTGCAGGAATCGCGCTTTGACATGGTTGCGCTGTGCGTTTAACCGCGCAATTTTGAGAGCATCGACGCTGATATCCAGTCCATAGACTCGGCTGGCCGGCCGATGCGCGGCGAAGGTCACGGCCAGCGCGCCGCTGCCGGTGCCAATATCGGCCACCGCGCCATCGGGCTTGTCAACCATCAAGCGCAAAGCCTCCTCCAGCAGCAGTTCCGTCTCCGGCCGCGGAATCAAAACGGCCGGCGTGACCAGCATCTCAAGATCATAAAAGCCCTTGCGGCCGATAAGGTAGGCAATCGGCTCTCCCTTTGCGCGGCGGCCCGTCAGCGACTCATACCGTTGGACTTGGACGTCTGTCAGCGTCTCATCGCCATGCGCGAAGAGCCAGGCAGAGTCAACTTTCAGCGCGAAAGCCAGCAAAACTTGGGCATCAAGGGCCGGCGTGTCAGAGCTTGAAAACGTCCCTGCGGCCGCGGCCAAGGCGGCGCGAATGATGATCACAGCCCGCCGGCCGCCAGCTCTTCGGCCTGCCGCTGCGTCGCCAGCTGATCGATGAAAACATCAAGCTCGCCATCCATCACCGCCGGCAAATTATAGCTGCTGTAGCCGATGCGATGATCAGTCACCCGGCCCTGCGGATAATTGTAGGTGCGGATTTTTTCACTGCGGTCACCGCGCCCGACCTGACCACGCCGTTCGGCCTCGCGTTCAGACCTCTGCCGTTCCACTTCAGCCTCATACAAACGGGCGATCAAGACCTGCTTGGCGCGAATTTTGTTTTGCAGCTGACTGCGCTCGTCCTGCATCTCAACCACCAGACCAGTCGGTTTATGGATCAGCCGCACAGCCGAATCAGTCGTGTTGACGGACTGCCCGCCGGCCCCCCGCGAACGAAAAACCTGTGTCTCGACCTCATTCATATCCAGCCGCACATCGACGTCATCCATGGCCGCCAGGACGGCCACGGTGGCGGTGCTGGTGTGAATCCGTCCTTGGCTTTCGGTGGCTGGCACGCGCTGCACCCGATGCACGCCGCTTTCGTACTTCAGACGACTAAAGGCGCCCTTGCCCTTGATTTGAAAAGTGACATTTTTATAGACGCTGCTGCCCTGCACATTCAAATCCAGCATTTCCACTTTCCATTTGTTGGCTTCGGCATAGCGGGTATAGAGGCGCATCAGATCGCCAGCGAAAATGCCCGCTTCATCGCCGCCGGCGCCCGCGCGGATCTCGACAATCACATCTTTGTCATCGCGCCGATCCTTGGGCAGCAGCATCCGCTTGAGCTTCTCCTGCAAGGCCGCCGTCGACGTTTCCAGTTCAGCGGCTTCCATCTGCGCCAGTTCGCGCATCTCGGCATCATCGGTCGAATGCAGCAGTTCCCGCGCCTCGTCAAGCTCTTGCAGCTGCTTTTGATACTGTCGATAGGCGCTGACCACGGCTTGCAGGCTGGCCCGTTCTTTGGCCAACTCGGCCGCTTTTTCATAATCGACGGCGATGTCAGGCCGACTCATCATCCCTTCCAGTTTTTGATAACGGCTTTCGACTTGCGCCAGTTTTTCCAGCATGAGACGCGCTCAATTCGTTTTGATGGTGTTTATAGCGACAGATGACCCGTAGAAAATAACGCCCGACCTGTTAAAATCTACCCAGCTTGCCTTCAAAGCTGTATTATACAGACAGATTCCATGATGCAAAGTCGCAAGAAGCGAGGGTTTTGATGACGGACGCAGCCATAAAACGCAATCCGGGCATCCCGCTTGACTTGGGCTGGGTCAAGGACAGCATCGTCAACACCAGCGCCGTCCAGCGCCGCGCCAAAACGTTCGGCTCCCGGCGCAGTGTCAAAAAAGCCTGGCAGGCGGCCTGGCTGATGCGCGCCATCACCATGATTGACCTGACCACGCTGGCCGGCGACGACACGCCCGGCAAAGTGCGCCGTCTATGCGCCAAAGCCCGTCAGCCCTTGCGCCAGGACATCATCGACGGCCTGGACATCGACCCGTTGAATCTGACCGCGGCCGCCGTCTGCGTGTATCATCAGCGCGTCGCCGACGCCGTGGACGCGCTCCAGGGCAGCGGTATCCCCGTGGCCGCCGTCTCGACTGGTTTCCCGGCCGGCCTTAGCCCCTTTGAGCAGCGCATTGAGGAAATCCATCAGTCAGTTCGCCAAGGCGCCAAAGAGATCGATGTCGTCATCTCGCGCGAACGCGTGCTGGGCGGCGATTGGCCGGCCCTCTACGACGAAGTCGGCCAAATGCGGCAGGCCTGCGGCGATGCCCATATCAAAACCATCCTGGCGACCGGCGAATTAGGCCCGCTGTGGCACGTGGCCCAAGCCAGCAAAGTCTGCATGATGGCCGGCGCCGACTTCATCAAAACCAGCACGGGCAAAGAATCAGTCAACGCCACCCTAGAGGTCGGCCTGACGATGATTCGCCAAATCCGCGCCTATCAAGACCTGACCGGCTACCAGGTTGGCTTCAAGCCGGCCGGCGGCATCGGCGCTGCCAAAGACGCGCTCAACTGGCTGATTATGATGAAAGAAGAGCTTGGCGATGACTGGCTCCATCGACGGCTGTTTCGCTTCGGCGCCTCGGGCCTGCTGACCGATATCGAACGGCAGCTTTCCCATCATCTCACCGGCCGCTACGCCGCCCGCCACCACATGCCCTTGGCCTAGGGCCCTTCCCATGCTGACGGTTGCCGAAGCCCTTGAACTGCCCATACTCGACCAAGCCCAGGTTGTCGCTGGACGGGGCGGCCTGCCGCGCGGCATTCGCTGGGTGCATACCATCAGCGTCCCAAACGCGGCCGATTGGCTGCATGGCGGCGAACTGGCGCTGACCACGATGTTTAACCTGCCCGACGAACCGGCGGCGCAGCGCGACTTCATCCGGCGGCTGGCTGACAAGGGCATCGTCGCCGTCGTCATCACCATCGGCAGCCTGCTGGACAGCATCCCCGATTACCTGCGGCGGCTGGGCGATGAGCTTGACCTGCCATTGATTGAACTGCCCTATGAGACGCGCTTTGTGGACATCGCCAAGACCATCAATGAGCGCATTGCCGAAAAGAATCTCGACCAGGCCAACCGCGCCCTGGACATCCAGCGGCGACTGTCGCATCTGGTGCTGGAAGGCGGCGGCTTTCAAGAGCTTGCCGAAATGCTGGCCGAGATGGTTGGCCATTCCATCAGCATTGAGGACGAGCGTTTCGAGGCGATTGCCAGCAAAAACATTGCCGAAGTCGATTCAGCGCGCCGCTACACAATGCTCCATGGCCGCACCCACCCGCAGCTGATTGACGCGCTGGAAGGCGAATACCTGCCCAAAATCCGCTCGACCCTGCGCCCAGCGTATCTGCCTGTGATGCCGTCAGTCGGCTTGGAAATGGAACGTCTGCTGGCGCCAATTGTTGTGCATAACGAAATCTACGGCTATATGTGGATTATTGCCGACCTCCACGCGCTTTCGCAGATCGACATGATGGCCATCGAAATCGGCGCCGCCGTCGCCGCGCTGCTGATGCTCCACCACACAGCCGAATCTTCGCGCAAGGACAGCCTCATCGCCCAGCTTATCGACGGCGAAGTCATCCTAAGCCACCAGTCGCGGCGTTATGGCGTCGATTTGCGCCAGCCTTGGCAGATGATGCTTATCAGCGCCGACAGCGGCCCTCACGCCAGCAGTTCATATCGCATCATCAATCAGATTTTGCGCGGCCAGCCGGCCTTCGCCGCCCAATTCGCCGGCCAGTCCATTGTCCTCGCGCCGGCCGATCAGTCCCTTGATTCATTGGCCGAAAATCTGCTGGCGCGTCTGGCCGACGAAAAAGTCAAAGCGCGGATAAGCATCAGCGCGGTTTTCACGGAAGCCGCCAAGGTGAGCGCCGCCTATCAGCAGTGCATCGAAATTTTGGACATCTCCCAGCGCATCAGCAACGGCCAGCCAATTCAGCGATTTGCCGATTTGGGCTACATCCATACCCTGTTTCATGCCGGGCAAGACAGCATGGAGCAGAATCCCTATGTGCCGGCCCTGCGCGGCCTGCTGGACGAAAAACAAGCCGACCTGTTCAACACCCTAGAGGCTTATCTTGACGCCGGCGGCAGCATCATCCAGACCACCGAAACCCTGCATATCCATCGCAGCACGCTAAACTATCGCCTGACGCGCATCCGCGAAATTTGCCAAGTCGATCTGTCATCGCCAAACATCCGCATCAATTTACAGGTCGCGCTCAAGCTGATGCGTCTGTTTGACGGCGGTTAATCGGCCGACTGCGCCACCGCGACCGCCGCGGCCATCGTTTTGGTGTGCGTCAGGCTGATGTCCCACTGGCTCAATCCCATATCATCGGCCAGCGCTTTGGCGGCGCCATGCAAAATCAGCGTCGGCCGGCGGCGCGGATTATTCACGCGGATTTCAATGTCCAGCCAGCGCAGGTCCCCAATGCCCGTCCCCAGGGCCTTGCCAACCGCTTCCTTGCCGGCGAAACGGGCCGCCAAACGATGCGGCGCATCCCCACAGTCAGCCCGCTCCCCAGCCGTAAAAAAACGATTCAGAAAACGTTCACCCCGACGGTCGATGCCGGCCGCAATCCGCTCGCATTCAATCATATCGATGCCACACCGCACCATGCTCACATCCCCAAGACCAGCTTTCCACAGCCATTGTACAGCAGACTCCAACATGGCGTCACTTCGCGCGCGTGCTATAATCGGGCGCGCATGAAAGGGCAGAATAGGACGCGTCAATGGCAAGTTTGCGCTTTCGCCTGCGGCAGCATTACTGGAAGCGAACCGCTCCCGGCCAAATCCGCCGCTATCTAAAGTCCAGCCAAATCCGCAAGCTCCAGGTCGGCTCTGGATCAAATCTGCTGACCGGCTGGCTCAATACAACGCTGTATCCCTTCGCCAAAGGCAGCGTCTTTATGGATGCCGCGCGCCCCTTTCCCATTCCAGACAGTTCATTTGATTATGTCTTCAGCGAACACATGATCGAACATCTTGAGTTCGAACAGGCGGCGCAAATGTTAAGCGAGAGCTTTCGCGCGCTTAAAAGCGGCGGCCGAATCCGCATCGCCACACCCGACCTGGCCCAAATAATCGCCTTGTACACCCATCCCGACGGCGCGGCGCAGCAGCCCTATATCCAATGGATTATGGATGCCTTTCGGCCGCAAATAGGCGAATACAATCCAGCGCACGTCATCAATCAATCCTTTCATGGCTGGCGTCATGTGTTTATCTATGACCAGGCGACCCTCAAGCAGGCCATCGAAAAAGCTGGCTTCATCCAAGCAACGCGCCTGCGGCCCGGCCAAAGCGGCGATGAGCATCTGCGCGATATCGAACAGCATGGCGAATACGTCAAAAATCACCAGGCGATGCTTTATGAGACGATGGTCTTTGAGGCAGTCAAACCATAAACAAACGCCGCGGCGCGTTTCCTGATTTTTTACCCAATAGCGAAAACCTGAATTTCTGTTTATAATCATTTTGTTGAATGCAGGAAAGACCATCGAGGCCCTATGAATTGTCGGCAAATACTGGCGGCCTTCCTTGCGCTTATGCTGGCCGCATGCAGCGGTCCGCAGGATGACAGCAGTCAAGCCACAGCATCGCCGCCCCAAACCGTCCGATTCGAAAGCGAACAGCCCGGCACAGCTTTTTCCCTGCGATTCCCCGCCGACTGGCATCATCAGATCAGCCCGCTGGGAGTTACAGTCAGCGACGACGCCAATGCCCTGACGTCCCTGGAAAGGCCGTCCGGCGCAGTCACCGCCAATATCCTGCTCATATCGCAAAGGGACGCCGCGCTTATGGAAGCCACCGATGCCGTTGAGTTTATGGAGAAATTCGCGTTGCCTTCATCCTCTGCCGACGCATCATCTCCATACAGCGAAACCGAACCCATCACCATCGGTGGACGCCAGGGCGCGCAGTCCTTTTTGAACGCCGACGACGGTGACAGCCTGCTGCTGACTCTGGATTTGCAGGGCAGTTTCGCGCTGGCCACTTTCGCCATGCCCGCCGGCCAGCTTGACAGACACCGCGAGACATTGCACGAAATCGCCGCTTCTATCGAACTGCTGACCGCCGAACCAGAAACAGAAAGCGCGCCGCAAATCGCAGTGGAAAGCGCGCCAGAAAACGCGCCAGAAAGCCGATCCTATCGAATATGCGCGTCGCAGTGTATATGGATTACCATAGACAAGTAAAATCAATCAGACAGCCAAGACAGCATGGTGGGGAGCGCTTATGCCCATATATACCTATCGCCGCGAGGATGGCACAACCTTTGACCTTCGACAGAAGTTCCTCGACGAGCCGCTGATAACCTGCCCAACGACCGGCCAGGCCGTCGCCCGCGTCATCCAGCCGGCCGGAATCATCTTCAAAGGCAGCGGTTTCTATGTCAATGACAACAGCAAAGCCAGCAAAACCAGCGCCGAAAGCGATAAAGCCCCATCGACGGCCAAAACTGATGCCAAGCCGAAAAAAGATGAGCCGGCCAAAAAAACCAAGCCCGCCGCGGCCGTCAAGTAAGCGCTTCGGCCTCTGCGAAACGCGCGTTGCCTTTTCGCGCGGTCATAAGCAAAATAAGGCTGTCGTCCATCCAGCGTAATCAGGAACAGACATGAGATACTATTTTGTGCGGCACGGCATCGCAGTCGATTGGGCCGCAAGCGATTTTGCCCGCGAACTGGCCGCGCGCGGCCGTCAGCGCGTCCACACATCCGCCAAAGTGATGAAAACACTTGGCATCAAGCCGACCGTCATTTACGCCAGTCCGCGTCTTCGCGCCCGCCAAACTGCCGAAATTATCGCCGCCGAGCTTGGCCTGGAAATCACCTTGGCCGATGAAGTCAATTTCGGCTTTGACCTCGCCGCCGTTCAGGCCTTGAGCCAAGGCCTGTCAGCCGATGATGAAGTCATGTTCGTCGGCCACAACCCCGATATGAGTCGCCTTGTTTATCAGCTGACCGGCGCCAGCGTCGGCATGAAAAAAGGCGGCCTGGCGCGGATCGACGTCATTCAGCGCCGCGCGCAGCAGGGCGAATTAGTCTGGCTGATAGCCCCGAAAGTCTTTGACGCGCTGCTGCAAACAAAACATCCGACTCCGACCGAAAAAGCGGCCGACACATCGATTGACCTGCATGATCTAATCAAAAGCCGCTGGAGTCCGGTTGGCTTTGACCCCGACCGCGCCATCGCCAAAAACAAGCTGCTCCGTATGCTGGAAGCGGCGCGCTGGGCGGCCTCCTCATACAACCTCCAGCCCTGGCGCTTTATCGTCGCCCGCCGTGACAATTCGGACGAATTTCAAAAGATGCTCTCGGCGCTTCAAGAGGGAAACGCGGCTTGGGCGCAGCACGCCGCCGTTCTGATGATTGCCGTCATCAAAAAACACAGCCGCCCCGATACCCTCAATCGACACGCCAGCCACGACCTCGGCCTGGCCGTCTCGCAAATGGTTTTGCAGGCCCTGGATGACGGCATCCATGCCCATCAAATGGCCGGTTTCTTCCCCGATAAAGCGCGGGAAATCTATGGCATCCCCGACGAATATGAACCCTTTACAGCCATCGCTTTCGGGTATAAAATGCTGGATTTGAGCCACTTGAGCCAGGCGCATCGTCAGCGTGAACAGGTGCCGCGTCAGCGACAGCCCTTGCGCGAGATGATCTACAGCGGCGCTTGGGGGCAAAAGGCCGATTTCCTGGAATAAGCCGTTTGGGTGATGGGACAGCTGGATAAATGGCGCGATACTTGCTTACCGGCGGCGCGGGATTCTTGGGCATTAACCTAAGCCGTTATCTGCTAACGCGTCAGCACGATGTCGTCACGCTCGACATTGCCGATTTCGATTATCCTGAACGGGCGCAAATTACCGAAATCAACGGTGACATCCGCGACCGCGCCCTCGTCGACCAAGCGATGCGGGACATCGACATAGTGGTTCACGCCGCCGCCGCCCTGCCGCTTTATTCCCCCCAGGAAATCTACACCACAGACGTTGATGGCACGCGCAACGTCCTGGATTCAGCCTGGCAGCATCAAGTCAAACGCGTCATTCACATTTCATCCACGGCCGTCTATGGCATCCCCGACCATCACCCCCTAGCCGAAGACGATGAGCGCGTCGGCGTCGGCCCTTATGGCGAAGCGAAGATCGAAGCGGAAAATATCTGTTTCGAATACCGCGAAAAGGGCATGATTGCGCCAGCGCTGCGCCCCAAGACCTTTATCGGGCCCGAACGGCTGGGCGTTTTCGCGCTTTTGTATGACTGGGCCAAAGACGGCCGCGGCTTCCCAATACTAGGCCGCGGCGACAACCGCTACCAATTATTGGATATCGAAGACCTCTGCGAAGCCATCTATCAATGCGCGATCCTGGACGCCGACCTGGTGAACGACACCTTCAACATCGGCGCCAAAGAATTCACGACCATGGCCGAAGATTACCAGGCCGTTCTTGATTATGCTGGCTTTGGCAAAAAAATCACCGGTCTGCCGGCCGAACCGGCCATTTGGACCCTGCGACTGCTGGAATCTTTGAACCTTTCGCCTCTCTATAAATGGGTCTATGAGACAGCCGCCAAAGATTCCTTCGTCTCGATTGAAAAAGCGGAAGCCAAGCTGGCCTATCAGCCGCGCTTCTCCAACAAAGACGCCCTGCTGCGGAATTATCAGTGGTATCTCGATAACCTGGAATCCTTCGAAAAGCGGTCAGGCATCTCGCACCGCGTGCCTTGGAACCAGGGAATACTCAAGCTGGCCAAACTCATCTTCTAGGCCGCCAAACCATGAACAGCCTGAAACAGGGCGGCATCGCCATTCTCGATTACGGCTCGCAGTACACCCAGCTAATTGCCCGCCGCATCCGCGAGCTTGGCGTCTATTCAGAGGTCTTTGCCTATGATGACCCGCCCGCGTCCATTCAGCGCCACAGCCCGGCCGGCTATATCCTTTCCGGCGGGCCCAACAGCGTCTATGACCTCGCCGCGCCCAAACTGCCGTCCTTCATTCTCGGCAGCGGCCAGCCGATTTTGGGCATCTGCTACGGCATGCAGCTTTTGACAGCGGCCCTGGGCGGCAAGGTGGCCGCCGCGGCCGACCGCGAATATGGCGCCGCCAGCATCACCCATCAGCCGCGCAGCCCCCTGCTGGATGGCCTGGCGCGTCAGCTGCGCGTTTGGATGTCACATGGCGACCGCATCGAAGAGCTTCCCGTCGGATTTCTGCCCTTGGCCTCATCGGAAAATTCACCCTACGCGGCGATTGGCGATATTGAGCGCAAACGTTACGGCGTCCAGTTCCACCCCGAAGTTCAGCACAGCCCGCAAGGCCAAGCCATCCTTGCCAATTTCCTGTTCAAAATCTGCCAATGCGAGGATAAATGGACGACTGGCGCCTTTATCGACCAGGCCATCGAAAACATCCGCCGGCAGGTTGGCCGTGAACGCGCGCTGCTAGCTCTTAGCGGCGGCGTCGATTCAGCCGTTGCCGCGGCCTTGATCCACCGCGCTATCGGCGACCAGCTTGTCTGCATCTTTGTCGATCACGGCCTATTGCGCCAAAATGAACCCGAACAGGTGACGCAGGTCTTCCAGCGGGAGCAAGGCTTAAATCTGATCGCCGTCAATGCCGTCGAGACTTTTTTGAGCGACTTGGCCGGCGTCACCGACCCAGAGCGGAAACGCAAAATCATCGGCCGGCTGTTCATCGACATTTTCAGCCAAGAAGCCCGCAAACTGCAAGGCATCCGTTTCCTGGCGCAAGGCACCATCTATCCAGATGTCATCGAAAGCGCCGCCGACAGCAAAACAGCCAAGACCATCAAATCGCACCACAACGTAGGCGGACTGCCGGCCGATTTGCAGTTTGACCTGATTGAACCCCTGCGCGACTGCTTCAAGGACGAAGTGCGCCAGATCGGAATAGCCCTTGGCCTGCCCGATTCGATTGTCTGGCGACAGCCCTTCCCCGGCCCAGGCCTGGCCATCCGATGTCTGGGCGAACTTAGCTGGGAACGGCTGGAGCGACTGCGCGCCGCCGATGCCATCTTCACCTCCGAACTGCGCGCCGCCGACATGCTCCGCGAGACAACGGCCCAAAGTTTCGCCGTGCTGCTGCCGGTCAAGAGCGTCGGCGTCATGGGCGACAACCGCAGCTATGAGGAAACCCTAGTCTTGCGCGCCGTGACCACCGATGACTTTATGACCGCCGATTGGGCGCGGCTGCCCTATGACCTGCTGGCGCGGGTCAGCGGCCGCATCGTCAACGAAGTCGCCGGCATCAACCGCGTGACCTACGACATCACCAGCAAGCCGCCCGGCACGATTGAATGGGAATGATTTTCCGCTTTTCTGTGCAGATTTTTTGCCTATTGGCGCCGGCCTCTTTATAATAAGCGCAGCAGCATCGAAAATTCACAGTGCGATCTTAGGATTCGGCTTTGCGCAGCACACCTGTTTTTTCATTTAAGAGGCTTTTAATCGCCGCGCTGATTGTGTCGCTGATGCTGGCCGGGTGTGGCAGTCCCGCCGCCGAACCAACGCCGACCGCGCCGCCTTCGCCCACGCCCAGCCCGACCTCGCCGCCAACATCCACGCCGCCGCCCAGTCCAACGCCGACGCTTTCGCCCACGCCCAGCCCAACCTCGCCGCCGCCCACCTTGACCCCAACGCCGACCGCGACCCTGACGCCGATTGTCTTTGGCGAAATTCGCTCGCGGCAGCGCGTCAACGTCCGCAAAGGGCCAGGCGTCGACTTTTCGACCTTTGAAACCTTGGCCGCGGGCAGTGAGGTTCAGGTCACAGGCCAAAATGAAGACGGAACGTGGCGCAGCGTCAAGCTGGACAATGGCGACGAAGGCTGGGTGCGGGCTGACCTGCTCTTCATCGATAGACCGACCCCATCCCCGACAGCTTGGACGACAGATGACCCAGCCGATGAGGCGCCCATAGCCGAAGCGGCGATTGTCGATCTTGAATCGGTCTATGCCACGGCGACGGCCCTGGCCAGCGACTCCGCATCAACCGAAAGCGCCGCGCCGACGGCCACTCCCCCGACCGCGGATGATAGTATCGAAGTGCCGACGCGCCCGGCCGATGTCCCGCGTTCAGGTGTGGATGTCTTCGCCTTTTGCGACGACAGCAGACACGGCATCGACCCTCCGACCCGCTTGGCGGCCGGCTCGACCATCGAGATTTATTGGGCTTGGTACGCATCGACAGACGCCTATTTGCAGCAGCATATCGACAATGCCAGCCACGAACTGCGCGTTAATGACCTGCGGATCGCCAACGTCGACCAGTTCCGCCAGCCAGCCATCACAAGAGGCCGCAACCGCATCCTCTATTGGTATGTGCCGTTTGGGCCGCTGGAGGCCGGCGACTATCTGATCACCTATCGCGTCACCTGGCGAACGGCGATCAGCGACGGCTACGAATCATTCGGCCCCGGCGCAGACACCGAATTTGAAGAGGAAAGCTGCCGTTTTGTCGTAAGGTGATGCGCCCAGATGACCTCCAGCCAGCCAGCCTTTGACGCGCTCCTTTACGCCGTTGGCGAACGCAAGCGGATGGTGATCGACTATCTGCTGCAAGAGCGCTTTGTCCAGCGTTTTCAGCCGCGCCATATCCGCGAAGCCGTCTACAGCTATATCAAAAGCGGCGGCAAATCACTGCGCCCGGCGGTGGCGATGCTGGCCTGCGGCGTGCTCGGCGGCGATGAATCCCAAGCCCTGCCAATGGCGGCGGCGATTGAAATCTATCACACCTGGACCCTGGTGCATGACGACGTAATTGACAGAGACAATGCCCGACGCGGCGCGCCAACCGTGCATGCCGAATACGCCCAAAGAGCCAGCGCTGAATTCGGCTGGCAAGGCGCCGACGCCGAACATTATGGACGGACAATCGCTATGCTGACCGGCGACGTCCAGCAGGCCTGGGCCTGGTCGCTGATGTTCGAAACGCACCTTGAGCGCGGCGTGTCAGCCGAAGTGATCATTAGCCTGGCGCATGAACTGGCCGCCGAAGTCACGCCGATGCTGGTCGCCGGCGAAACCCTGGATGTCCAGTTTTCCAGCCAGCGGCGTCAACTCACCGAAGCCCTTGTCATGGATATGCTCTGGAAGAAAACCGGCGCGCTGTATGAATATGCCGGGCGGGCCGGCGCGGCCATCGGCCTAAATGACGCCCGGCCCGATATTCCAGCCGTGAAGGCCATTGCCAAATTTTGCAGCCTGTGCGGCGCCGCCTTTCAGATCCAAGACGACATCCTGGGCGTGATCGGCGATGCGCGTCAGCTGGGCAAACCGGTCGGCTCGGATATTCGAGAAGGCAAATATACCCTGCTCATCCTCAAAGCCCTCGACCGCGCCGATGACCGACAGCGGCAGCGACTCTTGACGACCCTGGGCGACAGCCAGGCCAGCGACCAGGAAATCAAAGCGATTACGCGTCTGCTGCGCGATTTAGACGTCATCCAGTACGCCCAGGGCATCTCGCGCCGCTACGTCACCGAGGCCTTGCAGCATTTGCGGCAGCTGCCAGCCAGCGATTACACCACTCTGCTCGGCCACTGGGCGCATTATCTGATTCAGCGCGAATTTTAGTCATTATGATGAACAGGCCCAACGTCTGCGTTTTCGGTCATTGAGTCTCGGCCGGCCAGCCGCCGATGAGGCCGCGCTGCGACTTAAACCAGCCTTTCTGCGTAGACTTCTTTATACGAAAAGCGACAGAGGGAACAGCCGTGCCGAAATTCATCCTCCTGCTCCTAACGGGACTGTGCTTGGCCTTAAGCGCGTGCCGCGGCGAACAGCCAGCCACGCTCGAAACGCCTGATGACCCGCAGGCCCTGCTGGAAACCGCCGTCGAAAATATGCAGGCCGCCGACAGCTTTCGCATGATCATCGAACAGCGCGGACAGCCCTACCCGCTTCGGTTGTCCCTGGATGGCGTCAATACGATAACCGCCAAATTGCAGCGCGCCGCCGCCCAATACATCAGCCCCAGCGAACTGTACATCCAGGTCAAACTCGATATGGGGATTACGGCCATGGTCGATATTTTCTCGCTTGACGACCAGCAATGGATTCGACTGGCCAACGGCGCCCCCTGGCTGCCTTTTTCGGTCGGTGAGGTCTTTGACATCAGCCGCTTGATGGCCGACGAAGACGGCTTGGAATATGCCATGACGCACCTGACGTCCCCGCAGATTCTCGGCCAAGTCGACCTTATTGACGGCGCGCAAACCGTCCACATTCGCGCCACAGCCCCCGGCGAGACAGTGACGAGTCTGCTTTTGGGCCTGCTTGAGCCGAGCGGCGATGTTCAGATGGACGCCTACATTCGGACGGACAGCCAGCGCCTTGCCCTGATTGAGATAACCCTGCTGGAAGACGAAGGCGATGACCCGACCGTCTGGCGCATCGAGTTCTATGACTACAACGTCCCGCGCGATTTTGACCGGCCGCCGCAGACCGCGCAGGAAGACGCCTAAACCATGGCCGACCGCGCCAAAAACCGGCCCGACAACCCCTGGCTGCTGATGGCTTTCATCGCCATCCCCGTATTCGTCGGTTCGCTTGACCTGACGGTCGTATCGGCTTTCCTGCCCGAACTGCTGGCCGAACTCGCCATCCCCTTTGACAGCGGTCTGGACAGCGCGTCATGGGTTGTCACCGGGTATCTGCTGGCCTACAGCGTCAGCCTGATGCTTATGGGCCGCTTGAGCGACTTGATTGGCCGCCGCCGCGTCTACATCGCCTGCCTGCTGACTTTTATCATCGGCAGCGTATTAGTGGCCATCGCCCATCAAGCGCCGACCGACTGGCTCTATGGACTGTATCGGCGGCTGGGGGAACGTCCCGACCCGGCGATGGTCAATTTGCAGGTCATCGTGCTGGGGCGGGTTGTGCAGGCCTTGGGCGCAGGGGCCCTGGTGCCGGTCAGCCTGGCTTTGGCCAGCGACATCTTCCCGCCGCAAAAACGCGCCCGCGCGCTGGGTTTGGTGGCGGCGATTGACACCCTGGGCTGGGTGCTGGGTCATTTGTACGGCGGCATCTTTGTCCAAGTGATGCCCTGGCAAGGCCTATTTTGGATAAATGTACCATTGGGACTGTTGGCCTTGGCCGCGGTGATGCGGGCTTTGCGCCATTGGCCACGGCCAAAGGCCCAAGGCGGCTTTGACTGGCTCGGCGCGGCCCTGATGATCGGCGCGTTGACCTGCCTGACCCTAGGGCTGGGCGTCAACCTTGAATTCTCCAGCGCCGGCGGCTTTGAGGATTTATCCCCCCTGCCAGATTATGCCCTGCCCATGCTGATTGCCGCGGCCGCGTTTTTCTTGGCTTTTGTGCGGGTTGAAGCGCGCGCCAAAACACCTCTGATTGATCTAACCCTGTTCCGCCGAAAGAACCTGGCCCTCGCCTGTTTGATCAATCTCGCCGTCGGCTACGCGCTTTTCATCGGCCTGGTCAGCGTGCCGATCTTGGTCAACGTCCGACTGGAGCAGGCGGCTGATTTACGGGCGGCCGCCTTGCAGGTCGGACTTTTGCTTTCCACCTTGACCGTGCCGATGGCCTTGGCGGCGATGCCAGGCGCCTGGCTTAGTGACCGCATCGGCATTCGCTCAACCCTGCTGCTGGGCCTGGTCTTGGGCGGCCTTGGCTTTTTGACCGTCTGGCAAAGCTGGGGCCCAGGCATAACAGAGGCGCTGATTGCCCTGCAAATGGCGGTGATCGGCATCGGCATTGGACTGACTTTCGCGCCGCTCGGCGCCGTGATTATCAACGCCGCCCCCGAATCAGAACGCGGCGCGGCCTCGGCCCTGGTGATTGTCCTGCGCTTGATCGGTATGACCTTCAGCGTCTCTTCCCTGACAGCCTATGGCCTGCACCGCGTGCATCAGCTGACCGCGCTGACGACAGCGTCAAACACGGCCGGCCTGCTTAACGCCTATGCCGAAGCCACCATCAAAGCGCTGGGCGAAATGGGCCTCATCGGCGCGCTGGTCTGTGGGCTGGCGCTCATGCCGGCCTGGTTTCTTTCGCGTCAGGCTGATTTTCAGCGCGGCGCCGCTCGCGTATGAAGTAAATCGGCTTGCCCTGCGATTCATGATAAGTACGCATAATCATATCAGCGACAATGCCAGTGCTGATGAACTGCACGCCCAGCACCATCAGCAGGACGGCCAGCTGCAATAGCGGACGGTCGCCAATTTTGTTTTCAGTCAGTAATTTGAAGACAGTCAGGTACAGGCCTAGCAGTGTGCCAATGGCGCCGACTGCGAAGCCGGCCGCGCCAAAAACATACAGCGGCCGATTGAAATAGCCCAGCAGAAAGATGACGGCGATTAAATCCAGCAGAACTTTGAAGGTGCGGTTGAAGCCATATTTGCTGCTGCCCCACTTGCGGGCGCGGTCCTTGACCGGAACTTCAGCGACTCGGACGCCCATCTGACTGGCCAGCGCTGGAATAAAACGATGCAGTTCACCATACAGCCGCACGCCTTTAACCACATCAAAATGATAGGCTTTCAGAGTGCAGCCATAATCATGCAGCTTAATGCCGGTTGTGCGCGAGATGATGTAATTGGCGGTAATCGAAGGGATGCGGCGCAGAAACAGAGGTTCTTTGCGGTCTTGCCGCCAGCCGCTCACAATGTCATACCCCTCTTCAAATTTGTCGAGGATTTTGCCGATGTCGCGCGGATCATTCTGTAGATCAGCATCAATAGTGACCACAATTTCCCCCCGCGCCGCGTCAAAACCAGCCGACATAGCCGCTGTTTGCCCAAAATTGCGCCTAAAATGGATGATATGCCAGCGGTCATCCACTTCTTGCAGTTTGTTGAGCATCCTGCCGCTGTCGTCTTGGCTGCCGTCGTTGATGGCGATGACTTCATAACCGCGCCCAAGTTCTTCTAGGGCTTGGGTCAATTCGCGGTGCAGCGGCTCGATATTGCCCTGCTCATTGTAGACGGGGATGACCACAGAAAGCGCCAGTTCGGGATGTTCAATGACTTGCGGATGAATCGGCATAATTTCTCCAGTCTCACTGCCGCGCCTATTTTATCACTCAACGCGCCGAGATTTCAACATCAAGACATGCGAAACCATAAACGCCCCGCGCCCCAAAATCAAAACTGCGCCCTTTGAGTCGCCCCTCCAATCTGCAAACGCCGTATAAAGAATTGACACAGCATAGAATCGAAATCGCTTATGACCGAAAAACACTTTATGCGCGAAAAACACTTTATGACCGAAAACGCTTTATGCGCGAAAAAGTTTTTCTTGCGGACATAAAATCAAAGCAGACGCATGAAAAGCGGTTTCAGGTTTTGATCAGGTCAACGTATGCTGTGGCGGAAAATGGCGGATTTTGTCGGGGATTATGGCGGACTTTGTCGGATTATGTCGCAGCTTGACCTGCCGATTGCCCTCGCAACTGTGGCGGAATATGGCGGATAATGGCGGATTTTGTCGGTAAATGTCCTCCACATTTGGACGGGAATGGTAAAAAGGAGGGTTATGGGGTTTTCTAAATTCTCAATGGCAAAACGCCGCGGCGCACGTCCTGAAGGCTTTTCTCTCTGTCCTCTGCGCCCTCTGTGGTAAAACTTTCGTGGCGGTTTATGGCGGAAAATGGCGGACTTTGTCGGGAATTGTGGCGCAATGTGGCGGATTATGACGTAGCATGGCGTGGCGGATAATGGCGGATTTTGTCGGATTATAACGTAGCATGGCGTGGCGGATTATGGCGGTTTTTGTCGGATTTTGTCGGTGAATGCCCTCCACATTTGGACGTGAATAGTAAAAAGGATGGTTATGGGGTTTTCTAAATCTTCAATGGCAAAACACCGCGGCGCGCTTGCTGAAGGCTTTTCTCTCTGCCCTCTGTGTCCTCTGTGGTAAAACTTTCGTGGCGGATTATGGCGGATTTTGTCGCGGCATGGTGTGGTGGATAATGGCGGATTTTGTCGGTAAATGTTCTCCACATTTGGACGGAAATAGTAAAAAGGAGGGTTCTCTCTCTGTCCTCTGTGTCCTCTGTGGTAAAACCACGCGGCAGGGCTTGACTGGCTATATGCCTCCCGACTGGAAAACATTATAATAGCCTTGACAGGCACAGCGGAGATAGCTTATGGCTGTGGAAGATCAACAGCAGAACAGGGAGCCGCCTCCGCCGCCGCGCCCGCCGACTGGCCGATTGCCCCTGCCCGAATCTCATCGCCGCCGTCCGCGCAAGGGCCGCCGCCTGTTGGGACTGCCACTTGGGTGCATCTGGGCGCTGGCCGGCCTGCTGCTGATTGGCTGTGGCGGCCTGACTCTGCTGATTCTGCTGGCGGCGATGATTTTTGTGCCGCAGGTCGAAGCCGAATGGGCCGCCCGCGTGGTCGAAGTGGACAATTACCGCGGCTTTGAAAGCAGCTTCATCTACGACCGCCACGGCAATACGCTTTACGAGGCCTTTGATGAAGGCCGCCGCGTGCGAGTCGACTATGCGCGCGTGCCGCCAGCCCTCATCCAAGCGACCATTGCGATTGAGGATGACAGCTTCTTTGAAAATATCGGCATAGATATAGCGGCAACCCTGGTCGCGGCGCTGAAATATCTGGGCGCTGACCCCGGCGAAAACACGCCCGGCGGCAGCACCATCACCCAACAGCTGGTGCGGAACGTCCTGTTTGACTTCGAAAAACGCGCCGAGCGCAGCATCGACCGCAAAGTTGAAGAAATCCTGCTGGCCATTGCCCTAACACAGTCCAAAAGCAAAGAAGACATCCTGGAGATGTACTTCAATGAAATTTACTATGGCAATCTGGCTTATGGCGCGCAAACCGCCGCCCGCACTTTCTTTGGCAAAGACGTAGAAGATCTGAACCTAGGGGAAGCCGCACTGCTGGCCGGCCTGCCACAGGCCCCAGCCAGCCTTGACCCGCTCAATCCCGACCCGGCCATCCAAGCGGCGGTCGATTTGCGCTGGCGGCAGGTCTTGGGCGAAATGATCGAAGAGGGCTACATCACCCAAGCCGATGCCAACCGCGCTTTGAGCGCCGGCCTGTCCTTCGCGCCGGCCAACATCTCGCTTCAGGCGCCGCACTTTACGGTCTATGCCCAGGCCGAGCTTGAGCGGCTGATGGCCGATTTGGGCTATGGCCCCGAAGCGCTGGCCCAGGGCGGCCTGCGCGTCTATACCACCCTCGACCCGAACGTGAATCGTCTGGCGCAGCAGGCGGCGGCCGATCAGGTCGCGCAGATGACCGCCCACAATGTCAGCAACGCGGCTGTGGTCGCCATCAAGCCCTCAAACGGTGAGATTGTCGCCATGGTCGGCAGCATCGACTATGGCAATGAGTCCATCGACGGCAGTGTCAATGTGACCATCGCCTTCCGCCAGCCAGGCAGCACAGTCAAGCCCTTCGCCTATGCCGCGGCGATGGAGCGCGGGATGACCCCCGGCGATGTCATTTGGGACGCGCCCACTGAAATTGAAATTCCTGGCCAGCCAGCCTATAAACCGCGCAACTATGACAGCGATTTCCATGGCCCGATGACCATGCGAACCGCGCTGGCCAACAGCTACAACATCCCGGCTGTGCAAACCATGCGCTTTGTCGGCGTGGATGCGCTGCTGGAACTGCTGCGCCGTTTTGGCGTGACCACGCTTCAGCAGGACGCCTCGCAGTATGGCCTGTCGCTGGCTTTGGGCGGCGGCGAAATCACCCTCATTGAACTGACCAACGCCTTTGCCGTCTTGGCCAATCAAGGGGTTTATGCGCCGGTGACATCGATTTTATGCGTCATGGACAGCGATGACGTCATTTTGTATCAGTATGAAGAGGGCTGTCCTGATGGCCGAACGACCGAACAGACCGCGCGCCGCGTCAGTGAAGACACACAAGCTCTCGACCCGCGCATCGCCTATATCATCACCGATATATTGGCGGACAACAAAGCCCGCAGTCCGGCGATGGGTCTCAACAGTCCACTGCGCGCCGACCCGATTTACGCCGCCGCCAAAACGGGGACGACTGACGATGTGAAGGACAGCTGGACGATAGGTTATACGCGCAATGTGGCGATTGGTGTCTGGCTGGGCAACAACGACGGCCAGCCGATGATCAATTTATCCGGGCTGCGCGGCGCGGCGCCGGTCTGGAATGCGGTCTTGCGCGGCATTTACAGCGACGCCGAGATGCTGGCGGCCTTTGCCGACGATGGCCAACTGCTTGCTGATCGGCCGACCCTGCCGCCGGGTTTGATCTTGCGCCAAATTTGCGATGTGCGCCGCCTGTCAGATCCGGCCACAGACTGCCCAGCGACCCTTGATGAGTGGTTTTTGGATGGCCCGGCCGGTATCCCCGACGCCGAGGGCCGCCTGCGTTTCCCGACCATCGCCATGCCGCGCGTCACACCTCTGCCGACGCAAGGCTCGGTTGTGCATGAAATCTCGCCGGGGGTCTATCAGACCTTGGCCCTGCGGCTGCCGCCAGAACTCGCCAGCGGTATCCAATTCGTCATTGGCCCAGGCGAAAGACAGCCTATGCCGCCGCGCTACTGCCGTGTGCCAGTGCAGGATGCTGAAGCGGCCCTGGCCGCCGGCGCCCGCGATCTGTGGTTTATCGGCGGCCCGACGACCTCGCAAAATGACGCGGTTGAAGCCGAACGATATGCCCGCGCGGCCAACTTAGCCTATTTGCCGACGATTGACTGCTGGCCGCAGGCCTACACCACGCAGACGATGGGCGGCGTCGGCGCTGTTCTGCACATTCAGCAGCCATTCGACGGGCAGCGGGTGCCGCGGGCGATGCCCATTCTCGGCACGGCGCAATTCAATGGCGGACAAGCTGACTATTATCACCTCTTTATTCGCGGCGGGCAGTTTGCCGATTGGACGCCTTTAGGGCAGCCCCATCATAATTCGGTGGTCAATGGCCAGCTGGAGACGCTGCATGCCGATGCGCTGCGCCCTGGATTTTATCTGCTGCGGCTGGGACTGATCCGCGGCGGCGACATCGTGCAGGTCAGCGACATCAGTTTTAGCGTGCCGTAGATACATGGCTGTCTTATGGATATTCGGAGTCGCTGATGGCTGATGAGCGCGAAGTCGATGTGCCGGCCAACCTATTTTCGCTGGAGTCGATTCGTTTGGCCGGCGCGATGCCGTGGAAGGCCGGCAATGAAATCCGCCGCTGGCTCATCTGGCCTTTGGCTTGGTGGACGCTGCGCGGGGTGCAGGTGGGTTCGGGCTGGCGCTGCTATGGTCTGCCCATCATCCAGCGTCACCGCCGCAGTCGCATTCGCGTCGGCCGCGGGATGAATCTGCGTTCAACGCCCAGGAGCAATCCTTTGGGTCCCAATCACGCGGTCATCATCAGCACCCGTCGCCGCGGCGCCAGTCTGACCATCGGCGATGACTTCGGCATGACCGGCGGCGCTTTGGTCTGCGATGAGCGCATCACCATTGGCCACCGCGTTTGGGTTGGCGCCAACACCGTCATTGCCGACACCGACTTTCATCCGCTTGACCCAGATCTGCGGCGCGCCAGGCCGCTGGCCGCCAAGACGGCGCCGATTATGATTGCCGATGACGTCTTTATTGGCATGAATGCGCTGATTTTGAAGGGCGTTCATATTGGCGAGGGCGCGGTGATCGCCGCCGGCAGCGCAGTCAGCCGCGATGTGCCGCCCAGGACTCTCGCCGCGGGCAACCCGGCGCAAATCATCCGCGAACTCTGATCTTGGCCCGATTCGCGGCCGTCGGCTATGAAACTGTTTTGTCGTAGATGGCGATGGTGTCGGCGACCATCTGACGCGCGCTGAACCGCTCCTCCAGACGCGCCGCGCCCAGCAGGCCCATGTGCTTGCGAAGGGGCGGATCATTCAGCAGGCGGGTTATGGCGGCGGCCAGGGCCTCGGCGTCGCGCGGGGGAATGAGGAGGCCGGTTTCGCCATGGCTGACGATTTCGGGAATGGCGCCAATATCAGAAGCGACAATCGGCAAACGCCGCGACATGGCCTCCAGCAAGACCAGGCCAAAGCCCTCCCAGAGACTCGGCATCAGAAAAATATCCAAGGCGGCCATCAGTTGAGCGATATCGCTTCGCCAGCCAAGCCAATGCACGCGGTCGTCCAGGCCCAAGGCATCCCCCAGGCGGCGCAGGTCATCCGCCATCGCGCCATCGCCGGCAATGACCAGCCGAGCGTTCGGAAAGCGGCGGCTTATAATCTGAAAGGCCTTCAAAGCATAAGGTATGCCTTTCTGCTCGACCAAACGACAGACCATCCCCAGCAGCAGCGCATCCGCCCCCAGCCGCAGTTCGCCGCGCATGATTTGGCGGGCGGTCTGAACCTCGTCATCGGATACCCAGTCATATTCCAGCCCATAACAGACGGCGCTGATTTTATGTTCGGGCGCGCCTTCAACTTGGACAGCGAAGTTCTTAATGGCGGCCGAAATGGCGATGCCGGCGCTGGTCATGCGCCAAAGCCGCGGACTGATGCGGCGCCAAAGCGGATGATAGCGGAAGCGGTCGTTGTTGTGGCGGCTGCTGATGATGACCTTGAAGCCGGCGGATTTAGCGGCCAGCCCGCCGAACAGGTCAGCGTGGATGAGATGCGTATGCACAATATGCGGTTTGATCTGGCGCAGGGCGCGGCGAATCTTCCAGAGCAGGCTCAAGTCATAATCGCGGCCGATGACCAGACGGCGCGTGGGAATGCCGCGGCTTTGGGCTTTGGCCATCATATCGTCCATCGGCTGTTTGGGCTCGACCAGCATGATGAGACGGGCGTCGATGCCTTGACGGCGCAGACCTGGCAGCAGGGTCAGGAGATGCTGTTCAGCGCCGCTGATGCGGGTGACTTTGATGATGTGGACGACGCGCATGGCGGGACAAAGCTCCTTTCGGCAGCGATGGCCTAGCGGGGGACGATTTCTGATGACAGGCGGCCGGCGAGGCCTTGGTCATTTTTGGCGGCGATGGCGATGCCGCCGTAGCGGGTGAATTGGTCCCAAGGGACGCTGGTATGCGTGACTTCAAACTGCTGTTCATAAATCAGGGCGCCCGGCCGACGCAAAGCGACGACATAGCTGGCGGCTTCTGGCACAGGCTCCCAAACGAGCGTCCGCAGGCCATTGCCTTGATCGCGCAGGCTGATGTTATGCGGCGGCGGCGGGCCGTCGGCAAGGGCGGTCAGCACAGCCAAAATCGCCTGGGTGGTCTGGCGCAGATAGCCAGCCTCAATGTATTCAATGGTGTCGGTGGGGTCGCCATTGTATTTCTCTTCATGCGCGTTGATGAGCCGCACCGCCGGATAGCCCAGTTCGCTGAATGAGAAGTGGTCACCATAGCGATTTTCGCGGTCAATGGCATCCTGCACCGTCAGGTCGAGTTCCAGATTGTAATTAAAGCCGATAAAATTGATCATCCGCGCCATGTGCCGCGACGCCGATGTTTCGTTGGGCCCAGCCGAGAAAATCCGCAGTTCTTGGTCATTGACGGCATTATTGCGATCATGGATATTGCCAATCGTATCCACGTTGACCATGCCGATGACGTCGGTGTTGCTTTCGCGTATCCAGCTGGCGAAGGCGCGGCTGCCCTGGCGTCCGACCTCTTCGGCGGCGAACAGCACAAACATAATGGTCGATTTGTACTGCTTTCGGCTCATAATCCGCGCGATTTCTAAGATGGCGGCGACTCCCGATGCGTTGTCATTGGCGCCGGGGGCAAAGGCCGCGCCAGAATCCAGGGGACGGCCGATGCTGTCATAATGCGCGCCGATAATGACCGTGCCAGCGCCGGCTTCGGTGCCTTGAATCACGGCGGCGATGTTGCTTTGCGGCGTGGTTTCCCCATCCAAATTCGCCTCAAAGTCCACTTGGAAGGTGTACAGATTGCCGCCCGAAAATTGCAGATAAGTTCTGAATTGGTCGGTGATGTACGTCCGCGCCGCGCCGATGCCCTGGGCGCTGGAAGTCTGTATTGAATTGACGTGGCGCGTGTAAAAATTTTGCAGGATGTTGATATGAAACATCAGACGGTCGGATTCGACTTGATTGATGATGCGGAAAATCTCTACATCGGCCGGCAGCACCGGCGCATCGCCAATATCAGGCAGGCGGGCCGGCGCGGCATAGCCCAAGGTGGGCGGCGGCGTAAAGGTCGGCAGCGGCGCCAGGGTCGGCGGGCCGTTGCTGGTCCCCAAATTGCAGGCGATCAGCAGCAGCATAAACGCGATGAAGAGGGCCAGGCTGCAGCGATGGGCGCTGGTATGATTCATGGCGGTGATTTTAGCATAGTTTGCTGTTCGCGCAGAGGGCAAGGGGCTCCACCACAGAGGACTTGATTTGAAATTGTAGACAATAGTCTGTAGAGCTATGGTCTATATGGTAGGAAACTAGGGCGTAAAATGGTAAGTTTGCCACATGAGCAGTTTAGATCAAGCATTTGGGAATGCAGTTCGGAAACGACGAAAGCAGTTAAGAATTTCGCAGGAAGGTTTAGGTTTCCGTGCGGGTCTTCATCGGACGTATATCAGTCAGATTGAAAGAGGGCTAAAGTCGCCTTCGCTCAATGTTATTTCGGTATTGGCAAAAGCTCTCGACACACAAGCATTCGCTCTTGTTCAAATGGCAGAGAAAATTGAGTCTGGTCAGAATGCAGAAGATGCGTCAGATCATCAGTCGGGAAACGATTCATAGAATAGAATTAGCTTTCAAAGCATATTGGCTGTCACCATTTTGCTCAGGAACAGTACAACTTGGAGAAATTCTGCTGTCATGGGCGTTAAAAGCCGAAATGCTGGCGAGTAAATCTTATGCGGATATGTATAATCCGACGACTAAAATTGCATATCAAATTAAGACAGGACTTCCTGCATCACCCGTTACTTTCGCTCGTTTAACCACAGCTTCGCAGTTCTCTTTGGTCAACAGCAGCGATTTGTTTGACTGTGAAATCCTTGGGGATGAGCTTCTTGATTGGGTACGCAACCGCATTGAAGAGCCAAAAACGATTTTAGGCGCAAAAGAAGTTCGAATCGCTCGTATTATTTATACGAAATCAGGTGATTTTACCTATTATGAACGTCTGGTTGATCCGACATTATACGATCCAGCGGCATATACCTGGAAATGGAGCAGCAAAGGAAATGCTCTAGAGGGATACAAAGGCGATGAGAAGTGGTTTAGCTGGTATCCGCAAGGAAGACGCGGGGCAAAAAATCAGAATCAACTCCATTATCATGGAGAAAACAGACTGATTCCTCCCGAAGGATCTAGCAATCGGCACGATTTTAGTCTTGGACGTCCTGCTCAAATAGACTTCAACGATATGTTAAATGCTTTGCTGAATCTTATCGAGAAGAATGCAGATTAACGGCATTCACTCCCCAGATTTTCCAGGATGATTGAGGCGAAGCGCGTCATTAACAGTGGTGGTACGGCATTTCCGATTTGGCTGCTTGCCTGTGTGAAAGATCCGGTGAAAACAAAGTCATCTGAAAATGACTGTAACCTTGCTGCTTCCCGTATTGTGATTGTGCGAATATCGACAGGATGCCCAAATCTTCCCGAACCAGGATGAAACATCCAGCGAGTTAAAGTCCTGGCAACCATATCCTTCGTCAATCTTCCATAAGCGCCGCTGTAACTGCTTTTTGGTTTCAAATGCGACGGCAGTTCGTTTGCGCCTTCGCCGGGACCAATTGAGGACAGGCGTTCTAACTGTATTTTGCTCATCTTTCTAGCCACATGATTGTGTACAACAGTTGAGCTTTGTCTCATTAGCATTTGATAAGCGGTCAGTGGTTTAGTCTTATATTCAGCGGGATCCATTCCTTCGCCGTTGCAAAGGGCGGGTAAATCGCCAATGGCATCCCAAACTGATACATGTTCCTTTTCTTGCAGCTTAAACATGGGCGACGAGCTATTTCTATCGAAATGGGTTGGTTTTGGAAAAGAAACTTCAAATTCCTGACTGCCAAAAAAAAACGCGCGTTTTCTATGCTGTGGGATGCCATAGTCTGCGGCGTCCAGTTTTTTCACACCTGCTGAGTAGCCCCATCGAGATAATGTGGACAGTATTTCATCAGTGAATGCGCTGTCAAAACCGTTTATCATTTCTGCGACATTTTCTATAATGACAGTCTTGGGGCGGATGACGCGCACAAATTCTAAAAAATTCTTCACCAGTAGATTACGCTCATCATCTAAAGATCTTTGTTTTCTTGGCACATTTTTAGAGAATCCCTGACATGGCGGGCCGCCTACAATGCAATCAATGGCATCAGTCTCCAATCCTGCCTTTTTCAGCCAAGATTCGGGGGTAATAACCGAAAGGTCTTCACAGGAAACAACAGCGTTTGGATGATTCAATCGGAACGTATCAAGAGCGGTCGAATTATTATCTATAGCGGCAACTATATTCATGCCTGCTTTATACAGCCCCCAAGACATTCCTCCACATCCTGAAAACAGGTCTAAAACTCCAATGCCCATAAACGTCTCCAAGTTTTCACATATTATCGAATACTATAGTATTCAACAATATCTGTCAACCATTATTGTATAATTCAATTTGTGTGATTTGTTTTCCACAACCTGTAAGCAGGCTTGCGGAAAGAATGCCAAAATGCTTCAGTCGAGATAACCGCGCAGTTTGCGGCTGCGGCGCGGATGACGGAGACGGCGCAGCGCGCGGCCTTCAATCTGCCGAATCCGTTCGCGGGTTAAGCCGAATTTCTGCCCGACCTCTTCCAGTGTGTAGCTGCGTCCATTTTGCAGGCCAAACCGCAACCGCAGAATCCGAGCCTCGCGCGGGGTGAGAGTGTTGAGAAGCTCGTCGATTTTCTCTTTAAGCAGTTTGCTGCCGGCGCTGTCGGCTGGATTAGGCTCAAGTTTATTTTCGATAAAGCTGCCCAGTTCGCTGTCATCGTCTTCGCCAACCGGATGCTCAAGGCTAAGCGGCTGCCAAGAGACTTTAAGCATCCACTGCACCTTGCGCGGTTCGCATTCCATGGCTTCGGCTATTTTCTCGATGGAAGGCTTGCACCCCAATTTCTGTTCCAGGTCACGGGCCAGGCGATACAGCTTGCGGATGCGGTCGGTCATATGAACTGGCACGCGGATAGTGCGCCCCTGGTCGGCAATGGCGCGGGTGATGGCCTGGCGGATCCACCAGGTGGCATAGGTGCTGAAGCGATAGCCGCGGTGATGGTCGAATTTTTCGACGGCTTTCATCAAACCGAGGTTGCCTTCTTGGATGAGGTCAAGGAAATGCACGCCGCGCGACATGTATTTCTTGGCAATCGAAACGACCAGCCGCGTATTGGCTTTGATGAGATGCTCGCGGGCAAGGATGCCGTCTTGAATCAGGAACTTCCATTCGGCGCTGCGCTCATGCTGCGGACGCTGCTCCAGGTTCTTTTTGGCGGCCCTGGCCGCTTCCAGCCGCATCGCCAGCTTGATTTCCTCCTGCGTCGACAGCAGAGGGACCTGCGCCATCTCCTTCAGATACAGGCCGACGGTGTCGCTTGAGGCGATTTCGCTTAGGTCGACTTCCGCTTCGGCGGCCATATCGACATCAGCATCGGCGAAACCCTCTGCGAACAAGTCCAGGCCGTCGTCTTCAAAAAAGATCTCAAAATGCTCCTGCTCTTCTTTTCCCTCGCCAAGATACGGCATATCAACTTCATAAGTTCCCGCAAATTCTGGCACGATTCTTCCTCCTGGATGTGAGCGAAACCCGCTGTTCCCCTCATAAAACCGTCGATAAAATCAATTTTCTTTGTCCAACAGCTGTTTCAGGACGGCCAGCCGCGGGTCAATGGATTCGGCTTTCGGCCGCTCGGACGTCCTTTCTGGCTGATGGTTCAAGTTCAATCCGCTTTCGGCGCTTAGGCCGCGGCAGCTGTCTCGGCAGACGACGCGATAGCCAGTTTCGATCAGCGTTTCCTCTCGCAGCAGCGGCGCCAGGTCGATATCGCCGGTGGCATCTACGCTGAAGGCGGTCTTGCTGGCATCGGGCGGGGAGGCGAACAACTCGGCCACGGCGACGTCAAAGGGATGAAGCAGCGGCTCAAGGCAGCGGTCGCATTGGCGCTGATGATGAATTTGGATGAGGCCTTGCGCCAGGATGCCTTCTTTGGTGCGCGTCAGCAGCAGACGGCCGGCAAGGGATTCGAGATAAAGGTCATGGTCGATCTTGACGCGCTGCGGGATGTTCAGTGGAATGGCTTTGGCGCTGCCGGGGGCTTCGGACAGCAAAAATCCGACATTAACTTTGAGGAGTCGCTTGTTGAGATAACGATTGCTCATCATATCCACATTGACCCACCGGCGGCTGGCTGAAAGTTTGGTTAAGATATGCTATTTTTGAATGACAAGCGCATTTTGCCATTATAGGCGGATTGGGATAGAAATGTCAAGCATTTTGTCGCATCTAAAATGAAAATTGAACGTTAAGGGCAGATTAACATTGGATCAAGCCTATTGTCAAAATATAAAGGAAAAGCGATGACTGCGCCGACGCTCGTCTTTGTCAGCGGCCGCGGCGCTTTTGAGGGCCTTGTCCCGCCGGCTTATCGGGCCATTACTGTGCGCGCCCCCGAAGGCTGCATGAATACGCTGATTGCCAGCGGCGCGGCGATGATTTTGATTGATGGGGAACACCCCGACTGGCGGCAATTCATCATCTTGCCCAAGGTCAGTCCGGCCACGCGGCGCATCCCTATTGCGCTGGTCAGCGATGAGGCCGGTCAGCGGGCGCAGGCCCTGCGGCTGGGCGCTGATTTGACGTTGGATTGGCCAAGGCTTGGCCAGGACATCGGGCGGCTGGCGGCCGAATGGGGACGCATCCCCGACGCGCAGACGTTGAAGGCGCTTGACTGCGGATGCGCGGAAGCTCTGCCATCTTTGGCCATTGAAGGCCTGCGCCAGTTCAACGCCGGCGACTACTATCGGCAGCACGACCTCTTTGAAGAGCAGTGGACGCTGACCGAAGGGCCGGTGCGCGATCTTTACCGGGCGATTTTGCAGGTCGGCATCGCCTATTTTCAGATTACGCGCGGCAATTACCGCGGCGCGCTCAAGATGCTCCAGCGCAGCGTGCAATGGCTGTCCATCCTGCCGGCGACATGCCAAGGCGTTGACGTCGAGCAGCTTCGCCGCGATTCCTATGCTGTCCGCGCCGAATTGGAAAAGCTGGGGGCCGCGCGGCTGGATGAATTTGACCGTGCCCTGCTCAAGCCGCTGCAATGGAGGCCGCCCAGCGATTAGACCTTGCTGATGAGGCCGCGGTGATTAAAATAGAGCCGATTTGTCCCACAAGCCAGGAAGCCGAAATGACCGAGCCAACCGACTCGAAGTCCTTGTCCCGGGCGCGTTATGCTCAATATGCCGCGGGCTATGTCACCAGCGAAACACACGCCAAAGGCTCTGATTTGGCGCGCCTGACCGCGATTGCCCGGCCGCAGCCGCATTGGAAGGCGCTGGATATTGCCACCGGCGGCGGCCATACTGCCCTCAAGTTCGCCCCGCAGGTCAAACAGGTCATCGCTGCCGATTTGACGGCGCCGATGCTGGAAAAAGCCAGGTCTTTCATCAGAGGCCAGGGGGTGGACAATATCGCTTTCGGGCAGGCCGATGCCGAAAATCTGCCCTTTGCCGCCGGCCAGTTTGACCTGGTGACGTGTCGGATTGCGCCGCATCATTTCCCCCATGCGGCTAGATTTGTGCATGAGTGCGCCAGGGTTTTGAAATCGGGCGGTATGCTGCTGCTGCAAGACCAAATGCTGCCGGCGGACGGCGAAGCGGCGCGGTATGTCGATGAATTCGAAAGACGGCGCGATCCCAGCCACCACCGCGCCTTTAACGCTGGCGAATGGGGGGCGATGTTTGAAGCGGCCGGCCTCCAGGTCGAATATGCCGAAACGTATATCAAACGGCACGATTTTTTGGATTGGGCGCGGCGGCAGGGCAATGATGAAGGCGCGATTGCGGCCTTGATTCAGATGGTGAGGGATGCGCCGCCAATCGCCAAAGACTGGCTGGACGCGCTGGATTGGGGGACGGATGCCGCCAGCTTTGTCAATCGTCATATCCTCATGCGCGGCCGCCTTCCCTAAGCGAGACGGCAGGAGCGCGGCGTGCCGAATCTGTTTGTGGCCAGCGGGATATTCCACCCCGAATCGGGCGGCCCGGCGACCTATCTGCAAGAGATGCTGCCGGCATTGCAAGTCCGCGGCTGGGACCTGCGCGTTTTGAGCTATGGCGACAGCGAACTGTCGGATTATCCCTATCCAGTTGCCCGCGTGGCGCGGAAGATTTATCCGCTTCGGTTGGCGCGTTATGGACTTTTGGCGCGGCGACAGCGCGGCTGGGCCGACCTCATCTACCTGCAATCGACCGATTTGCCGCTGGGGGGGCGCGGGGAGACGCCGCGGGTCATCAAAATGGTCGGCGATCCAGCTTGGGAGCGCTGCATCCGCCGCGGCTGGATCGAGTCGGATCTGGATGTCGACCGCTTTCAGACGATCAAGGGCGATTGGCGGGTGCGCTGGCAAAGGGACTCGCGTTCGCGGCAGGCGGCGGCGATGGACGCGGTGATCGCGCCGAGCCATTATCTCAAGCAGATGGTGGTCGGCTGGGGAGTCGATGCGGCCAAGGTTCATGTGATTTACAATGCGCTGCGGCCGCTGCCGGCCCTTGCTGAATCCCGCGCTGAAATCCGCGCCGAATGGGGCTGGGATGAGCGTCCGACCCTTCTCACGGTGGCGCGTTTGCATCCCTGGAAAGGGATTGATCATCTCATCGACGCCTTGGCCGATTTGCCTGAACTGCGTCTGGTTGTGGTCGGCGGCGGGCCTGATTTGGGCCGTTTGCAAGGCCTGGCGCGGGATTTGGGCGAGCGGGTGCGCTTCATGGGGGCATTGCCGCGGCGCGATGTGCTGCGGTTGATGGCGGCGGCTGATGCGCTGGTTCTGTACAGTGGCTATGAGGGACTTTCGCATACGATATTGGAAGGCCTCCAACTTGGTCGGCCGGTTCTGGCCAGCGACAGGGGGGGAAACGCGGAGCTTGTTCGGCATGGCGTCAATGGCCTGCTTGTTCCTTATGTCGACAGGGCGGCGCTGCGGCAGGGCCTGCGGCAGCTGCTTGACCGGCGGGATGAATTGGCGGCCAATGCGCGGGTCGGCCTGGAGCGGTTCGCCTTTTCGACGATGGTTGAGCAGACGGATACATTGCTGAAGTCGCTTTTGCGTTAGGATTTGACAAAACGGTAACCCACGCCGCGGGCGGTGAGGATGTATCGGGGCTGCTGGGGATTGTCTTCCAGCTTGCGGCGCAGGTAGTGAATGTAGAGTTTGAGGCTGGCGATGGCGCCGCGGTATTCTTCGCCCCAGGCCGCGGCCGCCAAGTCTGTTCGCGGGATGACGCGCCCGGCCTGGCGAACCAGCGCGGCCAGCAGGCTGAATTCTTTGGGAGTCAGATGCCGCGGGCTGTCGTTCACCCAAACTTCCCGATTCATCAAATTGATGCGGAAGCGGCCGCGGTTAAACACAAGCTCTTCGCTCATATCGGAAGCTGGCGAACGGCGCAGACAGGCCTGTATCCGCGCCGCCAGTTCATCGTCATGGCAGGGTTTGGCGATATAGTCATCGGCGCCAAGCTCCAGGCCTTTGACAATATCCTGGACACTGCTGCGGGCGCTTAGGAAGATAATCGGCATAGTCGACATTTCGCGCAGCCGCTTGCAGATGTCCCAGCCGCTCATCTTGGGCATGAGGACATCAAGCAGCGTCAAATCGGGCTGATGCTGATAGGCCAGACGCAGGCTTTGCGCGGCGCAATGTGTTTTGACGACCTCAAAGCCTCGCCGCATCAGCAGCCTGGCCGTCGATTCCAGCGCCGCTTTGTCGCCATCTATGACCAGTATTTTCCTGTTCTGCCGCTGGATTTGTCGCACAGGCAACCCCCTAAAGCTGATTCTGCAAGCGATGACTGCCAATTCATTTTCTAACTTGATTGAAAGCGAAATAGAGCCAAGCAAAGCCGCGGGCGCGGTCAATAGACAGAGTATTTTCTGACATTTCGTGCTATTTTGCGCCACATAGTCCGACATTTTCCGCCATTTTCCGCCATGCCATGCCCCGCCATAATCTGGCATTTTCCGCCATTTTGCGCCACATAGTCCGACATTTTCCGCCATAATCCGCCATACCATGCCGCGACATAATCCGACGTTTCCCGACATTTCCCGCCATTTTCCGCCACGCAATTTGCCCTGTCGGCCTTTTGGTCAAGCGGGCGGAACGAATTTTTATGTCTGTTTTATGGCCATAAGAAAAACTTTTTCGGTCATAAGCGATCATAAAACCATTTTGATTCCATGCCGCGCCGATTCTTTATACCGCGTTTGCGGATCGGAATAGCGACTAAAAGGTCACTGTTTATTGGGGGCGGATGCTGGCGATCAGTTTTTGGGCGGCTGTGGCAAAGGCGGCGTCTGGGTCGGCGGCCGGCTGGATCTGCGCGCGAATGATGATGCCATTGTCGAGGCGGATGAACTGTTCAGGGGCGTCATCATCGCTGGGGACGTCGACTTGGGTCAGGGTGACGGCGCTGCCTCTCGGCGCGGCAAAGACGACTTGCAGGCGGTGGTCGGCGGCGATGCTGGTTTTGACGACGCGCCACGACTTCGGATAATCGACTTGGAACAGGCCGGCGTCAAAGCGGGCCTCGGTGACTGTCACAAAGGCGCCGGGTGTGTGCTGAAGCTGCGGCGGCGCGGTGGCGGGGATGATAGGGCCGCAGGCGTTCAGCAGCAGGGCGGCGAGAATCAGGCCGCGGAAGGGCATGACCGCCGTCTTAGACTTCGGCAACCGAGCGGGTATCGGTTTTATCGACGCCATCAATGTTCCGAATGGCGCGGATGGTATTCATAAGCTGCGCGCTGTTTTCGGCAATCACACAGGCGATGCAGTCATCGGGCCCGACGATCAGGTCGGCCCTTTGCACGCCGTTGATGGCGCGGATGGCTTTGAGCGAATCGGCAAAGTCAACGGATATGCTAAGGTGGATAAGCACATAAGCGGCGGGCATGAATCGTCCTCCCCAAGGTTCGCGTGATGCTTTATTTATAAACGTTTTTGCGATTTTGGGCAAGCATTTGGTAAAAGGCGGACTCTGCGTTTTTGGCGTCTTTGTGGTAAAAATACAGGGTCTTTACTTAACACACAGGAGAGAACAGCATGGCACAGTACGCCTTTCTCTATTATGGCGAGCCTCAATTTGAAAGTCCTGAAACGGCGCAGGCGCATCAGCAGGAATTTTTTGCTTGGGTGCGCGGCCTGGGCGAGGCGGTGATCAATCCTGGCATGCCTCTTGGTCAGCCAACGGTCGTCAGCGCGGACGGCGTTTCCAGCGGCGATCCCGCGGCGCGTCTGACGGGCCTTTCGATTATCGAGGCCGACAGCTTGGAGGCGGCGACAGAGATGGCCAAAGCCAGTCCATACGTGGACGTTGGCGGCGCGATTCATGTTGCCGAAGTCTTTCAGATGTAGGGCTGTTTCACTGCGCTATGAGCCTGGTCTTGCGTTATATGCGGGTGGATGACATCCCGCGCGTGGTCGCCATTGATGGCCTGTCCTTTACGCCGCCGTGGTCGAAGGATTCGTATGCCTTTGAGATTAAGCAGTCGAAGATAAGCCACATGGCGACTTTGGAGGCGCGGTCGGCTGATGGGGAGGGAGATCCAGCGGCGGCTGACTGGCGGCATCGTTTAAGCGGCTGGCTGCGGCAGGAGGCGCCGACGATGACGAATCGGTCGGTTGTTGTCGGCTATGGCGGCCTGTGGAAGATTGAGGGCGAGGCGCACATCAGCACGATTGCCATTCATCCTGATCATCGGCGGCGCGGCTTTGGCGAGATTTTGCTGGCTGGCATGTTCGGCAAGGCGCTGCGGCTGAATGCCAAGTATATCGTCCTGGAGGTGCGGGTCAGCAACGAGGCGGCGCAGCGGCTTTATCGCAAATATGGCTTTGCTCGACATGGGCGCAAGAGGAATTATTATCGCAGCAACCGCGAGGATGCTTATGATATGCGGGTCAGCCTTGATGCGAGTGTGCGGCGGCGTTTTGGTCAGCTTTATCGGGAACTGCGGGAAAGGCATGACTTCCGCGATGAGTATAGTCGTCGGGCGCATCCGCGGCGGTGAGGGACATCATAAAAGGAACAGCGATGACAAATCTCAAAAATATCAATGGCACACCATTTGACTATTATGAAAACCTTGACGAGCGCCTGCTGGATTCGCATGAACGCGTTCAGGAAATGCGAATCAATTCGCAGGCATTAAGGCGCATTTGGCAATACTTCCGCATCAAGGACATTTATCATTCCAACGCCATTGAGGGCAACACGCTCACCGTTGGCGAAACAAAATGGGTCGTCGAAGAGGGTATTCTTACGGGTAAAGCGCCGCGCGACCAGGCCGAGGCCAAAAATCTGTCCCATGCGCTGGACCTTATGGAAGGCATTGCTGTTTCTAAAGACCGACCGATTGTCTTGAATGACTTGCGGCAGATTCACGCGCTGATTCTGAAAGATATACAAGACGAATATGCCGGCAAGTACCGCCGCAATGAGGTAAAAATTTCGGGTTCGGAATACAAACCGCCCGAAGCGCGTTTGATTAGCCAGCAGATGAATGACTTGGGGACGTATATCAAGAAAGTTACTTCATCTGATGCGTCTGATACGGATTTGCCGATTTTGTGCGCGGCGGCGGCTCATGCCTGGCTGGCGCAGATTCATCCCTTTGGCGATGGCAATGGACGCACGGCTCGTCTTTTGATGAACCTGATTCTGATGAGACGGGGTTATCCACCCTGCATTATCATGCGCGAGGAACGGCTGCGCTATTATGACGCGCTGGAAGAATCGCAGGCGGGCGACTTGAGTCCACTGATCGAATTGGTGTATGAAAATGTGGAAGAAAGCCTGGAGGAATGGGGAGAGGCAGCGAAAGAACAGCGCGAGAAGCAGGAATGGCTGGAGGACCTTACCGCTCGTCTTGAAGGGCCGGCGTTAAGCCAAGCGCGGAATGAATACGAAGTCTGGTGGCAGGGAATGGAGCTTTTCAAGAGTTACTTCAAGCAAATCGTTGACGATGTGAACGAAATGAAAACGGTTGGCAGCGTGCGGTTGAACTTCAAGGATTACGGCAGGCTTAGCTCTGAAAAATACTTGAGCCTGCGCGGTGGCAGATCAGCTAAACGAACCTGGTTTTTTGGGGTTGAGTTCAGAATGGGCGGCAAACGCGCCAGATACCTTTTCTTCTTTGGCTACTCGGACTATCGATTAAGACCGCGGGTGCCGGTCGTCCTCATCATCGCCAAAGATATCGATTATTATGGGTATGTGCCGCTTATGGACATCACCCAATCGAATACGCCGGATATGTACCAAGTCGGCTTTGACATGAAAAAACAGGCCTTTGTCGCTTTGACGATAAGCAGTGTACAGGATGGCAAAGCCGAAGATTTCGCCAGGAAATTCTTTGATCAAGCTGTTCAACGCGACTTTTAGCGCTTAACGCGGCTCTTTTTTCAGGGCGCGCATGCCGTTGAGCGTCACAATCAGGGACATGCCGACATCGGCCAGCACGGCGGCCATCATGGTCACGCTGCCGGTCAGGGCGAGCAGCAGGAAGACGGCTTTCAAGACGAAGGACAGCAGGATATTCTGCTGAATCAGGCGATAGGCCAAACGAGCGCGGTGGATTGTGGGGGTCAGTTGATTGAGGCTGTCGGCCATGAGAACGATGTCGGCCGTTTCCATAGCCTGGGCAGTGCCGGCGCCGCCCATGGCAATGCCGACCGAGGCCGCCGCCAGGGCTGGGGTATCATTGATGCCATCGCCAATCATCGCGACCCGCTGAACCTGCGCTTGCAGACTGTCAATCGCGCTCACCTTGTCCTGCGGCAGCAGTTCAGCGCAAACGTCGTCCAGGCCGATCTGTTCGGCGATCACGCGGGCGGCCGTCTCATTGTCCCCGGTCAGCATCACTGACTGGATCCCCATTTCGCGCAGTTCCTCGACCACGCGTCGACTTTCCACGCGGGGAGTATCGGCCAGGGCGATGAGGCCGCGCACTGTCTCGCCGTCATGCACCATCACCGCACTTTGGCCGCCGTTTTCAACTTGCCTGGCAGTGTCGCAGAGATAGGGACTATGGGCGAATTCGCTGTCAAAATAGCTGTGACTGCCAATCGTCACCCGCCGACCATCGACTGATCCCTGCACGCCCTGCCCAGCCAGGACTTCAACCTGCTCGGCTGTGGCATAGGTCAGGTCATGGGCCTGCGCTGACGCCAAAATCGCTTCGGCAAAGGGATGTGTACTCTGCGCTTCGACCGCCGCCGCCAGCGATATCAACTCATCGCAGGGGTTGCAGGGCTGGCTCTCGGCGCAATGGTTGGTGTGCGTGGCCGTGACTCGGAGTCGGCCGGCGGTGAGTGTGCCGGTTTTATCGAAGGCCATCAGCTTGACCCGCGCCAGGGCTTCCAGGTGGGCGCCGCCTTTAATCAGGACGCCTTGCCGCGCCGCCGCCGCAATCGCGCTGATGACGGTGACCGGCGTGCTGATGACCAGCGCGCAGGGGCAGGCGATGACCAGCATAGACAGCGCGCGGTACAGCCATCCCGAATCGGTGGGCGTGTTTCCCAAGGGCCCGCCGAAGAACAGGGGTGGAATCAAGGCGACTCCAACGGCCGTTAGCGCCACGGTGGGGGTGTAGAGGCGCGCGAATCGGTCGACGAGTCGCTGGCTGGGCGCCCGCAAAGACTGGGCATTTTGCAATAGGTCGATAATGCGGCTGATGGCGCTGTCCTTCGAGAGTCGGCTGACGCGGATTTCCAGCGCGCCTTCGCCATTGATTGATCCAGCGAAGACCTCGCCGCCTAGGGATTTGGCGACGGGCAGGCTTTCGCCGGTGATGCTGGCCTGATTGACGCGGCTGTGGCCGGACAGAACCGCGCCGTCCATGGGGATTTTTTCGCCGGGCAGGACTCGGATATGGTCGTCGATTCGCAGCTCTTCGACGGGGATGATTTCTGTTTGGTCGCCGATGATGCGATTGGCGGTCAAGGGTTTGAGCGCGGCCAGGCTATGCAGGCTGTCGCGGGCGCGTTTGGAGGTATAGCCTTCGAGGGCTTCGCCGATGGAAAACAGGAAAATCACGGTGGCCGCTTCGAGGTATTCGCCTAGGATGATGGCGCCCAGGGCGGCGATGGTCATCAGCATATTGATGTTGAATTCGCGGTTGATGCGAAGCGCGCGGATGCCATTGACGGCAATCGGTTTCAGCGCCAGGGCCAAGGCCAGCAGATAGGAGGCGTTGATGAGGCCGGCCGGCGCCAAGCGACGGGCTTCCAGCAGCAGGGTCATCAACAGCAATGCGCCGCCGCCAAGCGCCAGTCGGGTTGGGCCGCGCTGCCAGAGATAATCCGCAAAACCGACGATGCCAGACCGCTGGGGATTTTCGGTCTTTTTGACGTTTTCGGGTTCAGAAAGCAGAGTTTTGCCCAGTGATTCGACCCGCGTTTTGAGCTTGTCGCAGTCGACGTGGCCGTCAAGCTGGAGGGTATTGCTGGCGAAATCGACATGGGCGGAGTCAACACCGTCGAGCTTGGACACAGCCGTTTCAACTTCGCGGGCGCAGGCGGGGCAGGTCATATTGCCGATGTGATAGCGTCGCGGCGAAGGTTTTACCACAGAGGACACAGAGGGAAGGGGTCGGGGAGGGCGCCGCGGTGTTTTGCCGTTTGAGGATTTAGAAAATCCCATAACTATCCTTTTTACCATTCCCGCCGTCGTTCCGATAGCCCTTGACAAGTTCGCCTGCTGTGATGTCTTTCAGTTCAATTTTCATTACTGTAGTTTCTTAATTATGATGCGAAAGTAGGGACATTTGCCATTTATGCTCAAGTCCTTGCTGTCGTTTCCTTTTCTGAACCTCACTATTTGGAATTGGTCTGGGTTGTGTTTGTTTAGAAAAGTAATTGGGACTCCCATTTTTCCATCATAATCGTAAGGTATTTCTGTGGTTTTGTTCACATTGATTGCATCATAGTTATCGTATATTGGATATTTCTCTGGCGAGTATCGCTTGTACAGAATGAGTTCTTCGTGCCTTTTCTTGTGATCTAAGTTGGTGAACCAAACAACACCAGATACCCTAACCATACCCTCTTTGTGGTCGCCCGACACAGCATAGTCTTCATAATTTGGGGCAGTAAAATGAGCGACGCCGCCCCTAAATCCATATCCCAGCCATATCTTTTTGTCTCTGATTAACGGAAATATCTCTTTGTAAGTAATGGCGTTCTGATGAGCGATAATCAAGAATTTCTTGTCATATTCCATCAACTGCGCCACATATTCCCGAAACAGCGAAAAGGGCGGATTCGTGACGACAATATCGGCTTGCTTGAGCAGGTCGATACATTCACCACTGCGAAAGTCGCCGTCGCCTTCAAGGTAATGGATGCCAATATCCTCGACTGACGGGATGCCCGTTTTATTCTGTGTACCATCATATTCCAGCCAAATCGCTTTTTCGGCGTCGTTGCGGCTGAACATATCCATCTGCTGATTTTTGTAGCAGGTCGTGATCAGTTTCTTTAATCCCAAAGCGCGAAATTTCAGTGAGAAGTAATGAAAAAAGTTGCTTACGCGCGGGTCATCGCAGTTGCAGTAGACGACCTTACCGCGAAAATGCCCGCGGTAGTATTTGAGTTCACGCTCAATATCGGATAATTGCGTATAAAACTCGTCTTTTTTGTTTGACTTCGCTTTATGCAAATTGCGATTGGCCGGCATATTGAAAGCACCGTCTGCGATTATTTGATTCTGGGAAGGGGCAGAACGCGTCCGCCCCCATTGAAGCTGAATGCTGTTTTGTCTAACTGCCCGGCACAAGCTGGCAGGCGCCTTGGATCATGCAAGTCCAGGTCATGTCGCCGCCGTCCAGGTGCAGTTCTTGTCCCATGCCTTCCAGAACCGCCGCCATAGCCGATACATAGGGCGCCGAAAAGCTGGTGCCGTTGAGCGCTTTGTAGCCGTTGTTGAGGTAGATGGTGTGGACGTCGCGGCCGGGGGCCCAAATATCGCCGCCTTTGTTGCTGAAGCTGCTGCGCGAGCCGTTGCGATCAATCGAGCCGACTGCGACCACGTTGTCATAGCGGGCCGGATAGCCGGGCAGGGAACCGCCGCTGTTGCCGGCCGAGGCGATTACGGTCACGCCTTTGTCGACGGCATAATCGACCGCGTCTTTTTCGGTCTGCGAGCCGACGAAACTGCCCAGCGACAGGTTGATGATGTCAGCGCCGTTGTCGGCGGCATAGACAATCCCAGCGGCGACGTCGGCCATGGAGCCGCTGCCGTTGGGGCCTAAGACGCGAATGGGCAGGATAGAGACGTTGGGCGCGAAGCCAGCGATGCCGATGCCGTTGTCGATGTTGGCGGCGATGATGCCGGCCACCGAACAGCCATGCCCAAAGACGTCTTCGGGGTCATCGTCGTTGTCGACAAAATCATAGCCATTGTCCAGGACGCGGCCGGCCAGGTCTTCGTGGCTCATGCAAACGCCGGTGTCGATGACGGCGACGGTTATCGGCTTCAGCGCGTCCATCTCGTCCCAGGCGGTTTCGGCCTGAATGTGCGGCAGCGCCCATTGACGGTCATAGTCGGGGTCGTTGGGCGGAATATCAAAGTGGACGCTGACGAAATAATCCTGTTCAATCAATTCGACGTCGCTGTCGAAGGTGAAGTTCATCCCAAAGTATTCGGGGACATCCACCACCCAGATTTCCAGTTCGTCGATTCGCTCGACGATGGTGCCGCCGATGCGCTGGACGTATTCCAGTTTTTCGCTTTCGGGTGTGCCGGGGTCATAATGGATTACCCAGTTGCCGGTCGGTCGGGCGTCGTCATGCGCCGGCGCGACCCTCATGCTGTCGGGGGGATCATTGACGGGGAGTTCGCTTGCCAATGCGGGGAACAAAGCCAGCGCGATTAGAAAAAGACTGAAGACCAAAAGGGCAACGCGTTTGATGAATTTCATAAGACTCCCCCTTGCACTATGAACGGGAACGGAATGACGCGTAAAGTATTATACAGCAAATTACGCAGAAAACGCAATTAAGGTTGCGGTCGCGGCTTATCCCATATTCAGCGCCGCCGGCACCCGAAACTGCGCGCCATCGCTGTCGGGGGCATTGGCGACGGCGGCCTCAACTGGCAAGGCGGCTTCGGCTTCGTCTGGGCGCATGACATGGGTCAAGGGCAGAGTCGACGCGGCGGGGTCAGCCTGGCTGGTGTCTAATTCTTCCAATTTTTGAAAATAATCGAGGACGGCCGACAGCTGTTTTTGATAGCGGGCCACATCGGCCTCACTGAGTTCCAGCCGCGCCAGGTGGGCGATTGCGCGGACTTCATCGGCGGATAAGGCTGTTTTGGCCATGCGGCGCCTCCCCATGCTCAAAGACCTTAACATCGTCTATCAGGATGATGTTTGTCATTTAAGACTCTCCCTTGAACGCCCACCCGTAGAGAGGGTAGAGCATTAGAGTAAAAAGAAATAAACCCGGAATGCTAAGCATTGCCCAGGAGCCGTCAGTCAAAGGCGAATTGCCAAGTACCCTCACCCATGCAACAAGAATGCTTAGGGACCAGCACACAAAGAACACTTTTTTCAACATGTTTGGCTTGCCAGGCTTTTTCTGCCCAAATGCCGACCTGTAGAGCAGGTAGAGTGGAATAGCCATCAAGAAATCAACCAAAAGGATAACAGGGTTCAAAAGCTGCCCATCAGAATAGCCCCCCAGAAGAATTGGCGCCACTGTCGTCAAGGAAACACTTATGACAAACCAAGTAAAATATGCTGCGAACAAACTCTTTTCCCACATATCCTTACTCCTCCTCATTGATTAAAAGCCCTATTAGCAGGGCAGATTTCAAAACATTAACCGGACAGCATGAAATGGTTGGGGGCTGCCTTCCGCGCGCTGTGGTGGGGCGCGGCTCGTCCTGGCGGCGATGTCTAATCAAACTCAATCCATGCCTTCCGCCTCTAATTTCGTCTCGTATGCTTTCATGCGCTGAACAAGATCATCAAAAGCCGGCCGGTTAAGGAACTCTAGTGAGAGTTACCTGCTGTTCTGAATTCTTTGCAGTAATTTCTTACAGTGTTCTTCGTTCTCGTCAATTTCAAGGCCTCGTTGTGCAGTCTCTTCTGCCTTATCAAGTTGATTATTGTGCATGTACAGCCATCCCAGACGAGAAAAATCTGTTGCATCAGCTTCTTGACACCTGTTCTCCATCAATCTAATTAGAAGCTGGACGATCTGTTTTTTCTCATCTTTATCGAATTCAAACTCTGGTTGCCTAACAATGCTGTTAAATCGATTGACAGCTTCGCTTATTGTTCCATAATCAGTATTCGGAAGTTGTGCGATTTGGATACGTGCAAAAAGTTCATCTGCATATTTAGTACCTCTTCGATAAAAATTAGCTAATTTTTGCCAAGCGTTACGTTTTTCCTCATTATCACGTGAGAATTCTATGTGACGTTTTAATGTACTCTCGAATTTGCCGGATTCTTGAATTTTCAGATATAAGTCGGCTAGGTACGACCAAGTACGCGGATATCGACTGGCGACAAATTCTATGATTGACAGATAGTCACCAACGGACTTACTGCCTCTTAATACTCGGGTTTCGATTTCATTAAAAAGTTTATTTATCCTTGGTTGCATCCCGCGCTTCATATCTGTTTCTTGTGTAGCACCAAAAAAACGCAATAGTTCAGTATCGGCTTTTATCGCTATTTGCATGCTATTTGTTTCCAATTTTCTTAAGCCAAATTGCCTCGCTACTAATGGCACTGCCCAATAAAGTTCGCTATCTGATTCTGATTCGCTTCTCTCGATAAGCGAGCTATTGTAAAGGTCATCAATTGCTTCTAGTATATCTGTCATTTCGTTTTCTGGGCGAAGTAGCACAGCTTGGATGGCGGTTTCGGCAACAAGTGATTTCCAACTGCACAATGTTAGAAATACTCGCTGGGCTACCAGTGACAACCGATTATAGGTTCTTTCGAAAAGTGTATTAAGCACATCGTCGTAATTAGTTAAGATCATCTCAACTTTTCCCGTCCGCCCAGTCTTTCTTACTTCGCCCAGCAGTATCTTGACTACATAAGGATGTCCATCTGAAGCATCGTATAATTCATCCTCATAATCACTTGTGATTAAATGTTTTATCTTTAACCGACTAGCGGTTGCATCGATTAGCTGTTTGCATTCTTCAATAGACATCCCCTTCAATTCAACAGGATAATCTCCTCTGAAGTCCCGAAGCCTTGTCGTAATCAGCGCTTTGTTGGGCAGACGAAGATAATGGTCGATCCAGGTGAATAACTCTGTCGGGCTTTTCACAGTTTCAAAGTTATCAAAAACAAATAATATCTTTCCAAATTCGCTACTGTGCATATTTTTTCGCAGGAATTGAACAGAATCTGAGCGATTATCATTCATTACTTCCATTGCTTCAGTACTCAATAGCCACGGTCCAATATGTTTAGTAAATTCTTTGGCAATGTCTACTTCATCTAGTATATGTGGCTTTACTTGCTTGGCGCTATCTGACAATAAATCTATATCTCTCGCGCTGAACCAAAGTATAGCCTCAAAAATCCCTTCCTTAGCGATTCTGTCTAAAACCTCTAAAGTCAGCCAAGTCTTGCCTATTCCACCACGTCCGATTAAGGTGATTATGCGATGTTGGTTATCGTCAACAATTTCACGGTATAAGTTTTCCTCAGGATTTTGGCGTGGAATATATTCAGTTTGTTTAGGCGGCATATTGTAGATTGTCTTACCGGCCTCTTCTACATCAGACAATCCTTGCGTTTCACTTGGGGGAAGTTCTGTTATTGGTGTAAGGTAATCTGCGGCATCAGCTTCACGAGTTTTGCCTGTGATATAAGACAGCATTTCATAACGTTTCTCATTCCAGCCGCCGTTAGGAAGGAAAAAGTCTTTTGCATCGATATCTGATGCAATCAAATCCGTAATTCGAAGTGATTCTCTGGTTATTTCGTCGCCGAAATGGATGTAGACCCCTTCCAAAAAGCTATGTTGCTTGCCTTGTATTGTTTTAAGAATACTAAGATTTTCAGCCTCTTCAGTCCATCGTACGACGTAATATTTACGTTTTAAGGTTTGTGCAAGGTATGCCCAAGGGCGCTGGTACAGACGAAAGTTGTCTATAAATAGTTTGATGGAATCATGTAAATATGGGCATATTGAACTAAGTTGGCCACTAGGCTGTGCGCCATGTGCTCGTGTTTTATTCCGCAGTGCCGCAAATGTACTGAACCATAATTTTCCTTGAATCCTTTTAGGTGGTGGTTCAGCATTAGGTACAGCAATTTTTAGACATTTGGACAATAGAGTAACGCTTTCGTGTTGCCATTCGCCCGATTTCGTTCTCTTGGTTAGCTGATAGATCTCATTACCAGGCCCCTTTACACCTTCAAACAAATGCTGAGCAGGGACTCCGATCAGCACCTCGTTAAGAACTTGCCCCCAGTCGCCAATGCCATCAGATCTAACTAACTGATATCGGAGTCGGTATTGATGGCGATCTCGCCCATCATTCACAGCGGCTACCATCGCAGCAACGGTGAACTTGGTAAGCATTTCACCGAAGTATAATAATGAGATAAGGTATGCCTCTTCAGAACGATCTTTATCTCTCTCGATCCGTTCCCACATTCTGTCGAATGGCTTGAATTGCATAATTCAATTTCCCTGATCTTAGGATTCAGATTAGCTTCGCTCAATATAACATCTTATTAGCCATAGTTCAAGCTCTGTCCCGCGGCGGACAACGAACACATAATAGTATAGCGTTAATTTTTGATTCCTGGAAGGATTTGGCGGACTTGCGTCAGCCATTCATTGATGCTGTGCTATAATCCGCGCCTGTTGAACCGCAGAATCGGGGCAGGAGTTCATGCGCGTATCGGGGTGGCTGCTGGGATTGATTGGGTGCGGCGTTTTGCTGGCGGCGACGGGCCTCTGCTCTATGACGGCTTTTGTGCTGGCGCATCAGACCGTCGTTGATTTGCAGGGGTCGGGCATTCTGCTGGATGATCCGCTGGCGACGCTGCGCTGTGTGAGTTCTGGGCAATGCGAATCTGATCGGCCGGCCGTCGACGATGCGCCGGTGGTGTCGCTGCGGCCTTTGTTCACCGCCGTTCCGACCGAAATGTCGCCAGTGGCCGCTGTGACCGCCGCGCCGCCCGCCCTCACTGACACTCCGCCCGCGCCGACCCTTGATCCAAGGCGCGTTTTGCCGCAGATTGCCGACCCGCGTCAGATTCGGATTTTGCTGCTGGGGATCGATCAGCGCAGCGCGGCCGGTGAATCGGGCCCCTTCCGAACGGATACCATGATTCTGCTGAACATCGACCCGGTACGCAAGACGGCTGGCGTTTTGTCTTTGCCGCGCGATCTGCGGGTGAGCATCCCCGATTTTGAGCCAGGGCGCATCAACACCGCCAATTTCATCGGCGACGTCAACGCTTATCCTGGCGGCGGCGGGCCGGCGCTGGCGATGGAGACGGTAAGGGCCAATTTCGGGGTACGGGTCGATAATTATCTGCTGATTAACTTTGAGGTCTTTACGGGGCTGATCGATGCGCTGGCGCCTAACGGCGTCGCGGTGGATGTGACCGAATTCATTGACGATCCTGATTATCCTGACGACCGCTATGGGACGGTTCATGTGCGCTTTGACCCTGGTGAAGAGCGCATGGACGCTGAACGGCTGCTGCAATATGCCCGCACCCGCGCCACAGAAGGCGGCGATTTTGACCGCGCGCGGCGGCAGCAGCAGGTCTTGGATGCGGTTCGGGCCGAGGTTTTGAGCGCCGGCGGCATTTTGAACTTTATCGCGCAGGCGCCGCGGCTGTGGGAAGAGCTTTCGGACAATTATCGCACCAGCCTAAGCTACAGCGAGATTGTCGCTATTGCCTCTCTGCTGGGCGAGCTTGAAGAAGACGCTATTCATTATGAGGTGATTGACAATCTGTATGTATCCACGGGGACGAATCAGCAGGGCGAGATGCTGCTGTATCCTGATTATGCGTCCATTAGTGATTTGATTCAGCGCGTCTTTTTTCCGCCGGCGCAGCTTTCGCCAGCAGAGATCGAGGCGCGGGCGGCCGCCGAAAATGCCGCGGTGTATGTCTTCAACGGCACCCAGCGGACTGGCTTGGCCAACGCGACCCGCGCGTGGTTCATTGACCGGGACGTCCCCATCACTGGCATTGGCAACGACACCGCCAGCAACCGTCAATTCACTGAAATTCGCGATTATGGCGGCGGGCATTTTTGGAGCGCCTATTACATCGCGCAGCTGATGGGCCTGCCGGCCGACCGCATCCGCCGCAGCGGCGATGGTTTGATCGCGCAGGGCATCATGGTTGCGCTGGGTGAGGATGCGTTGGCCATCATCGGCGGGTAAAGCTCGATTTTTGATATACTGGAGGCAAGTGAGGGGGAAACCATTATGCTCCGCAAAATAGGATTGTCCAATTTCAAAGGCTGGCGGGAACTCGATATTGACCTGGCACCGATTACGTTCCTGTTTGGCAGCAATAGTTCAGGCAAAACGGCTCTCTTGCAGGCTTTGCTGCTGCTCAAGCAGACCGCCAACAGCTTTGATCCCAAACAGCATATCAATTTTGGCGGCGGCCGTCGGGATTATGTCGATTTTGGCAGCTATCAAGACCTGGTTTATGGGCATGATATAAGTCGGCCTATTGGATTGAGGCTTTCGTGGGGGCTTTCATCAATCCTTCATGTTCAGGAACGAAGAATGGATGGCGGCGAGGTGTCTTACAGGCCGCGCGTCTATAAAGTTCGCTCAATTGATTATGCTGTTTCTTGGCGCTTGGACAAGGACATTTTCATTGAAACGTTAGGTTATGTCGCTGGCTTGGCGGGTCGTGCGCCGTATTCTGTCAAAGTCAAACATCACGAGGGCGACAGATATTTATTAAAAGCGTCTGCGCCTATTGCAGTTGAACGTATGCCGGAAAATCCTGTGACGGTTGGCCCTCCCGAAAGTTGCTATATTTTACCCGACAAGACTATTCCTAAGCTGGCAACGAGGCATCGATTTTCGAACCGATTCTTTAATCGAGGATTTGAAAGTTTAATGAATCGATTCTTGTATTTGGGTCCCTTGAGACAATATCCCAAACGTTATTATCAATGGACCGGGGAGAGAAAATCGCAAGTTATTGAACCTGATGGGGCCGACGCGATGGCCGCTTTGATTTCCGCCGCGCGCGATAACGAGTCTCTGCAAGAAGAGGTAGTAAATTGGCTGAAACGATTAGGGCTTGTCGATGATTTCAGCATCAAATCAACGGATGCCATAGAACGATTCTACGAAGTCGCCGTAAAAATTGGCGGTTTCGAGAGCGCGCTGATGGACGTGGGATTTGGGGTGTCGCAGGTCTTGCCGGTGATCGCCATGCTGCTGTCGGCGCCGACGGGTTCGATTGTCCTGCTGGAACAGCCAGAACTGCATCTGCATCCCAATGCCCAGAGCGCGCTGGCGGATTTGATGCTGCACGCTGCCGAAAAGCGGGGGTTGCAGCTGATTGTCGAGAGTCACAGCGAACACCTGCTGCGGCGTTTGCAGCGGCGCATTGCCGAAGCGGAACAGACATTTGCCCGCCCGGAAAACATCAAGATGTATTTCTGCGCGCCAAGCGAAAGAGGTTCGACGATTTGCCAAGTTGAGGTCGACAAGTATGGGCAGATCGCTAATTGGCCGCCGAACTTTATGGGGGATATAAGCGGCGATTTGCATGAGATGCTCAAAGCGGCGCTTGATCAACGCCAGCAGGAGTTAGCGGGTGTCTGATATTGTCGTCGATACCAATGTGTGGGTGATGGTTGACAAGTCGATTGGCGAAGTAGATACAGAACAGGAAAAGGACTGTATCGGGGCTTGCGCTGACTGGCTGCGGCAATTTATTGAGGGCGAAGATCGGCTGGTCGTGGATTCGCTCGCAACTTACAAGGTGCTTTCGGAATATCGCCGTAACGTCAAAAGAGGTGGAATAGCCGAAAGTTTGTTGAATCAGCTGACAAACCGCCTTTTTCATCGACTCGTGCAAATGCCGATTGAATTCGATGGCAATGGCCATGCCATTTTGCCAGAGGGATTCGCTTTCCATGATCCTGAAGATCGGAAATTCATCGCTTTGGCCATGCAGTTCAATCCTTATGCGCCGATCTACAATGCCACAGATACAGACTGGGCGGAAGCCAACTGGCTGGCAGAACGCGGATTTATGATTTATGAGCTATGCCCGCCTTATATTCAATTCAAAATGAACGCTTGAAGCCCTATGCTATAATCCAGGCAGACAAAGCACAGGAGTTCTCTTAATGAACGACGATGTGATGAACGATGGGCAGAGTCGTCCGCGCGCCAAGCTGCTGTGGTCAGATCCGCGCACTGGAGCCGACTGCGAATTTGCCTTGCGGGAGGGTTGCGGCGCGTCTATTGGTCGGGCGGCGGCGAACGACGTTCATATCCCCGAAAAGCGCGTCTCGCGTCAGCATGCGCGGCTTAGCTGCGACGAGGGCCATTTCCATATCCATGACCTGGACAGCACCAACGGGACGTCCGTCAACAGCCAGCCGATACGCGCCGGCCAGGCCCATCCGCTCCAGGACGGCGATGTCATCACTTTTGGCGCGGCTGAAGCGCGGTTTCATCTGGCTGAACAGAAACCGGAGGCGGGGACATGAGGACGTCGCCCAATGTTATTCTGGTGATTGCCGATGATATGGGCTATGGCGATTTTGGCATTTTTAACCCGCGGGTCTCCTGCACGCCGACCCTGGACGCGCTGGCGAACGAAGGCATCTGCCTGACCCAGCATTATTCGGCTTCGCCAGTGTGCGCGCCGGCGCGGGCGGCCTTGATGACCGGACGTTATCCGCATCGAACTGGCAGCATCGACACATTGGAAGCGCGCGGCCTGGATCGTCTGCGGCCGGATGAGACCACCTTGGCCGATGTCCTTTCGAGCGCCGATTACGCTACTGGGCTGATTGGCAAGTGGCACAATGGCAATCTGGGGCCGGCTTATCATCCGACGGCGCGCGGCTATCAGGAATTCGTTGGCTTTCAGGGCGGCTGGAACCCTTATTACCGCTATCGTCTGGAGCGCAATGGCCAGGTCGAATATGGCGACGGCAGCTATCTGACCGATGTTTTCAGCGATGAGGCGACCGACTTTATCGACCGTCATCACCGCCGCGCCTTTTTCTTGCAGCTGGCTTACAACGCGCCGCATTTTCCCCTCGAAGCACCGGAGGCCATCGCGCAGAAATACAGCGAGATGGGCTTTGGGCTGGGGGTCAGTCTGATTTACGCCATGATTGAGATGATGGACGCCGGCATTCAGCGCATTTTGGACAAGCTGGACGAACACGGCATCGCCGACAATACGATTGTGATTTTCACCAGCGACAACGGCCCAGCCTTGGGCGATTGGAACGGCTTTTCGCAGGCGCGTTACAATCACGGCTGGAACGGGCAGAAGGGCAATACCTATGAGGGTGGTATCCGCGTGCCGCTGATTATTCGCTGGCCGGACGGGCTGGATGGCGGTCTCCGCAGTGATGAGATGGCGCATTATACGGATTGGTTTCCGACCCTGCTGGCCATGCTTGGGCTGGATGCGCCGCCGCTTAAATTGGACGGGGTTAATGTGCTGCCGGCGCTGCGAGGTGAACGCGGCCAGGTCAATCCACGCCGTTTTTGGCAGTGGAATCGCTATAGGCCGCTGATTTCCTGCAATGCCGCCATGCGCGACGGCGACTGGAAACTGCTGCGCCCGCGCATTCCAGAGGCCATGCAGGTCAGCGCGGTTGATACGGCTCTTGACCATGCCATTAAATACTTCCCAGAGCATTTTGATGATATTATTGATGATGCCTTACCGCCGCGGACTGTTCCCCCGCCTCCGCCGCCGATGCTCTTCAATATCGCTGACGATCCCTTTGAGCGGCAGGATTTGGCTGAACAGTATCCCGATAAAGCGGCGTCGATGCTTTCGGAACTGGAAGCCTGGTTTGATGATGTTGAGCGGGACCGCCTGGCGCCGCGATGAAGGCAGACGACGGCAGGATTATTTGAGAGTGGTCAATATGGAGGATATTCACCGCCACATACTACGACAAAGTCCGCCATTTTCCGCCATAAAACTTTTTTACCACAGAGGGCACAGAGGGCAGAGAGAAAAGCGATCAGGAAGTGCGCCGCGGCATTTTGCCATTGAGGATTTAGAAAATCCCATAACCATCCTTTTTACCATTCCCGATTATTTTTTAATTTTCAAGATGTTCCAACGTTATCTAGTTCTCTAACAAAATTATTACACTGATTTAGTTTTGATAAAGAAATGTCTTTAGTATGAACTAGGAGAATCGAGTGGGTGAAGTTTTCAAAGAATTGCTTAATCTGTTTCTTGGTGATGAGCCTCGATTTCAGAAAATTGTGAAATTTATACTTGCGCTCGGGATCATAATTACTCTAGTCGTTATACTCGAAAGCGCAATGGGCCTAATAACAATTGGGCGGCTTGAGAGGGAAGTCAATCTATTAAAAGAGCTTAATACACTGACTGAAACTGGTTTGGGGAGTCAAAATCAGCTTGAGGATATTTTCAACAAGGCGGTAAGCAACTTAGAACAATATAATCCTGATTTAGGATATGCAGTATCAAACATGTTGCAGGCAAATAACCAGGTAAGGATTGAGGAGGTGTTGCCCGGAGCCTTGATTTGGATACTAATAGCAGTGTTTTCGCTAACAACCACTGAAAGGAAACTATCAGATCTGAAACTATCAGATCTAATGGTTGCTGTTTTTTTCGCAATAGTGGGATTAGGGATAGGTTATATCGTAAGCCTCATAGTCGAGACTCCGAATACTATCTTGAACATTATCTTGAGCCTTTGCGTTGGAAACATCCCACTTATTCTAATTGGTATGTTTTTTGCTAGCCGCTCACAAAAGCAATCCCAATCAAAATCTGATCAGCCAGAAGATTCGAATGAATTAGAAAATCCAAAAACCTAATTTCGAGTTAAAATTATGTTATTAAACAGAAAGGAACGCGAATGCCAATCGTACAAGCGGCGGCGCTAACCAAGATCACCGCGGCGATTTTGCAGGCGGCTGGAGCCCCGGCCGATCATGCTGACGCGGTTGCCCGTCATCTGGTGGATGCCAACCTCGCCGGCCATGATTCGCATGGTGTCCTGCGGGCGCCGCATTATGTTCGCCAGATTGATCAGGGTCAACTCGTCCCCGATGCCCGGCCGCAGGTGGTCGAAGAGACGGCGGCGATGGCGCAGATCGACGGGCGCGGCGCATTTGGCCAGGTGATTGTCAAATTCGGCGCCGAACTGGCCATTGAAAAGGCGCGTGAAAGTGGCATGGCTTTGGTGACGATGTATCGGTCTGGTCACACGGGGCGGCTTGGCGCGTATGCTGAAATGGCGGCGCGGGCTGGCATGGCTTCGATGATATGGGACGGCTGCATCGGCGGGCCCAAGTCTATTGTCGTGCCGCTGAACGGGAGCGGACGCAAAATCGGCGCTAATCCGATTGCCATGGGGATGCCCAGCCAGGAGTATGGCCCGGTTGTCCTGGATTTCGCCACTTCGATATCGGCGGCCGGCAAGGTCATGGTCGCCCAGGCCAAAGGCGAGCCGCTGCCGGGTGAATGGATTGTGGATGCCCAGGGACGTCCGACCGATGATCCCAATCAGCTGCAAGCGGGGGGCGCGCTGCGGCCGATGGGTCTGCCGGCGGTGGGCCACAAGGGCTATGCGCTGGCGATGATGGTCGGGCTGCTGGGCATGATGGCTTCCATGCGCGCTGATGATCGACTGCCCGATGGCAATCGCTGGGGGACGGTCTTGCTGGTCATCGATATTTCGCGCTTTGGCCCGATTGAACTTTTCCAGGCGCAGGTTGACCAGGCGATTGAATTTGTCAAAGCCAATCCGCTGGAGGGCGAGGTTTTGTATCCGGGCGAAATTGAGGCCCGTCAACGGCGGCGGCGCTTGGCTGATGGCATTGAACTGCCCGGGCCGACCTGGCAGGAGCTTCTCGATTGCGCGCATCGATTTGGGCTGGGGGAAGAGCTTGCGGCTTATCTCGATGAAGCGCGGGAATAGCTCTAGCGAATCTCGCTGGCATAGACGGCCGTAAAGGCGCGTTCGATCTGGCTGGCAAGGTTGTACAGCAAATCATCTGCTGATATTTGCGCCAGGATTTCACTGCTGACCAGTGTTTGAATCGCGACCAGATAGCGGCCGCGCGTGTAGAGCGATATGATGTGAGAGCCGTCTTCACCGGCGCAGGTCGGCGCGTCTTGCCAAAAGGCTGATCCCCCTTCGACTGGCGCAAAGCCCTGACTGGCGATGAGCCTGAACATAAAGCTGTTGTTCAAGGCCTGCGCCGCGGATTCTCGGCTTTTGAAGACGTCCACCTGGTATCCCAAAGACGAAAAGAACATCTCCGAACTGCATTCGCTGTTCAGAATTTGCGTGCCGTAGCGATACTGATGGCCATAAGCCGCGGCAAAGTCGGCAAAATCATCCTGCAAATCGGCTGGCAATGTTTTGAGAATATCTTCGGTGGTGGACAGTTTGTCCTCACCGCGCAAGCTGGCAAAGGCGGCGATGACCTCATCTTGGGTTGCCGCTTCTAATTCGACGATGTCGGTATTATCAATAGAAGTCGGGTCGGTGATGATGAGGACGGTTTGCAGGGTTTCGCCTGGTTCGGCGGCGGTTTGAGGGTCGCGTTGGCGGATGACGCGCACATTTTCCTGCCCCAGCAGCACATCGCCAAAAATGGTGTGTCGATAATTCAGATGCGGCGCGGCGGCGGTGGTGATGAAGAACTGGCTGCCGTTGGTGCCTGGGCCGGCGTTGGCCATGGCCAGCAGCCCCGGCCGGTCAAAGGTGAGGAAGCCAATCGGCTCGTCGGGAAACTGATAGCCTGGGCCGCCGCGGCCGCTGGCGGTGGGGTCGCCGGCCTGGGCCATGAAATCGGGGATGACGCGGTGAAAGGTCGTGCTGTCGTAGTAGCCCTGCTGCGCCAAAAAGACGAAATTGTTGACGGTCAGCGGCGTCAGATTTTCATAGAGGTCGACGTAGATGGGGCCGGCTGTGGTGCATAAAACGGCGCGGTAGTCGGTGTCTTCGGCAAGCACAGCTTCGGCTTCTTGAAACTGCATGGGGGTCTGTTCAGCTGGCTGGGCGGCGGCGCAGATTGTCTCGATGCTGCGGGGATTTTGGGCGGCGGCCGAGGGCAGCCACATCAACACAAACAAAACCGCGGCGGCGCGTATCCAGTTCATCGGGCTGTCCTTTTGCAGATGTCGTGAAAATCTATTGTGCATCATCGGCGGGCGTTTGCATAGGCAGAATCCCCCTGCCTTTTTCAGTCTTTGCAGCTATGATTCAAGGCGGAATTGGCTATAATGCCGATATTTTGCGAATAATGGCAAGTTTTTGCAGGTGGATTACATTTAGCTCTATGCTTTTTTCTCACACACACTGGAGAAGCTCAAGGTGAATCGATTGGGATGGGGAATGATGGCGGCGCTGCTGCTGCTGTTTTTTGGTCGGTCATGGGCGCAGGACGAAGCGGGCATCACACTGGACATCATTGGCGTTGATGCGACTGATCTGTCCAGCGTAACGGTCAACGTCAGCGTGCTGGATGCCAGCGGCCAGCTTGTTTCTGGGCTGGAGGCGGACAATTTTAGCGTTGGCGGCGATTTGGCTGACAGGGCCACCATCCGCCGGGTGGAGAATGTCACCGATGACGGCCTGGCTTTTGCCAGTGTCTTGGTGATTGACACCAGCAGCAGCATGAGCGGGAGGCCGCTGGAGCAGACCCAGGCGGCGGCGCGAAGCTATGTTGGCGCATTGGGGGCCGATGACGCTGTGGCGCTGGTCATTTTTGACTCGAATTTTCAAATTCTGGTTGATTACACCACTGACAAGGCGCGGCTGGTTGAGGTGATTGATCAGCTTTACGCCGGCGGGCAAACGGCGCTCTATGACGCCAATCGTCTGGGCATTGAGCATGCCATTGCGGCGCCGCTGCCGCGCAAGGCAGTCATTATCTTGAGCGATGGCGGCGAATATGGCAATGTCAGTCGCTACAGCCGCGAGGAAAGCATTCACGCGGCGACGATTCAGGGCGTGCCTGTTTATACGGTCGGCTTGGGCTGGCACATTGACGACCGTTTTTTGGAAGCGGTCTCTGGCGAATCGAACGCCATCTTCTACAATTCACCGGATCCCGACGAACTGGTCGCCATCTATAATCATCTGGCGCATCTGTTCCGCACACAGTACATCATCACCCTGGACGCGGCGGTGGACGCTGACGGCGCTCGTTACAGCTTTACGCTGAATGTCAGCGCAGACGACGGGCAGACGGCATCGGGCGAGGCTGTTTTGCGGGCGCCGATTCCGATACCTTTGCTGTCCCTGCCGCCTGATCTGTTCGACGATGCGCTGGCGGAAAGCACCGAGGTAAAGGTTGAGATTCGGGCGGACCAGGACATCGCTGACGTCCGTTATGCGCTTAACGGGGAATTTATCGCGGTTGATGAGAGCTTTATCATTGATCCAGCCAGTCTGGCGCCGGGCGATTATACGCTTGATATCGCGGTTAGCGACGTCGATGGCGACACCAGCTGGTATCAAACTGATTTTGAAGTGGCCGCTTTGCCCCCAGATTTGACGACTGATTTTGCGCCGGAGGACGTTCCATTGACCGAAGCCGAATTGATTTCGGTTAGCGCCGGCGGTCAGACCGAGATCACCGCTGTTGAATTCATCGTTGACGAGAGCGCCATCAAAATCGACCGCGAGCCGCCCTATGATTTCAGCCTGGAGCCATTTGATTTCAGCCCTGGCGAACACACTCTGACTATTCGCGCCAGCAATGCCGGCGGCCAAAGCGCGTCCATCGACCGCCCATTCACCGCCGCTGTGCTGCCGCCGCGCATTGAGGTCAATGTCGATGGTCTTACATCGGAGACGGCGCTGGAGGACAGGCTGACTGGCCGCGTGTCAGCTGTGGGGCAGTCGCCTATTGCCAGCTTGAGCTTGGATACCGAGCCAGTCATTGAGAGCGGCGACGGTCAGCTTGAATTTAGCTTGGATGCCGCCGATTTTCCGCCTGGCCGCGCGGCGATTGACATTACGGCGGTGGATGAGAGTGGGGCTGAAAGCACAGAAACCATCAGCTTTGAGGTGGCCGCGCTGGCGCCGACGGTGGAGCTTGAGGGCTTGGCCGACGAGGAAGTGATGAGCGGCGATACAGAGATCAAGGTGCTGGCTGGCGGCCAGACGGACATTGCCCGTATTGAAGTGGCTTACAACGACGGCGCCGCGGCGATTGTCCGCGATGGAGCCTTCACCATTCCGGCGGAAACGCTTGGCGAGGGCCAGCATGAACTTAGCCTGACCGTCACCAATGCCAGTGGGCAAACTACGACACTGACTCGGCCTTTTGATGTTGATTTGCCGCCGACGCCGACCGCCACTTTGACGTCCACTTCGACGGCAACGGATGCGCCCACGGCGACCGATACGGCATCGCCAACCGCAACTGACACCGCTGTTCCGACGGCGACGGCTTCGTCTGCGCCAACAGTAACCGCTACGTCAATACTGGCCGCCGCGACAGTGATTCCAACGGCAACTGATACTGACGCGCCAACCGCGACAAGCACATTTACCCCAACCGCGACGGATACTGAAGCGCCGACCGCGACAAACACATTCACACCGACCGCGACCGATACCGACGTCCCAACGGCGACGAGTACATTGACACCAACCGCGACTGATACCGACGTTCCAACGGCGACGAGCACATTTACCCCAACCGCGACGGATACCGACGTTCCAACCGCGACGAGTACATTTACCCCAACCGCGACGGATACTGACGTTCCAACCGCGACGAGTACATTGACACCAACCGCGACGGATACCGAAGCGCCAACCGCGACAGCAACTCATACATTGACGCCAACGGCAACTGATACTGATGTCCCAACCGCAACTCATACATTCACCCCAACCGCGACTAATACTGATGTGCCAACCGCGACGAGTACATTGACGCCAACCGCGACTGATACCGAAGCGCCGACCGCGACAGCAACTCATACATTGACGCCAACCGCGACCGATACTGAAGCGCCAACCGCGACAAGCACATTCACACCAACGGCGACGGATACTGAAGCGCCGACCGCGACGAGTACATTTACACCGACTCCAACGGATACTGATGTCCCGACCGCGACGGCAACTCATACATTCACACCGACTGCAACGGATACCGAAGCGCCGACCGCGACAAGCACATTCACACCAACTCCAACGGATACCGACGTTCCGACCGCGACAGCAACTCATACATTCACGCCAACGGCGACTGATACCGACGTTCCGACCGCGACGGCAACTCATACATTCACACCGACGGCGACGGATACCGACGTTCCAACGGCGACAGCAACTCATACATTCACACCGACTCCGACTGAAGACGCGACGGAAACGGCGATTGCGGCAGTCATAGATCAGCCAACCGAGGCGCCGACCGAAGCCGAAGTGGCCGATCCGACCGCCCAGCCTTCGCTAACGCCGGTGACCATCACGGAAGTTGAAGCTCCCAGCGCTGACGAGCCGCCAACCAGAGACAGCATCATAGCGATTGCCGCGGTGGCGGCCGGACTGCTGCTGCTGCTGATTCTGTTCCTGATGTCGCGGATACATCGGGATTAGCGGCCGCAACCGGGCGGATGAGATTTCGTATAATTGGGTAGAGATTCGCTTTGTCTCTGCCCATTTTCATTGGAGGCGGCCAAAATGAGGAACTTCGTTATCCGCGTCATCATCAACGCTGTGGCGATTGCCGTGACCGCGCTGCTGATCCCCAACATCCACATTGCCGACAACAGTATCGGCGCTTTGCTTGCCATTGGTCTGGTCTTTGGCGCGGTGAACGCTCTGCTCAAGCCCATTCTGATTTTCCTGACCTGTCCGGCGGTCATCCTGTCGCTGGGCCTGTTCATTCTGGTCATCAACGGTCTGATGCTGATGATTACCGATTCGCTGGTCGGCGACTGGCTGGTGATTGAGGGCGGCATCTGGACGGCCATGCTGGGCGGCGTCGTCATCGCGCTGGTGTCCATGATCCTCGAAACCCTCTTGCGGCTTGATGACCGGCCGGCAAACAAGGATGACACCGTCGTTTATTAGCGCGGGTGCAAAAACGGGAGAATGCTGGTATATTCAAGCGGCGGCTTATGATAACCCGGTGCATTGACCCGTATGGCTTCTTCGACCAAAACGACTGTATGCTGGATTAGCTCTGCCCGCTACAGCAATCCGCTCGACGCCACTGCGGCCCGCAAATGGGCGCTGATGGCCCGACTGCAAGACTATGACATTCGCGTCATCGGTTTTTCGAGTTCCTGGCGGCCTGCCCGATTCACTGAACAGGCGCATTTTTATCTTATCCCGCAGCTGCCTGGCTCCATTTTGCGCTATATGACATTTTTCGCGCTGGCGCCGCTGCTGGCGATGTTTTTGGCGCTTCGTTACAGGGGTGAAATACTGGTGGCGCAAAGTCCATTTGAAGGCGCGGTTGGTGCTTGGGTCAAGTTCATCGTCCGTCTGGCTGGCAGGCGGCTGGGGCTGATTATCGAAAATCACAACAATTTTGAAGAGGATGTTTTTTTGCAGCGCGATGTCCGCTTCAAGCCGCTGTATCGCTGGCTGATGTCGGCTTTGGCTGGCTATGCTTTTCGGCATGGGGATGTCATGCGCGTCATTTCATCGGCGACTGCCCGCCGCGCCCGCCATTATGCGCCGCATCTGCCGCAGGTGCGCTTTATGACCTGGAGCAATACCGATGTTTTCCAGCAGGCGCGCCGCAGTCTGCCAGTGGAGGAGGCGGAAGATTTGGTGTATGCCGGCGATTTGATTCCGCGCAAGGGCCTGCATCATCTCTTGAATGCGTTTGCCCAAATCAAGCATCCGACAGCGCATCTTTATCTGATTGGCCGCGCGGCAAACGCCGACTATGCCCAAGACTTGCAGCAGCAGGCCGAGCGGCTTGGCATCGCTAATCGGGTGCATTTCACTGGCGCGGTGTCACAGCAAGGGCTGGCGGAGTATTTTGGCCGAGCGCGGGCCTTGGCGCTGCCTTCGCTTTCGGAGGGGCTGGGGCGCGTGGTGGTCGAGGCGATGCTGCTGGGCATGCCGGCGATTGGCAGCCGCGTCGGTGGCATCCCCGATATGATTGTCGAAGGCGAAAACGGCTATCTGACTGCGCCTGATGATGTCGACTCGCTGGCCGATGCGCTCCGTCGGATTTACCGCGCCGATGTCAAAATCATGGGGGCCAAAGCGCGGAACTTCGCCCAGGATTTTTTCTCGCCGGAAAAATATCTGAACGGCTATCGGCAGCTGTTCAAAATCGCGTTGGCCGGCAAATATCAAGACCGCCCGGACAGAACGCGCCGCTAACGGCTGACATGGATCGTCGTTAGATACAAAAGCGCGCCGCCCGTTGACTTCACTGGCAGATTCTCGACCGTCTGAAAGTCATACAAGCCCAGCAGCAGCGCGTATTCCCCCGCTTCGATATCGCAGGGAACCGTCAAACGCCGTTCGTCAAAGTAACGCTGGCCGGGCCGCCAAATCGAGGTCGGGTAGAGTTCGCCCGGCGCGCCGTCGGCCTGACTGATGCCCTGTCCGCTTTGATTGACGATGACCAGAGTTGAGCTATACAAAGCATCCAAGGGGGCATCGACTGTCCACCAGGTCTCTAGGGAAATGTCTTGGCAGGGCTGGACTTGCACCGAGTCATTGAGCCGCCAGCTTATCAGGCTGATGTCATCGCCAAAGCGCGCCGCGGCTTCCGCATTTTCGGGATGGCGGCGGTATTCCAGCGCTTCCAACGCGCGATAGTAGCCTTCGCCGGGAAAATCGATGGCGCGGTAAAGGCTGTAATTGCTTTCAATCCATTCGATAACGCGCTCGATGCCCTTGTCCGGCCTGATGCCAGCGCGGATCACCCACAGCTTATCGCGTTCACCCAGATAGGCCTGCAAGCGCTGCAAATGACTGCCGCGGGCGTCGCGGGCGACCAGGCTTTCATGCGGATTATGCGGCGCGAAAGGCTCTTGGCCTTGCGGAGTCACATAAAAAATATCGCTGTCGGACAAGCCCAGCGCGGTGCGCTCATCCAGAAAATACTTGATGGGAATCCACTGCCAAGCGCGCGGCGCGGTAATGGCCAGACGTCCGCGCTGTGGATCATAGTTCGCCTCGATATAATCGGCCAATTCCCAATAGCCGGCATTGCCGTTGTGCGGGCGGAATTGCAGGACAAAAGGCGCGCAGAAGAAGAGCAGCGCTAGGATCTGCGCCGGCCAGTGCATTCGACGCAGGGCAATCGCCGCAATCAAGGCCAGACAGGGCGCGGCCATGAGCAGGTTGCGCGGCGTCAGACTGGGCGCGAACAGGTTTATCAACAAAGCCAGTCCTACCATCACCAGCAGGGACAGGATGGGCCAGCCTTCGCGCCAGGCGCGGCCAAAGCGCATCCGCGGGTCAGGGGGCATCGCGCGCGAGTTGACCAGGCTGCCCAGAAAAACGGCCAGTCCGCCCAAGATGAGAAACAGGCCGAGCGCTTCGGGGTTGAACTTGAAACGGTCATACAGTTCGGTCAGGCCGCGCCACGAGGTTTCGGTGATGTAATCGATGGCGCCGGAACGTTCGGAAAAATTGAAATAGGCGCGGAGGGCAATCAGCAGGCCAAGTGTCCCAAACAAGGCGGCGGCGCGCCGATACAGTTCGCGGTTCCAGCGCACGAAAACCAGGATGCAGACCAGCTGGGCGGCATAGACATAAAGCATAAAGGGGTGCTGATAAAAGGGCAGGACACCCAGCAGGAGGGTCAGGGCGGCGTGGCGGCGGCTGGGACGGCGGATAAAACGAAGCAGCGCCCATGGGAAGCCAACCGCGCCGAAAGCCAAGGCGGCATAAGGACGCGCCTCATGCGTGTAATAGACGAAAACGCTAAGCGTACCCAATAAAATCAGCGCCAGTCGGCCCGTTTGGCGGTCGAAGAGATCGGCGGCCAGGCGATAGAACATGGCCAGGGTCAGGGCTGTGGTCAGGGTGGCAAGCCAGCGCACGATGTTTTCGATGTGACCAAAGAGATGCGCCCACAAATCCTGCATAAAGTTTTCGGGCGGCAGTTTATAGAAGATTTGCAGCAGATAATTGACCAGACCGACCCGCTCAATGTTTTCCAGCGCATAATGCACCACCCAGGCTTCATCCTGGCGATAGGGACGGGCATTAAAATGATAGGCCTGGACGGCTATCAGGAACAGGATGGCCAGCGCTGGCAACGCGAGCGATGCGAGTTTTGACAGGGGATTGGCTTTTGGGTTCATATCAAGGATTATAACAGCATTCGCCACAGACAATAGTTTCGTTTTGGCAGCGCAATTACATCCGAGAAATCAACCTGTGATGGGCCGTCAGCGATTTTAGCTGTTCCGTTTCTTTTTACCCTCTATGCAGGAACGCACGAAGCGAACCAAAAGCGCTAGGCACACGCAAAAGAAAACGCACAAGCCAATAATGATAAGCTCTGTGATTAGGAAACCTTCGGAGACCGTATTCATTACCTTTTCCCCCTATTTTTCAACATGAGCTTGCGACTGTCATTCTTCTTTAGTATATCATTGGAATGTCCATCGTGCTGTCTGTCCGCAAAGATCGCCACAGCAAAAAGCCTAACCACAGAGGACACAGAGAGCGCAGAGGGGAAGCCACATGAACTATATGGATAAGAAAGAGCGTTTTGACAAAGCGCTGAGGGAATATCTATGTCGGTTTGAGTTACATCCTTTGGATGAGTGGAATACGTTTATCGAGACGGGAGAATATTATCTCTTTTCCCTTACGCTAGTAATTTATCCTAAAGAAGATAGCGAGGCGCATGGATTGTTTGTACCTATAGCCAAAGAGCTAGCATTTTTAAGAGAAATAGATGAAATATTTGAATCAAAGATCCAGAGGCGACTTGTTTCCTCTACCATAAGTCAATCCATCCGTGAGTTTGAAGAATTCCCTATCCCGGATGAAGCACTTGAGAAATTCAGCAATAAGATTTTCAAGACCTTGATTTGGCATTTCGAGTCACAAGCTGAAGCCCTTGTACCTCTTTATAACATTAAATGTACCTACAATATTGAAATGCCACTAGCAAACGCGGTTCTGCATTCCGGTGGCTCTCGATCTTTGCTGGCAGACAAAGTGAATCACCCTGATATCATGCGGGATTTTTCAAAGATGAGTGACAATAGTTTTCTCCGTATTCCAGTGACAGGTGACAGCGAGAGCCGCAGGGAACAGGCCGAATGGGAAACTGAAGAGGCGCTGAAGGTACTGAGATTCGTAACGTTTTGGCAATCTACTGTGGAAGGAAACAAGCGAGTCAGAGTAAATCGGGCGAGCAGTGTATCGCAATGGGAGACGGGCGGCCGAGCAATTCTGTTTCACCAGCCAGACAAGCCGCAAAGTAGACCTGGATGGTATTCTGATGGTCAGAATTCACTGCAAATCAGTAATCATGACGTTGATAATGCCCGACAGATTCTCGGTTTGGACGATATAAACTACCATTATCAGAATATAAAAAACCCCTTCTCGAGTCGAGTTCGGAAAGCTCTTGCATTATATGATAGTGGTACAAGATCAACCACAAACTGGGAAGCTCTTTATCATTATGTTGTTAGCATTGATGTTGCTATACCAACGTCGGGAAAGGGTGACAATCTGAAAAAAGATCTGGAAACACTCGTCCAGCATGGTAATCATTATGTTGGTGAAATGAAAAAAGATGAAAGTCTATCTGAACCAGAGACGACAACTTGGAGCATTGAGTTGACCGTCAAACCGTTCAAGCGATTTTATAAACTTCGTGGCATGATATTGCATGGCAATGAAATGGGCGAAGGCGAAATATCTGATGATGATGTGAAAGACGCCAGAGAACTTGCCCACAACGCGGTGCGGTTAATTGCCAAACTAGCGCGTGAATTAGAGTGGAAAACATATAACGAAGCAAAAGAATGGTTCATGGCACATCGAAACAAGCCGAAGAGCGACTAAGATGAAAATTGCGCGGTGCGCGTCCTGCGACGGATTCGGCTGGTTCGAGGATGACTTGTCGGGACAGGCCGAGGATTGCGACTGGTGCGGCGGGATTGGCTATGTCTATCGGGATGCGCGCGGGCGGGATATGCCCATTCCAAAAGGCGATTTTGCGGAAGCGGCGGCCGAACTGGAACGGCTGGAAACGGAACGTCTGCGCGAGATGGGGTATCGGGGAAGCGCCAAGAAACCCTGGCAGCAGGTGATTCGCAAAGGCAGCCGACTGGGACAGGATCCATACGGCGGTGATGATGGGGAATAGCTGGGGCCGGCCGGGCGGCGCAGCCCCAAACAGCGGCTTATGAATCGGGCGGGTCGATTTCCTTCTGGCGCAGTTCATTAAGCACCTGCGCGATTTCGACCAGCAGGTCATCTACGTGGGTGTCGGTTTTCTTGCTGGCTTCGCTTAGCTTTTGGAGAAGCTCGGCTGTCTGCTTGGGCGGAAAGCTGCGATGCGACCACCAATAGACCAGCACGACCACGGCCAGGACTACAAGCTGGAAAATCTGTTCAAATGCCATCATCATCCCTCAATTCACGATCATTTGGACTTGGAGCCGATTGGCTCATCATGCGCGGCGTCTAAATCTCCTGCGCCCAAAACTGCGGATGCAGGTTGACCGTCTCGATAGCGATGCGACTGCTGCTGGACGTTTTCCAGCGCAAGGTGAAGGTATGGCGGCCGGCGCTCAAGCCCGGGATCAGCACCACCAGACACAGGGGCTTGTGCCGATAGTTATCGCCGGAGCCGAGAACGGTCAGCTGGGTGATGCCGTCGCCGGCGAAATAATCGACCGCATCCACAGCCACATTGAAATAGGCCTTGGCGCCGTTTGACTGGCTGTAGACGGCCGCCGTGAAGCCCAGCAAAACAGCGCCGCCATGCGTGTTCAAGGTCAGGGACAGCTTGCTCGCGTCCACATCCGCGAAGGCGGTCGACGCTGTTGTGTAATTGCTGGCGCCGCTGATGACGACACTGGCGCTGCTGTCGAGGCGGTCTTTCAGATAATTCTGATTGTCGCGCAGCTGGGCGTTCAAATCAGTGGACGTAAGCGGTTCGCTCGTCCAGGTCTTGGGCGTTGTCCAGGCCATGATGACTCCTTTGCTCTCATTGAATGGTGCATCAAGACTGGCACATTTGTTCTATTCAAAGGGCGACTAAATGGCCGCGGTTTTGGCTTTATTTCCGATAGAAAAACGTTTGTCTGTGGTTTGTCTGGCGGATGATTCTAGGGGCTGGACGCATCGATCTGGCCGTTGACGACCTTGAAAATTCGCGCAAGCTCCAAAAACGCGGGGGCAAAGATATCGAGTTCGGTTGCTGTCACCAGTGTTTGCGCCTGGCCGTCCAGCCGTTCCAGCAGAAAGGCGCGGCGTTTGCTGTCCAGTTCGGCGACGACCTCATCCAGCAGGAAGATGGGGTATTCGCCAATCTGATCGCGCATCCACTGCAATTCAGCGAATTTAAGCGCCATGACCGCCGTCCGCGCTTGCCCGCGGCTGCCATACAGACCGCAGTCATGCTCATTGATGAACAGGCGCAGTTCGTCGCGGTGCGGGCCCGAAAGGGTGATGCCGCGCTGAATGGATTCGCGCTGTTTTTCCAGCAGGTCTTGCAAAAACTGCGGCTTAACCTGTTCGGCCGTCAGTTGACGATTCAAGTCCAAGCCAAGGACGTCAAAGGAAAGCTGGCGGCCGTCGGCGGCGGTGGGCAGGATGCTGGGCAGGTACTTGAGGCTAAGGGTTTCGCGGCCGCCGGTGAGCGCGTGATGGGTGTCCTGCGCCTTGATTTCGAGCTCGCGCAGGAATTTCTGTCGGCCGGCGACAATCACGGCACCTCTGCTGGCCAATTCGTCGTCCCAAAATTCCAATTCAGCCGGGCTGGCCCGTCTTTCGGCAATGCGCTTGAGCAGGGCGTTGCGCTGTGGCAGCAGTCTCTCATACTCGTTCAGCGCCAGCAGGTAATCAAGATTGACCTGGGTCAGGGTGGTGTTCATAAAGCGGCGGCGGTTGTTGGGCGCGCCTTCGACCAGCGACAGATCCCGCGGCACAAACAGGACGACGTTAAGCAGCCCGACAATATCCATCACCCGTTTATCGACGTTGTTCAGCTTGACCGATTTTTTGAAACGAGGGACGCCGCTGGTCATATCCAGCATGAGGGTCACGTCGAGCTTGTGATAGCGGCTGTTTCTATTGCCAATCTCGGCTGACAGGCGGGCAAAGGGAATGGGGTCGTTTTGGGTGCGCCAGTGGATCAGCTGACGGTCGCTGGCGGTATAGGGCGATTGGGAGGTCGCCAGATAATAGATGGCTTCCAGGGCGCTGGTTTTGCCTTGGGCATTGTCGCCGCACAGGACGATTGGCTTGTCGGCCGGCAGGCTGAACTCCAGCCGCGCATAATTGCGAAAGTTGGTCAGCGAGAGATGGTCAATCTGCATGGGACGTCTGACTGGCTGCTTGAATCGGCTTTTTCAGCCGAGAGTCCACTGGGGGAGGTAGGCGTTTTCGATGATTTTGAAGCTGGTTTCGCTTGCCAAGTCATGCACCCAAACTTCGGGGCGGGCATCTTGACTGTGCAGGGGGAAACGCTGCATCACCAGTCGGTCTCCTATTGCGTCCCAGCGAAAATAGGAGGTGTTGTAACGTTCGTCATAGGCAATCGGCCGCGGGTCTTGGTCGGCGGCGGATGCGGGCAGGGTGTAGAGTTGATGGCCCTTCGTCCATCGCTGGTCGGTGTAGCGGCGGGCAAAGGCAATGGTTTCGCCGTCGGGACTCCATTGGGCGGCGACGTCATCGGTTGGGCCTTGCGGATCGGTGAAGGCGGCGAATTCCTTTTCCAGCAGGTCGGCCATCCGCAGATGACTGAAGAAGCGGCCGTCGCGGCGGACAATTTCGGGGAAGATGAGGGCTTGGCCATTGGGCGCCAGACTGCCCATAGTGCCATGTGATGAAGGGACAAAACGCAGGGCCGCGGTGTCGTCCTGGCGCGGCGCGAGGTCGTATATCAGCAGGCCGGGCTGGCGGGCATCGGCGCTGTAAAAGGCGATGACATTGCTGTCCTGCGACCAAACGGGGGTATGGCCTACTACCTGCGTATCAAGGATGAGCGGGACGGTTTCATAGTTGGGATTGGTCATGTCAACCAGCCAGATGCGCGACAGGCCATAGGCGCCTTGGTGAGATTTAGTCCGCTGATAGGCCAGTTTCCCGCCGTCGGGGCTGAAGACGGGCGTTGTGCAGGAGTCGTTCAGGGCGGCGCAGTCGACCAAATCAATCAGGCGGCGACTGGTGATATCAAGCAGGCGCAGGGTAAAGGCGGCGTCCTCCGTTCGTTCGGCAAAGGCCAGCCAGCGGCCATCGGGACTGAAGTCAAAGTCATAGACGCCAAATTCGCTGAAGGTCAGCTGCTGCTGTTCGGCCTGGTCGATGGTCGTCATCCAGACGTTCTGCACTGGCGCCAGCGCTGGGAAAAGATAGGCGATGCGCGGCGGCTGTCGGGACGGGTCGCTAATTAGGCCAAGGATGATGACCGCGCCCAAACAGAGCGCGATGATAAGGGCGGCCGCAGCATCCAGCTTGGTCAGCTTCATCGCGGCGCCTAGGGATACAGATAAGGCTGGTCGGGTTCGGCGGCGGTCTCGATGTGGCTGGCCTGGACGACCGGCACAAAATCGGCGGCAAAGTCGCTGGCCTTGAGCTTGCCCTGCACGCGCACCCAGGCGCCGGTGGGGAAATCCTGCGCGCGTTCGAAGCGGACGGGCAGGCCAATCGGATAGGCATCGGCGACGCAGCAGCTAAGGGTGAAGCGGGCGATCATAAATTCGTCGTCGGCAAAGTTTGGCTGTCGATAGACAAAGCCGATCACATCCACAGGCTGGCCGTTCAGGGCGGCGGCGGTCGGCAGGCGGTCAAATTCGCGCAGCCAGTCCAGGATATTGCGGTCAAGCGGACTGCGGCTGAAGGCGGCGGCGCTGCTAACCCCCACTGGATTCAGGCTGATGCCACCATTGACGGCTTCGACTCCCAGCGGCCGCGAGGGAATCAACACCGCCAGCAGCAGGGGAAAGGCGGCGATGGCCAGCATTCGCCAGGTGATGTGGCTGTGATGATGGGCTTCGGGTGGTTTCTCTGACGGCGAGCCGAGCAGCTGATGCAGGCTGACCGCGCCCAGCAGGAAGAAGATGCCAGCCGCCAGATAAGCCAGCCAGGCAAAGCGCAGGTTGATGTAATTGGTCAGATGGCCGGTGACGATGAGGACGGTCAGGTAGATGCCCATGCCCAGCAGAATCATCGACTTGGCCCAGTCGCGCCAGTCCAGCTGTGATTGGTCTTTGGTCATGTCCATGTTCTGTCCATTTCCATCGCGGTCATTAGGCCAAGACGGTATTGATAAGCACCCCGGCCAGCAGGTTCATGGCGAAGGGCAGCAGGATGAGATACAGCACAATTCGCCGCCGAAACACGCCGCCGAACATCAGGGCGCTTTTGATATCGACCATGGGCCCAAAGGTCAGGAAGCTGACAATGGCGCCGGTGGTGAAGGTATTGACGAAAGCCAGCGCCAGGAAGCTGTCGACTGTGGAGCAGACGCTAAGGATGAAGGCTAAAATCTGCATAAACAGCACCGAAAAGACTGGGCCGCTGCCCAGCGCCAGCAGGCTTTCCTGTGGCACGAGGGTTTGCATGAGCGCCGCCAGGGCCGAGCCGACCACCAGAAAACGTCCCATTTCGAAGAATTCATCGGCGGCGATGTGGCAGACGCGCAGGCCTTTACCCCGAAGCGATTTGGGCTGGGGGCTGGGGTGCGCGTGCATGGATTGAGGTTTCAGCGTATTTTCGGGCTTGGCGAAGATGCCGATGACCATGCCGACGGTGACGGCGACTAGGGCGGTGATGACAAAACGGCCGACCAGCACGGGGCCAAAGCCAAAGGCAATGTAGGTGCTGGCGAAGACAATCGGGTTCATAAAGGGCGCCGCCAGCAAAAAGGCGATGCCCATCGAAACTGGCAGGCCCTTGGTGAAGAGACGGCGGGTCACTGGCACCACGCCGCATTCGCAGACGGGGAAGGCCAGCCCCAGACAAGCGCCGCCAATCGCCGCGCCAAGCTGATTTTTGGGCATCCAGCGCAGGATGTCTTCGGTCTTGATGAAAACTTCGATCAGGCCGGAGGTGATGGAGCCCAAAAGCAGGAAAGGCGCCGCTTCGATAAAGATGCCGAGAAAGCGCGTGGCGAAGACGTTCGCGGCAATCGGCATGGAGCCATTGGCGAAAAGGATTTGAAAAACCGCCGCCGCCAGCAGGGCCAGCAGGATCAAGGCCGGCATTTTGATGCGTTTCAATGATGACCCGTAGGCTGGGAGGTTCAGACGCATGACTTCGCTCTCATTGGAAAAATCAATTTTGGTCGCTGCCCGATTTTGTCATCATCAGGCCGATCAGCAGGCCAAGCAGGACGCCGGTCGGCATCCCAAGCGCGACATTGCCCATATTGAGGCCCATGACCAGGCCGATGGTCAGGCCGATGATGATGCCCATGACAAAGAGGAGATTCGGCTGTGGCTGCATGGGTCGCTCCTGCGCCGCGCCTTGGCCTTTGGCGGTCAAAGCGGCTTCGGCCGGTCGGTTCGACGCTTGCCGACTTTGTAGATCTGCGTATAGCGTTCAAAGCCTGGTCGCATCTTTTTGGGCGTCATGGCTTCGGCTTTGAAGTGGTCTTTAATGCGCGCGTAGGTTTCGGCGCTGATGATGATTTCGCCCGGTTCGGCATTTTCTTGCAGGAATTTGCAGTCGTCAGCGGCTTCGCCCAGGGCGGCGAATTCAATGCGACTGGCGCCGCCGACCATGCCCAGCACTGCCGGGCCGGTGTGGATGCCGATGCCAAAATAAAGCTGCTCTTTGGAGCCGAGGCCCTCGTGCAGCGCATAGACCGCTTCGATAATCGTCAGCGCCGCTTCAACGGCCTGCACGGCGTGATCGTCCTGCTGGTTGAGTTGGGTATTCCATAGGCCGGTGATGGCGTCGCCCAGGTATTTATCGACGATGCCGCCGCAGGATGTGATGGCGTCGCTGGCCGCGCCCAGATAGCGATTGACGATTTTCATCAATTCTTCTGGCTGAAGGTGCTGGCTGAAGGCGGTAAAATCGCGCAGATCGGCGAACATGGCCGAAATCGTGCGCTCGGTCGGGCTGGTGTCCATTTCGCTGATGGAGTCGATATTTTCCAGCAGGGCCTCCAGCACAAATGTACCCAGCAGGCGGCGCTGCTCTTCCTGTTCCTTGCGTTCGGTCAAGTCGTCAATGACCAGGGCGATGCCGCGGTTCACCTGGTCTTCGCTGCGGAGTGGGCTGGCGACGACCTGCCAGTGGTTTTGACGGCCGTTGTGGTCAAATTTTTCCAGCCAGATATGCTGCATTCGCTCGGCGCGGACTCGTTCAATCGCCTCATAAAAACTGTCGGGAACATGGGGCGGCAGCGCGGTTTGCAGGGGTCGCTGGAGCGCGTCATTGCTGCCGATGATGTCCTGGGCGGCTTCATTGCAGGCGATGACGTCATTGTCGCCATTGATGGTTATGACGCCGGAGCCAATCGAGGCGAAGATATTGGACAGCCGTATCTGCATCTCTTCGATCAGCGTCAGCTTGGCGCGAATATCCTCGAAGAGACGGGCGTTTTCGATGGCTACCGCCGCTTGCTGGCCGAAGCTGGTCAGCAGATCGAGTTCGTTGTCTTTGAAGAGGCCGGCCATGATGCGGTTGTCACAGTAGGCGACGCCGATGACTTCGTCGCGGACGATGAGCGGCACGGCTAAAATGCTCAAGAGGCCAAAGCCGACGATGCTTTCGCTGTGGCTGATGCTGTCGTCGGCGCCGGCGTTGACTGTCAGCAGAGGTTCGCCGCTTTCAGCGACGCGGTTGATGATCGTCCAGCTGACGATGCGGCCGCCGATGGCGCTCTCTTCGGCGCTCAAGCCGCGGGCCACTCTGAACTCCAGTTCGCCGCTGGCATGATTCTTCAGCACGATGTAGCCGCGTTCGGCCTGGGTCAGCTGGATGACGGTTTCCATCACCTGATTAAGCACTTCGCTGGTGTCTTGAACCGAATTGATGAGGGCGGTTGTTTCGGCCAGTCGCCGCAGCTGTTGAAGCTGCACTTGGGAATCGACCAGGCCGAGGGCCAGTTTGTCGATGCTGGCGCGCATCGGCCACAGTTTATCGCTGGCGCTGGGCAGGCCGATGCCGCGCTGACGTAGGAGCCGCTGCTGCTGTTCGAGCATTTTTTTCATCTCTTCGGCGCGCTGTTTCAGCCCGCGCAGCTGTGCCTGAATGGAAGAGAAATCACTCCGCTTGCTGTCGCTCATGAGCTTCTGTGTACCTCGTATGCCCGCATTCCCTGCGAAAGCCCCTTGCCAAAGATGGGGGCGCGCTTGTCGAATTGGTAAGGCAGGCTGCCGTTGTTGTTTTCTCGGATGTGGTCGAGGGTCTGCTGCACGATGGTGATGGCGCCGGGCGCGGCATTTTCCTGCACGCGCTTTGAGATGTTGATGGTATGGCCGAGCGCGGTGAATTCGCGCCGATCAAAGCTGCCGACATTGCCCAGCGTCGCCTCGCCGGTGAACATCCCGATGATATAATAATGCGGGTCGGGGTCAATATCCAATTCCTGATACAGTTCGATAAAGCGGTCGCGCATAAGCAGGCTGCATTCTAGGGCCTGCTGGGCATGGTTCGGCTCTGGGTTAAGCTGGGTGTTGAAAAGCGCCATGACTTCGCTGCCCATGTATTTGTCGACGATGCCGCCGCATTCATGGACGCAGGCGGTGGCGATGGCCTGATACTGATTGATGGTCTTCAGTTTTTCGCTTGGCGTGGCGTCGGGAAGTGTGGTGAGCGGATGGACATTGGCGAAGATGCAGGTTACCTCGCGGCGCACGCCGCCCATTTCGATATTGGCGATTTCGTTGATTTGGTCGACCATGCTTTCGGGCAGGATGCGCTTCATGGCGTTGATGGTGGTCTCGTGTTCATGCAGATAGGTCACGTCGTCCATCACTACTGTTATGCCTTGCGTCACGTCGTTGCTGTCTTTGAGGGGTGAAAGCGACAGGTTCAGCGCGACTCGCCCGCGCCCTGGCAGATCGGCATTAAGCTCAATGGAATGATCGACGTCTTTTTCTTTGACCAGATCCAGCTGGTCGGGAAGCTGAAGCACGGCGTTTTGAAGCACTTGGCCGACGGTATTGCCGACGACGGCATCGGGATCGACGTTCAAAATTTCGCTGGCGGCGCGGTTGAAGGTCTGCACCAGGTCGTCGGAATCGGTGGCGATGATGCCGCTGCCCAGCGATGAAAAGATGTTGTCCATCAACTCTTTGACGTGGGTGATTTCGACCAGGATCTGCTCGGTGCGGGTGTACATGCGGGCATTGGCAATCGCTACCGCCGCGATATTGGCGAAGGCCATCAGCAGGGTCTCTTCGCGTTCGGTGAAGATGCCGGAAAACAGGCGATTATCGACATAAACGACGCCGATGGCTTCGTCTTGGCGCTGGAGCGGCACGCACAGCACGGAACGCAGGGTGAAATTGATGATGCTTTGGTTGCCGGCCAGGCGCTCATCCTGATAGGCGTTGTCGGCCAGCAGCGGCTTGTTGGCATTCATAACCTCGTTGACGACTGACATGCTGATTTGCGGCCGGTCACTGCTGGTGACGCTGGTGCCCAATACGCCGCTTTCACTGCTGACCCGAAATTCCAGTTCGTCGGTGTCCTCATTTTTCAGGATGATATAGCCGCGTTCGGCCTGGGTCAGCACGATGACCAGTTCCATCGTTTCCTGCAATACGGTATCGATGTCCAGGGAGTTGGTGATTTGGACTGACATATCGGCCAGCGCGCGCAGCTGCTGGAGTTCGGTTTGGTCGTCCAGGATGGTTCTTTCCAGCTGTTTGAAATCCTTTTTGATGGTGTTCATGGCGGTGATGATCTGCGCTGGCATGGCCAGGCGGCGGCGGCGAAGCTGATCCTGCTGCGCGGTCAAGTCCTTCGATACCTGATCGATGAGGTCTTCAAGCTGCTTGAGTTCACTTATTGGATTAAAGGCGGGGATTTCCACTTCGGTCATGCCGTTTGTTCACTCCCTTTATTGACTGCGATTTGCCGACAGCGATGGCGGTTGGAAACGTTATTCCCTACATAGCAAGTATAGCGCAAAATATCGTTCGCGCCACTTCAGAAGCGCGCAAAAGCCATTTTCTGTTATACATCGGCCGCGGCTGGCTGTCTCATGGCCTCTTGGGCGGCTTGTCTCCCTAGCTCGACGGCGTAATTGGTGCCGCGGTCCCAAGGATAGACCTGCGACATGCTGGCCCAATAGAGGCCGGGCAGCGGCGTCGCCAGCGGGGGGATATTGCGGCTGTGGTTAAGCTCTGGCACTGGCTGGGCATAGGGCGCCCGCCACACCCACCATTGGCGTATCCAGTCGGGATTGAAATCGGGGTTGATTTTCCGCAGCGCCGGCAGGAAACGCTCCACCAGTTCCTCTTCGCTTAGCTGAAAATACTCATGGTCGGCCGGCGCATAATCGCCGCAGTAGATGATATGGTCGCCGCCGTAATGCTGGCGCGGGACAAAGTTGGTGTGTTCGATCAAGACCAGGAAGGGGAAATCATTTTTGGATTTGTCGGCTGTGGCCGCCGGCAGATTAAGCCAGTAGGTTTCATCATCGGGCATCAGCGACTTTTTGAGCGCCAGGATGACGCATAGGCCGCCGATGCTTTTGAGTTTGGCAAGCTGTCGGCCATAGGCTGTATCGGCCAGGCCATCGGCCAGCTTCAGCATCAGGCGCGGCGAGGTGGTGCTGATGACGCGGTCAAAGGGTCGGATTTCGCTATTGACATCGAGGGTTAGCCTGCCGTTTTGCTGGCCTATCCGCTCTACCCGCGTGTGCAGCTGAATCGTCACGCCTTTTGCCGTCAGCTGCCGCGCCAGTTCATCGAGAAAGGCTTGAAAACCGCCAGTATAGGTGCCTATTTTGCGGGTGCGCTTGACAATTCTCGCCCAGACAAATGACATCGGCACGGTGTCATACTGTTCGGCAAACTTGCCAATCAGCAGGGGGCGGAAGAGTTTTTCGTAGGCTTCGTCGCCCGCCCAGCGGCGCAGCCAGGCTTCGGCCGTCACCTTCTCGAAGGGCTTCCAATCGGATGACAGTTTGGCATAGAGGCCGGTCAGCCCCAGGCGGATGGTCGAGAGGAGCGACAGTGGCAGGAAGATGGCCGAGGGCGCGATTTCGCTGCGGAAGAGTTTGTCGTCCAGCCAGTAACTTGTTTTGGGCTGTGGGAAGATGATTTCGCCGCGCACGCCCATTTCTTCGGCCAGGGCGAATATGCTGTCTTCATTGGTGAACCAGTGATGATAGAATTTCTCCAGCGTCCACTCCCAGCGCTCATCTTGGAAGCCGGCCGCCAGGCCGCCAACGCGGTCGCCGGCCTCATAGACGGTGACTTCATGCCCGGCATTGGCAAGCTCCCAGGCGGAGGCTAGTCCAGCCGCGCCGGCGCCGATAATTGCGAAAGTCATTCTGCTCATGTCGCTCCTCGTCGTTTGCATAGCGGATTATGACGTCCGATTATACACAGCTTCAGTCGTTTTGACAGCAGAGAATTGAGATGTCAATCAGCATAGACCTGATCGGACAAACGCCACATGGGACGGGCTTCCAGGTCAAGTCGACTGCGGTGTCCCTGCAAATAGCGGAAGTGGGCGGCGGCGGCGATCATGGCGGCATTGTCGGTACACAGCGGCAGGGGCGGGCATCGCAGCGGCAGTTCGGTCTGGCCGCGCATCTTTTGGCGCAGCGTTTGATTGGCGCTGACACCGCCGCAGAGGAAAATCTCGGACGCGCCATATTCGACGGCCGCCCGCGCCGTTTTTTCCACCAGCACGTCCGTCGCCGCCTGCTGAAAGGAAGCCGCGACGTCATCAATCCGAAGGCCTGGCCGCAGCTGCGGACGTTTTTCGGCGCGGCCGCGCGGCTGCATCATCACCTCGCGCATGACCGCCGTCTTGAGGCCGCTGAAGCTGAAATCATAGCTGTCGTCGCGTTTGGCGCGGGGAAAATGATAGGCGCTGGCATCGCCGGTTTGGGCGGCCTGTTCAATCGCTGGGCCGCCAGGAAAAGGCAGACCGAGCAAACGTCCGACTTTATCAAAGGCTTCGCCGGCCGCATCGTCAATCGTGCCGCCCAGCCGCCGATACTTGCCATGATCGGTCATCAGCGTCAGTTCGCTGTGGCCGCCAGAGACAATCAGCGCAATGATGGGAAAATCCACTTCGACGAAATCCGGCGCCAGCCACAGCGAATAGATATGCCCTTCCAGATGATGAATGCCGAGCAGAGGCTTGCCGCTGGCCAGCGCCAGTCCTTTGGCATAGTTGATTCCCACCAGCAGAGAGCCTGCCAAACCCGGCCCTTGGGTCACGGCGATGGCATCCAGCTGGCCGTACTTCAAGCCGGCCTCGTTCATCGCCTGATTGACCACCGCGCCAATCGCTTCGACATGGGCCCGCGAGGCCACTTCGGGGAAGACGCCGCCATATTGAGCGTGGAGGTCGATTTGCGAGGCGACAACATTGGAATTGATGATGCGGCCATCCGTGACGACAGCCGCCGCCGTTTCATCGCAGGAGCTTTCGATTGCCAGGATGACGGTCATAAGGGCCGGTTTTCACTTTGACAGTTGACAGCCATTGTACCTGATTTGGCCGGTGGTCTGGGCAGTGATTTTTTGACTGACACAGTATGTCATCATAGGAAAATTGCATCTTGCATCGTATTATTTGCTGTTGTATATTGAATTAAAGCATCTCTTAACCTGTAAAGGTATGATAATGTACACATCATTTCGGGTACAGCATTTTCGTTGCTTCCATGACCTCCAACTGAATGATTTGGGACGGGTCAACTTGATTGCCGGTAAGAATAACGCGGGCAAAACGGCGCTGCTGGAGGCAATGTACATACATTCTGGCAATCGATCCCCTAAGACTCTTTTGCGAATAAAGACGTCCTTCCGACTAGAAGACTTCTTTTTACAGGGGATGGGTTCTTCTGTCAATCCATCTGACATCGCAAGCTGGAGAAGTATATTCAATGATTTTAGCATCAAGAAAAAAATTAAGCTGTTTGCTAAATTTGATAAGAAATTGAAGCAATTATCCAATGGCGAATCTGGCTTCTCATTACAAATAAGTAATGTATCACCAGAGCGCGAGGATTTTTTTGATATCCTTCGCGAGTACAATGCCGAGGATGATGACAATGTAGAGATACTTGAATTCGCTCTTGATTTTGATAGCAAACCGTTTCATCTATTGCTCTCAAAGGACAGAACCCGATCCTCGAGATCCAAAAGTCATAACTTGATACAATCGGACTTTTTATATACTCGAGAGCCGATTGATTCAGATGACAACGTAAAACGTTTTAGCGATATGAGACAATCAAACACGACTTCAGTCCTTACCGATGTGCTAAAAATGATCGAGCCGCGATTAAAAGGATTAGAGATCCTTTATGATTCCATTCATGCCGATGTTGGCTTAAATCAGCTAATTTCATTAACGAATTTAGGGGATGGCATGAATCGAATCGCAAGTTTGATACTTGCCATGAATGAAGTATCAAATGGTGTGGTATTCATCGACGAAATCGAAAACGGCCTGCACCATTCGACTCAAACGGATATGTGGAGAGCCATCGGTCGAGTAGCGCGGGAAGCGGATGTGCAAGTATTCGCGACAACGCACAGCCTGGAGATGATTCGGGCGGCGCACGAAGCCTTCAAAGACGACGATCTCTACGATTTTCGCTATCATCGCCTGGACAGAGATTCTGTTACCGATGATATTGAAGCCGTGACCTACAATCAATTCGGCATGGAATCGGTGGCGGCCTTTGATTTTGATTATGAGGTGCGCGGATGACCGAATTGATCCCGGAAGGCACGTCGCGCTTGCTGTTGGTAGAAGGCAAAGAGGACAAAGAGTTCTTCATTCAGCTTGGCTCTCATCTAAAATTTCCCGAAGGAATACCCTGGATCTTGCCATATGAAGGCAAGAATAATCTGGCAGGATTTTTATACCAACTCATTCAGAACTCAAACTTCAAGCAAGTATCTCAAATTGGGATCGTCCGCGATGCAGATTACGAGACAGATGCCTTTCAAAGCGTGCGAACTGCAATTAAAAATGCAAATGCGAATAGTCCGCGACTACTCCCTGTTCCCAAAAATGTTATTGAACCATCCGAAGGAAGTCCAAAGGTCTCGGCGCTGATATTGCCATCGGAAAAGCGCGATGGGATGTTGGAAGACCTTGTGCTGGATGCGCTGAATGATGATCCAATTACCCTTTGCGTCAATGATTTTTTCACCTGCCTGAAGAATAGAAAGGTGGAAATCGTTCAAGAGCGATTATCAAAAGCCAGAGTTCGGGTTTTTATCACTGGCAAAAATGTAGATAGACAAGCAGCTGTCAGCGGTGATACGGACAAACTTCGTTTATCGGACATCTACAAAATGAGTTGGTGGCGCGGCGCTGCATTCTGGAAGCATGAAAGTTTTGATGAAGCCAAAGCCTTCCTGCGGCAGCTTGTTTTTGATTAAGCTCTTGAAAATCGCGCAGGCATCTGACGTCCATAATCCGCTTGAGTATTGATTCAGCCCCGCGTTTATATTGGTCTTCCTCATCAGTCATGGTATGCTATGATTGACTGAAAAGCGCTTGTTGATTGAGGGTGATGCCATGCTGTCGCTGACTGAAGGAATGGACAGACGTTTGAAATGGGGCTTGGCCGCGTTGGCCGGCTTTCTTTTGTTCGCCGCCTTCACGGTTTGGGGTGGTCTGCCCAGCGGCCCGCGGGCTTTGTCCTTTTGGATTCAGATCGTCGTTCTGTTCCTGGTGACCGCCGCCTATGTCTTCATCGCCTGGCACCTGCTGGCCCGACAGATCGCCAGGCCGCCGCGCTCGGTCAGGCTGTCCATGAACATCCGACAAAACATCGCTCTGCTGCTGGCTGGCGGCGTCATGGCGCTGGTGGTCGGCGCCTTGTGGGATGAACTGTGGCATCGGCGCTATGGCATCCCGCTGGGCGAGGACTTCTTTTGGCGGCCGCACCTGCTGATGTACTTCGGATTCGGCGTCGGTGTCCTGATCGGATTCTGGGCCTTGTCCTATCTCAATCGCCGTCTCAAGGGGACTTTTCAGCAGCGTTTTCGCGCCAATGCCATCGTTGGCCTGCTCATTTTGCAAGCGGCTTTTCTGGTCTACGCTGTCCCGGCCGACCCCATCTGGCACGGCATTTATGGCGACGACCTTTCGGCCTGGAGCGTGCCGCATCTGCTGCTGCTGGTCGCCATTACCATGATGATCCTGCTGGCTGTGTTTTCACATCTGCCGCCCAGCCGAAGCGGTGAATGGCGCAGTATTCTGAACATTCGTCCAGGCGATGTCCTGCCCTTGCTTATGTTCGCCGCCATTCTGCTGGCCTGGCTGCAAGTGCTGATGATTGACTGGGACCAGGCGCTGGCCGGCAATGCGCGGGAATCCTGGGGCTCTTTCGTCCGGAATGGCTGCTGGCGGCCAATTTGCTGGGGACCGTCATCTTCGCTGGGGTATTGGCGGTGCGCGTCCTGCGCTGCATTGGCGCGGCCACCTTGATTGGCCTGCTGGCCTTGGCGATTCGCTATAGCCTGATTCAACTCTTCGCCGCCTCGGAATTGCAATTCGTGGCTTGGGTCGCGGCCCTGCTGCCGCTGATTGCCATTGATGCCTGGGCCTTCTTCTGCGTGTCCAGCCGCAAGCAGACGCCGGGATGGCTTGGCTTCGCATTGACGGCCGCGCTGGCGATGTTGGTCAATCTGCCCGTGATTCGCAGTCTCTACGACATCGAGCCGTCGTCTTTCCTGGCACATGTCCTGGCCTTGGCCGTCACAGGCATCGGCATGAGTTGGCTGGGTCATCAGATCGCCGATTGGATGGAGTCATCCGCTGTTTTGGAAACTGGCCAACAGCCGAGTCCGCAGTCCAGCTACCGCGCTTTGGGCGTCATAGGCGGATTCGCTGTTTTCATGCTGGTCTTTATCTTGACCGCGGCGCCGCCCGTCTGACATGCGGGACATAACTGGGCGCATCATCGCGCTCATATTGGCGATGGGACTGGTCGGATGCAGCGCCATTGAATTGAATCAGCGCAATGCAGAGGCAACCACCCGCGCCGAATCGCATATCGCCGCCACAGTCGACAGCCGTGTGGCCGCATTCCAAGTTGCCCAAAGTAGGCCCATCCAAACGCCTGAAGCCACTGCCGAGGCGATGCCGTCCCCCACAGCCAGCCCCTTTGTCGCCGCCGCAGCCGATATCAAGGTGTATGGCCGCGTGCCGATTGACAGCGACCGCCTCAACAGCATTACGGCCTTGGCCTTTGACAGCGACGGGCGGCTTTTGGCGGGCTTGCGCGCCGGTGAAATCTATCGGCTGAAAGAGGGCGATGAGGCCCGCTTGATATTCGAAGACCAGGGCGGCGACATCGGGCAGGTATCCGGCCTGTTTGCGCGCGGCGATGCGCTCATCATCATCAACGACCAACAGCTTAGTCAGCTGCGGGACGGCGATGGCGACGGCTTTTATGAGACGGTGACACAGCTTTCCACTGCGCTGCCAGCCCATCAAAGCCCCTTGCAGGCCGGCAACAGCATCATTCAGTCGCCGGACGGCCGCTATTTCACCGCCGACGTCAACACCGGCGAGATTCTGCAAATTATCCTGCGCGAGTAGGTTGGGCATTCTGCTTGAATTGGACTTATTGGCTATAGGATTGGACTGTTATGATTCGTACAATCACCCAAAAGACCAGCGGAGTCAAGTCCCATGCCAATCCCCCTGCCCGCCATCGCGGTCAATCGCCACAGCAAAGCGCCCATCTATCGCCAGATCATCCATCAAGTCCGAACGCAAATCGAAAGTGGCCGTCTGCCCGCCGATGCCCGTCTGCCAGCGAGCCGCGAGCTTGCCCGACAGCTTGGCATCAGCCGAATCAGCGTCGTCAACGCCTATGCCGAACTGCGCGCCGCCGGCTATCTGAAAGCGCGCGTCGGCCACGGCACTTTTGTTTCCACTGACAAAGCCGCCACAGGCCAGCCGCCGTGGCCGCGGTCTTCGAGTCATGGCCAATCCATCCGCGAGATGATGCGCTTGGCCCGCCGACCAGGCGTCATCAATTTCAGCCACGGTTCGCCGCCCAAAGAATTTTTCCCTATGCGACATCTGCAAGAGGCCATCAACCGCGTCATCGACCGCGACGGCGCCGATGCTCTTTCCTATGAAGTTGCGGAAGGCTATCTGCCGCTGCGGGTCGCCGTCCGCGATTATGTCCGCGCCATCGGCATTCAGTGCCGCTTTGAGGATGTGCTGATCACCGGCGGCGCCCAGCAGGCGATTGACCTGGCGCTGCAATCACTGATGAACAGCGGCGAAACTCTCATCACAGCCGACCCGACCTATCTGGGCATTATGGACATCGCCCAGGCGCGCCAAGTCCATATCCAGGGCGTGGCCATCGACGAGTCTGGCATCCGCATCGACGCGCTGGAAAAGGCCCTGCGCGACCGGCGGCCGCGTCTGATTTACGTCATGCCCAGCTTCCAAAATCCCACCGGCCACGTCATGCCCATGCACCGCCGCCGCCAGCTTATCCGCCTGGCCGAACAGCATCGAATCCCCGTGCTGGAAGATGAGGTCTATCGCGAATTTCGCTTTGACGGCGACCCCCTGCCGCCGCTCAAGGCCCTGGACGAAAGCGGTATCGTCATTCATGCTAATGCCTTTACCAAAATGCTGCTGCCGGGTATGCGGATCGGCTATCTGGTCGCTGATGGGCCCTATTATGAGCGGCTGGTGCGCGTCAAGCAGGCCGCCGATATTTCCACTTCTGGCTTGAATCAGCGCACCATTCATCTGCTGCTGGAACGCGGCATCCTCGCCAAGCAGCTGGAGCGCAACCGTCTTGATCTGCGCCGCCGCCGCGATGCCGCCCTTTCGGCCGCCGAGGCCTTTTTCCCAGACGGCGCCGCCTGGCAGTCACCGCAGGGCGGCCTGTACCTGTGGGCGGAACTGCCGCGCCATGGCCCGACCGCTGCCGAGACCTTTATCGCCGCCCTTCAAGCCGATGTCGCCTTTGCCATTGGCAGCCTGTTCTATACCGGTGGCGGTGGCTCTCATGCCATGCGCCTGAACTATGGCATCCACAAGCCGGCCGCGATCCGCGAGGGCTTTCGCCGCATTGGCGCCGCCTGGCATGATTTGGCCGCCAGCTGCGAGTCGGTTCAAAAATCGCCTTTGCTGTAGGGATATTGACGCGTTTTATCGTCGACTTTCAAATATCAGCCCAAAATCTGCGCGGCGCGGTCGAGACTGCCAACGCTGTAATATTTGGCGTCGGGATGATGGGTGAAGATGGCGGCGGTGCTTTGTTCGGGAATCCACTGCCAGGATTCAGTCAGGCGCATGTCAAGCTCATCAGCAAGCTGCGGCAAAAGCTGCATGACCAGCCGATGATCTGCCAAATCAGGACAGGCCGGATAGCCCCAGCTGTAACGTTTGCCCTGCCCGGCGGCGATGCCCAGCTGCCCCCGCGCCAGCTTGGTCAGATAATTGGCGGTGGCTTCGGCGGCCTGGACGGCCAGACCATGAAAAAAATAGGCTTGGCTGTATTCATTGGCGGCTTGCAGGCGGTCAAATTCGACTGTGGCGGCGGCGCCAACTGTAACGGCCTGCAAGGTCATCACATCGACTTGGCCGCTGTCGATAGCGGCAAAGTAATCGCTGATGCACAGGAAATCGCCCGCGGGCTGGCGCGGAAAGGCAAAGCGGGCCCGTTCGATTTTTTGGCCAGACTGTGCATAAGCGTCGGCGTCCCAGACGATGAGTTCATCACCGGCGCTGTTGGCCGGCAGATAAGCATACACGGCCTGCGGCTGGAGCGTGGCTTTTTTGGCGGCCTCTTTTGACATCCGCATGAGGCGGTCTTCAAATTCCCCCGACAGTTTCTCCCAAGCGGCGCCTTGAGCATTCTTGGCGCCCCAGGACAGGCGAAAGAGTTCGGGCTTGTGCAAATGCTGCAAGACGATTTCGAGTGGCATTTGGCGGATGACGCGGCGGCCCCAAAATGGCGGCGTAGGGATGGACGGCGCGGCTTTGACAGTCTTGACGGCTTGACGTCGGCGGCGGGGAGGACGGCGCGGCGGACGATTCATCTCGGCATAGGCTTCATCGAATACCTGCTCGACAAAATCGGCGCGGCGGCGCTCATCCAGCAGCTTTTCGACCACAGCCAGGCCCTCAAAAGCGTCCTTGCAGTAGAAGACGCCGGCATGATAGGGCTGCTGGGTATCGGTGAGGAAGAGGATGCGGCGGCCAAAACGGCGGTTGATGGCCGCGCCGCCGACCAAAACGGGAATGTCCAGGCCGCGGCGGCCGAGTTCGTTGACAATCAGCGGCATCTGCTTGGAGGTGCTGACCAGCAGGGCGGAAAGGCCGATGGCGTCGGCGCCGAATTCGATGGCTTTGTCGATGATGGTGTTGGCAGGGACTTGCTTGCCGAGATCGTGGACGGTGTAGCCGTTGTTGGCGAGGATGGTTTTGACCAGATTTTTGCCGATGTCATGCACGTCGCCATAGACGGTCGCCAGCGCCACGACGCCTTTGCCCGCGCCTTCGATTTTGTCCATAAAGCCTTCAAGATAAGCGACGGATTTTTTCATCACTTCGGCTGATTGCAGGACAAAGGGCAGGATGAGTTCGCCGGCGCCGAATTTGTCGCCAACTTCTTTCATGGCCGGCAGCAGAACCCGATTAAGAACCTCAACCGCGTCCTGGCTTTGCAGACAGCCGTCAATCAAAGCCTCGACGCCGTCCTTTTTGCGATGAACGATATGCCAGCGCAGGGCTTGCTCGGCGGTCATCTCGGCAGTGGGGTCTTGATTCTGCTGGTCGGCCAGCTGGACGTCATGGTCGGCAAAGTATTGGATGAAACGCGGCAGGGCATCGGGATCGCTGTTGAAGATCAGGTCTTCGGCTATCTGACGCTGGTCGCTGGGGATTTCGGCATAGGGGGTGATATGCGCGGGGTTGACGATGGCCATGTCCAGCCCGGCTTTGACGGCATGGAAGAGGAAAACGCTGTTCAGGGCGCCGCGGGCCGGCGGACTGATGCCAAAGCTGACGTTGCTGATGCCCAGCGCGGTCATGGCGCCGGGGATGTTTTCCTTGATAAGCCGAATGCCTTCAATGGTTTCAAGGGCGTCGCCGCGCAGGTCTTCCTGGCCGGTGGTCAGCGGAAAGGTCAGGGGGTCAAAGATAAGGTCTTCGGGCTTCATGCCATAGTCATCAAGGGCGATGCGGGCGATGCGCTGGGCGATATCCAGCTTTTTTTGGCGGGTGTGGGCCATGCCGGCTTCGTCGATGGTCATGGACAGGACGGCGGCGCCGTGTTTCTTGGCAATCGACAAGATGTCGTCGATGCGGCCGCGGCCGTTTTCAAGATTATTGCCGTTGATGATGCCGCGGCCAGGATAAACCGACAGGGCGGCCTCGGCGACGGCGGCTTCAGTGGTGTCGATGATAAGCGGCGCTTCAACCGCCATGGACAGCTTTTTCATCAGCTTTTGCATCTGCTCTTTTTCATCATCGCGTTCGGTGAGGGCGACGGCGACGTCGAGCATGTGGGCGCCGCTCTGGACTTGCTCGATGGCGATTTGGACGATGCTGTCATAGTCGTCGGCCAGCAGAAGACGCTTGACTCGGCGACTGCCTTGGCTGTTGACGCGCTCGCCAATGAGGGTCGGCCCGGGATTTTGCATCAGGCGGGCGGCGGTCATGCCACTGGAGGCTTGGGGTTCGTGGATGACCTGGCGCGGATGAGGAGCGCGGCGAGTGGCCTTTCGCGCCAGGGTTTGCTGATAGCTTTGCCCATGCACCTGCTGATAAAGCTGGGCGATATGTTCAGGACGTGTGCCGCAGCAGCCACCGACCGCGTTGACGCCCCAACGGGTGAATTCGCTGACCAGCCGGGCAAAGGGTTCGGGCTGCATGGGATAAACGGCTTCGCCATCGACGTTGATGGGCAGGCCGGCGTTGGGCAGGGCGCTGATGGGAAAAGGCGAACGCTCGACCAGATATTGAATGGGCTGGCGCATGTATTCGGGCCCCGTGGAGCAGTTCAGGCCGAGAATATCAATAGGCAGGGCCTGCAGGGTGGCCAGGGCGCCGGCAATATCAGTGCCGAAGAGCATACGGCCGCTGACGTCGAGTGTGATTTGCGCTTGAAGCGGGATGCGCCGGCCGCTGTCGGCAAAATAACGCTGGATGCCATGCACGGCGGCCTTGGCTTCGAGAATATCCTGGCTGGTTTCAAGGAGCAGCAGATCAGCGCCGCCTTCGACCAGGCCCCGCGCCTGCTCATAGAACAAATCCGCCAGTTCGTCAAAGCTGACATCGCTCAAATCAGGGTCGTCGCCAGAGGGCAGTTTGCCGCTGGGGCCGAGGCTGCCGGCGACAAAACGCGGGAGGCCGCTTTGCTCTTCAAATGAATCGCAGGCGGCGCGGGCGATCTGGGCGGCGGCGCGGTTGATTTCCAGAACGCGGTCACCCAGGCCATGTTCGGCCAAGGTGAGGCGATTGGCGCGGAAAGTGTTGGTTTCGACAACGTCGCTGCCGACTTGCAGGAAGGATTCGTGGATTTCGCTGATGATGTCAGGGCGGCTGATGACCAGGACATCAAGGCAGTCCTGATACGGCTGGCCGCCAAAATCAGCCGCGGTCAGGTCATAGGCTTGAATGCTGGTGCCCATCGCCCCGTCAAAGATGACAATATGGTCGTCAATGGCATCGAGATAGCGCCGATTGGTGAAGGGGACATCGCTCATCGAAAGGACTCCTTCAAGTTTCGCGTTGATGATGCTTTGCGGGTGCGCGGCAGTATTCGGCCCGACGGCCTTATTTTATTCAAGTTTGGGGATAATCGCGGGGGCTTAACCGCAGTTTTCGCCGCGGCCTTCGCCTTTATCCAACAGTCGTGCTGCTCGATGGGCGCTGAACGTCATCGTCAAGGCAGTCAACCCGCGCAATGGACGTAGAGACCTGTCGACCGATATTTGAGGTTCTATCGGACAATCCGACCGGCCTGATGTTGATTTGCCAATAGGCATCTTCCAATTTGGCTTCGACTCGGTCGATATCGTCCTTGAGTTCGGCGCGCAGGGCATCGATTCGACGATTAAGTCGGTCGATATCCGCCTCTAGCTCGGCGCGAACCTTTTTCATGCGGCGTTCCAGCCACCAGAGGCCAGCCAAGATGGAAGGCACGGCGGTTAGTAAAATTGTTGCCAAGAATCGAATTAAGTCTGATTGGATAATCGTCATAGCGCTGCCTCCACAAGGTATAAACTGATACTATCCTATATTATATCAAATTGCAAACCCCTTTTCAGTGGTAAAAATCAAAACTGCGAACTTTTGGTCGCCCAGCCGATCCGCAAACGCGGTATAAAGAGCCTGAACAGCATGGAATAAAATTATATGCGCGAAAAAGTTTGTCTTTCGAGCATAAAACGCGCATAAAACCCGTTTCGCCCGTTTTGTCAGGATGCCGCCGCGTAATGAACGAGTATGATAAGATGAACGCAATCCATTTTCACCGCGCCGGCCTTGGCCAAAGACGAGTGAGAAGATCGACATGAAACATCTCAAGCTGTGCGCTGTTTTGCTGCTGCTGGTCGGATTTTCGGCGCTGGCGCAGGATGAAGGCCGCATGGTTGAAGGCTATCTTGACGATGCGAGGCCGCGCGAGGTGTTTTATATTGACGGCCTGCAGGGCGAGGTGATCGAATTTGAACTGCGGGCCAGCAGCGGTGACCTTGATCCGACGCTGGGCGTCTTTGATGGCGCGGGCGCGATGCAGTTTTACCGCGGCGCCAGTGAAGGTCATATTCAGCGCAGCCTGACCCTGCCGGCCAGCGGACGCTATTTTGTGGTGGTCGGGCGTTTCGGTTACAGTCTTGGCGCGACGGCGGGCGGCTATGAACTGCGGATGACGCGCGTGGGCCTTTTGTCACAGCAGGGCAGCGCGCTCCGCAGCGGCGACGCCGTGATCGACACCATCAGCGACCTTCAGCCGCAGGTTTATTACGCTTTTCACGCCGAACAGGGCGACATCCTCTCGATTTCGATGACGCGCTCCTCCGGTGACTTGGATCCGTATGTGCAGGTGATCAGCAGCGACCGATTTGTCATCGCCGCCAATGACGACCAGATCGACGCGGACACGCGCAACGCCCGCATTGATGCGCTGATTATCGATCAGACCGACATTTATATCATCGCGGCTGGACGTTACGGCGGCTCGGCGGGGGACAGCGCCGGCAGCTTTGTCTTGAGCATCGAAGAAGCCGAACACAGCGGCGCTGGCCATTTAGCGCAGGCGCCTTTGCCGATTCGATATGGCGAAACCCGAACAGGCGCGCTTAGTCATCGGCAGTATCAGCGTTTTTACACCTTTCAGGCCCAGCAGAATGACCGCGTGACCATCCGCATGTCGCGGGCGGCGCCAGGCGAACTGGACAGCTATGTTATTTTGGCCGATGCCGATTATGCGCCGCTGACTGAAGATGATGACAGCGGGCGCGGGCAGGACTCCAGGATCCTGGACTATCGTATGCCGGCGGCGGGAAAATATCACATCATCGCGACTCGCTATGAAGGGGGGCGCGGCGCCACGATTGGGCATTATGAGCTAAGTTTGGAATCGACTGGCGACGTCTTTGCCGAGGCGGCCGCCGATGCTGTGACTATCAGCTATGGCACCCGCGCCAGCGGCGAGATAGGGGCGGCGGACACCGAGGATCTTTATGTTTTTTATGGGCGGCAGGATGAGGACATCACCATTTCGATGACCCGCAGCGAAGGCGATCTTGACCCAGTGCTGGAACTGCTGGACAGCGCGCAGACGCTTGTTTTGAGCGACGATGACAGCGGCCCTGGGCAAAGCGCGCTGATCGATTCGTATGTCATTCCTGAATCGGGCCTGTATTACATTCGGGCGCGGCGCTATGCCGGCAGTCAAGGCGATCCGAACACGGCCGGGTCGTATGCGCTAACCCTCGCCCAGCGTTTTAACTGAACCGCCATAAAGTACATAAATCTGCCTTGCCAAGCCGATGACAATAGGCTATAATCCAGATGAGCGATGAATTTTTTCATGGCTTTTATTGGGACTTCCTGTGGCAGACGACGGGCCACGAACCTTGTTATCCGCCACAGGAAACCTGCAACACTGAAAACCCTCGCGGGCTTTCAGCGCCAAGTATATCCCATTTGAAAGCCCAATGAAACGCTTGCCTGTTGGATTGATGGGATAGATATGGCCGCCGTCAACTTCCAGAATCGCACACTGTATCATGGCGACAATCTGGCCTTTCTGCGCGGGATGAACAGCGAGACGGTGCATCTCATCGCCACTGACCCGCCTTTCAACAAGAACAAGGATTTCCACGCCACTCCCGACAGCATAGCCGCTGGCGCGCGCTTCAAAGACCGCTGGAAATGGGACAAGGACGTCGAAGAGGAATGGATCGACGATATTCAGGACGATTGGCCGGCGGTGTGGGAGGTCATCGGCGCCGCGCGGGCCGCTTATGGCGATGATATGGGCGCGTTCCTGTGCTGGCTGGGAGTTCGCTTGATGGAGATGCACCGCGTCCTGCGGCCTGATGGCAGTCTGTATCTGCATATCGACCATACGGCCCATGCGTATGTGAAGGGCCTGCTAGACGCGATTTTTGGGCATAAGAATTTTAGAAATGAGATTGTGTGGTGCTATACAGGGCCGTCCAACACCAAACGCTGGTTTCCCCGCAAACACGATACAATTTTGTTTTACGCAAAGGGTAGTTCCGCGGTTTTCAATCGCGAGGCGGTTCGAATCCCTTATAAACGAATTACTGGCACAGGACATAACTCGCTTTCCCGCGGCAATCGAACTGATGAACAAGTCAAAGAATTAGAAGCTCAATACGCGCTTCGGGGCAAAGTTCCAGAAGATTACTGGACAGATATTGCGGGTGGCGGGCATATCCCAAAACAAGAGCGCACTGGCTATCCGACGCAAAAGCCACTCGCGCTGTACCGCCGCATCATCAAAGCATCCTCAAACAAAGGGGATATTGTCCTCGATCCCTTCTGTGGCTGCGCGACAACGCCCATCGCCGCCGAGCAGCTGGAACGCCAATGGATTGGCATGGATATTTGGGACGGCGCCTATCAAATCGTGCTGGAGCGTCTTGAGCAGGAAAAGCTGGTCGTCCGCGAAGCCGACAAAGCCAAGCAGCCGCATCTGATAACCTTTGGTGATGTGCATTATGAAACAAAACCGCCAATCCGCACTGATGACAATGAAATCGCCGCGCCGATGCCGAAACTGAAAATTCAGCGCCCCAAAGAACCCTGGCAAAGAATAACGCACAAGCAAATCGTCAAAGTCTTGACACAGGCGCAGGGGACAATCAATGGCGTTATCTGCGCTGGCTGCGGCCGCGTGCTGGAAAAAGAGTTTATGGAACTCGATCACATCGCGCCAAAATCGGAAGGCGGCCGCAACGATATTAGCAACCGCGTCCTGCTCTGTCGGCCCTGCAATGGCCGCAAGCGCGACAACTTCACGCTCAAAGGCCTGCGGCGCGAAAACAAAAAAGTCGGCTGGACAAAAGACGCTGGGCTGGCCAAGCTGGCGCAGGATAAAGCCCGCGGCACGGCCGAATGGGTGCGCGACTATTTTGACACTGACGAATGCCGCGCGTTGATGGCCGGCGACAAGGTTGAATCGCTGTGACTCTGTGGTCGATTTCCGCAATAATCAGCGGCGGCGCTCTTCTTCGCCTTCGTCGCCCTGATAGGCCAGCAGGTCATCCAGGGACATTTTGGGCTGGCGATTTTCGGTCATCACCGCTCGCATTTCGGTGTTGATTTCGCCATCTTCGCCAATGTGCCGACGGATGCTGGCGCCAGTGGCTTCGGCGTATTCAAAGCGATGATCGGCAATGGTGACGCCATCGGCAATAATCCGCAGTCCCCATTTGCCGTCCAGTTCCATCTGGTCGTGCAGGGGCATGCGCGTATTGGGCGTCAGGAAATTGCGGCCGCGGGTGAGCTTGAAGGTATCTTCGTGGATGTAGACGGCGTCGCCAACCGCATCGATGATTTCAAAGCGGATGTTTCCGTTGGCTTCCATCGGCACGCGCAGCTGCACAAAGGGCTGGATGTAGTCGATATCGTCAGGCAGTGACCAGGTGCGGTAAATCTGCGGCTCGTCGCCGTCTTTGGTGGTCAGCAGGCCGATATCGACGGCAAGCACCTGCACGTGGTCGGGGTCGAGTCCGGCGCGGGTGACGGATTCGAGGGCATGGCGATAGACGCGCTGTTCGGCGCTGGCCGGCTGCTGGCTGAAAATTTCGAAGTCGTCGTAGTCGTCTTCGCGCTGCGCTTCATAGTCGTAGGCGACATCATAGCTTTGGCTGCTTATGTTGGAGCGGCTGCTGTCACTGTCGAACTGACGGACGAGGAAGAGCAGGCCCAACAGCACCAAAATAACCGGGAAACTGTTGCCCAGCAAGGCGACCGTCCCCAAGGCCAGCAGGATGAATGCCAGAAACCAAGTATTGCGATTTTCGTTCAGATCGCCCATAGGTGAACCTTTGCTTATCTTCGACTCCGCCGGCGGCCTGATGCGCTTGGCGGCTGGAGCAGGTCTTTGAGTTGGGTGGTTTCTGGCTGCTGGGCTTCTTCGATGATGACGGCATCCTTGAGACTGCTGGTCTGCTGGGCCAGTCGGGGGTCAAATTCGGATTCGCCGCTCAAACGCCGCCGCCGCTCATTGACCGATGGCGCCAGCATCAGGTTGTGCATGCCGATGAGGCTGTTATCGATGTAGACGCGCAGGTCCCAATCGCCATTGCCGTCGATGCTGCGGTTGCCGGCCAGCGGCAGGTGATGTTCGGCCAGGACGTTGAGTTCGCCTTCGCGGAGGTAGGTTTTGGTCTCGTGGACGTACTGCTCTTCGCCCAGGTGATTGTAGATTTCATAGCGAATCATGGCTTGCCGTTCGGCCTCTTCGGGGTGGACGTAGAGCGTGATGAAGGGTCGGGCGCCGTCGTCGTCTTTGGAGATGCTGCGCGTGCGGCGCATGGCCAGGCCTTCGAGGCCGGTTTGCAGGGCGATGAGGCCGATATCGAGCATGACGATGCCGCTGCGGTTGAAGAAGCCGGCGCGGGAGGCGGCGCGTTCGGCGGCCTCGCGGGCTTGGGGGGTGATGCGGCGGCGGACTGGCGCGCGCTGAAGCACATCCAGCAGGGTCTCGCGGTCGGGCCCCAGTTCGATCATAGAGGCGATGACGGCGACGGCGAAGGCGCCAATCAGGGACAGCTGCACGGGGGCGGAAACTGGCGCGGCCAGCAGGGCAAAGCCAAGCAGGAGGCCCATGGCAATAAGCCAAGCGGTGTTGCGCCGTTTCAAACGAATCATGATGATGCCTTGCCGATTTCCTTATCTCTGCTTTCGGTGACAGTGTGCCACAGTTTCATTAGATGTACACAAACGTTTGCTGAAAGCCCGCTTTTTCTATTTTACCACAAGACACCGCCCGCGCGCAGTGCTGGCTTTATTCCAATCGGCCGCGCTGATTTTTGTCTTGGCGGCTGGCAGGGTCTTGGTCGATAAAGCTGTCGGTCAGTTCGCCGTCGGCATTCAATCGCACCTGGCGCGCTTCAATGCTGTCCAAGTCAAGGACTTCGATCTCTTCATAGTCATCTTTTCGTTTGCGGCGCTGGACTTCGCGCATCTGTGAGCGGCGCATCTGACGGGTGATTTCTTCTTCGATTTCATCCTCGCGCTTTTCGGCTCCGCGGCCATGCTTGTAATAATAATCGACGTAGTGGCTTAACAGGCCTATGCCCCAAAAGCCGCTGATAAAGATGGGCCAAGGGAATTCGGGACTTCCTGATAGATACATCAGCCAGAAAATGCCATTGACCATCAGATAGACGGCGAGGTGCTGGATAAAATCGCGGCGGGCCTGGAGCTTTTTCTCTATGCGCTTGCGGATAAGCTCCTCTGGCGTTGGCTGGGGCGGCGGTTTTTTGATTTTGCGTTCGATGTGGGCGGCAATTTCGGAGACCGCATCGACGCCGTGGCGAATGGCGCCGTCGAGTTTTTGCCCCAAATCGTTCAGGTTGAGGCTGCTCATATCGCTGGCGCGGGTTTGACGTCCGCGGTCGACGGGCAGCGCGGCCACGTCCGAATCGGCCATGGCCCGCTTGAAGTCATCCATGAGGGCCGTCGCCGTTTGATAGCGGTCGGCCGGCGATTTGGCCAGGGCCTTGAGCAGCACATCATCTACGGCCGCCGTCAAATCGGAGCGGACTTGGCTGGGTGGCTGGGGCGGGCTGTAGATATGCTCGTGAACGATGGCATAGGGCGTATCGGCCGTGAATGGCACCGCGCCGACCAGCAGTTCGTAGAGGATGACGCCAAAGGAATAGATGTCGGTGGCGGCGGTCAGGTCTCTTTCGCCCTGCGCCTGTTCGGGTGAGATATAGAAGGGCGTTCCCAGCATCATATCGTGGCTGATGGTCGAATCGCCAGCTTGAGCGATCCGCGCCAGGCCAAAATCGGTGATGTAGGGCCAGCCGCGCTGGTCGATCAGAATGTTGGAGGGTTTGATATCGCGGTGCAGCACGTCGTTTGCGTGGGCATAGGTCAGGGCATCGGCCAGCATGGTCATCATGCGGTTGATTTCCGCGAGGGTGATGCCCGATTTGATTAAGCGGCGTTTGAGCGTGCCGCCGTCGATGTATTTCATCACCAGGCAAGGCTGATGATTGAACTCGGCATAATCATAAATGGGCACGATGTGGGGATGCTCAAGGCGGGCGACGATGCGGGCTTCGCGCTGAAACCGCTCCAGGAAGCTGTCGTCGCGGACAAAGGTATCATGCAGCAGTTTGATGGCGACGTAGCGGTCGAGCCGCTGATGATGAGCTTTGTAGATGGCGGCCATGCCACCGGCGCCGATTTGGCTGATGATCGCATAGTCGCCGATGGTGTCTCCCGCTTGCAGGGTCATGGACTGCTCCGCAAATCAATAAAGCCCCTCCCGTCTGTATTGTAACGCATGGCAGGGCGTCGATGTCAATATAGGGATGAAAACAGCTGTCTTTACGTTCAATACGCAGAAACGGCGCGATTCGTTTCACGAGTCGGCGGCGTTAGCTGATGCCGAAGGTCAGCCCAAGCTCATTCAGCCAGCGGCGATAGGCAATGGCGGTTTTGTCGCTGCGAAGGTGCAGTTCGGCCTGCAGGTCAAGCGGCAGCAGTTCGGGGCGCTGTGACTGGACGATGGGCAAATCCTGGTAGGCGATTTCGTCCTGGAAGGCGCGCAGGGTTTCGTCGGCGCCTTGGCTGTGGGTCATTGTCATCCACATCCACATCAGCGAGCGGACTTCCTCGATGGGCGTCACCATGAGCAGGATAGCGAATTTCTGCTCGGCCTCTTTGCGAAAATAGGCGACCAGCGGGCGATAGACTTTGTAGGTATAGGTCACCCAGTTGGGGATATGCGAGCCGTCGGGGTTGGGCTGGAAGACGCGAATATCGGAAGCGGTGATGCCATGCTCATCGGTGATCACCTGATAATCGGGGATTTCGGGGCGCTGCTGCGTGCCGAGGATGTTCTCATGGACAAAGGGAAAGTGGGCGATGTCGAGGAAGTTTTCGACCATGCGCGGCCCGGCGGCCTGAAATTCATAGGCGCCGCACAGAATTTTGCGGTGCGAGTCATCATGCCATTCGTCGAAGGCGGGAATATCATAAGCCGGCTGGCCCAGGCAAACCCAAACCATGTCATAGGCGATTTGCGCTTGATAGGCGAAGGCTTTGGCTTTGGCCGGCGGTTTCTGTTCGGGGTGCGCCGGGATGCTGACGCACTGGCCGGCGGCGTCATAAGTCCAGCCGTGATAGGGGCATTGCAGGCGGTTGTCGGGCAGGACTTTGCCCAGCGAAAGCCGCGTGCCGCGATGAACGCAGAGGTCTTTCCAGGCGCGGATGCCTTCGTCTGACCGCCAGATGACAATATCTTCACCCAGCAGACGGGCGGCGGCGATATTGTTTTGAAGCTGGTCGACCGGCAGGACAGCGTGCCAGTCGTTGATGAGAATCGGGTCTTGGATCATCCCATTTACCCGGGCAAATTATTCAAGACCTGGACGACAACCCCAACCACAATCCCCGTGATGGCGATGGCGGCCGGAATGGCGATGCTGATGATCCACTTGATCGTATTCAACTCGGCGCGAAGGGATTCAATATCTGATTTCAACTCGGCGCGAAGGGACTCAATTTTTGCATCCAGCGCGCCAATATCGGCTTTGGTCGCCAAATGTGCAATCTGTCCCTCTAAGTTTGCGATTCGTTCGCCTTCAGTTCTCGTTTGTACGGCCATGAGAGTCACTCCTCTTTTCAAGATGGGATACGATTGCAGTATAGCCGATGTGATGATTTCGCGCAAGGCAAGGAAGTTTAATCACAGAGGATAAGCTGTTCGCCGCCGCGCGTCCATTCGCAGCCACATCATTGCCGAGAGCGCCGAAATAGAGTATTTTATGGCTGACAGGCGCTTGTCTATTTTGCCAGCGGGGATGAATTGATGAAGCGAGTTGTGCAGAATGCGCTGATTGTCGGCGTCACGACGCTGCTGACCTTGATTCTGCTGGAAGCCGTCGTGCGCCTGGCGGGTGCCATAGATGCCGACGGACAATTTACTTTTATGGAATACACCTTGGAGCCGTATCGACTGCCAATCAGCGAACTGCGCGCGAACATAGACAACTATCTTGAGAATAAGGACAGATCCGGCCTGATCTATGATGAGAGGCTCGGCTGGGCGCATCGACCGAATATGTTAGGCTCACTCACGACGAACAGCAAAGGTCTGCGGGCATTTCGCTACAGCAGAGGCCTGCGGGCGCCGCGCGAATACAGCGCACAGCCCTCCCCGAATACCTTGCGTATTGCCCTGTTCGGTGATTCGTTCACACTGGGCCATGGCCTCGCCGATGATGAAACCTGGGGACATCAACTGGAAATCGCTTTGAATCAGGCCGGCGTCCGCGCCGAGGTCATGAACTTTGGCGTAAGTGGATACGGGATGGATCAGGCCTTTTTGAGATGGCGGCATGAGGGTCGGCAATACTCGCCCGATATGGCGATCTTCGGTTTTCAGCCGGAAAATCTCAACCGCAATGTCAATATCTTCCGCAAGCTGTATTATTCGAGGACGGGCATACCTTTCTCTAAACCGCGCTTTATCCTGACCGATCAAGGGATTGAACTGCTTAACCAGCCCGCGCTTCCGCCTGAAGAGCTGCCCGCCGTATTTGAATCGTTTGCCAATCACCCGCTGGCCCCTTACGAGCATTATTATCAAAGCCGTCACGTCGCCGGGCGCTGGTGGACATCAAGCCGACTGGCCGCATTCATCTATGAAGTTCTGAAACAGCAAAATGAAGACATGCGGGAAGATTGGGATTGGGAGCCGGGCAGTGACCGCGGCCGGCTGGGCCAGGCGATTGTCGATGCCTTTGCGGCTGATGCCATGGCACATGACGCGGCGTTTTTTGCGCTGCATTTGCCCAGGGGATCGGATTTGCGGCGCTATCACCATGGCCAGCCGCAGTCCTATCAGTTCTTGCTTGATCATTTTGAAGGCAGCTATCGTTACATCGCGCTTGAAGAACATCTTGATCTGTCGCATGCCGATGATATTTATTATGTCGACGATCATTATGGCCCAGAGATTAGCCTCATTGCCGCGCAGGCCGTCGCCGCGGAAGCGCTGGCCTGCATCGAAAGCCCGGCCTGCGATTTGCCAAGATTCGAGGATCGATCGGCGCTGTTCATCCCATAGAGAAAACAGCCGATTCCCCGCTCAAATGCGACCGATCTGATTTTGGCGCGATTCGCGGTTGCCGCGATAAAGGGAAATGGGTTATACTTGAATATGTGGCTTGCGGCCGCATGATAATAGTTCGCTGATTCTATTTTGGAGGAAACCATGTCGCGCAAATTGTTACTCTTGTTCCTGGCCTTTGCTCTCATCGCGCTGGCCCTTGTTCCCGCTCTGGCCCAGGAGGATATCGTCTTTGGTGTTGTTTTGGTGGGTCCGAATGATGACCGGGGCTGGAGCACCTCGCACCATGAAGCCGGCGAGTATGTCGTGGCGAACTTGCCCGGCGCCGAGATGCTTGAGTTCGAAAGCCTCAATCCGGCCGATTCGCCCGAAACGACCTTGATGGACGTCGTTGAGTTGATGGTCGACGAAGGCGCGTCCGTCATCTTCACCACGTCGGACAGCTTTGAGGAAGATACCAACGTGGTCGCGGCCGCCTTCCCGGACGTGACCTTTATCAACATCACCGGCAGCAACGCCATCCGCTCCAACGAGATTGTGGAAGGCGACCATGCCATCATGCACGATCTGCCCGAACTGTCGCCGGCGAACGTCGGCAACTTCAACGGTTACATGGAACTGCCGCGCATGATCGCCGGCTGCGCCGCGGCCTTGACCAGCGAATCGGGCAGCATCGGCTATCTGGGCGCGCTGATTAACCCGGAGACCCGTCGTCTGGCGGCCTCAAGTTATCTGGGCGCGCGTTACTGCGCCGAAAATTACCGCGATGACATGATGGCCGATGACATCAGCTTCGAGGTCGTCTGGATCGGATTCTGGTTCAATATCCCCGGCGTAACGCTTGACCCGACCGAAGTCGCCACTGGTTTTCTTGATGGCGACGCTGATGTGATTATCTCCGGCATCGACACCACCGAAGCCATCACGGTCGCCGGGCAGTACATGGCCGAAGGCGATATGAGCTATGGCATCCCCTACGGCAACGTCAACGGCTGTTCCGAAGCGCCCGAGGCCTGCATTGGCGCGGCTTATTATAATTGGGGCCCCGCCTACCTCGACGTAGTGCAGCGCGTGATGGACGGCAGCTGGTCGCAGGAATGGCGCTGGCTGGAGCCGAAGTGGGATGAAATCAACGAAGACGGCTATTACACCGACAGCGACGCCAGCGTGATTGGCTACAAGCTGGGCGATGCGTTAAGCATGGAGACCATCGAAAGCCTGAACGCGTTCGCCGCCGAAATCGCCGCTTTCCAGACCGATCCGATGCGCGCCGGCGAAATTTTCCTGTGGGAAGGGCCGATGAACCTGCAAGACGGCACACCCTTGGCCGCTGAAGGCGAAGCGGTGAGTCTGCTGGATATTTGGTTTATTCCACAGCTGCTGGAAGGCATGACCGGCGCCAGCGAATAAGCAAAACGCAAGAACAGCGCTATCAAGAGGGCGCGTTTATTGGAGCGCGTCCTTTTTTATGGCCTAATCTATGGGGAACTGCGGGATGGCCGCGTCAATGGCCGCCATAATGCGGACGGTTTCGGCCAGCGCGACAACCATCCGCTGGACATGGTTCAAATCGTCATAGGACAATTCCCGCCCACGCCGATCTTTCAGCCACTTATGTAGCGCTTGATAGCCGCCAATATGAAACTCCCAGACGGCCGGCGGCGCTCCCCCAAAATACTGCTTCTTATTGAGATAGACCCGTTCCTTTTTCTCATCATATTGGGGATAGCCACGCGCAATTATATTATCGCCGTCCACATTATAAGTCGTCATATATTCTGACAGCCGCGGCGATTTCATCAGATGCAAACTCACCAACTCGGCGCCGAATTTGACCAGCGCGCCGAACAAACCTACATCCGACGTCAGCGGCAGGCGCGGAAAATCGATTTTCAGGAACTCGGCATAACGCTGGCGGTAAGTTGGGCTGTGGAAGATGGCATAGGCATAATAAAACACATCTTCGGGGCCAAAGCATTGAGGCGCATCATCGTCGACAAAAGCGCCGCCTTCGGTGATGAAGGGCAAACCCAGCTTGGCTTCCATCTGGCGCACAAAGGCCTGGCTTAGGTTGGGACGGCGGCCTTGCTCGTTGAACTCAAAATAATCAGCTTCTTCGGCGTCCACCATGCGCGGCTGTTTTTTGCGTAAATTAGGCACATCATTTTGTGGATTTTGGTACAAATAAAGCGGAAACACATAAGCATTATCTTTTGACGAGATGACAGATTTATCCGTAATGTCATTAGTTACCCAAAAATTTCCAGTCCGTTCATCTCTAGGTCTTCTTAATGTTACTAAGGCAATGTTGTCCAACTTGTGCAAATGCTGCATTATCTCATATCGAGGACGGGAGATTTCATCTAGGCCGTAATCAATATAGCGTTCATCAAATATCCTGTACTGAATCGAATCCAGTCCATTATTTGAGAAGCTCACAAATTCTTTCTGAATTGTGATAGCCATACTGCGTTCATTAAAACATTGAGTAACAGCAATGTATTTGTGATAGGCGTCTTCGTGTTCCAAATCAACTGGCTTGAATAAATAATATGGGAACGAGGGTTTGATTTGTTTCCATTGAGTGCTTTCAAGATCGTTCAAATTTAGAAACTTATGTTTATGAGATCTCCTGCCCATTAGGTCGCAGTAATGAATCATATTAGTCTCTTCACTGGACTCCAGTTTAACTAAGAATATGATTGCAACCCCTTGCATGATGTCAAATACATTCTCATCTTTATTACCTTCTGGAGTTGTCGCAGATTTACGAGTGTCTCCATGCAAATTAACGATGTAAATATCGGTAAATGTTTTTAAGAGACTTTGGCGCATGCCCCGAAAAGTTACATTGTCCAGGTAACCGTGATTGGTGATAAAGGCCAGCACGCCGCGGCCAGTTTTCTCAATTCGCCATTGGCCAAAACGGATAAACTTGACATAATCATCTTGCAGGCCCTTGGGATTGCGCTCACCTAATGGCTTGCCGTCCACAAAATAATAATCGCGTATCTGCTCGCTAATCCACGCGCCTTTGTTTGCCGAGTCATAAGAATAGGGCGGATTCCCCAGCACAACCATAATCGGCTTGTCGCGCTTAATCGCGGAGGCTTGATTGGCTTCCTCCTTAATGAAAGCCGCAAAGGGCGTGCTGTATCCTTCCTTTGTCGCTTCTTCCAGCGAATTGGTCAGATAAATGCCCAGCCGCTCGCCCTCTTTGAATTCATAATCGGCTTCCTTCAGCTGCAAGCTCAAGTTCATGTGCGCCACCGTGTAAGGCGCCATCAGCAGTTCAAAGCCGAACAGACGGGTCAGCAGATGCCGCTGGACATAGCTTTTCCATAGGCCTCTTTGGCTGACAAAGGCCTCTTTGATGCGCTCAATCACAAAATACAGGAATGTTCCAGTGCCGACGGCCGGGTCAAGAATAAGCGTCTTTTCATCGGCTAGGCCGCGCGGCCGCTGGAACTGGCTTTTCAGGATGTGATCGACGCCGCGCACGATGTATTTGACGACTGGCTCGGGGGTGTAATAGACGCCGCGCTGTTCGCGCAGGGCAGGGTTGTACGCGCCTAGGAAGGTCTCATAAAAATGCACCACTGGGTCGGTCTGCTGGGTGCGCTTGCCGAAGTCGGCCAGGATGTCGTCCATATCGGCGCGGCGCAGCACATTCACCAGGCTTTGCATCATCCAGTCCAGCCGTTTTCCCAAGCCAAAGGAACTGTGATAAAACAGATGTCGTAAGAAGGGGTTGGTCTGCGGGATGTCGGCCGCCGCGCCGCGCAAGTCGAATCCGGCGGGATCGCCTCTATGATTCACTCGCGCCGCGAAGAGGCCATAGGCAAAGGTCTGGGCGTACATATCGGCAAATTCTTTATGGCTTAGGTTGGGCAGCAGCGTCTCCTCGAATGCCCCTTTTTGCTCAAGCAGATTCTTGTCCGGGTCTTCGCTGTCGAGGTCTTTTTCGATGTAATAGGCGATTTCCTGCGCGATGCCGGCCAGCCGCCGCGCCAATTCTCTTGCGCTGTTGATGGAAGGGCCGGCTTCCGATGCGAATCGGCGCAGCATTTTGGTTAAATTAGCATAGGCTTTGGGGATGCGCTCAATTTTGCCTTGGCTTGCTTTGGCGATACGCACCGTCTCTCGCGCTTCGCCATTGATGTACCAGCGAAACTCCAGATAGTCGGTCAAGATGACATTGCCGTGCGCCATATAACGCCGCATCTGCGCTGATCTTTCGGTGCGGTTCAGCTGATCGCCGATGTCCTTGGCCTCGACAATGCCAATCGGCGTGTTCCCCTCGGCCGACATGACGACAAAATCGGGCATTCCAATTTCGGAGCGGGCGGCGTCATTGACCGCGTTGATCCCTTCGCCGGCCGATTCCAGCAATGTCTGCAAGGCCGGCCGATAGGCATGTTCCCGCGCGATGCCTGTTTGGTATTTTTCCTGCACTTCGGCAAGGTAGTCGCGAACCGCGCGCATCATCTCTCCTGGCATAAAAGCCCATTATATCACTTTCGCCCTGGCCTGCACTGGTCATCTGCTGGTCGAGTCTTTATCATTGGAATGGCGAATAGACGCGGGAAACGGCAATGCGCGTAATGCTGATGCTGATAGCGCTGTGGGGGATGGGCGCGCGGCCGATGGCCCAGGCCGAGCCGGCGCTGATTTCATCGAACACGCAAATAGGAACGCAGCCAGACGGATTCGGCGGCGAAACCCCGGTCGTCTTTGGCGATATTCATAATGTCGGACGCCAGGCCTATCATCAAATTTACCTTTATGTGGATATTTATGACGCCGCGCAGGAGCGAATTGGCGAAGGCTTTGGCTTTTTGGTCGATGCCTGCGGCGCGGCCCTGCTGGATTATGCCCTGCCGCCAGAACAGTCGCAGAGCTTTCACGCGCCTTTTGAATGGTTTGCCGACGGCGAAGCGGCCAGCGTCCAGGTTCATATCGAAGCCGAATCGATGGACTATAGGCCGCCGACGTCGACAGTGACCCCAGCTGTGAATCAAATCGCCAGCGAAGAAGTCGTTATGCTGGAATGGATCGACGAGGAGACCTTGCATTATGGCGTCGGCTGTGACGGCGACGTATTTACCGAACTGGACTGGTGGCAGTACAGCCTGGCCGACAATGCCCGCGCGTCGATAGAACATCCCGATGCCCATTATGTGACGGCGGCGATGATCGAGCAGAGCGGCGCGGCGATGATTACGCAGTCCGGCGCGCAAAACCCTGACCTGTTTTACGGTTCGGCAATGGCTTTTCCACCTCATGCGCGGCGAGTAATTTATCAGAACGATCTGCATACGATCCTTTCGGCTGAACCCGACGGCTCATTCAAGCGGCTGATCCACGACGGCCTGCATAAGCACAGCCTGCGCGGGTTTTTATGGGGCGCGCGGCCAGGGATATTCTTGGCCTATTATTTCGGCGCTTCTGGCGATCCCGTGCATTATTTTACGGGGAATGTGAACGGACAGATGCTCATGGGCCGTCTGGAAACGGTGCCGCCCTCGCTGACGGTGCCTGGCCCGTCGGCCGATGGCCTCTATGCGGTCGCCGGTATGCGGATAAACGGCGTCAGCGGCTATTATTGGCAGTCGGCTTATGGCGGCAATCAGCTGCTCTTCGAATCCGAACTGCCTGGCAATCATTATCCCGCGCCGGCGGTCTTCGAGAATCGCTTGATTTACCTGATACGGCCGCTGGCGGGCATCCCGACCTTGCAGTGCTTTCAGCGGCGGACAGGCGAATTGACGACCATCAGCGCGCTGCCATTGCGGTTGAGGCCGGAAACGCGCGCCTGGTCATGGCTTTCGCCCGGTGGGACGCGGCTGGCGGTGGCCGTCAACGGCACCGAGGGCGGCCTGTGGTGGGTGGACTTATCGGGCGGATGCGGATAAAATAACCTAACGCAATCAAAAAGGGGGTGCGATTTTGGTTGAACTGACGTGGGATGGCAAATATGACAAAGACGGCAAACGCGCCTCGCCGTTAAGAATCGCCCTGCCTTTCCAGACCGTCGAGACGGTCAATGAAAGCGCCCAGCAGCGTCAGAGGATGCTGGATATCTTCGCCGCTGGCCGCGACCCTGAATGGCGCAATCGGCTGATTTGGGGTGACAAAAAATATGTGCTGCCGTCCCTGCTGCCTGAATTGGCCGGCAAAGTCGACTTGATTTACATCGACCCGCCCTTTGCCACCGGCGCCGATTTTTCGTATCAAGCTAAAGTAGGCGATGATGAATTTACTAAAGAGGCGAACATTATTGAGCAGAAAGCCTATCGCGATACGTGGGGACAAGGACTCGATAGCTATGTCAACTGGTTTTATGAAACGGCTTCATTGCTATATGAATTATTGAGCGAGGAAGGAAGCATTTATGTTCATTGCGACCCGACCGCCAGCCATTACATAAAAGTGATTATGGATGCCATTTTTGGCCGCGAGAATTTTTGGAATGAGATTGTGTGGTTGCGAAAACAAGGAGAGCGTCATAATCTCGCAAAGTTGCGGATGCCAAGTTCTCACGATATTATTTTCTGGTATGTGAAGTCGAGAAGAGCTAAATACAACATTCAATTTATACCATACTCGGAAGAATATATCAGAAAAAACTACAAGCACAAAGACGCTAGAGGTGTCTACGCGACATTTCCCTGCACCAATAGAAGCGGCGGTAATAAACCATACGAATTTCGGGGAATCACCAGAGCATGGCGATTCTCACCTGCAAGAATGGAGGCGATGTACAATGACAATCTGCTTACTCAAGCAACGCCTGATTCGCCATTTCGCTACAAGAAGTATCTTGATATCAATGCTGGCGTAAAAGTCGAAGATGTCTGGATGGATATTCCTCAAGTACGAGAAAACGAATCGCTAGGCTATCCAACTCAAAAACCAGACGACCTGCTTGCCCGCATCATCCGCGCCTCATCCAACGAAAATGACCTCGTCCTCGACTGCTTCTGCGGCTCTGGCACCACGGCCGCCGTCGCCGAAAAGCTGAATCGGCGCTGGATCGCCTGTGATTTGGGACGTTTCGCCATTCACACCGCCCGCAAGCGACTGCTGGGCATCGAGGACGTCCGTCCCTTTGTCGTGCAGAATCTCGGCAAATATGAACGGCAGGTCTGGCAGAAAGCCGAGTTTGGCGAGAATATGGGTTTCGTGCTTCGCGCTTATCGCCAGTTCATTTTGGATTTGTACCACGCCGAAACAGTCGAGGGCTGCAGCTGGCTGCATGGCGTCAAGGGGCGGCGGATGGTGCATGTTGGTTCGGTCGACAGCCCGATTGCGCTGGGCGATGTTCAGCAGATCGCCATTGAGTTTAAGAAGACAGTTGGCAAGAATCCGTCGCGCGTGGCTGGCGTGGATGTGCTGGGCTGGGATTTTGCCCTGGATATGAATGAAACCGCGCGCCAGATCGCCCAGGACGCCGGCCTGCAGGTTCGCTTTATGCGGATTCCGCGCGAAGTCCTGGAAAAGAAGGCCGTCGACCAGGGCGATATCCAATTCTTTGAACTGGCGGCGCTGTCGGTCGAAACCGACGTCAAGGGGCGCCAGATCAGCATTGAACTGACTGATTTCATGGTGCCGCCGGATGATGTGCCGGCCGATGTGATAAAAGCGGTTCACCATTGGTCGGAATGGATTGATTATTGGGCGGTCGATTTTGATTACCGCGCCGATGCCTTTCACAATCAATGGCAGAGTTATCGCACGCGCAAAGACCGAACGCTGCTGCTGCGCGCCAGCCATGATTATCCCCAAGCCGGCGATTATGTTGTATTGGTGAAGGTGATTGACATTTTGGGCAATGACACCACCAAAGCGATTCCTGTCAAGGTGAGGTGAGCATGCCCCGACGACGACCGAAACGCAGTCAGGCGCAGATGAGCTTTCTGGAGAATTATGGCAAAACCGCGCCGGCCGTCCCCGCCATCAGCCATCAGGTCGATCAGTGGCGCGAAAGCCATTATAAAGGCGCGACCGAAACGACGCGCGCCCTGCTGAATTACTGGTTTCATACCGACCACAAGCTGCCCAATGGCGAAAAATTTGCCTATTACGCCGCCCAGCAGCGAGCCATCGAGACTTTGATTTATGTCTTTGAGGTCGCCAAAATCCGCGATCTGATATCGCTTTATCAACGTTTCATTCCGGCCGATTTGGCTGATGAGCTTCGGCCGCCAGAGCTTATTCCTTTTGCCCGTTACTGCACCAAGATGGCCACTGGCAGCGGCAAGACCAAAGTCATGGCCCTGGCCGTCGCCTGGCAGTATTTCAACGCTGTCGAAGGCTCTTCGGATTATGCCAAAACTTTCCTGCTGATTGCGCCTAACGTCATCGTGTTTGAGCGTCTGCGCGGCGATTTTGTCGGCGGCCGCATCTTCCAGAACGACCCGGTGATTCCCAAAGAGCTTCTGATTTACTGGGATATGCAGTTTTACATGCGCGGCGAGGCCGAACGCGCGTCTTCGGAAGGCGCGCTGTATCTGACCAACATCCAGCAGCTTTATGACCGCGACGACAAAAAGCGGGACAGCGAGACGGAGATGATGACGGCGGTTCTGGGCAGTCGGCCGCCGGCCCGCATTGATGAGCCGCCTGATTTCCGCGAACGGATTTTGGAACGCGGCCAATCGCCGGTCATGGTTATCAATGACGAGGGTCATCATACGCACGACCCCAAGAGCGCCTGGAATGAGACGATACGGCATCTGCACGAGGGCCATGACGTCGGCCTGTCGGCGCAGCTGGATTTTTCGGCGACGCCGCGCTATCAAAAAGGTCAGCTGTTTGAATGGACAGTCAGCGATTACCCTCTTAGGCAGGCGATTGTTGACCGCATTGTCAAGCGGCCAATCAAGGGCGTCACCGACATTGGCGAGGCGAGCGATGAACGGCCTGAAGTCCAGTATGCGCCGTTTATCGTCGCTGGCATTGAACGCTGGCGCGAGTACCGCGAACAGCTGGCGCCTGTGGGCAAAAAGCCGCTGCTGTTTATTATGATGAACAAGACCAAGGAGGCCGATGCGATTGGGGCGTATTTGCAGACGAAATATCCTGATGAATTTGGCGGCGACCGAACCTTGGTGATTCATACGAACCGCGTTGGCGATGTGGCCAAAAAGGATGAAAACAGGGCGCGGGAAGCGGCCAAAAATGTCGACCGCGAAGAAAGCTCCATCAATGCCATTGTCAGCGTGCTGATGCTGCGCGAAGGCTGGGATGTGCAGAATGTGACGGTGATCGTCGGCCTGCGCCCCTATACGGCCAAAGCCAATATCCTGCCAGAGCAGACGATTGGCCGCGGCCTGCGTCTGATGTTCCGCAGCGCGCGAACCTCGTATGAAGAGCATGTCGACATCATTGGCAATCGGGGATTTATCGACTTCGTTGAACAGCTGGAAGCCGACGAAGACTATGAATTTGACACTTGGCAGGTCGGCAAAGACAAGCTGGCCATCACGGTCATTCAGCCCGACCCGGACAAGGCCGAATACGATGCCGCGCTGCCGATGCTTGGCCCCATCATCGCCCGCGTCGTCGCCCTGCGGGATGAAATTGAATCGCTTGATGTCACCGATTTATACCATGGCGAGCCGCTGCCGGTCAGAATCAGCGAAGGCGACGAGCGAACTTTTTCATACAGGGGCGAAGACCTCATCACCTCTGAAGAGCTAATTGAGCGCATTTATACGCTGCCGACGCCGCAAACATCGCAGGAGGCTGTCGCTTACTATGCCCAGATGATCGCCAAAAGGTTGAAACTGCCGAGTCAGTTCGCCGCGCTTGCGCCCAAGGTGCGCGATTTTCTCAAGTACGCCGCTTTCGGGCGCGAGGTTGATCTGGACAGTCCGCAGATACGAGCGGCAATCAGTCAGAGGCTTACTCAAATGGTAACCATAAGGGTATTTTCGGATGCGCTTCGGGAAAAGCTGAATCAGCCCCAGAAGCCGGAGTTGGAGGGCCCTGGCCGGCGGCTTTCGGAAGTCAAGCCATTCACCTGGTCGCAGATCGCCCCGGCCTGCCGCAAAACGATTTTTAACCGAGTGCCTTGTGACAATCAGTTTGAAGCCGATTTTGCGCGGTTTTTGGATCAGGCGGCCGATGTCGCTCTGTTCAGCAAGCTGCCCATCCAGTTTGGCTTTGCGATTCCATACATTGACACCCGCGGGAACTCGCGTAATTACTATCCTGATTTCGTGGTCGTCGATAAAGATGAAGTTTCCTATGTGGTGGAGACAAAAGGGCTGGAGGATGTTGAGGTTCCCAACAAAGACCGCTCGGCGGCGATCTGGGCTGAACGGGCGACTGCGCTTACTGGCCAAGAATGGCGCTATGTCAAAGTCTTGCAAACAGACTTCCAGGAATTAGCGCCGACATCCTTCGCTGACTGTGTTTCTTGGGGAATGGTGCCGCCGCCGGATTTGTTTGAGTGACTGCTCTCATTCCCCCAAGGCCCATTCCACCGCGGCGCGGGCGTGAAGCCAAGTGGTGTCAAAGCTGGGGATTGGGCTGTCGGCCGGGCCAATCAGCAGACCGATTTCGGTGCAGCCAAGAATGACGGCCTGGGCGCCTTCGACGCGCAGATTTTCGATGACCGCTTGATAGCGCCGCCGCGACGATTCTTTGATTTCGCCGCGCACCAGTTCGTCATAAATAATCCGATGGACGTCCGCGCGCCCTTCGTCGTCGGGTATCAGGATGTTCAAGCCAAAATGACCGCGCATGCGCCCCTTGTAAAAATCCTGCTCCATCGTAAAGCGCGTGCCGAGCAGGGCGATGTTTTGCAGGCCGGCGGCGAGGATGACTTCGGCCGTGGCATCAGCGATATGGATGAGCGGCAGGTCGACGGCCGCCTGGACGTCATCGGCCATTTTGTGCATGGTGTTGCTGCAAATGACGATGCAGTCGGCGCCGCCCCGTTCCAGCTGCCGCGCCGCTTGGATCATGCGCTGCGCCGCCCTTGGCCAATCGCCGGCCATCTGAAGCGTTTCGATATCGGCAAAGTCAAAGGAGTACATGATGCACTTGGCCGAATGCAGGCCGCCCAGCCGTTTTTGGCTTTCCTGATTGACGATGCGGTAATACTCGATGCTGGATTCCCAACTCAAGCCGCCGATTAATCCGATGGTTTTCATAGTCCGTCCATTGCTTTCTCCAGCGCCGCGTGTTAAACTAACGTTGCTGTCAAAATCATCTTTCAGCATTCAGTTTAGCCGATTTAACAGCGACAGGCAAAGCGATTTTGGAGGCGGCCATGACGGAAGACAAGCAGCTTGCCCGCAAGGCGCAGACACTTGAAGAGCAAAAATCGAGCATCACCCTGCCGAACAAGATAGACATTCAATTTATGGAAAATGCCAAGGGCCAGCGGGCGCATTCGATGAATGGCTTTGACTCGCGTTACCGCGATTTTGTCGATTACATCATCGGCATCACCCACGAAATTTGGGAAGAAAAGGCGATTGGCAAGCTCTATGACTATTACGCCGGCACGGTCAAGATGCACACGCCGAACGGCATGATTTACGGACGACAGGCGGTTTTCGCCAGCACCATCGAAGCCCTGGCGGCTTATCCAGACCGCCGACTGTATGGCGACGAGGTGATTTGGGGCGGCAATGACGTCGATGGCCTGTACTCATCGCATCGTCTGCGTCATACCGGCACCAACCGCGGCTGGTCGCAGTATGGGCCGCCGACTGGCAAACGGGTGAATTACAGCGCCATTGCCGACTGCTTTTGCAAGCGAAACATGGTGGTCGAAGAATGGCTGGTGCGCGATGAGCTTTCGCTGGTCATGCAGCTGGGGCTTGATCCTGTGGCAACGGCGAAGAAGATGGCCAAAAAGGCGCAGAGCAAGGGGCCGAAACTGCAAATTGATGGGGATGTCGAGCGCGGAATCGGCCAGCTGCCGCCGGCCAAAATGCCGCCGCCGTCATCGGAAGGCTTTGACCCAGAGGACTTTGTTCGACGGCTGATCCACGAGATTTGGAATTGGCGTCTGCTGAATAAAGTCCGCGTGTATTTCCATGATTCGTCGGTTTTTGAGGGGCCGAGCGGGCGCCGATTGCAGGGGATGAACGATTATCAAACTTATGTGCTTTCGCTGCTTTCGCCCTTTCCCGATTTGGCGCTGACGGTCGATCATTTCTGCTGGGTGGGCGATGCGGCGGCTGGCTATCGGACGGCGACTCGCTGGACGATGCGCGGCACGCATACCGGCTATGGCATTTATGGCGAGCCAACTGGCAGCCCGATTCGAGTCATGGGGATCAGCCACCATTTGATTCAAGACGGCCGCGTGCAGAGCGAATGGACGCTGTTTGACGAATTCGCCCTGCTGAAACAGATTTATGCTTAGGGCGCGGCAATGACAGTCTCCGATGACAGACGTTTTAGAACGCCCTTCAAATATACGCCCGTGGATCAGGCGCAGAATATCGCCAATAAGCGGCGCGTTATTGAAGTGATGCAGGCGATGACGCATGAGCCGACTGACCGCCTGGACGAGGCCGCGCGGGATGGTTTCGCGGCGGATATCGCTTTGAATGTTACTCATCCGATCAATGAAATGCGCGGAATCGAAGCGGCGCTTGAGCGGCTGTGGCGGCCGATGCGGCGGGCATTGCCGGATGTTGAGCGGCGCGGTCACTTTGTCGCCGGGGGACGCTATCGGGATGCGAACTGGATCGGCTGCATGGGCCATCTCATGGGTACATTCGAACAGGACTGGCTGGGGATTCCAGCGACGCGCGGCGTGGTCAGCGTCCGTTACTGCGAGGGACATGAACTGCGCGGCGGTCAAATCGCGGCCAGTTACGTCTTTCTCGATTTTCTGGATTTGATGCGCCAGGCGGGTTATTTCCCGATTGCCGAGAGCTTGGGGACGGAGATGCGCTGGATGCCGCCGCGCACTCTCGATGGCGTGATTTTGACGGCGCAGGATGAACAGCGTTCGCGGCGCACTATCGAAACGGTGCTGAAGATGCACGAGGCCTTAGGGCAGTACAGCGGCCGCCCGCCAACCCGCGACGTGTTGGATGAGATGGAGATGGTCAAGCATTGGCATCCGAATTTTATGTGGTATGGCCCGGCCGGCATCGGCTCTACCCGCGGCCTGCGCGGCTTTGAGGATTATCATCAAATTCCGTTTTTGGTGGCTTTTCCTGACCGCGGCGGTTCGGAGCAGGGGCATTTCATTCGGATTGGCGATGGTTATTTTGCGGTGACCGGCGGCTGGGGATATTTGCAGGCGACGCACAGCGGAGGCGAATTGTTTGGCCTGCCGCCCACTGGCAAGCGAATCAAGATGCGGGTGATGGATTTTTATCGCTGTGATGACGAGACGATTGTAGAAAATTGGGTGCCTATGGATGTGCCGCATATCCTGCTGCAAATGGGCGTTGATGTCTTTGGGCGGATGCGTCATCAGTTCCGACAGCATGGGCGATTGGAGGCCGGCGAATGGCTGACCAAGGCCTTCCGCGCATAGATGGACGTCTTCTATGGCCGGTCGGCGGCGGGAATATCGGCGATCAGGGGATTTTGGCGGTCGCGCGCTGACAGAATCGGGTCTTGGATGCCCCAGTCGATATTGGCTTGGGGATCGTCCCAGGCGATGCCATATTCGTCTTTGCCGCCGTCATAATAGCTGTTGACAATGTACATCAGGGCGCTGTCGGTCAAAGCGGCGAAGCCATGCGCCACTCCGCAGGGAATAAACAGACCGAGCAAAGGGTCGCTGCCCATATTGAGGGTGGCCGATTGCAGATAAGTCGGCGACGCGCGGCGCAGATCCACCAGACCGACGCGGATGACGCCATTGAGAACATGCCAGTAATCGACTTGCTTGAAGTGATAATGCAGGCCGCGCAGAACTCCCGCCTGGCCGTCGCTGCGATTGCTTTGCATCTGTTCCCAGCTGACCTGGGGGAACCATTCTTTGCGAAAGGTTTCCATAAAGCGGCCGCGCGCGTCGCCAATAGAGGTCAGCGGCACAGTCAAAACGCCGTGGATAGGTTCAAAGGGCTGGGCCGGTGAAGGAGGCATCCATCCGCCTTTGCTGCTTGCGAAGCTATTGCGAAACGTCATTTTAGCGCGATTCGCGGATAAGGCAAGATACGCCTCGCGGCTGTTTTGGGGATTGTTTTCGCGTAGGCTATTCTGCTGGGATATAGTCCCGCCAGGTCTCAATGAATTCTGTTTTTAGCAGTTCCCACCGGTTTTTCAGAAAATCTTCAAATGAATCTCGACCGGATGAATGTGAGATAAGTTCCAATTTTGGTAGAAGTTCCTTTTTGCAGATCAACTGCTCTTCATATCTTTGTAATTCATCCTGATATTCCCCGTATGTCAGTTCGTGGGAGGAATACCACTTCTTTTCCAAGTATTCAGCAAATGTTTGATCGCTCTTTGCCATATTTTTACCAGCTTCAAGAAAGCCCAAGTTGCTGATGGCATTTACCGGGCCGCGGTCATCATTGTAGGAATCGTGATAACTATCGTAAATTCCCAGATCCACCAGCTTGCCTACCGGTATGATGTGCTCAATATGATATTCTTGAGTTCTTTCTATATCACTGAACTTATGTGCATAAATGTATTTTAGTAACAGAATCGCAGGAGAATTGAGAGGGACTTTTCTTACTACATGGCGAAGTGTCATCTGTTTTTCATTAAACCAAGTGTCTAAATTTCGCTCCCACTCCTCTTCTGTAGGAGGAGGATTCAAATATGCCAAATTGTTGACGGTGCGAAATAGGGTATCGTCACCTGATGACCTCCACTCATTACGTAAAATATCATACAAATAGCGCATCAAGATATGTTTCTCTAACTTGTCACGGTTAGCTTGCCATCCATCAATTTCAGATAAATTGATTTTGTCATATCGAACCTGAAAAGCAGTGGATATCATTGAAAAGATTTGATGTTCTGTATGATAAATGTACTTTGCATACTCGTGTTGGTGAATTGAGATCACAGGTTCTAGTATGCTGTCAACAAACTCAACTGCTTCCAGGATGCGCTCCTCTAAATCTGATATATTCAAATCTTTAGTTTTTTCATGTAACTTGCCCCTGTCTTTCAGATGAAGTCCAAGACAAGCAGGTATCAGGTTAAAACTTATCGGATTTGGTTGATCGACCCCAACAGACTTAAACAAAAGCGGGAATTCTTTAGGCAGGTATTGACCCAGCCCAAAGAGATATTCAAACAACGTGTATTCGCGTTTGCGGCGCGATTCTTCATCAGGTGCTTGTTCTGAAACATCTAATGAAAAACCTGCTTCTTCCAATATATCGTACTTGTTCCAAATGGCATCAATAATCTCCACATTCTGTATTGGCTGTCGATAATCAAGCCATTGCGCCGCGAGAATCTCATAAGGAGTGAGTGGCTCCCCTTGTTTATTGAGCAGCGTAAATATAGTTGGCAACTCGGTAGACGCGCCTGTATAGATGATTACCGGTATTTTTGCCTCGCTAATATCGTATTCTTTTCGAATCGATTCGAGGACTTCCTCGAGTTTAATCAGAAACGTTTTATTGCTGCTAAGCCTTCCGAATTCGGTATGAAATTCACTTGTATCTGGTTCGAGTTTGAGAATTTTGTCCACTAAGATCTTTATGAGTTCAGCAGTTTGCCAGCCATCAGTTCGAGTAAAACCTCGAACACCTTGACCTTGCATCCATGAAGTGATCTTCATTCGTATGTTGCGTTTATCTTTCTTGGAGGAACGATCTAATTCCTGTGCAACAAAATCAATAAACTCGTCGTTTAATCTGTTAAGGTAAAAGTATTTATTCAGATTCGCTGTGTAATGTTTCAAAGCATGTGTCCGCTGCAGGCCGTCAATAAGTTTGTAATGCTTCATCTCTCCTGCATTATCGGTCTCTTCGTACATCAACAGCGAACCAAATGGATATCCTTTTTTGATTGAGACAATGAGGGCATCGCGATCTTTGTCTGGCCAAACTGCACTGCGCTGAAATTCGGGGATTGTAACCTTTTTATTGCCAGTCGGATTTCTAGAGGCAGCGTCAACCAGTTCAGCCACAGTCCATGTTTTAATTATAGTTTTTGACATTTTGCTTTCCTTTGCTTTGCCGCGCATTTCATCACTATTAAATCAGTTTCGCGGCTGTTTGTCAATGGGATGGCGCGGCTATTCCTTTGGCAGCTGAAGCTGTCGCGGCGCGGCCCCGTCGATCAAAGTCTGCTGCTGGGGCAAACCCCAAACATTGGACTGCCGTTCGCGCATCTCGATTCGGTGCGCTTCGTCTATCGCGCCATTTTTCGCCAGCCGTTCGGCGATCATCTGATGATAGGCAGGATGAATTTCGCATGACAGGAAATGCCGTTTCGCCTGCTGGGTATGCACAATTTCCGAGCCGCTGCCGCCAAAGAGGATAAACACGCTATCGCCCTCGACTGTGCTGGCTTTCATCAGCATATCGTAAAGCGGTATGGGGATCTGGCAGGCATGAAAGGTCTTGTCTTTGGAGACGTTTTTGACCAGGTTGAACTCAAACCACGAATAGGGCATACGTCCGCGGCTGCCTTGCGCCAATCTTCCGCGTATGCGCCGATCTTCGGGATTCTTGTAGGGCAATGCGACTTGATCTTTGTAAAAGGCGTTGTGTTTGCTCTTGACGGCATGCAGAACGGAACGATGCGCGGTGGTGAAGCGGCGCGGCGAATGGCCGACATTGGTCGGATAGACCCAAGCATAATCGAAAACCTCATAGGCCAGTTCATCCAAACACTGCACCCGCAAATAAGCGTTCTGACGCGGGTAATTGATGAAGAACAGGTTGCCATCATCCCGCAGAACGCGCATACATTCCCGCGCCAATTCCACATACCATTCAATATATTCTTCCCAGCGCTGGGTGTACTTCTTGCCGGCGTAATTGATGCCGACGCCATAATCGGGGTCGCCATAGATCATATTCAAACAGGAATCGGGCAGCGCGCGCAGTGTTTCCATCACATCGCCAAGCACAACCGCATCTTGATAGGGTTCGGGCAGCCTGTTCATAGCGGGTCTCTTCTCTCTAACACATATTCTCGCTTGCGTACCAGTTCAATCGATGACAGATCGCGCTCATAGAATCGATACAAATGCAAACGCAGGGTGCTTACGCCTTTTCGCTTGCGCCGCTGCAAGTAACAGCACTGTATTTCCTTGATGTTCAGTCTACCACTGCGCCGAAAATGATCAAAATAGAGATAGGGATGGAAAAGCTGATAGACGGCAAAATCATTGTGGAAGCCGTTCTTGGCCTCCATAATGGTGACATTGCCATTCCATTCTAAGGCCATATCCATTTCCAGCTGCACTTGCCTTACGGAGATGGGCTGGGAATCGATGGTATATTCGCCGGTGAATTTTGTACGCCGCGCCAGATAAATTTCGGGATTGGCTCGGCGGTCGCCATAGAGAAAATCATGCAGAATAAGCTGATTGTAGGCGACGGATAAAATGTTGGCTTCGCTGCTGTCAAAGTCGTTCAGTATGCTCGGCACATACTCCCAAACGCCAGACTCGGCCTGGTCGATGGCCTCGAAGGGATGATAGGCCAAGGACTGATTCGGCACAAACTGATGACGTCCTTTGCCCAGGTGAGCGATAAAATATCCTGTACCCTGTCGCATCACATCTGGATACAGCGACGAGCGGTCGACTTTCGTCACATCGAACTGATTGCCAATATCCACTTCGTCGCATACACGGCGGACGTCTTTCCTGTCTATAATGTACTCGCCTTTACTCTGGCATTCGAGAAACAGCCGCGCTAAAACTTCTCGCTTTTTGCTCATTTTGGCGTTTCCTAATGATTAAGCTCAATCGGGAGTGCATGGGAGTCGAACCCACCATCGCCTGCGCGGCGCAGCCGACCACCAGTTTTGAAGACTGGGGCATCCACCGGGACACATCCACTCCCCCTTGTCATCCCATTATAACCGCAGACGGACTTGCGGACTATGCCCGATACGTCTTTTGCAGGTATCATAAGCCCTAAGCCATCCAGCGAAAGGAAAACAAAATGCCGGCTTATCTCATCGTGCGCGCCAAAGTGACCGACATGGCGCAGTATCAGAAGTACATGAAACTGACCCCCGCGATCCTGGAAAAATACGGCGGCCGATTCATCGTCCGCGGCGGCGAAAAAATCACCCTGGAAGGACCCGAAGTCACCGAGCGGATGGTGATGATCAAGTTCGACAGCGTCGATGCCGTCCAGCGGATGTACCATTCGGATGAATACCAAGCTGCCGTCAAGGTGCGTCAAGGGGCGGCCGAAGCCTCCTTTATCGTGATGGAAGGGCTGGAATGACCGAGCGCGCGCAAAAGGACAGCAAGCGATGACGCGGTTGATTCTGTTTGATATTGACGGCACGCTTTTAATCAGCCGCGGCATCGGCCGCGAGGCCAAGCGCCGCGCTATGCAGGAATACTTCGGCACAGTCGGCGATCTCGACAGCCATGTCTTCGGCGGCAAGACTGACTGGCGCATTCTGGCTGATTTGCTGGCGCCTTTTGGCAAGTCACTGGCGGATATTGGGCGCGAGATGGCGGTCTATGAACGGGTTATGGCGCAGCACATGAACGCAATCCGCGCCGATTACCAAGCCGACGCCCTGCCGCACGCGATGGAACTGGTGCAAACTCTGCGCGGCCGCGGCGATGTCACCATCGGCCTGGTGACCGGCAATACATCCATGACTGCCGCCATCAAGCTGGAGATGGCCGGCTATGACCCCGACTGGTTTGCCATCGGCGCCTTTGGCAATGAATCGGCCGCGCGCGAAGATCTGACGCGTCTGGCGCTGGAACGGGCGCAAAGCCACACTGGACGAATCTTCGGCGGCCAAGACGTCATCGTCATCGGCGACACCCTGGCCGATATTCAGGCGGCCCGCGCCATCAAGGCCGTCGCCGTGGCCGTATGCACCGGCTACGTCAGCCGCGGCCGTCTTCTCGCCGCCGAACCCGATTTCCTGCTGCCCGATCTGCGCGGCTTTATCGAGTTGGTCATGTCCGCCTAGTCCGCTCAATGGGTCGAAATGCAGATGCCATGCAGATTCGCACGCCCAAAAAATATCAAGGTGTCCAGCGGCGCAGTGTCATTAGCTGTCGGCGGCTGTTCTTTTATGCGGTGATACTGTCGCTGATTGCCGCCGGCCTGGGCATTTATCTGAATCGACAAGTCTTCGCTCCCATTGTGCAGGACGCGCTGGAGCGGGCTGTCGTTGATTTGGAAGGCCGGGCAGCGACCCTGGCCGCGCCGGCGCCCACGCCGACCAGCGACCCGACCAACAAGTTAATCGAGGGCAATAATTATTGGATGCAGGGTGCCCTCAACAAAGCGCTGGATGCCTATCTTGAAGCGCTTGAGGCCGTGCCGAATGAAGCCGCCATTTTTGACCGCGTCGCCGTCAGCCTGATTAACCTGGGCCGTGCCGACGAAGCCCTGGCCTATGCTGAAGCCGCCATCCATGCCGACCCCTATTCGGCCGATGCCTGGGCCGTCCGCGCCTGGACGCTGGATTGGGCCGGCCGCGCCGGTGAAGCCCTGTCAAGCGCCTACCAGGCCCTGGAGCTTGATCCCGAAAGCAGCCGCGCCAAAGCCTATCTGGCCGAAGCCTACCACAGTCTGGGGCAGAGCGACCGCGCCGAAACCCTGCTGGAAGACACCCTCGAAGCCGACCCCAACAGTTCCGAAGCCTACCGCGCCCGCGGGTTAATCAAAGAGAGCAGCTATGACCGCGCCGGGGCCGTGCAGGATTACCGCACCGCTTTTGGCATTGCCGACAACATGAACTTGATCGCTATCGACATCGCCCGCATTGAAGCTGCTTTGGGCAATTATGAGACGGCGCTGGAATTTCTTGAGGCGGTGATTGAGGTCAATCCGAGAAATACGCGGGCGCTGTTCCAACTGGGAGCCATTTACAACGGACAGCTGGGCGATCTGCCGCAGGCGCGCATCTATCTGCAAGACTGCGTTGATTATGACCCGGCCAACATCAACTGCCATTATCTGCTGGGGCGAGTGCAGCTTCGGCTGGAACTGTATCAGGATGCCGCCGACAGCTTGGCGCAGCCGATAGCATTGGGCAGCGAAAGACCGCGTCATTATTATTGGGCCGGCTGGTCGCAGATCAACGTCGGCAACTGTACCCGCGCGCTGGCCTATCTTGTGCCTGGCTATCAAATCGCCGTGCAGACAAATGACCCGGACACAGAGGCCTTCGAGACGGTGCTGCCGCAATGCCGACAGGGGATCGACAGCCTGGACAATGCCACAGCCGAAGCGGCGGCGGATGCCTAGATTTAGGTGGATTCGCCCAACTGGAAATAACGCAGGCTTTGCTTCATATCCTCAAGCCGATCCATCTCCAGCACCATCGGCGGCCGATGAGGCAGCTGGCGCAGACTTGGCAGCAGATGGGCATAATCCAGCACGCCATGCTCCCAGTCAAAGCCATGATGCTCGTCCAGGATGCCGTTGTGATTGTTGAGATGGAGTTGAATGATCCATTCATCCATCGTCTCCAGCCAGTCGATAAAGGTGAAATCGGGGTCGGAAAACAGGTGAACATGGCCGACATCAAGGCAGGATTTCAGGTGAGGATGCGCCAGTTCGGCCAGCAGATTGCCGATGATGCTGGGGTCGTATTCCCACATATTCTCGATAGCGACCCGCACGCCATAAGCCTGGGCATAGTCACCCAGCGGCCCCCAAAAATCAACATTTCGCTGATGCCAGCCGCGCCGATAAAATTCATTATGCAGCAGGCCGATGTAATTGGCATGAAAAATAACCAGGCCGATATTCAAACTGGCGGCGATGCGTATGGCATGCTCATAGCGCCCATAGGTCAAGTCGTTCACCCGCTCATCAGGGCTGCCAGAGACCAAATCCATAAAAGGGCCGTGCATGCTAAGCGGGCCGGGGACGTCGGGCAAAGCCGCTCTATACTTGGCCATCAGCCGCCGCCAGTCGCCGTCGAGGACATGCGGCAGGGCAAAGGCCATCAGGTCAATGCCAAGCCCGCGTTCACAGGCCAGCGCAATACAGGCGTCAAAATTGTCGAGGCCGGCCCGAAGTGATACCTGGTCGCTCATGCGCTGTCCCTGCTGCCTAACTTTGCGACAAAACAAGTTTATCACAAATGGGGATCCCTTCGCCAATTCTTTCACAGCCAATTTGGCGATTGGACAGCGACGCGACCGGCAACGCCGCCCCAAGCCAGTCTTTGCAGTCCCAGCATTCTCGATTATCATAGCGGCCGCAGGAGGCTTGCCAGATGAGTTCCGAGCGTATCCTTGTGATTTTGCCGGCGCTGAATGAAGGCCCAAATATCGCCGCCGCCGTACAGGGCATTCAGGCGCAGCTGCCGGCGGCCGATGTGCTGGTGATTAACGACGGCTCGCATGACGACACCGCCCGGCAAGCGCAGGCCGCCGCGGCGATGGTGCTGAATCTGCCTTACAACGTCGGCATCGGCGCCGCTGTCCAGACTGGCTTTAAGTTCGCGGTCGACTATGATTATGACATCGTTGTCCGCAGCGACGGCGATGGCCAGCACGCGCCAGAGGGCATCCGTCATTTGCTGGAGCCTTTGCAGGCCAATCAGGCCGATGCCGCTCTCGGTTCGCGCTTTCTTGGCAGGCAGGGCGACTATGGCACACCGCCGGCGCGCCGACTGGGCATTACCATTCTGGCCAAGCTGCTGTCGGCCATCACCGGCCAGCGCGTCACCGACCCGACTTCAGGCTTTGGCGCGTTTAACCGTCAGGCGATTCGGCTCCTCGCCCAAGCCTATCCCCATGATTATCCCGAACCAGAGGCCATCGTCATTCTGCACCGCGGCCGACTGCGCCAGATAGAGATCGCGGTCAAGATGACGCCGCGCCAGCACGGCCGCTCCTCTATTACGCCCTTGCGCTCGGTGTATTATATGGTCAAGGTCACCCTGGCGATTCTGATCAGTTTGCTGCGGCGGCCAGGTCAAAACGGCGGCGATCCATCGGAATTGAAATTCTAATTTGCCAGTTTATAAAATTTGTGTGTATAATGTTTAAGCAAGTTTTGTTGTATAGATATAGAGAGGACATCACTATGCGTCTCAAACTTATGCTTCTGGTGATTGCGCTGGTCTTGGGCAGTCTGCTCGGCAGTCTGTCTATGGCGCAGGACACCAGCGAAGTCACCATCCTGTACTGGCAGGCGAGTTCCATCCTTAATCCGTACCTTTCCAGTGGCACCAAGGACATTGATGCCTCTGCCATCGTGCTGGAACCGCTCGCCAACATTGGCCCGGACGGTCAATTCGTTCCGGTGCTGGCCGCCGAGATTCCAACGTTGGAAAACGGCGGCGTCTCCGAAGATTTGACCTCTATCACCTGGACATTGCGCGACGATGTGCTTTGGTCAGACGGCACGCCCTTTACCGCCGCGGATGTCATTTTCACTTGGGAATACTGCACTCACGAAGAGGCTGGCTGCACCTATGACGATCTCTTTAACAATATCGTCAGCATGGAGGCCTTGAGCGATCATCAGGTCAAATTCACCTTTGATATTCCCAAGCCCTATCCCTATCTGCCGCTTGTGGCCCAAACATCGCCTGTTGTCCAAAAAGCGCAGTTTGCGGATTGCCTGGGCGTCAACATGGCGGCTTGCACCGACCAAAACTTTGGCCCAATCGGCACAGGGCCGTACATGGTCGAAGAATTCCGTCCCAACGATGTGGTGACGTATGTGCCTAATCCGCATTACCGCGAAGAGGGCAAGCCCCATTTTGACCGCGTGATCTTCAAGGGCGGCGGCGATGCTGAATCGGCGGCCCGCGCTGTATTGGAAACGGGCGAAGCCGATTATGCCTGGAACTTGCAGATTTCGCCGGCGGTTTTGACAGGCATGGAAGCGTCCGGCCAGGGTCAAGTGGCGATTGCTTACGGTCAAAGCATTGAGCGCCTTCACATCAATTTCACTGACCCCAGCCCGGACAATCCCAATCGCTCGATTTGGATGGAAGATGGCTCCAATGCTCATCCTTTCCTGACCAACAAGACGATCCGCCAGGCGATGTCGATGGCGATTGACCGCAATATCATCGCTGAACAGCTTTATGGCGCCGCCGGCCGCGCAAGCTGCAACTTGATCAATGGCCCGTCATATAACGCATCGCCCAACAACACCTGCGATCAGGATATTGCCGCGGCCAATGCCCTGCTGGATGAAGCCGGCATCGTCGACAGCGATGGCGATGGCGTCCGCGAATACGAGGGCATCCCCTTGCGCGTCCTCTATCAGACGTCGACCAATGCCGTCCGTCAAAGCACCCAAGCGCTGATTAAGCAATGGTGGGGGGAAATCGGCATCGAAACCGAACTCCGCAACATCAGCGCCTCGGTCTTCTTTGGCGGCGATCCGGCCAGCCCGGATACCTTCCACAAGTTCTATGCCGATGTTGAAATGTACACCAGCGGCTCATCCAGCACGGATATGGAAGGGATGATGCAGGACTATCGCTGCGGTGAAGCGCCGACCCCAGACAATGACTGGAAAGGCTCGAATATCCCGCGCTGGTGCAACGCAGAATATGATGCCCTGTACGCGGAATATGCCCAAACCGGCGGCCTGGAAGCCCGCGCCGCCCTGGTCATCCAAATGAACGATCTCATCGTCCAGGACTATTCACAGTTGCCGCTCGTTCACCGCTCATCAGCTACATCAGCGTACTCCAACAGCCTTGGCGGCATTGTCATCAACGGCTGGGATTCGGAAATGTGGAACATTGAAGACTGGTATCGCATGGAGTAATCCGACTCCAATCATCATTTTCATCGGGGCGGGGACGACCCTGCCCCAGGGTTTGCCAGCAGGCGGCAGGATATAGTATAATCCTGATTGTCATGCTTTTTATGTCCATTTAGTCCAATAAGAAGGAAGAAGCTATGAAAACTTTTCGCGTCAAATTGATAATGCTGTGCGCTGTTCTGATGATGATGTCGGCTTTGGGCGGCATCGCTGCGGCACAGAGCGCAGACACCGTGAACATCCTGTTTTGGCAGGCGGCGTCGCACATGAACCCGTATTTGGGCAACGGCACAAAAGAGTTCGAGGCGGCCGCGCTGGTGCTCGAACCCTTGGCGCGCTATGACCCTGACGGCGTGATGGTGCCTTGGCTGGCTGAAGAGATTCCTACCGTCGCCAATGGCGGTGTGTCAGAAGATTTGACTACCATCACCTGGAATCTCAAAGAAGGCATTCTGTGGTCGGATGGCACGCCATTAACGGCGGCCGATGTCGTCTTCAGCGGCGAATTTTGCATGAACCCGGATACGGGCTGCACAGTGCTGACTGAATTTGATGGCGTTGACACCATTGAAGCGGTCGACGATCACACGGTCAAAATCACCTTCACTGGTCCCAAGCCCTTCCCCTATGGGCCCTTTGTCGGCTATCTGACGCCGATTATTCAGGCGGCGCAGTTCGCTGACTGCATGGGCGCGGCGGCGCTGGGCTGCACCGATCAGAACTTTGGCCCCATTGGCACTGGATCCTTCATGGTTGAGGAATTCCGCGCCAACGACGTCATCACCTACGTCGCCAATCCGAACTATCGCGTCGAAGGCCAGCCGTCGTTTGACCGCGCTGTTTTCAAGGGCGGCGGCGATGCTGAATCGGCGGCCCGCGCCGTGCTGGAGACCAGCGAAGCCGATTATGCCTGGAACTTGCAGATTTCGCCGGCGGTGCTGAACGCTATGGAAGCGGCTGGCAACGGCACGGTGATTGTTGGTTTTGCCACCAGCGTCGAACGGCTGATGCTGAATCAGACCAACCCCGACCCGATGCTGGACGAAGATACCCGCTCGGTCTGGATGGAAGATGGCTCCAACGGTCATCCTTTCTTGCAGGAAGACGCGGTCTGGATGGCGATGTCGAAAGCCATTGACCGCAACATCATTGCCGAGCAGCTGTATGGCGCCGGCGGCATCGCCACTTGCAATGTGCTGCCTGGCCCGCCGATTTACGCTTCGGCCAACAATGACGACTGCCTGGTGCAGGACATCGACGCGGCTAATGCTATGCTGGACGAAGCCGGCATCGTCGACTCTGATGGCGACGGCGTGCGCGAATTCAATGGCGTTCCGTTGAGCGTAACCTATCAGACCTCGACCAATGCCGTCCGTCAAAGCACGCAGGCCTTGATTAAGCAGTGGTGGGGCGAGATCGGCGTCGAGACCGAACTTCGCAACATTGATGCGGCCGTCTTCTTCGGCGGCGACATCGCCAGTCCCGACACCTACTCCAAGTTCTATACCGACATCGAAATGTACACCAATGGCTCCAGCGGCACCGACCCCGAGACCTATATGGGCAATTGGCGTACAACCGAAATCACCCATCCTGACAACAGCTGGAATGGCTCGAATGTTCCGCGCTGGTACAACGAGGACTATGACGCGCTGCTGAATGCCATGTCGCAAACGGCTGTGCTGGAAGAGCGCGCGGCGCTGGCGATTCAGATGAATGATATGCTGGTGCAGAACGGCGTCATAATTCCGCTGGTCTATCGCGGCAGCGTTTCGGCTTATAACAACTCTGTCAGCGGCGTTGCCATGAACGCTTGGGATTCCGAACTTTGGAATATCGCTGAATGGACGCGCAATTAGCGTTCCGTTCCAATCTATAAGCAAGCGAGAGGGTGGCCGACCGTCACCCTCTTTTACCCGCCAAGTTATTGATGAGGCAAGGCTATGGGCAAATACATCATTAGACGTCTGCTGATCGCCATACCGACGCTTCTTGTCAGCAGTTTTATTATCTTTGCGATTTTGGAGTTGTCGCCGGCCGACCCGACCGGGAATCTGCCGCTGACCATCCCGCCGGAAACGCGGGCAAAAATCCGCGCGGCCCTGGGCGCCGACGACCCCTTCGTCGTCAAATACCTCAAATGGCTCAATCAGTTCTTTATTTCCGAACCCTTGAATTTGTTTGAAACATCGACCGGCATCACCCTGCCCGGCTCCGAAGACCGTACCCGCGTCATCTCCTGGCAGACGCGCGGCCCGGTCATGGACATCGTTGCTGAACGTCTGCCGCAAACGCTGTGGGTGGTCGGCTCGGCTTATATCCTCGGCACATTGATCGCCGTGCCTATCGCCGTGTTTTCCGCCTATAAGCAGTATTCGCTCTTCGACCAGGTAGGCACGTTCACGATGATGCTCGGTTTTTCGGTGCCGACCTTCTTCACCGGCCTAATGTTCATCATCATCTTCAGCGTCAATCTCAAGTGGTTCCCCTCGATCTATGACACCACCCACGTGGTCACCGATATCCAATCGCTGCAAGTCCAGCTGCGCCAGATGTTTATGCCGGTGGCGGTGCTGACCCTATTCTATACCGCCGGGCTTAGCCGCTATACCCGCTCCTCGACTCTCGACAATCTCCAGCAGGATTACATCCGCACGGCGCGCTCCAAAGGCTTGACTGAACGCACAGTGGTGACCCGCCATGCGGTTCGCAACAGTTTAATCCCGGTGGTGACGCTGATCGGGCTTGGCATTCCCAGCGTCTTTTCGGGGGCGCTGATCACCGAGCAGATTTTCCGCATCAACGGCATCGGACATTATTTGATTATCGCCATCCAGGGCGGCGACCTGCCAACGGTGCAGACGGTGACCTTTATCTTTGCCGTGCTGGTGGTGCTGTTCAGCATCATCGTCGATGTGCTTTACGGCCTGCTTGACCCACGCATCAGCTACAGTTAAATGTGACGGTGATTATGACTGCAAAAGTAAAAATCAAGCGAATGGATGTCGACGCGGCGCAGATGCAGAAGCCGCGCACCTTTGTGGGCGATACCTGGCGCCAGTTCCGCCGTCATCGTCTGGCGATCATCGCCGTCGGCGTGCTGGCCGTCATCGTGATTGGCGTTTTCATCGGCCCGGCCTTCTGGACGCTTGACCCGACCTATATTGACATTATTGATGCCTATCAGGTTTCCTCGCCGGAGCATCCCTGGGGAACGGACAACCTCGGCCGCGACACCTTGGCGCGCGCTTTGCAAGGCGGGCGGGTTTCGCTGGCGATAGGCGTATCGACCATGCTGGTATCGATTTCCATCGGCACTATTATTGGCCTGCTTTCGGGCTATTTCAGGCTGCTTGATGATCCTTTAATGCGGATGACCGATATTTTCCTCACGCTGCCGCAGCTGCCGCTTCTGCTGGTTTTGTCGATGCTCTTCCGCGAGACGCTGCGAGCCTCCTTTGGGCCCGAAGGCGGCATCTTCATCCTGATGGTGTTCATCATCGGCGGTCTGCAATGGATGCCGACGGCGCGTTTGGTGCGCGGCGAGGTGCTGACGGTTAAATCGCGCGAGTTCATCACCGCCGCCAATGCCCTGGGCGCGCAAAACCGCCGCATCCTCCGCTACCATATCCTGCCGAATGTGCTGAGTCCAGTGATTGTGGCGGCAACTTTTAGCATCGCCAGCGCCATTATTACCGAATCGGCCCTGTCGTTTTTGGGGCTGGGCTTCCCGCCCGATTTTCCAACTTGGGGACGTCTGCTCTTTGATGGCAAAGATTATATGACGATTACCTGGACGCTGGTATTTTGGCCGGGGATGCTGATTTCGGTGACGGTATTGTGCGTCAACTTCATCGGCGACGGCCTGCGGGACGCGCTTGATCCTCGCCTGCACAAATCATAAACAGCATTGTCTTCTCCTGATGATTGCCGATAGGGGGCGCCGCCCTTGTTTGAGAAAGGCTGTCTGATGCCCTCTATCCAACAGATGCCGATTGACAAGACCAAAAAGGACATGACGATTTTCTACAGTGTTCGCCCCTGTCCGCTGGGCAAGCTGCTGGTCGCTGTGACCGAACGCGGCATCTGCAAAGTCAGTTTGGGGGACAGCGCCGAAGCATTGACTGCTGATATGGAAGCCGAATTCGCGCAGGCGGAACGGACTGCCGATGATGAAAGGCTGGCCTGTTGGATCGATCAAATCATCGCATATCTGGAAGGCCGACAGCCGCGGCTTGATTTGCCGCTGGATGTCCGCGCAACCGCTTTCCAAATCAAGGTCTGGCAGCAGCTTCGGCAGATACCCATAGGCGAAACGCGCAGCTACAGCCAGATTGCCGCCGCTATTGGCCAGCCCGAGGCCAGCCGCGCCGTCGCCCGCGCCTGCGCCAGCAACCCGGCCGCGCTGGTGATTCCCTGTCATCGCATCATCCGCAAGGATAAAGGCCTGGGCGGGTATCGCTGGGGAATTGAACGCAAGCAGGCACTCCTCGACCGCGAACAGAACGGCCAATCCTAAAATAGCTCTTTCGCATATCCCGATACAATGCGCTGTATCCAGGTGATTGTGTTGAATATCGGAAAGGAAAAACCATGCGAATCCGAAATTTGCACGTGCTGATTGTCGTTTGCGTCCTGTATGTCGTCGCCCAGATGCTTGCCGATATTACCAACCTGCGCGATTTGACGATTGCCGGCTTGAGCGTGAACGCCTTTTCGCTGATTTATCCGCTCACCTTCACTTTGCGCGATATGGCGCACAAGCTGGCCGGCCCGAATGTGGCGCGGACGATTATCATCACGTCGGCCGCCGTCTATCTGTTGGCGCAGGGCTTTTTCTGGCTGATTTCACAGATGCCGCCGCCCATGAATCCTGACGAGCAGACGGCGCTGGGTCAACTGCTGGACGATGGCTGGCGCATCCCGGTTGCGGCTGTAGCGGCGATGATCCTGTCACAGCTGGTGGATACCGAACTGTACACCTGGTGGCAGAGACGTTATGGACAGCAGAAGCAGTGGGGACGGGTTCTGTTGAGCAACGCCGTCAGCATTCCCCTGGATCGGATGCTGTTTCTGCTGCTGGCTTTTGCCGGCGCGATGACGGTAGATGTGATGGTGACCGCTTTCATCAGCGCGGCTGTCATCAGACTGGCCATTGGCCTCATCTCGATTCCAGGCATTTATCTGGTCGAAGAACACTCGAAGGACTGGCATTTTATGGAAGAGGTCAAACATCAGGATTAAACGCTTCTAACATTTGGGAGTGGTAAAAAAATAAGGACATGCGAAACCATGAACGCCGCCGCGCCCAAAAACCAAAACTGCGAACATTGAGTCACCCTTTGAAACTGCTTATGCGCTAGTCTGTGGCCATGAATCAAATACGCTGTCAAACTGCTGAACATGATCTGACTGCCAGAAGCCACGCGGGAAATCGCCTTATGACCGAAAAAGTTTTGTTTGCGGACATAAAACGGACACAAAACAGATGCTCCCCTCTGTGCCTCTGTGTCCTCTGTGGTAAAAAGACACATAGAGGCGAAATGTTTATGCGCGAAAAAGTTTGTCTTTCGCGCACAAAACGCGCATAAAACCAGGTATAATGAAATCACCCTAGCAGACACAAGGGAGGAACATCAAATGACCTACACACTCAAGCGCATCGGCTTCTCCTCCGCCGTCAAAATCGCCGCCATCCTGTCCGCCGGGCTGGCTGTCGTCCCGCTTCTGCTGTTCCTGCTGCTAAACGCCATCTTCAAATTTTGGGACATCATCATCCCGCCCGAACTCATCGGCCAAGCGCTGGTCGCCGCCGCTCTCTGGGCGGCCCTTTCGGGAGGCATCTCGGCCGGGCTGGCTGTGGTCATCTATAACATGAGCGCCGCCTGCTTCGGTGGCATCAAAGTCGAACTGCAAGCCCAGCCGCCGCCGCGCAAATCCAAAGAACACATCGATATCGAATAGGGAGCCTGCCGACTCATCTGACAGGAACGGCATCATGGCAAAGCCCAATATCCTCTACATCCATTCACACGACAGCGGGCGCTATATCCAGCCCTACGGATACGGCATCCCAACGCCCCATCTGCAAAAAATGGCCGAGCGCGGCATCCTCTTTCGCCAGACCTTCTGCGCCGCGCCCACCTGCTCGCCCAGCCGCGCCGCCCTGCTCACCGGTCAGGCCGCCCACAGCAGCGGCATGATGGGCTTGGTCAACCGCGGCTTTGCCCTCAAAGATTACAAACAGCACATCATCCACACCCTGAAATCGGTCGGCTATACATCGGCCTTGGCCGGCATTCAGCACATCGTCGGCGCATTGACGCATCGCCGCGGAGCCGCTGAAATCGGTTATGGCCATCTGCTGGGCAGTGATGAGCCTCATCGACGCGCCATCGACTTTATCGCCAGCGCGCCGCCGCAGCCCTTCTTCCTGACCGTTGGCTTCTTTGAGACTCACCGCGAATTCCCGCGCGAACATGAGGTCAATCCCAATTTTACCGCGCCGCCGCGGCCGCTGCCTGACACCCCCGCTATCCGCCAGGACATGGCCAATTACATCGCCATGGCCAAAACCCTCGACGACAAAATCGGCCAGGTGATTCAGGCCCTTGATGACCGCGGCCTGCGCGAAGATACCCTCATCATCTATACCACCGACCACGGCATCGCCTTTCCTGGCATGAAATGCAGTCTCAAGGACGCTGGCATTGGCGTTGCCCTCATCATGCAAGGCCCCGCGCCCTTTAATGGCGGCCAAGCCGTCGATGCCCTGGTCAGCCACATCGATATCTTCCCGACCCTCTGCGATCTGCTGAATATCCCGCCGCCGGCCTGGCTCCAGGGCCATTCCATCCTGCCGCTGCTGCGCGGTGAAGCCGCATCTATCCGCGACGCCGTCTTTGCCGAAGTGAATTATCACGCCGCCTATGAACCCAAGCGCGCTGTCCGCACCGACCGCCACAAATACATCCGCCGCTATGACCGCCGCCAGTCGCCTGTTCTGGCCAATATCGACGACGGCTTCAGCAAAGATGAGGTTCTCAAGCATGGCTTCGCCGACCGCGCTCCAGCCGCCGAAGAGCTTTATGATACCTTTTTCGATCCCACCGAAAGCCATAATCTGGCGGGACATCCAGCCCATGCCGACCTCTTGCAAGCGATGCGCTCGCGCCTGGACGATTGGATGCGGGCCACTGACGATCCGCTTTTGCAGGGGCCAGTCGCCGCGCCGCCTACCGCTCTGCTCAATGATCCCGACGACCCCTCGCCGCGCTCGCCAGCCAGACGGATAATCTAGTGTAAAGGGGAAATTCCATGTCCGACCTGCTTCAGCAGCAAGCCGCCTACTACCGCGCCCGCGCCCAAGAATATGATCAATGGTTTTATCGTCAGGGATATTATGATTGGGGGCCTGCCTTCAAAGCGCAGTGGCAGCAGGAAGTCCAGATCGTCCGCGCGCAGCTGCATAGCTCCGCTGACCACATCCATATTTTGGAGATGGCTGGCGGCACCGGCATTTGGACGCAGGAACTCGTTCAAATCGGCTCTCATATTACCACGCTGGACGCCGCCCCAGAGATGATCGCCATCAACCGCGCCAAATTGCAGTCCGAACAGGTCACTTATCAGCAGGTCGATCTGTTCCAGTGGCAGCCGCAGCGCGAATATGATATGGTGTTCTTTGGCTTTTGGCTGTCTCATGTCCCTGCGGAAAAGCTGTCGCCGTTCTTGCAGATGGTGCATCGCGCCTTGAAACCGGCCGGGCGACTGTTTTTTGTCGATTCACAGCAAGCCGAGACGACCAGCCCTCACAGGCGCACTATCCAATTAAGCAGCGACCGCGAAAGCCGCGCGCTCAACGATGGCCGCCGCTTTGAAATCGTCAAAATCTATTATCATCCGCCACAGCTGACCGAAACGCTGCGCCAGCATGGTTTTGATATCGCCGTGCAGGCCACACCGACTTATTTTATCTATGCCGATGGCAAAAAAGTCAGCTAGACATCGCCTGCTGATACAGCGTCATCACCTGCCGCGCCACCGCCGTCCAGCTTTGCACCTGCGCTCGTTCGCGCCCGGCCGCGCCCATCTGCGCCGCCCGCTCTGGATTCGAAAGCAGCGAGGTCAAGGCGCGCGGAAGCTCTTCGTCCACATTGTCCTGCGATACAATCAGGCCGGTCACGCCATCCTCAATCGCATCGGCCGCCCCGCAGCCATCCGTGCCGACCACCGCCGTTCCCGCCGCGCCGGCCTCGATCAGCGTCAGGCCAAAGCCTTCAAACCATAGGCCATCGTTCATCGCCGGCAAGGCCAGCGCATCGGCCGCCGTCATCCAGGCCCGCATCAGATCGTCGTCGACCGCGCCCATCAAATGCACAGTGTCTTTCAAATCAAGCCGTTCAATCGCCGCCTGCACCTGCGCTGTATAAGGGCTTCCCGCCTGCATCCGTCCTATAATCAGGCATTGCGCCGGGGGGATTTGCTGACGCACCCGCGCCATCGCCTCGACCAGCTGCAAGGTGCCTTTGCGCGGCTTGACTTCGCCAACCGCAATGACCGTCGGCGCTTTCTTGTCCACGTTCAAAGGCGGCCTTAAAAACCGCTCGGCATCTACGCCGTTGTTGATGATATGCGCGCGGACATCGGGTATCTGCTGTCTGGCGACGGCGGCCGTATGTCGACTGACGCAAATCAGTTCTGCCCGCCGAAAGGCCATCCGATAAAGCTGGCTCACTGGAAAGGGACGCAGCCGCGGCAGATTGACATAGCTGCCATGCGCCGTCACAAACAGCGGCCGCCGCCCGGCCACCGCCGCGGCCAAAACGGCAAATGGCTCAATCGCGGCATGAATCACATCACAGCCGCGCAGCAGACGTCTCACCGCCAAAAACTGGCGCATGGATTTGAACAGGGTAAATCGCTCCGGCGGCGCGACGTTGGGCAGAAGCGGATGAATCTCAAAATCGACCGCCTGACTGCCGCGCGCTGTGATGACCGTCGTCGATGCTCCCGCCGCTTGAAGCTGTCGAATCAGATTCAGGCTGTAGGTCGACCAGCCATGACGGGCGCCAAGCTCGGCGGCAATCAGTCCAACGCGCATGGCTGAACATCACCGACATAAGGGACTAAGCATCGTCCGCCGCCGACTCGCTGGCCGCTCTTTCCAGTCGGGTGCGCCAGGCCGCCACCGCCCGCGATTCTTCGGCGGCGAAGTCGTCATGGGAATCCTCGCGCGTGCCAATCCGCAGCACCGCCAGCAGCAGCAGGATGTTCAGGATGATAATAATCAGCATAACCGCAATCGCCATCTTTTCCCTCTCCAGTCAGTCATCTTGATGAGGTCATGTAGATTTCGTTTTTTCTCCAATAAACGCGAACACTTCATCTGGTTCGCTGGGGGAGGGCGCGTCAAACCATTGGCGATGCCACTCTTCCAGCGTCAGCAAAGTCCATAGCTGATAACTGCGGTCGTGTTTGCGGCTGACATGCTGATTGATGAGGTCTTCGACCATCGCCATATTGAAGAGGCCGCGCTGCCGCGCCTGTCGACTAAGCAGAATGTCCCGCACCGGCGCAATATCCTGACGGAGCCAGGCGCCTAGGGGGATGCCGAAACCATGTTTCCGACGGTGGATGATGTTATTTGGCAGCAGTCCGCGCGCCATCTCTTTGAGGATAAATTTCTTGCGGCGGCCTTTCAGCTTGAGATTGAAGGGGATGCTCGCGGCATATTCCACCAGCTTATGATCGAGGAAGGGTGAACGCGCTTCCAATGAGGCTTGCATGCTGCATCGGTCCATTTTGATGAGCAGATCATCGGGGAGATAGGAGCGCATATTGGCTTCGACCGTCCCGATGACCGCATCGTCAGGCGCGCCGCTGATATAGCTTGACAGGTCTCGCGGCACCTGGCCTGGGTGGAGGCTGATGTCTCTTGCCAGATCGGCATCAAACATTCGCACCATATCAAAATACGCCGCGCCTATCGGTTTGCGGGCGGCCGGCACAAATCGGCGGGCGCGTTTGACCCAGCTGTCATAATCCGTGCTTTCGGGCAGACGGTCAATCAATTTCTCCAGGCCATGCCAAAACGGCGGCGGGATAAAAGAAAGCTGCTGAAGGAGCCAGGCGCCTTCAAAACGTTCATAGCCGGCAAACAGTTCGTCGCCGCCATCGCCGGTTAAGACCACTGTAACCTGTTCGCGGGCTAATCTGCTGACCAGATAAGTTGGGATGGCGCTGCTGTCGGCAAAAGGCTGGTCGTGATGCCAAACCAGGGCGGAGAGCAGGGCTATGGCATCTGGCTTGAGATGAAGGGTGCGATGCTCGGTTTCCAGAAAGTCGGCTACCTGAAGCGCATAGGGGGTTTCATCAAAGCTGTCGTCGTCATTAAAGCCGATGTTAAAGGTCTTGACGGTGGCATTGCTATGGCGGCGCATCAGCGCGGTGATGAGGCTGCTGTCGATGCCGCCGCTCAAAAGCGCGCCCAGCGGCACATCGCTCATCAGACGCAGCTTAACCGCCTCTTCCAGCTGTTCGCGCAACGACGCCACATACGCTGCGGGCCGCGCCTGGGGATCGGCGGCCGCCAGCGGCGCCTGCTGTTCAATATCCCAATAGGTCTGTATTTCTGCCCGTCCGCTGACGTCCAGCTGGAGGGTTTTCGCTGGCTCCAGCATAAAAATATCCTGAAAAGCGGTCTGCCTGGCTGGCACATAGCCGAAGCTCAAGTATGTCCCAAGCAGGCTGTTTGGGCTGGCGCAGAAATTGGATACACGCGGCACATCGGGGTGCGCCAGAATAGCTTTGATTTCGCTGGCAAAGACGAAGACGCGGTCGTCGTGATAATAATAGAGCGGCTTTTGGCCCATGCGGTCGCGCGCCAGCAGCAGTCGCCGTTCGCGCTGGTCCCAGAGGGCAAAGGCGAACATCCCGCGCAAATGCTGACAGCAGTCCGCGCCGTATTCCTCATACAGATGGGCAATCGTCTCGCCGTCGCCCTGGGTGCGGAAGCGGTGGCCGCGCTGAATCAAGCTGTGGCGCAAGTCCTGATAATTGTAGATTTCACCATTGAAAACCACCGCGATGGATTGGTCTTCATTGTAAAGCGGCTGGTCGCTGCCGGCCAGGTCGATGATACGCAGGCGGCGCATGGCCAGCCCAAGTTGGCCGGCGATGTGATAGCCGTCGCCGTCGGGGCCGCGGTGCTGGAGGCGGCTGTTCATGGCTTGCAGCAATTCCGGCGAGACTGGCTTGCCGGTGAGATGGACGGCGCCACAGATTCCACACATGGAAAACTCATTCTGATGATGAAAATACTGCCGCTTACTTTACCATATAAGCGCACGAATTGGCAATGCAGTTTTTGCCCTGTGCTATAATTGTCTGGTTGATGTGAGCTTTACTGAGCTTATTGCAATGACGTTTCTCTCATTTGGCGGCGATATTGAACATCCCAAGCCCATTTATGCGCGGTCGGGTTGGGAAATTCCACAGCCAAATGTCCTTGATGTGGAGCGGAAATCACAGACGCTTGACCTTGTTCGCATTCGCACAACATCACTGATCAGAGATATGACAAGGAACAGCAGTGGAAACCTGGAAATACGCTCATTGTCGCCATATATGTATAATTGCGTGGGTATGATTTTTGCCAATCGCCGCGCCTGGATTGATATTGGACAAATATATGATATTCTTAGAGAAGATGGTTATAATGAAATTCCTTTAAAGCAATTAGACTTAGGCGATGTTGTGCTTTATACTTTTTACAATAAGCCGTCTCATATTGGGCTGGTAACTATTGTACATCCCATGATTGGGCAAATCTCGAACATAAGAGTCCTAAGCAAGTGGGGCAGAGACGGTGAAATTGAACATCATTATGAAGACGTCCCGTTTAATTGCGGAAGCCCGCATTCATATTGGAGCGAGAAAGTCTTATGACATTATCTGCGTATTTTGAGGAAATGGAGACGCTTTCATTCCAAACTCAATTTTCAATCATGAGCGGCTTGGAAGTGCTGCGGCTGGCACTTTCTTATGATTCGACCGTTAAGAATTTGATTGCAGAGTTAAACGGCAGCCCCGTTCTAACTCAAGAGATTCTCGCGCGCATAAGGTATTTGCTGCCCAAAGCCGCGGCCACGACAGAATTGTCTTATGACGAAAGCATCGCCGCCTATTTGTTCTGTCTTTCGCGGGTGGATCTCGTTGCTGCCCGTGATGCAAGCAATCTGGTTTTGATGACCGGCGGCCTGTGGTGGTCGGTGCAGCTTGCGCTTCATATCAAAGATAAAGAAAACGACGAATGGAAACCGGTCGCCAGCATCCCTCAACAAAAAAGCGAGTCCTTATAAACTCGCCTCTTGATTGAACAAACTTTTTCGATGCCCTAAGCGCCGGTGATGGCGCCGTCATTCGCCTGCGAGACCAGCCGAGCATATTTGGCCATGACACCTTTGCTGTAATTGGCTGTGGGGGGCTGCCATTTGGCGCGGCGGGCTTCCAGTTCCTCATCGCTCAAGTCAACATGAATCAGCCGACGCGATACATCAATCGTAATCATGTCGCCTTCTTCCAGCAGGGCAATCGGCCCGCCAACGGCAGCTTCCGGCGCGGTATGACCGATCATCAGCCCGCGTGTGCCGCCCGAAAAACGCCCATCGGTAATCAAGCCGACTTTGCTACCCAAGCCCTGACCAAAGAGCGCCGCCGTAATTTGCAGCATCTCGCGCATGCCCGGGCCACCAACCGGGCCTTCATAACGGATAATGACCACATCGCCCTCGACAATCTGCTGGTTTTTGACGGCTTCAAAGGCCTCTTCTTCGGTATCAAAAACCCGCGCTGGGCCGGTCAGCGGATCAGGCGTATCTTTGAGCTTGACCACCGCGCCGTCTGGGGCCAGATTGCCCTTCAGCACGACTAGGCCGCCGCTTGCTTTGATGGCCTTGTCCAGGCCGCGGATCACTTGCTGCCCCTCGGTTTCCTGGGCATCGGCGCAGGCTTCCGCCAGGCTTTGACCGGTAACAGTTGGGGTGTCGCCGCTCATATAGCCGCCTTCAATCAGGCGATTGAGCAGAATCGGCACGCCGCCAGCCTGGTACAAATCCAGCGCGACATATTTTCCGGTCGGGCGCATATCGCCAATAATCGGGGTGCGCTGACTGATGGCTTCAATGTCGTCCAGCGAAAGCGCAATGCCGGCTTCGCGGGCAAAGGCCAAGGTATGCAGGATGCTGTTGGTGCTGCCGGCGGTCGCTGCCGAGGCGGCAATGGCGTTTTCCAGAGAATCCCGCGTCACCAGATCAGATGGGCGAATGTCATCTGCCAAAATATCAAGCATCAGCTGTCCGGCGCGGAAGGCAACGCCGCTTTTTTCCGGGTCTTCGGCTGGGACGTCGCCCATGCCCATCGGACAAATGCCGATAACCTCGCTGATCATCGCCATCGTATTGGCGGTGAACTGTCCGCCGCAGGCGCCTGGCCCTGGACAAGCCAGATTTTCGACTTCCATCAGTTCGTCATAGCTGATTTGCCCTGACTGAAACTTGCCCAGCGCTTCATACACGCTGACCACATCCAGCCGCTCGCCGTTTAGCATGCCTGGATAAATCGTGCCGCCATACAGCATCAGCGACGGCAGATTGAGACGAATCAGCGCCATAATGGTGCCGGGAATAGTCTTGTCGCAGGCGGAAAGCGCCACTACGCCATCGAGCATATTGGACATCGCCACCAACTCGATGCTGTCGGCGATCACTTCGCGGCTGATGAGCGAGCCTTTCATGCCTTCGGTGCCCATGGTGATGCCGTCGGAGATGCTGACGGTGTTGAATTCAAAGGGCGTGCCGCCGGCGGCGCGGATGCCGCGTTTGACGTCGTGCGCCAGCTTGCGGAGATGGAAATTGCAGGGGCCGATTTCGGTCCAGGTGTTGGCGACGCCGATGAGCGGTTTTGCCAGGGCTTCGTCGTCATAGCCGACGGCTTTGAGCATGGCGCGGGCGCCGGCGCGTTCCGTTCCACCGACCAGCTGGCGGCTGCGTTGATTGAGGGCGGCGACTCCGTTTGTTTGGGACATGGTATTTTCTCCTTTTGGATGGGTATGCGCTTGATGAATATGGCTATTGTAGCGCATCTGTCAAGAGATGGCATCTCGCGCTTGCCAAGCCGAGAGAAATGGGTTATATTTTAAGATAAGCCTATTGAATAGGGATTGCGAATATGTCTGAGAATGTAAATCATATACACATGGGACATTTGAACAATATCACCTATAGGGAGATTTGGTTTCTTTTGTACCGTCCACAAATTAATCTCCTGATGTCAGGAGGTGTGGACAATCATTTGGCAGCACTTATGCTCATGTGGCCGTGCATGGAAAGAGCATTTACTTTAGACAATCCTGAATTCGATTTTGCACAGAATGGTGGTCGGGTGATCCCAATAACTGACAAGGTATTAGATTGGTTTTTCAGAAGCGAGTCAGAGTCTGAAGTTGAACAACAGCTTGACGAAATAATTGACATTTTGCATAAGAAGTTTGTCAATGGTCTCAAGCACGACAGTTTTATTCGTCCTGGTGTTGCGCTTGAAGATAGAGTGCATTCTCTTGTTCCGCTTGAACAAAATGGCTTGGTAAATATTATCAATTTGCAGACGTATCGGCACCCCTTAGAGTTTGATGGAAATGATGTAATAATCGGACCGACTATGTTCTGGAATTTTGTACGAGACAAAATAGACGTATTTTATATTGAGAAATACGGTGGAAAGTAGCGATCTAGGACAACTAGCGGAGCAACATATCGACTGCCGTCCTTAAATACATTTTACCTCGTATGCCCCCTCACCTAATATCATCTAGTTGCAATTCTTGCGGATAAATTGAGGTTCGGCGCAGTGTCAATCGCCCGTTTCTGAAGCAGCTTCCCATTCTTTAGGCAGGCTCGCCAATTTGTTGTTTCCGTTTGGCTTATAAATAGATTTGTTCATTTGTCGATGCGGCAAGACACCCCGAAAAGCCTGTACACAGCGTTCCCGCGCAATTCGCATATACGATTCATCAATATCAGAGCCGGCGGCCCGGCGATTTCGCATAACAGCCGCCGCCGCAGTTGTGCCAGCGCCCAAATAAGGATCCACAATCAAATCACCCTCATTGGTCAAAGCAAGAATAAGCCGTTCGACCAAACCTATCGGATATTGGCAGGGATGATCTGTTTTTTCAATGTGATTGGATTTAACGTTCGGCATATCCCATACATCGCCTGGATTTTTCCCTAGCGGATTGCCTGACAGCTTCCCTTTGTTTTTTCCTTGAAAGTGTCGCTTCCCCGGATATTTTTGCGGAACTCTCACTGGATCCAGATTGAAGACGTAATCATCTGATTTTACAAACCATAAGATAGTCTCATGGCGACCGGAAAAACGCACTTTTTCGTGCAGCCCATGGCCGAACGTCCAGACAATTCGATTCTTTAACTTTAACCCCAGAGATTTGAAGATTGGATATAAGACAAGATCCAATGGAAACGCTTCTTTGCCATAACTGCTGCCGTCAATGTAATGGCCTGCTTGCCAGCAAATAGACCCGCGCTCGTCCAGAATATCAACACAGCGCCTAATCGTTTCTTCCTGCTGTTGAATATAAGCGTCAAAGGCGATTTTCTTTTCGTATTCTTTCCCCACATTGTACGGCGGCGATGTTACGATAAGCTGCGCCTTGTCACCACTGCTGTCAATTTGATCCAGCAGCCGAAGCCGATCCCCATGCAAAAGAGTGACGCCTGCATCTGATGTATAAGTGTCAGAAATGCTGTTTGTCTTATCAGCAGGCAAAAATGACAGTTGAGTCATTGGCTTTTCATCCATACTGCCTATTATCTGCATTTACTATTTCTATTATGTTCCAGTAACAGAACATTCGCAAGCTGATATTCGCGTAGAATGTTGCGTATGCAGAACATAACGGGCAAGAATATCCAATCTATTCGTAAAAACAAAAACCTCACTCAAGAAGATTTGGCGATACGGCTTCAAATTCATGGCCTGGGGCATACTCGAAGCACTATTGCGAAAATCGAGAACGGCTTGAGGCGGGTAACTGACATTGAGCTTCAAGTCATTGCTAAAGCGCTTGAAGTTTCGGTTGATGTTTTTTTCGAGGATGACTGAATTGCAAATTGTTAAACGGCATTCGCATAAGAACGCAGGCCAACTGCTAACAGCGCATAAACCCGAAATCATCAATGAGATTGAGACAGCGGTCAATAACATTTCAGCGATAGACTGCCTTGCCAAGATCTCATCCGAGCAAAGCAAGATTCGTAAATGGGGCGGCTTGCTTTTTGCGCCGCGCGCCTTGAATTTTTACTTCAAAGAAACGCTTCTGGTTCCCCGCGGCTGGTTGGAATGGAATGACCGCACTGGGAAATATCAAGAGCCAGCATTGACATTCCAAGATGATACAACCATTAGCGGCGCTGACCGCCGGCGAACAATGGATGGGATAAAAGATAAAGTAGGCTTGGAAATTCAGTTTGGGAAATATGCGTTTATGGGATATGACATCTTCTCAAAAATGATCATATTCAATCGCTTTGGCCGCATTGATTACGGGATTGAGATTGTTCTGGTGCAAAAAATGATTGATTGCATGTCCACAGGAGTTTCGGCATTTGAACATATTATGATTGACTTTATCCATCGCGGAGAAGCCGATATTGATATTCCTGTTTTGGTGTTAGGGATTGGCCCTACACCCGATGAGTGGCAGGCCATATCCGCTATTCAAAATACATTTCGTTCAGATCCTGATACGATAATCGAAAATCATCCAAATATCCGCCGTTTCCAAACACGGGGAAGCCGGCCCGGTCCAAAATAAATTTTAACAGTCAGAAAGTCAGGCGCGGTTATGGCCTTCTCTAAACCCTATACTGCAAGATATTGCGGTTTCATATATCCAGAAATTTAGGCACTCTCTCATTCCCCGCGTGCATTCCCGCCGGCCGCGCGGTATAATATCCCCCATCCGCAACCTAGAAAGTGCTCCCATGCAAATCCATGACCTGCTGCGCGACCTCCAATCCGCTATCGGCAAAGACCAGGCGACGGCCGACCAGATGACCCGCATCCTCTACAGCGCCGATGCCAGCAACTATCAAATCATGCCGATTGCCGTCACCTTCCCGCGCAGCGCCGATGATGTGGTCGCCATTCACCAAACGGCAAGCCAATACGGTATGCCGGTTTTGCCGCGCGGCGGTGGCAGCGCGCTCGCTGGCCAAGCCATCGGCGAAGCGATTGTCATGGATTTCACGCGGCACATGCGACGGCTGCGGTCGATCAATGCCGAAACCCGAACTGTCGATGTCGAGCCGGGCATGATTTTGGGAACGCTCAATCGGCAGATGGCCAGCCTGGGGCTGATGTTCGGGCCCGACCCGGCCAGCGCTGAACGGGCGGCCATCGGCGGCCTCATCGGCAACAACGCCACCGGCGCCCACAGTATCCGCTATGGCATGACCGCCGACCATATCGCGCGAATACAGGTTGTCCTGGCCAATGGTGAACTGGTCTGGCTGGATGACGATACCCAAGCGCTGAATCGCATCCGCGCCAAAGTCAGTCAACTGGTCACAGATCATCAGGCCGACATCCAATCGCGCTATCCCAAAACCTGGCGCACGGTCGCCGGCTATGCGCTCGACAAAATCGACCCCGATGATGTCAATCTGAATTGGCTGCTCTGTGGTTCGGAAGGCACATTGGCCACAGTCGTTCGCGCGCAGCTGCAACTGGTTGACCGGCCCGAAATCGAAAACAAGCGGCTGGCGATGGTGCATTTTGACAGCCTGCGGGCCTCATTGGAAGCCACGCCGCGCATCCTTGAGCTTGAACCGACAGCGATTGAACTGATGGACAAGTTCCTGCTGGACAAAACGCGGGCGAATGCTGCCTACCGCCGCCGTCTGACCTTTGTCGATGGCGACCCAGCGGCGATTCTGCTGGTCGAGTTTGTCGGCGCAGAACAGGAACTCGACGCCAAAATCAGCGGCCTGAAAGCTCATCTGCGCCGTCTTGGGTATCAAGGCGTCATCACCATCGCCGCCACAGCCAGCCAGCAGGCCGACGTCTGGGCCGTCCGCAAAGCCGGGCTGGGGCTGATGATGAGTGAACGCAGCGAGGCCAAGCCGATTTCGTTTATCGAGGACGCCGCCGTCCCGATTGAAAAATTGGCGGATTACATTGCCGACCTTGAAAAAATTATCCACGATGCCGATACCACTTATGCCATTTATGCCCATGCCAGCGCCGGCTGCCTGCACATCCGACCGCTCATCAATCTCAAGACGCTCAAAGGCCGCCGCCAATATCGCACGATTGCCGATGCCGTCGCCCAAACCGTCAAAAAATATCAGGGGACGATCACCGGCGAGCATGGACAAGGTCTGGCGCGCAGCGAATTCAGCGAGTACCTCTTTGGCGCCGATTTGATGGATGCCTTTCGCCAGCTTAAACAGGCCTTTGACCCCGACAATATGATGAACCCCGGCAAAATCATCGATTCGCCAGCTATGGACAGCGCCGAACTTTTGCGCTATTCGCCCGCTTATGAGACTATCGAATTTCATACGCGCTATGATTGGTCGGCGGACAATGGCTTCGCCGGCGCGGTCGAGATGTGCAACGGCGCTGGGGTCTGCCGCCAGGAATCTACTGGAACGATGTGTCCCTCATACCAGGCGACTCTCGACGAAGCCCATTCCACGCGCGGCCGCGCCAATGCCCTGCGAGCGGCCATCAGCGGCCAGCTGCCCGATGACCTAGGCGATCCCGCCCTCAAGGACGTGCTGGATTTGTGTCTCGTCTGCAAGGCCTGCGCCAGCGAATGCCCGTCGGCGGTTGACGTCGCCAAACTGAAATCCGAATTTTTAGCGGCCTGGCACGACCGACATGGCATCGACCTGAATACCCGCTTGTTCGGCAATATCCACACCATCGGCAGACTGGGCGGCAAACTGCCACGATTCAGCAACTTCATGCTCAATCATCCCTTGGGCAAATGGGGCGCTGGCCTGCTCGGCATCCCCACTGACCGGCCTCTGCCGCGGTTTGCCGAAAAATCCTTCACCGCGCAGGGCCCTTATCCCCAGCATCAACAGCCAGATGCCGTCCTAATCATTGATACCTTCACCGAATGGTATCAGCCCGAACTGGCATGGGCCGCTATGCGGATGGCGCAAAGGCTGGGCCTGCGGCTCAAAGTGCAAACCCTGCCCGGCCAAGGCTGCTGCGGCCGCCCGGGCATCAGCAAAGGCCTGCTGGACAAAGCCAAAAATATGGCGCACGACAACATACTCGGCCTGTATCGTCAAAACGGCGCGGCGCCCTATCTGTTTCTTGATCCCAGCTGTCTAAGCCCCTTTGTCGACGATTATCTCACCCTGGTTGACCCTGGCCTCCAGCCGGCGGCCAAATCGCTGGCGGCTCGCTGTCTAAGCGTCGAACAGTATTTTGCCGATAAACTGGCGCGGCGGGCTGATGAACTGGCCTGGCAAAAAACCGCGCCGCAGATATTATTGCACGGCCATTGTCATCAAAAGGCGCTGTGGGGGACGGCGGATACGGTCAAGCTGCTGCGGATGATCCCCGACGCCGACGTCACCGAAATCGATGCCGGCTGCTGTGGACTGGCTGGCAGTTTTGGCTATGAGCATTATGAGTTAAGCATGAAAATCGCCAATGACCGCCTGCTGCCAACGATTCGAAACCATCCCGAAGCTATCGTCACCGCGCCCGGCGGCTCCTGTCGCATCCAAATTCAAGATGCCGGCTATGCGGCGCAGCATCCGATTGAAACCGTGCTTGACGCCCTCAAGCCCTAAACCGAGACCGAACGTTTATGAAAGAGAAACAGACCAAAATCGAACTCGTCGAAATCAGTTCTCTGCGCGATTTTTTGGACTTGCGCTTTATCCGCGTCAAGCCCGAGCAGCGGCGTTTTGTGCCGAACCTCGTCCTGTCCTGGCTTCAGTCGCGTCATCCAGCCGTCACCACCTTTGTCATCCAGCTGGAGGGCCGCGCAATCGGTTATGTCATGCTGGTCCATGCCGATAATCCGACGCAGTGGATTATTGAGCGGCTGACCATCGACCGCGGCTGGCAGGAGTATGGGCATGGCCATGCCGTCGCCGATATGCTTATTGATATGATTTACGAATTCGAAAACAGCGAAATGGTCATCGCCCGCTATCATCCTGGAAACGACACCGCCCGCCGTCTCTTCCAGCGCTTGAAGTTTGAAGAGCAGGACAAGATGTTCCGCGGACGTCATATCGCCGTGCTTGAATTTGAATTTGAAGAACCTGATGATGACAGCGTGGATGATGAAGATGAAGAAGATGATGAGAAGCCCAAGAATCATCCGTAACGGCATCAGCGAACATCCCGATGGAAAATCATAAAATCATGTCCCAGAATTCGCAGCCAGCCCCCGTCCTCCTGCCCGAAAGCATCCGCCGCCGTTTAGAGCCGCTTATGCTGGTCGCCCAAAAGGTGCGGGCCGGCGCCATGAAAGGTGACCGCCGTTCGGTCAAGCGCGGCGCCAGCATCGAATTTGCCGACTATCGCAATTATGTCCCTGGCGATGACCTGCGCCAGCTGGACTGGAATATCTATGCCCGCCTGGAACGTCCCTACATCAAACTGCTGGAGGATGAGGAGGACTTGGCTGTGCATATCATCCTCGACGCCTCGGCCAGCATGGATTTTCCGCCGGAAGGCGCGCCTGACCAAAAGAAGCTGCTCTTTGCCAAGCGCATCATGGCCGGACTGGGCTATATCGCCTTGACCAGCGGCGACCGGCTGATGCTGACGGCCATCAATGACCGCGGCCTATCTGTCTTTGGGCCGGTGCGCGGGCGCGGGCAGGGTGTGGCGATGTTTCGTTATATTCAGCATATCAATGCCGATGGCATTACCGACCTGAACATCATGCTCAAGGATTATGCCTTGCGCGCCAGCCGCCCTGGCTTGACGGTCGTCATCAGCGATATGTTTTCGCCCACTGGCTATATCGACGGTCTGAACGCGCTGTTAAGCCGCGGCCATGAAGCCGCGCTGGCCCATGTCCTTTCGCCGCCGGAGGCCGCGCCGCCGCTGACCGGTGATCTGCGCCTGATTGACGGCGAAACCGGCCAAGCGCAGGAAGTTACCGTTGATGCCGTCATGCGCGGTCTCTATCAGCGGCGTTTGACGGCCTGGCGCGATGAGATTCGCAGTGAATGCCAGCGCCGCGGCACCCATTATTTTCTCCTGCAAACGGACGCGCCTTGGGAACGTCTGATTCTGTCCGATATGCGGCGGGCCGGCCTGGTCAAATGAACGTGACATCCACTGCTCTTCCTCTTTATCTGTTTGAGGAATAACTGTCTAGCAGTGTTTCAATCGATTGCTTTGTATTTTCCAAATCAGATTGCAAATTCGATATTTTGTCTTGCTTTTCATACAGCCTTTCTAAATCCGCTGGGCTTGGTTTCGGAATAAGAACATTCAAAATCTGACCTTTTTTCTGTGTCCTCTGTTGCCAGCCGCCGCAGTTTGCGTTATGCTTATAGATGAAAAGCTGACAGCAATGGAGGCGTTTTATGTCTGAACAAACCGCCGCGGCAAAACCCAAGTCCAACCAGAAGCCTAGGCTGGCCGACAAGCCGCGCCGCTATGATTATGACATCATCATCATTGGTTCGGGGCCGGCCGGCCACCGCGCCGCCATTCAATCGGCCAAGCTGGGCAAACGGGTGGCCGTCATCGAAAAGAAGACCTTCATCGGCGGCGTTTCGGTCAACACGGGGACGATCCCCTCCAAGACCCTGCGCGAGGCTGTGCTGCACCTTTCGGGCTTTCGGCAGCGCTCGATCTATGGCGCGTCGTATCAGGTCAAGCAGCACATCACCATGAACGACCTGCTGCTGCGGGCGGATCATGTCATCCGTCACGAGATTGAAATCAACAAGCATCAACTCCATCGCAATGGCGTCGACCTCTTCGCCGGCATGGCCACGATTGTTAATCAGCACACGGTGCATCTCCACTTTATCGGCAAAAAAGGCGAGGACGAACTGACTGCGCGCTACATCCTGATAGCGGTCGGCACAACCGTAGTCAAGCCCGCCGGCATTCCCTTTGACAACCGGACGATTTTCACCAGCGACGGCCTGCTCAAGCTCGATCATCTGCCGAGGACGCTGACCGTTGTCGGCGGCGGCGTGATTGGCTGTGAATACGCTTGTATGTTCGCCACCTTGGGCGTGCGCGTCACCTTGGTCGAAACACAGGATCGTCTGTTGAGTTTTATCGATCATGAGATTGTGGATTCGCTGGTCTATCACATGCGCCAGCAGCGGGTTACCCTGCGTTTGGGCGAACAGGTGAAGAGCATCAGTCATTGTGAGACTCGTTATGGCACTGGCGTTAAGACCTGCTTGGAAAGCGGCAAAGAGATCGTCACCGAAATGACGCTGTACGCGGTTGGGCGGCAGGGGGCGACGGCCAAGCTGGGGCTGGAAAATGTCGGCATCCGTCCCGATCATCGCGGCCGTATCCAGGTCAATGATGATTATCAGACGGATATTCCCAACATTTACGCCGTCGGCGATGTCATCGGCTTCCCCAGCCTGGCGTCGACTTCAATGGAACAGGGGCGCATGGCGGCGACGCACGCTTTCGGAATGGAGCATCAGAGCTTCCCCGAACTGTTTCCTTATGGCATCTACGCCATTCCCGAAATCTCAACGGTGGGCGCCAGCGAGGAGGAACTGACCCGCCAAGGCATCCCCTACGAAGTCGGCAAAGCCTATTACAAAGAGATCGCGCGCGGGCAGATCCTAGGCGACACCATCGGCATGCTCAAGCTGATTTTCCATCGCGAGAATCACAAGCTGCTGGGGGTGCATATCATTGGCGAAGGCGCCAGTGAACTGATTCATATCGGGCAGGCGGTGATGGCCTTCGGCAGCACGGTCGATTATTTCATCAATACGGTCTTCAATTATCCGACGCTGGCGGAATGCTATAAGACGGCCGCCTTTGATGGCATCAATCGGATTATTTAGGGGCAGAAATGAAAAACCGACTCTATTATGGCGACAATCTCGACGTCCTCCGCAGCCGCGAATACTTTCCCGACGAATGCGTCGACCTGATTTACCTTGACCCGCCTTTCAACAGTAATCGCAATTACAATGTGCTGTTCAAATCAGAAGGCGGCGCCGACAGCCCAGCCCGAATCACCGCCTTTGATGACACTTGGCATTGGGGCGAAACAGCCGAAGCAACCTATGACGATTTGATTATCCACGCGCCAAGCCAGGTTTCGACCGCGGTTGAGGCCTTGATGAATCTCATCCAGCGCAATCAGATGATGGCTTATCTGGTGATGATGACCGCGCGCCTGGTCGAACTGCATCGCGTGCTGAAACCGACGGGAAGCCTGTATCTGCACTGTGACCCAACCGCCAGCCACTATCTCAAAATCGTACTCGATGCGATCTTCGGCACTGAAAACTTTAGAAACCATATCACCTGGAAAAGGACAGGCGCGCACAGCGGCGCCAAAAAATGGGGCCCAATTTCCGACAATATCCTGTTCTATACGAAAAGCAATGATTATGTATGGAACAAGGTATATCGAAAATATGACCAAGAATATGTCAAGAGTTTTTTCCGCTATGAAGATGAGCGAGGCTCTTATGGTCTGGTCCTTTTAACCGGACCTGGAACGTCCCAAGGCGAATCAGGAAAGCCTTGGCGCGGGATTGACCCAACAGCTTCAGGACGACACTGGGCAGCGTCAATGGCTTCACTGCAAGCAGCTTATCCTGAACTGGATTTGTCGGCTCTATCTGTTCAAAAAAGGCTTGATTTATTGGACGAAGCGGGTCTGGTATATTGGCCTACTCGAGGGAAAGTTCCAATGCAAAAACGTTATCTTGACGAAGCGAAAGGGGTCCTCATACAAGATATAATCGCTGACATACCTCCGCTTGGCGCGCACGCCAAAGAACGGCTTAGCTATCCCACGCAAAAGCCACTGGCGCTGCTGGAACGGATCATCCTGGCCTCATCAAACGAAGGCGATCTCGTGCTGGATCCGTTCTGCGGCTGTGGCACCGCGAATGCCGCTGCCCATAAGCTGGGCCGCCGCTGGATTGGCATTGACATTACGCACTTGGCAACTTCCCTGCAAAAATATCGTCTGGCCGATATGTTTGAACTGGTTTCAGGGAAAGATTATGAGGTCATTGGCGAGCCGACGACGGTCGAAGGCGCGCGGGCTTTGGCGCAGGATTCAGCCAATGATGGCCGTTATCAGTTTGAATGGTGGGCCTTGTCGCTGCTGCGGGCCAAGCCGGTCGGCGGAACGACGGGTTCGCGCAAGGGCAGAAAAGGCGCCGACAAGGGCATTGATGGCATCATCAGCTTCTTTGACGAGGATGACAAGGGGCGCAAAAAGCCGCGAAAAGTGATTGTGCAGGTCAAGTCGGGAGCGGTCAAATCGGGCGACATCCGCGATCTGAAAGGCACGATTGAACGCGAAAAGGCGGTCATCGGTGTCTTCATCACATTGGAAAAACCGACGGCGGCGATGAGCAAAGAATCTCTTGCGGCCGGTTATTATGAATCGCCGCGCTGGGGCCGGAGATACCGCCGTCTGCAAATTCTGACGATTGGCGATTTATTTGGCGGCGCGTCGGTCGATATGCCGCCGCAGTATGGCGCGCATCGTCGGGCCGAGCGTTACAATCCGACAACGGTCAGCGTCGAGGGCAAGGCGCAGAAGGGCTTGATATGAAAACCTAGCTGGCGCGTGGATGATTGTTTTCCCTGCATTTGTGGGGGTGTATAAGATTTCTATTAGAATTTTGTCTCGCAAAAATCTCACTTCCGCGCCAGGCTGGTCACCAGCAAATCCAGCGCCAGACGGACGTCAATGCGGCCGGTTTTCATGTCCTGGTCATACTTTTGCAGACGTTTGAGGATGGCATCCAGCTGCGCCACAGTGAAAACCCGCGACTGTTGCGCGACTTTGCCGGCGACAAAAGGATGCACGCCCAGCGCCTTGGCGGCCTCTTGACTCTGGCCGCCGCGATTAAGATGATCCTTGACCATCAGCAGCAGCCGAAACTGACGAGCGATCAGCCCGAACAGGCCAAAGCCAGGATCGCGCGGGTTGTCATGCAAGGTCTGATGAATCAGCCGCAGCGCCCTTTCGCCATCGCCAACCGCCAAGGCATCGACCATCTCAAAGACGTTCGCCTGCGGCACATAGGGCGTCAGGACAGCGACATCGTCCTCGCCGATGGGATGCGCGTCATGCACATAGCAGACCAGCTTGTAGAGTTCATTGTCGGCGCGGCGCAGGTCATCCTCGACCACGCTGGCCAGCGCTTGAGCGGCCTGGGGCGTGATGTCGGCTTCGTATTCGGTTTTGGCGCGCTTGATGATCCAGGCGGCCAGGTTGCGCGGCTTTTTGAATGCGCTGACATAGCCGCGTTCCATGCCCTGAACGGCCTTAAGCAGTCGATTTTTATCCGAAAGCAGCGCCGTTTCGACCATGACCAGCCGCGCATAATCGGGCAGGCTGGGCAGTTCCTCGATCAATCGCGAACAGGCTTTTTTGCCAGCTTGGCCGGCGCCTTTGCCGGTGATGTGGCTGATGAGTCCCTTGACAATCACCAGCCGCTTGTCCGAAAGAAAGGGGAAGGACTTGACGGCCGCCAATACCTCCGGCACAGGGGTTAGCGCGCCGTCAAATTCAGATCGATTCAGGTCGCCGTCGTCGCCCATTGCCGAGCGCATATTCGCCAAGGCCTGCTCGCGGCGGATGTCATCGTCGCCATGAAAGATATAAAAGGCGGGCGTCGGTTTCATGGCGTTATTCGCTTTGCCGCGTCATAACGCGGTGCAGTGTCAGTTGGCGGCGGTTGAAGGGAATGGACACTGTTTCGAGCGTGACGCTGACCAGTTCCAAATTGCCGACATCGCCTTCGGTCGTGAAGTGCTTTTGCAGGCCCATGCCCAGCGGCCTTGAAAGCAGAGCGATGCCCATCATCAAGGTCATCATCCAGGGAAAACGCTGCCAGCCGCGCCGCCGACTGCATCCGCCAAATCCCAGCCAGGCCATCAGCGCCGCCAAGAAGCCGAATGCAACTAGGTTAGTGCCGCAGTTGGGATGCACAGCCAGCTTGCGTTCGCCGGCCTTGAGACGCCGCAGAGCCTCCTGCGCGGCGCGTTCGACCTCGTCGGTGGGGACGTCGCCGATCAGCACAAAGCCTCTGTCGTGGCTGCGTCCAGAGAGCCGATATTGGTCGAGGATGTGGATGGTGGCATGTTCCAGGCCGTGATTGCGCCGCGTCCGCAGAACATACGGCAAGCGCAGCAGGGGTTCGGCAAGGCGCGCGAGACGTTCCATCAGCATCATCGACTTGTCCTCTGATTGAATATCATTTGCAGGATAACACAAAGGCGGGATTTTTGCCACAGCGCGCGCAGTCGGGAGTGGTCAATATAGAGATATTCACCGCGCCATGCTGCGACAAAATCCGCCATAATCCGACATTTTCCGCCACACCCTGCCGCTGGTTTTATGCGCGTTTTGTGCGCGAAAGACAAACTTTTTCGCGCATAACCCTTTTCGCCTCTATGCTATACAGGTTCTTTATACTGCGTTTATGGGCCGAAGGGGCGACTCGATGTTCGCAGTTTTGGTTTTTGCATATCCTTATTTTTACGCTGATACGCTGTTATAATGCGGTAAATGAAGGCGAAAGGCAGCCATGACCGTCAAGCCCAGCCCGCCGCACAAGCGCATCCTTAGCCTGGCGAACACCGGCCCGCGGGCTATTCTCCTGCGTTTCATCGACCAGGCTTATCGGAAGATCGGCGGCGCGCCTCTGTGGAGATTGAGTCAAGTTACGCCGCAGCTTTTTCTTGGCGGCCAGCACCATCGGCGCGGCTGGCGGGCCATGCAGGCGCGCGGCGTCACAGCGATTGTCAACCTGCGCGAGACCAAGTTCAGCGACGCGGCCAAGGGCATCGGCGGCGAACGGCATCTGCATTTGGCGACGGTGGACAATACCCCGCCGACGGTGGCTGATCTGATGCGCGGCGCGGCTTTTGTCGATGATGAAATTCAGCGCGGCGGCAAGGTCTACATCCATTGCGGCGTCGGCGTCGGCCGGGCGCCAACACTGACCGCCGCTTTTCTGATGACCACTGGACTTTCGGCCGAGGAAGCTTTGCGGCAGATCAAAAAAGCGCGGCCCTTCGTCCATTTGACTGATGAGCAGCGAGATGCGCTGGATGAATTCGCGCGGCGCTGGCCGTCTGGACATCCGCCGCCGAATGCCATACAATGACCAACGTTTCGCCGCCGAATAAGCATATCAAACAACCCAAAAATGATACGCGAAAAAACGATTGTCACTCTGGAACTGCATAAAATCCTGCAAGACCTGTCGCGCTATACGACCTTTGGCGTCGGCGCGGAGTTCGCCATTGAACTGTATCCTTCGACCGAGATCGAGGAGGTTCAGCTTTGGCAGCGCGAAACGGCCGAAGCGGTGGCGCTGCTGGAAGAAAAGTCCACTATCAATCTACAAGGCGCCCGCGATGTCCGCGAGGCGGTGATTCGGGCCCAGCGGGCGGTCATCATCGAGCCGAACGTCCTGCTTGATATTCGCTATACCCTGCGGCGCGGCTCAACGCTGAAACGCACTCTGGGGCGCATGAAAGGCGTCTTTCCACTGTTGGCCGAACTGGCGGCCGACATCGAGGAATGCGCGCAGCTTCAGCATTCGATTGAAAAAGCGGTGGATGACAATGCCGAAATCAAGGACACTGCCAGCGCCCGACTGGCCATCATCCGCCGCGAATTGAAGGTCGCCTTTGAACGTCTGCAAAGCCGATTGAATCGGATTGTCGCCAGCAAAAGCAATCAGCCCAAATTGCAGGAAGCCATCGTCACCATGCGGAACGGGCGTTATGTCATCCCTTTGAAAGCCGAACACAAGGGCAAAATCAAGGGGATCGTGCATGACTCATCGTCTTCGGGGGCAACGCTGTTTATCGAGCCGCTGGAGACTGTCGAACTCAACAACAAATGGCGTGAATTGCAGATTGATGAGCAGAAGGAAATCAGGCGGATTCTGGCTGATTTGACTGCCGAGGCCGCGGCGGAAAGCGGGCGGATTGTACGGACGGTGCAGCTGCTTGGCTATCTCGACCTGACTTTCGCCAAAGCCCGCTATGCCCTTGAACACCGCGCTATTCAGCCCAAGATGATGTCCGTTCGTCAAAACCCTGACCTCCATCTGAAAGCGGCGCGTCATCCTCTGCTGGCTGGTCATGTCGTTCCGCTCGACTTGCGCTTTGATGACGATACGCGCGCGCTGGTCATCACTGGCCCAAACACCGGCGGCAAGACGGTCGCGCTCAAAACCGTCGGGCTGCTGACGCTGATGGCGCAGTGCGGCCTGCATGTGCCGGCCGATGAGGCCGCCATACCTGTCTTTCAGGGCATCTTTGCCGATATTGGCGATGAGCAGAGCATCGAACAGTCGCTTTCCACATTTTCATCGCACATGACCAACATCATCGACATTCTGGGACAATGCGACCGTCATTCGCTGGTTATCCTGGACGAGCTTGGCGCCGGCACCGATCCAGCCGAAGGCTCTGCTCTGGCGCGGGCCCTGCTCAACTGCCTGAAGAACAAGGGAGCGACCAGTCTGGTAACGACTCATCATCCCGAACTCAAAGTCTATGCAGTCGAGACGTCCGGGGTGCGGAATGCCAGCGTCGAGTTTGACTTAGAGACACTGCGCCCCACTTATCGCTTGATCTTGGGCCTGCCAGGCCGCTCCAATGCCTTGGCGATTGCCGAACGGCTGGGTCTGGACAAGGATATTATCCGCGACGCGCGCAGCCTGGTCGCCACTGAAGAATTGGCCGCCGAAGATCTGCTGGACGAAATTCAGCGCACCCGCGCCGAGATCCGCGCCCAGCACGACGAGATTAATCATCTGCAAGCGCAGCTGACCGACAAGCGCGATGCCCTGCAGGCCCGACTTGATCAAATCGAAGACGAGCGCCGCGATGTGATTCGGGCCGCCCGCCGCCATGCCCAAGAAGACCTGGCCGATTTCAATCGAGAACTGCGGAAGATGCGCCATGAACTGCGTTCGGCTGGGATGCCGGCCGAGACCCTGAACGCTTTGCAGGCCGTCGCCGAAAAGATGACCAGCTGGACAAATTCGCCTCTTGATGACGCCGAAGAAGTCGAGCAGCTTGAGGATGTGGATTGGCTGCCGCGCGTGGGTGACACGGTCTTTTTGGATGCGCTCAATGCCGAGGGTGTCATAGCCGAATTGGACGACAAGGACGCGCAGGTGCAGGTCGGCGCGCTGCGGGTGCGAGCCAAATACCGCGATATGCGAAAGCGCAGCCGCAGTGAAATACGCGCCGAAGCCCGCGGCCATGCCCGTCAGTATGAGCCAGCCGACGTCCTGCCGCCTCCAGCTGAATCGCCGGGCATGGAGCTTGACATTCGCGGCCGGCGAGTCGAAGAGGCTCTGGAGATTCTCGACCGCTATGTTAATGCGGCTTATACGGCTGGCTTGCCCTTTGGCCGGATTGTGCATGGCAAAGGCACTGGACGTCTGCGGCAGGCCGTGCGTCAGTATTTGAATCATCACAGCCTGGTCAGCAAGGTGACGCCAGGGCGGCATAACGAAGGCGGCGCCGGGGTGACGGTGATTCACATGGCGCCGATTGCCTGAATGATTTGGGAAGCGGGTTATGGCGCGTCGGTTCGGAATGTGCTGTTTTTTTGTCCTCATCGCGCTGGTCGGATGCCGTTCGCCGGCCGCGCAAAGCCCGTCGATGCCAACCGCGCCGCCGACCTCGACATCGACAACCGACCTGGAAGCCGCTGAATCAATCGCCCGCCGCTATCTTGAGGCCTGGCAAGCGCAGAACTTTGAGGACATGCACCGCCTGCTGACCTTCCACAGCCAGGAATCCATCTCTTTGGCCGCTTTCCGCGCTCTGTATGAAAATGTCCAAAACACGATGACTCTGAAGGACATGGCCTACAAGGCGCAGACGCTCTTCCGCGATGGCCTGACGCTGGTCTTCCAGTATCAGATGACCTTTCATACCCGCGCGCTCGGCTCTTTTGTCGATGATGCCCGGCAGCTGCGTCTGGCGATGGATCCGCAAACGGGGCAATGGCGCGTCGCCTGGTCGCTGGCCGATATTTTTGCTGAAATGGGCAACGGCGCCCAGTTGGTGTTTGATCCGCAAATTCCCAGCCGCGCCAACATTTATGACCGCCATGGCCGCACTCTGGCCGATCAGAACGGCCGCGTGGTGCGAGTGTTTGTCAGCAATGAAACCATCCCCGACCGCCCCGCCTGTTTTCAGATTTTGGCGCAGACGGTGGACAAATCTCTGGACGAAATCGTCGACCTGTTTGACACACGTTCGCTGGCGCATTGGCAGGTTGATGCCGGCATCATGGAGCCGTCGGTTTTCATCGAATACAGCCAGCAGGTGGAGGAACTGTGCCAGGCCGAATTCCGCCAGCAGTCCACCCGCCGCTATCTGCGCGGCCCGCTGATGCCGCACATTATCGGGCATGTCGGCTATCCCAGCCAAGCCCAAGTCCCCGAACTCGAAGCGATAGGCTACAACGCCGAGACCATCATCGGCCAGGCCGGCATCGAAGCCAGTTGGAACGATGTCCTAGCTGGGCGGCCGGGCGGAAGACTGACGCTGGTATCGGCGGCTGGGGCGCAGCTGCGCGTCTTGGCCGAAGTCCGCTCACAGATTCCAGAAAGCGTCTGGCTGACGATTGACGCCGATTTTCAGGAGCAGATACACGACCTGCTGGAGGGGGCTTATCGTCTCAACCGCGGCGGCTGGGGCAAGACCTCAAACGGGGCGGCCGTGGTCGTTATGGACGTCAACCAGGGCGGCATTCTGGCGATGGTCAGCTATCCTTCCTTTGAGGGCAATGTGCAGAATCCCTTTCCGGCGGTGGGGCGCGAAGTGGCTGATGCCGTGCTGGCGCAGCTGGCGCAGGATGAACGCCGTCCGCAGATCAACCGTCCAGCGCAGGGTGTTTATGCGACCGGCTCGATTATGAAAGCGATAAGCGCGGTGGCCGCCTTGGACAGCGGCGTGTATGATGAGACGACCCGCTATTTCTGCTCTGGCAGCTGGACGAACGGCTATGATGTGCTTTATGACTGGCTGCCTGGCGGGCATGGCCCTATGACGGCGCGAACCGCCCTGACCAACAGCTGCAATCCGTTTTTTTATGAAGTTGGCTTTCGTCTCAACGGCTATGATCCTGATCTGCTGCCGGCCTATGCCATCAAGCTGGGCTTGGGCGCGCCGACGGGCATCACCGCCATCGACGAAAGCAGCGGGTATATCCCCACGCCGGACAATGTGCTGCAAACCACCGGCGGGACTTGGTCTTATGCCTTTGCTATCAACCTGTCGATTGGCCAGGGCGAGATGCAGGCGACGCCGCTGCAAATGGCGCGGATGTATGCGGCTGTGGCGAATGGCGGCTATATTTTGCGGCCGCAGCTTGTCCGCGAGCGCGGCCTCCTCGATCAGCGCACGTCGGCGGCCAGGCGCGATGTCATGCTTGATACTGGAATCGCCGCCGATCATCTGACGATTGTTCAAGCGGGACTGTGCGATGTGGTGGGCAGCCCGGTCGGCACGGCCGCCTATCCATTCAGCCGTTCGCCTCTGCTGGACATCGGCGTCTGCGGCAAGACCGGCACGGCGCAGGTGCCCGGCGAGGATGTGCCGCCGCATAGCTGGTTTGTGGCTTATGCCCCAGCCAAAGACCCGCAAATCGTGGTGGTGACGCTGGTGGAAAACGCTGGCGAAGGTTCGCTGGTCGCCGCGCCCATCACGCGCGATATCCTCGAAGTCTATTTCTTTGGGACGTCTTAGGCGTTTCCTGATTCTATGCGGTCGAGCCAATTCAATGGTAAAATCGCTGTCGATTGTCGATAGTTAAGGAGAATATGTTATGACTGTTCTACGCATGAATGATTTGTACAACCCGATTTTGCAGGCTTTGCGTAATCTGGATGGTTCGGGAACGAATCAAGAAATCAGCAGTGAGGTTATAAAAGTTATGAATCTCACTGACGAACAGCGGGCGGTGCTTAAAGATCGCATAAGCTGGGTAAGAAGCAATCTGAAAAGAGCCGGTCTGCTGGAAAATCCAAGCCGCGCGGTATGGGCGCTTACAGAAGAAGGCAGAAACACCGACGAGATTGACCCGAAAAAGCTGGTGCGAACTGTACAGCAAATGGTTAAAGAGGAACGAGCGCAGGAACGAAAGGAACAGCGGGAGAACGATGCCTTGCCTGATAATGGAAAGCCGCCAGAAAAAGCGCTTCCCTTAGTTGATGCCCAAGACCTCATCGCCAGTCTGTCGGGATGGCGCGATGAACTGTCGGGCTTGCTTCATGGGATGTCGCCGGCGGCCTTTGAACGTTTCTTCCTCCGTATCTTTCGCAAGGACGGCATTGAGGCGGTCGATGTGACTGGGCGCAGCGGCGATGACATGATCGAGGGCATGATGGAAAGCGGCGGATTTTTGTCACTGCGCGTGTCCTTTCGCTGTATCCGCGGCAGTCGACTCATCAGCGCGGATGAAGTGCAGGATTTCCGCCGGGCGGTCGAGGTGGGGGGAGCGCATAAAGGCGTGCTGGTCACCACTGGCAGTTTTACCCAAGAAGCCGTTCGCGAAGCTGGCCGCGGCGGCGCCTCTGACATTGATTTGATTGACGGCGAACAGCTAATCGACAAGCTCAAGGAACTGTCGCTGGGCGTCAAAACCGAGCGGGTCGTCGTCGAGCGGGTGATGATTGACCGCGAGTGGTTTGATCGGATATAAGGCTTGCCACCAGTCTTGGCGCGCGGTAAAATCGTTTTTTGATGAGTGATTTAGCGTACAGGAGAATGCCATGTCTGATATTGCTGAACTAAGGAGAAAAATTCGCCATGAACTGGACTTGAGCGGCGCAGTTCTGGAAGCGCTGCACCATCTAGGCGGCTCTGGCACGAACCGCGAAATACATGACAAGGTCGTCAAGCTGTTAGACCTCGCTGATGAAATCGTGGAATTGCCGGTCAAGGAGGGCGCCAGCGAAACCGAGCTTGAATTTCGTCTCGGATTCGCGCGAACGGGGCTAAGGAAATATGGCCTGCTGGAAAATTCCAGGCGCGGTGTATGGTCGCTCACTGCCGAGGGTATGCAGACCAAAGAACTTGATCACGCTGAACTCTGGAAGGTCTGGCAGAAACCCAAGTCGGTCAAAGAGGAAAGGGCGCGGAAACAAAGCGATTCGTCGTCACGGCCTGAAGCTGTGGATGATAGTTTGCTTGCTGAAGACGTGACTGATGTGGATGATGACTCGAAATGGCGAGAAGAATTATACGCTGTTCTACTAGGAATGGATCCGTCAGCATTTGAACGGCTATTTCAGCGGGTATTGCGCGAAGATGGATTTTATCAGGTCGATGTGACTGGGCGCAGCGGCGATGGCGGCATTGATGGCATTGGCATTATCCGTATTGGCGGCTTCCTTTCGTTTCGGATGCTGTTTCAATGCAAGCGGTACAAAGGCTCGATTGGCGCGGGGACAGTGCGCGATTTTCGCGGGGCGATGACGGGCAGGACCGACAGAGGGCTTATTGTCACTACCGGCTATTTTACGCAGGCCGCCAAAAGAGAAGCGACCCGCGACGGCGTTCCTGACATTGACCTGATCGACGGCGAACAGCTGATCGACAAGCTCAAGGAACTGTCGCTGGGCGTCAAGACGAAAGAAGTCGTTGTTAAGCAGGTTATCATCGACCGCGAGTGGTTTGAGCGGATATAAGCGCGGTAAAATCATTTTCTGATAGCGACAAGGAGAAAACAATGGCGCTCACTCCATCTTTTGACAAATTGTACAATCCGATGTTGAAGGCTTTGCGTAATCTGGGTGGTTCAGGAACGAACCAGGAAATCCACAGCGAAGTTGTGAAAATACTGAACCTGACAGATGAGCAAAGCGAAGTGGCGTATCTTCGCTTAGGCTGGATACGAACTTACTTAAAAAGATACGGACTCATAGAAAATCCAAAACGCGGGTTCTGGGAGCTTACAGAAAAAGGCAAAAACACCACAGAGGTTGATCCAGTAGAGGTGTTTCGCGTTGCCCAGCGAATAATAGATGAGGAAAAGGGACGGCGGTAAAACCGAAGTCGGTCATCATCGTCGACCTTATTTCAGTTTCCATGGCAAGCCAGCCACCAGCAGCAGAACTTCGTCAGCCTCTTGAGCGAGTCGCTGATTGGCGCGTCCAAGCATATCCCGAAAGACGCGTCCAAGTCTGGACGGCGGGACAACCCCCATGCCAACCTCGTTGCTCACTACCAGCCACGCGGCTTCCGACCGCCGATAGACCTCAAGCAAGCCGTCGATTTGAGCGAGAATGGCGCGGCTGGCTTCGCTTGGCGTCACTGATTCGGGGCATTGCAGCAGGACATTGCTGGTCAAAAGCGTAAGGCAGTCCAGCAGCAGGGTATCGTATGGGAAGCGGCAGTCAGCGATGCGCTGATGAGTCTGATGCGGCGCTTCCAGTGTGTGCCATTGCGCTGGACGTTCGGCTTGATGCGCGGCAATTCGCTCTCGCATATCCTCGTCGAGGGCCGTCGCCGTCGCCACATACAAAACCTGGCCGCCATGCGCTTTGGCCCATTGTTCGGCATAGCGACTCTTGCCACTGCGGGCGCCGCCCAATAAAAAGATGAGCTTTCTAGCCATAAACAAGGCCCATTGCCAGCAGGCACACTATCTCGGTCAGTTCACAGACAGCGCCGTAGACATCGCCAGGGAGGCCGCCGCCCAGTCGATTGGATGCCCATCGGCCAAATATCATCGCGAAGCCAAAAGCCAGCAGCCACAAAGGCGCGGCATTCAGCTTCATAACAGCCAGACAGACGATGCTGGATGCGATGACAAGCTGCCGCCGGCCCAGTCCATCGCGGAAGAAACCGCCCAAGCCCGATTGGCGCGCATAGGGAAAATGGTAGGCCGTCAGCGTCATTGCCCAGCGTCCCAGCATCGGCGGCAAAAGCAGCAGGTCAAAATCAACCGACCGAATCGCCAGCCACTTGCCCAATAACAGCAGGCTTAATCCGATGGCCGCCCAGCTGCCGACCCGCGGATCTTTCATAATCTCCAGACGGCGCTGCGGCGCGGCAGTCGTCAGCAAACCATCGCAGCTGTCGCCAAAGCCGTCCAGATGCAATCCGCCAGTAATCAAGACCCAGATGAGCAGGATGAAGAACGCCGTCACATCAGGGCTGAAGGGGGCTAATTCCGCTGTCTTGACCAGCAGCGCTCCGATGAACAAGCCGACCAGTGGATACCAGCCCAGCGACCAGCCAGCCTTGCGTCCAGTCGGGAAGGGAAGCGGCAGGATGGTCAGGAATGAGAATGCCGCGCGAATATCGTCAAACATTGCGCCCGCGCATTTGACTTCAGGCCAGCCGGTCGACGAATTGCCGGGCGTGGCGGCGCAGCTTGTCCCAATCGCGGCCGGCGACGGCCTCATGGTTAATCAGCGCCGAGCCGACCCCCACCGCGAAAGCCCCATCATCCAGGAAGCCGCGGATGTTATCGACGCGCACGCCGCCGGTCGGCATTAAACGCAGATGGGGCAGGGGAGCCAGTAGATTCTTGATGTAGCCGCGGCCTAGATGATTCGCTGGAAAAACTTTGACCGCGCTCGCCCCCCATTCCCAAGCCTGCTGAATCTCTGTGGGGGTGAAAGCGCCAGGCATGGCCGGCAAATCCAGCGCGGCGCAGGCATGAATAACCTCTGCTTTGCTCACTGGCGAAACGACAAACTGCGCTCCAGCGTTAGCCACCGCCCGCACCTGTTCGGCTGTGATGACTGAACCAGCGCCGATGGCCGCTGAATCGCCGGCGAATTGGCGCATCAAGGCAATCGTCGAAACCGCATCGGGATTCGTCAGCGTGAATTCGATGATGCGAATGCCGCCTTCCATCAGCGCGGCGACGATGGGCTGCGCCGTCGACAAATCATCCAGGCGGACAATCGCCACGATTTTATGTTTCCCCATAAATTCTAATACAGTCATCGACTCGCCTTTTGCATCAATTCAGTCATATTATAGGCTGTTTTCGGCCTTCGCGCATTATGATATTGACGTCCGCCGCGCCAGCGATTATACTCAATATGCGAGCGCTTGCCCGCGGTGATGAGTCGGGCCCCTTGCGGCAGAAACTTCCGAACCGTGTCAGGGCCTAACGGCAGCAGCACTAAGGAATGCGTCTGGGTGTCTTGTGGATTCCTGACTCATCATCGGGGGTCGGCGCTTTTTGTTTCAGCGCAGCCGCGCGCTGGTGATCACCATGTTAAACTGCCGACAGAAAATCACCGCCGACTGATAGCCGCTGCCATCCTGGCCAATCGGCAGGAGGTAATTTTGGCTGCCCCGATTGCCCTTGAGCCGCCCCAGATTCAAATAATCGATCCCAACTTCAAGGGCGACGAGCGGCTGTGGATCGCGCGAAAGGTAGACATAGACCTCGCCGCCGCGCGCCGATGCGAAATCTTCAAAGCGCAAAACGCGCCGACCATCGTCCATCTGATACAGGGTCGCCGTGCCTTCGCCCCAGTGCAGCGCGTCAATCTCGATGAAACGGCCCGATGCCAAGACCCTGGCGGTCTCGTCCCAGTCCTGCTCGCTGGCCGGCGCCGCATCCTCGCCGCGAACCGCCACCCGCGCCATCTCCAGGGCCATCGCCGCGTCCTTGCCGTACAAGTCCAGCAGAAACTCGCGCGCCTCTTCGGGCAGGGCCAAAAACTCGTCCTGCAAATCCAGCGCCAGCCCTGGGAAGGCCTCCTGCCGCCGCGCGTCCATCAGATAGCCGCGCCACGCTGGAAAAGTCCAAACAGCCGCCGCCGCGACAGCCGCCAGGCTAATCAGCAGCAAACGAAATCGCAGATCCATTGGCGTTCGCCCTTGCTTGACCGTCCCTAAAATTGTGCCACAGCCGCCGCCAGCCGACAATGCCGCGATGCGCGCCCTCTGGTGAACATCCCCAAATTCAGGCAAACTAAAAAAATGCCGCCAAATGCCAGGTAGACAAATCCGTTTTGATTTATAATGATAACGACAGCAAGCAGACAGCGCCTTTTAACTAGCCACAGGAGGTACAAGATGATGCGAGCACGTTTTATTGGATGGCTGCTGATCGCGCTATTGACGGCCATCCCCTTGGCACAGGCACAGGATGGCGTCATAGAGCCGGCCAGCGACGAGGAAGTGAACCCGCAGGCCAACATCAGCTTCCCGCCGCCGGTGTATGTCGTGCGCGACAGCGTGGAGATCCGCGGCACGGTCACCTTAGACAATCTGCGAAACTTCTTCATCCAATTCCGCCCGCTTGTCCTTGATGAGACCGAATCCGACGAGGAGGCGCCCTGGTTCCCGGCCACCGTTCATCAAACACAGCCGGTCACCGACGATGTTTTGGGCCTCTGGAACACCCAAACTGCCGGAGATGGCTTGCACGAACTGCGTCTGACCATCAATACCGACGGCGAAACGCCCGAATATGTTCGGATCAGTCCCATACGGGTAGAAAATAATGTGCCAGAATTCCTGCAAACTGACGACGAGGCGGATATGGCGGAAGCGGCCGAGGCCGAGGAGCCGTCAGAAGCAGAAGCCGATCCAGAAGAGGCTGATCTAGAAGAAGCGGACCCCGATCCGCCGGAGGCCACGCCCACCCCCGAAGACACCACGCCGCGGGTGATCGCGCAGTACGAAAGCAATGTCCGCGCTGGCGATTCGACCCAGCATCATATAGCTGGTTTCTTGGCGACCGGCCAAGAGGCGAGGATCCTGGGCATCAGCAGCCGCGGCACAGGCTGGTATTATATCGAATTGGCAAATGGCCGCACTGGCTTTATCCATCCTGGCATCGTCAGCGCCGAAGGGGATTTGAGCAATCTGAAGCGCATCCAGCCACCGCCGGCGCCGCTGCCGACACCGGTTCCCATCGTTCCAACCGCCGCGCCAGTCGCGCAGCCACAGCCCGCGCCAGCCTCATCCAACGCCGATTTGGTCATGGAAAACGTCAGAATCAACCCGCATCCGGCCGTCTGTGGACAGGCTTATCGGATCACGGTGACAGTCAGGAACGTTGGCTCGGCGGCGACGACTTCGGGCGGGATCATCCGGGTAACGGACTCGCGGGCCGATGGCGCGCAGCCGACAAGCACTGAAATTGGCTTTGGCGCGTTGGCCGCCGGCGCCGCGCAGGAGGGGGTGTTCGGGCATCTCACGACCAGCACCTATTACAACGAGCTTCACCACATCAATCTGCGGCTCGACGCCAACAATCAAGTTCCCGAGTCGAACGAAAACAACAATCTCCATGCGGCCGCCCCCTATATTCTGGCGCGGGGCAACTGCTAGGATTCGGCAATTCGGGTAGGGTGGGGCGCATCTGGCCTTACTCTGCCCGCTGTAAAATCGTGTAGCGGTTGAGGTCGCCGCTGGCGCCGTCAGCCCGATAATCCGCCAGGACATTCAGCCCGGCCGCCTCAACAAGCCGGGCATGCTCCTCATCGTCGACATAGTGACAATAGCGCAAGAATCGACCGCCGCGCCGCCAGTCGAGCAGGTAATCGTGTTTTTCGACGGTTATGTCATCATCCCAGTCGACGATGCGCCGCCGAAAACGCTCCTGCTCAACAAAACGCCAGGCGGTGAATGCGAGAAAGCCGCCGGCCGCCACGCGTTCGGCCAGCCGCGCCATAAAATCCAGCCGCTCATCGCTGCCCGGCACATGATGAATCAGGCCAAACAGCGCCACCAAATCGACTGACTGCGCGGGAAAATCCTCCCAGATGACATCCCGCTCGATAAGCTGAACCTGCACATGGGGATGTCCGGCCAGCCGCCGCCGCGCCGCATCAAGCAGCTGTTGATTGCTGTCGACGCCGCAGTAGGTCAAGGGCTGTGATTGACGTTCGGCCAAAAAAAGCGCGAAACGTCCATTGCCGCAGCCGACATCCAGCAGTGAGCGAATCGGCCGCTGAATGCAGTCCAGCAGACGTTCCCAGCCCGGCCAGGCCCGGCCGCGCGTGGCATCGAATTCACTGGCGGCCGCCGCATAGAAAGCCTGGTTTATCTGATTCAGACGGCGCCGCGCGGCCTGATTCATCTTATCCCCAGTCCCCGCAAGTCAGACGTCTTTTCAGGTAAGAAACGCGCCCTTCATCCTGTCAAAACCTCACATGAAGCTGTCATTTTATCGCTTGTCTTTTTCATCATCGCCAACTGCGCGAACTTGGCCTGTCACAGATGTGGTACAGTAAAGCTAGTCCAAAACATTGCTGCCTTATTACCAATGGCAAATCGACATAGATGGAAAGAGAACGGCAATGACAGAGGATAACACATTTCACCACAAATACGCTGAAGGCATCAGCAAATTTCAGAGCGTCCGCAGCAAGGCCTTCTGGCAGGAAATCCTGCATCACATGACCGGCAAGCACCGCGAACTGATGAACTTCGACAAGGTTCGCACCCGTTTGCACCTGCACGAGGAGCATTACCGCGGCGTCCATGATGTTCCGCTGGATCAAATCGCTGGCAGCGTCGGCCGCTACAAGGATTTCACGGCCCGTTTCCTGCCCAAAAGCAACGATATGAAGGAGCGCTGGAGCAAGGTCTACGCCGTCGCCAACAGCATGGTCGGCCTGCCGCCGATTGAACTGTATAAGGTTGGCGACGTCTACTTTGTGCGCGATGGCAATCATCGGGTTTCGGTGGCGCGGGAATTGGGCAGCAAGACGATTGAGGCCCACGTTATCGAACTGCCAACGACGGTGCCTTTTCGGCCGGGCATGAGCAGCCAGCAGATCGAATCCGCCAAAGCCTACGCCGATTTCCTGGAAGAGACCAGTCTTTCACGCGCCGTCCCTGGCCATGAATCGATTGAACTGACTCTTCCGTCGCGCTACCATGAACTGATGGGCTTCATCTTTCTGCATCAACGTCTGCTGGAGCAGATTGAGGGGCATCCTCTGACGACCGAGGCGGTGACGGCGCATTGGTATCACAGCGTCTACAAGCCGGCGATTGATCTGATTCGCAAGCACCGCGTGCTAGAGCGGGTCAAGGATAGGAAGGCCGCCCGCACCGAAGGCGATCTGTACCTGTGGCTGATGAACAATCTGCTTGATCTGCGTCATCAATATGGCGACAAATCACCGGTCAAGTCGTTCAGCGGCGCTCTGAAAACCTATCTCGAAGAGGAAAAAGTCAAGGTGCCGGCCGAACTGGAAAGCGAAGATGACCAGTCCGTGCTGTTAAGCCGCGCCCAAGCCCAGCAGGCCAGAGGACAAGGCCGATGCGAAAGCTGATTATCGACACTGACGCCGGCGTGGACGACGCCCAGGCGATTTTGATGGCCCTGGCGCATTCTCATACCCAAGTCGCCGCCATCACCATGGCCGCGGGCAATGTCCCTCTCGCCGCCGTCGCCAAAAACGTCCCGCGCGTGCTGGATGTCTGCGATGCTGATGTCCCTTTTTTCGCCGGGGCCGATGTCCCCTTGGTGGCGTCCCCTGTCGATGCGGCCGATGTCCACGGCGACGACGGCCTGGGCAATGCCGACATTCCGCTTTCGGCCCGCCAGGTCGAATCCGAACACGGCGCGCTGGCCCTGATTCGACTCATCAATCAAGCGCCGCATACCTATGAAGTCATCGCCTTGGGGCCGCTGACCAACCTGGCGCTGGCGGTTCGGCTGGAGCCGAGTCTGCCCGATAAAATCAAGCGTCTGGTCATCATGGGCGGGACAATCGCCGCCCGCGGCAACACTACCGCCCTGGCCGAATTCAACTTCTATGCCGACCCTGAAGCCGCCCAAATCGTGCTGGAAGCCTTTGGCCGACGCCAGCCTCTCCCGCAGTTAATCAGTTGGGAAACGACCTTGGCCCATGCCCTGACTTGGGACTGGTACGAAAGCTGGTGCGGCCGCGGCACATCCGCCAGTGAATTCGTGCGAAAAATCAGCGAATCATTCGCCGTCCGCCTGCGCGATTATGGTCTGGCTTATTATGCGCTTCCCGACCCGCTGGCGATGGCCGTCCTGCTGGAGCCAGATTTGATCGAAGAGCAGAACGCTTATCATGCCGCCGTCGAGCTTGCCGGCCACTATGCACGCGGCCAGCTGATGGTCGATTATCGTCCGCCTGTCAAGGGCCTGACCCGCGATGGCCAAACGCCCAATCTAAGCGTCATCGAAAAAGTCAATCTGGACGGCTTTCGCGAATTGCTGGATATGGCGGTGCGCTAGTTATTTTAGCTGGCCGCGCCGACTTCTTGAGATGGGCGATCACCTCGGCGGCCGCTTCATAATTGCCGAAGGACGGGATGATGTAAGCGCCTTGAATCATGTCCGACATCTGGTCGATCAGTTCTTTGGCGATCTCGACGCCGACCTGGGCGGCATCTTCGGCGGCGGCGATCCGCTCCAAAATCGACTCTGGAATGATGATGCCAGGGACTTCGTTGTGCAGAAAACGCGCCTGCTTGAGGCTGTGCAGCGGCATAAGGGCCATCAAGACCGGCAGTTCCAGGCGACGGCCCTCAAGTTCGGTGTAACGCTGATGAAAACGCTGGATCCGTTCGGGTTCAAAGATGGCTTGGCCGAGGGCGAAATCGGCGCCGGCCGCTATTTTTTTCTTGAGGATGCGGATTTCGCGGTCGATATCATCGGCGGCCATGTTCAAAGCGCAGCCGACGGTGAAACTGCTGGGCTGGCCGATGCTGTGACCGGCCATGTCCTGTCCTTGGTTCATGCCGCGTTTGATGACGTCAATCAGCCCTGAAGGCGCCACATCATAGGCATCGCTGGCGTCGGGATAATCTCCGATGCGTGTGGGGTCGCCCATGACCACGAAGAGATTCCGCAGGCCCAGCGCATGAGAGGCCAGCAAATCGCCCTGCACGCGCAGCATATTGCGGCCGCGGGTCGGAAAGTGCAGGACAGTTTCGATGCCAAGCTGTGATTGCAGCAGATGCGCCACCGCCCAGGCGCTCATTTTCATGCGGGCCGCTGGCGTGTCGGCAACATTGATGAGATCCGTCCCGGCCGCGCGCAGCAGACGCGCTGAACGGAGCAGTTTGTCGGTGCGATAGCTGCGCGGCGGCGCCATCTCCACGGTCACCGTGAACAGGCCATCGGCCAACCGCTCGGCCAGTTCAGTCGGCCGGTCGGCGGCCAGCGTCTCTTCTTCGGCTGGGATTTCGCTGACATCAAGCTCGATGACGCGCGGCGACGTTTTGTCCAGGGCGGCCCGCATGGCTTGGATATGCGCTGGCCGTGTGCCGCAGCAGCCGCCGATCAAAACCGCGCCCATCTGCGCCAATGCAACGGCATAATCGCCAAAGTATTCGGCCGTCGCCGGGTAAAGAATCCGTCCGCCGATGACTTCGGGAAAGCCAGCGTTGGGCATGGCCGAAAAGAGGGCATCGGGAATGGCATGGCGCATCTGACGCAGGACTTCGGCAATGCCGGCCGGGCCGCTGCCACAGTTGACGCCGATGACGTCCACATTCGCCTTGTAGAGATCGCTGGCGACCCGCGCCGGCGGATAACCGGCATAAGTCAGCCGCTCCTGATAAAAAGTCGCCTGGGCGATAATCGGCATATCGGCTGAAATTGAGCGCAAAACCTCGACAGCCAGCAGCAGTTCCTTGTGTTCGTTAAAGGTCTCGAATTGGATGACGTCCACGCCGGTCGCAACCAGATGGGAAAGCTGCTGATGATAGGCGGCGCGCGCGTCGGCCGGCGAGATGCGCCCATAAGGATAGATGCCAACCCCCAGCGGCCCCACCGATCCAGCCAAGTAGATGTCATTTTTGTCGGCGATGGCCTGACGGGCCAGGGCCACGGCGCGGCGATTGTAAAGCTCAACCTGGTCGGCGCGTCCAGCCGCGGCCAGCTTGAATCGGTTGGCGCAAAGGTGTTGGTCTCAATCAAATCCGCCCCGGCCGCCAGGTAGGCCTCATGGATCGAAAGCACCGTCTGCGGCGCTTCCACATTGAGCGCGTCAAAGCAGACATCGGCGCCGGCATGGGACTGCTGATGAAGCATGGTGCCCATCGCGCCATCGCCCAGCATCGGCCGGCCCTGTCGCAGTCGTTGGCGGAATGGCAGCTTGGTCACAGCGCTGGCCTCTTGGGGCTAATTCGCCCCGCAGTATAGCAGAAAAGCGGAGTCTTGACAGGCGGCGAAGAGACAGCCTATCCTAAAAATGACGCAGCACAGGCAGATTTCATGGTTCAAACAATGCGCCAGTTCATTCGTCAAACCCTGCGCCGTGGCTTCACCGCGATGCGAAAACAGCTGCGCGGCGGCCGTCTGCTGGTCAAACAGGGCGAGGTCTATTATGCGCCGCTGTGGCTGCTGGTGGCTATGGCGCTGCTGCTGATTCTGGCGACGGGCGATGATGCGATGCGGCTGGCCGAGCGCGCCTTATGGCCAAATCCGCCGCCGTCCAGGGGTGAAATTGCCGATTTCTTCGCGCCCTCGGTTCATTATTGGTCGGGCAAAATCAGCGAATGGGCCGACATGTATGAGGTCGAGCCGCAGCTGCTGGCGACGGTGATGCAGATCGAATCCTGCGGCCATCCCAAGGCCGTCAGCGGCGCCGGGGCCCGCGGCCTGTTCCAGGTGATGCCCTTTCATTTTGACGATGATGAGGACATGCTTGACCCCGACACCAATGCCAAGCGCGGCGGCCTGTTTTTGAATTACTGTCATCAGGCGGCCGACGGCGTTATTGGCGCGGCGCTGGCCTGTTACAACGGCGGGCCATCAGTAATCGACCAGCCCATGCACAGCTGGCGGCCAGAAACCCAACGCTATTATCGCTGGGGGGTGGGGATGTACAGCGATGCCATCACCGGCCAAACCGAAAGCGATACCCTCAATCAATGGATGGCGGCCGGCGGCGGCCGTCTGTGCGCCAGCGCGCTCGATGAACTGAACAGCCATCCCCCATTGCCGGCCTCCTCATCTTAGTTCGCGTCAACGGATGCTGCGGATAACCGAAAGCACCTTGCCCTTGATCTCGCAGTTGGCTGGATGAACGTAGATCGGCTCATAGGACGGGTTGGCCGGCTCCAGGCGAATGGCGTCCGCTTCCCAATAGAAATGCTTGAGCGTGGTCTCATTGTCTTCCAGCAGCCAGGCGGCGACCATCTCACCGTTGTTGGCGGTGCTTTGCTTGCGAAGAATGACAACGTCGCCATCCTGAATCATCGAATCGACCATCGAATCGCCATGCACCGTCAGCGCGAAAACTTCGGCTTCGTCATAGCCATGCAGCAGCGCGGTCGGCACTGGGAAGAAATCGTCTTCGTCGATGTGATGGCCGCTGTCGTCGGGCAGTGAGATCGGCTCGCCGGCGGCGATTCGGCCGACCAGCGGGATACGGTTCACGTCGGGTTCGGCGGCCACGCGGCGCGGCGGCGACAGGCCAGGGATCGGCCCAACAATACGCAGGCCGCGCGACACTTTGCCCGAACGCTCCAGATAGCCGGCGTCGACCAGCTTGTTCAAATTGTAATTGACGACCGACGTCGATGCGATGCCGCAAGCCTCGCCGATCTCGCGGATGCTTGGCGGATAGCCCCGCGCTTTCCTATAGCGGAACATGAACCTCATCATGCTCTGCTGACGGCGGGACAGTTTTCTGAAACTCTTCATGGCTCATTCCCCTTCTGCCAGACTGCCTGACCTCATTTTTTTATAGTATAGCGAACATCTGTTTGTATGTCAAATGTTCTGCGCGAAGTTCATTATTGCGCCATAAACCGCGGCGAAGGCTTTACCACAGAGAAAAGATGATAAAGAGCTATGGCGCGGCGAGGGAATTGAAGTCCGAATTGTCTGACATCACCTTGGCGCCCTGCTGAATCAGCATTTGATTGCCGGCCGCCGGCAGATCGCAGGCATAGATCGGACGCGCCTGTTCGCGGGCAAAACGGGCCGCGTGCATGGCGCCGCCGTCTTCATCCGATTCGACTACCGTCACTTCTGAACTCATCGCGCTGATGATGCGGTTGCGCGAAACCAATCGCTGGGCATTGGTCGACAGGTCTGGTCGGACTTCGCTGATCAGGGCGCCGGACTGCCGCAATCGTTTGGCGATGTCTTCGTTTTGCGGTGGATAGACATGAAGCAGGCCGCTGCCCAAAACAGCCAGACTCGCGCCGCCGGCCCGCATAGCGCCGTCATGGGCCGCGGCGTCGATCCCCAAAGCCAGGCCGCTGATGACCGCGCGGCCATCACGCGCCATATTGGCCGCCAGCCGCCAGGTGATGGATTCGGCTTTTGGCGACGGAGTGCGCGTGCCGACAATCGCCATGGCCCCGCGCCACAGGCCAGGATGCCATTCTCCCCGCACGAACAAGACCAGTGGATAATCGGGGATGCCCCGCAATGGCGACGGATAAAGCTCCTTATCAAGCGGCGTCAAAACCTTTATGCCCTGTTTTTCCCAAATTGAAATGTCCCGCGCCGTCTCGGCCAGGTCGATGCCGGCGATGCCGCGGGCGATTTTAACCCCGACGCCAGGAACCTCTAGCAGTTTGGCCTCATCGGCCGCAAGCGCCGCGCCCAAGTCATCGTCAAAGCGGCCGCGCAGATTTTGCAGTGTCTTGGCGCCCAGATGCGGCACGAGTCCCAAAGCCACCCACTGCGTTTTCCTAGTCCGCTTCATAGCGCTCAACAATGGACAGCAGCATGGTATGGGTGAAGACCTTGACTTGACGGAGCAGCGCCGACCATTCGGGGGAATGATGGGGCAGTTCGCGCCAGGTGAGGATGGAATCGAGGACGAAATCGCTAAAGTAGAAGAAGCCGCGCAGGGCTTGTGAGAGGGAAAGGCCGTCTTGGATCAGATGGTCGGCGTAGTCTTTGCCCAAGGCGATGGCCGCCGAAAGGCCTTCATCGGGGGCGGCGACGTAGGCGCGAATGGCTTCCAGCGACCGCCGGCCCTGTTCGCTCATGCGCTGTTTGCTGGCGCTGCTCATGGCGATGTACCAGGCGGCCTGCTCCATCTGCTGACTGCCGACCTGCATGCGCGCTTGGCCCAAGGCGTTTTGAAGGATGATCTGCAATTCCATTGGCCGAATGTCGCCCTGTGTTTGGGCATAATGGCGCAAATCGCGGATGCTGAAACGGCGGTGCTGGCCGGCGGTGCGGCGAAAGGGCAGTTTGCCGCGGTCGGCCCAGTTGCGGACGGTCGCTGGATGCACGCCCAAGATATCGGCGGCGCGGCGCAGGCCTACCCACTCGCTCATCTCGTTTTCATTCATCATGCCAGTCGCCATAGAACAGTCTCATCTGCCTGCCAGTATATCACAGCCGCCAGTCAGGGGGACGATGTTTCAGACGCCAATGCCGACCCACGGGATAGCCCAGCATTTTGGCGGCGTCACCAGCCAAGCGGATAACTGGAATCATCAAAACGCAGTACAGCCAGGTCGAGGCTGAAGGCCGCGGGAGTCGGCGCATGACAAAGGGCAGCCGCCGATAGGGCCGCCACAGATAAACCGCGCCGCCCAGCGCGTACAATGACCAGAACAGCGGGCTGAACAGCAAACCCATCAAAAAGATGAGCGGCGTCAGCAGCAGATAGACGGTATAGCGGATGAGATGCCGTTTGTCCCAAAGCCGCGCTTTGCCGTCGCCGCGGGCATAGAAAAAGTATTGCCGCCAAAAGGCCGCCAATGACCGCCGCGGCCGAAAATAAACCAGCGCATTCGGCGCAAAAGCAAAAGGCCCGGCCTGGGCGCGCAGACGGATGTCAAAGACCAGATCTTCGCAAAAATCCAGCCATTCGGGATAGCCGCCGACGGCTTGGGCGGCCCTTTTGCGGAAGGCCGCGCTGCGACTGCTGGGCAGAAAGGCTTGCGGATTGATCTCATTTTCCAATGGCAGTGTGGCCGCGCCGAGCGCCGCTTCAAAGGCCGTCTGCGGGTCGGCCTGAAAAAAACCACCGACTCCGTTCAGATCGGGCCGGTCAAGCAGCGGCCGAGTGATGTTTTCCAGCCAGTCATCAGCCAAGCGCACGCCAGCATCGGTCACGGCGATAATATCTCCCCGCGCCGCCGCCAGCGCATGGTTGCGTCCCTGACTGATATTGCAGCCTTCGACCACCAGCAGACGCAGGGGAAGCTGCGCGCGGTAACTTTGCATGATGGCCAAGGTGTCATCCTGACTGCCGCCATCGACAATCACAATCTCGTCGGGCTGGCGCGCCTGCCTTTTGATGGATTCCATCAGATGACGGATGCTGCCGCTCTCGTTGAGGACAGTTGCGATGAGCGTAATCATAGCGTTTTCCATACTATCGGCAAAATGCCCGCTGTTAAAGGGACGGTTCGGCAATTTTCTATTTGACAAAGGCCGCCGCTTTGGATATACTTGCTTTTATTGATTGAATCTTAGTAAGGAGCGTGCCAAAATGAATATGAAATATCAGAGAGATATCCCCCCCCCCCCCCCCCCGCATTTTCTGATTAGGAACGCTCTGCTCTGCTGTTTATTCCTGATCCTCTTCATCGCCGTTCCAGTCGCAAGCCAGACCCCAATCCCCACGCTACCGCCGCGGCTGACCAATCCGACCGTCATGGCGCCCTGCGGCCTGCCAGCATCTTATGCCGAGTTCACTTCAGCGGCGACGGTGACCGAGTTCAATATGACCGCCGACTGTGTATTTAACAGCTGGGCCGTCCAAATTGGCTCTCCCTTTTTGTATTTTTCATCAAGCGCTTTCACCATCAATGGCAACGGACACAGCATCATTGGGCCTGCAGACCAGGGTGCTGCCATATACGTCGGCGAGGCCAGCACCGTCTTAAATCTGAACGATGTGACCATCCGCCAGGCCGGCGCCAGCGCTTTCTCGGTGATTAATGTGAATGCTGGTCGTCTTAACGCTCGAAACGTCATTTTCAGAGACAATAATCGCGGCACTAGGGTGTTGTCCGTGAACGCAGGCGGGCAAGCCTATTTGCAGAATGTGCAGTTCTTGAACAACCGCGGCAGAGGTATTGGCCCAGAAGTTATTAGCGTCGGGACTGGCGGCGCCTTGTTAAGCATCACCAACGGCATCTTCCAGGGCAACACAGATTTCGATTACCTCATCAATTTCGATGGCGCTGTGCAGCTAAGAGGCTGTATCACCCGCGCCGACGGCCTTGGCAATAATCAGCGATCAGGCGGCGCCCTCACCGACAGCAGCGCTGGCGAATGTCCGCCTGGCTTACGGTTTCCCAAGAAAAAGAAGAAGGAAGAGAAACTTCCCACCGCGACGGCGACTCCCCGACCGCTGGCCGTGACCTGTCCGGCTTTGTCCCAGTTCGGCATCGCCGTTCATGCGACTTATGGCCTGGCGAGCGGCGTCCAGTGTCAGCGGCTTGACGGCGGCGGCATCGGCATTCAGTCGATTGTGGAGGCCGGTTTTATCGAGGCTGTGGATATTTGGGGTTATGTCGAGCAGGGGGTTGAGGTCTGCTTTCCGCAGTCGGGGCGTCTTTTGTTTTTGGATGCGCGGACGATGCCGCGGTCCATCGCGCCGTTGGAATCGACCGTCGTCAACGGCATGACCTGCGCTTCAATTGCGAGTCCAGGATCGATTGTGCTGATGCCATCGCAGTGATGACAACGTCCCACGCAGAGGGCGCCGAGAAAAGACCCTTAAGGTAAAATCTCTGTGTCCTCTGTGGTAAAAAACCCAAAAGATTATTTTGACGCGAATGTGTGTCGTTATCTATTTAATTTACCTAACCTGCCGACTAATCGACTTGATATGACTAAACGGGTTATACTGACAGCTAAAAGCGTAATTCATCAAAAACGCGAACGGCAGCGACTATGGATGCGAAAAATTATGGCGAGCGCATTTCAGCCATTGAAGCGACCTTAGAGCATGTTGCCACTAGAGCCGACATCAATCGACTTGAAGGCAAGATCGACACCAATCACGAACGGCTAAGCGGGCAAATCAAATGGCTGCTGGTCTTGCTTTTATTAGTCGCGGCCGCTTCCGCGCCAGACGTGATTGCGCTTATACGCTGAACGCTTTTGCTCATCAAAACAGAAAGCTAATTATCGGGCAGGATGTTATGCGCTGACAGCGTAGCCGCGCGGAATTGATGCACATGTCGGTCGCCGCGCGCGGTTAGCTGAACGGTCTGATTGACGGCCGCGACCAGGCCTCTGGCCCGCAAACGCGCCAGCACCCGCGCCATTTTTCGCGGTGACCAGCGAAAATGCACATGCAGCGTATCAATTCGCAGTTCAGTCTCATGCCGCGCGGTGAACTGATGATTGTGAATATGCGCCAGCACAACTTGATTGTCAAAGCGCCGCCGCTGGATCGCCCGGCGAATCAAGGTCGAAATCAGGCCGTATTTGGGTGAAAGCGCCCAGGCCAGCAGAAACAGGATGAACATCATCAGGGCCATCGACGCGCTAATCGACGAATCCCAGCGTTCGATCAATTCCAGTCCCAAGAGGCGGTTGAGACTTTTGATGGCGTCGCTGACCTGAAAAAAGCCGAAGACCGCGCCGCGCGCCAGGTCATAGCCAAAAAAGACGCCGGCCGCGCCAATCAGCGGACTCAAGACGAGCATGAGCGAAAGGCGGTCGGTCAGCAAATAGGCGGCGGCCGGGGGAATGATGAAGAAGGCGATCACCAGAATCGAGCCAACGGCGTCAAACGCGCCCACCGCCACCAGACTGACCAGGCCCATCAGCGCATAGTTCATCGCCGCCGGCCGAAAGCCAAGCGCCTGGGCCAGCGCGGCGTCAAATGTGGTCAGCTTGAGTTCTTTGTAAAACAGGATCGCAAATCCAATCACCAGCAGGCTCATCAGCGCCGTGACGGTGATCGATTTGGGGAAGAAGACCAGCAGCGGCTCATCGTCGGTTAGGCCGGCCTGCCAGGCCTGCGCGGGGGTGTATTGGCCGCAGTTGAGGCAGATTTCGTCAAATTCGGCGCCTTCATCGCGCGGGCTGATGCCTAGCTGACGGCAGTTGACGCATTGGCGGCCGATCTTGGCGGCGGGATGTCCCTCGTCAATCGTCACCGTCTGGCAGTTTTCGAGGCAGTGATTGTGGGTGTTGGCCCAGGCCAGGCCGATTTCCCCGACCAGCACCGCGTCTTCATCGAGATGGACATCTTCGGCAAAGCGCGAGATCAAGATGACCGCGATGGCAAAGAGCAGGGGAAAAGCCAAACCCAAGGCGGCGTCCTGCCTGACCAGGCCGGAACGATAAAGGGCTTCCGTCAAAACCACAGTCGCCACTCCAGCCAAGGCGGCGCCAATGATGAGCCAGGGCGAGGAGGTGTCGCCGGCCACGCCGAAGACATCGGTCATCAGCAGAAAAGCGATGACAATGCCCAGCAGCACGGTATGACTGATGGCGTCGCTGGTCAGGGCCATGCCGCGCAGCAGCAGAAAACTGCCCAGCACGGCGCCGCTGATGGCGATGAGGCCGCCGACCAGCATGGCCGTATTCTGCGGCGAGCGCAGGAAAGCGTTGAGTTCTTCGCGGCCGACGAAATTCAGCAGAAAGTCGATGCAAAGCCGTTCCAGCGTCATCATGGATCTTCCAGCTTTCGCTCCAGTTTCTTGACGGCGGCCGCCGGCAGAACATCGCCAATATCCCGCTGGCGGTCTTCCTGCATAACTGGCAAGTCCAGGTCTTCCGCATAGAGCCGATACATATCCCAAAGCCGCAGATTGCGGGCGTCGCGCTGGGCCAGCTGGATGCCGCTTGCTGTCAGCCGCCACCCGTCGGCCTGCCGCTGGACATGGCCGGCCTGGCGAAGCTGTTCCAGGCCGCTGGGATTGGCGATGCCGCGAATGAAGGCGTCTGGCACCCGCATATCAGCCCCGTCATGGGCGAGCGCGTATCGGTGCAGGCCGCGCAGGGCGTTCTGCTGGGCAAAGCGGCGTCTGTTTTTTCGGCCGCGCCAGCCGCGCCACATCAGACCGCGTCCAGGCGCCAAGGCCAGCGAGATCATCACCAGCGCGAAGGCGACGACGATAATCATAGGGCCGGTCGGCATATCGCTGTCCAGCGCGCTTGTCACTGCGCCGGCCCCGCCCGAGAATGCGCCAAACACAGCGGCAAGAATGACCATCTGATCGAGTTTGCGCGTCCATTGACGAGCGGCGACCGCCGGCGCGGTTAAAATGCCTACCATCAAGATCACCCCAGCCAGCTGCAGGCCCAGCACAATCGCGGTTACGATCAAGGTCGAAAGCAGGGTGTTGATGAGGCCCACGCGAAAGCCATTGGCATTGGCAAAGGCCGCGTCAAAGGTCACCAGCTTGAACTCTTTCCAGAAGAGCAGCAGCGCGGTAAGAACGACCAAGCCGACTGCGCTGACCAGGATGACGTCGCTTTCGATGATGGCCGCGGCCTGCCCAAAGATGAAATTGTCCAGGCCGGCCTGACTGGCCTCGGGGATGGCTTGAATATAGGTCAGCAGGGCGATGCCGGCGGCGAAAAAGGCGGCCAGGGCGATACCCATGGCGGCGTCTGACTTGATGCGCGTTGTATGCAGCGTCGAGGAGACAAAACGCATCGCCAGCCAGCTGGACAGGCCGGCGCCGAGCAGCAGAATGCCCAATTCGCGCCCGGCCAGCAAAAAGGCCATGGCCACGCCCGGCAGCGCCGCGTGAGAGAGGACATCGCCCATCAGACTTTCGCGGCGCAGCACGGCGAAACAGCCCAAAACGGCGCCAATCATGCCCAAAACAGCGCCGCCAAGCCCCACCACGCGCACGGTGTAGGTGTAGCGGATGCCCAGCAAAGACTGGCTGGCCGGGATAAACATCAGCCCCAAAAGCGCCATGAGGGCCACAGTCAGCCAAACGCGCCTGCTGTCCATGTTTAATCCCCCGCGCTTTTGAGATAGGAAACCCGTCCGCCATAGGTTTTGTGAAGGTTTTCGGGGGTGAAGACGGCGGCGGTGAGGCCTGTGGCGATGACCTCGACATTGAGCAGGGTCAGCCAGTCGAAATACTCCTCGACCGTCTGCAAATCGTGGTGGACGACCAGGACGGTTTTGCCGCGCCGCTCTAATTCGCGCAGGATATCGACGATGGCGCGTTCGGTTACGGCATCGACGGCGGCGAAAGGCTCATCCATAAAATAGATTCGGGCGTCCTGCACCAAGGCGCGGGCCAAAAAAGCGCGCTGCTGCTGGCCGCCGGAAAGCTGGCTGATCTGACGGTCGCTAAAATCGGACAGACCGACTTGATCGAGGGCATTCATCGCCAATTCGCGCTCTTTGCGCCCTGGCCGCCGAAACCAGCCCAGCTTGCCATAGAGACCCATCATCACCACGTCCAGCGGCGAGGTCGGGAAATCCCAGTCGACGCTGCCGCGCTGCGGGACATAGCCGACCAGTGACCGCGCCCGCTCATAGGGCCGGCCATAAAAGGCGACGGTGCCGGCCGCGCGGGGAATCAAATTCAGCACAGCCTTAATCAAGGTGCTTTTGCCGGCGCCGTTGGGCCCGACAATCCCCATCAAAACGCCCTCTGGCACCTCCAGGTCAATATCCCAGATGGCCGGCTTGCTGTGATAGGCGACCGTCAGGTCATCGACTGCCAAGGCTGGCTGCCGTTTGCCGTTCATCGTTCCACCCTTCAGGCGCCGCAGTCCACATTCAGCAGATCTTCAGGCGGCCGCGGCGACAGGCCTTCCGGCCAATCAAGGATGTCCACCGCAGCCCCCATGCACCGATAGGACTGCATTATCGTCAAGGCGTTCTGCGCGATCATGCCGACATAAGTCCCGCCAAAAACCTCCGGCGCGTCCATCGCATCTCCATACAGCTCGCGCAGGCCAAGGCGCACATTATGGCCCTGGGCCTGAACAGCGGCGATCACCGCTTCAATCGTGTCGGGCGGAACGCTGCTTTCGACGAACAGAACCGGTATGTCGCTGTCGATGACAAAATCGACCGTGGCCTGAATATCGCCAACGCCAGCCTCGTCTTCGGTGCTTAGACCCTGGATGGCCTGCATCCGCCAGCCAAAAGCGGCGCCGAAATACTGAAAAGCATCGTGCGAAGTCACCAAATAGCGCTGGGATTCGTCAATCGAGCGCAGGCCGGCCTGCGCCCATTCGTACAAAAGCCGAAGCTCTTTGATATACGCGGCGGCATTCGTCTGATAGGCCGCGGCGCCTTCGGGGTCAAAATCGGCCAGGGCCTCCGCCAGATCCTGGACGGCGATCTCCCAGTTGCGCGGGTCAAACCAAAAATGCGGATCATCGACGCCGCGCAGATTTTCTGAAAGGTCAAAGCCGCCAATAATGAAGCCGGCCGCCTTGACTGGATCGCCCAGCGCATAAGTGATAATGCCCTGCTCGCCCAAGGCCGCCAATATCTCCTCAAACTGTCCTTCAAGATGCAGGCCGCTGTAAATTATGATGTCGGCCCGATTCATGGCGGCGATGTCGGATTCGGTCGGCTGATAGAGATGCGGATCGACCCCAGCGCCCATCAAAGCGGTAATGTGAATGTGGTCAAGTCCCTCGCTCACAATGCGGATGAGGTCGCTGGCTTGGGTGGTCGTGGCCACAATGTTCAGCCGCCTGTCCTGCGCCGCGCCGCCGCCCGTCATCAGCAGAATCATCAGCGTCAACAGTGCAATTCTCATACGGAACCTCCATTGTCTTTCAGTCATGTTAAGTCTATTTTTAGACGAACTTAAAAATTTTGTCAAGGGGATTGAATCAAATAGTTTGGAATGGCTGTGTTTTCGAAGGGGATGCGGCCTAAAACAAAGACCAGCGTCTCTTTTGGGGCGGCGGCGCGATGCCGTGTGTCAGGGTCGTCAATCCGCCACTCTCGGCGCTGAACATCGGTCGCTGTTCGGCAAGAAGATGCTCGGCGGCCGGCAGGGCCTGTCGTCGATGGACTATTTCGATAAACGCGCCTTGACGCCGCATAAGGGCCGCGGTCGCTTCGCGCGTGAGACCTGTTTCCCATTTCCAGTTTTCGGGATAAAAATAATAATAGAGCAGGTAGGCTGTGGCGGTGATGGGGGTGACGCCGCGGTTGTCCATCGACCATAAATCGACGCCGACATGCCCGGCCATCTCGGCCATCAAGACCAAAGCGCATGTCCCTGAAACTTGCAAGCCATAGCTTTGCGCCGCGCCTGGCCTATCGACAATCCCCTTGAGAAAGCCTTCGGGGTGAATGCGCGTATGAATGGCCTGGCGATAAACATCCTGCCCGCGCGCAAAATAGGCGTCGCGTCCCAAAACGATGCCGGCCGCCATCAGCAGCGCGCCTTGCCAAAGCTCATCCAGCGGCCCAAGCGCCGTGGTGTCTTCCAGCCGCGCCGATAAGGCCGTCAGCCAGTCGTTCTGCCATGAGGGCCAAGTCGGGACATCGCGCAGCATATCCAGCGCCGAAAGCCAGCCAAGCAGCTGCCGAAAATCAGCCCGCGCTAAATCAGCCTGACGCAGCATTTGAGCAGCGGCCGCGGCGTCGTCGACATCACCGAAGAGATGATAGCGCAGGCCGGCCAGCTGGGCCGCCGCGAGCGGATCGTCATTGGCGCGGTCGAGATAAGTCAAGGCGCTTCGGATCGGTTCGCGCTGTTGATTGGCCCGCGCCAAGTCCAGGTTTTCATCGGCAAAGTACAGGCCGCGGCGCTTGGATTGAGATGACATGAACAAGCCCTCGCCGGACATCTATTTGGCGCTTTTAGGCAGTTGATTCGACAGTGGGGCCCGCGCGGCGAGCAGGCGCGGCCGAAAGACGGCGGCATAGATGAGCAGGCCGATGATGAGCATCAGGCCGCCGACCGTCAGGCTGGCGATGAGGCCAAAGATGAGGCCTGTCGCTGCTGATAAGGCCGAGGGCGGCGCGGCAATGTTCTGGCTGGTCAGCGGCTTGAGGCCAAAATCAAAGCGAAAGGGCGCCTCGCCTGGCACGACGGCCGCATCGAATGCGCTTGATGTGACGGCTGTGGCATCGACGCTGGTCAGCAGCACAAGGTAATCGCCGGCCGGTAGATCATCAAAGCAGGCCAGGCCGCGGCCGGCATGGGGCGAATCGGCGAGCCGTTTGGAAGCGATGGTGACCCCGCGGCCATTCAGCAGATTCATACTGACGCCCTGCATCATCGGCGGTTCGCCATCATCCAGGCGGCCGTTTCCGTTGCGGTCATCGAAAGCGCGGACGCAAATTTGCCCGGTCTCCTGCGCTGTCCACAGGCCGCCACTGACCAGCAGGCACAGCAAAGGCAGCCATTTCCGCCATTTCATCGTCAGCTTTCCCTTGTTCAGCGGATGCGGATGATCAGAGCGGCCAGCAATCCGCCGCACAGGGCCGCCGCCGCCAAGACCATCACAAACAGACCGCTCAATTCCATCAGCAGACTGCGTTCGTCCTCAAGCTCAACTTCGGCTATGTCGGGCATGGCGGTTGGGATGATCCAGTCTGGCAGGCCTTGTTTGGCGCCAAAACGCAGCCACAGCCGCCCGCCAGCTTCCAGATCAATATGCAGCGTTGGCGCGGTGGTCAGGCCATAGCCAGCCGGCGGGGCCGCGCGGATAATATAACGATTCGGCGCCAAATCGTCCACGCAGACCGGCTGGGACGGGTCAGCCGCGGCCGGTCTGGAGATCTCGCCGCCGGACTCGTCATGCAGGCGAATGTCATCGGCCGTCAGCCAGCTTTCGTTGGCGTCCAGGGCGCCATTTTGGTTGTCATCCTGAAACATGGCAAAGCAGACAGTCGACTGAAGTTCGGTCGGGTCAAAGGCCGGCGCATCAGCGGCGATGACGGGCGCTGGGACGTCGATGGCCGGCAGCGGACTCTCGCCATTGGACGGCGTTTCAAAGTCGGGCGGCGCGGCGGTTTCCTCGTTTTCATCAGCCTGGCCGGCAATGATAACAAGGGACTGGCCGGGCCGAAGGACAGCCTCGTCATCCAGACCGTTCAAGGCCATAAGATCGGCTGCGGTCACCCCAAAAGCCAGGGCAATCGACGTCAGGTTGTCGCCAGGGCGGACAGCATAGCGGATTTCATCATCGCGTTCCTGTGCCGACATCGGCGCGGCGGCTGAAAGGCAGATGAATGCCAAAAGGACGAGCCGAAGCAAGGGGTTTCTCCAGTGCTGGGCTGATTTGCAGACGCGATTATAACACGCGCCGAAGAGCTTGTGATGGGGATGCTGCTCTACGATGAGGCCGGCCGCTTGACTCGAAAGACGACGCCGCGCGACAGGCTGGCCACTCGCTCTAAGGCCGGCAGCGCGTCCAATTCGGCCAGGCCATAGCTGTATGGCCTCGGCGTCGGCGTATCGGCGCTGTGAAACCAGACCAGCAGTTCACCGGCCGCAGCCGCCTCGACCCTTCGCCGCAGCTTCTCCAGGGATCGCGGCAGAATATGCAAGTCGTCGCCGTCGATAGGCCGCCTCGTATGATAATGGACAAAGTCTCTAAACGCCGAGGCTCCCATCTCGCGCCTGTTGATAGAGATCTTGCCTGTCGCTGGCGCCTCTCGGATGAAACGAAGCGCATCATCACTGACATATTCCGCGTTCGCCCAATATTTGTTTTGCCCTTCGCTGGCGAGGATGATGTCCTGTCGGTTGATTTCGAGGGCGCCGCCAAGCCAGATGAAAAGCAAAAGGGCCAGCAGGGCCTCTCTTGGCGTGAATCTGAAGGAAAGCAGTCGGATGGGCTTTCCCCGCGGCCAAATCAGCCAGCGGTCCATCAGGAAGATCAGCGCCATGAGGAGTGGGATGTATAGGGGCGTCCAATATCTGTGTCCCACCCAATGCCTGCTGACCGAACCCATGCCACCTAAATAGGTAATCTTTGCGAGGATGCCCATCAAGATAAAGAAGCCGAGGACAAGGCCGCCGCACAGGTAAAAAGTGTGCCAGGGTCGGCGGCGGACGAGCGCGAATCCGAAGGCTGTGGCCAGCGCCGCCAGCAGGACCGCCCCTAGATTGATGGCCTCTTCCGTCGGCAGGCCAGGCGTGATCCAGCCCTTGAATGAAGAGAACGCTGTTGTCAGAAAATCCGCCATTGTATTGAGCGGCGGAGCGGTGGGGCCGAGAGGATCGCCGGTAACCAGCATGCCGTATAAGAGCCACGGACTGACGAGGGTGCCGCAGATCAGCGTAAAGGCCGCGCAATGCTTCATTTTTTCCAGCGGCCGCGCGCCTGGCCGGATCAGCAGCAGGACGCCTAGCGAGGTGACCAGCAGGCCGCCGGCGTTGCGCGTCAGACAGGCCAAGACGATGAACAAGGCCGCCTGGATCAGCGCGGCGCGGCGGCCTTCATGCAGGAATCGGTCCATGCAGAACAGGGCGGCTGTCGTCAAAAAGATGAAGAGGGGTTCGGCCATCGCGTGATCAAACATCCTGGTCAGGGGTGAAAAAACGATGGCCAAGGTTCCCCACAGCGCCAGCCAGCGAGAGGCGATGCGTCGCCGCAGCCAATGCCCGGCAGTGAAGATGGTCAGGCCAAACAGGAGCGCATTGAGCGGTCCGGCGACGACGCGCGGCCCAAAGCCGGAAAGAAACCCCGGTAGCGCCAGCAGCGCCGGATACAGCGGCCCAAGGGTGTGATAGGGGTCGCCGCTGGCCATGATCCAGCCCTTCCCGTCCAGCAGATTTTCAACTGGCCCAATAGCGATGACGGCGGAATGCCTAGTGATTGCGGGCCCATAGGGATGATTCCGCAGCAAAATCAGCGCCGCGCCCAAAACAGCCAAAGCGACAAGCAGGAACGTATGCCAGCGTTGGCCGATATATCCTGACTGAATCATTGCACACTCTTTATCTCGTCAAGCTGCACTATTATAACCGCGTTGTCCTCGATAAGGTCAATGCGCCGCTGAATGGCTATCCCCTGACTCGAAAGACGACGCCGCTCGACAGGCTCGCCACTCGCTCTAAGGCCGGCAGGGCCTCCAATTCGCGCAGGCCATAGCTGTATGGATTCGGCGTCGGTGTATCAAAACTGCGAAACCAGACCAGCAGTTCACCGGCCGCGGCCGCCTCAATCGTTTGCCACAGCTGTTCCAGGTCTGACGGCAGATAATGCAAGTCGGCAAGGGGCCGTCTCGTATGGTAGTGGAAAAGATAATTCTTCGAGTATCTGGTCGCTTTGTTAAGATAGATCTTGCCCGTCGCTGGCGTCTCTCGGATGAAACGAAGCGCGTCATCATTGACATATTCCAAGTTCGCCCAGTGTTTGCCTTGTCCTTCGCTGGCGATGATGATGTCCTGTCGGTTGAGTTCAAGGGCGCCGCCAAGCCAGATGAAAAGCAAAAGGGCCAGCAGGGCCGCTCTTGGTGTGAATCTAAGGGACTGGATGGGCTTCCCCCGCGGCCAAATCAGCCAGCGGTCTAGCAGAAAGACCAGCGCCATGAGGAGTGGGATGTATAGGGGCGTCCAATATCTGTGTCCCATCCAATGGCCGCTGACCGGCCCCTGACGTATTAAAGCGATAATCGATGCGAGAATGGTCATTAAGATAAAGTAGAGCAGGACAAGGCCGGCGCACAGGTAAAAAGTATGCCAGGGTCGGCGGCGGACGAGCGCGAATCCGAAGGCTGTGGCCAGCGCGAGCAGCATGACCGCCCCCAGATTGATGGCCTCCTCGGCCGGCAGGCCAGGCGTCATCCAGCCCTTGAATGAAGCGAACGCTGTTGTCAGAAAATCCGACATCGTGTGGAGCGGCGGATGGGTGGGGCCGAAAGGTTCGCCGGCAACCAGCATGCCGTACAAGAGCCGCGGACTGGTGAGGATGCCGCAAATCAGCGTAAATGCCGCGCAGTGTTTCATTCTTTCCAGCGGCCGCGCGCCTGGTCGGATCAGCAGCAGGGCGCCTAGCGAGATGACCAGCAGGCCGCCGGCGTTGCGCGTCAGACAGGCCAAGGTTATGAACAAGGCCGCCTGGATCAACGCGGCGCGGCGGCCTCCATGCAGGAATCGGTCCATGCAGAGCAGGGCGGCCGTCGTGCAAAGAATGAAGAGGGGTTCGGACAACGCGAAATCAAACATCCTGGTCAGAGGTGAGAAAACGATGGCCAAGGTTCCCCACAGCGCCAGCCAGCGAGAGGCGATGCGCCGCCGCAGCCAATGTCCGACGATGAAAACGGTCAGGCCAAACAGGAGCGCATTGAGCGGCCCGGCGACGGCGCGCGGCTCAAAGCCAGAAAGAAACCCCAGCAGCGTCAGCAATGCCGGATACAGCGGCCCCAAGATGCCATTGTCGGTCCAGCCCTCGCCGATTAGCAGATTTTCAGCTGCCCCAATGTAGTAGACGGACTCCCTGATGATTGCGGGTCCATAAGGATGATTCCGCAGCGAAATCAGCGCCGCGCCCAAGACAGCCAAAGCGACCAGCAGGAATGCAGTCCAGCGCTGACCGATATATCCTGACTGCATCACTGCATATCCTTTATCTCGTCAAGCTGCACTATTATAACCGCGTCGTCCTCAATAAGGTCAATGCGCCGCTGAATGCTATTCCCTGACTCGAAAGACGACGCCGCTCGACAGGCTCGCCACTCGCTCTAAGGCCGGCAGGACGTCCAATTCGGCCAGGCCATAGCTGTATGGCCTCGGCGTCGGCGTATCGGCGCTGTGAAACCAGACCAGCAGTTCACCGGCCGCAGCCGCCTCGACCCTTCGCCGCAGCTTCTCCAGGGATCGCGGCAGAATATGCAAGTCGCCGCCGTCGATAGGCCGCTTCGTATGATAGTGGACAAAGTCTCTAAACTCCCCGGCTCCCATCCCGCGTCTGTTGATAGAGATCTTTGGCGCTGACGTCTCTCGGATGAAATGAAGCAGATCGTCATTGGCATACTCCGCGTTCGCCCAGTGTTTGCCTTGTCCTTCGCTGGCGCGGATAAGGTCCTGCCGGTTGAGTTCGAGGGCGCCGCCAAGCCAGATGCCGAGCAGAAGGGCCAGCAGGGCCTCTCTTCGCGCGAGCCCAAAGGAAAGCGGCCGGATACTCACCCCCCCCCCCCCCCCCCCCCCCGCAGCGGCCGCCGAATCAAGCCAGCGGTCCAGCAGAGAAATCAGCGCGATGAGGAGTGGGATGTACATGGGCGTCCAATATCTGTGTCCCATCCAATGCCTGATGACCGACCCCGGGCCGCCTAAACCTAAATAGGTAATCTTTGTGAGGATGCCCATTAAGATAAAGTGGAGCAGGACAAGGCCGGCGCACAGGTAAAAAGTATGCCAGGGCCGGCGGCGGACGAGCGCGAATCCGAAGGCTATGGCCAGCGCCGCCAGCAGGGCCGCCCCCAGCGCGATGGTCTCCTCTGGCGGCAAGCCAGGCGTCATCCAGCCCTTGAGTGAAGCGAATGCTGTTTTCAGATAATACGACATCGGGTGGCGCGGCGGACGGGTGGGGCCGAAAGGCTCGCCGGTGGCCAGCATGCCATAAATAAGCCACGGACTGGCGAGGATGCCGCAGATCAGCGTAAATGCCGCGCAATGCTTCATTTTTTCCAGCGGCCGCGCGCCTGGCCGGAGCAGCAGCAGGATGCCCAGGGCGATGACCAGCAGCCCGCCGGCGTTGCGCGTCAGACAGGCCAAGGTTATGAACAAGGCCGCTTGGATCAGCGCGGCGCGGCGGCCTTCATGCAGGAATCGGTCCATGCAGAGCAGGCCGGCTGTCGTCAAAAAGATGAAGAGGGGTGCGGCCATCGCGTGATCAAACATCCTGGTCAGGGGTGAAAAAACGATGGCCAAGGTTCCCCACAGCGCCAGCCAGCGAGAGGCGATGCGTCGCCGCAGCCAATGCCCGGCAGTGAAGATGGTCAGGCCAAACAGGAGCGCATTAAGCGGCCCGGCGACGGCGCGCGGCTCAATAGCCGAAAACAACCCCGGCAGCGCCAGCAATGCCGGATACAGCGGCCCAAAGGTGTGATAGGGGCCGCCGCTGGGCAAGGTCCAGCCCTTTCCGTCCAGCAGACTTTCAGCTGTCCCAATGTAGTTGACGGCGGAATATCTACTGATTACGGGTCCATAAGGGTGATTCCGCAGCAAAATCAGCGCCGCGCCCAAGACAGCCAAAGCGACCAGCAGGAACGCAGGCCAGCGCTGGCCGATATGTCCCGACTGCATCATCGCCCATCCTTTATCTCGTCAAGCTGTGCTATCATAACCACATCCGACGGAACAGACTATGCTGAAAGCGGTTATGCGGCCAGCGGCCATCGTGCGAATCCAAGACCTGTCCAAGGCCTATGTCGAAGGCGGCCATTGCCGCGTCGTCCTCGATAAGGTCAATGCGGAGATTTATGAAGGCGAATTCTTTGTCATGCTCGGCAAAAGCGGCACCGGCAAAAGCACTCTGCTGAATATGTTAAGCGGCATTGACAGCCCCGACGCCGGCATTATCCAGATCAACGGCATAGATATGACCGCGCTCAATGATGCCCAAAAGACCCGTTTTCGCCGCGAGCATATCGGCATTATTTTTCAGTTTTTCAATCTGATTCCAACTTTGACGGCGCTGGAAAACATCACCTTGCCGCAAGAGCTTCGCGGGGTCAGCCGCCGTGAAACCGAAACCCGCGCCCGGCAAATGCTGCGGCGAGTCGGCCTGGAAGACCGCGCCGACACCTTCCCCGACAAACTTAGCGGCGGTGAACAGCAGCGCATCGCCATCGCCCGCGCCCTGCTGCATCGGCCCAAGCTGCTGCTGGCCGATGAGCCAACCGGCGACCTGGACGAAGAAACCGGCAGCCGCATCTTGAGCATCCTGCTTGAACTCACCCGCGAAATGGGCCGAACCCTGGTCATGGCCACCCATCATTCGGAGATCGTCCCCTTTGCCGACCGCGTCTGCCGCATCTATGAGGGACAGCTGCATATTAGCCGCAATAAACGTCAGATCGACAGCGCAGGCAATGATGGAAAATAAGGGTAAAATAGGGGTGTCGAATCAGGTTTTGTCCATCATAGAAAACAGGCGAAAGGCAATGCGACTATGGTCGATCTCGAAACACAGAGTCAAGTCAAGATCATCCTCACCGAACTTCGCCACGTCAGCAAAGACAAACGGCGCACGGCGGTGATGAAGCTGGGCATGATTGGCGGCGACCAGGCCCTGCATGCGCTCATTCGAACGGTCGATAACCATCAGGAGGATCTCATCGTGCGCGGCCGCGCGGCGCTGATGCTGGGCAAGCTCAAGGACGACCGCGCTGTGCTGCCGCTGATACGCGCCCTGCAAGCGCCTGGTTTCCAGACCCCCTGCCATGCCGCGCAGGCCCTCGGCAAAATCGGCGATCCGCGGGCCATTGACGCCTTGCTGGCCTTTGCCGAAAACAGCCGCGGCAAGACCCGCGACGCCGCCCTGCAAGCCCTGCGTCAGCTGGGATGTGAATTCGCTGGCCTGCAATTCGCGCAGTCAGAAACGGAACGGCAGCTGATATCGAACAAGTATGTTCAGCATAAAGAATAGACGGATTCGCCCATCCCGCCTGCTGCTGGCGCTGATGCTGGTCGCCTATGCCCTGCGGCTGCTGCTGATTGTCAATGGCGGACAATACTTCTACCCGGATGAACTGCGCTATAACCGCGCTCTCGCCGCCGCCGAACATATCTGGCAGGGTGATTTTGGCCGAGCCGTCAAGCAGTTATTACGCGTTGAGCGTCATCCTGGCATCGCCGCCGCTGAACTTCTGCCGGCGCTGTTTCACCGCGTCATCCATGGATTGACCCGCGACGGCCCTCTGTTCTGGGACAGGTACGATTACCGGCAAGTTCTGCCGCTGGATTTTCGCATCTCGGCGCTGATTTTCGCTATGCCGTCGGTTTTGTCGATGGGCCTGATTTACTTAATTGCCCGCCAGGCCGGCGCTGATGAGGCCGAAGCGCTGCTGGGCGCCTTTCTGCTGGCCGCCGCCAATTCATGGTTTATCTGGTCTAGACATCTGCTGCCCTATGACATCTCGATGCTGCTGGGGCTGGTCGCTATTTATTCGGCCCTGCGCCTGGACGCGTCGCGCGCGGTCAATGGGCTGTGGATCGGCTTCCTGGCCTTTCTGACGTTTTGGGTCTATAACGGCCATTTCCTATTGGTCATTGTCATTGGCTTGCTGTACGCTGTTTATCTGGCGCAAAGCCCGCGGCAAACGCTTGTCCGAACGCTCGCCATGGCCAGCGGCGCCTTGCTGTTCTTCATCCCGATTGCCGTCTTCAATGCGCTTGTCCTCGACGGTGATGTTGTCTCATACATGATAGAATTCTCGAATACGATCATTTATGGCGACTATGCTGAAGGCATCATTTTTCCTTTTCTTTATTTTCGCGATACCGAAGGCCTCATCGCCTTGCTTTGGCTTATTGGACTTGCATTTGCCGTCTGGCGCATCTGGCATCAGCCTGAATGGACGCATCGACGGCGAGGCCTGCTGTGGTTTGCCAGCCTGATGACGCTCTACCTGCTGATGGCGCTCTTATCCACTGGACTCCAGCAGTTCACCCTGTACGGCCGGACGGTGCGCGCGCTGGCGCCGTTTCTGGTCATGCTGTCGGCCTATGCCTTTGCGCCGCATCTGCTGCGTTATGGATACCGGGCGGCCTTGCCATTCGCGGCTGTCATAAGCATCCTGGCGCTGGCGAATTTTATGCCGGCGATCCAGCTGCAATATCCTCTCGAAATCGCTCGTCAGGTCTATCGCGAATATGACGATGTATCCGCCGAATCGACCTTTAGCGACTCGTCTCGCATGTATAGCGTGTCGCTTCCCCAAGTTCCTGATGCCCGCTATAAATTGATCAACGCCGGCTATTATTACCCGATTATCGAAAAGAAAGACCTCCCCGAAGGCGAGATTTTGCTGGAAGTTCCGCATCCGTTCAATTACAAACCCTGGCAGTACGGCGGAATGACGCCGGCCCTGCGCGGCTATCTCGACCGCCGCTCGATAAAAATATGGCTCATTGACACGGCGAACTGAAAGGCCCATTTGGATGACGAGACACATTCGCCCATCCCGTCTGCTGCTGGCGCTGATGCTGGTCGCCTATGCCCTGCGGCTGCTGCTGATTGTCAATGGCGGACAGTTGTACTACCCGGATGAAATGCGCTACAAACGCGCCCTCGTCGTCGCTGAACATATCTGGCAAGGTGATTTTGGCCGAGCCGTCGAGCGATTATTACGCGTTGAGCCGCATCCTGGCCTCGCCGCCGCTGAACTTCTGCCGGCGCTGTTTCACCGCGTCATCCATGGATTGACCCGCGACGGCCCTCTGTTCTGGGACAGTCACGATTACCGGCAAGTTCTGCCGCTGGATTTTCGCATCTCGGCGCTGATTTTCGCTATGCCGTCGGTCTTGTCGATGGGCCTGATTTACTTGATTGCCCGCCAGGCCGGCGCTGATGAAGCCGAAGCGCTGCTGGGAGCTTTTCTGCTGGCCGCCGCCAATTCATGGTTTATCTGGTCTAAACACCTGATACCCTATGACATCTCGATGCTGCTGGGGCTGGCCGCCATTTATTCGGCCCTGCGCCTGGACGCGTCGCGCGCGGTCAATGGGCTGTGGATCGGCTTCCTGGCCTTTCTGACGTTTTGGATCTACAACGGCCATCTTATATTGGTCATCGCCATTGGCTTGCTGTACGCTGTTTATCTGGCGCAAAGCCCGCGGCAAACGCTTGTCCGAACACTCGCCATGGCCAGCAGCACCTTGCTGTTTTTTATCTCGCTGGCTGCTGTGAACGCGCTTGTTTGGAATAAAAATATACTCTCGGAGATGTTAGCCTTTTCGGGTACGGTGACGCAAGGTGATTTCGCGGAAGGCATTGTTCTTCCTTTTCTCTATTTTCGCGATACCGAAGGCATCATCGCCCTGCTTTGGCTCATTGGACTTGCGTTCGCCGGCTGGCGCATCTGGCATCAGCCTGAATGGACGCATCGGCGGCGAGGCCTGCTGTGGTTTGCCAGCCTGATGACGCTTTACCTGCTGATGACGCTCTTGTCCACAGGTTTGCAAATTTTTGTCTTATATGGTCGGACAGTGCGCTTGCTGACGCCTTTTATTGTCATGCTGTGCGCTTTTGGCTTCACGCCGTGGCTGCTGCGTTATGGGCGCAAAGCTCTTTCTTTGTTCATTACAGGCGTGATCGCTCTGGGGCTGGCGAACTTTATCCCAGCCATTCAGCTGCAATATCCCCTTGAAATCGTCCGCCAAGTCCGCGAATATGACGATGTATCCCTCGAGACGAATTTTAGCTCTCCGTCCCGCATTCACGGGCTCCGAATACCCGAAATCCCCACCGCCCGCTATAAATTGATCAACGCCGGCTTTTACTATCCCATAACAGGAACAGCGGACCGGCCCGAAGGCGAGGTTTTGCTGGAAGTTTCGCACCCGTTCAATTACAAACCCTTGCAGTATGAAGGAATGACTCCGACCATGCGCGAGATTGTCAATCGCAATGGTGTAAAAATCTGGCTCATCGACACGGCGAAAATGGATTGAATTGACGAGCGCCCGCGCCGAAGCCCAAGACGCCCGCCAAATTATGTGAACAGCCTATCGCTGACTCAAGAAACGTTGAGCCGTCGCAATCCACAATTCCGGCCAATGGGGTTGAATGCCCCCATCCTGTCCATACATGAATCCCACGCTCCAATGCAGATCGTCATCGCAGTCCCAGCCCACAGTGCATTGGTTGGTGACCCCAGCCCCATCGGTCGCAATCAGCGGCACGCTTCCCGGGACCGCAATCGTATAGGACCAGGTGGTGCGAACACCGTCTTGGATGTCAAATGACAGCTGCAGATCGTCATTCGTCTCACAAGCGTTGTTCACATTGAAAGTTTGCGCGCCGTACCCATTGAGTCTGTAATTGCTGCGCGATCCGTTGACTTTGCAGTCCTTCCCACGGGTTATCAGCATGGCGTCCTCGATGTCGTAGGAACTGCTGGTCATGGTGATGATGTATCTGCCCGCCGACATGGGGATATTGGTCGAGTGCTGCGCGTGGCCTTCCCCTTCATAAATGGTCGCCTGCGCGAAGACGGCCGAGGCGGCCGCCAATGCGACAGCTGCGAGTAGAATACGGATTATCTTGAACATTGCTGTACCTCTCTTATGGCTGAATTTCGATAAGTTTGATAGGGATCGCTAAGACTTGTTCTTTTATAGACACGCTCCTTTGCTGTGTTGTAACAGCGCTGATAATATGTGATACTGAAAAGGTGAAAACGACTTCGGTTGTTTTCACTCTTGTTCGGTGTTTCCTGTGGCAAACATGGGCTGGCAAACCTTATTGCCACAGGAAACCTGCAATGTGCAGCCAATTAAGGCTTAGTTTATCTTATCACATCCTCTTTCCTATTCGCAAGTGGAAATTCCGATAGAGTTATATCTGCGCGCTAGCCCGTCTGGCCGACCGGCACAATAGTAGGCCGAATCGGCGCGCTGGTCGGTTCGCCTTCATCGGGAAGGGCGGTGGCCGAAGGCTGGGCGACGGAGGCCCCGCTGCAGGCCTGGGCGGCCTGGCTGTGCCGGTCCCTCACCGCGGCGCGGTCGATTCGGCTGGGGGAAGCCCGCAGGTCAAGCGCCGCCTGATACTGTCCCTGCGCCTGGCAATGCTCGCCCTGCCAAGACAACGCGTCGCCATAATTCCGATGCGCCTCTTGCAGTTCAGAGATGACAAGCCCATCCTGATACGTTCGCAAGCCGTGTTCATAGACGATTTGACTGAACAGTCGCACCGATTCGGCCGGGTTCGTTATTTTGAGCCGCTGGCCATTCAAGTACAGTTCGGCAATAATCCATTCATAGTTCAGTTCCAGCGTTTGGACGTCGCCATAGGTCTCGGCTCGCCGCGCCAGCACAATGCCTTCGGCCAGCCGGCCGCTGCGAAAAAGCGCCGAGGCCTGTTCGGTCAGCGCCGCAAAATGCAAATCGCCAACATGATCCGTCCGAAAGCTCTCGTCGATGGCGATGATGGCATCCAGGGTATCAATGGCCGCCTGATAATTCCGCAGGCCCATATCGGCTTCGGCTTCGGCCAGCAGGACGTCCAGATCATAGTCATAAGACCTGTCGTCTGTGGCGGCGATGGTCGGCTGGATCCTTGACGCGGCGATGGTTGGCTGGGACGTCGCCGTCGAAGTCGGTTGGGGCGTTGCGCTGGGCCGTGAAGTCAGATAAAGCGCCGTCGCTGTCGGGACAAGCTCAATCAGGCAGGTCGGGGTGTGCTGCCGCAGAAATTCGATCCGCCTTTGCGCGAGTCTCGCATTGCCGGCCGCCAGGTCAGTTCGCAGATGATCGCATTGCCGTGCAAGCTCGGCGGCCGCTGTGACGGTAGCATGGCGCCGGGCCAGCGAGATGCCAGAATTCCAGCCGGCAAAGGCCGCGCCGGCCACCATCATGCCGGCCAGCAAAAGGCCGACCATCCCCCAAATCAGACAGCCCAGCCGACCGATGCCGCGGCGGGGTTTGGCATGGCCGGCGGGTGGGTAACGTGCTGGCTGGTCATCGGCTGCGCGCATCCAAAACCCTCTCCCTTTGACGGCCTGGCGAAACGGCGCGTAGGATAACCCAAATCACCGCCGCCGGCCAGACCGCGTTTCAAAAGGAGACGAGTCCTATTCGCCGCGCGCGTCCAATTCAGCCTGTTCAGCGGCAATCCGCTCTGGCGTGCAGGCCAAGCCAGCGACAAATTCCTTGCTTAGCTCCCACAGGTCCGGCGGGAGATCCATCTGTTTCCAAAGCTCCAGCGTCTCTCTTGTCATCGGGTTGCCCGGCGCGTCAATGCCTTCGTCAAGCTGCCCGGACTTGGCCATCATCAGGAAAAAGCGCGGCACATCCGCTACGTCGAACGCGGCAGGGTCAATCTTGAGCTTGCCGTCTTCAAAGACAAGTTCGGCGCTGCCCTCCAACTCATCGGCAATCTCGATATCCAGCCTTTTGGCCGTATCTTTGCTGACGGCAACGGCCGAATCGCTGAAAACGCTAATGGCAATGTCGGCGATGTCAACCTCGCCATTCAGCCATTCAGACAGAATATGACCGACGCCAACGCCGCGCCGATAGGAGAAAGAAGAGCTCACCCCCGCCGTCGTCCCCATCATAATGCTGGATGTGCTCGAATGGAAAATGGGGATGCCATATTCGTCGGCGACCGCGGCCAAAATGGGAATGCCTTTGTAGGTGATAACATCCGCCGGAATGACGAAGGCCTGGACGCCTTTGGCGATCAACCCCTCCGCCGCCAGCCTCAAATCAGATATTCCAGTGACAGCCAGCTGATCAACCTGCACGCCCCGCGCTTCGGCCGCCGCGGCAATCCTCTCGGCGCCAGCCCGGCCGCTGGTCTCGGAAGCGCTGTAGATGGCGCCGATGGACTCGATGTCCGGGTCTTGTATCAGCAGCGCATTGATAACATCATCATAAGCTGCCACAATTTCCACGCCGGTGACATGGTCTGGTTTGATGCAGGAAGCCTGCGCGAGGCCGGCTTCATAAGGGTCATAGACGGCGGTGAAAAACACGGCCGGCGGGTTGTCCATGTCCAACGTGGCATTGAGGGCCGCCTGCGCCACTGGCGTTGAAATGGCGATAATCGCCTCCACCTCCTGGTCCAGCATTTGCTCGATCATAATACTGATGGCGGCAAAGTCTTCGCCCGGGTCGCCGCGCAGAATGGTGATATGATCGCCTTCAAAGTCGTGGATATTGGGCTCCAGGTATTGATTCGCGGCCAGGTCGATGTTTTCCCCAAAGGTGAGGTAACCATGCGATTGCAGCACCTCAAAAATGCCGACTTCTGTTGGTATCACATCAGTTAATTCACCGAAACGCAGTATGGCGATGGTCGGATTTTCCTGCGCCAACCCTGCCGGCGCGGCTGTTAAAACCGTCAGCAGAATGAGTGTCAAAAACAGTCTTTTAAGCATAATTCCCCCTTATTTTGCGAATGATTAGGATGATGCCGCTCCCTCAAATGTACCATAAATACATCTTTTGCGCCAAATCCTTGACGAAATCGCCACTTGCCCATTATACTCTGACTATGGATATTGCCAAGACGCGGAAAGCCCTGCTTGTGCGAATGCCGACTGCTCCGACCGACAGACGGCTGTTTTGAATCGCCTGGGCAGGGCATGATTCGCATGGGAGGCCGTCTGTTTTTGGCAGGCGGTTTTTTTATTGTCCGAATATCAATGGTCAGCGAGCGCGGCCCAAAGGAAAATATCATGTCAGCACAGTACATTCATGTATCAGTCGCCTGGCCCTATGCCAACGGCGATCTGCATGTCGGACATCTGGCCGGCGCCTATCTGCCAGCCGATATCTTCGCCCGCTATCATCGTCTGCGCGGCGATCATGTGCTGATGGTGAGCGGGTCGGACAGCCATGGCACGCCGATTTTGGTCGAATCGGATCGGCGCGGCCTCAACCCGCGTCAAGTGTTTGTGCATTATCATCAGCGTTTTCTGCGAACACAGCGAAAAATCGGCATCAGCTACGACCTCTTTACGCATACCGACACCGAAAATCATCACCAAGTCGCCCAAGACATCTTTACGACTCTGCTGGAGCGCGGCTGGCTGTATCGAGAGACGCAGACCATGCTTTACAGCGAAAGCGAAAGACGATTCCTGCCCGACCGTTATGTCGAGGGCATCTGTTATCTTTGCGGCTATGAAAGCGCCCGCGGCGACCAATGCGACAGCTGCGGCCATCTGCTGGACGCCATCCAGTTAATCCAGCCCCACAGCCGCAGTAATCCCGAAGACAAGCTGATTCAGCGTCAAACCGAGCATTATTTCCTGGCCCTGGACAAATTCGCTGATCAAATCCTGGCTTATCTCAATGCCAATCAGGAGAGGTGGCGGCCCAATGTGAGCCGATTCAGCCAGAATTTCGTCAAAGAAGGCCTGCGCGGCCGGCCCATCACCCGCGATATCGATTGGGGAATTCGGGTGCCGCTGGAAGGCTGGGACGAAAAACGTCTGTACGTCTGGTTTGAGGCCGTTATGGGCTATTTCACCGCCAGCATCGAATGGGCGCAGAACATCGGCAAGCCGAACGAATGGAAAAAATGGTGGTACAATCCCGATGCCAAAATCTACAATTTCATCGGCAAGGACAACATCCCCTTTCATACCTTCATCTGGCAGGCGGAACTGCTGGGCATCGACGGCCTCTATAACCAAGACGACCCCGATTATGCCAATGTCCCGCTTCAGCTGCCCTATGATGTGCCGGCGAATGAGTTTATGAACATCGAAGGCCAGCAGTTTTCCAAATCGCGCAACTGGGCGGTCTGGCTGCCTGATCTGCTGGAACGCTATCAAGCCGATGCCATCCGCTTTTATGTCGCCCGCACTTTCCCCGAACGGCAGGACAGCGACTTCTCGTGGGACGGCTTTCTGGCGCGGGTCAACAATGAACTGCTGGCCGCCTGGGGCAATTTGGTCAATCGTATGCTGGGATTCGCCTTCAAACGTTTCGATGGCGTTGTGCCGCGCGTTGATGAATTAAGCGCCGCCGACCAGGAAATCGTCGCCAAAACAGAGGCCGCCTTTGAATCCATCGGCGCGCTGCTGGGTGCCGTCCGCTTGAAAGAAGCCCTTGAAGACACCCTGGCCCTCGCGCGCGATGTCAACGTCTGGCTGGCTGGCCGCGAGCCTTGGAAGAAAATGAAATCCGACCGCGATGATGCCGCCGCCGCCGTGTATGCCGCCCTGCGCTGCATCGACAATCTGAAAATTCTGTTCGCCCCTTTCATCCCCTTTAGCTCACAGCGAGTCCATGAGATGCTGGGCTATGAGGGACGGCTTTTTGGCAGCCTTGACATCGAGACGATTCAAGAGGAAAAATCCGATCACCTGGCTTTGGTTTATGATGGCCGCCAAGCGATTGGCCGCTGGCATCCGAGTCAGCTGGCGCCCGGCCAGACCTTGCGAAAACCGACGCCGCTGTTTGTCAAGCTCGACCCTGACATCGCCGCCGACGAACGGCAGCATCTTGGCCAGCCGCGCATCGAAAAGCCGATTGCCGCCAGCTGAATCATCGCCCAGCCCTTTTGCTTTATATCCGCAAGTATGCTACACTTGTCAGGCAAGGCGGAGATGAAGACCATGGACAAACGCTGGAAGGCAGTTGGAGAGGTCTTGGTGGGGCATTCCACCAGCGTTCAGCCCGGCGAGCGGGTGATGATCGCCATGGTTGAGATCGAAACGTTTCCACTCGCGCGGGCCGTCTATGAAGCCTGCGTCAAAGTCGGCGCCTACCCGCAGATACAATGCCTGTCAGAGAAACTGCGCCGCTCCCTGCTCAAATATGGCAGCCCGCAGCAGCACAGCTGGATCCCCGAACTGGAGGCCTATGGCATGCAGTGGGCCGATGTTTATTTTGGACTGCGCGGCGCCAGCAATCTGTATGAATTAAGCGACGTCTCAACGGAAGCCCTGGCCGCCAATCAGCAGGCGATGGGAAAAATTTCGACTATGCGCTGGCAAAAGACGCGTTGGTGTCTGGCGCGCGTTCCCAACCAAGCCTTGGCGCAGCAGGCCGAAACCGACCTGGAGACGATTGAGGATATGTTCTTTGATGCCTGTCTGATGGATTATAAGGCCGCCTCCAAAGGGTGGCATCAGCAGGCGCGGCGTCTGGCCGGCGCTGACCGCGTGCAGATCGTCGCCGGCGATGAAACTGACCTGAAATTTTCGGTGCAAGGCCGGCAGTGGCGGGTCTTTGATGGCCGCGTCAATATGCCCGATGGCGAAATTTACACCGCCCCCGTCAACAGGTCGCTTAATGGCAAAATCCACTTCGATTTTCCCGGCGTTCTTAGCGGCCGACTGGTGCATGACATCCGCCTGGCCTGGCAAGACGGCCAGCTTGTCCACGCCAGCGCCAGCAGCAATGAAGATTTTCTGCGGCGGACGCTTCAAACCGACCGCGGGGCGAGCCGATTGGGTGAATTCGCCTTGGGGATGAATCCGCATATCAACCGCTTTTGCAAGGACATCCTCATCGACGAGAAGATCAACGGCACCATTCATCTGGCCCTCGGCCGCGCCTACCCCGAATGCGGCGGAATCAATCAATCCAGCATCCATTGGGACCTGGTCAAAGACCTGCGAAAGGAAGGCGCCGTCTATGTGGATGATGCCCCCGTGCTGGCGGGCGGAAAAGTCCTGATCTAAGTCTTTCACAAAGGAGGTGACTATCGACAAAATCAGCATCCCGCAAAATCTATTCGCAGATCATCTTGTTAAAGGAGTGACTTATGTCTAAAAGAGGTTTAAGCCGCCGTGATTTTCTCCGTTTGAGCGGAGCCGCCGGCGCTGCCATGGCCGGATTCTCGCCGCTGGGCAATATCGTCCGCGTCGGCGCCCAAGCTGACAAGACCATCAACGTCCTGACCGTGGGCGACCCCTGGGACCTGGCGCTGCAAAATGTGGCCGAGCAGTTCACCGAAATGACCGGCATCGGCGTCAACATCGAATCGCTGGGCTATACCGCTCTGCAAGCCCGCCTGGTGAACGCCTTCCTGACACAAAGCGCCGACGCTGACGTCATCGCCGTCGACCAAATGTGGATCAGCCAATACGCTGACAACGGCTGGATTCGCTCGCTGGACGACTTCATCGCCGCCGATTCGGATTCGGGCATCGATGATTTCGTGCCGGAAACCCTCTATTCATTAAGCACCTGGCGCAACCATGTCTGGACGCTGCCGATTGCCTCCTACGCGCAAGGCATCATGTACCGCACCGATCTATTCGAAGCCGCCGGCCTAGACCCGCTGCCCTCATCCGTCGCCGACGCTGGGGATTGGACGTGGGAGGACTATTTCGGCATCCTTGAGCAGATCAACGGCATGGACTTGGACGGGACGTCTATGTACGGAACGACCGTGATTGGCGCGCAGCCAGTTCCCGTCGTCCACATGTACAGCCAGCTTTCCGCCAGCTACGGCACGCGCTGGTTCACGCAGTTTCCCGAAGCGCCCTGGGACTTCACGCCGACCATCAACAGCGATGCCAACGTGGCCGCCCTCAAGGACTGGAATCGACTGTATGCCATGTCGCCGCCCGAATCGATCAATTATCTGTGGTTCGATGCCGGCACGCGCTTTTCGCAGGGGGACATCGGCATGTTCTATCACTGGACGCCCTACTTCTATCTGGTCAACAACGAAGGCTATCTGACCGGCACGCCCTCGCCAGTGGTCGATAAGTTTGAGACGGCCGTCCTGCCAACTCGGACCGCCGGCGGCGAACAGGTCATCAGTCTCGGCGGCTGGTCGCTTGGCATGCCATCCACATCCGCCAGCCAAGATGAAGCCTGGCAGTTCATCAAATGGGCGACCGGCAGCGATGCCCAAAAAGCCATGGGGCAGGTCAATGAAAAGGGTTATCAGTTTGCCGATTTCAGCCGCCAGTCGAACTATGACGACGCTGACCTGAACGCCATCTATCCCTTCCTGTCAACGCAGCTGGAGATGATGAAGCTGGGCGATGGCAAAGTGGTTCGGCCGCCGGCGCCGATTTACACCTCGCTGGAAGGCGTCTATGGCCTGCAGATCAACCAGGCGATGACCGGCGCCGTTACGCCTGAAGATGCTCTGTCGACGACCGAAACGCTCTTCAGCAACATCCTGCGCGGCAATCAGATGATCCCTTACAGCGTCGAAAGTTTTGACGATACGCTCGACAACACCAAAGCGCTGATTGAGAGCCTGTCGTCGATGTAAGCCGCGCCATCAGCTTTTGAACAGGGGTGAGGCCTGGGTGAAGATAAGACGCCCGGCCTCGCCCGCTTTGCCCCGGCCGCGGAGTGATGATGATATCCAACCGGCGACTCCCATACCTGCTCCTGGCGCCTTCGATCATCATCCTGCTGGCGCTTATCCTCTATCCGCTCGGCTTTGCCCTAAAAAACAGCTTCTACTTTTGGAATCTGCAAACCAGCCCGACGCCTCTCTATCATTCGGGCCTCGATAACTATCGGATGGTCTTCCAGGTTACGCCCTTCGGCCAAGCGCTGAAGAATACGCTGCTGCTGGCCGGCCTGGGGACCTTGACGCAGTTCTGGTTCGGCATGGGCGTCGCGCTGCTGCTCCATACCCATCTGCGCGGCATGAGTCTTTTCCGCGCTGTGCTGATTATGCCGACAACCCTGGCGCCAGTGGTGGCCGGCTTTCTTTTTCGCTATCTGCTTGAACCCAAAGGCGGGATTGTGCCTTGGGCGCTTGATGGAATCGGCTTTCCCGCGCCGCCGCAGGGCTTCTTGGGCAATTCCGCGACGTCCCTGCTCACCATCGGCCTGGTCGATACCTGGCAATGGACGCCTTTTTTCGCCATTGTGCTGTATGCCGGCCTGCTGTCGATATCCGAGGAGGTCAAAGAGGCCGCGCAAGTCGACGGCGCATCCAGCTGGCGCATGTTCTGGTCGATTACCCTGCCGCTGCTGCGGCCCATCGCCGCCTTTCTGGTGATGATTCGCTTTATGCAGCTCTTCAACAGCTTCGATTTGGTCTTTGTGCTGACCAAGGGCGGCCCAGGCACATCATCGCGCACGCTTAGTTTTAATCTGTACCTCGAAGGCCTGGTCAATTACAACATCGGCCTGACCGCCGCCATGACCTGGCTGGTTGTCATCATCGTCACCATCATCATCAATCTGTACATCTATTTCGTCTTTCGCAAGCGGGAATGGTAAAAGCGAAGATCATGGACGCCGCCCGAAAGCCTTTGAACAAGCTCGTCATTTACGCGCTGATGACCCTGGTCCTGCTCTTCTTTTTGGGCCCCATCTTCTGGTTCATCCTGCTCGCTTTCCGTCATCCCAGCCAAGCCTACACCCTGCCGCCGCAGCTTCTCTTCGAGGTCACCCTGCAATCCTTTGAGACGACCTTCGTCGACCCCGGCAGCAACGCGCCCCAGCTGGTCAACAGCCTCATCGTCAGCGCCGGCGCCACCCTGCTTAGTCTGCCTTTCGCGCTTTCGGCCGCCTATGCGCTGTCTCGATTCGCCCTGCGCGGCAAGGAATTCATTATGAACTGGTACATCAGCCTGCTGATCGCGCCGCCCATCGTCTTCGCCATCCCCTACTTCATCCTCATGTCGCGCATCGGCTGGGCCGGCAGCTATCAGTCCATGATCGTCACCCTGCAAACACTGGCCATCCCCTTTTCGGTTTGGCTGCTCAAAAGTTTTATAGACGACGTCCCTTTGGATCTGGAAGAGGCGGCCTGGGTCGACGGCGCCAACCGGCCGACCGCTTTCTTTCACATCATCATCCCGCTGGCCCTGCCCGGCATCATCGTGACCTCCATGTTCACCTTTGTCTTTAGCTGGAACAATATCCTGTTTCCGCTGGTCTTGAGCAAGCAAAGCACCGTCACTCTGCCGCTGGGGACGACCAACTTTTTCGCCTCCACCGGCGTTTATTGGAGTCAAATCGCCGCCACCGCCGTAGTCGCCATGCTGCCGCCCATGCTGATCTTCCTGCTGCTGGGCCGTTATGTCGTCCGCGGCTTAACCTTTGGCGCAGTGAAAGGATAACCCAAATGAAAAAAACTGGATTCGCCGTCATCGGAACGGGCATTGTCGGCGGCGCCTGGCATGCCCATGCCTACAGTCAGCTGCCGCAGGCCGAACTGGTCGCCGTCTGTGATCTGAATCAAGCCCGCGCCCGCAGCATCGCCCAAAAATACGATGTCCCTCATGTCTATGCCGATTATCGGGAACTGCTGGCCAACCCCGATGTCCAGGCCGTCTCAATCGCCACGCCCGACTTCGCCCATCGAGACATCGCCGTCGCCGCCGCCGAGGCCGGCAAGCATATCCTGGTCGAAAAGCCGCTGGCGACCACCGTCGACGATGCCCAAGCCATCCTTGAAGCGGCCGACAAAGCCGGCGTCAAGCTCATGGTCGACTTTCACAACCGCGTCAACCCGCCTTTTGTCGCCGCCAAGCAAAGCCTGGACAAGGGCGAACTGGGCGAACTCAAATACATCTATGCCCGCCTAAGCAACACAACCTTTGTGGCAGCGCAAATGCTGTCCTGGGCGAGCAGGAGTTCGGCTTTGTGGTTTTTGGCCAGCCACACCTTCGATCTGGCGCATTGGTTCGCGAATGACAAACCCAAGCGCGTTTATGCCGTCAGCCGCGCCGGAATCTTGCAGGCCAAGGGCATCGATACCCAAGACTTCCACGTCGCCATCGTCGAATTCGACAAAGGCGCCGTCGTCACCCTGGAAAACTGCTGGATTCTGCCCGAAACCGAACCGAACATATTCAACTTCAAAATGGAACTGCTGGGCAGCCAAGGCTCCATGTACATCAACACATCCGACCATCGCACTGTCGAGAAATACACCCAAGATTCAGCCAGCCTGCCTGATACGCTGGGCTTTGCTTTGGATGACGGTTCGCCGCGCATGAGCGGATTCGTGCTGGAGGCGATTGCCCGCTTTGTCGATGCCGTCGTCGACGACAGGCCAGTATTGGTTTCTGGGGAAGACGCGGCGGTGGTCACGCGCGTGCTGGCCGCCATTGAAGAATCGGCCCGCCGCCGTCAGCCGATAGAACTGGATTAGCCGACCGCATGACAAAAACATCCGATGACCGCCTGCTGATGGGCATTGACATCGGCACCTCAAGCTCCAAAGGGACGCTGGTCAGCCTTGAGGGGCAGATCGCCGCCAGTCACGCCGTCGCTCATGGCTTTGATATGCCGCGCCCTGGCTGGGCCGAACAAGACGCCGATGCTGTGTGGTGGCATGATTTTTGCCTGATCGCGCGCCGCCTCATCCAAAAAGCGGAAATCGACCCGGCCCGTATCGCCGGCATCGCGTGCAGCGCCATCGCCCCGACCATGCTGCCGCTGGATGAGCGTCATCGGCCGCTGCGGCCCGCTATCCTGTACGGCATTGACACCCGCGCCAGCCAGGAAATCGACGACCTGAACCAAAGCATCGGCGCCGACCTCATCTTCGCGCGCAGCGGCCAGCTGCTTTCAGCGCAGGCCGTCGGCCCCAAAGTCCTGTGGTATCGGCGTCATCAGCCCGAACTGTTCAAAAAGACCCGCAAAATCATCACCGCCGCCAGTTACCTGGTCTTTCGCTTGACCGGGCGATTCGTCGTCGATTACTACGTCGCTCCTTACTTCGCGCCCTTCTTTGATGTGCATCGGCTGGCTTGGGATGAAGACCTGATCGAGACTATTTGTCCGCCGGCCTGGCTGCCAGAAACCGGCTGGGCGGTGGAGCCGGCCGGCGCGGTGAGTCGAAAAGCCGCCGAAGAGACTGGAATCCCCGTCGGAACACCGGTCGCCATAGGCACGGCCGACGCCGCCGCTGAAGCCATAGCCGCCGGCGCAGTCGAAAACGGCGATCTGATGGTCATGTACGGCACAACCATGTTCCTGATACAGACCACGTCCAACTATCGCCCGCACCGCGACCTGTGGGCATCTGTGCATGTCGCCCCCGGCCAGGCGATCCTGGCCGCCGGCATGTCCACTTCGGGCGCGCTTCTGGCCTGGTTCCGCGATGAATTTGCCCATGATGAGCGTCAGCAGGCCGCCAAAAGCGGGACGAATGCCTTCGCGCTGCTGGCCGAAAAAGCGGCCCAAACGCGCCCTGGCAGCGGCGGTCTCATTACATTGCCCTATTTGAGCGGCGAGCGAACGCCCATTAACGACCCCAAGGCCAAAGGCCTCATCTTTGGGCTGACCCTGGCGCACAGCCGTTCACATATCTACCGCAGCTGTCTGGAAGGCATTGCTTACGGCCTGCGCCACAACATCGAAACGATGGGCGAAGCGGAGGCCATGCCGCGGCGACTGGCGGCCATCGGCGGCGGCGCTAAAGACTCCCTCTGGCCGCAAATATGCAGCGACGTCACCGGCCTGCCACAGGATGTCCCGCGTCAGACCATCGGCGCGGCCTTTGGCGATGCCTACCTAGCCGGACAGGCCGCTGGGATTTTTGCCGACAGGCAGACCTTGCGCGAAAACTGGGTACAGATCGACCGCAGCATCACCCCGAACCCGACAGCCAAAGCGATATATGATGAACTGTATCCCATCTATCGCCAGCTTTACCGCGCCAACCGCCATCACATGCGCCGCCTGGCAAATCTGTTTCCCTAGCTGACCCCGCCTCAAGCCCGATACCAGTCATCGCGGTTCAGCGGCAAATCATTGGCGGCCGCCCGGCCATCGACGGATTTGTAAAGCAAAGCCTGGAAAACCGAATTCAGCCCAGCCTCAAAGGCCCACCGCGCGCCAGCCAAATAAATGCGCCACTGCCGATAGCCAATCGGCCCCATCATCTCCAAAATGGTCTGCTTATGCGCCTCATAACGCTCCAGCCAGCATTTGAGCGTCAAAGCGTAATGCTCGCGCAGGCTTTCCAAATCGCGCACTTCAAACCGCGCTTTGGCGGCGATATCCAGAATATAGGCAATCGGCTGACTGTCGCCGTCGGGAAAGATGTACTGCTGGACAAAGGAATCTTTGACGCTGCCGCCCTCCTCTTCAAAAGGCGCGTTCAGCAAAGTAATGCCATGATTGAGAAAGGCCCCGCCCGGCCGCAAAAGCCGATAAGCCTTTTCAAAATAAATGCCCAAATTCTCGCGCCCGACATGCTCGACCATGCCGATGCTGACGAGTTTGTCGAAGGGCTGCGTCTCATCCACTTTGCGATAGTCCAATAACTCAACGCGGCACTGCCCGCTCAAGCCGGCCTCTGCAATGCGCTCATCAGCCAGCGCCAGCTGTTTTTCGCTAAGTGTAATCCCCAGCGCGTCGACGCCGTAATGCTTGGCGGCATGAATAATCAAGGCCCCCCAGCCACAGCCAATATCCAGCAGACGCTCGCCGGGCTTCAGCCGCAGTTTCTTGCAGATGTAATCCAGTTTGCGGCTTTGCGCCTCATCGATACTCTCGTTCGGGTCGGCAAAATAAGCGCAGGAATACACCATCTGTTTATCCAGCCACAGCTGATAAAACTCGTTGGAGACGTCATAATGATACTGAATAGCCTGCTTGTCGCGGTTGATCGAATGCCTCTCGCCAGAAAGCCGCGCGATCTGCTCATTGCTGTCGGCCCGCCGCGAAGGCAGACGCAGCAGACTGGGGGCAAAGCGCAGCGTATCGCGCCATGTCCAGGTCTCCCACAGATAACGCGCCAGGTTCAAGGCTTCATACAGACGTCCTTCGATCTCAAAATCGCCAAACATATAGGCTTCGCCAAGTCGCCGTTCGGTTGGCGGAAAGAACATTCGCCGCAGCGCCGCCGGATGATTGAGAACGATGGTATAGCGGGGCGGCTGGTCAGCGGCCGGCTGCCAAACGGTGCCTTCCCACAGCCGAAAAGCGAAATCTCCCCCCGAATAATGGGCAAACACGGCTTTAAGCAAGTCCAATGTCTGCTCTGCATAGCTGTCCTGTGTCCTGACTCGCGCATCAACCATGATTAACCTCCTCTCGCCATAATGCCCCTGGCGGGATTGGCGCAGCATCTCATTTCGATTCATCTTTTACCACAGACTCTCGACCCATTTCAAACTAGCCGCTGATAAGTTCCTGACATTCTGGCTCATCATAATGATTCCTTACCCATTCCGCTTTGTCGCGGGCATAGCTCTGCGCCAGTTTGGCCGCCGTTTCATTTTGCATCCAGCCCGACTTCTTATTGGCGCGCACCAAGCCGCTTAGGGTTAAATCGCTGCGCTTCTTCCCATTGCACGGCCGACACAGCAGAATCCGATTGGTGATGTCATTCCTGCCGCCGTCGGCCTTGGGCAGGATATGATCGAGTTCCATGAATTCGCGTTCCAGGACTCGTCCGCAGCCGCCGCAGGTGATATGCCCGACGCCATTGCCTTGAACGCTTTCCAGGACTTTGACGATCTGCTTGTGCGACAGCCTTTCCCAATCTTCCTTGGGGCGGGTGATTTTCAGCTTCAGGATGGGCGCGGCGATTTCATCGTCGTCAGTGCGCTCTGGCGGCGCCGTTTCATAGTGGACTCGCGGCAGCGCGACATGATGGTCATCGTCAAACCGCAAGCCTGTATCGCGGGCTAAACGATTCTGCACCTGCTCTAACGCGCCGTCCCAAATATCCATGCCGATCCAGCGGCGTTTCAGACGTTCGGCGGCGATGGGCGTCGTCGCGCATCCGCAAAAAGGATCGAGAACCCAATCGCCTTCATTGCTGGACGCTTTGATGATGCGCTCATACAAGGCCAGCGGCTTCTGCGTCGGGTAGCCAGTTGCTTCGGGCTGATTGCCGCGCAATGCCGCAATATCCCAAACGTCGCGCATGCCCACCATTCTATAGTAACCTTGCTTGTCTTCATGTATTTTGATATTTGAGAACCCGTATTTATGCGACAGGTACGATTTCTCTTTTTGCGGATTGTAAATATAATGGCCTGATTTGGAATAGAACAAAATGGTGTCATGCTTCCTGCCGAACCAGCGCTTGCTAAGACCGCCCGTCTTATAAAACCACACAATCTCATTCCTGAAATTTTTCCAGCCAAACACCGCGTCCATCAAGCACTTCACATAGGCATGCGCCGTATGATCAATATGAAGGTACAGGCTGCCATCCGGCCGCAAAATACGGTGCATTTCCATTAACCGAACCGCAAGCCAGCACAGGAAAGCCGCCATATCCTCGCCATACGACAGCTTGGCGCTTTCAATCGTCGCCCATACCGCCGGCCAATCGTCTTTGATGCGGTCAACCCAATCATCATGGACATCATCATCCCAATTCCAGCGGTCTTTGAAGCTGGCGCCGCCGGCAAGGCTCCCTGGCGTCGCGTGGAAATCCCGCCCCTTTTTGAAAGGCGGATCCGTCGCGATCAAATGCACGGCGCCGCTGTTGATCCCCTGAAGAAAGGGAAGGTTGTCCCCGTGGAATAAAGTCCGATTCCTGACGTTAATCTCGCCGCTCATCCCTTGCTTTCCTATAAGGCGAAACCAATTCGCAACGATAGATTTTAGACAATTTCCGAGTATTATAGCAAGTTTCATTCCCCTGCGCTAAATAAAAAATTTTACGCGATTCCAATAATGAACTGCTACACTTGGCGAATATGAACCGACAAACTATGCCCGAAACCGAACTTCATCTGCTGGTGACGGCCGAAAGCCTGCTCATGCGCGCCGGCCTGGCGGCCCTGCTGGAAGAGCGCGGCTTCCTGGCGATGGCGCAAACCGACGGCGAATCCCTGCGCCGTGCGGCCGAACGTCTTCAGCCCGACGTCCTGGTGGTGGATATGGGCTGGCATGGCCAAACTATGCGCGCCCAGCTAAGTCAGATGACGACCGATGCGCCGATTCTGGCCCTGGTCGCCAATCCGCAGGCCGATGAGACGCGCCGACTGCTGCAAACGCTGGCCGCCTTCAGTCATTATGGCCTCCTGCTGCGCGACACTGAACCCGACGCCATCGCCGCCGCCCTCCACGCCATCGACAAAGGCCTGCTGGTCATCGACCCGTCCTTGAGCCAACTCCTGCAAAGGCCCATCCCGCCGCCGCTGCCGCCCGCCGATGCCCTCACCGCGCGCGAAAACGAAGTCCTGCAATGGCTGGCGCAAGGACTGACCAACAAAGCCATCGCCCTGGAGCTTGAGGTCACCGAGCATACCGTCAAATTCCATGTCAATGCCATCATGTCCAAGCTGGACGCCCAAAGCCGCACCGAAGCCGTTGTCCTCGCCGCCCAGCTAGGCCTGATTGTGCTGTAAAGCCCGTTTGGAGAGCGACAATGAAAGCCTTGATCACTGGCGCCACTGGTTTTGTCGGCTCGCATCTCGTGCGCCAGCTTATCGCCGCCGGCCATTCCGCGCGCATCCTGTATCGCTCGCCCAGCAAACTGGCCGTCCTCAAGGGCCTGGATGTTGAAGCCGTGCCGGCCGGACTTGACGATCTTGAAACGCTCAAACGCGCCTGCGAAGGCTGTCAGCTGGTGTTCCACGTCGCCGCCAAAGCCGATTACTGGAAAGATGAAGACAAAGCGGCCTTGTGGAACGTCAACGTCGATGGCGCCCGCCGCGTCCTGACCGCCGCCAAAGCCGCCGACGTCCAGCGCGTCATCTTCACCAGCAGCGCCGCCGCCATTGGCATCCGACCTGGCGCCGAACTGGCCGATGAATCCGAACCCTTTAACTTGCCGCCCCAGCAGTACTGGTACGCCTATTCCAAAGTCAAAGCCGAAGAAATCGCCGTCCAATTCGCCGCCGACGGCCTCGATGTCATCATCTTGAATCCGACAGTCATCGTCGGCCCCGGCGACATGAACGCCATCTCCGGCACATTCGTTATCGAAACGGCGCGCTGGCAATGGGCGGTGCCGATGTCAAGCGGCGGCCTGGCGGTGATCGACGTCCGCGACGTCGCCCGCGCCCATATCCAGGCCATCGACCGCGGCCGCCCCGGCGAACGCTATATCCTCAATACCGCCAATTACGCTTATCGAGAATGGTTTAAGATGATCGCCCGCGCCGCCGATGTCAAGCCGCCGCGGTTTTCGATGCCCGACTGGATGCTGGAGCCGACCGCGCAGGTCATCGAATGGGGCCGACATCTCGGCCTGCGAACGCCGATGGACGCCAGTCAAACGCGGCTGGGCGCCACTTGCGTCTATTTTGATGGCAGCAAAGCCTATGATGAATTATTTACGCCGCGAATCGACATCGAAACCAGCCTGAAAGAGACCTTTCAATGGTATGCCGAACGGGGATATATCAAGCGCAATCTGCTGACGCGCTGGATTGACGCCCTCTAGCCTCATCAACTCGCTATCCTGGCGCATAAGGCGCGGACTCATTGAGACGTCCGACAAATTCGGGCAGACCGCCATGTCCCAGCATTTGACGGGTGGCGTGCGCCTCGCCCAAATGAAACCAGTAATGATAAATCGCGCGGTGCAGCATCGTGCCGACCGATTCTTCCAAAGCATCGCCCCGCCACTGAAGATGCGTTTGCAGACTTTCCGTCGTGACCGTATCCAGATAAACATCCGCCGCGGCCGTGATCTCGCGCCAGGCGGCCCACATCTCATCAAGGCGCGGCGCCGAAGGCCGACTGCCATAGCCGACAATTTTTCGCAGATGCGGATAAATGACCTTGCCCTGCGCCAAATAAACAAAAACCTGATTTTCATGGGCGGCCAAATGACCGACCGTCCAACTGATGCAGTTCAGCTGACCCAGCCGAATGTGCGAATCCTGCGGGTCCAAGCCTTCAAGACAACGTACAAATTCACGCCGCGCAAATCGCAGCTGCGCCACCATCGGATGCGTCATAACCCCTCCCGTTCTGATGTGTTGATGATACCCTTTCAGCAGCAGGCCCGCGTCATTTGAACCGCCTCGCCGGACAGTCGAATGTCGTCAAGGGCCAAAAGCGGCGCGCAGCAGGTCTCGGCAAAATCGGTGACGCAGACCCCCGTCTCTGGCAGGTTCAGCCGAACATCGCGGGCCGCCTCCCAATCGCCAGCCAAGGCCGCCGCCACTGAACGCGCTTGCTCATAGCCGGTCGCCAGCAGAAAAGTCGGCGCGCGGCCATAACTTTTCATGCCGAGGATGTAAAAATCCTTTTCGGGCTGACGCAGTTCAGCTTCGCCATGCGGCCGCACGGTGCCGCAGCTGTGGATGTTGGGATCGATCAGAGGCGCCAGCGCGCGGCTGCTTTCCACGGCCGGGTCAAGATCAAGACGCAGTTCGCCCAGCATATCCAAGTCCGGCCGAGAGCCAGCGCAAACGATGATCTCATCGACAGCCACCGTATGCTTTCGGCCGTTCATCTTGCCCTCAACCCGCAAAATCCCCGCCGCATCCTCAACGCGCGCAATGCGGAAGGGCGCGGCCATATCGACTCGACCAGCGGTCACGGCCTCCCGAATGCGACTGCCAAGCTGACCGCGGGCCGGCAGGGCATCGCGTTCGCCGCCGCCGTACACCTTTTGCAGATCGCCGCCGCGCATCGCCCAAATTATCTGCGCCGCGCCATTTTTGAGACTCATCAAATCCAGCAGCGCATGGATGGCCGAATGACCGCTGCCGACCACCAGGACGCGCTTGCCAGCATAACGGAAGCTGTTCTTGAGGTCGGGAACGCCATAGACAATCCGCCCCTTCAGCCCGCGCTCGCCCATCGCCGGCAGGCCATTCGCCCCCATCGGATTCGGCTTATGCCAAGTGCCAGAAGCGTCGATCACCGCCCGCGCCTCGACCACATCTTCATTCCCCTGGCGCCGCGCGATATGTAATTGAAAGGGCGATTCCCCGCGGCCTCGGTCTTTCATCTTGTCGATATGACGGCGGCTGACGGCGATGACTTTGACGCCGGTCTGAATACGGCCGCGCATAGCCGGCAGTTCAGCCAAAGGCCGCAGATAACGCTCGTATAAATCCTCGCCAGTCGGCAGTTCATGTTCGGGCGGCATCACCCAGCCATGTTCGCGCAGCAGACGAACGCAAGCCGCGTCAGCGTTAAATTCCCAAGGCGAAAACATCCGCGCATGGCCCCAATCGCGGACGTTAGCGCCGACAGCCGCGCCCGCCTCAAACAAAATCGCCTCTTCGCCGCGCGCCAGCAGATGCGCCAAGGCCGCCAAACCCACCGGCCCGCCGCCAATAATCGCCACCGGCAGCCTGCTCATCATCATCCGACCTCCCTAACATATTGACAGCCGTCTATATGTTAATGATATTGACGCTCATCAATATGTCAAGCCCAGATTCCAAAATCAGTAGCCCAGTTTCAATTCGACTTCCTCAAGGCTGGCCGATGAGCCGATGAGGGTCACTTCATCGCCCAAATGCAGATCAGTATAGCCATGCGGCACAATCAAATGACCGCGGCGCACAATCGCCATCACCAGCACATCATCGGGCAGAATCAAATCGCGCAGATGCAGCCCGTCAATGCCCGGCGCCCCAATGGTGATCTGGACGACATCATGTTCAGGGTCATCTTCAAAGACCATCGTCGCCAGCTGCGGCGCCCGCACAAAATGATCGAGCAGATGCACCATTGCGTTCGCCGGATCCAAAACATGGATGCCCAATTCGCGGAACTTGTCGATCAGCGTAAATTCGTTCAGCCGCACAATCTGCCGCGTGATGCCAAAATCCTCATAAAGAATCTGACACAGCCGCAAACATTCGGCGTCGTCATGCAGCAGCGTCACAGCCACTTCCGTATCGGCTTCCAGCAAAGGCCGCAGGCTCTCGACGGAAATATCGGACAGCAGATGCTCGCGCCAGAAACCGTTGGACTTGGCGCCGCCGTTGACATGCGAAGGCACCGTATCAAGCAGCGTAACCCGCCAGCCATGGTCAATCAGCCGCTCGGCCAAAGCCCGCGATTGATTCTCGATGCCGACAACCAGCGCATCGTGGATTTCGTCAGGCTCGATTTTGTTGGGCAGATGCGATTCGCCAACCAGCCTGATGACGTACTTGAAAAAGGGCGGCCCAGCCAATTCGTTCAAGACCACCACGGCGACCATCAGCGTCGTGAAATCGCTGCCGAGTTCGGGGAATTCAATCGCCGCTTCTTTTGCCAGCGCCAGGGCGACGCCGGCCTGGGTGATGTAGGCCATCCAAGCCAGGCGGTTGAATCGGGGCGGATCCTTTGCCAGCGCGCCGCCGACATAGCCGCCGATGAAAACCGCCACCAGCCGCACCGCGAAGATAAGCGCCGTAATCGGCAGAATCGTCAGTACAATGCCCAGGTCTAGCGATGTGCCAATCAAGGTGAAAAAGATAACGAAAATGGGCGTTTCCACGCGGTGCAGCAGATGACGCAGTTCATCCCGATGCGGCGTGCGATTAGTCAGCCAAAAGCTGGCGACCATGCAGATCAGCAGCGGCTCGAACAAAAGCTCAAACGGCAGATTGTCATGGCTGAACTGACGCAGGTTCGCCGCGAAAACAAACACCAGCCAGCCCGTCAGCAGAATAAGGGGGATTTTCAGCCACTCTCCCCAATGCTGGCGCAGGATCAAAACGATGATATGCCCGACGATGATGCCCAGACCAATCGAAGCGCCGATCTCAAAAGCGACCAAAAAGATAAAGCCAAGATTAAAATCCTGGCCGGTCAGCAGCGTGCTGGCGATGGAGACGCTTAGGGCGAACAAAGCCACCACCAGAACATCTTTGACCAGGGTGACGCCCAAGACCGTCTTGGTAAAGGGCCCGCGCGCCCGCATCTCGTTGATGACGGCGATGGTTGATGAGGGCGATGTGGTGATGAGGATGGTGCCGCCCAAAATCCCCGCCGCCAATTTGCCGGCCAGCGACAGGTCTTGCATGAATGGAATGTAATCGGCCAGCAGGAAAATCGCCGCGCCCGTCAGAGCGTAAATGGCGATAACCTGTGTAATCGTGTTCCAGCCGATACTCCGCAGACGCCCGCGCAATTCGTCCATCGACATCTCACTGCCAGCCGTAAAAGCGATAAAGGCCAGCGAAATCTCATCGAGAAAGCGCAGCGAATCAACATCGGCCGCCGCCATGAAACGCAGGATAAACGGGCCAGCCAAAATGCCAGCCAGCAGATAGCCGGTAATCAGCGGCAGATGAAAGCGCGTGGCAAAGCGCCCAAACTGAAAAGCCGCCAGCGCGATAAATCCGAAGCTGCCAAGCGCCGCCGCCAGCAAATTAAAATCCACAGTCGTTCTACCTCAATGTCTGTTTAAGATGCGCCGTCCTATCGCCGCAAAGTGTCACACAGACCGCCCCAAATCACAAGAGAGATTCGCCAGCGGCAGCGACATCCCCAGAAAAATTGTCAATTCTGCACAACTTTTGAGACCTCGCGCTAAAAGAATCGTATAAAATCATAGACCCGAATAGGAAGGCGAACGTCAAAATTGCGTTAGTATTTGCCCAATCCCATGCAAATTCAGAAAATGGCCGTTACAATCCCTTTATTAGCAGATCAAAGGAGCAGGGCAGATGATGAACAATCGCAGACTCGCAGAACTCACGGTGAGCGAACTGGAAGAGCTTATCAAGCGCACTGTGAGAAAATCTGTCGCTGAAGTGATGATCGAATTCGCCGTCGAAGCCGATATCGAAGCCCAAATCGCCTATGAGGCCGAAATGAATGGCCTCCTCCGCAGCGAAATGCAGACCTATGGCAAAGCGCTGGCCTATGAAACCGGCGCCCTGCCCAAAGTCGACGATTAACCGAGGGCAAGCCATGAACGTCTGGGACGCCATCCAAAGCAAACGCGCCATCCGCCAATTCAAACAGCAGCCGCTCCCGCCAGAGCTTATTGAGCGCATCCTCCAGGCCGGCCGCCGTTCGCAAAGCTCCAAAAACAGCCAGCCCTGGCATTTTATCGCCGTGCAGGACAAAGAGCGTCTGCGTCAGATCGCGCAGCTGGGCGCTGGGATGGGACACGTCGCCGGGGCCGCGCTGTGCGTCGTCATCGCCGTCCCAACTCAAAACGAACGCACCCTCTGGCACTTCTTCGATTCCGGCCAAAGCGCCGCCTATATGCAGCTGACAGCGACCGAAATGGGCATCGGCTCCTGCCTTGGCACCATCTATCAGCCCGAAGAAGCGCGGCGGCTGCTCAACATTCCGCCAGGCTTTCAAACGCGGCTGGTGATTTCCTTCGGCTGGCCGGCCGATGCGGATGAGGCCGCGCGGCCCTTGCAATTCGGCGGCCGCCGCGTCTTTGATGATGTCGTCCATTGGGAAACCTGGCCGGGCGAAAACTGTCCCTAGCGGCCTTGCCGACCAGCCTGCTCAACCAGCGCGTCAAACAAGGCCTGCTGCGTCGGATCTTGACCGGCCGTGACTTCGGGATGCCACTGCACGGCGATAAGCCAGGCGTGTTCGGGCATCTCAACCGCCTCAATGATGCCGTCCGACGCCATGCCGACCACCCGCAGCCCCGCGCCGATTTCCTTGAGCGCCTGATGATGGCCTGACTGCGTATGAACCGATGTCGTTCCCATGACCTCGGCCAGCAGACTCCCGTCGTCGACCGAAACATGCTGCATGGCCCAGATGTCTTCCTCGCAGCGATGAATCTCCTTGGCGCTAATATCGGGGATGTGTTCATAAAGACTGCCGCCAGCGGCCACATTCAAAACCTGCATCCCGCGGCAGACGCACAGCAGCGGCCTTTCCTTCTCGGCCATCAAATGCCGGGCCAGGGACAGTTCGCTGCGGTCGCGTTCGCGGTCAGCCGGCCGCAGGTGTGGATTTTGCGTATCGCCCTGATACTCGGCCGGGTCAATATCCGTGCCGCCGGTCAGAATAATGCCGTCCAGCAGGCGCAAAGTCTGTTCCCATTCCACTTCGCCCGGCGGAATCAAAAGCGGCAGGCCGCCAGCGCGCCGCACCGCATCGACAAAAGCCGCCGGGGCGCTGTAAAAGGCGTCATAAGACCTGGACGATACATAAATCTCACTGCGTCCAGCCGTCACAATGCCAATCACGGGTTTGTTCATGTCCGTTCCCTCCCTGCGCGTCCTTATGCCGCCATTATAAACCATAATGCCGCCGCGCCAGCAACCTTATTTCTGTTGAGACGTATAGGCTGTTATATCGGCTAAAATGAAGCTAACCAATCATAGGATGAGATGATGATCGAACGTTTAGGATTTTATTTCAGGTACGCCCTGCGGAACATCCAACGCGGCGGCCGCTGGACAGCGCTGGCCGTTTTGTGCATCACCGCCGGCGTGGCAACAGTGGTCGCTCTGCGCTCCATGGGACTGGCCATTGGCGACACCCTGACCAACAACGTGCGAATCGAGACCAAAGGCGATCTGCTCATCCGCAGCAGCGAATCCTTTGGCGATTTTGGCGGCGCCGACGACCAGCCCTTCACCCCAGCCCAGCTTGATCAAATCCAGGCCTGGGCCGAAACCAAGAACGCCAAGACCACCGCCTTTATGAGCGGCCGCAATGTCCAAATCACCAAGGCCGACGGCGGGCAGTTCGGCCGGCCCAGCTTCATCGGCAGCTATTTCATCGACCCCCAAACCTACCCGCCAACGCACGACATCCGCGCCCTCGACCCGCCCGACGTCCCCCTGGCCGAACTGCTGACCGGCGGCGATGAAGTTGTCATCAGCGACAATCTGGCCTCGCAAAACGGCCTGGCGGTCGGTGATAAAGTGCGCGTCTCCGGCGCAGAGCGGCTTTATGAAGTGCGCGGCATCGTATCCGCCGCCGAAGAGACCAGCACGACCAATTTTCTCAACGCCTTCTTTGGCTTTGCCTATCTCGACCTGGCCAATGCCCAGACGGCCATCGATGACGAATTCGCGCCCAACCGAATCGGCGTCCTCTTTGCCGATGCCCCCAGCCAAGACCAGATGCAGACCTATATCGACCAAATCGCCCAAATCGCGCCGCAGGCCAGCGTCACCACCACCTTCGATCTGCTCCAGCGCTATCAGCAAATCTCTCAATATCTGGGAGACTTTATCGTGGTCATGGGCCTCGGCGCGCTCTTGATTGGCGGCGTCGGCATTATGAACACCATGCTCGTCCTAGTGCGCCGCCGCACCAATGAAATCGCCGCCGTCAAAACTTTCGGCCTCAAAGCCTCCCAAGTCGCCGCCCTGTTCTTCACCGAAGCCCTTATGCTCGGCCTCATCGGCAGCCTGCTGGGCCTCATCGCCGGCGTCGGCCTTAGCGTCATCGTCAATCAATACGGATCAATCGCTCTGCGCCAGCAGCTAGTCTGGCAAATTTACCCCGAAGCCCTGCTCTTCGGATTCACGCTCGGCATGATCGTCACCGGCATCTTCGGCGTCGCGCCCATCCTCACCGCCGTTCGCGTGCGCCCCAACATCATCCTGCGCCCCAACGAAAATCACCTGGCGGCCCTGGGCATCTTGCAGTCCATCGCTCTGCTTATCTTTGTCACCATCAGCCTGGGACTCATCGTCGGCCATATCGTGCGGCCCTCATTTGACCTGATTCGCGAAAGGACAGCCGAAACGCAAACAGCCCCGTCCGCGCTGATCATTGACGACGCCGACGATGATGAACCCCAGCAAAACATCTCGCAGAACGCGCCCGCCAGTCTGCCATCCCCCTATGCGCTGGGCGTGATTGGAGTCGCCTTTGCCTTCGTCTGCTTCGCCATCATCATCGCCATCCTGTGGCTTATCGTCTTCCTTATCAGCAAACTGCCCGCTTTCGGCTCTGTGACCCTGCGCCTGGCCCTGCGAAATCTGTCCACCAACCGTCTGCGAACAGCGACAACCCTGCTGGCTCTCATCGCCGGCATGCTGTCCTTGAGCAGCATCGCGTTTGTCGGCGAAGGCACGCGCGAACTGCTTAACTTGCAGCTGAACCGCAGCTTTGGCGGCAATGTGCTGGTTTTCCCCTTGCCAGGCATACCACAGCCCATCGTCGAATCGGCCCTCGATGAGGCCTTGCAGAACGTCGATGTAGAATATCGCACCGTCATTTCAAACTATTCAGTCAATCTCCACTATGCCCAAGCCGAGCCGACTGAACTTAACTTCAGCGTTTGGGATTCGGACAACCCCGATATTTACAGCAGCCGCGGCGCGCTGAATGCTGGACGGATGCTGCGTCCCGAAGACCGCGGCCAGCCCCTTATCGCGTTGCCGGCCGAAATCGCCGCCGACCTGGAAATTGAAGTCGGCCAGCAAGTGACCCTCGCATGGGATAACGGCCAGGAAACGACCTTGGAAGTCATCGGCATCATCAACCCCGCCAGCGGCCTTTCGCCCTTCGGCAACAGCAGCGCCCTCGTTCCCCCCGAAACCGTCCCCACGTCCAGCGCCAATTCCAATCTGTACAGCTATCAGGTGCCGAATGAAGATCTGAACCGCGCCTTGGCCGAATTGTCTTCGGTGGTCACCGTCTTTTCTATCGACATCGGTTTTATCGATGGCCTGCTTAGTCGCCTCATCAACCAGTTCGCCGCCATCCCAACCATCGTCGGCCTGCTGTCACTGCTGGCCGCTTCCGTCATCATGGCCAACACCGTCGCCCTTTCCACCCTGGAGCGCCGCCGTCAAATCGGCATACTCAAGGCCATCGGCCTCAAGCCAGGACGCGTCCTGCGGGTGATGTTCATCGAATCGAGCCTGGTGAGCCTGTTAAGCGCCGTCATCGGCATCGGTTTGAGCGCATTGATCATCGTCCTGCTTTCGACGTCCGGCGGCATCGCCATTCCCCTGCCGACTGATGCCCGCATTACCGCGCTGGCCCTGCTGGCCGCTGCCGTTTTCATTGGCTGGATGGCCACTTTCCTAAGCGCGCGCGTCGCCATCAAAGAACGCGTGATGAATGTTCTGCGCTATGATTAAGCCGCCCATAGCAAAAACCCGTTGCCCATTCGACCGACCTGTGATATAGTGATGAAGCAGTTTATTGGCATCAGTATTGGTAGGAGTCATTATCATGCTATACCGACCCCATCGCGAAAAAGGCCAAGGCCTCGTCGAATACGCGCTGATTCTCGTCCTGGTGGCCGTGGTCGTCATCGTTATCCTGGCGCTGCTCGGCCCGTCGATTGGCAATATCATGACCGACATCATCGACCAGGTGAACCCGCCGCCTTCTCCCGTTCCCACTCCCTGAACAGTCCCGTCACAGCTTTAGGGCGGTCGGCGCCGGCCGGCCGCTTTTCCGCTATACCCCAGACGGCAAGCCCGCGAAGGACAAGCGATGATTTTGGAAAAACTGTCAAATGCCATCGGCGTCAGCGGCGAAGAAGACGAAGTGCGCCAAATTGTGATGCCGGCCATCAAAGACCATGTGAGCCGCCTCGAAGTCGACGCTATGGGCAATCTGACCGCCCTGCAAAAAGGCGTCGAATATCCGCAGTATGTAGTGATGATCGCCGCCCACATGGACGAGATCGGCCTGATGGTCACCGCCGTCGAAAACAACGGCCTCATCCAGTTCACCAACGTAGGTGGCATCGACGCCCGCATCCTGCCCGGCCTGCGAGTCAAGATCGGCAAGCGTAAAACCCCCGGCCTCATCCTCTGGAAGCCGATCCACATGGGATACGAGATGAAAACGGTCGAAATGGACAGCCTGCGGATCGACACTGGCGCCGTCAATAAAGAGGCCGCCAAGCCCGGCGAACGCATTGCCTTTGACAGCTTCTACGCCGCCATGAGCGAAAAAATCGTCCGCGGCAAAGCCTTTGATGACCGCGTTGGCTGTGCAATCTTAGTCGATCTGCTGCAAAACGGGCCCTACCCGGTAACAGTCGCCGCCGCCTTCACCGTCCAAGAAGAGATCGGCCTGCGCGGCGCTCAAGTGGCCGCCCGCCGACTCAACCCTGATGCGGCAATCGTGCTGGAAGGAACGCCGGCCTTTGACGTGCCCAATCCCAATCTGGAAACCGACGCTGGTGACTTGCCGGCCAACCCCGCGGCCAAACTCGGCAATGGCGCTGTGCTGACCCTCATGGATTCCAGCATGGTCTCTGACCCGCGCGTACTGAATTTTCTGCGACAAACAGCAGAGGAAAACAACATTCCCCATCAATACAAAACAGTCCGCGGCGGCGGAACAGACGGCGGCGCCATCCACACCGCGCATCAAGGCATCCCGACTATGATACTATCCACGCCCTGCCGTTACGTCCACACCCCAACCGCGCTGATGAACCTGGATGACAGCCGCGCCGTCTTCCAGCTTTCGCAAGCCATCCTGAATCGAATCAGCCCAGCGACATTCCAGCGCAGCCCGGCCTAAGCGTCGGTGTTTTCGGGGATGATCAACTCCTGCCCAATGGCCAGTCGGTCGCGGTTCGTCAACTCATTGGCCGCCGCGATCTCGTCTTCGCTGATGTCATAAAAAAGCGCCAGGCCGCCCAAGGTATCGCCAGAAACAACAATATGGATGCGGCCGCCCGGCGTCGGACTGATAATCGGCGCCAGCGGAGCCAAAGTGGCGATATTGCCGCCGCCCTCGACAGCCACCACCGGGACAGCAGTCGCATCAACCGCGCCTTCTTCCCCAGCCGCGCAGTCAGGAATCTCTAGAAGCTGGTCGATTTGCAGGTCTTCAGTCTCCAATTCATTCAGTTCCATCAAGGCGTCCACAGTCGTGTCATAAGCCAAAGACAGCTGGAACAGCGTATCGCCGGCCACCACCGTATAAATGCACGGATCATCCGCGTCAGGCTCGGTCACAGTCGCCGTCAAGGTCAGGAAATTGGGCGTGGCGCTGGGCGGCAGAGTCGCCGGTATGGTCGGCCGCGCCGCCGTCGGAACGCTGGATGTCGGGATGATAATGGTCGGCTGCTCGACTTGGGCCGGCGGCAGCTGCGGCGTCAGGAATGCGCTTTCTGCCGTCGGCGACAGTTCATCAGATGATGAAGCGGCCGAAACATCAGTCTCCGCCGTCGTATCATCTTCGGCAAGCTCAACAGGACTTGGCTCGGTCGGACTGGCGATCTCCTCCACGCGCCCGCTATCGACCTGCTGAAACGTCTCCGCGGTCTGACGATAACAGCCGGCCAGCAGCAGCGTACAGAGCATCAGGGGAAAGAATAATTTGCGGTCCATGAAACGTCGCCCTCTCAAAAATGACTCAAGCCTAATCCCATTATAGCCCAGCCGCCGCCGATGGGCTAGTTTTCGCGGCTGGAATTCGCGAATTGCCCCTAATCGCCGCGGTCATTCCGTCCGCCAAACAGCCGTTTGCTGATCGCGCTGCCAAAGAGACTGCCGGCAATCGTGTTCTCAATCTTGACTTTGGACATCGAATCCTCATCCCAGCTGCCCTTGTGCCGTTTGTTAATCCATTCCTGATAATCATCAGAAGCGGCGATCAGCAGAGCTTCAAGGGCCGCCTCATCCCCCGCGGCAATACATTCGCGCAGGTCTTTCAAGGTCAGCGTCAACTCGTCGATGGCGCGCGTCAGCGATGCCCTGTTTTCCAGCCATTCATCGCGCAAACCGTCCGGATGATGCGTCAGCAGATAGCGGGTCAGCGCATTAAAGGGCGGGTTGGTCAGCCGTTGGGCATCTCGCCAGGCATTGTGCCGCATGGCGCTGACATAGGCGGCGATGCTCAAAACCTGCGGAATCTCTTCTGTGACCGTGACCAGGCTGTCGTGTTCCGCTGGATCGAGAAAATGCGGCCGGCCGCCCAAAATCGAAACGAAACCGACCGCCAAATCAATCGCTTCCCGCACGCTCGATACCGCCGGCGTCAGAAAAATGGCGCTCTCATGGAAATAATCATCGCTGGCCTGTTCTGGCTCCAGCCGATGGTCAAGCAGTGACGCGGCATTGACGGCCAGCGTAAAGCCAATCCAATGCTGCTCGCGGCTCAAATAGGTTTCCGCCCAGCGCAAAGAAGGCTGTTTGATGACCGATGTATCCAGGATGACAGCCCCATCCCGCAGATCCGGCGCCAAAATTTCATAGGCGGCGCGGACATCTTCATAGGGCAGGTTCATCACCACAATATCGGCGTCCGCCACAGCCGTAAAGGGCTTGCGCGCCACCTTGTCGAAAATTTTCAGCTTGCGAACCGTCTTCTCAAAGTCCTCGCGGCCGTCATAGCCGACAAGCTCAAAGCGATGCTGGCCGCCCTTTTCAGCATAGGTTCTCAAACGGAGAGCGATGGACGCGCCCAGCCGATCCAAGCCCAAAACAGCGATGCGATACGAGTTTGCCATGCCACGCTCCTTTTCACCCAACTATAACGCAGACTGACCCGATATTTCCAGCGCGGCCCTTTCAGCGTCCCTTTCAGTTATTCTCATCGGCGGCCTGCAATCGCTTCAGCAGGCCATAATGCCGATGCGCGCGATGCTTTTCGGCCTTTTCCTGATGATGTTCGGCCAGCCAAATCGCCGCGCAATCTGAACCGCAGGCGCGGAGGATGTCGCCGCTCCATTTGGGGTGATGCTCATGCAGGGTAAAAGGCGCCCGCCAAAAATGGATGCTTTCGCCGCGGCCAAGACGCACAGCCAGCCCCGGCCAAAACGCCTTGACAAGCACCGATGCCGTCTTTTGCCAAAGGGCCAGATGACAGCGCGACTTGCCGACGTCATGCAAAAGCGCGGCCACCGCCAAGGCCGACGGCGCCGCCTCATCCTGCGCCAGAATGTCCCGCAGCACCTCGAGACTGTGCAGCTGCTCGGCGCGGGCCATCTCCTGAAAAGCCGCGAATTCCCTGGCCGTCAAATGCCGCCGCGCCAGCCTCAAATCCACCGGCCTAGCCCCGGCCAGCAGCGCGCCAAGGCCTTGCTGAAACCGCTGCTTCGCGGTCGCCATCGACGGCTAAAACAGCAGAACGCCGAGCAGAGTCGCAGTCGGCCGTCCGATGAGAATCCCAAAGGGACTGACGCCGCCAATCGGCAGAACCGACAGGAATATCAGCCCCATAAACACATAATAGCTGACCATTTGCCATTCCTGCCACTTAAAGGCCGGCCGCGCCAGGAACTCGGACAGCGGGCGCAAATTCTGCTGAATAACGACCGGAATCTGCATCCGATTCAGCCAAGAGCCAGGCAGCAGGCCCAAAACAATATGCCAGCCATCAATGGGGAAGAGCGGGATCATGTTAAAGACAAACAGCAAAACATTCCACAAGACCATGGCATACAAAAGCGCCGCCAAAAAGGCCGTCGGCGTGGTGATGACGCTTGGCTGACTGTAAGCCGCATAGCCGGCCGCGCTCCACCCGACCAGCCGCAGCAGCAGGGCGAAGATCAGCGCCAAACCAAGATTGGAAAAGGGCCCAGCCGCCACCGCCGCCAGATACCCCCAGCGTGGATTCCTCATGCGCTGCGGTGATATGGGCGCGCTGCCCAAGATGCCAAAGCCAATGATGGCGAACATCAGCCACCCAATCCAGTTGATATGCACCATCGGATTCAGAGTGAGCCGCCCCTGCATTTTGGGCATCGGATCGCCCATCTTCCAGCCGACGTAGCTGTGGGCGAATTCGTGAACGGTCATGCCGGCGCCAAGCACGATCAGATTGATGATGATGACAAGCGGATGTAAATTGAGGAGCATGAGTCTCGCCTCGCTGCATTTGGATTCACTGCCTCCACTATACACGATTTTGCCGACCTTGCGAAGTCTCCCAGCGATGGGGAGGGGTAAAAAATAGAGACATGCAAAACCAAAACCGCGACCTTTGAGTCACCCTTTGAAGCCACTTATGCGCTAGGCTGTGGCCATGAATCAAATGCGCTGTCAAACTGCCGCGCGGGCAATCGCCTTATGACCGAAAAAGTTTTTCTTTTGGCCGCAAAACGGACACAAAACAGCTGTTCCCCTCCGTGCCTCTGTGTCCTCTGCGCTAAAAAAACAAATCCCAAACTGCGACCTTTTAGTCGCCCTTTTGAAGCCCCTTATGCGCGAAAAAGTTTGTCTTTCGCGTACAAAACGCGCATAAAACCAGCGGCAGAGCATGGCAGAGCATGGCGGATTATGGCGGAAAATGGCGGATTTTGTCGGGATTGTGGCGAATTATGGCGGATTATGTCGTAGTATGTGGCGAATTATGGCGAAGTTTGTCCATCAGCTTAGGCGGATTTTGTATCGCGAGGGTGGCGGAAAATGGCGGAATTTGTCGTAGTGTGTGGCGGATTATGGCGGAATTTGTCGTAGTGTGTGGCGGATTTTATCGAGCGAATGCTCCTCTATAATGGCTTTTCTCTCTGCCCTCTGTGACCTCTGTGGTAAAAAGATTTGTGGCGGATTATGGCGGATTTTGCCGAGCGAATGTCCCCTCTATTTACCACTCCCAGCGATGCGCCGCCCTTGTCCGCGCGGAACTTGGCATAGCCCCTTGACTGCGCTATACTAAAGATGATGCTGCGAATAGGATTGGAGATGTGAACATGGAAAACATAAACTGGATGCAAGTTGGCGCGGTTCTCGTCCCGATGCTGGGGCTGGGTTTGGCCGGCCTGGCCTATCTTACCCGTCAGTTCAACCGACTGGGCGACCGCATCGCGCGCGTCGAGGAGCGGCTGGGACACCTGGAACAGCGGCAAACCCGCCTTGAAGAGCGCATGGATGAGCGTTTTGAGCGTATAAACGAGCGTCTTGACCGTGTGGAGGATCGCTTGGGAAGACTGGAACAGCGGCAAATCCGCTTTGAGGAGCGCATGGACGAGCGTTTTGACCGCATGGACGAGCGCATGAGGAGCCTGGAACAGCGGCAAACCAGTCTTGAGGCGCGCATGGATGAGCGTTTTAAGCGCATAGACGAGCGTTTTGAGCGTATAGACGAACGCTTTGAGCGCATAGACGAGCGTTTGGATCAACTTCAAGATGAGAACAAGAGTCTGGTCGAAGGCATGCAAAATATCGAAAAGGAACAGGCGCGGATGCTGGGCTTCCTGGAAGGCCGCGGCGTTATGGGCAAAGCGCCAGCCGCCGAAGCCGTATCCTAAAGCTGATGGATGAAAGGCCTCTGCGAACCCCGCTCGCGGCAGGATGCCAGCGCACGCAAGGAAAGCTGCGCGTGAAAAAACAGGTGCTATTTTTGTTCTCGGACACCGGCGGCGGCCATCGTTCCGCATTCCAGGCGATTCAGGATGCCATGGACATTCGCTATGGCGACGCCGTCGAATTCGACGCGGTCGATGTGCTGCGCGCCTGCAAATGGCCGCTGAACAAGCAGCCCGAACTCTACCCGGCGATGGTCAACACCTCAAAACTCTTGTGGTCATTGATGTACCATGGCTTTGACGGCAAGCGGCGCGCCCGCCTGATTCGCCGGCTGATCTACCGCAACAATCGCAAGAACCTGCGCCGTATCGTCCACGAACATCCCGCCGATGTGGTGGTTTGCACGCATTCGGTGATCGCCAACCCGTCCTTTCGGGCATTTTTGACCCTAGATGAGCGCCCGCCCTTTTTGACTGTGGTCACCGATTTGGTCACGACGCCCAGTTTTTGGTATGACCCGCGCGTCGATTACTGCTTTGTCCCCACCGTCAGCGCCTATCAACGCGGCCTGCGGCTGGGCATGTCGCCGGCCCAAATGCGGATTACCGGCCTGCCAGTCAACCCCCATTTCATCAATTCGATGACCACCAAAGCGCAGGCGCGTCAGGAATTCGGCTTTGACCCCAACTTGCCAGCGGTGATGATCGTCGCCGGCAGCGACGGCATGGGCAGCATCTATAAAATGGTCAAGGCCCTGGACGCCCAGCCACTCGCGGCGCAGATCGCCGTCATCGCCGGGCGCAACGAGGACCTGAAAGCCAAACTCGAAGCGCGGGCCTGGCAGAACCGCCATCATATCTTCGGCTATGTCAGCAATCACTATGAAATGCCGCGCATCATGGCCGCCTCGGACATTATCGTCACCAAAGCCGGCCCAGCGACCATCATCGAAGCCGCCATCGCCGGCCTGCCGATGATTATCAGTGACCGCATCCCCGGCCAAGAAACCGGCAATGTGCAGCTGGTCGTGGACAATGACGCCGGCGTCTACCTGCCCAAGCCCGAAAAAGTCGCCCATAAAATCATCGACTGGCTGGCCGAAGGGCCAGAAAAACTAGAGCAGCGCGCCCGCAATGCCCGTCGAATCGCCCATCCCAACGCCGTCTGGGAAATTGCCGAATCCGTCTGGGAATGGGCGCACAAGCCCAATATCGCCACCTCGCCCGCCGTTTAGCCAAGATGACCAAGATAAGTGGCGGTCGCAGTCTTGACCAGCCGCCCCGCGTTGAGGTCGATTTTCCAGGTGCCGTTTCGCTGCTCATTGGTGAGCAGAATGGCGCCGCTGTCCTCTGCCCAGGCAATCGGATGCGCGAATCCTGCCATCGGCCGGCCAAGGATCGACTGCTCCAGCTTATGCAGATCCACGCGCGCCAAAACCGTCCGCACAGCCTGGTTGCCGTCCATCTGCGACAGGGCATACACCGCCAGGCTGCCGTCAGGACTGATGAGGACATCGCCGGCCTGCACAGCGTTATCTTGGCGAATGGCCGGAATCACACGCGCCGCGCCGCCATGCAGACTGTCAAGCCGCACCTCAACCCCCAGCGATTGGCCATCAGACGTCAGCCTTGCGAACAGCCCCTCGCCAAAACCAGCGGCGCACAAAAAACAGGCCGGCTCGCCAGGCAGATTCCGTATCTCGCCAGTCGCCAAATGCAGCGCGAACAGGCTGGCATATTGAGTATAGGGCGTCGGATTCAGGCCGTCGGGATGCACATCCATATAAAGCTCGGTTTGGTCATCAGCCAGCGCAATCGGCAAAACCCGCAGCCCCGCGCGCGGGCCATCCGCCAATACTTCCCGAATGTCGCTCCCGGCCGCATCAGCCACAAAAGTTGAGGTCGTCAAGGCCTGTTCAGCGTTTCGCCGCGCCAAAGTCCAGGCGATAAACCTGCGGTCAGCCGAAACCGCCCAATCGACGCGGTAGTCGTCAGACGACATGATGATAAAAGGATGCTGGCGGATAGGCTCGCCCGGCCTGGCCATCTTGACCTGCCGCGCTTCGATGTCAAAGTACATCACCCAGCCCTCAAGCAGAGTGTATCGCTCGCCGCGGGTGTTGAATGCGACCGTCTCCCCCGTCAAAATGTCCATAAAAATCAGCTTCGTCTGCCCTGGCTGGCCTTGGACGTAGACGTCCCAGCTCCGTTGATTTCGTTCGGGCAGGATCGTCTCCTGGGCCTGGAGCGGCGCCAAAGCCATCAGGACGAGGCCAAGCAAAATCAGGGTTCTCATGGATGCGCTTTCAGATGGGCGGCCCTTGCTGAAATTATAAGCCAAGCCAATCGCTGGACAAACGGCAAATCAGAAAATAAAAAAAGCCCTGCTCTTGGCAAGGCTTCCGACGGCTGAAAGACTTGGATTTTACCGGGTCTTGCGATGGCGGTGAAGACGGCGCTGCATCCAGCTTTTGGCTTCGCGCTGCTTCCTCTCGTTCAAGAAGCGCTCGATGCGGGCCTCTTCCTGCAATTCATGGGCGCGGCGCCTGTGCAGAATTTCGGCAGTGAAGCTCAAGTTCTCCATGACAACCCTCCTCTTGGGAACAATGTCATACAGAAATAGACTATCACAATCGGCCATTGCACACAAGGCAAAAATGACAATTTCGTATATTTTATACAAATATCTTACATTGACCTCATCAAAATCCCATTTTAACTGACTTTGCGGCCTTTCGCGGTTACAATCAATCACCAGCAAGCGCCAGAGCAAGGAAAAAGGAGCCGCTGCCTTGAAATCCGTCACTATTGAGCGTATTAAAATGCACCCGGTGGCGATGCCGCTGGTCGAAGCGCTGAAAACCAGCTTTGGCGCCGAGCCGTATAAATCAGCCATTATCATCGAAGTGACGACGGCGGAAGGCCTAACTGGCTGGGGTGAGACCGCCCTCAAAACCAAACCCTCCTATGGCGCGGAGACGATGCTTGCGGCGCTGCACATCACGCGCGATTTTCTGATCCCGAAACTGCTGGGCCAAAAACTGAATTCGCCAGCCGAAACGCCAGCCCTGTTTAAGTCAGTGCGCGGCAATCATCATGCGCGGGCCGGCATTGAAGCCGCCGTCTGGGATGCGATGGCCCAGGCCAACGAGATGCGCCTGGCCGATTATTTCGCCGCTCATCTGCCGGACAGCCCTCCCCCGCGCGATTCAGTCGACGTCGGCGTCAGCATCGGCATTCAGGATTCGCTGGAAGAGCAGCTTGCGCTCATCCGCAAACGCGTCGACGAAGGCTATCAGCGCATCAAACTCAAAATCGCGCCGGGCTGGGATATTGAGCTTGCCCGCGCCGTCCGCGAACATTTTCCCGATATTATGCTGATGCTGGATGCCAACAGCGCCTATACCCTGGCCGATGCCAAACACCTGAAGCACCTGGACAAATTCGACCTGATGATGATTGAGCAGCCCTTGGCCTATGACGACATCTATGAACACAGCAAACTTCAGCCACAGCTGCGAACCCCGATTTGCCTTGACGAGAGCATCCATTCGGCGCATGACTGGAAATTGGCCATGCAGCTGGGCGCCGGCAAAATCCTCAACCTCAAGCCAACGCGGGTAGGCGGCTACACCGAAAGCCTGAAACTGCATCAGCTTTGCGTGGAAAATGGCAGTCCGCTTTGGATTGGCGGCATGCTGGAAACGGGAATTGGGCGGGCGGCCAACCTGGCTTTCGCGGCCTTGCCCGGCGTGACCCTGCCCAGCGATATTTCGGCCACCAACCGCTATTTTGACCCCGACATTGCCGAACCGCCTTTTGTATTGGGCGCCAACAGTCGAATCAAGCTGCCGCAGGGGCCGGGCATCGGCGTTGAAGTTCAGCGCGGCCGGCTGGAAAAAGCGAAGGCCGCCTGGCGTGCCTACAACCCCTTCGCGCCGCTGGGATGAAAACAGCTAATACGGCCGCAGGTACGACGCCTTTGGCAGTGTTTCGCGCGGCGAGCCGTCCAGGACAAATGTCATAATAGAGGCCGTCGCCGGGTATTCTTCGGGCAGTTTGTACTGAATCAGCTTGTCTTTCAGGTCGGCATCGACGGCGGCGCCTTGGGCATGGAGCCACGGAAAGACCAGAATATCGCCATGCGCGACCGCGGCCACCGATTCGCCTTCATGCCGCGCCAGTATCAAGTCAAAGAAATCATGCACCCGTTTAAGAACCATCGCCGGCGTCTCATAGGGTGGCTGGTTGCCGCTGTACATGTCCCAGTTGGCCGCTTCAAGCTCGGCGATCGGCCGGCCTTCATGCGGCGTCAGCACCTCGATAATGCCCTCATGCAGGATCGGCCGCAGGTCATCATGGTATTCAGCGACGATGCCGGCCGTCTGCTGCGCCCGTTCCATCGGACTGGAGTAAATGGCAGTGAGAGGCTTGCCGCGCAGCCACCGTCCGGCCGCATGAGCCTGCTGTCGGCCATCTTCGCTAAGATGATAGCCCGGCAGACGGCCATACAGGATTTTCGCCGGATTATGGACATGACCATGCCGCATCAAATAGAGTGTCGCCGCCATGTTCCGCTCCCTTCAGGCCTGCCAGTGTGTTCATGCAAACTGTGAAAGACGGCTCCCCCTGTCATTTCGCTGGCTTTGTCGTATGATAAGAGGGCTGGGGAAGCATAACCCAAAAGACAAGTCGGGGCGGCGGGATTTGAACCCACGACCTCACCGACCCGAACGGTGCGCGCTGCCGGACTGCGCCACGCCCCGACAATAAGCCCAGTGTAGACGCATCATCCGCTGATGACAAGGTGAAATATGGCCGAGGATCATCCGACAACGTTAACCGGCCGCCTGCGAGACCTGACCCAGGCGCCGCTGAACTGCATCGGCCGCCTTCTGGCAGGGTGGGGGATTCATCCTGACATCATCACCCTAAGCGGCCTGGTTGTGGTGGCCATTGCCGCCGCGCTGATCGCTCAAGGCTCATTTTTGGCGGCCGGCCTGCTGCTGCTGCTGGGTTTGCCGCTGGATGCCGTCGATGGCGCCGTCGCCCGCGCGCTGAACCGCCGCGGCTCCTTTGGCATGGTGCTGGATTCGACGCTCGACCGCTATGCTGACGGTTTCATTTTTGCCGCTTTGGGGTATTATTTCGCTGGACAAGGCCGTTTTGATATGCTGGCTTTGGCCCTGCTGGCTTTGGTGGGCAGCTTTATGGTGAGCTATATCCGCGCCCGCGCCGAGGATGCCAAGGTCGGCCTGCAAGTCACCGTCGGCCTGTTCACACGCGTCGAACGCGTTATGGTGATCCTGATGATGATTCTGGCGATGGGACTCTTCGGAAATCCAATCGCGCTGGAAATCGGGCTGCTGACGCTGGCGGTCGGCGCGCATCTAACGGCTTGGCAGCGTTTGCTGTTCGTGTATCATGCTTTGAAAAACAGAGGTGAATAAATATGGAGTTCCAACAAACCTACCTATCCATCGGCAGCCTTCAGGTGCGTTATTATGGCATCATCATCGTCGCCGCTATCATGGTCGGCGCGTATGTGGCCTCCCTGCTGGCCACGCGCACTGGCCGCGACTCCGACCATGTTTGGGGCGGCCTGACCTGGGGCATTATACCGGGCATCATCGGCGCGCGGCTCTGGTTCGTCCTCTTCCCGCCCATCTCCCTGACCGCCGGTTGCGGCATCGAAGGCGAAGTCTGCCAAAACACGGCCTGGCTCTTGGAAAATTTCTTCGATATGCAAAACGGCGCCATCGCCATCTGGAACGGCGGCCTAAGCATCTTTGGCGGCATCATCGGCGGCGCTTTGGGTGTTTATCTGTATTTGAGCCACTGGCACAACCGCGTCATCAATGGCCTGGCCATCCTCCTGACACCCATTCTGTGGCTGATCCAATTCGTCAGTTGGCTGATGAATAGGATCGCCGGCCAGCTGACGGGCAAGAAAGCCGAGTCTTTTCGCTATCAGCGTCCGCTTAGTGATTTCCCGAACAAGGGCCTGCGCCTGACCCCCTGGATGGACATCGCCGGCGTATCTATCCCCATCGCCCAAGCCATCGGCCGCTTCGCCAATTATGTCAACCAAGAGCTTTATGGCAGCCTGACGACCTTGCCCTGGGGCATCCAAATTCCGCGCGGCGCCCGCGTCGCCCCCTATGAAAGCATGATCGACTATCCCGCCGACAGCCTCTTCCATCCCCTGTGGGCCTACGAATCCATCTGGAGCATCATCGCTTTTTATGTGCTGTGGCGCATTTATCATCAGTACCGCGGCCGTCTGTTAAGCGGCGATATTTTCCTGCTGTATGTGCTTCAGTATTCATTTGTGCGCTTCTTGCTGGAATTTTTGCGCGTGGAAATCGCAGTCATCGGCGATTCAAACATCAATAGCTCGCAGACCATTACACTGCTGGCCTTTGTGGTATCCTTGGCCGCGCTGATTTATCGCCACCGCGGCGGCCGTTTTGAAGCCGCCAAGGCCGATGAGCAGCAGGCCGAACAGGCCGAACTGGCGCATCTCAAAGCGGCCGAATCATAAAATGCGCCGTATGTTTATTTTTCAGGATTTGTGTTATGGTCACACAGGCTGGTTTGCAAAATCAGGAATCTGGTATAATAAAGTGCAGTCTCGTCGTTTAGTCTGATGCAAAGGCAAGTCTATGGCGCGTGTAATAGTTTTAGGTTCAGCCGGAGTAGTGAACAATGCCGAGCATGATTATACGCATTTCCTGCTCATTGGCGAAGAAGATACCCCTATCTTGGTGGACGCCGGCTCCAATCCATTGGATAAAATCAAGGATTTGGGCTTGGATGACCGCGAACTGCAAGACATCATCCTGACGCATTTCCATTCGGATCATGTCGCTGGGGTGCCCAATATGCTGATGCACATGTGGCAGCAGGGGCGAAAAGCGCCGATGCGGTTTTATGGTATTCGGCATTGCATTGACCGCATCGAAGAGACGATGGAGATGTACGGCTGGCGCGATTGGCCCAACTTCTTCCCAGTGTCATTCTATCGGATTGGCCAACGCGACGGAACAGTCCTGCTGGAAAACAAGGACTTTGTCATCCGCGCCTTCCCAGTGGTTCATTTTATCCCCGCCATCGGCCTGCGGATCACCAACAAGCACAATGGCAAGGTGCTGGCCTACAGCGGCGACACCGAACCCTGCTCCAGCGTTCTGAAAATTGCCGAAGACGTCGATATTCTGCTTCACGAGGCCGCCGGGCCGCCCCCAGGACACAGCACCGCGCGGATGGCCGGCGAAGTCGCCACCCAAGCCGGCGCCAGAGAACTCTATCTCATCCACTATCAGGTATGGAATCAAGACCCGGCGCCGCTGGTGAAAGAAGCCGCCGAAACCTTTGATGGCCCCGTTCATCTGTGCAAGGATCTCGACGAATTCGAATTCTAGCTGACGCCGCGCCCAAAAACCAAAACTAGCGAACTTTGAGTCGCCCTTCCAACCCGCGTATGCGCTAGTCTGCGGCCATGAATCAAATACGCTGTCAAACTGCCGAACGCGGTCTGTCTGCCAAAAGCCGCGCGGGAAATCGCCTTATGACCGAAAAATTTTGCCGCGCGGCCATAAAACAGACACAAAACAGATGTTTTCTTCTGTGTCCTCTGTGGTAAAAAAACAAAATCAAAATGGCGAACATTGAGTCGCTCTTCCTGCCCGCAAACGCGGTCTAAAGAACCTGAACAGCATAGAGGCGAAAAGGGTTATGCGCGAAAAAGTTTGTCTTTCGCGCACAAAACGCGCATAAAACCAGCGACAGGGCGTGGCGGAAAATGGCGGAAAATGTCGGACTATGTGGCGGAAAATGGCGGAAAATGTCGGACTGCGCGGCATAAAATGGCGGATTATGGCGGATTTTGTCGGATTATGTGTCGGACTATGTGGCGGATTATGGCGGAAAATGTCGGACTGTGTGGCGGATTATGGCGGAAAATGTCGGATTTTGTCGGGTTATGTGGCGGATTATGGCGGAAAATGTCGGACTGTGTGGCGGAAAATGGCGGATTTTGTCGGACTGTGTGGCGGATTATGGCGGAAAATGTCGGATTTTGTCGAGTGAATGCCCCTTTTATAATGGCTTTTCTCTCTGTCCTCTGTGTCCTCTGTGGTAAAAAGATTTGTGGCGGAAAATGGCGGAAAATGTCGGACTATGTGGCGGAAAATGGCGGAAAATGTCGGACTGCGTGGCGGATTATGGCGGATTTTGTCGAGTGAATGCCCCTTCTATAATGGCTTTTCTCTCTGTCCTCTGTGTCCTCTGTGGTAAAAAAGTTTTATGGCGGATTTTGTCGCAGCGAAGGGCCTCTATTGACCACTCCCAAGCCACCTCATTTGGCGCTCCCGCGCAGATGGGCTACAATGAAAGCTGTCCTCTCTGCGAGGGCATCATTGACCTGTATAGCACGGAGGGATATTGATGAAAAACTGTTACCGCGTTACTTCGTTATTATTGCTTTTGCTGGCGTCCATGGCCTTGGTCATCGCGCCGGCGGCCAGCCAAGACGACCTGATGACTTTTGCCGCGCCCGATTGCGATTATGGCGGCAATCTCCGTTCCATCGAAGCGGTGGACGAACTCACGGTTGTTGTCACCCTGTGCAACCCGGACGCCATATTCGACCAAGAAATGGCCAGCCTCGGCCTGTCCATTCATCCAAGCGAGTACCTGGAAGCGACCGGCGGCAGCGGCGACCTGCTGACCGCGGCCATCGGCACTGGGCCCTTGCGCCTGGTGAATTGGGACCAGGGCAATGAGATCGTCTTTGAGCGTTTTGATGATTACTGGGGCGAGCCGTCCATTGAGCCGACCGTGATCCTGCGCTGGAATTCGGAAGCGGCGGCGCGGGCGAATGAACTGCGCGCTGGCACTATCGACGGTATGAAATTCGCCAACCCCGACGACATTCCGGTCTTCCGCAATGACCCCAACTTCAACCTGATCGAGATACCGCCGCTGACCGGCGTTTATGTCGCCATGAGCAATTTCTTCGCGCCGCTTGATGATATTCGCGTCCGCAGCGCCATTGCCATGGGCATCGACCGTCAGCGCATTGTCGACAACTTCTTCCCCGAAGGCTCGCCGCTGACACCCGACTTCGTGCCGCCGGCCGTGTTCGGCCATATCGCGGAAGGCGGCGTGCCGGGCTATGACCCCGAAGCGGCCCGCGCTATGCTGGCAGAGGCGGCCGCCGATCTGGGCTTCTCGCTGCCGCTGGATGCTGTGGTCGATACGCGCAGCGGTGAATCCCGGCCGCTGACCTTGACCTGGCGCGATGTCGTGCGCGGCTACCTGCCCAATCCAGGCATCATCGCCAACGATATCCAAGTGCAGCTGGCGGAAATTGGCGTGATGGCCGATGTCCAGGTGGTCGAATCCGGCGCCTTTATCGCTTCATCGCTGGCCGGCAATGAACCTCTGCATATCTTGGGCTGGCACGCTGACTTCCCCGATGCCAGCAACTTCCTGACCTGCTGCCATGGCCCCAATCTGCCGCAGATGGGCGAACCCTATCCCGAAATTTACGAACCGCTTATCGCCGCTGGGCAGGTGCTTGACCCAGCAAGTCGGATGGAGCTTTTCCAGCAGGTAGCCGATGGCATGGCCTCAGCCGTTCCTTGGGTGCCCTTTGGTCACGCTGGCGCCGCTGATGTCTGGCAGGCGCGTTTGCAGGGCGTGCATCCGGGCGTGCTTGACGGCACTGAAGAATTTGCCCGCATCGAAGACCCGGCTGACGATAACGTCATTTATATGCAGAACGCCGAGCCGATCTCGCTTTACTGCAACGACACCTTTGACGGCGAAACGTTCCGCGCCTGTCATCAAGTCAATGAAGCGCTGCTTGATTTCTCGCTGGGCGGGGTTGATGTGATTCCCGGCCTGGCGGAAAGCTGGGAGGTTTCGGATGATGGGCGGGTGTGGACTTTCAACCTGCGCGAAGGCGTGCTTTTCCATGATGGCTCCAGCCTGGACGCCAACGATGTCGTCACAACCTGGCAGGCCGCTGGTGACTGCGCCAGTCCTCTGCATACTGGCACCGGCCAAGGCTTTGCCATTTACCTGACCATTTTCCAGCAGTTCGTCAACGCTGATCAGTGCTAATTATCGGCGGCGAAATGGTTTCGAGAGCGTCGGATGCTGGATGTCCGGCGCTCTTTTATCGGCCCTAAGCGCGGTTCAAGCGCGGATCCAAGGCGTCGCGCAGGCCATCGCCCAGCAGATTAAAACCAAGAACCGTAATCATAATGGCGATGCCGGGGAAGAAGACCAGATGAGGCGAAGTGAAGAGATAGTTGCGGGATTCGCTCAAAATCTGTCCCCATTCGGGAGTCGGTGGCTGGGCGCCCAGGCCAAGGAATGAAAGCGCGGCCGCATCGAGAATAGCTGTGCCGACGCCAAGCGTTCCCTGTACGATAATGGGTGTGACCGCGTTGGGCAGGACATGCGCCAGCACAATCCGCAGCGGACTGGCCCCCAGCGCCCGTTCGGCGATGATAAATTCCTGCTCCTTGAGGGAAAGCGCGCTGGCCCGCGAAAGACGGGCGTACTGTGGAATGAAGGTAATCGTGATGCCCAGCAGGGCGTTGGTCAGGCCCGGCCCAAGGATGGTGACAATGGAGATGGCCAGCAGCAAGGCCGGAAAAGCCAGCACGACGTCCATAAGCCGCATGATGACGTTATCGACCGCGCCGCCCAGATAGCCGGCCGTGATCCCCAGCGCCGTCCCGACAAAGATCGACAGGCTGATGGTGATGATGCCCACCGAAAGCGACGCGCGGCTGCCAAAGACGACGCGGCTGAACAGGTCTCTGGCGTTGAGGTCAAGCCCCAGAATATGCAGGGGGTCTTCACAGCCAAAGAGCGGGATGCAGGGCGGTTTGCTGGGCAGGCGGCCGGTCTCGCCGGGGACGCCAATCATCGGCTGTATGGGGTCGTGAGTGGCGATCAGCGGCGCCGCCAAAGCGACAAAAATCAGCGTCCCGATGACACTCATCCCCAAAATTGCCGAGGGACTGCGCCGAAGGTTACGCAAGGCCTCCAGCCACAGGTTCGACGAACGCCGCGGCGCGGCAAGGCTGGAAATGGCTGGATCGGGCTTGGCCATGAGGCGGATTTCCTTGGCTGAATCCTCTAATTGAACCGTATGCGCGGGTCAAGGTAGCCGTATAAAATGTCGACCACCATGTTAATCACCACAAACCCGGCGGTAATCACCACCGTAAAGCCCTGCACCAAAGTGTAATCGCGCGAGGTAATGCTGTCTACCATAGTGCGCCCGACTCCCGACAGGCCGAAAACAGTCTCCGTCAGGATGGCGCCGCTGATAACCAGCCCAAAATTCAAGCCGATGACGGTAATCACCGGCAGCATGGCATTTTTGAGCGCGTGTTTGCCGACCACGCGTCGTTCGCGCAGGCCCTTGGCCCGCGCCGTCCGCACATAGTCCTGATTGAGGACTTCCAGCACGCTTGAGCGGCTCATGCGGGCAATGATGGCCAGCGGGATCGTCCCCAGCGCCATCCCTGGCAAAATCAAATGGCGAATGGCGTCCCGAAACAGTTCACCGTTCAGCGTAAGGAGGGCGTTCAGGGTATGGAGGCGCGACAGAAAGATGAGGATGCCAAGCGGCTCTTCGCCTTCGACAACCCATCCCCAGACCTCATAAAACGGCGTCGGCGAGGCGCCAGGAGTCAGACGGCCGGAAGGCGGCAGGGCTAGGGGGGTGTCCTTGAAGACGACCGCGAACAGGTAAGCCAGCATCAAGCCCAGCCAGAAGACCGGCATCGAGACGCCGATATTGGCGCCAATCATCGTGCCGACATCAATGGGCGATCTATGCCGATACGCGCTCAAAACGCCTAATGGCACCCCGACGCTTATGGCGATCAACAGCGCGAAAGTTCCCAATTCGACCGTCGTCGGCAGCCGTTCGACCAGCAGTTCCATCACCGGGCGATAAAATCGCAGTGAATCGCCAAGGTCGCCCTGGGCAAAGTTGCGGATATAAATGAGAAACTGGACGGGCAGCGGTTCGTCGAGTCCATTGCGCTTAAAGAAGGCTTCGCAGATCTCATCGGTGGCGCGTTCACCAAGCACCGCCCGGCAGGGATCGCCTGGGATCGCGCGCGCCAGACCAAAGGCGACCACCAAAATTCCGAAGAGGACAGGGATGGAAAAGGTGAGTCTTCTGATGACAAACAGGAGCATCGTTCAAGTCCAATGATTCACGGCGACGCCCAGCCGCGCGCGCGTTCTACGGCGGCCTGCCAGCGTGAATAGAGGGCCTCGCGCCGGTCAGCGGACATGTTCGGCTCGAAAGTTTTTTCCAGCTGCCACTGCTGGGCGATTTCGGCCTGTGATTCCCAGAATCCCACGGCCAGCCCGGCCAGATAGGCCGCCCCCAGGGCCGTCGTTTCGGTGACGGTCGGCCGTTGCACGGGCAGGCCTAGGATGTCGGATTGGAACTGCATCAGAAAATCATTGACGGCCGCGCCGCCATCCACGCGCAAGGTATCGACTTCCAGCCCGGCGTCGGCTGACATGGCGCTGACTACGTCGCGGGTTTGATAGGCGATGGATTCGAGGGTGGCGCGGACGATCTGCGCGCGGCCGCTGCCCCGCGTCAGGCCGACGATGGCGCCGCGGGCATATTGATCCCAATAGGGCGCGCCCAGGCCGACAAAGGCTGGAACAACATAGACGTCATCGCTGCTGTCGATGCTGGCGGCGATGGATTCGCTTTCGGCGGCCGAGTCAATCAGCCGCAGTTCATCGCGCAGCCATTGCACAGCCGCCCCCGCCGCGAAGATGCTGCCTTCCAGCGCGTACTGCGGGGCCTGTTCGCCTACCTGCCAGGCGATGGTCGTCAGCAGATTGTTGGCCGAGGGCTGCGCCGTTTCCCCCGTATTCATCAGCATAAAGCAGCCAGTGCCATAGGTGTTTTTGGCCATGCCCGCTTGATAGGCCGCCTGGCCAAAGGTCGCCGCCTGCTGGTCACCGGCCATCCCGGCAATCGGTATTGGCCGGCCAAACCATTCGGATTCGCATTCGCCATATAGTTGACTGCAAGGCCGCGCATCAGGCAGAATCGCCGCCGGGATGTTCAGACGCTCCAGAATCACTGGCGCCCATTTTCCCGTATGAATATCAAACAGCATAGTGCGGGCGGCATTGCTGACGTCGGTGATATGCAGTCGGCCGCCGCTTAATTTCCAAACCAGGAAGCTGTCAATCGTGCCGAAAGCCAGTTCGCCTGCTTCGGCTTTTTCGCGGGCGCCGTCCACATTGTCCAGCAGCCACTTGACCTTTGTCCCTGAAAAGTAGGCGTCCGTCACCAGCCCGGTATGCTTCAGAATGATTTGATCAAAGCCTTCCGCTTTCAGTTCATCGCAAAAAGCCGAGGTGCGGCGGTCTTGCCAGACGATGGCCGGGTGAATCGGCTCACCGCTGGCCTTGTCCCAAATGACTGTCGTTTCGCGCTGATTGCTGATGCCGATGGCGGCGATGTCGCTGGCCTGTTCGACGATATCGCGGGCGACTTTGAGTTGGGTATGCCAGATTTCAGCGGGGTCATGCTCCACCCAGCCGGGCTTGGGATAAATCTGCGTGAACTCCTGCTGGGAACTGCGGATGGCATTGCCTTTATGGTCGAAGAGGATCGCCCGCGAGGAAGTGGTGCCTTGGTCAAGCGCGAGGATGCAGTTTGCCGTCATTGTCTTATCCCTTTCAATCTGTTTTCATGGCGGTCTATCCGCGCCGCTGTCCACATCGCCACAAATCCCAGCCCCAGTCCAGCCAGTCCGCCCGCCAGCCCCCAGGTCGGCAATCGCTCCAGGGCGCCAAACATAAGCTGTGGCGGATAATCGGGATAAATGTGACTATGGAGCAGGTTCTTGAACAGCATCAGCAGAATGGTCGCCAGGCTGGCCAACGCGCCCGCCGCCGCGCCGCCCAACGCTGTTAGCTTGAGCAGGGCCGGGGCATCCAGACGGCGGCCGCCAAAACGCGACATCAAATCAAGCGCGACAGTCAAGCCGGCCAGCATCCAGCCCAGCGTGGTCACTGCGCCGACGCCCTGGTCTTCGCGGCCCGACCACAGCAAAATGACGATGCCAAGCAGCGCCAGTGGCAGATGCCAAACCGGATGGCAGAGGGGAATCGTGAATGTCATGCGCCAAGTATAACCTGATTCGCGTCTGGAACATGAGGGAATTCAAAATCCGGTGGACTGGCGGCGCTGGAATTGGAAGATGTGCGAGCCATAAGGCGCGATTTCGAGCGTTAGGCCCTTTTCGATAAGGTCTTGGCCGCGGCGATGGCTATAGCTTTCGGCTAAAACATCATACAGCCGCCAGTGATGCCCGGCCAGCTTCGGCCAATGTCGCAGCGGCAAACAGCAGCGCGCCCATTCGCCGCCGAGATTGACCGCGACCAGGCGATAGTTCCCCTTGTCTTCCCAAGTATAGGCGATGAGACGTTCGTGGCTTTGACTGCCCTCAAAGGCCGGCCGCGCTTCCAGCATGCGCCATTTTCCCTGACGATAGACGGGCGCCTGAACTTCTTGCAGCAGTCGCTTGTAAAACTCTTCCAGCAGGGGATGATGCGTTTCTGTCGGCTGACGGCTGATTTGCACTGGCAGTTTGATGCGCCGTCCGCAAAGCTGTCCCTGATGCAAAAGCGCCGCGCCAGGGAGGGTGCATATCAAGGCCGCGGCCGCCCGCTGACGATCTTCTCCCAACGTATTCATAGCGCGCGGTTCATCGTGATTTTCGATAAAGCGGATGTTGGATTTGAGATAAGATAAATCGGCGCTCAAGTGCGCTTTGATTTCGCCAGGCTTGTAACGGATGAGGCGGTCATACATTCGCTTGTCATAGGTATAGTCAAAGCCTTGTAGCTGCAATTCATGCTCCAAATCCCAATAAACTTCAGCCATGAACATCATCTGCGGGTGGACTTGGCGGACGGCGGGGATAACCTCATTCCAGTAATCCGTTTTCGGCGCGGCGCCGGCCCGCTCGCCCCATGTCTTGGCGAAGATGCCGTTCATCATCAGCATCGCCATATCACAGCGCACCCCATCGCACTGCGCCCCGATGTCAATCAAAGTGTCTATCGCCGCCTGCCGCAGACCGACATGAAAGCCGTTAAGCTGCGCGGTGTCGATCCAGGGCGGAAAGTAAGGATCGCGGCCGTGGGCAATCGCCGCTGTTTGGCCATTGACTGTATCCGCAGGGAAAAAATGCTGTGGCCTCTGCGCGGCTTCGGTGGCGCTGCCCTGAATAAAATAGGCTGGATGATGATGAATCCAGGCATGGTCAGCGGCGACATGATTAGGCACATAATCCAGGACGAGTCGGATGTGATGACGCAGCAGCTGCTCGCGGAAAGCGGCCAGTCCAGCGCGGCCGCCCAGCTGTTTTTCGACTTGATAGTCATGGATGGCATAGGCTGAACCGACAATGTCGTCCTCGCTAATATCCGGCAGGGCCTGGCGGTATTCGTGGATGTAATTCAAGGCGCTTTGACGGCTGGCCGGCCCGCGATGCCAGACGCCCATCAGCCAGATAGCATCAAAACCCCAGTCGGCCAAAGCCTCGATTTCCGCCGTCGGCACATTGGCCAGGCTGATATCGCGGTTATGCTTTTGGCTTAACTCGTGCAGCCAAACCCAAGTGTTGATCTCGTAAATGGTCGGATTGGCTGGCCAGCCGGCCGTCAAGCCTCTGTGCTTTGTCTTAAAAAATCCTCGCAGCCGCCGCATCATGCCGCTAGTTTAGCATGAAAACGCGTTCAAACCAGAGAAAATCGGCTGGGGGGAAGGTTTTACCACAGAGGACACAGAGGGGATGTCCTTATTTTTTACCGCTCTCACAATCCAATCATTTGCCTCATTTGCCAAACAAAATCGTTTGGGATAAGATACCTTTTAATGATGTTACAATTTTCTAGAAAAGGAGAGACTGCCATGCTCCTTTACCTCATCAGCAAACGGGGGGGGGGGGGGGGCATTATGCGCTGTAAGGCAGTTCTGCTGTCTTGTCTGCTGCTGGCCTTCGCTTTCGCCCTTCCTGTTCAAGGTCAAGCAACAACTCCAACGCCGACTCGTCCGGCGCGGCTGGTCAATCCGACGTCAATGGCCGCCTGCGGTCTGCCGGCCTCTTGGGCGGAATTTGATTCTTCAGCGACCGTGACCACCTTCAACATGACCGCCGACTGTGTTTTCAGCGACGGCGCCGTCAATGACAACAACGCTTTTCTTTCATTCAGAGCCGGCGAGTACACCATCAACGGCAATGGCTACAGCATCATCGGCCCGACCAATGCCCGCACCATTTACATCATCCAATTCACTGCGCCAGCCACCATCTTAAATCTGAACAATGTCACCTTTCGCTCGGCCGGATTCGATAACGGCGCCAATATCATTGTGTACGGCGGGCGTCTGAACGGCCAAGACCTGATTTTCAGAGACAACACCGGCAATAAGGTATTGGAGGCCGTCTCGGGCGGGGAAGTCTATCTTGAGAATGCCCAGTTCCTGAACAACAGCGGCACAGCGACAAGGCCAAGCGTTATCGCTGTTGGCCCAGCGGGTTCGGCAACCATCACCGACGCCGTTTTTTCGGGGAACGCGGGTTACGAGGCCCTAATCAATTCCCAAGGGCCTGTCCAGCTGCAAGGTTTCCTTACCCTCGCCGGCAATTCCGTGACACACGACTCCCCTTGGCTTACCCAGGGCGACGGGGTCATCGATATAGCGCCGCCGCCAAGGCCGGCCAGCGCCAGCGGCGACGACGCTGCGGAAGCCAATCGCCGCGCCTCAAGGCCGACGCCAACGCCAACACCGCGGCCGCAGATCGCCGCGACGCACGCCGCCTTGCAGGCCAGAACGGGCATGACTTTCCGCCCCACTTATGGCTTGGCCAGCGGCGTCCATTTCCGCCAGCTTGACGGCGGCGGCATCGGGATTCAGTCGATCATTGACGCTGGTTTTATTGAGGCCGTAGACATTTGGGGTTATGTCGAACAGGGCGTTGAGGTCTGCTTCCCACAGGTCGGCCGGGTCATCTTTTTGGATGCCAGCACGAGTCCGCGGGCGATAATCTCGCTGGATTCTACTGTGGTGAACGGACAGACCTGCGTTATGATTGACAGCCCGGGGTCGCTGGTTCTGCTGCCTGAATAGCGCTTAGATGTTTTGGAGAGGTTATTCTTCTGGCGCCAAAAAGACTTCCCAGGGGCCGTTCATGCCATTTTCGGTCACGCCGTAATAGGTGCGGATGCCGTTGTCCATCTGCTGCACCAGGTCATAGCGGACGCTGCTGCTTTTGCGGTACTGCCGCCATAAGCCGATGATGCCCTGCCACTTCACCTTGTCGCTCTGGACTGGATTGCTTTCGAACTGCTTGATGGCGTAATCCCACAGCCGGCGCGCCGATGAGCGGGTGACATTGCGGACGATGCTGCCGTTTCGCAGGTCGTGCATGGTGTAATAACGGGTGTTGTCGCGGTCTTCCACATTGATAATTTCCACCCCTGACCGCGGCGGCTCCAGGTGATTTTGCGGCGCTGACAATGGACTGTCACTGCGATTCGTCTGGCCTTCGGCCGGATTGGGCTGACTGCTTTGGAAAATCAGGCCTTGCTGTACCAGGTTGATGATCTCGTCGCGCACGGCCAGATTAGAATCGCTGTCATCGCGTACGTAAATATGCTGATTGTCAATCGCATAGGGCCGATATTCGCCATAAGGCACCGAGACGCGGATGATGGTTTTGCCTTGCGTTTCCTGTGAATCGATATCAATGTCGAGCGAGGGCGTGATGCGGCGGCTCATTTCGCGGCCCAAGGTTTTGATGGCTTCTTGGCTGGCTGGGATGCCGGCCGGCTTGATTTTTGGATTTTGGCCCAGGCCGACGTAGACTGTGCCGCCATTGGTATTGGCGAAAGCGCAGACGTCGATGACGATTTGGCGCAGATGGCCGCCTTTTTGCGCCATCGATCCATGGAAGGACTGGACGATGCTGGCGCCTTCCTCGCGGGCGGCCTGGACATAATCAAAGGGCTGACGGTTGGCATTGTAGGGGCGGGTGCGGGAGAAATCAGCGCCGTCGAAAACGTCATAAATCGCCGCGAAGGTTCGCTCTCCCAGTTGAATTTCGGTGACGCGCTCGCCGACGCCAAAGCGGGTGACGCGGCCGTCTTTCGCGGTGTCCAGGCTGTGAGCGTCCGAACCTTGGATGCAGTGCATACGGCGCGGGTATTCGGTTTTGGCGCCATTGAAAAAACGCTGGGTTGAGCCGCGTCCGCGCCGCGATAAATCGGTTGTTTCCAATGCGTGCAGGTGTTTGTCCTGCGTATAGGCGATGCGCGTTTGGCCGCCAAAGTCGATGCCGCGCATGGCGACTCCGTGACTGGCGTTGGCATGGGCGGCGATGCACAGGCCGCCGGCCTCATTGATCAGGCGATAAGCGTTCAGCACGTCGGAAGTCGATCCAGCGGCCGGGTCGCCGCGGTCAAGCACATCATAAGGCACATTCAGGCTTAACAGGATATGCTCAATATAACGCACGGGCGTATCGGCGGCGAAGATGCCCAGGATATGAAAGCCGAAAGTGGCCGTGAATTCAAAGCCAGGCAGAATCAGCGCTTTGTCCAGCAGACGCCTATATTCAGCCAGCAGACGGAGTTCATCGGCCTGCGCCCGTCCTGACTGCTCCAAAAACACCAGCCGGGCGATTTCGCTCTGCATGGCCGCGTAGCCGCTGACGGTGTTGTGGTCGGTGAAAGCGAGGATATCGATGCCGCGCTGTTCGGCCCGGCGCAGGATGTCAATATAGCTGGCGTCTTTGTCGATATAATCGGCCGAGGCTGGGGTATGGACATGCAGATCCATGCGATACCACTGCCGCCGTTTTTTTCGTCTGTTTGCCATTGTCGCTCGCTGTAGGATTGGTGGTTGGGCGCATAACTGTAGTGTACCCGTCATCGGCGCGGCTGTCCAGTTTATTCGTCCTCCAGCGCGGCCGTCAAAACCTCGTCAAGATGCTCGGCCAGGATAAAGCGCATTTGGCTGCGGATGTCCTCTGGCACGTCGTCCAAGTCGTTCTCGTTTTTGCGCGGCAGGATGATGGTATCGGCGCCGAGACTGTGGGCGGCCAGCACCTTGTCTTTGATGCCGCCGACTGGCAGCACTTGGCCGCTCAAGGTCAATTCGCCGGTCATGGCCGTATTGCTTTTGGCGATGCGTCCGGTCAGCAGCGAGGCCAGGGCAACGGCCATTGTGACGCCGGCGCTGGGGCCATCTTTCGGCACGGCGCCGGCCGGGACATGCAAATGGATGTCAGAGTCATCGTAAAAAGCGGGATCCACGCCTAGGTCTTCGGCTTTGGAGCGGATGAAACTGTAGGCGATGTTGGCGCTTTCCTGCATGATTTCGCCCAGCTGGCCGGTGTATTGAAAGCCCTTGCCGCCCTTCATTTTGCTGGCTTCGATGAACAGGACATCGCCGCCGGTCGGCGTCCAGGCCAGACCGGTCACCACGCCTGGCAGGCCGGTTCGGTCTTGCATCTCACTGCGGTATCCATAGCGCGGCCGGCCCAGCAAGTCCTTGACCTGCGCTTCGGTGACTTCAAGTTCGGCAATGTCGCCCTCGGCAATTTGCGTCACGACCTTGCGGGCCGCCTTGCCGATCTCTCGCTCCAAACTGCGGACGCCGGCCTCGCGGGTGTAATCGCGGATCATTTGCAGCAGCGCGGCCTCGGTGAAGCTGATTTCATGGGCGCGCAGGCCGTTCTCGCGCCGCTGTCGGGGGACGAGGTACTGTGAGGCGATGATCTGTTTTTCCCGTTCGGTGTAGCCGCTTAACTGGATAATTTCCATGCGGTCGCGCAAGGGCCTGGGGATGGTATCGACCGAATTGGCGGTGGTGATGAACATGGCATCGCTTAAATCAAAGGCGACGTCGAGGTAATGGTCGCGGAATTCGGCATTCTGTTCGGGGTCAAGCACTTCCAGCAAAGCCGAGGCGGGGTCGCCGCGAAAGTCGCGCCCTAGTTTGTCGATTTCATCCAGCATAATCAGCGGGTTGCGCGATTTGGCGCGGCGGATGGTCTGGATGATGCGGCCGGGCATGGCGCCGATGTAGGTGCGGCGAAAGCCCCGAATTTCAGATTCGTCGCGGATGCCGCCCAAACTCATGCGGATGAACTTGCGGCCCATCGCCCGCGCAATCGACGCGCCCAGCGACGTTTTGCCAACGCCAGGCGGCCCGACAAAGAGCAGAATCGCTCCAGATCGGTCGCGGCGCACAGGGTCTTGCGGATCATTGTCATCCCATTCGGCCTGGCGTTCGGCGCGGAGTTTGCGGACGGCCAAAAATTCCAGGATGCGCGCTTTGATGTCAGGCAGGCCATAGTGGTCTTTATCGAGGATGGCGCGGGCATGGGCGATATCCAGCTTGTCTTCCGTCCGCTCGTCCCAGGGCATGCCGCAAATCCAGTCAAGATAGGTGCGGATGACGCCATATTCGGCGGCGGCCACTGACAGCCGCGACAGCCGATTCAATTCGCGTTCGGCTTCTTGGCGCGCTTCGTCAGGCATGTTCGCCGCTTCGATCAACTGGCGGAATTTTTCGACTTCCTGCTGGTCGTCGTCCTCTTCCAGTTCGCGCTGAATGGCCTTCATCTGCTCGCGCAGATAATAGTCGCGCTGCGATTTTTCCATTTCCTGCTGGGCGTCTTCCTGGATTTTGCGGCCCAGCGACAGCACTTCGTACTCTTTTGACAGCAGCTTCAGCAGATGGCGCAGCTTGTCGGTCACGCTGTCCATTTCCAGCAACAGCTGCGAATCTTCGAGGTCGATGCGGGCATACGTTGCGATGGAATACACCAGCTGCAAGGGGTCTTCTACGTTGAGGGCGTTGCTGACAAGCTCTTGCGGGATGCTGGGGACGATTTCGGCCAGCGCCGAAAAGCGGTCGACGACGCTCCGCACCAGCGCTTCCATTTCGATGTCATCGGCAAAGACGACTTCATCTTCGGCTATCCGCGTCACCCGCGCTTTGAGATAGGGCGAGGTGGCGATGAATTCGTCGATTCTGATGCGCTGCAGGCCTTGGATCAGCAGGCGGATGGTGCCGTCGGGCGTGCGAAACAGCCGATGAATGGTCGCCAATGTGCCAACCCTTTGCACCTGTTCGGGCCTTGGCGTTCCCAAACTGGGGTCTTTGGAAGCGACTAGGCCCACAGTCCGATTGCCGGCGACGACGTCGTCAACCAGCTGAATGCTGCGCTCTTGCCCGACGGTCAGGGGGATGGCCGTCTGTGGATAAACGACCAAGCCGCGCAGAGGCAGAATAGGCAGTTCTTCTGGCAGATCAATGGCTGTGCCTTCGTCAGCCAGTTCGCCATTGAGATGGATGTTCACTGTGGTTTGAGGTGTCTCGGTACTGCTCATGTGCATGACCCCTTCCTGTTTTTGTTCGCTGGCTCAACCTGCACCGATTGCCGCCGCCGATAGGGAAGCTCAATTTGGAGGATGCCGTTTTCATAATGGGCGCGCACGCGGGCGTCGTCGACGGGCCGCGGCAGTGTGTATTCCAGGCGGAATTGGCCGGTTTCAATTTCCACTTGATGATAAGACATCTGCCGCGCGGCCGGGGGCAGGCTGCGCGCGCCGCTGACGACCAGTTTGCGATTCATCAGCGAGAGCTTGAAATCATTGGCCTGCATGGCGGCAATTTCAATCAGGATGATGAATCGGTCTTCGGCGGCCATAATATCGCAGGGTGGCTTGAATGCGCCGCGGCCTTTGTTTTCCAGCATACGATTTGCGCCTTGCGTCCGATTCGACCTGTTATCTAGAGCCTGTGGCTTGTTATTACTTTACCGCTTGGCGCGTAAAAAAATTATCAGAAGCGGCGCCGATAAGACGATGCGGGAGGATAAACGTCCGTAAAAGCCTATGCCAGCTTGATGATTTTGGCTATAATGAAGGCAACTGATGATGACAGTCCAGGTTGGAAGAGTCAGATGGATGATTATGGCCGTCAATCAAAGAGGCGCGGGGACAGCCGGGCGCGGGAACGGCAAAAAGCGCGGCGGCGGCGTTATCAGGCCAATGCCGGCCAGCATTCGCCCGTCGAAACCGCCCATCCAGCCGTCCGCCGGCCATCGCCTTCTTTGACCCAAAAGCGGTCGGCGCCGAGGATCTTGCGGCTGTTTTCGAGTCGCCTGTTTATTATCGGCCTGGCCCTGCTGGTGATGTTCACAGCGTCTATCGCCCTGGCCGGCAGCTATGTCTTCGCTGGGCGCATCTTCCCCAACGTCTATGCTATGGACGTCCCGCTGGGCGATTTGGCCCTGGACGAAGCGGAAATGGTCATTTTGGCCAAGTGGAAGGATGAGGTCAGTATCGACTTGACGCTTGACCGCGAAGTCATCGACCAGGTGACGCCCGAACAGCTTGGCCTGTCGATTGATGCGGCGGCCATGGCCAATCAAGCGCGCGCGGCCGGGCTTTCTGGCATTCCCCTTGGTTTGTCGATTAGGCCTGTCGTCGCCGTTGATTATGCCAAAGCGCAATCTCTGCTGCTGGATTTGACCGAAGTCACCGATATTCCGCCCTATGAGGCCGGCTATGAATGGTCAGGCAGTGAACTGACGCCGGTCAATGGGCGCAACGGCCGGCATTTGGATATTTCAGGCAATCTGGAACGTCTGATGCAAGACCCGGCCGGGGTCGTTTTGAGCCGCCGATTCGAATTGCAGGCCATTCCGCTGCCGCCGGCCGTCATGGACAGTTCACCCTTTTTGGAAGAGGCCAACGCCTTTTTCCGCGAGGGCATCCTGCTGCAAGGCTATGACCCTTATCGGCATGAGACCCTTTCCTGGCAGGTTGGCCCGAGGACGATGGCGAAGTGGCTGACCGCCGGCGTCAATGGCATGGCTGTTCGCCGCGACCTGTTTGTCGCCTATATTCAAAGCATCAATCAGGATTTGCTGGATAGTCCTCCCACCGGCCGCTACATCGATGAACTGTCGGCGCTGGACAAGATGCAGGCGGCTCTCAACACCAACAATCCGCACGTCGTCATGCGCGTCCATCATCTGCCCAAGCCTTATACCATCGAGCAGAAGGACAACGGCCATCGCATCGGGCGCAAAAATGGACTGCCCTTTGAGTTGATCGATGAGGCGAATCCGACTGTCAACTGGAACGTGCTGGTTATCGGCGACTCGATTCAGATCCCCTCGCGCGATGCCCTGATCCCCGAAGATCCGATACCCAACAAGCGCATCATTGTCGACATCGAATCGCAATGGCTGGTGGCCTTTGAGAATGACCGCCTCCACTTCAGCTGGGGCATCTCTTCTGGCCGCGAAACAGCCCCGACCTATCCAGGCATCTTCCAAATTCTGTCGCGCAATGACAAGGCTTATGGCAGCAGCTATGCGCTGTGCAGTGAGATCGGCACAAACTGCGGTCAATGGGAGATGTACTGGTTTATGGGCATTTACGCGATTACCCCTGGGCTGATGAATGGGTTTCATGGCGCGGTGTTGCTTCCCAACGGCGGCTATCTGGGCGGCGGCGGCGTGCATGAGCCGACCACTTTTGGCTGCATTATGTCCCTGGATTCTAATGCCCATCTTCTTTATCAATGGGCCGAAAAAGGCACCATCGTTGAAATTCTGTCAGAGGACTTTGAGCCAGAAAGTGAATTGGGCCGGCGGGCGCTTCAGCATATCAGCGCCATTGACACCAGCTATCGGCCGACGTCGGCCTAGCGAGAGGCGGCAAATGATGAGTCAACCTTACGGCGCTTGGGACAGTCCCATCAGCGGCGCGTCTATTTCCAGCGGCGTCAGCCTGCGCGATGTGCAGTGGAACAGCGCTGATGACACGATTGTCTGGTGGGAAAACCGCGGCAAAATCGGCGCGCTGCTGGCACAGACCGGCCTGGACGCGCCGCGCGAACTGACCGACAAAAGCCTGAATGTGGCCGGGCGGGTCGGCTATGGCGGGGCGGCCTTCACCGTCGGCGCCGGGCAGGTGATCTTTGCCGCCAATGGCCGTCTCCATAAACAGGCCCTCGCCGGCGGCAGTCCACAAGCGATTGCCCCGCAGTTTGGCAGTTATGCCGCGCCTTCGCTCTCCCCCGATGGACGTTGGGTGGCCTTTGTCCATAGCTATGAACGCGTGGACGGGATCGCGCTGGTCGATGCTGACGGCGAATACTTTCCGCGCAAGCTGGCCTATGGCGCTGATTTTGTCATGCAGCCGACCTGGCATCCGTCTGGCGCGCATCTGGCCTTTGTGGCTTGGAATCACCCGCAGATGCCCTGGAACGGCAGTGAACTGCGCTTGATTCAGCTGGCTGTGGACGCAAGCGGTTTCCCCTATGCCGAAGCCGTCGTCACCTTGGCTGGCGACCTGGATACGGCCATTTTTCAGCCGCAGTTTTCGCCCGATGGCCGCTGGCTGGCTTATGTTAGCGACGCCGCTGGCTGGGGGCAGATTTATGTTTATGATTTGGAAAAGCAGGAGCATCGGCAACTCACCGCGGCCCAAGCGGAACATGGCGCGCCGGCCTGGGTGCAGGGCCTGCGGACTTATGGCTGGGCGGCCGACAGCCAGAGCATCTGTTATCTGGAGAATGCGCGCGGCTTTTTCAGCTTGAAGCGCGTCCATCTGGAAACGTCAGAATCGGAGCCGATCTCCGGCCTGGAGCATTATACGGAATTGGCGCAGATCGCGGTTTCGGCCCAGCGGCCGGCGGTCGCTGTGATCGCGTCTTCATCCTCGATTCCGCCGCGCGTCATTAGCATCGACGGGCAGCATGGCGAAAGGATTCATCGCCGCCGTCAAACCGAAAATCTCAAGGCCAATCAGCTTTCCGCGGCGCAGGCCATCACCTGGCCGGGCGACGACGGCGGGGACGTTCATGGCCTGTATTATGCGCCAGTTCTTCAAGATGAGATGCCACCGGGGAAACCGCCCTTGGTCGTTCAAGTGCATGGCGGCCCGACATCGCAGAGTATGGCCGGCTATGAAAACGGCGTGCAGTTTTTCACCACGCGCGGCTATGCTGTTTTGCAGGTCAATCACCGCGGCAGCACCGGCTATGGCAAAGCCTATATGGACAGGCACCGCGGCAGCTGGGGAATTTATGACGTCGCTGACTCGGTCGCTGGGGTACGGCATTTGGCGCAAAAGGGCTGGATTGACATCAGCAAAACGGTCATCATGGGCGGAAGCGCCGGCGGCTTTACCGTCTTGCAGTCCCTCATCGACCATCCTGGATTCTATAAGGCTGGCATTTGCTCTTATGGCGTTTCCAATCAGTTTGGTCTGCTGATGGACACCCATAAATTTGAGGAGCGTTACACTTTTTGGCTGCTGGGTGAACTGCCTGAAGCGGCCGATGTGTACCGCCAGCGTTCGCCGGTCTTTCATGCCGACAAAATCCAAGACCCGCTTCTGGTTTTTCAAGGCGCTGACGACGTGGTGGTGCCGCAAAATCAATCGGATGATATTGTCGCATCGCTGAAACGGCGCGGCGTGCCGCATGAGTATTGCCTGTTCAAAGGCGAGGGACATGGCTGGCGGAAACCCGAAACGATAGAACGTTATTACAGCAAAATCGAGCGTTTTTTGCTGCAATATGTCATTTATGCCTGATGGTATGAAAGCTGCTGCCATGACTCGTCTGCCGCCTGTGGAACGATTCGAGAGCGATACTGGCGTCGCCATTTACAGCATCCCGATGGTTCTGTTTCCGAACAATTTTATGGGAAACGCTTATGTTCTTGAGGGCGCCGGCGAATTGACCCTGGTCGATACTGGCTCTGGCATCGGGCGCAGCAATGATGATTTGCTGGACGGCTTTCGGCAGATACAAACCGAGTTCGGGCGGCCTTTCACCTTGCGGGATATTCGGCGGGTGATTGTTACGCATGGCCATATTGATCATTTTGGCGGGCTGGCTTTTGTCAAGGGGCAGGCCGAGGTCACGGTCGGCATTCACGAACTGGATCGGCGCGTTTTGACCGATTATGAAGAGCGCGTCATCGTCGCCACCAAGGCGCTGGGGATTTATTTTCAGCGCGCGGGCATCCAGCCATCTCATCGGGAAGCGCTGTTTGAGATGTACAGTTTTGCCAAGAAGCATCACACGGCGATTGAGGTCGATTTCACGGTCGAGGATGAGCAGGTGATTGACGGCATGGAGTTTATTCATACGCCTGGCCATTGCCCTGGGCAGGTCTGCGTTCGGCTGGGCGATGTTCTGTTAAGCGCTGACCATGTGCTGTCGCGGACGACGCCGCATCAGTCGCCGGAGAGCATCACGCATTACATGGGCTTGGATCACTATGCCGATTCGCTGCGAAAATTGAGGCGCGTCGAGGGCATCCGACTGGCTTTGGGCGGCCACGAAGACCCGATTGATGACCTGTATGGGCGCATCCAGGAAATCCGCGCCAGCCACAACCGCAAGCTCGACCGCATTCGCAAAATTATGCGGGACAACGGGGCGCCGATGACCATCCGCGACATTTGCGCGGCGATGTATCCCGATGTTGAAGACTATCATATTCTGCTGGCGATTGAAGAGGTCGGGGCGCATATCGAATATCTTTATCAGCATGGCCACCTGACCATCGCCAACCTGCGGGAGTTCGAAGCCGAAGACAACCCCGCTATTCTCTACGCATTGCACAATTAAAAGCGTTTTTTTTACCACAGAGGACACCGAGTCATGATTCATCGGCGGTGCCCTCTGCGGTCAAGTCTATCAGTTGGGCATCAGCACCAGCGAACCCGGACTCGAAATCGAAACGCAGGTCATGCCATCCCTATAGTTGGCGTCCAGCGGCACAATCGCCCGCGGCATCGTCCGCGCATCCAAGAACAGGACGCGCCCAATCTGCGGAAAACAGACCTCAACCCCCTGCTCAACATAGCCATAAACATCCAAGGCGGCCAGATAACCGGCGTCAATGATCGACTGAATCCCGATGCCAGCGCCGTCAAGCTGACGGAAATGAACGCCGCTGTCGAGGCCATAAGTGGCTTCAAACGTCATCCCAGTTGCGGTCTGCAAAGCCACATAGGAAGCGCCGTAAGCCGGCCGCGGCGTCGACGTTGCCGTTGGCTCTGGCGCTGCTTCCTTGGCCTTCTTTTTTGGCCTTAACCATGAGATGAAACCAGCAACTTCCGGACAGCCGCCGGTTCTGCCGCTGGTTCTACTGTCGGTGATGAGTCCTGTCAAAGAGACTGGCCCGTTGCCGTCATAGGCGCCATAGTCGTTTGCCGCCGTACTGCCGTCTGACTGGACATTGTTCTCGAAGGCGATGCAGCTCTGGAGTTGGACTGTGCCTTCTGACCCTGTGGCGCCGAAAGAAGTGATTACGTCAGTTCGGCCAGCGACATTTCGGTTTCCGCGGAAGATGCCGTTGTTTATGGTCACCAGGGCCTGATCTCTAGAGGCAACCGCGCTCCCGCTCTGCTCGGTGTAGGATGTCTGGCGGTTATCCAGGAACCGCGCATTACGCAAAGTGGCTTGTGTGTTGATTTCAGAGGCTACTACTACAGTTCTGGCAGAATTGCCGCTGAAGGTGATGCCGCGGCCGCTAAGATTCGCTGCCGTATCGACACTGATAATCCTGCCATTGTTGGCTGTGTTTCCCGTGAAGAGGCCGTTGGTTAGGATTATAGTCGAGGCGCTGTTCGATATTCCTATTATTGAAGACCCGTCTGACGAGACGGTATTGCTCAAGAACTGCATATCCTCAAGCTGGCTTTCACTCGCGGTTAGGTTCAATACACCGGCGCTAGGCGTATTGTCCCTGAAGGTGACGCGGCGGGCCTTAAGACGCGCGCCGGTGTCGACGGCAAAGACGCTGTTTCCACTGTTCCCCCGAATAGTCACATTATTCAGATTGAGGACGGTGCCGGCATTTTGGACGTATATCGTCCAAGTGCTGGAGGGGCCGATGATACTGTAACCGTGGCCGTTGATGGTGAACTCGCCGGCGGAAAAATACAGAAAGGCGGCGCCGCTCCCGACATTCCAGTCGTTAATCGTGCAGTCGGCGGTCATGTTGAACTCGGTGACGGTGGCCGAGGCGTTGAACTGCGCGTAACTCGCTGGCAGACCGCAGGCGCCCATTACTGTGGGATTGGTTAGCCGCGGCGGCACTGTGGGGATTGGGGTCTGACTTTGGACGGGGACAGCGATCAAGAGCAAGAAGCAGATTAGGACATTCCTAATCAGAAAATACGGGGGGGGGGGGTATTTCTTTGATGTTGTTTCGTATTCATTTTGATACGCTCCTTACTAAAGATTTAATCGATAAAACAAGTCTATATGAAACGGCGGCCTTTGTCAAGCGAAAACCGCGAATTCGGTTCAATTCAAGCGATTGACGCTGGCGGCTGTTTAAGTGTACACTAAATTTGAATACAGATTTTTTACATTCTGATTACATTTCCACTGCGCGGGCCGCGTTATACTGGGGTCAAGCAAAAGGAGAGCAGTCTTATGGAAGAGAAGGCAAAAAATGGCCGCGGCATGCAGTCGCAAACACACGAATTGGCTGGTTTGATTGATCGTTTCGCCGCCAGTGTCATCGACGGTTTTCTGCTGATCCTGCCGATGATGATTATCGGCGCGGTGATTGGCGCGGGTGGTCATCGTCTGCCGCCGCAGCTGACGCAGTTTATCCTTTTGGCGGTGCCGATTGGCTATCACTGGTTTTTCTGGACGCGGCGCGGTGGACAAACCCCGGGCAAGTTCGCCTTGGGCATTCGCGTTATCAAGACCGATGGCGGCCCCATAGGCGATGTGGATGCCTTGATTCGGGCGATTGGCTATCATGTCAGCGCGATGCTGTTTGGGCTTGGGTTTGTTTGGGCGCTGTTTGACCGCAACAATCAGACCTGGCACGACAAAATGGCGCGCACCTATGTTGTCCGCGATGACAGACAGCGCAAAACCGTCGAGATCGATGGCTGATCAAAACGCGCTTTGGCGTCGTTCAGGCGATGAGGCCGCTTCGTGGCCAAATTGACCCAGCGATTGGGCTGGACGCGCTATGATGCCGATGTGCATTACAAGCAGGCCCTGCAAGCCTATCAGCAAGGCGATTTTGTCGAAACGCAGGCGCAGATGCAGCTGGCCATTGAACTGCTGCCGAATCATGCCGAATATCACGCCGCGCAGGGTTTTTTCTTTCTCGAAGATGACAGTCGATCCGCGGCCCTTGCGGCCTTTGAGCGGGCTTTGTCGCTGAATCCTTATGAGATGATGGCGAACTATGGGCGCGGCATCATCGCCTGGCGTGACAAGGACTGGAAAACGGCGGAGTCCGCTTTTTGGGATGCGCTGGCCGCCCAGCCGACGCGGCCGGAGACATGCTATTATCTGGCGCTGGTCAAGCATCGTCAGGGTGACAACGCCGCCGCTTGGCAATGGATGCAGGGCGCGCAGTCGGGTTTTGCCAAAACGAAAGACGAACGCGAAAAACGCTGTCGGGCCTGGATGCGCGAATTTGTGAAACTGCTTGAAGATGAAAGCCCGTCGAGGTGAATCCGAAAGGCCTCTCAAGCCCGCTGTGATGACGGTCGATTTTAGATGGACGTTTATATCGGGGAAATCGCGGCTTTGCTGGCCGCCTTCAGCTTCAGTCTGACCTCCGTATGCTATACGCTGGCTGGGCGCCGCATCAATGTTATCGTCTCGCTGGCGACCAGTCTGCCTATCTCGTGGCTGGTGATGGCTGGGCTGCATTGGCTGACTGAAGGCGAATTTTTTCCGCTTTCGGCATCGCTGGAACGCTGGCTGCCATTGGCGACATCGGGCATTTTGGCTTTTGTGATCTCGTCCTATTTTATCCTCAACGCCTATCAGTTGATTGGGCCGCGCCTGACCATGCTCATCGCTTCCTTTGCGCCGGTGCTGGGGGCTTTGCTGGCCTTCGTCTTTTTGGGACAAGCGCTGCCGCCCAACTCGGCCCTGGGCATCGCGCTGGTGATGTTTGGCATCGTCTGGGTCGTCGCTGAACGCAGTCCGACGCAGCAGGCAGACTTGGGCAAGATCGAACGGCGGCGCGGCGCGGCCTTCGCTGTTTTGGGGACATTGGCGCAGGGTTCGGCTTTCGTGTTTTCATCGCAGGGCGTGGCTGACGGTTTCCCGCCTTTCAGCGGCACCTTGATACGGGTGACGGCCGGCGTGATTGCGCTGTGGCTGTTCATCGCCGCGCAGGCCAAAATCCGCGAGACCTTGACCGCCTTTGGCAATGACATCAAAACTTTCGGGCAAATTTTCGCGGCGGCCGTGCTGGGGCCGGTCATCGCTGGTTCATTTCTGCTGCTGGCCTTCCAGCATATTCCGGTGGGGGTGGCGACCACTTTATCGCATACCACGGCGATTATGCTGATTCCCATCGGCTGGCTGGTCTTCAAAGAGCGCATCAGTCTGCGGGCCATTTTGGGGACTGTCCTGGCGATTGCCGGCATTGCCGTTCTGTTCAGCTAGGGGATGGGGAGTGGTAAAAAATAAAGACATGCAAAATCAAAATTGTGACCTTTGAGTCGCCCCTCCAATCCGCAAACGCAGTATAAAGAACCTGCGTAGCATAAAACCGAAATCGCCTTATGCGCGAAAAAGTTTGTCCTTCGCGCGCAAAACGCGCATAAAACCAGCGGCAGAGCGTGGCGGAAAATGGCGGACTTTGTCGGACTATGTGGCGGAAAATGGCGGATTTTGTCGTAAGTATGTGGCGGAAAATGGCGGACTTTGTCGTAGTGTGTGGCGGAAAATGGCGGACTTTGTCGTAGTATGTGGCGGAAAATGGCGGATTTTGTCGGACTATGTGGCGGAAAATGGCGGATTTTGTCGGACTATGTGGCGGAAAATGGCGGATTTTGTCACAGTATGGCGCGGTGAATGTCCTCTATATTGACCACTCTCAGGGGATGCTTGATTTGCATAAGAGGGCTGAATAGGGTTATAATCAAAAATAATGCCGAAAGACAGAATCGAGGACGGCGATGACCGACTATCAAATCCGCCCATTGGAACGTTCTGACCGAGAATGGGTGGCGCATTTTCTTGATGAACGCTGGGGGACGACGCAGATCGTCTCTAAAGGCAAGGCCGTTTATGGGCATCTCCTGCCTGGCTTCATGGCTGAATGGGTCAAGGCCGACGGGGATGAATCCGAGCCGAGCCAAGCTGAAAACATCGGCCTGCTTACCGTTCATATCACCGGCAAGGAATGCGAAATCACCACGTTAGACAGTCTGACGGAAGCCGCGGGCGTCGGCACGGCCCTAGTCGAGACGCTGGAAATGTGGGCCCTGGAGGCCGAAATGCAGCGGCTTTGGCTGGTGACGACCAATGACAACCTGGCGGCGCTCAAATTTTGGCAGAAGCGCGGCTATCATCTGGTGGCGGTGCATCGCAATGCCATCGCCCAAGCCCGTCGAATCAAGCCGCAAATTCCGATCACCGGCCGGCATGGCATCCCCATTCGAGACGAAATTGAACTCGAAAAACGTCTCTAAGACGTTGATGGCCCTTTCTTTTGGCGATGATCGCGCCACAGGCTTTCCGCAATGATAAACAGCGCGCCGAAGACAATCGCATGGTCAGCCAGGTTGGAGACGTTCGATATCAGGCCGGGTATCTGATAGTGGATGAAGTCGATGACATGTCCGTATTGCAGGCGGTCGATGACGTTGCCGGCCGCGCCGCCGATCACTATGCCGACGGCGAAGGGGACAAAACGGGACTTGGTCGGCGTATGGCGGATGTGCCAGAGCATGAGGCCGATAATCACCAGCGCCAGCAGGAGAAACGCGTTGCCGGCCATGGGCAGGATGCCGAAAGCGGCGCCAGTGTTCGCGTTGCGCGTCAGCTGAAACCAAGGCGCCAGGAACGGGATGGGCTGAATGCTTTGGTACAGTTCCAGATTGGCGATGACCCAGCTTTTGCTCAACTGGTCGATGAGAAGCGCGATGCCTGCCGCCGCGCCCAGAATGCCCCATTTACCCATGTTCCGCTCCGATAAAACCCGTTTGATGTGGCAGCATGGCACAAAAATAACAAGTTTCTGCCCGCGCTTCAATGGCTGTTGGCGAGGGACGGGTGAATGACGGATTTTCATCGCTGGTCGCTGGAGGCGCAGAAGGCCTTTTGGCTGAAGCTGGCGCGTGATGTCATCGGCCGCTGGAATCTGCGGGTGAAAGGCTTGTCGTGGCTGGGATACAGTCATAATGCGGTCTTCAAAGTCAGCGCCGCCGACGGCGATTATGTCCTGCGCTTGCATCCGCCGGGGCGCGTCAAGGCGGCCGAATTGAGGTCGGAACTGCAATGGCTGCGGGCGATACGGCGCAATACCGATCTGCTGGCGCCTTTTCCGCGTTCGTCCGTCATAGATGGGAAAAAGGACTTGCTGGCGGCGGTCGATCATCCACAGCTACCGCAGACTGTCTATGGCTGTCTGTTTGAATATGCGCCGGGCCTCACCAAGTCGGCGTCAGAGATGAGCCTTGATGATGTGTTTCAGATTGGCGTTTATCTGGGCAAGCTGCATACGGCCGGACAGTTCAGACCGCCGTCTGATTTTTCGCGGCCGCGGCTGGATTGGGAAGGTCTGTTTGGCGAGCGTTCGCCTTATCATCCCGGCGAAAATGCCCATGTCGTCCAGTCTCAAGTGTTCGCACAGACGGCGGCGCGCGTTCAAAAAGTGATGCGCGGCTTGGGGCAGGACGCTGATGAATTGGGTTTGATTCATGCTGATCTGCTGGCGAAGAATATCTTGTTCTACGAGGGCGGCGTGGCGGCGCTGGACTTTGAATACTGCGGCTGGGGATATTATCTGTATGATTTGGCGCCCTTGCTGTGGCAGTTCAAAGGCGAGCGGGCCGATGATGAACGACTGGAAACGGCGCTGTGGTCGGGCTATATTTCTATTCGGCCGCAGGCTGATGCGCGGCGCGAACTGCTGGAGACCTTTATCGCCGGCCGGCAGCTGGCCTCGTGTCGATGGCTGGCCGCCAACCTTCATCATCCGACCATCCGCGCGGCGGTGCCAAAACTGCTGGCCCAGCGCCAGGAAGAGCTTAAGGATTTCCTGGACAGTGGCAAACTCCGGCGCCGGTCGCCAACGCTGTAGCAAGGAAATCGAATGCTGGCCAAGCTGACTATCCCCAAAGCGGATGCCTTCAAGCTGTATCTGCTGATGACGGCGGCGCAGGCCTTTGCGCTGTCGCTGGTGTTCACGGTCAATCTGTTTTATCAGGTCAAGCAGGTCGGCTTGAATCCCTTGCAGCTGGTCTTGATTGGAACGGCACTAGAAGCGACCGCCTTTTTAATGGAAATTCCGACGGGTGTTGTCGCTGACGTCTACAGTCGGCGGCTGTCGGTGATTTTCGGCTTTATGCTGCTGGGCCTGGGATTCATCATTGAAGGGAGTCTGCCGCTGTTTGAAACGCTGGTGATCGCGCAGGTCATCGCCGGGGTGGGCTATACCTTTTTGAGCGGCGCGGCCTCTGCTTGGATTGTCGATGAGATCGGTCAGGCGCGGGCATCGGCGGCTTTTTTGCGGTCGGCGCAGGCCTCGCAAATCGCTGGCTTTGTCGGCATCTTCGTCAGCGTCGCCCTGGCCAGCATTAGCTTGCAGCTGGCGATTGTCACCGGCGGTCTGTTGCTGGCCGCGCTGGCTGTGGCGTTGATGCTGTTTATGCCTGAAGATGGCTTTACGCGTCAAACCGCATCCGAAGGCGAATCCTGGTCGGCCTTCTTTGCCACTTTTCGCGCAGGCCTCAAATTGGTACGGGCGCGGCGTATGCTGATTGTTATTATGCTGGCGACTGTGATTCATGGCGCGTTCTCGGAAGGATTTGACCGACTTTGGACGGCGCATCTTGTCGGGCAGTTCACCTTGCCGGCGCTCGGTCAGCTGCATGAAATTGTATGGTTCGGCATCATCAGCGCGGCCTCGGCGCCGTTTAGCTTGATCGCGACTGAAGTCATTAGGCGGCGGGTCGATCTATCCAGCGGCCGCGCGGTTGTCAGAACGTTGACGGTCGTTTATGGCTTGATGATCTTCAGCGCGCTGCTCTTCAGCCTGGGCGGTCGTTTCGAATGGACGCTGGCCGGATTATGGATGACCGGCGCGCTGCGGACGATTCGCAACCCACTGATGGAGACCTGGATTAACCAAAACACCGAATCCAAAGTTCGGGCGACGATGCTTTCGATGCAGAGTCAAGCCGACGCTTTTGGGCAGATTGCCGGCGGGCCGGCGGTCGGGATGGTTGCTTTGCTGCGGTCGGTGCGCTTTGCCATGGCGCTGTCGGCCTTGATGCTGACGCCGATTTTGGCGGTTTTCTATCACAGTTTTAATGCACAGGATGATTGATTCATCCAAAGCGCCGCGCTAAAATATCCAGCCTGGCGCGAACGAAAATAAAAGGGAAAACCGATGTCAGTGTCAAGCCGACAGGAAATGCTCGAAGAACTGAAGGACTTTGATACGCCTTCGATTACCAATGTGGTCGCCACCTATCCCGATTCGCCGCTTTGCTTGGGGCTGTACAATCCATGGACGGAAAATTGGTACACCGACCAGTCGATTCGCTGCCAGTTTCCACAGTTGGGGCCGCGGGTCGGCTATGCGGTGACCTGCGTTTATGGGTTGCCTGATCCCGATTATACGCGCTTGAGTTTTATGGATGTTCTGGATGCGTTGGAAGCCTCTGAACAGCCGACCGTGCTGGTGATTCAGCAGAAGTTTCCGCCAGAGCTTGTTGGCAAGGCCGGGCTGGCCGGCGGGAATATGGTCTCGGCCATGAAGGCCTTGAATTGCGTCGGCCTGCTTTCCAATGGGCCTTCGCGCGATGTGGATGAAATTCGCGAGATGGATTTTCAGTATATGCTGACTGGCGTGACGGCCGGGCATGGCAAGATGGCCGTTCATGCGGTCAATGTGCCGGTGTCGGTGGGCGGTATGGATGTGGCGCCGGGCGAGTTGATTCACATGGACGAAAACGGCGCCTGCAAGTTCCCGGCCGATCAGCTGGAAGCTGTCCTGACTAATGTTCGCGCCTTGCGAGAGGAAGAGGCGGCGCGGATGAAGGCCTTGCAAAATGCCAAATCGGCGGCTGAACTGCGGGCGATTTTTGGCGGACATGCTTATGGCGATGATGACCAAAACTAAAAGAACAGATTTGATGAACGACAAACGAGTTCTCATTACCGGCGCCACTAACGGCATTGGCAAGACGGCCGCGCTGGACTTGGCCAAGATGGGCGCCGAGGTCATTATCGTCGGGCGCAATGAACAAAAGACGCATCGAGTATTGGATGAACTCAAGAGGGCCAGCGGCAGTGACCGACTGGATATGCTGATCGCTGATTTGTCATCTATCGAGCAGATTCGCCGCGTGGCGGATGAATTTCGCGGCCGATATGATGAGCGGCTGGATGTCCTGCTGAACAATGCCGGCGCCATCTTTCCCAAATATCAGGAGACGTCCGATGGGCTGGAGATGACCTTCGCCCTCAACCACATCAGCTATTTTCTGCTGACGCATCTGCTGCTGGACAATCTGAAACAGACGGCGCAAAAGCAAGGCGAAGCGCGTATTATCAATGTGTCGTCCAGCGCGCACCGCGGCGCGCAGTTTAACGGGCCGGACGAAGCCAACGCCTATAGCTCGACTCGATCTTATGGCAAAAGCAAGCTGGCGAATGTTCTGTTCACCTATGACTTGGCGCGGCGGCTGGAGGGTACGGGAGTGACGGTTAACGCCGTTCACCCAGGGCTGGTCGACACTGGATTTGGCAGTGAATTCAAGGGTTTTCTGGGGTGGCTGATAAGGGCGCTTCAGATAACGATTGCCCGCTCGCCGGAAAAAGGCGCCGAGACCCTGGTTTATCTGGCCTCATCGCCCGAAGTCAGAGGAGTTGACGCCAAATACTGGAAAGATAAGAAACAAGTCGAATCCAGCAAGGCCTCTTTTGATGCCGCGCAGCAGCGGCGTCTGTGGGAACTTAGCGAGACAGTCACGGGCATGGGCTAGACTGTCATGTCAAGGCCTGCGCCAGGTCGGCGATCAGATCATCGGCGTTTTCCAGGCCAATCGAGATTCGCAGCAGATTGGCCGGCGTCGATGAATCTTCTTCGATAGATTGGCGGTGTTCGATCAGGCTGTGCGTGCCGCCGAAGCTGGTCGCGCTGGTGAAAATCTTCAGTCGATGCACCAGTTCAAGCGCGGCCTGGCGTCCGCCGGCGGTTTGAATCGACATCAGGCCGCTGCCCAGCCGCATCTGCCGCCGCGCCAATTCATACTGCGGATGGCTTGGGTGCAATGGATACAGCACGCGGGCGATTTTGGGATGTTCAGCCAAGAAGCCGGCGACTTTGAGAGCGGTTTCGCTGTGGGCGCGGATACGCCAGGCCAGACTTTGCAGGCCGCGCAGGGTCAGCCAGCAGGCCATCGGTGACAGCACGGCGCCGCCAATTTTTACCAGACGCGTCACCCGTTCGGCAAAGTCGTTTTCGGCCTTGAAGATGACCGCGCCGCCCAGTGCGTCATGGTGGCCGGCGATGTATTTGGTCAGCGAAATGACGACAATATCGGCGCCCAGCAGCAGGGGATTTTGCGCCAGCGGCGTAGCGACCGTATTATCTACCAACAGCAGGCCCCCCGATTCATGGGCGATTTGGGCGATGGCTTGAATATCCGCCAGCCGAATCATCGGATTGGTCGGCGATTCGAGGATGACCAGCCGCGTTTCTGGCCGCATGGCCGCCTGCACGGCCGCCAGATCGCTCATATCGACATAAGACGTCTCCAGCCCCCAAGGCGCGAAGAACTCTTTCAGCTGGACGCGAATGCCGAAGTACATATCATCGCTGGATACAATATGGTCGCCGGGGCGCAGGGCCTGGAAGATGGTCATCATGGCCGCTGATCCGCTCGACAGGGCATGGGCGACTGCGCCGCGCTCCAGCTTGGCCATCGTCCGCTCCAGCGCCGCCCGATTGGGATTCTGATAGCGGGTGTAGATAAGCTCGTCGGGGTGATGCGGCTGGCCGGTGGCTTCATATTGAAAGGTTGTGCTGAAGACAAGCGGTGGCACAATCGCGCCGCTGGCCGGATCAATCGCTGTGCTGTGGACTGAATCGGTCTCTGGCTGATAAGTCATATTCGGCTCCATGTTCGAGATGATGATATTTTGCTTGAGGCTGGACATTTTGGCAACACCCATGCTGGAAAATAGGGGATTGGCGGTGTATTATTTATCGCCTGCTGCAATGGGGGTGGATGATGCCGGATATGCTTGTCAAATTATATGATTTGCCGCCGCTTGAGCCAGTCATCGCCGGTCAGCGCGAACGAGGCATCATGATAAGACGGGGGATGCCGCCGGAGAAGGGACGGGTAACCCGCTGGATTGGCGAGCGTTTCAATGACTATTGGATAAGCGAGGCCGATGTCGCCTTTTCGGTTCATCCGACGACGATTATGCTGGCGCACCGCGGCGATACGCTGCTGGGATTCGCCTGCTATGACACGACATTTAAGAACTTTTTTGGGCCGACTGCTGTCGATGAGGCGGAGCGCGGCCAGGGCATCGGGACGGCGCTGCTGCTGAAGTGTCTGCATGAGATGCGCCATGCTGGTTACAGGTATGCGATTATCGGCTGGGCGGGGCCGACCGCCTATTATGAGAAGACAGTCGGCGCCACAGCCATACCGGATACCGAGCCGCCGGGCAGTTTCCGCGGCCTGCTGGGGACAGATGCGATCTTCCGCGCCGGCGGCTCTTCTTTGGAATCGTCCTAAGCCGAGTTCAGCCGTCTTTTGGCTTCATAGACGACAGCGTTGACCAGTTCGGTCAGGCCGCGGCCCTTGCCCATCGAAATGTCGCGGCCAAAGAAGGCGAAAACGACCTCGCCGTCAATCGCCGCCACCTGCTCCAGCGGCGCTCCTGAACACGACTGGTCGAGTATGGCGCTCATCGCCATAGCCGAAAGCCCCTGTGGATTGAGGACGTCGAAGTAAAAGTCGACAGCGCCGTCGGGACGGTCAAGGGCCCAGACAAAAGCCTCGGATTCACAGCCGGCGACGCGGTTGGCCTCGGCGTAGGGCTTGCGGGCGACCGAAGGCGGCACTGGGCTGAACTCGTCGGCAATCGCGATCAGGAAGTCGACCCGCTCCTCGCGCGTGCCGACAAAGGCGAAGTCGTCCAGATAGGCTTGCAGGGCCTTGGGATAATTGGGCATCGTTCGCTTTCCAGGTTCAGCGCGCTTATTTTTCAATCGGCAGGCCGACGCTGTTGCCCCATTCCGTCCATGAGCCGTCATAATTGCGGACGTCGGCAAAGCCCAGCAGGTTTTTCAGCACAAACCAGGTATGGCTGCTGCGTTCGCCAATGCGGCAGTAGGCAATCGTCGGCGCGGATGAGTCCAGCCCGATCTCGTCGAGGTAGATGGCCTGGAGTTCGGCTGCATTTTTGAAGGTGCCGTCTTCGTTGGCGGCCCGCGACCATGGCACGTTGTCGGCGCCGGGGATATGGCCGCCGCGGACAGCGCCTTCCTGCGGATAGCCTTCCATGTGCAGTTTCTCGCCGCTGTATTCGCCGGGGCTGCGGACATCGACCAGGCGGCCGCCGGCCTGGATGTGCTGCAAGACGCCGTCGCGGAAGGCGCGGATTTGGCTGTCGTCGCGGTCGGGCGCGGTATAGGCCGTTGGGCTGACCGTTGGCCTTTCGCGGGTGATTTCGCGGCCTTCAGCCGTCCATTTCAGCCGTCCGCCGTCCATGATTTTGGCCTTTGTGTGGCCAAAAAGCTCAAACACCCACAGCGCATAGGTCGCCCACCAGTTGCTTTTGTCGCCATAGAAAACGACGGTGGTATCGGGCGCGATGCCGATGCGGCTGGCCAGCGCTTCGAAGCCGGCGCGGTCGAGGTAGTCGCGGCGCAGCGGATCATTGAGGTCTTTGACCCAATCGACTTCTACGGCGCCGGGGATGTGGCCGCTGGGATAAAGCAGGGGATCTTCGTTCGATTCGATGATTCGCACGGCGTCGTCGTTCAGATGCGCGGCGACCCAATCGGTTGAAACCAGTTTGTCGGCATTGGCATAGCCGCGGCTGCTGATGTCACTCATTTGCTGCTCCTTTTATCTGATAAACCTCTCGATTGACGCTGGCTGTCATCCAAACAAAAAAGCCAACCGCTGCGGGCTGACTTTTGGCATGGAACAACCAGAATGCTGGCAAACCCAAACGACCCCGCCTTAACGACCGAAAGCCGGACAGCAACAGCTGAAAACGTAATAGGACGTCGTGTGTCTGCACATAAAGACAGGATAACACAAACAGCCCGACAAGGCAAGTGAATCGCGGCGGGTTCTATTAGATTTCTTATGCAGGCGACGGCCATTAGAAGGAATGCGGCGGAAAATCGAGGGTAGCGTTCAGTTTATTGAAGCGCAGCTGGCAGTGCGTCAGCTTGAGCGCGATGTGAATGTCGGCAGGCAGGGCAATGTCAAATGCGCCGCGGCCGATGCTGCCGATGAGCGGTTTGCGCCTGGCGATCAGATAGACGCCGGCCTCGTCCTGCTCGGCGGTCATCTGCCAGCCGAAGCCGGCCTGCAATTCGACCTTGGCCAGGATTTGCGGTTTGTCATGCCGCGCCAAGGTTATGGCGGCCTGTTCGGCCTGCAGGAAAAAAGTCATGGGCGGCGCCACTTCCCATTGGTAGGTCTTCGATTCGATGGTCAAATCTCTGGCTGAATTGAGCCAATGGAGCGTCCGCCGCAGGCTGTTCAGATGCCGCATCAGAGTTCTTCCAGATGATTTTCCAGCCAGGCTTGATAGGCTTGTCGGAGACGTTTGGTCGTTTCGCCCACCTGGCCGCCGCCGATGGCGATTCCGTCAATTTCGACGATTGGCACAATGCCGCGGCTGCTGCTGGTGAGGAAGGCTTCGCTGAAACGGGGGATGTCGTCCAGGCGCGGGGCAGCCTTGCGGAGCGGGATGATGCCGCGGCAAATCTGAAAGACGATACGGCGGGAGATTCCGGCAAGCACAGCCTGGCCGGCCGTCCACAGCTGGCCGTTCAGCGCCGCGAAGAAATTGCTCGACAGGCCTTCCAGCAGATGACCTTGCGAATCGACCAGAAATGTTTCGTATATGGCGGCGGGCATGGCCTGTTCCAGGGACTTGCGGTCGTGCATCCAATCGATGGTCTTGGCGGCCGGATGATGACGGACGGCGGCGGATGATGTCATGGCGGCGGCGCCGTGATTGATAAGCGCGCGGGCCGGCGGCTGGAATGGCTCCAGGGTCAAAATCATTTCATCGGGCTTTTGCGCGGCGACGGTGATGCGAAAACGAACATCGCCAAAATCGCAGTCGAGTATCATTCGCCTTAGGGCCGCTTGAAGGCGGCGGCGGTCATAATCCAGGGCGATATTCTCATGCCGCGCCGAATCCTCAAGCCGGGCGAGATGGGCATCCAGCATCAGGGTTCGGGTGCGGCGCCAGGTACGGCTTACGGTGTAGATGCCGCGCTTGGGTTCGTATTGGGCGGCGTCTTTCAGGCTGGCCGCCGCATAATCGACGTCAGCGAGGCCGGCCGCCGTCAGCCGTTTGATGAGGGTTGGCATGGCTCGGCTTTCCGTTTAGCGGGTCAGCCATTTTTCGCTGTAGACGTCCCACTGTTCCTGGCTTAGGTCTTGGTCAGCATAGATGGCGACGCCGGTCAGGGCGGCCCGCTGTTCTTCTTCCAGTCGCGACAAGCCGATATTTACCCCGTCCAGCGCGGCGGCAATCGTCTCGACGGCGGGGTCATGGCCGGCGCTGCCCTGATAGCGCGGGATGCTTATCAGAATGCGGGTGTCGGCATCGGACAGGCTGGCGTAGGTTTCCACATGATAGGCTACCCAGTTGATGTAATCGACGGGGTCGTCGCGGTAGCTCTGATACACTTGCAGGACGATTTCGTCGACCGAGGCCATCACCTGCTGCTTGTCGGCGGCGGCCCACATGGCGCCAGGCGCGAGGCCGGGAACAGGCGCGAGGCCGTCGGCCGGCGGGGTCAGGTCAGGCGAGAGGGCAACGGCAATCGGGACGTCGAGTCCAACGGCCGAGCGGACATGGCGAATCAGCTGCACGAAATTACTGTCGCCGCTGAAGAGCGGTTTGACATCCAGGAATACGCCGTCAAAACCAAGCTCGTCTATCATAATACTGCTGAATTCGGCCACATTTTCGCGGAAGTCGGCGGCGCCAAAGCGGTCTTCGCCGGTCGTGTCTGGCGTCGTCCAAATTTCAATCCAGCCGTAAATCTCCGATTGGGGAAAAGCCTGTTTGAAGGTCTCCCGAAAATACATTACGTCGTCCTGCGACTGCATGAAACTGTCGTTGCCGGCCGGCCCGCCTGACCATCGACTGCTGATGTTCAGGGTGCTGACATAGGCATAAACTTTGCCGATTTGATACTGCTGAAGCTGGGCGGCCAGGTCGGTGATTTCGCTTTCGTCCCGATTGGCGTAAGTCCATGATTTGCCCAGCCAGATGGCGTTGTCGAGCGGCGCGGGCGTCTCGTTTCTGAAGAGCGGCGCGGCGATGATGCCCGCTATGACAATCAGCAGGGCCAGTGAACCGCCAATGGCCAGGCGGCTTTGGGGCAGGCTGATACGCGCGGGGTTTCTTGGCTGGCGGCTGGGCGGGGGATTTTTGCCACCCTGCGTCGCCATGGCCTGGGTGGGTCGGCGCCGGCTGCGTTCGCTGGAGCGGTCTGATGATGAAGCCATAGCGTGAACCTCTTGAGATTGGTGATATTAGACGCCACTTATTATAGCATACTTGGCTGCTGGCGACTAATGCGGATTTATGCTGTCGCACATCAAAAATCGCGAGAATAAGCGGACAAAGTCCGACAAAGTCCGCCATATTCCGCCATAATCCGCCACGAAGGTTTTACCACAGAGGACACAGAGGGCGGAAGAAAGGCTGTCGAAAATGCGGCGCGACTGCGACAAAGTCCGCCATAATCCGCCACGAAGGTTTTACCACAGAGGACACAGAGGGCAGAGAGAAAAGCAGTCAAAAATGGGCCGCGGTTTTGATTTTTGGGCGCGATGGCGCGTTCATGCAGGACAGACTTCGTCATCGGGTTTTTTGGCATAGGCGGCGGCGATATTGGTTTGGATTCGCAGGCGGCGCAGGACGGCGGCTTGGACGGCCTCCATTCGGCGGGCCTTCGCGGCTGAATCATGATCATAGCCCAGCAGGTGCAGCGCGGCGTGGATGACCAGCAGGCATAGCGCATCATCCAAACGGACATGGCTTTGGGCGGCTTGGGCGGCGGCATAAGGATAGGCAATGACAATATCGCCAAGATAACTTGGTTCGCGCGGGATTTGGGTCGGGAAGGCCAGAACATCGGTGGCGGCGTCCCGCTGACGGTATTGATGATTTAGGGCGCGGATCTGCTCATTGTCGGCCATGACAATTGTCAGGCTGCTATGTGGCTGCTGATGGTGGTCGAGCGCGGCGGCGGCGGCTTGTTTGAGGCGCGAAACGTCGAGCGGATATGAGGGCGGCGCTTGCAGGCTGATGCGGTGGCTCATGGGGCGGCGTCTGTTTGCGGCTCGGTCGAGGTTTTGGCGCCATTTCGCTTGGGCAGGGGCGGCACTTCTAGGGGCTGTTCGTCGTCTTTTGCGCGGATGGGCCGGGTGTCTGGCTGGGATGCGCTGATGGGTTTTGGCGGCTTGGCTGGGGTCGGTTCGCCATTGGTCAGGGGTTCGGCGCTGGCGGCTTCGCGCGGGGTGGATTTGACGGCTTTGGCGTAATCGATGCGCGGGTGGAACAGGCCTTTGAAGATGTCGATAAAGGTCGCTTCGATTTTGCTTAGGTCGTTGAGCGTGAGGCTGGAGGCGTCCAGTTGGCCGGCGCGGCGTTTGTCTTCGATGATGCTGCGGACAAGCTCGATGATTTCCTGATTGTTTTGCGGCTTGACGGCGCGGATGGCTGATTCGCAGCTGTCGGCCAGCATGAGTATGGCTGTTTCGCGGCTTTGGGGGATGGGGCCTGGGTAGGAGAAATCGATGGGGTCGACTTCGCTGGCTTTGCCGGCGTTTTCCAGCGCGCGCTGATAGAAGACGTAGACTTGGGTGGTGCCGTGGTGTTCGCGCACGAATTCGCGGATGCGGTTGGGCAGGTTGTATTTTTTGGCGATGTGGTCGCCTTCCTGCACGTGGTTGATGATGATGTCGGCGCTGCGGTAGGGGTCGTTGAGCGCGTCGTGGGGGTTATGGATGTGCTGCTGATTTTCGGTATAGAAGAAGGGGCTGCTGATTTTGCCGATGTCGTGATAGAGGGCGGCGACGTGGGTCATTTGGGTATCGGCGCCAATCGCTTCGGCGGCCTGTTCGGCCAGGTTGGCGACTTGGAGCGAATGCTGATAGGTGCCTGGGGCTTCGCGGAGGAGACGCTGCAAGAGGGGTTTGCTGGGCTGGCTTAGGTCGATCAGCTTGAAGGGGGTCGGCAGGTTGAAAAGCACAGTCAGGGCGTACATGCCGGCAAAGGCTGTGGTCGGCACAATGACGATGCCGCTGAAGAAGGCTTGGAGCATATTGGTTATATCGGCTGTTTCGATGCCGATCAGCAGGGCGAATATGGCGACGACGACGGCGTTGGTGATGCCGACGATGGCGCCGGAGATGAAGTAGTTGTTGAGTCGGCCGGCGTTTCGCAGGGTGAGGATGGCGCTGATGCTGCCGGCGGCGATGAAGCTGGCGATTTCCAATGATGGACTGCGCCCCAGCAGGCCGCCGAGGAAGGCGAATCCGAGCGCGCCGATGATGGCGAAGTTGGGCGTGCTGACGGCGACGAAGAGGATGCCGAGCGTCGCGGCGGGCATGAGGTAGATGCTGGATGGGCCGAAAGCGCGCAGGATGGACAGGGCGATGAGGAAGAGCGCGGCGACAAGCAGCAGGGTTTTGGCGTCGGCATCGAGCAGGCGCGGTTCAAAGCGGCTGATGTACAGGCCCATGAGGGCGATGACGAGGAGGCTGGCGAGGAAGGCGCGCAGGATACGCGAGCCGCGGTTGCTGGTTTGGACGAGCAGTCCTAGTTCCTGCAAGGCTTCAAAGGACAGGCTGTCGATGGGCTGGTTGGCGGGGGCGACGGTTTGGCCGACGATGAACTGGCGCTGCTGGTCGGCGATGCTGTCGAGGGCTTCTTGGCGGTCGAGGGCGGTCTGCTCTGGGTTTTCAAAGGTGTTGGCGCGGATGACGTCGCTGGTGATGACGGCGACGATTTGGCCTTCTTGGGGTGTTAGGCGCAGGCCGACTTGCGAGGGCAGCTGTTCGCGCACATTTTCCAGGTCGGTTTCGCGGATGGAGCCGCGCATGACGCGTTCTAATACCGAGATAATTTCGTTTCGCACCAGCAGCCAGCTGTCTTCGGGAAGCTGCAAGATGGAGACGATGATGTCTTCGTCTTGGTCGAGGATGAGGGAGGTAATTTGGCTGATGTCGGCAATTTGCTGCTGGAGGGTGGCATAGGAATCGCCGCGTACGTTGTCGATAAAGGCTAGGATTTTTTCGGTCAGTTCGCGCTGCTGACGGGCGACGTTGGGGTCGGGGGGATGGAAGACGGCTGGCACTTGGGCGAGGGCCTGTTCGCGTTCTTGGGCGGTTAGGATTTTGCTGACAAAGGCGCCTTCTTCGCGGGCGATGATATCTTCGGCTGGAACGGAGCCAGGTCGCAGTCTGGCGGCGCTGTTGAGGCCGGTGAAGATGTCGTCGAAGCCGACAATGACTGTGGCGCTTAGGGCGAAGAGGATGGCGAAGGCCAGGGTGAAGCTGTGTCGCAGGCCGCGGCGGGCGCGTTTGGGGGCGATGCCGAATCGCTCTTCGATCCATTCTGTGAAACGGGTCAGCATGGGTTTAGTCCAGCAGTTCGCGGACGATTGCGCTGACTTGTCGGCCGTCGGCCAGGCCGCTGACTTTGGGCATGACGATTTTCATCACCTGTCCCATTTGCTTTGTCGAGTCGGCGCCCGATTGGTCAATGGCGGCTTGGATGATGGGCTTCAGTTCGGCAGCGGTCATCTGCTGGGGCAGGAAGTCTTCGATGATGGCCAGTTCGTTTTTTTCGTTTGCGGCGGCGGCATGGCGGTCGGCGGCTTCAAGTTCAGCGATGGCTTCGCGGCGTTTTTTGGCTTCTTTCTGCAAGATGTTCATTACGGCGTCGTTGTCGAGTTCGGCGCGGCTGTCGATTTCGGCCTGTTTGACGGCGCTTTGCAGCAGGCGGATAGCGTCGCGGCGGTCTTTATCGCGGGCTTTCATGGCCTGTTTGAGGGCGGTTTGCAGCGTTTGCTTGATGCTGGTCATGGCGGAATTGCCTCCGATGGCTCTCATTTTACAGTCAAGAGAGCGGCTTGTCTAGTCCCATAACACTGTACCATGAATGGCGCCGTTGGTGTAGTGGCCAAGCTGCGTGTTGGTGATGATATTGGTTAGGTTGCGCGGGTGGGCTGTTTTGACGCGCATGTAATTGTCGGTGTAGCCGCTGTGAATATAGCCTTGCGGGGATGCGCCGCTGATTCGCTCCCAGAGGACGGTTTGGCGCGTGTCTTTGAGTTTGGCGGCGAAGGTCTGCGTCATCTGGTCGGACAGGGCCAGCAGTTTGGCGCTGCGTTCTTTTTTGATTTTGGCGCTGATCTGATTTTTCATGCGGCTGGCGGGTGTGCTGGGGCGCGGGCTGTAGCGGAAGACGTGCAGGCCGGCGAAGTCCATTTCGCGGATAAAGGCTTCTGAATCGGCAAATTCGGTTTCAGTTTCGCCGGGGAAGCCGACGATGATGTCGGTCGTCAGACGCAGCTGGGAGATTTTGGCGCGGGCGATGCGGGTCAGATGACGGAAGTTTTGCTGGCTGGTATGGCGGCGCATCCGTTTGAGTGTGGCGTCACAGCCGCTTTGCAGGGGCAGGTGCAGATGACGGCAGAGGCGCGGATTTTCCCACAGGTCAAAGAAATTTTCTGACAGGTCCCATGGCTCCAATGATGACAGGCGCAGGCGCGGCATATCGCTTTCTTTGAGCAGCGTTTTAACCAGATGGATCAGGCCGGCGCGGTCGCCCAGGTCGTGGCCATAGCTGCCCAAATGGACGCCGGTCAGCACGATTTCCTGCCAGCCGCTTTGCTGGAGGGAGTGAATGTCGCGCAGGATGGCGGCGATGGGACGGCTTTTGGCTGGGCCGCGGGCGATAGTGGTCACGCAGAAGGTGCAGGCATTGTCACAGCCGTCTTGGACTTTGATGAAGGCGCGGGTTTTCCCCAAGTCGCCGGGCGCGGTCTGACGTTCCAGGGGTTCGCTGTCATAGATTTCGATGGTTTGGCCGGTGATTTGGGATACGAGATGGTCTTTGTCGAGATTGCTCAAGATGCGCTGGACGCCGGGCAGTTTTCGCAGGTCTTGCGGGTTCAGCTGGGCATAGCAGCCAGTGACGGTGGTTTCGGCCTTGGGGTTGGCGCGGTGGAATTCGCGGATGAGTTTGCGGCTGGTTTTGGCGGCTTCGCTGGTCACCGCGCAGGTATTCAGCACAAAATGATCGGCTTCTTGGGGGGAATGGACGATTTGATGGCCTAGGGCGGTGAACTGGCGCGCCATTGTGTCGATTTCGCTTTGGTTGAGGCGGCATCCGACCATTTTCAGGTGAATGTTCATGCTCTGGATTCCTCGTTTGGCTGGTCGGGGCTGAAGACGATGACGTTATCAAAGTGAACGGCGAGTCCGCCAGTCTGCATCGACCGCGCGATGAGTCCCAGTTGGCCGGCGGCCAATGAATCATCATGCAGGGTTGGCCGCATCGTTCCTTCGATACATTCGCCATTGGCATAGGTGCTAAGGGCTTGGGGGTCGTCGGGGATGCAGAGCATGACTGGCTGGCCGTTGATGAAGAACTGGAATTGGGGGCCGCGGCCGAGGACGCGGATGGTGTTTTCGGCCTGCAGGCCGGTTTTGATTTGCGGCGATGGGATCCAGGCGCTTAATTTTCGCTGGCGGCCCTGCGCGGTTTTCCAGACCGAATAATAGCCGTCGCTGCTGATGAGAAAGGCATAATAGCTGGCGGGGCTGTCGGGTTTGATGAGTTGTCGGATGGCGGCGGCGGCGAGTGGCAGGTGGCGGTCGAGGGCGCAGAGGACGACGGCCGGCAGATCGCAAAGCCCTTCATCAATGCCTTGTTTTCGGAAGATGATGCCAAAGGCGTTGTCCAGCGGCCCGGCCCGCGCGGCGGCCTGGACGGTGATGTCGAAGTCGGCAAAATGATGTCGGGCGGCTGACCAGCTGGCGGTTTGGGCGGCGCTGATGTCAAGTTTGAGACGGCTTTCGTGGATTTTTGCGCTTTGCTGGCCTTCGTATCGGTCCCATTCGTCGGCGAATTCGTCAAAGGCGGCGGCGTAGAGCAGGTCGCCGGCCTGGCCGGTGAGCAGGGTTTCGCGCTGGGCCAGCGCGGCATAGAGCAGATTGAGGCCGACCGTCATCAGCAGGAGGATGAGCAGGAGGGCCGGCCATCGGCGGCGCGGCGCGGATTTTGTGATCATAACAGCTTGATTTTAGCATAGGGCGGCCGGGGATGCACTGCTAAAAAAATTCCACTTGACAGGGGGAGATGAAAAAAATTAGAATGCGTCTATGAAGCGATGAATTGGAAGAACTGATGATCAAACTGCCCCGACAAGTGAAGATAAAGAATATCACGGATGCCGCTGTCGGTATTTTCTTGATAGTTGTCGCGGCGATTTTTGGGAAATTGTGCGCGGATCTCATTGATTCGATTTTTGTTGGGATTGTCGGCGGCGGGCTGTTTTTATATGCTGCGATGATCTGTTTTGAACTGGTGGACTAGGGCATTATGAGAAAATCCGCGCAGGTCGAGTTCACGCGTATAGGGAAGGCTATGACGACTATGATGCCCAAGAGGGCGCGTGGTGGGGGTTTTGGCTTGCTGTGAACAGGCGGAAATGACGGGCAGGCGGGCGTATGGAAAACCTCCATGCGCCTTTTTTTATTTGGAGGGGATTGCGAATGACGAGACTGACCATGAAATTCGGCGGCACATCGGTAGGGTCGCCTGAAGCGATTGAGCAGGTCGCGGGCATTGTCAAGGATTATATCGCGCAGGGGCATCAGCTGGCGGTGGTGGTTTCGGCTATGGCTGGCGTGACGGACAGGCTGCTCAAATCGGCTCAAGCGGCGGCGGCGTCTGACCGGCGGACTTATACCGCTATCAATGCGGAGATCCGCGGCCGGCATGAGGAAGTGATTGAAAGGCTGATTGAATCGGAAGCGGAACGGACAGCGATTTTGTCGGAGGTGGATCAACTGCTGCAAGCTCATATTGACTTGTGCGAGGCGGTTCATACTCTGGGCGAGACCAGCGCCAGGATTTCGGATGCTATCGTTTCATTTGGCGAACGGCTTAGCAGTCGGGTTATCGCGGCTGTTTTGCAGGCCGATGGCCTACGCGCTGAATCGTATGATGCCAGCCGTTTCATCGTCACCGACAACAATTTTCAGAATGCCGAGCCGCTTTGGGAGGCGACTGCCGCGCGCATTGACGCGGGTTTGGCGCCGGCTATGGAGTCGGGCATCACGCCGATTATCACGGGATTTATCGGGGCGACGCCGGATGGCTCTTTTACCACGTTGGGGCGCGGCGGCAGTGATTTCAGCGCGGCGATTTTCGCGGCTTATCTGGACAGCGATGAACTGTTTATCTGGACGGATGTCGATGGCGTGATGACCACTGATCCTGGGCTTGACGGCCGCGCGCGGGTGCTGCCCTATATTTCGTATCAAGAGATTGGCGAACTGGCGTATTATGGCGCCAAGGTTTTGCATCCTAAGACGGTGCAGCCCATTATTGGACGTCAGATTCCAGTTCGCGTTCGCAACACTTTCAATCCAGCGCATGATGGGACTCTGGTCGGCGCCCGCATGCGAGCCAGCGAGACCGTCATCAAGGCCATTACCAGTATTACGAATGTGAGTATGCTGACTGTGCGCGGCAAGGGGATGCTGGGTGTGCCGGGCATTGCGGGCCGCACTTTTTTGGCCAGCGCCAAGGCCGGGGCCAGCATTCTGATGATTTCGCAGTCGTCCTCTGAACAGAGTTTTTGCTTTACGGTCGTGGATCCAGCTGCTGAACGGGTCAGGGAGGCTGTCGAGCGGGAGCTTCGGCGCGAGATTGATCATCGCGATGTCGATGGCGTGGATGTGTTAAGCGATATTGTCATTATTACGGTGGTCGGGGCTGGGATGCGCGGCACGCCGGGGGTCGCTGGTCGGGTTTTTTCGCTTTTGGGGCAGCAGGGCATCAATGTATTGGCGATTGCCCAGGGGTCTTCTGAATGCAGCATTTCTTTTATCATTGCCGAGTCGGATTTGGAGGCGGCTGTGGTCGGGCTTCATTCGCTGGCGCTGGAAACTGTGGAAAATGATTTGGTCAATGGGGGTTAGGCGCGTTTCAAGCGGTGGTCAGCGCTTCTAGGATGGCCTGCCAATGGGAGAATAAGATGAGGTGGCCGGCGTTCGGCTTGATGTGCAGATGGGCATTGGGGATCAGGTTTTGCATGCGTTTGCCGACCCGCGGCGCTGAAAACGGGTCTGTCTCGCCCCACCAGATATCGACTGGCACGCGGACTGACTGCAAATGAAAGCCCCATGATTTGACGAGGGTGACCATTTCGTCGGCGAAGGCCTCGCTGCCGCTGCGTCGAATTTCATCCCACATTTCGCGGCGGCGGCTGTGGAGGTTGGGGTCGCGCAGGATCTGCTGGTCGGCCTTGGACATCGCCGCGGCGAGTTCGCGGAGGTGCTGGTCGGCTTCGCGTTGGGAATCGATCCAGAAGAAGCCGCGCATCAGCCGGCGAAAGAGGGGTTCCGTGCCGCTGGCCAGCTGAAACAGCCGCGCGTACCAGGCATGAACGGCGCGGAAGCCTTGGGCATTGTCCATTGGCGGCAGGCTGCTGACTACCGCGCACCGTCTGATGATTTGGGGGAAGCGATAGGCGCAGGCCAAGGCATAGGGGCCGCCGGCCGAATAGCCCAAGACGGCGAACTGGTCGATTTTCAGCGCTTTGGTCAGGCGCATGACGTCATCCACGACGTCCATCAGGCTGCGGTCGGGTTTGCGGGTGGATAAGCCGAAGCCGGGTCGGTCGATGCCGATGAGCCGGATGCCCAGCCGCGTTAGTATCGAATCGTCGGGGTGGCGCAGGGTGCGGTTGCCCCATAAATCGTGGAAGAGGATGACGGGTTTGCCGGCCGGGTCGCCATATTCGGCAAAGCCCAAGCGCCGACCATCCTGAAGCTGCGCCTGCCGCGCCGTTGCCACCTGCGCCAGTTTGACCATTGGTGAATTGTCCCTGCATTGCGACAGAAGGACTTTACCACAGAGGGCGCTGGGAATACAGAGAGAAAAGCAGTTAGGGCGCGCTGCGGCGTTTTGACCCCATTAGGCTTGCGATTATGCCGATATTGGTTTATAATGATGGTGATTATCTTTATTTCGTTATCATGTCAGACGCTATGGAAAATGCCGATATACTGCAAGCGATTGTCACAGCAATAGCGACGGTGATACCTATCATTGGCGCGGTGGCTTGGCTGGATAGACGGATCGAGAACCTTCGCGCGGAAATGAGGGCCGAGATTGCCGCTCTTCGCGCGGAAATGAGGGCCGAGATTGCCGCTCTTCGCGCTGAAGTGAGGTCTGACATCGCCAAGATTGAGGCCAGAATCGTCAAGATCGAGGACAAGATGGATCGGGCGAATGAGAATCATTTGAAGGTTATTGAGCGTCTGGCGCGGGTCGAGGTCAAATTTGACTTTATTGAGAGTCAGATCACTGGTCGACCCAGGTCGATAGAAGTCGAAAGCCCGCAGGCCTAGACAAATTTTGTTTTCTCTTGGCGCGGCTTATGGGCTTTACCACAGAGGACACAGAGGGCAGGGAGAAAAGCAGTCAGGGCGCGCTGCGGCGTTTTGATCCCATTCACTGCTTTAACTGAAACGCATCGGGCTTGCGGTTGTGCTGGCATTGGTTTATAATGACAGTGATTATCTTTATTTCGTTATCATGTCAGCGGGTGCGCTATGGAAAATGCCGATATACTGCAAGCAATCGTCACAGCAATAGCGACGGTGATACCTATCATTGGCGCGGTGGCTTGGCTGGATAGACGGATCGAGAACCTTCGCGCGGAAATGAGGGCCGAGATTGCTAATCTTCGCGCGGAAGTGAAGTCCGAGATTGCCGATCTTCGCGCGGAAGTGAGGGCCGAGATTGCCGATCTTCGCGCTGAAATGAGGGCTGACATCGCCAAGATCGAGGCCAAGGTGGATCGGGTGAACGAGAATCATTTGAAGGTTATTGAGCGTCTGGCGCGGGTCGAGGTCAAATTTGACTTTATTGAGAGCCAGATCACTGGTCAACCCAGGTCGATAGAAGTTGAAAGTCCGCAAGCCTAGACAATTTTTCGTTTTCTCTTGGCGCGGCTTATGGGCTTAGGCCAGCTGGTCGGCTATGCCGCGGATTCGTTCGACCGCTTCTTGAAGCAGCTGCTTATTTTCGGCAAAGGAAAAGCGGACGTGGGCGTCTTGGGTGATGCCGAATGCGTTGCCTGGCACGCCGACGACAAGAGCCTGGTCAAGGATCAGCGCGGCGATTTCCTCGCTGGATTTTTCGGTTTCGCTGACTTTGGGGAAGGCATAAAAGGCGCCGTCGATGGCTGGGCAGGCCATATTTTCGATGCTGTTGAAGGCGCTGACGATGTAGTCGCGGCGTTCTTGATAGGCTTGTCGCATGATGTCGACGCAGTCTTGCGGCCCATTGAGAGCGGCCACGGCCGCGTGTTGGACAAAGGTCGCCGCGGATGTCGCGGTTTGTGAATTGAACTTGCTGGCGGCGCTGATGAGCGGCCTTGGGCCGGCCAGCCAGCCCAGTCGCCAGCCGGTCATGGCATAGGCCTTGGACATGCCGTTGACGACGACGACGCGCTGGGCGAGTTCGGGGATGGACGCTAGGGAAACGGTCGGTCGGCCGTCATAGTTCAGTTTTTCGTAGATTTCGTCAGAGATGACAAACACATCGGCTTCGGCGGCGAAGGCGGCGATGTCTTCAATCTCTTCTGATGACAGGATATGCCCGGTGGGGTTGCCTGGCGAATTGATGATGATGGCTTTGGTTTTGGGCGTGGCGTATTGGCGCAGATGTTCCAGCCGCAGTCGATAATTGTCGCGGCTGCTAAGGGAGATGGTCACGGGCGCGCCGCCGACCATAGCTGCGATGGATGGGTAGCTGACCCAATAGGGCGCGGGGATCAGCACTTCGTCGCCGGGGTTGATGATGGCTTTGAGGGCCAGGAACAGCGCCATTTTACCGCCGGGGGTTACGATAATGTCGGTCATGGGGTCGATTTTTACCTGGTTGTCGCGCGCCATTTTCACAGCGATGGCTTCCAGCAAGGGGACGATGCCTTTGGACGGCGTGGCATAGCGGGTTTCGCCGTCGCGCAGCGCTTTGATGGCGGCCTCGAGGATGTGTTCGGGCGTGTCAAAATCTGGTTCGCCGCCGGCCAGACCGATGACTGGATGGCCTTCGGCGGCCAGCTGCTTGGCTTTGTCGTTCATGGCGATTGTCGGCGATTGGCCGATTCGATGCGCCAGCTGCGCGATGTTTGGCATGGCTCAACCTTTCATCCTAACAGTCGTTATTTATTAGAGTGTAACTATTTTGGCGGGCTGTTAAAAGGGCGATTCGGGATTTGCGCGGCGCGACGGTTTTTATTATAATCATTTTGATGAACATTCAAGACTGTTGACAAACGCTATGTGGAAAGGATTGCAGATGTCTAAAAGAAACCTCTTTGTTCTGCTGCTGCTCTTGCTGGCGGCGGCTGCACCGATGGCTTTCGCCCAGAACACGGACGTTTATGGCCGTGAACTGCCGGCGGATGCGGCGCCTTATGAGATGCAGGTCTATCGCAACCTGTGCGATTCATCGCGTCAGGAAATTTCGCTTTCGTCCATCGTCGCCGTTTATTCGCGGATTTGCACCACGGGGGCTTTTGACAAGTTCTCGGATTCGCTGGTCGTGCTGAACAACAATATGGAGATCATCCCTTCGGCCGCTGAAAGCTGGTCGGTTTCGGATGACGGCTTGACTTGGACTTTCAATTTGCGCGAGGGTCAGGTGTGGAGCGACGGCACGCCGGTGACCGCCAATGACTGGGTGGCCAGCTGGCGTCTTATGGCGGATCCTGACAGCGCTTATGATTTTGTCTGGCTGTGGCTGGGCATCATTGATGGCTGGGACGAAGCGGTCGCTGGTGAAATTCCAGTCGAGGAGATTGGCTTGGAGGCTGTTGATGATTTGACGCTGGCGGTGACGACGCAGGTTCCCTTCCCGCCGCTGCCGGCGACGTTCTTCTTTTGGCCGCCGATGCAGGCGAAGGCCTTGGCCGAGATTGGGCCTGGCTACATTCTCGATCCAGAGACTCATGTTTCTTCGGGGCCTTTCATTTTGAAGGAATTGTCTCCTGGCGACCGCGTCGTTCTGGAGGCTAACCCGGACTATACGGGGCCGCGCAAACCGTGGCTGCGGCGGATGGAATTTGTCTATGGCGACATGCTCAACGCCAGCTTCCTGGCATTCCAGGATCATCAGATCGACCAGGTGCATCAATCGCTGCTGGGCCCGGCGGATTTTGAGGTGATTTTCGCTGATGAGGTGATGTCGCAGAATTATCGTCAGCATGCCGGCGATTTCCGCACCGATTATATGCTGTTTGACACTTTCAATCCGCCCTTCGACAATTTGAACGTCCGTTTGGCCTTTGCCAAAGCGCTGGACCGCGAATCGATTGTCGAGAACGTCATCGGCACGACGGTAGGCATTCCCGCTTATTCGTTCTTGGCGCCGGGCTTCCCAGCTTCCAACAGCGAGGGCCTGCGCGATATTCAGGACTATGACTGTGATGCGGCGCAGGGTTTGCTGGCCGAGGCTGGCTATCCCGATGGCGATGGTTTCCCGGCGCTTGAACTGGCGCTGCGCGGCGAGCCGACCTTCATTCAGGACTGGTTTATCGCGGCGGCGGCTTCTATCAGCCAATGTTTGAATGTGGAAATCACGGTCAACAATCTGGAGTTCCAGGACTATATGTCCCGTTTGCTGGAGCGGCCGACGACATTGCAGTTTGGCGGCGTTTCCTATGGCATGGACTATTTGGATCCGGCGAATATGATGGGCGTATGGGTTTCTACGGGGCGGCATTCGTGGCGCAACGAGGAATTCGATAGTTTGGTGCGCGAGGCGAATTCGTTCACCGGCGACCCGGCGGAGCGTCTGGCCATGTATCAGGAAGCGGAACGGATCATGGTTGAGGATGTCGGCGGCATCTTTTTGGTTCATCGGATTCAAGGCGATCTGTGGCAGCCCTACATCAACGCCACAGGCAACTGCTGGGAGCCGGACCGTCAAGGGCTTGCCACTACGCATTGGGGCAATGAGCATTGCTGGGGCGAGTACTATATCACCGATGAAGTGATGAATTACGACACGCATCGCAGCGAATAAGCGTTCATCACAAGCGCGTTTTGATGGGGGCGGGTTTGGGGCCCGCTCCCATTTTTGTTTTATGCCAAAGGCTGCTTTCGAGATATGATCGGTTATGTCTTTCGCCGGCTGCTGTCGCTGGTTTTTGTGCTGTTTGTGGTTTCGGCGCTGGTGTTTGTCTTGATGAATCTGGTGCCGGGCGGGCCTTTTACATTGGCTGACCGCGGCTATTCGGGCGCGGCGCTGGAAAACCTTGAGCGCAAGTATGGCCTCGACAAGCCGATTCAGGTGCGTTATGTCAATTATTTGGTCAGCGCATTGCAGCTGGATTTCGGCAATTCGTATTCGGTGGCTGGCAGCCCGCCGGTAACCGAGTTGATTGCGCGGATTTGGCCGGTGACTTTTCAACTGGGTCTGTACACCATTCTGCTGTCTTTTGGCTTGGGCATCTTTATGGGCATTGTGGCGGCTTATTATCACAACGGCATCATCGACAATCTGGTTACTTTCCTCGCCATCGCCGGCATTGCCGTACCCAATTATGTCATCGCGACCTGGATGCTGCTGGTCTTTGGCTTTCAGAATGGCTGGGGCGAGGAGAGCAAGTGGATCATCGGCCCGATTGTTCCTGGCGGGGCGGCGATTCTGTCGTGGGATTATTTTTTGCCGGTTATTACTTACGCCTTGGCGCCCTTGGCCTTGGTTTCGCGGTACACGCGCGCCAGCTTTGCCGATGCGATTCATGCCGATTTTATCCGCACGGCGCGTTCAAAGGGACTGTCGGAGCGTTTTATCATGCTGCGCCATGTCCTCCGCAACGCGCTTATCCCGATGGTTACCGTTCTGCTGCCGCAGATTCCGAATTTGCTGACCGGTTCATTGTTTATCGAGGTGATTTATGGCGTGCCAGGGCTGGGCAAATTCTTCGTCACCAGCATTTTTAACCGCGATTATCCGATGATTATGGGGCTGGTGCTGCTGATTGCGGTTTTGTGGGGGCTGACTTATCTCATTACTGATTTGCTGTACACGGTGATAGATCCGCGCATCCGTCTGGGCGAGCGCAAGGGGGCCTAGCGATATGAACCGCCCGGCGAAGGTCAAGCCGTCCCTGCTGGAGGCTGATGTCCCTGAAACTCTTAAACAGCGTTCACTGCTGCGCGATGCCGCCCGCCGTTTTTCGCAGAATCGGCTGGCCATGCTGGGTTTGATTGTTCTGACGGTTTTGACGCTGGTCGCTATTTTCGCTGATGTGATTGCGCCGTATGGCTTGAATGAGGTTGATTTTTCCATTGTGCGCCTGCGGCCTTTTGAAGATGCGAATCATATTCTGGGCGGTGACGGCGTTGGGCGAGATTTTCTGACCAGGCTGATTTATGGCGCGCGGACTTCGCTGTTTGTTGGTTTGCTGGTGCCATTGATCGCCTTTGGCTTTGCGATACCGCTGGGCGCGATTGCCGGGTATCGCGGCGGGCTTTGGGATTTTGTTATTTTGCGGGTTATCGAAATCGCCACAGCTATTCCGGCGCTGCTGTTTGCGATGTTCCTCATCAGCATTACTGGCGCTGGCTTGGTGAATGTCATCTTTGTTCTGGCTGTGACGTCTTGGATTGAGCCGGCCCGCATTGCCCGCGCGCAGTTTTTGAAGTACCGCGAATCGGAATTTGTGCTGGCGACGCGGGCCTTGGGCGCGTCTGAATTTCAGATTATCTCTCAACATATTTTGCGGAATTCATTAGCTCCTTTGCTGGTCGCATTTACCTTCGCTGTGCCGCTGGTGATTTTTGCCGAAGCTGGCTTGAGCTTTTTGGGCATCGGCATCACCGAACCGACGGCCAGCTGGGGTAAAATGGTGGGCGGCAACGTCAAGTCGTCGACGGTCACCGTCGATTATCACCTGGCGCTGTTTCCGACGCTTTTGGTCGCGCTGACGATGCTGTGCTTTACATTCGTTGGCGATGGCCTGCAGGAAGCGCTTGATCCTTTGCGAAGCCGATGATTGGAGGCGGCGATGAACAAGAGAATCAACCGAAAATGGCGAGTCGGTCTGCTGCTGACGGCCTTTATTTTGGCGGCCTGCAGCGGCGTTGATTCAGCCACGGCCACCCCTCGGCCGACGCGCACGGCTTTTCCCACTTTCGCTTTTGTCGAGCCGACCAAGCCGCCGGCCTTTGACCAAGATGACGAAGCGGCGGATGATGTCGCGGTGGATGAAGCGGCAGTCGAGCTTGATCCGAAAAAGGTCAAGCGCGGCTTGGGCCGTTATGAGGCTTTGGCCTGCGCGGACTGTCATGGCGAAGGCGGCGTCGGCGGCGAGGAGGGGAAGAGTCTGCTTGATTTCGCTTTGTCCGAAGAAGATTTTATCACTTTTATGCGCTCTGGCGGCAGCTTGGGGCCGGCGCATCAGTATTCCACCAATCGCTTGAGTGACAGTGGCTCGCGCAATTTGTATCAGTATCTTTTGTCGCTGTCGGCGCGATGATCCCTCCCGAATTGGCGGCGCGGCGCGGCGAGCCGAGTTATGTTTGGCGGGCTGGCCAGGAGCGGCGTTTGCAGATGATGGCCAGATGGGCGCGGTTTGATGATGCGCGGACGCTTGTCGCTGGCTGCGGCGTGGGGATGTACGCCGGGCAGATTCGCCGCCGTTTCACCGAGTCCGTGCAGGCTTTTGACATCGAATGGGGCCGCGCGCGGCAGACCCGCCAGGAGGTTCCTGATGCGCTGACGGCGGCCGGCGAGCAGATTCCCTTTGCCGCGGGGACTTTTGACGTTCTGCTTTCCCATGAGGTGATTGAGCATGTCGCTGATGACCGCAAATCGGCGCGGGAAATGGTCAGAGTCCTCAAGCCAGGCGGACGGATCCTCCTGTTTTGTCCCAATCGCTGGCATCCCTTTGAGACGCATGGCCATTACTGGAGGGGCGAATATCACTTTGGCAATACGCCACTCATCAACTATCTGCCCAAGTTTTGGCGCGACCGACTGGCGCCGCATGTCCGCGCTTATACATCGGCTGAAATCCGCAGTCTGTTTGACTTTCGGCAGGTGCGACTGGTTCATCATTCGCGCATTTACGGCGGCTATGACAACATCATCGCCCGTCTGGGTCAGCCGGCCGCCGTCATCCGCGATCTGCTCTATCGCTTTGAGAAAACCCCTTTGGACACTTGGGGCCTGTCGCATTTTTTGGTCATCGAAAAACGCTAGTCGCTGTTCCGCCAGGGCATGAGTCGGCGCAGCCAGCGGCGGATGATTTTGCCGCGCGTGCGATACCAGGCTCTTTCGGCCGTTTCGTCGTCGCGGGCTGGCGCGTTGGGTCCGCGGCCGCGGTATCGCTCCAGGGTGTATAGATCGCTGATGGCGCGGATTGGCTCTTTGGCGGCGGGGATGCGTTTTTGCAGTTCGCTGCCTTTTTCGAGCGCGGTTTTGTCGCTGCCGACGCGGATGCCGATCAATCCGATATAGCGTTCCAGCCGCGCGTAGGCGCGCGATATGGGGCTGAGTCCGCTCATGCCGCGCCATTCCCACCACCAAATCAGGAAGGCGGTCAGCAGCGTCAGCAGGATGAGCAGCAGTGATAGGGCGGCGGCCAGCAGGACGAGGGGCTGGGGGAGGGGAGGCGGATTGTCGGGGGCGATGGGCGGCGGTTGGGTTGGGATGATGACGGGCGCGGCGGTCGGCGTCGGGCTGGGGATTGTCGTTGACTGCGGCGGGCGCGGCTCTGGCGCGGGCTGGGTGGCTGGGGAAGTTGGGCTGGGGGGCAGAGTTGGCGAGGGGGTTGGGCTGGCTGTGGTCTGGCTCAAGGGCTGCTGCTGCGGGGAGGCTGGGCTGTCGCTTTCGCGGCTGTATGGCTCTTCGGCGGCGGTCGGTTCAAATTCGATCCAGCCATAACCAGGGAAATAGACCTCTACCCAAGTATGGGCGTCGCGTTCGCGGACGATGTACTGCCCGCGGGCGGCGTCATATTCGCCTTGCGAGAAGCCGGCCGCCAGCCGCGCTGGAATGCCCAGATGACGGAGCATGACGATCATGGCGGTGGCGTAATAGGTGCAGTAGCCTTGTCGGACGTCGAAGAGCAGCCATTCCACGGCGTCTACGTCGGGCGGCGGCGCGGAGATGGTCTCGCTGTAGGTGATATTGCGGCGCAGCCATTGTTCGATGGCTTTGGCTTGGTCATAGGGATTGACGGCGGCGGCTTCGCTGACGATCTGCTGGGCCAGGCTCAAGATGCGGCCGTTGGGCTGGCCGACGTATAAATTGGGACTGCTGACCCAGGTCGGATAAGCTGCGCCGGCCGTCCGCAGATCCGCGGCGTCGGCGATGCTGGTCAGGCTTTGCGCTTGGTAAGTTTCGCCTGGTTTCAGCGCGCGCAGGGGGCGAATCACCGAGACGTTCATCGAGCGGTTTTGCGGCCGGTCAGTATAGATGAGGTCGATTCGGCCGGCTTGGTCGATAGAGGCGGGCTGGGGCGCGGCGTAAAAGATGCGCGAATGAATGGCGCCGACCGTAAAGACCTGGCGGACTGACTCGCGTTTTTGGCCGATGACTTCGTCGTTCATGCTCAATTCCAGCGGCGCGTTGGGTTCGGTGATTCGCAGGTCGGCCGAGGGCGCCCATTGTCCGGCTGTGTAACGCTCGAAGACGCGCGACCGCCAATAATAGCGATGTTCCCGGCGCGGGGCATCGACCAGCAGCACGACTTCATCGCCCAGACGCACCGCGCCGCCCAGATACAGCAGATCGCCGCCGTAATAGTCGGTTGTCGCCGGGCCTTCGCCTTCGATGGGGGCAAAGAGGCGATTCAAGGTTTCCGCCATTTGCTGGATGGGGTCGGAGGCGAGGAAGCGCTGAAAGGCATCCAGACGCTCTTGCAGGCCGCTGGTCGGGATGGCCCAGGCGATGGCCAGCGCCAGGATGGACAGGGCGAGGCCGATGGCGGCGAATTGGCGGCGCACGACTGCTGGCGCGCGCAGACCGCTGATATGCCAATCCCACTGCCGCGCATCGATGTTGGAACGGACAATCAGCAGCAGTGACATCAGCAGGAAAAGCGCCAGATAGAGGTCTAGGGGATCGTCGCCGCTGTAGATCATCGCGTTGACCAGCAGGATCAGGCCGGGCGGCAGGATGACGCGCCAGACGCGGTCGAGCCGAAAGATATGCCAGTCGGCATTGTAGGCCAGAAGCCAGAACAGCAGGGCGACCAGCATGGTTAGGACGAGGCTGTCGGTGTTGATGCCGCCGTCAAGGGCCGCGGTTGTCCAGTCGAAGGCGCGGCGCAGGACTTGGGCGATGCCGTCGATGAGGGGGCCTGGCCGCTGGCTGGCCGCCGCGAAGATGACGGCGCCGATGCCATACAGCGAACTCACGATGAGCGCCGTCAGGTCATTGTATCGGCTGCGCGCCAGGATAAAGCCAAACGCGACGCTGGCCCATGTGATGGGAACGATGATGCGCGGATCGACTGGCCAGCCGACGGCCGGGAGGGTCAGGGCCGGCATCGTCATCAGCAGGCCGACGATGATCAGCGCCGCCATATCGCCCAGCGCGATGAGACGAGGCCAGCGGCGGCCGGCGCGACGGGACGTCATAGGGGCAGGAATTCCATATTTTGACCCGTCTAGCTTAGGCTATTTTGCCAAGACTGTAAAGCATTGTTATAATGGGTGCGCGGGTCGGCTGGGGGAATCGCGGCGGGACGCGAGCCTGTCGAGGAAAGTCCGCACTCCACAGGGCAGCGATGCCGGCTAACGGCCGGGCAAGGCGACTTGACGGCAAGTGCAGCAGAGAGCAGATTGCATTCTTTGGGATGCGAGGGTGAAAGGGTGTGGTAAAAGCGCACCGGCAGTGGCAGCAATGTCGCTGGCCAGGCAAACCCCATCGGGAGCAAGGTGAAGCAGGCGCATTGGAGCGGCCCGTTCCCTGAAAAGCGCCGGGTACACCGCAAGAGGTCTGCGGCGACGCAGATCCCAGATAGATGATTCCCGCGTCACTGACGGACAGAATGCGGCTTATGAGGCTGACCGGCGATGAGGGGCCCTTCGCTTTGGCGGGGGGCTTTTCTCATTTGGCTGGCCGGCGAAAATGTCAAGAGAAAGCGCAGGCGTCGGCCTTAGGTGCGGACGACGTTGCTCGCCTGTTTTCCTTTTTGGCCTTCTGTGATTGTGAATTCGACGGTCTCGCCCTGCTCAAGGCTGCGGTATCCTTGGCCGGCGATGGCCGAATAGTGGACGAATATATCGGGGCCCTCTTCTTGTTCGATGAAACCGTAGCCTTTTTCGGCGCTGAACCATTTGACTGTGCCGTTTGTGCGTTCTTCCATTGCTCAACACTGCTCCTGAAACTCATTATGAAGGATTTGTTTTAAGCGCGCTTGCTGATTATACACGGCATTTTGGGGGTTGGCAATGCAATTCGCGGAAGGGGCCCAGGCAAAGGGCGCGGCTTAGTCGGTGAAGCGGTATTTGAGCAGGGTCCAGGCGGCGATGGGCGCGTCCGTCCATTTGATTTTTTTGCCTTCGTCATATTCGCGGCCGTAATAAGAAATGGGGACTTCGACGATGCGGATGCCTTTTTTGAGGACCTTGGCGGTGAATTCCGGCTCAAATTCGAAGCCGCGGCCATGGATCTGCATATTGGCGATGATCTCCCGCCGAAAGCATTTGTAGCAGGTTTCTATATCGCTAAGGATGGCGTTGTACAGGATGTTGGCCAGCAATGTCAGACCTTTGTTGGCGACCATGTTCCAGAAATTCATCGCCTTGCGCGGGCCGCCGAGAAAACGCGAGCCATAAACAACCGCCGCCCGTCCTTCCTGGATCGGCTGGAGAAGCTGTGGATATTCGCGCGGGTCGTATTCAAGGTCAGCGTCTTGGATGATGATGACGTCGCTGCTGACATGCCCGAATCCAGTGACCAGCGCCGCGCCTTTGCCCTGATTGCGCTGATGATAGACAATTTTGATGATGCCGTGTTCTTCCGCTTCAATCTCTTGCAGGATTTCCACGGTGCCATCGGTCGAGCCGTCGTCGACGATGATAATTTCGTCCACGATATCCATCGCCAGCACTCGATTGACCAGGACTTTGACGGTGCTGACCTCGTTGTAACAGGGGATGACAACCGCCAAAGAGAGTTTGGGGCTGTTCGGCGCGTTTGGGGCTGGATGTTCTGACGCTGTTTTCATTTGCCTGCTCAAATTGGGAAAGGGGAAAATCTGCGATGCGGGTATTATAGCACAGCGTTTTGGGGACAAACAGGCTTGGCTTTTGGCAGTTTCATCGGATTTCGGCTGGCAGTTTTCGCATCAGGCTGGCGCTGCTGGCGATAATGCGGATTTTATGCGGCGCGGTCGGGACGACGTACAGCTTGGCGGAGTCGGTGATAGCGGCGTAGGCCTGCGGGAACTGGCGGATGGATTCGCCTATTAGACCTGTTTGGATCATCAGATTGATGCAGGCCGATTTTTCAGCGATATGGAACTGGGCGCTCGTCCAGGTCATTGGCGCGTCGATATAGGCGACGTCAGAAAACAGAATATAAAAGGCTGGCTGGCTGGCCTGTCCTTGATAGACGCTCAAGTACAGCCGCGACAGCTTGCGATGATAATGAAAGATCTGACAGCGATAGCGTTTGGGCCGCGAGATATTGAACACATTTTCGCTGCCATGTTCGACCTTGGCCACATCTTTTCCTTAGATTTGGCGCGCTTTTATGCCATAATGTACAGCAATTTCCGTTACATGCAACAGTTGTGATTCAAAGAGAGGGGGATGATGATGACACAGCGATTCAAGGGCAAGGCGGTCATTGTCACTGGCGGCGCCAAGGGGATTGGCCGCGCCTGCGCCGTTGCTTTTGCCAGCGAGGGGGCCGGGGTGGTCATTGCTGATATTGATGCGGCGGCCGGCGAGGAGACGAGGCAGATTATCGAGCGGGCCGGCGGCCGCGCCCATGTCGTCGTCGGCGACATTGCTGATGAAAGGCACGTCAAACGTGTTATTCAGGCGGCTGTCGGTCATTTTGGCGGCGTTGATGTGCTGCATAACAACACTGGCGTTATCCGCTATGGAACGGTGGTCGAGCAGTCGGCTGAAGATTGGGATTATCAGATCAACGTGAATTTGCGCGCTGTTTTTTTAACCTGCAAATACGCTATTCCAGAGATGCGGAAACGGGGCGGCGGCGCCATTGTCAATATGTCTTCGGTGCAGGCGACGGCTTCCCAGCGGACTGTGGCGGCTTATGCGGCTTCCAAAGGCGGTGTGACCAGTCTGACGACCACGATTGCGCTTGACCATGCCCGGGAAAATATCCGCTGCAACTGCGTCGCGCCTGGCTCGATTCATACGCCGATGCTGGATGACGCCTCTCATATTTTTGGGCCGGAGGATCCAGCTGGGATGATTCGGGCTTGGGGCGAATCGCATCCGATAGGGCGGGTTGGCCGGCCGGAGGAGGTCGCCAAACTGGTTCTGTTTTTGGCCAGCGATGATGCGTCGTTTATGACCGGTGGCTATTACCGCGTGGACGGCGGCTTGCTTTCGGGTCTGCTTTAGGCGGCCTTGGGTCAAGACGCGATGTCGATGACGGGTTTGCCGAGGACGTCCCATCTTGGCTGGATGCCGAGGCCGGGCGCGGTTGAGGCGGCCAATCGGCCCTGCGCGCGCTGTGGAGCTCCTTCGGCGGCGCTGACGGTGACGTAGCTGTTGAAGTCGGTCGCGGTGAAGAGGAATTCGGGTGGCGTGCTGTGCGCGAGATGGGCGATGGCCGCGGTGGTGATGTCGCCGCCCCAGCTGTCTTCAATCGTCATGGCGATGCCCAGGGAGACGCATAAATCGCGCGCCAGCCGCGCTTTGGTCAGGCCGCCGAATTTGCTGATTTTGATGTTGACGGCGTCCATGGCCTGTTCAGCGTGGCCGCGCAGCAGGACGTCAAGGCCGTCCACCGATTCGTCGAGGATGAAAGGGTGGCTGGTTCGGCGGCGAATCGACAGGCATTCTTCATAGCTCAAGCAGGGCTGTTCAATGTAGACGTCGACATCATCTACGGCGCGCGCGACCCGCGCGGCTTCGTGCATCAGCCAGCCAGTGTTGGCATCAGCGATCAGTTTGTCGCCTGGCTCTAAAAGATCGGCGACTTGTCGGATGCGCTCAATGTCGGTTTGTGGATCGCCGCCTACTTTGAGTTGAAAGCGGCGATAGCCCTCGGCGCGGTAACCGTTCACTTTTTCGGCCATTTCGTCGGGTGAACCCTGCGAGATGGCGCGGTACAGGACGAAATCATCGCCATAACGGCCGCCCAGCAAAACGCACACTGGCTGCCCGGCGGCCTGTCCCAGGATGTCCCAGCAGGCGATATCGATGCCCGATTTGACGTAGGGATGGCCTTTCAGCGCGTCGTCCATGCGGCGATTCAGCGCGGCCAGCTGTCTTGGGTCACAGCCCAGCAGGTGCGGCGCCAGTTCTTTGATTCCCGCTCGAACGCCGTCGGCATAGGCCGGCAGATAAAAGGGCCCCAAAGGGCAGACCTCGCCATGGCCGACCAGGCCGCTGTCGGTTTCGACTTGAATAATTGTGCTATCGAACACCGAAACGGATTTGCCGCCCGACCATTTATAGCTGCCCTCATGCAGTGGCAGGTCGACTTGAAAGGCGGCGATGCGCGTGATTTTCATCATTAAGGCCCTTTCTCCCAATGGCTTTTCCATCATAATCGATTCGGGGGATTTTTGCCACGCGTTAGGGCTGGAGCGTATGCAGTTTGCGGCGATGCACGGTGTGATATTCGCTGTCAAGTCCCATCTGCTCGATGAGTTGGTCGGGTCTCATGTTGCCGCGGTCGCCAACCGAAAGATGGGCGATCAAATCATCCGACTCATCCAGATCAAGCGCAAGAATCAGAGGCCGCAAGTCCATGACGCTGCGTTTGCGCTTTCTGATTTTTTCGACGATGATGCGGTCGCGGCCGAGCAGGTCGGCTATTTTGGCGCGCAGAATCGAGGCATCCAGGCCGTCCTCGAAGCGAATCCGATATTCGGCGCTGACAATCAATGACTGCATGGCGGCGGCGCGCACGTCGACTTCGGCAATGGCTTGGATGGTCAATCCTGTCGGCGCGACGGCCAGCAGGCGCGGCATGAGTTCGGCCTCTTGGAAGTCGATTTTTTTTCGCAGCGCGACGTCGAGGATTTCGCATTCGCTGGTGATGCCCAGGGGCAGCGGCATGGCCAGCTGGATGCGCGGGCGGGTGTTGAAGCCCTGCGTGTACAGCACGGGAAGATGGGCGCGGCGCAGTGTTCGTTCCCATATTTTGGCGACATCGAGATTGCTGGTGTATTTAAGCGTTCCCGACTTGCCAAAGGTGATGCGGAGTCGCTGCTGAATGGGGGAGAGGTGGCTCATTTGTTCCCATCTCGGTCTGGTTTGATATTGTCATCTCGGGTACACTTATCATAGACGGCAACTGCACGCGATGGAAGAGGGATGAGCCAGCAAGCCGCGCCACATGCCGAGAGAGACCGTCTTCAGCGCGGGAGAATTCGGCGCAGTGTTTTTCTGCCATTTGGCTTGATGCTGCTGCTTTTGGCCCTCATCTTGGGCGTGGCCTTTTCCTTGCGGACGGCGGCGCAGGTGGCGGTCGTGTCTGATATGATGCTGACGGCGCTGGCGCTGTGTCCACTGGTCATTTGCCTGTTTCCCATCGCGGTTTTGACGCTGATGATGGTCGCGTTCATGGGACGGTTGCAGGGTCTTTCGAGATCGCCGCTGCGGCGTCTGGAAAGCTGGACGGCGGCTATGGAGCGGCGCGCTGACAAATGGCTTGGCCGGATAGATGAGCGCACTTTGCAGTGGGCGGTCAATTTGGCGCCGATTCGTCAGCTGCTTGGGATTTTTGATCGGCCGTTAGAAAGCCAGGATGAGGGAGGCGAGGATGAATGACGAGAGCCGCGGCGCGCAGGACCGCAAAGCCGGGGTTATGCTGGCCGGGTTGGCCCTTGGCGCGGTATTGGGCCTGGTCTCCAGTTATTTGTACACCCGCGCCGCCGAAGAGCATGACAGCGCCGAGGGCGGCCAGGCGGAACCAGTGTCGGTTGGTCAGCTGCTGGGCATCATGCTGACTGTTTTAGGGCTTGTGCGCCAAATTGCCGAACTGGGCAAGCCCAAAAAAGCCGATAAGAAATAAGGCCATGTGCGGTCGATATACGTTGACGGCCGATGCCGAATCCATCCAGCTGGCTTTTGGCTTGGATGGCGTATCGGACTGGCCGCGGCCGCGCTATAATATCGCCCCTTCGCAGTCGGCGCCGGTCATCACCAATCGGGATCCTGGCCGGCTTTCCTTTTTGAAATGGGGGCTGGCGCCGTCGTGGGCAAAAGACTCGTCCATTGGCCACAGAATGATCAATGCCCGTTCTGAAACCGCCGCTGAAAAACCCTCGTTTCGGGCGGCCTTCAAGCGGAGGCGCTGTTTGGTGCCGGCCGATGGATTCTTTGAATGGACGCGGCAGGGCCGTCAGAAAATCCCGATGTACATTCACCTGGAGAACCGCGCGCTGTTTGCCTTTGCTGGGTTGTGGGAGCGCCGCGAAGATTCCGACGGCTCGATATTGGAGACCTGCGCCATCCTGACCACCGAAGCCAATTCGCTGATTCGTCCGCTGCATCATCGCATGGCGGTGATTTTGGCGCCGGAGCATTATGAGATGTGGCTGTCATCGGAGGCAATCGAGACGGCGGCTTTGATGTCATTGATGTCGCCGCATCCAGCCAATTCGATGCGCGTCTATGAAGTTTCCAGCGAGGTCAATCACCCGGCGAATGACCATGCGGGGCTGATCGAACCGTTTGCCGCGCCGCAGCAGCCGGATTTGCTGTGAGCGTTACGCGGCCGCGTTGGAAGCGACTATCACCAGGGCCAGGACGATCAGCAGCGCGATCAGCGCAAGGATGATGAAGCGCAGACGTCGTTCGCTGGCGGCTGGCTCTTTCACTTTTTCGGATTCTGCATCTGTTGTTTTTATCGGCGCGGCGTCTGTCGGCTTTGTCTGGGCGGCATTGGCGGCCTTCAGGCTGATTTGGGCGAGATAATGGGCGGCGGCGGTGGGCGTGGAGGCGGCGATATCGGCCACATCGTCGGCGAGTGTGGCGTCTTTGTGATGGCCGATGCCGGTGATGATAAAGGTTTCGGCCTGGATGATGGCGCGGGCGATGTCGATATTGTCGAAAACGGACAGGTGTTCGGAACGTCCGCCGCCGCGCAGGATGGCGATGACGTCAAATTCGGGGTCTTGGTCGAGTTTTTGGATGGCGTCGACGATGGCGGGTATAGCGCGTTCGCCTTCCAGCATGACATACTGCCATTTTACGGGGGCCAGCACGGCGCGTTCGCCGGCGCTCTGATAAGCGTTTTCAAAATCACCGATGGCATGGCTGCGGCGGCTGGTGATGATGCCGATGCGTCTGATGGCGTCTGGCGGCGGTTTTCTGCGCGGTGGATACAGCTGCTCGCGCTTGAGGATGTCGACGGCCGGCCGGGCATCAATGGTTTGATTGATCAGCCGCGCGTCGGTGACATGAATCCGCGGCCTTGCCCACTCTTCATAAACCAGGACACGGCCATAGACTTCAATATCCAGGCCGTTCCGCAGTTCAAAGGGGATGTGGCCGCGCCGATGTTCGCGCAATACGCAGCGGATGCGCGTTTTGCCGTCGACAAGATCAAAATAGGCGTGGCCTGAATCCTGCGACTGGTAACAGCGTTCGATTTTGCCGCGCGTCCAGAAGAAATACTCGATCATCTCGGCTTCGACAATGTTGCGAATCATCCGATTGATCTGGGCGAGACTTCGTTGATTTTGCTGTGCGGCGTCGGTCATCAGGCGCCTGCCTTGTTCTTGAGATGACGTTCCATAACCAGTTTGAAGGGGTCGGGGTGGCCTTTGGGAATGGTGACCTGACGGCCGCGGCCGCCGCTGGCTGTTTCGCCAACCACTCCCAATTCTTCAAGCAAGTCCATGATGCGGCCGGCGCGCGGATAGCCTAGGCCAAGCCGCCGTTGAATCAGCGAAGCCGAGGCTTCTTGGCTGTCGACGACCAGTTTGATGGCTTCGGCCAGCATGGGGTCGGTTTCGGTCAGGAATTGACGGCGGGCCAGGCCACGCGCCCAAGGGCTGGATTCGGCCGGGTCGTCAGGCATTTGCCAATGCTGAACCACTTTGCGGACGTCCTCAACCGAAACGTAACAGCCTTGGATGCGGCGGGGTTTGGCGGAATCGGCCGAAAGGAAGAGCATGTCGCCCCTGCCCAGCAGATTTTCGGCGCCAGTCTGGTCGAGGATGACCCGCGAATCAACCCCTGATGTGACGGAAAGGGCGATGCGCGAAGGGAAGTTGGCTTTGATGAGGCCGGTGATGACGTCTGTGCTGGGGCGCTGGGTGGCGATGACCATGTGCATGCCGACTGCGCGGGCCATTTGCGCTAGACGGGTGATGGATTTTTCGGTCGCGTCGGGGTGGCTTAACATCAAGTCGCCTATCTCGTCGACGATGATAACGATGTAGGGCATCGCTTCGCCATTTTGACTGTTCTGATTGTAGGCTTCTATGCTGCGGGCGGCCTGTTTTTCCAGCAGTTTGTAGCGCCGTTCCATTTCGCGGGTGCACCAGCGCAGCACGCCGGCTATGCGCTCATTGTCGGTTTCCACTGGCCCCAGCAGGTGCGGGACGCCATTGAAACGGGTCAATTCGACTATTTTGGGGTCGAGCATGACCAGCTTGAGGCGGTCGGGTTTATTTTGCATGAGCAGGGCGAGGGCGATGGCCGCTGTGCAGACCGATTTGCCGGCGCCAGTGGTGCCAGCGATCAGCAGATGCGGCATGGCGGCCAGGTTGATTGCCACAGGCTGACCGTCCACGCCGCGGCCCAACGGCACCAGCAGCGGCGCGTCTTTTTTCGCTTTCATGTCGAGGTAGGTTTCGCTTTCCATGACGTTCCGCAGGGCAACGACGCCGGGCTGTTTGTTCGGCGCTTCAATGCCCATATAATTGGTGCCGGCGATGGGTGTTTCCATTCGCAGACGCTCGGCGGAAAGCGCCAGGGACAGGTCACTGGCGTATGAGGCGATTTTACTAAGCCGCGTCCGTTCGGTTTCGTCGTCTTTGTAAGGCTGGATGGCATAGCGCGTTACGGTTGGGCCCACCTGAACGTCGACGACGTGGATGTCCAAGTCGAATTCGCGCAGCGTTTTTTCGATCTGCTCGACGTTATGATCGATTTCGTCCTGGCTGGGCATCATCAGGTCGACGGCGGTCAGCAATGTCATATCGGGCAGGCGAAATTCTTGTTCATCCTGCTCATCCTGCTGGTCTATGGCGGCGGGTTCATGGTCTTCGGTCGATTCAGGTTCGGGCTGTGATTCCTGCTGGTCGGCGGGAGGTGACGCGGCGCGGATACGCATGATCTGCGTCCGATAGTTTGGCGATGTGACCAGCTGTTTGTAAAGATCGCGCGCGCTGTTTTGCTGTGATTCGGCGGCGGGCTGCATGGCTTTTTCGCTGTGGTCTTGCAGTTGGCGGCTGGTTTGATTCAGAAAGGCGGTGATGTGTCGACGCTGAAGGCCGACCGCGGCGACGATGCAAACGGCAATGATGAGGCCGAAGAGCGTCAGGGCCAGCGCGCGTCCCAAAATCCAGTAAAAGGGGAAGCTCAAGCCCCAGCCGATGAGTCCGCCGCCCTGCCCGGCCCGCGCCATCGCCCGCAGTTCAATGTCGCCATGGTTGAGATGAAAGACGGCCAGGGCCGCCAAAAAGGCGATTTCTATGGCCAGCAGGCGCGTTGAGCTTAATTTTATTCGCAGGCCGACTTTGGGCAGCCACAGGACAATGCCAAAGGCGAACAAGGCGCCGGCGACGCCCACGCTGCCATCGCCAAAGAGCGCGGTCAGCATATCGGCCCAGGCGACGGCGACCGCCGCTTCGGAAGGGATGAACAGGGATATGAAGGACAGGATGCCAAAGATGACCAGGGCAAAACCGACCACTTCATCCAGCCAGGGCGGCAGACTGTCTTTGAGGTCTTGCCAAAAATCAAAATCCTGAAGTTCGCCGTCTAGGGGTTTAATGATGTCTTCGGGCTGCGGGGTTTCTGGGCTGGATTCTGGCGCGCGCTGCGGGATTTGAGATTCGATTGATTTGTCTTGCGCCATAGCATTCCCGTCCCTGTGCAAGGGCCTTGCCCATTTAAGCATAGTCCCATTATAGAATGCGGGCCAAACGCTGTCAAACGGGACTCATTGTCGGGCGCGTTTATGGTCGCGTTTTCTGTTCCTGCTGAAGGATGAGGTCGGTCACGGCGAGGATGGCGACGCGCTGTTTGCGGTAAAGGTCGGCTTCGCTCATGCTTAGGCGGCGGGCGACGTCGCGGACTTTTTTCTTTTCCAGGAAGCGAAGCTGCAAGATGTTGTAGAGCGTCCATTCGGGGCTGGCCATTTTGCGTTCGCCGGCCGGCTTGAGCGCGGCGATTGACTCTTCGAGGAGTTTGCGGAGGGCGTTGACGGGGGACTCTTCATCGCTGGTCATGCGGCGCTGGACGGCTTGAAGTTTCATCAGATTGCTTTGGGTGATGCCTGGGCCTCCCCAATAATGGCGCAGGGCGGCTCTGACCTGCTCAAACAATTCGCTGCGGTCGGGGGGTGGGTTGACGCTGGCTGGCGGCGCTGGCGACTGACGATATTCGATCTGCACGGCCCGCGAGCGCGTCATCTGGAATTGGGGCAGCAGGCCTTCCAGCAGATGATACATTTCGGCTTGCAGGCGCATGTCATCCAGGTTTTTTTCGACGCGGTCGAGGAGGGTGTGCAGAAAACTTTGCGGCGCTTGAATTTCTTCTTTGAGACGCTGACTGCTGTTGAGCAGGCCAAGCATCCCGACTGTGACGGCTTGGGCGCTGTCGGTTTGCAGGCGCGCGCTGAAGAGGGGGATCAGCGCGAATCCTCGCCATTCCACATAATGGGCATTGGAGGGCAGCTGGGCGATGCTTTGCAGCAGGTCGTCATCCATGAGCAGGTCGTCATCGGGGAAGTTCGGCGCGCCGATCCGATTGAGAAATTCGGGTTCGCCATTGTCAAAGCTGATGACAAAGGCTTGGTCGATCCGCAGGTAATCGCAGATGGATTCGGTGGTGGCGGCGATCAGCTGTGACATGTCGTTATGCGTCAGGACTTTTTCGCTAAGGGTTTGCAGTTTGGTAATTTGGGCGTCGTCTTCGCTGCGATAGATGAACATTTTTTCGATATAGGGCAGTGAGAGCGAGACGAGCCATTGCCAGAGCAGGACGGCGGCGACGACGGCAAAGGATGTGAAAGCTGTTCCGGGCAGGCTGAATATCCGCGAGGCCTGGGTTGTGAAGTTGATGAGGGCCAGGGCGATGAGGCCGGTGGCCAGCCCGCGAAACAGAAAATCGAGCAGCTGTTTTTTGACCAGTCGGCTGGGGATGTCGGAGCCGAAGAAATAGAGGGGATAGGACAAAAAGAGCAGCATGAGGATGACGATGATGTTGGCGGTGTTGATGACCAGCAGGCCGAAGAGGGAGAATTCGTCGCCTGGCTCAAGCAGCATGGAATAGGGGAAGATGCCCAGCGCGGGGGTCAGCAGGGCGATTTGCAGATAGGCCATTCGGCGGCGGGTGCCTTGGGTGAGGCATCGTTTGCGGGCGCGTTGGACGTTGTAAAAGGCGAAGCTGTTGGCGGCGGCGAAATAAGCCAGATACAGGGCAAACGCGGCGCCGGCCTGGATGCTCACCTGTCCCTGCGCGGTCACAAATTGAAAGAGCGCGTCGGCGGTCAGGGCCAGCGCGAGGAAGAGGGCGCCGACAAGATAGAGGAGTCGGACGACAAGTTTGCGCCGTCCGCGCGAAGGCAGGCCGGTCGTCGTCAGCAGGGCATCCGACAGGTGATACATGGCGGCTGGGATGAAAGCGATGCCGATCCATTGCAGGCGCGAGGCGGTCTGCTGGACGGCGGTGTCTGGGCCCAGCGAGATGAATGAATCGACCACATAAACGATGGTGACGCAGGCCAGGGCCACTGCCGATGTTTTGGCGACGCGGTTGCTGAAATTGCGCGTCAGGTTGAAGAGCAGGAGCGAAACGGCGATCAGGGCATTGCCGGTCGTCAGGGTTTCGTTCACGGTCAGCAGAAAGGCTGTGACAAGCTCCAATGTGGGTCTCCAGCTTCAGATAAAGCCGATGTCAGGCTAGATGGACAGGCTGAAAAAAACGGCGATCTCTTGGTTTGGGAAATGGCGGTCATTAAAGCCGCAGAAGGCGAATCCCTGGGCTTGGGCGAAGAGGATGCCGGGGTAATTGGTGGTGCTGATTTCGAAGATGATTTGGCGCAGGCGGTTTTCCCTGGCCCACAGCCGCGCGGCGTTCACCAGGCGCGATCCCAAACTTTGGCGGCGATGGGCGCGGTCGATAACGATGTCTTGCAGATAGGCGATTTGGCAGGTGGCGTCGACGCGCATCGAGAGGCAGCCGAGGATGCTGTTGGCCGCTTGCAGGACGATAAAACAGTGCTGCTGATGGATGGCCATTTCCAGACGTCTTTGGCTGACGTGATGCCAGGCTTCCATGGCGCGCGGCAAACGCTGCTTGCGACAGCTGATGGCGATCTCAACAGCGGTTTCCTGGACGGTCATCTGCCAGACGTATTCGGTTTCATAGCCGCTTTCCAGCGCCAGGCACCAGTCGATGTCGGCAGCGATGCCGTCGCGGATGACAAGCCTAGGTTGATCCAGTGAGGCGCTCATAATCAGGGCGGCGGGCGCTTAGACGGTGTACAGATAATCTCTTAGGATGACGTGCGCGGAAGACTGTCGCAGGCGGTTCAGCGCTTGGGCTTCCAGCTGACGCACGCGTTCGCGGGTGACGCCGATAGTTTGGCCTACCTCTTCAAGCGTATAAACGCGGCCGTCTCCCAGGCCATAGCGCAGACGCAGAATTTGAGCTTCGCGCGCTGGCAGCTTGTCAAGGGCCTGCTGAAGCTGGGTGCGGAGCAGATGGGTCGCCACTTTTTCGGGAGGCACGGGACTGCTGACATCTTCGACGAAATCGCCAAAGGTGGAATCGCCTTCGTCGTCAATGGGCGTTTCCAGGCTGACGGGCCGCCGCGAGATTTCCAGCAGGTTTTCCACTTTGTCGGGGGTGGTGTCCATGCTTCGCGCCAGTTCGACGATTTTGGGTTCGCGGCCCAATTCCTGCAAAAGCTGAAGCTGGACGCGTCTCATGCGGTTCAGCTGATCGCCCATGTGGACGGGGACGCGGATGGTGCGCCCTTGGTCGGCGACGGCGCGGCTGACGGCTTGGCGGATCCACCAGGTGGCGTAGGTGCTGAATTTGTGGCCGCGCTGATATTCGAATTTGTTAGTGGCGCGGATGAGGCCGATGTTGCCCTCTTGGATGAGGTCAAGGAAAGGCACGCCGCGGCCGATGTACTTTTTGGCGACGCTGATGACCAGTCGGGCATTGGCGCGGATAAGATGCTCTTGGGCTTTTTCGCCGTCCATCATCTGTCCGCGCAGGTCCTGCTCTTTGCTCCAGGTCAGTTCATTGAATGGAGATTCGGCCGCGCCTTCAAGCCGCTGGCGGGCGAATTCGGCCATTTCCATGCGTTTGGCCAGCGTGACTTCCTCGTCGGCCGTCAGCAGGGGGACGCGGCCGGCTTCTTTGAGATAGAGACCCACAACATCGTCGGTATCCAGGGCGGCCTGGTAGCCGTCGTCGGCGGTCAGGTCTTTTTTCAGAATTTGAAGCAGCGCGTCGCGTTCGGTATCGTCTTCATCGTCGTCGCTTGCGGCGATCAGGGCCTCCGGCTTGGCCGGTTTGACTTCGGCCTCATCCTCGTCGCGCTTTGAGATGACCTCGATGCCGGCTTCCAGCAGACTGTCCATCAAGTCATCAAGCAGAGGGACGTCGCTTTCGACATCGGGAAACAGTTCCAGGATGTCGGTATAGGTGACAAAACCTTGTTTGCTTCCCTTGTCGATGAGTTGTTTTTGCAACTCTTCGCGCCGACTTACGTTATCCAGTACAGCTACCACAGACTCGCCTTTCTATCCACCACAATTTTAATGCGCTCTTAATTCTATGTCTAAGAACCGCCTGGTCTATGTCTAAGAACCGCCTGGCTTTTTCAGAACGCTGCCCGCCGGCGGCGCTTTTAAGCATTATACAGCATTTAGAGATTATCGTCTTAATAACCAGGACTGTTCAGCTTGGCAGGCGAGGATTCTTAATATCGCATGGCCCAATATCGCATTGTATCCCAATCCAACAAAATAGTGTAACGTCTGTTTGCGGGGCTGTCAAGTTTTTATGGCGGGCGAAAAACGCGGCGCTTTGGGCAGTTTGCACAATCAAATCGAAAAAACGCCTAAATTTTGTCGAGGCTGTTGACGAACAAGGCGGAGTTTTCTAAAATGCGGTCTGCATTCCTATTGAGGCTGGGCCATTTTATGTTCGCCCTCTCTTTTCGTCATCGTCAGAGGAAGAGCGGTCATCGTACACAGCTTGAGCGTGTGGTCTTTTTGCGTTTGTAATGTGAAGCATAACCCAAACTGAAAAACGGCGCCCTGGTCTCAAGCAATGTGGTCAGGGTTTTTTGTTTGTTAGAGGAGAAAAGCCATGATGGTTCGCGCAGGTGTTTATGGGGCGTCTGGTTATGCCGGGCGCGATTTGGTCGAGATTTTGCTGGCGCATCCGAAAGCCGATTTGGTCTTCGCCACGTCCAACAGCTATGCCGGGGAGCGGATGCCGGGGAGCGAGATGGTTTTTATCAGGCCGGACTGCGCGCCATTGGCCGCGGCGGATGTGATTTTTCTGGCTTTGCCGCACAAGGCCTCGGCCGCTGTCGCCAAGATGGGGCTGGAAGCTGGATTGAAGGTTGTCGATTTGTCGGCTGATCTGCGTCTTGATTCGCCGCAGGCTTATCAGGCGCATTATCATATTCCGCATCCGCATCCCGAACTGCTGCCCGTGCCTTACGGTCTGCCAGAGATCAACCGCGCCAACATCAAAAACGCCAAGGCCGCCGCCACTCCTGGCTGTTATCCGACTACGGCGCTGCTGGGCTTGTATCCGCTGCTGCGTTGCAATGGCCTTCAGGCGGGCGCGCCGCTTATTGTTGATGCCAAATCTGGGGTGACCGGCGCCGGGCGCAAACCATCGCTGACGACGCACTTTGCCGAAGTCTACAGCAACCTCATTCCCTATAAAACGGGCCGTTCGCACCGTCATATTGGCGAGATCGAGCAGGAAGCGCACAAGCTCAACGACAGCATCGGGCCGCTGATCTTTTCGCCGCATCTGCTGCCGGTCGACCGCGGGCTGATGGCCAGCATCTATGCGACGCTGAATGATTCGATGGCCAGCGATCAGGTTCATGGGCTTTACTGTCGGATGTACGATGACGAGGCTCTGGTCGATGTGCTGCCGCTGGGCGAGCAGGCGACGCTCAAGCATGCCGTCAAGACTAACAAATGCGTCATCAGCGTCACCCCTGTTTTGGAGCGTTATGTGCATATCACCAGCGTTACGGACAACTTGCGAAAGGGGGCGGCCGGGCAGGCGGTGCAGAACATGAATTTGATGTTTGGCCTTGAGGAGACGGCGGGCTTAATCTAGTGGACAAGACCGTTGCAGTCGTTAAAATTTCGGGACATTGGCTGGATGAGGAGCGGCGCTTGAAGCAGTTCGCTGACGCGGCGGCGGCTTCTGATGAGCGGCTGGTGATTGTGCATGGCGGCGGCAAAGAGATTACCCGCTTGCAGGAGAAGCTCGATATCAGGCCGCGCTATGTCGATGGCCTGCGGATTACTGATGCCGATTCGCTGGCGCTGGTCGAGATGGTCTTGTGCGGCGCCGTCAACAAGCGTCTGGTGCGTCATCTGCTGGCGGCTGGCGTCGATGCCCTGGGTTTGTCGGGGGTCGACCGCGGGCTGGTTCGGGCGCGGCAGATGCGTCATCCCCGCCAGGACATGGGCTATACGGGCGACGTCGTTTCTGTGCGCGCGGCGGTTCTTTTCCAGCTTTTGCGGCAGGGCGTCACGCCGGTTATCGCTCCAGTCAGTCTTGGCGAAAACAGCAATTTTAATTTGAACGCCGATCCAGTCGCCGGCGCGGTGGCCCAGGCCATTTCGGCCGACCGGGCCGTCTTTATCTCCAATGTCGCCGGCGTGATGATCCATGGCGAGCGCGTCGAGACCTTGACCAGGGCGCAGGCTGAAGCGCATATCGCCGACGGCTTAATCTACGGCGGCATGATTCCCAAGGTGAAAACGGCGCTGCATGTGCTATCATCGGGGGTGTCGCAGGTGGTCATCACCGATTTAGATGGCTGGGCCAGCGGCGGCGGCACAACTTTTGTACAGACCCGTTAAATGATGCAGCAAGAGGGAAATGATGACAGTCAAAGACGAAGTAATCCAAAAAGACCGGCAGTACAGCGTACCGGTGGCCGCCCGGCCGGATTTTGTGCTGGCGCGCGGGCAGGGGGTGACGCTGTATGATACGGAAGGCAAGGCTTACACCGATTGGGTGGCTGGCATCGCCGTCAACGCGCTGGGCTATGGCGACAAGGAATTGATGGAGGTCGTCAGCCAACAGATGAACAGCGGGCTGATTCATGTCAGCGGCCTCTATCATACGGCGGCTCCAGTCGAACTTGCTCGGCTGCTTTGTGAAAATTCCTTTGCGGACAAGGCTTATTTTTGCAACAGCGGTGCCGAAGCCAACGAAGGCGCGCTCAAGTTTGCCCGCAAGGTCGCTTATGTCAATGGCCATGAGAACAAGACTAAAATCGTCAGCTTCAGCCATGCTTTTCATGGTCGGACGATGGGCGCTTTGGCGATGACCCCCAAGGAATCGTATCAGGCGCCTTTCAAGCCCTTGGTGCCGGGCGTGGTTATCGGTGAATTTAACGATATTGACAGCGCCAAGGCTGTTATTGACGATGACACGGCGGCGGTGGTGGTCGAGCCGATTCAGGGCGAGGGCGGCATCAATTTGGCCAGCGCGGCCTTTCTGCGGGGACTGCGCCAGCTTTGCGATGATCATGGAGCGGTGTTGATCTTCGATGAGATTCAATGCGGCCTGGGGCGCACCGGCGATCTTTGGGCGCACAGTTTCAGCGGCGTTTCGCCGGATATAATGACCTTGGCCAAGCCCTTGGCCGGCGGTCTGCCAGTCGGCGCGATTTTGACGACCGAGGCCGTGGCCAGCGCGATGCAGCCCGGCGATCATGGCTCGACGTTTTCGGGCGGGTCGGTGATCATGCGGGCCAGCGAGATGGTGGTCAAGCGCGTCTTGAGCGGCGGATTTATGGAGCATGTCAAAGACGTCGGCGATTATCTGCTGGAGCGTCTGCAAGAACTCAACAGTCCGCATATCCTCGATGTGCGCGGGCGCGGCCTGATGGTCGGCATTGAGTTGGATGTGGCGCCGGCGGCGATTGTGACGCAAGGCTATGAACATGGGCTGCTGCTGGCCAGCGCGGGAACGAATGTGATTCGCTTTGTTCCGCCGCTGATTATCGAAAAGCGTCATGTGGATGAACTCATTGAAAAATTGGCGGTCATCCTGGGGGGACTCGATGATTGAATTTTTCCCTGCTGTTGAGTCTGTCCCTGGCTTTCGCGCGGCGGGGGTGCATGCTGGCCTGAAGCGAGACGGCGCGCTTGATTTTGCCCTCATCGAAAGCCAGGCTGACTGCGTGACGGCCGGCGTCTTCACCACCAATCGAGTCAAGGCCGCCCCAGTGCTTTTCAATATGGCGCGCCTGAATGAGAGTCCGCAGAGCATCCGCGCCGTCGCCGTCAATACCGTCAGCGCCAACGCCTGCACCGGCGCCCAGGGCCTGGCAAACGCCAGGAAGACGGCCGATGAGACTGCCAAGCGGCTTGGGGTATCTGGCGGTCAGGTCTTGGTGATGTCGACCGGCGTCATCGGAACGCATCTGCCTATGCCGACAATTTTGCGGGGCATTGAACTGGCCAGCGCTGGCTTGGGGCAGGACTGGTCGGCGGCGGCGGCGGCGATGATGACCACCGACACCCGTCCCAAACTGGCCTCGGCGCGCGTTCAATCGGCGCGCGGCTCCTACACGATTGCCGGCCTCGTCAAAGGCGCCGGGATGATCGCGCCTGATATGGCGACTATGCTTAGCGTGCTGGTCACTGATGCCAAGCTGACCTTGCCCCAAGCGCAGGAAACGCTGCGGGCCGCCGCGCGTCAAAGCTATAATCGCATTGTGGTCGACGGCGACACCAGCACGAATGACATGGTTGTTTTGCTGGCGAATGGCGTCAGTGGGCAGGCTGTGGAAACGGCCGCTGACAGGGAGGTTTTTCAGGATGCGCTTAATCGGCTCACGCGGTTTTTGGCGCAGGAGGTGGTGCGCGATGGGGAAGGCGCGAGCAAATTCATCACCCTGGATATCAGAAACGCTGAATCAGAAGGCGCCGCCGAAAAAATCGGCCAAACCATCGGCGCGTCGATGCTGACCAAGACGGCTTTTTATGGCAGCGATGCCAACTGGGGGCGGATTGTCGCCGCGGCGGGCCGCGCGGGCGTCCCTTTTGATCCGGACAAGGCTTCATTGTGGATCGCGCCTGGCGAAACGATTGCCGATGATGAGCTTGGCCTTAGGATATTCAGCCGCGGCGGGCCGACTGACTATCAAGAGGCGCAGGCCGCTGAAATGATGTCGGCCGCTTCCATTTACATCACCCTGGACTGCGGGATGGGGCGGGCGGGCGCGACTATCTGGACCTGCGATCTAAGCCACGAGTACGTCAGCATCAATGGCGATTACCGCTCATAATCGAGGGGGGATAAAACAAGCTGACATGCAGGCCGCGCTTGCTTTGGAAGATGGACGGATTTTCCCCGGCGAAGGCTTTGGCGCGCAAGGGGTTGAGACCGGCGAGATCGTCTTCAATACGTCCATGACCGGCTACCAGGAAATTTTGACTGATCCCTCCTACTGCCGACAGATTATCGCTATGACGGTGCCTCATGTCGGCAACACCGGCGTCAACCTTGAAGATCCCGAATCGGCGCGGGTCTGGGCGGCTGGCTTTGTTGTTCGTTCGCTTAGTCCGATTGTCAGCAGCTGGCGTCACCGCGGCGACCTTGCCGCTTATCTGAAGGATCAGGGCATCATCGGTGTTTCTGGCGTGGCGACGCGGGCGCTGGTGCGTCATATTCGGGAAAAAGGCGTGATGCGGGCGGCCGTCGCGCATGGCCAGGCGGCAAAGGACTCTAAGGCCTTGGTGGATATGGCGCGTCATTCACTCGATATGTCGGGCGCGAATCTGGTCGATGCGGTCACAACGGACGAGCCTTATCATTGGGCGGAAGGCAGCGATCCGCAGTGGCACCCTGGTCATCCGCGTTCTGCCGAGGGGCCTCTGATTGTCGTTTATGATTTTGGCGTCAAGCGCAATATCCTGCGGATGATGACTGACCGCGGCCTGCGGGTCAAGGTTGTCCCGGCCCAGACGGCGGCGGCGGACGTCCTGGTGATGAATCCGGCTGGTCTCTTTCTTAGCAACGGCCCTGGCGATCCGGCGGCTGTTGATTATGCCATCGCCAGCGTCAAATCGCTGTTGGGGCGGCTGCCGATTTTTGGCATTTGTCTTGGCCATCAGATTCTCGCCCTGGCACTCGGCGGCCGCACCGAAAAAATGCGCTTTGGACACCGCGGCGGCAATCAGCCAGTGATGAACCTGGCCAGCGGCGAAGTCGAGATCGCCACGCATAATCATGGTTTTGCCGTCTCATCGGACAGCGACTTGGGCGGCGGCGAGATTACGCATCTCAACCTGAACGACAGCACGGTCGCTGGTCTGCGTCATGTTGGCCGGCGGGCTTTCAGCGTGCAGTATCACCCTGAAGCTGCGCCTGGGCCGCATGATTCGCTCTATCTTTTTGATGAATTTGTCGATGCCGTCCAGCAGGCGGCGCCCTAAACCCAAACCGCATCGTCCAGAAAGGCGAATATGCCCAAGCGAACCGACATCGAAACGATTATGATTATCGGCTCGGGGCCGATTGTGATTGGCCAGGCCTGCGAATTTGACTATAGCGGCGTGCAGGCCTGCAAGGCGCTCAAGAAGCAGGGCTATCGAGTCGTCCTGATCAACTCCAATCCAGCGACGATTATGACCGACCCTGAACTGTCGGATGCGACCTATATCGAGCCGCTCACGCTGGAGATGTGCGAGAAGATCATCGCCCAAGAGAGGCCGGATGCGCTGCTGCCAACGGTCGGCGGCCAGACGGCGCTCAATCTGGCCGTTCAGCTTCAGCAGCGGGGCGTTTTGGACAGACACAAGGTCGAATTGATTGGCGCGTCGCTGAACAGCATCCAGCTGGCCGAAGACCGTCAGCTGTTCAAGGACACCATGGCCGAGATCGGCTTGAAGACGCCGGAGAGTCGGGTTGTGCGCGGCGTCGAGGAGGCGCTTGAATTTGCCGCGCAAACGACTTATCCCGTTTTGATTCGGCCGTCGTTCACTATGGGCGGCGCTGGCGGCGGCGTGGCCTACAGCCAGGAGGAACTGCGTCAAGTGGTGGCCAACGGGATTCATCAGAGTCCGACTGGCGAGGTTTTGGTCGATAAGAGTCTGCTGGGCTGGAAGGAATATGAGCTTGAGTTGATGCGCGATGCCAAAGGCAATTTCGTCGTCGTCTGCTCGATTGAGAATTTGGATCCAATGGGCGTGCATACGGGCGACAGCATCACCATTGCCCCGGCGCAGACCTTGACTGACAAGGAGATTCAACGGCTGCGGGATATGTCGCGGCTGATTTTCGACCGCGTGGGCATCACCACCGGTGGCGCCAATGTCCAGTTCGCCATTCATCCTGACGAAGGCGATGTTTATGTCATCGAGATGAACCCGCGCGTTTCGCGTTCGTCGGCGCTGGCCAGCAAGGCGACCGGTTTTCCGATTGCCAAGATCGCTGCGCTGCTGGCCGTCGGTCTGACGCTGAATGAGATTCCGAATGACATCACCGCCAAGACGCCGGCCAGCTTTGAGCCGTCGCTTGATTATGTGGCGGTCAAGATTCCGCGCTGGGATTTCAAGAAATTCGCCGGGGCCGATCCGTCGCTTGGCCCGCAGATGAAAGCCGTCGGCGAGGTGATGGCGCTGGGTCGGACTTTCCCTGAAGCTCTGCAAAAGGCCGTGCGCTCGCTTGACATCGGCATGGATGGTTTCGGCAGTTCGTCTGATGCGCCGACTCCACCCGAAGCGTTTGGCGCGCCGACCGCGCAAAGGCTGTTTCAAGTGGCGGCGGCGATTGGCGAGGGCGTCAGCTTTGATGAGATTGTCGCCAAGACCCATTTTGATCCGTGGTTTGTTCAGCAGATGCAGGATTTGATGGGCATTCACCGCGCTGTGCGGCAGAAGAAGCTGTCGCTGGCCGACCTCGATTATCAAGACTTGATCAAGCTGAAGCAGTATGGATTCAGTGATGCTTATATCGCGCAGCTGGTGGGCGAAGATCGGTTTTCGGTGCGCGAACATCGCAAATCGCTGGGCGCGGTCGCTCATTTTTACCGCGTGGACACCTGCGCGGCCGAGTTTGAGGCGCATACGCCCTATCTTTATTCGACCTATGAGATGGCGGATGAGGCGGCGCCGAGCAACAGGAAGAAGGTTATGATTTTGGGCGGCGGGCCCAACCGAATCGGGCAGGGGATTGAATTTGACTGCTGCTGCGTTCATGCCTGCTCCGCCCTCAAGCAGCTGGGCTATGAGACGATTATGGTCAACTGCAATCCCGAGACGGTCAGCACTGATTATGACACGGCCGACCGGCTGTACTTTGAGCCATTGACGGCGGAAGATGTGATGAATGTCGTTGACCGCGAGCAGCCGCAGGGCCTTTTGGTGCAGTTTGGCGGGCAGACGCCGCTGAACATCGCCCGCGATTTGCAGCAGATGGGCGCTAGGATTTGGGGGACGTCGGTGGATGCCATTGACTTGGCGGAGGACCGCGAACGTTTTAACGATCTGATGCGAAGACTTGGCATTGCCCAGCCGGCCGGCGCCGCTATTTTGACTCGCCGCGAGGCCGCCGCCGCCGCGCAGAAAATCGGCTATCCAGTCCTGGTTCGGCCAAGCTATGTGCTGGGCGGGCGCGGCATGGCCATCGTATTCGACCAAGAGCAGCTGCTTGACTGGCTTGATGAGCATGTCGAATGGGATGGGCGGCCGACGCTGATCGACCAATTTTTGGATGATGCCTATGAGGTCGATGTCGATGCGCTGTGTGATGGCCAGCAGGTGACCATCGGCGGCATCATGCAGCATATTGAAGAGGCCGGCGTCCACAGCGGCGATTCGGCCTGTGTGCTGCCACCCTACAAAATCAGCTATTTTCATCTCGATATCATCCGCGATTACACTCACCGCATCGGCCGGGCGCTGGGGGTCAAGGGCCTGTTCAACATCCAATTCGCTATCAAGGACGATGAGGTGTATGCGCTGGAGGTCAATCCGCGCGCCAGCCGCACTGTGCCGTTTCTTAGCAAGGCCACGGGTCATCGCCTGGCTGGCTATGCCGCTCAAATCGCCGCCGGCCAAACGCTTCAGCAGCTTGGCTTTGTATCCGAGCCGAAAGTCGCTGGCTTCTTCGTCAAGGAGTCGGTGTTTCCGTTTCAAAAGTTTCCTGGGGCTGATACGCGCCTGGGGCCGGAGATGCGGTCGACCGGCGAGGTCATGGGCCACGCCGCCAGTTTTGGCCATGCCTTTGTCAAAGCGCAGGCCGCCGCTGGGACGTCTTTGCCGGAAAGCGGCGCCGTTTTGATCAGCGTCAATGATTTTGACAAGGCTTTGGCCGCCAAGATCGCCCGCGGCCTCATCCGCTTGGGCTTTCATCTGGTCGCCACGACGGGAACAGCGCGATGGCTGAACGGCCTGGGCATCGCCGCCGCCCCCATCAACAAGCTGTCGGAGGGCTGCCCGAACATTCTGGACGCCATGCAGGCCGGCCAGATCGACTTGATTATCAATACGCCGCGCGGCGGCCAGGCACATGAAGACGGCATTCACATTCGCAGCCGCGCCTATGCCCTGGGGATTCCGATTATTACGACTATGAGCGCGGCCGCGGCCGCTGCGCAGGGCATGAAGCGCATGAGGGAAAAGCCGCTTGCCGCGCGGAGTTTGCAGGCGCATTACGCACGACAGGGGAGGGAGGAGCGCAGTGATGACCTTCGCTTATGAAAAATATCTCGAAGCGGTGCTTATTGATGAGCATCGTCTGCAAGCGCGGATCGCTGAACTGGGCGCCGAGTTGAATCGGGATTATGCCGACTGCGACGATCTGCTTTTGCTGTGCATTTTGAAGGGCGGCGTCATGTTTTTGACTGATCTGTCGCGTCATCTGCAAGTTCCGCACATGATCGATTTCATGGCCGCCAGCAGCTATGGGGTCAGCGCCCGCCAGTCATCGGGTTCGGTTCGCATTGACATGGACTTGCGAATGGATGTGCGCGGCAAGCACGTCTTGGTGGTCGAGGATATTATCGACAGCGGCCACACGCTGCATTTTGTGATGAAGACGCTCAAAAACCGCGAGCCGGCCAGCTTAAAACTCTGCGCTCTGCTCAATAAACGTTCGCGGCGGCAGGTCGCCATTCATGTCGATTACATCGGCTTTGAGATTGAGAACAAGTTCGTCTTTGGCTATGGCCTTGACCTTGACGAGAAATTTCGGAATTTGCCATTTATCGGCGTGGTGCGCCGGGATGCTCTGCTTGATGAGTGATTCGGCGACGCGGCTGGCTTGGCCTGATTTTGTTTATGCGCTTCGGGAACTTTTGCTGAAACAGAGATCGGCGGCCTTCATTGTCGGCGGCGCGGTGCGCGATGCCTGTCTGCGCCGGCCCATCGAGGATATGGACATTGCCGTTGATGGCGATGCGACGGCCTTGGCCAGGCGGGTGGCTGATGGCCTGGGCGGCGATATTTTCGTGATGGACAAGGGCCGCGATGTCGCCCGCGTGCTGGTGGCCGGGGGGCAGTCCATTGATTTTGCGCGGTTTCGGGGGGCGGCGCTGACGGATGATCTGCGCGACCGCGATTTCACCATCAACGCCATGGCCGCCGATCTGCGCGGCGATGTCTCCGTTTTGATTGACCCGCTCCATGGCGAACGCGACCTGCGGCAGAAGGTCTTGCGGCGCTGTTCGGCTCATGCCATTCAAGACGACCCGATCCGCGGCCTGCGGGCCGTCCGTCAAAGCGCGCAGTTCCGCTTGAAAATCCATCCTGACACCCTGGCCGACATCAAACAGCAGGCTGACAATCTGGCGCAGACGTCCAATGAGCGGATTCGAGACGAGTTCTTCAAGCTGCTGGCCTTGGATCGGCCGGCGCGCGGCCTGCGGGTGATGAGGCATCTTGGCCTGCTCAAGGCCGTCGCGCCGGCGGCCGATTGTTTAGTGGGCCTGAAACAGCCCTGGCCGCATCGCTTTGATGTCTGGCGGCATACGCTGCTGGTGGTCGAGCGCATGAGCCAAATCGTGGAGGCCATCAGTCATCGCCGCACCGACAACACGGCGGCCGCCTTTGATTTGGGCATGCTGGTCATCCAGTTCGACCGCTATCGGCCGCGGCTTCAGCGGCATATCGAGCAGGTTTATGGCAGTGGCCGCAGTCATCAGCAGCTTTTGATTTTGGCGGCGCTGATTCATAATCTGGGCAAATCGCAGGCGGCCGCTGACCATGTTCCGCATTCCGTTCGGCTGGCGCGCGCCCTGGCCAAGTCGCTGCGGCTCACGACTGACGAAGGAAAAAAACTCGCGGCTATGATCGGCGGTTATCGGCGCATCCTCGAACAGGGGGAATGGTCGGCGCTTGACCGTCATCGATTTTGGCGCGGATTGGGCGAAAATGGCCTGGACGTCATCCTGCTGGGGCTGGCTGATTTTTTGGGCATTTATGGCGCCGAACTTGTGCAGTCGGCCTTGCTGGAGCGGGTCGAGACGGCAGTTGTCCTGCTTGATGATTGGTATGTTCATTATGATGCGCTGGTCAATCCCAAGCTGCTGATGAGCGGGGATGACATGATGACGCTGCTAGGCATTGGGCCTGGCCCGGCTGTCGGCCGCCTGCTGACCGCGCTGCGGGAGGCCCAGGCCGTCGGCGATGTCCGTTCCGTCGATGAGGCGCGCGTTTTTGTCCGCCGTCAGTTTGAGACGTTTCAATCATCGCGGACGTCTGATTCAGCGAAGCGATAAAAAATCAGCAGTGTTCGTCCATACTGGCGCCGCTGGCATTCCACAAGATAAGAGAAGGCGCGCGGTTCGTATTCGCGCGGGTCGATCTGCACAATTACGGTGGTGTCGGCGCGATGCCACTGTCGATTGGCGGCCAGGGCCTCCAGGGTCGCTGTCCACAGTTTTTGGTACTGCGGCGGCGCGGCATAGATGAAATGATAAGGCTGCTGGGGCGGGCGGGCGAGTATGTCAAAGGCGCTGCGATGAAGGACGCGGGCGCGGTTATCAAGCCGCGTGTGTCTTAGGTTGTGGTGGATGATGCGGACGGCGGCGCGCTGAATCTCGACGAAAACGGCATAAGATGCGCCGCGGCTAAGCGCTTCGATGCCGACGCTGCCGGTGCCGCCAAAGAGGTCGAGGAATACGGCGTCCAGGATCTCGTCGCCGATGATGCTGAAGAGGGCTTCTTTGGCGCGGTCGGTGATGGGGCGCGTTTTTTGGCCGGGCACCGCTTTAAGTTTCATGCCCTTGGCGCTGCCGGCGATGACCCGTATCGACATTATAAGGCCAGGCTTTCGACCAGGCTGCGGACGGCCCGTATGTTTGAAATCGGCGCGGTCACATAGCCTGGGCCGCTGCCGGTTAGGATGAAACGCCGCGATTCACTTTGGGCGAGGGCTTCTCGGATTGCGGCGCCAAGCAGGGCCGGCGTGCCTTGATGCAGATCGCGCCAATCCTCTAACCCGCCGCAGAGGGCCTGGGGGAGCATCTGCTTGACATCGGCCAGGCTGGCCGGGCCTTGGCGGGTGTTCCAGTTGATGGCCTGCGCCGGCAGTTCGCCAAACAGGTTCAGCATGGGCGAATTTCCTTGCGCCTGGACGATGTTGAGCCACCAGCGTTTGGGCAGTGATTCCAGGATCTTGAGATGATGGGGCATGACCGCGGCGGCGTATTCCGCTTCTGACATGATGTCGTGGCTGGCGAATTGGGTCACGTAGAAAATCCCAGCGAGATCGGGCAGACGCCGCAGGGCCTCGATAAAGCGCAGGGTGCTTTCGGTCAGCAGATGAAGCCCGGTGCGGAGGCGGTCGGCGTCGGTTCTCATATTTTTCAGCGTTAGCCGCCGGCCGGCGATTTGGGCCGCTTGGACAAAGGGGCTGTAGATGGTGTGGACAATCGGCACGGCTTCTGACTGCATGGCTTGGCAGACGAGGCGCGCGCATTCGATCTGCTGGGCGAGGAGGCCGCGTGTCGGTGAGAGGGCCCGCATTTTCGTCCAGTCCAGCGAACGATTGACGATATGTTTGCTGATTTTGCGCTGACCTTGCCGACTGCCGCGCCATTCATCCTGGATTCCGTAGTCGATCACCTGGAAGCTGCTGGATGGCATAAGGCGAACGAAGTCCCAGTTGTAATCATGCTGGAAGTCGATGGTGGAACGCGCCAGGTCGCCGCCGCGCTGGTCATCGCCGGGCCAATGTCGCCAAAGCGCGGCCGGCACGCGGTCTACCGTCTCGCCGGCAATTGCCCGCTCCAGTCGTTCGCGCTTGTGCATGGTTTTAGTCAGGCGAATCCTGGCCGCTCACCTCTTCCAAGCGCTGTTTCAGCATACGGACAAGCATCATAAAGCGGTCGTCGTCATCGGTGTCCAGGTCGCTGGCACCGTGATGGCCCTCGGCCGTCGAGACCTGCCGCGCGGCGCTGTAGGCCTGTTCGGCATAGCCCAGTCCAGTTTGGAAGGCCGCTGCCGCCGCGGCGCTGCTGCCGGCCGCTTTATAGGTCAAGCCAAGTCCATAATAAGCGTCGACGTTTTCTGGGGCCGTCTTGATGAGGTCTTGAAACATTTCAATGGCGCGGTCATGGCTGCCTTCGCGGTGCAGACGCCAAGCCTCGCCGATTCGCTCTGATGAATGTAAAGTGGACATTTGAACTCCTTTGCTGGCTGCTTGACCTGATTATATCCTAAACAGGGGAGTGGTCAATACAGGCGACATTTACCGCCATAATCCGCCATTTTCCGCCACAAAGGTTTTACCACAGAGGTCACAGAGGGCAGAGAGAAAAGCCATTATAGAAGGGCATTCACTCGACAAAATCCGTCATTTTGCGCCATAATCCGCCACACCCTCGCGATACAAAATCCGCCTAAGCTGATGGATAAACTTCGCCATAATTCGCCATAATTCGCCACAATCCCGCCATAATTCGCCATTTTCCGCCACAAAGGTTTTACCACAGAGGTCACAGAGGGCAGAGAGAAAAGCCATTATAGAAGGGCATTCACTCGACAAAATCCGTCATTTTGCGCCATTTTCCGCCACATACTGCGACAAAGTCCGCCATAATCCGCCACGCTCTGCCGCTGGTTTTATGCGCGTTTTGTGCGCGAAAGACAATCTTTTTCGCGCATAAACCTTTTCGCCTCTATATTGTTCAGGTTCTTTAGACCGCGTTTGCGGGTGGGAAGAGCGACTCAATGTTCGCCTTTTGGGATTTGCTTTTTTACCGCAGAGGCGCAGAAGAAAACATCTGTTTTGTGTCTGTTTTATGTCCGCAAGACAAACTTTTTCGGTCATAAGGCGATTTCCCGCGCGGTTTTTGGCAGTTAGATGGCGCTCGGCAGTTTGACAGCGCATTTGATTCATGGCCACAGCCTAGCGCATAAGCGGGTTGGAAGGGCGACTCAAAGGTCGCCGTTTTGATTTTTGGCCGCGGCGGCGTTCCTGGTTTTCACATATCCTTATTTTTTACCATTCCCCAAACAGCGATGTATTGAATATCCCCTGCTGTGGTGATATGCTAGGGGCTGAAGTCGATTCGTCCTGGCGCGTTTTATGAAGATACGGCTGGCGCAAGCATCTGATTTGAGGGCGGCATCGGCGCTTTGGCATGAACGGGCGGCCCTGCTTCAGCAGACCGATTTCGCTTTCAGGCCTTTGCCGAATGCCCGTCGGGCCTGGGAAGAGCGGGCGGCCTTCTGGATTGAAGATCGGGAGACGGCCTTTTTTGTCGCTGAAAATGATGAGGGCCTGGTCGGATTTACCGCGGTCGGGATCGTGGATGGTCAGGCGGGCTTTCAGCCGCGGCGGATGGGTCGGGTGATTGAGATGGTCTTGGATTTGCATCAGCCGCATCCTGGTTTGGGCCGACGTCTGCTGGCTTGTGTCAAGACTTGGCTGAAGGCGCGGGGCATTGAGGCGATGGCCGTTGATTCGCCGGCGCGCTATCCATTGGAGGCCGCTTTCTGGCGCAGTCAAGGCGCGAAGCTCCGTTTTCATGGTTATTGGATGGCGGTATAATGCGGCTTCGGCGGGCAGCGATGCTCCAGCCGAAATATGAGGAGGGCGATGATGACGGAATTGATTTATTTGCGAGACAGCTATGTAAAAGAATTTGATGCGGCGGTGATTGGCCATGATGAACAGCATCATGCTGTGACGCTTGACCGAACGGCCTTTTATCTGGGCGGCGGCGGACAGCCCTGCGACCATGGCAAACTGCTGGCCGACGGGGATGAATACATCGTCAGTCGGGCCAGGCGCGGCGGTCTGCACATTATCGCTGGTGAACTGCCGCCTGTTGGCCGCGCGGTGAAGGGCGTCATCGATTGGGATCGGCGCTATAAGCTGATGCGGACGCATACGGCCATGCACATCCTCTGCGGCGTCATCTGGCGCGATTATCAGGCCAGCGTGACCGGCGGCAATATGGACGTCTTGGCGGGGCGGATGGACTTTGCCTTTGAGCGGCTGGCGCCGGCGGTGATCGCTGAAGTTGAGGCGAAGATCAATCAGGAAGTCACGGCGGCCCGGGATGTCTCGATTCGGATTTTGCCGCGCGCCGAGGCTTTTCAGATCCCCGACCTTATTCGGACTCATATCAACCTTTTGCCGGCCGGCATCCAGGAGGTGCGGACGGTTGAGATTGAGGGCTTGGACTTGCAGGCTGACGGCGGCACGCATGTCGCCAACACGAGCGAGGTCGGCACGATCAAAATCAGCAAATACAAGAGCAAGGGCGGCATCAACAAGCGGCTGTATGTGGAGATTTCGGATTGATGCGCTATCTGCATCCGGTGCAAAAGCATGAAGCCTTCACCGCCAGCGGCCGTTACCGCTTTTTCAAGGATGGACAAACGCTGCGGAAGTCGGAATCTTGGGCGGCCCATGCGCTTCCTGACGGCGAGACTATGATCCGCATCGATGTTGATTCGCGCCTGGAAGATGGCAAATCCATTTTGTTTGAGGCATTGCAAAATCCAGCGAGCGAACTGGTGCGCTTTGACGTCCGTTATGACAGCGCCTCTTTTGAGCATGGCGTCAAAACCCTGCGCGTGACCTACAGCCTGGCCGAAGATCGTCTGCAAATCGGCTATGTCCTGAACGGCGCCGCGCGCGATTATGTGGAGATCGAACTGCCGCCGGACGTCCTTATTGATGTGCCACTGCTGCTTTTGCGCGGCCGCACGCTGATAAAGATGGCCGCCGCTCATCGGCCGCTGCCTCTGTTCGTTCCGATGTTTGAACACGTCCAGCTTTTTCCTGGTCTGGTCAGGACAGTTCATCCGCCGGTCGAATATGTCGCTGATGATGTGATTTCGCTGGGTCGGCGGCAGATTGAGACGCGGCGCTATCGCTATCTTGATCAGGCGGCGTCCTACTGGATTGACCGTCATGGCGTGATCATCAAGCGGGTCAAGGCCTTCAAACAGCAGGAATTTGTGGTTTTGATAAGCAATTACGCCCATCGTCCCCAGCTGGCTGTGAGTGTCGATGATTAAACGATTTCGGATTTTTCTTGGGCCGCGCCGATTTAAGCTCTTGATGGCCTGGCTGGCGGCGACGGGTTTGGCAAGCCTTATGCTTAATGCGCTTGTCGGCCAGGCGGCCTGGGCGGTCGCGCTGCAAACGGCTCTGCTGATCGCTTTTTTGCTTGGCGCCGCCGTCCTCATCCTTGGCCGTCTGCCCGGCGAGGAGCGGAAACGCTGGCTGGCGGTCATCATTCCGGCCGCGCTGGCCATTATTTTGGGATCATTGGCCCAGCCGCAGCTGACCGGGCTGTTTTTGGGCGCGGGCCTTGGCTGGATGGCGGCCGGCATCTTCGTCTTTCGCAGTTTCGGCGCGCCGCGCAATTACAGAAAAGCGATTAAGGCCATGCGAAAACGGGACTATCACACGGCTATCGAAACCATCAGCGAGCTTGTCAAAACGGAGCCGCAGCGCGTTGAGCATTATCGCTTTCGGGCCGAACTGTTTCGGCTGGCGGGGAAACTCAAGCAGGCGCGGCGCGATTATGAGAAGATGATCGAATTGGACAGCCAATCGGCCGTCGCGTACAATGGTTTGGCCGAGGTGGAATTGCAGGCGCGGCATTATCCACAGGCTTTGGCGGCCGCCCGTCAAGCGCATCAACTGGCGCCGGATGAATGGGTCGCGCTTTATAATCTGGGCATGATCGAAGACCGTCTGCAAGCCAGCGAATCGGCCGTCGGGCATCTCCAGGCGGCGCTGGCCCTGCGGATACCGGATTCGCGGCATCGTCTGCTGGCGCATCTGTATTTGCTGCGCGCGTATATGCGTTTGGGCCATCAGTCACAGGCGCGGCGGGCCTTGGCGGCGATGAAAAGTGAAAAATCGGGTTTGGAAGAATGGCAGGTGATTATGAGCGCTGATGACGCGCAGGCCCTGCGCGAGGTGTTGAGCCAGGATATTGACTTGGCCGGCGCGTTCATACATGGCGAAAAAGAACTCGCTTCGCTGGCGGCGGGAGGCTGATGATGTCCAGGCGCCGTTTGCTGGTGTGGGCCGCGGTTTTCGCGTCGGTCGCGTTGGCGGCCTTGGGCCTGGTCGTCTTCGCGCTGGGCGTGCTGATTGAGTTCGCCAACGGTTTGACCCAGCCGCTTGCCAATTATGTCTCGCCTGTCGCGCAGCTGGCGCTGTCGGGCCTGTGCCTTTCGGCCGGCATGATGATGCTGGGCTTTTTTCTGGTGGGCATTCTGCTGGCGCGGCAATCGCGGCAGTACGGCGCTGGCTATGGCGAGGCTTATCGACTCATCGAAAAACTTCAATTTCCGCAGGCCATCCAACTGCTGGAGCGGGTTATGGCCGGCGGCAAAATCACGCCCGACCTGCTGATGCTGCTGACAAGCGCGTATGCCTGCAACGGTCAGCTGGCCAAGGCGCAGGCCACCGCTGACCAGGCTGTGTATCTGTTTCCGCATCACGCTGGGGCGTACATCACCTTGGCCAACGGCTATCGGATGCAGGCCAGCTATGACGAAGCGGCGATTGCGCTCCAGACGGCCGCCCAGCTTTCCCCCGACCAGCCCATCATTTGGGCCGAACTGGGCTTTGTCCAGCAGTTGGCCGGCGAGGATGAGGCGGCGATAGAGTCCTTCAAGCAGGCGGCTCTGTATGCGATCCCCTCTATGTATTCCGTGCGCGTGCATTATTATCTTTCGCGCCATTATCACAAACTGGGCGACCGCGATCAGGCCATCCAGGCCAGCGGCCGCATGGTGGCCGCCAAGCGCGGCCTGCAGGCCTGGCGGTCGACGTTCAAGGCGCTGCAAGGCACGGCCTACGGCAGTTCGCTTCAGTATGAGATCAGCAAAATCGAGGCGGCGATTGCCAAGTCTGAATCCAGGGGGAAAATCCTCGATGATGCTTAGGCGTCTGGCGCATCAGATACCCCAATGGGACGGCGCTTCCAAACTGGGGCTGGGGCTGGGCGCTGCTTTGCTGATTTTGCTGCTGCCGCTGGGATTCTTGGGGCCGGAGCCGATTCAAATGCCGGCCAGGATCGGCGCGTTTGGGCTGCTGCTGACGATTCAGCTTTTGGTTTTGTGGGGGAATCGCCGCGCGCTTTCGCCTTATCATCAAGCGCAGCGGTATTTTATCGACGGCGACTATGCCCGCGCCCGCGGTATTTTGGAGACCATCCCGGATTCAGGTCGGCAGTCGGTTGATGCGCTGGTCTTGCTGGGCAATGCGTATCGGCATTTGGGCCAGCTGGAGGAAAGCCGCGCCGCTTTGGAACGCGCGCTCGGATTGAAGCCGCATTATCCTTTCGCGCTGCATGGCCTGGGCAAGCTGAAGCTGGCCCTTGGCGACTATGAAGCGGCCGGTCATTTTTTTACCAAGGCCTTGCGGTCAGGCGCGCCCGACAGTGTTCAGTTCGATTTGGGGCAGGCTTATTATCTGCTGGGCGATGATGAGCGGGCGAATCGCTGTTTTGACAATAGCCGCGCCATCGCCGCTGATGACCCAGCGCAGGCCCTGCTGCTTGATTATTATCGCTGGCAGATGCAAGGCGGCGCGCGGCCCTCAATGCGCGTTATCCGCGGCGGCATCGGATTTTGGCGGCAGGAGGCCATCAAGCATCAGCGGACCCCCTATGGCGCGGCTTTGCAGAAGGATGTCGATGTTTTGAGCGCGTGGCTGGGCGGCGCATAAGCCATAGGCCAATTTGCCCCTTTCGCAATTTTGTCATTTGCGTCATAATCCCCCCATAAATCCAATCCAGGCAGGAAAATGTCCACGCGGCGACGGCGCAGAAGTTACATGGAGAAGTGAAGGTTTATGTTTAGGGCAGTAGACTCGAAGGTCAACAGCGAAATCATCAACAGACTCGAACAGGAGCAGCTTGACTTCTGGCGGTTTAACCGCGTGTTCGAGCGCACGACCGAAGGCCGCGAAGACGCGCCGCGCTATGTGTTTTATGAGGGGCCGCCAACGGCCAACGCCCAGCCCGGCAGTCACCATGTCCTGTCGCGCGCCTTTAAGGACATGTTCCCCCGCTACAAAGTGATGAACGGCTATTACTGTTCGCGGCGCGGCGGCTGGGACACGCATGGCCTGCCCGTTGAAATCGAGATCCAAAAGGAGCTTGGTTTTGAAAGCAAACGGCAAATTGAAGAGTATGGCATCGCCAAGTTCAACGAGAAATGCCGAACCAATGTCTTTCGCCATATCAATGAATGGGAAAAACTGACGGAACGGACGGCTTTCTGGGTCGATCTTGACGAGGCTTATGTGACGTTTTCCAATGATTACATCGAAAGCGTCTGGTGGGTTCTTAGGCAGTTTTGGGACAAAGGCCTGCTTTACCGCGGCTACAAGGTCGTTCCTTACAGCCCGACTTCTGGCACGCCTCTAAGCAGCCATGAAGTTTCGCTGGGCTATAAGACGATTGTCGATCCCAGCGTTTATGTGCGTTTTCCGCTCAAAGACCAGCCGGGCGTTTATCTGCTGGCCTGGACGACGACGCCGTGGACTCTGCCCAGCAACGCCGCTTTGGCCGTGGGCGAAGACCTTGACTATGTTCAGGTGGAAGGCCCGGCGTCGGATGGCGAGGGCGCTGAACAGCTTATCCTGGCCGAGGCGCTGATGGACAAGGTGCTTGATCAGGACAAGAAATACAAGGTGGTCAAACGGCTGAAGGGCAAAGACCTGCTTGGCTGGCGGTACAATCCCCTCTATACGTTTTTGCCGGTCGAGCAGGATTACGCCTATGTGGTGGCGACTGATTATGTCAGCATCGCCGATGGCACCGGCATCGTCCACACCGCGCCGGCTTATGGCGTCGATGACATGGCCACTGGCAAAAAGCATGATCTGCCCGTCCTCATCACCGTCGACGAATCGGGCCGTTTTGTCGAGGCCGCGTCCAACTTCCGCGGGATGTGGTTCAAGGACGCCGACAGGGAAATCATCAGAAACCTGGCCGAGCGCGGCTTGATGTATCGGCATGAGCAGTATGAACACGCTTATCCGCACAACTGGCGCGATGAAACGCCGCTGATGTACTTCGCCCGCGAGACCTGGTTCATCAACACGCTGGAATACAGGCAGAAGATGATCGACCTCAATCAGACCATCAACTGGATTCCCGGCCATATCAAAGACGGGCGTTTTGGCAACTGGCTGGATGACCTGAAAGAATGGGCGCTGGGCCGCGAGCGTTATTGGGGGACGCCGCTGCCAGTTTGGGTGGACGACGAAAGCGGTGACATGCTGTGCGTCGGCAGCGTGGAAGAATTGAGCGATTTGTCGGGCCAAGACCTTAGCGAACTGGATTTGCATCGGCCCTATGTTGATGAGATCGCCTTTCCCAACCCCGACGGCAAGGGCGGCACCATGCGGCGCGTGCCAGAGGTCATCGATGTCTGGTTCGACAGCGGCGCCATGCAGGTCGCGCAGTGGGCCTATCCGCGCAAAAACAGCGAAAGTTTTGAGGAGCAGCATCCGGCCGATTACATCTGCGAGGCCGTCGATCAAACGCGCGGCTGGTTTTACAGTCTTCATGCCATCGCCGCCATGCTCTTTGAAACGGTTGCCTATAAAAACGTCATTTCGCTGGGGCATATCCTCGATGAGCATGGGCAGAAAATGTCCAAAAGCAAGGGAAACACCGTTGACCCGTGGGCGGTGATCGACCAAAACGGCGCCGATGCCTTTCGATGGTATCTCTATACGTCGGGCCCGCCGGGCGAGCCGCGCCGTTTCTCCGAGAAGCTGGTCAATGAAGTCATCAAGAAGTTCTGGTCGACGCTTTGGAACACCTACAGCTTTTTTGTGACTTACGCCAACATCGATGGCTGGACGCCGGCCCGAACAGCGCCGCCGCCGCAAGACCGCGGCCTGCTTGACCGCTGGCTGCTGGCCGAACTGCATCAGCTGATTCAGACGGTCACTGACGCCTTTGAAAACTATGACGCCATCAACGCCACCCGACCGATTGAGGACTTTGTCGAGCGCGTGAGCAACTGGTATGTTCGCTTGAGCCGCGACCGCTTTTGGAAGAGCGAGCAGGACGATGACAAGCTGTCGGCTTATGCCACGCTCTACGAAACCCTGACCGCGCTGGCCAAGCTGCTGGCGCCGACGATGCCCTTCTTGAGCGAGGCCATCTATCGCAATCTGGTGGCCGAACAAGAGGGATCGCCGAATGACAGCGTGCATCTGGCCGCTTGGCCGCAGTATGACGAGTCTCTGCTGGATGAGACGCTGATCGAGGAGATGGCCTTGGCGCGGCGGCTGGTCAGTTTGGGCCTGGCGGCGCGCAATGCGGCCCGAATCGGCGTTCGTCAGCCCTTGGCCGGCGCCCAGTTCGCCATGCGCGACGTGTCTGAAGCGCCCATTGTCGAGCGTTATTCGCAGCTTATGATGAGCGCCCTGAATCTGAAATCGGTCCGCGTCATGGGCGCCGATGAGGCCAGCGCGTTGGCCTCGACGACCCGCTACAGCCTCAATCCCCTGCCGCGCTTTTTGGGCCCTAAATATGGCCAGGATTTCAAAGCCATCCAGGCGGCGCTCAAGGACGGCGATCAGGATTTTGTGCGCCCCTTGGCCGAAAAACTGCTGGCCGGGCAGGACGTCACCCTTGAACTGGACGGGACGGATTTTGAGATTTTGAACGGCGAATGCGAAGTCAAGGTCAGCGTCGAAACGCCGGAAGGGGCGATTGAGGACGGCGGCTATGTGGTCATTTTGGATACCGATTTGTCCGCTGGTCTGGTCGAAGAGGGGCTGGCCCGCGAGATCATCAGACGGATTCAAAATCTGCGGAAGACGGCTGATTTTGAACTGGACGACCCGATTGAAGTCATCTACAGCGATGCCTCGTCCGGACTGGAGGCCGTCATCAAGCAGTTCGACGACTATATCTGCCGCGAAACGCTGGCGAACGCGCTCCAGCCTGGCCTCATTTCGGCTGATTATGTCAGCGAAGCTGTCGATATCAAAGGCGAATCGCTGGACATCGGCGTCAAGCTGGCGACCTGATTTGTTCAATTTGTCCAATCAATCAAGCGGGGCGATGAAAATCCCATTTATTCGCCCTGTTTTTTTGGCCTGATTAGCTGTATCATTGGCTGTCATGTACAAAAGGCCGCGGCGTTTTTGTTGATTTTGCCGATTGGAGCGGTAAAATGATTTCGTTCGCGCCGTCAAAGGACGTCCAGGGTATTCGCCATGTCGGGTAAAAACACCGCCTCCATTCAGTCTTTGCTGCGCTATTCTCTGCCGCTTGGCGCCGGCCTGGTCGCTGGCGATGCCGAAACCCAGGTCAACTGGGCTGTGACCATCCGCGCCCAGCCGCCGGCCTTTCCCGATATTTATGGCGGCGAGTTGGCTTTGGTTTCGATGGATGTTCTGCATATTTTTGACAGCCGCCTGACCTTGGCTGATGTCATCGGTCAGCTGGCCGAATTTGGGGTCAGCGCGGTGGTGGCCGCTGGGACGGTTGAGCCGCGCGCGGTGAAAGCCGCCAAGGCCGCGGGCATCGCCTTGGTTTCCATACCGCTTGACGCCAGCCTGACCAGTGTTGAGCGGGCGGTCAATGCCTTGATTCTCAATCAGTCGGCGCGTCTGACCGAACGGGCCATCGAAATTCAACGGCAGCTGACGCGGCTGGCCGCCGAAAACTGCGATTTGCACAGCCTGCTGCAAGTCATGTCGCGCTCGACTGGCAAACCCGTCGCGATTCACAATGAGGCCGGCCTGTTGATGGCGCAGGCCTATCCCAATCTCGATCATCGCAGGGCCAATGGACGCTATCGGCTGCCCTATCGCCAGTTCCCAACGCATGACGCGCCGTCCAGCCCCGGCATCATCAGCGCCAGTTCGCTTGGCTATACGACTGTCCTCAAGGTCGAAAAACGGGTCGCTGGCTATCTGTCGCTGATTGACCGCGGCCGCGATTTGGATGAATTTGACCGTCTGGTTTTGATGTATGGCGCGGATGTCTGCGCGATTGAAATGGCCAAGAACCGCGCGATTGCCTCGGCCGTCGAACAGACGCGCGGCGATTGGATTCAGATGTGGCTAAGCGGCGCGCCGGCCGATGATGATTTGCTGCATACCCGCGCCCGTCAGGCCGGTTTTCAGCCCGATTCGTCCTATGTCGTCGCTGTTTTTCGCGCTTTGTCGGCAGACGGGGGGGCTTTGCCTGTGGACTCGCTGCTGGCGCGGCTGCGGGATGATATGTCGCGGCGGCGGGTCAAGGGGGCGGTCGGGCAGTATGTGGATGTCATCGTCGCTCTGTACCCCTTGAATGAGGAGGCCAAGGCATTGCCGCGGGCGCGGTCGATGATTGAGGATGCGCGGGCCCAGCTGGCCGTCCGCCTTTCCAATCGACCGGTCGCCGCTGGCATCAGCCGTCCGGCCCTTGGCCTGTCCAATCTGCGCGTGGCCTACCGCGAAGCCAAGGATGCCGTCAGCATAGCCGGCGAACTGGGCGACCCTTGCGCCACAACGTTTTATGGCGATTTGAAGCTCTATCAGCTGCTATTGGCGCTCAAGGAAGATAATCTGGAAGACCTGCATCGGTTTTATGGGGATGCGCTTGGCCGGCTGGCAGAGCATGACCGCCGCAAGCAAGGCGACCTCATCCGAACTTTGAGCGGCTTTTTTGAGGCGAACGGCAACCTCGCCAAAGCGGCCCAGGCGCTCGATGTCCATCGCAACACCTTGGTTTATCGCCTGGAGCGGATCGCCGAACTGACCAAGCTGGATTTGGACGACGCTGACAATCGCCTGATTTTGCATCTGGCCCTAAAAATTCAGCGCGTTCTGGCCGCCATGCCGGGCAAGCCGACAAAGGCGATCAACCGCGTCAGTTAATGGCGCGATGGCGGCGCGATTTTGATGAAATGATCGCCAGGACGCTTCAGCAGCGCATAAATCGGCTCGGCGGCCTGCGACTGATGATTTTCCTCTAGGGTGCGGATATAAGCATTCAACAGTCCCCGCACATCCTGATGTCCCTCGTCGTCTAAGGGTTGAATCTCCACCAGCGAATCGTGGGCCAGCCGTTGTCGGACCGCGTCCACCGTCAGGTTCATTTCGGGCTGAATGCGCTGATAGACGACGCCGCCGGTCATGCCCGCGCACATCCAGGGCCCAGGATCGCCCAGCACGACTGCCCGGCCGGAGGTCATGTATTCAAAGGCATACCCCTTGAGATTGGCTCGGGCGCCCAGTCCACCCAGCTGGTCTTGCAGCGGTTCCAGGATTTCGCCGCCAAAGATGGCATCGGCGCCGCTCATGCGGATACAGGCGCGGGTATCGGCGTTGCCCTGCACGATGAAAAATCCGCCCTGCGCCCCATAAGCAAAGCTCTTGCCGACCGATCCATCCAAACGGCGGCCATTTTGATTCAGCCCTTTCAAAATCGAGATGACGCTGCCGGCCGCGCATTTGCCGACGCCGTCCTGGGCGCCGCCTTCGACCAGCACATGCACGGGATCATCAAGGAAAGCCGCCAGACCGTTGCCTGGGATGGCCGAGTTGCTGAAGCTAAGGTGGATGGCCCGTATCCGTTCGGTGTGGGGGATGTCGCGGCGTTTGATGGCGCCCGAAAGATGCGTTCCCAAAGCGCGGTCCATGGCCATGACCTGACCGTCGTCATAGGTTAGTTCGAATTCGCCTTTCTGCACATATTCGGCGACGATGTCGGTAATCTGCTTGCTGACCGTGTTGCGCGGGCGGGTGATGCGTCGGCCGCCGGGCTGCGCTGGAGTCTTTTGGATCGATGGGGCGGGACGGAGCAGCCCCGAAAGGTCAATGCGGTCTTGATGAGACGATTGATAAAGCAGGTCAGCGCGTCCGACAATGTCCTGCAAGTTGCTGATTCCCATCTTGGCCAGCCATTTGCGGATGTCGCCGGCCAGCGCGTCGAACATCGTCACGATGCTTTCGGCCGAGCCGCGCTCCGCAAAGGGGCGGAAGGCCTTGAAATCTCGCTTTTCGGCCTCTTCTTTAGTCTTGACATGAGTAGTGATGCCGACGTGACAGGTGCCGTCCTGACAGCCGCGGCAGATGGTGCATCCGACAGCGACCATGGCCAGGGTGGCGAAACCAACTCGATTGGCCCCCAGACAGACCATTTTGATGACGTCGCGTCCGCTTTTCATGCCGCCGTCAGCCCACAGTTCGACGTCGCCGCGCAGGCCGCTGGCGATAAGATGACGATGCGCCAGCCAAACGCCAATTTCGGCCGGCAGGCCAACATGACGCAGTGCGTGTGACCGCGCCGCGCCCGTCCCGCCAGTGTAGCCGGTGAGCGTGATGATGTCCGCGCCGGCCTTGGCGACGCCGACCGCGATAATGCCGATGCCCGGCACCACCGGCAGCTTGACCGAAACTTTGGCCTGGGGGTTGGCCGTCTTGAGTTCATCGATCAGCTGCGCCAGGTCTTCAATCGAATACAGGTCATGGTTGTTGCTGGGCGAGATCAGCCCGATGCCAGGGGTCGTGCTGCGGACGGCGGCGATTTGCTCGGTGACCTTATAGCCCGGCAGCTGGCCGCCTTCGCCTGGTTTGGCGCCTTGGCCGATTTTGATTTCGATGTAATCGGCCGCGTTCAAAAAGGCGATGTTGACGCCAAAACGTCCTGATGCCACCTGTTGGCCGCGGTTGCGCGGGTTCTTGCCCAGCAGGTCGTGAATCTCGCCGCCCTCGCCGTTCATGCAGATGATGTTGAGCAGGTGCGCGGCTTCGGCATAGGAGCGATAGGACAGTTCTCCCTGCGAGCCGAAGGACATGGCGCTGATGAGGACGGGCATGTCATAGCCCTTGATGCTGATATCGACATCGGCAGGATTGATGGGCGTCGGGCTTTCCTTGAGCGTCAGGATATGCCGCAGTGAGACCGGCATCCTGTCCTCCAGGCGCAGCAGGGTTTCGGTGTAATCGTCAAATTCCATTTCGCCATGCGCGACCGCCTCGGCTTTTTTCCACATTTTCGGATAAAGGCGCTCTGGATTTTTCAGACGGGCGCGCACCTGGCCGCGGAATTCCTGCGCCCTTTCTTCAGCGTCGTTGTAAAGCGCTGTCCAGGTCAGGCCGCGGCCGGCCGAGCCGAAATAATTGGGCGTTCCCAGCAGCCCGGCGATGTTCCGCGACAGGCCGACCGAACTGAAGCTGTGTCCATAGCCGCGCAGTTCATGGCAGCCGATGGTCGAGGTGATTTTCTGCAGGCCGACGTAAATGGCTTTGAGTGTGTTGGTCAGGCAGGTTTCTACGTGTTCGGGCGTGAGTATGGTTTTGCGGCCGCGCGGCGCGGTGCCAAGGCTGACGGCATACAGCGCATAGGGCAGAACAGCGTTGGCGCCCAAACTGATGCACAGCGCCAGGTCATGCAAATCTCGCAAGGCGCCTGAACGGACGACCAATCCGGTTTTGCGGCGCAGATTCGGACTGAAATCGGCTTGACGCAGGGCCTTGTCCACCGCCGCCGTGGCCAGCAGAGGGTCGATATAAAGCTCTTCGCCGGAAGCGATTGCGCTGTCGTCCAGGATGATGCACTGCGCGCCGTTCTGCACAGCGTCTATGGCGCGGTCCTGCATGGCTTTGACGGCCTGGTCGATGGTCGAATCGGCTGGACAGCCCATCGACAGAAAAGCGACCTTGCCAGTGAAGATATCGACTAGGTCTTCGATCATGACTGTGCCGAAGCGCGCGGCGATTTCGCGGACGAGATTATTGTCCTCAAAGTCAGGCACCGATTCCAGCAGGAAGGGGATTTCAAGGCGAATCAAGGTCTCGCTGTCTTCGCGGCCGACGGCGATTTCGGGGCGGCTGCCGACCAGGACCCGCGATGAGAACTGGGCATGCTCGCGCTCGCGGTCGATGGAGGGATTGGTGACGACGGCCACGGTCTCCTTGTAAAAATCGGCCAGATTAACCCGCGTGTTGCTAAGCGCGGCCAAGGGACCGTCCCAGCCCAGCGAACCGATCTGCTCTTTGGCGCTGTCGGACAGCGATTTGACGATTTCCACATGATACCGCTCCCAGCCAAACCCGGACATGAGGGCGGCGTTGACGGTCGAGGGATTTTCCAGCCAGGGCGGCTTGTCAAGCGTTTTAGCGGTCTGCGATGTCTTTTCTATCACGGCCACCGGCGCGGTTTCGGCCTGCAGCTGTCGGCCCTCGTCGGCGGCTTGGCCGGTTGGAAAACGGGGCGGCGGCGCGGAGGGGGCGGGCGCGGTTTCGATGGCCCATATACTGGAGGCCGTCGGCTGATAGGGCTGACGCTCGCGGTATTTGGCGAAGACATGACGTTGGATGGCTGGATAATCCATGACCTTAATCGGCTGGCCTGGGTTGATTTCCAGGGCGATTTTCTCGCCGGGGGCCATCGGCTTGGGGCTGATCGACATCGAATCCAAAGGATAGACGCCGCGCTCCGAAGAGACGAAGTATTCCTTTTCGGTTTCGCCAAACCACAGCGGGCGCAGTCCCAGCGCGTCGACGCTGAAGACGGCCAGATTGCCCAAACGCGAAGCCACCGCCGCCGGCCCCTGGGCAAAGGGCCCAAAGGCCTGTCGAATCTCGGCGTACATCTGATGAATGTCGGGTGAATTTTGGATCAGGTCATGCTCAAAAGGCGGGAAGATATGCTCCATGGCTTCGATCAGATCGAGTCCGTTCTGCATGCACAGCGCATAAATGGCGCGGTCGACGTCCTGCGAATCGGAGCCGTTTTCCACCATGGGGATGTTCAGCATTTCCGCTTCCAGCCGAAAACGGGAGATGGTGTTGAATTCGCCATTGTGGGCGATCACGCTGAAAGGCTGCGCCCGTTCAAAGATCGGATTGGTGTTGGTGCTGTAACGGGCATGGCCCATGGTGACGGCCGAGGCGTAGTCTGGATCGCGCAGTTCGGGATAGTAATGGCGCAGGATTTCTATTGTGCCTTGCACTTTGTAGACGACGCTGTGCGACGAGAATGAGGCGAAATGCACGCCCAGCCGATGCTCCAGCTGCGTTTGCAATTCGAAGAGCTTGGCCTCCAGTTCGCTGGCTGGCACTTGGCCGTTGATGCCGGCGATCTGCCAAAAGACTGGTTCGCTTTTTTCGGCGTTGGGCCCCAAGACTTGGCGATTGACGCGGCCGCTGCGGTCGATGAGGATGTGCAGGCCGACTTCGCTGATTTGACGGCAGATTTGGTCGACGATGTTTTGGGTGCGGGCGCGGTCATCGGAGGGGATCATGACATGGGCGACCCAGAAATTGCGCCCGGCCGCCAAAGATGAGCGCAGGCCGGCCTGGGCCAGCCATTTGATCCACATCTGACGCGGAATATCGGTCAGGACGCCGACGCCATCGCCCTCGCCATTGATGTAGCCAGTGCGGTGTCCCATGCGCGTCAGGGCTTCAATCGTCCGTTTGACGTTGCCGTGCGTCGCTTCGCCGCCCTTGCGAACCGAACAGATCAACGCGCAGGCATCGCGGTGTTCGCGGTCGATGCGATGCAGATCGTCAAAGATGCCGCTGTCGGATGACTGATGGTTCATGTCTCATCCCCCTTCTGCTCAAGTTAATAACAGTATATCAGATTTACGCGAGTCAAGTTATGGCAGCCGCAGGAGTCGTCGAATCGTCAAGGCCAGATGAAGCGCCAGCCGCGTTTCGGGTCGGTTCAGGTCGATGTTGGCGACTTCGCTGATGCGGCTTATCCGATACAGCAGGGTGTTGCGATGCACAATCAGGGCTTTGGCTGTTTTCGATAAATTGCCGTGACAATGGAAAAAAGCCTCTAATGTCTTGATAAGCTCGGCCTTTTGGCGGCGGTCATAATCGGTCAGCCGGCCGAGGGTCTGTTCGCAAAAATCGCTTAGTTTTTGATGATCGGACAAATCCAAAATGAGTTGATAAGCGCCCAAATCGCCAATGAAGAAGGGGATGTCGGTTTGCAGACGATGCGCCAGTTCTTTGGCCTGCACAGCATCGCGGTAACTGACACGCCAGTCCTTGATGTCATGCGCGGCTTGGCCTAGGCCGACGGCAAGACGGTTTTCGGGATACCGCTGGGCAATTTCCGCGCTGAAAATCTGCGAAAGGGCCAGGCTGTCGTCGATGGGATCCTCGGAATCGGCGGCGTAAAAGACAACCACTTCGCCTTCTTTTTCCCGAATCCAGACCAGAGCCGGCGCCTGCTGCTGTCTGATGATGTCGTTGACCAGGGTTTCCAGACGCCGCAGCGAAGGCGGATCGTCGCCGCGCCAGGACAGGGCAATCGCCAGGTGCGTCTGTGTCATGTCATGCTGCAAACGTTCGCCTTGACGGATGGCCTCCTGCTGGCTGACATCATCGAGCAGCAGACGGTCGAGAAACGTCCCGCGCAGACGTTTTTCGGTTTCGCTGACGGCCTTTTGCTTGGCCATCTCCAGCGCGCAGGCCGCCGCCCCGTGTTCACAGACAAGCCAGTCGATCTCATCCCAGTCGTTTTCGCGCCCGATAATCGACAAAAAGCCGCGGCCAACATTTGCGCTGACAATGGGCGCGATCAGCCGCGCCAGGCCAGGGATGGGAAGCGTCTGCATCAGCGTCGGCGGCTCGACTTCAGCGGCGCGTCGGCGGTCATGCAGTTCAATCGGCAGATGGTCCCGCCTTTTGAGGAAGGATTCGATATCATCCCATACATCGGCCAGCGGCGGCTGGAGTTTATGGGCCAGCGGCCGCAGACGTTTGTCATGGACGATCACGGTTTTTTGGGTTAAGCGGGCTATGGCGCCGACGATCTCGCCCAGGCCCTCGTTGCGCGATGAAATTTGGACAAGCTGACGGTAGATTTGGGGGCCGCGGCGCTCCATTTGACCTTGCCGATGCACCAGCAGGTGGATAATCGTTCGCTCAAGCTCTCGGATGCGGCTGTCGCTGGGCAGCATCAGCACTGGCAGATGATGTGATTTGGCCTCGGCCAGGGCGGTCGGGCTGGGGACGGCGCTGAAGGCAATGGCGGCCGCCCGCGCTTGGATGCTCCATTGAACAAGCTCGGTTTCGCTGTGCGCTTTGGCTGGACGGCTCACCGGCGCGAACAGGATGAGTTCATGCTTTTGCAGCGATTTTGAAGCGAGGTCGTCTTCGGGATGAATCACCGTCGCCCAGGTCACGGCGCGGTCGAGCAGGCCTTCGCCAGAGACAATAGGCGCGCTTAAGGGCATCGCCAGTTTGCGAATTTCTTCTAGGGTTATTTTTGGGGTCATGTTCATGCCCGCAATTGCAAACTCATATCATCCCCGCCAATGATACAGGGATTTGGGCAATTTGCCTATAATGACTTAGTGCATTCAAGCAAATTTCGGAATTATGGCTGTGATGAGGGCAGAAACGGGGGGCTGACGGCGCTTATTCTTCCCTGTGTTCTGACATCAGCTTTTGATAGCTTCCCGTCCACTCTTTGGGATCGCGGGTCAGTTTGCTGATTTGAATATCGGCAAAGTGCGGAAAGAGCTTGGCCATGGCCTCTGGCAGTTCCTCCCAGTCGCCGGCTTTGACCAGCTTTTCGATGGCCAGGCCCAGCAAAGAGGCCCACCACCATTTCTGCTGAAAATCGTCAGCTTTCTTCCAGTAGCCGCGCTTTTCCCAGGCCTGCACTGATTCTTCGATTGTGCCGTCAATCGCCCGCAGGCTGTAGACCAGCATGGCCGTCATGTCTTTGGTGTCGCGGTCGATTTCTTTTTGCTGGCTTAATCGCCGCAGAATTTCAGCGCCAGTACGCATATAGCTGTGGCGGCGTTTGCCAGGGCTGTTGGTATGGATGATGCGCGCCATGCGTCAGTCCTCGCTGTCTGGACTTGATTGGCAGGGTCGGATGCCGCGGTAAATGCGGATACCGCCGATGGTTTTGAGGATGGTCGCCGCCCCGCGCCCGGTGATTTTGGCAAGCTCCTGCGCGTTCAAGGGCTGATTGCCATTCACCAGAAAGGCGCGGAAAACACTGTCGATCAGGCCGATATGCTCGGTGATGAAATCATCCTGTTTGGAAGAGGTCTGGAGGGCCAGCCGCAGGGCATCCAACTGAAACACCTCGCCGCTCTCTGGATGGACATAATCGAAGACTTTTTGCAGGTCGACGTCTTGCAGATAGGCCTGCTGCTGCTGTGACAGATGAGTCAGCAGATAGACGTTCAGGTCATCGCGGCTGGTTTCCCACCAGTCGTAGTCGATGCAGAATTTGGTCTTGACGCTGGGCTTGATCAGGTAATTGGGGGGCATTCAATCAATCCTTTCAATCCGCTCTTTTGGTCAGTCACTTAGCTTCCAGTAACTCCCGCCGGCGTTTTCAAAGTCGGGATTGGCGATGAGCGTGGCGAATATCGGGCCGGGCGGGCAGCGCCGCAAAATGTTGAGGGCGCTGTACAGGACTTTGGCATGGACTGTCTTCTGCGGATTTTGTTTGCTTAATTCGGCAATGAGGTTTCGCAGCAGTCTGGCCAGCGGCAGCTGTCGGCTTTGCACGTCCTTGCCCAGCTTGTCGACTTCGGGCAGACTGCTGACGCCGACGATAATCTGGTCGTCATAATCGGCGCCGATGGCCCGTTTGGCGGTTCCGAAGCGGAGTTCGTCCTTGTCGGCCCTTTCGACCAGGGGGATCCATTCCGTTCGCGGGCGATAATTGTCAAATTCGATTTCGATGCGGCTGGGGTCGTCAGTGCGATTCAGATAAACATAAGCGCCCACCGGCAGATGATGCTTTTGATACAGCGCCGCCAGGCCATAGACATATTTATGCTGATGGACGACCCAGCAGGGATATTCCTGGCCATCCAGGGCATCGACAATCACAACCGCGATGCGCGGCGTTTTGGCTTCGGGGAAGATATACTTGGTCTCGGAATTGATGGGCAGGCTGCCGACGCGGCGATGGGGATAGATCAGCGTCAGACTGATTTCGTCCTGCGGCGGCGAGTTAAGCGGTGAATGCTCATCATCGAGGTCATATTCCAGCTGGCGCAGGTCTTTGGTCAGCAGACTGCGGTCATAGGCAATCGGCCTGTACTGCAAGATGGCTGGCACTTGGCGCACCATGCGCGGCAGCAGGCGGTTGAGATGCCACAGCACTTGGCCGGCCGGCCCCACCTCGTCAAAACGCTCGTCCTGATTCATGGCATAGTTCAATGAAAAGACCTGCAAAGGCCGCGGCGCTTGGCCCAGGCCGCCGATTTCTTGCAGAATGGCGGTCGGGGTCAAGGGCCCGCCGTCGTTCATATCGAGAACCGCTTCCGCCAGATGCAGATGGCCAATGCTCACCTCAAGCATCAGATCGCGCACAAACCACGTCCCCGTAATCCGCACCAGGTCGGGATTCTGCTCCAGCGATTCATCGACCTGCTTGATGATGGTGACCTTGGGGTCTTGGAGGATGTCGTCTATGGTGTAGGCGCGCTTGAACTGGCTGGGATGCTGATTCGAATCGGGGCTGTTGAGGGGATGATCGCCGGTGAATTCGGTGACAAATTCTCGAATCCGACCGCTGGCGGCCTCATCGTCAAACTCGACCGCCGCCACTTTGAAGCTCTGCGAATCGACGCTGTGTCCAGGGCGGATGTCGATGACGGATGCGGTGGCGTAATTCATCCGAGAGAATATCAGTCGGTCGCCAACGTCGTATCGCCCGGCCGGCTGATAGATTTTCGTCCCGTGATACTGCGCTTTCAATTCCTGCTGTTTTTTCTGTTCGCGCTGTTTGATAATCGCGGTGGCCAGCTGCGCGCTGGACAAGGGGGTTTCTTTTTCCAGCAAAAGGCTGGTGATGCTGTCGATATCTCCAGCGTCAATCAAGAAACTGTAGGCCCAATGCTGCGCGGGTATCAAGGTTAGAACCCCTCCCAATCCGAATTCGCTCACAGCCGATTAAACGCCGCATGAAACACAGCTAACTATCCTACTTGAATGATCGCCTCGCCGTCAAGGGAAAATAGGGCAGGGCCAGCGCGCAGTTTCGCGTTTTGATTTTCTGCCCGCAGATTCGATAAAATGGTTCGGAACATTGGGCAAGCCACTGTTGACCTGACATTATTGCTGGGTTATACTTATCGCTTATGGCTGGAAATTGTTAGACAAAGGCAAGTGTCATGTCAACCAAACGCACTTGGCAGCCCAAGGTTCGCCGCCGCAAGCGCGTTCATGGCTTTCGCAAGCGCATGAGCAGCAATGGCGGCCGCCGCGTGATTAAAGCTCGCCGTCGGCGCGGCCGTCATCAACTGGCGGTTACGCCCAAGCACGTCAAAAAAGTTAATTGGAACGCTGGCTAGCCGTGAAATCTGCGCTTAGGCTGCGGCGTCCCGCTGATTTTGCCGCTGTGCGGGCTGATGGCCGGCGCTTTTGGCATCCGGCCTTGGTTTTGGCCTTTCATGTCAATGGCCTGGCGCGCAACCGCTATGGTTTTGTGACCGGCCGGCGGCTGGGCAAGGCCGTCGTGCGGAATCGCATCAAACGCCGTCTGCGGGCCGCCATGTATCAGATGCACGACCGTCTGCTTCAGGGATATGATATTGTCGTCACCGCGCGGCCCATGGCGCTGGCGCAACCTTTCCATGAACTGAAACGTATATTAAATGCGCTGCTTTCGCGGGCGCGGTTGATCGAAGAAAGCTGATATGCTGAAGCCGATTCTGCTCAAATCCATCCGCGGCTACAAGCGATTTTTTTCGCCGCTGCTGCCCTCGGCCTGCCGTTTTCAGCCGACCTGTTCGGTGTATGCTTACCAGGCGATTGAGGCTTATGGCGCTGGCAAGGGGACGTGGATGGGCCTGCGGCGGCTGATGCGCTGTCATCCCCTGAACCCCGGCGGCTATGACCCTGTTCCACCCAAGGAGTGATTTTGAACGCGATGAATGTCAAGCGCTATGGCTTGCCCCTGTTTCTGCTGATGGCCGCGCTGCTGCTTTCGGCCTGCGTCGGCACGCGGATGGGCACCAGCTGGGCCGCCGTCGGGCTGATTGACTGGCAGGGCGAAGAGAGCATCGTCATTGCCTACACCGACCAGATGGCGATTTTGAACCCGACCAACGGCGTGCCGGCGCGGCTCATCAACCCCGTCACCGGCGAGGTGCGCCGCGACCAAGACAACAACCCGCGCAGCTGGACGCTTTTGGGCAGCCAATACGAAAATGCACAGTTCTATACCCGGCCGATCTGGGTCGACGAAGAGACCTTCCTGATTGCCGACCACAATGGCCGCCTGCTCGAAGTGGACGCGGTGACGGCCAATGTCGAGCGGAGCCTGCCGCTTGCTGATCAAGTTGTCGCCGATCCGCTGCGGGTGGATGATGTCATCTACATTCCCTTCCAGAACGGGGGGGTGACCGCCATGTCCATCACCGACTATCAGGAATTGTGGACTTATCCAACCGAGGGCGGCGTTTGGGCCCAGCCCTTGCCGGTCGATGACATGATCGTCTTTCCCGCGCTTGACCATTCGCTGTACGCCGTCGATAGGGAAAGCGGCGAGCATCGCTGGTCGATTGATCTGGGCGGCAGTGTGGCCTCGGCGCCGCTGCTGGCCAATGGACGCCTGTACGTCGGCAGCTTCAACAGATCGTTCTTCGAAATTTCGCTTGATGGTCAAATTCTGAACCGTTACGCCGCCCAAAATTGGGTTTGGGGGACGCCGGCCATCGACGACGAGGGCATCGTTTATGTGGCTGACCTAAGCGGCTATGTTCATGCCCTGGACACCAACGACGGCTTGGCCGAACGCTGGTCAGTACAGGCTGCTGAACGCGGCATCCGCCCTGGGCCGCTGGTTTATGGGCAGCGGGTGATTGTCGCCTCGCGCGATGGCAAAGTCTATTGGCTCGACCGCCGCGACGGAAGCCTGATCAACGCGCGGGAAATTGAAGGCCGGCCCGAACTGCTTGGCGACCTGCTCTTGCTGGAGCCCAGCGAAACCCTGAACATCGACCAGCCGCTCATTCTGGTCAGTTCCGCAGACGCCGGCCGACTGCTGATCGCCTTTGAAGTCGATGGGCGTCAAACATGGGTTCACAGCCGTTAGGCCATCGACAGGAGCTTGTTTGAATGTGGGATTTAATTCTAAACCCGTTTGTGACTATTCTGACCTGGCTGTATTCAGCCCTCAATCAGGATATTGTGCTGGCGATTATCGTCTTGACGGTGATTATCCGCTTCCTGACCTATCCATTGCTGGCCCGACAGCAGGAATCCTCGCGCAAAATGCAGCAGCTTCAGCCACAGCTAAAGAAGATCCAGGAAAAGTACAAAAACGACCGCGAAAAACTCTCCCAAGCGCAGATGCAGCTTTACCGCGAAAACAAGGTCAATCCAGTCGGCGGCTGTCTGCCTTTGGTCGTTCAGTTTCCTATTCTGATTGGGCTGTATCAGGCCATCTTTTTCGCTTTGGCCGCCACGCCCTTTCAGTTGGTCGATCTGTCGGAACGGCTGCTCATCCCCGGCCTGGATTCCCTGATTCCCTTGCAGCGCATGTGGCTGGGCATGGATTTGACTCTGCCGCCGACCACCAACCCGACCTATGCCCTGGCGCTTCCTCTGCTGGTGCTGGCGACAACTTGGGGACAATCGAAACTGACGATGGCCGTCACCAAAAGCGGCGGCGACAGCAAGGACAAGGACGACGACGATGACAGTTCCAGCGGCATCGGCGGCCAGGCGCAGGCGATGACCAAGAGCATGACCACCATTATGCCGCTGATGTTCGGCTTCTTTTCGCTGTCGTTTTCGGTTGGGCTGTCGATTTACTTTGTGACGTCGAATTTGATTGGCATCGTTCAATACAGTCCGCAGGGACGTCGGGCGCTGGACAGGATTTTTGGCAATAAGAAAGACGGCGGCGAGATTGTCAGCGTGGAGCTAAAAGACGAGGCCGACAAGCCGGCCAGAAAGCCTCGCAAATTCAAGAAAAAGAAGCCGCGCAAAAGGTAGCCGACCGCATACCGTTTCATCGCACACAGGGGATAGACTATGGAAATGATCGAAGCAACCGGCAAATCGGTTGAAGATGCCATCAGCAGGGGCCTGGCCGAACTCAAGGCCGCCCCAGCGGATGTTATGATTGAGGTGTTGGAAGAGCCGAATACCGGCCTGTTTGGATTTGGCGCCAGGCAGGCCCGCGTGCGGCTGGTGCTTCTTCGTCAGCGCAAGCCGGCCGAAAGCGAAGTCGTCGAAGAAGAGGACGATGAGCCGGCGGATGATCTGGCCGCTGAAGCGCCAGCGGATATGCCGGACGAAGACCTGGCTGAAGACGCCGTCGTCGGCCAGGAAGTCCTGACCGAGCTTTTGGCGAAGATGCGAATCGAGGCGCAGGTCAGCGTGCAGCGCATCGAAGCCGAGACCGAAGGCGAAGAGACCCATTGGATGCTGAACGTCACGGGGGACAGCATCAGCCGTCTGATTGGGCGGCGCGGCGAAACCCTGTCCTCATTGCAGTACATCGTTCGCCTGATTTGCAGTCGCCGTTTGCAGCGGCGCGCTAATATCATCATCGATGCCGGCGGCTACAAAATGGGCCGTTCCAATCGTTTGCGCGGCCTGGCCAAACGCATGGCCAAACAGGCCGTCCAGCAAGGCCGAACCATCACGCTGGAGCCGATGCACGCCAACGAGCGCCGCATCATTCATCTGACTCTGCGCGGCCGCGGCGATGTGACGACCCGCAGCGTTGGCGAAGGCCGCGCCCGCAAAGTCACCATCGTTCCCAAATAAGCCCGCCCGCCGTCTTATGGCTTCCGAAATCGACGTTCTGCTGATAGGCCATCTGACCGCCGATCTTGTCCCTGGCGGCAGGATCCTCGGCGGCACCGTCTCTTACGCCGCGCCCACCTGCGCCGCCTTTGGGCATCGCGTCGGTATCCTGACCAGCGCCGCCTGCAATGAAACCCTGCTTGAGCATCTGATGCCCTTCGGCAAATTGGTCGCGCTGCCGGCGGCCGACTCATTGACCTATGAAAATGTCTATGGCGATGAGGGCCGTCAGCAGTTTGTGCGGGCGACGGCGCAGTCGATTGGCGATGGCGATGTCCCCAATGGCTGGCTGGACGCGCCTTATGTTCATTTGGGGCCGCTGGCGGCCGAAATCGACCCCTTGCGGATGGCGCGCCGTTTCCCACAGGCGACGGTTATGCTGACCCTGCAAGGCATGATGCGGCGCTGGGATGAGGATGGCCGAGTGCGGTTTAGACGCTGGTTCGACCGCGAAGCCTTTAAGCTGATTGATATTATCGTCTACAGCGAAGAGGATATTCATCAGTACCCGCGCCTGACCGATGAGATTCGCCCGCTGTGCAAGCATCTGGTGGTCACCAAGGGCCGTTGCGGCGGCATCTATTATCACAATGGCGATGCGCGGCGCTACCGCAGTCTGGAAGTTCAGCCCCGCGATCTGACCGGCGCCGGCGATGTCTTTGCCGCGTCGCTGCTGGGCCTCTTGCCGATGGTCGGGGATGATGTCTTTCGGGCGGTTGAGATCGCTGGCCGCCTGGCCGCTTATTCGGTGACGCGCACTGGCATTGACAGCGCCCCGACAGCCGCGGAAATCGCGCGGGAACTGGAAAAGATTGGATAGGATGGATGATGATTCAGACGATTTTGTTTAATGGGAATATCATTACGCTGGATTCTGATCAGCCGCGCGTCAGCGCCCTGGCGGTCAGTTATGGCCGCGTGGTCGCCTTGGGGTCAGATGCCGAGATTCGCCGCCTGGCCGAGTCCGCCACAGTCCAAGTCAACCTGGACGGCAAGACGGTTCTGCCCGGCCTGACCGATGCCCATATTCATTGGGAAGGGCAAGCCCGCGCGCTGCGGTCGGTCGATGTTTTTGAGACGCCGAGCAAAGAGCAGGCTTTGCAGCAGGTGCGGCGGCGTGTCGAGCAGACGGCGGCTGGCGAGTGGATTGAAGGGCAGGGCTGGGCGCAAGGCCTGTGGGAAGGCGGCGCTTTTCCTGACAAGTCGGATTTGGATGCGGTGGCGCCCGATAACCCGGTGATGCTGGCTGCCAAGAGCGGCCACGCGGCCTGGGTCAATTCCATGGCCTTGCAGCAGGCCGGCATCACCCGCGCGACGTCCGACCCCGAAGGCGGTAAAATCCAGCGCGATGACACCGGCCAAGCGACCGGCATCCTGCTTGAATCGGCCATGGACCTGGTGATGCGGAAGGTCCCCAGCCCGACGCCTGAACAGCTGGCCGATATGATGGCCGAAGCCCAGCAAGAAGCGCTCAAATGCGGCATCGTTATGATCCACGACTTCGACGATCCATCCTGCCTGGTCGCCCTGCAAATTCTGCGCGAACGGGGGGAGCTTGCGCTGCGCGTCCTCAAACACATCAACCAGCGATGGCTTGACGCGGCGATTGAATCGGGGATCCGCGGCCATTTTGGCGATGACTGGCTTCGGATCGGCGCGCTGAAACTCTTCGCCGACGGCGCCTTGGGCCCGCGGACCGCGCTGATGTTCGCGCCTTACGAAGGCGAACCCGACAATTATGGCATGGCTGTAGTCGACAAAGAGGAGATGGTCGAATATGTCAGCCGCGCCAGCGCGTATGGCCTGCCGTCCACCATTCACGCTATCGGTGACAAAGCGGTGCATGATGCGCTGGATGTCTTTGAGAACGTCCGCCGCGAAGAAGCGCAGCGCGGTGAGCCGACCGTCAGCCGCCGTCATCGAATCGAGCACGTTCAGATCATGCACCCGCAGGATTTGCATCGCCTGGCCGACTTGGATGTCATCGCTTCCATGCAGCCGATTCACGCCACTTCCGATATGGCCGTCGCTGACCGTTACTGGGGCGAAAGGACGAAATACGCCTACAGCCCGCGCATTCAGCTGGATTATGGCGCCCGCGTCGCTTTCGGCTCTGATGCTCCCGTCGAGCCGCTTGACCCCTTGCTGGGCATCCACGCCGCAGTGACCCGTCAGCGCGATGGCCAACCGCCAGGAGGCTGGCATCCACAAGCCAAACTTAGCCTGCATGAAACCCTGCTCGGCTTCACCCAAGGGCCAGCTTATGCCGCCGGCATGGAAGATCGGCTGGGTCGATTGGCCGCCGGTTTCCTGGCCGATCTGATTGTGCTTGACCGCGATATTTACGAAGTCGCCCCCGATGAAATCCCCGAACTGAAGGTCATCGGCGCGATGGTCGACGGCGAATGGCGCTGGCGCGATTTTGATTAAGCCCGATTTACGACAGTTCAGCCGAGCTAAAGATGACGCGGAAAGGCGCGCAGTAAATCACAACGCTTTGATATTGGGACAGGTCGGCATCGGCCGGAATGTCATAATTCTGACTGCCGACGTTCCCCTTGAGACTGCCGAGATGAATCGTCTCATCGCCCAGGCCGGCGAAAGTGCTTTTCGGAACGGCGCTGGACAGATAAACATGCAAATCGGGCCCGTTGGCGGATCTGAAATCCTCAAAGCGCAGGACGCGGCGGCCATCGGGCAGTTCATAGATGGTCGCGGTGCCTTCGGCGCTGTGGATGGCGTCAATGGTGATGAACGAACCCGAATGCAGGACGGTCGGCTCATCGGGCATATCGTCAGGCATGGCCTGCTCTTCTTGCGGCACGACGACATCATCGCCAGTCTGGGCAATGGCCACATCGGCGGCCATCTCCGCGTTTTCCTCGGCCATCGTCATCAGCGCGTCTTTCTGCTCTGGCGGCATCTCGCGGAGGGCCTCGCGCTGCGAATCAGTCAGACTCGGAAAAGCCTCATCAACCTCGTCGACGACAAAATAAAGCCAGGGCCGCGTGACCATCAAGCCGACGATGATGACTATAATCACAATCACACCGAAAATCATACGCTGCATCAGCCTTCTCCCCTGTTTCATATTCAATAATCAAATTATACTCTTTCTGATGATGAACATCGCGGTAAAAACAGCCCAAACGACAGAAAAGGAGAAACCAAAATGACGCGCAAAGGGATGATGGTCGGTGACAATGAACACAAAATCCAAAATGCCATGCTGGAAGTAGGCGCCCAGGCCCCCGATTTCACCTTGATTGCCAATGATCTAAGCGAAAAATCCCTGGCCGATTACGCCGGCAAGGTCAAGGTCATTAGCGTTGTGCCATCTGTGGACACTGGCGTCTGTTCGGCGCAGACCCGCCGTTTCAATGAAGAGGCGGCCGGCCTTGAGGGTACAGTCGTGCTGACCGTGAGCGCTGATATGCCTTTTGCTTTGGGCCGATTCTGCGGCAGCGAAGGCATCGACAATACCGAAACGCTTTCGACGCACCGCGATATGAAGTTTGCCGATGATTATGGCGTCCATGACACCGATTGGCGCATCTGCCAGCGGGCCGTCTTTGTGCTGGACAGGGCCGACATTGTGCGCCACGCCGAATATATCGAAGTTATCGGTAATGAAGTCGATTTCGAAAGCGCGCTGGCCAAGGCCAAAACCTTAGTCTAAGGGTTAAGGGATTCGATGCGTCCGCGCAAATCGGCCGCATCGTCCAGATAATCTCCAAAGCGCCGCTCATCGTCGCCGCAGCATTTGGCCAGCACATCCAAACGGCTGAAGATCGGCGTCAGGATTTGCTTGCCATATTGATTGAGACGACTGCGCTCCTTGGCGGTTAGCTCGTCCAGCGCTTGACTGTAATTGTGCGCCAGCGCGTCGATATGCCCGTTGAATTGGCTGCGGGTCTCGCGGCTCACTTTGCGATAGTAACGATAGGCTGGCAGGCCGAAAATCAAGGCGCCGGCCAGACCAACAGCGAAGGCCGGCAGGGCCAATGGCGCGGCCGCCGCTCCCATCAGCGGCCCTGGCGCGGCCACCGCGGCCAAGGCCGTCAGCAGGCCGCCCGCGCTGACCAGCGTCGAACGCCGCAGGCCGGCCATGTTGGCCTTGAACAGCTTTTCCATATCGTGGATGACCTGGCCCGAAGAGCAGGCTTCTAATTCGGCTTCGGCCAGGCGAATGGCCTCTTGCAGGCTGGCGCGCTGTTCCGAATAGATGCCGGCGTCCAAGCCCTCGACTTCCCGCTCCAGCATATCCTGAATGCGATTAAGCCGCTGGATGAGGCCGCGCCAGTAAAGGCGGCTCTGGTCGATGACCGCGTTGGTGTAATCATGGGAGGCTTTGCTGATGTCGTTGAGCGCCGCGCCGATCACGGCCTCTTGAAACCGCGTCGGCAGATCGTCTTTGGCCGATGAGGCGCGCAGCCGGCGAGGTGACAGATGTTCGGCAATGAAGGTTTGGCCGCGGCGGCGAATGCCCTCCAGCGCGGCCTGAATCTCGGCTTTTGTCTCGGCCAGCTGTCTTTCCAGCCCCAAGGACTGCTGCTCCAGTTCGCCTTCAATATCGCGGATGCGCTGGACATCCAGACTGACGGATTCCCTCTTGGCCTGAACGGTTTGCTGGGCGGCCTGCAGGATCCTCTCGGCCGTGGCCAGCTGGGCCAGCAGTTTTTGCTTGGCCGGCGGCGCCTGCTGATAGAGGCCGCGCAGATGGGCGCGCACCGCCAGGATGCCGCTTTCGTCCTCGTCGTCTGGATTCTCGAAGTATCGCTTGCTGGAGGTCATAAAAAGCAGCGGTCGGCTGTTCAGCGATTCCTGCACCCGTTCGGCGACAAATTTCCTGACCTCGGCCTGTTCGGCCGGCGTCAGCAGATCGACCTGATTGAGGACGAGGATGATTTTCTTGCCATAATCGCGGGCAAGCTCAAGATACAGCCGTTCCGATTCGCCAAAGGCGCGCTTGGCGGCGATGACAAAGATGACCAGATCGCTGCGGTGCAGAAAGGCCTTGGCTGTTTGTTCGTGCTTTTGGAAGACGGAGCCGCTGCCGGGTGTATCGACAATGGCGACGCCGTCCGCGCCGATATTGGGATGCGTCCATTCCCGCAGGCCGTCGGCGCGCAGAACTGGCTTGCGATTGGCTTGGTCTGCATAGCGAATAAGCTCAATGTATTCGGTGGTCGGCTTGATGCCCGTCGGCAGCAGCGTTTCCCCAATCAGCGCATTGATAAAGCTGGATTTGCCGGCGTTAAATTCACCGATCACCGACACGATGAAGAACATATCGCGCAAATCCTGGGCGACATCACCCAGACGCCGACGGTCATCCTCCGCCGCGCCCTCAAGCCCGGCCAGCGACTCGGCAATGCTGCTGATGAGTTTGATCTCGCGTTCGCGCAGCGCCGCCAGCGGCCCGTCCAAGCTGCTGATGCCCGTCACAGCGGCACCCCCAAAAATGTCCGTTTGCCCAGCGCGTTGAGGTCGGATTCGATGCTGGTCATCGCCTGTTCGCTGGCGCGCAGTTTTTCCAGCTGCTCATTGTAGATAAGCGTCTGCGCTTCGATCAGGCGGGTCAGCGGGGCGATGGTGTCTTTCCGCAGCTGAATGCCATAGTCGATCTGCTTGGCCGCGGCCGCCGCGACCGTGTCCTGGCACTGCCGCGACAAAATATCAAGCCGATTGGCGAACTGTGCATGCAGCATCCGCCCGCGCATCGGCAGCATCAGCAGGCCCAAAATCGCCGTCAGCGGCAGAACGATCATCACCAGCAGGCGCAGGATGTCATCTTCCATCAATGGCGAAAACCGCGCAAAAGCCACCAGCAGCACAAGGATAATCAGCTGCCACGACGCCAGATAAAGCAGTGAATTGCGAAAACGCTCTTCAAGCCGCTGAAGCTCCAAAGTTTTGATGGCCTGCTCAATCGGCGCCAAAAGGCCGCCAAGCTCCTGGGTGTGCTGACGGGCATAGCTGACCGGCGCCTGGATGTCCCCGATGATTTTCTGCTGCAAATCAGGAGGCAGTTTGGCCGCTTCGCCGCGCCCATATTTGACCAGATGGTCGATGTCCTGCATGTCCTGGCCTTCCAGCCGCGGCCCCAGCTTATCGACAAGGCGGCCGATTTCCTGGCAAGGCTCAAAGACCTCATGCGCGGCAAAGGCTTTTTCGACATGCGACGTCCCGCGCATACGGCCAAAAATGCGCGCCAGGCCGATGAACTGCACAAGGCCGCCAAAAAAAGATCTCAAGCCGCGCGACAGCCTGAAGATATCCTGCAAAGCGTCTTGACTGCGCGCCGCGATGTCTTGAAACTGCGCCGCAAGCTCTTGATTCAGTTCATGCGCCGTCTGTTCTTGCTCGCGTCGCTGGGCGGCCAGCTGTCCTTCGATATTCTCGCCGATGCCCTGATAATGCGACAGCGCCGATTGATTGCGCTTGACGGCCTGCCAGGCGCGGCTGTGGACGTTCTGCACAATCTGAAGCGGCGTTTGCAGTTTTTGCCGCAGACGCGCGGCATCGCCAAGCTGCTGATGGATATGCGATTCGATCTGATCCATGCCGCTGGCCCGCCAGGCCTGCTCATCGCGCGCGCCGCCGTCATAAGCCCGCAACCCCTGTTTGGCGCTAATCATCCAAATGTCAGGCTGAAGGCCCAGCTTGGATTGGCTTTGGCCGCCGATAAAGGCCTTCACTTCGGCCCGCTCCTGCTCGTTCAGCAGATCGCATTGATTGACGACGATGATGACCTTTTTGCCGTAATCTTTGAACATCTGCATGGTTTCCAAACTGCTGGCGGTCATGGCCTGGGTGGCGATCATCACCAGCAGCACCGCATCGGCCCGATGCAAAAACCGCCGCGTCATCCGCTCATGTGACCGAAACACCGATTCCAGCCCCGGCGTATCGACCAGACTGACCTTGCGGAGCAGCGGCGAAGGATAAAAAACCGTATCGACCTCGCGCCCTGATTCCATCCGTTCCGCCGCCTCGCCCCAGCGCAGAATTTGAATGCTGTCGGTGGTCGGCGTGACGCCAGTTTTGAGCAGCGTCTCACTGCCCATCAGCGCGTTGATGATGCTGGATTTGCCGGTGTTGAAAGGCCCCACCAGCGCCATCAGATAGGGATGATCGGTATGAAACATGGCATCGCGCACCTGGTCGATATGCGCCTCGTCCAGGGCATCGATCTTTCGCAGCGCCGGCAGCAAATCGTGAATCAGCCCGTGCTGACGCTGTTGAATGGCCCGATAGGCCAGCAGCAGCTTTTCATCCGCCGTCTCTTCGGTCAAACGCTCTGCGCTCCCCAACTCACTCTCCGATGTCTGCTATACTGACAAGCATACAGCCTTCATCAAGGCGATTCAATACGCATATATTGTACACCACTTTCGGGGTTCAAATCGTGGTTTTCAACGCTTCTGCGCGCTATCTCAACGCCGCCCTGATGATGGACGATGTTTCGGTCGCCGATGTCGTCAGTCAAGCGGGAACGCCGGTGTATGTCTACAGCCTCAAGCGCGTCCTGCACAATTTCCGCCGCCTGAAACGCGCCTTCGCCCCAGTCGACGCGCGTATTCATTACAGCGTCAAGGCCAACGGCAACCTGGACATTTTGCGGGCTTTGACGCGGGCCGGCGCGGGCATGGATGTCGTCAGCGGCGGCGAGATTTTCCGCGCCATTCAGGCTGGCGTCAATCCCAAGCGAATCGTCTTCGCGGGCGTCGGCAAATCGCGCGCAGAGATCAAATATGCGCTGGAGCAGGGAATCGGCTGGTTTAACGTCGAAAATGCGCTGGAGCTTGCCTACATCAGCGCCATCGCCGCTTCGCTGGGCATTCGGTCGGTGAGAGTCGCGCTGCGCTTTAACCCGCAAGTGACGGCCAAGGCTCATCCCTATATGGCCACCGGCCACGGCGCCGCCAAGTTTGGCCTGACTGGACAAGCCCTGCGAGACATCTTGGCCGCCGCTGAACAATATCCCCATATCGACTTCGCCGGCGTCCACATCCACATCGGCAGCCAGCTGGGCGATAGTCAAGCGACCCTGCGCGCCATCGAAAAACTGAACAAACTGATTCAGCCCTATCCCCGCATCCACACGATTAACCTGGGCGGCGGCCTGCCGGTGGCCTATCAACGCGGCGAGGCCATCCCCTCAATTGACGATTTCGCCGCCGCGCTGACGCCCCATCTCAAAGGCCGCCAAGTCCTCATCGAACCCGGCCGTTCCATCGTCGCCGACGCCGGCCTGCTGGCCGCCGAGGTGCAATATGTCAAACGGCAGGCCGGACAGACCTTTTACATTGTCGACGCCAGCATGACCGAACTGATTCGGCCGGCCTTGTATCAGGCGCATCACGAAATCGTCCCGCTGACGCAATCGACAAAAAAGCCGATCATCGGCCAAATCGTCGGGCCCGTCTGCGAGACGGCCGATGTCCTGGCCAGCGACCGCGCCCTGCCGCCCCTGCAAACTGGTGACAAAATCGCCCTTATGACCGCCGGCGCCTATGGCATGGTCATGTCAAGCAATTACAATGCCCGCCCGCGCCCGCCCGAAGTTGTCATTGATGCCGACGGCCAATCCTGGGCGATAAGCCGCAGACGCGAATCCCTAGACGATTTGCTGCGATATGAGCGATGAGAAGGCTGGTGGATAAAAAATCGGATGCGTTCTGGCTGGGCTGTGCTGATGGGAAGACTTGAACTTCCGACCTCACGATTATGAGTCGTGCGCTCTAACCAGCTGAGCTACATCAGCGCGCATAGCGGGGGTTGGATTCGAACCAACGACCTTCGGGTTATGAGCCCGACGAGCTGCCACTGCTCCACCCCGCATCATCATTTGTCTTGCGGATTCAATGTTATCACGGGCGATTTAAGCTGTCAACAGTCAATTTTCGCCTTGTCATCATCTCATCGAATGCGCTATACTTAACCTCGCTTTCCGAAGGCCTGTTCCATGCGCGAGGGGCGGCCATGCCTGAATTTGAACTCGAAGCGCCTTTCATGCCCACCGGCGACCAGCCGACCGCCATAGCCGAACTGCTGGCCGGCCTGGAACGGGGACATCAGCATCAAACACTGCTGGGCGCCACTGGCACCGGCAAAACTTTCACCGTCGCCAATCTGGTCGCCGCCACCCATCGTCCAACCCTGGTCATGGCGCACAACAAGACATTAGCCGCGCAGCTTTATGCCGAATTCAAGCGACTCTTCCCCAAAAACGCCGTCGAGTATTTTGTCAGCTATTACGATTATTATCAACCCGAAGCCTATGTGCCGCGCCATGATCTGTACATCGAAAAGACGACCGACATCAATGAGCAGATCGAGCGTCTGCGGCTTTCAGCGACGGCCGCCCTGTTTTCGCGGCGCGATGTCCTGATTGTCGCCTCGGTGTCCTGCATCTATGGCCTGGGCGATCCAGACAGCTGGCGCAAAATGTCAGTCGAATTGAAGGTGGGCGATGAGATTCGGCGCGACCGCATCCTGCGCGATCTGGTGCAGATTCAGTACAGCCGCAACGATATGGAACTGCGGCGCGGCAGTTTTCGCGTGCGCGGCGACACCCTGGAAATCATCCCTGGCTATGCCGAAACGGCCTATCGCATCTATTTATGGGGCGACGAAATCGAAAAAATCATCGAGTTTCAAGCGCTGACCGGCGAAGTCGTTCACGCCCACGATTCGGTGACGATTTTCCCAGCGCGCGAATACATCACCGACAGCGAGCATCTCCATGAGGCGCTGAACGATATTGAACAGGAATTGGAAGAGCAGATCAGCTATTTCAAGCGCGAAGACAAACTTATCGAAGCGCAAAGAATCGAACAGCGCACGCGCTATGACATCGAAATGCTGCGCGAAGTTGGCTTTACGTCGGGCATTGAAAATTACTCGCGCCATTTTGACCGCCGCCAGCCAGGCAGCGCGCCCTTTACACTGATCGACTATCTGCCGCCCGACCATCTGCTGATTATTGATGAAAGCCACATGACCGTCCCGCAGGTGCGCGGCATGTACAAAGGCGACCGTCAGCGCAAGCAAACACTGGTCGAATACGGCTTTCGTCTGCCCAGCGCTTTGGACAACCGCCCGCTCAAATTTGCCGAATTCGCCAGCCGCGTCGGGCAGACCATTTACACCAGCGCCACCCCTGGGCCCTATGAACACACCCATTCCGAACAGGTGGTCGAGCAGATCATTCGGCCGACCGGCATCGTCGACCCCCAAGTTGATGTTCGGCCCACCGCCGGCCAAATCGACGACCTGCTGCAAGAGATCGCCCGATGCGTCAAAAGAGGACAGCGGGCCCTGGTCACCACCCTGACCCAGCGCATGGCCGAGGAGCTGGCCGGCTATTTGAATGAGTTGGGCATCAAAGGCCAATACCTCCATGCCAAAGTCGATACGCTGGAGCGGGTCGAGATTCTGCGCGATCTGCGCGGCGGCGTCTATGATGTGGTGGTCGGCATCAATCTGCTGCGCGAGGGCTTGGATTTGCCGGAGGTTTCGCTGGTGGCGATTCTGGATGCTGACAAAGCGGGCTTCCTCCGTTCGGAATCGGCCTTGATTCAGACGATTGGCCGCGCCGCCCGTCACCTCGAAGGCAGCGTGGTCATGTATGCCGACCGCACGACCCCGGCGATGGCCGCGGCCATGGATGAGACGAACCGCCGCCGCGCCAAGCAGGAAATCTACAATCAGGAGCATGACATCCAGCCCCAGCAGATTGTGAAGGACATCCAGGACATCACCGACCGCCTGCGCTCGCTGGATGCTGATGATAAGCCGACCGCCGCGGCCGCCAATTTATCCACCTTGCCGGCCGATGAATTGCAGCGCATGATCGCTGAACTGGAAAACGAGATGAAAAAGGCCGCCCAGGCCTTGGAATTTGAAAAGGCGGCCGCCCTGCGCGACCAGATATTTGACCTGCGCGGCGTCTTGGCCGAACAGCAAGGCCTGGAGATGGACTTGCTGGCCTATTAAAGGCCGTGCAGATGACGCAGTCGATTGATGAGCGGCCGAACCGCGGCGACTGGAGCGGTGTGGGCCGGCGGCCCATAGGGATCGCTGAACCCTTCCCGGCCGAGCAGAGCCGCGGCGATATTGCGCCAGCCATGTGACAGCGCCGACAAATCATAGCCGCCTTCCATCACGAACACGATCCGCCCGTCACAGCAAGCCTGCGCCATCTTGATGCTTTCGCGGGCCAAGTCATCATATCCGCCCAAACTAAGCTGCATCTGCGCCAGCGGATCCGCCCAATGCGCGTCGAATCCAACCGAAACCAGCATGAGTTCAGGCCGAAAACGCTCAACCGCCGGCCAGACGACCTCCTCAAAAATCGCCCGATAAGCGCGGTCGCCATGCCCAGCCGCCAGCGGCGCGTTCAAAGTGAATCCTTCGCCGCCCCCCCGCCCGATTTCGCTGGCCGCTCCCGTCCCCGGATAATGCGGGCTTTGATGCAGCGAGATGAACATAACCGAACTGTCGGCATAGAAAATATCCTGCGTGCCGTTGCCATGATGGACATCGTAATCCAGAATCAGTGTCCGCTTGAGTTTCGTTTGCGCGTAACGGGCGCCGACGGCGACATTGTTAAGCAGGCAAAATCCCATCTGCCGTTCCCTAGTGGCATGATGGCCGGGCGGCCGCACGATGGCCAGACCATTGTCGGCCCGGCCGGCAAGCGCCGCGTCAACCGCCTGGATGACCGCGCCGGCCGCCAAACGGGCAATGCCGAAAGAGTCGGGCAGAGCGTAGGTGTCCTGATCGATGAAGACGACCTTGTCCTGCCGACTGATGACCTCCAGCCGCTTGAGATGACTTGCCGAATGTGCCCTTAGCAGCTGTTCATCGTTGGCTGGCCGCGCGCTGACTGACAAAAGCTGATCTCGCAGGCCGGCCGCCGCCAATTCACGCCATACCGCCTCGATTCGCCCAGCGTGTTCGGGATGCCGCGCGAAATTGTGTTCAGTGAAGCGCGCGTCAGTGGCATAGGCTGTCGTCATGGGGCTGGCTCCTTGGGATACAGGATGGAATAATCAAAGCCGTTCATGCGAATCACAGCTTCAGTTTGATAAAATTGTCCGATGGCGACCAGGACGGGCAGCGGATAAAACTGCGCGCGCAAAATGACCAGGCCGAACTGCCGCTCTTCGATCATCTCGATAAGCTGACGGCCCTCATAAAGGCCGGCCAGATAAAGATTGCGAAGCTGCGTCGGATTGCCGATGACCTCGCGGCCGGCGACCATCGAAAAACCAGCCTCCTCGCTCAAAACCGGCCGGTCGCTTTGCCGAATCAGGTCAGCGATCTGATGGCCGGCTTGGGTGTCCTGCGCTGTGAGAAAATAGCCGATGCGGGCATAGCCGCCGACATTGAAAGTCGCTGAATCGAAGAAGCCGTTGTTGACATTCGCCTCGATGTTCAGGGCTTGGGCCAGCGCGGCGAATGCGCCGTCGGTCGGCATCTTGAGGGTGGCGCGGGCATAGCCCAGATACAGGAGGGGGACGATGACCAGCCCCAGTCTGATGATATAGCGGCCGGGCAGGGCCTTGGCCATGAATTTTGGCCGCAAGTCGCCGCGATGGCCCAAAATCCGCGAAAGACAGATGCCGCTAAGGATGCACATGGCGGCAATCGACGTGGTGAAATAGCTGTCACCGGCGCCCCAGGTGCCAGCCGCGATGCCGCCCAGCAGCGCCGTCAGCATAAACCAAACGCTGTATATCGACAGCCGCGCGCAGTAGGTCTCATAAACCAGCAGCAGGCCGGCCGGCAGCAAGAGGAAGCCGTGCAGCTTGAACCATAAATCAAACAGACCAAAGGCCTGGCGGGGCTGAAATTCGTTGATGTTCGCCACCACCGCATGCAGCCACCATTGACCGTCGGAGGCGATGTTCAGCGTCAAAAAGAGGGCCGCGCCGACCGCCATAAACCCGGCCGTCCACCGAATCGCCGGCCGCGGCCGCCGCAGAAACATCCAGATGACCGCCGCCAGGGCCGTAATCGCCGCCAGCTGTTTGGTGTAGCCAGCGCAGATGAGCAGCAGCAGGCCCAGCACGGTCCCCTTGGTCCGCCGCCGCGGCCAGGCCCTGGCCAACACGACGACCGCCAGCGTCTCAAACATAACCATCGTCATGTGCTGCCGAAAGAGCGGGCCAATGTGATAGACCATATTTGAACTCAAAAACGCCAGGCCGGCCAGCAAGGCGATCCAGCGATTCCGTCCCTCGCGGTTCACGGCCCAGGCGATGGCCCCGGCGGTCAGCAGAGAGCCAAGAAAACCCAGCAGCCGTCCATACCAATAGCCCGGCCCGAAAAACCAGACGAATGGCGCCGCCATCAGATGAAACAGGGGGGGATAATTGCTCGCATAAAAGGGATAGCTTTCGATGTCGCGGTAAGGCAGTTCGCCGCGGCTGAACAGCGCGCTGTCATGGACTTCAAAGCCTTCGCCCTGGTCATAGTCAAAGGGAAATTGAATCAGATTGACGCTGTATAAAATGTAAATCAGAAGCGCGAAGCCGAGCGCCAGGCTGGCTGTCATCATCAAAATAACGTGGAGTCGCGGCGGCCGGCTTGTCATTCGCGTTAGGCCGGCGAATCGCCCAGCGGAATCAGACTTAACCCGACCAGCAAAACGGCGACGGCGATGACCAGGGCCAAGGCCTGCGCTGGCCCGATGCCACCCTCGCGGCCGACCTCCAGCAGATCAATGGCCAGAACGGCCGCTGTCCCGACGGCGCCGAAAACGGCCAAGCCAAGGCCAAGCTGTCGTTTGGTGATGGGATGTTCGGTCTGCGGCATATCAAGAGTCTAGACGGCAAGCGCCGCGCTGTAAAGTGGCCAAAACGCCGACCGCGCCATTTGCCGGCAATTAAGTATATGCCCAAACCCGCGTCCGTGCTATCCTTTGCGCCAAGCCTTTATAGTCGATTGGGGAGCGAAAGCATGAGGATGAAGACACACACCTGCGGGGAACTTCGGCAGCGGCAGGCCGGCCTTTCGGTCACCTTGGCTGGCTGGGTCAACCGCCGCCGCGACCAGGGCGGATTGATTTTTATCGACCTGCGCGACCGCTGGGGCATCACCCAAGTCGTAGTCGATCTGGAAACCGCGCCGCAGGCCCATGCCATCGCCGACCGCGTCCGCAATGAATTCGTCCTGAAAATCGCCGGCCAGGTCCGCATCCGTCCCGAAGGCACGGCCAATCCCGATTTGGCGACTGGGGACATCGATATTGTCGCCAGTGAAATCCTGATTCTCAATCGCTCGAAAACGCCGCCCTTCTACATCAATCGCGAAGAGGGGACTGTTGATGAGGCTCTGCGAATGCGCCATCGCTATCTCGATCTGCGCCGCGAAAGCATGCAGAACAATATCATCCTGCGCCACAAGACGGTCAAGTTCATCCGCGATTTTCTCGATGATGAGGGCTTTGTCGAAATTGAGACGCCCATCCTCTTCAAGACCACTCCAGAGGGCGCGCGCGATTTCCTGGTGCCCAGCCGCTTGCAGCCAGGTATGTTTTACGCCCTGCCGCAATCACCGCAGCAGTTGAAGCAGCTGCTTATGGTGGGCGGATTCGAGCGTTATTTTCAAATGGCGCGCTGCTTTCGCGATGAAGACTTGCGCGGCGACCGTCAGCCAGAATTCACCCAGCTTGACCTGGAGATGAGCTTTGTCGAGCGCGAAGATGTCATGGCGCTGATGGAACGGCTGGCTATCGAAATCGTCGAGACAGTCGCCCCGAACAAACGGCTTTCCGCCAAGCCTTTCCCGCGCCTTCTGTACCAGGACGCCATCGACCAGTATGGCACCGACCGACCCGACATCCGCTTTGACCTGCGGGCGATAGACATCAGCCACATTGCGCGGCGCTGCGCTTTTCCCGTGTTTGTCACTAATGTCAAAGCCGGCAAGGCCGTCAAGTGCATGCGCGTGCCGGGCAAAGCGGCCTCCCTAAGCGGCACCCAGCTGCGTAAAGTCGCCGGCGAACTGGAAAAGACAGCGCGGCAGGTCGGCGCCAAAGGCCTGGCCTATATCACCGTGCCGACCGAACCCGAAGGCCAGCTGAAAGGCCCGATTGGCAAATTTTTCAGCGTCGAGCTTAAACTCGAACTGCTGGAGGCGATGGGCGCGCAGGGCGGCGATCTGCTGCTGTTCATGTCCGATGAAGCGAAGATCATCGCCGCCGTCACCGACGCGCTCCGCAGTCATTTCAAACAGGAAATGGAACTGGATGACGACCTGCTGGCTTTCTGCTGGGTGACCGATTTCCCCGAATTTATCTGGGACGAGGCGAATCAGCGCTGGGATCCCTCGCAGCACATGTTCACCATGCCCCTGCCCGAAGATATCGACCTGCTGGACAGCGACCCCGGCCGGGCCCGCGGCTCGCAGTATGACTTGATTTGCAATGGCTATGAAATCGGCGGCGGCAGCATCCGCATCCACGACCGCGCCCTTCAAGAGAAAATTTTCCCCTTGATTGGACAGACGATGGAGCATGCGCGGCGCGAATTTGGCCACATGCTGGAGGCCTTTGAATATGGCGTTCCGCCGCATGGGGGCATGGCCTGGGGCATCGACCGCCTGGTGATGCTGCTGGCTGGCGCGCCGAACATCCGCGAGGTCATCGCCTTTCCCAAAACACAGGGCGGCGCCGATATTATGGCCCGCGTCCCATCGGCCGCCGAACCGCAGCAGCTGCGCGAACTGTGCCTTCAGCTTGACCTGCCCGAAACCGAAGCCGAAGCTGATTAAAATCTATGTTTCGTCCGATGGCAGTACATAAGCATGAACCAAGCCGCCGAACGCGCCGCCGCCGAACATTCCGACCAGATAGGGAACCAGATAAGAAAGATCGCCAGCCGCCAAGGCCGGCCCCAAAGTGCGGGCAGGATTCAGCGATGCGCCGGTTGCCGGCCCGCCGGCGAAGATGCTGGCCGCCAGGGTCAAGCCGATAGCGACGCCGGCCAAGTTCCCCGCGCGGCCATAAACCGCCGCCTGATACACCGCGCTGACCAGGAAAAAGGTCAGGATGGCCTCATAAAGGGCGGCCGTCCAGACAGCGCCTTCGGTCAAGAATCCAGTTGTCTGGCCAAAATTATGCGCGCCGCCGGCGAACTCAAGCACGGCCGCGTTGTCCACCGGCAAAACCACGCCCAGCGCGCCGGCAGCGATGATGCCGCCGATAAACTGCGCCAGCATAAAAAGAACCGATTTCGCCGCGTCCTGCTTGCCGCCAATCCACAAGGCAAAGGTCACCGCCGGGTTGACCTGCGCCCCAGAGATATGACCGTAAGCATAAACCAGACCCAGCAAAGTCAAGCCATGCGCCAAGGCCGGCACGACCAGGCCGCCAGCGTGAGGCGCGAAAATGACCGCCGCCGACCCGACAAAAACCAGGGTGAACGTGCCGATGAACTCGGCCAAACTCTCTCGAAATAAACCTTGATTCATATTCTGCTCCTGCTGAAATTTCGGCTCAATCGCATCAATTTTATTATAGACGCGGAAAACGCGCTTGAGTATATGAATTTGCAATTTCGACTTTACAGGCGGCGCCGCTTCTGCTATAACACAGTCAGCCTGCTGTATTCGTGATAGAACGATGCGCGCCGGGCCAACATGCTCATTTGAGGATGTCTACTTTGGCAGCTAATGTAATAGGCCAGAGCCAAAACAGCGGTTGTCAAGCGATGTCCAACCTGACGATACAGGTTCGAGAACGATTGGGCTGCACGGTACAGTGGGTCTTTTTGGGCTATCGGTAATAATCCGGCCCAAAGACCTCGCGCATCAGGCCGCCCAAAGGCTCCCGCAAAGGGACAAGGACATGCTGCCCGGCCTCGGTGACATACTCTTCCAGATACCGAAAATTGATGATGCCCGTTTTGATGTTTTCGCGCTCGATGTCTTTGGCGTAGATGGCCAAGCGGATGATCTGCTCCAGCGACATACCAGTATAAACATTGTCGCTTAGGGTTTCCCACAGGACCGGCGCCTGGACAAGCAGCTGTGGAATCGTCTCCAGACTAAGCAGTCGGTCGCGGAAGGCAAAGAGAATCTGCTGCTGACGTTCGGCGCGGCGAATATCGTTGTTGCCATGCCGCGTCCGGGCAAAGCGCAGAGCGTCATAGCCATCCAGATGATGCGTCCCAGCCTCCAGATAAAAGGGATCATAGCCAAAAGTCATATTGGGATAGCGCGGGTCGTCGAGGGTATAGTCAATGGCGATATCGACGCCGCCGATCAAATCCACAATATCGATGAAAGCCTGAAAATCGACCAGTACATAATCATGGACGCGAATGCCAAAATTGAGTTGGATGGTCTGCATGAGGAGCGTCGGCCCAAAGCCCTCTCCCCGCGCCTCGCCCAGATACAGCGCGGCGTTGACTCGATACTGCTGCCAGCCGGGGATCTGCACATACAGGTCGCGCGGAATGCTAAGGATGCCAATGCGCTCGGCTATGGGATCAAGGCTGATCAGCATCATGCTGTCGGTGCGGAATTCCAATCCGGTTTCGCCAGGTCGACGGTCGAGTCCGGCCACAATCACCGTAAAGCGCGATTGTCCGTCCCACGGCTGAAGTTCGATGATTTGGCCATCGGGCAGCGGCAGGATGTCAACGCCGATTTTTCTGTCGTCGACCCTGAATTCTATCCGCGCGTCCACTGGTGTCGGCAGGACGACAGGTTCGGCAGTCGGGGTAATCTCTTGGGCATAAAGCGGAAAGCGCATAAAAAACAGCATGACCAGAATGACAAAGGCGAAGGCGGCCATCAAAGCGCCGGCGGCGATGACCCAAGCCCATTCATTGCCGCGGCGGCCGACTGGGGAACGTCGCTTGCCAGGGCCTTGCCGCGCCAGGCCATGAACCGGCGGCAGTCGGCGCGTCCCTTGCCAATGCGTCCCCGCGCGGTAAAATGGCGAACCAGCGTCATTGGCCTTCGCAATCCCTGTGTCTGCTGGCGCGCTTTGGCTGTCAGGATGGTCGGACATGCAGACCCGTATCCCATGAGTCGGAGAATGACCCCAACATTATAGACAAGGTGAGGGCATGCGTCAATGGCGCGTTATCATCGAGCCTGACTTTCAAAATGGGCCGAACAACATGGCCATCGACGGCGCGGTTTTGGAATCTGTGGCGAAGGGACTGCGGCCGCCGACCCTGCGTCTGTATGGCTGGCGGCCGATGTGCCTGTCATTGGGCTATGGCCAACGGACGCGCGACGCCGACCTGGGTCGTCTGCAAGCGCGCGGCTGGCATCTCTTGCGCCGGCCGACCGGCGGCAAAGCGATTCTGCATGGCGATGAGCTAACCTACAGCCTTAGCCTGCCTTTGTCACACCCCCTGGCCGCCGCCAATGTCATCGAAAGCTATCGCCGCATCAGCCGCGGCCTCTTGCAGACCTTGCGGAATCTCGGCTTGAGCGCGTCCTCGGAACATCAGGACCATCAGAGCCAAACCCAAGGCCCGGTCTGTTTTGACATCTCCTCGCCTTATGAAATCACAGTCAATCAGCGCAAAATCATCGGAAGCGCCCAGCTGCGGCGACGAGGCGGCCTGTTGCAGCACGGCACGATACCGCTTTCCGGCGACATTGCCCGTATCTGTGACGCGCTGACCTTCGATTCTCCGCAGGCCCGTCAGCTTCACAAGCGAAAACTGCGCCGTCACGCCGCCACCCTGGCCGATGTGATGGGCCATCCGCCATCTTGGACTGAAACCGCGGCGGCCCTTGAACGCGGCTTTTGCCAGGCCTTTCAGCTAGAGATGACGCGCGGCCGACTTTCCGACCACGAAGAGCGGCGGCGCGCGGCCCTGCTGGCCGAACGATTTGACAATCCAGCCTGGACGAACAAGCGCTGAAGTCGACGGCCAAAACCTCGACTTGACAGCCCTGCACATCCGTTCTATGCTGATGAAAAATCTGTTTAGATGACGGCGTTTCCTGATGACGACCAAACAACTTTCGCTGTTTCCCAATCAGCCGCGTTTGGCGCAGGACATCGACAAGCATACCCCGCTGGCGGCGACTTTGGACTTGTTTGCCGATTATCTGCGCCTAGAGGGCAAATCGGAGCATACCATCAAGGCCTTTCGCGCCGATATGAATCTGCTGGCCGAATTCAGCGGCCCAGCCCAGCCTGTGGCGCGGTATCTGACGTCAGATTTGGATGCGTATCTGAACTGGATGGAGCATCAGCGCGGCATCCCATGCAGCCGCAAGACCTATGCGCGGCGCGTCACCACACTCAAAGTCTACTTCAAATGGCTCAAAAGCCTCGAAGCGATCCCCTATGACCCAGCCCTGGCCATCCGTCAGCGGTCTGGCCCGGCGCCGCTGTCCGATGCCCTGAATGAACGCCAAATCGAAAACTGCCTGGCCGCCTGTCTCACCATGCACAAGGGCGGCGGCCAAGACTGGCGGCCGGAACTGCTCTTCAGACTGCTGCTGCAAACCGGCATCAAAAAAGCGGAGGCCGGCCGGCTGAAACTGACCGACATTGAGCGCCGTCATCCCCCAACAACCCTGCTGGTCATCCGCCATAAAGCGCGAAACGTCTATAAGGAGCGGCGCATCGAACTCGACCCCGAATGGCTGGAGCTTCTGGCGCGCTATCAGCAGCAGTATCAGCCGCGCGAGACCCTCTTCAGCTGCACCACCCGCAACCTCGAATACATCCTGACGGACATCGGCAGACGCGCCGAAGTCGACTTCAAGCTGTCCTTTGAGGTCATGCGCTGGACGATGGCCGTGCAGGATTACCGCGCCGATATCGATGAAGAGCGCATTCGGGAAAAACTTGGACTAAGCAAGGTAAGCTGGTATGAGACCGGCGACAAAATCAAGCGCCTTTCGGCCCTTTTGGACGCCGACGACTAGGCCTGCATCATCGCCCGCAGTTCGGCTTCGGTGATGACCGGGACATTGTTTTGGGCGGCCTTTTCGACTTTGCTGCCCGGCGAATCACCAGCCACCACATAGCTTGTTCGTTTGCTGACGCTGCCGGTCACTTTGCCGCCGTTGGCCTCGACCAACGCCTTGATTTCACCGCGGGCGGCGCTCATCGTCCCAGTCAGGACAAAGGTTTTCCCATCCAGTCGGTCACCAGCCGCCGCTTGAGTTTCAGCTGGCATACTGACGCCGGCCGCGCGCATCTTCCGCAGCACATTTTGATGATGCTCATCAGCGAACCAGTCGACGATATTCTCGACCAAAATCGGCCCCAAACCCTCAATCGAATGCAGCGGCCGCGAAGTCTCAATCAATTCGGCCAGCCGATGCCTGATCTGCGAAAACCAGCCTTCCGACAGCGCCGACCGTTCCAGCAGCGGCTTGAGCAGACGGCGCAGGCTTGCAGATAAATTGTCCGCCTCCAGATAACGCGGCGCAAGCTCGGTGTTCGGATGTTTCAGCCGATAAACCGCTTTTTGCAGGTCGTCATCCCGCTCGCCGCTTGCCGAGTCGATGAAGGGCCGGGCGGCGCGGATAAAGGCCTGTTCGGATTCTCTGATGTTTTGGGCGGTTTGCAGCAGAGCGTCAATGGACGGAAAGCTGGCGGTGATGAGCGCGGCCACGGTCGATCCCACGCCGTCAATGCCCAGCGACGTCAAAACTTGGGCAAAAGGGCGCGCCTTGGCCGCTTGGATCGAAGCCAGCAGATTGTCCACTTTCTTATCGGCAAATCCCTCCAGTTCCAGCAGAGGTTCAGCCGTCAGATAAAACAAGTCAGCTTCGTCGGCGATCAGCCCCTCTTGGATAAGGGTTTGGGTCGTCTGCGGGCCCATCCCATCGATGTCCATCGCCGCCCGCGACACAAAAAATTCCAGCCGCCGCATAACTTGTTCAGGACACTTGGGATTGGGGCAGAACCAATCCACCGCGCCTTCGGGCTGGATAAGGCCGCTTTCGCAGAAGGGACAGGTTTCGGGCGGCAGAATGACCGTTTCGGCGCCGTCGCGGGCAGCGGCCACCGGCCCAATCACATAGGGAATCACGTCCCCCGAACGTTTGACCGTCACCTGGTCGCCGCGGCGGATGTCCAGGGCGGCGATTTGGGCGTAGTTGTGCAGGCTGGCATTCGAGACCGTCACGCCGCCGATGAAAATAGGCTCAAGCCGCGCGGTCGGGGTGACCTTGCCAGTGCGCCCGACGTTAATCGTGACATCCAGCAGCTTTGTCGCCGCCTCTTCGGCCGGAAATTTGAAGGCAATGGCGCCGCGCGGATCCTTGCCCGCCACGCCAAGCTCGCGTACCAAGGGAATCTGATCGACCTTCAAGACCAGGCCGTCAATCTCAAAGGGCAGCTTGTGCCGTTTCGATTCCCACGCGGCCAATGTTTCGATGACCGCGCCCAGCCCCTCATAATGCCCGGCGTCCGTGATGACCTTGAAGCCCATCTTGTCCAAATAGCGCACAATTTCCCATTCGCTCGCCAAATCCAGCCCATCGCTGTCGACAATGCTGTAGATATAGGCGGTCAGTTTGCGCTTGGCGGTTTCGCGGCTGTCCTTCTGCTTGAGCGAGCCGGCCGCCGTGTTCCGCGCATTGATATAAGCCGGCAGGCCCTGCGCTTCCTGTTCGCGGTTCAGCGCCGCAAAGTCATCCTTATGGAAGACGATTTCACCGCGCGCCACCAGCCGCCTCGGCGCCGCGCCCAAGCTGACATCCACCGGTATCTTCAGCGGAACCGAATGAATCGTCTTGACGTTGGCGGTCACATCATCGCCAATCTCGCCATTGCCGCGCGTCGCCGCCCGCGTCAGAATGCCATTTTCATACGTAAGCACAATCGCCAGGCCGTCCAGCTTCGGCTCCAAAACATAGCGCAGCGCCGTCCCCGATGGCAGCAGCTTGAGATTGCGCGCCTCCCAAGCCCGCAGGTCATCCTCATCAAAAGCGTTCGCCAAGCTCAAAATCGGCGCGGGATGCGACACCTTCGGAAAATCGGCCGCCAAATCCGAACCGACTCGCTGCGTCGGTGAATCGGCCGTGACATATTCGGGATGCTCGGCCTCAATTCGCTGAAGCTCACGAAATAGGCGGTCATATTCGACATCGGCGATCACTGGATCATGCCGCACATGATAGCGGTAAATGTGAAAATGCAGCTCTTCGCGCAGTTCAGCGGCGCGCTTGGCCAGGCTTTGATTCACGGCGCCGCCCCTGTCTCTGCCTGCTGTTTTTGAAGATAATTTTCGGCCGCCCAGCCCTTGAGCTTCAGCAGCGGGTCTTGAATCTGCCACCAGACAAAGCCGTCCGCCGGCCGCGGCCCGCCGATGACCTGGAACATTGTCCCGGCCGCCGCGCGGAACAGAATCGAACTGTCGTCAATCCCCGGCCGACTGCGGATGTTCAATTCCTGTTCGCCCACATTGACCACCTTGACCGCCGCTCCGATGTCCAACGCGTCCGGTGAATGGGCGCGGAATAGGGCCAGCAAGACGATGCCAAAGGCCGTCACAGCCGCCAATCCCGCCAGCCACCAGCGCATTCGATGATTCATAGCCGTCCTAATGCCGATTCTCAAGCCATCTAACCATTTTGTCAAAGGGCCAGGCATTGACCACTTGCCGCGCCTCCACCCAGCCGCGCCGCGCATTGGCAATCCCAAAATCTATCAAATCAAGCTGCGCTTCGACATGAGCGTCGCTGTTGACCGCCAGCAAAATCCCCTGATCCTTGGCCAGCCGCGCCAAGCCCGCGTTCAAATCAAGCCGCGCTGGATTGGCGTTTATCTCCAGTATGGTCTGATGTTCACCGGCGGCCGAAAGGACAGCGTCCCAATCAGCGTCCACCGCTGGCCGATGGGGAATCTGACGGGCAGACGGATGGCCAATCATGTCAACATGGGGGTTGCGGATGGCCTTCAGCAGACGTTCGGTGATTTGCCCGCGCGCTTGCCGCAGGCCGACATGCAAAGAGGCGATGACAAAATCAAGCCGCGCCAGAATGTCATCAGGATAATCCAGGCTGCCATCCGCCCGAATATCCACTTCGCTCCCCGCCAAAATATGAAAATCATCGCCCATTTCAGCGTTCACCCGCCGCACCTCCTCGATCTGCCGCAGCAGCCGTTCAATCGAAAGACCGTTGGCGATGCCCAGACTCCGCGAATGGTCGGTGATGGCGATGTACTGACAGCCGCGCGCCCGACAAGCCGCCGCCATCTCCCGAATGCTAAGCTGACCGTCGCTGGCGGTGGTGTGCAGATGCAGGTCGGCAATGATGTCCTGACGCGTGATCAAATTCGGCAAGGCATCGTTCAGCGCCGCTTCAATTTCGCCGCCGTCTTCGCGCAGTTCTGGCGGAATAAAAGGCAGACTCAAGGTGCGATAGACCTTTTCTTCCGTGTCGCAAAGTATTTTTTCCGCCGATTCGATGATGTCCTTGTTCTCATCGACTGGACTGAAGCCGTGTTCGTTGAGGCTTAGGCCGCGCGCCAAAGCCATCTGCCGCAGTTTGATGTTGTGCGCCGGGCTGCCAGTGAAATAATTGAGCGCCGTCCCCCAACGCGCTTTTTCCAAGACGCGCAGATCAACCTGCAGGCCAGAAAGGAGTTCGACCGAGCTTTTGGTCGGGCCATGGCCCAGCACGCGGGCGACATTGTCCAGATGGACAAATTTGTCCATAATCGGCGCGGCCTCGTCGCTGGCGATGAGAATATCGACATCCCCGACCGTTTCGCGGCCGCGGCGGATGCTGCCAGCGAGGGCCCCTTCAAGCGCTTGGGGCAGTTCCAGCAGCGAATCCAGGATACGGCCGGCGGCCGGCCGCGCTTCGCCAATCGGCATACGACCGCTTTGACGCGGCAGGGCGGCGATGCCATCCAGTATCTTCTGCTGGCTTTTCTGGCCCATGCCGGCCAGCCCGGCGAGTTTGTCTTCTTCGGCAGCCTGCTTCAGCCCGTTAATCGAAGTGATGTTGAGCGTCTGCCAAAAGAGTTTCGCCTTCTTGGGGCCGACGCCGTTGATGTGCATCATATCGACCAGGCCTTCGGGAATCTCGGCTTTGAGGCGGTTGTAAAAATCGAGTTGGCCGCTGTCGAGCATTTCGTCGATTTTGGCGGCGAGGGTCTTGCCAATATGCGGCAGCTGGGTTAGGCCGCCCTCTTGGGAAACCGCGTCCAAGCCGCGCGGCAACGCGCGAATGGTCTCGGCCGCCCGCCGATACGACAGCGCGCGGTGGATGCTGTCGCCCCGAATCTGAAGCATATCCGCGCACCGCTCAAAAATAGCGGCCATCTCTCGGTTGCTAAGGCGCAAATCAGCCTCCTGACACTAAGCCAATAGAACGGATATTCGGCTTCAGTATAGCGGAAATCGCCGCGCCGAAAGAGTCATTTTAGCCGATGAATGAGCCAATAAATCGAAAGGCCGCGCCGCTAATCGCCGTCCAGGCTTTCACCGACGGGTTCGGCCGGCGGCGGAAAAGGCGGGAACTTGTATATCCTGTTGGCTGTCGAATCGGCAATATAGACAAAACCTTCCGCATCTACAGCGATGCCGCCAATCCCTTCAAACTGCCCTGTTCCTGTCCCCTCTTCCCCAAACGAGCCGATGCAGTCGCCCGTCGGACGATAAACCAGCACGCGGTTGCTGTCGGGATCGCTGATATACAGAAAATCGCGGGCTTCATCAAGCGCGAGGTAAGGCCGATTAAAGGTTTCATCATACCAGCCGCGCACGCGGAAATTGTCTAAATGGCCCCCATCAGCGTCAAAAACAGCGATCCGCCTGTTCCAAGTGTCGGCGACGAACAGACGTCCATCCGAATGAATGGCCAGACCGCTGGGTTCATCCAATTCCCCGTCGCCGCTGCCGCCCTGGCCGATGTCAAACTGATGAACGGCCGCGCCGTCCTCCAGGGCATAAACGCGAATGCGCTTGTTGCCGGTGTCCGATATGTAAATCCGTCCCGCGCGGTCGATGACAATATCGCGCGGGCCCCAAAAACCGTCGGTCGGAAGCGGCGGCGCGTCAAAGCCAAATGTCCCAGCCTGCCCCCATTGGAATACCGGCGACCCAGCCGCATCGATCTGCTGAATGCGATAGTTCCAGGTATCAACCACCAGCAGATCGCCATTGGACATCACGGCGACGCTGTTGGGACGGTTGAAAGCGGTCAGACTGGTCGCTGGCTCGCTGAAACTGCGGACAAATTCGCCCTCGGTCGTAAAGACGGATACACGGTTGGCGAACTCTTCGGCAGCGTAAATGAAACCGCCGCCGACGCTCAAGCCGATGGGCTGCTGCAAGGGCTGGTCGATGGGATCAATGGTCAGCAGAGGACTGATGAACTGCCGATTGACATTGCACTGATTGACCTCGACTGGAATATCGACAGTGACCTCGCCATCGCCGACGCCGTATTCCCAGATTTGCGCGGCGAAATCCTTGCGGATGTACACGTGCATGCGGTCGGAAACCGGCCAGTTGGTCAGTGAAAAATCCTGCCCGACGGCCAGGCCATAACGTTCATAGTCGCGCGCCCACCAAATATCGAAAAGGCCGCGGCGAATAGCGGCCCCATCCTCATTGGCCGCCGAAAAATCAAGGACATTGAGCAGCCGTTCAGGCGTCAAATTAAAGTATCTCTGCATCGGCCACCACATCCGCATATATTCGCGGTGAAAATAGCGGTCTTCAAGAATCGGCTCGACCTTGCCGCGGTTGCCGTTGCCGACCACGACAAACGCCGCCTCATCAAGATTCTGCAAAGTCGGATTGCTCTCAATATAGACAGCCGATGGATAATCGCGGAAATACCAGCTATAAGGCCAGGAAACCTCATTGTCATAGGCGAATTTGAGTTCCTTGCCGTCGGTCATCCGCAGGCTCATCTCCTCGATATCTTCCAAGACCCATTTGACGGCTGGAGCGGCATGGGCATAGACCAGAAACTCGGTGGGCAGGTCATAATTGATAAAGGAAGCCAACCAGGCCGAGCGGAATGTGATCAGACTCAGCAGGCCAAAGAGGGTCATGGCCCCCAGCCGCCGCAGGTGAATCCATCGAATCGGCCGGGCGATGCGAACGAGGATATACCCCAATCCAATCGCCATGATAAACGAAGCCAGCCAGCCATAGCTGTTTTCCAATTCGGCTTGCGACAGGCCGGCGAAGGGCGGACTGCCGGCCGCGAAGGCGCCGATGACCTGCGCGCTGGCGACGATGAACAGCGGCATGACCAGCAAGGCCATCCAGCCGCGCGACAGAAACATGGATTTGTCGATGCGCGACAGAATGCCGCCGAAATACCAGCCGGCCAGCAGAATCAGCGGCACCGTCAGATGCGTCCCCAGCCAAGGCATCTTTTCGCCGGCCAGGGAATAGCCGACCAGATTAAGCATAGCCCACCAAGCCAGCAGCAGCAGGAAGGGCAGTCGACCGAGATGACCATCGCGCTCCTGCGGCGCGGTGATTTCGGGCGGCCCGCTGTCATCGGATTCGGCCTGCGCCTCTTCCTGATACTCAAGCGCGGCAAGGCGGCCGCGGCGCATCTTCCAAAAGCCAGTTATCCCAGCGAACATAGCCGTCGCGCTGCCGACAATCGGCAAAAATTCATACATCGGCAGAATGACCAGCAGATAATAATACTGTGGCTGACCGCCGCGCCGCACCCCCTGCTGCTCCAGCCAGTAGCCCAGACTGTAAATCATGCCCGTCCCCAAGCCGGCGATGTTGGTGAAAACCGTCGTAAAGAAAAAGGCGAAGATGACATGAAAGATGACCGATGCGATGAGCCACCGCTTCCAGTTCCAGGCCAGGCCAATAGCCATCATCAGGATGAACAGAGGGATGAAAGCGCAGCCGCCCAGCGCGAATTGACCGACCTGTTCGGATGAAGTGACACCAGGCAAATTCAGCAAAAGCTGATAGATGCCGTCGGGAAGCGATTCGGCCAGGCTGATGAAGTCGTCGCTGCTGGCTCGCGTCAGGCGCGGGAAGATAGCCGTCGTCCACGGCAGAATAAGCGTGCCGATCAGGACGATGAAATCGAATTCGGGGAATGAATGCAAAAAGCCCCACAGACCGCCGGCCTGGCTTTTGTCGGCGGCGAATTTCCCCGACCGCGGCTTATAGATCAGCAGGCCGACGCCGACGATCATAATGAGCCACAAAGCGATGATGGGCAGCCAAGTCATAGTCGAGACGGTCTCGACAGCATCAGCGGCTTCTGGGAAATGCGACAGTTCTTCAATATAAAGCAGGCCGCCGGCCGTAAGAAGCGCCAGCAGGAAAATCAGCGCTATTTCTCGCCAAGGCAGGCCGCCCAGCCGACCGCGGAAGGCATAGACCGCCGGCGCCATCAATGCGAACAGACCGCCGCCGACTGTTAATGCCATCCAAGAAAGCCAGCTGCTGCGCTGTAAATCGGACAGGTTTTCCCAAGGCGTGCCGCGGCCAGGGATGATCTCGGCCGGGACAATATCAACGATGATATACATGCCCAGCGTCATCAGCCCGCCCAGCAGAATCCCCAGCGTAATCGAATAAAACAGCGGTTTGCCGCGCCAGTGATATCGATGCTGAAACAGCCGAACCAGCCAATAAATGAGCAGGAAGCTGCCAAAGATGAAGATATAAATGAAGGCCGTCTCTTTGGAGCCGAGATTCAGCGCCATAGCCGCGGCGAAAACATAAAGCCAGCCAGCGCGGCGGCGGAAACGCGGCGAGCCATTGAGATACATCAAAATGCAGTACACCATAAGCAGGCCGTAAAAAATGGAAGGCGTGTCATGGCGAATATAGCGGCTGTAATAAAGGATGAGCGGCGATATGAGCAGCATCAGCGAAGTCAGCGCCGCCCCCCATCGGCCCAGCCATTTCCTGAACAGCAGCGGAAACATCACTGTCAAAATGCCCAGCAGAGCCGTATAAAGCCGCGCGGAAAAATCGTTGTCGCCAAACAGAAAATAGGAAAAAGCCGTAGCATGAAACAGGACAGGGCCGTGCATCAGCGGCGTATGCTGAAAATTGCCGTCAGCGTAAAGATTATAGGAAAAACGCGTGTGCAGGCTTTCGTCATGGCTCATCACGCGCTGGTCGAGCATGTAAAAACGGCTGAAAATCGCCATCAAAAAGATGACCAAATACAGCGCGGCCTCCCGATTAATCGTGATGCGCTGTGACAAAATTTGGCTTAGGATGTTCTCTTCTTGCTGATTGGGACTGGTGATCATACAAGTCTACCTTCGGATGTCCAAAGCGGCCGGCGTGTTCTGTAAAAGCAGCCGTCGCCGAGGCGTTTTGGGACGAGTGGAAATGAATGCCGGCGGTCGATTCTGCGGCAGTGTCCGTGGGGTTGTGACGATAGCGGCGGTTTGCGGCCGCGGCGGCAGATCCAGCCCCGTGACCGAAACATGATAGCCCAGCGCCATCGGTATCAGCAGGGCAATGGAAAGCGCCAGCATAACCAGGCCATAGCCCAGTGAATGCGAGCGCCGCCGGCCAAAACGAAGGGCCGCCCTCTGGCCATCGGGCAAATGGAGTTCAGTTTGAATCGACGTCCACAGCGCATCCAGCCGCCGCGCATCCGGCCGGCCAAGCAGAGGAAGCTCGCGCTCCAGCCGACCAGCGAAGGCCGCCTGGCGAATGTATTCCCGCCGACAGTCCCGACACTCATCGATGAAACGGGCGATGCGCCGCCGAGCCGTATCCGACAAATCACCGCGCACATACTGCGCCATATGTACTTTGCAATAGCGATATTTGAACTTGATCATCTTTCCCAGCGCCCCATCCCCAAAGGCCTAATGCGCTTTCAGCATCTCTTCCAGCAGACCATGCCCGACCGGCTGCAAAGCCTGTTTCAGCCGTTGATGGCCAAGCCTCACGCGGCTTTCGGCCGTCTTCTGCGGACACCCCATCACTTCAGATATTTCGCGGTAAGTCAGGCCCTGGCCATAACGCAGCACAATGGCTTCGCGCAGCCGCGGCGACAAATCAGCCAGCGCTTTGCCAATGGATTCTTCAGCGTCGCGGCGAATGATGGCCGCCTCCGGCGCTTCGGAAAGCGGCGCCTTGAGTTCAAAGCCGAACCACTGCGAAATATCCACCAGCAGGAAACGTTTGCGGCGATAAGTGTTGCGGCAGCGGCTGACAGCGATGGTGTACAGCCAAGTCTTGAGCGATGCCTTGCGCGCATCAAAGCGATGCAGGTTCTTAAAAGCGTACAGAAAGGATTCTTGCAGAATATCTTCGGCGTCCTGCTCATTGACCAGCAGACTGTAGCACAGGCGATACAAGCCCGCGGCGAATCGGTCGTACAGTTCCGCGTATCCATGCTGATCGCCGGCCAGCGCCCGTTGAATCATCGCATCAATATCAGCATGGCCGCGCACTTGACGATTTGACATATACATAACCTTAAAATGGTTGAATGCGCCCGCGTCATTTACACATAATCAGGCGGATATCCTCACTGCGCCTCATTTCAGGATACCATCATAAACATCCTGGCGCAGCCATAAAATAGCCGCCTCTTCGCGATGCGGCTCGGAACGCAGACGGCGATGAGACCACCAGGCCGGCCAATCCCAAATGCCCAGCTGATCCAGCGACCAGCCGCGCCGCAGGATAAAACGCTGTCCAATATAATCACCGCCCAAATCAGGCTGATCGTCACCCTGCGCCATCAATATAATCGGTTCGCCGGCCGCCGCCTGGACACTGCTAACAAAGCGCGCCTGCGGAAAATCGCGCGCCAGCCAAGCGACCAGGCCATCATCGCTGACGACGCCGGCCGAATCAGTGACGACGCTGAACGTGAGCATCGGAAAGCCTTGCGTCGCGCGGTCGGCAAGATCAAACAGAGTTTCGCGCAGCAGACCGGCATCCTTGGCGATGGCGCGGTGATGCCACGGTTCGGCTGGATTGTCGGCCTGACTGACCGCCGCCTGCCAAGCGCCGCCCAAGCCCGAAAGCAGCATAAACAGCGCGAAACCGAGTCCAACGCCCTGCAAAGTGGTGCCATTGCCCCAAAAATTGACGACCAGCAGATAGACAATCAGCATAATAACGACCGTCATCACCAGCAGGCCAAAACCCTGCGCCAGCTGAACTTGAGTTCCCAGCAGCGAGGCCGCATCCGACAGGCCCGACTCCAGCGGCGCCGCCAGCAGACCCCGCGCGGCCTGCAGGAATTGCACCGCCAGGACGAACAAAAACAGCAGCGCGCCCAAAGAAATCAGCCATTTGACCCACCAGTAGCGAGTCGAATAGAGCGCGCCGCCCCCATGATTGACCCACAGCGCCGCCACCAGACGATTGACCATCAATTCGGTAATGCCATAGCTGGCCAGAAGCGTAAGCGGCACAACGACCCACATGGCATCGGCCGCCTTGGCATCCGCATACAAAATAAGCCCCAGGCCGGCAAGCAGCGCCCAGGCCGCGGCAAAGCGGTCGATATAGGTGACGTCGCCATGTTTCCAAAGCAGCCAAGCGCCGCCCAGCGCGAAAATAATCAGCAGAGGCTCATAAGTCAGCAGGGCGATAAAAGCCAGCCGCGCGCCATCGACTGTGGACGTCTGCGTGAAGCCGCTCAAAGCGCTGTTGATGAGTTGGCTGACCGTCGCCAGGCCGCCTGGATTGAGCATAAAAGCCGTCGCCGCCATCAGCGTCACAGCCACAGGAACGAAAGCGACTTTGGCGAAGGGGAAAGTTTTCAGCCGTTTCAGCGAGCTTTGCAAAATGTCATCGCCAGGCAGATGAAGCCGCTGTGGCGCGCTTAAGGCCGTTCGCCAGACCGCCAGCCATCCAGCCGCCAGCAAAATCAGCAGCAGCGGAACGCCGGCCGGGCTGGAAAGCAGCAGCATGCCCGTCACAAAGACGCTCGACCACAGCGCATCGCTCAACTGATTCGAATACCAGTAGCGCCGAATCATCCAAATCGCCAGCGCCGTGAACAGCATCATCCAGGCTGTGCCATCGGCCAGGCGCGACGAAGCGATAGGCGCTGTCAGCAGCGACAGCAAGATCGCCCAGACAAAGCTCCGCGTCCGGCCGAGGCTTTGACGAAAGAGCAAAGGAGAAAGCGACAGCAGCAGGCCAGCGATGACACTGCCGATCCGCGCTGAAAATTCACCGGCGCCCAGCGTCGAAAAGGTGAGCAGCTGTGTCAGGTAGGTCAATGGACTGCTGGACACGGCAAAAGCGCCAGGGGCATCGCCGCTGATGGTATGCCAGGCATGAAGCGACTGCCGAGCCTCATCATCGCTCAACGGGACGGCATCCAGCGCGGCCACCCGCAGCAGCAAAGCGACTCCAGCCAAAGCCAAATAAGCCAGCCATTCGACAGAAATGGAGGCGGACGCCGCTGGGACGTCGGTCGAATAATCGGCTTGCGTCAGTTGATTGTCGGCTTCCAACAGGCTTATCTCATATCAGGATGCACAAAAAATAGCCGCGAATTCCCCGCCTCGCAAACCACCGGCAGACTATCGATAAATTTCTCCACGCCGTCGCCGCCATACTGCCCCCGTTCAGTCGCGCCATACAAAATATAGCTGATGCCATAGCGTTTGAGAACGTCGGCGACCAAGTCCATATCCAAAGCTGAATAGAGCTTGTCGATGTCAGCGCGCCGTGTGCCGGCCGCCTCTTCATACGTCGACCCGCGCCATTGCCGCTCATGGTTTTCCCAGCCCAGCACAATAGGAATGCCGGTCAGTGCGCCCACGCGGCCATAATAAGCGTTGTAGGCATCTCGAACGGCTTCGACGGCCACCGCGTCATCCCCCTTGACCAAATCGCTTAGGCAGACGATGACCTGATAATCATCACTGTTGATCATACTGGCGCCGCCGTCCAGTGTCAGCGCCGGCCGAACGATAATCGCGTCCCCCCGCAGCGACGCCATGCCGGCCTTGTGAGCCTGGACAGTCGAAGTCTGCGGATTGTCCCGCAAGCTGCCATCCGAATACAGAACCGCGCCAGCCTCGACCATCATGCCGTCCGACACCTGCGGAATCGGATCGCTCCAGTGCGCGGGCAGAACGTAACGTTGGGCAGGCTCGACCAGCGCGCGGTGATAAACCCCAAAGGCGGTGTACATCAAGCCGGCCGCCAGCGCCAGCACAACCGCGATAACCGCGCCGACTCGCAGCGCAAAGGCCGGACGGGGCAGACGTCGGTCAGCGATGATGCTGTAGACCGCATAGGCGCCGCCGATGCTCCACAAAGCCCAAGTCTGATAATAAAACTTGAAAATCGTATTGATGCGGGTATTGAAATTGTCCTTCAAATACAAAAATTCAGGAAACAAAGTCAGGCACAGGCCCATGCCGATCAGCAGCAGCGCGAAGCCACTCGCCGGCGGATAGGCGATGTCGACGGCCGCGCGCGGGAAGAGTCGGGCGAAGATCAGAATAATAGCGGCCAACAGCGCAACTGTCGTCAGGCCAAATTCAAGACGCCGCTGCAAAAGCAAAGGCGCAACCGCTTCCCAGCCGCCCCATTCATTCAAAAAACCCTGCACATAAGCGTTGATGGTCGGGCTGATGACGCTCATCGCCGTCAAAATCAGCATCAATCCCAAAAGGCCAAACAGCGTCAAGCCGCCCGCCGCCAGGCCAAAACGCCAGTTCATCGCGCGAGATCGAAGCCCGCGCCAGGTCTCGGTCAGCAGGAAAATCGACAAAATCAGGAGCAGGGGCCCGAACATAATGAAAAAGCGGCGGAACAGGGTCGGGTGCAGCAGGTTGGGCAGCAGACCGCCGGCCTGTGAGCGAAAGCCAAGCCAAAACGGCAAATAGGCCAGCAGAGCCACCCCGCCCAGCATGAGTCCAAATTGGCCCAGCTGCCATAGATCCGCGAATGTCAGGCGACCGCGGTCATTACGCAGCAGACGGCGCAAGGCCTCGGCGGCCAGCAAACCCAGAAAATAGATGGGCGCATCCCAAGTATTGAGGAAGGCCAGTCCGCCAATAGCAAGGCCATAAAGCAGAATTTCAGGACGATGGGGCCGCCGGCCAGCCAGGAACCGATTCAGCATCAGCCCAATGGCCATAATGGCGAAAGGCAAAGCCAGAACATGAGGATGATTGTCCCCCAGCAGAAAGCTGAAGGCGGGAAATTCGCTGATCGGGTGCGCGTGCCAGCCAGGAAGCATCTGCCCCCCAAGATCATAATCGGCCAAAACGCGGCTGGCGCGGAACCACCACCAATAATCCCATTGAGACGGATCGCTGATCAAGGCCGCCTCTGCATTGTGCGGATAGCCGCCGTCGGGAAAATGAGAGCGGGATGGCGTCCCCCAGTAATCCAGATAAGCCTGTGGCGCCGCCCTCGATTGAAAGGGAATTTCGATGAAGGCCGTCTGAAAATTGCCGACGAAGACCATCAAAAACGCCGCCAGGCCGCCGACCGCTATCGCCAAGACGGATGAAGCGCGGCAGCGAACGAGGTTATAGGCGACGCCGAAAGCCGTCAGGCCAGTCAAAGCGAACTGCGAGGCCGCCGTCAGATTAAAACCGATAGCGCTGGTGATGCCGCTTAACATGGAAAGCATAGCCGACATCACATAGCCCTTGTAATAATAGCTGATAGCATAGCCAGACAGCCAAGGGTCGTTGGGCGGAAAGCTCTGACTGCGCTGGACGGCGCTCATAAAAGCGAGTTCCATCGGCTTTTCGGTGCCAGTCAGCTGATTCTGATGCGCGCGGTAAATCGCCCACAGCATAAACAAACCCAAAAACAGAAGCTCGGCCGCGAAGACCAGCAGTCGATTTTCCCGCCACCAATCCACAATATCGCGCCAGTTCCCCCAACGCGCATAAACAAACATCGCCACGCCCAAGACCAGCAGCCAGGATAAAACGATGCTCCCAACGGAATTGTCAAGAAAACCGTAACTTGCCAGCAGCCAAAACACAAACGTGACCAGCATCATGCCGACCGCGCGCGCCAGGGTATAGCCTTTGTCAGGCAGCGCGCCCAGCAGACGAAAGCACAAGGGAAAGACCGCCGCGCCGGCCAGCGTTATCCACAGCCACCAGGCCACGATCAGATGCCCTTCGCGCGGCAGCCATTCCAGCAGCAGATTCACGAATTCCGCTCCACGACATACTGAAGCAAGGCCGCCTCATCAACCTCATAAATGACGCCGCCATCAACGGCGTAAGCGACCGAAAGCAAGCCCCGCTCAACCATATCCTCAAATTTGTCCCGACCAGCCGGGTCAGAATGCACCCGCTCCAGCCCACTGTGAACAATGTATTTGACATCGTAATGATAGATGATGTCCACCGCAATATCCATATCGGACGTGTCATAAAACAGCCGTACAGTCCAATCGCGCTGATCCACCCAGCGCGGCAGTGGATCCAATGTGCGCTGCTGACGCTGATGAAAGTTCCAGCCAAGCACGGACGGCAGCCCGGTCGTAATGGCGAAACGTCCATTCCATTGATATTCGCTGGGATAACGCCGCCCTTCCATAATCACCGGCGAGCCGACGACGTTTTCCTGCATCCAGCGTATCAGTTCATAATCGACGCTGAAGTCGATGAATCCGCCGCCGTCGCCGTCTGGCGCGCTTTCCCAGTGCGTCGTCTGCTTCATATAATCCAGGCCGTTCAGGGTGAGCGGCGCATCAGAACTCATGCGGTCGAGCGCGCGGGCTGGCGTCGCCATAATGGGATACAGGCCAGCGAGGCCGAAGAGCAGGATGCAGGGGGTGTACCATAAAACGCGCAGACCTCGTTTCCATTGACGCGAGGCCCGAAACAGACAGCCGAAAGCGGCGCCGCCGGCCACACTCCAAAGCAGCCAGGCCTGAATATAGAATTTGAAGACGGTGTTTTGACGGCCAATATCACCGCCGACGACGACCATCTCAACGACCAGCGTCAGCGAAAGCGCCATGCCAATCAAAGCCAGCATGAAGCGCATCGACAGCGATTGATGAGGCCGCAGGAAGAGAACAGCCGACCAAGCCAGCAGTGGCAGCGCGATCAAAGCCGCCTGATAATCCGCCAGGCCCAGCGCCACCGTCAGCAGGCCGCCCAAAATAAAGACGATGACCGATACCCCGAACGCGTTTCGCCGCCCGCGCAAAACCTTGACCGGCGCCTCCCGCAGCCAGCGTCCACTTTCCCAAAGCAGCAGCGAAACGACCAGAAACAGGAACAGACCATGGATGTCAAAATAGGCCCAAAGCGGCGTCTTGCCACCCTCCCAAAGCTGAAGGCTGTTGTAGGTTGTGGCGTGCCAAGACGAGTAGGGCAGGGCAAAGGCCAAACTCAAGGCCATAAAACCGCCCAGAATGACCAGCAGGTCAAGTATCGCGCCCCGCGCCAGCCAACGCGAGCCATGTCGCCGCCGCCAGGCATAGCCTAATCCGAACACGGCAAAGACGGTCATGGAAGGCCAATCCCAGGTGTTGGTCGCCTGCATCAGCCCAACCGTCAGCGCGCCCAAAGCCAAAGCCAGAAAACGCTCGATTCCGCGCCGTCGGTCACGGCCGGCCTGTGTCCATTCGCTGAACAGGAACAGCGCCGCCAGCAGATTCAAGGGCATATTCATCATGTGCGCGTGCAGATCGCCATACAAAAAAGTGAAATAGGGCATTTCATTGATGGCGTTGCCGCCGACGCCATGGGTTTCAGCCAGGACGCGCGTCGGCCCCCAATACCAGCGGTCATGGCCAATCGGCAGAGTCTCGCCGCCGAGGGCCTGCGCCGCGCCGCGCGCGAGACTGCTCATCAAGTCAAGGGAATGGTCGATTTCATAACGCAGATTATCGAAGAGGCCGGCCTGGGCCTCCAGTCCCGACGGCGCCTCATAACCGCCAAGCTGCGCGAGTCCATTGCCAAGCACCCGCACGGTGTCCAAATTGCCCAAAGCGACGCACAGCAGCAGCGCCATGACGCCGGCCAGCCAAGGGTTGCCGCGCCCGCGCCAGCGAGCCAGCAGGTTGAACGCGACCGAAAAAGCCCCCATGCCAGTCATCATAAAAACGCTGGGAATGATGAGATTGTAAGCCAAAGCCGGCGTCATCCCCAGCAGCAGCGCCGGCGAACCCATCAGCACATAGCCAAAATAGTAATAGTTGATGTAGCCGCCAGCGAACCACGGATCCAGCGGCGGAAAGACCGTGCTGCGGAGGACGCCGTTCAAATGAGCGAAATCCATCGGCTTCTCACCGCCCTTGACAGGATGCCACAGGTCAGGATTGGTCAGCCGAACGAAAAGCATAAAGCCGAAAGCGGCGACGGCCAAGATTTCTATCCAAGCCAGCCGTCTCCATCTATCCCGCAAAAACTGCCTCAGCTGAACCCGATTGCGCCAGCCGACCGTCAGACTAAGCAAGGCCATAACCGCCAGCGAAAACAGTACGCCAGCCTGCGACCACAGCGGAATTTCCAGACTGGAAACCGTCCAGGCCAGCCAAGCGACCAGCAGCAGACCGACCAGTTTGGCGAAACCATAGCCGCCGTCGGCCAGGTTCGGAAAGAGCGAAAACACAAGCGGAAAAGCGAGCAGGCCAAAGACGAGCAGCGCCGCATACCACGCGAACGCGCCAAAGGCCTGGCTGGTGTTGATCGGACTGTCACTGAAAAAACGCTCCGACCAGGTGCCGCCTTCGCGCTGCATCTCATAGCTTTCCTGCGGCAGCGTCAGCGCAGTCGGAGCAGCCTCGGCCTGAACAGACGACCAGTTGATGACACCCGGCAGCTGCGCCTTGTCCTCATCGCGGGTCACTTCGTGAATTTGCAGGAGCGATGCTTTGGACAGAACAGCCCTGACCCGCGCCGGCGAATAATCGTCAGTCTTGCGAAAGATGAAAGCGACTGGATGATCATAAACATGAAAGGACTCGTCAGCCTCCAGTTCATTCAGCCAGCCCGGCGAATCATAAATCGGCAAATGCTGGTCAGAAACGCGCCACAGCCCCCACTCAAAACCTTCATCAAAAACCGCCTCCAGTTCATAGCCCAGTTCGCCCGCGAACAGCTTGTCATAATACAGCGTGGTCAGCGGCCAGCGCAGCGGATTGCGGGTTTCCGTGTCATAAAAACGGTTGCCGGCGATGGTCAGATAATCGCCCAAATCAAGCGAACGCACAATATCATCGTATTTGGCTCGATTGTCTATCGGCAGCGACATGGCTTGGTCATAAGCGTTAATCAGTGAAAACCAAGCCTGCGTGCTGTGGCATCCATCCGCCGAAAACAACCCCGAGGGCGGCGCATCAGCCAGCGTCAGACCATCAGGAAGCTGACAGGTGCGGATAGCGGTCACGCGGTTGTCCCAATCGCCTTCATTGAGAACGACCGCGCCAGAGCCGATGACATCGCCGCTCCCAGCCGCCGTCCAAACATCAAAGCGATAAGCCTTGCCAGCCTCGACTTCCAGCGGCGCATCAAAAGGAATGGCATAAGCCCGGCCAAGCGGATGATCATCGCGGGTCAAATTCGCCTCCAAAGTGGCTTGGCCAATCACCGCGTCCTCTGCCAGATCCCATACCTGTATCTCAAGCCGTTCAGCTTCCGGGTCATCCAGCGGATCGCCCAGATGCGGCGCCAATGCTTCGGTGATGATGCCGTCGGCCGGCGCCTTGAACTCAATCTGAAATGGCGCTGTTTCGGTATAGCGCGTGGCTCTCTCGAACAAAGTGCCGAGCGGCTCATCTGTCGGATAGCCGTTGTTGACGACGGCCAAGTTAATCAGCGGAACGGTATCATCGCTCCCTTCGATTCGCATAGAGAAATCGCCTGACACGCGTTCAAAGAGATAGCGCGATGACTGCACCAAGGTGGTTTGATGACGATAAACATTGCCGAACATCAAGCCCCATATCAGCGAAAACAGGATGCCAAAAACACCCAGCGCCAAAGCCCGCCGCCCGCGCAAAATCGGCAAAACAGCGATGCCCAGCAAATTGATGCTCAAGGCCAAAGCCGTCCCAGACGTAGCGTCGACCGCCCCATTCAGCCATTGCCAGCCGCCGACGACGCCGAAAAGAAGGCCGTAAAGACCAAGCAGCAGCCGCGTGACCGGCAGATCATGGCCATGACGGACAGCGTATTGATGCAGCTGCCACAGGCCCCAGCCGGCCAGAACCGCCAATGCGCCGTACAGCGGCAGATAATAGCGCGCGTTCATTACCCAGATGCCGCCCATCCAGCCAAAATACAAGCCGACCCAAGCCATCAGGACGAGATTGACGGCCTGACGCCGATAAAGCAGACGATAAACCGACCAGCCCCAGCCGAACCAGGCCAAAATCCCAAAACCCAGTCCCATGCACCAAAACAGCATATCTTTAAGCGGATAAAAATAGGGCGGCCGCGCCAGCCATTGCCAATTCGGCGGCCAATCCTGATGGCCACTCGCGCCATAACTGCTAGAGCTAATGTTATCCAGCCAGCGCGGGTTGAGCGACATGTCAAAAAATCCCGGCCCCTCAAAAGCGTAAGGATGGAGGATTCGAAAGGCCAAAAACGCGCCCAGCGCCGCCAAGACAACGCCAAAGACATGATAAGCCAAAAGCCGCGCCCGCTCCTTATTAGGCCCCCCGCGCGCATCAAAAATGGACATGACCTGCGCCAGCGCCGCCAGCAAAATCACGACAGCCAAAGGCGCCACATTGATTCGACAGGCCACCGCCGCGCCGCAGGCCAGACCAAAACCAAGATAAGCCCACAGCCGACCGCGCCGCTGCACGACCACCGCGCAGTAAAGCGCCGCCGTCACCCAAAACGCAGTCATAGCGTTGACGGTGCCAAAATGCGCCTTTTGAATGGCCAAAGGAGCCGCCGCATAAAAGACCGCCGCCGCCAGGCCGACCCATCTGTTGTGCAGACGCGCCCCCAGCGCAAATACCAGCAGAACAGTCAGCAAATCAAAAACCATCGACAGGCCGCGCCAGACCAGATGCCCTCCCTGCCAATCGAAAATCGAACTGCCGGACATGGCCCCCGCCAGCAGGCCCTTGCCAGTGAAATGAGCAAGGAAGAGCGGAAAAGTGCCATAGGCATAAAAACCCTGCCCGGCATGATGCGGATTGAGCGGCGAGCAGCCCGTGTCAAAAAATCCCCCAGCGCCGCCGCTGTTCGGATAAAGATGATGACAGCGCAGCCCTTGAATCTCTTCGGAGGTCAGCCAATCGCCGACGATGATGCCGTCAGGCACATGCGCGCCGCTGTTGATGATGACCGCATCCACCTGTTCCGCTTGCAAAGCGACCACAGCCGTCGTCTCATCCGCATAGCCCAAGACTTGATGCCCGCCCAGCCAATCCGCCGTCCGATGAGAAAAGGACTCCCAATCAACGCCGATGCGAAGGCCAGTGGCGTATTCAATATCGAATGGATCAGCTGTGGCCGGTATGAGAACTTTCTGGCTGGGAAAACGAATCTCGTCGGCCGTAAATTCACCGCCGCCCCCCACCTGTGGCAGAAGCAGGAGCGTCAAAAAAAGCTCATCAGGATGGGTATGCGAAAAATCATCCCAATTCTGCCCGGTGAAACGCAAAACACCAGCGAAGAGCAGAATGAGAGCCAGCAGAAAAACGGCGGAAATACGCTTCATCATCAGTTCGCGCCCTCAAACGTCAATCCCAAATACGATAACCGATTGCCCAGCCTCAACGTCGGTTGAAAAAGGCCTCCAAGCCCATCTTCCCCAAAAACGGCACGCGGTATAAAAAGTAACTGGCCCCCGAACGCGAAGTCTCCATCCGCTGCTCATAGCCGCGTGGAAACCATTCGCGCAGCCGTTCAGGCGCCTCCTCATCGGCCGGCGAATAGAAAAAAAGCAGGTCGCGGCTCGGATTCAGCTTGAAGGGATCCGTCCGCTGCCAGGCCTCATCCAAAGACTGCGGCAGTTCGTCCAGGCTGGCGATGCTGTTCGGCCAAAACGGCTCGCCGCCCTCGATGCCGACCGCGCGATGATCCCACCACCACGGATAAGCGATGATAAAAGCGTTGCCATAGCCGCCGCCGCTGTCAGCGAACCCGCGCAGAACCGCCCCGACTTCGCTGTAAGGATTGGCGGATTTGATGTAAGTTTCGGGATAGCGGTCGAAATAAAGATGGGTGTTGCGCTGATTGGCCAGCAAAATGACGCCGGCGCAGAAAATGACAGCCAATGCCGCGCCGCGGCGGGGAAACGTCCGCATCAAGCGCCAGGCGATAATCGCAATCGGCAGGGCCGCAATCAAATAGACCAGCATCAGAGCGCCGCTTGTTCGGGTGTGGCTGGGGTTTTCGCTGGGAAAGCCGAGGGCCAAGGCCGATGGCAGCAGCATGATGAAGATCATCACCGGCGCAAACCAAAAGACTGGATCGCGCGACCGCAGCATCCGCGCCGCCCAAGCCGCCAGCCCAAGAATCAGAAAGGCTCCAGTGTACATATCCATCGCTGGCTCAAGCGGCTGACCATGAACCCAGATGACATCGCCTTTCCAATGGAACATAAGCAGAACATTTCGGATATTGCTCATCAGGACGGGAACGTTGGCGCTGAAGGCATCGAGCCGCTCTTCGTCCTCGACGTCATCGCCCAGAATGCGAGTGCTGGTGCGCCTCCAGTAATGCTCTGGCTCTTCAAGTGAATAATGAAAAAGCGGCAGGAAGACCATAAAGGCGACAAAGATCAACACGGCCAGATTGACGAGGTGCATCAGCCGTTCGCGCCACGGTATCTGGCGAATCATCATCGCCATCGCCACGCCGACGACGACAGCTATCGGCAGCATCCGCGCCGCTTGATAGGCGTACAGACTGAAACCAAGCGCCAAGGCCGCCTTGACATAATCCGCGCGGCGGTTGTATCGCATGGCCCGCGCCAGGTAAATAAATAAAAGCGAAGTGAAGAGCGGCGTCAAAACAATCCGCAAACCCAGCCGACTCAAGGCCGTATGCCAATAACTCACAGCGACCAAGGCCGCCAGCAGCAGCCCGACCAGCAGGCCAAACCCGCGCCGCCGTTCGCCCATCAGTTCCACGCCGACCATCACCAGAATCGGCAGAGTCACCAAGCCCTCGATAACCGTCAGCAGGTTGAGCGTGAAATAATTGAAGCCCAGCCCGGGCAGACTCGCCAGCAGCGACATCAGATAAAACTGAATCGGTTCGCGGCCGCCGTTGTTGGAAAAGAAAATCAGTGTTTCGCCCTCGGCAACGCGCTGCGAATCCAGAATTTTTTCGACATGATCGCTGACCATCTCCGCCGGATGCGCCTCCAGTTCCGCCAGCCGAAACCCCATGCCGAGCAGCATAATCAGGACGAATGCCAGAATCGCCCATGAATGCCGCCGCCAGTTGACGCGCCGCGCCGCATCGATCCTGGCCGTCGCCCAATCGAAAAAATGCCAATCCGAAGGCGCAAAGACCAAAGCCCACAGCCCCGCGCTGGCCAGCCACAAGACGATGATCGGCGGCGCGATATGATTGTCGGTTGTGTTTATCCAGACCACGACGCTGGCGATGACGGCTAAAATAAACAGCGCAATCCGCCCAAGGCCGATCCTTTGTCGCAGAGGCCGTGTCAGCGGGGACGTCGACTGTATCCCATCAGCCAATGCGGACGATTCAGGCGCGCGCCGCCGCATCCACCAGTGCATGAATTCGATCAGCAGCCAAAACAGAATGCCCAGCCCAAGCCAGCCAATCGCAGTCCGCACAAGCTCCAGCGCCGATTCAGCGGGAGCGGTCATCGAATCAGCCAAAAGCCGCGCCGACGCCAGCCCCATCAGCAGCGGCAGCAGACGCGCCAGCCAGCGAAATCTCGACAGGCCGTCAAGTTCCCCCCACCAAGCCTTCAGTCGCGCCCAATGACCAACCAATTCCGCCAGCAGCCAAATGAAAAAACCCAGCCACAGAAACGAAGCGTCAATGGCCGCCGCATCGCCTCGATTCTGCCCCGTGTCGATGGCGCCGCGCAGCAGGGAATTGCCAAACAGAGCGCAGACGACTGCCGTCACATATAAGAGCAGCTGCGCGTTCGACACTGTGAATCGGTCAGCCAGCAGCCGTTTTGTCCATTTGACGGCCGCGGTTTCCAGGGCAGGCGCATAAATTGTCGTCGGACGCGCGGCCAACTCTTCGCGCGGCTCCGCCAGAACAGCGTTCAATAAGCGCCAGGTTCTCGCCGGGGCTTTGACAAATTGATGAATCAACTCTGCCAGCGTCAGGTCTTCAAACCGCCGTCTGTCATCAGACATAAGGCTTGCGTCCTTTGATCGACAGATTAACGGTTGAGCGGTGAGGCCCCTCATCGACGACGTTCTTGCGGTCAAAAAAGTTAAAGGCGGCGATGCCCAGCGCAATCGGATTCAGGCGGTTGCCATCCTCTTGGTCAAAGCTAAGTCGGCTGACGGCGTCGGTGAATCGAGACAGCAGACCCGATTCGAGCAGCGGCATGCCAATCCCATAGACCAGATTATGGATAAAGGGAAAACAGTAATGCGTGAATGACCGCTCATCCTCAATTTGGAAACCAGCCGATTCGACCACCCGCCGAAACTGCCGCGGCTCATACAGACGAACATGATTCGCCCAGATGCCGGCAAATATCCCGCGCTGAATATGCCGATTGAAGAGGGTTTCCAATGTCTTGTTGATGGGATCCCACCAGAAAGGATAGTTGGCATGCGGCACGGTCACCGCGAGGACGCCGCCGGGCTTCAGCACGCGAAAGGCTTCGTTCAGCCCGCGGGCATCGTCATCAATATGTTCCAGCACCTCCGACAGAATAACAGCATCAAAGCTGCCGCTCGGATAGGGCATGTGATAAATGTTCGCCCGATGCAAGGCGATACTGTCCAAATGAGCGAGGCCGCGCCTGGCCTTTTGCACCACCCCCCAGTCCAGATCAGCGCCGACAAGCTGGCATTGACTGACATGGCGAAGCATATTGAGATAAAAGCCACGGCCGCAGGGCAAATCAAGAATACGCATATCATCGCGGGGCTCGACATAGTCGAAAATAGTCCTGACGCGCCTCTTGAACGACATATCGGCTTCCTTGCGCGTCATATATTGGACGGTCGCCAAATCAACCATGCCGCTCCCTCGCGTGCTGGCGAAAAATGGCTTCATAGCGGTCGACCGTCTCCTCAAACGAAAAACAGCCGGCGATAAACTCTCGCGATTTTACATACGGGTCAGGATTTTCCAAGACCTCGACCACAGTCTCGCCAATCGACTGCCAATCTCCCGGCCGCGCCAGCTTCCCCATCCCAGTGACCGTCACAGAAACGCGGCCGCCAGGCGTGTCAGTCATCACCACCGGCGTGCCGCAAAGCATCGCCTCGACCTGCGCCAGCGCGAAGCATTCAGTGTCGCTGGGCAGCGCCAAAACATCGCAGGCCGCGTAAAAATCCGCCAATGTCTGCTTGTCCTTTACCAACCCCAAAAAAATCAGCTGCGGCTTGAACTTGTCGATAAGCGGCTGATGACGGCGCCAGGTGTTCTCATACAGGATGTCATATTCCCCAGCGAAGACAATCCGCGCCTTCGGATAGCGCCGATTGATGACCTCCAGTGCCCGAATCAGCAGATCAGGCCGCTTCTCTTGTACAAAACGTCCCGAATAGCCGATGATTGGCCCATCCGAATGCCGCCATTGCCGCCGCAGTTTGGCCGCGTTTTCGGCATTGGACTTGGGAATGCGAATGGGCGGATAGATCGCCTCGAACTTATCCAGGAAGGGCCGCAGATAATAGGAATTGTCAGCATAGTCATGGCTCGGGCCGATGATGCTGGGCGCGCGCCTGGCCATAAAAACATAGAAGGCGAACATGATTTTCGCGATAAGCCGATTCATCAGGCTTTCAGGCAGCACCAAGTCGCCATGATGCGTTGGAATGACCTTGACGCCAGCCATCCCAGCCAGCAGACTGACCAGTGCCGTTTCCAGCATAGGCGTATGAATGCTGACCACATCATGCTCGCGGAGCAGCCGCGCCAGCGCCCAAGGATAGGCCGGCATGATGACGCCGCGGCTGATGCGAATCGGCGCCCAAAGCCGTACCACCCGAACGCCATTGATCACCGTATCGCGCGGCAATTCCTGCTGATAGCGGGAAGTCAAAACAGTGACCTGATGGCCGCGCCGCGCCAGCTCCTCCGCAATCAGCTGAACATAATAGGTCAGCCCCGTCAAATGCGGATAATAATACAAAAGAGAGATCAAAATTTTGAGTCGGCGCTCGCCGCGGTCGGGCTGAATCATCGATAGCTTAACTCGCGGAATGCTGCTGCGCCTGCCGAAGCCCGGCCCGCAGTCGATTGAATGAAAGGCCTTCCTGCGCCAAGCCCAAGGCCCCAGCCACCGTGCCGATGAGGACGTTGCTGACATGGACGACGACGGCGAAGGCGATGGCCGCGTTCGTCTGCCCATAGCCCAAAGCCGTCAGCGCCGCCACAATCGAAGCCTCAAATGTGCCGATGTTGGCCGGAACAGCCGGCAGCGCAATGGCAAAAGACGCCGAGGCAATCGTCAAAATGCTGGCCCCCCAATCCCCCTGCTCAAAAAAAGCGAACATAAGCGCATAATTAGCCGCCGCCGACAAAATCCAGCTGACAGCCGTCCATAAAATGACCAGCGGCAAAGAAGGCCAAGCCAGCAGAGGCGCCAAACCATCGAAAAAATCGCCGGCCAGTTTATCGATCCGCAGACGGCGCAGCACAGCGAACCTGACGGCCAGACGGCCAATCAAGGCCTCCGCCGCCCGCCGCCGATAAGCCAAAAGGAGCAAGGCCGCAAAACCTCCCACCGCCACCGCCGCGCCCAGAACAGCCGCCGTCTGCAATGCCGCCGATGCGGCCGTAACAGTCAGCGTCAAAGCGGCCATGATGACCACCGCCAGCGCATCCAGCAGACGTTCAGCCACAATAGTGCTGGCCGTTCGCATGGCCGGCACGTCGCTGATGAGGTAAATCCGCGCAGCTTCCCCCAATCGCAGCGGCAAAATCCCATTGACCAAATAGCCGATGTTCATAATGTTAAACGTGCGCCGCAGCGACAGCCGATAATCAAGCAGAACGCGCCAGCGCAAAGCCCGACTGCCCAAACCCAGCAGCATCAGCGCCGCGCCCGGCAGCAAAAACCGATAATCCGCCCCCAGCAGCGCCGCCGCAAAACGCTCAATGTTGATCTGAAACGCAATAAAGCCCAAGGCCGCCAAGCTGATGAACAAGCCCAAGACGCCCGACTTGAAATAACCCACACTGTCGCCTTTCGTTCCAGCAAGCTATCATAGCACAGTTCATTCAAGCCGTCACGATGGATTATCGGTGATGATTCCGCGCCTCGTCCCGATAAGCCTCCTCGTCAATCAACAGACCTTCAGCGCTCTCGCCGCCCTCGTCCAGCGCCAGCCTCGATGCGTCCTGCTGAAGATAGCTATCCAGCGTTTGCGCGGTGAAATAACCGTACTCTTCAGTGACATCAGCCACAATGAGCTTGCGGCCGCCGCCCGAAAAATGCGCCCACACATGATAGCGCGGCGTATCGTATTCCTTCTGCTTGGACGCGCGGGTCTCTTCAGCCGAAACGGATAAGAGTCCAGACAGGTCAATCTCGCGCGTTTGACCGCCAGGCAAAGGCTGACGCGAAACCTTGATGGAAACGCCGTCCATATCAATATGCGTCTTGTTGAACGCGATGAGACCAAGCCAATAATACATCGACAGGGCGGCCAATCCAAACAGAATGGACAGGATAAGCGGAACTTCGCCGGCGAGATAAAGACTGGTCATAAGGATGGTTGCGAATGTGAAGACGACGCTCAAGGCGCTGCTGTTGATAAAATTCTCGTTCTTGTCCAGGCGAAAATTAGTCCGATAGGCAATATGCAGACCTTCGGACTCGTCCAGCTGGAGATGACGCGGCTGCCGTGTCTTGCGCCGTTTGAGTTTCGGCCCATCCGCGGCAAATTGAAAAACACTGCTGCAAGTCGGACAGACGGCCGTCATCTGCTGAATGTTGATATGGTCAGCCCTTACCGACTGGCCGCATTGTGGACAGGTCAGCTGCATAAATCGCCTCGATTCAGCCTATTTTTAAGTACGGCAGCGATAAAAATCAAGGGTATGCCAAAATGATGATTATGGCTTTTTCTCCCTGTCCTCTGTGTCCTCTGTGGTAAAAACCTTATCCGCGCTTGACACGCCGCCCCAGCCCCTTTACAATAACCACACATCGCGGGCATAGCTCAATCGGTAGAGCATCTGCTTCCCAAGCAGAAGGTCACGGGTTCGAATCCCGTTGCCCGCTTCCAAACAGAAAGCCAAATGAAAGGAAAATCCGACTATGGCAGAATTTGAACTGACTGCGGAAACCCGCGCCATCCGCGGCAAAAAAGTCCGACGACTGCGCCAGCGGGGCTATGTGCCAGGCATCGTCTACGGGCCGGCCATCGACCCCATCAGCGTGCAGTTCCCCTACCGCGTCATCGAACGCACCCTCATGGACGCCGGCGGCACCAACCTCATCGACATCGCCGTCGCCGACAAAACCTACCCATCGCTGGCCCGCGAAGTGCAGCGCGACGCCATCCGCGGCGACATCCTCCACGTCGACTTCCTGGCCGTAGACGCCAGCCAGCGCATCCGCGTCGAAGTGCCAGTCGCCATGGAAGGAAACAGCCCAGTCATCGCCGCCCGCGAAGGCATCCTCATCACCGGCCGAAGCTCCCTAACACTCGAAGTCTTCCCCGACGACATCCGCAACCGCATCATAATCGACCTGTCCGAACTGACCGAACTGGGCGCCGAAGTCCTTGTCCGCGATCTTGAATTTGGCGAAAACGTCACCGTCCACAACGACCCCAACGAGATGATCGCCAAAATCGTTCAGCCCGCCGCCGCCCGCGCCGACGAAGACCTGGAGCAGCTTGAAGGCGAAGAAGGCGAAATCATGGAAGACGACCTGCCCGAAACAGACGAAGAATAGCCGCTCATCAACGCGCGTTTAACAAGGGACGGCCTCAATGCGCCGTCTCTTTCGCGCCCTGCTGTTCATGGCCATTCTGCTGTGACAAATGCCCCTCATCCGGCCCCTGCTCCTCGCCGCGCATAATGGCGATCCCCGCCACCTCATCATCGCGGTTAAGGTTCATCAAGGTCACGCCCTGTGTGTTGCGCCCGGTCTCCGAAATCTCCGAAAGCCGCGTCCGCAGCACAATGCCATTCCTGGAAATAAGCATAATGCCGTCCGTCTCCCGTATGCAGCGAACCGCGATCACCGGCCCCTTGCGCGGCGTGCGTTTCAGCGTCTTGACCCCCAGACCATAGCGATCCTGAACCTTGTAACGGTCAATCGTCGTCCGCTTGCCATAGCCGTTTTCGGTGACAATCAAAATATGGCTGTCATCCTCGCTGACCGCATCCATGCCGGCCACCTCGTCGCCCTCGCGAAGCCTGATGCCCATCACCCCCGCCGCCTGACGGCCCATCACCCGAACTCGGCTTTCATGGAAACAGATGCTCTGCCCATCGGCCGAAACCATGAAAATATCCTGATCGCCCGTCGTCCATTTGACCCAGCGCAGCGTATCCCCTTCGTATAATTTGACCGCCAGCAGACCACTAGGGCGGATATTGGCGAATTCACTTAGCCTGACCCGCTTGATGCGCCCCTTTTGCGTCGCCAAAACACAGAATGCCTCCTCCCGCGCAAAGGCCGTCGGCGGCAGCGCCAAAATCGACGTAATCTGCTCATCGTTTTCAAGCGGCAAAATGCCCTGGATCCAAGCGCCGCGTTTCTCGCGTTGAGTTTCGGGAATATCAAAAGCCCGACATGAATAGACCTTGCCCCGACTGCTAAAAAACAGCAGTGTATCGTGGCTGTGAGCGAAAAAGACATCCAGCAGCGCATCGCTGTCCTTGGTCGCCATGCCGCGCACGCCCCGGCCGCCGCGTCCCTGCGCGCGGTAATGACGCGCCGCCACCCGTTTAATGTACCCCTGCCGCGTCAGCGTGATGACCACATTCTCCCGCCGATAAAGCTCCTCTTCATTAAAATCAGCGCTGCCATAAACCACATCAGTCTTGCGCGCATCGCCAAACTGCTCGCCAATCTCCTGAACATCGGCGCGGATAAGGCCAAGAATCGACGGCGGCGAAGCCAGCAGGCCCTCCAAATAATCAATCCGCGCGCGCACCGAACCATATTCATCCTGCAATTTCTGCCGTTCCAAAGCCGCCAAACGGCGCAGCTGCATATCGAGAATGGCGTTCGCCTGGGCCTCATCAAGCGCAAAATCGACCATCAGCTGCGCGCGCGCCGCATTGACATCAGACGCCCGGCGAATAATCTGAATCACGCGGTCAATATGCGAAACCGCCTCAAGCAGACCAGCCAAAACATGGGCGCGCGCCCGCTGCCGCCGCAAGTCATATTCCGAACGGCGCACAATAACCCCATAGCGATGCTCAATGTAAATCCGCAGTGAACGCTTAAGCCCCAAAGTGCGCGGCTCGCCATTCACCAGCGCCAGCATTTGGATGCTGTGAACGCTTTGCAGCTGCGTAAATTTGTAAAGCTGATTGAGAACCCGCTGCGGCTGGGCATGCCTCTTCAGTTCGACCACCAAGCGCAGGCCATGACGGTCCGATTCATCGCGCAAATCCCGAATCGCCTCAATCCGCCCCTCGCGCACCAAACTGACAATCCGCTCGATAATCGCCGCCTTGCTGACCTGATACGGAATCGAGCTAAAGACGATATGCACCGAACCGCCGCGCCCCTCCTCAAAATCAGCCGTCGACCGAACCGCCACGCGCCCCTTGCCAGTCGCGTAAGCCTCCTTCAGATCATCGCCGACAACAATCTCGGCGCCAGTCGGAAAATCAGGCCCTTTGACAAACTGCATCAAATCATCCACCGTAACATCGTCAATCGCCTCGTAATGATCGATGAGATAGGTAATCGCGCTGACCAGTTCGCGCAGATTGTGCGGCGGGATGCTGGTCGCCATGCCAACCGCGATGCCACTGGCGCCGTTCAGCAGCAGATTGGGCAGACGCGCCGGCAGCACAGTCGGCTCCTCCTGCGTGCCATCATAATTCTCGGCAAAATCAACGGTGTCCATGTTAATATCGGTCAGCATCTCGCTGGCGATAGCGGCCATCCGCGCCTCGGTATAGCGCATGGCGGCCGGCTTGTCCCCATCCTGACTGCCGAAATTCCCCTGCCCGTCCACCAAGGGATAACGCAGCGAAAACCCCTGGGCCATCCGCGCCATCGCATCATAAACCGCCTGGTCGCCGTGCGGATGATATTTGCCCAGCACCTCGCCGACCAAACGCGCGCTCTTCTTGTAAGCCGTCCCCGGCCGCAAACCCATATCGTGCATGGCAAACAGAATGCGCCGATGAACTGGCTTCAGGCCATCGCGGGCATCCGGCAGCGCGCGCGCCACAATCACGCTCATAGCATAGTCAAGATAGCTGCCGCGCATCTCCTCGTTGATGTTGATGGTGCGGACTGTGCCGATGTTTTCGTCAGCTGAATGAGAATCGAACATATCCATAATCCATGGCTAACCCGATAATTTGGATTAACGCGGCTCTCCTTTCGCTCCTGTCAGTCAAGCGCAAAATTGCCCCCGCCTTCGCCTGCCATTATCTATAATCATTATACCATAAATCGGCAGATTTTTCCCACTCGAAAACGCGCCGAAAAACAGAGAATCCGCATCAAAACCGCGGCCATCGAGTCGCCCTTCCCACTCGCAAACGCGGTATAAACATTCTGCGCGGCAGAGACGCGGCACAGAATCGAAATCGCTTATGCGCGAAAAAGTTTTCCTTCCGCGCATAAAACGCGCATAAAACCCGTTCCGCTTCAGATGAGGTCAGCGAATGGCGCGGTATGACGTGGCGGAAAATGGCGGATTTTGTCGGGATTATGGCGGATTTTGTCATGACTTTATCTGCCAATTCAGCAAATTTGGCGTCCGCGACTGTGGCGCAAAATGGCGGAAAATGGCGGATTTTGTCGGGATTCTGTCGGATTTTATCTGCCATTCCAGCGCGTTTCCTGATCGCTTTTCTCTCTGTCCTCTGTGTCCTCTGTGGTAAAGCCTTCACCGCGGTTGTGGCGGAAAATGGCGGAAAATGGCGGACTTTGTCGGGATTATGGCGGGTTTTGTCGCAGTTTTGGCGAATGGTAAAAGGGATGATTCTAGAGCCTTGCAAGACGCCGCGGCGCATCTCTTGACTGCTTTTCTCCCCGCCCTCTGTGTCCTCTGTGGTAAAGCCTTCGTCGCGGTTGTGGCGGAAAATGGCGGACTTTGTCGGATTTTATCTATCAATTCAGCGCGCTTTCTGATCGCTTTCTCCCCGCCCTCTGTGTCCTCTGTGGTAAAGCCTTCGCCGCTGCTTTTGATGCGCTTGCGCTTTCGCCCAGTCGATGTTAAAATGAACACGACGGCGCAGACAGCAGTTCAGTCAGCCCGCAGGAGAATAATTGTTATAAGGAGAAAAAGCATGAATATGGACAATATGAGAAGAGGGATAATCCCAGGGGTGATGGCTGGCTATGTCTTCCTGGCTTATTCTGGCCCAGGTATGCAGGACATGGTTGGCGGCATGATTGGCTCAAACGCCTTTTTCGGCTTCGTCCTGCACGTCATCATCAGCATCATCGCTGGCGCGCTCTACACCGGCGTTTTTACGCAGTATGCCAAGGGGCCCAACCCGCTGGTGGACATCGTGGCCGGCGGCTTGATTTATGGGGTGATTTGGTGGGTTGTCGGCGGCAACGTCATTATGCCCGTGATTACTAACGCCATCGCTAGTCCCGAGACTCCCGCTGCCGTCTTATCGCTTGACGTCAACGATGCCAGCTTCTTCGGCCACATCATCTTTGGCCATGTGCTGGCCTTCCTGGTCGTCCTGCGCGATCAAGCGCTGAACGTCGGCAAATAACCGCCGGCGGGCATAAATCGGGGTCGATGAAAGCCATCGCGGCCCCGCAATATAACGCGTGCGGCTAGCTGGCGCGCTTCCAAATCCCGTTCACCAGATTGAACAGGATAATATGTTCGCGGAAGCCGTTTTCTGACCCCGTTCGCACAGTCACCCGCAGTTGAGGCGTCCCATCGGCGGCGGCCCCTATCTGCTGTTCAATGACTCGCTGCGGCTGTGGCGGCCGATTGGCGCGGTAACGCTCGTATGCGGCGGCCAGCGTTGATTCCTGCGCGACATCATATAGATTCAGCCATTCGCTTTCGGCGCGGCTGGCGATTAACCGCGCTTCCGTGTCCAGACGCCAGGCGATAAAGTCCCGCCAGTCCAGCTTGGCCCGACCGATAGGCTCTGGGATAACCTGCTGAATAATGCTCATATCGGCCGTAGGCGCGAACAGAGAGACAAGCTGGCCAACCTTGCCGCGGCCATAATGACTGGCCAGCGATTCGACCAGCCCCGCGCCGCTATTGACCTGCGCGAACTGCTCGACCAGATAAAGATGCGCCGACTGACGCAGCTGAACGACATCATGCGGATAAGAGAGCGTCAAATCTCCAGTCTGCGCTCGTATCAGGCGGTCGGCCAGCAGTTTGGCCGCATCAAGCTGGCGCGAAGTATCAAAGGGCCGGTCGGCTCTGGCCCCATGCACATAAGGCGATTGCAGCAGCAGCCGGCCATCGTCTGACCAGGCCGCCGCCTGTGGCAAATCAGTCAGGATGTCGATGGCCACCTGCGGCAAGTCGCCACAGTCCAGAATATCGCAGCCTTGGTCCAGCCAGTCAGTGACCGCCGTCTCGGCCTGTCGGGCGAAAAGCTCATCCACAGCGCGGTAGTCAATCCGCAAAGCCGCCGATTCGATGCGCCGCTCCTCCCCCCAAAAAGTGTAATCAGGCGGCACATGACGCCAGCCATCGTCATAACGCCAATAGAACCAGACTTTGACATAAGGCGTTCCGTCCACAATCTCTTCGACCAGGACGCGGCCGCGCGGGCCGTCAATCGCCACGTCCAAAATCCTCCCAGTCAGCTTGAGATCGCGGCTGGCTTTCATATCGGCATACTGCTGATAGACCGCGCGCTGGGCATTCAGCCAATCATCGCTGGCGCTGCGCTGAATATCGAGGAAGACCGCCAAATCGCCAACGCGCAAAGCGGCCACTTCAGCGCGGACAGTATCGCGAAGCAGCTGCTCAATTTGATTCTGCACGTCCAGCAGTCTTTGCCGCGCCAAAAGCAGGCCGCCGATGATGAGGCCGATGAAAATGCCTATTATCATCAGCAGTCGCAAAAGGCCTCGCCGCCGCGCTCGTCTGGACTGCGGATCTTCGCCGTCTCGCTTGCTGATTTTGCGCGATTCAATTTCCCACTCTAAGCGCATCTAATCGCCCTCGCCATGATTGACGCCATGATTGACGATAAATATATCCCCCGCCGCCAGCGAATGAATAACCGCAAAATCATCTTGCGCCAGCAGACTGCCGTCGGGTTTGACATCCAGCGCCAGCCCGGCCATCTTTTCCGTCTGTATGCGCCGGCCGAGCATATTGAGACGCCGCTTCCAGGCAGTGAACAGGACATCAGCGCCAATCAGCCGATACCAGGCATCCACCCGCCGCAGCAGATAGTCGATCAAGTCAGCCCGATGGAGCGGCCGATTCACCGCGCTTTCCAGATTCGCCGCCCTGTCCTGAAGCGCCGTATGCCTAAAATCAGCGCGGACGTTGACGCCGATGCCCAGAACAACGCCAAGCGGCCCATCATCATCGCGCCAGACCGCCTCTGGCAGGATGCCGCCGATTTTCTTGCCATCAACCTGCACATCGTTAGGCCACTTGATGCCAATATCAATACAGCCAAGCCAGTCCGCCAAGTCATAGACGCTTAACGCGCCAACCAGACTGACGCGCCAAAGATGCCGCGGCGGCGGATGCAGGATGACCGACATCGCCAAGGCCGTATCAGGCGGCGTATGCCAGCGTCGACCCCGACGGCCGCGCCCCTGACGCTGTTCATTGGCGATAACCGCCGCCGTTTCTGGCGCCCCTTCCTCCAGCCAGGCCTTGGCGATGTCATTCGTGCTGCCGACCGATTCGAAATACCGAAAAGGCCGAGTCAGCCGCGCGCGCAGAATATCATTGGAAAGGGACATAAGCCCTCGCTGAAAATGGACGCTGTGCATTGTAACAGACACCATAAGACGGCTAAAATAGGTGATGTTTCTGCGTGCGGAGAACAGATATGGAGCATTTATGGACGCCCTGGCGCCTGGCCTATGTTCAGGGCGAGCGCAAAGCTGTCGATGACTGCATCTTTTGCTTGAAGGCCGCCCATCCCAAAACGGACGCCGCCGAGCATGTCATCGCCCGCTCATCGCATACCTTCGCCGCGCTGAACCGATTTCCCTACGCCAACGGACATGTGATGATTGTCCCCTATCAGCACCTGGCATCGCAAGAGGATATGGACACCGCCGCCTTGACCGATCTGATGGTGATGACCAACCGAGCCATGCGGGTTTTGCGGGAATATGTCCGGCCGGCGGCCTTCAACATAGGGGCGAATATCGGCGCGGCGGCCGGCGCTGGCATCGCCGCCCATTTTCACTTTCATATCGTTCCGCGCTGGCCGGGGGACGTCAATTTTATGACCAGCATCGGCAATACCCGCGTCATCCCAGATACGGTTGAGCGCAGCTATGGCGACATCAAGGCCATCTGGGAACGTCTGTACCCAAGTTCGGGATGAAGCCCGCATGAGCCGACCATTGGAGGGTGTCTTGCGCCGCCGTGACTTGCCGGCCCTGCTGCTCATCCTTTTCATCGCCGCCTGGATGCGACTGGGACGCGGCGATGTGGTGGAGTATTTTCACGACGACGCCATGCTGGCGACCCTGGCCCTGGAGATGACCGACGGCGGCCCGCTGCCACTGACCGGCATACTCTCATCGACTGGCATCCCAAATCCACCGACCGGCGTCTATCTGATGGCGATTCCCTTCAGCCTGTCATCCAATCCAAATACCGCCCTGCATTTTATCATGCTGCTCAATGTTGGCGGGGTGGGGCTGCTGTGGGGACTGGCGCGTCGCTTTTTCGGGCGGCGGACGGCCCTGATCGCCGGCCTGGCCTATGCCATCAACCCCTGGGCCGTCTTGTTCAGCCGCAAAATCTGGGCGCAGGATTTCCATACGCCGCTGATTCTGCTGGGGCTGATTCTGCTGCTTTATGGCTTTTGGGAAAAAGGCCGCCGCCGATGGGCCACTATTCTGGCGCAAGGCCTAAGCCTGCCCCTGCTGCTGTTCGCCTTCCAAATTCATTTTGCCGCCTGGGCCCTGCTGCCGCTCATCCCCTTTGTCCTGTGGCTTGGACGGAAGCGCATAACCCGACTCGGCCTGACCCTCGCGGCCTTGCTGTCACTGCTTGTCCTGCTGCCCTACATGATGGGCCTCTCGCGAACCCTGCAGGCCGACCCAACGCGGATTTCGGATGCCTGGCAGCGGTCATTCTCTGAAGCCCGTCTGAATGGCGAGTCGATGGCCGCGGCAATATCGCTGGCCGCCGGCCTCGGCCTGGAAAGCTATCTGGCGCCCGACCAGCCAGGCCATTTGTCAGCAGGGTATCCGCCCTTCAGCCAGGCCGGACTCGCTTGGCCGCTGCTGATGTTTGGCGGTGTCTACGTCGGCATCAGGAAATCCTGGCGATTGACCGCCTTGCTCGCGCTGTGGGCCTTTCTGCCGCCGCTGCTGCTGCTCTATGAATGGACGGCCCTTCATATTCATTATTTTGTCCCATCACTGCCGGCCCTGGCCCTGCTGATCGGCATCGGGCTGGACGGCGCTTTGGCACGGCTGGATGGCCGGCGGGCATGGCTGCTCTGGACGGCGGCGTTTCTCATTTTCGGCCTGCAAATCCTTCAATGGCAGGCGGCGCTGGATTATGTCGAAGATCAGCATATCGATTATCCTGGCTTTACGACGCCGCTGGGCGCTTTGAATCCGCTTCGCGAGCGGCTCCGTCAAGCTGAAGATGTCCTAATGCTTAGCCAAGGGATGGCCTGGAACTTGCATCACGAAGTGGCGGTGTGGAGTACCCTGCTGTGGGATGATGTGCCTTGCGTCCGCACCCTGGCCGGCGATGGCTATGCCGTTTTCCCCGCGCATCCTTTCCTTGCGGTAGCCGCCCCGGACGCGCCGCCAAATCCAGTCAGAGGGCTTTACTCCAAAGACGATCCCCTTGTCTTCAAGACCCGAAAGGGCGGGAGGGATTATCTCGTCCATGAATGGGAATCCGCGCCGATCTGGACGGGCATCCCCGTTCAGCCCATCCCCCCGATTTTGTTTGACAATGATGTCCAGTTGAGCGGCTATGGACTGGGGGATGACCAGGTGATCTTGGAATGGCGGCTGCCGGGCAAGCGGGTTGGCCTGGATTATCAATTCACGGCGCAGCTGTTTGATGATGACGGCCATCGCCTGGCGCAGCTGGACGCCACCTTCTGGCACGGTCGGCACTGGTGCGAAGGCGACCGTCTGCTGACTTGGGGGCCCTTGCCGGCCGATGCGGCGGCGACTCGACTCAAAGTGGCGATGTACAGGCTTGGCGCCGGCAAAGACAAGGGACAGTACGTCAACGCCCATGTGCTGGATGCGCTGGGCAATCCAAGCGGCCAAAGCATCGACATTCAGCTTGAGCATTCAGGCTAGGAATCATCGGCGGCCAGCGGATTTTCGTCTTCAGCTTCGGCCTCATCGCCAGGCGCCGCGGTCGCTTCGGATTCGGCCTCTGCGCTTGGCTCCAGGGCCTCATCGACAAGCTCCCATGACAGGATATAGACATCCAGGAACTGGTCTTCTTCTTCGGTTTGGACGAGGTATTCAGCCCGCGGATAGCTTGCGCCGTCATTGAGATACCAGCCGACGGCAATGGTATGCTCTCGCAGGCTGACATCGGCGGGGAAGTTGTGATAAGTCAGGTAATTTTCACCCCAGCGCCAGTAACTTGTCGGCAGGCGCGGCGGTTTGTCGGCTTGGGCGGCGATATGGCCGTCAGCATCCAGCATGTGCATAAAGACCGTATAGTCTTCGCCTGGCGACGCGTCCGCTTTCCAATTCAGGACGACTTCATTGCGTTCGGTGTCAATCAAAAATTCCTGCAAGCGGATGACTTCATCAAAATTGGGCTGAAGCTCGGCGGCGATCTCAATAAAGCCATGCGAGGTCGGCTGGGCGCGGAGATGGACGATGGCGCCTATATCCAGCAGCGCCGGCGCAATCGAATCGCCTGTCCTATTTGTCGCAATGATCTGGCCGCGTTCCAAATTTTCCCATTCCACCCGCAAATCAAAGGGATAGCGGCCAAAAACATCGCCGTCAATCGCGATGAGGTATTCATCAGCGTAAATCGCGTCAGCCGACCACTGTGAGGTGCGGAGACGTCCAGCGCCAGGATAGCTGACATAGCGGCCAATTTCCTGCTGATCGTCGTCGACCAGCGTCAGAACAATGCGATGATCCTGTGTCGATTGCGCCAAGACCTGCCAATAGAGCTTGACGCGCACATGGTCGCCGGGCATATAGCGGCGGTTGATGCGCTCATAGCCAATCAGGGCGACATCGCCAAATTCGGCATAGACCGGGCGGGCATTGTCGGGCAGGACGGCCAACGGCGGCGGCGCGGCGTACTGGCTGGCGATAACGGTAAAAGGCGCCAGCAAAGCGACAATTCCCAGCAGACGCAGCGGCCAGAGCATAGTTTTGTGGAGCAGCGCTTTGGGGACGGCATTGCCCGCGCGGACAAATTCGAGATCGGTCGGGCGCAGCGAAAACACAATCCACCAGACGGTCTCGACAAAGCCGACGGCAAGCAGCGGACTGATGACGGCGATGAGCGGAAAAAGAGTGCGGCCTTGCGGATTTGGAATGAGCGCGCTCCAGTAGAGGACGCCCAGCGACAGCGGCGCCAGGATGCCCAGCAGCAGCAGCAGATGACGCAGTTCATAGCGGGCATAAGCAAAATCGCGGATGGCCAAAAGTTGCAAAATCAGCAGCAGACAGCCTATCGCGCTCATAAAAGTCATCAAATCCAGCAGGACGTAAAAAATGGCGGCGATTTGGATGTTAAGCGCGCCGAACAAGCCCCAATAACTCATGCGGAACTGCTGATATTCAGCGAAGAGATTAAAACTGACGCCGCGCGGCCCGGCCATCTCGGCCATGGTCATCAGGCCAAAAAATTCGCCATACAGCTGCAAATTGCGGACGTGCCACCAGGCGGCGATGACCACCCAAAAAACGAGCAGACTGCCCAGAAACAGCAGCAGGCCGCGGCGGTCTTTGCTTCTGTGCCAGACGGCCAAACCCAGTCCCAGCAAGGCCGGCCACAGCGCCAGCGACGTCAGTTTGGTGAGGCTGGTCAGCCCGAAGAGCAGGCCGATGGCCAAGCTGTATTGCAGTTTGAATCCGCCGCGCAGGGTGCGAAGCATGAGCAGAACCAAGGCCGCATTCAGCGTCATCGCCAGCGAATCATTGTTCACCGAGGCGCTGACAAAGATGAACATGGGATTCAGCGCGGTCAGGGCGGCGGCGGCGAAAGCGACCGTCGGCCGCTGTGGCGCGATGTAAGCGCTGATTTTATAGACCATGACAATCGTTCCAGCCCCCAAGGCCAGACCCAGCCCGCGCATCAGCGTAACCGCCAGGCCGGCGCCGGCCAGCGGTGAACGCGAATCATCGGGCAGCGCCAGATTTTTGTTGCCAAAAGCCTCCGGCTGATTGGCGGTGACATAAGGGTTGAGTCGATGGTGGACATCAGCGTCGTCAATAGGAAAAGGCGAAGTCAGCAGGGCCATAAGGCCATAATAGAGCGGCGGCTGACTGCCATGCTGGGCATATCGGCTTAGGCGGCCGTCAAGCTGCTGATAGGGCAGATTCCCCGTCTCGCGCAAATGCTGAACATAGCCAAAATGCCAGATCTCGTCATTGGCCTCAAAAATAGGCGTGGCGGCCATATAGCCGAGTCCGAAGAGGACATAAAACAGCAGAACCCACTGGATGGGACTTAGCGGAATATCGATGGCCTGAAGCCACATCCAGACGCGGTGAACCCTCGTCAAAAGCCAGGCCAGACCGCGCCGCAGCCGTTTCAGCGGCAGGAGGATGGGCTGAAGAAGCTGTTTGATTCGCTCGCGCATAGCCGACTCGCGCTCCGACTGCATCGCCCGAAAATCAGGTCATGCTCCCAGTATAATGCAAAGATGCGCTTCTTATCCAATAGGGCGATGATCTAGTCGCCGGCCGTCGAAAACATCTCTTTGGCCTCTTCGAGATAGCGCAGGGATTGATGACGAAAATAAGTGTTGTAAAGCTCGGCATAGTGGCCGCCAGCCTGCAAAAGCTGCTCATGCCGGCCTTCTTTGATGATGCGGCCCTCTTTCAGCGCGATAATGCGGTCAGCGCTGCGGACGGTGCTTAGACGGTGGGCGATCAAGATCGAAGTCGAGCGCGACAGAATCAGTTCAATCGCCTCTTGAATCTGCATTTCGGTAAAGGGGTCAATGCTGGCGGTGGCTTCGTCCAGGATGAAAATAGACGGCTTTTGCGCCAAGACGCGCATCAAACTGACCAGCTGCCGTTGGCCCATGCTCAAACGTCCGCCGCGCTCGCCGACGTCGGTATGCAGGCCATCGGGCAGACTGTCCAGCCATTCCCCATGCCCGACGCTCATGGCCATCGCAACGATCTCCTCGCGCGTGGCGGCCGGGTTGGCATAGCGGATATTCTCCAGCACGGTGCCGCTGAACAGGAAGGGCTGCTGCGGCACAATCCCCAGCCGCGCGCGGTAAGACTTGAGATCAAGCGAACGAATATCAGCCCCGTCGATCAGGATTTCGCCCTGCTGAAATTCATAGTAGCGCGTGATGAGCTTGGCGAGGGTGCTTTTGCCGGCGCCAGTATGGCCGACAAAGGCGATGTTTTCGCCAGGCTTGATGTCAAGGCTGAAGTTTTCGAGGATCGGCTGACCGGGATCATATTCAAAGGAGACATCCCTAAATTGAATCCGTCCGGCCAACTGGGTCACTCGGCTGTGGTCATGCTGAATAATCGCGCTGTCAGCGTCGATGAGGGCGAAGATGCGTTCGGCGGCGCTCAACCCCTGCTGAAACTGACTCCAGAAGGATGACAGATTCATAAAAGGAAACCAAAAACGGTTGACCGCTTGAATGAACAAGTACCAGGCGCCGGCGCTGATGGCCCCAGCAAAGACCGAGTTGGCGCCGGCCCAAACGACAATCGCCAGCGCCAGAGCCGACAGCACGCTAAGCGATGGAAAGACCATCGACATCACGAAGCCTTTACGCAGGTTGATGCGATAGCTCAAATCATTGACATAGGAAAATTCGCGGTAAATCCGTTTTTCCTGGCGAAAGTTTTTGGCGACGCTGATGCCGGTGACGCTTTCTTGGATGTTGTCATTGACGACGGCCATAGCGCGGGCGCCTTGTCGAGTGACGATGCGGGCGATATAGCGGAAGAGCAGCGCCGCAATGACAATCATGGGCATCGTCAAAAGCAGCACGGCGGTTAAATCAAGCGAATAGCCCAGCAGAACAGCGAACAGGATAATCACCGAAAGGAACTGTGAGATGACATCGCTGCCCAGCAGCATAATATCGCCAAAATCCTGCGTGTCACTAGTGATGCGGCTGACAACCGAGCCGGTTTTGTGGCGGTCATAGAAGGCCAAATCGCGCTCAATGGCCGCTTCAAATGAATCTTTACGCATCTGCGCGACGACTTTGCCGATGACGGCCACAGTGAAGCGGCGGCGTCCGTAATTTGAAATGTATTCGCTGATGGCGACAGCGCCAAGCGCGATCAGCAGAAAGGTCAAGACCGAACTGCCTTCCGCCAATTCGTCGATGGCCGCGCTGATGATCAGCGGACGAATGGAAGTCGCGGCTCCAACCGCCAAAAATCCCAGCAGACCCAGCCTGACCTGACGTCGGTGTTCAGACATGTAGCCGCCGATCCGCTTGAACAGATAAACGTCAGAATACTGTCGGTCATAACGGTCGGCCTGGAGGCCGCCAAATATCGCCGCCATTTTAGTCTCCCGCCTTGGCTGGTCTGGATCTAGGGTCTGAAGCCGCGGCGGTCGACGCGCGGTAGCGGTCGAAGATGCGCCGATAGGATTCAGATGATGCCATTAAATCGTCATGCGTCCCTTGGGCGGCGACCCTCCCCCTGCGGAGTACGATAATATGATCTGCCCAGCGAATCTGCGACAATCGATGGGTAATCAGCAGGGTTGTACGGCCTTTGGCCGCCGACCAGATGGCGCGTTGAATTTTGTCTTCGGTCGCGCTGTCGATGGCGCTGGTGCTGTCGTCCAGGATGAGAATGGGCGGATTGGTCTGGAAGGCGCGCGCCAAGGCCAAACGCTGCCGCTGGCCGCCGCTAAGTGTCAAACCGCGCTGGCCGATAACGGTGTCATAGCCGGCGGGGAAGGCCGAAATAAAGTCATGCGCTTGGGCCGCTTTGGCCGATTCGATGATGGTTTCCATATCAAGCGTTTCCATGCCAAAGGCGATGTTGGCGGCGACGCTGCGGCTGAAGAGGAAAATGTCCTGTTCAATGATGCTGATCTGCGAACGAAGCGACTGCAAATTCCAATCGCGCACATCAACGCCGTCGACCAGGATACGGCCCTGGTCCGCGTCATAAATGCGATTGATGAGCTTGCCGACGGTGCTTTTGCCGGCGCCAGTTTGACCGACGATGGCCACGGTCTGCCCAGGCCTCACCGTGAAAGAGATGCCTTCCAGCGCCTTTTCCGCGCCATAGCCAAAGCTGACGTTTTCAAAGGCGACGGCGCCCTGCACATTGTCCCGATGGCCAGCTTGATTCTGGTCGAGATGCGTCTTGGCCTTGATGACTTCCAGGATGCGGTCGGCGCTGGCGTAACCCGAAGCGATCCGCGAAGAGGAGAAGAGCGAGATGAATACCGGAAACTGAAACAGGAAAATCAGTCCAATAAAAGCCACAACATCGCCCTCGACGATGGCCCCAGCGCGAAACAGGACGGCGGCATGCAGCAGGGCGGCGACGGCCACCAGCCCAAAAAGCAGCGGCGAAAGATAGCGCGCCTCAAATTCGCCCTGTTCGATAAATTTGTCGCGCACGCGGTCGGCCAAGCGATTGAAATGTTGAGCTTCGTTTTCCTCTTGCGCCGCGCCTTTGACAACTTCCATGCCGTCAAGCGTCTCGGCCAGCCGCGCGTTCATCTGGCCAAAACTGCCGCGGACCTGCTGGGCAATCGGATGCAGACGGCGGATAAAATAGACCTGAATGAGAAAATGCCCCAAGATAAAAATCATCGGCGTCAATAGCAGCTGCGGATGGATGCGCGGGGCGAAAAGCGCCGGCATGATGAGAAACATAGTCGAGCCGATAATCAGATTGATGCCCGGGTTCATCATCAGGTTCATTTCGCGCACGTCATTCGTGACCCGCGCCATAATCTCACCGACCGGCTGCATGTCATGGTAGCTCATGCTTTTGCCCAAAAGACTGGAATACAGTTCATCGCGGACATCGCGCTCAAAACGCTGGGCGAAGACTTCGGCGGCGAAATTCCGCACGAATTGCAGCAGCGAGCGAAGGGTCTGCGAGGCGACAATCAGCAGCGCGCTGTTGAGGACCAGCCGCAGCGCGTCGGGTTTCATCTGGATCATGGCGTTGAAGGCATCGCCAACCAGCCCCGGCACAACACCAGCCAGAAAAGCGTTGCTGAAGGCGCCGCCGACCAGCAGAAAAGCGGCCGCGGGATGACGGGCGATATGCGACAGGATAAAACGGAAAGGGTGGCTGTGATTGGTCTTGATTGGCGATTGGACGATGAACTCGGCTGGCATAGCTGCTCCCGATGCGGTCTTGCATGAGTTTAATTGAATCTGATGAATAGCAGAATAGAGAATTGTCGAATTTCCTTTTTAGTCGATGACCAGTTTGACGGGCAGGACGCCAGCCGTGCCGTTTTCGATCACAGCCGCGCCAGAGACTTGCAGACGCTCAATGATGCCGCTGACGGGATGATGGCGATAGAGCAGCAGCCAGATCTGATATTCGCCGCGCGCGGTTTCGGCCGGCAGACGCAGCGCGCGGTGATCCCATACCGGCCAATTGGCCGACCAAGTCGATGTGGGGGCAAAGCCGGCCTGCGGCGCCGAATCCTGTCCCTGAACGACCGGCCGCGCGGTATCAGCGACAAACCAAGCGACCGTGTAATCAACCGCCAATTCCCGATCCGACTGCCACAGCAGAGATAACTCAAGCGCGTCGCCCGGCGCATAATGCCGTCCCTGCGGCAAGTGAAAGCCGAGCAGACGAATGTCCTCCCCATATTTTAAGTCGGTGGGAATATCGGCGGCGAAGGTGAGAAAGGGATGAGGCGCGGCGCTGACCGTGCTGTATTCAAGCAGGCGCACAGTATCATCGGCCTGCCTTAGCGGAACTTCGCGCAATGGATAATAATGAAGCGCCAAATAGCGTTCCAGCGGGCGAAAGCTCCAATCCATGAAGGGGCTGGTATGGGCCAAAAGCCAAAAACGGCCGCGGCTGCCGGCGATGTGATGAATGATGCGGCCGCTTGACGGATGCAGCCAGTCGTTGGGATTGCTGGATACGATCTGCGCTGGCTGTCGGTCACTGGCCGCTTCGGCTGGGGCGGTCGGCAGAATAATAGGCCGCGGGCGGTCGCCGTCGAGATGATTGAGGATGAAGTTTTCGTATTGATGACTGGGAAGCAGCAGGATGTCATCGGCTTGTGCATGCGCCGTCAAAAAATCAAGGACTTCGCGCAGCGACTCTTTTTGCGATTGCGTGACTGGATCCTTGTCATAGACGGCGGTCAGATTGAAAAACAGCAGTGGAATCCATAGCAGAACAGCGAGCGGTGAAACATATCGCCAACGCGCTTTCGGGCGGCGGACACTAGCGATTAACAGAGCGGCCAGCCCCAGCGCAAAAGCGGCGAAGGACAGCGCCCAGGCCGGCGAATCGGCGCGCGTCCAGACAAAATCCAGCCCCAAGTCAGCCCAGCGCCGCGGCAGGATGACCCAGCGAAAGTATTGCGGCTGGATGAGGCCAGGCGTCCATTCCGACAGCTGCCGCGCTTCGGGGGGAAGGGTTTCGCCATAATGATTCCATTGCAGGGATGCGCTGCTGAATTGTATCCAGATGCCATAGACCAGCAGAATCAGCCAAAGCAGAGTCGGGAGTTTGCGCCTTTGGTGGATGATGGCCCGGGCGACTGGCGCCGCGGCCAGCATAATGATAGGGACGGCCGGCAGCAGGAATCGAGGCGGCCAGCTAAGTCCGCCAAACCAATGAGGGCCGGTGGTCAAAGCATGGCCGAGACTGTAGCCGACAACCATCAGCCAAATGGCCCAGACAAGCCGCTGCTGGCCCTTTCGCAGCAGGATGACGCTCCCGACGGCCGCCATCAGCAAAATAGGCGAGGTGCCCCACAGGCTGCCGCCAGGACTCAAAAGATAAACGCGCAAGGCATGGCCGACGGTTTCTGGCGCGCCGCTAAAAACGGCCAGCAGAGGATCGATAAACATCAGCGCCAGGAACAGCAGCGTCAGCGCGGCCAGCAGGAACAGCGAAAGCCGTCGAAGGGTCGGACGGTCAAGCCATTTGACGGCCGGGAGGGCAAACACAAGCCAGGCTGGGATGGCCATGACTGCCGAAAACTTGGTCGAATAGGCCATAAACAGCGCGGCCAGGCCGGCGCACAGCCCGACGGCATAAGCAGGGAATCCATGCCGCCGCCCGATTTGAACCAGAAAAAAGGCGCCCAATATGAAAAAACTCGCCAAGGGTTCGCGAAAAAAAGTCTGACTGTAAGCCCAAAGATTAGTCGCCAGGCCGGCGCTAAGGGCCGCGAAAATCGCCACGCGGTCATCATGATCAAAAGCGCGGAGGATCAGGTAAATCAAGCCGACATTGAGCGCGGAGACGATGATGTTGAACAGCCACAGGGTATGGATATTGCCGAGCCGCGGGATGGCTTCGGCAAGTTTCAGCAGGGGCAGCGCCAGACGGAGTTTGAGATTTTCCTGCACGTCATAAGTGTCGAGCGGCAGGCTGTATGCGTCGCGTATTTTGCGCGGCGGCTTGAACCAGGCACTTTCATCCATCAGCCAATCGCCAAATTTTGACTGGCTGGTCAAGACGTCCATCGCCCGCAAAGCATCGCCGCTTTCGATACGGGCGCGGTAACTTAGCAGATACAGGCTCGCCATCAGGGTGACAAGCAATAGAAAAATGCGCGCTTGAGGCATTGTTCGCATTATAGACCTGCCGACTGGCTTGGGCAAGCTGTTCATTTTAGAGTGATAAAAACCGAAACTGCGACCTTTTAGTCGACCCTTCGACCCGCGAACGCGGTATAAAGAATCTGCACAGCATAGAATCGAAATGGTTTATGATCGAAAAACGCTTTATGCGCGAAAAAGTTTGTCTTTTGAGCATAAAACGCGCATAAAACCCGTTCCGCTTCAGTTGAGGCCTGCCAGATCAGCGAATTCTGCGCCTGCGACTGTGGCGGAAAATGGCGGATTTTGTCGGATTCTGTCGGACTTTATCTGCCATTCCAGCGAATTCTGCGCCCGCGACTGTGGCGGAAAATGGCGGACTTTGTCGTAACTATGTCGGATTTTATCATGATTTTATCTGCCAATTCAGCGCGCTTTCTGATCGCTTTTCTCTCTGTTCTCTGTGTCCTCTGTGGTAAAGCCTTCGTCGCGGTTCATGGCGGAAAATGGCGGACTATGTTGGATTTTATCATGATTTTATCTGTCAATTCAGCGCGCTTTCTGATCGCTTTTCTCTCTGTCCTCTGTGTCCTCTGTGGTAAAGCCTTCGCCGCGGCCTATGGCGGAATATGGCGGATTTTGTCGCATAGAATCGAAACGCTTTATGCGCGAAAAAGTTTGTCTTTTGAGCATAAAACGCGCATAAAACCAATTCCGCCCGCATTCACCACCCCCATTTTTTTGACTTTGCTGTTAAAATTTCCATAATAAAGAGCAGAAACGGGGATTGCATTTGAACGAGACCGACCAGTCCCAAGCTGTCAAAACACTGGCGCGGAGTCTGTTTGGATTCGCGCTCTTCGCCTGGCTGCCCATGCTGATGACCTGGGGCCTGTTCGCCGTGTCACCAATACCGCCGGACGCCTCTTACGCCCGCATTCGGATTGTCATCATCATTGGCTTTGGCCTGGCGGTTTTGGCGGGTTTTGGCTTTACCGTTTGGATTTTTCGACGAGATGACGCGGCGCTGCTGCGTGTGGCCGGCCGTCTGGCGCGCCTTTTGGGAAACCGTCGACTGGCTTTGTTGATATGGATATTTGCATTGGCTGAAGTCAATTTTCTGGCTTTTATCCTGCTTGCGGACATCGCTCCCGCCATCACGAACCCGATGAAATTCCTGCTTGTGTGCTGGACGCTTGTCTTTGGCGGAGTCTTGATGACTGTTCATTGGCCGAGCCTGACAAGCAGCTATCAAAGATCAAGCCATATCTGGGCGGGCATTGGCATCGCGGCGGCAAGCGCGGTGATTCTCATGGCCCTGTTCACATTCAACAGCCGCCTGGCGAATGCGTCGGGCATTGTCGGGCGATTGCGGGGCAGTCTTGATTATCGCCGCCTAGAGTTTATTGATGATGGCGCGGCTCCGACGGCGCAGCGATTTTGGGCCGAGCAGGGACAAACCACAGTGCGATGGCTGCCCTATACCTATTGGACTGTTAAGCCCTTTGAAGGTGAATTTATCAACGTCGACCAGCAAGGGATTCGCCATACGCCCTTGTATGCCGATGAGGAGTCGGCCGCGCGCATCGTCTTTTTTGGCGGCTCGACTCTGTGGGGCGAAGGCGCGCGCGATGCCTATACCATTCCCAGTCAAACGGCCAAACTCCTGGCGGATGCCGGACACCCCGCGGTTGTCCTCAATTATGGCCAAACCGGTTATGTCAGCGCGCAAGACCTGATTTTGTTTCAGACACAGCTGGCCTTGGGCCAGGCGCCGACTATCGCTGTGTTTTATCAGGGCTTTAATGATGTTTATTCTGCTTATACGCAGGGATGGTCTGGGATTCCATACGAAGAGAAGCAGCGCGTGAGTATTGCAGAGGCCGGCGGACTCTTACACAGAGGCCAGCCAGTGCTGCGCTTGTCCGATGGCGACATCAGCAGATACGACTGGAGTCTGGTCGGCCAGGCTGATGCCAGCGCCGATGCTGTTGCTGACCGCTGGTTTGCCAATCGCCGTTTGACACAGGCCTTGGCCGATGAATACGGCATTCGCGCGCTGTTCGTCTGGCAGCCGGCCTTGTTCGCCAAGCAAAAACTCGTCGGGGCGGAAGCGCGTATCCTTGCAGAGCTTGAGAAGGAACAGCCAAAGGCGGAGCTTGACGATGAACAGCCCGATTTCGTCGCGCTTTACCGCGAAGTCGACAGCATTGTCCGGCAGCGCGCCGCCAGCGAAGGGGATGAGGATGTGATGATACTTTCCGATTTATTCGGCGACAGCGAGCGCGAGCTTTTTTATGACCGCGTGCATATCACCGAGATTGGCAATTCGCTGGTCGCCCAAGCCATTCAGGATCGGATAGTCGATTGGCTGGAGGATTGATTGGCATCATCGCGTATCTTCATCTATGGCCGCCATCAACTCAAGCGCATCGGCCTTCATGGCGGCAGTCAGCCTGAAATCGCGGCTGAAATAGGTCGATTCCGGCCAGCGATAATTCCAGGCGCGGTAGAAGTCGGCCCGCTGTTTATCGCGGCTCAAGCTGCAATCGAATCTGACCAGATAACTGTCGGCCAGCGGCCCGTCGTGGTCGTGGTGAATATGCGCCAGTCCCCAGGTGATGCCGCGGCCGTCGCCATTGTCAGCGAAGGCGTCCGGCACATAGGGCCCAGCGGCGACCGGCGGCACGCTCACCTTGCCGACAACATCAAAATGAAGGCCATCCGCCGCATACTGCACCGTGTTTTTTTCAGGGCCTTCGTGGCTGGTCACGGCGACAATCCCCTCGCGAAATGGATACAGGAAAGTCTCGTGGCCGCTGTTCGAAATCGGATTCAGCGGCGATTTAATGAAGGGGCCGCGCGGGTCGTCCGCCATCGCCACTCCCCAGCCGATGCCCAGATCATGGCGGTAAGTTCGCCCGAACTGGACACCCTTGTAAAACAGCCAGAACTGCCCGCGGTACTCCAAAATAGAGGGGTCATGCAGCTTGTGCGAATCCCAGTCGCCATAGCTTTCGATAGCGTCCGGGTCATCGTCATCGCCGACAAAGCCGCCGCGCCGCCCAGGCCGCAGTATCGGCCCTTCCAGCTTGGTCCAGGGTCCCGCCGGCGATTCAGCCCAGGCCATGCCGATCTGATGCACAGAGCGATGTTTCCAGACGCCCTGGATGACCTGATAGTAGAGGAAGTATTTGCCGTTATGCGCCAGAATGTCGGGTGTGAAGACCGAGCGGTCGTCATAGGCGCCTGGCTGGCCGCGCGGCACGGCGATGCCCTGTTCCTGCCAATGAAAGCCGTCTTTGGAAGTGGCGCGCCATATGTCAGCCCTATCCCAAGCCCAGGCCGGCCGAGTTTCGCTGGCCTGCTCGACGCCTTGCCAAGTCTCTTGAGTCTGGCGGCGGGTGTACCATACATGATAAGTATCGCCAATTTTGATGATTTTTGAGGGATCGCGGCGCGTGACGCCCTTTTCCTTGCCGATGCCGCTGATGCGCGAATACTTGAAAGCGGAAAAGAAATCGCTGTGCTGGTCTTTATAGGGCCCATAAATATCATAAACCCGTTGAGTGGCTTTGCTGATGCGCGCGCGCGGGCGCGTCTCTGGCGGCCGTTCAGGTTCATCGGCATAGGTCAGTGTTTGCATGTTTTCGGCGCTCAATGCCAAATCGGCCGAGAAATAAACTTCTTCAGGATAGCGAATGTTAGTGCCGCGATAGCCTGGCCGTTCAATGCCGCGGCGCAGATTGCAGTCGAATCTGACGATATACGAATGACCGCCCTTCATCTCTTCGGTAGCGATATGCGACAGGCCCCAGGTGATGCCCTTGCCGTCACGGCCGCCGCGGTATGAATCAGGCGCGAAGGGCCCCGCGGCTAGGGGAGGCAGAGTGACATGGGCGACGACCTCAAAGTTAAGCCAGTCGGCGGCGTATTGGATGGTGTCCTTTTCGGGGCCGTCATGCCCGCAGATGGCCAGCAGACCTTCGCCATAGGGAAAAAGGCAGGTCTCGTGGCCGCTGTTCGTCACTGGGTTCAAAGGCGATTTGACAAAGGGGCCTTCGGGCCGTTCGGCAATCGCCGCGCCCCAGGCAATGCCCGGCGAGTATCGGGTCGTCCATCCCATCGGCTGACCCTTGTAATAGAGCCAATATCGCCCGTCACGCGCCAGGATAAAGGGATCATGCACCTTGTGGCTGTCCCAGGCGCCATAGCGACTCACCTCATCCGAGTCATCATCGCCCAGCCATTCGCCTGGTTGACCGGGGATCAAAACTGGCGATTCAGCCCGATGCCAGGGGCCATGCGGCGATTCGGCCCAGGACATGCCAATCGTATTCCGAGTCCGATGGGTATAGGGATAATCGACAGCCTGATAATAGAGGTAAAATCTGCCGCCGGCCATCAGCACATCAGGAGTAAAAACGGAACGGCCGTCATAGGCGTCTTTGGGGCCGCGGCGGACGGCTGGCCCCTGCTCCTGCCAATGAAAGCCATCTCTGGAAGTGGCGTACCATATTTCAGCCAAATCCCAATCGAAGACTGGCGTATCCCAGCGCTGGCGACGCGGCGGCTTGTTGGACGGATCGCGGTTTTTGGACGTTTGGCGGCGGGTGTACCAGACATAGTAAGTCCCGTTGATTCGCAGGATGGTAGTCGGATCGCGGCGGGTCACGCCGGCCTGCTTGCCGATGCCGCTGACCTGGCTGTATTTGAAGGTGGTATAAAATTCGCTGGTCGAATCCTGAAAGCGGCCCCATTTGTCATAGAGTCGTTCGGTGGCGGCGCTCAAGGGGCGGTCGATGGGCTTGGCAGACGTCGGCTCGCCGGGCAGAAATGGCTTGTCGCTTGTGAGGGGTTTCATGGCGTCAGTTTTCGTTAAGGATTAAATCGGCGGCTTTTTCGCCAATCATCATGCAGGGCGCATTGGTATTGGCGTTGATGAGAAAGGGCATGATCGAAGCATCGGCCGCCCGCAGGCCTTGGATGCCATGCACCTGAAGCCGACTGTTGACCACAGCCAAGTCATCTATCCCCATTTTGCAGCTGCCAGCCGGATGATAGATGGTTGTCGTAAAATCGCGGATGTAGTGGATGAGGTCGGCGTCGGATGTCACGGATGCGCCAGGCAGAAACTCCTCGCCGCGATAAGGATCAAAGGCGGCGGCTGACGCGATCTTCCGCCCCAGTTTGAGGCCCGCCAGCAGAACCTCGACGTCATCATCATGGCTTAGGCAGGCGAAGTCGATGAGCGGCGGCGCCAAGGGGTCATTGGATTGCAGCCGCAGCGAACCGACGCTCTGTGTTTTGACCAGTCCGACCTGTATGGTGAAGCCATGTCCCGACGGGCTTTGAAAGCCATGACGGATAAACCAGTCCGGGCCGAAATGATACTGGAGTTCGGGCGCCGGCGCCTGTGGATTGAGCCGCGCAAAGCCGCCGGCCTCGCCCAGATTGGAGGTCAGCAGGCCCCTTTTGTCTTGATGATAAAGCTGAAGCTGCTTGGGTTCATCTTTGGCGGCGAGAGTAATCGGCCGCTGGCAATGACAGGCGAGGGGAACCTGCATGTGATCCATCAGATTTTGCCCGACGCCCGGCAAATCCTTGATGACGGGAATGTCAAACTGCGCCAGATGCTCGGCCGGCCCAATGCCCGAAAGCAGCAATAGCTGTGGGGTATTGATGGCGCCGCCGCACAAAATGACTTCCTGGCGGGCATGGGCGGTTTTGACTGCGCCCTCATGGATGTATCGCAGGCCGATGCAACGCGTCCCTTCGAACAGAAGACGAGTAACCTGTGCAAATGGCAGAGCCGTAAAATTGCCGCGGGCCAGCGCTGGATGCAAATAGCCGCGGGCGGCGCTGTGACGCGAGCCGTTTTTCTGGGTGACTTGATACAGGCCAAACCCTTCCTGCACGCCGTCGTTGAAATCATCGTTGGGCTGGAATCCCAGTTCCAGCGCGGCTTCGACAAAGGCCAGACTTAGCGGATTGGGGTCTTGCAGGTCGGCTACATTGATGGGCCCATTGATGCCATGATGTTCGGATTCGCCGCGTTCCTGATGCTGCATTTTTCTAAAATAGGGCAGCACGTCGGCATAGCTCCAGCCTTCATTGCCAAGTTCAGCCCAGGCGTCATAATCCGAGGGGTGGCCGCGCTGATAGACCATGGCATTCATGGAACTGGTGCCGCCATACACCTTGCCGCGCGGGACATATTCGCGGCGATTGTTCAGGCCGGGCTGCGGAATGGTCTCATAATCCCAGTCGATATCGCTGTGAAACAGATTGGAAAAGCGGGCGGGGATATGAATATCAGGGCTGTCATCGGGGCCGCCGGCTTCCAGCAGCAAGACGCGGCGCTGGCTGTCTTCGCTTAGGCGGCTGGCGACGGCGCATCCAGCTGAACCGGCGCCAACGACAATATAGTCAGCAATCATCATGCAAGCTCCTCAACACGGATTCAATCGAGAGAAAGTTGACAGATTTCGCAAATTGTCTACAATCAATATGGTATCCGATATGCCGTCTCTATGCCATTTTCGCGAGGGAATGATGAACGAAGCCCATCCATCTCCATCTGCCTTTCCCAGCCGTCTGCCGCCGCAAAAGCCGACTGACCGGCCCATCAGCAGGGCGACCGAGCGGCTTTATGATATGTGGACGCCGGCGCAGGACATTGGCAATCCATTTTATACCACCTTCAAATACTCGCGCATTACTGGCATCGGCAAGGATGAATCGGAGCTTTCGGTTTCGCGGCGCGATCCGTCCAAAGTGCTGAAGATAGGCGATACCTATTATGTTTGGTACACGCGGCGGCAGACGCGAATCGACCCAGTTGGGCCAGCCGGCATCGACCAGGCCGGCGATGACATCCCGATTGTCGATTGGGACTTGGCCGATATTTGCTATGCCACTTCCAAAGACGGCTTTCATTGGCAGGAGCAGGGGGTGGCCGTGGCGCGGGCGCCCCAAGGCGGCTATGGTGACCGGTCGCTTTCGACGCCGGATATTTTGGCTTTTGGCGGGCGATATTATCTGTATTATCAGACCTTTACGACCATTTGGCGGCAGAATGACTGTGTGAATGTCAGCATGGCTTGGGCTGATTCGCCGGATGGGCCCTGGACGCGGCTGGAGCGGCCGGTGATTCCGCAAGGCGCGGCCGGCGAATGGGACAGCTGCGCCATCCATGATCCTTATCCATTGGTGTATCAGGGGAAAATCTGGGTTTATTATAAAGGGGCGCCGCGCGATAAAAGCCCTGGCAATCTGCTGCGGGCGCAGGGGGTGGCCATTGCCGAGACTCCCGAAGGGCCCTATGTTAAATCCGAACTCAATCCCTTGACCAATTCGGGACATGAGACCATGCTCTGGCCCTATTATGACGGCATTGCGGCCCTGCTGATTTTGGACGGCCCAGAAAAGGACACGGTTCAATACGCCGCCGATGGCTTGAACTTTGAGCCAAAAGCTCATGTGCAGATGCCGCCGGTGGCGCCGGGGCCTTTTTGCCCTGATGCCTTTGCGGACAATGGCGATGGCCGCGGCATTAGCTGGGGCTTGAGTCATATCAACCCGCTTGGCGGCGGCCCGGACAAAAATTGCTTCATTATTCGCTTTGACTGCGCCCTTAGCCGCGATGCAAATCGCCCAGAGTTCAAGGGCAGCAACGTCCGTTACAGCGAAGACACCTGGTTCCAGCGCGTTACAACGCTGCCTGAATCGTGGAAAGCGCGGATCTTGAAAGAGCAGAGTCAAGCCGACAGACCGACGGTCATCGGACAGGCCGGCAAGCGCGGCTAAAACATCAGCGTCCCATCCAGCCGCCATCGACAACCAGGATTTCGCCATTGACAAAATCAGAGGCCGACGAGGCCAGGAAAACCGCCGCGCCCTTGAAATCCTCAATTTCACCCCAGCGGCCAGCCGGAATTCGCTCCAAAATGGCTTGGTAACGGGCTGGGTCATTTTGCAGCGCTTCGGTAACGTCGGTGCGGACATAGCCGGGCGCAATGGCGTTGACCTGGACTCCATGCGCCGCCCATTCATTGGCCAGCGCCTTGGTCAGCTGGCCGATGCCGCCCTTGCTGGCCGCATAGCCAGGCACGGTGATGCCGCCCTGAAAGGTGAGCAGGGAAGCGACAAAGATGATTTTACCGCTGCCGCGCGCCAGCATCCGCTTGCCAAATTCGCGGCTTAGCACGAATGGCGCGTTGAGGTTGACGGCGATGATTTTGTCCCAATAGGCATCTGAATGCTGGGCGGCCGCTTCACGAAGCACAGCGCCGGCGTTGTTGATGAGGATGTCAATCACTGGATGAGCGCTGGTCGTCTGGTCGATGAAGCGATAGAGGGCGGCGCGGTCGGAAAAATCGCATGAATAGCCGGCAAACTTTCGCCCCAAGGCCGTGACCGCTTTTTCAATCTGGCTGCCTGATGTCTCCATATTGGCGCTGACGGCCACAATATCCGCGCCAGCCTCGGCCAGCGCAATCGCCATGGCCTTGCCGATGCCGCGGCGGGCGCCGGTCACCAACGCCGTTTTGCCATCCAAACGAAACATGTCCAGGACGTTCATCTTAAAGCTCCAGCAGTATTTTCATCACTTGGCCGCCTTTTTCCATGTCCTCAAAGCCGGACTTCAAGGCGCCTAGCGGACGAATATCGGTGATCAGTTCATCCAGCGGCAGCCTGCCTGATGCGGCCAGGTCGATGGCGGCGGTGAAATCCTGCGGCTCATAAACGCGCACGCCCTGCAAACGAAGCTCGCGCCAAAAGAAGCGGAACAGGTCGATTGTGGGCGGCTGGGCAAAGATGGCGACAATCACTGCCAAGCCGCGCGTGCGAAGCAGTTCGGTCATGATGGACGCGCCGGCCTGCGATCCTGACACCTCAAACACGATGTCCGCGCCAGCTTGGCCGGTCTTGTTCATCACCAGCGCAGTCAAATCGGTTTCCTGCGGATTGACGGCTTCCATGCCAAGGCTTCGCGCCAATTCGACGCGGTAAGGGTTGATTTCGGACAGGATGACATCGGCGCCGGCCTGCTGTGCCACCAACGCGACCAGTACGCCAATCGGCCCGCCGCCCAGGACCACCACGCGGTCGCCTTCCTGGACGGCGGCCAAACGCACATCATGGCAGGCCACCGCCAGCGGCTCAATCATCGCGCCGTGTTTCAGCGACAGGTTATTCGGCAGGCGATAGACGGTGTTGGCCGGGACAGTCCAGCGGGTTTGGAAGGCGCCGGGTGTATCAATGCCCAGGAACTTGAGATGATGGCAGATGTGCTGATGACCAGCCGCGCAGGCCGGACAAGCGCCGCAGGGTGTCAGCGGCATGACCGTCACCCGCTCGCCAATCTTGAAATCTTCGACGGCCGCGCCGCATCGGTGTATCGTCCCCGACATCTCGTGGCCAAGCACCTGCGGCATGGTGACCCGTTGATCCATCGCGCCGTGGAAGATATGCAGGTCAGTGCCGCAGATGCCGCAGTGCGAGACTTTTAACTGGACTTCGTCATCGCCGGGCGCAATCGGGGTCTGCTCGCCCAGCCGTATCTGCCGATGGCCTTCATAAAAAACGGCTTGCGTCATGGCGTCTTCCTGTCTGCCGCCGATTTTGCGGCCGAACGTCGCTACTGGATATTGGCTTCCAAAGCGCGGATCGCTTCCGCTTTTTGTCCGCTATGGATCGCGTCAAGGATTCGTTTGTGTTCGCGGTAACTTTCCATGATGTCATCAAGTCGATTATAGTGCATCAGCATCCGCATCATAATCGGCTGCCAGAGCGTGAACAGGTCTTTGTCGTCGTGGCTTTGGATAATCGCCTGATGAAAGCGCAGGTCATGTTCGGTCAGGGCATCCACGTCATTGGATTCGCAGGCGGTCTTGATATCGGCCAGGATGTCATCCCATACAGCCAGGTCATCGGCAGTAATGCGGTCAAAAATGCTGTCGAGGACAAAGGTTTCGATTTTGCGGCGAAGCTGGACGACGAGCGGACGAACTTCGACGCTTGGGTTTTGGGCGACGCGAACGCCTTTGTTAGGCTCCAGGACGAGCAGGCCTTGCTGGGTCAGCTGGCGAAAGGCCTCGCGGATAGGTCCGCGGCTGACCCCGAATCGCTCCGACAAATCCATCTCGCGCAGCGGGTCGCCCGGCTTGAGCTTGCTCGAAAGCACTTCGCGCTGGAGTCGGGCGGCAATCTGCTCTGGCAATGTCCGATAAATCTCGAAGGCTGTCATCTTGTCCTTTGACCTTGTTTACTGTTTATAGGGATCGGCGGCGTCGCGCAGGCCATCGCCGAGAAAATTAAAACTCAAGACGGTGACGATCACAAACAATCCTGGAATCAGCAGCCACGGGCTTTGGCTTAGGGCGCGGACATTTTGGGCGTCCTGCAATAAAACGCCCCAGCTGACGTCGGGCGAGCGGATGCCAAGCGCAAGGAAGCTAAGCGCCGTTTCCGCCAGGATCATACCTGGAACACCGAGGCTAAGCACAACAATTAAGAAGCTGGCAAAAGAGGGCAATAAGTGTTTGATGATAATCTCCATGTCGCTCGTGTTGGAAATGCGGGCGGCCATGACAAAATCGGCCTCGCGCAGTTCCAGCAGTTTGCCGCGTATCGCCCGCGCCATCCAGGGCCAGCTGATGAAAGCCAATACGGTAGTGATGCTGAAATACTGCTGGGTTGAAGACCAATCCGCCGGCAAGGAAGCGGCCAAGGCGATCCAAAGAGGAATATGGGGGATCGGGATGAGGAATTCAATCAAACGTTGAATCACTAAATCAACCGTGCCGCCAAAATAGCCGGAGATGCCGCCAATCAGACAGCCTAAACAAAAGCTGACCGCCGCGGCAATCAAGCCAATCAAAAGCGAAATCCGCGCGGCATGAATCGTCCGCGAATAGAGGTCGCGCCCTTGCTCGTCAGTGCCGAAGGGAAAGTAGACCGCTGGCTCATCGACGCCCACTAGATGAATGCTGGTGTCGAAAAGGCCCAATAATCGATAAGGCTCGCCTTCGACAAAGAACTTCAGATGATAGCGCTTTGAGGTGTCTTCAGTGTAATGCCGCTGCAATGTATCCATATCCAGTTCCTGCTTGAGTTCATAGATGAAGGGAACTGGATGGAATTGGCCCTCCTCGTCGATAAAATGCAGGGTATGCGGCGGCGCTTTGACATAGCTGACATGGCGCTTATGATGGTCGTTGATGGCAAGAAATTCAGGAAAAATCGCCAGCGAATACAAGAAGAGGAGGACGGCCAGCGAGGGCATCGCCAAACGGTGACGACGGAACTTGCGCCAGACCAACTGCCATTGCGAGGCCAGATAGTAATCTTCGTCATAGACAGTCGATTCTGATTTTGACGGTGTTTTTCGTCGTTTTAAGCCTATTCTCCGCAGCATGGCGCCGTCCTCATCAATTCATGCTCCGTTCCATTCGAATGCGCGGATCAACCACGCTTAGCAGGATGTCAGAAACCGCTACGCCAATCACCGTGAGAATAATGACAAACAGCAGCAGAGTTGCCGCCAAAAAGGTATCTTGAGCAACCATAGCGCGGTACAGCATCGGTCCGGCTGTCGGCAAACCCAGCACGATGGCTGTGATTGTGCCGCCGGAAACCAAAGATGGAAAAAGCCAGGCGAAACTGCTGACAATCGGATTCAAGGCTACCCGCACCGGATATTTGAAGAGCAGCTTGACTTCGCCGACGCCTTTGCTGCGGGCGGTGATGACGTATTGTTTGTTGAGTTCATCGAGCAGCGTGCCGCGTAGCACCCGAATCATCCCGGCCGTGCCGCCGGTGCCGAGAACAATCACTGGGACGGGCAGGTGAAACAGCAAATCGCCAACCTTCGCCCAACTCCAGGGCGCAGCCAGATACGGAGGTGAAAACAGACCGGTCAGGTTAAGGCCGAAGTGCTTGAAGGCGATGTACATAAGAATAAGCGCTAGCATAAAATTGGGGATCGCCAGTCCGATAAAACCTACGATTGAAACCACATAATCGGCGAGGGAATACTGGTGAGTCGCTGAATAAATGCCGATGGGAATAGCGACCGCATAGACGAAGATGGCGCTGATGATGGCGATAGTGAAGGTCAGCGCCAGCCGTTCGCCGATTATATCGCGCACCGGTTTTTGGTATTCGAATGAAAAGCCAAAATCGCCTTGCAAGACCTGACCGAACCATTTGAAATAACGCTCGTGCGACGGCAAATCCAGCCCAAACTGCCGGCGATAACCTTCAAGAATGTCCTCGCTAAGCTGCTCACCCGAATTCTGCTCTAGCTTGGAAATTAAAGTGGCCAGGTAATCCCCCGGCGGCAGTTCAATAATGAAAAAGGTAACAAGCGAGACCAGCCACACCAGAAAGACCATATAAAACAGACGTTGGAAAATATACTGTCTCATTAGCCGGCGCCTTTGCGAACGCGAATCTATTTCAGCATTTTTGCAGTCAGCACATCATTTGCCAGTGCAGTTTCAAACATTGTAAAAGCGAAATTGCAGATTGTCAACAATGGACACTTGACAATTTTTTACAGATTTTATATTCTTTCAATATCTTTTGTTCGCCGCCGACGGCATCGAGGACGATTATGGGCATGATCATCAAAAACATGGAAAGCCGACATTACATCCTGCCCTTGAATCATGCCATGACCGATGCCACGCACGGCGTCCATACCTGCTTTGAAGTTGTCATGGTGATTTTGCAGACCGAATGCGGGCTGAAGGGCTGTGGCTATACCTATACGATTGGGCGCGGCGGCGCGGCGATACAGTCGCTTGTCCAGCGCGAACTCAAGCCACTGCTGCTGCAGGCCGACGCTGACCGCATTGACGCCATTTGGGAACGGATGTGGTGGCATCTGCACTATGTCGGGCGCGGCGGGCTGGCTGCCTTTGCCATGTCGGCGGTTGACATTGCTTTATGGGACCTCAAGGGACATCAGGAAAACAAACCGCTCTGGAAGCTGCTGGGCGGTTATTCTGGCCAGGCGCGGGCTTATGCCGGCGGCATTGATTTGCAGCTGGGCCCGAAGGAATTGATCGAACAGACGCGCCGCAACCTCGCCAAAGGCTTTCGCGCCATCAAAATAAAAGTCGGCCGCAACAGACTCTCCGAAGACCTGGAACGGGTATGCGCCGTCCGCGAGTGCATTGGGCCCGATATGCCGCTGATGATCGATGCTAATATGCGCTGGACGGTCGAGCAGGCCATCCGCGCCGCCCGCAAGTTCCGCGAATATGATGTCTATTGGCTGGAAGAGCCGACAATACCCGACGACTATCCGGGCATGGCGCGTATTGCGCGCGAAGGCGGTCTGCCGGTCGCATCGGGCGAGAATCTGCATACGATTTATGAATTTCGGCATATCATTGAAATCGGCCAAATCGCCTTTCCCGAACCAGACGTCTCCAACATCGGCGGCATCACCAACTGGATGCGCGTCGCCAAGCTGGCCTATGCCCACAATCTGCCGGTCACGTCGCACGGCGTCCATGAGCTTCATCTGCATCTGCTGGCGGCGATCCCCAACGCGTCCTTTTTGGAAGTGCATGGCTTTGGCCTGGAGCGGTATATGAAAAATCCGCCCAAGCTGAAGGATGGCATCATGGCCGCGCCCAACGCGCCTGGGCATGGCGTCCAGTTTGATTGGGATGCGCTGGTGCCGTATGAGATAAAATAGACCACAGGAGGTGAACAAGCCAAGATGCAATGCCCATCGAAATTCGTTTCTAACGCATTGATGAGAGGAATTATCCGATGAAACGCGTTCTTATTTTGTTACTCATCGCAGCAGCCGTCATGTCCGCGGGGACGCTGGCGCAGGATATGGGCGAAAGGGTCTACCCGTCGCAGTATGCCAGTCTTGATGCCTATGCGGCCGCCACCGGCGATTCGATTGACAGCTGGGGCGAAGCGCCGATGCTGGCCGAAAAGGTCGCCGCTGGGGAACTGCCGCCGGTCGAGGAGCGTCTGCCAGCGCAGCCAGTCGTCGTCCAGCCTTTGGAAACTGTTGGCGAATACGGCGGCGAGCTTGCTGGCCCTTCGACCAGCCCGACCTGCTGTGGCTGGGATGTGCTGGAGATGCGCCTGCAAAAGCTGCTGACGATTGATACCGACCTGCAAACCATCATCCCCAACATCGCCCAAGCCTTTGAAATCTCCGACGACCAGACCACCTTCACCATTCACCTGCGCGAAGGGCATAAATGGTCGGACGGCGAACCCTTCACCGCCGAAGACTTCCGCTTCTACTTTGAAGATGTGCTGGGCAACAGCGATGTGACACCGTCGCCAGGCGGCCCCTGGGCCGTCAACGGCCAGCTGCCGCAGTTTGAAGTCATTGACGAAACGACTGTGCGCTATACCTACGATGAACCGCGTCCGACTCTATCGATTGCTTTGGGCAGCGAAGTCGGCAACCGCGGCTTCCGCCCGGCGCATTACTTCCAGCAGTTCCACATCGACTACAACCCCGATGCTGATGAACTGGCCGATGAACAGGGCTATGAAAGCTGGGTGCAGATGTTCAACGCCAAGATGTCACCCTACCAATTCACCTGGAATCTGGGTTCAGAAACCGATCCCTACGCGCCGACGCTGAATACCTTCGTCTTTGTCAGCGAAGACACCTTCGGCAACAAGCTCTATGAGCGCAATCCCTACTTCTTCAAGGTCGACACGGCCGGCAACCAGTTGCCTTACACCGACACGCTGCGCCGCATCCTGGTCGAAGATCTGCAAGTTCAGGATTTGAAGGCGATTGCCGGGGAATACACGCACTTTGGCTGGGGGACGCTCTTGAGTTTCCCCACCTATCGCGAGAACGAGGAAGCCGGCGACTATCGAACCGCGCTGGCCGAATACAGCCGCGGCAACGAGTATTCCGTGATGTTCAACTTCACGGCGATGATTGACGATGACACCCCGAATCTGCCCTTGCGCGAGATTTTCTGGGATGTTCGTTTCCGTCAGGCGATGTCGGTCGCTATCAACCGCGAGGAAATCAACGAACTGGTCTACTTCGGCTTGGCGAATCCGTCACAAAACTCGCCAGTGCCGACGTCGGCGTTCTACGAACCCTGGATGTCCGGACACTATGCCCAGTATGATCCCGATTTGGCCAATCAGCTGCTTGATGAAATGGGGCTTGACCAACGCGATGCCGATGGCTTCCGTCTGCGGCCGGATGGTGAAACGCTCTTCCTCAATTTCCAAGTCCAGGTGCCCGAAGATGCCTGGAAGAAAATCGGTGAGTTGATCACCGACTACTGGAATGAGGTTGGCGTCAAGACCAACTATAAGCAGATCGGGCTTGATTTGTATCGCGACCTGCGCGACAGCAACAAAGTTGATCTGGCGGCCTGGGGGACGGACATGCTGGATATTGGCGAAACGGCCAACGGTCTGGCGAATATGCGTCCGCACTGGGGCGCCCGCGCTTCTGGTCATCTGTGGCGTCAATGGCTGCAAAATCAGCCAGAAGAAGGCGAAGAGCCGCCGGAAGAGGAAGTTGGTGAAGAGCCACCGCAGGAAATCAAAGACCTGTGGGCGGCCGGCGAAGCCTGCCTGGAGGCGCCCTATGCCACCGACGAATGGCAGGCGCTTTGCCAAGAGTTCTACAATCTGTCGATGGGCGGCCTGTATCAAATCGGCACGATACAGCGTCCGCCGCAGCCGCTGCTCTTCCGCAATAACCTGAAGAACACGCCTCCCAATGACACCACCGGGCAATGGAGTTGGACCTACCGCCAGTGGGTCATGTTCATGCCCGAACAATGGTACTTTGAGGGCGGCAGCTAATCCAACGCGAAATGAAGTTCGCATGGCGGCCTGGCCGGCTGGCTGGGCCGCTGTGTTTTTCAAAGGGGATCTGCTATGACTCAAAGCGCGGCCATGCGCCGTTTCGAGCGGCCAGACAAGGAAAATCCCTGGTTCGCCAAGTTTCGCTATATGCCGATTCAGGGCTTGGGCTATGAAAAAGGCGTCGTCCGCCGCGATCCCAGCTGCATCATCCGCGCCGATGATCTCTACTATGTCTGGTACACCCGCGCCGCGCCGCCTTGTCCGCCGGTGGGACATGAGCGGGCGACAGACACATTGCCGGCCGTCCCCTGGGATTTGGCCGATGTCTGGTACGCCGCCTCCGAAGATGGTCATTTGTGGGAAGAGCAAGGGCCTGCCGTGACGCGCGGCCCGCAAGGCAGCTATGACGAGCGCAGCGTCTTTACCCCCGATGTGCTGGCGCATGAGGGCCGCTATTATCTAGTCTATCAGGTGACGACTTCGCCAAGCTATCGCTGCACGCCCGAATCGATTGCGATTGCCTGGGCCGATTCGCCTGATGGCCCCTGGACCAAAAGCCCGGCGCCGATTGTTGAACCCGATGAATCGGGCGAAGTGGACGAACGCGCCCACCCAGAACAGGCGACCGTCAAGGGAACTTGGGACAGCCTGCGCGTGCATGACCCGGCGCTGCTGTTTCGGGAAAACAAGTATTGGCTCTACTACAAGGGCGAGGGTATCGGCCACAGCAATATGGAATCCAAATGGGGGGCGGCGGTTGCTGATGACCCGCTTGGCCCTTATGTCAAATCTCCAGCCAATCCGATTTCCAACAGCGGTCACGAAGTTATGGTCTGGAATTACCGCGGCGGCGTGGGCGGACTTTTGACTCGCTGCGGACCCGAGAAGGACACGATTCAATTTGCCGCCGACGGCCTCAACTTTGAGATCAAATCCACGGTGACAGCGCCTCCGCAGGCCGCCGGCGCCTACCGCGTTGACGGTGCGCGCAATACCGAACCGCTGTCCGGCTTGAGTTGGGGCTTGAGCCATGTGACCACGTACAGCTTCCATGCCATTCAGCAGGGCCGCGACGGCCTGGGCCTGGCGGCCATTGATGAGCCTTGGGATTTCATCATTCGCTGGGAACGCGGCAATCTGCCCGCGGCCTTCGTCTGATTTTGGCCTGGCGCGGAGGGCTTGCATGGCGCGGCATCCCAACGTCATCCTGCTGATCACCGATGACCAGGGCTATGGCGATCTTGGCTGTCATGGCCATCCGACGCTGAAGACGCCTCATCTTGACCGAATGGCGCGGGAAAGCGTCCAACTGGACAATCACCATCACGACCCTCTCTGTTCGCCGTCGCGGGCGGCCCTGCTGACCAGCCAATACGCCAGCCGCAATGGAGTTTGGCATGTTATTCAGGGACGGCATCTGCTGCATCCCGATGCGGTGACGATGGCCGATATTTTTGCGGAAAATAGCTATCGAACGGCGATGTTCGGCAAATGGCATCTGGGTGACAATTATCCGTTTGCGCCACAGCGCCGCGGCTTTGACGAAGTTCTTTGTCATCGCGGCGGCGGGGTGGGCGAACTGCCGGATTATTGGGGCAACAATTACATCGATGACAGCTATTTTCGCGATGGCCGCGCCGAACAGTGCGAGGGTTACTGTACCGATGTTTTCTTTCAGGCGGCGCTCAATTTCATCGAAACCAATCAGCGGCGGCCCTTTTTCGTCTATCTGGCCACAAATGCCATGCACGCGCCTTTCATTGTGCCGGATTCCTATGCCGCGCCCTACAAGGCACAGGGCATTGCCGAAGACCGCGCCCATTTTTATGGCATGATCGCCAATTTCGACGAAAATGTCGGTCGGCTGTTTGGTCGGCTGGAGCAGCTTGGCCTGGACGAGAATACCATTGTCATCTTTACGGCTGACCACGGGACGGCGGCTGGCTTTGACCCGGCGACAGGCGAGGGATACAACGCTGGGCTGCGCGGCAAAAAAGGCTCGGTGTATGACGGCGGCCATCAGGTCAGCTTTTTCCTGCGCTGGCGCAAGACCCTGTCCGCCAAAAAAATCACCGCGTTGACGGCGCATATTGATATTCTGCCGACTTTGATCGATTTGTGCCGCCTGGAAATCGAGTCCGTGTCTGATTTTGACGGCCTAAGCCTGGCCGCCTGTTTGCAGGATGAAGAGGCCGCGCTGCCCGCGCGTTCGGTATGCGTGCATCTCCAGCCCGACCAGCCGCGGAAATGGCATCATTGCGCGGTGATGAACGGGCCTTGGCGGCTGATAAATGGCGAGGAACTGTACGATGTGAACGTCGACAGAGGACAAACCCGCGATATTGCGCCCGATTTTCTGCAGATTGTCGCTGCCCTGCGCCGCGACTATGAGGCTTGGTGGGACGACCTGCAAAGCGCGTTTGCCGAGTATGTCTATGTGCCGGTTGGCGCCAGACAGGAAAATCCAGTCCTTTTGTCGGCGCGCGACTGGCATCCAACCCAAGGCCAAGTGCCATGGATGCAAGCCTGGATTGGCGACCCGGCCTATGATGCCAATGGCTTTTGGATGATCGATATTGTCGCGGCCGGCGAGTACGAGATTGAGCTTCGGTCTTATCCGCTTGAAGCCAATCTGCCGATGGGGATTGTCAGGGCGGAGCTTGAAATTGGAAATAAACGGCGCGCGCAGGCGGTCTGTGAGCAGGATACGGCGGCCAGCTTCAGGCTGGAATTGCCGGCCGGCAAATGCAAAGCGCAGACTCGGCTGACGGATGAGACTCAAGGGCGTCAACTTGGCGCGTATTACACCAGCTTTCGCAGATTGTGAGGGAATTTGATGACACTCAAACGTTCTGATGCGCTGATTACCCGGCCGTGCAGCATGGAAGATTACCGGCGTTATCGGGCGACGGGCCTGGCCTGGGGATTCCTGCCCGAACCCGACCGCCGCGGGCTGCCGCCAGATGAGGAGATGATGCGCGACGTGGATGAGGCGCATCGCTGTCACGCCAAGTTTCAGGGGCGCGTCGAACTGGACGCCGACTGGATGGGCATGATCGATTATGATTCCAATTTTATGGAATCGACCGTCCGCGACTTGAATGACCAACCGGCGGTCACCTGGTGGACACATCGCTATAAAGGGCATCCAGCCTATCATTACTGCACCAACGCGCCCGGCTATCGTCATTATCTGATGTACCAGCTGCGGCGGGTCATGCAGGCTGGCAGCGATTGGCTGATGATTGATTCGGCCATCCCGACGATTGGCGCGCTGAATGCTCGTTATGGCGGCTGCTTCTGCGCGCATTGCCTGGCGGGATTCCGTCAATATCTCCAGACGCATCTGAACGAAGAGGATTTGCAGTTTCATGGGATTGATGACCTGGCGGCCTTTGACTACCGCCAATTTCTGCTGGGGCAAGGCATCACCGACGAACAGTACCGCGCCCAGATACTCGCTTTCCCGCCGGTTATCCCCCTCGCCGGCGAATACTTCGATTATCAATGGCAGGAAGTCAGTGGCCTGTTCCGCGAATTCAAACGTTATGCCCAGCAGTTTGGCGATGATGTTCCCATGAGTTCCAATTCGCCCTATTATTGGGCCGAGTTCATGTACGCGGTCGATGCCCATGATTTTTATACCAATGAGATGGAATATCAGCCGCCGGAAACTGAAATTTTTCCAACGGAGCCCATCTACACCTTCAAACTGGCGGACGCGCTGGATCGCTTGGTGGCCATCACCGGGATTCCGCGCGCCTTTGAGCCTTATCGCATTTGTGACCGCCCGGGACATATTCGTCTGTGGATCGCCCAGGCTTATGCTTTTGGCCATGTGTTTATGGCGCCGGTCAAGATGTGGACGATGCGCGTCGCCGGCGAGCCTGACCGCTGGTATTACAGCAAGCCCGGCGATTATGAGCCGCTGTATCATTTTGTGCGCGCCTATCCCGAACTTTTTGACGGCTATGAATCGGTGGCATCGGCGGCGCTGATCTTCAGCAACCTGGCTGTTCGGCAGTATCTTGGCGATCAGTTGAGCGGCGGCCATCTGGGCGGGCAGAATCGGACTGCGCCCAAAACGGATTTGGTCAAAGCCAGCATTGCGCTTGCCAAAGCCAATTTTCCCTATCGTCTCATCATTGCCGGCGATGACTGGGTGCTGGATGATTTGCTGGAAGCCGATTTGTCGGACTGCCGCGCGGTGGTGCGCTTTGAACCTTCGCATCTGACGGCCGCCCAAGAGGCCAAACTGCAAAGCTGCGGCGAGCGTCTGGTGACCTGGACGACTGTCGATGACCTGCTGGAACGGGTTGGCGCGGATATTCAAGTCGACGGCGCCAAAAACGTCACTGTTCTGCCGCGGCACAAGCCGAATGCGCCAGACTCGCCTCTGATTTGCCATCTGCTGAACAGCCATTACGATCCCGAAACTGACCGCTATGCGACCTTGCAGAATATCACAGTGACGATTGCCGAAGGTATGCTTGGCCGAACTTTTTCGGCGGCGACGCTCTATTCACCCGACCATGACCCGCAGACGGTCGACTGCCGCATCACAGAATCAGGCAGCGCGGCGATTATTCCGAAGCTGGGGATGTGGGCTGCGCTGAAGCTGGAATAGCGTTCAGGCTTTCATTCGTGCGGAAGCGAAATTTCCCAATTCTGACGTTCCTGGTCTAATTGCGTCAAAAGCTGCTGGCGCGTCCATTCGTCCTCAAAAAAGGGACTGTGTTCAAAGAATCGGATAAGCTCATCCAGCCGCGTTAGCATGTCCGCAGGGGTGTTTTGGCGCGGTGACTGGCTGAAAAGACGTTTTCGCCAAGGCGGCGTCTGCCATGTCAGCGGCGGCTGATGATGCGCCAGGATGTATTCGGCTGCCTTGAAATGGCGGGTGATGGCGGCTGCGGCGGCGCGGCGGGTGGAGCGGACAATCACGGCGGCGATGATAGCGGCGGCCATAATGGCGAACAGGGTAAAGGCCAGCAGAAAATCCATAAGCGGTATTATTCAACCCCATGCAAATCCAGTTCGTCGGCAAAATGGCAGGCGGCGTAATGCCCGGCCTGGACTTCCCGCCAGGCTGGTTTGTCGGTCTTGCAGATGTCCTGGGCATATCGACAGCGGGGATGAAAGTAACAGCCGGCGGGCGGGGCGGCTGGGTTGGCGACTTCGCCCGGCAGAATGATCCGATCCATTTTAATTTCGGGGTCGGTCGTCGGCACGGCCGAAAGCAGAGCTTCGGTGTAGGGATGTTTGGGCTGGGCGAAGAGGTCTTCGGCGCTGGCCATTTCGACCAGTTGGCCGACGTACATGACGCCCACGCGGTCAGCGATGTGTTCGACCACCGTCAGGTCATGGGCGATGAACAGAAAGGTCAGGTTGTATTCCTCTTGCAGATCTTCGAGCAGGTTCAAAATCTGCGCCTGGATCGAAACATCCAGCGCCGACACCGCTTCATCGCAGACGATAAGACGCGGATTGGGCGCCAAAGACCGCGCAATGCCGATGCGCTGACGCTGGCCGCCGGAAAAAGCGTGCGGATAGCGATTGAGATGACGCATCTCCAAGCCGACGACATCCATCAACTCCATCACCCGTTCCTGTATTTCGCGCGAGTCGGAGAGGATTTTGTTGTTCCGAATCGGCTCGGCGATGATGTCCAGGACGGTCATGCGGGGGTCAAGCGAGGAATAGGGGTCTTGGAAGATCATGTGAAAATGCCGACGGACATTCCGCAGGCCGCGCTTGTCGATGCTGGCCAGGTCGACTTCACTGCCGTCGGGCAAACGGAAGAAAATCTGGCCGGCGGTCGGCGCGATGCCGCGGACAATGCAGCGTCCCAATGTGGTCTTGCCGCTGCCCGATTCACCGACCAGGCCAAAGGTTTCGCCCTCGCGGATGACAAAGCTGACGTCATCGACGGCTTTGATGTGGCCCTGCACCGTTCGGAAAAAGCCTTTTTCGATAGGAAAGTGCTTCTTAAGGTTTCGGACTTCAAGCAAGACGCCGCCAATTTGCTTGTCCTCATGCTGTGGTTCAGGCATAGGCCGGCTCGCTTTCTTCATTGTGCAGGTAACAGCGCAGGTAATGCTCGTTCCCCATATTGACCAAAGCTGGCACAGCGGCGTCGCATTGACCGGCGATGAATTCATCACAACGCGAGGCAAAACCGCACTGCCGCGGCGGATTGAGCGGGATGGGAACATTGCCGCGAATAGCGTCCAGCCGCCGCCGTCCACGGCCGCCAAGCCGCGGGATGGATTTGAGCAAGCGCTGGGTGTAGGGATGCAGTGGATTTTTGAACAGTTCAATCGTGGAAGCCCGTTCCACCACGCGCCCCAAGTACATGACATTGACCTCATCGGCAATTTCGGCAATGACCCCCAAGTCGTGGGTGATGTACATAATCGCCATGCCGAACTGTTCCTGAAGCTCCTTCATCAGTTCCAAAATCTGCGCCTGCACGGTGACGTCCAGCGCCGTCGTCGGCTCATCGGCGATCAGCAGCGATGGACTGCAAGACAGGGCCATAGCGATCATCGCCCGCTGCCGCATGCCGCCGGAAAGTTGATGGGGATATTCATTAAAACGCTGTTTGGGGTTGGAAATGCCGACGCGGTTAATCATATCCAGCGCCAGTTCTTTGGCCTGGCCTTTGCTGCGGGTGATGTGCAGCCGAATCGCCTCGACAATCTGGTCGCCGATGGTATGCACTGGGGACAGGCTGGTCATCGGCTCTTGGAAGACCATTGAGATTTCTTTGCCGCGGATGGCGCGGATTTCGCGGCCGCGCGGGTCGAGCTTGGCCAGGTCGGTTTTTTCGCCATGGCTCCGATGCAGGATGATCTCGCCTGATTGGATGGCGCCTGGCGGCGGCACAATTTGCAGGATGGACTGGGCGGTGACGCTTTTGCCGGAGCCGGATTCGCCGATGATGCCGACGGTTTGGTTGGCGCCAATCGTAAAATCGACGCCGTCGACGGCCTTGAGCGTGCCTTCTTCAAGGGCAAAATAGGTTCGCAGGCCGCGTACGTCGAGGATATGATGTTTCGTGCGGGACATTGGCTCTTCATCGCTGTTCATTTTGTCATATTGTAGACAATCAACAGAAAAGAGTCAAGAATGACCGCCAAAACTGCGACAAAATCCGCCATTTTGCGCCACGTTATGCCGCGCCATTTCGCTGACCTGGCGGGCCTCATCTGAAGCGGAATTGGTTTTGTGCGCGTTTTGTGCGCGAAAGCAAAACTTTTTCGCGCATAAACATTTCGCCTCTATGCTGTTCAGGCTCTTTATACCCTGTTTGCGAGTCGGAATGGCGACTCAAAGGTCGCAGTTTTCGCTTTTGGGATCGGTCTTTTGGGTTTGCTTGTGGGCGATATAAGACTCGAACTTATAACCTCCCGGGTGTAAACCGGACGCTCTAACCAATTGAGCTAATCGCCCTGCATGTATGAAGAGTATAGCCAGATGGCCAGGCGGCGTCAAGGCCGAGATTCTGGCTACAGCCGCGGCGGTGTGACGCCTGCTTGGCCTTGGTATTTGCCTTTTTTGTCGGCATAAGACTGCTCGCAGCTTTCGTCCGCTTCAAAGAACAGCACTTGCGCCAGTCCTTCGTTGGCATAGACCTTGGCCGGCAGGGGGGTCGTGTTGCTGATTTCGAGCGTGACAAAGCCCTCCCATTCGGGTTCAAAGGGGGTCACATTGACAATCAGGCCGCAGCGGGCGTAGGTCGATTTCCCCAGACAGACGGTTAATACTGTGCGGGGGATGCGAAAATACTCGACTGAACGCGCCAAGGCAAAGGAATTGGGCGGGATGACGCATACATCGCCGCGAAAGTCAACGAAGGAACTGGCGGCGAAGTTTTTCGGGTCGACGATGGCCGAATAGACGTTGGTGAAGATTTTGAATTCGTCGGAGACGCGCAGGTCATAGCCATAGGAGGATACGCCGTAGCTGATGACGTCCTGGCGCACCTGTTCGGCGGCAAAGGGTTCAATCATGCCGTGTTCGCGTGCCATTTTTTTAATCCAATGGTCGGGTTTGAGTCCCATTTCGCTTCCTTTCGGTTTTGATTTTGCGCCGCTTACATCCGCTCTGGCGCCGACATGCCCATCAGCCGCAGCAAATGCTGAAAGATGATCCTGGCCGCCCGATAAAAGCGCAGACGGGCTTTGGCGAGATCTTCTGGAACTTCGCTGTGCAGGACCCGCACGCGGTCATACATGGGATGAAAGGCGCCGGCCAGGTCATGGGCGAAAAAGGCGATCTTATGCGGCTCATAAGCGGCGACGGCCTGCTCGATGACGTTCAGGATTCCCATGGCCTGGCGAATAAACCCGCGTTCTGGCTCGCCCAGCAAGCTCAAATCAGCGTCATTGTCGTCAAGCCCGCGCGCGGCCGCCTCGCGCAGAATGCCGGCGCAGCGCACATGGGCGTTCTGAATATAGTAGACTGGATTCTCGTTGGACTGCGCGACAGCCTCATCCACGTCAAAATCAAGCTGTGAATGGGGACTACGCGCCAGCATGTGATAGCGAACGGCGTCGGCGCTGGTCATCTCAACCAGGTCATCCAGGGTATCAAAATTGCCGGCGCGTTTGGACTGCTTCACCGTTTCATAGCCGCCTGTTTCCTCATTCCAGCGAACGGCGCGCACCATCTGGATAAAGATGATATGAATGGGATCGGGGTTCATCTTGAGAGCGCGGATGCCATGCCGCACCACGGCCGCCTGTGAAAAGTGATCGGCGCCGAGGATGTTGATGGCGATGTCAAAGCCGCGCTTCAGCTTGTCCTGATGATAGGCGATGTCGGGCAGGGTATAGGTCGGCTGGCCGTCGCTTTTGACCATCACGCGGTCTTTTTCGTCGCCGAATTGGGAGCTTCTGAACCAGGTCGCCGGCTGATAGCCCTTGGCGGTGACGTCGGCAATTTCTTCATCGCTGGCGCCTTCCCGATAGGCCGATTCATAGATACAGCCGTTATCCCGCAAGGCTTCCAACACCTGCCAGATTTCTTCGGATTCGAACAGGCTGGTCTCATTGAAAAAGGCGTCGTGGTGGATATCGATAGCGGCCAGCGATTGTTTAATCCAGTCAAACATACGGGATTCGGCAATGTTCTTGAAATACCCCCAGCTTTTGTCTTGCAGGGAATCGCCATGCGCTTCGACCAGTTCTTGGGCGATGTCCATTAGATAATCGCCTTGATAATAATCGGCGGGGAAGTCGACGGCTTGGCCAAGCTGCTGTTTATATCGCTGCATCAGGCTTTTGCCGAGTGTGGTCATCTGGTTGCCAGCGTTGTTGTAATAGTATTCGCGCTGGACGTCGTAGCCGGCCGCTTCCAGCAGGCGCGCCATGGTGTCGCCAACTACGGCATTGCGGGTATGGCCGATGGTGATGGGCCCGCTGGGATTGGCGCTGACAAATTCGACCTGCGCTTTTTTGCCGTGGCCGATGTCCAGCTGGAAGACGGATTCGCCTTTTTGGATGATGAGATCGACTTGTTCGTTCAGGTAATGATTGGACAGGAAGCCGTTGACGAATCCAGGCGGCGCGACCTCGATTTTATCGAAGGCGGGGAGATCGGGCAGATGCGTCTTAATTATTTTGGCAATATCAAGCGGATTTTTGCGCGCCAATCTCGCCAGCTGCATCGCTGGATAGGACAGATCGCCTTGTCCCTTGCGCTTGGGCCGGGTGACCTCAATGGCGGGAATCTCAAACTGGGGCAGGTCGCCGGCCGTCTGCGCGTTTTGGATAGCTTGATGGATCAGTTTTGCGAGTTCTTTGTCAAGCTGTCTCAAGGATCGTATTCCCCTAAGTTAAGCTGACTTGGGATTTTAGCAGACTCGCCGGGGAATTTTAAGGGGGAGCTTAGGTAAATTGATTTGGGTTTTTTTACCACAGAGGACACAGAGGACACCGAGTCATAATCATCGGCGGCGTCCTCTGTGATTAAGTTTATCAGTTGGGCAGCAGAACCAGCGAACCTGGACTGTTCAGGGTGACGCAGGTCATGCCATCCCTCACAGTGGCCTCCAGCGGCACAATCGCCCGCGGCATGGTGCGCGCATCCAAGAATAGGACGCGGCCAATCTGCGGGAAACAGACCTCAACGCCCTGCTCGACATAGCCATAGACATCCAAAGCGGCCAGATAACCAGCGTCGATGATCGACTGAACGCCGATGCCGGTGCCGTCAAGCTGACGAAAATGAACGCCGCTGTCGAGGCCGTAAGTGGCTTCAAAGGTCATGCCGGTTGCGGTCTGCAAAGCGACATAAGATGCGCCGTAAGCCGGCCGCGGCGTCGACGTTGCCGTTGGCTCTGGCGCTGCTTCCTTGGGCTTCTTTTTTGACCTTAACCATGAGACGAAACCAACAACTTCCGGGCAGCCGCCGGTTCTGCCGCTGGTTCTGCTGTCGGTGATGAGTCCCGTCAAAGAGACTGCTCCGTTATTGTCATAGGCGCCATAGTCGTTTGCCGCCGTGCTGCCGTCTGACTGGACATTGCCCGCGAAGGTCACGCAGCCCTGGAGTTCGACCCTGCCCTCTGACCCTGTGGCGCCAAAAGATGCGATTACGTCAGTGCTGCCAGCGACATTTCGGTTTCCGCGGAAGATGCCGTTGTTTATGGTCACCAGGGCCTGCTCTCTAGAGGTAACCGCGCTCCCGCGCTGCTCGGGGTGGGATGTCTGGCGGTTGTTCAGGAACTGCACATTACGCAAAGTGACTCGTGTGTTGAGCACCTCGGCCACTATTACACTGTTGGATTCATTGTCGCTGAAGGTGATACCGCTGCCGCTAAAACTCGCTGCCGTCTGCATAAGAATCATGCTACCGTCGGCTGTGTTTTCCGTGAAGGTGCCGTTGGTTAGGACTACAGTCGCGTTGTTGCTGCCCAACACTATTGGACTCGCAGCTCCAATGGCGGTATTTTTCGAGAACTGCACATTCTCAAGATCGCCTTCACTCGCGGTAAAGTTCAATGTAGCGCCGGTAGTCGTATTGTCCCTGAAGGTGACGCGGCGGGCGTTAAGACGCGCGCCTTGAGCTGCGACAACGGCGTTGGTTCCACCGTTCCCCCGAATGGTGACGTTGTTCAGATTGAGGACGGTGCCGTTATTTTGGGCGTATAGTGTCCAGGTGCTGGAGGGGCCGATGATGCTGTGTCCATTGCCGTTGATGGTGAACTCGCCGGCGAAAAAATACAGAAAGGCGCCGCTCCCGACATTACTGCTGCTAAAGGCGCAGTCGGCGGTCATGTTGAAGGTGGTGACGGTGGCGTCTCCGTCGAACTGCGCCCAAGTTGTCGGCAGGCCGCAGGCGTCCAATTCGGCTGTCGTCGGATTGAGCAACCGCGTTGGCGTTTGGCTTTGGACGGGGACAGCGAAAAAGAGCAAGAAGCAGATTAGGACATTCCTAATCAGAAAATACGGGGGGGGGGGGGGTATTTCTTTGATGTTTCGTATTCATTTTGACAGGCTCCTTACTAAGAATTTAATCGATAAGGCAAGTGTATATGAAGCCGCGGCCTTTGTCAAGCAGAAAATGGCTGAATGGCTCGCATCTATGAAATTCGCCATATCCAATTTTAGTTTTAGCCGCGCACAAACAGGTCGGCGTCGCGGAACTGCATTTGGTACAGTTTGGCATACAGGCCTTGCTGCGCCATCAGGACGTCATGAGTCCCCAACTCGATAATCATTCCCTTGTCTAGAACGGCGATGCGATGGGCGATGCGGACGGTGCTGAGTCGATGGGCGATAATTAGGGTGGTGCGATTTTGCATGAGGTTGCCCAGCGCCTCTTGCACCAGCTGCTCGCTTTCATTGTCCAGGCTGGATGTCGCTTCGTCCAGCAGCAGGATGGCCGGGTTCTTCAAAATGGCGCGGGCGATGGCGACTCGCTGACGTTGGCCGCCGCTCAATTTCATGCCGCGTTCACCGACGACGGTATCATAGCCTTGTGGCAGTTCGCTGATGAAGCTGTGGGCATTGGCCGACACGGCCGCGGCGATCAGTTCGTCTTCGCTGGCCTCGAGGCGGCCGTAGCGGATGTTGTCGCGGATGCTGCCGCCGAAGAGCAGAGTTTCTTGGGGGACAATGCCAATCTGTCGGCGCAGGCTGCTTTGGGTGACCTGGCGGATGTCGTGGCCATCGACGCGAATCGAACCCGAATCCAGGTCATAGAAGCGCGGGATGAGGTTGAAGAGCGTACTTTTGCCGGCGCCGCTGGGGCCGACCAAAGCGATGATTTCGCCGTCCGCGATCTCAAGGTTGATGCCGCGCAGCACTTTGTGGCGGCCATCATAGGCGAAATCGACCTGACGCAGCGATATGGCGCCTTTAACGGCCGGCAGATCGATAGCGGCCGGCTGGTCTTGAATCTGCGGTCGGGTATCCAGGATTTGGAAGACGCGTTTGGTCGCGCCCAGGGCCTCTTGGAATTGCGAGTACAGACTGATGAGTCCGGCGAAACTGCCGGCGACCGTCAGGCCATAGATCAGAAAGGCGATCAACTCACCGGCGCTAAGTCGACCGTCAAGCACTTCGCGCCCGCCAAACCAAAGAATCAAAGATACGCCGGCGAAGGCAAAAAAGGCGATGATGGGCCCAAAGACTGAACGCACGGTCAGCAGGCGGACAGCGGCGCGAAAGGCGACCTCTATGGCTTGGTCATAGCGCTTGATCTCATAGGCTTCGCGGACGAAACTCTTCACTTCGCGGATATTCTGGAAGACCTCTTCGGCAACGACTGTGGCGCCGGCAAGCTCATCCTGCACTTCAGTACTGATGCGGCGGATGGCCATGCCAAAAATGAAGCCGACGATGACGATGACCGGCATCAGGACGATGATGAACATGGTCAGGCGCCAGTTCAGCCAGAACATAATCGCCACCGAGCCGAGAAGCGTTAATGACTGCTGGAGCAGGGTACTGACATTGCCGGTTAAGACTGTTCGCATGACGGTCACATCCGATGAGATGCGGCTGATGAGTTCGCCAACGCGGCGGTCGGTGAAGAACTTGATGGAAAGGGATTGCAGATGGGCGTAAAGCTCTTGGCGGATGTCGACGACGATTTTTTCGCCAACGAAGCTCAAGTTGTAATTTTGGACGAAGGCGGCCAGTGAGCGGAAGGCAAACACCAGCAGCAGGGCGGCGGTGATGGCGTCAAGCAGTCCGCGGTTGGCGTCGGTAAAGACGGAATCGACGACATTTCGAATCACGGCCGGGAAGACCAGGCTCAAGCCGGCCGAAAAAATCAAGCCGATCATCGCCAGCAGCAGCCGCCGTTTGTAGGGCGCGAGGCAGCCAATCATGCGCCGCCAAGGCACAGGCGCGTTCGGCATGTCACGGTCGGGATTTTCCGGGCGGGGCCGGCGGATTTGAATCACGACTTCTCGCTTCTACTGGCTGGTCAGGGACATGAGTCGGTTTGGAAAACTGTACGCAAAAGGCCGTTTTGAGGTTTCATGCTGTCGGGGGATCATCGCCGTCGGCGCGGTCATCATCGGGCGCGGCCTCTTCAACTTCGATGACTACGCGCTCGGCTGAATCGGCCTCTGGCGCGGCGGGGGCTTGCGGGGGCGCTGTCGGTTCTTCCGCGTTGGCGGCCGGCGTCGGGTCTATTACGGCTTGCCAAGCGGCATTCGCGGCCAGAATCTCGCGGTGGCCGGAGGGAAATTCGACTTTGATTTCGACGGCCGAACGGTTCACTGCGACGCCGTGCTGTTTGACCGCGATGTCCTGTTCCCATACAAAATCGCCGCCGATCCAAACTTTGTCGGGCGAAACAATTCGGATGCCGATAACTTCCGATAAGAGGTTGAGCGGGACGATGCCGCCGATATGATGGGATTCGCCAAGTCCGCTGTTTTCGTCGGCGTGATAGAACTGCGAAAAATGCCCGTCCTCTTCAAATGTCGCGGTCAAGGCGGCCAGGACGGTTTTGACGAGGCGCGCGGCTTCGATGCGAAAGCCAGCTTTTATCAACCCTTCGCCAATCAGAGAGAGCCAGTGCATCCAGATTCCACCGCCGCCGCGAGCGTTGGAGGGATCGAAATGGCTGTCGCTGGCGCTGATCATGGTCAGGCCTTTGGGGCGCATAAAGTGATTGGCATCCATCGCCAGTTCGGCCAGCGATTTGGCCTGGTCGGCTGGCAGGCGGCCGGTCCAGAGCGGCAGCAGGTGATTGATATCGAGACGGCTGCTGTCCACTGTTCGGAGGTCGATTTTGTAGACGCGGCTTAGGCCGCTGATGTGGATGGAGTCGATGCGCGACAGCGTTTGGCGGGTGGTATGGATGCCTTGGTGGCCGTGCCAGAAGAAGTCATCGGCTTCAGCTTGAATGCGGCAGGCGCGGCCCTGTTCGTCTTCGCCGTCGAGTTTGAGGGTCATGCGCGGCCGTTGACTGCGGCCGCCGATCACGCGGACAAGCATCCGTTCGGGGGTGGGAAGGGCTTGGTCGATGTGGTGGATGTGGTCGCCGCGGCCGCCGCGCAGCAGTTCTCGGCCTGGCCCCGTCGAATGCGAATCGCGGTCGCGGTAGACATAACGGCGGCCATCCCACAATTCGGCCAGGCGCGATTCCAGCTGGGCCAACTGCTGTATCAGGTTTTCCGCTGTCGCATGCTCTTCCAGCAGCCGCGCCATTTCACAGAGGGCCTCGGCCTCGGAGATGAGATAGGCGAGCAGGTCGGGCGTTTCCATTTGTCGGATGTCGGCCCCCTGCGCCCAGGCCTGGCCGCGGCCAAAGGTCGGCAAAGCCACATAGCCCATCTGCCGTTCGGACTGCCATTCGGGGACGCCGTCGGCATCCACGTCCGATTCGAGCCAGCGCGTGAAAAAGGCTTTCAGGCCGGCAAACACCTCGCTGACAAATCCGCGGTCTTCGGTCTGCTGATAAATCATCCAGGCCAGCCGCGCCAGCAGTGGCATCATCAACGCGCCCTGACGCTGCCCGGCCAGCCCCGGTTGGCGGTCGATAAAACCGTGGTCGTCCTGGACGGCCAGATAATTGCGGATGATCCCCTTGGCGAAATCGGCTTTGATGGATGCGATGGCCGGCGCGGTCAGACAGGCGAGGGTAGGGTCTTGCCCGGCCCAAGCGCGGATATGGTCGCGGCCATCGCCGCGTCGACTCCAGCCGCGGTGGCTGGCTCGATTGGCGACAAAGGACGGGTGGGGCAGGGCGGCGGTCGGATTCATAAAGGCATTGACCAGCTGGGTATAGGACAGGTCGATAAGCCGATCCCAGTCGGCATTGCCGGTCGATATTTGGGGTATGGCGGCCGCTTCTCGGTTAATCTGCTCGAAAAAGGGTTGCCAGGGCCGCGACGCCCAATTCATGGCCAGGCTCACTGAATCGCGCATTGTCGCCAGGCCGGCGACCGCGAAGGGAAGGCGGATGCTTTCACCGGGCGGCAGCGTTGCTTGGCGGCCGATTTTCGGACTGGAGATATGACCGTCATAAACGTCCAGGCTGGCGTCGGCCAGGGTCAGGACGGGGTTGATGTCGCCAATCTGGCCGAGATGAAGGGCCAGCGCGTCGTCGCTGAAGGTCAGCACATTGAGCTTGCGGCGGCGGCCTTGCCGGATGACATGGCCAAAAAGGTCAAGCTGAAGCTGGACGGCGGCCGCGCCCTGATTGGTCAGCAGATATTCACCGCCGACGGCCTGCGATTCCATGGCCCAGTATTGAACAGCCAGGGTCAGTTCAGGTTGGATGGCGGCCTCGACGCGCAGATAGTCCGGGGCAAAATGGGTGATGCGCGGCGCTTGGGCATAGCTTTGATATTCATGGATCGGCTGCCCGTCGATCCGCCACATCGGCGCGATGCTAACCAAGTCGGCGCGGCCGCCAAATTGGGTTTGCAAGGCCAAGGCCGGCTGGCCGGGCGAACCGAGATTGAGCGTCCAAACCTGGTCGTCGAGGTAGTTTGTGCGGCTGAACCGCGCATCGGCGGCCAACTGAAATCGCAGGGCGGCCGCCGCGCCTATGTCCTGCCGCCGCAGATTTTCCATCGCTGGCCCTGATTCGTCAATCATTCGTCAATCTGCCAGGTGGAATCGGCTTCGCTGAGTCGGAAGAGGTCTCCATAGAGGCTTTCGACCAGGTGATATCCAGGGCCGGGCTGATAGACGTTGTTTTCGCTGACGCCGCCGCCAGGATGATATTCGTAGCGGGTGTTGTGGCCAAATTCATCTTCAAGCGCCCAGCCCAGGGCCGCCCTGACGTCGGGATTGCCGCGCCAGAGCTTGCCAAAGCCGCGTATCGGCTGGAAAAGGTCTTCGGGCGGGACGATCTGCGGGTCGGATTCAATTTCGCCTTCGGCAAAGGTGTCATCATGGGTCTCCCAGATGTATTCGCCGCTGTCGTCGATGAAGATCACCCAGATTTGCCCGACGGGCTGAAGCCACAGCATCCAGCCGTTTTCAAAACGCTGTTCAGCGACATAGATCGCGCCTTCGGTGATGGTTGGGAGGACGTCTGGCTGGGGCGCGGCGGCGTTTGGCTGGGTCGTCGGCGGGCCGGCATCGACTGTAAAACCCTCGGCCGCCATCGGCGTCGCGGTGACGATTACTTCGACGGTGACCACGCGGGTAATCATAATGACGGTCTGCGTCGGCGGCGCCGTCTGGCAGGCCGTTAGCATAAGCAGGCAGCCACACAGGCAAAGGGCAAGAAATCGGATGGGCATGAACGCGACTCTATTGATGACTATGGCGAACAACACAAACATTGTAGCAGAGGCTTTCATATCTGCAAGATGGTCTGTCGGGTTTGACCGCGCCTTTTGGGGCTGTTATAGTTTGATGAGTCGATGGGGAAAGCGAGTGGCTGGCATGGATGATCGCCCGGCGCGTATCACGTTGGACAAAACGCAAGGCCACCTTGAGATTGTCTGGAAGGACGGCCTGGTCAGCCGCTATCCGCTGGCTCATCTGCGCGAGGCCTGTCCCTGCGTTCAGTGCCGCGGCGGCCATCAGAATATGGGAATGGAGCATGCGCCCGATGATATTTTGCAGCTGGCGCCGCGCCGCTCTTATGGGATTGTCAGCTTGAGTCCGGTCGGCGGTTACGCCATACAGCCGGCCTGGGACGATGGCCATGCGACGGGCATTTACACTTGGGAATATCTGCGTTTGATTTCGCCAGAGCGGCCGTCGTCCGATTAAGGGGCTGGCATGGGATTTCAGGCGGACGAACATCCGCATCGGCGTTACAACCCTCTGATGGATGAGTGGATTCTGGTTTCGCCTCATCGCAGTCGACGGCCCTGGCAAGGCCGTCAGGAGAGGCTGCCGCCCCAGCGCCGTCCGCGTTATGACCCGCAATGTTATCTGTGTCCGGGCAATGTCCGCGCCAGCGGCGTCATCAATCCCGATTATGAGACGACCTTTGTCTTCGTCAATGATTTCGCCGCCGTTTTGCCGGATGTCCCCCTGGCCGGCGCCGGTGAAAATCCGCTGTTTCAATGCCAATCCGTGTTGGGCCAAGCCCGCGTGATGTGCTTTTCGCCGCGCCATGATTTGACGTTGGCCGAGATGTCGCCCGCGGAGATTCGGCAGGTGATTGATCTTTGGGGCCAGCAGACGGCTGAACTCGGCGGCGAGTATGCCTGGGTGCAGGTCTTTGAGAACCGCGGCGATATGATGGGCGCGTCCAATCCGCATCCGCATGGCCAGGTGTGGGGGACCGACAGCCTCGGCAGCATCCCCAAAACGGAAGACGTCCAGCAGAAGGCTTATCAGGCGCGTTATGGCGGCCGTCTGCTGCTGGATTATGCGCGGCAGGAAAGCCAGCGTCAGGAACGGGTCATTTTGGAGAATCAGCATTGGCTGGTCGTGGCGCCGTATTGGGCGGTTTGGCCGTATGAAACCCTGCTGCTGCCCCGATGGCCGGTGAGTCGGCTGCCAGATCTAACGGCTGGCCAGCGCGATTCGCTGTCGCAAATCCTCAAAGGTCTGCTGGTCAAATATGACAATCTTTTCGAGACCTCCTTTCCCTATTCGATGGGCTGGCACGGCGCGCCTTATGGGGGAGGCGACTGTTCGCACTGGCAGCTTCACGCTCATTTTTATCCGCCGCTTCTGCGTTCGGCGACGGTGAAGAAATTCATGGTGGGCTATGAGATGCTGGTCGAATCGCAGCGCGACATCACGGCCGAGGAGGCGGCTGGCCGTCTGCGGGATTTGTCGGATGTTCATTATAAACGGCGCTAGGGGAGTGATCAATATAGAGGATATTCACCGCCACATCCTGTGACAAAGTCCGCCATAATCCGCCACATCCTTACGACAAAATCCGCCATTTTCCGCCATAAGACTTTTTATTTACCACAGAGGGCGCAGAGGTCAGAGAGAAAAGCGATCAGGAAGCGCGCCGCGGCGTTTTGCCATTGAGGATTTAGAAAGTCCATAACCGTCCTTTTTACCATTCCCTCCACAAGACAAAATTTTTTCGATCATAAGCCATTTCGCCTCTATTCTGTTCAGGTTCTTTATACCGCGTTTGCGGATGGGAGAGGCGACTCGAAGGGCGCGGTTTTGATTTTTGCATGTCCTTATTTTTTACTATTCCCACTGCATCAGATCGGCGATGAGCGGGTCGCCGCGGTAATTGCAGCTGTCGACTTCGGGGATAAAGCCGTCGCGGATGGCGTTCTGTGGCTGGTCGGGATTGAAATGGTTGTAGACGCGGCGCGAGACTTCGGCTATCAGCGGCAGGGATTGCTGAAAATTGAGCCAGGTCGGCTGAAAGAGCATCATTACGATGACATAATCGCCGCCGGGCGTGAAGAACAGAGCGGCGTTGCCATGCGTATCTGGGATCCAGCCGTGCTTGTGGGCGACGCGCAGATCGGCCGGCACACCGGCTTTGAGCAGGGCGTCGACGGTGTTGCGGCTCATCACATGCAGCATTTGTCGGCATTCGCGCGGCTGGATGTCGCCGTCGAAGAGGTCGATGAGCGCGCCGCTTTCGTGGTAGGCGCATTGATGCACATGGGCCAGCAGGGCGCCCACGTCGGCGACGGTCATCTGGTTGGCGGCGTCGGGATTGGCGCGGGTCTGGTCGGCGCTGGTCTGCGGGAAGACAATCGGGCGCGGCGGCGGTTCGGGCGTGCCAACTGTGGTGAATGGCGCCACCAGAAAAGACCGCGGCAGGCCAAGCTGCTGATAGAGTTCGGTGACCGCTTCCGCGCCGGTGTAGGGGTCGCCGCCGATGCGGCTCAAGAGGCGGTTGGTCGCGGCGTTTTCACTGCAAATCATGGTGTTGGCGATATCGACGGCGGTATCCATTGAGGGCGGTTCTGACAAGGTTTGATAGAGGGCGGCCAAGATGGCGATTTTGTTGATGCTGGTGCCGCTGAAAGCGAAATCATCGCCAAAGGTCAAGGCCTGGCCGCTTTGCAAATCCATCACAAACAGGGCGCCAAAGCGGCTGGTGGCCGGGTCGAATCCATGCTCAAGCGTCAAATGCCACAGGTCATCCCCCAAGGCTTCAAAGGCTGGGCTAAGCGCGGTCTGGCCGCTGGCGCTGATGACCGAGGGGGTGGCTGTTAGGGCCGGCAGATTGGCCGGCAACTGGGCGATGGCCGGCGCGCTGTTGAGGCGGCCGCTGATGTTGAGCAGGTCGCGGGCGATCCAGGCTTGCTGATTGGGACTGTCGGCAAAGCGAATCCGCACCCAAGGCCGCTGGGTGTGATAGCCAGTGATGTCGTAGCGTTCGCCGGCGAAGGCAACCCCTAGGCGCGGGTATTCGATGCCTGGGCCATAGCGGATATTGACCTCGCCGGTGGTCTCGCCAGTGACCGCAAAACGGCTTGGGACGTTATCTGGAACGGGCGGCGCCGTTGGGGTTGAGGCGGTCAGCGTCAGGTCGGAAAAGGGCAGGGCTTGGCTGTTTCCGCTCACCGTCACCAGGGCTTCATAGACCCAGCCTTTGGGGGTATTGGCGCCGGGTTCGCCCAGCAGCAGCCAGGGGTAAAACTGACTGCGGCCCAGCACGGGATAGGATACGCCGGCTCTGATTTCGCCAATCAGCTGTGAGTCGATGCTGTCGGCGGCGCGCAGATTGGCTTGGCCGAGGGCCTGCGCGGTGACTGTGGGCTGTGCCAGCGAAAGGGCGGCGCCGAACAGGAACAGGGCTGTTAGGGTGATGGACAGACGCATCAAAATTACCATTGGCAGGACGTCAACGGGACGGATTATAGCAAAAATCCAAAACATATCGCATCACAAAGCGAAAGAATCAGCAGGCGAGGGTTTTTTACCGCAGAGGACAGAGAGAAAGTCGTCGAAGAGGGCGATTTTCATATTGACAGTTTTTATAAAGCTGCTATACTGATGATTGTACACGGGCCGAAGTGGCGGAATTGGCAGACGCGCTGCGTTCAGGGCGCAGTTCTCTTCGGGGAGTGTGGGTTCGACTCCCACCTTCGGCACACACGCGGGCATCTGTGTTAATCGTGGCGGCGGCCATTATGACAGAAGCAGATTCCAATTCACCTCTTGAATCGGGCATCCCTGACAAGCGCGGTAAAGAGCGGCGGCTGTCCAGCGTGCAGATTTTGTTTGCCGTTATCTTGAGCGTTGGTTTGATGCTTACATTGAATTTCAGCAGTCGCATCCAGGCTGACCGCGAATTGCAGCGGATTCATCAGCAGGTCTTGCAGGAGATTGAGCTTTTGGAGGGTCAGCAGATGCAGCTGCGGGCCGAGCTTGATTATGTCAAGAGCGATGCTTATGTTGAGATGTGGGCGCGCGACGAGGGCAAGATGATACGGGAAAATGAGTCGCTGGCGCTGTTGCATCGGGTTGGATCGGGCGCGGCGGCGCGGCCTGCGGAGGTCAGCCCTGTCGAGTTCCAGACCAAGCCGGCCGAGCCAGAGAACTGGGAATTGTGGTGGGCGCTGTTTTTTGATGGGCCGCCGATCCAGCTGAATTGAGCGGTCGGTTATGTCAGGATGAATGGGGGCTGGCTGCCGGCGTAATCGATAACGCGGGCGGCGATGCGCTTGGGGCTGACGTTTAGGGCTGTGCTGGGGCGGGCGCTGGCGATTTTCAGCACGGCGAGGGCGAATATCTGGCCTGACGGCGTTTGGACGCTGCTGGTCAATTTGCCGACGGGTCGGTTGCCGTCATCGATAGCGGCCGGCGCTGGGACGAATTCGGCCAGGTCGAGTTTGACGATGGTTCGGGCTAGACGCTGACGACTTTCCATGCGGGCGATGATCTCCTGCCCGGTGTAACAGCCTTTGCTGAAACTGATTTCATCCCACAGGCCGACTTCCAGCGGCAGATAATCGGCGCTTAACTCCAGGCCGGCGGGTCGGCCGCTGCGGATGCGGAGGGCGTTGTAGGCCAGCGATCCGGCCGGTTTGAGTCCGATGGTTTGGCCGATTGTCAGCAGATGACGATGAAGCTGTGGGGCCTGGCGGCGCGGGCCTATCAGCATCCAGCGCTGGCCGACGAGGGGCTTGCGGCGGGCGGCGGTCAAATTGTCCATGATTTTGAGGTCGGCGCTGAATAAGGGCGGCAGGTCGGCCAGGTCGGCTTGCAGGAGGGCCATGGCGTCATCGGCCGCGGGGCCGTGGAGGGCGAATTGGGCGGTCTCTTCATTGAGGCTGTGGACGGCGGCTTTGTCGCCAAAGAAGATATTGCGGCGCAGGTAATTGGCCAGCGCGGGGCCTTGGCCGGGTTCGGCTATTATCAGCAGGCCGGCGGGCAGGCTGTAACACATGGCACGATACAGGATGCGGGCGTTGGCTTTGGTGAACAGGGTCGGGCGTCCCTCGCGCGGTTTCATCCCGATAAGATCGTTGGTGGACATGCGATTCACCACGGCCAGGCGGTCTTCCCCACTTAGCAGGATGCGGCCTTCGTGCGAGCGGTCAAGCAGGACGGCGGCCGTTAATGCCGCTTCGAATTCGGCTTGCTGGTCGCCATAGTCAAGCGGGATGCCATCGGCGGCCAGCGCGGCGCCCAGATGATGATGATAGGCTGTCAGGTCGTTCATGGCGGCGCGCTGACCAGACGGCGCTGTTTGAGTTCGGTTTGGATGATGGCGCGGGCGGCGGCGACGGCCTGTTCCAGACGGTCGTTGACGATGATGTGGTCGCAGTTATGCTGATAGGGCAGTTCGAGCGACTGCGCCCGTTTGAGACGCTGGGAGATGCTGGTTGGGCTGTCCTGACGCTGCCTCATGCGTTTTTCGAGTATCTCAAGCTGCTGGTCGAGGCTTTGGCCGGGAACTGTGACGAAGATGCGGACGACGTGGTCGGGGAAGGCCTTTTTCAATGCTTGGGCGCCCAGCACTTCGATATCGGCCAGACGGATGTCGCCGGCCGCCAGGCAGTCAAGGACCGTTTGGCGCGGGATTCCGTAGAGTTTATTGGGGGTGACTTCCTGATATTCCAGCAGTTGGTCGTTTTTGATCATGCGCTGGAAGTGGTCTGGGGTTATGAAGAGGTGTTCGCGGCCGGGCTTTTCGTCGGCGCGGCGGGGGCGGGTGGTGGCGGTGGCCAGCTGTCGGATGCGGTCGGATTGGGCGATGATGGCTTTCATAATGGCGCTTTTGCCGGCGCCGCCTGGGCCGATCATGACAAAGATGAGGCCGGTTAGGTTTTGACAAGGGTTCACGGCGCATTCCCTGTTGAGCTTTATGGTATTATTCAGTGTAGCAGAGGATGTCGGTTTCCAAAAGGATGGGGAAGGGGAGATTTGATGTCGGCCAAAATCATAGATGGGCGTCTGCTGGCGCGGCGGATTCGGGAGGAGGTCAAGGCCTCGGCCGCCAGGTATCGTCAGCGGACGGGGAGGGCTGTCGGGCTGGGGGCGGTTTTGGCGGGGGATGATGCCGCTTCGGCCATGTACGTCCGCATGAAGAGCCGCGCTGGCGAGAGGGCTGGCATTCGGGTTGAGGTTCAAAATCTGCCGTCTGACGCGACCCAGACGCAGGTGGAGGATGCGGTGCGGCGGTGCAATGCTGATTCGGATATTCATGGGATTCTTGTGCAGCTGCCTTTGCCGGCGTCCATTGATGAGGAGGCGGCGCTTGACTGCATCAGTTTGCGGAAGGATGTCGACGGCATTCACCCGATGAATCTGGGTCGTTTGGGCATGCGCGGGCGCGAGCCAGTTTTTACGCCGGCCACGCCGACCGGCATTATGGCTTTGATTGCGGAGACGGGCGCGGCGATTGAGGGGAAGCGGGCGGCGGTCATCGGGCGCAGCAGCATTGTTGGCCTGCCGATTGCGCTGATGCTGACCAATGCCAACGCCACGGTGACGCTCTGTCACAGTCGGACGCGCGATCTGCCGGATTGTTTGAAGCAGGCGGATATTGTGGTCGCGGCTGTGGGCCGGCCGCAGTTTGTGCGCGGTGAATGGCTGAAACGGGGCGCGGTTGTGATCGACGTCGGCTCCAATTCGGTCGCTGATTCGACTGCCGAGAAGGGGTATCGCTATGTTGGGGACGTGGATTTTGAATCGGCGCGGGCTGTGGCTGGCTGGATCACGCAGGTGCCTGGCGGGGTGGGGCCGATGACGATTGCCATGCTGCTGCAAAACACGGTCAAGGCGGCTTGGATGGCCGTCGAATCGCCGGCGTGATGGCGACGCTGCTGCTCAAGGACATTCACAGCCTGGCGACCATGGATGAGGGGCGGCGGGAACTTTCGGGCGCGTCGCTTTATATTGAGGACGGCCGCATTGCCGCGCTGGGCCCGCTGGAGGAGATGCCGGCGGCTGACCGCGTGTTTGATCTGTCCCGTCATGTCGTTCTGCCGGGCTTGGTCAACGCGCATCATCACATGTTCCAAAGTCTGACGCGCGTTTTGGCGCAGGACGAGGGCCTTTTTGGCTGGCTGAAGACTTTGTATCCGATTTGGTCGGGGCTGCGGGGCGAGCATATTTATATTTCGGCCAAGCTGGCGATGGCTGAACTCATGCTGTCGGGCTGCACGACGTCCAGCGATCATCTTTATCTTTTTCCTAATGATGCGCGGCTTGAGGATGAGATTCGGGCGGCGGCGGAGATGGGTCTGCGTTTTCATGCGGCGCGCGGCGCGATGAGCCTGGGCGAGAGTCAAGGCGGCCTGCCCCCTGACGCGCTGGTCGAGGGCGAGGATGCTATTCTTCGGGATACGCGGCGCCTTATTGAAAGCTGGCATGACCCGCGGCCGCGGTCGATGCTGCGAATTGCGGTGGCGCCGTGTTCGCCTTTCAGCGCGAGTATTGATTTGATGCGCGAATCGGCCGATTTGGCGCGGGCTTATGGCGTGCGGCTGCATACGCATCTGGCTGAAAATGACGGGGATGTCGCCTTTAGCCGCGAGCGGTTTGGGATGAGTCCTGGCGATTATGCGGCGAGCGTCGGCTGGGTGGGGGAGGATGTTTGGCATGCTCACTGCGTCAAGCTGAACGCTGATGAGATTCGGCTGTTTGCGCGCACGGGGACCGGTGTTTGCCATTGTCCGACTTCCAATATGCGCTTGGCTTCGGGGATTGCGCCGCTGCGTCAGATGATGGATGGGGGAGTTCGGGTCGGCTTGGGGGTTGATGGCTCGGCTTCCAATGACGGCGGTCATCTGCTGAATGAGGCGCGTCAGGCGATGCTTCTGCAACGGGCGCGCGGCGTGGCGGTGACGGCGCGGGAGGTCTTGGCCTTGGGGACGGCTGGCGGGGCGGCGGCGCTTGGCCGTGACGATATTGGCCGTCTGGCGCCGGGGATGGCGGCGGATATTGTCGCTTTTCGGCTGGATGCGCTGGGCCTGGCGGGGGCCGGACATGATCCGATTGCCGCGCTGGTTTTTTGTCAGGCGCCGGCGGTTGATCTGTCGATTATCAACGGCCGGGTTGTGATCGAAGAGGGCCAGCTGCTGACGGTGGACTTGCCGCGGCTGATTGAGCGGCACAATCGGCTTTCGCGGGGGCTTGTGCGCGGGGAAGTTGAGAGGAGGCGCGGGGATGTCTATTGTTGATCGTTTGGCGGCGGCGCGCGGCGATCGGCCGGCGGATTTGATTTTGCGGAATGCGCGGCTGGTCAATGTGCTTAGCGGCGAGATTTACGGCACGGATATTGTCATCCATGACCGCCATGTTGTCGCTTTGGGCTGGGGTTACGCCGCTGCGCGGGAAGTCGACCTGGAGGGCCGCTATGTGGCGCCGGGGCTGATTGACGCGCATGTGCATATCGAAAGCAGCCTGGTGGCGCCGCCTGAATTCGCCCGCGCGGTTCTGCCGCATGGCGTGACGACGGTCGTCACCGATCCCCATGAGATCGCCAATGTGCTGGGCTTGGAGGGGATCCGCTTTATGCTGGGGCGCGCGCGTCATATTCCGATGAGCATGTACGCGATGGCCTCAAGCTGCGTGCCGGCGACTGACATGGAGACGTCGGGGGCGCGTCTGGAGGCTGAAGATTTGGCTGAACTGCTGCATCATCCGTGGACGCTGGGGCTGGCTGAACTGATGAATTATCCGGGCGTGGCGCTGGGCGACGAGGGCATGCTGGACAAGATCAAACTGTATCGGCGGCGCGTTTTGGACGGCCATGCGCCGGGCATGACCGGCCCGATGCTGAACGCGTATGTGGCGGCTGGCGTGCAGAGCGAACACGAATGCACTACGGTTGATGAGGCCTTGGAAAAGCTGCGTTTGGGCCTGACTATCTTCATCCGCGAGGGGACGGCGACGCGCAATTTGGTTCCTCTGCTGCCGTTGATTACGTCCGAAAATCACGGCTCGATCTGCTTCTGCACCGATGACCGCATGCCGGCCGACCTCATCGACAAGGGATCGATTGACGATATGATTCGGACGGCTGTTGGGCATGGCATCGACCCGATGACGGCGATTCGGATGGGGACGATCAACAGCGCGCGTTATTTTGGCTTGAAGAAGCATGGGGCGGTGGCGCCGGGCCGGTACGCGGATTTGGTGGTTTTTTCTGATTTGGAGAATTTCGTTGCGGAGCAGGTGTATCGGGGCGGGCGGCTGACGGCGCGGGATGGGCGGATGACGCTGGAACGGCGGGATCGAAGGCCAGGCGATGTGGGAGGCGCGTTGAACATCAAACTGGACGCGCTTGATTTTTCCATTGCGGCGCGCGGCGACAGCATTCGCGTTATCGGCGCGGTCAAGGATCAGATTGTGACCGAGCATGCTGTGGTCGAGGCGCGGGTGGTGGATGGCTTGGCGGTGAGCGATGTTGGGCGCGATCTTTTGAAGTTCGCTATGATTGAGCGGCACCGCGGCAGCGGCCATATCGGCAAGGGTTTTATTCAAGGCTTTGGCCTGGCGCGCGGGGCCATCGCCGGCACGATTGCCCATGATCATCATAATCTGGCGGTCATCGGCGCGGACGACATCAGCATGAATCGGGCGGCGCGGGCGGTTGTGGAGATGGGCGGCGGCCTGGTGGTCGTCGATGAGCATCGAGTTCTGGCTGGTCTGCCGCTGCCGATTGCTGGTTTGATGAGTCAGGCGCCGATTGAAGAGGTGCGGGGGCAGTATGACCGACTCATTGACGCGGCGCATGAACTGGGCAGCCGTCTGCGCGATCCCTTTATGACGATGAGTTTTATGGGCCTTGAGGTCATCCCCAAGCTCAAGCTGACTGACCGCGGCCTGGTCGATGTTGAGCAGTTTAGGTTGATCGATTTGTTTGTCTAAATCTATCTGTGCAGACGGGAGTTTTTTGGTTAAAGTACGAGTCTTATTGGATTCAGCCATTTACAGGAAAAATTATGACAGAGCAGGCGGTATTGGAAAAGCTGAAGGCGCGGGTTGAGCAGTCGCGCGCGGACATCGTTGGGTTTATGTGTGAGATCTGCGCGATTCCCAGCGTGGAGAATCATATTCGCGAGTGCGGCGAGCGCATTGCGGCCGAGATGAAGCGGCTTGGTTATGACGAGATTTGGTGGGATGAGATGGGCAACATCGTCGGCAGGATCGGCGGCGGCGGCAAGATTCTGCTTTATGACAGCCATATTGACACGGTTGGCGTCGGCGATCCTGAAGAGTGGGACTGGCATCCTTTTGAGGGCAAGGTTGAGGACGGCATTTTGTTTGCGCGCGGCGCCTGCGATGCCAAGGGCAGCACGCCGGGCATGGTTTATGGTTTGGCGATTGCCCGCGAACTGGGTTTGCTGGACGGCTTTACGGCGTATTATTTTGGCAATATGGAAGAGTGGAACGATGGCCAGGCGCCTCATGCGTTTGTCGAGACCGAGGGGATTAGGCCTGATTTTGTCGTCATTGGCGAGCCGACCAATATGCAGATTTACCGCGGGCATAAAGGGCGGGTGGAGTTCAAAATTGTCGCCAAAGGCCGGAGCGCCCATGCGGCCAGCAACTATTTGGGGGACAACGCCATTTACAAGCTGCTGCCGATTATGGAGCGCATCAGCCGACTTGAGCCTGAATTGGGCCGCCATGATTTTTTGGGACAGGGGCGCATCACGGTGACCGATATGGACGTCAAGACGCCCAGCATCAACGCGGTGCCGGACGAGGCGACCATTTATATCGACCGCCGCGTCACTTTTGGCGAATCGCCTGAAGCTGAACTGCGGCGTTTGCAGGCCATCATTGGCGAGCGCGATGACATTCATGTCGAGATTTTGGTCTATGACGAGCCGAGCTACACTGGTTTTGTCATGCCGCTGGACAAGATTTATCCAGCTTGGGCTTATCCTGAAGACGCGCCTATCGTCAAGGCGGGTTTGATGGCTGGCCGGGCGCTGTATGATGAGATTGGCACGGGCAAGTGGGATTTTTCCACTAATGGCATTTATTGGGCTGGCAAGGCGGGCATCCCCAGCATCGGCTTTGCGCCTGGCGATGAGATTTACGCGCATACCGTCCTTGATCAGATTCGGCTTGATGATGTGGTCAAGTCCACAGAATGGTACGCGCTGTTTCCGTCGGCGCTGCGGACGGTTTTGAAATGAATTTGGAAAAGGAGCAATGGACTTATGCAAACGGATCTTAGAGGCCGCGACCTCATCAGCACGCAGGATTGGTCGAAGGAAGAGATTGAGACTCTGCTGGATGTCGCTTGGGATTTGAAACGGCGGCGGGCGCTGGGCGAGTCTCATGCTTTGCTGCGCGACAAGGTATTGGCGATGCTGTTTTTTTTCACCAGCACGCGCACGCGCATCAGTTTTGAGGCCGGCATGGCGCAGCTGGGCGGCCACGCGCAGTTCATCGACAGCACGACCACGCAGATCAGCCATGGCGACACGGCCAAGGAGATAGGCGAGATTGTCGGCCGTTACGCCGATGGCATCGCTATTCGCCAGTGCGACTGGCAGTTTGGCAACCGTTACATTAATGCTGTGGCGGCCGCCAGCCGCGCGCCGGTGCTGAATATGCAGTGCGATATTTATCATCCTTTTCAGATTTTGGCTGATTTGATGACGATCCAGGAGAAATTTGGGCGCGATCTGCGCGGCCTGACCATCAATGTCAGCTGGGCTTACGCCGCCAGTTATCAGAAGCCTATTTCGGTGCCGCAGAGTCTTGTTTTGCTGATGACGCGCTTTGGCATGAATGTTCGTCTGACTCGGCCGCCCGAATACAAGCTGATGCCGGGCATTGTTGAGCAGGCGCGGGAAAACACCAGCCAGCACGGCGGCAGCTTTGAGATTTTGGATGATTTTGAGGCGGGCTTCGCGGGGGCGGACGTCCTTTATCCCAAGAGTTGGGGCAGCTGGCTGACGACTGAAGACGATGAGGAATCGGCCAGAATCGGCGCGCAGTACCGCGATTGGATCGCTGATGAGCGGCGGATGGCTTTGGCCAATGACCGCGCTATTTACATGCACTGTCTGCCGGCTGACCGCAATATCGAGGTCACCGATGGCGTGATCGATGGCCCGCAGAGCGCGGTTTATGACGAGGCTGAAAATCGTTTGCATGTGCAGAAGGCGGCGATGGCCTTGACCATGCGCTGATGTTCGGATTTTGGCCGATGTTCGGATTTTGGATGAAAGCGGTTCGCTGTGATTGACAAGCTGGTTGTGGTGGCGATTGGCGGCAATTCACTGATTGCCGACCCGGGCAGTCCTGACATTCCTCATCAGTGGGAGGCGGTGCGCGTGACCTGCCGTCATATTGCGGATATGGTGGCTGATGGCTGGCAGGTGGTGATGACGCATGGCAACGGCCCGCAGGTCGGCTATATTCTGCGGCGCGCCGAGATCGCCAGACGCGAGGCCGACATCCATGACGTCCCGCTGGATTTGGTGGTGGCCGACACGCAGGGCAGCATCGGCTATATGCTTCAGCAGGCTTTGGACAATTCGCTGCGGCGGGTGGGCATGAATCACACGGTGGCGACTCTGATCACCCAGATGCGCGTGGATCCGTCTGATCCAGCTTTTGACAGTCCGACCAAGCCGGTTGGCGGTTTTATGTCGGCGGCCGAGGCGGCGGCGGCGCAGGAGGAGGGCTGGCGGGTGATGGAGGATGCCGGGCGCGGCTGGCGGCGTGCGGTGGCCTCGCCCAAGCCCTTGGTGATTAACGAAATTCACGCCATTCAGTCTTTGGTGCTTAGCGGCTATATCGTCATCGTCTGCGGCGGCGGCGGCGTGCCGGTGGTTCGCAATGAGGTCGGCAGCCTGCGCGGCGTTGACGCGGTCATCGACAAGGATCATGCCAGCAGCCTGCTGGCCCAAACGCTGCGCGCGGATCTGCTGCTGATTTCGACCAGCGTCGAGAAGGTCTGTCTCAACTTCAACACGGCGCGCGAGGAGGGCATTGATGAGATGACTTTGCGGCAGGCCGAGCGTTTTTTGGAGCAGGGCCATTTTGCCCGCGGCAGCATGTATCCCAAAATCGAGGCGGCGATTGATTTTGTGCATAACGGCGGGCCGCGGGCCATCATCACCAATCCGGCCAACCTGACGCGGGCGCTGCATGGCGAGACTGGCACCCGAATCATCCCTGGTGAATAGGGGCGAATAGGGGGAGCATGGCGGAGATCAAGGAACTGCGCTGCGTGGTCGGCGGCTGTCGCTATGCGGTCGATGCTGTGACCTATACCTGTCCGACGCATGGCGAATTGGGGACTTTGGATATTCTTTATGATTATGAGGCCTTGAGCGGTCGGCTGGATCGAGATGCGCTTGGCGCGGAGGGGCCGGCCAACTGCTGGCGGTATCGGCCGCTGCTGCCGGCGGTGGATCGGACGCCGCCGCTGGCTGTGGGCTGGACGCCTTTGTATGATGCGCCGCGCGTCGCTGAATGGCTGGGACTGCGCCGCGTGTGGGTCAAGGATGAGGGCGCCAATCCGACCGGTTCGCTCAAAGACCGCGCCAGCGCGCTGGTGCTGGCTTGGGCTATGGAGCAGGGCATCCGCACCGTCTGCGCGGCCAGCACTGGCAACGCGGCGGCGGCCTTGGCTGGGCTGGGGGCTTCGCTGCCTGACATGGACATCATTATTTTTGTGCCGCGGACGACGCCTGAAGCCAAGATCGCCCAGCTTTTGGTCTATGGCGCGCGGGCGCTGCTGGTCGATGGCTCGTATGATGATGCCTTTGACCTGTGCATGGACGTCTGTCGGGCGGAAGGCTGGTATTCGCGCAACACTGGCGTTAATCCATTCACCACCGAGGGCAAGAAAACGGCGGCGCTGGAGATTGCCGAACAGCTGGCCTGGGATGTCCCGGACGCGGTCGTCGTCAGCGTCGGCGATGGCAGCATCATCAGCGGCCTTCACAAGGGCTTTGTCGATTTGCATCGTTTGGGCTGGATCGACAAAATCCCGCGGCTTATCGGCGCGCAGGCCGGCGGCAGCGCGGTTTTGGCGCGGGCTTGGGAAGAGGGGCTTTCGGCGGCTGATATGCGCCGTGGGCCGGCGGCGACCCTGGCCGACAGCATCTCGTCGGAACTGCCGCGCGACCGCGCCAAGGCCTTGCGGGCTGTGCGTCAGACGGGGGGCGCTTTTGTCACGGTTTCGGATGATGAGATTTTGGCGGCCATTCCCCAGCTGGCGCGATTGACGGGTGTTTTTGCTGAACCGGCGGCGGCGGCGGCCTTGGCGGGCGCGAAACGGGCGGCGGCCTTGGGCCGTCTGCATGCGGAAGAGAGCCTGTGCCTGCTGATTACTGGCAATGGACTCAAGGATATCGCGCGCGCGCGGCAGTCGGTTGCGGGGGGAATCGGCGTGGCGCCAAATGTGGACGCTGTTCGTCGGGCCTTGGCAGGATAAGATGACTGACCGACCCGTCTATTCAATCGTGGCGCCGGTTTATAATGAGGCCGGCAACCTGTTCCGATTTTATGAGGAGCTTGAGAAGACGATGGCGGCCGGCGGCGAGTCTTGGGAACTGCTGCTGGTCAACGATGGCAGCGTCGATGGCTCGCTTGAGGTTATGCTGGAACTGGCGCGGGAGCATCCGCAGGTGAAGGTCATCAACTTCGCCCGCAACTTTGGCCATCAGATCGCGGTGACGGCCGGCATCGATTACGCGGTCGGCCAGGCGGTGGTGCTGATTGATGCCGATTTGCAGGATCCGCCGGCGGTGATCCCCGATTTGACGGCCAAATGGCGGGAGGGCTATGATGTGGTCTACGCTGTCCGCGCCGAGCGTCATGGCGAAAGCCTGTTCAAGAAGTTAAGCGCCAAACTTTTTTATCGTTTCATTCATCGGATTACCGATGTCAATATCCCGGTCGATACGGGGGATTTTCGCTTGATGGACGAGAAAGTCGCTGATGTTTTGCGGCAGATGCGCGAACACCGCCGCTTTATCCGCGGCATGACCAGCTGGGTCGGTTTCAAGCAGACTGGCGTCGAATATGCGCGTCAGCAGCGGGTGTGGGGCGAGACGAAATACCCTCTGCACAAGATGCTGGCCTTTGCGCTGGATGCGGTCACCAGCTTTTCTTTTTTTCCTTTGCAGGTGATGGTTTTCATCAGTTTCATTTTGGCGGTTTTGTCGCTGGGGATTGGCGTTGTCGTTTCGATTCTGCGTTTGTCGCTGGGTGTGGATTTTTTTGGCGGACAGGCGACGACGATCGTTCTGCTGCTGCTTTTGGGTTCCTTTCAGATGTTTTTTTTGTTTGTCATCGGGCAGTATGTCGCCCGCACTTATGACGAATCGCGCGGTCGGCCGCTGTATGTGGTCGCTTCGACGGCGGGGCTGGCCGGGGAGGATGATGATGATAACGGGTCCGACATTTGAAGAGATGCTTCATCCACAAAAGATTGATCCGCGGATTCGCCGGGACGCGCTGCGGGCTTTGCGGGAGGATCCGCTCAATCCGCTCAACCTGTTCAACATCACCTGGCGCGGCGCCGACGATGAGGTTTATCACCGCGTTTTGCCCAAGGCTTTGACCGGCGTCGATGCCGAGATCGTCGTGATTTATGGCATGGATTTTCCTTCGGGCAGTCACAAGGTCGGGGCGGCCTATTCGGTTTTGCTGGAGGAGCAGCTGTTTGGCGCGGTGGATCCTGATGTGCATACGCTGGTTTGGCCTTCGACTGGCAATTATGGGATTGGCGGGGCGTTCATCGGCTGCCGCATGGAATATGACAGCGTTGTCGTTCTGCCGGAGGAGATGAGCCAGGAGCGTTTTGACCGCATCGCCGGCTATGGCGCCAAGATCGTTCGCACGGCGGGCAGCGAGAGCAACGTCAAGGAGATTTACGACGAGGTCAAGCGGCTGCGCGCCAGCAGTCCCCATATTCGCATCCTCAATCAATTCGAGGTGATGGGCAACTATCGCTTTCATTATTATGTGACGGGCAACACGCTGGTCGAACTGGCGGATGAACTGCGGCGGCGGGGGGTTGGCCGGGGTCGGATTTCGGCTTATGTTTCGGCTATGGGCAGCGCGGGGACGATTGCCGCTGGCGACCGTCTCAAGCAGGTTTGGCCTGATCATAAAATCGTCGGTCTGGAGCCGATTCAGTGTCCGACGCTTTATAACAACGGCTATGGCGCGCATGAGATCCAGGGCATTGGCGACAAGCATGTCACTTGGATTCACAATGTTTTCAATATGGATGCGCTGATGGCGATTGATGACCTGGACGCTCTTGAGGGCCTGCGTCTGTTCGCTGAAGAGGCTGGCCGGGATGTTTTGACGGCGCGGCTGGGCCTTCCTGCTGAAGAGGTCGATGATTTGGCGGCGATGCTGGGGATCAGCGGGATTTGCAATATCATCGGCGCCATCAAGACCGCCAAGCATTATCGGATGTCGGCTGATGATGTTGTTGTGACCGTCGCCACGGATGGCCTGGAGCGTTATCATTCGGTGATGAATCGGCTGCGGGAGGCGCGCGGGGCCTTGGATGAGGCGGCGGCGGCGGCGATTGTGGACGGCGTTTTTCACCGCGCCGGCCTTGATTGGATCATGGAAGGCACGGTTCAGGCCCGCGAACGCTGGCACAATCTCAAGTATTACACTTGGGTCGAGCAGCAGGGCAAGACGGTCGATGAGCTTGATGCCCAGCGCGATGCGGCCTGGTGGCGGGATCATCAGCGGCAGGTGGGCGAGATTGACAGTCGTTTGCGGCGGCGGCGAGTTGAACGGGATGGCTGATGTATCCTGATGACCGCGTTTTGGTCGGGGTGGTCAATCGCAAGAAAGACCTGCGGATTGTCTGCCGTCATCATTGGTATCGGATTCCGCAGAAACGGATGCCGGGCGGGGTTGAGGCCGAGTATATCGCGTTTTTCCTAAGCGGCCGGGTCTTTGGCGAGTCGGTCGGCGGCATCGCCTATTTTGCCCGCATCACTGGCTTAGAATTGGTCAGGCGGCGCGAACTTCTGCCCGATGAAGGCAAGCGTCCGCAGGAGATTTATTACAAGGTGCAGTTTCGTCAGCTTGTCGCCAAGGATCCGCCGGTGCTGAACAGGTCTCGACGTTCCATCGGCTTCCTCCGCACGACTTGGGAGCGTTTTGTCGGCGCCCGCACTTTGGCGGATTTGCATCGCGGCGGCTGCCTGGCCGCTCCTCGTTTTATCGATGTTAAAGAAGGGCAGGCCTTATGCTGATTGTCAATGGCAAGCTGCTTACTTTGGGGCCGGAGCCGCGGCTGCTTTCGGATCAGGCCCTTTATATTCAAGATGGTCTTATCGGCGCGGTGGGCCGGCGGGATGAGCTTGCCGCCCAATATCCTGAAGCGGAAGTCATGGATGCTGGCGGTCAGTATGTTATGCCGGCCGGTATCTGCGCGCATACTCATTTTTATGGGGCCTATGCGCGGGGGATGGCGATTCCTGGGCCGGCGCCGGCTGATTTTCCTCAAATTCTTCAGCGTTTGTGGTGGCCGCTAGACAAGGCGCTGGACCGCGAGAGTGTTCGAGCCAGCGCGCGGGTGTGTCTGCTGGATGCGATCAAACATGGCGCGACCAGCCTGGTCGATCATCACGCCAGCCCTCATTTTATCGACGGCAGCTTGGATGTGATCGCTGACGCTGTGGACGGCGCTGGGCTGCGGGCTGTTTTGTGCTATGAGGTGACCGACCGCGATGGGATGGACAAGATGCGGGCCGGCATTGCCGAGAATTTGCGTTTTATGGCGGCCGCCGCCGAGAGGCCGCGCGTGGCCGGCTGTTTTGGCCTGCATGCCAGTCTGACGCTTGGCGATGAGTCACTGCGGGCCTGCGTTGATGCCGCGCCGGCCGAGGCTGGTTTTCATATTCATGTGGCGGAACATGAGGCCGATCAAATCGACAGTCTGCGGCGCAGCGGCCGGCGGGTTGTCGAGCGGCTGGATGATTATGGCATCTGGCGGGAACAGACCATCGCCGCCCATTGCGTGCATATCGATGAAAACGAGCGGGAAATTTTGCGGGAGCGCGGTGTTTGGATCACGCATCAGCCGCGCTCCAACATGAACAACGGGGTCGGCGCCGCTGATATTGACGGCCTGCTGGCGCGGGGGATGAAGCTGTGCTTGGGCAATGATGGCTTCAGCGGCAGCATGTGGGCGGAATGGAAGGCGGCTTATCTTCTGCATAAGATGGTGAACCGCGACCCGCGCCGCGCCGATGGCCTGAACATCGCCAAGATGGCTTGGGACAGCAACGCGCGGCTTATCGAGTCGTTTTTCCCTGGCGCCAAAATCGGGGAAATCAGCGTCGGCGCCAAGGCCGATTTGATCTTTGTCGATTATCATCCCTTCACCCCGCTGACGGCCGGCAATCTGCCGTGGCATCTGATCTTCGGCTTTGAGGCGTCTATGGTCACGACGACGATTTGCGAGGGGCGGGTCTTGATGCGGGACCGCGAGATATTGGCGCTGGATGAGGCGGAGGTGGCTGCTGAAGCCTTGTCGCTGGCGCCGAAGGTTTGGGAAAATTATACGCGGAATGTCAAAGATGTTTTATAATTTTAACGAGGCCTGACTAAGCCTGACATGAAGGGGAATGCGGATGACAGCAGAGAAGGGTCCGGCGCGCGTCTTGGCGATTTTGGGCGGAACGGGCAAAGAGGGCGCGGGTTTGGCGATGCGCTGGGCCTTGGCCGGCTATGAGGTTATTATCGGCTCGCGTTCGGAAGACAAGGCCAAGACGCGGGCGGCCGAGATGAATGAGGAGCTTGGCGGCGACTGGCTGCGCGGTCTTTCCAACGCGGCGGCGGCCAAAGCGGCGGATTGGGTCGTGTTAAGCGTTCCTTATGGCGCGCATCGGGCCACGCTGGAGAGCGTCGCTGAATGGTGTCGGGGCAAGGTCGTGATCGATTTGACGGTGCCTTTGCGGCCGCCGGAGATCGCCGCGGTGAATCTGCCGGCCGGCGCGGCGGCGGCCTTGGAGGCCCAGGCGATTTTGGGCGCGGATGTCTTGGTGGCGGCCGCCTTTCAGAACGTCAGCGCGGTCAAGCTGCGGCAGCTGGATCGGGAGGTTGACTGCGATGTGCTGGTCTGCGCCGACGCTGTCGAGGCCAAACAGGCGGCGATGCGATTGGCTGAAGCGGCCGGGATGCGCGGCCTGGACGCTGGGCCGCTCAAAAACGCCGTCGCCGTCGAATCTTTGACGCCGCTGCTGCTGCATATCAATCGGACGTATGGGACGGCGGGCGCCGGGATTCGCATTACGGGCCTGGAAGACTGATATGACCGATGCTCCGTCCTTTTCGGCTTTTGCGATTCCCGATATTCCCCTGATTCAGCCGGGCGACGATGCGCTGGGCCTGCTGCTGGACAAGATGAAAGCGGCCGGATTGACGCTGCGCGATGGCGACCTGCTGGTGATCGCCTCCAAGATCATCGCCAAAGCGCAAGGTCGGCAAGTGCCGCTGGAGTCGGTTCGGCCTTCGCCGCGGGCTTTGGCTTTGGCGCGGGAGACGGGGAAGGATGCGCGGCTGGTTCAACTCATTTTGCAAGAGTCGGTCATGGTGTCGCGCAAGCGGCTGGGCGTGCTGGTGACACAGCATCGGCTGGGTTTCGTATCGGCTAATTCGGGCATCGACCAGTCCAATATCGAGGACGGCGATGAGTCGGCGCTGCTGCTGCCATTGGATCCTGACGCGACGGCCGGGGAGATTCACAGGTCTATCCAGGAACGGCTGGGCATTCGGGCGGCGGTGGTCATCAGTGACACGCATGGCCGGCCCTTTCGCGCGGGGAATGTCGGGGTGGCGATTGGCGCGGCCGGTCTGCCGGCGGTCAAGGACCTGCGCGGCCGCAAGGATTTGTATGGCCGGCGGCTGGAAATCACGCGGCAGGCTTACGCTGATTTGGCGGCTTCGGCGGCGCATCTGCTCTGCGGCGAGGCTGATGAGGGCTATCCAGTGATTTTGCTGCGCGGCCTTGACCTGTCACCGCCGCATGGCTGCGCGGCTGATTTGAACCGCGCGCCAGAAGATGATCTGTATCGTTAGGCGGGCGCGGATGACGGCGATGAAGGCAAGCGATGTTCTGGCCTTGATGAGGGAACGGCGGTCTTTGCGGCGCTATCAACGGCGGTCGGTGCCGCGCGGCTGGATCAGACAAATTTTGGAAGGCGCGGTCTGGGCCCCCTCGGCGCATAATCGGCAGCCATGGCGCTTTGTCATTTTGGAAGGGGCGGCGGTCAAGGAGAAGCTGGCGCGGGAGATGGGCGGACGTCTGCGCGCTGATTTGATGGCCGACGGGATGGCCCAGGATTTGATCGACCGCGACGCCGGCCGTTCCTATGATCGCATCAGCGGGGCGCCGTTGATCATCCTCATCTGCATGAGCTTGGCCGATATGGACGTCTATGCCGACGCGCGGCGCAATGCCCATGAGCGCACGATGGCGGTGCAAAGCGCGGCGATGGCCGGGCAGAATATGATGCTGATGGCCGCCAGTCTTGGCTTGGGGGCCTGCTGGATGTGCGCGCCGTTGTTCTGCCCGGATGTGGTGCGGCAAGCGCTGGATTTGCCCGACGACTGGATTCCGCAGGGGATGCTCACCGTCGGCTTTGCGGCGCAGACGCGCGATAAATCTCGGCAGGCATTGGAAACGAGGACGCTGTGGCGATAGCGCGGGATGTGGTCGTCTTGATGGGCGGCGTCGGCGGCGCCAAACTGGCTCTCGGCCTGGCGCATGTTATGCCGGCGCGGCGCTTGACCTTTATCGTCAACACCGGCGATGATTTTTGGCATTTGGGCCTCAAAATCTGTCCTGATTTGGATACGCTGATGTACACCTTGGCCGGCCTGGTCGATCCGCGGCTGGGCTGGGGCGTCAAGGATGATACGACGCGCGCGCTTGACAGCCTGGCGCAGAATTATCAATTTGAAGCCTGGTTTCGGCTGGGCGACAAGGACTTGGCCACTCACATTCTGCGAAGCTGCCTGCTGCGTCAGGGCCATTCCCTGACCGAGACCACGGGCCTGCTGGCGCGGCGGCTGGGCCTTCAGTCGACTCTGCTGCCGATGTGCGATGCTGAAATGCCGACGATGATCGACACCCTTGAATACGGCGAGCTTGGCTTTCAGGAATACTTTGTCAAGCATGGCTGGCAGCCGACCATCAAGTCGATACGGCATGAGGGACGTCAGCAGGCCGCGCTGTCGCCGGCGGTTCGGGCGGCTTTGCAGGCCGCTGATGCGGTTGTCATCGCGCCGTCCAACCCTTGGCTTTCGCTGGGGCCGATCCTTGCGGTCGCGGGCATGAAAACGCTGCTGACGCGGCTCAAGGCGCCGGTGGTGGCTGTGACGCCGATCATCGCCGGGGCGGCCGTCAAGGGGCCGACGGCGAAAATCATGGCCGAACTGGGGCTGGAAGTGACGGCGGCCAACGCGGCTGCCTTTTATGAAGGACTCATTGATGGTTTTGTCGATGATATTCGCAATGACGAACTCAAGCTGGAGGGACTCCGCATGGCGCGCATGAATACGCTGATGCAGGATTTGAACGATAAAACAGCCTTAGCGCAGTCCCTATTGGATTGGATAGGAGGGTGGCGGCGATGAGTCTGTGGGCGATCATCCCGGTCAAGCCGCTGAAAAAGGCCAAGAGTCGTCTGTCGGCCGTGTTGAGCGCCGAACAGCGTTATGCGCTTGCCCAGGCGATGCTGCGCCATGTGCTTTCGGTGGCCGCCGCCAGTCCGCACGTTACGGGCCTGATTGTGATTTCACGCGATACCAAAGCGCTGGCGATTGCCCGCGAGATGGGCGCCAAAACTATCCAGGAAGGCGCGGTTTCTGATTTGAACCTGGCGCTGCTGCGGGCGACGGCGATTGCGGGAAGCTGGCGGGCGGATGCGGCGCTGATTTTGCCGGCTGATCTGCCCTTTGTTCACGCTGACGATGTGCGGGAGATGATTCATTTGAGCCGCGAACGTTCGATTGTCATCGCCGGCGACAGCCAGGCCGACGGCACGAACGCGCTGCTGGTGCGGCCGCCGGGGCTGATTGAATATGATTATGGCCCAGGCAGTTTGCAGAAGCATATCGCCAGCGCCGCCGGCCTGGGCGCCGATGTCATCCCCTATCATTCCGACCGCCTGGCTTTGGATATTGATGTGCCGCAGGATCTGGCGCGTTATCATCGCATTTTGGCGCAGGGGCAGTTTGGCCATCTGCCGACTTTCGCTGGGCCCTTGGCCGAAACCGCGGAGGCCTTGGAAAGCTGAAAATTTCATCGCAGAGGGCGGGGGGAAAACGGCTGATTTGCGCGCGGGCGCGTTTTTTTCCATAATACAGGATGAAAAAGATGAGAAGAGGAGTTTGACATGGCTGACCGCGCGGCGCTTTATCTACAGGACGCGCATCCTTTGCCTGATGCGATTGAATATGTCAAATACGCTGAATCGCGCGGCTTTGAAGCGGTTTGGCAGGCCGAAAGCCGTCTGGTGCGGGATGCCATTGTGCCGATGGCCGCCTTTGCCGCGGTGACCTCGCGCATCAAAATTGGCTCTGGGGTCATCAACAACTGGACGCGCAACGCCGCCGTCATCGCCGCCACTTTCCTGACCCTGGACGATCTGGCGCCGGACCGTATCTACTGCGGCATCGGCGCGTGGTGGGATCCGCTGGCGGCCAAGGTCGGCATTCAGCGGCGCAAGAACCTTTTGGCCATGCGCGAGGTTGTGACCGCTGTTCGCCGTCTGCTCAATCGGCAGCGGGTGACCTTTCGCGGCGAATTTGTCCAGCTGGAAGATGTCGAATTGGATGTGGTGCATGGCCGCAAGTCGCCGCGTCAGGTGCCTATTTACATTGGCGCGACCGGCCCCAAGATGATGGCCTTGACCGGCGAGATCGCTGATGGCGTCGTGCTGAATTATCTGGTGTCGCCGCAGTACAATGAGATGGCGATGGCGCAGCTGAAGATCGGCGCCAAGAAGGCTGGCAAATCGGTTTATGACATCGACCGTCCGCAGCTGGTCGTCTGTTCGGTGGATCAGGACCGTCAAAAGGCGCTGGATGCCGCCCGCAAGCTGGTCACGCAGTATCTCGGTCAGCAGCCGCATATTATGAAAGCCAGCGGGGTCAGACAGGACTTGCTCGATGAAATCGGCCAGGTTTTGACGTGGCCGGCGACTGAAGAGCAGATTTTGGAGGCGATGAAGCTGGTTCCCGATGATGTCGTGCAGATGATCACCGCGTCGGGGACGCCTGATGAGGTCAAGGCCAAGGTCCGCGAGTACATTTCGGCTGGCGCCACTTGCCCTATTCTTTATCCTTTGGGGCCTGATGTGCGTCTGATGATCGACACCTTTGCCGACGGCTATTCCAGCTAGGCGGCGCTGTGAAAATTCTTTGCGTCAGCGATATGGAGATGCCCCAGCTGCTCAACACGGACAATCTGCGCCGTCAGTATGGCGATGTTGACATGATTGTCAGCTGCGGCGACATGTCCAGCGGCTATCTCGATTTCATCAGCACGATTATCAGCGCGCCGATGTTTTATGTGCGCGGCAATCACGATAAGATGTATGATGAGGAGCCGCCGGGCGGAATCGATCTGCACCGTCGAATCGTTCACTGCGGCGGTTTGACGCTGGCTGGCTTGGAAGGCTCTATTCGCTATAATGGCAATGGCGTCCAATATACCCAATGGCAGATGCACGGCATGTCCACGCGGCTGGGCGCGCGAATCGCCTGGCATCGGCTGCGCGGCGGCGGCATCGACCTGTTTGTGACGCATTCGCCGGCCCGCGGCATCCATGACGGCCGCGATTACGCCCATCAAGGCTTTGGCAGTTTTCTCAATTTTATGAAGTGGCATCGGCCGCGCTATATGCTGCATGGTCATGTGCATACGTGGGATCGGCGGCAGACTGTGCGGACGCGGTACGAGGCGACCTGCGTCATCAACATCAATCCCTTTACTGTGCTGGAACTGGAGCCGGGCGGCGGGTCTTTGGACTAAGGAGGGCGCAATTCATGTGGGAAGCCTATTACAGTGTCAGCAGCTTGGATGAGGCGCTGACGCTTTTGGATGAGCATGGACAGCGGGCGCGGATTGTCGCCGGCGGCACCGACCTCATTATCGAGATGGAGCGCGGTCAGCATCCGCAGCTTCAAGTTTTGATTGACATCACGCGGGTTCAAGGCCTCGACCAAATCAGCCTGAATGAAGGAAAGATTATTCTGGGGCCGCTGGTGACGCACAATCACGTCGTCGGCAGTCCGCTTATCCGCCGTCGGGCCTTGCCGCTGGCGCAGGCCTCGTGGGAGGTTGGCGCGCCTCAAATTCGCAATCGGGCGACGGTCGCCGGCAATCTCATCACGGCCTCGCCGGCCAATGACACCATTACGCCGCTGATGGTCTTGGGGGCTGAACTGACTCTGGCTTCGGTGGATGGCGAGCGGACGGTGGCTTTGGCCGATTTTTACACGGGCTTTCGTCAGACGGTCTTGCGGCCCAACGAACTTTTAAGCGCGATCAGTTTTTCGGCTTTGGATGACCGGGAGCGGGGCGTCTTTTTGAAGCTGGGCCTGCGCCGCGCCCAGGCGATTTCGGTGGTGGACGCCGCCGTCGCGCTGGGTTTGGATGAGGGCGGGACGGTCACTTCAGCGCGGATTGCCTTGGGCAGCGTGGCGCCGACGATTATTTCTGCGCCCTTGGCCGAACAGGCCTTGGTGGGCAGACGGCTTGCGGCCGAGTCCATTGCCGAGGCCGGTCGTTTGGCCGCGCGGGCCGCCAGTCCGATTGATGATCTACGCGGCAGCGCCTCCTACCGTGGCGAGATGGTCAAAGTTTTGGTGACGCGGGCCTTGCGCCAGCTGATGTCAGACGAAATAGACGATGGCCTGCCCGACAGCCCGCCCATGCTTTGGGGGAAAAACAGCGCCATTGTTCAGCGCGGCCTGGAAGCGCAAATCAAGCATGGGCCCGACACCCCGATTGAGACCACCATCAACGGGCAGAAGCGGCGAATCGCCAGCGGCCAGCGCAAATCTCTGCTGCATTGGCTGCGCGAGGATGCCAAGCTGCCTGGCACGAAGGAAGGCTGCGCGGAAGGGGAATGCGGCGCCTGCACGGTCTTTTTGGATGATGCGGCGGTGATGGCCTGCATGGTTCACGCCGCGCGCGCGCATGGGGCCGAGATTGTGACGGTGGAAGGCTTGGCGCAGGGGGAGCGGCTGCATCCGATCCAAAGCGCGTTTATTCAAGAAGCTGCTGTGCAATGCGGTTACTGCACGCCTGGCTTTTTGATGGCCGGCGCCAAACTGCTGGAAGAGATCGAGCAGCCCGATATCGAGCAGATCAATTACAGCATCAGTGGCAATCTGTGCCGCTGCACGGGTTATTATAAAATCGCGCAGGCCTTTGAAACGGCCAGCAAAATGAAGGCCGAAGGGTCAGGATAAGCAGGACGAGGAATTGGCTGTGTCAAAAGAGAATGCGGACGTCATAGGGGAATCGGCGCGGCGGCTGGATGCGCGTGACAAGGTCACTGGGGCCGCGCTGTATCCAGGCGATATCGACCTGGACGGGCAGCTGTGGATGCGGATTAAATTCAGTGACCGCGTCCATGCCCGCGTGCTGGCTGTGGATGCGCGGCGGGCCGAGGCCTTGCCCGGGGTTCGGCGCGTGTTCACCAGCGCGGATGTGCCGGTGAATGAATATGGCCTGGTCATCAAGGATCAGCCGGTGCTTTGCGGCCCTGGCGGCCGGGCGGGCGGCGATGTCGCGCGGTGTTATATGGACATGGTGGCGACCGTCGTCGCTGAAACCGACGCCATTGCCAAGCGGGCGATTGATTTGATCGAAGTTCATTATGAAGATTTGCCGGCCGTTTTTGACCCGCGCGAGGCCATGCAGGAGGGCGCGCCGCCGCTGCATCTTGACAGGCCGCGCAACCTCATCGCGCATTATCGGATGCGAAAAGGCGATATGGCGGCTGGCTGGGCGCAGGCTGATGTCGTGGTGGAAGGCGAATATGAGACAAGCTGGCAGGAACACGCTTATCTTCAGCCCGAAGCTGGCTTGGCTTATATCGATGATGAAGGCCGCGTGACGGTGATCGTCGCCGGGCAATGGGCGCATGAAGACCAAGAGCAGATTTATCATGCGCTTGATCTGCCGCCGGACAGGGTGCGCGTCATTTACCCGGCCATCGGCGGCGCGTTTGGCGGCCGGGAAGATATGTCGGTGCAGATTATCCTGGCGCTGGCGGCCTGGAAGCTGGACGAGCCGATCAAGATTCAGTGGAATCGAGAGGAATCGATCCTTTATCATCACAAACGGCATCCTATCAGAGTGCGGACGAAGTGGGGCGCGACCCAAGAGGGCCTGCTGACCGCCATGTCGGCCGAGGTGATTGGCGATGCTGGCGCCTATAATTACACATCTAACAAGGTGCTGGGCAACGCTCATCTGACAGTTAGCGGCGCGTATGTCATCCCCAATATCCATATCGACACCTACGCGGTCTACACCAACAATATCCCGTCGGGCGCGTTTCGCGGCTTTGGGGCGCCGCAGGCCCTTTTCGCGGCCGAAGGCCAGATGAATCGGCTGGCGGTTGCGCTGGGCATGGATCCGCTGGATATTCGGCTCAAGAACAGCATAAAAGACGGCAGCATCGGCGCGGTTGGCACGGCTTTTCCGCCGGGTGTGACGATGCCCCAAGTTTTTGAGGCCTGCGGCCGGGAGTCATGGTGGCGGCAGACGGAATCTGGCTGGGCCTTGGCGCCGCCTGAACAGCCGGCCGATAAATCCAAACGGCGCGGGCGCGGCCTGGCCGGCGGCTTCAAAAATGTCGGATTCAGCTTTGGCTTCCCTGAACACTGCTGGGCGGGCATCGAACTGCGCGGGAAAGCTGACATTGAAGAGGCGCTGCTCTTTCATGCGGGGGCGGATGTCGGGCAGGGGGCGCATACCGTTTTGTGTCAGATGGCGGCGGATGCTGTGGGCGCGCCGCTGGACAAAGTGCGGATTGTCGCTTCTGACACCGCCAGTTCGGGGTCATCGGGGAGCGCTTCGGCTTCGCGGTTGACGTTTATGTCGGGCCATGCCATTCGGGGCGCGGCCGAGATTGCGCTGCGAAAATGGCAGGATGAAGAGCGGCCGGCCAGGGGCGAATTCATGTATCATCCGCCGCCGACCACCGCCTTTGACCCCGTGACCGGCGAATGCCAGCCCAATTTCGCTTATGGCTATGTTGCCGAGGCAGTCGAGGTTGAGGTCGATATCGAGACCGGCCTGGTGCGTCTGCTGGAGGTTGTCTGCGCCAATGATGTCGGGCGGGTGATCAACTTGCAGCAGGTTGAGGGGCAGATCGAAGGCGCGGTCGTCCAGGCGCAAGGGTACGCTTTGATGGAGAATCTGATTTCGCAGGCCGGCCGGATTCAGAACCCTTATCTTTCGACTTATCTTATTCCGACTTCGCTGGATGTTCCGCCGGCGGTCAAATCGGTTATTTTGGAATATCCAGATCCGATTGGGCCTTGGGGCCTGCGCGGCATGGCCGAGATGCCTTTTCTGCCGCTGGCGCCGGCGATTGCCGCGGCGATTCACGATGCCACGGGTCTATGGATGGATTCGCAGCCCTTCACACCCGAAAAAGTCGTCAAGGCGCGGCGTGAACAGGGCTTGCGGCCGGCCTGAAAACAGGTCAAAAAAATGGAATTTGACAAGCGGCCGCGCTTGTGATAATGTGTCACAATAAAATGAAACGCAGGGACAAACAGAAAAGGAATTCATTATGACTGCTCATCGCCTGACCAGTAAATGCGGGGGGGGGGGGGGGGGCAATGCGCCGTAAAATCGCTTTGCTTCTTGGCTTCCTGCTGTGCTTCATTTTGGCCTTTCCTGTTGAAAGCCAGTCGTGCGGACTGCCGTCATCAAGAACGACTTGGACGTCCACAACGACCCAAACGACCTGGAGCATGACCTCGAACTGCACTTTCAGCACCACCGCCGGCTTTTATCTGCGTGTTGCATCCGGCACTTTCACCATCAACGGCAACGGCTACACCATCAACGCGGACAACGACGCCCGGCTCTTCCATATTCAGAGCAGCGGCACCCTCAATATCAACAATGTCACCATCACGGGGAAAACCAGCAATGCCACGCGCCCCGTTATCGATGTAGCGGGCCGTTTCAACGCCACCACCGGGGTCATCATCAGGAACAATACGGCCAGCAGCGCAATACGAGTATCCGGGAGCAGCAACTCGCGGGCGGATCTTACCAATATACGCATCGAGAACAACGCCGGCGACCCCTCTAGCAATGCTTCCTCCGCGATAAATATCAATGGGGCTACAGTCAACCTCGAAAACGCCTACATCACCGGCAATTCCCGCTCTGGTTATGTGATTGGGGTCTATGGCAACAGCACGCTGAATGTAAGGGGCTGTTTGACCATGAGCGGCAATAATGGCGTAGCCATCGCGTCGCACGGCGGCGGCGGCACCCCCACCATCAACAACAACAACATCGGCGCCTGTGTGGGCGGCGGCTTCACGACAGCGACTCCCACGCCTCTGGCGGGAACGGCGACGGCCGCAGCAGCAGAGACGGCGACGGCCGCAGGGACAGCGACGGCCGAAGCAGAAGGAACGGCGACAGCCGCGGCAGAAATGACGGGGACAGCCGCAGCAGCACTGCCGGGAACGGCGACGGCCGCGGCAGCAGAGACGGCGACGGCCGCAGGGACAGCGACGGCCGCGGCCGAAGCGGAAGGAACGGCGACGGCCGAAGCGGAAGGGACGGCGATGGCCGTAGCAGCAGAGACGGCGACGGCCGAAGCGGCAGCAGCAGGGACAGCGACGGCCGCAGCAGCAGAGACGGCGACGGTGCTGGCAATGACGGCGACGTCAACGCCAACACCGACACTGACTCCCATGCCCAGGCCACGAAAGAAGGAAAAGGAGAGCTTGCCGCCGACGCCAACCGCGACGCCACGGCCGCGCTATGCCGCATCTTATACTGCTTTGCAGACCGAAACTGGCATGACCTTTGAGGCCGCTTATGGCCTGGAAAGCGGCGTCCATTTCCGTCAGCTTGACGGCGGCGGCATCGGCGTGCAGTCGATCATCGACGCTGGTCCGCTGGCCGCTTTGGATGTTTATGGCTATGTCGAGCAGGGCGTCGAGGTCTGTTTCCCGCAGATAGGCCGCGTCATTTTCCTGGATGCGCGCACCATGCCGCGGGCGATAACGACTCTGCCGGCCACGGTGAGGGATGGCATGACCTGCGTTTATCTGGATAGTCCAGGCTCGCTGGTGCTGCTGCCGAATTAGGGGCTGGATGCTGGATGGGCTGTCGTTTCGTGTTATGATAGTCGCAGTCAAGGCGGCTGAAACGGCAGGGATTTGGCATGAAGCTCCAGCAGGCCTTTCATCTTGTCCGCGGCGATGTGGTGTCATTTGTCGGCGCGGGCGGCAAAACCTCGCTCTTGGTGGGCTTGGGCTATGAATTGGCCGAGTCGGGATGGCGCGTCTTGGCGACGGCGACGACGGCGCTTTCGATTGATCAGCTTGACTTGTTCCCCCATGCCATGTCCATTCATGCGCCGGCGGCGGCGATTTCCGACGCGTTGAGCCAGCATCATTTTGTTCTGCTTTATGGCCAAATCGGCCGGGGCCGAGTGGATGTCCCGGCGCTGTCTTGGCTGCCGCGGCTGCTGGATGCGGTTGATTCGGATGTTTTGCTGGTCGAGGCCGACACGGCGGCCGGCCGGCTGTTCAAGGCGCCGCGCGATGATGAGCCGCGTATTCCCTTGGGGACGTCGCTGGTCGTGCCGGTGGCTTCGCTGGGTGTTTTGGGGCGGCCGCTGGACGAGCATCATGTCTACAATCCGCAGCCGATGATGGATAAATATGGCTTCGCCGCTGGCAGTTCGGTCATGTCGCCTTGGCTGGCGCAGGTTTTGCGCGATGAGGAGTTTGGCTTGAAGGGGGTGCCGGCCGGCGCGCGGGTGATGGCCTTTTTGAACCAGGCCCCGGCGCGTGGCTGGCTGCGCGGTCGGGCGCGGATGATCGCGCGGCTGGCTTTGCAGTCCAAACGGATTGACGCGGTGGCTTTGGGGTCGGTGCGGGCCGCCGAGCCTGTTTATGAGGTGCAGCGGCGGGTGGGCGCGCTGACGCTTCTGGGCAGGGACAAAACCGCGATTGCCGGCATCAGCGAACAGTTTATCCGCTCGCGCTTGAAGCCCATCTGCGCGGTGGCTGGCCGCTGGTCTGATGAAGTTGAGGCGGCGCTTGGCCCGCTGGGCGTGGAGGTGGCGCGCGGCGGCCAGGACGATGATCTGCTTTCATCTTTGCAGGCCGGCCTGCGCGCTATGCCGGACGATACGGCGGCGGTTTTGACCGCGCTTGGCGACCAGTCGAGTCTTCAATCCAAGGTCATTTACAAGCTGCTTTCGGCCTATGCCAGCGGCCAAGGCGATTGGCTGATGCCCAGCTATCAAGGGCGGCGCGGCTGGCCTATTTTGATTGGCCGCCGATACTGGCCGGAAATCCTGAAGATGCCGCGCTGGACGTCCTGGCGCGATGTCATGCGGGCGCACGAAGACCGAATTATCGATGTGGCTGTGGATACGGACAGCGTGCTGGATCACGCGGGGACATCGGCCGCCCTTCATTCATTATCAGCGCCGCCGCGTCAGCCTGAAAAATGACCCCTAGCTTTCATCCTGCCGTTTGATAAGCTCGCGAATCATATCCCGCGACCAACCGCCGCTGGTTTGCGTGTCCACATGAAGCCGCAGCGTTGCCGGGCGTTTGCTTTGGTGTGATATGGCCAGGGCGCGCATCTCATCGAAGAACTTCATCGGCGTTACGATAATCAGCACTTCCTGCGCTTGAATTTCATGGGTTAGCGGCGGCGCGTAGATAAAGGTCTGGCGGTCGGGCTGGCGGATGCCGATCACGCCGGCGTGAAAACGCGAACGAAGCTGCAAAGACTCGATGGTTTTGCCGATCCAGGGCGAATCGTCTTCCATGTAAAGTTCGGCTGTTTCCAGTCCGGTCACTTCATTGTAGAGGACGTGCTGGAGGAACTCGGCCACTTCGGGGCGGGTGGTCGAAAGCAGGACGAACTGGGCGGCGACATGGAAGGGGCTGACGATGCGGTCGGCGCCGGACCGTCTTAGTTTTTCGATCATATCATCCATAGGCGCTGTGACTGAAATCAGCAGTGATTTGCTTAGGCCGCGCGCGGTCAATACGGTCAGCAGGGCCGAGGCCTTGTCGGGAATAGAGATCATAATCGCCAGGGCGCGCTCAACGCCGGCCTTTCGCAGGGTTTCTTCGCGGGTCGGGTTGCCATGCGTCACGCGGAAGCCGCGCTGGAGCCAGGTTTCGGTCTGCTGACGGTCGTCGCTGATCAGCACAAAGGGGCGCGAGGGATCCAGGAAGCTGACGGCGTTTTGGATGATGTGGTCGGTGCCGCAGATGACGAAATGCTTGCTCATCGGTTCAATGGCGGCTTCGCTTTCGATCAGGTTAAAAATTTTGCCGGGGGTCTTGGCTTTGCGGGTTTGCACGAGTCGCTGCATGCCGGCCAAGCGTTGGGCGGCGCGGCCGTTTTGGCGGCATTCGCCTTGCAGCTTGGGGATTATCGGCCCAGGCGCGACGCTTAGCAGGACGTCATTTTTTCGCAGGATGCGGCTGCTGTTGGGGACATAAACAAAATCGCCGCTGGCTTGGCGGATGCCGATGACAACTGCATCGAAGCGGTGGCGCAGCTGGAGGTCATCGATGGATTTGCCGATCCAGGGGGAATGGCCGCCGAGTTCAAGCTGGGTGATTTGGTGATGGGTTTCCTGGTCGTAGAGGATGCGGCTGAAATAGTCGTTCACGGCCGGGCGCAGGGTGGCGCTGTTGAGGAACTGCCCGGCGATTTCATAGGGCGCGAGGACGATGTTGGCGCCGACGCGGATCATTTTGATTTTGAATTCGTCGTCGATGGCGGCGGCGGTGATGTAGAGGGTGGGGTTGAGATTGCGGGCGCTAAGGACGGTGAGCAGGCCTTCGGTGTCTTGGTCGCGCATGACCACAAGCGACCGCGCGCGGTGGATGCCGGCGGCCAGCAGCGTGTCATCATCGCTTGGATCGCCTTCGACAACTAGGATGCCGGCGCTGCGGAGGTGATGGGCGTATTCCATGTCTTCGGTGACGACGACGATCAAATCCAGCAGGGTTGTATATTGGGCGAAGAGGTTGAAAAGGACGATGAAGATGCGGTGAACCAGCCGATGCGGGCCGCGCTGACGTTTGGCTTTGCCGAAGAGCCGCGTCATGATACGCTCAATGGGCGCGTAACTGGTTTTTTGGTGCTGTGTCAGCCGAATTTGGGCGCCTTGCAGGACGTAGCCGATGGTTTTGTCCACCATTTCGCCGGCGCCGCAGATGATGTAGTGGCTGTTGAGCTTGCTGATTTTGCGTCTGATTTGTCGTTTGCGGCGGCGCGTGACCGCTTCGGAACTGAAGAGCAGGGCGAAGGATGACGACAGGAAGAAGGTCAGCGCGCCCAGCCCAACCAGCACCAGGCATATCGTGAAGATTTTGCCGAGCAGGGTTGCGGCGCTGATGTCCCCATAGCCAATCGTGGTGAGGGTGATGATCATCAGCCAGGTCGCCTCAATCAGCGACAGGCCTTCAATGGCCATAAAGCCAATGATGCCAATCGGCATGATGATAAGAATTAAGATGGCGGCGGCGCGGAACTGTCGGCGTCTGTCGGACAAGCGCAATCTCTCTCATCTATCCCGAACGATGTCTCTATTATATCAGAAAATGTCAAGCTGTGGTATGATGATTGTCATGGCCTATTGAATTTGGATCAGTTCAACCTCGGGGAGCGCATCATGTACACACAGGAGCATTATCAGCAGGCGGCGGATGTTATTCGTCAGCGGACGTCGCTGCGTCCACAGATTGGGCTGGTGCTTGGCTCTGGCTTGGGCAAGCTGGTCGATGATTTGACCGAGCGCGCGGTTATTCCTTACGGGGATATTCCTGGCTGGCCGACGGCGACGGTGGTTGGCCATCAGGGCAATCTGGTCATCGGCAGGATGGAAGGGCAGGCGGTGGCCGTGCAGCAGGGGCGCGCCCATTATTATGAGGGTTACAGTCTGCAAGAGGTGACCTTTCCGATACGGGTGATGCGCGCGCTGGACATCGGCACGGTGATTTTGACCAATGCCGCCGGCGGCGTCAATCCAGCTTATCGGACTGGCGATTTGATGCTTATCGAAGATCATATCAATTTGCCAGGCTTGGTCGGCGCCAATCCGCTTATGGGGCCGAATGACGAGCAGCTTGGCGAACGTTTTGTCGGGATGGCCCAGACCTATGACCGCGAGCTGCGTCGGCTGGCCTTGCGCGCGGCGCGGCAAAACGGGATAAACCTGCACAGCGGCGTTTATTGCGCTGTATCGGGCCCTTCATTTGAGACGCCAGCCGAAATCCGCATGATTCGCATACTGGGCGGCGATGCTGTTGGGATGTCGACTGTGCATGAGGCGCTGGTGGCGCGGCACGGCGGCATGCGAGTCCTGGCCTTTTCGGGCATCACCGACGAGGGGATCGACGCGGTGGATACGGACATGGAAATCAGCCACGAAGAGGTGCTGCAGGCCGGCCAGGTCATCGCGCCGCGTCTGGGGGCCATTTTGCGAGGTGTTCTCAAGAATTTTCCAGCATGACGGCCTTGGTGGCGTTGATTGATCAGGTCGCTGTCGGCATTTATTTTTTGATTGCCGCGGGTGTTTTGCTGGCCTTGCGCCGTTTTTTCATCTGGGCGGGTGAATATCGCTCGTCGTATTTTGAACTGGAGCGGGATTTATCGCGTTATCGGCAGGCGAATGCGGTGACGGCCGCTGTTCTCTTGATCGAACTGGCGGTGGTGATCGCTGGCGTTCAGGTCATTGTCGCGCCCGAACTGCGCCGCGACCGTCAAATTGAGGATCTGGTGGCGGCTGTGCGGGTTGAGGATGGCCTTTTTGAGACGCCGACGCCGGCGCCCCCGGCCGCTGATTTGGGCATTGCGCCAGTGGCTTTGCCGCGTTCGGCCGATTTCGCCGGCCAGATTCAGCCCACGCCGACGCTGACGCCAACGCCGGTTGGCACGATTATCCCGGCCGATCCGTCCATCGGCTGTGACAGTCCGCAGGCGCAGCTGATTATTCCCGCCAATGGCATGCGCGTGTTTCAGCCGATTTCGGTTGTGGGGACGGCCTTCACCGACCAATTCGCCTATGCCAAGATCGAAATTAAGGGGCCCAGCACGTTTGGCAATTTTCAGGTGATCGAAGACCAAAACATCGAAGTCCGCGAGCGCAGCGCCTTCAGCCAGTTTGTGCCGGCCGGCTATGAGACCGGCGAATATGAGTTTCGGCTGATGGTTTATGATGTCGCCAATGTGCTGCGGGCGTCCTGCCTGGTGCATATTTATATTTCCGAGCCTTTGCCGACGCTGACGCCGATTGGCGGCTGAAGGGCCTCAAAGTTTTTGTCTTTGAATGAATAAGAAGACAAACACGGCCAGCGCACAGGATGAGGCGCGCAGGATTCGCAATTCAGCGGAATTGAAATTCCAATTTGCCAGTTTGCAAAATTTATATGTATAATGTTCAAGCAAGACTTATCTAGATCGAATCAGAATAGAGAGGAAACCACTATGCGACTCAAACTTATGCTTCTGGTGATTGCGCTGGTCTTGGGCAGTCTGCTCGGCAGTCTGTCTTTGGCGCAGGACACCAGCGAAGTCACCATCCTGTACTGGCAGGCGCCTTCGATCTTGAATCCGTATCTGTCCGGCGGCACGAAAGACTTTGATGCCGCGACCTTGATTCTTGAACCCTTGGCGAGCATCGCCCCTGACGGAACCTTGGTGCCGGATCTGGCTGAATCTATTCCAACGCTGGAAAATGGCGGTGTTTCCGAAGACTTGACCACCATCACCTGGAAGGTGAGAGAAGATGTGGTCTGGTCGGATGGCAGCCCGCTGACCTTAGATGACTTCATCTTCACCTGGCAATACTGCACTCACGAAGAGGGCGGCTGCTCGTCGACGCAGTTTTTTGAAGATGTGGTCGCTATGGAGGATATTGGTGACAATCAACTGAAGATCACCTTTGGCGTACCCAAGCCCTATCCTTACAATCCCTTTGTTTCGCAGTCGTCGGTTGTGCTGAATTCACAGCAGTTCGCTGACTGCATGGGCGCTAACATGGCGGCTTGCACCGACCAGAACTTTGGCCCAATCGGGACGGGGCCGTTTATGGTCGAAGAATTCCGTCCTAACGATGTGGTGACCTATGTGGCGAACCCGAATTACCGCGAAGAGGGCAAGCCCTATTTCGACCGCGTGATCTTCAAGGGCGGCGGCGATGCTGAATCGGCGGCCCGCGCTGTATTGGAAACGGGCGAAGCCGATTATGCCTGGAACTTGCAGATTTCGCCGGCGGTTTTGACGGGCATGGAAGCGGCTGGCAATGGGCAAGTGGTCGTTGCTTTCGCGTCCAGCGTCGAGCGTCTGATGCTCAATCAGACTGACGTCAGCCCGGACAATCCCGACCGTTCGGTGTGGATGGAAGACGGCTCCAATGCCCATCCTTTCCTGACGATTCCCGAGGTTGCCGATGCCATGTCACTGGCGATTGACCGCAATATCATCGCCGAGCAGCTGTATGGCGCCGGCGGTCAGGCGGCCTGCAATGTGGTAAATGGGCCGCCGGTCAACGTATCCGAAACGTATCTTGGCTGTTCGCAGGATATTGATGCCGCCAATCAGATTCTTGATGATGCCGGCATCGTCGACAGCGATGGCGATGGCGTCCGCGAAGCCAATGGCATGCCGCTTAGCTTGACCTATCAGACGTCGACCAATGCTGTTCGTCAAAGCACGCAGGCCTTGATTAAGCAGTGGTGGGGGCAGATCGGCATCGAGACCGAACTCCGCAACCTTAGCGCGTCGGTCTTCTTTGGCGGCGATCCGGCCAGCCCAGATACTTATCAGAAGTTCTACACCGATGTTCAGATGTTCACCAGCGGCACCGCCGGCCCAGATGCCGAGACCTTCATGGTGCGCTGGATCTGCGGCAAAGCGCCATCGCCGGACAATGGCTGGCTTGGACGCAATGTCCCGCGGCACTGCGACGCTGAATATGATCGGCTCTTCACCGAACTGACGGTCACTGGCGGCATTGAAGCGCGCGCTGAACTGGTCAAGGCGATGAACGACATCCTGATTGAGAACGGCGCCATCATCCCGCTGGTCTTCCGCGGCAGCGTTTCCGCCCATTCCAACTCGCTCGGCGGCGTTGATATGAATGGCTGGGATTCGGAAATGTGGAATGTCCAGGACTGGTATCGCGAGGAATAATCGGCGGTCCCATCCTGATCTCATCAGTCATCAAGCTCCCTTTCCCTCATCTTGGGGGGAGGGGAGTTTTGCGTCGATAAAACCACTCTTTTTACAGCGGAATATCAGCAATTCCAGATAACGATCACTGCCGCCGAAGCTCCTGGCCGGCGCGGTTGAGTCGGCGGCGCCAGCGGCGAGCGCGTGAACGCCAGCGCGCCATATAGTATTGGGCCTGACGGCGCTGTCGGTTGAGTCGGGAGCCGTGCTGTTCGCTGGGTTTGGGGATGCCCCATTGGACGATCATGGCGGCCCAAGTCAGACCGCCGCCGAATCCGACCAGGGCGATGTGGTCTTTGTCGTGAATCCGTTTTTGCTCGATGGCTTCGCAGAGGGCAATCGGAATAGAGGCGGCCGAGGTATTGCCATAGCGTTCGACATTGGACATAAATTTGTCGATATCGATGCTAAGTTTGCGGGCGGCGGCCTGCAGGATGCGGAAGTTGGCCTGATGGGGGATGACCAGGCTGATGTCTTCGATTGGGATGCCGGCCGAGTCGGCGGCCTGCGCGATGCTTTCATTGACGACCCGCGTGGCGAACTTAAAGACCTCGCTGCCGGCCATGTGCATTTTGTAGCGTTTGCGTTGGCTGGCGCCCGCGCGGGATTGGGAGGCGTCGATGCTGCCGACGCTGGGGATGGCCAGCAGATCGCCGCCGGCGCCATCGGAGCGCAGCACGCTGGACAGGACGCCGCCGGGGGTTTCGCTGGCTTTGAGGACGACGGCCCCGGCGCCATCGCCAAACAGGATGCAGGTGCCGCGGTCATGCCAATCGAGGATGCGGCTCATCGTTTCGGCGCCGATGACCAGCGCGGTTTGGATGCTGCCAGCGCGGATCGAATCGGCGGCGACATTCAGCGCATAGACAAAACCAGAGCAGGCGGCGCTCAAGTCAAAGGCGCCGGCGTGACTGGCGTTCAGCCAATCCTGCACCAGGCTGGCCGTGCTGGGAAAGATGTTTTCTGGCGTTGAGGTGGCGACGACAATCAGGTCGAGTTCAATCGGCAGAATATCAGCGACTTCAAGCGCCTGCTGGGCGGCTTTGTAGGCCAGGGTCGCGGTTGATTCCTGTTCGCTGGCGATGCGCCGTTCCTTGATGCCGGTGCGGGCGAAGATCCATTCGTCGCTGGTTTCGACGAAGGCCGAAATATCATCGTTGGTCATGGCCTTGGCGGGCAGGCCCATGCCCCAGCCGACGATGTGGGCGAAAGCTGGCGGCTGGCCGGCCGCGCTGTTTTTGGGGCTAGGAGCTTGCGCTGCCATTGTCTTGGTATTCGCCAAATATGACCACAGCATTATGGCCGCCAAAGCCGAAAGCGTTCGACATGGCATAGCGGACGCGGCGCTTCTGGCCGACGTTGGGGACATAATTCAAGTCGCAGGTCGGGTCAGGGACTTCCAGATGGATGGTCGGCGGCACGAAATTATGTTGGATGGCCATGATGCTGAAGACCGCTTCGATGGCCGCGCCGCCGCCCAGCAGATGGCCGGTCATGGATTTGGTTGAACTGACGGGGATGTTATAGGCTGTTTCGCCCAGGGCGCGTTTGATGGCCTTCGTTTCGGCTGTGTCGTTTAAGGGTGTGCTGGTGCCGTGCGCGTTGATGTAATCGATGTCCTGCGGGCGCAGACGGGCGTCGTTGAGAGCCAATTCGACTGCTCTGGCGGCGCCTTCGCCATTTTCCATAGGCGCGGTGATGTGATAGGCGTCCGAGGTGTGGCCATAGCCAAGCAGTTCGGCGTGGATCTTCGCGCCGCGCGCCAGGGCATGGTCAAGCTCTTCCAGCATGAGGATGCCGGCGCCTTCGCCAGGGACAAAGCCGTCGCGGTTCAGGTCAAAGGGCCGAGAGGCGGTTTGGGGGTCATTGCTGCGGCTAAGCGCGGTCATATTGTTGAAGCCGGCGACGCAGAGTGGCACAAGGGCCGCTTCAGATGCGCCGGCCAGCATGGCCTTGGCATCGCCGCGGCGGATGATGTGCATGGCCTCGCCGATGGAATTGTTGCCGCTGGCGCAGGCGGTGACGATGCAATGGTTGGGCCCGCGCAGATTATAGGCCAGCGAGACCGCGCCCGAACTGGCGTCGCTCAAGATTTTGGGGATGGCCAGCGGTTTGACGCCGCGGTGGCCTTTGGTGTCCACGGTCTGCTGCGCTTCGACGAATGCGCCAATGCCACCGACGCCGGTGCCGATAATGCAGCCGATTTCATAGCGGTTGCCGTTGGTGACTTGCAGGCCGCTGTCTTCCATCGCTTGACGGCTGGCTTCGAGGGCAAACTGCGCCACGCGGTCGATGCGACGCGCCTCTTTTCTGCCGAACAGGGCGGCCGCGTCAAAATCCTTGACTTCGCCGGCCAGCTGATTTTGCGTCAGACGGCGGTCGTAGCGGGTGATGAGGCCGATTCCGTTCATGCCGGCGGCGGTGTTGGCCCAGGCTTCGGCCGCGTCGTTGCCGGTGGGACAGACGATGCCCATGCCGGTGATGACGATTCGTTTGTTGTCCAAGCCACCCTCCCTAAAAATAGGTCCCCCTATTATCACTAACACCGCAGCAGGCGTTCCGTTGCTTTACAGTATGACCTTTGCCCCCTATAATAAGCCATTCAGAGGTATGGATAAGGCTTATCATACCATTGAATCGCGATTTTTGAATTTGGGGCGGCGATGATTTTGATTACGGGCGCGACCGGGCTGGTCGGGCGGCATCTTGTCAAACGCTTGATGGCCGAGCGCGTGCCTTGTCGCTGTCTGCTGACGGAAAGACGGGCGCGGCGGCTGCCTTGGGAGGTCGATCATCCCCAGGCGCCTGAAGTTGTTCATGGCAGCGTCCTCGATGAAGAGGCTTTTTTTCGGGCGGTGACGGGCTGTCATGCCGTTATTCACCTGGAAAGCGCGCAATGGTGGGGTCGGCGGCGCGAGCTTGAGCGGGTTGAGGTGGCCGGCGCGCGGGTATTGGTCACGGCGGCGCGGGCGGCGCGGGTCGGCCGAATTATCGCGCTTAGTCAGCTGGGCGCGGCGGCCTCATCGGCTTACACTTTGCACCGCGTCAAAGGGCAGGTCGAGGAACTGCTGCGCGGCAGCGGCTTGGCCTATACCATCATCCGCAGCGGCCTGATTTTTGGCCGGGACGATTCATTCATCAATCACATCGCCGGGATGCTGCGCCTTAACCCGCTCTTCTACCTCATGCCTGGCCATGGCGAAGTTGTGCTGCATCCCATTTATATCGACGATCTGACGGAAGCCATTTATCGCAGTCTGAATCTGCTGCGGCTGGTGGACAGGACGGTCGATATCGGCGGCGCGGAATACATGACCTTCAAAGACATGCTGCTGACGATTATGCGGGTGACGGGCATGACGCGCCTGCTTGTGCCGACTCCACCCTATCTGCTGCGCTGGCTGGCCGGTTTTTATGGCCGTCTGCTGCCGCGGTCGCTGATGACCGCTCAATGGCTGGATGTTTTGGCGGCCAATCGCACGGCGCCTTTGGGCAGCGCGTATCAGCATTTCGGCTTTCATCCGCGCCGTTTTGAGGAGACTCTCTTGGATTATCTGCCACAGCGGCGGCATTTTTGGGGCGCGCTGCGCGGTGTTTTTCGCCGTCGGCCGCGTCCTCTTTAGGCCGCAGGAGCGGGCCCATGGACGACATTGCCATCAAGCGGCTGAAGACGGCCGCCGACTATGACCAAGCTGTCGCCTTGCAGAAGACATACTGGGGCGGCCATGCCAATGCTCTGGTGGCGGCGCACATGCTGCAATCGCTGTCCGATCATGGCGGGCATGTCCTCGGCGCCAGTCATCAAGGGCGGCTGGTCGGTTTTGTCATGGGGTTCCTTGGCACGGACATCGACTGGGAAGCCGCTGATGCCCGGCCGGTGATGAACAGCCTGCTGATTATGTCCAAGCGCATGCTGGTCTTGCCGGCCTACCGCGGGCGGAATATCGGCTTTCGCTTGAAGATGGCCCAGCGTCAGATCGCGCTCAAGCAGGGCATCCAGCTGGTGACCTGGACATTTGACCCGATGATGTCGCCCAACGCTCATCTGAATATCCGCAAACTGGGCGCGGCGGCGCGAAGGTACAGAGTGAATTATTTTGGCGTGACACAGCCGAAAAACCTGCAAGCCGACCGTTTGGTGGCTGAATGGCAGGTGACGCATCGGCGCGTGGAAGAGCGGGCGCGCGGCGAGACTGACTGGCCGACTTTGCGGCAGTATCTTGAGCGGGGGGCGATGTGGGTCAACCGCGCGCAGGCCGCGGATTCTTGGCTGCGGCCGGCCGCCGAATGTCAGACGCCGACGGACGACTTGGCCTTGGTCGAGATTCCGGCCGATTTTCGACTATTAGAAGCTGAACAGCCGCCGCTGGCGCAGTTGTGGCGCGATCATATCCGCGCGGTTTTGCCGTCGATTCTTGCGGCCGGTTTTCGAATAACCGATTTTGCGCGTGGCCGCCTGGCAGGTCAGCTGCGCGCCTTTTATGTATTGCATCGTCATGTGGACGGCGATGAGGAGCGGGATTATGGCATTTGACGGCGAGACGATTGCATTCATCGGCGCGGGCGTTATGGGCGAGGCGATGATGAAGGGGCTGCTGCATCGAGAACTGGTGAAGCCGACAAACATCATCGCGGCCGACCCCCACGAGGCGCGCTTGGAACAGCTGCGGGCGAGCTATGGCATTCACTGCACGGTCGACAATGCGGCGGCGGCGCGGCAGGCTGATGTGGTGGTGCTTTCGGTCAAGCCGCAGGTGATGGACGAGGTTCTTTCGGAACTGCGCGGCCAGCTGGACGGCGTGTTTTTAATCGTCAGCATCGTCGCTGGCGTAACCTTGAAGACGATTGCCGACAGCCTGCTGAATGCGCGGGTGGTGCGGTCGATGCCCAATACGCCTGGGCAAATCGGCCAGGGCATCACGGTTTGGACGGCCGCGCCGGATGTCGCTCTTGAACAGCGCCGACAGGCCGAGATGCTTTTGGGCGCGATGGGCGAGCAGATTTTTGTCGGCGATGAGAGCTTTCTCGATATGGCGACGGCCTTAAGCGGTTCGGGGCCGGCTTATGTCTTTATGTTTATGGAGGCGATGATTGACGCGGGGGTTCACATGGGCTTTTCGCGGCGGGTGGCCGAGGCGCTGGTCAGCCAGACGATCATGGGTTCGGTGATTTATGCGCGGCAGTCGGGCCTGCATCCAGCGCAGCTTCGCAATCAGGTCACCAGCCCCGGCGGCACGACGGCGGAGGCCTTGCACGAGATGGAAAAGGGCGGCCTGCGGAAGGTGCTTTCGGAAGGCATCTGGGCGGCTTATCGGCGTTCACAGGCCTTGGGCGGAAATGAATGATAGCCGCGCCGCGAAAATCAGCGTTGATGAAGGGCCATAAAACTGGCAGAATAGGTTTTGTTGGCAAGAGGTGGACAATGCGGATTCGCCAGGCTATAATGTGGGCCTGGCCTATTCTGAAATCCATTGATTTTTGATTTTTCTTGTTTGACTGTTGGGATAAGCACACGCGAGGAGCCGGCGAAATGGCAGACAGCATCTTTGATTCGATTTTAGAGCAGATAAAGGACTTCGAGCCTGGCGCGCTGGAGGCGATTGAGGTTGGCTATGTCGAGGAGGTTGGCGACGGCATCGCCCGCATCTCTGGCTTGGACAATGTGCGCTACAACGAACTGGTTCAGTTTGAAAACGGCGTGGCCGGCATCGCCTTCAATTTGGAGAAGGACAATGTTGGCGTCATCATCATGGGCGCGTATGACGACATTCAAGAGGGCGACACGGTTCGCGCGCTTGGCCGCATCGCCTCTGTGCCGGTCGGGACGGGATTGGTGGGCCGGGTGGTCAACGCCTTGGGCCAACCGCTGGACGGCCGCGGCCCAGTGCAGTTTGATGAATACTACAACATTGAGCGCATCGCCCCCGGGGTCATGGAACGGCGCAGCGTCGACCGGCCGGTGCAGACCGGCATTTTGGCGATTGACACCATGATTCCGATTGGCCGCGGTCAGCGCGAGCTGATTATTGGCGACCGTCAGACGGGCAAAACGGCGCTGGCCTTGGATACCATCGTCAATCAGGACGGCCAGGACATGTACTGCATTTATGTGGCGGTGGGCAAGCGGCGCGGCGAGGTGGCGCGGATTCGGGAGACGCTGGAGCGCGAAGGCGCGATGGACTATACCACGATTGTAGTCGCTTCGGCTTCGGATGCGGCGGCTTTGCAGTATTTGGCGCCCTATTCTGGCTGCGCGATTGGCGAATGGTTTATGGAAAATGGCAAGGATGCGCTGGTCATTTACGACGATCTTTCCAAGCATGCCAACGCCTATCGTCAGGTTTCGCTGCTGATGCGGCGGCCGCCCGGCCGAGAAGCCTATCCTGGCGATGTGTTCTATCTGCACAGTCGCTTGCTGGAGCGGGCGGCGCAGTTGAGCGATGCGCGCGGCGGCGGCAGTCTGACCGCGTTGCCGGTCATCGAGACTCTGCTGGGCGACGTCTCCGCGTTTGTGCCGACCAATGTCATTTCGATCACCGACGGCCAGATTTACCTCGAATCCGAGTTGTTTAACGCTGGTCTTCGGCCGGCTTTGAATACGGGGATCAGCGTCAGCCGCGTCGGAAGCGCCGCTCAAACGCGGGCGATGAAGGACGTCGCCGGCGGCCTGAAGCTGCAAATGGCGCAGTTCCGCGATTTGGCGGCCTTCGCCCAATTCGGCTCTAACCTGGACAAGGCCACCCAGCAGCAGCTTGACCGCGGCCTGCGTTTGACCGAACTTTTTAAGCAGGTGCAGTATCAAACGCTGTCGCTGGATGAGCAGGTGGCGCTGACTTACGCTGGCACCAGCGGCTTGACCGATGATATTCCGGTGGAGCGGATGCTTGACTGGAAGGAGGCTTTCCTGCGGGCTTTCCGAACGCAGTTTTCCGATGATGCCGAGTTCATCCGCGAGAACCGCAATGAAAAGGCCAAGGATCAGATTCAGGAGAAGCTGGACGCGGCCGTCAGGACTTTCAACGAGACGTGGTCTTAGCTTTGATCATCGGAAAGGAGGCGCGGGATGGCGACCCTTAGAGAAGTCAAAAATCGAATCCGCAGCGTCAGGAACATCACCCAGATTACGCGGGCGCTGGAGGCTGTTTCGGCTTCGCGGGTGCGCCGCGCCCAGGCCCGCGTGCTGGCCAGCCGCGCCTATGCCGAAAAGGCTTGGGAAATTTTGCTGAACATCCAGGCGGCCAGCAAGAATCAGCCCTTGCATCCGCTGCTGACCGAGCGCGAGCAGGTCAACCGCGTCATGGTGGTTGTCATCACTTCTGACCGCGGCTTGGCTGGCGCGTACAACACCAATGTTCTGCGCGTGGCCCAGCGTTTCGCCGCGCGGCTGGGCAAACCGGTCGATTATATCGCGGTTGGGCGCAAGGCCCGCGATTCTCTGGCGCGCAGCGGCGCTAATTTGGTGGCGTCTTTCAGTGACATTTCGGCCGCGCCGGTGATTGCCGATATTTCTCCGATTGCGCGGATTGCCATGGACGCCTATCTTGACGGCGATGTCGATGAGGTGCTGATTGCCTATACGGATTTTGTCAATATGCTGGCGCAGCGCCCGGCGGTTTTGGGATGGCTGCCGCTGACGACGCACACTGTCGCCCAGCAGGTTGCCGCCGAGTATGTCAAGGATGTCGCGGTGGTCAGCGAAGGGCTGCTGAATTATGATTATGAGCCGAACGCGGCGGCCGTGGTGGCCGAAATTGTGCCGCGCTTCACCGAATTGCAGCTTTATCAGGCTTTGCTGGAGGCGCAGGCCAGCGAACACGCGGCGCGCATGGCGGCCATGAAAAACGCGACCGACAACGCCACCCAGGTCACGGCTGACCTCATCCTGCTCTACAACAAGGCCCGCCAGGCTGAAATCACTGCCGAAATTCTCGATATTGTCGGCGGCGCCAACGCCTTGCAGCAGTCGATTGACAGCGCCAGCCAGGACATTTTGGACAGCTATGACAAACAGCTACAGGATTCACAAGCCTAGCTTTGGCTTGGATAAGGAGCGAAACGATGGCAGAAATTCAAGGGATTGTAACGCAGGTGCTGGGCAATGTTGTCGATGTTGAATTTCCGGCGGGTGAATTGCCGAACATTTTCGATGCGGTGCGGATCCCGCGCGAAGGTGAAGATGACCTGGTTCTCGAGGTTGAACTGCATCTGGGCGCAAGCGCGGTGCGGACGGTGGCGATGGATTCGACGGATGGCTTGGCGCGCGGGGCGGCGGCTTTCGCGACTGGCCAGCCAATAGCTGTGCCGGTTGGCGAGCCGACCTTGGGCCGAATTTTCAACGTGCTGGGCCGGCCGGTGGATATGGGCGCGGCTGTCCCGGCCGAGGCCGAACGGCGACCGATTCATGCGGATGCGCCGTCTTTTGAAGATCAGTCGCCAAACATTGAAGTTTTTGAGACTGGCATGAAGGTTATCGACTTGGTGGCGCCGATGACTAAGGGCGGCAAGACCGGCATCTTTGGCGGCGCGGGGGTCGGCAAAACGGTCACCATTCAGGAACTCATCAATTCGATTGCCACCCAGCACGATGGCCTGTCGGTTTTCGCTGGCGTGGGCGAACGGACGCGCGAAGGGACTGATTTGTACCATGAGATGAAAGAGGCCAACGTCTTGGACAAGCTGGCGATGGTCTTCGGGCAGATGAACGAGCCGCCTGGCGTGCGTCTGCGGGTGGGGCTTTCGGGCTTGACGATGGCCGAATACTTCCGCGACCAAGGCCGCGATGTGCTGATCTTCATCGACAATATCTTCCGCTATTCGCTGGCCGGCGCCGAAGTGTCGGCATTGCTGGGCCGGATGCCCTCGGCTGTTGGCTATCAGCCCAACCTAAGCGAGGAGATGGGGATGCTGCAAGAGCGCATCACTTCGACCAAAAGCGGCTCGATTACGTCCATGCAGGCGGTTTATGTGCCGGCTGACGATTATTCTGACCCGGCGCCGGTGGCTGTCTTTACGCACCTGGACAGCACGATTGCCCTGGAGCGTTCGATTGCCGCCCGCGGTCTGTTCCCGGCGGTTGACCCCTTGGCCAGCACCAGCAACATTTTGGCGCCAGAGGTCGTTGGCGAAGATCATTACGGCACGGCCCGCGAAGTCCAGCAGGTCTTGCAGCGTTACAAGGACTTGCAGGACATCATCGCCATTCTCGGCGTCGAGGAGCTTTCGGATGATGACAAGGTGCTGGTGTCCCGCGCCCGCAAGATCGAGAATTTCCTTAGCCAGCCGATGTTCGTCGCTGAACAGTTCACCGGGCAGGCGGGTCGCTATGTGCCGATTAAAGACACCGTGCGCGGCTTCCGCATGATTTTGGACGGCGATGTCGACCACGTTCCCGAACAGGATTTTTATATGTGCGGCCCCATCGAGGATGTGCTGGAGCGATTTGCCGCGCGGGACAGCGGCTAGGGGGCGGATGATGCCGATTCACATCGAGCTCGTGACGCAGGAAAGAAAGATATTTGACGAGCCGGCCGCTGATATGGTGATTGTGCCGGCGGTTGAGGGCGAAATGGGCGTGCTGCCCAACCATGCCCCAGTGCTGACCGCGCTGACCTATGGCGAGCTTGTCGTGCGGAAGGGCGATGCCGAGGAGCGCTTCGCGGTTTATGGCGGCGTGGTCGATGTGCGCCCGGACAAAGTGGTCGTTTTGGCTGATATTGCTGAATCGTCCTTTGCGCTTGATTTGGAGATGGCGCAGCAGGCGCGCGAACGGGCCAGCAGCATACTGGAAGAGGGCCTGCCCGACGTCGACAATCGCCAGGCCGAGTTGGCTTTGCGCCGCGCTAATCTGGCCGTGCGGATCAGCCAGAAAATCCGCAGCCGCGGCCCTCGTCTCCGCATCATCGAGGAAGACGACGCGTCACAGCCATAACGATGACCCTCAAACGCTCCTCTCTTTTTCAAGTGGGCCTAGTTGCGCTGGCCTTGATGCCCGCCGCGCTTTACGCCTATCTGGGACAGTTCAGCCGCATCATCGCCGACGATTACTGCTACATGGCTAGGGGTAAGAGCGGGGGTCTCTTTAGCATTACGCTGTACGAGTTCAACAATTGGTCGGGGTCCTACGCTGTCCTCCTCTTCAAGGATATCATGACGCCGCTTGATGTTCTTGTTCCCAGAGTTCTGCCGGCGCTTATTACCGCGCTGTGGCTGGTCGGCTCTTACGGGCTGATCTTTCAGGTTTTGGCGCATTTGAAGATAGATCATTCGCGTCGGACGCTGGCCCTGACACTTGCCGCATTCATTGTCACGGCGAGTGTTTATGCTCTTCATTCAGCCCAATCGATCTATTTTTATGCCGGCAGCGCCCGTCATACCCTGCCGATTACCCTGCTGACGATTTATCTGGCCTTGGCCTATTGGACAATGAGGCGCGCGGGCGGGCGGCGTTTTTATTGGAGGATCATCGCGGGCGGACTGCTTTGTTTCATCAGCGCCGGCGGCTCCGAAGTTTTTGTAGCTTTCCAAGCGGTGTTTCTTACGCTGTGTCTGCTGATGAACATGGCATTTTTGCGGAATGGCGTTCGCCGCGCCGGTATGCTTGTGTTTGGAGTGGGCTGGCTGACGACGCTGGCCGGCCTGGCCATTCAGTTGAGTTCGCCTGGCGCCGCCGTTCGCTCGGCCCGCCTTTATGATCGTTTTGGCGTGGGCCCATTGGATTGGGATATGGCCTCATTGGCCTCCAAAACATTGAACTGGACAGTTGACTATATCGGCTATCCGCAGATCTTTCTCGGATTTATCCTGCTGATGGCCGTCGGCCTGCTGGTCATGCTTACCCAATACAAACCGCCGGCCGGCCTTAAAACATCGCCGGTCGAGCTTGCCCGGCCTTCCCTGTGGCTTGGCTTGATCCTACAGCTGTTTTATGCGCTGGCTCTGGGCGCGCATTTCCTCTTTCATGGGCGGAACCTAAGGCATTTCAGCAGAGAATATATGGCGATTGCCCTTCTTCATATCGTCCTGCTGCTGGGTTTTGGGATTCTATTTTGGCGGCGAGAGCAGATAAACGCGCAGCTGCGAAAAGGCGGCCCTGGCCTGCTGTCTGTTTGCAGCGTCATCGTTTTTGCGCTGGCGTTTGTCTTATTGTTCGCCCTCACATACGCGAAAGAATCCCTCCATCCACACCCGCCTGACAACCCCCGCCCTGATTATCTGCTTATGAGTTTCCTTGTCTTTATGGGCGTTATGCTATGGTGGCTGTCATCAGCGCTTTCGAGCGCGGTGGCGCGAAAATATGGATTGCTGGTCTTCTGCCTGCATGGCATGGGATTGATCTGCATGACGGCGATTGTCTTCGCGGCCTTGTTCGGACGCCGCCATGTGGATCTTCGCATCCTGTCGGCCAACGCCTGGCTGCTGACGCTGCCGGGTTTGGCTTGGGGCCTCTTTTTTGGCTGGCTGCTCAAACATCACCTGCCGGCCTCTCGATTCGGCCAGGCCTGGGTCAAGCTGTTCAAATCAGGCAGTCTTGTCGTTATGCTGACCATCGCGGCGGGCATCGCGCTGGGCCAGATAGCGCTGATCCCCAATTTTCAGCGTTACGCCAGCGAATGGGATGCGCGTTATCAGCAAATCATCATTAGGAGAAACAGCGGGCAGAATATCATTAGATTTGCGCCATTGACCTGGGACCTTGCCGATCATTTAGAGCTTATTGATTTTTTAGGGCCCGAAAGCCGCGGCTGCGTTTCGACTTATTTTGATGTGGATGCGGTTGTCGTGGATGAATAGGGGCCGGGCGCTGTTTTTATGGTAGAATAGATTAACAGTCGGATGACTGAAAAATGTAAGGAAGGCGAATGCCCTCATTTGGAAAGCGGCTAGGCGTCGACTTGGGGACGGTGAACGTCCTGATTTATGACAGGGGACGCATTGTGCTTCAGGAGCCGTCGCTGGTCGCGCTGCTGGCCGAAGAGGAGCGCATTGTTGATTTTGGCCAGCCGGCCCGCGAGATGCTGGGGCGCGTCGATGATGAAGATATTCAGGTGATGCGCCCTTTGCAAAATGGGGTGATCGCCGATTATGAAGTGACCGAGGCCATGCTGGAATACTTTTTCGGCAAGATCGCCGGCCGAATTCGCCTGTTTCGTCCGTCGGTGATGGTGTCCGTTCCCTATGGCGTGACCAGTGTTGAGAAGCGGGCGGTGCGCGAGGCCGTGCTGGCGGCGGGCGCGCGCGAAGTGCAGATGATGTGGGAGCCCTTGGCGGCGGCTTTGGGCGCGGGGCTGCCGGTGAGCACGCCGGCCGGGGGCATGGTGGTTAATATCGGCGGCGGCATCACCGAAGCGGCTGTGCTGACTATGAACAATATCGTGCGCGCCGAGAGCGGCCGGGTTGGCGGCCTGCGCCTGGACGATGGCATTATGAGCTATGTCCGCCGCAAGTACAATCTGGCTGTTGGCCAGCCGACGGCCGAGTCGGTCAAGATACAGATCGGCGCGGCGGTTGACCAGCCGCAGGAGATGGCGATAGAGATCCAGGGGCGGGACAATGTGACGGGTCTGCCGCGCACAGTCCGCATCACCACTGGCGAGGTCGTCGAGGCTTTGGCCGAACCGCTTGGCCAGATCGCCAATGTCGTCAAGCTGGCGCTGTCGACGACGCCGCCCGAACTGTCGTCCGATATTATCGACCGTGGCATTGTCCTGACCGGCGGCGGCGCTCTGCTGCGCGGCATGGATGCGTTTTTGACGCGCGAAACCGGCGTGCCAGTGTACCGCGCCGACAATCCGCTTATCAATGTGGTCGTCGGCTGCGGCCGCGCCATGGAAGACCCGGCCATGCTGCGGCGGCTGGCGCAGATCAACTATTATTAAATCAAATTTCCCGCTGTTTCGGATGCAGATAATAGGTCATGCGCTGCAAGTGCGCGACAGGGTCGATGTATTGGATTTGGATGCCGGGCGGGACGTTGATGCTGATGGGCGCGTAGTTCAAAATGGCCTGAATGCCAGCCGCGGCCAGCTGATCGGCGACGGCTTGAGCGTTTTCGGCCGGGACGGCCAGCATGGCGATTTTAATGTTTTCTTGGCGGATGATGTCGCTCATGGCCGTTATCGGCTGCACAGCGAATTCCCCGATTCGACTGCCGATTTTTTGCGGACTGATGTCAAACAGACAGGCGATCCGAAAGCCGCGGTCCTGAAAGCCGCGGTAATGTGAGATCGCCACCCCCAGATTGCCAGCGCCGATGACCGCCACCGGCCATTCCTGATTGACCTGCAAAACCTGCTGCAATTTCTCGATGAGGTATTCAACCCGATAGCCAGTGCCTTGCTTGCCAAAGCCGCCAAAATGCGACAGGTCTTTCCGTATCTGCGCCGAGCTTATGTCCAGCCGCCGCCCCAATTCCTGCGAGGAGGTGAGGTCTTGCTTCTCTTGCTGGAGACGCGTCAGGGCGCGCAAGTACAGGGGCAGTCGGCCAATGACAATATCGGGGATGCTGGCGGACATGAACGCGCTTTTCTGCTGAAAAATTTGTGAAACTCACTATGAAATCAATTTTATCACTTCGCGGGCGGCCGCGCCACAGCATGAGCGGTCGTTTCGCCTCTTGCGCCGGCCTTCGCCCTTGTTTATAATGCGTCCCAGTCGTTTGTGAGGAAGTGGCGGAATTGGCAGACGCGCATGACTTAGGATCATGTCTCTTTGAGGTGAGGGTTCGAGTCCCTCCTTCCTCATCGCCAGTTATGCTAATTGCAGCGCGGTCTTTTCTGATAAAAAGTTTATGTATCCAATCGTCCGTCAGGTGCTAAAATATCGGGGCATTCATCGAGGGATAGTATGCTGAATATACAAACCGAGCGCATAGATGGCCACAAAGCGCGGCTGACCATCGAGATCGAGGGAAAGCGTTTTGACGGCGCCAAGAAAAAGGCCGCCCGAAAAATCTCGCGCCAGGTGAACATCAGGGGTTTTCGCAAGGGCAAGGCGCCTTATCGTTTGGTGGCGCAGCGGGTGGGCGAGGCGGTCATCATTGAAGAGGCCGTTGAAGAGTGCGGCAATGAAATTTACCAGCAGGCGCTTGAGGAATCGGAAATCGCGCCTTATGGCCCTGGTGAATTGGAGGACTTCAAGCTCGATCCAGCGCCGACTTTTGTCTTTTCCTTATCGCTCCAGCCAGAAGTTGATTTGAAGGCCTTCGCTGATGTCAGGTTGGATTATGAGCCGCCGGTCGTCGCCGATGAGAAAGTTGACGAGGCTTTGCAACAGATGCGCCAGTACGCCATTGAGGTCTTGGATGATGCGCTGGAATCCGCGGCTCTTGGCAATCGCGTCGTCGTCGATATTGACAGCGAATTCATCGACGGCGAAGCGGCTGACGAAGCTGATGTTGATGATGCCGATGATACCGATAATGAAGAAGATGTCGATGATGATGTCATTCCCGAACCCCGAAAAGGCGATGTCTTTCTGCATCGGCGCGATGCCCCGGTGATACTTGATCCCGAAAATGACCCGGTGATAGAGGGCTTTGTCGAGGCTTTGGACGGCGCCAAACTTAATGAGGAAATCGAGTTTGAACTGACGGCGCCAGATGAAGACAAATTTGAGGCCATCGTTGGGCGCAAAGTGTCGTTTCGAGTCACTGTGAAGCGCATTGAAGCCATTCAAATGCCAGAGCTTGATGATGAATTCGCGCAGCGGATTGGCAAAGAGTTGGGGCTGGAACTGCCTGATGTGGCGGCGCTGCGTCAGTATGAGCGCGAAGATATGGAGCAAGAGGCTTTGCGCGAGGCCAGGACAGCCTACAGCAGCGAGGTTTTGGACAAAATTGCCGAGGGCGCTGATATTGTGTTTTCGGAGCGGATGATGGAAGACTACCTTGACCGTTTGATGGATGATCTTAACCAGGATCTTCAGAAGCGGGGGATGGACTTGGACAAGTTCATTCAGGTCACGGGGACGACAAAGGAGACTTTGCGCGAGCAGCGGCGCGATACGGCCAATCTGGCCCTGCGGCGGAATTTGACGATGCAAGAATTGGCCGATGTTTGGGATATCAAGGTCAGCAGTGAGAAAATTGAGGAGTCGCTGGATGAGTTCGCTCGGCGGCTTGGTATTCATGGCGAATCGCGCAATCTGGCCGACACGCCGCAGATGCGTCAGAACATCGCCAGTAATTTGCTGGCCGACCAGCTGACGACCTGCCTGTGCGCGCTTGGCCGCGGGGAAGATCGGGAAGAGGCGCTGGCCGAACGCGAGGCGCAGGTCAAGGCCGACCGCGAAAAAACGCGTCAGCAGGCTGAACAGCTTCGGGCCCGCGATGAGATTGACGAAGAAAGTGACGATGAAACGGACAGCGAAGTTGAGATAGTCGAAGATGTCTAAAAGCAAATCGAACGGACGATAGAGAGAGGCATGGCCAACAGGATGAACAGCTTTCACAATCTTATTCCGATGGTAATTGAGCAGGGGAACCGCGGTGAGCGCGCCTATGACATTTATTCGCTGCTGCTGAAAGAGCGGATTATCTTTGTTGGCACGGGCATCAACGACCATATTGCCAATTTGATGGTCGCCCAGCTGCTCTTTTTGGAGCGCGAGTCGGCTGATCGGCGCATCTATATGTACATCAATTCGCCCGGCGGCATCGTCTACGCCGGCATGGCGATGTACGACACCATGCAGCAGATTGCGGCGCCGGTAAGCACGGTGGCGGTGGGCATCACGGCCAGCTTCGGCACGGTGCTGCTGGCCTCTGGGGAGCCGGGGATGCGGATGGCCCTGCCCAATGCCACGATCCACATGCACCAGCCACTTGGCGGCGCGCAGGGACAGGCCTCCGATATTTTGATCCAAGCTGAAGAAATTGTGCGCCTGAAAAAACGGCTGATTGACATTTTTGTTCAGCATACCGGCAAGACGTCCAAAGAGGTTGAGCGCGTGTCTGACCGCGATGTCTATATGACGGCCGAAGAGGCGGTCAAATTTGGGCTGGTGGACGCTATTCTGACAAAAGAATACAGGGGCGAGCAAGCGAAATGAGCTATTCGAAAGCGCATCTCTGCGCCTTTTGCGGCCGCGGCCATCAAGACGTAGAACGGCTGATCGCCGGCCCAGAAGGCGTCTATATCTGCAATTACTGTGTTGAGCTTTGTCATAATCTGCTGTCGGGCGAAGAGATTGAAGAGATCGTCGAGAGCGAGGGGCCGCGGTTTGAGAATCTGCCGCCGCCGCGCGAGATCATGGAACGGCTGGACGAATATGTCATCGGTCAGCAGCAGGCGAAACGGGTCTTGAGCGTTGCCGTCTACAATCATTACAAACGCATTCAGCCCGCCGCCGACTCGCAGGAAGTCGAACTGGACAAGAGCAATATCCTCATGCTTGGCCCAACAGGCAGCGGCAAAACGCTTTTGGCGCAGACATTGGCGCGTATTCTTGACGTGCCGATCTGCATCACCGACGCCACAGCGCTGACGGAAGCTGGCTATGTGGGCGAAGATGTGGAGAACATTCTGCTGCGCTTGATTCAGGCGGCCGATGGCGATATTTCCCGCGCCGAGAGCGGCATCATCTATATTGATGAAATTGACAAAATCTCCCGCAAGTCAAACGCCAACCCTTCGATTACCCGCGATGTTTCGGGGGAGGGCGTGCAGCAGGCCTTGCTTAAAATCATTGAAGGCACCTTGGCCAATGTTCCGCCGCAGGGCGGCCGCAAGCATCCGCACCAGGATTTTTTGCAGATCGACACGCGCAATATCCTGTTCATTGTCGGCGGCACCTTTGACGGCATTGACGACGTGATTCGCTGGCGGATGGGCATGGAAAGCGCGATTGGCTTTGGCGCGCGGTCAAAGCAGGAAGACCTAACAAGGGCCGAACTGCTGCGCCATCTTTCGCCGGAAGATCTGATTGGCCATGGCCTGATTCCCGAAATGGTGGGACGACTGCCGGCGCTGGTGACGCTGGAGCAGCTTGAACTGGAAGATTTGGTGCGGATTATGGTCGAGCCGAAGAACGCGCTCGTCAAGCAGTATCAGCATTTGCTGTCGCTGGACGATGTGGAACTGGTGTTTGAGAAGTCGGCCTTGCGGGCGGCGGCTGAACTGGCGATTGGGTATGAGACTGGCGCCCGCGGCCTGCGCTCGATTATTGAATCCTGCCTGCTGGATGTCATGTTTGAGGTTCCCGGCCGCGACGACATCAGAAAAGTTGTTATCAACGGGGCTGCGATTCGCGGGGAAGAGAATCCGCGTATTTTCACAATCGACGGCCAGGCGGTGGCCCTGTCAGACAGCATTCATCCGGCCGCCTAGTCTCCTCTTTTCGCCCCGTGTTCCCCATCGCCGCCATTTTATCACCTTGTCATCGCCAAGCGGGTCATTATGTATAGTTAGTCAGTTTGCGCTGACGTTGAGATTGGGAATGGAGCCGCAGAGATGAGCAACCGACCAAATCCGAATCATGTGCGAGAGGGCGGCGGGGACGGCAAGAAGAATGACGACGGCGGCAAATCGCCATTTAACAACCCCAATGCCCAGCGGATGTGGATTATTCTCGGCATCATCGTCTTGGTGATGTTTTTGCTGGTTTTCAATGGCCGGGCAAACGCTGGCTTTGCTGGGGGCCTGCCGACCAATCGATTGGCCGCCGATATTGGCCAGGGGCGGGTGGAGCAGGTTGTCGTGCGCGGCGGCACCGATGTTTTCGTCACCTATACCGACGGCGCTGTGGAAACCGCCTATAAAGACCCGTCCTCGGATTTCTACGCGCAGATGCGGGCCTTGGGCGTTTCGGAGACGGCCTTGGTTGACCTGACCCATTATGACCAGCCTGGCGACAATTCGCAGGGGGTGATCTTGCAGATCATCATCGGCGTCGTGCCGATTTTGATTATCATCTGGTTCTTGTGGCGGATGATGCGCTCGATGCGCGCCGGGCAGGACCAGGCGATGAGCTTTGGCCGCAGCAAGCCGCGCGTGGCCCGCGATATGGAACGGCCGCAGGTCACTTTCACCGATGTCGCCGGCGCCGAAGAAGCCAAGGAAGACCTGAAAGAAATTGTCGAATTTTTGAAGGAGCCAGAAAAATTTATTCGCTTGGGCGCGCGGGTGCCCAAAGGCGTATTGATGGTCGGGCCGCCTGGCACGGGCAAGACGCTGATGGCGCGCGCGGTGGCCGGTGAGGCTGGCGTGCCTTTTTTCAGCATTTCTGGTTCGGAATTTGTGGAGATGTTTGTTGGGGTTGGCGCCAGCCGCGTCCGCGATCTGTTTGAACGGGCCAAAGCTGAAGCGCCGGCCATCGTCTTCGTTGACGAAATTGACGCCGTTGGTCGGCACCGCGGCGCTGGACTTGGCGGCGGGCATGACGAGCGCGAGCAGACTCTCAATCAGATTTTGGTCGAGATGGACGGCTTTGACAACGATACCAACATCATCATCATCGCCGCCACCAACCGCCCGGACATCCTTGACCCGGCTTTGCTGCGTCCAGGGCGCTTCGACCGCAAGGTGATTATGGACAATCCGGACGTCAGAGGACGTCAGGAAATCCTCAAGGTGCATTCGCGCGGCAAGCCATTGGCGGCCGATGTCGATGCCGAGGCCATCGCCAAGATCACTGCCGGCTTTTCTGGCGCTGATTTGGAAAATCTGGTCAATGAGGCGGCTATTTTGGCGGCGCGGCGCAGCAAAAAGTCTATCGGCATGGTTGAAATGCAGGAGGCGATGGAGCGGGTTGTGATGGGCCCAGAAAGGCGCAGTCGGGTGATTACGCCAGAGGAAAAGAAGAAGGTCGCCTATCACGAGGCCGGCCATGCGCTGCTGTTTCATCTGCTGGAAAACACCAGTCCAGTGCATAAGATCACCATTGTTTCGCGCGGGCGTGCTGGCGGTTATGTGATGCCGCTGCCGACTGGCGATGACATGCTTGTCACCCGCGAGAAATTTGAGGATGACATCGTGGCGGCGATGGGCGGCCGGGCGGCCGAAGAGATTGTTTTCGATCAGTTCAGCACTGGCGCCAGCAATGATTTGCAGCAGGCGACTCGCATGGCGCGGGCGATGGTGACGCAGTTTGGCATGAGCGATCTGCTGGGGCCGCGGGCTTATGGCAATGGGCAGGGGGCGATATTCTTGGGGCGCGAAATTTCGGAACAGCGCGATTACAGCGAATTTTATGCCCGCCAGATTGATGATGAGGTCAAGCGCATCCTTCAGGCGGCCTATCAGCGCGCCAAGGGCCTCTTGACGGAACAGCGCGGTCGGATGGAAGAACTGGTGTCGGTGCTGATTGAGCGCGAGACCTTGAATGCCGATGAGTTCGTCCAAATTGTCGAGGGCGCGGCACCGGCCCCAGCGACCTTCGCGCCGGCCGAGGAGTAATTGCGGACACCTTCGCATTCATAAGGGGCAGGCTGTGGCTTGTCCTTTTTTCATTCAGGGAGTGGCTGGAATCCCTGCTTGTGATTTGCTCACTTCTTCAGCAAAAACAGGTACTCAATATTTTTGCCTTCCTTTGGCCGTATCCACTCGTTTGTCCAGCGCATTCCCCCCATCACATTCCGCTTATACTCAATTTCTGCGGTTCGCTCAATTTTTCCAACTTCCCGAAGCATTTCCACCAGTTCCCTTGCGGTTGCTCTGCCGCCTGAACTGTAAGACAGCAGGATATAATGCGCGGGGATTTTCTTAATTAAGCGCTCTATGGCTTCCACAGCGGCGAATCTGCCGCTTGGCGCGCGCCGAAATTCCTCAAATACCGACCCGGCCACAGTATCGCGTGTATCTATGCGGCGATTTGCCTTGCCAAAGAGTCTCGGCCGGTCGTTTAGGCAGATGGTTGTCCAAATATGATAATATGACGCATAACGCACCCGTGATGGCGGCATTTTTTCGTTATTGGAGCCATACGGCGGGTCGAGATAGGCGAGATCGACTTCGGGCATGTTTTCGATGATTTTGAATATATCGCCTTGTTTAATGCAGTGCTTGCCCGGCGTGGGGACATACAGCGGTTCTTTGAGAACGAGATGATTGAACGAGCGCGGCGACCACGTTTTGAGATAGGATGCAAAGTGTCCTAAAGTGCTGTCTACTCGGTCAAGCGCCAATATGAGGCTGGTTAACGCAGCCGCCTTTTCAACGGGGGGCAGATTCATCTGGCTTATTCGCTCTCGGATGGCATCCAGTTTTCGGGTGTTGTGCTTTTGCCAGGGCTTCTTATGTCCGTTCATCGCTGGCCTTTGCGCCTCTCCGCCGTAATGCTCGGTGAACCAGCCATCAATTGGTTTGACATTATTGAGTTCTTCCAGTATGTCTTTGATGTGTTCGCCGCGTTCACTTCGCAGGTAGCAGGCTGCAAAGACTTCTGACCATTTTGATATATCAGCGGCGATAACATCACAGCCCATTTGGGCAAAGGCCTGGGCGACCCGCGTAGAGCCTGTAAAACCGTCAAACACAGAGCCAGGGCCAATCTGCGCGGCTATTTCGAGGATGTAAGGGATTATCCGCAGCTTTGAGCCGATGTACTTGATGCCTTCAGTTTTAACCTGTGGGATGGCGCGGTCTGAAAACAGATCGCGCTGGACAAATACGCGGTTCATAAACGTTCACTTCGTATCTTCTGTATATCCTGCTTTATTTCGTCCAAAGCTCTCTGATGTCCATTTACTGATGAAACAAGCGCATGAGAGAACAGTTTGACCAGAACCAAATTGTGAGAATAGTCAATCCAGCCATTGGTAAGACTGTTGAAATGTTTAATCGCATGGCGAGTATGCGTCCACAATCCGCGTTGCAGCGCATTGGCATTGGCGCCGCCATATCTTACTTCGCAGATGTATCCCCCATCATTATCAAGGAACCGAAATACGGGATGTTTCCTGCCCTTCCCGCCTGTAACCTTTTCAATCGCGGCCGTCTTTCGCATTGCCTCAAAGTCAAAAACTAGGATGTTGCATCTTTTTGGTTTTTCGTCATATACCAGAGGGAGAATGTTGATTTTCTGAACATCTTGAAATGCCGTGTCATCAAGGATCGCGCGAATCCTTTCCCGGCTGTGAATGACCTCATCTCCTTCATCCAAAAGGCGCGGGAACATACCCGCGTTCTTGTCTGTGGACAGTTGAAGAGGCCCAATGCCATAGGCTTTTAAGCTAACAAATATTTCCTGCTGGGTAATATCATTTTTGATGCTTATGTCTTCTTCCTTTGACTTGGCGCGGTATCGGTCTTTGCCCACATGGGCTGATGTGAAATCATACATATACTGATTGATGAATTCTGACACCGCAATTTCGGCAAGATCGCCATGCGTTTTGTTTCCAATCAGGCGCATTGTGAAAATATTGCTCAACGTCATTGTGATGAGAGTCGGACGCTTGCTAATCAACAGCTTGAGGCGCTGTGTGAAGTCTTTATAAGGATTCGATTCAGCCATTATCTCACCGCCGCAGTTTAATATATGAAACGCTTGGGTCTCATACACCAGGATAAGCCAAACAAAAAAGGCACAACGTTTAAGTCATGCCTTTATGAGTCGTTCGGCCGCTAGGTCACCCGATGACAGGCGACGTAATGCTGCGGATGAACTTCTATCAATGGCGGGTCTGGCTCTTCGTAGCACAAATTGAAGGCGACCGGACAGCGAGTGTTGAAATTGCAGCCGGTCGGCGGATTGGCGGGGTTGGGCAGATCGCCTGAAATAATGATGCGCTGCCGATTCTCTTCCACAGCCGGGTCTGGCACTGGCACAGCTGAAAGCAAGGCTTGAGTATAAGGGTGCTGCGGATTGTCATAGACCTCATCCACTGGGCCCAACTCGACGATTTTGCCGAGGTACATCACCGCCACCCGGTCGCAGATATGACGAACCATGCTCAAATCGTGGGCGATAAACAGGTAAGTCAGGCCAAGCTCCTGCTGAAGCTCTTCCATCAGATTGACCACCTGCGCCTGAATCGACACATCCAGCGCCGAGATCGGCTCGTCGGCGACGATGAAGCTGGGCTGCAAGGCCAAGGCGCGGGCGATGCCAATGCGCTGACGCTGACCGCCGGAGAACTCGTGCGGGTAGCGATTGATAAAGTAGGGGTTCAGGCCGACGCGCTCCATCAGCTGCTCCACATACTGCTGCCGCTCTTTCTTGTTGGCGTACATCCTATGGATTTGCAGCGGCTCGCTGACAATGCTGCCGACCGTCATGCGCGGATTCAAAGACGCGAAAGGATCCTGGAAGATAATCTGCATCTTGCGGCGCATCTGACGCATCTGATTGCCGGTCATGGTCGATAATTCCTCGCCCTCGAATTTGACGCTGCCTTCGGTCGGGCGATAAAGCTGCAAAATAGTGCGGCCAGTGGTGCTTTTGCCGCAACCGGATTCACCGACCAGCCCCAGAGTCTCGCCGCGGACGACATGAAAGCTAATCCCATCGACGGCCCGCACGGCGCCGACCTGACGCTGAAAGACGATTCCAGCCGAGATCGGAAAATACTTCTTCAAGTTGCTGACTTCCAGGATGTGGTCATCTGGATTCAGATGTTTGCTTTTTTCTTTTGTCATGGTTTCGCTAAACATTTTGCGCTGCCTCCTCGCGGATGTCGGCCCAGCAGGATATAACATGGTCGGTCTCTTCGGCGCGCGGGACGGCTTCCAGCGGCGGACGCTCTGTCCAGCATTTTTCCAATCCCAGATGCTCGCGCGTGTCACAGCGGGGCGCGAAAGGGCAGCCGGTGGGTTCGTTACGCATATCGGGCGGCGAGCCTTCAATTTGAATCAGCTTTTCCTCACCGCTGGAATCCAGGCGCGGCAGAGAACCCAGCAGGCCGACCGTATAGGGATGACGGCTGTCGCCAAATACTTCGTGGGATGTGCCGGATTCCATGATGCGTCCGCCATACATAACTTGGATGCGGTCAGCGATGCCGGCCACCACGCCCAGGTCATGGGTAATCCAGATCATGGCCATGTTAAATTCATCTTTAAGCTGCTTGACCAGTTCGATAATCTGCGCCTGAATGGTGACGTCTAGGGCTGTGGTCGGCTCATCGGCGATCAGCAGTTTGGGATTGCAGGACAGCCCCATGGCGATCATCACGCGCTGGCGCATGCCGCCGGAAAACTGATGCGGATAATCATCCAGGCGGCGATAGGCGTCGGGGATGCCAACCATATCCAGCAGGTCGGCCGCCCGCTTGCGCGACTGCGATGTGTTCATGCCTTCGTGCAGTTTCAGCGATTCGGTAATCTGCGTGCCAATCGTCAGGACTGGATTCAATGAGGTCATCGGATCCTGGAAGATCATGGCGATTTCCTTGCCGCGGATCAGCCTCATCTGATCGGGCTTCAAGGTGAGCAGGTTGCGGCCTTCAAAGCTGACTCGTCCGGCCTCAACCTTGCCCGGCGGACTGGGGATCAAGCCCATCACCGCCAGCGAACTCACGCTTTTGCCACTGCCGCTTTCGCCAACGATGCCCAGGGTCTCGCCTTCTTCAAGGTCATAAGAGACGCCATTGACAGCGTAGACGGTGCCTTCTTGTGTATAAAAACGAACAACGAGGTCTTCAATCTCAAGTAGTATGCTCAAAGCGCCACCCTCCTCACGGAATAAATTTCTATTCCAAATGCTTATACGCAGTTAAAAAACAATCATAAACGCTGGACTGCGCGATTTCAATATCGCCGCCGCATTATATCATTTGCCCTTGGTTTTCGTTTTTCGCCATTACTTCTTTTCCAATAGGAACAGGTATTCTGCGACATATTGAGGCCGCCTCAAAAGATTGCGACACGCTCGATAGGTATTGTATCGAGTTTCAAAAAATGAAAGTTCACCTCTGCTTTGCAATTCCGCTAAAAACCGCTCCTTTTTGATAAAGCCTTCACTATTATACGAGATAAGAAAGAAACGGGCATCCAGGCTGTCCAGCGTCTTAAAGAATGCGCCGCTGGCCTTTTGCGGCTTGTTGAAAGGACTTCTCTGCCAGTCTGTCGGAATGCCGCTGACCCTGCTTGCCGACGGCGGCAGTTTATAATGCAGAATTAAGTTTAGCATAAAATAGTTTGAGCCGTAAGGATGCTGATTATATGGCGGGTCAAGATAGGCGACATCGTATGAACCGCCAATATCAGCGGCGAATCGGAGGGCATCGCATTTGGTAACGCGGACGTCGCATTCAGCGTCAGAAAATAGCGGTTCAGGCACATCAATTTCGCCTTTTATCCGCGTCAATGCGTGTCGGCCCTCGCCGCCAAAAGCCCCAATGCCTTGTCGATTTTTATAAAAGCCTTTGAAGACGCCGCCGGTGTTGTTGTGGATTGAAGCGCGGACCAGCAGCGGCGCCAGGAAAAAGACTTGCAGCGAATCTTCAATGCCGTCGATATGCTGGCGCGCGGTATCGATGAATTCAGCGTTGCGTCGAGTAAAGAATACCCGTTCGCCGGGCTGGATGTCATCGTCATGGCATGGGGCGTAATGCTTGGCGATCAGGCCGCGCCGCCAGTCTTGATCGATTTTATCCATCAGCGTCATTCTCGCCTCATGGTAAGCCGCTTCATCAAAATCAGAGCGATTGGCCAGATAGCATTGATTGATGACCTCCGCATAATCCTCAAAGTCATTGCTGACGAGATGGCTGGCATGAGATTTCATCAAGCGGGATACGGCGCCGCTTCCCGAAAACAGATCGAGACACGATAAACGAGGTTTGCCAAGACGGGCCTTGATTTGATTCAGCCCGCGTTCAATCGACGGCAGCAAAGCCCGCTTATTGCCGATATAAGTCAGCAAATCATCGGCAAAATAATCCTTGCTTTTTATCGGCGATGCGACTTGTTTCACGGCTGCCTGCATGTCAGGTTTCCCGGCGATGCGCTTTTAGCTGGCGAATGAACGACCGGCCGCGATTGTACCAGACATGCCCAGCGTTTGCCAATTTCGCTTATGAAACGATTAATTTCGCCTTTTTTGCCGTTGGGCTTGATACCAGCGAATGGTTTCGCGCAGGCCATCGTGGAAATTTGTCTGTGAGACAAAGCCGAATTCGCGCTTGGCCCGCGAGACGTCCAGCTTGCGCCGCGGCTGGCCGTTGGGTTTGCTGGTGTCCCAATGCAGCCGGCCTTCAAAGCCGACCTCTGCGGCGATCATCTCGACCAGGTCGCGGATGCGGATCTCGAAAGCGCTGCCCAGATTGACCGGCTCGCCCTTGTTATAGTGTTCGGCGGCCAACACAATGCCCTGCGCCGCATCGCGCACAAACAGAAATTCGCGGGTCGGTGAACCATCGCCAAACAGGCTGACAAATTCGGCGCCCCGCTCTTTGGCCTCCATCATCTTGCGAATGACATCGGGGATCACATGGGCGGATTTCGGGTCGAAGCTGTCATGCGGCCCATACAGGTTGACCGGCAGCAGATGAATGGCGTTATAGCCGAACTCCTGACGATAGGCCTGGCTTTGCACCAGCAGCATTTTCTTTGCCAGGCCATAAGGCGCGTTGGTCTCTTCGGGATAGCCCTGCCACAGATCCTCTTCCTTGAAGGGAACCGGCGTGAACTTGGGATAGCTGCATATCGTGCCGATGCCGACGAATTTGTCCACATCGGCGCGGCGGGCATATTCCAGCAGCAGCGCGCCCATCATCAGGTTGTCATAGAAGAAAAGGCCGGGATGAACGCGGTTGATGCCGATGCCGCCGACGTTCGCCGCCAGATGAATGACCATGCTGGCCGCTGGATAATCAGCGTACAGACGGGCGACGTCGGCGCTTTGACGCAGGTCATAATCGGCGCTGCGCGGCGCAATGACTTGGCCGGCCCCTTTCGCCCGCAGTTCGTCGACGACATGACGTCCAAGGAAACCGCCGCCGCCGGTCACAATGATGACCTGTTCATTCCAAAAGCTGCTGTGCATGGCTGTTCTCCACTGTTTCATCACTCTATCGCCACAACATACACGGCGGAAACCGAATGTTCCTTAGAGGCTGCCAGGTGTTCCGCATACACATTTCGCGCAAGCGGCTGTATGATACCCAATATCATCATAGCAGAAAGGCAGTCTCTTGGAACGGACACTGATTATTGTCAAGCCAGACGCCGTGCAGCGCGGCCTGACCGGCGACATCATCAAACGTTTTGAACAGCGCGGCTTGAAGCTGATTGGCATGAAACTGCTTCAGGTCAGTCAGGACTTGGCCGAACGTCATTACGATGTTCACCGTCAGCGCCCCTTTTTCGCTGGTTTGGTGGCTTATATCACCTCGGCGCCGGTGGTCGCGCTGGCTTTGGAGGGCAGTGACGCGGTCGCGGCCGCCCGAATGACCATTGGCGCCACCCGGCCGTCCGAAGCTGCCGCCGGCACGATCCGCGGCGATTATGCCCTCGAAATCGGCCGTAACCTGGTGCATGGCTCGGACAGCCCGGAGAATGGCCGCATCGAAGTCGCCAACTTTTTCAGCGACGCCGAACTGATTTGCGGCTGGGAGCGGAACAGCGATCCGTGGATTTTTGAGTAACGAGACCGCCATGAATCAAGCAGCTGACCGCAAACCGGCCCCTTCACCGGCGCTGTTGATTTTCCTGATTTTGCCGCTGATAGGCATCTTTGGGGCCTTGCTGATGATCGCGCTGGAAGGCCGGGAATCGCCGCCGCCGACCTTTGTCCCGGCCGCCCCGCGAACCCTGCAAAATTTTGAAGCCCCCGACTTTGAACTGCCGCTGCTGGATGGCATGAGTCTGGTCTCGCCGTCTGATTTTGCCGGACGGCCGCTCTTCCTCAATTTCTGGGCGACTTGGTGCGCGCCCTGTGTCCGCGAACTGCCAGCCCTGGAAGAATTTGCCGCCACCCATGCCCTGGATGAAGACGGGCCGGCGCTGCTGACCATCAATCTGGGCGAATCAGCCGAAGACGTAAGTCGGTTTCTGGCCGACATCGCTGTGGAAAATCTGCCAGTGGCCCTGGACATCAATCAGGTCGTCAAAGGCGATTATGGCGTGCAGAACTTGCCGACAACCTTTATCATCGACGAAAGTGGCATTGTGCGTTTTATGAAACTGGGCGAGATGACCTTTGAGGAAATGGGACTTTATCTTCAGGCTTTGGCGGAATCCTGACCTTGCCCAAGCGCGGCTGTGATGTTAGACCTATAGTGTTCGGGAGATGACGGATGCGTACCGATTTGAGAGGCAAAACCGCGCTGGTGTCAGGTTCGGCGCATCGCGTTGGCCGCTCCATTGCCCTGGAGCTTGCCAAAAACGGCGTGCATATCCTGGTGCATTATCATCGCTCCGACCCGTCGCAAGTGCGCGAAACATTGCAGGACATCAAATCGCATGGCGTCGATGCCTTCAGCGCGCAGGCCGACCTCAGCCAGCCAGAAGCCATCGATGGACTCTTTGCCGGGCTGCGTGAGCGATTCGATGGCCTCGATATCCTGGTCAACAGCGCCTCGGTCTTTCAAAAACGGCAGCTGCTTGAGGTGTCTTTGGCCGATTGGAATCTGACCATGAATGTCAACCTGCGGGCGCCCTTCCTGATGACCCAGCAGGCCGCCAATATCATGGCCAAAAATGCCGCGCCCGGCGGGGTCATCATCAACATCTGCGACGCTGGAGTCGATGGCCCTTGGCAGGAATATCCCCATCATGGCATCAGCAAATCGGCGCTGTGGATGCTAACGCAGGTCAGCGCGCTGTCGCTTGGCCCATCGATTCGGGTCAATGCCGTCGTGCCTGGGCCGGTGATGAAAACGGCCGGACTTCAGCTTTCGGATGAGGCCTGGGCCAAGGCCGGCGAGCGCAATCCACTCAAGCGCACCGGTACAGCCGAAGACGCCGCGCGGGCCGTCCTGTACCTTTGCCAAGAGGATTTTCTCACCGGCGCGGTTATCCATGTCAACGCTGGCGAACATCTTGCCTAAGCCGCGTCAGCGAATTGTGCTATACTGAATCCGCCCGAATCACCGACCTTGGAGGCGGTCATCCATGCCCTTAGTCGCCCATACATCCCTGCCCAGTTTTGACCGACTGAAACAGCGCGGCCAAGAAATCCTGACGCTCGACCGCGCATTGACGCAGGACATCCGCGAACTGCATATCGGCCTGCTAAATATGATGCCCGATGCCGCGCTGAAGATCACCGAACGCCAGTTTATGCGCCTGGTCGGCAACTGCAATCAGATCGCCCAATTTTATGTCCATGTCTTTTCGCTGCCGGGCTTGCGGCGCAGTCCCGAAACAGCCGCCTATATCGACCAGCACTACACCACTTTTGAGCAGATCAAACAAGATGGGCTGGACGCGCTGATTATCACCGGCGCCAATGTCGCCAATCCCAGCCTCGACCAAGAGGACTTTTGGCGGCCTTTGACCGAGGTCATCGAATGGGCGCGGCAAAACGTCACCTCGACCCTGTGTTCCTGCCTGTCCACCCATGCGCTGATGAAGTATTTTTATCAAATTGAACGCACCAAGCGCGCGACCAAAAAATGGGGCGTCTTTGAGCATCGCGTCATCCAGCCGGCCCATCCCCTGCTGCGCGAAATCAACACCCGCTTTGATGTGCCGCATTCGCGCTGGAACTCAATCACCGGCGAACACTTTGAACAGGCCGGCCTGACCGTCCTCATCCAAAGTTTTGACGGCGAAGTCCACATGGCCGTCAGCCCCGATCAACTGCGGATTGTCTATTTTCAGGGGCATCCCGAATATGACACCAACAGCCTGCTGAAAGAATACCGCCGCGATTTGATGCGCTATTTTGAGGGCCAAGACACCCAGCCACCCTACCCAGAAAATTATTTCCCGCTTGAAGCGCGCGAAATTGTCGAACGCTATATGCGGCGGGCGCGGCTGGCGCTGGAAAAAGGCGATGTTCTGCCGCGCTTTCCCGAAGACGAGATTCTGCCCTGCCTCGATAACACTTGGGGCGATACGGCCAAGGCGATTTTCAACAACTGGCTGGGCGCCGTCTATCAAGTCACCAGCGTTGTGCGCCATATTCCCTTTGACAAAAACATCGACCCCGCCGACCCGCTGGGCCTCTTATGAGCCAGGCCATGCCACTGCTCACGGCTGAAGACTATACGGCATTTCCGCCGGCGGCATCGGATTATGCTTATGCCTATGGCGATGAGACGCTGCAATTTGGCGAACTCTATCTGCCGCCCACGTCCGCCCATCATCCGGTCATCATCCTGATTCACGGCGGCTGCTACACGGCTGCCTATGATCTGAAGCCCATCGGCGCGGTCGCCAGGGCCCTTGCCGGCCAGGGCTTCGCCGTTTGGAACATTGAATATCGGCGCCAAAACACCGACGGCGACTATCCCAAAATGTTCCTTGATGTGGCGCGGGCGGCGGATTACCTGCGTCAAATTGCCGATCTTCACAGTCTCGATCTGGCGCGGGTGATTGCAGTTGGTCATTCGGCCGGCGGCCATCTGGCGCTGTGGCTGGCGGCGCGGCATAAACTGACTGCATCCAGCCGTTTGTATCTTGAAAATCCCCTGCCCATTCGCGGCGTGATGGCCTTGGCGGCCGTCGCTGATTTGGCCTTCGCCTTGGAGCAGGATTTATGCGCTGATGCCTTGCCGGTCGTTATGGGCGGCCGACCAGAAGAAGTCCCTGTCCATTATCAGCAGACCTCGCCGCGGGCCCTTTTGCCGCTGGGCCTGCCGCAGACGCATATTATCGGCAGTGAAGATGCGCGGATGCTGGACAACGCGCGTCTTTACATCGCTGACGCTCAAACGCTGGGCGACGAGCTTGAGCTTATTATTTTGCCAGAGGCCGGACACTTTGAAATTGTATCGACGGCCTCCGCGGCTTGGCCAAAAGTCCAGTCGGCCATCCTCGACCTTAGCGAAAAAGTCGGCTGAAATTTTTACCACAGAGAACACAGAGATTTTATTCTGTAAAGCGCGTCATATCGGTGTCATCCGTCCATTTTGAGCCGTCGGGAAGGGTTGTGGAAGAATGAAATTTCGCATCTAGCAAGTCCGTATTTTTCAAGTCCACATTCCATAATTTAGCGCCCGACAAGTTTGAATCTCCCAATTCTGCATTCCTCAAGTCTACGCCCGACAAATCTGCGCCTATCAGTTTTGCATTCCTCAAGTTCGCGCCCGTCAAGTCCGCGCCCATTAAGTTCGTTCCTGACAATTTTGCATTCCTCAAGTTCGCGCCCGTCAAGTCCGCGCCTATCAAGTTCGCCCCCGACAATTTCGCTCTCGTCAAATCCGCTCTTGTCAAGCCCGCTCTTGTCAAATCTGCATATCGCAGGTCTGCATTCGTTAAGTTCACATCCTGCAAATCCGCCCTCGACAAGTCTACGCCCTCCAAGTTTGCGCCTGACAGATTAGCGCATCGCAAATCCGCATCTGACAAGTTAGCGAAGGACAAATTTATCCTTATCAAATTGCAGCGCCTCAAATTGATACCGCTCAAATTAGCATACTTCTTCAGCAGAAACTCGCGCGTTATTTTCTGGTCATTCATTGCCCTTTTCTCTGCGCCCTCTGTGTCCTCTGTGGTAAAAAAATCAAAGAATCCGCCGCAGCACATCATTATCGACATTGCCGCCGCTGACCACTATCGCCGTCGCCCGGCCATCGCGCGGAACCACATCATGCAAGACGGCCGCAATGCCAACCGCGCCGCCGCCTTCGACCACGCGCCCAGCCGTCTCAATCATCCAGCGCATGGCCGCCGCGATCTGCGCTTCCGAAACCAAGACCATATCATCGACATAGGTCTGGCAGATGGGGATGGTGATGGAGCCTGGCTCGATTTCGCCAGTCAAGGCCTCGGCCAGAGTCTCCCACACCTGCGGCCCTTCGGTCTGATAAAAGAGGTTGTACATCGCCGGCCCAGCCGCCGCATTCACGCCGATAACCTCGGCATTCGGCTTGAGTTCCTTGACCGCCGTAGCCACGCCAGCGCATAAACCCCCGCCGCCAGTGGGGATGAGAACCCGTTCCACATCCGGCAGCTGCGCCAAATTTCCAGGCCAATCGTCCCGGCGCCAGCGATGACCTGCGGATTATTGTACGGGGAAACCCAAGTATAGCCGTCGGCTTGAGCGCGGCGCAGGGCTTCGGCTTCGGCTTGGTCATAATTGTCGCCAAAGAGCAGCGTCTCGGCGCCATAACGTTTTGCCCCTTGGACTTTTTTCTGCGGCGTTGTTTTTGGCATCAGGATTTGCGCGCGCGATCCCGTCAAATGGGCCGCATAAGCGACGGCCTGGGCGTGATTGCCCGACGAGACGGCCATGATTCCACGCTGCCGCGCCGCGTCGTCCAGTGACAGGATAGCGTTCAGAGCGCCGCGAATTTTGAAGGCGCGCGTCATGTTGACGCTTTCCAGCTTGAGCCAGACGTTTTCGCCCAATTCCAGCGCGGCCTCCAGCGGCGTCGGCCTCAAAAGGGCCGCCAAGCGATACTGGGCGCGGAAAATGTCTTCCAGCGCGACGCTTTTTGTCATCGTCATAACCCGATTTGCCGCAGATAATCGCGGTTGCGCCGCGCGCTTTCCAATGGCGTCCCCAATCCTGGCAAGACATCCTGCTCAACCACAATCCAGCCATCATAGCCGACAGCATCCAGCGCCTTCATCACGGCCGGAAAATCAACATCGCCGCGCCCCAATTCGGGAAAGATGCCCTTGCCAACCGATGCCGGCCCATCCCAGCCTTCCAGCCGCGACTGACGCGCCACTTCGGGATCATGGTCTTTGAAATGCACATATCGGATTCGGTCGGCAAACTGACGAATGCCAGTCAGGGGATCGCCGCCGCCAAAAGCCCAGTGGCCGGTGTCAAACACCAGTCCGAGTCGGCCAGCGTCGGTCATGGCCATCAAGCGCGCCGTTTCGGCCGGCGTTTCAATCCAGGTGCCGATGTGATGATGAAAAACCGTCCGCAGGCCAGTCTCATCCATAACCCGCCGCGCCACATCATCAGCGCCCTTGGCAAAGACCCGCCACTGCGCCTCATCCATGCCCATCTCGGCCGTGATTCGGCCCGAATGCTGGGTGCGAATCGGATCGGTGTAAGGATCATTCCCCAGCACAATCAGACAGTCCGACCCGCCGACGGCCGCCAGCAGTTTGGCCGTGCGAACGCAGTCGTTGATGCTCTGCTCATGCCGATTGTCATCATGCAGCCAGACGCTCACCCACGAAGCCAGCAATGTCAGTTTTCGCCGCGCAAGCTCATCGCGCAGCTTGGCTGGATCGGTTGGCATAAAGCCCCAATCGCCTAATTCGGTGCCGGCATAGCCGCTGGCGGCCATCTCATCCAAAACGCGCGCATAGTCATAACGTTCGCCGGCGATATTCTCTATCACGCCCCAAGAACAAGGCGCATTGGCTGCTCGCAGCATAGTCCCTCCCATGACCAAATCCTCTTGCGCTTGAGTATAGCAAGTTTCATCCGCCTGACAAGCAAGCCGTCTTTCACCCTGTGCATGGGAAGCCGCCGCGGCTACAATATCTCCGTCTGTGAAGTTTGCCGCAAAGGCCGCCAAGATGAGCCATTTTGACCATAAACGTCTGTTTCTCCCTGGCCCAGTTGAAGTTCGTCGGGAAATTCTGCACGCGCAAACCCAATGGATGATTGGGCATCGCTCGGCCGAATTCGCTGATTTGTTTGCGCGGCTGCAAACCAAACTCAAGCGGGCTTTTTTCACCGAAAGCCGCGTGTTCGTCGTCGGCGCTTCGGGGACGGGCCTGTGGGAAGGGGCGGCGCGCAATGGCATCCGCGACCATCGCAAAGTCCTGCATCTGACCGGCGGCGCTTTCAGTGAACGCTGGGCGCAAATCAGCCGCGCCAATGGCAAACAGGTCGATTGCCTTGAAGTTGACTGGGGGCAGGCGCACACCCCCGAACAGGTCGCCGCCGCCCTTGAAAAGCAGTCTTATGACGCCGTCTGCGCCGTCCATAACGAAACCAGCGCTGGCGTCACTAATCCGATACAGGCGATTGGCCAGGTCGTCAGTCAGCATCCGGATACGTTATTTTTCGTCGACACCGTCAGCGGTTTCCTTGGCGCCGAACTGCGGGTTGATGACTGGGGCATCGATATTGCGCTGACTTCTGGGCAGAAGGCCTTTGCATTGCCGCCGGGCATCGCCTTTGCCGCCGTCAGTGACCGCGTGCTGGAACGCGCCCAAACCATCGAATGCCGCGGCTATTATTTTGACTTTTTGACATTGGAAAAATCCCTGCGAAAGAACAACACGCCCTCAACCCCGCCGATTTCGCTGATGTACGCTGCCGATGTCCAGTTGGATGATATTCTGGCCGAAGGGATCGAGCAGCGTTGGGCGCGGCACCGCCGACTGCGCGATATCACCCACCAATGGGCTTTGCGAAACGGCTTTGGCCTGTATGCCCAAGCAGGCTGTCGCAGTGATACGGTGACGGCTGTCGAAAATCTGCCGGGCATCGACGTCGCCGCGCTGGACGAGTTCATGCAAAATCAAAAGGGATTCGCCATCGACAAGGGCTATGGCAAAATCAAAGGCAAGACCTTTCGCCTGGCGCACATGGGCGATATGTCAGTCGAAACACTGACGGAAGCGCTGTCGGGCATTGAGGATTTCATGGCGCAGACCTAAGAAACGGATTCAAAAAATGACTTTTCATGTGCTTGTGCCGGATGATGTGAATCAGAAGGCGATTGACCTTTTGCAGCGGCGCGCGGGGATTCGCGTGACGGCGCCTGGCAAAATGGAACGGAGAGCCTTGCTGAATGGCCTGGCTGATGTTGATGCGCTGGTCATCCGCAGCGCGGTCAGGGCCGATGCCGAACTCATCGAAGCGGCGCCGCGGCTCAAGGCGATTGCGCGGGCTGGCGTCGGCGTCGACAATGTAGACCTGCTCAAGGCGACGGCCAAGGGCGTCGTGGTGATGAACACGCCGGGCGGCAATACGATTTCAACGGCTGAACACGTTTTCGGGCTGATGCTGGCCCTGGCGCGGCATATTCCACAGGGACATCAATCGCTGGCGGCCGGCCGCTGGGAACGGAAGTCATTCATCGGCGGCGAACTCAAGGGCAAGACCTTGGGGATTATCGGCTTGGGACGCATTGGACAGGCGCTTGCCCTCCGCGCGCAGGCCTTCGATATGACCGTCATCGCCTGCGACCCCTATCTGCCGCCCGCCGCCGCTGATGCGATTGACGTCGCGCTCATCGGACTGGAAGAGGTTTATGCCCGTTCGGATTATCTCTCGCTGCACGCGCTGGTCACCGATGAGACCCGCCATATCATTCGAGCTGACTCCATCGCCTTGATGAAGGACGGCATTCGCATCATCAACGCCGCCCGCGGGGCCCTTGTCAATTCGGCCGACCTGTCGATTGCGCTCCAGCAGGGCAAAGTGGCCGGCGCCGCGCTGGATGTCTATGAAGTCGAGCCGCCGCCGCCCGACTATCCACTCATCGGCCTGCCCAACGTGATTCATACCCCCCACCTGGCGGCCAGCACAATCGACGCCCAAATCACCGTCGCCATCGAAGCCGCCCAGCTTGTCGCCGACTGCCTGCTGCATGGCAAAACAGCCAACGTCTGCAATCCCGATGTTTTGACTTAGGGGCGCGCCGGACTGCCATCAGGCAAACGGGTCTGCGTCCACTCTTCGACGATATCGCGGCAGGGATATTGCGCGGCCAATTTCTCGTTGATGTCAATGCCCAGCCCCGGCCGGTCATTGGGATACAGATAGCCGTCCTCAATTATCGGCAGACCGGGAAAAATAGCGTAATCCAATTCAGACGGCCGATACCATTCCTGGATGCCAAAATTGGGATGCCACAGGTCAAGGTGCAGATTGGCGGCGTGTCCGACCGGCGAAGTGTCGCTGGGGCCATGCCAAGCAGTGCGGACGCCGTACAGGCTGGCGAAGATAGCGATGTTCCGCGCCGGCGTAATCCCTCCCATCTGGCTGATGTGCATCCGAATAAAGTCAATCAGCCGCTCTTGGATCAGCATTTGCCATTCGTGGGGATTGTTAAACAGTTCACCCATGGCCAGCGGCGTCGCTGTTTGCTGACGAATGATGCGGAACCAGTGAATGTCTTCAGGCGCCAAGGCGTCTTCAAGGAAAAAGAGCTTGAACGGCTCGACGTCTTTGGCGAACTGCACGGCGTGAATCGGCGTCAGCCGCTCATGGATGTCATGCAGCAGTTCGACCGCTTCGCCCACCTGTTGACGCACATAAGCGATCATGTCCAGCATACGTCGGGCATAATCGCGCGGGTCGAAATAAGCCCCCGCCGGCGCGTTTTTCGGCTTGACCATCGGACTGCCTTTGCCGCCATAGCCGCCCATCTGCACGCGGATAAAGCGATAGCCCTGTTCCATAAAGCGGCGCGCATTGTCAGCGACTTCTTCTTTGGTTTCGCCGTCGGCATGGACATATACGTTGGCCGCCTGACGCGATTGACCGCCCAGCAGGTCGTACAGCGGCATATTTGCGCGTTTGCCTTTGATGTCCCACAAGGCTTGGTCGACGCCCGAAATCGCATTGTTCAGCACCGGCCCATTGCGCCAATAGCCATGCACCATCGACATATTCCAAATCTCCTCGATGCGGTTCACATCCCGACCGAGCAGAAAAGGCTTGAGATGCCGTTCAATCGCCGCCGCCACAGCAAAAATGCGCTGGGTAAAAGTGGCGCAGCCCAGACCATAAAGACCAGGTTCAGATGTCATCACCTTGACAATCGCCAGCCGCGACTGGCCAGGCTGCGTCAAGATAACTTTGACATCGCTAATCGTGATTGGATTCGCCATAGACTCCCTCCGTTCAGCTTACAGCGCGCGGCAGCGATTAGTGATCTTGCCGATGCCTTCAATGTCGACGCTGACCAGGCTGCCGTCGCCCAGAAATTGCGGTGGATTCTGCGCCTTGCCGACGCCAGATGGTGTCCCCGTCAAAATCATGTCGCCAGGGTGAAGCGTGAAAGCCGCCGACAGGTATTCGATCAAAAAGCGAACGTCAAAAATCATATTCGCCGTCGAGCCGTTCTGCTTTTCGATGCCGTCGACGGTGGTGACGATTGTCAGATTTTGCGGGTCGGGAATCTCATCGGCGGTCGCGATGACCGGGCCAATCGGACAAAAGGTGTCCAGCCCCTTGGCGCGGACCCACTGCTTGTCGCTGGCCTGCAGATCGCGCGCCGAAACATCGTTGGCGGCGGTATAGCCAAAAACATAATCCAGCGCATCCTCCCGCGCGATTCTGCGGGCTGTTTTGCCGATGACGACCGCCAGTTCGCCTTCCCAATCCACCTGCGACGTCAAACGGCCGTCCCATTCGATGAGGCCGCCGTCGCCGATAACCGCGCTGGGCATCACCGCGAACACCAAGGGCTGCGCTGGGACTTCATTGTTCAGTTCGCGGGCATGCGCCAGGTAATTGCGGCCGATGGCCAAGATTTTGCCAGGAATCAGCGGCGGCAAAATCTGCGCTTCTTCCAGTCGGTCGCGATGTCCACTGACTTTCGGCTGGTCGGCGGCGATAACAGCCATCATATCCTCGGCCGCCAGGCGCTGAATGAATTCCCCGCGCAAAATGCCAACATATCGCTGCCCGTCTATTTCATAGCTAATCAGTTTCATCCCGTCCCCGTTTCCCTGTCGGCCGCTGATGTCAGTTTAACAAATCATGCCGCCGAACAGAAACGCCAATTCAATCAAACATAACCCCCACAACTGGGCAAAATCTGTTAAAATGATGAGAAACAGCCGTTTTCAGAGGAGGATGACCTTGAAGACTTTGCGACTCGCTGGCTGGCTGTTGATGATACTGGCGCTGGCGGCCTGCAGCGGCACGGGCAACATCTCCGGCGATGCCCAGTCGGCCCAGCGTTTGCTGCCCAATCTGGCCGGCTATACGACTACCGATGTTGATGCGGCCATCGACGGCGCTTTCGCGGCGGTGGGCGGCGCGGCGCTGGTGGGCGGACAGGTGGCGATCACAGCCGCTATCGCCAAAGTCGAGCAAGTGCTGCAATGCTTTCAGGACCGCGGCGCCATCGCGGCCAGATTTTACAATGAGACCAATCCGTCCGGCATGGTGCCGCTGGTGGGCGCGGTGCTGGTCATCAATCAATCGCGCATCAACCGCGAGCTTATCAACTGCATCCTCGGCGGCCAAGAGGAGCGGGCCAGCGCGCAGACTGTCGCCATTGAGCCTTGCGCCAACGCCGGCACCTTCAACTACCAAGGCGATACCGTCAGCTTCATCTATGTCGGCTCGCATTCATCGGTCTGCGCGCTTTATGAGCAGCATTTTGACAATTTAAGCGGCGCCGCGGCCACCGCCACTCCCTGACGGCGAAAGAGCCGCGGAAAATGATTTAACCCGTCAATTCGTCATACAATCGCTCATAACGCGAAGCCACGCCGGCCCAAGTGTATTCAGCTTCAATCAGCGCGCGGCCATTGATCGACAAACGCTGGCGCAGTTCCTTGTCCCGCAAAAGCCGCAAAACGCCGGCCGCCAGGCCCTCCACATCGGCGATCCAGGCCGATTCGCCATGTTTGACGCGAATGCCATCCACGCTCAAGGGCGTCGCCGCCACAGGGATGCCCATCGCCAAGGCCTCCAAAATCTTGTTCTTGAGGCCGGCGCCGATTCGCAAGGGACACACAAAAACAGCCGCGCGCGCCAAATAGGGCTGAACATCGGCCACAGCGCCGATGACCTCGATATGTTCATTCGCCAGGCCGCGCATCCAAGCCGGCGGATTCTTGCCGACCAGCTGCAATTTGGCCTGCGGAATTTGTCGACGGACGGCTGGCATGACCTGATGCGCCAAGACCCTGACCGCATCCTGATTGGGCAGATAATCATAGCTGCCGACAAACAGCAGGGTATGCGCCGCCCGTTCTATTTGCTGTAATTGAAACTTCTCAAGGTCGATGCCGTTGGGGATGACGTCGATGTTCAGCTTGGGCTGAAGCGACAGCAGCATGGCTTTGTCAGGCTCGGCCAAAACGACAGCGCGGTCATAGGGCGAAAACATCCACGATTCAAAGCGGCGCGCCAAAGGCAATGACAGCCTGGCCTTCAGATGGCCTTGCTGGGCGGCCCGCCGCAAAAAAAGCGCGTGCGATTCATAAGGCGCAATCACGGTCGGCTTGTCGGCAAAGCAGGGATGAAATTCATAGACGTTCACGCCGCCAAAACAATGCACCAGGTCATAATGGCGGCGGCGCAGATAATCGGCAATTGTCCGCCACAGCTGCGGGGAAAAACTCTGATTGGGCGAATGGGCAAAGCGGGCCGATGGCCGCAGCAGACGGCGCAGATAAGCTGATGAACGGCGCGGCGCTTCAGGAATTAGTTCAATGCTGCGGAAAAAATCTTGATATTCAGCCGTAAATTGCGGATCATCAGCGCGGCTGTATAAAGCCAGCAGGTCAATCACATAACCGCGCTGGGCCAGCTGACGCATCAGATGCCAGAGGATCAAGCGGTCGCCAAAATGAAGGGGGTAGGGCGGACAGCGCGAAATCAGAAGGATGGTTTTCACAGGCGAATCGCCAGGATGAGCTTGCAGTGCCGAGACCCAGACTTGAACTGGGGACACCCGCATTTTCAGTGCGATGCTCTACCAACTGAGCTATCTCGGCATCAATGAACTGCGAATTCTAATCGGCTGATGATAAGCTGTCAAGGATAAAATCGGACGCAAAATAACTTGACAAAAATTTGATGCTGATGTACAGTTTCCATATCCGACTATTTATTCAACAGAAAGGGTGCTTAACATGAATAGCCATATCAGAAAAAGTCCCCCCCCCCCCCCCCCCCGCGCATCTTCCGTTAAGAACGCTCTGTTCTGCTGTTTATTCCTGATCCTCTTCATCGCCGTTCCTGTCCAAAGTCAGACCCCAACGCGGCTGACCAATCCGACGACAGCCGACTTGGCGCCCTGCGGCCTGCCGACAACTTGGGCGCAGTTCGACGCAGACGCCACCGTCACCACCTTCAACATGACCGCCGACTGCGCCTTTAGTAGCGAGAATGTCGGGGGTGGCGCCTTTCTGTATTTTTCCGCCGGCGAGTTCACCATCAACGGCCACGGCCACAGCATCATCGGGCCATCCAGCACCTGGACGATATACGTCCAAAACGCTGGCACAGTCCTCAACCTGAACAGCGTCACCATTCGAGGGAATACTGGAACCACTGCCGTCACCGTGACTGGCGGCGCGCGTCTTAACGGCCGCCGCGTCACCTTCAGAGACAATATGACCAGCGGCCCTGCACTGCTCGTTAGCAATAGTGGTGAAGCCCATTTCGAGGACGCGCAGTTCCTGGAGAATAGCGCTTCACCAGATTCGCTGGTCCATGCCTCCAACGGGAGCATAGTCATAACCAACGGTCTCTTCGCGAAAAACAGCGCCAGCAGCAACCAGCTTATCAAGGTCGAGACGACAGGGAGTTTTAGCGGCAGCAGCCTCACCTTCAGCGACAATTCTGCCAGAACTGTACTAAATGTCGATGGAAGCAGCACACAGGCCACTTTGCAAAATGTGCTGTTCCTGAACAACATCCAGACACTCCACCCCATGGGACTGCGACGCGGGAGCGCGGTTACCAACCTTGCAAATGCCGTGACGACCATAACCAACGGTATCTTCCGCGGAAACCAAAATGTCGACCAAAGTGTCTACTCTGGCCCGACCGTGATCTTATATAGTGGTGCCGCAGCCAATACAGGCATTATCCGGCTCCAGGGCTGCATGACCTTTGAGGGCAATGCCCGGGCAGACGGCAGCGTGACGGCGGTCAACTATCGCGCTTTGGAAGGAAGCACCCCTTTGACGGGAAAAATCACCGACAGTAGCGCCGGCAACTGCCCGGCAGGTATCGGTTTCATCTCATGGTTAAGGTCAAAAAAGAAGCCCAAGGAAGCAGAGCCGCAGCCAACGGCAACGTCGACGCCGCGGCCGGCCTATGGCGCATCTTATGTCACTTTGCAGACCGCAACTGGCATGACTTTTGAAGCCACCTACGGCCTCGACAGCGGGGTTCATTTCCGTCAGCTTGACGGCGCTGGGATTGGGATTCAGTCGATCATTGACGCTGGTTATCTGGCGGCTTTGGACGTCTATGGCTATGTCGAGCAGGGCGTCGAAGTCTGTTTCCCGCAGATTGGCCGCGTCATCTTCTTGGATGCGCGCACCATGCCGCGGGCGATAACGGCCCTGGCCGCCAACTATAGGGATGGCATGACCTGCGTCACCCTGAACAGTCCAGGTTCGCTGGTGCTGTTGCCGAATTGACAAATTTGACCGCGGAGGACGCCGAGAAAATCAAAGCGTAAAATCTCTGCGCCCTCTGTGTCCTCTGTGGTAAAAATAGTCCAGCCAAGTTTGGATCATCTGACTGGTCATCTGCGGCGCTGACTGCGGGAACAGATGGCCCTGCCCGGCCACCTCGCGGCAGTCGGCCGATGGAAGGGCCCGCTTCATATTGTCAAGAGCTTCTTTGACAAAGGCCGCGCTGGTTTCGCCGCGCAGGATGAACGTTGGAACGAGTCCATTCAGCTTGGGCAATGTTTCCCAAATGTTGAGAGGCACAGTCGAAAAATACCAGGCTTCCCATTCAGGCGGCCAGGTCAGTTCGAGTCCATCCGCGCCGGCCCGCAGGCCATGTTCAACATACAAGCGCAGCGATTCATCCGACCAATCGGCAAACAGCGGCTTGGCCCGAAAATGCGCCAAGGCCTCGCCGCGGCTGTCAAAAAACCGCCGCCGTCTTTTGGCGCGCGCGGCCATCGGCAGTTTGTCCACGGCCCGCTGCTGCCAGGCCCTGCCTATCCGCTCAAGTTCGTTCGGCAGAAGCATCACTGGATCCAGCAGGATCAAGGCCTTGAATCGCTGTGGCTGTTTGATGGCCGCCAGCATCGAGACGACGGCGCCCATCGAATGCCCCAAGGCGACGACATCGCGCAGATTCCACGCGGCAAAACCATCCAGCAGATCATCGGCCAACCCCTGCCAGTCCTGATAATCAGCCGGCGGCCTCTGATCGCCCCATAAGGCGCGCGGCGGCAAACAAATCACCCGATAATCGGCCAGCCAAGCCCGCAGCATGGGCAGATAGGTCTGCGGCGGAAATCCATTGGCGGCCGCGATGTGCATAATCGGCGCATCAACCGCCGCGCCAAGTTCAATCAAAGGTAAGGACATCGACTCACTCATCTTTGGCTGCGCTAATGTGTACTATAATTTCGGCATCCTGTCCAGCAAAGGGCCGTTACGCCGCCAAGCCGTTCCTGCTATAATGCCGCCAGTCTTTGGCCAATCAATTTTATGGATCATGTCGCTGCTTGCCGCCAGTCACCTAAGCCAATTTTATGGAGCGGACGAGGTTTTCAGCCAGCTTCATCTGGAGATTCCAGCCAAGGCCCGCATCGCGCTGGTTGGGCCCAATGGCGCCGGCAAGACCAGTCTGCTGAACATCTTGGCCGGGCGGGACGTCCCCACCGAAGGCCGAATCACCAAAGCCCGGCAGGCGCGGGTGGCCTATCTGCCGCAGCGTCCAGAACTGGCCGGCGCGCACACTCTGTGGCAAGAGCAGCTTAAGGCCTTTGCTGATTTGCGGACGATGGAAGAGCGGCTTGCCGAACTGGAGCAGGCGATGGCCGATGGGCATAAAACAGCGCTGGCTGATTATGGCCGTCTGCAAGCTGAATTTGAGCGGCGCGGCGGTTATGTGTATGAGACCAGCATCAAGCGGGCCCTAAGCGGCGTCGGCTTCGCGGCGGCCGATTATGACGCGCCCTTGCCGCGGCTTTCCGGCGGACAGAAAACGCGGGCGATGCTGTGCCGTCTGCTGCTGGAAGAGCCAGATCTGCTGCTGCTGGATGAGCCGACCAATCACCTCGATATTTATGGCGTGGAATGGCTGGAAAACTTCCTCAAATCGTTCGCGGGGGCGGTGCTGGCGGTGAGCCATGACCGCTATTTCATCGACAGTTTCGCCGCCGTCGTCTGGGAAATGGAAGCCAAGCGCCTGCAAGTTTATCGCGGCAACTACACGGCTTATCTCAAACAGCGCGAGGAACGCCGCGCCCGTTTGCAGAAAGAATTCGACGGCCAGCAAACCTTCATCGCCAAAGAAATGGATTACATCCGCAAGCACATGGGGAGCCGCTGGACGGCGCAGGCCAAGGGCCGCCGCAAAAAGCTGGCCACTATGGAAAAGCGCGGCAAAATACTGACGGCGCCGCGGCCGCGCGGGATGATGAAACTTGATATGTCCAGCGATGCGCGCAGCGGCGACCAAGTCATTGCCACGACCGATTTGGTGATTGGCTACGCGCCTGACCAGCCCTTGGCCGCTGTCCCTGATCTGCGGGCGCTGCGCGGGGAGACGGCGGCCCTCATCGGCCCCAACGGCGTCGGCAAATCGACCCTGCTCAAGACGATCAGCGGCGATCTGGCGCCCTTGGCCGGACAGGCGCGGCTGGGGGCCAACGTAAAACTCGGCTATTTCGCCCAGGCCCATGAGACGCTCAAGGCCGACCGCTCCATCCTTGAGGAAATCCTGGCGGCCAAAGCCATGCCCATTTCGGCGGCCCGCGATCTGCTGGGACGGTTTATGTTCAGCGCTGACGATGTTTTCCGGCCAGTGGCCACGCTGTCAGGCGGCGAGCGCGGACGAGTCGCCCTGGCCAAACTAACCTTGCAGGGCGCCAATCTGCTGCTGCTGGATGAGCCGACCAATCACCTCGATATGGACAGCCAAGAGATTTTGCAGGCGGTTTTGGAAGGGTTTGCCGGGACGATTTTGCTGGTCAGCCATGACCGCTATCTGATTGATGCGCTGGCCACGCAGGTCTGGGATATGACCGCCGGGCGACTGACCGTCTTTGAAGGCGGCTATCAAGAATTTCTTCGCCGCCGTCTGGAAGAGGGCAAAGCTGACAAACAGGCCGACAAAAAACCGGCCGCCTATGCCGACAAAAAACATGGCCTCAATCCCTATGAAGTCGAGCAAAAAGTGGCGCAGCTGGAAGCCAAAATCAGCCAGCTTGAATCCAGCCTGAACGCGATTGGCCGACAGCTGTCAGCGGCCAGCGCGGCCGGCGACGCCGCCAAAGTCAGTCAGCTGGGCGCGGCCTATGCCCGCGATGAAGCCGAATTGGAAGCCGCCCTAGCCGAATGGGGCAAGTTCCTTGAGTGATGTATGGACTGATATTCTGTCCTGATCCTGATGGCTTTGAATAAACCATTGAATCCTGAAATCCGACAAGTCATTTGAACATCTGTTATACTGGAATGAATGTAACTGGAATAAACTGATGATATCGAATTTGCAAGCCTATTATTCAACGAACTTGGGGGCGGCGTTCCTGGGCGATTCGCTAAATTTGCTGGATGCTGTCGAGGAAAGTTCAATTGATTTAATTTGTACATCGCCTCCCTTTGCTTTGCTGCGTAAAAAAGCATACGGCAATGTTCATGCAGCAGATTATATTGACTGGTTTATGAAATTTGCCAGAAAATTTGTACGGATACTGAAACCAGAAGGCTCATTGGTTATTGATATTGGCGGGACCTGGGTCAAAGGATCGCCAATCCGAAGTCTTTATCACTATGAATTGCTTCTTAGGCTGTGTGCGCCAGAGGAGGATGGGGGCTGTGATTTTAACCTGGCGCAGGAGTTGTATTGGTACAATCCGGCCAAACTCCCGACACCAGCCGAATGGGTAACAGTTCGGCGCATTCGTGTGAAAGACGCAGTGAACACCGTTTGGTGGCTTAGCTTGAGCGAGTTTCCCAAGGCCAGCAATCGACAAGTGCTTAAACCTTACAGCCAGGCGCAAAAGAAACTTATGCAAAATGGATACAAACCCAAGCTGCGTCCTTCAGAGCATGACATTAGTGACAAGTTTGGAAAAGACAACAAGGGCTCCATTCCACCGAATCTCATTGACGGGACAGAGCAAGCAGATGAAATAGGCTCCCCCATTCCGGTCAATGTTCTGTCAGCGGCAAACACATCAAGCAATGATCAATATCTGCGACAATGCCGCGCGCACAGTATCAAGCCGCATCCGGCTCGTTTTCCAAGAGCTTTGCCGGAATTCATCATTGGACTGTGTACCGAGTCCGGCGATATGGTATTAGACCCATTTGCCGGCTCCAATATGACCGGATATGTCGCTGAAACCATGAAGCGGCAATGGATTGCATTTGAAATGATAGGAGAATACCTTGAAGCATCAAAATTCCGATTCTCATTGCCACATGAAAATAAGGAAGAATCCAACGATATATCTTCATCACAAAAACGATTGCTTTGAATTCATATTGATTGCCCTGGGAAGCGTTTATGGCAGAGTTGCGGCGGTTCACATACGGAGATCAGTTCACTCCGAACAAAGTTGATCTTGTCCATTTATTGGAACTAAGCGTCGTAAAACAGCGCGGACGCTATGATCTACAGCAATCTATTCGTTCCGCGTATTTTGAAGGGCATGGACGCAATCCAGACCAGAGCGATGAGAATTCTGCAAAAATGGCAATGAATTGCCTCCTCTCACTGAAAGCCTATGGACTCATCAATCTCACAGATGGCGGAAAACAATATACAATAACCCCCTTAACTCAAGAGCTTCTTAGCTTGAAAGAGAATCTTAAAACGTTTTATCGACATTTTGCCGTGCATATACTTACAAAACGCGAAGGCTTGCTGTTATGCCGTCTTATTGAGAATATCCGAGCGCGCGGCGAGCGAGTAACGCTTGAGTATTTAGGGGAAGAATTCAATGAACTCGGCATAAAAATCCCACCCAACAGCACATATATCAGCACAATGAAAAGCTGGCTGGTTCAAGTGGGGGCAATGCGTCCCAATGCCTATCATGTGAATTGGGAGGTTGTTTATGATCTGCTTAGTGTTGACCGCGATGTTATTGACGAGCTTTACGCCCTGCCTGTGGAACAGAAGTTTTTTCTCTTGTCGTTGGTTAGTTTAGGAATTGTCGAATACACGCCGTCAAACAAAGTCGCAAAACATACGCGGAGTGTCTACAAAATTCGACTGACTACCAAAAATCTAGTTAAGGACATTCTGCGGCCGCTGGAGAGTATCGGACTGATAGAAACCGAGAAACGAACGAGTGGACGCGGAGCAAAACCGCATGATGTGCGTTTGTCTGAAAAAGGCCGTATAGAGATCCTCAGACCCATCCTCGAAAACCTTGCTCATGTCAGTGAATTGACAATCACCGAAATTAATCAATCTTTTGAAGATGTCGTCAAAGAGCTAACGGCAGATGACAGGCATATCAAAGGTAGAGCGCTGGAGATTTTCGCAGTTTGGATAATTCGATTGCTCGGTTTGAGATTCACCGGCTGGAGAATGATGAGTTATCAATCGACAGGTGGCGGAGAAGTCGATGTCATGGCTGCCTCGGATAAAATTGTTTATAACCGTTGGCAGATACAGTGCAAGAATATGAAATCGCCAGTACATATCGAAGTCGTTGCAAAAGAAGTCGGGATGACCTTCTTGACCAAGGCCGATGTCGTCATGATCATAACCACCAGCGCTTTTACTGGCGCAGCTGTAAATTACGCCAATTTGGTATCAGATAATAGCAGGTATTATGTGATTTTGCTTGAAAAAGAAGATGTTGATCGTATTGTAGAAGACCGAACCTTGATTGTTGATATTCTGAATTACAAGGCACGGCGCACATTTGCCAAGCGTGAGCTAGGTATATCTGACTTGGGCGATGAATTCCTTCTCGATGATGAGCAGCCAGAAACCATAGATGAGTTGGATCAAGCTATTTGGCAGGCATCCCAGTCTGCTCAACCCTATCAAAATGATGACTTGGAAGAATAGCGCCAAGTACAATCTGCCTTCTGTAACACCGAAATCCGTTTATAATCAAAACCCATCGGCAAAGGCGAGGGAAGGAAAATCATCTTGGAAATCACATGGTACGGCCGCAGCTGCTTTCGAATCACCGAACGCGGACATACATCGGTGGTGACGGATCCTTATGGCTTGCCCGAACCCAAACTCAAAGCCGACTTGGTGACCTTCAGCCAAGCCCGGCCCAGCGATACGGCCGCCCATTCAGTGCGCGGACATGATTATGTCATCGGCGCGCCGGGCGAATATGAAGTGGGCGAGCTTTTTGTCACAGGCATCCCCATGCACGTCTATGATGAGGAACAGGAGCGGCTGCGGGAAAATGTGGCCTATCTCTTTGAATATCCCAATCATCTGACCGTGCTGCATCTGGGCCATTTGCACGAAGTGCCAGACCAATCGACCATTGAGCAGCTGGGCGAAGTCAGGGTTTTGCTGGCGCCTCTGGACGGCCTGCGCGGCGACCAAGTGACCGACGTAATCGCCCTGGTCGAGCCGAATTATGTTGTGCCGATGCACGCCGGATTGGATGCCAGCGCGGTCGACCGTTTCCTCAAGGCGATGGGCGTCGGCCAGCCAGAAGCGCAGGAAACGCTGCGAGTGACCTCCTCGGGCCTGCCCGAACAGACCCAAGTGATCTTATTGCGCGCCAGCCTCGACTAAGCTGAAAGCGATGTCAAGGCAAGCCGCCGTATTTTGGTGTATAATACAAAAGCCATTCCGATGTTCAAACAACGCGAGTGAAAGCCCATGCGAAACGGAAACGTCAAAATTCTGATGAACTGGGATATTAAGCCCGGGCTGGATCAGGAGTATTTTGAGTTTGTGATGCGCGAATGGGTGCCTCACACGACCAAAATGGGCCTGACGCCGACCGAAGCCTGGTACAGCGTCTACACCGACTCCGATATTCCGAAAATCATGGCCGGCGCCATCGCCGCCGACGATGAATCCATGCGAGAAATTATCACCAGCAGCGAATGGGCCGACTTGCAGGACAAGCTCATGGCATTCGTCGAAAACTACAGCCACAAAATCGTCCGCGTCACCGGCGACTACCAACTCTAAGCCATTCAAACAGCCAAAAAGGGTGAGACCGTCGTAGGCCCCACCCTGTGAAAATGACGTGTTTTAGCCGCCCATCGCCAGCCGCAGCGAGTTGCAGGCCGGGCAGGTGTTGTCCGGGCGGACGATGGCATAGCCGGCCTGCGGATCGGCGCCAAAGAGCGTGGCATCCACATTCCAGACGATGAACAGGCGAACAGCGCCAGAATTGCGGGCGCGGGTGACAGCCTCGGCCAGCCAAGCGGCCTGCTGGGCCAGCGAAATGCCAGAAGCCCAGGCAAATCCGCTGGGCAAGGGCCCAATGCCTTCGCCGGTCAGATAGCCAATTTCAGTGAAGCACAGTGGCTTGCCGGGGAAAACGCTGCGATACAGGCTGACCATGCGCGGATAGTACCAGGAATAATGCCCCGAACTGCCGACTGGCGCGCCGCTGGTGGCATTTGGCGATGTGATGCCGGCGTTGTAATGAATGCCAACACAGTCCATGAATTGGGCGGCCCCGGCCGCGGCCATCTGACGAATATAGCAGTCATCGTCGCCGCCGCTGGTCGAACAGCCCTGGAAGAAGCCAGTTGGCGCCGGCGCTCCGCTGATGACCATTGTCGCCGGATTGGCCGCTTTGATGGCGCGGTAAGCGGCGCTTAACATTTGGGTATAGTTGGCGCCGCTGATCGATCCCGAAGGCCATTCGCGGTCGATGTTCATCTCATTCCAAACCTCAATGGCATCAGCGCCCCCGGCCGCCAGTCCAGCCAAGAAATTGGCGAAGTTCTGATAATACTGGCCGGGGTTGCCGGCGATTTGATGAGGTTCGCCAATGACGCTTAACAGGACTTTGAAGCCATTGCCTTTGGCGCTGCTGATGACATGCTGGAAGTTGCTGGCCGGCTCGCCATGCCATTTGACCTGACGCTTGACCCAAGTCATGCGGGCGCTGTGCATGTGTCCAGGCTGCGAGAAGCTCAAGGCCTGACCACCCAGTTCAAAGCCGCTGGTTGGCGCGGCGCTGGGTGGCGGCGCGGCGGCTGGCGGGGCTTCAGCAGGCGGTGGCGCTTCGGCCGGCGTCGGCGGAGCCGGCACGCGCAGCACTTGACCGACCGTCAGTATATCGGGGTTGGGCAGGCCGTTCATCTCGGCCAGGGTCAGATAGTCAGTGTTGAATGCGCTGGCAATCGAGGCTAGCGAATCGCCTGGTCGGACAACATAGGTGCCAGTGGCGGCGGCTGGCGCGCTGGCGGCCGGTGGACTGGCGGCTGGCGCGCTGGGAGCGGCCGGCACATTGATAACCTGACCGACGTAAAGCACATCCGGGTTGGGCAGGCCGTTCATCTCGGCCAAGGTCAGATAATTAGTGTTGAAGGCGCTGGCAATCGAGGCTAACGAATCGCCTGGCCGAACAGTATAAGTGCCGGTGGCGGCCGCTGGCGCGCTGGGGGCGGCGGCCGGTGGACTGACGGCCGGGGCGCCGCTCGCGCCAGGGATCACAAGCTGCTGACCGGCATGAATAACATCGTTGAGGAGGCTGTTGGCCTGCTTAATCGCCTCTATCGTGGCGCCATACTGCCGGGCGATGCGATACAGGGTTTCCCCGCGCTGCACGGTGTGAACCGTCTGGGCTGCAACCCATCCAACTGTCGTCAAAACGATGATTGCAGCTGCAAGTATGATGAAACGGCGCATGTCTGCTCCTTATTTCGTTCGCTGTCACAATACCAAAAAACCATTCTAGCACAAGTCTATCGCAATCGCTGTGAATTGCCAGTTGATTTAATAGCCGACTTCCATGCCCTTGTCCACAATCGGCAGCCGCGGATCCAGGCTGGTAAAGGTATCGGCCACCCAAGCGTAATCAGGGTCGGCCGCGGCCGCGCGCTGACGAGTCGATCCCGCCAAAAAGTTCAGCGTATAAGTGACGGCCCCAGGCGAACTCGCCATCGTGTAATAACCGCCCGGCATCAGGATAATGTCGTGCTGACGCGCCATCATCAGGACATCGGCGCTCTTGTCAGCCCTATAGACGCGCTGCCAGGCATAGCCGGTCGGACGGTCAAATTTGTAAAAGCTGAAGCGATTCAGCTGCGCCTCCAGAACCTTGCCCTGGTCATCAGTCTGATGCGCGTCGTGCTTTTGCGGCGGATAGCTCGACCAGTTGCCGCCAGGCGTGTAAAGCTCATAAGCCAAAATGCGCTCGGCTGGAAAATCGCTGTCGATCAATCGGCAGATCTGATAAGACGCGTTGCCGCCTCCCAACAGCTGAACCTCAATGTCCTGTGGCGCGATGAGCCGCGGCGGATGCTCCTTTTCGGTCGGCGCCCAGCAAGAGGCAAATTCAAAATTGTCTGTACGGGCTTCAATCTCAAATTCAGTGTGCGGCGGCAGATACAGCGCATAAGGCATGCCAGTAAAGACGTCCTGACGCCGCCCAACCTCTTCAAAATCGCCTTTGCTGGTCTTGATGCTGCACTGCCCGCTCAAAATCACAGCGACATATTCAAAAGCGTCAATGGCGATCTCAAATGTTCGGCCTTGATTCAAACGCACGGCGGCGAAGTTCAGACTGTCCCAGCCGGCCTTGCGGGCAGTAACAGCGGCAAAGGCCCCCGCGCTGCCGGAGTCAGTGGAAGGCCAGTGCAGTCGATCAGCCGTGTAAGCGGTCATCATCAAGCTCCTTTCTAGGTCACCAAACCGCGCGTCACGCGCATAAACATATGCTCCAGGTCTTTTTCTTCTTCGCTGAAACCAAGGATGGCGATGCCGCCGGCGAAGAGCTGCTGGCTTAGATCGGCCAGATCATTGTCATTGCCGACCAAATCAACCCGCACCCGCGCACGTCCATTCTTAGGCGCGATCACCTCGGCGGCGGCGACCTGTGGCAGACCCTTGGCCAAGGCCAGCGCGCTTTCGGCCAGCTGACTGTCCATCACCGTAACGATGATTTCGCGGTGCGCCATCAGCTGCAATTTCAGGTCGTCGATGCTGCCCTGCATAATCAGTTCGCCAGCTTCGACGATGCCAATATGCGAGCAGATATCCTCAACATCAGCCAGAATATGCGAGGAAAAGAAAATGGTTTTGCCCATATTGGCAAGCTCGCCCAGCAGTTCGCGGATCTCGACGCGCGCGCGCGGATCAAGCCCCGAAGCCGGCTCATCCAAAATCAGCGCTTGCGGATCATGGGCCAGCGTGCGCGCCAGCGAAAGACGCTGCTTCATGCCCTTGCTCAATTTATCGACCATATCCTCGCGCCGATGACTGAGATCAACCAGTTCCAGCAGATCGCCGACCAGCCGTTTCCGCTCTTTTTCGGGGATGTCATAACAGGCCGCGAAGAAGTCCAGATATTCCCAAACGCGCAGATCCTCATAAACGCCAAACTCGTCGGGCATATAGCCAATAGAACGGCGCACAGCGCGGCGGTCGTCCAGCGCCGAATGCCCAGCGACCCAGGCCTGCCCCTCCGTCGGCCGAGTCAAAGTCGTCAGGATACGCATAGTGGTCGTCTTGCCAGCGCCGTTGGGGCCGACAAATCCATAGATCGAACCAGCCGGCACTTGCAGCGAAATGCCGCGCAGGGCTTGGAACGCGCCGAACGATTTCTGTAAATTCCGCGTTTCAATCATCCATTCCATAGCTTATTGCCCTTTATTGACCGTAACGTCCGCTCTGTTCAATCCGTATCTTTCGCACGCGGGCCGTGCCGATCCCCTGCGTATAGCGCAGTTGAATTTGCACCCGATTACCGGCGCCGAGATAAGGCCGCGGATCATCAAATTCCAGCGTGTCGCCATCGCGGTAAGCATAAATGTCATATTCATCCTTCTGCCAGTTAAACAGTTCAATATCCAGCGCTTGTGCATAGCCGCCGCTGCGGTCGACCTCGACGACCAGCCGCTCGACCTCATCCATCGCCAGCCCAGGCAGCGGATGAAAGACAAATTCGACTCCCTGCGTTTCAAACAAACTAAAGCCGTCTGTGCCGTTGCCGCGGATGCCCTCTCGCTTCAGCGTCATCCAAGTAAAGTATTCGGAAGTCAGCGTGGCCGTTTCGGTCGGCAGCTGGATGTCGGTCTCCAGTTCGATGATGTAAAGACTGGTGTCAATAGCGTCCCAGCCGGCGCCGCGGATGTCCAAATCGCGCGGCCATTCATCGCTCCAGCCGACCAGATATAAATTGGCGCCGCGCGCCGTCGAATCAAATAGATCAAGCATAAAGCTGGCCAGGAACGACTGTTCGCGGGCGGCTTGACGGTCAGCGATGGACTGCGCGCCCAAAAAGGCCCGCGAGCGCAGGAAACGGTCGCCTTGAATGTCTTTCATCGAGACGCTGCGGCTGCCGGAAAAAGGCGAAAGGCCAGCTGAAAAGGGCGAAGGGTGATATTCAAGCGGATTGGGCTGCGTCGGCGCATCAACTAAATCGGCCTTCAAGTCGCCGCGGTCAAAGGTCAGAACGTCGCCAGGCGCAAAATCACCCGCAAGCGGATAAGCCAATTCTTCGCCCAGGATAACAGCATCGCGCAGGGTGATCGGACTGCTGTTGGTGAGGACGCCTTGATAGCCGCCGGCCATGCGCCCGCTTTCCATAATCTCAAAATCCATAGTAAAACGGCCGCTGATGTCGGGGCGCGGGATGCGGCCTTCAAGCGCGAAATTGGCGAAGATGCCGCCGTCGATGGTGAAATCATTGGCGCTGAACGCGGCGCTCTGATGAATCTCGGTGGCGGTTTGGATGGCGCTGCTGGCGAAGATGCTGCTGGGCGTGACGCCGCCGGCCACGGCCAGCAGATAACCCGACGGCGCCGTCAGCGAATAAGTGGCGCGCCGCGGCGACAGCAGGCCAAGATGCTGATTCACCCGCGCCTGGCCGCTGTCCGTCCAGGATTGCACCAGACTGGCGCGGCTGACGATGATTTCACTGCCGCGCAGGTTGAAGCCGACCGTCCAGGCGATGCCAGTAAAAGCGATGATGACCAGAGGCGCCGTGAACCAGCCCCAGCCCTTGCGATTGAGGCGCGACAGAACCAGATAATTGACCGGGCCAATCAGCAGAATGTACAGCCCCAAAAACAGGCACAGCGTTTGGATGGGCGGCAGCAGATCGACCCCCGGCAAATTGGCGACTGCCTCGGCGCCCCATTCGGGACGGGCAAATCCTTCCACCCAGACCGGATGCGGCGGACGCGTCGCCAGCATCTTCAGCCACAAGCGACTGATATCCGGCCAGCTGGCCAAAGGTTCAAGCGTCGGGTCGACGGCCAGATAATCGACCAGACCAGCCCCGATGCGGCGGCGGGCCAAAAGCGGAATGCCCTCGTGTTCGACCAGCGCCATCGCTTTGTCATGCAGACGCCCGGCGGCGATGATGGTTCGTTCGCGCAGCTGACTTTGATGATCGCCGCTGAATCGGGCGAGCGCGGTCAGGTCGTCGATGGATTGACTGGCTTCGGGGATGAGCGGCAGGATGTCATGCCAGGCCTGCGCGGTGGTCGGCGCCGATGGCCCGCCGATGACGATCAAATGCCCGCCGCCGTCTAGCCAGTGTCGAATGGCCTGTCGCTGGCCGCTGGAAAGATTTTGGCTGTTGATGTTGATGAGCATCATCATATCCAGCGATTGCAGAGCGGCGGCCTTTTCGGGGATGTTGTCGATGTCCCATAGCGCCTGCTCGGCTTTATAGCCGCCGATATGCGCGCCGGCCAGACTGGGCGCGGCCGTGTTGGGGCCGGCGACAACGGCGTAAAGCTGATCCTGCGGCTGGAGGTCAATCAATCCGGCTTCCTGCGCCGCCTGCACCCGACCCTCATCATCAATCAGTTCAACCCGCGCCGTATCAGGGAAGGAACGCGCCTGAATGTAAAGCATCGCTGATTTTTCCGAGCCGCTGGGCAGATCAATCGGCGCGCTGAAGCCGTTGCCGACCACCGTCCCTGACGTCTCTGGACGGATCGCCAAACGTCCCGAAACCGATTCGCCATTGTTTTTGAGCGCGACGCGCACCGGCGTCCATTGATGAGGGCGGAAAAACGAATCGAAGCCGACCTCGACCGACATGGCAATCACATCCTGAAAGCGGTCTTGCGCCTGAATCGGCAGGATCATCAAGCCGAAAACGAATATGATGAGAAGCGATAAACCGCCTGAAAGCCGTCTTGCCATCGCAAATCCTGCGCGCTTGTCTGCCAAATCTGCCACCTATTGTATCACGCGGCTTGTCATCTGTGCAGTTGCTCAATACGCTTCGGAGAATGGCAAAAAAACAAGGAACGCGCCCAAAAATCAAAACTGCGGCCATTGAGTCGCCCTTCCAGCCCGCGAACGCGGTATAAGAAATTTGCACATCATAGGATCGAAATTCTTATGACCGAAAAAGTTTTGCTTTCGGACATAAAACGGACACAAAACAGTTGCTCCTCTCTGTGACCTCTGTGGCAGAAAAACAAATCCCAAACGGCCGAAAAATGCTTTATGCGCGAAAAAGTTTGTCTTTCGCGCACAAAAACGCGCATAAACCAGCGGCATGGTGTGGCGGAAAATGGCGGTTTTTGTCGGGATTTTGTCGCTGTTGCGGCGGATTATGTCCGTCATTTAGGCAGATCTTGCATAATGAGGGTGGCGAAAAATGGCGGAGTTTGTCGGGATTGTGGCGCAAAATGGCGGATTATGCCCGTCAGTTTAGACAGATTTTGCATAATGAGGGTGGCGGAAAATGGCGGAGTTTGTCGGATTATGTGGCGGATAATGGCGAAGTTTGCCCGTCAGTTTAGACAGATTTTGCATAATGAGGGTGGCGGATAATGGCGGAAAATGTCCGGTAAATGACCTCTCTATGGATCATCCCCGCGCTTCAGGGCTGTTTTATTTTCAGGGGAAATGCGCTATAGTTGGGCTTGCATTGAATCTGTAGATAGGAGCCGAGACAATGGTTTATGATGCTGCCGAAAGCCGTTACGATGCCATGAACTATCGCCGCAGTGGCCGCAGTGGTCTGCTGCTGCCAGCGATTTCACTGGGCATTTGGTACAACTTTGGCGGAGTGGACAGGATTGAGAATGCCCGCGATATGCTCCGTACCGCCTTTGATTTGGGCATCACGCATATTGACATTGCCAATAATTACGGGCCGCCGCCAGGCTCGGCCGAAGAGAGTTTTGGACAGATTCTCCGACAGGATTTGGCGCCCTACCGCGACGAATTGATTATCTCCAGCAAAGCCGGCTATCGGATGTGGCCAGGCCCTTATGGCGAATGGGGATCGCGCAAGTATCTCATCGCCAGCTGTGACCAGAGCTTGGAGCGCACCGGCCTAGAGTATTTTGACATTTTTTACAGCCATCGCCCCGACCCAGACACGCCATTAGAGGAGACGATGGGCGCGCTGGATGCGATTGTCCGCAGCGGCCGCGCGCTCTATGCCGGCATCTCCAGCTATTCACCACAGCAGACGCGGGAAGCGGCGCGGATCCTGCGCGAAATGGGAACGCCCTGCCTGATTCATCAGCCGCGCTACAATATGTTCGACCGCCGCATCGAAGACGGCCTGCTGGAAACGCTGGACGATGAGGGCATCGGCTGCATTTGCTTTTCGCCCCTCGATCAAGGCCTGCTGACGAATAAATACCTTGGTGAGACGCCTGATGATTCCCGCGCCAAAAAATCCGACGGCGGCTGGGAAGCGCGGCTGACCGAAGCGCGGCTGGCGAAAATCGGCAAGCTCAATGCGCTGGCCGCCGAACGAGGCCAAAGTTTGGCGCAGATGGCCCTCGCCTGGACCCTGCGTCATCCGGGCATGACCTCGGCCCTGATTGGCGCCAGCAAACCATCACAGATCGAAGATGCCGCCGGCGCCGTGAATCAACTTGAATTTTCGGCCGACGAACTGACGCGGATTGATGCCATCCTGAACGGCTAGCGCGTGACCTTTCTGGTGATCGATCTGGGAAGCTCATCGGCGCGGGCTTTGCTTTTTGCCGATGACGCCAGCCTGATTGACGGCGCCGTATGCAGTCGCCGGCACGATTTTATCACCGACAGCGATGGCCGGGCGGTGGCTGACCCGCTCGACATTCAAGGCCTGGTTGAATCTTGCCTTGATGACATCCTGGCTCATCCGGCCGCCAAATCGGTCCGCGCGGTGGGCATGGCCGCCTTCGCCGGCAGCTGGCTGGGACTGGATGAACGGGGCGCGGCCTGTACGTCGGTAATGACTTATGCCGACACCCGCGGCCGCCGCGCGCTGCCGATCTTGCTGGACAAACTGGGCGGCCATGTCGACGACTATCATCAGGCGACTGGCTGCATGCTGCACCCGGCCTACCTGCCGGCGCAGTATGTCTACCTTGAGCGCATCCAGCCCGAATCGCTTGAACGCGTCCGCCGCATCAGCGATATTGGCGGCTTCCTCTATCGACAGTGGCTCGGCCGCGACATGCCGATGAGCTATTCGGCGGCGAGTTGGCTGGGCTTGCTGGAGACCGGCCGACGGCGATGGCATCCGGGCTATCTGCGCCTGCTCTGCCCTGGCCTGGTCGGCAAGCTGCCGCCGCTGGCCGATGTTGATGCGCGTCAATTCGGCCTGGCCGGCCGCTATGCCAAACGTTGGCCAGCGCTGCGAGACGTCCCATTTTTCCTGGCGCTGGGCGATGGCGCGGCGGCCAATGTCGGCTCTGGGGCAGTCGACCATCGACATATCGCCCTGACCATCGGCACGACCTCGGCCCTGCGGATTTTCAAGTCAGTTGAGCGGGTGCCGCGCGGGCTGTGGCGTTATTTGCTGTGCGCTGATAAGCCCTTGGTCGGCGGCGCGGCCAGCGAAGGCGGCAATGTTTATCAATGGGCGCTGGAGGAGCTTGGACTGGATGTGACTGGACTTGAAGCAGAGCTTAACCGCCGCGTCCCCGATGAACACGGCCTGACGGCCCTGCCACTGTTGGCCGGCGAACGCAGTCCAGGCTGGCATCCCAATGCTTCAGGTACGATTCACGGGATTCGGCGCGGCACCAGCCGACTCGATATCTTGCAGGCGCAGCTGGAAGCGGTGGCGATACGGCTGTCGCTTATCTTTGACCTGCTCAAGGATGAGGGCGACCAAACCACGGTCATCGCTGGCGGCGGCGGTTTGCAGGCTTCGCCGGCCTGGACACAGATGATTGCCAACGCCTTCAACGCGCCGCTTCAGCTGTTGGCCGAAACCGAGATTACGGCGCGCGGGGTGGCGCTGATGCTGCGGCATTATCTTGATGACATCGCGCTTGATGACGCGCCGGCCAAAATCCACCGCGTCGTCAGGCCCAATCCGAATCATGTCGGGCGGTTTCAGGCGGCGCGGGCGCGGCAGCTGGAACTCTATCGGCGGCTTTATGGATAAGCTATAACAGCCGCGCATACTCGGCGGCGTCGGCCGGCGAATCATTGCCGCCGCAGATAAGCAGAACCAGATGATCCTCGGCGCTGAACCGATTGCGGATGCGCTCGGCGGCCGCCAAAACGCTGGCCGCGGCAAGCTCGGGGAAGATTTTGGCCTGCTTGAGCAGGGTTTGCTGGGCGGCGATCATCTCAAGGTCGCTGACGATGATGAGGTCTTCAAGATGCTGGCGGCACAGGTCAAGCGCGTCTTGGCTGACGAAGGGCGCGCCCAATGTTTTGGACAGCGAGGCTGGGGTGATGTTGACGAGTTTATCGGCTTCAATGGATTTTTTCATAGTCGGCGCCGCTTCAGGCTCGACGCCCCAGATTCGCACCGCAGGCTTTTGCGCTTTGATGGCGGCGATGATGCCAGCGATGAGTCCGCCGCCGCCGATGCTGACGATGATGTCGGTCATCTGCGGGCAGTCCTGCATGATTTCCAGCGCGGCCATACCGTTGCCGGCCACTTGCTGCCGATTGTCAAAAGGATGGAGGTTTTGACGTCCCTGCGCGGCCCATTCATCGGCGCGGGCAAAGGCGCGGACGGCATCGGGCAGCAGTTCAACCTGCGCGCCATAGCCGCGGGTGGCCTCGATTGAGCCTGGCGGCGCGTTGGCCGGCATGCAAACCACCGCGTCCACGTCGAGAATTTGACTGCAATAGGCGACGGCGCGGGCAAAATTGCCGCCGCTAACAGCCACAACCCCCTGCCGCAAGGCCTGATGGCCCAGCGACAGCATTTGATGAAAGGCGCCACGCGTCTTGAAGGAGCCGCTGTGCTGAAACAGTTCCAGCTTGAGATGAACATTGGTATTGAGACGCTGGCTTAGGGCGGTCGACGTCCATTGCGGCGTGCGCCTCACATAAGGCTTCACACTGTCGGCGGCCTCATGCACATCGGCCAGGGTTATCATGGGCAGTTTCCGTTTGTGTTTGCTGATGGCGGGCATTTTACCACAGAGGCGCAAAGGACACAGACCCGTTATCGTCTTTTCTCTGTGTCCTTGCGGTCAAGTTTGTCAGTTGGGCATCAGCACAATCGAACCTGGACTTGAAATTGAAGCGCAGGTCATGCCGTTGACGACGGTTGATTCCAGCGGCGCGGCCCTGCGCGGCATGAGACTCGCATCCAAAAACAGCAGACGGCCCGCCTGTGGGAAACAGACTTCGACGCCCTGAACGACATAGCCCCAAATATCGACGGCATCGATAAAACCAGCGTCAATGATCGACTGAATCCCGATGCCGCCGCCGTCAAGCCGCTGACATTGAATGCCGCTGTCCAGCCCATAAGTCGCATGGACGGCGATGCCAGTGGCTTGGGAAAAAGTCGGGCAGGTCACAGCGCGCGGGCGGGGCGTCGGCGTGGCGGTGGGGACTTTTTCCTTCTTCTTCGGGCAACGGCTGTAATCGTTGACAACGCCGCCTTCAGTGGTCACCCAATGACTTGCCCGCTCGCCGTCGGCATTGACATTGTTCCTGAAGATGACGCAGCCGCGCAGTTCAAGAACACCGCTCCCGCCGCTCTGCCCCCAAACCGCTATCACCGCCGGGGCGTTAGAATTGCCATCAAAGACGGCGTTGGTTATCCTAGTGAAGGTCGTCCCCCCAGGACGGATCATCACCGCGGACCCAGTATTCTCTCTGGATGCCTCCCCCCTGCGGTTGTTCAGGAACTGCACATTGTCAAGATAGGCTTCTCCGTTATCGTCTACTTCAACGACGGTCGTGGCCGCATTGTTTTCAAAGATGACGTCGCGGATGTTAAGGCGTCCCTCGTCCACAGAAACCGTGGCGAGTCCCCCTGAGTCATCTATGTTTTCGCGAATGGTGACATTGTTCAGAGTGACGGTGGTGCCGGCGCCTTCAATAGCTAGAAAGCCGCCATCGGGCGGGCCGGTGATGGTGAAACCGTTGCCGTTGATGGTGAAAGTGCCTGAATCGAACTCCAGAAAATCCCATTCATGGGCGACGGCGTCGAATCCATAAGTGCAGTCGGCGGTCAGGTTGAAGGTGGTGACGGTAGATGACGAATTGAACACGGCCCAAGTGGCCGGCAGGCCGCAGGGCAAAAACGTCGTCGGACTCGGGTTAGTCTGCTGGGATCCCTGGGCCTGGCTTGCGCCCGAAACGGCAAGGAAGACGATCAGAATTAAGGAACAGAGCAGAACGTTCTTGACAGGAGAGACGAGCTTCATAGCGTCCCCTCCTCCCAAAAATGCGGGGGGGGGGGGGGGGGGGGGGCTTTCGCTGATATTTCTGATATTAACGTTCATTTTAATACGCTCCCCTGCTGGCATTTAATCGATAAAATAAGCATATCCAAAGCCGCGGCCTTTGTCAAGTCATTTCCCCGCGTCTTTTGCGATGAGTTTCCATCTCAATCAAATTCTATCGCCGGCGCCTCGTCGATGCAGCCGCTATCGGGTTCGACCGTCGGCGTTTCGATAAAATCCAACGCGATACTCACCGCGCAGGCATCCGAGCGCAGGACACCATGCCCGACCTGCGGCCAGACAAAGCTGTAGGATGTGGACAGAGTTTGCGCGGCCAGATCAGCATAGGACGGCGGCGTAATCGGGTCAAAATGGCCCGACAGCAGCAAGGTCGGAATGTCGCTTTCGACGGGACTGTTGGCGATGGCCGGACGGGCTTCGGCCTGCCACAGACCGCAAAGCCGCTGCAATGTATCGGCGCCTTCGACTGGATAGCGCAGATAGCCGCTCAAATGCGGGTAGGCGGCGATGATGCTGGCGTAATTGCGGGCGGCGGGTGAAATATACTCTTCCTGGCATTGGACAGTATAGTGCATGCCGAGACTAAGCGCGTTCAGCTGCGCCTCATAATTGGCGCCTATCCGCACGGCATCCTGCGCGTGGCCCTCGGCCAATTCGTGAATCAGATGAGGGATGACCTGGATAGCATTGACGGAATAGAGCCAGCTGAAAACCCAGTCATAAAGCCGATAGCCGCTGATTTCGATGTCCAGCGTTTTATAGCGCGGCGGGGTATAGCGGGCCATCAGCGGCGCGGCGTTTAGGCGGTGATACAGATCATAGAAAACGTTCTCAAGATCGGGATAACGCGCCTGGCAGCTTGCGGATGCCGAACAGGCCTCAAACAGGACTTTCAAGGCGCGTTCGCCATTGTAGTAAGCGTCAAGGAAGATATCGGCCTGCGGCGGATAAACCGAATCGAGGATGACGCTGCGGATATATTGCGGATGAACGCGCATCATCGCCAGCGCCAGCCGCGAGCCATACGACACGCCGACCAGATTCCAGCGCTCATAGCCCAGCGCCAGCAGGACATTGACAATATCGCGGGCGTTGTTTTCGCTGTGAAAGGCAGCAAATTGAATGCCATTTTGTGACAGCCGCGCATGGCACTGCCGCAGGACGTCGAGCATCAGTTCGGCATGGTCTTGATGACGGCTTTGCAGAATCTCATCGAGGCGAAATCGGGCTTCATCGCAGTAAAGAGACGGCCTGGAAAGCCCGGCGCCGCGCTGATCGATGACGATGATGTCGCGGTCGACAGCGAAGGCCCGCAGATAGGCCTGGAAAGAGCTAGAGAGAAGCCGTGTGCCGCTGCTGCCGGGCCCGCCGACCAGATAAACCAGCGGATCAGGCTGCGGCTGTGGATTTTCGCTGTGTATCCGCGTATAGAAAATATCGACGCGGCCGCCGTTCGGCTCATCATAATCCTGGGGCAGGGTGACATAGCCGCAGTTTGCGCTGAAACCGGCCGGCCTTTCGCGGCAGTCGGCCGATTCGATGATGCCCTGCGCGGCGGCCAAGCAAACAGCCAGCCAAAGCAGCAGCGTACAGCCCATCCATCGAACAGCCATGTCAAACCCTTAATTCAGCGCCGTCTTTTAAGTTAATCACAGAATCGCCGCAAAGCGAAATTTTTGGCCGTATTCCATTCAGCCGCGCTATGGCTATAATATCGCCTTATGACCACCCGACCATCACTCAAAATTGGCAGACGGCGGCTGGCGCTCATCGGGACGGCGCTGCTGTTGGGGCTGACGCTGGCCGGCCTGGACTTGCGTTATCGCGGCCTGTTGTGGAACTGGTTTTGGTCACAGACCGGCGAAGAAAGGCCGCTGGCGCAGATCCGCGGCATGGTTGAGGTCGCCGGCAATCTCATCCGTCAGCCGCTTGACACCGCTCCGCTGGCGCCGATCCATCACAAAGCCGATATTCCCTATGGCATCAATACCTTTTTGCAGCAGGAGGTCGAGGCCGAAAAAATCGAGGCCATGCTGCGGATGATACGCGAGGCCGGGTTTGTCTGGCTGCGGCAGGAATTTCCTTGGGAAGACCTGGAAGTGACGGGGCGCGGGCAGTTTGACTGGGCGAAATATGACCGCATTGTCGAGCGGACGGCCGCGCATGGGCTGCGTCTGCTGGTGCGCTTGAGCAATCCGCCGGCCTGGTCGCGGGCCGATCCACAGGCCGGCGATCTGGCGCCGCCCGACGACTTGCAGGATTTTGTGAATTACGCGGCCGCCGTCGCTGAACGGTATCGGGGGCGAATCACGCATTATCAAGTCTGGAACGAGCCGAACATCTTCCCCGAATGGGGCAATAATTTCGTCGATCCAGCGCGGTACACCGAACTTCTGTGCCGCGCGTATGCCGCCCTCAAGCGCGTTGACCCCGACATCATAGTTGTCAATGCAGCTATTGCCCCGACCATTTCACTGGATGGGTACGAGGGCTTCAGTGACCTCATTTTCCTGCAAGAGATCTATGACCGCGGCGGCGGCGACTGCTTTGATGTGCTTTCGGCGCAGGGCTATGGCCTGTTCAGCGGGCCCACCGACCGGCGCTTGCGGGCAACCAGCGTGAATGTGGCGCGGCATACGTATTACCGCGATATTATGGTGCGGAACGGCGATGCCCATAAACCGATTTGGCTAAGCGAGGCCGCTTGGAATGCGACCCTGGACGCTGAACTGCCGCGCGGGCAGATCGATGCTTATTCGCGCTTCGGCAATGTCACGCAGGAGCAGGCGGCGCGTTATATGCCGATGCTGTATGAGCGGGCGCAAAAAGAGTGGCCTTGGGTCGGGAATATCATGTACTGGTTTTTTACCCGCAAGGATCCCTTTGAAGCCGATCAGTCCTGGTATTATTTTCGCATGGCCGAGCCGGATTATCAGCCCGAAAAGCCGCGCTTTACCCCCCTGCCGGTCTATCATACTGTGCGCGATTACATCCATCAGCAAAGGCCGATTTTGCATCGCGGCGTCCATCAGGCCGAGACCTGGCAGATCCAGAGTGGCAAAGATAGGATTGTCGATGATTCGGCGCGTTTTGGGCAGGCGGCGCGCTTTGAAGACGGCCTGGCCTTTTGGGCGCATGGCACGGCGGTTGAGATTCGCTGGCGTTCTGATGAGGACACGGCCTGGCGAACGGAACGGCGCGGTCTTTCAATGACACTGGCCGAGACGGCGCGGATTGAGTTTGGCGCCGGCCCCATCATTGTCGACGAAGTGACCGTCTATGACCTTAGTCTGAATCGACTGGCGCCGCTGACTGCGCTGGGCCTGACTGCGCTGGGATTGCTTCTGGGGACGGCGGCGCTGGCCTTTCGAGAACGGCGGCGATGACCCCGGCCGGACAAAAACGGCTTTTTGTATGGCTGGCGCTGGTCGTTCTTTTGCTGGCGGCGGCGGCCCGTTTTCATCAGCTTGGCGCGCAGTCGCTCTGGTATGACGAAGGCGTGGCTTATGCCCATGCGCGGCGCGGGCTGCCCGAACTCATCCCCCTGCTTCAGCGCAATGTTCATACGCCGGCTTATTTTGCCCTGCTCGGTCTGTGGGAAGATGCGGCCGGCGCGTCGGAATTGTCGCTAAGAGTTTTGTCGGCGTTCTTCAGCATCATCAGCGCGGCCTGGGTTTATGCGCTGGGCAAACGTCTGTTTCATCCGATTGCTGGCTTGGCGGCGGCGGCTTTCGTCGCCTTGAACAGCTTCAGCGTGTACTATGCCCAAGAGGCGCGGATGTACGCTATGCTGGCGGCGGTGGCCGGCGGCAGTATGTGGCTGTATGTCGGCTTGATGCGCGGGCGGCGTCTGACTGGCGCGGCCATTGCCCTGGGCCTGCTCAATGGCCTCGGCCTTTATACCCATCTGGCTTACAGTCTGGTCATCTTGGCGCAGGCGGCGCTGACTTTGCCCTGGCTGCTGAATCGGCAAAGGGCCTGGCGGACGCTGCTGGCTTATGTTTGCGCCATCCTCATTACTATGATTTTATTTTTGCCCTGGCTGCCGACAGCGATTTCACAGGTTTCTGCCCAGCCAAATCTGGCGGCGGCGGCTTCTCCGGGCGCGGTGTTGCGCGTGCTGGCGGGCTGGCTTTCCTTTGGCAATGCCTATGAATTGGGCATAGGCGGTATGGATGCCGCGCTGTATTTTCTGCTGATACTTGGTCTTATCGGGCCGAAGCGGCGGCCGATGCTCCTGCCAGTAATATGGACGCTGGTTTCGATTTTGGTTTATCTCCATTTAGAACTGACGACGCGCTATATCCGCTTTTTGCTGCCGGCGCAGTTGGCATTTGCCTTGTGGATGGGGCGCGGTTTGTGGGTTTTGTGGACACAGAAAATCCAAAGCGGGCCGTCCATACTCCGTTTCATCCCCAAAGCGGCGGCCGTTGCCATAAGCGCGGCTTTCCTGCTGACGATGGCGAATGGCCTGGACGTTCTCTATCGGCATCCCAATTTTCAGCGCGATGACATCCGCGGCCTGGCGCGGCAGATTGAAGAATCGCTGCGGCCGGGCGATGCGGTATTGGTGAGCGCGGCCGGGCTGACTGAAGCGCTGGGCTATTATTATGATGCCGATGCGCCGCTTTACGGCCTGCCGACGTCGGCCGATGACGGCCAAACCCGCCGCCAAGTCCTGGATATGATTGACGCGCATGACCGTATTTATGCCGTCTTTTATGGCGTCGAGGAGCAGGATCCGCGCGGCATCGTCGAATCAACGCTTAACCACCATGCCTATGAAATTGATGAGATCTGGGTTGGGGATCTGCGCTTTGTCCGTTATGCCACCGCCGCCGGCCTGGATGCGCCGCAAAGGCTCGACCTGCGCTTTGGCGAGGAGATTTGGCTGCGGTCGTATGCCCTTGACTCGTCGACGGCGCGCGCGGGAGATGTGCTGCCGGTGCAGTTCATCTGGTCGGCTGATGCGCGGCCGGCGGCCCGTTACAAGGTCTTTTTGCAGTTATTGCATGCTGATGGCCGACTGGCGGCGCAGCGCGACAGTGAACCGGCCGGCGGCCTTTCGCTGACCACGACATGGGAAGCTGATACGCCGGTGATGGACAATCACGCGTTGCTGATTCCATCTGATTTGCCGGCCGGGGAATACACCCTGATTGTCGGCCTCTATGACATCAACGACCCCGCCGCCCGCTTGATGACGAATGGCGCGAGTTATGCTGAACTGGCGCGGATTCGCGTAGAACAAGACAGTTAGCTGCCGCGCTCATAAACAGCCTTGCCGGCGATATAAGTCGCTTGGATAGCGCGGTCATCGGCGCAGATCATCAGCGCAAACAGCAGTTCTTCCAGCGAATCGGCGGCATCAGCGCGCAGATTGAGCAGCGGCGTCGCGCGTGGATCCAACGCGATAATATCGGCATCATACCCGACCTGGAATGTCCCAACGCGGTCGGCAATTCCCAGGGCTTGGGCGCTTCCCAGCGTCGCCAGATAAAACCCCTGCGCGGCCGTCAGTGAAACGCCGTTCATCTGCGCCATTTTGTAGGCTTCGCTCATCGTTTGCAGCATGGAAAAGCTGGTGCCGCCGCCGACATCCGTCCCCAGACCGACGGTTATGGGGCGCGCATTGGCTTTGGCGCGGGCGATATTGAAGAGGCCGCTGCCGATGAAGAAATTAGACGTTGGGCAGTGGGCGATCTTGGCGCCGCTTTCATAAAAACGGCAAAATTCGTCTTCGGACAGATGGATGCCATGTCCATAAATGGCGCGTGAATTGAGCAGCCCGTAATGATCATAAATATCGGTATAGTGCCTGCGGCGCGGATACAGTTCATGGGCGCGGGCAATTTCGGCCTGGTTTTCGGAGATGTGGGATTGCAGGCGGATGTCATCATACTCGCGCATCAAAGCGCCGGCCAATTCCAGCTGCCGCGGACTGCTGGTCAAGGCGAAGCGCGGCGACAGGGTATAGAGGCAGCGGCCCCGTTTGTGCCAGCGCGCGATGAGGGCTTTGGAATCGTCATAGCTGGATTGAGCGGTATCGAGGATAGCGGCCGGCGCGTGACAATCCATCATCATCTTGCCGGCCAGAATCAGCATATTATCGGGCTGCGCCGCCTGGAAGATGGCATCGACCGATTCAGGCGCCGACGTGCAGAAAACCGAGGCGGCCGTGGTGCCGTTGCGCTGAAGTTCGGCAATGAAAAATTGGGCGATTTTTTCGGCATGGGCAGGATCATTGAACTTGGCTTCGGTCGGGAAGGTGTATTTGTTAAGCCATTCCAAAAGCTGCGCGCCATAAGAGCCGATGATTTCGACTTGGGGATAGTGGATGTGGGCGTCGATGAAGCCAGGCGTCAAAATCGAACGCGGATAATGCCGCGTGGGTGTGTCGACCGATATTTTGGGCTGAATTTCGCTGGCCGGCCCGACGGCGCTGATGCGGCCGGCTTCTATCAGGATGATGCCGTCGGATTCATAATGCGCGCAGGCTTCGGGCGGGTTCAGGAAGGGATCCTGGCTAAGATAGAATATCGGGCCGCGCAAGGCCAAGGTCTGGGCTTGCATCATGGCCGCCGCAAAGAGATGACGTCTTCCCAGCCGCGGCTTTCCCAAGAGCGAATCATGGCGGCGTGAACGTCGGCAACCGCCAGCGCTTCAGCAAAGCCAGGCGCGGCCTGCTGGCCGGCGGCGACGGATTTCAGGAATTGCCAGGCTTCGATGATTTTCATGTCTTCATAGCCGAGTCCGCTGCCTTCGCCTGGATTGAAGCGGCCATGATAGGGGTACTGCTCGCCGCCGACCAGCCGCACAAAGCCGTCGTGGAGGCCCTCGCTGTCGGGCAGATAAAGCTGAAGTTCGTTCATGCGCTCAAAATCCCAGCTGATGGCGCCGCGCGTGCCGTTGATTTCAAAGGCGAATTCATTTTTGGGCCCAAAGATGGTGCGCGAGGCTTCGACTGAACCGCGCACGCCGTTTTCAAATTCGAGCAGTGCGCCCACATAATCCTCATTGGTGACGTCGCCTTGCGGATCATTCGGCGCGCCGACGGAATAATGCGTGCCTTTGCCAGGGATCGGCTTGGGGCGGCGGGGGATGAAGGTATGCGAACTGCTGACTACGCGCGCCACCGGCCCACTCATCAGCAGCGCCATATCCATCACATGCGCCATAATATCGCCCAGCACGCCATAGCCGGCCTGCGCTTTGTGGAAACGCCAGGACAAGAGGCCTAGCGGATTGCTGCCATACATACTAAAGAACCGTCCGCGGAATTGGGTTAAATCGCCCAGTCGGCCCTCGTCAATCAGCTTTTTGGCGTGCATGACCAGCGGCGCCCAGCGATAGTTGAAGCCGACAAAGCTCAAGATGCCGGTCTGGCGCGCCAGATGTTCGATGTCAGCTGTTTCCTGGGGGGTAAGGCCGACGGGCTTTTCGCAGAAGATATGCTTGCCGGCGGCCGTGGCGGCGCGGACAATCTCCAGGTGCAGATGATTGGGCGCGGCGATGCTGACGATCTGCACCTGCGGATGCTCCACGACGTCCTGCCAGCGCGGCGAGGAGGCCTGGAATCCGAAGATATCTTGGCTTTGGGCGGCTCTTTCGGGGACGTTATCGGAGCAGATGATGAGGCGCGGGCGCGGGATGCTGTCTGGAAAACGCTGCGGCGCCAGGCTGTAAGCGCGGCTGTGTACCTGTCCCATCCAGCCCATGCCGATGACGCCAATGCCGAGCGCGCTCATTCATCGCCCTCCAAGTCTTCAATGTGCTGTCGATAATTCGACTTGGGATGGTCGCTGTAGACCCAGGCGCGGGTGCCGCTGACGAGGGTAACGCTAACGCGCAGATAGGCATTGCCCTCATAGATGTCCAGCCGTTCCAGTTCGTCGGCGCTGACTTCGTGAATAATGCCGTCGACCGTCGCGCCTGGTTTTGGCTGGATGATGCTGTAGGAAGCGTGGATGCCGACCAGCCTGGCCAATCGATAGCCGCGCAGGGTATCGGGCTTGCCTTCGCCAAGATGACGGCCGAGCAGGCGCATTTGCGTATCAGGGTCTTGCAGTGTGCCGTAGGTGAATAATTTTTCCATGTGATTTGACCTTTTTCGTTCAGCAGGGATGGGCTTAACTGCTGGTTTCGCTGTGCGTGCCGCCGAGATAGCCGGCGATCCATTTCATCATGTCAATCGACCCGTGCGGACTGGCTTCGCCCAGCATCAGATGACGGTCGATGCTGTCGTCGCTGCGGATGAGAGAGGGCTTGCTGCGATTGTTGGCCATGACTGTGATCAGATGGGCCAGATTGCGTAAGTTGTTGGCCAGCACATGCTGCTCATCTGTGGACAGCTTGGGACTCATTTTGTCGAGTTCGCGGCGGATGGTGCGCGGGTCGATTTCGGTCGGCTGGTCGGCGTCAAAGGCGTCGGCGATGTTTTCGATGATTGTGCAGGCGGTGTTGATGGCTTTGGCAAATTCGGCCGGGCCGCGGTCGTGCATGAGACGGCGCATGGCCAGCGCGGTTTTAAGGATCTGCTTTTGAGTCTCCAGATGTCGTTGAGCATCCAGGCCGCGCTCAAGCCGCTGAAGCTGGGCGAAAGTGCGCGTGTTGGCATAGCCGCGCCACCAGCCGTTCAGTGCCGTCAGCAGGGTTCGGCTCCAGCTGACTTGCTTGCCGATTCGAGCGATGCCGGCGACGACAAGCTGGACATCTTCTTCGTCGTCGAACTGCTGGAAAAGCTGCTGAATGGCAACGCGGGTCGCCGTCTCGATTTGCAGGGCATTGCAGGTTTCGCAGAGTTTCCACAGATGTCGATAGGACACATTGAGGGCGGGATGGCTGCCCATGTGCCGCGCCAGCGCTTCCATCATCGGCTGCATTTCTGGCGCCCATTCATAATAGTCCAGCAGGATAAAATAGGTGTCAAGCGTCTCCTGCGGCGAAACGTCTTCCAGCCCGGTCACGGCCTTCATCACCGAAAGAATGGTGTCCAGCGCGAAGTCGTCGGCTTCCAGCACGGTGCCCAGCCGCGGGAAGAGCGCGTCGCGTTCGGCCAGGTGTTGGGCCGCCGCGATGAACAGGTCGCTGTCGCCGCTGGTGATGATGCGATGCAGCAGGGCATCCAGCGCCGAATCGGTCATTTGATGGCTGGCCTGCGTGGCCAGATGACGAATAAGCGCGGCCGGCTGATGCGTGGCCGGCAGGCTTTCCCCAGCCTCGGCCTGATGAAGCTGCCACAGGCTTTTTACCGCGGCGGCCTTGACCAGCGCCGAGTCGGAAATCTGAATGCCGTAAAACAGCGCCAGCAAAAAGTATTCGGGACTCTCGGCGGCCAAGTCCTGAATGGATTGGGCCTTGGCCGTCTGCAAGGTCTGCTGGGCATGCAGGGCCAGCGCATGGATGAGCCGCGCATCCTGATACAGCGCCTCCACCAGTTCGGGGAGTCGACGGGCGGCGATGAGGATAAGCTGAATGCCCAGTTCGCCATCGTCACGCGCCCGCGTCTGCGCCGATAAGATCCCCTGCCGCAGCGCATCCAACAGCTGATAGGCCTGCGGTTCGCGGGCGGCCAGTTTCAGCCAGCTGACCAGCGTTGATGTGTCGCTTTCCTGAATGGCGACTTCCAGCGAATGCGCGGCGGCCAGCTGCAAGCGCGGCAGCCATTTTTCGTCCAGCCCCAGATGATTGAGGCGGTTGCGTATGAAGACGTAAACGGTGTCCGGCTGGGTTTCCAGCATATCGTCAAACAGGCCGGCCAGGGCCGACTCAAGTTCGGCATCGCGCTCAAGCTCTTCGGCCACCCACAGCCCAGCGACAGAATCTCGATGATTGAGGGCGTTTTCGAGCAGTTTTTCGATATATTGGTAGCGCAGGCGGCCCTGCGGCGGATCATCGCTGGCCAGGGCTTGCATCATGAGGCTGGTTTCGACGGGATGGCCGGCTTTGACCTGGCCGTTCAGCGAAAATCGCTCCGTCAGCGAAATGAGATAACTGGACAGACCGCCGTCGGCCTCAAAGCGCAGATTCAGCCCGTCCAAATCCTCCAGGGCCGCTGTGAAAGCGGGAATATCGCCCGGCCACAAAGAGCGAAGCAGTTGGATGTAGGGATGTTCCAAGGCCTCTTCAATGACGCGCGGCGCTTCCCAGTCATAAGTCCAGCGCGCGGTTTCATCGCCTTCATCGGCAAAGACAAGCTGCGGTTCGGCGGCGCTTGACTGGATGCGGCCGCTGGAAAACGTCAGGCGCATGGCGGCCGGGGTTGGCAGGAGCGCGTGGATGCCCTGGATCAGCGCGGCGCGTTGGGGGAAATCGAGCGGGAAATTTTGGATGAGCAGGCCGCGTTCATGCACTGCCGCGCCCAGCAGAGTCAAGGCGAATTCAAAATGGTCGTCAGGCATTTGGCCGATAAGCTGTTTCAGCTGCGCGGCGCGGTCATCGGGATGTTTTGTCGACAGCTTCAGCGCGGAGTCGGCTGATTCAAGCGCGATGGGCTGGCGGAACAGGTTCACTATCGGCTCCAGCTGGGCGGTGTAGGGGACGAGGATGTATTGATAGGCCGGCGCGGTCTGCCGACTGTCCTGAAAATGCGCCCGCGCCAATAGGGCCCGACTTTCATCATAGGCGATCATGGCCATGGCCTGCGAGGCCTGGGCGCCGCTGATGGGCATCGGCTCAAGGGTGATGCGCTGTCGATAATAATCTGGGTCGCGCGAGGGCGCGTCGCCGCTGCAGGCCAGCAGTTTGACCTGTTGGCCCTCATCGGCATATCCCAGGATCACCCCTTCCAATTCTGTCGCCACGCGGCGGCCCTCTGTTCAGTCGCGTCAAAGAAATACCTGCCTATTGTGTCAAATTGCCGCCAAGGTTGCAAGCCTGCTGTTGAGGTGGTAAAATCATTTGGCTTTCTCGGCGCGCTGTGGGGCAGGTTTCGGAATGATTGCGCCGCCAAGCAAAGAGAGGCTTGGATATATCCCAAACTTGGGATATATTGGGATATAATGGACTTGGGCAAGCCGGCCGAAGCGGAATTGTCGAATTGTCAAGAATGACAGTGCATAAAAAGCGAATATGTTTTATACTGACGTCTAATAGAAATTTTAACCATCGCCTAGCTAACGGAAAAACTTATGGACATCCTACAATTAACTGGCACAGCTGTTAAGTCTTACGATATCGAGACCCTTTTGGGTCAAGGGGGCTATGGCGTTGTCTACCGCGCCCGGCAAAGCGCCGTTCTGCGCGAGGTGGCCATCAAGGTTATCCTGCCCAAATACGCCAATTCGCCCGAATTCATCCGCCGTTTCGAAAGCGAGGCCCAGGTCGTCGCCCGGCTGGAGCATCCGCATATCGTGCCTTTGTATGACTATTGGCGCGAGCCGGACAGCGCGTTTTTGGTGATGCGCTATCTGCGCGGCGGCAGTCTGCGCGACCGCATCGACAAGCACGGCATCCTGGACACGGAAGCGGCCGGCAAGGTTTTGGAGCAGGTCGGCTCGGCCTTGACCTTCGCTCATCGCAATGGCGTCATTCATCGGGACATCAAAGCCGACAACATCCTGCTGGATGAAGATGGCAACGCGTATCTTGGTGATTTTGGTATCGCTATGAAAGTCGGCACCGAGACCAGCATCGCCCAGGGCGATATTGTTGGCACGCCGGCCTACCTTGCGCCTGAACAGATCCGCGGCGGCGAAGTCGGCCCACAAAGCGACGTCTACGCCTTTGGCATTATGCTTTACGAAATGCTGACCGGCAGCCGTCCCTTTGCCGAACTCACCTTGGCGACCTTGGTCTACAAACATCTCAATGAGCCGCTGCCGATGATCGACCCCGAAGAGCTTAGTCTGCCGTCGGCCTTCAATTCAATTATCCAGCGCGCCACAGCCAAAGACCCCGCCGACCGTTACCCCGATGCGCTGTCTTTGGTGCAGGATTTCCGCGAAATTTTGCAGCAGGAAAGCTCAACTGTGGAGCTTTCGCTGACCGAATTGGATTTGACCGCCTTTGACCTGATTGAAACCAAGAATCCCTACAAGGGTCTGCGCGCCTTCCAGCAGGCCGACGCCGATGATTTCTTCGGACGTTCGGCCATGATCGAACAAGTGCTGGCCCGTTTGCAGGAGCCGGTCGTCGAGAACAATTTCCTGGCGGTGATTGGCCCCAGCGGCAGCGGAAAGTCCAGCCTGGTCAAAGCTGGTGTGCTGCCGGCCTTGCGACAAGGACGGATTGAAGGCTCTGAAGACTGGTTCTATGCCGAGATGGTGCCAGGCGAAGACCCCCTGGAAGAACTGGCGGCGGCCTTGTTAAGCGTTTCCACCTCGCCTTTGCCGGGCATGGTCGATTTGCTCCGCGAAGAGACTGCTGGCTTGGCTGAAGGGGTCAGATGGGCCCTGCCGGCCGAAGACAGCAAGCTGGTTTTGATGATTGATCAGTTTGAGGAAGTCTTCACGCAGATTGAGGTTGAAAGCGAACGTCAGCAGTTCCTTGATTTGGTGCAGGCGGCGGTCAGCATTGAGGACAGCCCGATTATCATCCTCATTACGCTCCGCGCTGATTTTTATGACCGGCCGCTTTTGTATCAAAACTTTGGCGGACTTATCCGCAAGCGCACCGAACTGGTTCTGCCGCTTTCCGATGAGGAACTGGAGGAGACCGTCAGCGGCCCGGCCTACCGCGTAGGCGCAGTGCTAGAGGAAGGACTAATTGAAAACATCCTCAAGGACGTCCGCGAACAGCCAGGCGCGCTGCCACTGCTGCAATATGCGCTGACCGAACTGTTTGAACGGCGCGATGGGGCGCTGCTGACCAATGCGGCCTATCAGGAGATCGGCGGCACGCTGGGGGCGCTGGCCAGACGGGCCGAGGAGGTCTATCAGGAATTTGACGAGGCTGGCAAAGACATGGCGCGGCAGATGTTCCTGCGTCTGGTGACTTTGGGTGAAGGGCAAGAGGACACCCGCCGCCGCATTTTGCAGACGGAATTGATGACGCTTGGCCAGCGCGAGGTTGTCGAAGATGTGATCGACCGCTTTGGCCGTTATCGTCTGCTGACCTTTGACCGCGACGAGGCCACTCGCAGCGCGACGGTCGAAGTGGCGCATGAGGCCTTGATTCGACGTTGGGAGCACCTGCGCGAATGGCTGGATGAAAGCCGCGAAGATGTCCGCTTGGAACGGCAGCTGCTTCACGCCGCCGAAGAATGGGAAGCGGCCGGCAAAGAGCCAAGCTATCTGATGCAAGGCACACGGCTTCAGCAGTTTCAGGAATGGTCAGAGACGACCACGCTCCAGCTTAACATCACCGAAAAGGACTTTTTGAAGGAAAGCCTGAAAGCGCGGGAAGAACGGCGGGCGATTGAGCGGGCGCGTCAGGAACGCGAGGCGGCGCTGGAACGTCAGAAAGCGCGGAATCTGCGAATTGCTGTGGCGATCTTTGCTGTGGCGGCCGTGGTTGCCGTTGGCTTGAGCATCTTCGCCTTTGACCAGTCCAACCGCGCCGAAGCCCAGCGCGTCATTGCCGAAGATGCCCGCGAAGTAGCCGAAGAGCAGCGCGGCATTGCTGAAGATGCCCGCGAAGTGGCCGAAGAGCAGCGCGGCATTGCCGAAGATGCCCGCGAAGTGGCTGAAGAACAGCGCGGCATTGCCGAAACCGAACGCGAACGGGCCGAGGAAGCGCTTGAAATTGCCGAAATCAACGAACGCAAAAACCTAAGCCTGGCGCTGTCGGCCAATGCCCGAAACGCCTTGAGCGTGAATGAGCCGGCGCTGGCCTTGCCGGTCGCCATTGAAGCGCAGAGTGCTTTCCAGCCGCCGGAACCCGAAGTATTGCGGATTTTGGGGCTGGCGACCTTTTCGCCGGGGCCGCGCTTCCGCTATGCCGATTCATCCCTGTCTGTTCTGACCGTGGCCAGCAGTCCGCAGGGGATGACCGGCGCCTATGCTGGAACGGAAGGGGTCATCTATCTGGTCGATAATCAGCGCGGCGAGATGATTCATGCGATAGAGGCCGGCAGTCCGATAATGGCGCTGTCGTTCAGTCCGGACGGAACATTGATTGCCGCCAGCATGTCAGATGGCAGCGTTGGCGTCTGGGAGGCGGCCACGGGTGAGGTGCTGCATCGCCTGCAAGGGCATGAACTGGTCGCCACCGATGTCGAATTCAGCCCTGACGGTCAAATGCTGGCTTCATCCAGCGGCGACAAGACCATTCGGCTGTGGGATGTGGCCAGCGGCGAGACCCTGCGCGTGCTGGAAGGGCATATCGGCTATGTGATGAAGATTGATTTTAACCATGATGGAACAAAACTTGCCAGTTCGGCCGCTGATGAAACCCCGACCGGCGCCAGCGACGATGCCGAAGACCGCAAGGTGCGGATTTGGGATGTTGAAAGCGGCGAAACCGCGCTGGTGATTGATCCAGACTCCGGCTATGTCCGCGATGTTGAGTTCAGCCCCGATGGCCGCCGCGTGGCGCTTGGCACTTGGGACGGCGGGAACGGCGGCACGGCGCGGATTTATGATGTCGCGCTTGGCACGGAACTGGGCATCCTGTTTGCCCATCGCGAAACCATCTCCGATATCGAATTCTCCCCCGACGGCCGCGAGCTTGTGACCGCCTCGCGCGACAGCACCATCAAGTTCTGGGATGTTGAAAAAGCCGTTGAACTGCGGAGCTATCGCAACTTTGGCGACTGGGTTTATGACATTGAATACACCGCCGACGGCGAGTATATGATGGTTGGGCTGGGCAATGTGGGCAACAACCTGATTCCCGACGGCGGCGACAGCCCGTCCGAAAGCGCCGCTTATCTTTGGGATTTGCAGAATCGCACCCAAATTAAGCCCTTCTTGGGCCATGAAAGCTGGACTTGGACGGCCGACATCAGTCCCGACGGCGCCTTGGCCGCCTCTGGATCAGGGCCTTTGTCGTCGCCAGATGGCACTGATACATCGGTTCGCATCTGGGACATTGCCAGCGGCGCTGAAATCCACAAGCTGGACGGCCATACCAACACCGTCGATTCAGTGCGCTTTATCATGGATGGCCGCCACCTGCTCTCGGCGGCTTGGGACGGCACGATCCGCCGCTGGGATGTGAACACTGGCGAGCAGCTGCAAGTCTATCGAGAACAGGACGGCGCGCGCGTGTACATGATCGATCTGATGCCCAATGGCGAGCAGTTCATTGCGGCTTTGGGCAATGGCGCGCTCAAGCTGTGGGACATCGAAAGCGGCGAGGTCATCCGCACCTACAGCGGCCACGCGGGCGAAGTCGCCGGCGTGCATATCAGTCCAGACGGCAAGCAGATGGTCAGCGCCGGCTCTTGGGGCAGCGGCAATGAAATTCGCCTGTGGGACATTGAAAGCGGCGAGGAGATTCGCCAGTTTGTCGGACATACCGGGCCGGTCAATTATGCTCATTTCGCGCCCAATATGGAGTTCATTGTCAGCACGTCCTGGGACGACACGGTGCGGATGTGGGATATTGAAAGCGGCGAGGAGATTCGCCAGTTTGTCGGGCATACCGGCAATACCTTCGGCATCGATATCACGCAGGACAGCGGCCTTTTGCTGACGACCTCATCGGATACCACAGTGCGGATGTGGGACATTGCCACAGGCGAAGAGATGAATCGCTTTGACCAGCATAGCGACTGGATCCAAGAGGTATGGTTCAGTCCCGACGAGACCTTCGCCATTTCAGCCGGGCAGGATTACGCGCTCCGTCAATGGCAGATCGCCCGAACGGCCGAAGAACTGATTGCTTGGGCGCGGGACAATCGTTACATCCGCCAGCTGGACTGCGCTGAACGTCAGTCCTATCGTCTGGAATGCGAGCCATAGGGGGCTGGGGTCATGGCTGACGAATTGTCCAATCGTCAATCTGGGCGCGATTCGTCCGCATCGGCCATATTTACCGAAATCATGCAGCAGGCGGCCGCCCGGCAGACTGTAACGCCGGCGGAACCGAAGTCGACCGAATCCCCGCCGGATACGGATCGTCCGCCAGGGCCGACCGCCGCTGAATCCTCATCAGAAGCGCCGAATGGGCCTGACGAGTCGGCTGTTGCGGAACGGCGCCGCGTTCAGCGCATCAAACGGCGGCCGGGAGAACGAAGCCATAGTCCCCTCGCGGCGACGGGCGTCTTTTTCCGTACCCTGTTCGTCGTGCTGGTCAGCGCCGGGCTGGTCGCCACCATTCTGACTTGGCTGACTGACCCGCAATTTTTGAACCCGGCTGTGGTGCGCGGCCTGCAAGGGAATGAAGCGGCCTTGATGTCCAGCGACGTTCAGCCGGCCGCCCCTGCGCCGGTGACAACTCCGAACTGGCTTCAGCGCATCGGCATCATCTCCGGCCATCGCGGCCTAAGCCGCAACAACATCGGCAACGATCCAGGGGCGGTTTGCGAGGATGGACTGGAAGAGGCGGACATCAACTTTGAAGTGGCGCGGCGGGTGGTCGATAACCTGCGGGCGCGCAATTACACCGTCGATTTGCTGGATGAATTTGATGCGCGGCTGGACAATTATCGGGCGGCCGCCCTGCTTTCCATTCATGCCAACACCTGCGCGGATTTTGGCGAGCGGGTTTCCGGCTATTTGGTCGCCAAGGCCTCGTCGCGGCCTGACGGGGGGATTGACGCTTATTTTGTCGAATGCGTCGCCTTCCATTATGAAGAACTCATCCCGCTGGAGCGCAGTCACAACCTGACCTTGGATATGACCGACAATCACGCTTGGCGCAAGATTCACCCCCTGACGCCGGGCGTGATCATCGAAATGGGCTATATGCTGGCCGACCGCCAAATCCTGACCGAAGAGCCTGAACTGCTGGCCCAAGCGCTTACCCAAGGCATCCTCTGTCTGCTCGGCTCGCCGACAAGCTACCCAGCGCTGCCACCCTAAATTTACATCTTGGAAAAGCGGCCGCCGCCGACTATAATGGATGTCATCTGGAGAAGTCGCATAGAGGCCTAGTGCGTCCGCTTGGAAAGCGGATACGGGAAACCGTACGTGGGTTCGAATCCCACCTTCTCCGAATCTGTTCTGGTCACCGCCGCTCGTTCGGGATGACCTTTCCCATTCGATATTCTGGCTGTTCTATTTCGGAAGTATCGCAGTATAATTCACCAGAAATCAAAAGACAAAGCGGGGGAGGGGCAGCGTCTCGCCAAAACGCGGCAGCCTTGCCTCCCTTAGCCAGGATCTCGCCCGACATGAAAGCAAAAGTTCTGTGCGTCGCGCCCGTCATCACCGATCCAGGCAACGCGCGGACGATCCAAATTATAAAGCGGGCCGGCTTCCAGGTCGAAACGGCCGCTTTCGAGACCAGCCATTACCCTGGCCGACTGCCCGACTGCCCGATACAGTCACTTGGCGGCCTGCGCTTCAGGCCTTGGTATTTCAGGCTGCCAGAGTTGATGACGCATATTCCCCGGATCCGCGCGGCCATTCGCCGCAGCGACATCGTTTACGTCTTCCAGCTTGATATGCTTGTGCCAGTCTTGCCGGCCGCCGCCGGCCTGGACAAACCCGTCGTCCTCGAGATACGCGATATCAGTCCGCATCAAGTTGCCCGCGGCCTCAAAGGTCGGCTGGTGCGATGGATGGATCGACTGGCCACCGAAGCCTGCCGCCTGCTGGTGCTGACTTCCGATGGCTATCATGCCTATTACCGCGACCGCCTGGATATCAAGACGGCCTCTTTAGTCCTCGAAAACAAAATCGACGCGCTCTTCGCGGCCGTCGCCCAAAAGCAGGAAAATCCAACCTTAAAGGGCAAACCGCTCGATGACCGGCCGCTGCGAATCGGTTACTTTGGCTTTCTGCGAGATGACTGGAGTCTGTGCGTCCTCGAAAAATTGGTGGCCGCCGCGCCTGACCGCTTTGAAGTCGTGCTGGCCGGCGCTTTTCATCATCATCGCATGAACAGCGGCGATTTTTTGCAGCGCATCAAGCAAAATCCAAACCTGCATTACAAAGGGCCTTACCGGCGCGCCGAGGATCTGCCCGGCTTGTGCGCCGATGTGGACATGGTGATGGCCTGCACCTTGCCGGTCGTCCCCTTTCGCTGGTCGCGCACCTTCCGCTATTATGATGCCTGTTTCTTTCAAAAGCCGCTCATCGTCCGCGCTGGCACTGGAGACGCGGGCGAAGTTGCGCGGCATCAGACCGGGCTGGTCATCACGGCCGAGGACGCTGAAGAGGCCGCCGCCGCCATCAACCGCCTGACCAGCGCCGATTGGGAGCGTTGGCGCCGCAATATGGCCGGCCTGCCCGACCATATCTATGCCTACACCGACCAGGATGCGATGCGCGTGGCCCAAGCCCTGGAAAAAGCGGCCAGCAGAAATGCGCGCGGCTGAAATCGCTTTGTCAGTCTAATTTCCCAGTTCAATCGCGTAAGCACAGGATTTTTCGGTCTCATCCTGCTCCCTCCAGATTATGCTGTCGGACTATGGATGATTTTATTTTTTGCTTTGGCCGTTCAGAATATCGTTTAAGGCGGCGCCCAGCTGTTCGACCTCATCGGTATGGATGTAGATATGCTGCGGCAGCGCGGCCATATTGTCTCGCCAGCGGCGCCAGTCATCGCGGGTAATGGCGCTGAATTCCTTGGCGGCGGCGGCTGGACTGTCTTCGTGGAGAACCATCCCAATATCATATTTTTCCACTTCGACGGCGACTGCCGTGCCAGCGCGGACAATCAAGGGTTTCCGAAACAGACAAGCGTCATAGTAGCGGACGGGCATCGACCAGCGAAAGGGGATCTGCGGCGATGTGCAGGCCAAGATCATATCAGCGCTCTGATACAGCGCCGGCACGTCATCAAAACGGCGATAAGCCCCTTGGTATGTGATGTTCGGATGTCTTTCCAGCAAACGGTCGAAGCTGTGACGGACTGGCGGGGACACGATTCCGGCCAGGGCAAACTCGAATTTTCCCTCTGCCAATCCATTCAGGCATTCAAGAAATTCCAGCGACCACGGTTCCCGCAGTATGCTAAATTCGCCGATCACAAGCGGCCGCTCCTCGTCGATTTCTACCGCCGGCCGGCTGTTTCGGAAGGGCGCGGCATGGGCGGTCTCGATCTTGTTTTCGAGCGCCAGCCAGGGGGTTTGCAGCTTCTCGTCGTCATAAAAATAATGCCGATAGCTGGGTGAAGTGAATATCAGCAGATGGCTTTTGGCGGCGAGATATTTGGTGATGGCCCGCAGCAGCCGTCCCTTCAGACTGCGCGCAGTTTGAGCCGCCCGAATGTACGGTATATCGTATATGAGCGGTTTCCCCAAGCCCAATCCAGCCAAAAAGACCAGCAGCGCCATGTCCACTTGAAATGTGTAGACGAGTTGACTGCGGCGCAGGGCCGCCCGCACTTTTGGGATGGCGCCAAGCAGCGCGGGTAGCCGCCCCAGGTAGACGCCCTGGCGGATATGTCCTAGGATGGTGACGTCTTGGCTGGGCGCGTCCTTGAGGGGATGGTCTCTTCGAAAGGCCATCACCTCAACCTGCCAGCCGGCCTGTCGCAGCATACTGACCCGCGTTCTCCGATAAGGATGGGTCAGCTGGGGGTATATGACAAGGATTTTCGGCGGCATATTCTGATTCTGCTGTGATGTGCGAAACTGTTTGCGGCTGGGCGAAATATGAAATATACTTGTCAGTCAGTTGATTTCAGAAAGGCCGATTATGATTGACTTGGCTTGGTCTGTCAAGCTGTGGGAACGCTGATATGGAGCATGTCGCCTTTGGAAAAACAGGTCTGACGACGCCGCCGGTGGTCTTCGGCTCGACGGCGCTGGGCAACCTTTTCCGCGTCTTTTCTTATGAATCGAAACGGGAGACGGTGCGTCAAATCTTTGAACACATCCCAAAGCCAGTGGTGATTGATTCGGCTGGGAAATATGGCGCCGGGCTTTCGCTGGAGGTTTTGGGCCAATGCCTGCGCGAACTGGGCATCAGCGACGATGAGGTCATCATCAGCAACAAACTGGCCTGGCTGCGAAGGCCGCTGCGAACAGCCGAACCGACCTTTGAGCCGGGCGCCTGGTTTGGCCTGGAGCATGACGCCGCGCAGGACATCAGCTATAAGGGCATGCTCCAATGCTTTGAACAGGGCTTGGAACTGCTGGGCGGCGATTACAGCACGCCTATTGTCTCGGTGCATGACCCCGATGAATATCTGGATGCCGCCTTATCCGCAGACGACCGCAAACGGCGCTTTGATGACATTTTGGGCGCGTATGCCGCGCTGGATGAACTCAAGGCGCAGGGACGGGCCAAGGCTGTCGGCGTCGGCGCCAAGAACTGGCGGTCGATCCAGGCCATTGACCAGCAGGTTGAACTGGATTGGGTGATGTTCGCCAACAGCTACACGCTTTATTCGCATCCTCCCGATCTGCTGGCTTTTATGGATTCGCTGCATCAAAGGAACATCGCCATCATCAATTCAGCCGTGTTCAATGCCGGCTTTTTGACCGGCGGCGAATTTTTCAACTATGTCAAACTAGACGCCGACAATCCGGCCGACAGGGACAAATTTGAATGGCGCGAACGATTCTTTGCGCTGTGTAAAGAACATCAGCAGAATCCGGCCGAGGCCTGCATTCAATTTGGCAAATCGCATCCAGGCATCGCCGCCCTGGCGCTTAGCACCAGCAAACCAGCGCGGGTCAAGCAAAACGTAGATGCCATTTCGGCCGAAACGCCGTTGTCTTTTTGGCGCGCGCTCAAGGCTGAAGGGCTGCTGTGGGCAGATCATCCGCATATTGGGGTCTGACATGAAACTGATTGACGCGCATGTGCATTTTTGGAATCCGCATCACCTGACGTATCGCTGGATCGAGGGCAATGCGACCTTAAGCCGCGCCTATCTGCCGGCCGATTATGCCGCTGCCAGCCACAGCATCGTCGGCATCGTGTTTGTCGAGGCCGGCTGCGCCAGCGAGGAGAATCTGCGCGAGGTCGAATGGGTCGAGACGCTCGATGCGCCGCTCAAGGGTATCGTCGCCCATGCCGCCCTGGAAAACGAAACTGGGCGCGAAGCTGTGCTGGAAACGCTGGCCGCCCGGCCGCTGGTCAAAGGGGTACGCCGCAATTATCAGGATGAGGCCCTCGGCTGGGCGCGTCAGCGGACTTTTGTCGAGGGGGTGCGGGCATTGGCCAAACACGGCTTGAGCTTTGACATCTGCATCAAGGCGCATCAGCTTGAAGAGACGATTGACCTAGTAAAAGCCTGCCCGAATGTATCCTTTATCCTCGATCACATCGCCAAGCCGAACGTCGCCGGCGGTGAATGGACAAGCTGGGCGGCCGACATGAAAAAGCTGGCTGAACTGGACAACGTCGTCTGCAAAATATCGGGAGTTGTGACCGAAGCCGACCATCGCCATTGGACGCCAGAGCAGATCGCGCCCTACGTTGGCGAAGCGATAGACGTCTTTGGCATCGAGCGGGTGATGTTCGGCAGCGATTGGCCGGTGGTCAACCTGGCCTCATCTTGGGGCGGCTGGCTTTCGGCGCTGGAGCAGGCGGCGGCTGGACTGGACGAGGACGAAATGGACAAACTGATGATGGACAATGCCAGACGTTTCTATCGGCTTGGCGACTGAAATTTATAATATGGAGAAGGAATAATGGGAGACTGCATCTACTGCGGCCAGCCGGCCGGCTTTCTGCGGCGAGCGCATGGCCATTGCAAAGACAATCACGAACGCGGCAAATCGCGGATTGTCGGCCTGGTCAGCCGAGTCAGTTCGGAAGACGTCGATTATCAGCGCTTGAACGCGGCCATCAAGGAAATCGCCTCATCCAGCTATATGCAGCGCGATGCGATAAGAGCGTGCATCGTGGCCGGGTATGAAGAGGCGGTCGAGCGCGCCTTGGACGACCATGTGATTACCGAAGAAGAGCAGGAACGGCTGCACGGCCTGCAAAGACATATGTCGCTGTCTCAAGAGGCTTTGAACCGCAATGGCGCCTTTGACCGACTGATTAAAGCCGGCGTCCTTCGGGATGTTCTCAATGGCGTTGTGCCGCAGGGGATTCAATTCACCGGCGTTCCCTTTAACTTGCAAAAATCAGAGACGCTGGTGTGGGTGTTTCAGAATGTGGATTATTATGAAGTGAAGACCAAGACCAAATTTGTTGGCGGATCGCGCGGGGTGAGCCTCCGCGTGACCAAGGGCGTCTATTATCGCGTCGGCGGATTCAAGGGCGAGCGCGTGCAGGAATCGGCTACGGTTCATGTCGATACTGGCTTGATGGGCGTTACGACCAAGCACATTTATTTTGCCGGGCCATCCAAGCGCTTCCGCATCAACTACCGCAAAATTGTCGCCTTCGAGACCTTTTCCGATGGCATCGGCGTCCAAAGAGACGCGCAAACGGCCAAACCGCAGTCCTTCCGCACCGGCGATGGCTGGTTCACCTATAATCTGGTGGCCAATCTGGCGCAGGTCTAAGCCTGATCGAATCGTAATCCCAAAGGGGAAAGCTGATGCCACAAGAACGTCCCAATATCCTGTTTATCATGGCCGACGACCACGCTTCCCATGCCATGAGTTGCTATGGCAGCCGCATCAACGCCACGCCCAACCTAGACCGCATCGCCGCCGACGGCCTGCGCTTTGACAGCTGCTTCTGCACCAATTCTATCTGCACGCCCAGCCGCGCCGCTATCCTGACCGGTACTTACAATCATGTCAATCAGGTGACGACCTTGAATACGCCGATGGACAATCGACTGCCGACCTTTGTCAAAGATTTGCAGGCCAGCGGCTATCAGACCGGCATGTTTGGCAAGTGGCATTTGGGGACGGGCCCAGCGCATCAGCCGACGGGTTTTGATGATTGGGCGGTGCTGCCCGGCCAGGGCCTTTATCACAACCCGACCTTCGTCTTCAAAGCGGGCGATGACGGCGAACGGCGGGTCGTCAAGGGCTATGTGACGGATATCATTACGGATATGAGCCTGGATTGGCTGCGGCAGCGCGACAGTGAGCGGCCCTTCTTTTTGATGTGTCATCACAAGGCGCCGCACCGTCATTGGGAGCCAGACGAGAAACATGCCCACCTGTACCTGAACGAAGATATCCCCGAACCCGAAACCCTTTATGATGATTATGCCAACCGCGCCGCGGCGGCCGAAGCGGCCGAGATGCGAATGGGCCTCCACATGATTCCGCTGGACACCAAAACCGAAATTCCGCGCGATCTGCCGGAGATGGAACTGCGGAAATGGGCGTATCAGCGTTACATCAAAGACTATCTGCGAGTGGTCGCCAGCATCGACGACAACGTCGGCCGTCTGCTGGATTATCTCGATGATGAAGGGCTGACGGAAAACACAGTCGTTGTCTATACCTCGGATCAGGGCTTTTTTCTGGGCGATCATGGCTGGTATGACAAGCGTTTTATGTACGAAGAATCGCTGAAGATGCCCTATATCATGCGCTGGCCGGCGATGATTGAGGCTGGCGGCGCCAATGATGACATGATCTTGAATGTGGATTTCGCGCCGACTTTCCTGGAGATGGCCGGGCTGGACGTTCCCGCGCATTATCAAGGACGGAGCTTTGCGCCGCTGCTGGCTGGGGAAAGGCCGACCGACTGGCGGACGTCGATGTACTATCGCTATTGGATGCACAAGACGCACCACAACGTCTACGCGCATTATGGCATCCGCACCCGCCGCCACAAGCTGATTTATTATTATGCCGATGCGCTGGGGCAGGCTGGAACGATTGACGAAAGCTATACGCCCGAATGGGAACTCTTCGACCTCGAAAAAGACCCGTATGAGCTAAATAACGTGGTCGATGACCCCGACTATGCCGATATTTTAGTCGAGCTTAAAGCCGAACTGCATCGCCTGCAGGCCGAACTTGGCGACGAACGTTATCATCTCGATGTGGATTAACTGGCCGAAAGGAATGGCTGGCCTTCGCGTTAGTTGGGCATCAGCACAATCGAACCCGGACTCGCAATCGAGGCGCAGGTCATGCCGTTGACGACAGTCGATTCCAGCGGCGCGATAGTACGCGGCATTGTGCGCGCATCCAAAAACAAGAGACGTCCCGACTGTGGAAAGCAGACCTCAACGCCCTGCTCGACATAACCCCAAATATCCACAGCATCGATAAAGCCAGCCTCGACAATCGACTGAATCCCAATCCCGCCGCCGTCAAGCCGCTGACACTGAACGCCGCTTGCCAGGCCATAAGTCGCATGAACAGCAATGCCGCTGGCGGCCGATACAGCGGGACAGGTCACGGCCAGCGGACGGAGAGTCGGCGTCGCGGTGGGGAGTTTCTCTTCCTTCTTCGCCCGCTTTTGGGATTCTGTTGTAGGCGCGGGTGTTAATGACAGCCAATAGCTGAAGCCGGCCTCTGGGCAGGCGCCCGTGCTGCTATCTGTGGTGGTGGCGTGGCCGTTGTGATTGCTTGCCGCGGTTACGTCGTCGGCCTGGAGATTGCCGCTGAAGGTCAGGCAGCCGTCGAATTCAAGCGCAGTGGACCCACTATTCACGACCACATTCGGGGCGCCAGTGTTTCCCTGGAATATGGCGTTGGTGATCCTCACCGTCGGACTGCCAAAGAACCCTCCCGCCGCCGTTATAGCAGAGCCGCGAGCGGCGCTGTTTGCCGTGCTGCGATTGTTCAGAAACCATACATTCTCCAGGTTGACTTGTGAGGCATCTGCCACATGCAGTATGCGTTCGCTAACATTGTCTCTGAATACGATGTTGCGACCGTCAAGACGCGACCCAGTCCTTACTGTGACGGGGGCTCCGTTGGTAATGCCAAACTGACGAATGACAACATTGTTCAGATCAAGGACGACGGTATTCCCGCCGAGATACATGGCCGTTCTATTGGAGGGGCCGATGATGCTGTAGCCGTTGCCGTTGATTCTGAACGTACCCGATGAAAAATGCAGAAAGGCGTTGGCAGATGAAACTGACCAGTCGTTGACAACACAGTCGGTGGTCATGTTGAAGGTCGTTACCGTCGCCGCCGAAGTGAATTCTGCGTAAGACGCCGGCAGGCCGCAGGGCGCCATCACTGTCGGATTGGTCAGCCGCGGCGGCACTGTGGGCGCTGGCGTTTGGGCCTGGCTTGTGGCTGGAACAGCGAGGAAGGCGATCAATAAGAAACAGAGCAGAACATTCTTAATCAGAAAATGCGGGGGGGGGGGGGGGGGGATTTTATGATATTCATTTCGGCAAGCTCCATATTAAACGTTTATCAATAGAGGAACGCTATCCGAAACCGCGCTTTTCACCAAACATCGGATTGATAATGGAGTGCGTGCCTGGAGAGATTCGAACTCCCGACACCTGGTTCCGTAGACCAGTGCTCTATCCGCTGAGCTACAGGCACTCTTACACATTATTAGGATACAGGCTGCGTCAAAAAGAGTCAAGGGCGAATCGCCGCGCGCCTCTTTCGGATTTGCATATATCAATAATCAGCCGACCACAACCGACAGCTTCACGGCCGATTTGAGGGTGTTGGCGACAATGCAGCTGCGCTCTGAAATTGTGACCAGCTTCTCAAAGGCCGCGCGGTCGGCATAAGCCGAGCTTACGGTCATCTGAATCGACTCGAAACGGGCCGGCGCATCGACCAGTTCGCCGCTGATCTGAATAGCGACGTCGTCGATGTCCAGACCGCGGGCGCGGATGGCCGCCAGCAGATTGCTGTTGAAGCAGCCGCCCAGCGAAGCCAGCAGCAGTTCACCGCCCATCGCGCCTTGGTCATGGCCGCCCTTGGCCTGTGGCCGGTCAATAGAGACGCTGTGGCCGCGGATATGCGCCGCGGTGGTGGCCTCATCGACTTGATGCAGTTTTACGGTAATGCTTGGCATGATTTTTCCTTTCGGCTATCCCTTGACAGCGCCCATCGTGAAACCTTGCACCAGGCTGTCCAGAAATAGATTATAAACGAAACCGACCGGAATGGCGATAATCAAGGCGGCGGCCAGCAAGGGCTGCCAAAAATAGACATCGCCCAAAATCAACTCGGTTGGCACGCCGACGCTCAACGTGCGCTGCTGGGTATCGGTGATGAAGACCAGCGCATAGATAAATTCATGCAGAGTCAGGGTGAAGGTGAAGACAATGGTCGAGATGATGCCCGGCAGTGACAGCGGCAGCACGACGCGGGCGAAGGCCTCGATGCGGTTATAGCCATCGACCAGCGCCGCCTCCTCCAGTTCGGGTGGCACCGCCTTGAAAAAGCCCTGCAAAAGCCACATGCTGAAAGGCACCGTGAAGGATGGATAGACCAGGATAAGCGCCAGCGGACTGTCCTTCAGCCCCAGCCAGACGACGATGCGGAACATGGGGATAAACAGCAGAGTAGGCGGCACCAGATACACCAGAAACATCAGAATCCCGGCGCGTTCGCCCCATCGGCCAGTCAGACGCGCCAGCGCATAAGCGGCCGGCAAGGCCAGAATCAGCGTGATGATGACGACCGCCACGCCAACCGTGACCGAATTGCGGATGAAATCGAGGTAAGCGGTGTTGCCGAACAGCGATTCCAGGTGTTCCAGCGTCGGCTCCTGACGATAGACAAAGGGCTGCGGCCGCCGATACAGATCGCCGTCGACTTTGAAGCTGTGCAGGAGCATAATCAAAAAAGGGGCGGCGGCGAAAAAGCAAAAGACCAGCGTCATCAGGTAAAAGGGCGAACGCCGCAGGATATAGACCAGTTCAGCGCGGCTGACGCCATATTTGCGAAAGCGATAGGCGATGCGAATGGCCACCAGCGCGATGAAAACAGCGGCCATCAGCGACCAAAAATGCTGTAAAATCCAAACCAGCAGGCTCATCAGCGCACCTCGGCGCGGCTGGCTGTCCGCAGCATGACAACCGCCAAGGCCAGCAGCAGCGGAAAAGCGAACAGGGCCATCGCCGCCCCCTGCGCCAGATTGCCGCCCTCAATGCCAATCTGAAAGGCGTACAGGCCCAAAATCCTGGTATAGTCGACCGGCCCGCCGCGCGTCAGCACATAAACCACAGTCATATCGCCAAACATAGTGATCATGCTGAAGAGCAGGGCGATGATCATAATCGGCAAAATCATCGGCAGCTTAACCTGCAAAAGCGTCCGCATGAAACGCGAGCCATCGACTTCGGCCTGATCGAGGATGTCGGTCGGGATCGAGGACAGGCCGGCCATCAAAATCACCGTGGCCAGCGGAGTCAGTCGCCAAACCTGGACGAAGATCACGCTGATTTGCGAAAGCGTCGGCCGCGCCAGCCACAGCAGATTGCGCTGCGGCCCCCAGATTCCGCCCGGCCCCAAAAAGCCGGTTTGCAGCAGCAGATAGTCAATCGGGCTGTACTTGGTATCGAACATCCACAGCCAGCCGATGGCCGCCAGCGAGACCGGCGTCGCCCAAGGCAGGATGAAGATGAAACGGGCGAACCATTTGCCGGTGAAATTTTGGGTGAAGATGACCGCCAGGATGTTGGCGAAGATCAGGATGAAGGCCTGCGAAACCAGGGTGAACATGACCGTATTGCCGAAGACCTGCTGGAAAATATGATTGTTCCAGACCGCCTCAAAATTGCGGAATCCGACAAAATTGATGTCAGTGTTGCCGACGGTGACATCGGAAAAGCCGAAAGCGATGGCCAGCAAAAAGGGAAAGCCGACCAGCAGGACGATATAAAGCAGCGCCGGCGCCAAAAACAGAAAGCCGACAAAACGCCGACTGTCCAGCAGGTAAGCGGCCGTCATCAAATCACCTCGGCCAGATTTTGCGCGGCGATCCGCTCGCCCGATTGTCTGTGAAAAAATTTGATGTCGCTGTTGTGAACGGCAAATTCATAATCGCTGTCCACATCCAGCGAAACGCGCACATTGGACGGCACCTTGGCCAGAGTCAGTTTATGGTCATGCCCGCGGATATAGCCATACACCAGACGGTCGGCGCCCAGATATTCGACGCGCTTGACATAATAATGGAAGATATGGACGCTTTCGGCGCTGTCGGCCAAGGTCGTAGGCAGGAAGTTCTCCGGGCGAAAGCCGAAGCTGCCGCGCTCGGTTTTGATGATGTTCATACTAGGCGAGCCAAGAAAGGTGGCGACAAATTCGTTGGCGGGGTCATCATAGATATGCTGGGGCGTCCCCACCTGCTGGATTCTGCCGTTCGCCATAACCACAATGCGGTCGCCCAAGCCCATGGCCTCGATTTGGTCATGGGTTACAAAAACGGCCGTGATGCTGGAGGCGCGCTGGAACGCTTTCAGTTCGTCGCGGGCGCTGGCGCGCAGTTTGGCATCCAAATTGGAAAGCGGCTCATCCAAAAGCAGCAGCCGCGGTTGAGTGACCATAGCGCGGGCAATGGCGACGCGCTGCCGCTGGCCGCCGGAAAGCTGACGCGGCCGCCGGTCGAGCAGCTGATCAATTTCCAGCAGCCGCGCCGTGCTTTCCACTTTGCCGCGGATGGTCTTCTTGTCGAGTTTTTTGCGGCGGCGCTGGGCGCGGAGGGGGAAGGCGATGTTGTTAAAGATGTTCATGTGCGGATACAGCGCATAGCTTTGGAAGACCATCGACACGCCTCGTTTGCGCGGCGGCAGCCCCGTGACCTCCTCGCCAGCGATGAAAATCTGTCCCGCCGTGGGTTTCTCCAGCCCGGCGATCAGGCGCATCAGCGTGGTCTTGCCACAGCCAGAAGGCCCCAAAATCACCAGAAATTCACCATCTTTGATGTGAAGGTGAATCCCGTCGACAGCGCGAACCCGGTCAAAATGCTTTTCGACGGCTCTGATTTCGACAACGCTCATCGGGGCCTTCCTGTGACGACGGCGGGACAGCAGTGACGCTTCAGCCGACGGTCATCTAGCCGCCGCCGACCAAGCCCTTTTCGCGCCATTCGGCAAAAATGGCCTCAATCCGTTCAGTCGCCTGCGCCACGGCCTCTTCGGCGCTCATCTCACCCAGCGCGACCTGCGCGCTCATGTTGGGGATGATGTGTTCGGCAAAGACCTGACTGATGGCCGGATTGCTCACGCCTGGATAGCCCAGATGCACCGACCAGTCGTTGACCGTCTTGAGAACCTCAAACTTGTTGGCCGGCGTCGAGCCAAAAGGATCCTCTTCCAGCCAGCCGTCAAGCTCCTCTACCGTGCTGGGATGACAGGGGAAATTGTAGAGTTCGCTGTAATAGGTGGCATCGCTGTAATTGGCGCTGTGGTCGAGGATGAACTGCTTGGCGGCCGCCAGTTGATCGCCTTCGACATAGCTGGGGATGACGTAAATCTGCCAGACATGAGATGAGGCGAAGGCGCCGCCCGGGCCTTCAAGCGCGCTGGTGAATCCGATGTTTTCGGCGGCCGCTTCGTCGATCTTTTGCAGACTGCGGTAAGCCGAATTGGAATTCAGGATATAGCTGACTTCGCCGGCGATGAGCGCTTGGTTGTTGCTGGCGGCCGTCCAGCCGAAGACCTCGTCGGTCATGGCCTCGTTTTGCAGCTGCGCCAGATACTCGACGGCGGCGATGGTGGCCTCGCTGTTGAGGACGACGTTTTCATTTTCGTCCTGGATGCTGCCGCCAAAGCTCCAGATGACGGCGCGGTTGGCCATTTCGCTGTCAAGCTCTGGACTAAGCCCCAGACCGACAGGAATGCCGCTCGATTCAAAGATGGCGCGGCCGCCCTCCAGCAGATCATCGTAAGTTTTGGGGCCTTCGGGATAGCCGGCCTCCGCCCACAGCGCAATGTCATAATCGCCAGGGTCGGGTACATAGCCATGCGTATAGGCATAATAGGTGTCGGTGATGGGCAGATACGAGGTCGCCTGACAGGTGCCGACGCGCTCGCCAAACATCTCCAGCGCTTGATTGTTGATGTCGCTTAGGTCATGCAGGCCTTCAATGAAAGCGGCCGGCGAGAAGAGCAGTTCGATAATGGTATGCCCTTCGCCAGCGTCAATTTCAGCGGCCAGCGATGAGGTCAGTTCGGCAAAGCTGATATGATCGACGCTGACATCGACGTTGTTGTCTTCGCCCCATTGCTGGGCATAGGCGTCAAACCATTCATCATAGCGCGGCACGAAATGACTCCATTGCAGCAGACTGATTTCGGTGCCGTCCGCGAAACCGTCCTGCGCGCTGCCAGTCAAGGTCAGTAGAGCCAGCATACTTAGCGCAGCCAGCAGTTTGATTATTTTGTTCATCGTTGCGTCTCCTTAAAATGAAATAAATGCGGATGAGGCGGCGTATTTGGCCGCAGACCTATTTTAACGCATGGCCTCTTGGGCAACAAAGGCCTGGCCGCTTAATCGCCGCCGACCAAGCCCTTTTCGCGCCATTCAGCGAAAATGTCCTCGATCCGTTCGGCCGCCTGGGCAACGGCCTCCTCGGCGCTCAACTCGCCGCGGGCGGCCTGGGCGCTCATCCTTGAGATAATCCGTTCGGCAAAAACTTGGCTGATGGCCGGGCTGCTGACCGCCGGATAACCGAGATAAACCGACCAGCCGCGCGCCTGCTTGAGGACGTCCAGCTTGTCGGCCGAACCAAAGGGATCGTCTTCCAGCCAGCCGTCAAGCTCTTCGACCGCGCGGGGATAGCAGGGGAAATTGTAGAGTTCGCTGTGATAAGTGGCATCGCTGTAATGGGCGCTGTGGTCGAGGATAAATCGCTTGGCGGCCGCCAGTTCATCGCCTTCGATATAGCTGGGGATGACGTAAATCTGCCAGACATGCGCTGGGCCAAAAGCTCCGTTTGGGCCTTCAAGCGCGCTGGTGAAGCCGATGTTTTCGGCCGCGGCCGCATCGATTTTTTGCAGGCGGCGATAGGCTGAAATCGAGTTTTGAATGTAGCTGACCTCACCGGCCACAAGCGCCTGATTGTTGCTGGAGGCTGTCCAGTCAAAGACCTCGTCGGTCATGGCTTCGTTTTGCAGACGCGTCAGATAATCGACGGCGGCGATGGTGGCTTCGCTGTTGAGGACGACGTTTTCATTTTCGTCCTGGATGCTGCCGCCAAAGCTCCAAATGACCCCGCGATGCGCCATTTCACTGTTGATCTCCGGGCTAAGGCCCAGGCCGACGGGGATGCCGCTCGATTCAAAAATGGCGCGCCCGCCAGCCAGCAGATCTTCATAAGTTTTGGGGCCTTCAGGATAGCCGGCCGCTGTCCACAGAGCGATGTCATAATTGCCGGGCCCCGGTACATAGCCATGCGTAAAGGCATAATGCGAGTCGCTGGCCGGCAGATAAGATGTCGCCTGGCAAGTGGCGGCGCGTTCGCCAAACATGTCCAAAGCCTGGCGGTTGATGTCGCTTAGGTCATGCAGACTTTCAATCAGCGATGTCGGCGGGAACAGCAGTTCAACCAGCGTATGCCCCTCGCCGGCCTCGATTTCGGCGGCGAAGGCGGCCGGCAGATCATCAAAATGGATGCGGTCGATGCTGACGTCGACGTTATTGGCTTCGCTCCAGCCCCGCGCATAGCCGTCGAACCATTCATCATAGCGCGGCACGATGTGATGCCATTGCAGCAGACTGATTTCGGTCCCATCCGGAAATTCGTCCTGCGCGCGTATAACAAAACTGAATGAGGCGATAATGCCCAGCATAAGGAAAAATCTCATCGCTGATTTCATCCATATCCCTCCTAAAACTGGCGCCATTCATACAGATGTTATTGAGACGAGAGCCAATCGGCCAGCGTCCCCCGCGTGACGACCCGCGCCGACGGCGAGATGTACCCCAAGCTGCTGTCGCGTTCAAAGTGGGTTGATGGCTCCAAAGGCTCTTTGTCCAGCGCGATGATAAAGTCATTGCCGTCCGACAGGGTTTGGATAATTTTGGTGATTGAGTCGCTTTGCTGGCCGCCGTCCAGTATCAGGGCGATGCCGCGTTGTCCGATGCCCAGCGGCAGAGTATAGCGCAGTTCATAGGCCGGCGTCTCTGACCAGGCCAGCCGTCTGCCCCATTCAAAACCATGCGCCAGCGCGAAAGCCTTGAACAGCCGATTAACCTGCGGCGGTGATAAATTCGCCACTTCATCCGCTTTCAGTTCGGCGGCCCAGCTTGTCAGACTCTCATCGCTGTCATCGGGCAGATCAGTCGGGACCTGCGCCGATTCGTCCAGCAGCAAAGGCGGCTGAATACGCAGCCAATCGGGCCCATGGGCCTTGAGCGCATGCAGTAATCTGCTGAAAACTTGGGGAAAATCGGCGTTGGCGTCGACTTCCACCACGGTTTCGCCTTTGCCGCGCAGGAGTTTGATGCCGGCCCGATATTTCTTGGCGCGGGCGGCCAGATTTTTCTCAAAGAGTTCGCGGTTTTCAGGGCGATTGCGAAGTCGGGTATAGCAGCTGCGCGGGCTGACGTCGAAGAAAATCGTCACATCCGGCGGCCGCGCCCAGCGATTCAAATGATAAATATCTTCCATGCTCAAGCCGCCAGTCGATTGATAAACCAGCGATGACAGCCGATAGCGGTCTGAAATGAGGATGCGCCGGCCGCCGGATGACAAAAACGGATGAATGACGCGGTCGTTGTGGTCAGCGCGGTTAAGGGCAAAGGCCAGCGCCAGTCGCAGCGGACTCGTCTTGATCCGCTTGATCAGGGCATTGCGGATATACAAGCCGGCCGCCGAAGGGTCATGCGGCTCAAAGGTCAGGGCGACATTGTTCTGATGCGTTCGCGACAAAGTGGCATGCAGCTGCCGCGCCATGCTAGTCTTCCCGGCGCCGTCCAGGCCTTCAATCACAATAAACAAGCTCTCGGCTGTCATCCCGCGCCCCGTCATCTCGATTCAGCTTTATTAGGATAACCCCCGCGCGCGCCGCTGACAAGCTCGGTGTCCCTCTGCTGAAAATTCTGCTATACTATTGAAGTGATACACGAAGGACAAGACCAGCGGCCATGAAGGAACGGCGGCATCGCGGCCATGTTAAGCGGCCTGTTCGGCTTACGCGTCGTCAATTTTTGGGGCGGGCGGCCTTGGTCGGCGGCCTCGGCGCGGGCCTGACGGCGGCTGGCTGGCTGATTTCGCGTCGATCGCATGTGCCTGGCGCGGCCCTGTCACCAACTCCGACCTATCATCTTGATCGCCCGGCGGTTGTGAGCCGCGCTGATTGGGGCGCCCGGCCAGTCGATGTCGGCGCTCGCAATGAACACGGCTATTACAACCCATTCACCAACCCCGAAGACTGGTATGTCTATCCTGATGACCTGCGCGGCAGCTATCAAACCGTCGTGATTCATCACAGCGCTTTTTATCGGGAAGATGGCAGGCGCACCCTGCTGGAAGTTCAGCGTTTGCATCGCGAAGACCGCGGCTGGGCGGACGTCGGCTATCATTTCATGGTGGACAAAGATGGGACTGTCTATGAAGGCCGCCACCTGTCAGCCCGCGGCGCCCATACGCAAGGCTACAACACCGGCAGCGCTGGCATTTGCCTGCTGGGTGACTTTCGCGCTGAATCGCCCTCGTCGGCGCAGTGGCAGGCGGTCACCGCGCTGACTCAATGGCTGGCTTATCACTTGCAGCTGACGCATTTGGCCGGGCATCGTCAGTTTAACGGCTGGACGGTTTGCCCAGGCGGCCAGGTGAGCAGTCAGCTGGAGAATCTGGCCGAACTGGCCGGCCTGCAATTCGGCATCGATGGCTATCGATCTATAGGCTGCGCCTGCCCGACGCATATTTGAGGAAAGGGATTATGACCACTGCACTGACCGAAACCGAAATCACCAAAGCGATGATGAGCCTGCGCGGCTGGCGGCGAGATGAGGGGCGGCTGATAAAAACCTTCCAGTTTGAAAGCTATCTGGCTGGTATCGCCTTTGCTTCGGCTGTGGGCGTCATTGCCGAAGGGCTGAACCATCATCCAGAGTTGACCATTGGCTGGCGCAAAGTATCCGCGTCATTCACGACGCACGATGCGGGGAACCAACTCACGGCGAAAGATTTTGCCGCTGCGGCCGCCATCGACGCGCTCGACTATCCGCCGACGTAAATCCCCCGGCGGCGTTCAAGCGCTGTTTTAGATTGTGTAGTGAAATTCTACTTTACTGTGAAGCAGGATATCGTCAATAACAGCTGCTAAATGACCTGCATAAGATTGTTCATTCAGGATTTGAACAAGCTGCGGGATATTGATGATCTCTTCAATTGAAGCCATATATTTGTTCACTATCGCCTTAACGGGGTAGAGTTGTTCAGCTTGAGATTGAATCGCCATCATAAGCTCATTGACTGGCTGCTGGGATTTAATCACAAAAGTAATGGGATAATGCCTGACTTTATCAATGTCAAGAAAGTACTTGCTGACGTCGGTCGTCTCGGTAACTTGGAAAAACCGACCCAAAGGTTTCATCACAAAGTCAATCCCGCCGTCATTTGCATTTGTCCGTCCCGTTTTGTATAAAGTCAGCGGCTCTGCCTGAAGTGATTCCCGCGTCCATCCCCAGTAAATAATCTGCTCGTTGAAATGTGATTTAAGAATCGCATAGCTCACAATCTCAAAAATTCGAGCATCGACATTAGGACGCAGCAGGTCTTGAATAAAGGCCAGCGCTTGCCTGGGGTCATCGCGTGAAATTTTGTGCAGGCTCTCCATATCTGCAATGAAGGATTTGAAGGCCCCTTGTTTGGTTTCAATGTAAGCATCAATAATTTCTATAATTGAGCGGCTCAAATTATATGACTGCCCATCAATGGCGATTAGCAGAAGGCTTTCGTTGAACCAGTAGCGCGATGTTTCGGTATCTCTGATGACTGGCAGCAGGTTTTGCTGCGGGAACATACGGCGGAATTCTTGGTTCAAGCGGTGGTTAAGCGCATGATTTTGCAATTTGCTGCCAAAGGGCAACTCTCGCTGCCTTCGCAAAAGTTCAGAAAATTGCGCGCCTTCATAATCCGAATAGCTGTCCGTTGCATCAAAATCCTTATTGACATAATCTTCTATCAAAACATAGATGGCATAAATGCTGCCAAACGAGCCTCTTGCTTTGGAACCGCGAGACGCTGATCTTGTTTTGTTGTTGAGATACTGAATCAGATCACTCTTTATAAACAATTCATCAGCCAGCAGACCGAAATGATTGGTCAAGATACCTCTTATTGCCTTTGTGAATTCATGCTCCATTAGATAATCCTAATCACCCTCAAACAAGGGCCATTGCAGTGAATCCGTCTGATGATTAAAGGTTTTCCGCTGCCTTTGCAATCGTTCACCTTGGAATTCCTTTTGAATGGCCAGCCGCCGCAGCCCAATCTTGATGTATTCTTCTTGGAGTTCGATTCCGACAGCCTGTCGTCCCAAACGACGCGCCACCGCGCAAGTGGTAAATGTGCCGGAAAAGGGATCCAGGACAACATCACCCGGATTGCTGCTCGCTTTAATGATGCGTTCCATGAGTCTTTCAGGTTTTTGGGAAGGATGCTTTTCATATTCTGGCATACGATAACGGACGCGCGGAAAATACCATACGTTGCCAGGAACTTTTTGCGAGTTATAAGGCTTGGGAGTGGATTTGCGATAATCCATGAGCTTGCGTTTTGCGCCCGTTTTTGCCTCAACCAGAATATCATCGGCATTAAAGGTATAATTCCGTCTGTCTTTGACACAATGCAAAATCGGCTCATATAGTGACCCAAAATGATTTTTGGCTTGTACGCCCGAACTGTCGTAATGCCATATAATGCGCGACAAAATATGCAGATGTTTTCTTAAATAGATATCCAAATAAGGGACTCCCTGTGTGCTTGACATCGCATAGAGTGTTCCGCTTGGCTTGAGTTTTTGTATGCACAAATCAAGCCACTGACAGCACCATTCAGCGTAGGCCTCATCACTTTCCCACTTATCGACAAATCGGGAGAAACGCTTGCCAATGTTATAAGGCGGGTCGGCAAATATCAAATGAACGGATTGATCGGGAATCAACTCGGATAACACTCGGATAGCATCGCCCCAATAAATGCAGGCATTCTGACGTTGATATTTACGAATCACGCAAACCCCTGTCCGCAGTTTATGTATCTATTGTACTGCAAATCGCTGGCTGGTATCATTGACGCGGTGCCATATCCTGGCAATCAAGAGAAAATCCCCGATGTCCCGTCCGCGTCTTTTGCTTTTCAATCTGATGACCGACAGCGCCGACCCGATTTTGGGATTCGCGAGTGTCTGGATTCGAGACTTGGCGCGGCGCTGTGAGTCGATTGATGTCATCACCATGTATCAAGGCGCGCTTGACCTGCCCGACAATGCGCGAGTGTTTTCGGCTGGGCGCGAGCGGGGGCTGAACAAGGCGGCGCGGCTGGCGAATTTTTATCGTCATCTGATGCGGCTTTTGGCGGCGGAGCATTATGACGTCTGCTTTGCCCACATGATGCCACTGTTCGCCGGCTTGGCAGGACCCTTGCTGACGGCGCGCGGCATCCCGACCGTCCTGTGGTACGCGCATCGTCAAAGATCGGCGCAGCTGCGGCTGGGTTTGATGATGTCGCGGCGCGTCGTCTCGTCCGATGTGACCAGCTTCCCCTATGCCACCGACAAGCTGCGGGTGATTGGGCATGGCATCGACGCCGACTTTTATGCGCCAGGGGATCCAGTCGATCCATCTCCGACCGGCCGGCCGCTGATCGTGCAGGTGGGCCGGCTGGCGGCCATCAAGCATCAAAAAACGACTATCCGCGCGGTTGCCGAAACCGAAACAGACTTAACCCTGGTCGGCGGCCTGCAAGACGGTTATCCAGCCCGTTATGCCCATGAACTGGAAGCGATGATTCAGCGGCTTGGGCTGACTGACCGCGCTCGACTGACCGGCGATCTGCCGCCCTTTGAGGTGCGCGGCTGGTATCGTCAGGCGGATATTGCCATCAACATGAGTCCGGTCGGCCTGTTTGACAAAGCGGCGCTGGAAAGCATGGCCTGCGCGGCGCCGACGGTGGTCTGCAATCCGGCCTTTGCGCCGCTGCTGGGTGACTATCGTCATCTTTTGCTGACCGACGGTCCGCGCGATGTCGCTGGCCTGCGTCGACGCATTGAAGGCCTGCTGGCGCTGTCGGCCGCCGAACGCGCTCAAATCGGCCAAACCCTGCGCGCCCATGTCATCCGCCAGCACAGCCTGACATCCCTGATACCAAACCTGCTGTCGGTGCTGCAAACAGGCGAACTGCCGCCGACTTAACCAGCGTAGCTCCAGCCCAGCTTGGTCAATGAAAGCACATCGGCGGGACTGCCTTCCTTGATGACATCGGCATGAATCGCTTCGCCGACGACAATATCATGGTCGCCGCCAAGATCGACAATCTCTACGACTTTGCATTCGATATAGGCGGCCGCCCCAGCCAGCATCGGCACGCCAGTTTGAGGCGCCGCGCTGTAATCGGCCTCTTTCATCTTGTCAGGATTCCTGGCGCGGCCCTTGGTCACGCCCATGATGGCATTCTGGTCGGCTTCAAGGAAGAGGTTCAGCCCGAAGACTTGGCCGGCGCTGACCAAGCCATGCGAATAGCAGGTTTTCTGGATGCCGACGGCAATCAGGCGCGGCGAATAGGACATCTGCGAGACCCAGTTGACGACCATCGCATTCGCGTCATCGCCATTTTTGGTGGTGAAGGCGTAAAAGCCGTAGGGCATCATCCGCAGGGCATCTTTGATTTTGTCATCGGACATCAGCTGTCTCCTTATATGGACATCATGGATCGATACCCTACTATAAGCGAAAAATGGCGCCGTCAACAGATAAAAAATCAAGCCTTGTCCAGCTGCGCCGACAGTTTTTCCAGCACGACAACCAGCTTTTCTTCGGTGGTCGGCTCTGGCTCTGGTTCAGGTTCGGGTTCGGGTTCAGGCGCGGGTTCAGGTTCGGGCGCGGGTTCGGGTTCATCATCGTCCATCAAGTCCTCCACCGCTTCATTCAGCCGATTGACGGCGCGGATGAGTATAAAAACCGCCACGGCCGTAATCAGAAAGTCAATCACCACACCGATAAATACGCCTACGTTAATGGTCGCCGCCCCATCGTCTTGGGCCGCCGCCAGCGAAGGGTAACTGATGCCGTTCAGGCTGATGAACAGGCTCTTAAAACTGAAATTGCCCATAATCTGACCAACCGGCGGCATGATGATGTCATTGACCAATGATGTCGTGATGCCCTTGAAAGCCGTCCCGATGATGATGCCGACCGCCAAGTCGACCACATTGCCGCGCATAATGAACTTCTTGAATTCCTGTATCATTTTCGTCTCCTCTCTATGGATGAACAGCCCGATTGTAACAGTCATCGCCGGACACTGCCCAAATAGGCCGCTAAATGATTTGACAAAAGCCGCGGCTTCAGGTAACATCTTCTGCAACTGGCAAATCGTATCGAAATGGAGCGCCTCAATGAAATTTTTCACCTCCCTTGTCAAAAATGTTCTGCTTTGTTTCATATTCCTGACTGTTTTCCTTGCCATTCCCGTTCAAAGCCAGACATCGACTCCCCTCCCATGCGAGCTTGGAGTAGGCCCCACCATCTCGCTGTCTGCGGGAACAACCTACAATCTCACCAGAGATTGCGTGATTACCGAAACGATGCCAGTTCCATCAGGTGAGGTTACCCTCAACGGCAATGGCCACAGCATCATTGGGCCCAACAGCGCATCTGCCATTTCAGTTCTTTTTGGGGCCACGCTCAATCTGAACGACATCACCATTCGCGGCGCCGGCGCGGCAAACAGCGTTGCCCTTGAAGTGACCGACTCGACCCTTAACGCCCGCAACGTGGTCTTCAGAGACAACCCAGGTTACGCCCTAGCTGTGACTGGCTCTGGCTCAACAGCCAGGCTGACAAATGTACAGTTCTTGAACAATGGCCCTGGGGACAACACCGAACGGGGTTCTGCGATAACTGTATGGGGAGCCGGCAATATGGCGAACATCAATGGCGCCGTCTTCTCGGGAAACAGCGGTTTTGATCAGGTGATCAGGGTCAATGTCGGCACGGTCAATATAAGAGGCTGCATCCGAGCGAGCGGCAATACCGATGCCGACGGCCAACCGGCCGAGCTTGTCACCGGACGGAGTGACGTCACCATCAACGACGACCGCGGCAGCTGCGCCAAACCCAAGAAGAAAGAAAAAATCCCGACCGCGACGCCGACTCCCCGGCCGCTGGCCGTGACCTGCCCGGCCTTGTCCCAAGCCACTGGCATCATCATCCAGGCGACCTATGGCGCCGGCAGCGGCGTTCAGTGTCAGCGGATTGGCGGCGGCGGCATCGGCATTCAGTCGATCATCGACGCTGGCTTTATCGACGCTGTGGACATCTGGGGCTACGTCGAGCAGGGCGTCGAGGTCTGCTTCCCGCAGGCCGGCCATCTGCTGTTTTTGGACGCGCGCGCCATGCCGCGTGCTATCGCGCCGCTAGAATCGACCGTCGTCAACGGCATGACCTGCGCCGCCATTACGACGCCTGGCTCGATTGTGCTGATGCCCAGCTAAGGCCGACAGCCCCGAAAAACTTAACCACAGAGGACACAGCGCGCAAAAAATAATAACGACTCTGTGTCCTCTGCGCCTCTGTGATAAAAAATCCAAATAGACGGCTTGGATGCGATTGTCCAGAAACCGCCGCGCAAAAGTTTCCTGTAAGCCAGCCCTGTGTTATACTGCCCTCTATGAACGAACGCTATCCATCGGCAGACTGGATTGAAACGGTCAAGCAGCGCGGCCAGGCGCCCATCCTGCTGACCCTGCTGGATGTCATCGAGCCGATTGCGCCGCTGCTGGCTCAAGGCCTGTGGGCGGCCCAACCGCTTTCGGGCCTGTGGCAGGGCCGGCAGACGGTGCGGGAAATGGCCGAATGCCTGGAAACGCCGGAGGGCATCGCGTGGTTGCGGCGGCGTTTGACCGATGAGGCGCAGGAGTAAGGCGAGTGGCGGATACGACCCTGCAAATCTACAGCATCCTGCTGGCGGCGATGACCATCGCTCTGGTCTACAGTGTCCGTTTCTTTCGGGCGCGGCGGCAGCGGCGCGAACGTCAGCGGCGAATAACCAGCTTTGAGAGTCTGCCGATATGGATTGGACAGGTCGTCGAATCCAACCGGCCCCTGCATTTGTCGCTTGGCGGCTCCAGCCTTGGCGAAAACAGCGCGGTCACAGCCCTGGCCAGCGCCGAATTCTTTTACCACCTTAGCCTGGCAGTGCGGTCAGCTGATGTCATGCCCATCATCTCCACCTCGTCGACGGCGGCCATTCCACTAGGACAGGACACGCTGCGCCGCGCCCGTCAGTCAGGCCAGCAGGCCGCGCCGGTGCATTGGCATCCGCAGGGCGAACGTTCACTGGCCTATGCCGCCGCCGTTGCCAGTTTGCTGGAAGCGGAAGATCCAGCCGCCCACGTTCTGGCTGGGAGCTTTGGGCCAGAGTTGGCGCTGATCTTGGAAAACGCCCATGATCGACAGCAGGCGACTTTTGCCGTCAGTGACCAGCTGGAAGGGCAGGCGATTGCTTATGCGATGGCCGATGAAGTTCTGATTGGCGAGGAGTTGTTCGCGGCGGCCGGCTACGTCGCGGACGATGCGGCGGCGCAGGCCGATGCGGCCGTGATGGACGTCTGGCGCAGCCTGCTTATTTTGGGCCTGTCGCTTGCGCTGTTGATAAACGGCACCCAGCAGCTTTCAATAGCTTTGCGGGCGCTGGTTTTGCTGGCGGTTTTGGCAGGCTTCATCATCGGCTTCCTTGTCTATTTGAGGAGGAGATAAGCTATGAATCGCAGACAGCGGCTAGGCGTGGCTTTGCCGGCCTTCATCGCCTTCGCGGTTGGCCTGCTGACCCTGTTCAGTCTGCTGATGGGCGGCAATCCCGAACTGTACGGGTTTATGGAACAGCCGGCGGTCATAGCCGAATTAGTGGCTTTGCCGGCGGCGGCCCTTGTTCGTCTGACGGCGCTCACCATCGCTTTTACCGTCCTCATCGGCCTGGCCAATCTGCTGTATGTGCATTTGGGACGGCTGGCGCGGCGGCAGTTTTACAGCCTGATCCTCCTCTTGAGCTTCGCCGGGACGATGGGCTGGTACATGGTCAACCGCGGCGACACCACGCTGCTGGAAGCGGTGCAGGTGCCGATTGAATCGTCGCTGGCGGCCCTGCTGTTTTTCTCGCTGATGCACGGCGGAGCGACAGTGCTGAAAAGACGTCGAGATGGCTGGGGATTTTTGTTCGCCGCGGTCATGCTGACTGTGCTGCTGACGACGCTGCCGCTGGCCGAACTGGCGCCATTGCGGCCCTGGCGCGAATGGCTGATGACCGTCCCGGTGAGCGCCGGCGCCCGCGCCATGCTTATCGGCATCGCCCTGGCCACTGTGGCCGCCGGCCTGCGCGCGCTGCTTGGCCAAGACCGCTCATATCGAGGATAGCGCGATGGGCAAGGATTTTCGCTGGCTGGACGACGATGATGATCTGTTTGCCGACGGCGATGACCGCGCTGAACCCCCGCGGCCGCCACAGCCCGATGATGAAAGCTCCCCCGCGTCCATTCTGCGCCGCCGACAAGACCGCCCGGTGGAAGAGCTGGACAGCCGCTTGCAGGCCTTGCGCGCCAAAGCCCTGTCGGCCGCTGACCCAAAAACCGCGCCGCCGCAAACCCTCTATGATGTGGATGATGTGCTGGTCAGCCCCGAAATCGCCCACAGGCCAAGCGGTGTCATCAGCGCGTCAGCCTTGTCACAAGCGCAGAAAAAACAGGTAGAGCTGCTTCAGGACATCGTCGGCGGGCCACTGGAGGCCGATGCGCGCGCAGAGCCGCGGCGTGGATTCCTGTCGATTTTGGCCTGGCCGCGCCTGCTGGCCGCGCTGATCATTTTCGCGGCTGTGACGGCGCCTTTTGTCCTGCTGAACATCGCGCCAGGAGATCTGCCGCCGCCGACATTCGGCCCAGACAATCCAGCGGCCGAGCGAGTCTTCGCCGCGCTGGACAGCCTCCAAGAAGGCGATTGGGCGCTGGTCGGCTATGAATATGGGCCGACGGCGGCCGGCGAGTTAGATGCCCTGGCTGATATTCTGCTGCGTCATCTCTTTTTTCGCGGCGTCAAGCCGATTATCGTCAGCAGCAATCCCATCGCCCTTGTTCACGCCCGCAATGTCCTCAATGACATCAGCCGTTCAGTGCAGTCGTCTGGTATGAGCCTGCAGGCCAATCGGGATTATTATCTGCTGCGCTATTTGGCCGGCGGAGCGCTGGGCCTGCGCGACCTAAGCCATAACTTCGCCAGCATCGTCAACATATCCGCCAGGGGATTTCCGACCCATCTGGAATTGACTTCGCTGGATGAAATGGCGCTGATTCTGTTGATTGCCGAACGCGCCGACGACATCCGCCATTGGGCCGAGCAGGTGGCGCCGACGACGACCGTCGATTTGGTGGCCGCGACAGGCTATGCCGCCCAGCCCTTGGCCGAACCCTACGCCCTTCAGTCAGCCGGCATCAAGGGCCTGCTGGTTGGCATCCGCGGCGCCTATACCTATGGACTCATGCTGCAAGACCGCCTGCCGACATCACCCGAAGACCTTGAGGCCTTTGACCTTTTGCCGCCCGCCGGTGGGGAAACACCAATACCGACCGCGACCGCGCAGCCGACCGTCACCCCACAGCCCAATGCGACCCCACAGCCGACAGCATCGCCAACCCCCGCTCCGAACCTGGCGGCCTATGTGCAGTCGCGCGACCGCCGCCAAGAAACGCCGCGTTTGCAGGCGATAACCCTGGGGACGATGGCCGCCGCGCTGATTATCGCCTTCGGCAATGCCTATTTTGGCCTGCAAGCGCTGCTGCGGCGCCGAACGAAATCCAAAGGCCAATAACGCATGACCGAACAAACAATCGCCCTCGTCAGCTTTGTCTTGACCCTCATGGTTTTCAGCTATGTTTTGGGGGATTTGCCATTGCTGCGGCATCTGTATCGGCTGGTAGTCTATATCTTGGTGGGCGCGGCCGCCGCTTTTACCGCCATCGTAACCTGGGAAGGCGTGATTCTGCCCTATTTGCAGGACATCCAAAATCCGTCCACTGGCTGGACTCTGCTGGGCAACCAAGCCGACGTCGTGATTTTCTTTACGGCCCTGGCCTTTGGCCTGCTGCTGCTTTTGAAACCGGTCGCTCGGCTGGCCTGGTTCACCAACAGCATCTTCGCCGTGGTGATTGTGGTCAGCGCGGCCACGGCCGTGACCGGCGCGTTAACGGGTACACTGCTGCCGCTTCTGCATGCGACGTCCATCGTAGGGGACGGCGGCCTGCTGGACGCGGCGATTGTCTTTTTGGCGACGGCGGCCGCCCTCTTCTATTTTCAGTATCAAGTCAAGGAAAGCGCCGAAGGCGAAATCAAATCAGCGCCGGCCAGCCAGGCCCTGCGTTTTGTCGGCAAAGCGGTAATCGTGACGACCTTGGGCGCGCTTTACGCGGCCGCCATGCTGACCAGCCTGACGATTTTGACCGAGCGCGTGGGTTTTCTGCTGGGCTTTGGAGGCTGATCTATGCCCAAATCCATCCTGGCCATCGACTTCGGCAGTGTCAATACGCGGGCGCTGCTCTTTGACCGGGCCGAAGGGGCTTATCGTTTGACGGCGCATGGACAGGGACGAACAACCATAGGCGGTCCCACCGATGACGTCTGCGTCGGACTGGGACATATTTTGGATGATATTGCCCTGGCGACCGGCCGACAGTTCTTTGATGAATTGGGCCAAATCAAGAAGCCCGAAGAAGCCGACGGCTATGGCATCGACTATTGCATCACGACGACCAGCGCCGGCGAATCACTGCGGACGGTGATGATTGGCCTGCTGCCCAAGTTCAGCCTGGCATCGGCCTTGCGGGCAATATCCCCTTTCTATATGAAAGCGGTGACCGAAATTCACCTTGAGGACGGCCTGGATGAAAACGGCCGCCTGGCCAGCATCGTCGAGTCCCGCCCGGATTTAATTTTCATCTGCGGCGGCACTGACGGCGGCGCCCGCGCGCCTATGCTGGAACTGCTGAATCTGGTCAAACAGGCCCTTCTGCGGCTGTCACCGGCCAACCGCCCGACGATTTTATACGCTGGCAACCGCGATTTGGCCGGCCAGGCGCGGGATAGGCTTGGCCAATTGGCCGAAGTCTTGACCGCGCCCAATATCCGCCCGACCCAAGACCGCGAGGCCTTGGCGCCCGTGCAGTCGGCCCTAGCGCAAATCTACAGCGAACACAAGAAGCGGCATGGTTTCAGCTTTCATCAGGCGGCGGCCCTAAGCGACACTGGCATTTTGCCGACGGCGCAGGGTTTCGAAAAGATGACAGCGTTTTTTGCCCGCGCGTTGCCCGGCAATGTCCTGTCGATTGATGTTGGCAGCGCGCGCTCGCTGTTTTCGCTTTCGGTCGGCGATCAGGTCAGCGCCGCGATTCACGAATCGGTCGGCATGGGACACAGCGCCGCGGCCATGCTGGCCCTCGTCGGTGAGGAGGCCGTGGCCGCCTGGCTGCCCTTTTATCCGCGGCCGGGCGAACTGGCGCATTACACCCGCAGCAAACATTCGCGCCTGGCCGCGCCGCCGCTGGGCATGCGTGAACGATATATCGAGTACGCGCTCTTGCGGGCTGGCATTCATTCACTGCTGCCGGCCGGTCATCTGCCGCCGCTGGATTTGATTGTGATGTCAGGGATGGCGCTGACAGGAAGCGGCCGACGCGCGCTGGATATGCTGCTGCTGATTGATTCGCTTCAGCCGCGCGGCATCGTCCAGATCAAAGCCGACCAGCATGGCGCGCTGCCGGCCCTGGGCGCATTGGCCCTGCATGAACCGACGGCCGTTGTGCAGCTGCTCGAAAGCGGCATCATTGAGCATCTGGGCGCGGTGATTAGCGTATCAGGACAGGCGGCGGCCGGCTCGACGGCGATGAAAATTCAGATCAAAACGGCCGACGGCCAAAAAATCGCCCGTGACATCGCGGCCGGCGAAATATGGCATTTTCCATTGTCGGCCGAAGCTGAAGTCGAGGTTCGCATACGCGCTGGACGCGGCCTGCGGATCGGCGGCAAACGTCAATTACGGCGGCGTCTGCGCGGCGGCCAAGCCGGCCTCCTCTTTGATGCGCGCGGACGTCCCCTGTCGATGGGAGCAAGCCTGGCCGAACGCGTCGCCAAACTGCCCAAATGGTTCGCCGCCGTCACCGGCCAAGAAGGAACGATTGTCGTCCCCGAAAGCTGGATGGCCGAGTCGCCGGCCGACGAGGATGAGTAGGCTATTTCACAAGCGGATGCCATTGGAAGACGTCGTCGGCGCGGCGGACATAGCCCAAACCCGGGAAATCCAGGTGATAAAACAGAGTTAGCAGTTTCTCATCGGCGCATTGATGCAGAATCCGTTTGCGGGTCTCGGTCGCCAGCGCGGCATCCGAATCAAAGACGAATCCCCAGTCAAGATGCTCAAACTGAAAAGCCTGATGGAGCAGGTCGACCACATGAATCAGCCGTTCCCCCCGCGATTCCATCAGCAGCCCCGTATGCCCCATCGTATGCCCTTCCAAGCCGACCACCGCAACACCATCAGCGATCTCATCGCCAGGGCTGACAAAATCCAATCGGTCTTGCAAAGATTCCATGTCTTTCATCTGCTGACCATCGCCGTCGGCCGCGCGCCAGCGTCCATCCGGCCCCATCCATTCATCCCATTCGGCCTGGGCCGTCAGATAACGCGCCTGGCTGAAGATCGGCTCGCCCTTCGCGTCCATCAGACCGGCGATGTGGTCGCCATGAAAATGCGTCAGGTAGACGATATCGATGTCAGATGCCGATAGGCCAATCTGTTCCAGCGCCGACTCGGTCTGGCCCATAGCCGGCCGCGCCGCCGCGCCAAAACCGACGTCAGCCAAAATACGGCGGCCCTGACTTTCGAGATACAGCACATTCAGGCTGCCTTCCGATTCGACTTCGCCGCCAAGCGCCGCGGCAATATCAGCCGGCGATTTGCCTGGATAACGGCCAGCCAGTTCCTCGATTGTCGCCGCGCTTTCGCCTTCGCACAATACCGCGCCTTGAATGTCGCCGCAGGTGAATGAATGCGCCTTTGCCATGTCGCTGTCCCCCTTGATGAATAGACTGATTTTCGCCCTTTTGTAACACAGGATCCGAGAGCTTGCAATGATCGCCTGCCCCAAACCGCGAACATTGAGTCGCCCTTCCCACCCGCAAACGCGGTATAAAAAACCTGCATAGCATACAGGCGAAATGTTTATGACCGAAAAAGTTTGTCTTATGGCCATAAAACGGACACAAAACAGTTTTTCCCCTCTGTGCCTCTGTGTCCTCTGTGGTAAAAAAACAAAACCCAGCCCGCGTGGGAAAAGGCTTTATGCGCGAAAAAGTTTTCCTTTCGCGCACAAAACGCGCATAAAACCAGCGGCGGAGCGTGGCGGAAAATGGCGGACTTTGTCGGACTATGTGGCGGAAAATGGCGGACTTTGTCGAGTGAATGCCCCTTCTATAATGGCTTTTCTCTCTGCCCTCTGTGTCCTCTGTGGTAAAAAAACAAAACCCAGCCCGCGCGGGAAAAGGCTTTATGCGCGAAAAAGTTTGTCTTTCGCGCACAAAACGCGCATAAACCCAGCGGCAGAGCGTGGCGGAAAATGGCGGATTTTGTCGGACTATGTGGCGGAAAATGGCGGATTTTGTCGGACTGTGTGGCGGAAAATGGCGGATTTTGTCGAGTGAATGCCCCTTCTATAATAGCTTTTCTCTCTGCCCTCTGTGTCCTCTGTGGTAAAATAGAGCAAATTCCAAATTGGACGCCAAATGACTTGACAAAGGGCCAGATTGCAGATAATATCCTTGCAATAAGCTAAACGGGAGGACAAAATGAATAGCATGGACATGAAGAATTCCCCCCCCCCCCCCCGCATATTCTGACGGAAATACATCTTGGGGAGGAGACATCCCGATGACATTATTCACGACTTCGGCTCGCGCCAGGAACATTCTGCTGTGCTGTTTATTCTTGATCGGCTTCCTTGCTGTTCCTGTCCAAAGCCAAACGACGGCAACGCCAGCGCCGACAGCAACGCCAGAGCCAACGCCATTAGCCGACCCGTCGGGGGCCGACTTGGCGGCCTGCGGTCTGCCGGCGAGTTTTGCCACCTTCAGCAGCGCCGCCACCTTAACCATGACCGCCGACTGCACAGCCGCCGACAGCTACGGCGCAAATCCCAGCTTTCTGACCTTTTCTGCGGGAACGTCCACCATCACCGGCGGCGACAACCGCATCACTGGCGCCACCAATGGTGGCATCATCCGAGTCACGGGGTCAAGCACAACGCTTACGCTGAACAATATCATCTTTGACAATACCGGCGCCTCGACCTCCTCAGGGGCATATATCCTTGAGGTGGATGGCGGCGCGACCCTTAACGTCAGGGACGTCATCTTCAGGAACAATGTGAACCGCGGGGTGCGTTTGCGGGACGGGGAAATCCATTTTACCAATGTGCAGTTCCTCAACAACACCCAGCCGCAATCGTGGTCTGGATTCATTCACATCTTCGCAAGCGATGCCTCTGAAGTGGTAGAGATAGAAAACGCCCTTTTCCAGGGGAACAGAGGCGCCAATGATATGATCGTGAACGACCAAGGCACGCTTAGATTTAGCGGGTGTCTTATCTTTGCCGACAATGTCCAGGCAGACGGCACGACGCCATCAGACAACGTCGCCGGCAACATCGCCGCTGACACCAGCACGACTTCCTGCCCGGCCAGCTTCATCACGCCCACTCCGACGCCGACTGCCACTCCTACCCCAGTCCCTCGGAAAAAGAAGGCCAAGGCGGCAGCGCCAACGGCAACAGCAACCGCGCGCCCGCAAATCGCCGCCACTCATGTTGCCCTGCAGGCCGCGACCGGCGCGACTTTCCGCACAGCTTTTGGCTTGGACAGCGGCGTCCATTTCCGTCAGCTTGACGGCGCCGGCATCGGCATTCAATCCATCATCGACGCCGGCTTCTTAGAGGCCTTTGACGTCTATGGCTACGTCGAGCAGGGCGTCGAAGTCTGCTTCCCGCAGATCGGCCGCGTGATATTCTTGGATGCGCGGACGATGCCGCGGTCGATAGTCGCGCTGGATTCGACTGTGGTTCACGGACAGACCTGCGTTTCGATCAACAGCCCAGGTTCGCTTGTGCTGCTGCCAAACTAGAAAGGATTGGATTGGTATTGAATCGGATTGGAATTCTAGCCGCCAACCAGCGCCAATGCCGTCATCAGAAAGACCAATCCGGCGCCGACCCGTCCGATAATCACTGCGCGGCTGGAGTTGGTGTACACTTTCAGCAGACAGAAGGCCAAGCCAGTCAGCATCGGATAGGCGATCCCATGCCAGAGCGCGCTGCTGTGAGTGGCCCAGCCGTAGGAATCTTGATAAGGCGAGAAAAACACCGCATAATGCAGCAGGGTAAAAAGAACGCTGGTGATGACGACTCCGCCCCAGGGCCCGAACCTCGCGCGCAGTGAGGGCAGAATCACAGCCTGAAAGACCAGGCTTTCGGCCAAGGGCTGCGCCGCGACCAGCAGCAGTGCGGCGACGACCGCGCCGGCCAGGCCCCGCGCCTGAAAACCATAAATCTCGGGAACGGGCAGGAATTGACCGCTGGCCAGGCTGATGACCAAATCGACGGCGAGAGCGATGGCGACTCCGACCAGAAGCGCGATCTGCGGCGGCAAAAATCCCCGATGAAGACGAAGCGCCTGCCAGCTTTCGGGACTGCTGCGCCGATTGACAAGCGCATAAGCCAAAGTCAAGGCCAGCCCCAGCGTCCAGCCAAGCATCAGCAGGAAAGGAGTTGGCTCTGCGCTGCCCAGCAGCAGCGATGACATCGCCGGCCCGACCCATATCAGATTGACGAGGGCGACGAGGGCGGTTAGGGCGGCGGTGATGAGGCTCCACGGCGGCGCCTCTTCGGGCAGGGACAGCTTTTGCATCAAGCTCATGTCGCGGCGGTCGGGCTTCTGTGTCATGGACTGGTCCTGTTGACTTCGCTGGGGTTGCGAATTCAGTTTAACTGTTTAGCGTCTGTTCGTACACGGCCAAGGTTTCGCGGGCGGTTTTGCGCCAGGAATAATGGCTTGCCAGCGCCAGCCCTTGGTTGATCATGGTCTCGCGGAGGGGCTGTTGAATCAGCAGAGCAATAATAGCGCCGGCCATTTGACGGGCATCGTCCACCATGTAGGCGGCTTCTTCCAGCACCTCCTCAAAGACGATGGCCTTGGAGGTGACGACCGGCGTCCCGGATGCCATCGCTTCCAGCGCCATCAAGCCAAAGCCCTCGTAAATGCTGGGAAAGACAAACACATCGGCCAGGCGATACAGCGAGGGCTTGTCGGCCTCATCAACAAAGCCAATCCAGCGCACATAGTCTTCGATCTTAAGCTGACGGCTGTATTGGCGCAGGTCGGGGAAGAGACGTCCATCCCAATCGGGTTCCTGCCCGGCGATAACCAGCGGAAAAGCGTCTCCGTCAGCCTCGCCCACATAGGTATAAGCCAATAACAGCGTATTGACCTGTTTGCGCCAGTCAAAGCCGCCCAGATACAGCGCGAACTGTTCGGGCAGGTCATATTTTCTGCGGACGGCTTCGTCGCGTTGGCTGTCCAAACGGGGATGAAAACGCTCATCCGCCGCCAGGTAAGTCACAGTGATTTGGTCTTCGGGAATGTTAAGATGCTCTTCGATATCGAGTTTGGCGGTTTCGCTGATGGTGATGATATGACTGCTGCCGCGGGCGGTGGCGCTGACCAGCGAGGTATAGAGATGGGCGAGCAAACCCTGATTATAGATGGGGAATTGCAGGGGAATCACATCCAGAATCGAGGTGACCAGTTTGATCGGGCAGGACAGCGGCGCGCCCCAATAAGGGACATGGGCGAGATCGGCGTTTGCGTTTTTGGCGGCCTGCGGAAAAGTGCGCTGTTCAAAGAAGACTTTGCCCAGTCTGCTGGACTGCTTGCGGACGCCAGTTGGGATAATCTGAACGCCGTCTGCCACGTCGTCCGGCCGCTGAATATGAGGCGGCAGGATAAGCGACAGTTCAAGGTTGGGGGCGGCTTTTTTCAGATGCCTGACCAAATGGCGCAGGTATTGGCCGCTGCCGGTCGACTCTTGATCCCAAAACCAGCCGTTCATGGCGATGTGCATGGCCGGTTCCCTTATGCCTTGAACATCTCGCCCTGATAATAGCGGATAATCTGGTCGATGGTGTCGTTCAGCGGGGTCGTTGGCCGCCAGCCGATGGCCGCGCGGATCTTGCCTGTGTTCGGCACGCGGCGGCGAAAATCTTCAAATCCAGGCTGGGCATAAGCCTGCTCATAGGGGATCAGCTTGATTTCGGAGGCGCTGTCGGCGCGGTCGCGCACCCGTTCGGCCAGCTGCATGATGCTGATTTCCTCGCTGCTGCCGATATTGTACAGTTCGCCAATGGTTTCGTCGCTTTCGGCCAGCCCTTGAATCGCCTGCGCCACATCATAGACATTGCCAAAGCATCGCTGCTGCTGTCCGTCGCCATAGACCTGGATAGTCTCATTGGCCAATGCCCAGCGGACAAAGCGCGGCACGACCATGCCATACTGCCCGACCTGGCGCGGCCCGACCGTGTTGAACAGCCGAAACAGGGTGATGGACAGCCCAATTTCAGCATGATAGGCAAAGGCCAAAAACTCATCGACCGCCTTGGAGGCCGCATAGCTCCAGCGGCTCCGAACCGTCGGCCCAAAAAGGGTGTCATCATCCTCTTTGAAGGGAAAACTGGCGCCTTTGCCATAGACCTCCGAAGTCGAGGCCAGCATCACGCGCCGCCGGTATCGACTGGCTGTTTTGAGGATAATCTCGGTGCCGCCGATGTTGACTTCAATGGTGTTGATGGGATGGTCGATGATGTTTCTGACGCCGACCGCCGCCGCCAGATGAAAGATGATGTCGCATTCGCTGACCAGACGGTCGATGACGTGGATGTTGCGGATGTCTTCAATGACATAGCTGAAGCTGGGATTGTTGGCGAGATGCTGGATGTTTTGCAGGCGGCCAGTCGACAGATTGTCAATAACCGTGACCTGATAGCCGCTCTGAAGCAGCCGCTCCGACAGATGACTGCCGATGAAGCCGGCGCCGCCGGTAATCAATGCCCGTCTCATAGCCCGTCCTTTGATGGATGACGTCAAAATGTTAGCAGAGGATGATACACAGGAACAGGCTGGCTGCCTTAGAAGCGCTGGGGTTCAAAAGCGATTCTGCATGGTGTCGACATAACCAGTCAGTTCAGCATAGCCATAGCCGCGCACATCGCCGCTGACGCTCACCGCGCCTTCCCAATAGGCGATGTCGCTGTCATGCAGTTCTTGGTCGGCCTGCAAGGGCGCAACGGTGAAGCTGAAGCCGTCGTCGCCCAAAATCTCGATGTCCCAGCCGGCCGGATATTCGGCGTCGGTATGCGGGCTGACCCAAAAGGCCGTGGGCTGAATGACAAAATCCCGCGAATTCAAGTAGCGCGCGCTGCCATCGGGATAGACCAGCAGGCCGCCAAATGCTGGCTCCAATGCGCCGCCGCTTTGACGAATCTGCCCGACCATCAATTCGGTATTATTGTCAAAAATCAGCCCGAACCAATCCCAGCCTTGCGCCTCTTCGCCTAATGCGCTGGTACTGAACTCATGATCCATCCAACTGCTGCCGTCAACCGCAAAGGCCTCGCCGCCGATGCGAATCGTCCCTTCGGTCGCGAGTCGGGTCAGGCTGTAATAATGGCTGGCATTGCCGATTTCACCGCTCTTGGGGCTAAGTCCCTGGTTGCCTTGCAGCGCCGGCGGTTTGACCTGCTCAAGCTGGACATTCAAAGTGAAACCGTCGTCGTCGGCCGCAATGCGCTGAAGGGTCGCATCATCATTTTCGGCGGCGACCTGCCAATCTTCAAGCCAAACGCGGTAACGCGGGTCAGTGACCGCTCCGGCCAGGCCGGCCGCGCCGCGGCTGAAACGGACAGCATGGTAAAAATCTTCGCTGGCGATGTCGCTGATGGTGAAATGCGCCATATAAATATGACTGGCGCGGAATTCAGAATCGGAAGACGGCTGGCGGGGAGAAATGGCGCGGCGGAAAATGGTGAATTGATAGCCAAAGCGGCGGCCATCGGCGGTCGCCAAATTGCCAGTGTAATACCACCACTCGGTCTGGAAATCGGGATGTGAACCATGGTCGCGCGGGAATTGCCAGTCCCAAGGCTCAATGGCGCGGGCATAGCCATTGATAGGCCCTGGCGGCGCGGCGGCTTCAAACTGGGTGCGGGCGCGAAGGGCCGTATCACCCGCTGGCTCGACCAGACTCAAGCCAAAGACGACCACCAGCAGCATGCCGAGCAGGATTCCAGCGATGCGCCAGTTCATTTGCGAGGCGGCCTGTCGTCGCTATTCGGCAATGCCGGCATAATCCAGCACAGCGTGGAGCAGAACGTTGCCAACCGCTTCCAGGTCGGCCGCCGCCGCGCTCTCCGATTCGTGGTGGCTGATGCCATCCTTGCAGGGCGCGAACAGCATGGCCGTCGGCGCGGTTTCGGCCACATGGCAGGCGTCATGGCCGGCGCCAGAGGTGATGTACTGATGCGATACGTTCAGCCTCTCGCAGGCCTGCTTGACCGCGGCCACGCAGCCTTCATCAAAGGCCAGCGGCGCGGTGTAGGAAATCTGCTCCAGTGACAGTTTCAAGCCGACGTCGGCCGCCGCTTCTTGGCAGACGGTCCGCAGGGCGGCGTCCATCGCGGCCAGAGTATCGGTGTCAGGATGGCGCATATCGACAGTGAAATGGACGCGGCCGGGGATGATGTTGCGCGAGCCAGGCGATACCTCGACTTGGCCGCCGACGGTGCCGCGGGCCAGCGGAGCGTGTTCATGCGCGATGTCATCCACAGCCTGGACGATTTTGGCCATGCCGAGCAGAGCATTGCGCCGACCAGCCATAGGCGTTGAGCCAGTGTGCGATGCAAAGCCCTCCAGCGAAATGTCATACCAGCGAAAGCCCTGCGCCGTATTGACCACGCCAACCGAGATGCCGCCGTCATCGAGAATCGGGCCTTGTTCAATGTGGCACTCAAAGAAGGCTTTGAAAGGGTGTTCGCGGACGGGTAAATCGCCGTGATAGCCGATGCGTTTCAGTTCGTCCAGCACAGTGACTCCGCCGTCGACGGCCTGCCGCGCCTGCGCCCAATCCAAATCATAGACGCCGGCATACACGCCCGATGCCAGCATGGCCGGGGCAAAGCGCGCGCCTTCCTCATTTGTCCAGTTGACGACTTCCAGCGGCGCCAGAGTCGCGATGCCGCGGTCGTTCAGAGTGCGGATGACTTCCAGGCCGACCAGGACGCCAAAGACGCCATCGAATTTGCCGCCGTAGGGCTGGGTATCGAGGTGACTGCCCATCGCCACCGGCAACTGGTCATTGTCCTGGCCGGCCCGTCGGGCAAACATATCGCCCATCTGGTCAACCGTCATCGTCAGGCCAGCATCGGCGCACCAGGCGGCGAACAGATCGCGCCCGGCTTTGTCTTCGTCGCTTAGGGTCAGGCGATGACTGCCGCCCTTTGCCGTGGCGCCAATTTTCGCCATTTCCATGATGCTGTCCCACAAGCGCTGCCCGTTAATGCGAATCTCTGTACTCATCATCGTCCTCCAACTTATGGTGTTTATCCATCATCTTGCAGTAGCGGATCATTGACGCAATGCTGCCAGCCGCGCAGACTTTCCCGCAGGCGCCGGACAATATCGCCATAGCCCGCCTCATCGACCAGATTTTCAGTTTCCCAAGGATCAGCCAACAAGTCAAACAGCTGCCAGGTGACGTGGCCGGCGAGGATCGATTGGATCAGCTTGTAACGCTCATCTTTGACACTGCGCTGGCAGGGCTGGCCTTGCGGCGGCCCAAAGACGCCCTGATAGGCCGAGAAAATGGAGCGGCGGTGTCGGTTGGTCAGACCGCTCAATATGGGATTGAGGCTGTGGCCTTCGTTGGATTCAGGCAGGGGAACGCCAGCCCGTTCGCAAAGTGTTGGAAACAGGTCAAACAGATAGACCAGCGCATCCGACTGTCGGCCGGCGGGAATGCCCGGCCCGCGCATGATGAGCGGAATACGCATACTGTGGTCATATAGATTTTGCTTGCCCATCAGGCCGTGCTGACCGACCCCCAGGCCATGGTCGGAAGTGTAAATGACGATAGTATCGCCGCGCAGGTTTTTGTTATCCAAAGTGTCCAGGATGCGTCCCATTTCGGCGTCCATGTGTGAAATCATTCCGTAATAGTCGGCAATATGCTGACGTATTTCGGCCTCGGCGCGCGGATAACCGGCCAGCAGTTCGTCGCGAATATCGCGGACGCCCAAATCAAAAGGATGTTCGGCCATGAAGTTGGGCGGCAGGTCGATATCATCTGGCGAATACATCGCATCATAAGGCGGCGGCGGGGTGCGCGGGTCGTGCGGCGATGTATAGGCGACATAAGCGAAGAAAGGATCATCGCCGGGCTGATGGCCATTCAGAAAATCGATGACGTCATCGGTGAACAGGGTCGTCGAAAAGCCTTCGGGGATGTAGGCCCTTTGCGGGTCATAGGCGCCGCTGGGGTCAAAATCATGGACTGGCACGGCGTACTGGTCAGACATGCCGCCAAAAAAAGTCTTGCCGGCGGCGCTGAAACAGCGGGCGAAACTCCCGCGGCGATTGTGCCATTTGCCGGCGCTGAATGTCGTATAGCCGCTTTGCCGCAGCAGTTCGGGCAGGAGTGGAATATCATCCGGCAGCGGGTCGGGCGTGGCGAAGAGATTGCGTCCGCTCATCAGCATCCCGCGGCTGGGCATGCAGACCGCGCCGGAGGTCGATCCCATGATGTGCGCCTGGGTAAAGGCGGCGCCGTCGGCCATCAACTGATCAAGGGTGGGCGTGACCGCTTTTTCCAGGCCTAAGCTGTGGATAGCGGAAAAGCGGTGGTCATCGGCAATCATAAACAGGATATTGGGACGGGTCATTTCATCACCTTGCGCGCGCTTGTCCATAATGCAATGATACTCGGCGGCGCATGGCCTGGCAAGGGAAGGGCTGGCTCATCTGCGTCATCCGTTTTTAACATTTTTATGCTATGCTGGGATGATAAACCTGACCGATGGAAGCGAGGCTGTCGATGATTCGTTTTGCGCTTGTTTTACTGTGCCTGCTGATGATTGTCCCCCTGTCGGCGCAAGAGACCGCGGCCGATTTGACGCTGGCCCATGACGCCGGCGTGGTGAGCGCCGCCTGGAGTCCGGATGAGAGACAAATTCTGACCGCCGCCGAGGATGGCCAGGCGCGGCTTTGGTCGGCCGATGAGGGCGAACTTCTGCTGGCTGTCGATCATCAGGGCGAGCCGCTTACGCACGCGGTTTGGCATAACGATGGCGCGGCCATTCTTTCGGCGGATGAAAGCGGCCGGACGCTGTACAGCGCGGCGACCGACGGTGAGCGTCTGCAAAGCTGGCAGCTGGAGGGACGGCCGCTGGCGCTGGACTTGAACGTTGATGAGAGCCTGGCTTTTGTCTTCACCGATGCCGGCCAGGGAACGGTTCTGTCGCTGGCCGATGGCGAAACCCGCTTGAGCGTGACTCGTTCAGGCGCGGTTCGAGGGGCCGGCTGGAGCGCCGATGGATCGCAGGTGCGGGCTTGGTCAGAGGATGGGCGCGTTGTCGTCTGGACGCTTGAAACAGGGGAATCCACCGCCGCGTTTTCACTGCCGCATCGCGGGATGATGCTGGGCTTGGCCTGGAATCGCGATGATACGCGGCTGCTGGCCTGGTACAGGGATGGCAGCGTGTTTGTCTATGAGACGGATGGCCTTGGCGTCGGTCGGCGGTCGGTCAGCCATGCGCGGCACCGCAGCTTCGTCCAGGGCGCCATCTGGTCAGGCGACGAATCGCGCTATATGTCTTGGGCCGGCGATGACACCGTGCATATTCGCTCCAGCAGTGACGGGCAGTCACAGCAAGCGCTGCGGCATGAAGACTGGGTTGTCGGCGCAAGCTGGAACAGGGATGAATCGCGGGCGCTGTCCTGGTCGCATATTTACCTCTACCTGTGGGATTCGCCGCCGCGGCGTTTTCGACATGACAGCCTGGTGCGCGGGGCGGCTTGGAATCGGGATGGGACGCGGATTTTGTCCTGGTCATGGGACGGCACGGCCCGCGTATGGCGGCTTTGAATTACATCACCAGCGACAGGGCGGCAATCACGGCAAAAGGTGTCAGAGCGCCGATGAGGATGCCGGCCATGATTTGCAGCGGCGTATGACGGCCCAAAACCAGCCGCGCCAAAACCACTGCCAAAATCACCGGCATAAGCATCAGGCTTTGGCTGAATCCGAACAGAATCGCCGTCGCCGAAATGATGCTGGACATGGCCATCGCATGCAGGCTGATATGAATGAAAAAAGTCCCCAGCAGCATCAGCGTCAGTTCAACAATGCTGACCAGGGCGACGATGAGCAGGGCTGGATGGGCGCCGGATCGCAGGAAGATGATTTCAGTTAGGATGCCGCCGATGATGGCGATGAGATAGGGGATGTAGCGTTCGCGGCTTTCGCGCATGTGCAGATCGCCAATTCTGCCCAGCTTGACCATGCAGGCGACGAATAAAATCGGCAGAATGCAGACCATGAGGGTAAAAATGGCGGCGTAGACCAGGGCGGCGAGGCGCGCGGGTGTCACGGACAGCGCAATCAAAAAAGCCCAGATGCCCCAAACCACCGGCGGGCTGATCACAAGCGAGACCAGATGCGCCCAGAGCTTGTCGTTTGTTTCGGCATGGTGTCGAAGGGCCGCCGGAACCGCCGCTCGAATGTCCATCGTCCCGTTCCTGTTGGCGATTGTCCAAAACGATTATAGCAGTCAGTTGGGAATTCGCCTATACTTTGCTGCCGCGCGCGCTGTATGGAAAGGGCAGGCTGCATTGTCAGTCAAGTCAGCTGTTTTGAATACCGTCTTGATTTTGCTGGCTGGGCTGGGAATTCTGCTGGCGCTGTTCGGTTTGAGGCTCGATTATTTTTTCGCACAGACCTTTGATGGCTTGGGGCTGTCGCAGCTGCTGCTGATTGTCGGCGGCTTGCTGCTGTTCCTGATGTGCTTTCGTTTGCGGCGCGGCGATGCGCGGCGGCGGGTTTGGGCAGATATTCGGGAGCATTGGCGGACGGCGCTGCTCATCAGCCTGGTTACGCTGCTGGCGCTGGAGTTGATTTTGACGGCTGGCGACTTTCCTGTTTATTATCCGCCGGATATTCGGGGCCTACCCATTGAAGAGGCGCCATGGTGGACTTGTGATGAACTTAGCTGCGGCTTTGTCCAGGAGGCGATGGCCTTGGATAAGCAGAATTTCATGTCGAGGGGCTTTGATGAACGGCCGCGGCTTTTATTCTTAGGCGATTCGTTCACCTTTGGTCTGGTGGCTGATATTGGCAAGTCGTACGTCGAGACCGTCAAAGCGAACTTCCCGCAGACCGTCATCTGGAATATGGGGATGCCTGGCAATGGGACAAACCGCGCCTGGACCTTGTTTCAGACGTATGCGCCGTCGCTTCGGCCGCAAATCACTGTTCTTGGCTTCTATATGAATGATTTTGATGACAATGAGCAGCAGTCGCTTAACGGGCGGATAATAGGCCGCCGATTTGCCTGGCAGTATGGGATGATCGCATCGAGGAATGGGATGAAGCTGGACGCGCATACGACCTATTACTACGTGCATGGCCTTGCGCCGCCGACCAATGGCATCCAAGAGCGGATTGGGCGCACCCGTCTAGGGAGGCTGGCGCTGCATGCGATTGATCTCGTGTACTGGGAGATGAAAGGAAATAATATAGATTCAGGCGAGGTGAATGCCACGCGCGAATATCTGCGACTCTTGCGCGAAGCGGCCGCCGCGCAGGATACAGCTTTGCTGGTTCTGTTGATTCCATTTCGATCCGATACCATCTCCCCGGGCCTGCGCTATCAAACGGCGCTGCGATTATTTGAGGAACTGGAGATGCCTTATCTCACTCCAATCCATGCGCTTGACGCCGAACTTGATTATGATCTGCCAAGCAATTCCAACTCACATTGGAACAGCGCTGGTCATCAGAAAGTCGGCGCCATGTTAAGCGACTGCCTGGCCGCCTTTGAAATCAGCGGTGACTGGTCGGACTGCGAAGGGGTTGTGATGCCATAAGGGTTTAAGGCCGAGCAGTGTCCAGCAATTCAAGCAGACCATCAGGATAGAGCGGCGGCGCCGAAACCCTGCGGAAGAAATCGAGCGTTTTCCAGCGGCCATGATAGAGGATGCCACCATCATCTCGGCCCTGCAAAACGGCATCGTCCTGGTTAAGGCTGACATCGGTAAAACGGCCGTCATAAATCAGGGCGATCTCGTGGCCGGGCTGGCCTTCAAAGCGGAAGATGTTTTCCAGCGCGCCCAGATAAATCACATCGCTGACGGCGGCCTGGATCTCTTCCATCACCTCGCGGGCAACCGTCTCATGTCCGCGTTCGCCAAACTCAATTTTGCCGCCGATGGGCCGATAAAACACCTTGTCTTCATGCGAATCATAGCCTTCAGCCAGGAAAATTTTGTCCCCGCGCCGAAAGACGCACAAGGCCAGCGGCCGAATTCTGCCTTTTTTTCGCTTCTTTTTCTTGCCCATCACTCCATCTCAAAGCGCGTGGCCAGGGCCTTGGGCGGATCAGAGCGCAGGAAAGCGCGCAAACGCCGCTGCACCGCGCGCGGCATATATTGCAGCAGACGTTCAGTAAAGCCGCCGCTGACCATCAGCAAAGTCAAAATCATCAGCAGCCAGGGCAGGGTGTTGAGCAGCACAAAGGGGAAGCTGATTTCCTGCCCGAAGATGAACAGCCCATTGGTCTGAATGTTGGTGGAGACGGCGCGCAGGGCAGCGAAAAGATAGGCGCCGAGAGCCGCGCGAAAAGGATGCCAGCCGCCAAAGATGACTATCGCCAAGGCAATCCAGCCGTCGCCCTGCATGGCCGGCGGACTTGACCAGCCGGGCTTGACATTGAGCGAATAAGCAGCGCCGGCCAAGCCGACCAGTGCGCCGCCAAGAAAGGTGTACCAATAGCGCAGGGCTTGGACTTTGGCGCCGCGGGCATAGGCGGCTTCGGGACGTTCACCGATGGCGCGCAAAGCCAGTCCGCCGCGTGTCCGAAACAGCCAAAACCAGATGACAAACATCAGCAGATAGCTGAAATAGACCAGAACATTTTGGCGGAAAAATATCGGGCCTAAGATGGGGATGTTTTCCAGAATCGGCAGGGACAGGCGGGTGATTTGGGGGCCGGGGATGCGGGTGAAATCAGCGCCCAGAAAGCGCGCCAGGTCAGCGGCCAGCAAAGTTAGCACAAAGCCGACCGCTACTTGGTCGCGGCGCAGCTTGATGTTGGAAAATCCAATCAGCAGGGCAATCAGCGCGCCGACCAGCATGGCGACGGCGATGCCCAGCGCGATCTGCATCGGCACATCCAATACGCCGGCTTCCTGCGCGGTCCAGGCGGCGGCGAATCCCAGGACAGCGGCCAGCGCCAGGCTGCCATCCAGCGACAGATTGACGACGCCGGCGCGTTCGGTGATGGTTTCGCCCAGACTGGCGATGACCAGCGGCGTGGCTGTGCCGATAATGCTGCCGAGCGTGTTCAGAAATTCTTCGTTCATCGCGTGTTTCTCATCTCAAACGGTCGTTCTTATGTTGGATTCGTCGGTCTCATCATCGTCCGGCGCCTGCGGGAAAAAGACCTCTTGCACGCCTTGGAAGAGGATGACGGCCAAGACCAGCGTCCCTTGCAGCACGCCAGCCAGCGATGAATCCAGCTTGAGTGTGATTTGCAGTCGGGTGCTGCCGGTCAGGATGGCGGCGAAGGCGAAGGCGATGAGCGGCACCCACAGCAGACGAATACTCAACAGCAGCACGACCAGCAGGCCCAAAAAGCCGATGCCACCCGAGGACAGCGGACGCAGGTTATCAAAGGTGAACAGGACGCGGTAGGCGCCGGCCATGCCAGCCAGCGCGCCGCAGACCAGCAGAGCGCTCATTGAGGTGCGTTCGGTGGCGACGCCCAGCAGACGCGCTGATCGCATATTTTTGCCGACCGCTTTCAGGTTCAAGCCCCAGCGCGTGGCGTTGAGCATAATCAAAACTATGGCAAAGGCAGCCAAGACCAGCCCAATCATAAAGAGATTGACCGGGAATTGCGTTGAATGTTCGGGCAGCAGGGCGGCGGTGGGAAAGGGTTCGGTGCCTTGCGCTGAACCGCCGATGCGCGGCTGCCAGGGGCCCGAAATCATATAGATCGAGATGACATTGACCAGGGCATTGAGCGCCACGCCGCCAAAGATCTCATTGACGCCCAGCCGCACTTTGAGCGCCCCGACCAAAAATGCCCAGAACATGCCGCCCAGCGCCGACAGGGCAATCAGCACGATGTTAAGCAGCGGTGACAGGCTTTCGTCCGGCAGGATGAACTGCGCGCCCCAGCTGGCGAAGAGCGCGCCCATCATCATCTGGCCTTCGACGCCGATGTTCCACAGGCCGGCGCGAAAGGTCACGACCAGGCCGATACTGACGAGGGTCAGTGGAATCCAGAAATTGACGACGCCGCCGACCTTGCGCGAATCCTTGAACGCGCCTTTCCACAAGGCATCGACCACATCCAGCGGGTCGCGTCCGACCGCGCTCACCAGCAAAGCCGCGAAGAGCAGCGAGATGAAGATGGGAATGAGCAGGAAGGCGATTTGGATGGCGAGTGATTTTGGATTTTTCATAGAACTTTTCCCGCTAAAAAAGCCATTCATGGCTCAAGCCCGCCTGATTTTCCATTAGTTTTAATTGAGGCGGGTTTTTATCACCCTGCTTGTACAGCGATTTTTCGATGGCTTTCAGCTTGCCGTTCTTATAAACAATAGAGGACTGATCAATTTCCTTCAGCGGTTGGGGAATCTCAAAATGATGCTGCAGTTCATCCCAATCGCGGTCTCTTAAAGTCGCAACTTGGTCAAGATACAAACTCACCCAGGAATCGCCGATTTTTGAATGGGATTCAATATCGTTAAGATGGTCGGCGGCGATCTGCACATAATCTGAATCAATCTCGATGCCGATATAATCCCTGCCGAGTCGTTTTGCGGCGACGGCGGTTGTCCCCGTTCCCATAAATGGATCCAGTATGACATCGCCTTCATCAGTGCTCATCAGAATAATCCGCTCAAGCAGATGGATCGGGAGTTGGCAGGGGTGTTTGTCGCGGCGTTTATTGTGTTTAATGCGATGCAAATCTGTCCATACATCGGAAACAATGGGCCCAAATGGATGAAGCCTGACTTTTTTGCCGCCGTAATCTTTACGCAGAATCTTGCATTTGCGGCATCTGTGATGAGGATAGCGAATATCATAGAACTTGAGTTGGCTGGCGTCTTTTGCGTAATACAGAATGCCGTAGTGCGTCGGCAGCAGCGTTTTGCCCAGCGGCGTACTCATGGCTTCCCAGGCAATCCAATGTTTGAAGTCAGCAATCTGATTCAGCAGTGAACTGTAATAGGTCAGCCAGCGCGGTATGTTGTGGATAAAGATGCTTCCTGTGGGTTTTGTGACCCGCGCCAGTTCCTTCAGCCAGAGATCGCACCATTCGACGTATTGCGCCACATCAAGATTGTCGCGATAGGAACTGTATTTTTTCTTTAGGTTGAAGGGCGGATCGGCAAATGTAACGTCCACGCTTTCATCAGGAATCCCGCGCAGATGCTCAAGGCAGTCGCCGTGTATGATTGTGTTTCGTTTCATAGATGAAAGGTATCCGTTAATAGTTTGCGAAATCTGGCAAGCTCGTCGGGATGATAGGTAAATACGTCGTCGAATGCCGATACCATAACGGCTAAATCTTTTTTGCGTACATACCATCCGATCCCGTCAACGAAGCCAATGAACAAAGCTCTTGGATAAAGTGTTTTCAGCCGATCCTTGATGCTTGCCATTGCCTTGGCTTTATCGCCCTGCCCGGAACTTGTCGTCGACAGAAACGAACTTTCTATCAGCATTCGCGGATCGTCTTGGCCAGGAACGATAAAATCCATTGTGCGACTGCTGGCATCATTCAGATTCAGGAATCGATTCAATTTGATACCCGATTTATAGGACAGGTCATTATCGCGCAATATCTGCCTGATTTCCTCCTCTGGATTGTTTGCCGTCTTGCCAGAATATGACCCCTTCTCTTTGTATCTTACCAACGTATCCAAAAAAGCGGCGGTGTCAAAACTTAGCTTTTCCGAAGTCAGTTTATGCAGTTCAAAAGGCGGCAAGTACCTTTGCAGGCAAGGATTATTGATTCCATCAAAGAATAAATTGACCATCCCCGCTCGAAATGCGCTGTTCGTCATCACTTCGCGGTCTATTCTGCTTGTCGTCCATTCAGAGACGTTGGCTGGATCGAGATCGTCTTCAATCCCCCAGTCGGCGCGGTTGATGAGTTCGTTGAGTGTTTGATCATTCAAGACTCGCGCCATAGTCGTAACGCGTTTAAGCTGCTCATGCGAGAATCCGTTCAATGCCAAAACTGCGCGCAAGCCATTATGCTGCCGCAATAGTTTGTCAACATGGCCCTTCTGTATGGCGCGGTCAGATTTGACTGCCAAAAAGAGATTGTAAAGCAGACCGCGCAGCGATCCGATCTGCTCGGCGCCATACCGTTCTTCAAAATCTTGATTGAAGTAATAGAACGTGTTTTTCTCGATTACTTTCTGGTAAAAATCGTCAGCTTTCGCCATTATGTCCTCCTCACTTCAGCGTAATCTTAACGCGGTGCCAGGCGTTGTTGACATAGCCCTTGAAGTTCCAGGTGCTGGCGATGGTTTCGGGCTGGGAATTGGCGGCGGTGTCCCAAGCGCGCACGACCAATTCATGCTGTCCCTGCGGCAAATCAAATTCGGCCCGCCACAGCTGCCAAGTCCAACGCTGCGGATCATTCAGAAAATCGGCCCGCCGCCAGCTCGCGCCGCCGTCGGCCGACACATCCACCCAGCTAATCTCATGTTCGCCGTCGCTCATAGCATAGCCCTCGACCATAACCTTGCCGGCCCTCATCAAGCTGCGGTCTTCTGGGCGGACAATCACCGAATTCACCGGCAGTTTGGTCAGCTGCATGCCATCTTCATAATTGACGTTGCCCATGTCGATGCTCGGTGGAAACAGCTTGTAGGCGACCTGCTGAAAATAATTGTCGGACGGGTCTTGCTGGATGATGATTTCGCTTAGCCACTTGACGCTGCGGGCGCCGATGTAACCCGGCACAACCACCCGCAAGGGAGCGCCATGCACAAGCGGAAGCGCCTCGCCGTTCATCTCATAAGCCAGCAGCGCCTCGCCGGCCAATGCCTTGTCCATCGGAATCGAACTGCCATAAGCCTCGCGTTCGCCGTCGTGCAGGATGCTGTCCAGGCCCAGAAACGCGGCATGACGCGCCTTGTCACTTTGCAGTCCGGCCACCTTCAGCGCATCACCCAGCCGCACGCCGCCCCATTCAGCCGTGCCAATGGCTTCAATCCCCCAAGCCAGCTGGTCGTCAATCGGCTTGTAATCCACCAGTTCGCGGCGCCGATTGCCAGCGCATTGCAGAGTGGCGGCCAGGGTTCGCTTCTCGAAATTATTTTTGATATCGTCCAGACTTAGCGACAGGGTTTTGGAAACCAGGCCATGCACCCGCAGCCGATAGCTCTCAAGGTTCACATCAGGAACGCTGGCGTGATTGCGGACGAAAAACAGTTCGGTCGGCGTCAGAAATTCCTTGGCCAGCTGATTGGCCGGCGGCCCAGCGTTGAGAATGTCATCATAGGTTTTGGTGTCGGTGTGTTTATCGGTGAGCGGCATGAAGAGGTCTCCTGAAATGTCTGAAAAAACCGCGGCTAAAATTCCCCGCCAATCAAATGGCCCAGTTCGTCGATGCTGGTCTGGCTGACGTCCGCGACTTCGTGGACTCGCCCAGCATAAAATACAAAGATGCGGTCACTGTAGGTCACCAGTTCATCCAACTCGGCCGAGTTGAAAATGATCGCCGCGCCCTGTTGACATCTCTGCAAAAGCTGCGTCCAAATCCAGCGCGCCGAATCGACGTCCAGGCCGCGCGTCGGCTGTTCCAGCGCCAAAAGCTGCGGTTCGTCGGGCAGAAGTCCAATCAGCACGCGCTGCTGGTTGCCGCCGGAAAGCTGTTCGATGGCATCATCCGGCCGCCCTTTGATGCGATAGCGTTCAATCTGTGAATGGGCGCGCTGCTGCATCAGCTTCCAGTCAATCCCTATCTGATCGTCGGCGACCAGCGCCATGTGTTCGGTCAAGGTCAGGCCGGCAATCAGGCCTTCTTCAAGGCGGCCAGCGGCGCCAAACACACAGCCGCGGTGGAAAAGCTGACGATAGCTGGCATTGAGGATATTGTCGCCATTGAGATGCAGACGGCCGCCGACCGTGCGCTGCAAACGGACGCAGGCGCGCATAAACAGTTCCTGACCGCTGCCATCCAGGCCGGCCAGTCCGATAATCTCGCCGGCGCGGACAGTCATCGAAATGGCTTGCATGTCCAGCCGCGGATCATGTATCCGCAGTTTGTCGGCGACCAGAATCGGCTCGCCCCATTCAATTCGCTGGCGGCTTTGCGACCGCAGTTCCTCGCCAAACATGAGCGTCACCAACTGCTGTTTGGTGGCGGCGATAACGGCGTCGGTCAAGCCCTCGTCAGCGGCCGGCATATCCATAGCCCCAACCAGCGCGCCAGCCCGCAGAACGACCACCTCATCGCAGAGTTCAATGACATCCTCCAGCTTGTGCGAAACCAGCAGGACAATCATGCCCTCGTCTCTCGCCAGCTTTCGCAGCGCCTCAAACAAAATCACTTTCTGCTCGGCGGAAATGCCAGTGGTCGGCTCATCCAGAATCAGCGTCTCGACCCCCAAAGCCAGCAGACGAATGATTTCCAACTGCTGACGCTGGGCGATGAGCAGACTGTCAATCGGCTGATGCGGATCAAGCGCAAAGCCAAAGCGCCGCGTCAACTCGTCCAGAGTGGCTTCGGCCTGCCGCCGTCGCAGTCGGATGCCTTCGCCGCCGCCATAAATAAAATTTTCCAGCACGGTAAAGGCGCCGACATCCAGCGGATCTTGCTGAAGCATACCGATGCCGTTGGCGATGGCCGCCGTCGGCCCAGTGTAGTCGATGACCTCGCTGTCAATCAGAATATCGCCTTCGTCGGCTGGCTGAAAGCCCGACAGAATTTTCATCAGAGTCGATTTGCCGGCGCCGTTTTCGCCAAGAATGCCGACAATCCGCCCCTCGCCAAAGGTAACGCTGATGCTGCGGTTGGCCTGAATGACGCCAAATCGCTTATGGATGTTCCGCAATTCGATGTTCATAGTCTGATTGTAACGCAGACTGTTGATTTGCACATCCAAAGGGCGGCTTCATTTTTTACCACAGAGGAGCAGAGGAGATGAGAGACGGCGCTGTTTATGATTCTTTGTCACTTAATGAGACTGCTGGATTTCGCGCCGTATTTCCGCCAATGCCACTCTCGCTGGTCGGCCTTTTCCAGCCCGCATCTGCTGAAAGGCGATCTTCAAGTCATCCCGAATTTCAGCTTTGGTCGGCTCATCAGAGTTATTTGCCGACAGGCCGGGTTTTGCGGCGGGGCGCGCATTTGTGTTGGCGGCAGTCATGGACTTGTCTCCTTGTATCGCCTATGCCCATTCCCCTAAAACCTTCCGTCGGTAATCAACGCTATTGCGTAAATCATTTATCCAATTTTTGGATTCATTCCAGTGTTGCCACTCATTATCACGAGCAATTTTAGCAACTACAATTATCGCACTACGCGCTAACAATTTTGCTTTTCCTATATCTTCTTGGGTTATTTCCCTGGTGTCCAGTTTATTGCCATGTTTTAATTGATTATAAAATTTACGAAGTCTTTCAAATTCTGGTGCTTCAAGTTTAATCAAATAATCTCTCATCAGTACATAACTATATCCGGCGATTATAGATAATTGTTCTGCATCTACATCTGTCATTCTGTTTGCAGTACCTAAAAGGGCATTTTCAAATGCTATCAAGTATTTATACAAAGAACGTTTATCGTAAAACAGGCCCGATTGATTGTAGTCCTCTATCGCCCCAATGATATTAGAAGATATTTGGTGGTATCCACCATTAACTCTCTCCTGCCCGTAATGATAATTTATATTATCTAAAAAACCGTTATCTTCAATAATAGTTTTATCTCTCTCGTTAATATAAACGGGAGGGAGATCGCGAATATAAAGCCCTGGTCTAAAATTCAGACTAGGCGCTCTTCCCTTTGTAGATTTTCCTACTGAAAGAATTGTTGGAAGAACAAGCTGTGGTGACATTTGCCCAACTATTATAGGTTTGTTAAACTCCGAAGTTGTCTTATCGTGGCCTTTATATGTAACTTTCTCTCCATAAGTTAGAGGCAACTCTGCTACTATGTTTAGAGCATTCAATGAATTATTAAGCTCATACTCAAAGTTAGAACTATCCGCGTCCTTATCAGGGTTTATGTCTATGCACAGGACAGACCCATAATTATCGTTAAGAGCATTTTCCCATTCCTTTTTATCGCCTTCACTCTGCCATTTATGATCTTGTTCAAAAGGATTATTACCAGAAATATGGTAATATCCTGATGGATATGGACATAAATATGAATTTGCCAACCTTATCCCCTCGCTTGCATTACAATGAATGGAAGAGAGTAAAATATCATATCTATGCTCCTCTTGTGATCTTTCATGTACTTCGCTCATTGTCATTTGCCCTTTCAATTTAAGATCGCCAAAGAATGATAACAGCTTGCTAAAATTATGCAAGCGATAAAATCTGGCCAGAAACGGCTTGCAGGAATTTGAATCCTGTGTTAGTTTATAGATATGGTCTTCCATGACCTGCGATAGAGGTTCCGGTGGCAGAGTCGGACGCTAACCAATTTCTGCCACCGGAAACGCAAACTTCTTGAAAACCCGAAGGTTTTCAGTGCGAAGTGTACCCCTTTTTTGAGCGTCTTGGAATACCGGCCTGTTTTGGCTTGTTTTGCGGGGCTGCTTGGCATGAACCGAATTTTGTATGCCGCCGACTGTCTGGACGTTCTGAACGATGAAAATGAACTGCCCGATGAATCGATTGACCTGATTTATCTGGATCCGCCCTTCAATTCCAACAGCAATTACAATCTGCCGTTCAAAGGGCGCGACAAAAGCCTCAAGCCAGTCGAAGCCTTCAAAGATACATGGGAATGGACGGCCGATGACAATGCGCGGCTGGAACAAATGGAAGACGATCCGCGCACGCGTTCATTGGCGGCGATTGTCAAATTCGCCCAGGAAGTCGAGACTGGCGGCGGACGGAGCCGAAAACCGAGTCTGGCGGCCTATCTCATCAATATGTCGCGGCGTCTATTGGCGATGCGCCGTGTGCTGAAAGAGACGGGCAGTATTTATCTGCATTGCGACCCGACTGCCGGACATTATTTGAAATTGTTGATGGATGCTGTGTTCAGTCCCAACAACTTTCGGAATGAAATTGTATGGTATTATTTCAAACCACACGCTGGGAAAAAAACTTGGCCGCGGAATCACGACAAAATACTCTTTTATACTAAGGGAAAATCATGGTTTTTCGATCCTGACGCTACCTTATTTGAGTATGATGACAAGGCTGTCAGGCGTTATGACAAGATAGATGATGACGGCAGGCGGTACAAAATATACAAGGAGCGCAGTGGAAAGGTACGCCGGGCGTATATGAAAAAAGGGCGCGCTGATGGCGTATTGCGAATCCCGTTTGTTCAGGGTACAAGCAAAGAACGACTCGGCTATCCCACGCAGAAACCACTTGCCCTCTTAGAACGAATCATCAAGGCATCGTCCAACCCAGGCGCCGTTGTGCTTGACCCCTTCTGCGGCTGTGGCACAACCGTTCACGCCGCCGAGAACTTGAAGCGCAAGTGGATCGGCATTGATATATCACCCTTTTCGACCGGCCTCATCCGCGAGCGCATGATCGATAACTTCCACCCAGCTTTGACAAAAAGCGACATCGTTATCCGCGGCATCCCCCATACGATTGAAGATGCCCGCGCCCTGGCCCAGCGCGACAAGTTTGAGTTCGAGAAGTGGGTCTGCGGCTTCATCGGCGCCGAGGGGATGTTCCGTCAGCCAGGTGAACGCGGCGCGGATGGCGGCGTCGACGGCCTGCTCAAGTTCTATCGCTTTGCCCCCAAAAAAGTCGCCAAAGCCGAATACGCCGTTGTCCAGGTCAAGGGCGGCAAAGTGACTCCCGATTCCGTGCGCGCCCTGCGCGAAACGGTCGACCGACTGGGCGTGACGGCCGGCGTGATGGTCTGCTTTGAGCGGTATATGCGGACAGTCGACAATCAGCGCAGCCGCGATACCTTTGCCGATGTGTTCGGCGCGTATCCCGTCATTCAGGGCTACAGCATCGAAAATCTGCTGGCGGACGCGCCGCTGAACCTGCCGACCTATGGACACCGTCGGAAGGGCGGCCTGCTCAATCTGTAGGGCGCGGAATGACCTCAAGCGTGATTCGACTTTCATCGCTGGGCGTCTCATCGGGCCGATAAGCGATAGCGTGGATGACATGAAAACCGAGTCCGCGCGCCAGCCAATTCATGGTCACACGAAAAATCGGCGCCGGCCCATCAACTGGCTCGGCCGTGTTGATGAGGGCTTCATCGACGTACATCTCGATCTTCTGAATGCCTGACGATGAATCAGAGGCCAAAATATCAAGGTCAAAGTCAAGGCCTTCCAGAACTTGCTGATTGTTGGCCGGCGACAAAATCTCAACTTGAGGAATATCGGGCGTTGGCAGCGGCGTTGGCGTCGGCTGGGCCAGACTGCAAGCGGTGAGCAATCCCAAACACATCAAGAGGATAAGACGACAGCGAACTTGGAGCATACCTCACCTCGAACGCGGCTTGAAGCGGTCAGCTGCCTCTGATTATGCGATTTTCCAGGCGAATTTGCAAGCGAAATTCGTTACACTGCAAGGCAATGGCAAACAAACGGAAAGCGCGGGCAAACATGAAAATTGAACGGATTGAAACGTATATTGCCGAACAGCGATTGGAAACCCCCTTTTATTTTTCCCAATTTGGCTTCGACCGCCGCCAGGTCTGTCTGGTGAAAATCACGGCGGCCGATGGCAGCTATGGCTGGGGCGAAGGCTATGGCCCGGCTGGCGTGATTCAAGCTGGCATCGCCTATCTGACGCCCTTGGTCATCGGGGAAGATCCGCTCCATGTGGAGGCCATCTGGAGCAGAATGCACCGACAATCGCTGGATTATGCGCGGCGCGGCGTGCTGGTGGCGGCCATCAGCGCGGTTGACATTGCGCTCTGGGATTTGCGCGGCAAACTGCTGAATCAGCCAGTGTCAGTTCTGCTGGGCGGACGGCGGCGCGATAAAATCCAGGTGTATGCCACTGGGATGTATTTCACCGATACTGACGATCTGCCGGGCAAGCTCATCGACGAAGCGAAAACCTATGCCGCGCAGGGTTATCAAGCCCTGAAGATGAAGGTCGGGCTGGGCGTCGCTCAAGATGTGCGTCATGCGCGGGCGCTGCGGCTGGCGATTGGCGATGAGATTGACTTGATGGTCGATGCCAACCATGCCTATTCGCGCAGTGAGGCGCTGTCCTTTGCCCGCCAAGTCGAGCCGCTGAACATCCGATTTTTCGAGGAGCCGCTTTCGCCAGAGGATTATGAGGGCTATCGCGAACTGCGTCAAAGAACCGATATTCCCATTGCCGGCGGCGAATGCGAGTATCTGATGGCTGGCTTTCGGCATCTGCTGGCCAATCAATGCGTCGATATCGCCCAGCCTGATATTTGCGGCGCCGGCGGATTAACCGAAGTCAAGCGCATCGCCGCCTTGGCCAACGCCTTTCAGACCAACGTCATCCCGCACAGCTGGGGCAGTGGCATCGCTTTTGCCGCCGGCCTGCATCTGGTCAGTACGCTGGACGTTGTGCCAGGCCGACTGACCATGCCGCATCCCTTGCTGGAGATGGATCGCTCGGAAAATCCCCTGCGCGACCAACTGACGGCGCCGCGTTTTCAGGCGGTGGACGGATTTGTCGATGTGCCGACCGCGCCGGGCCTGGGCGTAGACGTCGACGCCGATAGGCTGGCCGAATTCACCAATGCCTAATCGCCAGGCGGCACCGCGGCCAGCACCGGCAGACCGATAACCGATTCGATATCTTCGCGGCGGCGGACGATGCTGCTTTCCATGTATTCCAGCGCGAAGACGATGACCGCGCCCATAAACGCGCCGGCGAGCAGGCCGACCAGCGTATTGATGGTCACATTGGGGCGGGCGCGGAAAGGCGTCGGATTGTCCTGCAAGCGGGCTTCGATGCGGTCTTCGCGGCGCGCCTGCTGATTGAGGTCATTGCGATATTCCAGCAATAACTGTCCCCAGGCGGCGGCGATGCGGGCGGCTTCGTTCGGGGCTTTGTGTTCGGCGTCGATCTGGATAACTAGGCTGGTTCGGTCGGCGGCGATGGTCACATCCGCGCGCAGCTGCCCGGGGGTCATATCCAGCTGCAAGCGGTCGATAACCTCGGCCGCGCGCAGGGAACTATCGAGATAGGCGACGTGGTTGTTGAGGATTTGGATGGCGGCTTGGGTGAGGCCGAAGTCGCTGCGGCTGGGGACAATCAGCACTTTTTGCGTGGCGCGGTAGACGGGCTCCAGCTGGCGGCTGAAGAGGAAGGCGGCGGCGGCGGCGATGAGGGCTAGCAGGATGATGATCCAGCCGCGGCGGATGAGAATCGTCCCATAATCGACAAGGTTCATGCGGGGCTGCCTTTGGCTTTTATCGCGGGCAATGGATTGATTTTACCACAGAGGCCACAGAGGCGCAGAGGGGATTAAGTGGAGTCATCATCGCCATTGTCATCAGCCACATCGCCTTCATCGTCATTTGTTGGGCTTATTTGAGAAGATAATTTGGGCGCCGACCCTGCTTGTTCCCTCATACGTTCTATATGCGTATCCACGTCTGCTAACATATCTGATATGGACTTTGGAGGGTTATGTAATCCTAACAAAGCCAACGAATCTTGTATATCTTGCACCACATCTGATAAGGGCTTCGGAGGATACAAAGCTAACACAGCTTCTATGGACTTCATAGGATTATGTGATCCCAAAGCTGAATCTATCGCGAGCATCACAGGATTTTGTGCATCTTGTTCCAGTTCCATCATCCATCTCGACAACTTCCGTCCTAGCACAACATCTCTCGCTATAAACGATTCCATGTTTCGCCTAGCCATTTCTGGCATAAAAGTGTCGGACACTATATCACGGAATGAATTATGCCCTATAGTGTCGAGAAACTCGGTTTGCATATATGGTTTGTTCAGGATTTCGTCAAATCTCCTGTTTATTGGAATTGGAGTATGCAAGTCTGCTATTTTCTTAACGATGTCCAGTTGATCAAATGGTCTCGCACCATCAATAACGGGCCACGTTAATGGATTGTATTGTTTTTGAGTAAATAATCCTATGTTCTTGAAGTCTGAGTTCATTGCTGTTAGGGGAGATAATCCTCCTCCAATCGGTTGCATAGCTGTTAGTGCGGCGAATCTTTCGCTAATCGGTTGCATGGCTGGTAGAGAAGAAAACATTGCGCTCTTGCCAAGATCTGGGGAAAATTTTGGATAGTTTAGACGGCGGAAAAATTCTCCAAAAGGCTTAACTAATTCCTGAGGTCTCTGATAATGGCGGGCAAAATTTATGAATTGCTCACATGTGTATAAACGGAACTCCACACCTGCTTTATCGTGCATTTCCTTTACGAGTTCCGGTGGTGTTCTCTTGAATCGACCGTCCTTCTCGAACCAATTGGAATCATCAGTAACCATAATCACCGGCAACTTTTTTTCTTTTGCATAGTCAATTATTTGAAACCAGCCGAGTACATCACCATATGGTTCAAACTTCCCTTTATCATTATAGCCGGGACGAATCTTCTGTGCATAACGGTGCTCAGCTTGAATGAACAAATCTTCTTTACGGGATTCGGAGTATGGCTGTCCGATTGAAAAAAGCTGTGTCATCTCATACGCCAATCGGTCTCTGATAATTACCTCTGAATCTTTTCCTACGGTGTATTGCCTGTCTATCATCCGTTGGCGCACTTTGGACTGATTG